>CBDAQZ010000004.1:447500-1037687 GCA_965199335.1 Alphaproteobacteria bacterium | reverse complement strand
AGCGGCGCAGCTCGACGGGTCGCACATCCATCGCCGGCATCTGGCTGGTCCAGTGGACCGGATCGCCGAAATCGCCACGGCGGTCGGTCGCGAGCTGAAAGCCGAACTGCCGGCCGATTTCTTTGCCGCCGCCTGAAACGGGTACAAGGCAGGGCGTTCTGATCACCAGGCCTGCCGAGGCCTCCGATGCGCTGGCACAGGCGGTAACCGGACTTGGCTACCAGCCGGTAATCAACCCGTTGCTGGAAATTGTTCCCATTCCCTTCACCCTGCCGGGCGATCCTTTTGAAGCGGTACTGCTGACCAGCACTGCGGCCGTACGCCCGATCGTGAACTTGGTTGACAGGCGTACACCTGTACTGACGGTTGGGGAAATCACGCGCGCGGAAGCCATGGGAGCCGGTTTCAGTGACGTGCGCTGCGTGGGCCCGACCGTCCATGACGCCGTAAAAGTCCTGGCGGAGTCGGATGAATATCGCGCCCTTACCCTGCTTTATCCCAGCGGGATGCATATCAGCGCCGATCCAGCGACCCTGCTGGGCGGGGCCGGGCCCAGGATCATGCGCGTACCTGTGTACGATGCCCGTGCTCTTCCCCTCGAAAAAAACATAATCGCTCTATTGAATACAGGGTATATCGGTTGGATACTGCTGCTTTCGCGGCGGACGGCGGAGGCGCTTGCTATGGCGATTGACGATATGGAGCAGAAGGGCTGGATCGCCGGCACCGGCCTTGTATGCCTCAGCGCACGTACGGCCGAACCCCTGAATTCCCTGCCCTGGCGCAGTATCGCCATTGCCGCACAGCCTACGGTGGACTCCCTGATCGCTTCTTTGTCTAAGGATTTTTCGTAATGGCCGAGATCGACGAGAAGCCGAATGGCGACGGCAATACCGCCGTCGACCGTCTGATCGAGCGCTTCGGCGGCATACGCCCGATGGCGGCCAAGCTGGATATTCCCGTGACCACCGTGCAGGGCTGGAAGAAGCGCAGCGCCATCCCCGCCTCGCGCCACAGCGATATCGTGGACGCGGCGGAGAAGCACAACATCTCTATGGAGGGCATCGACCTCGCCGCCGCCGAGCAGCCGATCGCCGATGGCGCGGTCGAAGTTCCTTACGTGAACCCTTTCGCCGGTGCCGGCGTGCTGTTCGCCGTATCCGGCGGGATCTTCGTCACCGTGGCGCTGATCCTGGTTTTCATCGGCCTCTACATCGTCAAGCAGAAGACCGGCGACCTGTCGCACCGGATCAACATGATCGAACAGACGATGGGCGCGCCCTCGACCTTCGAGGCGCGGCTGGCCGCACTGGAACATCAGCCGCATGCCGGCGTCGCGGGGGAAGCCGCCCCGGCCGCCGTCATCGACCTGCAACAGCGCATCACCGACTTGGGCGCCCAGGTCGGCAAGGTTTCCAGCCTGTCGCAGAAGGTCGAGGATCTCCAATCCGCCAGCGGCAACCGCGACGCCCTCGGGCAGACGGTCAGCGGCCTGCAACAGACGATCGCCACCCTGCAGGGTAGCGTGCAGGGCCTTTCGCAATCGATGGAAACCATGCGCACCCACATGGCCGACATCGATACCGCGCTGAACCAGAAACGGTCGGAGAACGCACGGCAATTCGCGATCCTGCTGGCGATCGATCAGCTGCGGGAGGCAGCCTCGACCTCCGAGCCGTTCGACACCGAGGTGGCCGCCGCGCGGGCGCTGGCGCATGACGACGCGGATGTCGGCCGGCAGCTGGACGTGCTGGCCAATTATTCCAGCGGCGCACCGACACTGAACGATCTGCGGGTCGAGTTTTCCGACCAGGCGTCGGAGATCGTGCGCAGCAACGTCGTCGGCAGCGGCAAGTCGTGGATGCGCCAGGCGCTCTACCGGCTAGGGTCGGTGGTGTCGGTACGCAAGATCGGACCTGCCAAGGCCGCCAGTTCGAATTCGGCCGAATCGTTGGTCGCTCGCGCCGAATCTCGGCTGGAGGAAGGCGATCTGAACGGCGCGGTCTCGGCTCTGCAGGGGTTGGACGGCTTGCCCAAGGATGTCGCCTCGTCCTGGATCGACTCCGCGCAGCAGCGCCTGGCGGTCGATGGCGCGCTGGCGGAACTGTCCGAACTGTCGCTCAAGCGCCTGAGCGCGTTTCAGGCGACCCCAGGTTCTGTTACCGGCCAGGCCCCTACCGGTCAGGCTGCCAAACCATGATCCGCTTCGCCTGGCTGGGCATCCGCCTGTTCGTGCTGATGATCGCGGCTGTCTGGCTGTCGGATCATCCGGGCAAGGTCTCGATTCATTGGGAAAACTATCTGATCGAAACCTCGGTCGGGGCGCTGGCCGTGATCGTGCTGGTGGTGTTCGGCGCGATCATCGTCGGCGGTCGTATTTTCCGCGACCTGGCGCGCATCCCGCAACGCTGGGCGAAACGCAAGGAAGCCCAGACCGACCGCAAGGGGCGCAAGGCGCTGACCAGCGGCCTGGCGGCGGTCGCCAGCGGCGATGCGGCATCGGCCAAGCGCATGGCGCGGCAGACGGAGGCGACGATCGTCGATCCGGTGCTGAGCCACCTGCTGAACGCCGAGGCCCTTATCCTGAGCGGCGAGACCGATGCCGCCGAAACGCAGTTCGAACTACTGCTGGGCCGCGACGATACCCGCGTGATCGGTCATCGCGGCCTGATCGAGGTGGCGCTGGCCCGCGGGGACTGGACCCGCGCCTATAGCCGCGCCCGCCAGGCCCGCCCGGTGATGCCGAAGAGCCCATGGCTGATGGCGCTGCTGGTCGACCTGGCCGTCAGGGCCGGCGATCTGCTGGAGGCGCGCGCAACGCTGGACCAGGCGATCAAGGCGAAGCTTATAACCGGTAGCGAGGCGATACGGCGGCAGGCGACGCTTCTGACAGCGCTGGCCCAGAAGGCAGAACGCGAGAATACGCCCAGGGAGGCGCTGAGCCTTGCCGAAAAGGCGCTGGAACACGACGCCGGCTTTATCCCCGCCGCTACCCTTGCGGCGCGGTTGCTGCATGGCAGCGAACGGCTTAAATCCGCCGAACGCGTCGTCGAAAAAGCCTGGGGCCTGTCGACGCATCCCGAGCTGGTGCAGGTCTGGCGCGACATCGCGCCGACCGGCGACAATCCCGCGATCGCGCGCTGGATGGAACGCCTGAAGACAGCGCGCCCGGGAAATACCGACGCCATGCTGGCCTACGCCACCACCGCCATCGATGCGCGGCTGTGGAGCGAGGCGCGGGCGGAACTGGA
Organism: Alphaproteobacteria bacterium; assembly: GCA_965199335.1. GTDB lineage: Bacteria > Pseudomonadota > Alphaproteobacteria > CALMVH01 > CALMVH01 > CBDAQV01. Next base: position 1,034,436 of record CBDAQZ010000004.1, on the reverse strand, counting down.
AACGTTGCTGGCAACGCCCGCCGCCGCGCGGGCCTACGCCCTGCTGGCGCGGCTGGAGCGGGAGGAAAAAGGCAATCTGAACGTCGCCGTGACCTGGTACGAAAAGGCCAGCGCCCTGCCCAGCGCCGACACGCGCTGGATCTGCCACGCCTGCGGCCATGTCGTCGCCAGCTGGAGCGAGATCTGCGCCTCCTGCGGCGCGTTCGGCCAGATACAGACACCGGAAATGGAAAAGGTCGCCCCACCGGTACGCCTCAGCCACGCCTCGCTGCCGGGGATCGGAACGCCGATGGGCGTACAGGGGTAATCGTCATTCCGTCATGCGCGCAGCGCATCCGCAATCCATGGGATGTCGCAAGATCGTATGGATTCCGGCGCTTCGCACCGGAATGACACTTTCCTCTACCCCGTCCGCTTCTTCTGCGGGATCGCGCCGACGAATTCCAGCTGCCACAGCATGTCGTCCTCGCTCATCGGGTAGGCGTTGCCGTCCTTGGCGTTGACGATGTCGCGGCCATCGACGCCGGCGATCCTTGTTTGCAGCTGCATCGCCACCCGCATCGACAGTCCGGCCTTCCACGCCAGCGCGGTGATCACGCGGCCGTTCTTCGTATTCAGGATGGATTCGATCGTCGGCGGCTTGGCCTTGACCAGCAGCGCCAGCGCCGCGACCACGAAGGGGCGGTCGTTCCACGATATCGCATCCATGATCAGCTCGTCGCCCAGCCTGCCGGCGGCCTGCAGGCGCGCCGCGGCATCGTGCGGCGGGGTCTTGCCGTCCATCTGCGCCAGATAATCGAGCCGCCGCCGGGTGACTGCCGTCACCTCGGCCCGGGTTTCAGGGTCGAAATCCTTGCGCCGCTCCAGCACCGACATCACCGTGCCGTCGACCACCTCTGCCAGGCGCAACGCCAGCAGGCGCGGCAGCAACGGACGGCTGGCGAGACGGCCCTGCCAGTCGGGCACGTGGTCGGCCTGCTCCACCATGTGTTCCAGCGTCGCCTCGGCGATGACCGCGCCGCCATTGTCCAGCAGGATCGATCCCGCGCGGATGTCGCCGGTATCAACGATGGCGTTGGATACGCTGGCGCTGACCTGTCCCCTGCCGGCGATGGCGGCCAGCGCCCACGGGCGCGGCTGGCGCGCGATGATTTCCAGCAGGTCGGTGTCGCTGAGGCAGGCGCATAACTGCAGCACCGGCTCGGCGACCGTCTGTTCGATATCCTGGGCTAGGCATTTGACGACCGACACCGGCGCGAAGGCGACATCCTTCAGCGTATTGGCCAGCGCCTCGCGAACCGCCTGGACATGATCGACCGCCAGGGTTTCCAGCGCCCTGACCGTCAGCTGGTACAGCTCGTCGTGTTTTTCGGGCGACAGTTCGGGCAGCAGCCGCACCAGGCGGCGCAACAGGACGGAGCGCACGTCGACATCCTCGTCCCGCGCGAGGACCGGGCCGACGATGGGCGGCGTGGAGGGATTGCCCGCGACTTCGCGCCGGACGCTGGCGACCGGATCGGCGGCAAGGACGAACAGCAGGTCGGCCGGGGCATCGAGGCGGGAAGCGAGCGTGGCCCGCGTCTGCGCGTCGGCGTTCTTTATGGCTTGCGCGACGTTGGGCTTCTTGCCGAACATGCGCTCAAGCATTCAGCCAGCCGGTTCGCGGGGAAATCAGCACGGCTTCCAGGGCGCGCTTCAGATGCTCGAAATCGCGTTCGGGATAGCGGCTGACCTCCATCGCGATGGCGATCAGGACATAACGCGGCAGGACGTGAAGATTGTCGATGATCGATTGCTTGACCCTGGGGCCAAGGTCGGGCGAGCGGACCATCGACATGATCAGCCTTTCGAACGAATCCTTGGACAGGTTGCAGGCGTAGCCGAGGCGGAGCAAGCGCAGGACGAAATCCTGCGGCGCCTCGCGGTGCTGGCGCAGCGAGGTCAGAAGGTCGCCCAGCGCGTTCATGGCGCGGTCCTGCTCCTCGCCCACGCGGCGGACGGCGATGTTGCCGATCTCGTGCACGAATTCGGGGTCGAAGCGGTAGCGCGCGGCAACGTCGGCGGTGGTGCGGACATCCTCGTGCTGCGAGATCTGGCCGATCATGCCGGCGAGGCCCGCGATGATGTCGCGGTCGTTGGCGTCCCACATCAGGCGGGACGAGGCGGCGAGGGCGGTGGAAACGAAGGGATCGCGCGCGGCCATCAGGGTCAGAACCACGGGATGCTGCATCGATCCCAGGTCCAGTTCCGGATTGACCATTTCCAGCGCGCGCAGGGGACGTTCGTCGGTCGTTGGCGCAAGGGCAGGCAGGCCGCGCTTGTACTGCGTCTTCAGCCCGCGCACCGCGGACTCGATCTCGCCATCCATGACCAGCAGCGACAGATCGCTCATGATTGCCCCAAATCGCTCATCGACCGATTCAGACGCCAAAAGAGTGTAAATATTACTAAGCGTTTAGGGTGTGGCGTTAATTATTTTCGCCAAATAGTCCGCCGACTGCATTTCCATCAGCCGGCTGACGGTGCGCCGGAATTCGAATCCGTAGGGCCCGTTGGCGGGATACAGCCCATCCGGGGTCGTCGCGGCCGAGGCCACCAGCCCGGCACGCCTGTCGTAAAGCTGGTCGATCAGCGAAATGAACCGGCTGGCCTCGTTGCGGGCAGCGGGGTCGAAAACCGGGACATGCTCGACGACCAGCACCGTGAACCGTTTGGCCAGCGCCAGGTAATCCGCCGCCGCCAGCGGCTGCCGGCACAGCTGGTCGAAGGTGAAGCGCGCGATGCGCCCGGCGGCCTGCGGCACGATCAGCGACCGGCCGGAGATGTCCAGCACCTCGGGCATCGGCCATTCGCCGTTGGCGAAATCCTCGAACAGCGCCGTGATCTCGCTTGCGGCGTCGGTATCGTCCGGGTGGAACCACACCGGCCTGCCGCTCAGCCTGGCGAGGCGATGGTCGAGGCCGTCGCCGATCCGCATCACATCCAGCCGGGCCTTCAGCACGGAGATGAACGGCATGAACAATTCGCGCTGTAGCCCGCCCTGGTACAAATCGTTGGGTGCGACGTTGGAGGTGGCGACCACCACCATGCCGGCATCCAGCAGCGCGGTGAACAACCGGGCGAGGATCATGGCGTCGGCCACGTCCTTGACCTGGAACTCGTCGAAGCAGAGCAGCCGCGTCTCCTGCGCCAGCTTCGCCGCGACATGGGCCAGCGGATCGCTCTCCTGCTGCGCCCGCGCCTCCTTCAGGCGGCGCTGCACATCGAGCATGAAGGCGTTGAAATGCACACGGCGCTTGGCCACAACCGGAGCCGCCTCGAAGAACAGATCCATCAGCATGGATTTGCCGCGCCCGACCGCGCCGTGAATATACAACCCGCGTGGCGCGAGCTTCCTTGAGAAGCGCCGACGCGGCTGGTCGAGCGAGCGCGCCACCCTGTCCAGCGCCGCGACAATCTCCTGCTGCGCCGGATCGGGCTGGAAGCTGCCGCTGTCCAGACGATCGTTGTAGGGGTCGGAAATTCTGCCCATCTAAAATTTGATCAGACGTTTCAAAAGATCGAACTCTCTGTACGGTTGGTTATAGGTATGGGACCCCATATGTCCCTGCCCATGATGGGTGATCGATATTGCGGAAAGATTATCGCCGCATTCGGCCGCGGCATCTACCGTACATTCCCAGGGATCGTCATCGGAATTGATCAGGATGATTTCGCCGGCCCGGGATCTTATGAGCGGCCAATCGTAGCTGTCCTGAAGTACCAGCCGCGAGCTTTCCAGCTTTGGGAGGGGCTTGTAGAAACCGGCAACCAGAATTGCCTGTTTTATCGAAACCGTCGTGCGTTGCAGGAGCGACAAAATGACCGGGCACGCCGACGAGTGTCCGATGAGGATCGTATCCGCTGCAATTCGAGAGGACCCGGTTTCCAGAAATGAGATCGTTTCGTCCAGGCGGGGGTTGTCGGTTCGGGGAAGCGCGGGCCACCATACATCGTAGCCACTCCGGGTCAGATAGCTCTGCGTATCCCCGAACCAGAAATAATCCTTGTCGTTTCCGTCTGTACCATGGAGCAGGATCGCATTCGGCATCCTTATTTCGCCGGATGCTTTGCAAGCCACGCCTTCATGTAGGCGATCTCCTTGTCCTGGGCGGCGATGATGTCCTGCGACAATTTTTTCAGCTGGGGATCGCTGCCGTATTTCAGCTCGGTCCGCGCCATGGCGACCGCACCCTGATGGTGTGGGATCATGTTGGCCACGAAGTCGCGGTCGGTATCGCCGCTGTAATGGCCCATGTCCCTATCCATCGCCGTCATACCGGATTTGAAATCCTGCGTCGCCGGCGTATCGGTCGGCCGGGCGCTCATGTCCATGGACTGAGCATGGGCCGGAACCGCCAGGAAAAACGCGCAGCACAGGACGATTTTTTTCAGCATGAGAGTCCTTCCAATACGTTCTTTATCCTGTCATCCCGGCCTCGAGCCGGGATCTCCCGACGCCGATCACCGGAGATCCCCGCTTTCGCGGGGATGACGTATCCTTTCTTAGAACCCGTCTTCGGGCATGGCGAGCAGGCTAGTATGAGTCGTGGTCGCAGCCGCCGCAAGCGCCTCGGCTTGGGGCAGCAGCACCTCGGCGTAATAGCGGGCGGTGGCGCGTTTGGCCGTAGCAAGATTCGCATCGTCCTCGCTTGCGGCCGCCAGCGCGCCTTTCGCCATGACATAGCCGCCGGCGACCAGACCGAACAATTTCAGATAGGCATGGGCGCCGCTGGCGGCCTTCACCGGCGCGTTGGTGCCCTGGCTCACCATCCAGTCGATCACCGGGTCCAGCACGTCTATCGCCTTGCCGAGCGCCGTGCCGATCGGTTTCAGATCGTCACCCGCCGCCGCGACCTGCGTCGCCGTCGCGCGCATTTCGGCGACGAAGATCTGTGCCGTCACGCCTTGGTCGCGCACCGTCTTGCGGAAGGCGAGGTCGGCCGCCTGGATGCCGTTGGTGCCCTCGTAGATCGGCGCGATGCGCGCGTCGCGCAGATACTGCGCCGCGCCGGTTTCCTCGACGAAGCCCATGCCGCCATGGATCTGCACGCCCAGATCGGCGACCTCGCAGCCGATATCGGTGCCCCAGGCCTTGACGATGGGCGTCAGCAGTTCGACCCGCGCCTGCGCCGCCTTGCGCGCGCCCTCGTCCGGCGATAGCCGCGCCCTGTCCAGCGCCGCCGCCGCCATGTAGGTCAACCCGCGCGCCGCCTCGATCGAAGCCTTCATGTGCAGCAGCATGCGGCGCACGTCGGGATGGCCGAAGATGCCGGCACTGCCCAGCAGCGTCTTGCCCTGGACGCGGTCGCGGGCATAGCCCAGCGCCTGCTGGTAGGCGCGTTCGGCGATCGCGACGCCCTGCAGCCCGACCGACAGCCGCGCGTTGTTCATCATCGTGAACATGTATTCCAATCCGCGATTTTCTTCGCCCACCAGCCAGGCGATCGCGCCTTCGTTGTCGCCATAGGCCATGACCGCCGTGGGGCTGGCGTGGATGCCCAGCTTGTGCTCGAGCGAGACGCAGCGCAAGTCGTTGCGTACCCCCGCTTCACCCGATTCATCAGGCAGGAACTTGGGCGCGATGAACAGCGATATGCCCTTCACCCCCGGCGGGGCGCCATCGACCCGCGCAAGCACCATGTGCACGATGTTGGGCGTGAAATCGTGTTCGCCGTAGGTGATGTAGATCTTCTGCCCGAACAGCCGGAACCGGTCGCCGTCACGAACGGCACGCGTGCGCACGGCGGCAAGGTCGCTGCCCGCCTGCGGCTCGGTCAGGTTCATCGTGCCGGTCCATGCGCCGGAGATCAGCTTTTCGAGATAGAGCGCCTTCTGCTGCTCCGAGCCGTGACGGGCGATCGCCTCGATCGCACCCTGGTTGAGCAGCGGGCACAGGCCGAACGACATGTTCGCCGCCTGCCACATCTCCTGGATCGGAAAAGCCAGCAGCCAGGGCAGCCCCTGCCCGCCATGCCCGGGATCGAACGGCACCGCGTTCCAGCCCGCCTCCGCCCAGTCGTGGTACGCTTTGGCGAAGCCGGGCGAGGTATGAACGACATCGCCCTCCAGCCGCGCGCCCTGCCGGTCGCCGATCTGGTTCAGCGGCGCCAGGACATCGCCCGCGAACTGTGCCGCGGCTTCCATGACGGCGTCGGCCAGATCGGCGGTTACAACATCGTCGCCGGCAAGCGCCTGGATGTGATCGAGGCCGGCGAGCCGCATGGCAAAGCGCATGTCGCGCAAGGGGGCATTGTATGGCATGGCGATAATCTAACATCGGCCACGCCGGCTGACGAGGGACTACGCCAAGAGAATTCCCGGTTCGGGATCAGCGCCTGTATTCAGGTCCCGGTGAAGGCCTGCTAATCGAACGCGTCCCGCCAATGGCCATCTTGACGGCGCCGTGGGCGGAAAGCTCCGCCCCTTCCACCGCTTCCTGCAGGGACTGGATCAGAAGATCGTTGGTGAACGTGGCGAACGTTGTAAATTTCGCTGGCTCAGGCGGCAGGCATTCCATGATGCTGTCGATTGCATTCAAGGCCATCTTGAGATCGAAACCCAGCGAGTCCTGAGCCGCCGCGAATTTTGGATCGCCGGGTGTTTCAGGAATTGCCTCGCTGACGATATCCTGAAAATTCGACAGCTCGTTGCGGCTATCCTGCGTATCGAACGCGTGGGAAATAGCCTGGGTCATATGTACGGTGTAGGCAAATTGCTGCACGGAAAACGTTAGGCTGCTGTTCTCCGTCACATATGACTGCGCCTTGCGGCCGGCATCGATCAGATCGTTTGCATAAAATCGGGACATGAGTGCTCCAAGGCAGTATTTACCATTTGTAAACTTTTAAGTCCCCGATGTCAATTACTTCTTCTCCCGCTTCAGTGACCATTTGACCAGCGTTTCGCCGTCCTCGGTCGTGCCGGTCAGGGTTATCTGCTGCGATTTCTGGATGGTAACGCCGTCGGCGCAATAAATGCTGGCCTCGATCCCCAGCTCGGCGCCGGACACACGCAGTCGCCAGCCGGTGCCGTCGCCCAAGCGCAACAGCGCCGCCTTGCCGCTTTGCACCGCCGTCGACTGCGTGGAGGGGTGAAGGTGGAAGCGGATGACGAAGGCATGGCTGGGGCCACCGGTCAACCGGTCCTCGCCGCGCAGTTCGTCGCCATTGTCGGTCAGATACAGCTTGCGCCGGATCATCATGCCCGCGGCGACGCGATAGCCGTCATGCGTGGCCTCGATCAGCTGCGCGTCGTCGGTGTCGACGCGTTCGACATGGGTCTCGATGGCGCGGCTGCCCATGCCGCCTTCGGCCACCAGGTCGAGCGAGTTCATATCCTCGAGCACCAGCGTGCTGTGCGCTGCCGTGCCGCGCAGGGCCTGCCGCCAGAAACCAGGTTCCAGACTGCTGCCGCAATTGACGATCAGCCGCTCGCGCCCGACACTCATCTCCAGCGCCAGCGTACCGGCATGCGCGTCGCGGTCCAGCCCGGCCGGCGGCGGCTTGCCGACATCGGCGATCACGATGGTGCGGCCGAGGCTCAGCCGCTCGAACCCGGCATGCGGTGCGGAACGCAGGGGCCGGCCCTTGGCGTCGGCCTGCGCCAGTATCGTGTCGACCAGGATCGAATCGCCGGTCTGGGTATCGTTGAACAGCGACAGGCTGCCGTCGCCGTGACGGAAGAAGCGCAGCGCCGGCGCCATGCGGTCGATCGCAGTCTGCAGGAATTCCGGCACCCGGAACTTCGCCACGCGCAGGGCGGCGCGGATGTCGATCAGGTGGCGCAATACGGTCATGTGCGTACCCGGGCTGCGCGAGGCATGGCAGCCATCGGCCAGTATCTGGCGTTGCAGCTCGCGGCCCAGCAGGCGCAGGCCCTGGTCGCGCCGCGCCTCACCGCCCGGCAGGCTGATGCCGGACTGGATCAGGCCGCGGATCGCGGCGATCAGCTCGGCCCCGCCCCGTTCGTTGGCGGTCGTGCGCGGCAACGTCCGCGCCAGATGCCGTGCCTGGCGGCCCAGGCTGTCGAACACTTTCAGCCGGTAGCGGTCGTCGGCGCTGGCGCAGAAGAAATCGTGGAAGGTGATCCAGCTGGCCAGCCGCGCTCCCAATACGTCGGCGCGCCACGAATCCTCCTGCCACAGGCCGAAGCGGCCCATCCAGTCCGAGATCAGGTGACGGGCCTGACGCCGCGCCGCGTCGCCGCCGACGGCGCGCAGGTCGCGCAGCCATTCGAAGCCGTGCAGCGAGGACAGGAATTCCGTGCTGGCGCCCGGTGGCAGCCAGGGGGGCGTTTCCGAGTTGATCGTCATGCCGCCGAAGGGGAAGCTGTTGGCGAGGATCGCGCGGCCACGGGCGGCATCGCCCGGCCACGGATCGCTGGGCACCGACAGCAGGGCCACCGGCGGCGGGCTTTTCAGCGAAAGATTGTAGATCGGATTGCGAAACGCGATCGCGGTCAGCCCGCGTTTCAGATTGGAGGTTCGCTTGCCCGTGCCGCCCAGAGGCTCTTTGTCGGTTGCCTTATCCTCCATACCACCGTGGTAGCAATCCGGGGGAGGTGCGGCAAGGGGCGTGAGCGAAACTAGGCCGCGGGTTCTTCGAGGGCGTCTCGATCTGCCCTGCGCATGGCAAGGAGCGTGGCTACGGGATTTAATACTTTGGACGACAGCAATAGCCTGTCGACCACGCTGACGGAAGCATCGTGCTTGCGTATGATTTCATCGATCGACTTGTTTGTCGATTGTGGGGAATTTGCCTGCAGAACGTCCGTCAGGTTGCTTGTTGCCTGCAACAGGAAATACTTGAAAGCGTGATTGGGGCAGACAAGCGCCAGCGCGTCGGGCGCTGTCGCCAATACCTGACGATTGTCGGCCGTATCATCGAAGGATCCGAAATATTCGTAAGTCATTCCTCTGATCTCCTCGATAAGATCATGATATTGACCGTGATAATCTGGAGTACTGGTTATAAAAATAAAACCTTCAAGAAATTCGCCGTAATTGGCAGTTTCTGAAATCTTTTCGTCCATGATTATTCCCTCGCAGGGGGGTCTCTATATCGGCGCTTAAGTAGTCCGAACTATTTGGAACGTCAAGCAGAATAGACCAGCCGCGCCACGAAGAAGCCGTCCATGCCGCCATGCTCCGCCAAATGCATCGGTAAGGCGCGAATATCCCCTTTTTGTGTCAGCAAATCCGCCAGTCCCGGCAACTCGTCTGCCGAAATCGCCTGGCGGGCGAACTTGCCGTTCCTTGCCAGGAAGGCCTCGACCTGCTCCCCTCCCTCTTCCGGCTCGAGGGAGCAGGTGCAATAGACCAGCATGCCGCCCGGTTTCAGCAAGGTGGCAGCGTGGTCGAGCAGGCGCGCCTGCAATGCCGCGAGCGACTCGAGATCGGCGGCGGTCTTCAGCCATGGAATGTCGGGGTGGCGGCGCATCGTGCCGGTGGCAAGGCACGGCGCGTCGAGCAGGATGGCATCGGCGAGGAGGTCGGGCCGCCAGCTGGCCGCATCCGCCGCAACGACCTCCGCCTGCAGCTTCAGGCGATCAAGATTCTGCTGCAGCCGCTTTAGCCTCGGCCGGGAGCGATCGAGCGCGGTCACGGTCGCGCCGGCGGCACAGAGCCGGGCCGTCTTGCCGCCGGGCGCGGCGCAGAGATCGAACACGATTTTGCCGGCAAGATCGCCCATCAGCTTGACCGGCAGCGAGGCAGACAGATCCTGGACCCACCATGCGCCCTGGTCGAAGCCGGGCAGCATCTCGACCCCGCCGCCCGCCTGCCGCCGCAGCGTGCCCATCGGCATTAGCTGCGCTTCGAGAGGCGCGGCCCAGTCGCCGGGGTTGCCCTTGACCGTGAAATCCAGCGGCGCTTCGGCAAGCGACGCGGCGACGATCGCGGCGGCGGCATCGCCATAGGCCGCTTCCCAGCGCTGCCAAAGCCAGGGCGGCATGTTGATGGCGGGGCTTTCGTCGAACACCAGCGTGTCGTGACGCCGCAATATGGCGTTGACCAGCCCCTTGAGCCTGGGCGCGTGGCCGTCGGCCAGGTCGACCGCGCTGGAGATCGCGGCATGCGGCGGGGTGCCGAGATAGCGTAGCTGCGCCAGCGCCAGGCGCAATATATGTCGCGCCGCCGGATGCAGGTCGGGCTGGGTCAGCGCCCCGTCGATCGCATGATCCAGCGTACCGAGATGACGCAGCACGGTCGCGACCAGCAGTCGGGCGAAGCCTCGGTCGCGCGCCTCCAGTGCCTCCATCGCCGCATTGGCCTCAAGCGCGATGTCGAGGGGCTGACGGCGGTCGAGCACGGTCTGCAGCAGCCCGAGGGCGACGGCGCGGGCGGTCGTGTGAGGATCGATGGACATTGGCGGCGATATGGACCACGCCCGCACTGGCGTGGCAAGCCGGACAATGGCATTCTACCACGATGGATAAGGACAAGACGGAAACCGGGCCGCAAAAGCCCAAGGACAAGACGGAACAGAAGCCGGTGCCCGAAACCGGCGGCCCCGCCGGACCCGAGCCGACACGCTACGGCGATTGGGAAGTGGGCGGGCGCTGCAGCGATTTCTGATCTGATCAGTCATCCTCTGCGAAAGGGAGGACGACAATTACTGGGATAAGGCAGCCTTCAGCACCGCCTCGACCGGAATCGCCTCCATCGCATCCCCGCCGAAATCCTGTGCGCGCACGATGGCGGCGCGGGTTACGTAAGGGGCGAACTTGGCAGGGTCGGTCGGCCCGAACAGGGACACCAGCCTGACATCGGCGGCGGCCAGCATGTGGCCGGTGCCGCTGTCGTTGGCGACGGCCAGCGCCAGCCGCTCGGCGACCGCGATTGTGAACAGCGGCGATTTCCTCAGCTGTTCGTCGCCGCCGGTCTGCAGGGGAAACAGCGCGCCCGGCACGGATTGGGCGAGGCCTTCGCGCCATGCGGCCTCGTCCGGCCCCAGCAGGAATACAGGCGTATAGCCCTCGGCGGTCAGCGCCACCGCAAGCGCGATGAACCGCTCCAGCGGCCAGCGCTTGTGAGTGCCGCCCGCGCCGGGGGCGAAGCCGGCATACCTGGCTTGCGGCAGCACCCGTGATGCCGCTTCCCTGTAAGATGTATCCAGTATCAGCGCGACATCGAGCCGGGCATGCTGCCCACTGGCAGCCGCGACCAGGTCCAGCAACGCCTCCACCATGCGCCGTTTCTTGGCATAAGCGCCGGGCGGCCTGCGATCCGACAGACGGAAATCCGCCGCCCCGGAGACGAACGTACCGTGCCGGATGCGGCGCAGGATCAGCGTCGTCTTGACGCGGCGCTGCGTATCGATGACCAGGTCGAAACGGCGGCCCGCCAGGGGGCGCTTGAGCAATTCGCGCCAGCTTGTGCCGATGCCGGCATCCTCGATCACCTCGTCGATCAACCCGGCGACCAGCGGCGCCAGCATGCCGGCGTAGACGGTGCGGCCCTTGCCGGCGAGCCAGGTGATCGTTGCGTTCGGATAGGCCTGCCGCAGCGCGCGCAGGAACGGCAGCTTCATCAGCCCGTCGCCGACCAGGTCGAGACCCGTGTAGACGACGATCGAAGCGGGTTCAGGCGTCAAGATGGTGCAGGCCGTTCCTGTGGCCGAAGCTGCGCCAGGTGTTGGCCAGCAGATAGGCGATGGTCATCGGCCCGACGCCGCGCGGTACCGGCGTGACGGCGGAGGCGCGTTCCATAGCGGCGGCGAATTCGACATCGCCGCACAGGCTGCCGTCGTCGCGGCGGTTGATGCCGACATCGATGACGATCGCGCCCGGCTTGATCCACGCGCCCTTCACCATCTCCGCCCGGCCCACGGCGGCGACCACGATATCGGCGGCGCCGACTTCGGCGGCGAGGTCCTGCGTTTTGGAATGGGCGATGGTCACGGTACAGTTTTCCGCCGCCAGCAGCAGCGCCGCCGGCTTGCCGACGGTGATCGAGCGCCCGATGACCAGCGCCTTCAGCCCGGCGATGTCGTGGCGGGCGTGCTTGACCAGCTTCATGCAGCCCAGCGGCGTGCACGGGATGAAGCCCGGCAGGCCCGCGACCATGCGGCCGAGATTGACGGGGTGGAACCCGTCGACATCCTTGTCCGGGTCGACCGCCTCGATCACCTTGCGCTCGTCGATGTGCTTCGGCAGCGGCATCTGCACAAGTATGCCATCGACCGCATCGTCGGCATTCAGGCGATGCACCAGCGCCAGCAGCTCGGCCTCGGGCGTTTCGGCCGGCAGGCGATGCTCGAAGCTCTTGACTCCGATCTCCGCCGATGCCTTCAGCTTGTTGCGGACATAGACGTGGCTGGCGGGATCATCGCCCACCAGCACCACGGCAAGGCCCGGCGGACGGGCATGCTTGCTGTGGGCGATCGCCTGCGCCAGTTCGGACCTGATGCGGGCGGCGATGCCGTGCCCGTCGATGATGTCGGCACTCATGAAACGCTCATGGATAGGGAAGCAGGAAATTGTCCCAGATCAGGTGATGCAGCAGCTGGATCAGCAGGATCAGGACCACCGGCGACACGTCCAGCCCGCCGATGGGCGGGATCATGCGGCGGATCGGCCGCAACACCGGCTCGGTGATCTGTTCGAAGAACTGGAAGATGCGGTAGACGGTGGGATTGCCACGGTTGAGGACATTGAACGCCAGCAGCCAGCTCATGATCGCCATGATGATCAGGCACCACATATAGAGGTTCAGCGCCTCGTCTATGACCAGGAAAACGGCGTGCATGGCACCCCCTACGTTTAGGTCGACACCGGTTCGGACTAGAAGGATTCGCGCCCGCTGGCAAGCTTGACAGGAATCGCCGCCCTCCCGCATAGTCACGGGGCACAGGAACGGGGCCGTAGCTCAGTTGGTAGAGCGCTGCAATCGCACTGCAGAGGTCAGGAGTTCGACTCTCCTCGGCTCCACCATTATCAACAATAGGTAATTCCGTGAAAAAAATTCTATCTTTTGCCATGAATATATCTCTGCTGGCTGCATGGTTCCGGCCAATTCGAATGCATGAACACATGCCCTGACGGCAAAATCCCCGAAGGTGCCGTTTGCGGGTGTGGCACTGATGACCAATTATCATCAGGAATAACGATTTGGAATAAGCACTCCGCCAATGGTAAATCTCTATTTTGTTGTCGTGGAAGCATCGAATACCTGGCGCCCGATGCACAATGCCAACAATAGCATGATCGTATCAGCTACACCTTGTGGCGGCTCAACAAGTATCCAACACTTTTGCAGCCCCATCCGTCAGAAATTGGTAGAGCGCTGCAATCGCACACAGAGGTCAGGAGTTCGATTTTCCTCGGCTCATCATCGCTAGATACCAGTAATGATATTGGCGATTAGGTTGCAATTGCTGGCGACCTCCCGTATGAATTAACACATTATTATATATTGATTGGAGCCGGTAATGAGTGATTACGCTTCGGGCGCGGCCCTGCGGCTTCTTCTCGGATTTGCCCTTATTCCCGCAGGAGGCGCTCTGGATATGGTGGGAATAGGAATGTGGGATGTCGGTCAGAATGCGGCAGCGAACGGGCAGGCCCAGACGATGGATGGCTTTTCACCGCGACAGGAAAAAGGCTACGCCGCTCTTGCAGTCGTTTTGGGGAGCGCCGCCCTGGTAGGTGGATTTGCGATTATCGACGATTACGATTGATGGACATGCAATCCCGCTAGCGTCTCAATCCGACGCTCGTACCGTATGCGGGCCTGAGCAATCCGCCTAGCGGGCCTGAGGATACGGTAGCAAGTCCCAGCTCCGTCTCGACATACTGCAGCACTCCTGTCATCGCATCGGGATCGAACGGCGAGGCGAGGCCCGCGTCCTTGATCAGCTCCAGGAACGGCCTTTCGCCGCCGCGCTTGCACAGGTCGACATAGGTTTCCATCGTGCCGGCGAAATCGTCGCGCGACCTTGCCAACAGTTGCAGCGCGCAGCCCTCGGCCATGTTGTAGTCGATGTTGTAGAAGGGCGACGCGAAGATGTGGCGATAGGTCTGCCAGCGCGCCCCGGTGGCGGGGTAATCCATGTCGCCGTAATCGAGGCGCGGCTGGTATTTCTTTTCCAGCTCGCGCCACATCTCGTTGCGGTCGGCGGTGGTTGCCGAGGGATTGGCGTAGACCTCGTGCTGGAAGTGATCGACCAGCAGCACGTCGGGCATGGCGCAGATCGCGCTGGTCAGGTGCGCGCGGCGGTAACGGTCGGCGGCGCCCTTTTCCACCATCGGTTCGATGAAGCCATAGGTCAGGTATTCCAGACCCTTGGACGGAATCTCGCCCGCCTCGTTGCTGGGCTGCAAATATTCGATCACCGGCTGGTTTCGGCTCATCCAGTTCTGGAATGCATGCCCGAATTCATGCACCACCTGGCTGATATCGGCATAGACGCCCTCGAAGCCGCCGAAAACATATGGCATGCCGAGGCTGGGAAACGTGGTGCAGAACGCCGTATAGGCCTTGCCCGGCCTGTCCTCCAGATCGAAGAATCCGCCCTCGGTCATGTCCTCGAACAGTTCCGACAACCTGGGGTCCATGGCGCGGAACATGGTTCCGGCCGCCGCCATCAGCGCGTCATGGCCGCCGACAGGTTTGGGATTTCCCTTGGGATCGCGCATTCTGCTGTCCCAGGAATAGACATGGTCCCATCCGAAATCGGCCTGACGCTTGTCCAGGATGCGGCCGACCACCGGCACGATCTGGGCCGCAAGCTGCTCGCGGTATTGCGCGACGTCCGAGGCGTCGAACCCGATCCGGCCGTTCAGCTGGTAAGCCAGCGGCGTATAACCCGTCTCCCCGAGCTTCGTCGCCATGCCGTCGCGGACATGCACCAGCTTGTCGAATATCTCGCCCAGCTCCTCGCCGTTCGCCTCGTAAAAACCCCACATTGCCTTCGAGGCGCGACGGCGGGTTTCACGATGGAGGCTTTGCCCCAGCGGCGACAGGCCTCCCAGGCCCATCGTTTTCCCGTCGAGCGTGACCGTGCCGTCGGCGATAAGCTTGCGATAGCGCCGGGTCAGTTTCGATTCTTCCTCCAGATCGTCCTTGATCAGGGGATCGAAGGTGGCGATGCCGGTCTGCCACAGATGCACGGCATGCGCGCCCACCAGCGTTTCCAACCCCTTGCGATCGGGATCGGCCAGCAGGCGTCTGGTCAAGTCGACGCTGAGTTCCTGGCGCTTCGGCCCCAGATTGTCGGCATAGCGATCGGCCGCCTCAGCCGCCGGGTCGTTGACGTTCTGGTTGGCGTGGATCGAAACCACGGCACTCCAGGTTGCGTAGTCTCGCGCCTGCCGGTCCCAGTCCCTCACCACCTGCGCACGGTCGCCCCGGTCGAGCGCCGCGTTCAGGGCCGCGTAATCGCGGGCGATCGACTCCTCGGTGGGTGCGGGCGGGTTTATGTCATTAAATCGGAGCGACATGTGACACTGCAGACTATGAATAGATACAATCCATCCAGTTTAAACCGACGCCCATATAAATTACAAAAGGAATTCAGACAGGTTTGCCATCGACCGGATTCCGAGCATAAGATTGTAGCGACCTTCTAACGCGGAGACTTCACCTTGGCCGAGATAAACCAGTTCGACATCAACGCGGCATGGATGCGGCGCGGGCAGAGCGATTTCCGCGCCTTCATGGAAGGCTTCGCGACCCGGATGGAGGGCGCGTTTCCTGACCACGTCCGGGTCGACCGGCGGCGCGACGGGCTGCTGTCCGCCACCCGCCACGTGCATCAGGTCAGCGTCGAGCTGGGGCAGCATACCTATACGCTGGCTTTCAACGGCGGCCGCCTGGCGGCGAACCGGACCCAGATCATCCGGGGCATCAAGCTGAAATCCGAGGACATGCAGGTGCCCGACTGGCTGGGGGCGCTGAACAGCGACCTGTCGACCCTGGCGGGACACGCCGAATCCGCACAGACCGTTTTGCACGATTTCCTGCTGTCATAACGCTTCCCTGTGCGGCGCATAACGGCTAGGGTGGACGCTTCTTCAACCCAACGAGCGGCACATGCCCTGGTTCGGTAAAAACAAGAGCGGACCTACCGCCCCTTCGGATCCTGGCCGTCAGCAACAGGATTTCGGTCCCTCCTCGCCCGAGCGCGCGGCGGCCTGGGAAACCGCGCTTCGTAACAATGAACTGCCGCCCTTCGTCCAGGAACGCCTGAAGGAAGCCCGCGCCGGCAAGGTGCCCTGGCTTTCCACCATGACCCCGGCCGAGCTGATGCTGGCGCGCAGCCACGGTATCCGCCCGGTCGCCACCGTATCGGGCACGTGCTGGTTCCATTACGGATTCTCTTGGACCCGCGGCCATGCCGACGGCTGGCGCAACGCCATTGCCCGGATGAAGCACGAGGCGCTTCTGGTCGGGGCCAACGCCATCGTGGACGTCAAGCTGCGCCGCATCCAGATGCCGGTCGAGAACAGCATGGATTTCACCGTCGTCGGTACCGCCGTGCGCGTCGAGGGTCTCGACGCCAGCCCCGACCCCATCGTCGCCACCGTGCCGGCGCTGGAATTCGTCCGCCTGCTGGAAGCCGGCATCGTCCCGGTCGGGCTGGCCATCGGCGCGGATTATCAATGGCTGAACGCCAGCCTCGGCTTCACCGTCGGCGGCACCGGCTATGTCCAGACGACGTTTACCGGCGCCGGCACATGGTGGAACCAGCCGCTGACCGAGCTGGGCAATTTCTGGGAACGGGTGCGCCGCACCGCGCTGTCCGACCTGACCGCCGATGCCAGGCGGCAGGGCAACGGCGTGCTGGCGCACACCAATTTCGGCCAGCTGATCCGCGTGGAACAGGAAAACAGCCCGCCGCAATTCCTGGGCCGCCACATCGTCATGGGCACGGTGGTCGACACCGGCACCAACCGCCACATGCCGCTGGAGATACGCGCCGTGGTCGACATGCGCGACGGCCAGTCGCCCTTCCTGGAAAGCAACCGCAGCCGCAACGACGGCCCGGTGCACGAGGAAAGCGGCGAGATATGAGCCGAGCCCGCAAATCATATGGCATATCGAAGGAAACCGCCGCCGTTACGCGCAAGCGTCTGCGAGACTCGGCCACCCGCAAGGTGCCGTGGATTTCGACCATGACGCCCGCCGAACTGTCGCTGTCGCGCAGTCACGGCATCCGTCCCGTCGCCATGGTGACCGGGGCCTGCCGCATGCGGGGACGCTATCTATGGACCGTCGATCATGACAAGGGCTGGCGCACTGTAGTGACGCGCCTGAGGGCCGAGGCGAAAATCGTGGGCGCGAATGCGGTCGTGGATGTGAAACTGCATCGGCAGCCGGTTCCCGATTTCGCACTGGGCCGCCGCTTCCGCAGCTGCCAGGATTTTTCCGCGACCGGCACTGCGGTGCGCGTCGATGGCCTGCCGCCGAGCAAGGCGCCGCTGATCGCCGACGTGCCCGCCCTGGAGTTCGCACGCCTGCTGCAGATCGGCATCGTGCCTTCCGGCATTGCCATCGGTGCGCATTTCAAGTCGCTGAACGGCGGCTACCGTCGTCTCGACGGATCGGGCATCACCTGGAACAAGCCGCTGCTCCAGCTTGGCGGCTTCTGGGCCGAGGTGCAGCGCAAGGGATGGGCGGCGCTCGCCAAGGGTTCGGACGGCGCCGGCACGCATATCCTGGCGCACACGCATTACCGCTCGCTGCTGAAGCGCGAAGGCCGCGGGAGAAACGAACCGAACTATCTCGGCCGCCAGATCGCCATCGGCACCATGGTCGATTGTGGCGAGTCATCCCTGCCGGTCCCGGCGGTGCGCCTGGTCGTCGACATGCGCGACGATGATTCGCCGCTGCTGCCGACAGCGAAACACACACGCAACACGTATCCCGTCAGTGAAGAACAGGAGCTAGTATGAACGCGATCAACGACCTGCCGCAGCATGCGCTGGAGCGGCTGAAGGGCCTGCGCAGCCAGGGGCATGCCGGGGGCATCTTCACCTCCGACTTCTCGGTCAACGAATTCCTGCTGGTGCGCAAGGCCGGGTTCGAACCGGTCGGCCTGTGCGTCGGCAGCTGCATCTATCACCTGGGCATCCAGTATTCCAACTGGGGCAAGAACCAGGAAATGGACGTGCTCAGCCAGGCGATGTACCACGCCCGCGAACTGGCGATGACCCGCATGCGCGAAGAGGCCGCCAGCATGGGCGCGGACGGCATCGTCGGCGTGCAGCTGACGGTCAAGCGCCTGGAGTGGGACGCACACATACTGGAATTCGTCGCCATTGGCACCGGCGTCGTGCATGCGACCGGCCATACCGGCTTCAAGGGACCGAACGGCCAGCCCTTTACCTCGGACCTATCGGGACAGGATTTCTGGACGCTGCTGCAGGCTGGCTACCGGCCGCTGGAGATGGTGATGGGCAGTTGCGTCTACCACGTCGCGCATCAGGGCTTCATGAAATCGATGGGCACGGTCGGGCGCAATGTCGAGCTGACCAACTTCAGCCAGGCGCTGTACGACGCACGCGAGATCGCGATGGAGCGGATGCAGAACGAGGCGATGACAGCGGGCGCGGAAGGCGTGGTCGGCGTCGACCTGCACGAGGGATCGCACAACTGGCAGCCGCACGTTATCGAATTCTTTGCCGTGGGCACGGCAGTCAAGCCGATCACGACCGAGCAGGACGCCTCGGTCATCCCCGATCCACAGCTTGTGCTGTCGGTCAACACATAAGGCCCGATCATGAGCGAATACGGATTTCCGGCCAGCGCGATCGCGCGGCTGAACGACATGAAGGCGACCGCCGATAGCGGCACCATCACCACGTCCGAGCTGTCGATCAACGAGATGGTGCTGGTCGACAAGGCCGGGTTCCAGCCGATCGGCCTGTGCCTGGGCAGCTGCATGTACCATGTCGGTTTCCAGTTCGCGAAGATCACGCAGAACCAGGAGCTGACCGTCCTCAGCCAGGCGATGTACAATGCGCGCGAACAGGCGATGGTGCGCATGCGCGCCGAGGCCCGCGCGATGGGCGCGGACGGCGTAATCGGCGTCAAGCTGTCGATCAACCGCATGCTGGGCGAGCCGGAGATACTCGAGTTCGTCGCCATCGGCACGGGCGTCGTGCACGCCCACGGCAATGCCGGCTTCAAGGCGCATGACGGCCAGCCCTTCACCTCGCACCTGTCGGGGCAGGAATTCTGGACGCTGTTGCAGGCGCGCATGCGGCCGGTGGAGATGGTGATGGGCTCTTGCGTCTATCACATCGCGCGGCGCGGCATCATGCAGAGCCTGGGCAGCGTCGGTCGCAACGTCGAATTGCTGAACTTCACGCAGGCCAATTACGATGCGCGCGAGACCGCGATGCAGCGCATGCAGGCGGAGGCCAAGACCGCCAGGGCGGAGAGCATTGTCGCGATCACGCTCGACGAAAGCTCGCACACATGGGAAAGCCATGTGACGGAATTCTTCGCCTTCGGCACCGCCGTGGTGTCCACCCGCAAGGAAGAAGGCACCAGCCTGCCCGATCCGCAGCTGGTGCTATCGGTCAATATCTAAGGAGACAAGACTCATGGGACTTCTATCGCGCTTCTGGGAAATCTTTCAGGCCAAGTCGAACAAGCTGCTCAACCGGATGGAGAATCCGGAGGATACGCTGGACCTGTCCTACGAGAAGATGGTTTCGGGCCTGCAGGACACCAAGCGTCACTTGGCCGACGTGGTGGCCGAGCAGCGCTCGCTGATGCGCCAGATCGAGGCGACGCAGAAGCTGATCGACAGCTCCGAGAGCGACGCCCGCATGGCGTTGTCTTCGGGCCGCGAGGACCTGGCAAAGGCGGCCCTGGGCGAAAAGCAGACCGCCGTGACCAAGCTGGAGGGGTTGAACAGCGCCTACGAGGCGATCAAGCCGCAGGCCGACAAGCTGATCACCTACGAGAAGACGCTGGAAAACCGGATCGAGCAGTTCCGCACCCAGAAGGAAGTGATGAAGAGCAGCTACGCCGCCGCCAAGGCGCAGGTGGCGGTGACCGAATCCCTGACCGGCATCGGCGACAAGCTGGGCGGCGTCGGCGACGCGATGAAGCGCGCCAACGACAAGGTCGACAACATGCGCAACAAGGCCGACGCGCTGGAGGGCCTGATGGCCAGCGGCGTACTGGCCGACCCGCTGGACGGCCGCAGCACGACGCAGAAGGAGCTGGGACAGATGAAGTCGGACAACGCCATCGACTCAGACCTGGAGCGTCTGAAGGCCGAAATCGGCAAGGTCACGGACGGGACGAAGGACGCGAAGTAGGACACGAAAAATGTCATTCCCGCGAAAGCGGGAAATCAGGATTGATTAGCCTGGATTCCCGCCTTCGCGGGGATGACACGAGTTAGTCGGCAGAGGCAGCCACTCTAACGATCTCCAACCCGCGCGCCGCCAGTTCGCGCACCAGCGCGTCCTCCATCGTTTCGCCATGCTGGCGCGCCGTCTTGGCGTAGATCATCGCCTCGCGGATCTTTTCGGCGTCCGGATGGGAGTCTGACACGAAAGCGGACTATCTCTTCGCGCCGTCCGCCGGTGCTGGCGCGGCTGGCGTTTCGCCTGCGGCCGGTGCCGGTGCGGCATCGCCGCCCAAAGCCGCCTTGGCGTCGGCGACCGCGCCTTCCATGTTCTTGCGGTGCTCGGCCAGCTTGACCGTCAGCAGCCGCGCGCGCTCCGGCGACATAGAGGCGAGGACGGGGGCCAGCTTGGCTTCCTTCATGCGCGCGCTGACATCGACCAGGACCGGCAGTTCCAGATTGTCGAAGATGTTCGCCGCGTCCTTGGGCTTCATGTTCTCGTAGATCTTAACAAGGCTGGCCATCTGGGCGTCGTCCTTGGTCTTCTGCAGGTCCAGCAGTTTTTCCAGGTCGGTGCGCATGCCGCTCAGCTCTTCTATCTTCTTGTTGACGCGGTCCTCGGCGGCGCTCAGCAGCGCCTCGCGCTGGTCAAGCTGCTGCGACCGTTCGTCCAGCGCCTTGTGCTTCTCGGTCAGGCTACCCAGCAATTCGCTTTCCTGCTTGCTGACTTCGCTGACCGGCGGATGCGAGGGCAATCCCGGCGTCGGCGTTTCGGCGCTGGCGATTTGCGTCTTGCCGCCGCCCTCCTCCTTCTTCGCCGTATCCTTACTGTCGCTCGAAGTATCCTTGGCCGAGGCGGTATCCTTGGTCGTGGTTTCGGCGGCGGCCGGGGTGACGGCCAGCGTGATCAGGTCGGCGGTGCGCATGCCGATGGCGATCATCGTGAACGCGATGGCGAAGGGCAGGACGCGGGGGCGGAAGCGGCCGAAGCGGAGCATGCCGAAGCGGATCATGACTGCCTGCCTTTCCGCAACGTCTCGATCGCGGCGAACAATTCCTGCTCGGCGCGGCTGCGCGGTACGGAGCCGTCGCCCGGATCGCTATCGGGCGTGATGGTGCCGGCATCGGCCAGCGGCTTTGCGATCGCCACCGGCTTGGCCTCGGGCTTGCGCTCGGCCGTGGTCGTCTGTGACGGCGCGGCTTTCTTGGCGACCGCTTCGCCCGGCCAGGTCTTGGCCTTCGCCTCGCTGGAAACGGAACGGTCGGACCGGTCGGCGCGCAAATCGGCCCGGATGGAGGCGGCCTGCGTCGACGCCGTCGGCTTGTCGTCGATCTCGCCGGGGCGAGTGCCGCCCTCATAGGTGCCACGCGCCAGCGGGGCCAGGCGCTCCAAGCGGTTGGCGAGGGCGTTGCTGCTCTCGTTCATCATCGCCAGTTCCTCGATCAGCCCGCGCGAAACCACGATCTGACGCTGCAGCGCGGTATCGTAATCAGCTGCGGTGGTCTTCATGCCCTTGATCGCGGCTTCGGCCTTGGTGTGCGCATCGGTCAGGCTGGTGATCAGCTGCGCCAGTTCCGAGCGCCCGTCGCGGGCGCGCATCAGCGCGCGGTTGAGGCGCGCAGCGTAGAAGACGGCGACGCACATGACAACGATTGTCACGACATCGATGATCACTTCATGAGTCATGCGGGGTCTCCGGCTTCGCCTCGTTCATTATTTTTACCGCGATGCGCCCGGCGCGCTTGCCCATCCGGCCTTCGTACATCGGACGATCGCCGCATTTCATCTCGACCACGGAATCGGGCGTGCTGTTCAGCATGATGCGCGTGCCGACCTTCCAGTTCAGGACGCTGCCCAGGCTGGCGGACGTTTCGCCCAGCACGGCGCGCAGCTCCAGCTCGGTCTGGTAAAGTTCGTTGGTCAGGTGGCTTTCCCAGATCGAGTCGCGGCCGAACTTTTCGCCCATGAACATCTGCAGCAGCAATTCGCGCACCGGCTCCAGCGTCGCATAGGGGATCAGCAGGTCGAGGCGGCCGCCGCGATCGTCCATGTCGATGCGGATCTTGACCAGCACCGCGGCGTTGTTGGCGCGGGTGATGGTGGCGAAGCGCGGATTGGTTTCAAGCCGGTCGAACTTGAACGACACGGCGGAGACGGGATCGAAGGCGGAGGTCAGGTCGGCCAGCACGACATGCAGCATGCGCTCGACAATGTTGCGTTCGATCGTGGTGTACGGGCGCCCCTCGATGCGCATCGCGGCGGTGCCGCGGCGCCCGCCCAGCAGCACGTCGACCACGGAATAGATCAGCGCGCTGTCGGCGGTCAGCAGGCCGTAATTGTCCCACTCCTCGGCACGGAAGACGGTCAGAAGCGCCGGCTGCGGCAGGGAGCCGAGATAGTCGCCGAAGCGCACGCTCACGATCTGGTCGAGCGAGACCTCGACATTGTCCGAGGTCAGGTTGCGCAGCGACGTCGACAGCAGGCGCACCAGCCGATCGAAAACCACGTCCAGCATCGGCAGGCGTTCGTAGTTGACGAGGCCGGTATTGACCAGCGCCAGCAGGCCGCGGGGATCGCCATCGGGAACGGGCCCTTCGAACCCCAGCAGGTTGTCGATCGACTGCTGGTCGAGCACGCGCGCGCCGGGCTGGGCGGCTTCTGCGCCGCTGGCCCAGGCCTGGTCGGCTGTCTTTACTTCGCTCATTGGATCAACAACTCTCGGAAAAGGATGTCGCGCACTTCGGTCGGCGCCGCGGCGGCCGAGACACGGATCAACAGTTCCTGGCGCAGGCGATAGATGCCCGCCGCGCCCTTGAGATCTTCGGGACGCAGTTCGCGCAGGTAGGTCTGGAACTGGTCCATGACGCGCGGCATCACCTTGTTGATCGCGACCTCGTCCGCCTTGGTCGGGATTTCC
Organism: Alphaproteobacteria bacterium; assembly: GCA_965199335.1. Classification (GTDB taxonomy): domain Bacteria; phylum Pseudomonadota; class Alphaproteobacteria; order CALMVH01; family CALMVH01; genus CBDAQV01. The sequence goes on along the minus strand of CBDAQZ010000004.1, from coordinate 1,011,170 downwards.
AGGCTGATCTTGATCTTGAGGAAATGCGCCTGCCGGCCGGTGCCGTCCAGGTTCACGAGGACATCGGGCAAGTCGAGGAAATCGCCGGCCTCGGCATCCGCGGTCTTGTCCTTGTCGCCTTTTTCGGCCTTGTCCGTCTTGTCGGCCTTCTTGCCCGAGCCATCGTCCGCCGAGGCCGTCGCATCGTCCGCTTTCTTGCCGCCGATGAAGCCGCCGAAATAGGCGCCCGCGGCGCCGCCGCCCAGGAGCAGCACCAGCGCCAGGATGATGATCAGCTTCTTCTTGCCCTTCTTTTTGGGCGGAGCTTCGGCTGGCAGTTCGACTTCGCTCATTCCCTGGCCTCGCAGTGCGCACGCAAATCCTCACCCACACTAGGCAAGTAAAGTTAATTCTTGGTTGCGGGGCGGCTTCGGGCGTTCATAATCGTCGTTAAGCAAGACGTTAAACCTTAACGGCTTTTGCTTTAACCTTAAGGGTGCCCGCGCAGGCTTTCCCCCAACGCGTCGAATATGGCCTCGCTCTCCGCTTCGTCCACGCCGCCCTTGCCGATCCAATATGTCCGAAGCCCGTAATTGAAGGCCACGGTTCGGGGATCGTGAGAACGAAAACTGTTCGCGGGGCTTCGCATCCACGGCTGGGACAGGCGCAGATTGCTTATGGCGTTTATGTCGAAGCGCCTGGTGCGGCCAACGCCGCCGATTTCCCGCCGTATCGTGAGCACATCGCCATTCACGGTTACGCGCTCTACGCCCGCCAGCATCCAGGCAACGCCATAGCCGACGGCGCATTCGCCGAAAGCCCAGCCACAAAGCCAGAAACTGGTAAATGCGAGGGCCGAGGGGGGCAGCTTTCCGGAAAAAAGGCTGGTTGCCACGGCCGGGCCGGCGCAGGTCCAGCCGCCCAGCCATGCGATCATGAATATCATGATGATGCTCTTGCGTGCGGGTATGCTGATCGAAAGAGAACCGAAATCGCGATTTATGGTGATACGCGGCAACGGAGAGACAATCGAAAGATTCTTTTCGGTGTTCATGACACCCTCCTGATATTTTCAATTATACACCGATCGGCAGGCTGGCCCTAATAAGTTTACCGTAAAATCTGATCTGGCACGGTTCCTGCATAGATATCCCGGCAACGAATTCACGAGGGTGTCCCATGTCGAATGCAGGTTATGTCGGTCTTTCCCTTCAGATGGCGCTGCGCCAGCAGATGGACGTGGTCGCGAACAATGTCGCGAACCTGTCGACCAGCGGCTACAAGGGCGAGAAACTGGTGTTCCTGGAGCAGCTGAGCAAGGCGACCAGGACCCCCGTCGCCGGCCCGACGCAGCGCGTCTCCGAAGTGGTCGACGCCGGCACCTACCGCGACATCAGCCAGGGCAGCTTCATCCAGACCGGCAATCAGCTTGACGTGGCGCTGCAGGGCGACGGCTACATGGTGGTCCAGGCCGCCAACGGCCCGCGCTACACCAGGGCCGGCGGCATGCAGCTGAACGCCGACCGCCAGCTATGCGATCACAACGGCTTCGTGGTCCAGGGCGACGGCGGGCCGATCACCATCCCCTCGACCGACACCGACATCAAGATCACCCCGGAAGGGTCCGTCATCACCAATAGCGGCCAGCAGGGCTCGCTGCGCCTCGTTCGCTTCGCCAACGAGCAGACGCTGAAAGCGGCCTCCGGCGGCACCTACACCACCAGCGACCCCGCGCTGCCCTCGGCCGACACCACGGTGCAGCAGGGCGGCCTGGAAGGATCGAACGTGCAGCCCGTCGTCGAGATGACCCGCATGATCGACCTGCAGCGCGCCTACGAAAACGTGCAGCATCTGCTGGACGCCGAGAACGACCGCGAGAAGGATGCGGTGAGCAAGCTGGCGAACATGAGCTGAGGCTGGCCGGTTACCATTTCTCTTCGCGATCTTTCAGAATCGAGCTCAATAGTTCAGGGTCGCGGTTGCCGTACAGAACGGCCAGGATCGTCACTGGTTCTGAAATTGGAGCGTAGGCGATCAGGTATTTATAGACAGATCGGAAGCGCAAAGGTCGGGAGGTCAGGTCTTCACGCAAATGTCCGATAAGAGGACGTTCAGCTGCTGTCTCAAATTCTTTGCGAATTTTTGCTTGTACGCGCTCTGCTGCAATGGGGTTTGTGTCAGCTATAAATGACAATATCTCAAACAAGTCGGCATAGACGTCCGGATGAAGCGAGTAGGTTTTCAACCCCGCTTAGCCAGCCACTCGGCCTTTCTTTCTTCGAATTGCCCCCAGAATTCTTCTGGAGATAGCATTTTCACTTTACCAGTGATCATATCGTCATAACGGCGATCAAGGGTGGCAAAAGCCGTAGCTGCCTGCTCAACACAGTCTGCTACCCAATCTTCAATAATTTCCTCAGGCTTGCAGCCGCGCACAGAAGCAAGGCGCTTAAGCTGGGCTTCAATCTCGGGAGAAAGTTGGAGTTCCATGATGTAACTTTACGATTTTCTGCCGCGAATTTCAATCAGCCGAACATTATTCAAAGAATTCTTCATCTAAGCGCTTGATCGTCATAGTGTCTTCTACTCTGCATCCAACATTATATCTGATCATAAGTTGTGTAAGCTGCCGTCCTTCGATTAGCACAATGTGCTTGCTGGAGGATTTTGCAGCTTCACGAGCCGAAGCTGAAAAGCCGGAGGTTGTAACAAATAAGCCCTTGGTGGCTCGCCGATGATCAAGGCCGCCTAAGAAGTCCCTGATTTCAGGTGAACCAACGGTATTGCTAACGGCATATCGCTTGGCTTGAACATAAACTCTGTCTAATCCTAATGCATCCTGATCTATGACGGCATCGATTCCACCATCTCCGCTACGCCCAAGAACGCGTCCGGCATCGATACCGGACCCACCGTAACCCATGTTCAGAAGAAGATTTACCAATAATCTTTCAAAGAAATCAGGTGGCGATACCAGAACACGGTCGAGCAGCTCCTGAGCAAGTGTAGACTCTATTTGTTTGTGGCTAACGCGCATGATTTCTTCCGGCGTGCGACCGTCATCGGTAGATATGTCTCGCATTGCCGGACTCTCGACATCGGAGTCGGTAACCGTTCTTTTTGTGAATTCCAAAAATTCCGAAAATTGGGAAAGCAACCGATTATCGATCCGATCAGGATTGGAACGAAGAATTTCTTGCCCACGGCCGGTAATTCGAAAATGCGCCCGGCGCGTAATCTCGACAAGACCAGCTTTCACCAAATAGGACTTTGCCCAATGAATGCGATTGCTTAACAAAGTTTGGCGACCAGAAGAGATACGTTCGCCTCGTTGCTCGGGGGTTAACCCCAATTGATCTGCCACCGTGTCCACGACATCTCCGATACGGACTTCACCACGGGAAGCTGCCAGCAAAACCGGCAACATGAGGGATTGATAATCGGGAACCGACATTGATCATCCTGTTAAAAAAATACGGGTTATTTACCCAAACGGCTCGATTAAATCTCACCCAAAATCATCTTGCAAGTTGTGTTGCCGTTTGACTTTGCTTCTTTTCTTCAATCTGGCACGCTTCCTGCATTGACCTCTGCCATAAGCCGTCCGGCCGATCCGGATGTAAGGAAGAGGACGAAAAGATGAGATCACTAGATATCGCCGCCACCGGCATGCAGGCCCAGCAGCTGAACGTCGAGGTCATCGCGAACAACATCGCGAACGTCAACACGACCGGCTACAAGCGTCAGCGCGCCGAGTTCCAGGACCTGCTGTACCAGACGGTGATCCGTCCCGGCACGCAGTCGTCCGACAGCGGCACCATCGTTCCCTCGGGCATCCAGCTCGGCGCCGGTGTCAAGACGGCCGCCGTCTACCGCATCAACGAGCAGGGAAATATTTCCCAGACGTCGAACGTACTGGACGTCGCGGTCAACGGCAGCGGTTATTTCCAGGTGCAGTTGCCCGACGGCGAAACCGCCTATACCCGCGACGGCTCCTTCCAGCTGAACGCCACCGGCGAGCTGGTGACCGCCGACGGCTACATCGTCAAGCCGGGCCTGACGGTGCCGAACAACACCACCAACATCACGATCAACTCGGCAGGTTCGGTCTACGCCGTGCAGCAGGGCAAGACCGCCCCCACGCTGGTGGGACAGTTCCAGCTGGCCAATTTCCCGAACGTCAACGGCCTGGCCGCGCAGGGATCGAACCTGTTCCTGCAGACCGAAGCCTCCGGCGCCCCCGTCACCGGCGCGCCGGCCCAGACCGGGTTCGGCACCATCCTGCAGGGCGACGTCGAAACCTCCAACGTCGACATCGTGTCGGAGATGACCAACCTGATCACCGCGCAGCGCGCCTACGAGATGAACTCGAAAGTGGTCAAGACGACCGACGACATGCTGCAGACCCTCGGCCAGCTGAAGTCGTAGGATGAAACGCCTCCTCCTCCTTTCGACGCTTGTCGCGTCCATCGGCTGGACCCCGGCCCACGCCGCCGCCCTGCGCGGCACGCAGGTCCATGTCGCGAGCGACGTCGTCACGATCGGCGATCTGTTCGACGGCCTGACCGCACCGGGCGACCTGCAGATCGCTGTAGCCCCCGCACCCGGCAAGACCATCCTGCTCGATTCCGGCACGCTGTACGGCATCGCCGCCGCCAATCACATCGACTGGCAGCCGCGCGGCATCAACGACAAGGTGATCGTGATCCGCGACGGCGACGCAGTGACCGGCATGCCCGCCATCGCGGGCACCGGCATGCAGGCCGTCATCGCGCCGCTGAGGCCCGCCCTGGCTGCGAAAGGCGCCGGCGACAAGCTTTCCATCCTGGTCGATTCCGGCGAGCAGCAACGCCTGCTGTCGGCCCTGCCCGCGACGACGGCCCTGGCCGTCGATACACTGGACTTCGATCCCGCCACGCGTCGCTTCACCGCCACGCTGAGCGACGCCGTGAACGGCCAGCGCCACGCCGTCAGCGGCAAGGCGATCGCGATGATCAAGGTGCCGGTCCCGGCGCACCGCATCAATCAGGGCGACACCATCACGGCCAGCGATGTCGACTTTACCGACCAGCGCGCCGACCAGCTGCGCAGCGACACGGTGCAGGCGCCCAAGATCATGATCGGCAAGGTCGCCAAGCGCCAGCTCGAGGCCAACCAGCCGGTGCAGGAGCGCTTCCTGGCGCTGCCGACGATCATCAGGCGCGGCGACCGCGTCACCATGATCGTGAACAATGGCGGGATCATACTGACCGCTCAGGGCCGCGCCGAAAGCGACGCCGGGATGGGCGAGGAAGTCCGCCTGACCAACGCTTCGACCAACAAGGAACTCGAAGGCATCGTAACTGGCACGAATACTGCAGAGATACGAACGGATGCCGCCATCGTCGCCGCCGCAACGGCCTCCAGCAACACAGTCACGCGATAGGATTTGTCATGAAACTCGGTCCCCAGCTTCGCTCCCTTACCGCCTGCCTGCTGATGGGCGCCAGCCTGACGGCGTGCAGCGCCTTCACGGATGCGACCGATCACTTCGACAAGCAGCCCAATTTCTCGCCGACAGTGAACCCGCAGATGGAACCGGGCTACCAGCCGATCAGCATGGCGATGCCCTCGCAGCGCCCCGAGATCCGCCAGGCCAATTCGCTGTGGCAGTCCGGCATGCGCTCCTTCCTGAAGGACCAGCGCGCCCGCAACATCGGCGACATCCTGACCGTGGTCGTCACCATCAACGACGAAGCGAACACCGACAACGAGACCACCCGCAACCGCACCACCACCGACCAGGCCTCGCTGAACGGACTGGTGGGACTGCAGAACGGCAACTTCCTGAAGAAAATGGGCACCGACATCGTCGACGTGCCCAGCAGCCAGACCATGGCCGGCGTCGGCAAGGTGCAGCGTACCGACACCGTCGCGACCCGCGTCGGCGCCGAGGTGGTGCAGATCCTGCCCAACGGCAACCTGGTGATCCAGGGCAAGCAGGAAACGCTGATCAACTACGAGATGCGCCAGATCGGCATCACCGGCATCGTCCGCCCGGAAGACGTGGCCAACGACGACACCATCACCTACGACAAGATCGCCGAGGCAAGAATTACCTATGCCGGCCATGGCCAGCTGATGGACGTGCAACAGCCGCGCTGGGGACACCAGCTGTTGGATCTTTTATTTCCGTTTTAATCGGATCTTTACTTACTGGACGCGCCGCGGTAGATCTACACGATGCCGCGTGAGAATAAAACTGTAGCTCAAGAACCGCCTGTACTGATCTGGGTGGACAAGGCTGGCCGCATGGCAAGCGAGGAGCAGCTCGGCAGGCTGGAGTTCAAGGCCGTACCGGTCAGCAACCTGATTTTGAGCCTGGATCAGAAAGACAGTCCCTACATCCTGCCCAAAAAAGAGCAAGACCGGATCAACCGCAATCTTGCCGTTTCCACGCTCTATATGTCGCAAAGCGCGGCCGGGCGGGATGCTTTGACAGCGATCGCAGATTGCAGGATCAGGCTTTTTGCCGAGCCGGGCATGGCGAACAAGGACCCCGACTACAAGGTCATGGCGGGATACGACATAAAAGAAAACTGCATCACGTTCGATACGAAATACGATCCCCGCATGCTGCATTTGTCCCTGATCGAACAGGCAAGCTGCGCCGCCACCTGTCATAAAATGGGAATCAGGAATCCGGCCGAGCTGTCGTTACGGTCCGGCATCATCGTGTCGCGCGCCGTCAGGGCCGCGGGCACGGCCGCGATGCTGCTGCACGTCGAACAGTGCCTCGGCGCCGAACGGAAAGATCCAGAGCGGTTCGTGCCCCCCGATATGGAAATCATCATAAACGACATCAGTCCCGCGGCGGCAGAAACCGCAAGGAATGCACGGCCCTTCCTGAAATCGGGCCGTGAGGACCTGTTCATGCAATCCGTATTCCATTCTTTTTACGACCAGCCCGGGCAGCTCGCCGTTCAGGATACGATGCTGCTGAAACGATATATCGATGCGCATCCCACGGTCACGGTCTACGGCACCTCCGAATATGGAGGGATCGACGAGAAGGAATATGCAACCTACATGGCAAGCGATATCGCCTGTCATGAGCATATTTCCCGGAGTCTTACCGTCAACGGCGCGGCGTTTCTGGGCACCGGGTTCAGCCTGGACGATACCGGCCATACCGCGCTTTCCCCGGCTAAAAAGGTGCAGACGCTCTTTCGGGAGCTTGAGGAAAGCATCATCGAAGACGACGGTTACGATGCAATGGCTGCCGACAGAGGCAGGGATATCAGGCCTTCGCTTGTCACGCATCGTTTGCGCGGATTGCTGGGTCCGGGCATCGCGAACAACGAAAATTCCCCGGATATATAGAATACCGCGCGGATCACCCTTTTCAACGTGAGGGCGACACGCCATTATTATGTGATGGAACAGCCCCAATGAGCCGGGAAGAAGCGAGCGCCGGAGTCAATCCCGAGCATGAAATCGTGCTGCACGGGCCCGATGCCTTTGCCGGCATGCGCAACGCCGGTCGACTGGCCGCCGCAGTGCTGGATTACATCGCCTCCTACGTCGTGCCGGGAGTGGAAACGGCGTATCTGGACCGCTTGTGCGAACAATACATGCGCGACCATGGCGCGACCCCCGCCTGCCTGGGCTATCGCGGCTTTCCCAAGGCCACCTGCATCTCCGCCAACCACGTCGTCTGCCACGGCATCCCGGGCGAGAAGCGGCTCGAGGAAGGCGACATCGTCAATATCGACATCACCGTGATCCTTGACGGCTGGTACGGCGACACCAGCCGCATGTACCTTGTGGGCGACGATGTCGCGGTCAAGGCGCGCCGGCTGGTTGACGTGACCTACGAGGCGCTGATGCTCGGCATCGCCGCCGTCAAGCCCGGCGCGACGCTGGGCGATGTCGGCCATGCCATCCAGAGCTTCGTCGAACGCGAACGGTTTTCGGTGGTGCGCGATTTCTGCGGCCACGGCCTCGGCCGCATCTTCCATTGCGCCCCGTCGGTGCTGCATTACGGCCGGCCCAAGCGCGGGCTGGTGCTGCAACCCGGCATGTTCTTCACCATCGAGCCGATGGTCAACGCCGGCCATTACGACGTCAAGATCCTGTCCGACGGCTGGACGGCGGTGACCCGCGACCGGTCGCTGTCGGCGCAGTTCGAGCATTCGATCGGCGTTACCGAAACCGGGGTGGAGATCTTCACCCTGTCGCCCGAGGGCCATACCAAGCCGCCTTATCCCATGGCGCCCGACATCGCCGCCTATAGCTGAATGGCGGTGCCGGATACCGTAGCGGTCGAACCGGATCACGCGGGTCACCGCCAGCGCCTGCGCACCCGCTTCCTGGCCACCGAGGGCGACGGCTTCGCCGATTACGAGCTGCTGGAGCTGCTGCTGGCCCTCGCGATCCCGCGCCGCGACGTCAAGCCGCTGGCCAAGGCGCTGCTGAAGCGGTTCGGCAGCTTCGCCGGCGTGGTATCCGCCACCCAGGTCGAGCTGGCGGGCGTCGATGGCGTCGGCGAGACCACGATCGCCGCGCTGAAGCTGGTCCAGGCCTCGGCCCTGCGCCAGATGCGCCAGCAGGTGATGGACAGGCCGGTGCTGAATTCATGGCAGCGGCTGATCGACTACCTGACCGCCGACATGGCGCATCGCGGCATCGAATATTTCCGCCTGCTGTTCCTGGACAACCGCAACCACCTGATCGCCGACGAGATCCAGCAGAGCGGCAGCATCAGCCACACCCCCGTCTACCCACGCGAAATCGTGAAGCGGGCGCTGGAACTGGGCGCCACGGCGATCATCCTGGTGCACAACCACCCCAGCGGCGATCCCACGCCCAGCCGCGCCGACATCGACATGACGAAGGAGATCGTGAAGGCCACCGGCCCGGTCGGCATAACGGTGCACGACCACCTGATCGTCGGCAAATCGGGGACCGCCAGCTTCAAGAGCCTGGGGCTGCTGTAATAAGGATCGAACCCCGAAATCATGTGTTATAGAAGGTTATGCGCCATACGATCCTTCTGGCCGCGCTTGCGGCACTGACCCCCGCCGTCGCCTCCGCCGCGTGCAGCGACGATGTCTCCGCCCTGGCCAGCAAGTTCGGGATCACCGCCAGCCTGCCCTCGGCCACGACGGCATCCGACAGCGCCAAGACCGAGGCGCTGGCGAAAAGCGGCGGGGTGATCGCGCCGCCGCCGACCGGCGATATGGCCGATGTTTCGCCGGCCGTTCCCAATGTCGACAACATGAAGACCGCGCCGACCATCTCGCCGCAGACGGCCGATACCGGCAAAACGACGAAGTTGGAAACAGGCGCCGCAGCGGATAGCCAGGCGGCATCGCTGTTGCAGGCCGCGCGCGAGGCCGGTCTGAAGGGCGACGAGGCATCGTGCAGGCAGCGCCTGGCCGATGCCAAGGCCTTGCTGGAAAAGACGCCGACGCAAAGCCAGTAACGCCGTCTTTTTTACAATAGTTTTACGTGCCAATCGCAGCCCGTCGTGAGACTATGGGTGATCGACGGTTCGTGGAATTTATGAGGCTGCGTCATGATTACTTTAAATCTTCAGGCCGTTCCCGCAAAACCGGCTGCAAAGCGCCCCGCCGACGCGATCCTGATCGTCGGCAATTATTCCGACTATCTGGCCAATGAAATTCATCGCCTGCAGGATGATTTCGACAATACCGCCCGGTTCAAACCGCTGCAGCTGGTCCTGACCCCGGCAACCGCCACCAGCGGCCAATCGGTAACCTTCAAGCCGCAGGATGGCCTGACGCTGTTTTAGCCTATGACAGCCCGACCATCCTGGCGCTGATGTCCCAGAGTCGTCTGGCGTCGTCCATGTTCCTTGCGGCGCCGGTCGTTTCGGTTGGGGCGGATTTATCGAAATAGTCGCCGCTGACGCCCTCGACCTCGGGCGATGTCGCCAGGTAGATTGTCGTTTCCGCGCCCTTCGCCGGGCTGATCAGGAACGGGCGGCCCAGTTTCATGAACAGTGCGCTCATCCAGTTGCGCCCGGCGATGTTGGTGGCGACCAGGCCGGGATGCAGAGAATTCGCCGTGACCCTGGTATCCTTGAGCCGCAGCGCCAGTTCGCGCGTGAACAATATGTTGGCGAGCTTGGACTGGCTGTAGGTTTCCAGCCATTTGTACGAGCGTTCCTTTTGCAGGTCGTCCCAATCCATCCAGCCGCGCCGGTGCGCGGTCGAGGCGACGTTGACGATCCGCGCCGCGCCCGATGCCTTCAGCCGCGCCAGAAGCAGGTTGGTCAGCAGGAACGGGGCGAGGTGGTTGACCGCGAAGGTCATCTCGAACCCGTCCTTCGATACCTGGCGCTTGACGTCGAACATGCCGGCATTGTTCACCAGCACGTCGATCCGCTCGTACCGGTCGAGGATCTGGGCCGCCAGCGCCCGGACATCGGCCAGGCTGGCGAAGTCGGCCAGCAGCAAATCGACCTTGGCATCGGGCACGGCCTTCCATACCAGCTTGCGCGCATCCTCGCCCCTTTGCTCATTGCGCGCGACCATGACGACATGGAAATCCTGTTTGGCGAGGCCGATGCACGTCTCGAGCCCGATCCCGGCCGAAGCCCCCGTGACGATGGCGAGTTTACTGGTCATGGCTCGATTTATACCCGGAACGCCCGCTCGCGCCAGCGGTTAACTCATGATGTCCGAACTGCCCCGCCCCGACAGGATCGAAGATTACGGCCTGATCGGCAATCTTCACACCGCCGCCCTGGTTCATCGCAATGGCTGCATCGACTGGATGTGCCTGCCGCGCTTCGACGGACCCGCCTGTTTCGCGCGGTTGCTGGGGCAGAACCAGAATGGCTACTGGCAGATCGCGCCGCAAGCCGAACCCACGACCATCACGCGGCGCTACGAGGGCGAGACGCTGATCCTGACCACGCGGTTCGAGACCGACAGCGGCATCGTCGAGCTGACCGATTTCATGCCGGTCGATCCCGCGCCCGGGACCGGCCAGTTGATCCGCATCGTGGAAGGCATTGCGGGCAGCGTGGAGATGCAGACGACGCTGTTCCTGCGCTTCGACTACGGCTCGGTCGTGCCGTGGGTGCGGGCGCAGCCCGATGGCATCTACGCCGTGTCCGGTCCGCAGGCGGTGCGCATCCGCACCGACGTGAAGCTGGAGGGCGAGAACATGCACACGGTGGGCGCGTTCACCCTGCATGCGGGGCAGCGCGTACCCTTCGTCATGAGCTGGCACCAATCGTATTACACCGAACCCGCAACGCCGGTGCATCCCGAACGCGAATTGCGTCGCGCGCGCCGCTGGTGGCGCAAATGGTCCGACACGTTCGAATTCGAGGGCGAGCTGCGCCCGACCGTGATCCGCTCGCTGATCACGCTGAAGGCGATGACGCATGCCACGACCGGCGGCATCGTCGCCGCCGTCACGACATCGCTGCCGGAAAGTCCGGGCGGGGTGCGCAACTGGGATTACCGCTATTGCTGGGTGCGCGATGCCGCGTTCATCCTGAACGCCTTCATGCGCTGGGGCCACAAGGAGGAAATCCAGTCGTGGAAGGCCTGGCTGCTGCGCGCCGCCGCCGGCAAGCCGGAGGACCTGCAGATCATGTACGGCATCACCGGCGAACGTCGCCTGACAGAGATCGAACTGCCCTGGCTGGATGGATTCCTGGACAGCAAGCCGGTTCGGCTAGGCAATGCCGCCTCGCAGCAGCGGCAGCTGGATGTCTATGGCGAGATGATCGATGCCATGTCGCTGGGCCGGCGCATCGGCCTGCCGCCCAGCCCCGATTCCTGGGCGATGGGCCTGTCGATCGTCAAGTTCCTGCGCGGCATCTGGCGCGAACCGGACAGCGGGTTGTGGGAGGAACGGGGTGAGCCGCGCCATTTCACCTATTCCAAGATCATGGCCTGGGTCGCGTTCGACCGCTTCATCATGGCGGCCGAAGCCCATCCCGATATGGAAAACGCGATCGAGGAGTGGAAGGCGACGCGGGACGAAATCCATCGCGACATCTGCGAACACGGGTTCAGCACCGCCAAGAACAGCTTTACCCAATCCTATGGCAGCGACGCGCTCGACGCCTCGCTGTTGCGAATCCCTCTTCTGGGCTTCCTGCCGCCCGACGATCCCCGTGTCATCGGCACGGTGGAGGCGGTACAGCGCGAGCTGATGGAGGACGGCATGGTGCTGCGCTATCGTACCGACAGCAACGCCGACGGCCTGCCCCCGGGCGAGGGGTGCTTCGTCGCCTGCAGCTTCTGGCTGGCCGACGCGCTGATCGCGATCGGCAGGCCGGACGAGGGCAAGGCGCTGTTCGAGCGCCTGCTGGCGATGGGCAACGACCTGGGCTTGATGGCCGAGGAGTACGATCCGGCGGCCAAACGCCAGCTGGGGAATTTCCCGCAGGCCTTCAGCCATGTCGGCGTGCTGCATACCGCGCGCAACCTGGTCGATCCCGGCCAGCTGGGGCGGCTGCCGCGGTGACCAGAGGGGCAAATCTTAGCATCCGCTTTACCAAGTGCCGGTAGAACGTCTGGCATGACCATTCCGAAAATCTCGCTCGTCGTATCCGACATCGACGGCACGCTGATCACGCCGCAGAAGGAAATCACACCGGCGGCGAAGCAGGCGGTGCATGACCTGCGGGCGCGCGGCATCAAGTTCGCCGTCGCCTCCAGCCGGCCGGCGCGCGGGTTGAAATTCATCACCGACGAGCTGTCTCTCGACACGCCGGTTTCCGGTTTCAACGGCGGTCGTGTACTGAGCCCGGAGGGCGAGGTGATGGAGACGATGCGCCTGCCCGACGGCAGCGCCGGCCAGCTGGTCGACATCATGACCGACATGGGTATCAGCGTCTGGCTGTTCGCGGGCGACGACTGGTACATCACCGACCCCGCCGGCCCGCGCGTCGACCACGAGACGCGCTCCATCCGTTACGATCCGATCGTGGTGCCGAAATTCGACAATTCGATGCTGGACGACGCGGTCAAGCTGGTCGGCGTCAACATGGATTTCGACCTGGTCAAGCGGGGCGAGGATGCGATCAACGCCACCTTGGGGGCACAGGTTTCGGCGACACGGTCGCAGCCCTTCTATCTCGACGTCACCCATGTCGACGCCAACAAGGGCGAGGTGGTCAAGCGCCTGTCGCGCCATTTCGGCATTCCACAGTCCGAGGTGGCGACCATCGGCGACGGCGAGAACGATATATTGATGTTCCGCCAGTCGGGCTACAGCTTCGCCATGGGCAACGGCTCGGACAAGGTGAAGGCGGAAGCCAAGGACGTGACCACGGCCAATAGCGACGAGGGCTTTGCCAACGCTATGAACAGGATTCTGGCATCGCTGGGATAGTTGCCGTGCGCTGATTGGGCGGTTACAACCCTGTCATGCCCGCTTCCATCGCCGTCCTGATCCCCTGCTACAACGAGGAAATCGCCATTCCGATGGTGATCCGCGACTTCCGCGCCGCCCTGCCGGAGGCGCGCATCTATGTCTGCGACAACAATTCGAAGGACCGCACGGTCGAGGTCGCGCGCGCAGCCGGCGCGGAAATCCGCAGCGAAAACCTGCAGGGCAAGGGCAACGTGGTCCGCCGCATGTTCGCAGACATAGAGGCCGACGTGTATGTGCTGGTCGATGGCGACGCGACCTATGACGCTGCCGCCGCGCCCGCGCTGATCGCCCGGCTGCTGGACGAGCGGCTGGACATGGTCAACGCCGCCCGCGTCAGCCATGAGGAAGCGGCCTATCGCCAGGGCCACAAATTCGGCAACTGGCTGCTGACGACATTGGTGGCGCAGATCTTCGGCAACCGCTTCCACGACATGCTGTCGGGCTACCGCGTCTTCTCGCGCCGCTTCGTCAAGACCTTCCCGGCGCTGAGCCAGGGATTCGAGATCGAGACCGAGCTGACGGTGCACGCGCTGGAGCTGCGCATGCCGATCGCCGAGGTCGCCACCGATTACAAATCGCGCCCGCCGGGATCGGTCAGCAAGCTGAGCACCTTCAGCGACGGCTGGCGCATCCTGCTGATGATCGCGCATCTGGTGAAGCAGGAACGGCCCTTGCCCTTCTTCGGCATCACCAGCCTGGCCCTGGTCCTGCTGTCGGTCGGCATCTCGATCCCGGTGATCGGCGATTTCATGCGCACCGGGCTGGTGCCGCGCCTGCCGACCGCCGTCCTGTCCGTCGGCCTGATGCTGCTGGCCTTTTTGAGCGCGGCGTGCGGCCTGATCCTGGCCACGGTGACGCGCGGGCGGCGCGAGATGAAGCGCCTCGCCTATCTGTCCATTCCCGTTACGGAGAGAAAAGAATGACCATCGAGATCGGCGCCAAGGCCCCCGACTTCACCCTGCCCACCGATGGCGGCGGCACGGTCAGCCTGGCGGCGCTGAAGGGCGGGCCGGTGGTGCTGTATTTCTATCCCAAGGACGACACGCCCGGCTGCACGCAGCAAGCGTGCGACTTCCGCGACTCGATCGCGCGCTTCGCCAGCGTCAAGGCGACCGTGATCGGCCTGTCCAAGGACAGCGTCGCCGCGCACGACAAGTTCAAGGCGAAGTTCGGCCTGACCTTCCCGCTGGCCAGCGACGCCGACGGCACGGTGTGCGAGGCCTATGGCGTGTGGATGGAGAAAAGCATGTACGGCAAGAAGTACATGGGCATCGACCGCTCGACCTTCCTGATCGACGGCAAGGGCATCGTGCGCGCGGTCTGGCGCAAGGTAAAGATACCGGGCCATATCGAGGAAGTGGCCAAGGCGGTCGAGGCGCTCGGCTGATGGAAATCCGCGAGAAGGTCCGCATCCTGCTCCTCAACCCGATGGGCAACATCCTGCTGATGCGGATCGAGGATCCCAGTTTTACCGGGCCCGACACCAGGGGCGCCACCAGCTGGTGGATCACCATCGGCGGCGGCATCGAAGCGGGCGAGACCATCGCGGAAGCGGCACGGCGGGAAGCGCACGAGGAAACCGGCGTCAGCGACATCGAGATCGGACCCCAGCTCGACTACCGCGAGGTCGTTTTTCAGATCGACGGCGAGCCCGTGCTGTTCAAGGAGACCTACATCGCTGCCACCACCGGCAGCTGGGAGCACGACTATTCGGGCTGGACCGAGGAGGAACGGCTGACCGTCAGAGACATGCGCTGGTGGTCGCTGCAGGATATCCGCCACACCGACGAGATCGTGCTGCCGCCGGACCTGGAAGATCTGATGCGCAAGGCATTGGGTGCGACCGAGGGGCCGGTGACGTCGGGATCGGGCTAAACCAACCCCGCCAGCACCTGCTCCGTAGACCGTACCCGGCCGATGCGCGGGAAGATCTTCGTGATCGCGAACCGGTGTGCGTCGGCGTCGAGATGCGATGCCATGGCGTCCTCGGCGAAGACCAGGCCGTAATTATGCTCGTAGGCCGCGCGGGCGGTGGATTCGACGCCCAGATTGGTCGATATGCCGCCCAGCACGATGCTGGTGACGCCGCGGCGGCGCAGTTCCAGGTCCAGCGCCGTGCCGTAGAACGCGCCCCAATTATGCTTGGTGAACAGCAGGTCGCCGGCGACTGGCCCGACCGCCGGCACCAATACATCCCAGCCCGCCGGCAGTGCGCTTCCCCCGGGACCGGCATTATCCACCGGATGCTTGACCATGTTGCCGCGATCGGCCGAAAAATTGACGTTCACCAGACAAACGGTTGCGCCCAGCGTGCGGAATTTCTCCGCCAGCTTGACGCCGTTGGCGACCACCTTCGCCGAGTCATGCGGCGCGACGGTCAGGCCGACGATCCCTGCCTGCAGGTCGATCAGCACCAGCGCGGTGGCTTTGGCATCGAGGTGCAATTCGGTTTCGGTCATGATTATTGCTGGGCCGGGATCTGGGTGGGGGCCGGCACTACCGGTACCGTGGGCACGGTCGGACCCGCCAGCGGGATCACGCCGCTCTGCGCGGGATTGCTGCCCGCCGAGCCGCTGATGGTGGTGCCGTTAGGCGTGACATAGGTCGGCGCGGGCAACGATGCGGGATCGACCGGCTTGACCTGCGGCATCGCGGCATGCGTCAAGGTAGTAAGACGCTGTTGCTGCAGCTTGATGCTGAGCGCCATCGCGCTTTTCTCGTCTGAGGTCACCGTACCGGCGGCTTTCAGCTTGGCTTCCTGGTTGACCAGTTCCTGCTGCTTGCCCTGCAGCGCTTCCAGCGCCTCGGGCTTCAGGCGGGTGCCGGTCGTCGCGGCGTCGATCCGCTGCTGCAGCGCGCCGATCTCGGCGTCGTAGATGGCGAAATCGGGCGAGGTCTGGGCATGCGCTATCCCGGCCATTCCGACCGGGCCCAAGGCGACAAGTAGGAAATATCTCTTCATGGGCGCAAGATTAGCGCGTCGAAGGCGGCCTGTATACATACACGCCCTGGCTGGTATTGGCCCCAGCCGACGGCGCCTGGCCATACCCCGCGCCATAGGGCGTTCCCGCCGATGGCCCGCTATATTGCTGCGTTGTGCCCAGCGTCTGCGGATCGGTGGTGGGATAGGCCGGAACGTTGTAGCCGGGATTCTGGTATTTCTGTGCCTGATAGGCGTCCGGCCCCAGCGAATTGTAGGTAAACGGATCGGGCCCGGTCGTGGTCCGGCGTGTTATCGGCGCATTGCCGGTGGTCGGCGTCGATCCCAGCGGCTGGATCCCTTCGCCCCGCGGTATCCCGGCCGTGCCGTATGGCTGTCCGGTATTTCCCGTGCTTCCCGCTTTGCCCGAGGATAATTGCTGCTGCAACGCTTCGATCTGGGCCTGCGACAACGTGCCGTTGGTGATGCCGTTGGTGATGTCCTGCTGGATGGCCTGTTGCTGGGCATAGGTCAGGCTGGTGCCGCTGCTTTCGGTGGTGGCCGAGGCATCCTGCGCGTGCGCAGTAAAAGCCGGGCAGAGCGTCAGGATCGCAAGCGAAAGCAGGGCGGCGCGGTGTTTCATAACGGGAGTTTACACCATATTGATTGTAAAATAAACCGCCGGGCGGCGTTTTATGTTCCCACGCTTGCGTTGTGCGGGCGTGGTTATATTCTTCAGTCATGCCACCGAAACTGAACCCCAAGGGCCTCAACCCGCTGCAACTGCGCACTTTGGCGATTTTCCAGCGCCTGGCGGCGGCCGAGCCGGCGGCGGCGGACGGATCGGTGATGCTGTCCGCCCTGCCCCATCCGCACGGCAACCACTTCCATATCGGGCCATCGGTGATCCTGACCCGGAACGCCACCGGCCTGACCAACCAGGCGGCCTGGAACGCGCTGGAACGCAAGGGCCTGATCCGCGGCCATTTCCCCAGCGCCGTCATGCTGTTGCCGGAAGGAGTCGCGTATCCCACCGGTCCGCTCGACATCTTCATCGAGCACAGCGACCACTGATGTTCAGCCAGCGCCGGGTCGAGGAAGCGATGGCGCTGCACCGCGAAGGCCGGCTGGACGAGGCGGCGGCCAAATACGACGCCCTGCTGGCGCTCAATCCGGGCGATGCCAACCTGATGAACCTGCAGGGCATCCTTGCCGGGCAGCGCGGCGACTACGTTCGGGCGCTGTCGCTGCTGAACCAGGCGATCGCGATCGACCCCGCGGCGCCCGAATTCCGCAACAGCGTCGCGGTCACCTGCGAACGCATTGGCGACGCGGCGCAGGCGGCGGCCGCGTTCAACGACCAGGGCAATCTGCTGATGACGGCACGCCGCTTCGCCGAGGCGCTGAAAGCATTCGACCATGCCTTGCGCCTGCGACCGGATTCGCCGCACTACAAATGCAATCGCGGTGTCGCGCTGCTGAAGCTGGGCCGCTACGAAAGCGCCGTCGCCTTGTTGTCGAGCATCCCGGATGGAGACACGCTGTCCTACATCCCATTGAACCTAGGCAACGCGCTGACCGGGCTGACACGTACCACGGACGCGATCGCCGCCTATGACCGCGCCCTGTCGATCGAGCCGGGCCTGGTCGAGGCGCATTTTGCCCGTGGCCAGGCGCTGCTGCTTAGCGGCCATTATGCCAAGGGCTGGGCGGATTACGAATGGCGCAAGAAATGGTCAGGATTCGACAATCCCTACCGGCATATCCCCGAATGGACCGGCGAGCCTCTGGACGGCAGGCTGCTGGTCGTATCGGAACAGGGGCTGGGGGACGCCATCCATTTCGCCCGCTACGTTCCGTTGCTGGCAGAGCAGGGCCATGACGTGGTGTTCGAGGTCCGCGACGAGCTGTTCAGGCTGTTCGATGAGGGATTTCGTCATGACGGCATGGAGATCGTGCCGCGTTCCGCCATGATGCTGCGCTCGGCGGGCGCGGTGGCGGCGCATGTGACCCTGCTGTCGCTGCCGCGCCATTTTGCCGTCACCGTGGATTCCGTCGCCGGCGATAGCCCCTATCTTTCCGCCAGCCACGATCGCGCCGCCGCCTTTGCCCGCGGCCTGCCGGATGACGGGCGCTTCAGGGTGGGGCTGGTGCGCGCCGGCCAGCCACAGCACGGCAACGATTTCATTCGCTCGCTGCCGCCTGAGGCGATCGAGCCGCTGCTGTCGGCGGACGCCGCCTTCTATTCGCTGCAGGTGATGCCGTTCGCCGTGCCGGGCGTATCCGAACTCGGTCCGGGGTTCACCGATTTCGCCGACACCGCCGCCGCGATCCTGAACATGGACCTGGTCATCAGCGCCGATACCTCGGTTGCGCATCTGGCAGGCGCGCTGGGCCGTCCTGTATGGCTGATGATCGCCAGCGCACCGGATTGGCGCTGGGGGCTTGGCGGCGACACGACGCCCTGGTATCCCACGGCCCGGCTGTTCCGGCAGCCGATACGCGGCGACTGGCCGCATGTCGTGGGCGAGATCCGCAAGTCTCTGACAGACCTTATCGATGCGAGGAAACATGGCTGATCCCACTCTGGTCCAGGAAGCGCTGATGCTGCAGTCGCAGGGCAAATTGCAGGATGCGGCACGCGTCTATCAGGTCCTGCTGACCGCCGAGCCGGAGAACCCCGATTTGCTGGTGATGTTCGCCGGCGTTTTGATCGAGGCAAAAAATACTGAGAGCGCGATCCAGCTGATCGGCCATGCCATCGTGCTGGCGCCGGAGCGGCGGGAGTTCTATCGCGCGCTGGCATCGGCGCACGCCGCCGCCGGGCAGGCGGATCAGGCCGCCGCGATCCATGCCGAGCTTGCCACGGCCGCGCACCAGGACGGATTGCTGGAGGCGGCGGAGGAGGATTACGCGGCGGCGCTGCAATACGATCCAGAAAACCCGCATCTGATCAACAATCGCGGCGCGGCGCTGAAACGGCTGGGCCGGCTGGAGGAAGCGCTGGCCGCCTTCGACCGGGCGCTGGAACTGGAGCCCGCATTGCATTCGGCGCTGAGCAACCGCGCGACCATCCATTGGGAAAACGGCGATGCCGGTGCCGCCTTCCGCGATCACCGCGCCGCCATCGCCCTGATGCCGGACGACGCGCAACTGCGCCTTAACCTGGCCGTCGCCCTGCGCGAAACCGGCGAGGCCGAGGCGGCGCTGGCCGAATACGACCGCGCCGTCGCCCTGTCGCCGGACTTCGCGCTGGCGCAACACGATCGCGGCCAGCTGCTGGCTCAGATGGGTCGGTTGGAGGAAGGATTCACCGGCCTGGAATGGCGCTGGAGCCCCGCCTACAATTACAAGGAAAAGCCGCGAGGCTACAAACAGCCGGTCTGGCGCGGCGAACCGGCGGCGGAGGTCAAGGGCAAGCTGCTGGTCATTTCCGAACAGGGCTACGGCGATACGATCCAGTTCTCGCGCTACGTGCCGCTGCTGGTCGAGCGCGGCTACGACGTGCTGCTGGAAGTGCAGCCGCCTTTGCTGCGGCTGTACGGCGAAGGCTTCGCCAGGCCGAATATCCGCGTCGTCGAGCGCCGCGCCGCCGCCGGTCCCACGGGGCTGCGCAAGCTGCTGGATGTCGGCAAGATGCCGGACTTCGCTGCCTATGTCGGATTATTGAGCCTGCCTGAACGGCTCAAGACGACACTGGACACCATACCGGCACAGACGCCCTACCTGACGGTGCGCGACGCGCATGTGACGAAATGGGCCGAGACGATGAAACCGGCGCCTGGCAAGAAGAAGATCGGGCTGGTCTGGCAGGGCGATCCCAAGCACCGCCAGGACAAGACCCGCTCGATCCCGCCGGCGCTGCTGCATGCTCTGGTGACGCGCAGTGACGCGCAGTTCTACGCGCTGCAGAAAGGGCCGGGCGCGGAGTGGGAGTTTCCCGAGGGGACCGTGACCAAGCTGGGCGACGGGCTGACCGATTTCTGCGACACCGCCGCCGTGATCCGCAACCTGGACCTGGTGATCAGCGTCGACACCGCCGTCGCCCATCTGGCGGGCGCGCTGGACTGCCCGGCCTGGATCATGCTGACCAAGGTGGGGGAATGGCGCTGGCTGACTGGAACCAACACGTCGCCGTGGTATCCCAAGGCGCGGCTGTTCCGTCAGGAAACACAGGGCGAATGGGATGAGGTGATCGATCGTATCGGCGCTGCGCTGACAGCGTTCGTCTAAAGAAGTTGTCATTCCGGCGCGCAGCGCCGGAATCCATAACCCAGTTTCAGCGCGGATGGATTCCGGATGCGCTGCGCGCATGTCGGAATGACATCACAGTCAAACGGGCGTCATCCCAAGCTTATGCGGGGGATGACGACGTACGACTAGTAGTGGAACTGCAGGCTGAAGAAGGCGCGCGGGGCCAAGTCGGTGTAAGTCGGGACCTTGCGGGCGATCGGCTCGGACACTTCGAGGTAGCCCGATACGTAATCGGTCACCGTGAAGCGGACACCACCACCGACAGACTGTGCCGTCAGGCCATTCGGCGCGTCTCCGAGTTCGGGGTGACGGTTCCAGACCTGACCTTCGTCGTAATAGGTGTACAGCTGGTAGGAGTGCACCGGTCCGGTGGACAGGCTGTCCGAGTAGCGCAGTTCCAGCTTCGCCGCATAGCCCGAATCACCCAGGAATTCCGACGGGTCGTAGGATCGCAGGTACTGCGCGCCGCCAAGGCTGAACTGCTCGGAGGTCAGCAGCGGATCGAACGAGTACTGGCCGGTGAAGGCGATCTGAGCCGAGAACTTGTCGTAGAGCTGCTGGATGCGCGACAGCTCGGTCGTGATCTTCGTGAAGTCGGCAGTGCCGTTGGTACGCGACAGCTGGTCGTCGAAACGCTCCGACAGCTCGTCCGGACGGTTGCTGGCGCCCAGGACGCCGAGGCCCTTATGGGCTTCGAAGCTGACCTGGTTGGTGCCTTCGCGGTCCAGGAAATTGTCGGACGTGTCGTAATTGGCCGTCAGGCGCAGCACGCGCAGATGATCGTCATACAGCAGCGTCTTGGCGCGGCGCAGGATCGAGTCGCTGTCGCGCATGTCGAAATCCAGGATCAGGTTCAGGTTTTCCGAACGGCTGCGGATAACGGGGTGCGCGACCGCGATGTCGACCGTCTTGTCCTCGCTCTCGAGGTCGAGGTCGGTCAGCGTGTAGCCGGGACGCGAGTGGGCGTAGGTGCCGCCGAAGGTCAGGGTCGTGCCTTCCAGACCGATGGGAATCGCTTCCTCGACGTCGGCGAACTGCAGCTCACGCTCCTTGCCCGGAACGCTGGCAAGCTGGACGCGGGTCTGGTCGAACAGGTTCAGCAGCGAGTTGAAGCGCGCGCCGATCGTATCCTGCAGCTGGCCGATATAGGCCGAGCCGCGATCGTCGAGCGTCGCATAGGCTTCGTAGGGCTTCTGGTCCAGGATGATGGTCAGGTTCGCGGCGCCCGGATCGGACTGCGACGGCTGCAGGATCGAGCCGGCGCTGACGCCCGGCAGGTCGTTGATCAGCAGCAGGTAGCGCTCCAGAGTATCGGAGCGCAGCGGGCGGTCGCCCTGGATCTGCAGCGCGTACTGGTTCAGTATGTCCTGGTTGCCCTGGGTATCGCCGTCGAAATCGACCTTGATGATGTAACCCTCGACCACGCGGATGTGAACGATACCGTTCTCGATCCGCTGCGGCGGGATGATCGCCTTGGCCAGGATGTAGCCGTCGTTGCGGTACTTGACGGTGATGTCGTCGGCGACCTGGTAGACGTCGGCCAGCGTGACCTGCTTGCCCTGATACTTCGCCCAGAAGCCGTTGAGCTGGTCCTGGGTATATACGGATGCGCCCTCGATCACGACCTGGTTCAGGTTCAGCTGGGTCTTGTCGGCACCTTCGGGCGCTGCGGTATCCTCGCGCTTGATGGTCAGCGGTGCGCTGGTTGCCATGTTCTGCTGTTCGGGCTGCTGGAACCGCTCCTCGATACGGCCGGCGTTGGCCGATCCGGGGACGACGGTCGGAGCGACCGCCTGGGCGTGGACCTGGCCGGCGGCGAAGCACAACGCCGTCGTGCACGAGATTACGCCGGTCAGGCGGGTAACGAATGCAGCGGCCTTGTTCTTCTTCATTTTGCCCTCGAACGCATCAACACACTTTATTTGGCGCGCCCGGAAGGAGTCGAACCTCCAACCTTCTGATCCGTAGTCAGATGCTCTATCCATTGAGCTACGGGCGCAACCGTTCTTTTTGCCATGTGGCAATGCGGCATCCCTACATAGCCTCGTACGCGATTGCAAGTCTTCCGATGCATTTTAACCCATAATTTTGTTGCGTGTGGCATGCGGTGATGTAAATGTCGCCCCGACACGATTCGATGCGCGACCTACGCGCAAGCGGACCCGCCAAAAGATGGTCCGCGCCAGGTTAAGGAATGAAAGAGGCTGTTACCCTGATGGGCCAAGACGGAAGAACAGATCAAGCGCCCGCAACTGTGCGCCTGTGCCCGCCCCGGCCTAAGGCCATGTCCGCCACCGGTGGATCCCTGACGGGGGCGATCGTCGCTGCGTTCTGCAGCGTCATCGTGCTGTCCGCCTGCGCCGCCAACGCTCAGACGGACGAGGGAGAAGGCGGCGCGATGCGCCCGGGCTCGGCGCAACACGCCTCGATGACCCTGCCGGCCGATCCCGGCGGCGAAAGCAACGAGCTGGCGGACGAGATGCCGGGCCCCAGCACCGGCACCGCCGTGGGACAGAAGGTGCAACAGCTGCGCAGCGACCTGAGCGGCCTCGAATCGTCGGTATCGTCCGAATCGTCGCAGCTGCAATCCTTGCGCGCCTCGACCCAGGCGAACGCGACCGACTATTATCATTCGACCGCCGCGATCGAGGCCAAGCTGCAGATCGGCACGACCAAGGGCAACCCGATCCTGGTATCGCAGCTGACGCAGGCGCAGACCAAGCTGGACACGTTGAGCTCGGACGTCGGCAGCTTCAACACGCTGTCGACCCAGGCGGCGCAATCGGCCAGCCAGGCGGCGTTCATGCTGGAATCGGTGCGGGCGACCTATGGCCTGTCCGGCGCGGTGGACGAGGATCACGTGGCCCTGGGCCTGCTGGAGGACGATTTGAACCGCGAGGTGGTCAAGATCGACCGCCTGCTGAACGAGATCAGCGGCGACCTGTCGCGCCAGAGCACCTATGTCGCGACCGAACGACGTAACCTGCAGACATTGTCGCTGGCGGTCAGCGATGGCGAGATGTATGGCCAGAGCCTGGCCAACCGCCCCTACATGACGGCCAGCCTGCCGGCGGTCGGCGGCGTCAGCGCCGCGCAGGCCCGTGGCCGCGGCATCCCCGCCGCGACCAAGCCGCTGGTGGTGATCCGCTTCGAGCGCGAGGATGTCGACTACCAGCACGCCGTGTACCAGGCGGTCAGCCAGGCGCTGGACCGTTACCCGCAGGCCTATTTCGACGTGATGGCGGTCAGCCCCAGCGCAACCGGCAACGCGGCGGACACGGCCCTGGCCGGCAGCACCGCCAAGCGCAACGCCGACGGCGTCGCCCGCACCCTGTCGCAGATGGGCATCGCCTCGGGCCGCATTCAGCTGAGCGAGGCGACCAGCGCCGGCATCACCAGCACCGAAGTGCGCATCTACGTACACTGAGGACGGCTTGCATCGTCGTCGCGCGATGATGATGTGGAAACCGATGCTGTTTTCAGCTACAAAACCCACGTTGCGCCCGTAGCTCAGCAGGATAGAGCGCAGGATTCCTAATCCTGAGGTCGGAGGTTCGAATCTTCCCGGGCGCGCCATCGATCTGATTTCATCGACGAAAGCGACGGCCTTTGGGTCATGACGAAGCCCTGGCGTGACAGAAATGCCGCGCGTACATATTATTCCAGATTGTCCGAACCGGACCGACCACGTAAATTTTTATGGCTTTTCTTTCCACTTCCTCCTCGGAGCGATGCGCTTATATCCGCGTCAGCAAAAGAAGAAACAGGCCATCATGTTTTCGATGCCATCGAACGCATCACCACACCGACAAACGTATCGAACGTCTTTTGACCGAGGGTGGAATGTAAGACGAATGCAGATAATCGGGCTACCGCCGTCTTGCGTCTAAAGCAATGCAAACGAGAGGCCGCTTGCAAATGGCCACTCAATTTATAGTCGGTAGCTGCCGGTGGCGTTCTATGGCCAGGTCGATTTCGTCTATTTCCTGGCGCATTTCCTGTTCGGAAATCCGTTCGGGAATGTCAATCTCCGCACAAATCCTGAGCGCAATTTCCAATCGCTCCGATATCTTGAGAGTATCCATTCCGAACACTACCACGATAGTTGATAAAATTATTAAGCTAAATAATTACAATATGCAATCAAGAATTCCTACAAACCAGAGCAATAGTCGTAAATAAATATATGGATTTAATTTCTTGATGTTCTCTTACCTTATATTGCCTATCTGAAGAACATGCCAATTTACAATTTGTGCGGTCTAATCGACAAAAAGAGGGGTGACAAGTTCTTCAGTCGGCCGTTCGGTCGTTCTCGGTTGCCTATTTTTCGCATGGGTCTTCGCAATCCATTTGACAACAATCCTACCCCTGGTCCCAGTGCGGCTATCGACGAGAGCGAACCGGACAAATCCAGGTAAGGCATACGATTGCCGGCCCCCGTTTGCTTACGGCTCCTGGCGCTTGTTCATTTGCCTCACAAGATTGCCGCACACTTCTCGTATCAGGGGGGTCTGTATCGTTTCGATATTATGCTGGAGCATTTCGACCCCGCTGGACAGGACGGGGCGGCTCGTCAGGTAAGCCAGGGATGCGAATCCGATGGCATCCCTCAGATTCCCGGTCAAGGCCGAGCCCAGTGCAATACCGGTCGCCGCGGTGGCGATCTTGGTCAGGAACGGGTGCGCCGGAACGCCGGCTTCGATAAGGGCGCCAAGGCGAAACGAGGGCCTCTGATGAAGCACGGTTATGGTATCGGGCATGACCGTGAACGGAACGATATTGCTCGGTCCCGGCCATACGTGATGGATCTTTGCAGTCTCTGGGTCGATATTGGCCGCGACCAGCAGATTGCAGTTCAAATTATCTTTTTCTTTGTCCGACATATTGGTTCGCATCTAATTAAATTAACATAATAATAACTTATTGCAACGATTTTGCGGTCCATGCGACGTTTTTGTTTGCCGCCCCTATTACCGCATGGATCTCTGGCAGTCGCCCTGGAAGCTGTCCGCCTCCGTCGCCGCTTACGGCGGGCAAGTCAGTTCGTTCCGAAAGCGGGCCGGATGAGGCACACTAGCCTTCCACTAAGTTGGTCTGTCACTCTCGTTGAATATATCTCTGTGTGATTGCATAGGGTACTATCGATGGCCGTGAGCACAGATCCCGAGACATTCCGCAGGCCCGGCCATCTGATAGCTCGGGTGGCGCGGTTGCTGATGCGCTGGGGCGATGAGCGGTTCCAGCCCTTGGGGCTGGCGATGGCGCAGATTCCCGTATTGCAGGCCCTGAAGAGCGGAGCGTCGCTGACCCAGACCGACCTGGCGCGGATGGCGCAGATCGAGCAGCCGACGATGGCCCAGTTGCTGGCGCGGATGGAGCGCGACGGGTTGATACGGCGCAGCCCCAATCCCGACGACAAGCGCAGTAGCCTGATCTCGCTGACGCCGCTGGCGATTTCAAAGATCCCCGCGGCCAAGGCGGTGCTGGCCGAGGGTAACCGGGAGGCGCTGAAGGGATTTTCCGACGACGAAATCGCAACCCTTGGCAGCTTGCTGTTGCGCATGGTCAATAATCTGGACCCATCGCTGCCAGAGCCCGGATCGAAACCTTGACCAGCGGCATGCATCCCGAACCCGACCTGACGCGCGGCGTGGCGTGCGGCATTCTTGCCGGCGCGCTGTGGGGCATCGTGTTCATCGCGCCGCGCATGCTACCGCATTTCTCGCCCCTCGAGCTGGTGATCGGGCGCTATGGACTGTACGGACTGATCTCGCTCGCGCTGCTGCTGCCCGCGTGCGCAGCCTGAAACACCGCCTCACGCGTGCCGACGGGATCGTGCTGCTGCGACTGGGGATGACGGCGAACATACTGTATTATCTGTTCCTCGCCAGCTCGATCCACCTGACCGGCGTGGCGCCCGCATCGCTGATCGTCGGCATGCTGCCGCTGACGGTCACGCTGGTCGGCAGGCGCGATCACGGCGCGTTGCATTTGCGCCGCCTGATCCTGCCGCTGGCGCTGATCGCTGGCGGGATCGTGTGCATAAACCTGGATGTCTTCCTGGTTCCCAAACCGGGCGGGCCGGACCTGACGGGCCGGATACTGGGCATCGCCGCCGCGGTGGGCGCGCTGGCCTCGTGGACCGATTACGCCGTCGCCAATGCGCGCCATCTGCGCCGCCATCCGACCTTCACGAACCGCGAATGGTCGCTGCTCAGCGGCGTCGCTTCCGGGGTGCTGGCGCTGGGCCTGCTGCCGTTCGCTCTACTGTTCCCGCACGCGGCCGAAGGCGTACGGCCGGCGGGGCTGTTCGTCGAGGTCAGCCTGGCCGTGGCGATCGGATCGTCGATCATCGGCAACAGTTTCTGGAACGCCGCCAGCCGCTATCTGCCGATGACGCTATCCGGGCAGATGATCGTGTTCGAAACCGTGTTCGCCCTGCTGTATGGATTCCTGTACGACGCGCGCCTGCCCGGCCCGCTGGAGATCGCGGCGATCGTGCTGCTGCTGGCGGGCGTATGCTGGTCGGCGCGGCTGCATGCGGTGGACGAGCCGGCAAGCATCGCGCCGTCCTGACCTGATCCGGCCCTACCTATGCAGTTCCGCATCCTTTATCGCGGCGCGGACGGCCTTGTCGGCATCGTCGATGCGATGGAGCGAGCGATCCCTGAGGCCCACCGCCTTCGGGTCGTCCTCCTCCTTCTTCACGTCCTCGTGCGCTTTCTTGAGCAGGTCCAGGGCACGGTGCAGGCGCCCGGCGTGGTCGGGCGGCAGGTCGACCGCGGGATGATCCTTGATGTCCTTGCCGTCGTCGATGCCCGCCTTCCTGATGTCGTTGTGAGCATCGGCGATCTGCTGCAGCGCGACATCCTCCTGGCCACTGACGGCCGCATCGCCCGGGCGATGCTCCAGCATCCAGTGCGCGCTGCGCAGATCGCTGAGCGCATGCAGATAGGCGGGGTGCCTGCCGGGATAATCGGCGCGGGCGGAGGAGACGTTCACGGCAAGCAGCGACAGGAGTGCCGCCGGCAGGATCGTTAGGCGCGTTTTTTTCATGAGGGCTTCCCGGTTGAATTTCAGCTAATTCAACACGGCCTTACAAACGATATCCTGCGTCCGTCCCGATTATTTCGCGCTACTTCGTGCTGACCGGCGTGATCGAGATCGTGCCGCCTACGCCGCCGAGGCCTTCGGCGATGTTGGGCAGCTGCAGGGCGGGGTGGGCGGCGCCGGCGGGCGCGCCTAGGCCGATATAGCCCTGCGGGCTGCCGACGCCGCTGCACATGTCGTAGCCGGGCAGCGCGCCCAGATTGACCGGGGTCGCGGGCGGGAACAGCTCGGTGCCGCAGGTTCCGGTGACGATGTCGCGGTACACGGGCGTTGCCGGCGGCGTGGCAATGTTGCCGTACATCCCGATCAGCTCGGCCTGCGTCGAGTTCTGCCTGATCGTCTTGGCAAGCGTCGTCGAGGTGTTGATGATGCCGGCGATCGCGGGCGAACCCAGGCTGGTGCCGCCCACGACGTTCCAGTAGCCGTAGGCCAGCACCCAGACGCCGGAGGCGAGGCCGGCATTGAAGGCGACATCGGGCGTGCCGCGCGTCGAGGAAACGACACCGGCGACGCTGGCCTGGTAGTTGGGCCGCGTTATGAAATAGGACGGACCGCCGCCGGTGCCGCTATCGCCCAGGTCGTCGTTGTCGATATCGTTCCAGACGACCTCGTTCAGGAACAGGTTGTTCTGGTCGCGCAGCAGCGTCGTGCCGCCGACGGAGATCACATGGGTGGAAGCGGCGGGGTAGGAGACGATATTGGTATCGCCGGCGCCGGTCGTATAGACGACGCCCGCCTTTTCGGAGAAATGGGCATCGTCGGCGATTTCGCCGGGATATTCTTGGCTGCCGAAGCTCATCGATACTTCGCCGCCGCCGCTCTGCTGGACAAGCTTGGTCGCGACATCGACCGCGGCGAACAGATCGTCCGTGGCGTCCGAATCCGCCTCGACCAGATAGATCTTTGCGTTCGGCGCCATCGCGTGCGCCCATTGCACGTCCAGTTCGGACTCAATGTCCCAGCCTGAGGTGGGCGCGCTGAAGCTGCTCTGCGGCTCCCTGCCGCTGGCATAGACGATCTGGAAATCGGCCTGGGCCAGACCGAACTGCGCCGAGAAATTCTTGAGGTCGTCCGTCGTCGCCGGCGTATCGAAGGCATCGACCACCGCGATCGCGCCGCTGCCGCCCGAAACGTTGATCTGCGAATTGTCGGGCGTGCAGCCGGGTGACTGCCCCTTTATCGGCACGCTGGGGAGCAGGTTGTAGATGCAATCGAGCGATGCCGGCGTGTTCCAGGGCATGGCGGACTGGGGAGGAATGCTGTCCGCCTGGTTCTTGGCGATCTGCTGGCGGCTGGGCGGCTTGATGCTGCCGAGGCCGCCGGCGGGGATGAACATGCGCAGTTGCGTGCGGAATACGCCGGGCCGGTAATCCGGCTTGGCGCCGTTGGAGGCCGGGCGGACTTCGAGGCCGGCCATGTGCGCCTTCTCGCCGGCCGCGCTCATCGTCACCGCTTTATAGGAGCTGTTGCGCAGCAGGTTGGCGACGATCTTGTTGGCCTTGGCATCGCTGGTCGTCTGAACCGAGGCGGCGATGGCCGCGCCCTCGCTGGGCTCCATGACCGTCGCCTGCTGGGCGAAGGCGCGGCCGACGATGGTGCCGGTCATGCAGACGGAAAACAGTGTTCGAAGGACGATCGAGCCGGTGAACGACTTCCTTGTGGTCCCTGCATGCGCCATTTTCTTGCCCTCGAGCTGAATTATTCTTGGTTTTCTAAAGAGCCAAAGTAAATAACGCCTTACGATTGCACAAGTGCAAACCGACACGGCCTTGTCCGAGAGTAAGACGGCAATCGTGGACTTCGTCGATCTTCAGGCGGCGGCCACCATGGTCAGGGCTTCGGCATAGGAGCGGTTGCGGGCAGAGCGCAACTGGCCGATCTGGCGGTATTTGCCGACGATCGCGCATTCCTTGCGCATGTCGCGTTCGCCGTGATTGCTATCGATCGTGGTAACGGTCATTGGAGTCCAGCCTTTTTTGAATATGGCTGCATCCTATCATCTTTACATATAATTTACAAGAATTTAATTACTTCTTTAGAAATTACCTAGTGTGTCGTAGCCGTCGGCCCCGTTCCGCTGGTAGTCGTACCAGGAAGGGCGGTGCTGCTGGCTGGCGTGGTGGCCGTGGTCGTCGTCGAGGGCAGCTTCATCGGCTTGTATTTCGGGTGGCGCAATTCCTGGATCTTCTTCTGGCGGTCCTTTTCGGCCTTGCGATAGTCGGAATCGACCTGCGACTGGTCGCCGGTCGAGTTCTTCTTGGAGTCCTGATAGGCCTTGCGCGCGGTCTTTTCCTCGGCCAGCAGGGCTTCCAGCTGCTCGTGGTTTTCCTTCATTTCCTTCATGCGGTCTTCGCGGATCTGCTTCAGCGCGGCCATGCGCTTCATGTCGGCTTCCTTGGCCGCATCCTGCTTGGCCTTCTGGGCCGCGCGCAGGGCATCGGCCTTTTTCTTGGCCTCTTCCTTCTTCTGCTGGATTTCGGCCAGCTGCTTCTGCCGGTCGAGTTCGGCCTGCTGCTCAGGCGTCAACTGCGGCGCCGCCGGCTGACCGTTCGCCGCCGGCGCCGGTGGGTTCTTGTCGGAAAGGGCCCGGGTCACCGGGTCGAAGTCGTTGCCCTGGCCATTTACCTGTTGCGCGTAAGCCGCATTCGCCAGCCACAAGGTGGTGCCCGCCAGTACAAGAGCTGATGCGACAAGACGGCTTGCGGCTTTGGGTTTCGACATGACAGCTCCGATAGCACAAAAAAGAAGGGCCGCGGTTTCCCGCAGCCCCTCGATTTTAAGCAATTTCTCTTTCGCGAAGATTAAGAAATCGTGCCGGCTTCGTGGACCTAGAAGTCCATGTCGCCCATGCCGCCCGGCATGCCGCCGGCGCCGCCGGCCGACTTCTTCTCGGGCTTGTCGGCGATCAGCGCCTCGGTCGTGATCAACAGGCTGGCTACGGAAGCCGCGTCCTGCAGGGCGGTGCGAACCACCTTGACCGGGTCGACGATGCCGCTCTTCACCATGTCGCAATACGCGCCGTTCTGAGCGTCGTAGCCGTAGTTGGTGTCGGTCTGCTCCAGCAACTTGCCGACGACGACCGAACCGTCCGTGCCCGCGTTCTCCACGATCTGGCGAACCGGAGCCTGGAGGGCGTGACGGATGATGTCGATGCCGCGACGCTGGTCGTCGTTGTCCGGCTTCAGGCCGGCAAGCACGCGGGTGGCGTACAGCAGGGCTGCGCCGCCGCCGGCGATGATGCCTTCCTCGACAGCCGCGCGGGTGGCGTGCATCGCGTCTTCGACGCGATCCTTGCGCTCCTTCACTTCGACTTCCGAAGCGCCGCCGACGCGGATGACGGCAACGCCGCCCGCCAGCTTGGCCAGGCGTTCCTGCAGCTTCTCACGATCGTAGTCGCTGGTGGTTTCCTCGATCTGTGCGCGGATCTGCGATACGCGCGCCTCGATGCCGGCCTTGTCGCCCGCACCGTCGATGATCGTGGTGTCGTCCTTGGTCAGGCGTACGCGCTTGGCGGTGCCCAGCATTTCCAAGGTGACGTTCTCCAGCTTGATGCCGAGGTCTTCGGAGATGACCTGACCGTTGGTCAGGATCGCCATGTCCTCCAGCATCGCCTTGCGACGGTCGCCGAAACCGGGAGCCTTGACGGCGGCGACCTTGAGGCCACCGCGCAGCTTGTTGACGACCAGCGTGGCCAGGGCCTCGCCTTCGACGTCCTCGGCCACGATCAGCAGCGGACGGCCCGACTGCACGACCGCTTCCAGGACCGGAAGCATCGCCTGCAGGCCCGACAGCTTCTTCTCGTGGTACAGGATGTACGGGCTTTCCAGCTCGCAGACCATCTTCTCGGCGTTGGTGATGAAGTACGGCGACAGGTAGCCGCGGTCAAACTGCATGCCCTCGACGATCTCCAGCTCGGTCTCGAACGACTTGGCTTCCTCGATCGTGATCACGCCTTCGTTGCCGACCTTGGCCATCGCCTCGGCGATCTTCTTCGCGATGTCGGCATCGCCGTTCGCGGAGATGCGGCCGACCTGCTCGATCTCGTCGTTGGTCGAGACCTTCTTGGCGCGGGCCTTCATGTCCTCGACCACTGCCAGAACGGCCATGTCCATGCCGCGCTTCAGGTCCATTGGGTTCATGCCGGCGGCTACCGACTTCACGCCCTCGCGGACGATCGCCTGTGCCAGCACGGTTGCCGTGGTGGTGCCGTCGCCTGCCAGGTCGTTGGTCTTGCTGGCGACTTCACGCACCAGCTGAGCGCCCATGTTCTCGAACGGGTCGGAGAATTCGATCTCCTTGGCTACGGTCACGCCGTCCTTGGTCACACGCGGTCCACCGAAGGACTTGGCGAACATGACGTTGCGGCCCTTGGGTCCCAGTGTCACCTTGACGGCATCGGCCATCTTGTTGACGCCGGCCAGCATCAGGGTGCGGCCGTCAGAGCCGTAATAGATATTCTTGGCTGCCATTTCGAAACTTCCTTTTTAAAACTGTTTGATTAAGCGGCTTTGGCCGATGACGAGGCTACGCCTTCGATCACGCCCATGATGTCGCTTTCCTTCATGACGAGGTAATCCTCGTTGTCGACCTTTACTTCCGTGCCGGACCACTTGCCGAACAGGATGCGGTCGCCGGCCTTGACGTCCAGCGGCTGGACCTTGCCGGATTCGTCGCGCGCGCCGGAACCGACGGCGACGACTTCGCCTTCGATCGGCTTTTCCTTTGCGGTGTCCGGAATGATGATGCCACCGCGGCTTTTCTCGTCGGATTCGATGCGACGAACGAGTACGCGGTCATGTAGGGGACGAAACTTCATCCTCTGTCTCCTGATTTAAGTGCGAAAATGGATATCGCCGGCGCTGTTAGCACTCTGTGCCGACGAGTGCCAGACATATAGCCATCCCTTTCGGCGAGTACAAGGGGTACGATTTTTAGGCTTTTTCATGATTTTGCCTAAAAATAACTCACTTGAAACTTTTTTGGGCTGGATGTATTATCTATACATCCATTTCTTAGGTCATCACCACAATGTCGTCACACAATTCCATGAATTCAGGTCCGTCTGAAGCCACCCGGACCGCTCTTGCCGTGCAGGAAGCCGCGTCACTGTTGGAATCAGGCTATCGCTGGTCAGGTGAAAACGCCGAACATTACAAGCCGCGTGCCGATGGTGTCGACCTCGCCGTGGAACAGGGCATAATGGCGCGCATGGACCCGGCGCCGAACCACAAGCACAATCTGAATACCGCCCTGGATTACTATCGTTTCGCTTACGATGCGGCTCCGAAAGGAACCGAAATCCACCAGCAGGCGCAGGAGGCATTCCGTTTCAAGCTGACCGAAAGGGCGGCTTTCGATGGCCAGATCGGCCGCCCGGCCGCGCCGGAGGTTACCGTTCCCGATGAACGGGAAACGCCGGTTCACGCTAAGGTTCTCCCTTGGAAACGCCCCACCGTTGCAGCTGCGCCTACCGCCCTGCCGGCAACCGGCTCCTGATTCACATAGAGTGTGGTCAAGGGGCGCCGAAAGCGATTTCGGCGCCCCTTTGCCATGGGCCGCCGCGGTAGTGCCATAGGCCGAGGCCACGAGCGGTTGCCGTAAACGGCACAAATTCGGCAAGCAGTGTTCCATACAAGGCGCTTGCCTGATCCGGTTCGACCTTGTTCTGGATCACGATATGTGGACGAAAGGGCTGTCTGTCCTGGGGCGTCAGCCAGTCGCGCCAGCCATCGGCCAGAACCTTGTGCAAGGCGGCCAGCGCCGGGCAATCGATGCCGTAGGCAACGCCCCGGCCCAGCCTTTGCAATCGGTTTATGCTCAGGGTCATGGGGCCGATATCACGGCCCGCCGTACGGACCGTTTCCACGATGTCGGCGAACGCTGCGCCCGGAAGATGGTGAAACAGCGTCAGATGCGCGGGGATCAGGTTTCGCTCAGGCGGGAAGTGCCGCTGCCGCATCGCCTCGAAGACGGCGAAAGAAGACTGGTCCAGCAGCGCCGTGACTATGATCGGGTCGGCGTTTATTCGCGCGGCTCGAGCCGGCCGCCCTCGTCGTTGGCCCCGGCATCGGTGGCGCGGGAAACGGCGGGGGCGTTGATCGGCACCTGCATCGGCGCGTTCGGACTTGATTCCAGCTTGGCGGGATTGTTGATCGGGTGATCGGGGGTGGCGATGCCCAGATCGGCGACAGAGCGCGGCTGGTCGGTCGGCGGATAATCGCAGCCGCCCAGCGCCAGAAAGCCCAGTATCGGTGCGAGTTTGAGGATTCGATTCATTTCAGGTTTCCTTGGACGTTTACAGCACAACGCCGCAAGGGCCCGGGAGGTTCACTTTTACGTCCCGCGCCGGACCAGGGAATTCTTCGCCAGGGTCTGCTCGTCGAGGCCTGCGGGCGGATTCAGCCTGATCCAGCGGAAAATACCGTGCTGCGCTATCCACGCCGCGTAATAGCGATAGGCCGGATCGAGCGCAAGGTGCCGCTCTTCCGTCCGCGCGCGCAGGAAATATATGTAGGCCCCCAATCCGAACAGGATGGTGGCGCGCAGGGCCACGCCCGGATCCTGCGAGACGAAGGGCAGCGCCACCATCCCGTAGGAGACGTTCTTGGCGACATAGGCGGGATGCTTGGTCCAGCGGTAAGGGCCGTTGGTTATGATGCCGCGATTGGTCAGGTTGGAGAACCGCGCGCCGAAGGACAGCGTTGCCCAGACATAGACCCCGATCGTAAGCAGGATAAGCGTCGCCCAGATATCGAAGAGGATCGGCCACCCGGCCAGCCATTCGTTCCAGTAGTGACCCGTGTTGTAGTCGATATAGAATTGGGAAATCGTGCTGGGCCAGAAGGGGGAATAGCATATCAGCGCCACCACCCAGCCGGTCATGGTCGGCTCGACCGAGCGGGTATGGGTGTCGAACAGGCGCAGCGAAAACACGTATCCGACGACCGCAACGATGACATCGAGGAAATACAGGAAATCGAAGGCGGTATCGTAGAAATCCTTGTAGCTGAGGTGCAGCACCCGCGTGACGTCGAAATCGAGGAACTCGTTCAGGTCATCGCACGAATAGACGAACATCAGCGGCAGGAAATAGCCCTTCACGATCCAGGCCAGGGCATGCTGACGCAAGATGCCGCGATCGACCTCGTCCAGGCGCAGCAGAACGATCAGCCCCATGTTGTAATTGCCGTCCTTGGGCTGAGCCATGCGCCGGTCGACAAGATATATATAGGGAAATGCCAGCAGCAGCACCGGCACGGCGATATCGCCCAGCGCCTGGTAATAGCGGTCGTAGAAATTGCCCCGGTATTCCGCGAACAGAAGATAAGGTATCGCCAGCACGCACAGCGTGGCGAGGAAACCCAGGAACTTGATGCCGCTGCGGCCAAGGTCGCCGCGCGTCGTCGTGACGGGCGCGATCAGCCCTGCGCGCCTCTGCCGGTGGCGCATCAGCTGGTCGACGACCGTGACCGCGATCGTGGTCATGCCGGCTATGAAGATGATGCGGTGCACGGTATCGCTGAACGGGTCGCGCCATTTCAGATAGGCGAACGACAGCAGTATTCCCAGCAACGACGCGATCGTCACCGCACCATGGGTCGCCGATACCGGACGGGCGAGCTGGGCGCGCGGCTGCCGGCTGGGCCATTGAAGCTGCTCACTCATCGTATGGGCCTGTCTTTCGTTTTAATGCGACCTGGGTTGCTTATAGGCATAGCCGTCGCTCGGGGCCAACCGGTTTGACGGTATGCCCTGCCGGTGTTATGCATCGAAATCATGTAACTAAGAGAAGAGTCCGGATATGAACCCGACCGACGTGACCTGGGGCATCGCCCTGAAATTCTGGTGGGCCTATACGTGGCGCGCCCTGCTGCTGTGCGTTCTGGGCGGCGCGGTCCTGGGCTTCATCATCGGGTTCGTCGCGGCAGTGGCAAAACTGGACCAGAATGCGGCCAAGACATACGCGGCATTGTCCGGTGTTCTGATCTCCATACCCGTTAGCGTCTGGATGATGAAGATCGTCCTGGGCAAATTCGCCGCCCGGCATTTCCCGCCGCAGTCCGATATCAGCCCGCGCTGATCAGCGTCGCCCGCGCATGCCGTAGCGCTCGAAGCACCGCTCCATCGTATCGACCAGGATCTGGGTCTGGCTGTCGATCTCGAAATTGATGCGATCGCCGGGATGATAGCGGCCCAGCGCGGTGACCCGCAGCGTTTCCGGAATCAGGTTGATCAGGTAGATGCCCAGAGTTTCGTCCGCCTCGGCGACGGTCAGGCTGCAGCCGTTGATCGCGATGTAGCCGCGCCGGAAGATATATTTCTGCCATTCCTCGGGTACGGTGAACTGCAGCGTGGTGACTGGCGATGTCGTATCCATGCCGATCACGGTGGCGGTATCGGTGACATGCCCCGACACGGCATGGCCCCCGATCTCCGCCCCGAAAACCATCGAGCGTTCGATATTGACCGGCTGCCCCCGCTCGCGGTCGCCGATCGTGGTGCGGTCGATCGTGCCCTGCACGGCGTCGAACGACACCAGGGCGTCCTCGATCTTCGTCACCGTCATGCAGATGCCGTCGAGCGCGACCGACGCACCGATGGCGAGGCCCTGCCGCAGCGTCGCGGGGAATTCGATGCCCAGCCGGATCAGACCCGGTTCGTGATCGAGCCGCGCGATCGGCAGCGCGGCCTGGACGATGCCGGTGAACATCAGGCGAGTTCCGGCAGGATGTGACCGGTCCGGTTGCGCTTGGTCAGCAGGTAGGCCAGGTTCTCCGGCCGTGGCGCCGGCAGCAGCGCGATGCGCGCGGACACGTCGATGCCGTGACGGACCACCGCGTCGATCTTGTCGGGATTGTTGGTCATCAGCCTTACCTGCCGCACACCAAGGTCGGAGAATATTTCAGCCGCGACCCGATAGTCGCGCTCGTCTGCTTTATGTCCCAGCAGCAGGTTGGCGTCTACGGTGTCGGCGCCCCGGTCCTGCAACTCGTAGGCGCGCAGCTTCTGCATCAGCCCGATGCCGCGCCCCTCCTGGTCCAGATAGACGATGATGCCCCGGCCCTCGCCCGCGACCGCATCCAGCGCCATATCCAGCTGCTCGCCGCAATCGCAGCGCAGCGAACCGAAGACATCCCCCGTCAGGCAAGAGGAATGAACGCGGGCCAGCATATCAAGGCCATTTCCGACATCGCCCATGACCAGGGCGCGGTGTACCTTGCCGTCGACGGGATCGCGATAGGCATGTTCGACGAAAATCCCGCGCGGCATGGCGATTTCGCGCGCGCCGATCTTGTCGAGCTCCGCCGGTTCGCAAGCCGGCATCATAAATCGAAACCCCGAGGCACGGTCGCGGTTTTTCTGGTGATAAAATCGAGATCCAAGATACCCCCTAGAATTGAAGGCAAGTCGCGATAAGACGAGAAGACAGGTCTGATATCGGCCTGATTGAGTTTGACCGCGTTCGGGCCGGACGGGGGCGCGAACCCTATGAAGGCGAACCCGTTCATCGTGGCGGCGGCATAATCCGCGACGGAGTCGCCTATGGATACCATGGGGTGCAGGCTTCCGCCCCGCTGGTGATGCTGCTGAGCAAGGTAATGCATCGCATCCGACTTCACCTGATGCGTGAATTTGGCGGACGCATCTTTTTTCCCCCGGCGCATATCGTCGGGGAAAAACTCGTCCAGCCCGTAATGCGCGATCTGGGCGTTCATCGCATGCTCGCCGATATTCGTGCACAGACCGAATGTCGCGCCTTGCTGTGAAAGCGCCCGCAGGGTTTCGGCTACGTCAGGGTAGAGGGACTCACGATATCCCGGCGTTTCAAGCAGGGCATCGCGCGTTTCGTTGCAAGATTTTGCAAAGTCGTCACGAGCCTCGCGCGGCAGGGAGGGCGCGAACCTGGCCATGATCTGCGCCAGATTCAAATCGCCCAGGGCCGCCTCGATCTGCGCCGGTGCAGGCGTAGGCAGGCCGAACTCCTCGCAGACATCGCAGAACGCCTGCGAATAGCGGGGCGCTGCGTTGGCGAGGGTCGAATTCAGGTTGAATACGATAAGGCTACCGGGACGCATCACGCAGCCTTTGCCAACTCCCCCTTCACGCGTGCGATATTGTCTATCGTGGCGGCGCAGGCACGGGCGGCCTCCGCGCCCTTCACCTTGAAGTGCTCGAAGAAGAAAGTCTTGTGCTCGTCGTGCTCGTGAAAGTTCTGCGGCGTCAGTACGGCGCTGATGATGGGCACTTCGGTTTCCAGCATCACCTGCATGAAGCCGGCGATCACCGCGTCGGCGACGAATTCGTGGCGGTAGATGCCGCCATTGACGATCAGGCCGGTAGCGACGATGGCGCTGTAGCGCCCCGTTTTTGCCAGGAATTTGGCCTGCAGGGGAATCTCCAGCGATCCCGGCACATCGTAGATGTCGATGGCGGAATGGGGATAGCCGAGGCGTCCCATCTCGGCGACGAAGGACTCGCGGCACTGGCCGACGATGTCCTTGTGCCAGCCGGCTTGGATGAAAGCGATGCGATGAGCGGTCATGCGAATCTCCTGAACAAAGGGATCAGGGCGCAACGGAGCCGCCAGCCGTGAACGCGCGCGCGAAAAAGCGCACGGGCACAGCCGGCAGGCCTCGTTCTCTATCATCCGGACTGTTACCGTCGGCCTCGGAGTTTCACCGAATCTGCTGACCCCGACTCGCGATTAACGGGCCGGGCGCTCGCGGGCTATACCGCCGGTGGGGACTTGCACCCCGCCCTGAGAACGTACGCATCACATCTAGCGCGCCCCTCTGCCGGGGGCAATAGGGAGCGGTTTTTACGATATTTTTACTAGCCCGTCGCGGCGCTGTGAAATATGATTGTCTCAGCAAGGAAGTTGGCGTTGCTTTATCGGCCGATTTTCTATATGACACAGGGCTTCGCCCATCGGGAGAGACAAATGAACTTTGATAAGTATGCCAAGGCGCTTGCGGAACACACCGACAAGTCCATCGAAGATCTGTCGAAAAGCCAGGCCGGACACAAGATGCCCGAGCCCCGCCCTTCCAGTCGCGTTCGTCATACCGAAGAATACCAGGATACGTATTCGGTATCTCAGTCGCACAAGACCCAATCCAGCCTGTTCCCCGGCTCGGACCCTAAGCTGGCTCGCTGGGAAGACTAAGCCAAAGCTTACAATGGATATTGAAAAGCCCTGCCCTAGAGCGGGGCTTTTCTGTTTCTGACGCCGGCATCAGGATGAATATTGACAGTGCGAATGGTTCTCATTATCGCTTGAGGCCTGTTCGCAACCGCCGGAGAAATTCGATGTTCCATTTCCGCCATGCCTGTGCCGTATCCGCTCTTCTGATCGCGGGTGCCATGCCTGCGATGGCTGCGGATAACGAAACGGCGCCTGTCGAGCCTACGTTGCAACACAGTCATTTCGCCGCGGACGGGGAAGCAGCGCCGCCGGTAACGTTGACCTTGCAGAACCATCACTTCACTCCGGCCGAGATCACTCTGCCCGCCGATACCCGCGTCAAGCTGGCGGTGACCAATCTGGACCCGACTCCGGCAGAGTTCGAGAGCGACGATTTCAAGGCCGAGAAGGTCCTGCCGACCGGCAAGGAAGTGAAGATCGAAGTCGGCCCGTTCAAGGCCGGAACCTACGAGTTCCACGACGAATACAACGAGGACGTTTCGAAGAGCCAGATCGTCGTCAAATAATTCCGGCCCGCCGCCGGACAAAAACAACAAGGACCGAAAATGATCCGCAGATACCTGTCTGGCATCGCCCTGCTCGGCGTGCTGACCCTCGCTGCGCCCGCGTTCGCGACCCCGCCCAGCACCGCCGCCTCGACCCCGACGGAGTCGACCGACGATACGACCAAGACATCGGAACCCAACGCGGCGACCAACCCGTCGCAGGGCATCATGAACGGCTTGGCGCGCAGCGGCCAGATGTTGGGCGACATGGGCGGCCTGCGCACGCTGCTGGGCGATGTCGGCGCGACGTTCGACCTGGTCGAGACCAGCGAAGTGCTGGGCAACGTTTCGGGCGGCATCAAGCAGGGCTTCGTCTATGACGGGCTGACGCAGGCCGACCTGCAGATCGACACGCAGCGCGCATTCGGCCTGTGGGGCGGATTGTTCAATGTCAGCGCGCTGGAGATCCACGGCAGCAACCTCAGCCAGAACAACCTCGGCACGCTGCAGACCGCCAGCGGTATCGAGGCCGACCGCGCCCTGCGCCTGTGGGAACTGTGGTACCAGCAGAAATTCGACGACGGCAGGATCGACGTCAAGGTGGGCCAGCAGAGCGCCGACCAGGAATTCATCGTCAGCAGCAACGGCCTGCTGTTCGTCAACACCATGTTCGGCTGGCCGGTGACCCCGTCCTACGACCTGCCCGGCGGCGGCCCCGCCTATCCGTTGTCGGCGCCGGCGGTGCGCGTGCGCGGCAAGCCCAGCGACGCGATCACGCTGCTGGGCGCGGTCTATAGCGGCAGCCCGGTGCGCAACAACAATGGCGATTCGCAGCAGGTGAATCCCTCGGGCACCACCTTCCCGATCGGCAACGGCGTGCAGGTCTTCGGCGAAATTCAGTTCGAGAATCCGGCCACCGGCGCGATGGTGCGCGAAGGCGAGGCGCAGGACCTGCCGGGTGTCTACAAGCTGGGCTTCTGGTACAACAGCCAGAAATTCGACGACCAGCGCTTCGACGAGAACGGCCTGTCGCAGGCCGACCCGGCAAGCGACGGCGTTGCCGCGCACCACCGCGGCAATTTCAACATCTACGGCGTCGTCGACCAGATGGTCTGGCATTCGGACGAGCCGAACGAGGACGAGAAATCGCTGAACTTCTTCACTCGCGTGATGGGCGGTCCCGACGACCGTAACCTGATCACCTACGGCGTGAACGCGGGCCTGACCCTGAAGGATCCGATCGAGGGCCGTGACGACGACACCGCGGGCCTGGCCCTCGGCTATGCACGGGTCGGCGATCGCGCCCGCGCCCTGGACCTCGATATCGGCGCGCTGTCGGGCACGCCCAACCTCGCCCGGCACAGCGAGACCTTCGTCGAGGCGACATACCAGTACCAGGTATTCCCATGGTGGCAGTTGCAGCCGGACGTGCAATATGTCATCGACCCGGGCGCAGGGGCCTCCAACCCCGCCGATCCCGCGCAGCGAATCAAAAATGAGCTGGTTCTGGGTGTTCGAACCAACATCACGTTCTAACTTGAAGCGATAAGGCACCGATCATGAAATCATTCACCCCGATCCTGCTTGCCACGTTGTCGCTGGCATTTGCCCTTGCTTCACCGGTTCGCGCCGAGGACGAAAAGGGCTACCTCGAAACCATCAAGCGCCACGTAACGCTGTCGTCGATGGTGACGGCGAACGGCGACCAGAACCCCTATGCGCTGGTGATCGCGCCGGTCAGCGCCGGGGTCGTGCAGAAGGACGACGTGCTGATCGACAATTTCAACGACATCTCGAACCTGCAGGGGCTGGGCACCACTATCGTCGATTACAATCCGAAGACGGAAAAGGTGACGGAGTTCGCCAAGCTGGACCGGCACCTACCGGCCTGCCCCGGCGGCGTCGGCCTCAGCACCGCGATGACCATGCTGAAGAGCGGCTGGGTGATCGTCGGCAGCACGCCGAGCAACGACGGCACCACCCACACCAGGGGCAATGGGTGCCTGATGGTGCTGGATTCCGGCGGCAAGCTGGTCAAGACCATTGCCGGGCCGGAAATCAACGATCCCTGGGGCAACATGGCGGTGGTCGATAACGGCGCGACGGCGCAGCTGTTCGTCAGCATGGCCGGCTTCGGCGTCGGCGAGCCGACAGTCATCGATCCCGCGACGGAAAAGCCGCCGGTCACGACCAAGGCGACCATCCTGCGCATCGATCTGTCGATTCCTGCCGGCAAGCCACCGGAAGTCACGGCCAAGACCGTGGTCGCCGACGGGCTGAGCGCGCGCGCCGACAAGGACGTGTTCATGATCGGCCCAACCGGTCTGGCGCTGGGCAAGGACAATACGCTGTACGCCTCCGACGCGCTGCCCAACCGCATCGTGGCCATCGCCGACGCCACCACGCGCAAGACCAGTGCCGGCACCGGACGTGAGGTGACGAAGGACGGCCTGCTGAAGCGGCCGCTGGCGATGTGCTGGGCGCCGAACGACCATCTGCTGATCACCAACGGGCTGAACGGCCAGGTGGTCGAGATCGACCCTGCGAACGGCAAGCAGGTCTACGCGCAGTGGGTCGATGCCAACAAGGCGCAGAGCCCGCCGGGCAACGGCGATTTGTTCGGCATCGCCATGGTGCCCGACGGCAGCGGGTTCTATTATGTCGAGGACGAGGTCAACGCGCTGGTGCTGGCAAAATAATGGGCAAGGGTGGCACATGAGCGAAGGCGGCGGCAAATGTCCGTTCACCGCCTCCCGGCGCGGCTTCCTGGCCGCGCTGGGCGGGCTGGCGGCGGCGGGGACGGCGTTCACCGCCGGCACGATGACGCATGTCATCGGCCCGGCCAGCCGCGCCGACACGCGTTCGGACGATAACACCGAGCCGTTCCACGGCGCGCACCAGGGCGGCATCATCACCCACGCGCAGAAGCATACCTATTTCGCCGTCTTCGACCTGATCACCGCCAAGCGCAGCGACGTGACCGACCTGTTGCGCGCCTGGACCGACGCGGCGGAACGCATGACGATGGGCGACACCGCCAAGCCGCTGGACAAGGCGGCAACCGTCGGTGTCGCGGCCGACAGCGGCGACGCGCTGAATCTGACGCCATCGCGCCTGACGCTGACCTTCGGCTTCGGCCCCGGCCTGTTCGTCAAGGACGGCGTCGACCGTTACGGCATTGCAAGCCGCCGCCCCGCCGAACTGGTCGACCTGCCGCATTTCACCGGCGACGAGATCGCGCAGAACCGCGACCATGGCGATTTCAGCATCCAGGCCTGCGCCAACGATCCGCAGGTCGTCTTCCACGCCATCCGTCAGCTGGCGCGGCTGGCCGAGGGGGTTGCGGTGCTGCGCTGGACGCAGACGGGATTCCTGCCTGATACCGCGGCGAACGAGACGCCGCGCAACATCATGGGCTTCAAGGACGGCACCGAAAGCCCGCTGGTCAACGCCAGCCCGCGCAGCAACGCCGGCACCGTGGATCAGGTGGTGTGGCTGGGCAAGGATGCGCCGGGCTGGTTGCAGGGCGGCACCTTCATGGTGGTGCGCCGCATCCGCATGGCGATCGAGCATTGGGACAAGACCGAGATCGACTTCCAGGAGCAGGTGATCGGCCGGCACAAATATTCGGGCGCGCCTTTGGGCGGCAAGGAGGAATTCGAGGACCTGAACCTGAAGGCGAACGATCCCGACGGCAACCCGATCATCCCGGAAAACGCGCATGTGCGCCTGGGCAACGCCGCCACCAACGACGGCGCCCGCATCCTGCGCCGCGGCTATTCCTACAACGACGGCACCAACGTCACCGCCGAGCGCTGGCCGCCGTGGCGGCAGGGGCTGGAATACGACACCGGCCTGCTGTTCGTATCCTACCAGCGCGACCCGCGCACCGGCTTCATCAAGATCTACGACAAGATGTCGAAGTTCGACATGCTGAACCAGTACACCACCCACACCGGCAGCGGCATCTTCGCCATCCCCGCAGGGGTGAAGAAGGGTGAGTGGATCGGGCAGGGGCTGTTCGCATAACCCTGCGTCATTCCGTCGCGCCCTGGCGCACGGCATCCATAAGTTGAAGCCGCTGGACACACCGTCTGGATTTCGGACGCATCGCTTCGCCTGATCGGGACGACAATTAGTTGTTGCCCATGTTCTTTCTATGTTCTAGAACATAGAAAGAACATGGAGGTCGCAATGGAACTTCTGGAAAAGCTGGCGGTGCTGGCGGATGCCGCGAAATACGATGCCTCCTGCGCGTCCAGCGGGACGGAGAAGCGTAATTCGCTTGGCAAGGCGGGCGGGGTCGGGTCGACCGAGGGCATGGGCATCTGCCATGCCTATGCGCCCGACGGCCGCTGCATCTCGCTGCTGAAGATCCTGCTGACCAATTTCTGCCTGTACGACTGCCTGTACTGCATCAACCGCAAATCCAGCAATGTGCAGCGCGCCCGCTTC
Organism: Alphaproteobacteria bacterium; assembly: GCA_965199335.1. Classification (GTDB taxonomy): domain Bacteria; phylum Pseudomonadota; class Alphaproteobacteria; order CALMVH01; family CALMVH01; genus CBDAQV01. The sequence goes on along the minus strand of CBDAQZ010000004.1, from coordinate 967,351 downwards.
ACCGTGGCGGAGGTGGTGAAGCTGACCCTGGGCTTCTACCGCCGCAACTGCATCGAGGGGCTTTTCCTGAGCTCGGGCATCATCCAGAATCCAGATTACACGATGGAACAGCTGATCGGCGTGGCGAAGACCCTGCGCGAGGAGCATGGCTTTCGCGGCTACATCCATCTGAAGACCATCCCCGATGCCAGCCCCGATCTGCTGGCCGAAGCGGGCCGATATGCAGACCGGTTGAGCATCAATGTCGAGCTGCCGACGCAAACGGCGCTGAAGCAGCTGGCGCCGGAAAAGGATTTGCCCGGCGTGCACCGCACCATGGCGGCGATCAAGCTGCGGGTCGACGAGGCGAAGGCGGAGAAAAAGGCACCCCGCTTCGCGCCTGCCGGGCAGAGCACGCAGGTGATCGTCGGCGCGGATGCCAGCAACGACCGCTCGATCCTCGACATGAGCAACGGATTGTACAAATCCTACCGCCTGCGCCGCGTCTATTATTCCGCGTTCAGCCCGATCCCCGATTCCAGTTCGCGCCTGCCGCCCATGGCCGCGCCGCTGCTGCGGGAACATCGCCTGTACCAGGCCGACTGGATGCTGCGCTTCTACGGCTTCGGCGTCGACGAGATCACGACGCGCGAGGGCGGGATGCTGGACCTCGCCATCGATCCCAAGCTGGCCTGGGCGCTGGCGCACCGCGAGGCCTTTCCGCTGGACATCAACCGCGCCCCGCGCGAGCTGCTGCTGCGCGTGCCGGGCCTGGGCGTCAAATCGGTGAACCGCATCCTGTCGGCACGGCGGCATACGCGGCTGCGACTGAACGACCTGGGCCGGCTGCGCCTGCCGCTGGACAAGCTGCGCCCGTTCGTCGTCACCGACGATCACCGCCCGACCGGCTTGATCGACGGCGCAATGCTAGCGGCAAGGCTGACGCCGCAGGTGCAGATGGATCTGTTCGCATGAAGCAGGTGATCCTGGCCCACGAGGCCGACTTCGCCGGCTGGCGCGATTCGGCCCGGCATCTACTGGCGGAGAGTGTCGCGCCGCAGGATGCCAGCTGGGCCGTGGGCCAGGCAACCGACCTGTTCGGCGAAACCATGATCCCGCCCTTACGGCCCGCTGGACCGGGCCAGCCCGTGCCACTGGCGTTCGTCGAACTGGCGCAGAGCGTTGTGCTGGCGAACGATCCGGCACGCTTCGCGCTGCTGTATGGCCTGTTGTGGCGGATGACCCATGGCGAGCCGCAGCTGATGAAGATCCCTATCGACCCGATGCTGCACCGCGCCGAGGCGTTGGCCAAATCGGTGCGGCGCGACATCCACAAGATGCGCGCCTTCCTGCGCTTCACCGAAGTGCGCGGCGATGACGATACGGACTACGTGGCGTGGTTCGAGCCCGAGCATTTCATCGTCGACGCCAATGCCGGCTTCTTCCAGCGCCGCTTCACCGCGATGCGCTGGTTCATCCTGACGCCCTACCGCTCGCTGCACTGGGACGGGCAGGAATTGTACAAGTCGGGTGGCGCGGACAAATCGCTGCTGCCGCCCGACGACGAGATGCACGACTACTGGAACACCTATTTCTCCAGCATCTTCAATCCTGCCCGCCTGAAGGTTAAGGCGATGACGTCCGAGATGCCGCGCAAGTACTGGAAGAACATGCCAGAGGCCGCGCTGATTCCGGCGCTGACCCAATCGGCCGCGCGGCGTACGGCGGCGATGATCGACCGTGTCCATGCCGAACCGCACAGGTCCCATCACCGATGAGTGATGGGCCGTTAATTTTACGCGGCCTTAACCAAGATTTGCCACGCTTCCCCAACCATGGCCTGCCCACAAACAAAGTCGTTCAGGCTTTTCGACAGCCGCCGCGCACTCCGCTTGCGCGCGTGTCTTGCCATTGCCGTCGTATTTGCCGCCTGCCCGCCAGTGGCGCGCGCCGATCCCACGCCGCTGACCGTAACGTCGAGCGGCGGCCTTGCGCCCGTGCAGGCCGATCAGGGCCACGGTCATAAAAAGAAAAAGGGCGCAGCGCCCGGTATCGCCGCGGTATCGATCCGCGCCGGCGACCACAAGGGGCTGAGCCGCGTCCTGATCAGCTGGCCGAGCGCTTCGACCTACAAGGTCGACGAAGCGCCCGGCACCGTGACCATCACATTCGACCGCCCGGCCAAACCGGATCTGGGCAACACGGCCAAGCAGGTGTTGCGCAATATCCAGTCGATTGCCACCGTCGACGATCCACAGCACCTGATCGTCAAGTTGACGGTCAAGTCAGGCGCGCGGTCGCGGGCGTTCAAGACCGGCAACATCGTGATCGTCGATATATTCGACGGCGGCACCGGTACCGTCGAGGGCGCGCCCGCACCGGTCACGGCGTCCGCCACCAGCGGCGAAAAGACCGAGGGCAAGCCCGAGGATGCGGTGATCCACCTGCAACCCGCCGATGCCGCCGCCAGCCTGGCGGTGTTCCGGCGCGGCCCGTATCTGTGGCTGGCGACCGACGGCAAGGGCGACACGCGCGCGCCCACTGTGGCCGGGCCATTGGCCAAGGATCTGGGCCAGCCCACGCAGTATTCGGCAAGCGGCGGCACGCTGTACCGCTATGTCTACAAGCCGGACGAGGCGACGCCGCTGCATATCTCCACCCGCCAGCACTCGGGTGGCTGGGACATCGTGTTTTCCGCCAACGCGGCGGCAACGCCACCCCTGGCGGTCAAGGCGATCGCTGCCGAGACCGAGGTCACCATCGCCGCCCCCGGCGCGGCGCACGTGCTGTCCTTCACCGACCCCGACCTGGGCGATACGCTGGACATCGTGCCGTTGCCGACGGCAGGCGCGTATATCGACAAGATGCGGCGCTACGCCGATGCCGACCTGCTACCGACCGTGCAGGGCGTCGCCGCCGTCACGCGCTCGGAACATGCGCAGATCGGCGCGGGCCTCGGCGCGGTGACGATCTCCGGCATCGTGCTGTCGACCGATTCCGGCAGCGGCGGGACGGCCCCGGCGCTGTTCGAACTGGACGCATGGTACGCCGGCGGCCCGTCGCAGATCCTGGCGAACCGGCGCAAGATCGAACATGCCGCCCTGGGCGAGGACGCGCCCGGCGAGCGCACCCAGGCGATCGAGATGGCGCGGCTGTTCCTGGCCAATGGCTGGGGATACGAAGCCGGCGCCGCCCTGTCGCTGGCGCAGTCGGCCGATCCCGACGTTGTGAAGAGCCCGGATTTCATTGCCCTGCGCGGCGGCGCGGCGGCACTGGCGCTGCGGGTCGACGATGCCACGGCGGACCTTGGCAGCGATGCCCTGCGCAGCCAGCCCGAGGCCTTGGTATGGCGTGCGCTGGCCGAAACCGCCGGTACCTCGGACCAGCGGCAGGAGGCGTTCTCGATCCTGCGGTCAAACACCGCGATGTTCGCCAAATACCCGCACGAGCTGAAGCAGCGTTTCGCGTTGGCCCTCGCCTCCCTGGCCGTCGAGGCCAACGAGCCAGTGGCGATGGATACGGCGCTGACCCTGCTGACAAAGGGCGAGTCCCCGGACAGGACGACCAAACCCGCCATCGCCACGCTGAAGGCGGGCATCGCGGCGCAGAAGGGCAAGTTCGGCGAGGCGGACAAGCAATATGCCTCGGTCCCGGCATGGCGCGATCAGTACTGGACCGCCGTCGCCGGTCTGGCTGCGGTCGAGAACGGACTGGCGCAGGGCACGCTGCAGGAGAAGGACGCGATCGACAGGCTGGACGCGCTGCGCTTCGACTGGCGCGGCGACGACTATGAGAACCGCGTGCTGGAAAAGCTGGGCGAGCTGTACCTTGCCACCGGCGACTACAAGAAGGGCCTCGACACGCTGACCAACCTGATCACCGTCGGCGCCGGCAGCAAATATGCCGACGAGGCGAAGCAGAAGGTGATCGACACCGCCAAGCTGGCCTTCTCGGCCGAGAAGGCGGCCAGCACCTCGCCGCTGGATACGTTCGAGCTCTACAACACCTTCGTGCCGTACCTGCCGCCGCGCACGATCCCCGACAGCGACGTGCGCGCCCTGTCGGATCGACTGGCGGCGCTGGGGGTCATGGACCAGGCGATCGGGCTGATCCAGCCGCAGATGGACGCCGCCACCGATCCTTCCGTGAAGGCCCGCCTGGGCGGCCGCATCGCGGCGCTGCGCCTGCTGGACGACAAGCCCGACCTGGCGCTGAAATCGCTGGCGGCGAGCGATTCGGACAAGATCGACGACACCCTGAAAACCGAGCGCAAGCTGCTTCTGGCACGCGCCCTGTTCAAGTCGGGCAAGTCCGACGAGGCCAACGCGGCGCTGCAGGGGCTGTCATCGCGCGAGGCGGACGCGCTGCGGGTCGAGATCGCCTGGCCGCAAAAGGACTGGAAGGGCGCAGCGGCGGCGCTGGGCCGGCTGGCGGGTCAGCCCGATGCGGCAGGAAACCTGACCGACGAACAGGCCAACATCGTGCTAAACGAGGCCGTCGCCCTGAACCTGGGCAACGACGCGGTGACGCTGGACCAGCTGAACAAGACCTACGGCGCGGCGATGGCCAAGTCCAAGAAAGCCAGCTCCTTCGCCCTGCTGACCAGCCCGGCGTCGGACACCAAGGCGCCCAGCATAGAATCGGTGAAGGCCAGCGTCTCCAGCCTGGACATCTTCGAGAACTTCCTCAGCGCCTACCGCAAGGACCCCGGCAAGGCCTGATTACCCCCGCTCACGAAAACTGGCACGGTTTTCGCATAACTCCCCGGCATGAACACCGGGGACACGAGCATGAAAACGCCGAAGCTGAAATTCCTTGCCAGCATCCTGATCGCCGCGGCCCTTATCGCGGGCGGATTTCCTACGCCGGCTTCTGCCGCCAGCCGCATCAAGGACATCGTCGATGTCGAGGGCGTGCGTGAGAACATGCTGGTCGGTTACGGCCTAGTGGTCGGCCTGAACGGCACGGGCGATTCCCTGCGCTCCTCCCCTTTCACCCAGCAGAGCCTTCTCGGCATGCTGGAGCGCCTGGGCGTCAACGTCCGCGGCCAGGACCTGGAAACCAAGAACGTCGCCGCCGTGATGGTGACCGCCACCCTGCCGGCTTTCGCCACGCAGGGTTCGCGCATCGATGTCGCGGTTTCCGCGCTGGGCGATAGCAAGAGCCTGCTCGGCGGCACGCTGCTGGTCACCCCGCTGCTTGGCGCCGACAGCCAAGTCTACGCCGTGAGCCAGGGCCCGGTCGCCACCGGCGGCTTCTCCGCCTCGGGCGACAGCGGCAGCAACGTGACCAAGAACGTTCCGACCTCGGGCCGTATCGCCTCGGGCGCGATCGTCGAGCGCGAGATCACCTTCTCCCTCGCCGAGCTCAAGACGGTCCGCCTGGCGCTGCGCAACCCCGACTTCACCACCGCCCACCGCATCGCCCAGGCAATCGATTCCCGTATCGGTCCCGGCACCGCGACCGTGCTCGACCCCGCCAACGTCCAGGTTGCCGTACCCGCCGGCAAGAACGACGTGGTCGGCCTGATCACCGACATCGAGCAGCTGCCGATCACACCGGACGAGGTCGCCAAGGTCGTGATCAACGAATCCTCGGGTGTCATCGTCATGGGCGACAAGGTCCGCATCAGCACCGTCGCGATCGCCCAGGGCAACCTGACCGTGCGCGTCACCGAGACGCCGCAGGTATCGCAGCCCGCGCCGTTCAGCGAAACCGGCGAGACCGTCGTGGTGCCCCGCACCCAGGTATCGGTCGACGAGCAGTCGGGCCGCAAGATCGCCGTCCTGCCCGAAGGCGTGACCCTGCACCAGCTGGTCGAAAGCCTGAACGCCCTGGGCATCGGCCCGCGCGACATCATCTCGATCCTGCAGGCGATCAAGGCCGCGGGCGCCCTCCAGGCAGAGATCGAGGTCATCTGATGCTCGCCGCCACCGATACCACCGGCGCCGGCGCCGCGCTCCAGGCGCAGCAGGCGACCCTCTCAAGCTCCGTCACCTCTCTGGCCGCCAAGGGCAAGAGCAAGGAGCAGATCATGAAGTCCGCGCAGGATTTCGAGGCCGTATTCGCCACCGAGATGCTGAGCCCGATGTTCGAGGGCCTCGAGGTGGACCCTACCTTCGGCGGCGGTCATGGCGAGGAGATGTTCCGCACCATGCTGCTGGACCAGTACGGCAAGCAGATGGCCCAGAACGACTCGCTGGGCATCGCACACGAAGTCACAGGCACATTGCTTAAAATCCAGGAAGGCCAACACTGATGGAAACGATCGACCGCGTTGCCGAGCTCATTGTCACACTCGGCGAATTCTCCGAACTGCTCGACAAGGAAAATGCCGCGATCCAGGTCGCCGATGCCGATACGATCGCCGGGCTTTCCGACCGCAAGCAGTTCCTGTCCATGCACTACCAGCGCCAGATGCGCATGCTGGCCGACCGGCAGGTCGAGATCGGCGAGCTGGACCCGCGCGTGCGCCGTCGCCTGGGCGATACCTGGGCCAGCTTCAACACGAAGAAGGAAGCGAACCTGGAATCGCTGCGGGTCGTCCAGGACGCGACGCGCCATGTCGTATCGCTGATGGTAGAGGCCATCCGCCAGGCCCAGAGCGGCGGCGGCCAGCAGCAATCCTATGCCGTGATGTACAAGGATTCGGGTGCTGCCAGCGCCACGACCGCGTCATCGTGCGTCTCGATCACCTACAACCGGGTCCTGTGAGCGGATGGGAAATTCCTTCCCACACGCAACTGGCACGCAATTTGCAATGTCATTCTCGAGACTTTTAGTCGCAACCGGAGACAGATAGTGAAAGCAACATCCAGCATAGGCTCGGCGGCAGGTACGGACAAAGCATTCGCTTCGTCCAATGCCGCGGGTACGGCGGGCCAGGCCGCGCCGGGCGAGGGCTTCCTTGCCATGCTGGACGGTATGATCCAGACCCTGGCTGCCGGCCAGACACCGTCGGGCAACGCCGGCGATCAGAATGCCCTGCCCGCCAAGACCGATACGGTCCAGGCCGACACGGCCGATGCCGACACTGCCGATCAGGATGCCATCGCCGATGCCGCCGCGCAGGTAGCCGATGCGACCACGCCCTCGCTTCCGGTTCTGCCGGTTCCGGCGAACGCAATCACCTTTTCGGCCACGGCTGCAACGGCACAGCCCGCCAAAATAGCCGCCGCAGACAATAACGATGCCGATGCCGCCGCGCTGACCGTACTGGTCGCCCAGGCCGGCATGGTGCCGACCGCGCAGCCCCAGGACACGACACCGGTACAGACGGGCGACGCAGCGCCCGCCGTCACCGACACGGTTGCCGCCACGGCAACCGCTCCCGCCGTTTTGCCCGTCGCGCCGCAGCCCGTCGCACTCGCTTCGCCGAACGATACGGTCGCGGCAACCACGGTGGAGCAGCCGGCCGCCGCCCAGCCCGCCGCCGTCGCGGCCGATACTGTTGCAGCCGTCCCGGCCGCCGCCGGCAACGCCGATGCCACCATCCCGAACGTTGCCGGCAAGCCGGCAAAAACTGCCACCACACAGCAGGACGACCAGGCAAATTCGGATTCCCAGCAGAGCGCGATCCTCGCCGCCTTGTTCGCCCAGCCGCAAGCCCAGTCGCAGGCACAGGCTGCTGCCGTCGTCACGACCGACGCTTCGGTCAAACAGGTCACCACCGGCGCCGATCGCGCCGGCATCTCTTCCGTTCCCGGCGCGGGCATTTCCCCCCCGCTCTCCCCCCCGCTCGGCGTCGGGAACGGTACCCATTCGGCAGCGCTCGCTTCCGAAGAGAGCGACGATGAGGCGACCACGTCCTCGACCGCTCATCCTTCGGCAGCCACATCTTTGTTCGGCATCGGCGTTGTGGGCAGCGACCAGCAGGCCGCGACGGCGAATTCCAGCGACAACGACACGCAGTCGGATGCCAATTCGGCCAGCACTGCCGCCGCCGACCAGGCCGCGACGCAGGTCAAGGCGGATACGATCGCCAATCTTTTCATAATGCCGCAGGCAAGCACCGGCAAGACAACCAAGTCATCGGCAGACACGAACGACGACGACAAGACCGTCGCTGTCGGTCCTGCCCCGACCGACAGCCTGACCTCGGGCCTGACGATGATCCACCAGCCCGGCAGCCTGGGCACGACGGGTGCGGCCGCTTCGACCGGATCGACCGCCGCCACTTCCTATACCGCCGCCGGATCGCCCGCCGACCAGGTCTCGGTCGTCATCCAGCGCGGTATAACCGCAGGCGCGCAGTCGATGACCATCGCGCTCGATCCCTTGGAACTGGGCAAGGTCGAGGTCAAGCTGGACTTCGCCAAGGACGGTTCAGTCCAGGCCAGCGTCACGGCAGAGCGGCCGGAAACCCTGACCCTGCTGAAGAACGATCATTCCACCCTGACCCAGGCGCTGCAGAACGCCGGGCTGACCACCACCTCGAATTCGCTCAGCTTCAATCTTCGCGACGGCGGCAGCTCGCAGCAGCAGCAGAGCTCGGCCGGCGCCAGCAATTATCGCAGGAACGGCAGCGATGCCGTCGATGCCACCACACCCATCACTTCCGCTACCGTCCAGTATGCCGTTTCCAGCGGCAATGGCCGGATAGACGTGTTCGCCTAGGAGATACGATCCATGACTACGACATCCGCAACCGCATCGACCTCGAACAATGGGTATTCCTCCGGTAACGCGCAACAGGCGCTGAACCAGAACTACCAGACGTTCCTGACCCTGCTGACGACGCAGCTGAAGAATCAGGATCCCCTGTCGCCCCAGGATTCGAGCCAGTTCACCAACCAGCTGGTCCTGTTCAGCCAGGTCGAGCAGCAGATCGATACCAACTCGACGCTGAACACGATGCTGACCAACCAGGAAACCGCGATGTCGACCGATGCTGTAAACTACATCGGCAGGACCGTGGCCGGCACCGGCGACCAGTTCACCTTCGACGGGACCGACAGCGTGCCGCTCGGCTACACCCTGGCCAGCACCGCGGCGGCAACCACGGTTTCGATCACCAATTCCAGCGGCGCCGTCGTCTACTCCGCTTCCGGCGATACCGACGCCGGCGACCACACCTTCGTCTGGAACGGCGAGGACAGCTCGGGCAACGCCCTGGCTTCCGGCACATACACTCTTGCTGCATCGTCCTTCGACTCGGGCGGCAACGAGGTTACTACGACGACGGTCGTACCGGGCACGGTCACATCCGTCGTCAACAATGGCGGCACGACTTACCTGACGGTGGGAGGCAACCAGATCCCGCTAAGCGAGGTCGATACCGTCGGCGGCAGCGCAAGCAGCACCGGCAGCAGCACGACTTCGAACTAATCCGAACCGACAACAGCAGATTCACAGGAGATTATCATGGGACTTTTTGGAGCATTATTCACCGGCGTGTCCGGTCTCGCCGCCCAGAGCCAGGCTATGGGCATCATCTCGAACAACATCGCCAACGCGAACACCACCGGCTACAAGAGCGACAGCGCCGCCTTCGCCGATCTGGTGACCCAGGCCGACCTTAGCGACCAGTACAATCCCGGTGGCGTCCGCGCTGCCACGAAGCAGAACGTGACCCAGCAGGGCACGATCGAGCAGACGACGTCCAACACCGACCTGGCCGTATCGGGCGACGGCATGTTCGTCGTCACCGCCGATCCGACCGCCGCCAGCACCAACTCGCCCTATTACACACGGGCAGGCGACTTCTCGACCGACAGCGCCGGCAACCTGGTGAACACCGCCGGCTACTACCTGATGGGCTGGAAGCTGGATTCCGAGGGCAATTTGCCCGACTCGGCCGGTAGTATTTCGTCGCTGACGCCGATCAACGTCAATGTGTCATCCTCGATCCTGCAACAGACGACGAAGACTTCGTTGTCGGCCAATGTCGACTCCACGGAAGCCACGGGTACGACCTACGCCGCGGCAAACGGCGCGCCAGCCGCAAGTCCGGGCACACCGACCTATACGACGCAGATCTCGGTCGTCGACAGCCTGGGCACCACCCAGACGCTGAACCTGAACATGACCAAGAACTATTCCGATGCCTGGACCGCCCAGGTTACCGGCGCCGGGGCCAACTATCCCTACACGATCGGCGTCCTGTTCAATCCGCAGGGTGGAATACAGGCTCAAGGACCGATCACGGCGGGGGCCACAGCCACGGCTACCTCATTGTCCAGCGGCACCGCGAGCGATACTTTCTCGTCATCGATTGCAGGCAATCAGCTGACCGTGGTCGAGAAAAACGATGATGGCACCGGCGGCGCCAACGGCCTTACCACCAAGACAACGGTATATACCTACGGCACCGGCGTGGTCAGCAACGCCAATCCAGCCACGACAACCTTGCCGGACATGAACTTCGGCGATGGTTCCAGCACCGTGCAGACCGTCAACCTCGATATCTCGTCGCTGACCCAGTACGCATCGGAATCGACCGTCAATTCGATCACGTCGGACGGTATCGCCTACGGCACCAAGACCGGCATCTCGATCGACGCCGCCGGCCAGGTTTCCGCCAACTACAGCAACGGTCAGGTAAAGGCGATCTACCAGATCCCGCTCGCCACCTTCAACAGCGAGAACTCGCTGCAGGAATCGACCGGCGACGTCTACCAGCAGACCACGGGATCGGGCACGTATTACCTGCGCAAGGCCAATTCGGGCGGCGCCGGCGTGATCGTGCCCTCGGCCCTCGAGGAGTCGAACACGGATATAGCGACCGAATTCTCCAACATGATCATCGACCAGCAGGCCTATGCGGCCAACTCTAAGGTGATCAGCACGGCCGATCAGATGCTGAGCACCCTGCTCCAGATCCAGACCGGCTGAAAATGGGGTTCGTTCAGAGTTCTTAAACATAAACATCGCAAAGTCGGGGATCGTCTCCGGCTCGGACCAGAAAGCAAAGGGAGTTTATCATGCAACCGCATGCAGCCTACAAGCAGACCCAGAACGTTACAGAAGATGCCCGTTCCGTCGAATACCGCCTCCTGGGCCAGGTTACGGCAGAATTGCTGGCCGCCAGCGAAGACAACAAGGATGTCCAGCGCCGCTCGGACGCCCTGAAATGGAACCGCCAGGTATGGGCCGCCTTTCGCCTGGATCTCGTCGGCGAAGACAACAAGCTTCCCGAGGACCTCAAGGCCAAGCTGATCAGCCTGTCCTTCTTCGTCGACCGGGAAACCGTCAACGTCCTTTACGAACGGTCCAGCTTCGATGCGCTGATCGACATCAACCGCAACATCATGAAGGGGCTGCTGCCAGCCTCCTAAGCCTCGGATGACTTGAGAAGGGTGTCCTCGATGTCGAACAATTTTCTGCACTGGCGCAAGGCATGGTAGAAGTTCGCAGCGGAGACATCCTTGTCGATGCCGGCAAGGAGCTTCTTGACCTCGGGAAGCGAGGCGGCACGGATGAAGTCGACAGCCAGCGTCTTGTATCTCTGGTTGTAGGTAACGGCATTGGCGGGGTCTATGTACATCAGCATGATGACGAAATAGATCCGCCTGGCGGGCGTGTTGGCATCCTCCTCCTGCATGATGTCCTTCTCGCGCAGGAGAACGGCTTCGTTCTGCAGCAGCAGCGAGCGGCCATCGCGCCCGACCGAAAGGACGGCGCCGTTGATAACGAACTTCTCGCCGGGCTTGAGATCGATTTTAAGCGGCATGAGGCGCCTTCTGGCAATGGGTTCCGGGGCTATCTTGTGGCCCGGGACATCGAAACAATCAAGAGCCCGGCAATCGAGAGCATGGAACTCGTGTGATGAATCAAGACCCGACCACCCTGGCGAATGAAGCGATCGCGCATCATCAGGCCAGCAGAATTGCGCAGGCCATCGCCGCCTACGAGCGGTTCCTGGCCGCTGAACCAGCTCCCAACCCCGCACTCCAGCACCTTGCCGGCATGGCCTATCTGTCGGGCGGCAAGCTGCGGAAGGCGGAAACGCTGCTTGGGCTGGCCGCAAGCCGGACGAACCGTGCGGATTACCATTTCGGTCACGGCAACGCTCTGCATGGACTGAAATGGCATGCGCGGGCTCAGAAGGCCTTCGAGGCCGCCGTGGCGCTAGACCCGTTCAATGCCGATGTCTGGTTCAATCTGGGCAATGCCGCGCAGGCTGCGGGAAACGACGATGCCGCCGTCGCCGCCTTCAATCGCGCGCTCGAGAACGATCCGCTGCTGGTGCGCGCCCTGCCCAACCTCGTCGCCATACTGTCGGAAACGGGCCGCTTCGACGAACTGGCCCAGCTGATGCGCCAGATGCATCGCCTGGCGATGTGGAAAGACGTATTCTATGACGTATCCCTGGTCTGCATCCCCCCTGCGGCTGATGCGGAGGGAAAGGGCGACGTGATCGAAACGACCCTGCGCGACCTGCTCAAATCCAGCCCGCAGGACTCCCAGGTCCTGTGCCTGCTGGCGAATTTCCTCCTGATGCGCCGCGATTTCGCCAAGGCCGAGGCGCTGTATGTCAAGGCGGCAAAGGTCGAGGGACAAATCGGCGCCCGCCTTGCGGCCGGCGTCCTGCTGGCGCGGCGCGGCGCGGCAAAATCCGCGACGAAGCTTTTGAAACAAACCGTCGCGTCCGACCCCGACGGCGAACAATTGCTGAAGTTCGCCAATCTGGTGATTCAGCTTTCCGAGAAAACGCCCGGCAACATCGCCCTTTTCGATAATCTGTGCGAGGTCCACCCCGACAGCGCCGCGCTGTCGGAAGCGCATATATCGTGGTTGAGCGCGATCAGCGACTGGAAGAACCTGGCGCGCGTGCTCGAGGCCCGTATCCAGACCAAGGAAACGGTGGACGACATTGCCAATCTGGGCGCGGTCTACATGAACATGAAGCAGGAAGCGACGGCGATAAAATACCTGCGCAAGGCCATCAAGCTGGACAGGAAGAACTATTCGGCCTGGTACAATCTTTCCTCAGTCCTGTCGATGCAGGGGCGCGAAGCCGAAGCGTACGAAGCCGGCAAGACGGCGCTGCGCATATGCCCATCCCTTATCGCCGCGGCATCGAACGTCGCGCTGATCGCGGGCAAGATGAACAAGATCGACGAATGCGAGCGCCTGCTGAAACGCGGGCTGAAGCTGAATCCCGATTCCACCGAACTTCTGAACCTGCTGGGCAATACCAAGCTGCGCCGGGGCGACATGAAGGGTGCGCTGGAATATTTCGCCAAGGCGCGCCGCAACGCCGCCGACGACGGCGCCCAGTTCGCGATGCAGCTGATGGCGGTCAACTACACCGCGGACGTCGCGCCCGAGATGGTGGCTGAAATGCATTTCAAATGGGGCGACGCCCGTGTCGCCGCCGTCCGCGCCTGCAAGGTGCCTGCCCCGACCGCGATGAAGAAGAAACTGAAGATCGGCTACCTGTCGGGCGACTACAAGAACCATTCCTGCTCGTATTTCATCGGCCCGCTGCTGGAGAATCACGATCCCGAACGCGTCGATGTCTATTGCTACATGACGGAGGAATTCAGCGACGAGGTGACGCAGAAATTCCGCCGCGCGGCGAAGCACTGGCGCGAGATCAGCAAGCTGAGCGACGAGGAGGCCGCCGCGCTGATAATGAAGGACGGCATCGACATACTGGTAGACCTGAGCGGCCACACATCCGGCGGCCGGCTGGGCATCATGGCCATGAAACCCGCGCCGATCCAGGCGAACTGGCTGGGCTATCCCAACACCACGGGCCTGCCCACGGTGGATTACCGCTTCACCGACGCGCTGGCCGATCCGCCCGGCCTGACCGATCGATATTTCCGCGAACAGCTTTACCGCCTGCCCAATTTCCTGTGCTACCAGCCGCCCGAGCATACGCCGGACGTGGCCCCCCTGCCGGCGAAGGCGACCGGCAGCGTCACCTTCGGCTGCTTCAACAATTCCAACAAGATCACCGACGAGGTGGTCGCGGTCTGGGCGCGGATCATGAAGCGCGTGCCCGGCTCGAAGATGGTGCTGAAGACATCGAACCTTTCGGACCAGCTGGCGCTGTCGGCCTTCCGCAAGAAGTTCGAGCGCAACGGGGTCGATCCCGACCGCATCGAATGTTTCCAGGGCTTCCGCAACAAGTCGGACCACCTGATGACCTACAGCGACATCGACCTGGCGCTGGATCCCTTCCCGTACAACGGTACCACCACGACCTTCGAATCCTTGTGGATGGGCGTGCCGATGGTGACGCTGGCGGGCAATGTCCACGCCAGCCGCGTCGGGCATTCGATCATGACCGCCGTCGGCCTGGGCGAGCTGGTCACGCATTCGATCGACGACTATGTCGACCTTGCCGTCGAAATCGCGCTCGATCCGGACAGGATCGAGGCCTATCGCTTCAGCGCCCGCGAGCGGCTGCAAACTTCGCCGTTGATGGACGGCAGGGCGTTCGCTCATTCAATGGAAGACGCGTTCTTCGATATGTGGCAGCATGCCGTTTCCACAACCAAAACACCCCGGCAGGCAGCCGGCTAAAAGAGGATCGAAAAGATGACCAAGGCAGCTGCACCGAAAGACCAGTCCGAAACCAAGCCGGTGGCCGAAAAGACGCCCGCCGGAACCCTGGCAGCCTATGTATCCGAGATCAAGAAAGGCGATGATTTTGCCAAGGAACGCCAGTTCCTGAACGCGATCGAAGCGTTCAAGGACGCGACCGCGGTCCGCCCGGAAATGTACGAGGCGTATTTCAAGCTGGGCAATGCCTACCTGGCGCTGGGCGACATGCTGTCGGCGATCAAGGCCTATACCCTGGCCTATGAACGCCAGCCCAAGGAGCTGGACCTGCTGCTGCGTATTTCGGAAATCTGCTACAAGATGAACGACTACGTGAAGGCGGCGCAGATGCTATCCGAAGTGTTGATCATCAACGACCGCTATGTCCCGGCGCTGCTGGTCCTGCCCGAACTGCTGATCAAGATCGGCCGTATCGACGATGCCGTGGACCTGCTGAAGGCCGCGATCCCGGAACAGCCGCATCTGCCCGAGCTGTGGGTGGCGGCAGGCATCGCGATGCAGGTCAAGGGCGACGTCGAACGCGCCCGCATCTTCTATAACGAGGCCCTGAACCTGGACCCCAAGGCGGCCGTGGCGCGGCACAATCTGGACATTCTGGAGGAAAACGCGGCCTAGAACTGTAATATTGACCCTGGGCGAATTTAACAATATAGTAATATTCGCCCTCGGAGATCAGCAATGCCGTTAAATTTTACGACAGCCACGGTAGTGTCTATCACGGCCAAAGAGGAAAGCGCCCATGAACGGGGCTTTACGGCTGGCTATGTAATTCTGGAAGAAGATAGACGCAAAGGCGTGAACAAGCAGGTCGAGGATTTGCGGGTTCGCCTCGGCTCACAATTCGACTATGAATCGCTTCAAACGGCAGCAATGCGATTGGTCGCGCTAAACCTGAGCCGCGAGGTTCCGCCCGCCGTTCTTCCTGCCTATGCAACCGAAGGCAAGGCGCCTGCGGGCGACAAACTAATCCCCGGAGAGAAAGCTCTTCTGACCGCCGTCATTGTCGAGCATCCGATCACCGAAGTGGTCGAGAAGACGACAGAAACCAGAAAGTTCCTGCTTTTTAAAGGCAGCAAGACCGAATCCGAAACCCGGACGATAGGCTCTGACCGTAAACTGGTGATCGATTTCATAATAGACAACCAGGATTATACGGGCAGGACCGGGGGCTCGCGCATCCAGTTGCACTTGCCCGAACCGAAGGACGAGGCCGGCAAGCGCGAATTCCAGCAACTGACTTCGGGCCTGGCGAAGCTGGGCGCTGGAAAAGGCGACCTGAAGCTGACCAACCCCGAAGCCGATGCGTTGATCCAGCCGACAGTCATCGGCACGAGGCTGGCGAACGGCAACCTGCGGCCGGATGCCTTCGCCGGCATGCTGGAACGCACCAACCGGATCATGCGCGGCACCCTTTCCGTCGACTCCCCCCTCACGATGTCGGCACCGCAACTGATCCGGATGCTGCAAAGCGACCTGGGGCAGGCATCGGGCCCAAGCGCGGGACCCGCGCATACAGCGGGGGCGCAATCTCATCCGTCCACGCCGGCCCCACGTAGCCCGGCGGAAGAGCTTTCCGACACGTTTGGAGAGCTTGCAAGCGAGGCAACGCGCGAATCCATCCGCCGCCGGAAAACGCGCGGCGTGGAGGCATCGAGCGAAATGACGCGCTTCCAGAGCACGCTTTATCATGCCGGTTTGCAAGCCGGCATCATCGACCAGGACGGCCTGACCCCTGCGCGCCTTAAAACCCTTTGGGACGCGCTGGATGCCTCTGTTAAGGCGCAGCCTGCCGATTACCGGAGCCAGGCGATCGCTGAGGCGTTCGAACAGGGTCGTGTATACGTGCAGGCTGCGGAGCGAGAGCTGCATCCCGAACTGGCTCCGGGCGTGCCTTCACGAGCAGAAGCGGCACGCTTGCTGGCGAATGCTCAACCGCAGCGCCAGCCCGACGACGGCAAGCCCTATACGCCGATGCACCGGCCGGGAAATATGCCATATGTGCCGGGAAGACGCTGACCGTTACAACGCAGCAGGGTCATTCCCGGCATCCGCCAGTTCCAGGATGCGTTCGCGCGTGCCCGGCGTGTCGAGGATCGAAGGCCTGCCGATCACATTGACGGCATCCGGGTAAAGGCTTTCGAAGACTTCCAAGAAATGGCTTGCCGTTCGTTGCGCGGCGCACAGCTCGACCTCGTCGCGTGTCAGCAGGACGATCTGGAGAATGTCGATCTTGCCCGAAGCCGAGCTGATCTGCTCGAAGGACGGATCGAAGGTGAAGGCGAGGCCGGGCGTATGCGAATCCGGGGCCGGGTCTTCGTTGTAGTGGCCGTACCAGAACCGATTGCCGCTCTCCCGTTGATAGCCGACCAGGTTTTGCAGCTGATCGACCGCCCATTGCGGCATCCACGCATCGAGATCCGTATTCTCGTCCAGTGCGACACGCAGGCTGAGCTCGATCCCCAGTCCACTGGGCATTTCCGGCGATGCCGCGGCGGCGGCGACGGTCTCGGCGCTCATGTCGTAAAGATTGCTGAGTCCGAACGACAGGATATGGCCGTGCGGGATGGCGGCGTCCATCGGGTAACGGCGCTCGATCCAGGCAAGAGGCGACAGGTCCATATCGCCGACCGGGTCACCGTATTCCCAGCGCGGCAGCTTGTGCCATTCCGGGCTGCCCCAGGTCGCAGCCGGCAGGCCGGGAAACACGGACTCCGCCGCGCGGCGAACGGCGGAGAAGGCGCTCCAGGATTGCTGGTCGAAGGCATAGGAAACAGCCTCGGGCTCCTTTCCCATTATTTCCATGGCATGCCGGTTGCCGCCGTCCGCAGCCTCGCGCACGATCTGCAAGGAGTCTTCAGTACCGATCACCGCCAATGCGGCCAGCACATCCCTGCCGTCGAACTCCGCTTTCCCGCTTGCCAGAACCTTCTTCAGGAACGGAACCGCCTGTGCTCCATCGGCGCCAAGATTGCCAAGGGCACGACAGGCAACGCCCTCATTATCGTTATGGATGCCGATGAATTCGCAAATCTGCGGTACCAGCCTTGCGGCCATCGCCGGCGCATCGGCAAGTCCGGAAAGCGCGCCCCATTGCAGGTCTACATCCCTCAACCCCGCTTCAAGCAAGGGAAATGCATCCTCGACCTGCAACGCGCCCAGCGCTCTTAGCGCCTCCGACCGAACCTTGAAATGTTCCTGTTTCGCGCGCTGGAGCAGAATGGGAACGGCTGATTTGAATATGTGGGCATTATCGGCGGTCGCAATCATGTATAGCGTCGTCGCCAGCTTGATGCGCACCAGATCATGCGGACTATCGAAAAGCGGCAACAATGCCGCAATCTCGCTTTCCGTCTTCGGTTTGATTTCGGCCAGGGCGTCAAGGATCGCAATGCTCGTTTGATGCTCGGCCGTTTCAAGCACGCCAAGGAGCCTGGTGACGATTTCCTCCGAATAGACGCCGATCGTTCCCAGCGCCCAGATCGCATCGTTCGTCATCGCCGGATCGTCGAGCCCTGCCAGCAAGATGGGAATACCCTCAGGGGCGCGCTGCATCCCTATCGCTCCTGCCGCGGCGGCGCGCACCTTGCCCTCCTTGTCGGACAGGCCGGTCAGGATGGCGCTTACGATCTGCGCCCTGGTGACGCCGTCCTGGCCGGGCTCGAACGTCACGGGAAAATCGTATGCGTAGCTCAGCGCATAGAACACGTTCTGACGCACCACCGCCGAACGGTCGCCCGTCAGCGCAAGCAATGTCGGCGTGAAGGCATGGGACGCCGCACTGGAAAGATTGTAACTTTCCTCCAGTTGCTTGCCCATCTTGTCGGTTGCCCGGGACCTCTTCGCCGTATCTTCGGAGGTGGCGTTCTCGATCAGTTGCTTTTCCGAAGTCGACCTTAGATCGCTCATCTTTCGCGCTTTCTGTCTGGCTTGTTGGCTGCTGCGGGACTAATTACCTAGGCACGGGATCAAATTAAGCAGGAAAACGCAATGTCACGCAAGAAAATCGCCCTCGTCGGGGCCGGCCAGATCGGCGGCACGCTCGCCCTGCTTGTCGGGCTGAAGGAGCTGGGCGACATCGTGCTGATCGACGTGGTCGAAGGCGTGCCGCAGGGCAAGGCGCTGGACCTTGCCGAGACGGCGCCGGTGGAAGGATTCAATGCCGGCCTGAGCGGTTCGAACGATT
Source organism: Alphaproteobacteria bacterium (assembly GCA_965199335.1). Lineage (GTDB taxonomy): Bacteria > Pseudomonadota > Alphaproteobacteria > CALMVH01 > CALMVH01 > CBDAQV01. Next base: position 948,672 of record CBDAQZ010000004.1, on the reverse strand, counting down.
ATGCCGCGCTGGCGGGCGCCGATGTCGTGATCGTGACCGCGGGCAGCCCGCGCAAGCCGGGCATGAGCCGCGACGATCTGATCGGCATCAACACCGCTGTGATGCAAACGGTCGGCGAGGCGATCAAGGCGCATGCGCCGGATGCCTTCGTGATCGTGATCACCAATCCGCTGGACGTCATGGTCTGGGTGATGAAGCAGGTTTCGGGCCTGCCTGCCAACAAGGTCGTAGGCATGGCCGGCGTTCTGGACAGCGCGCGCTTCCGCTATTTCCTGGCCGAGGCGATGAACGTATCGGTCGAGGATGTGACCGCGTTCGTGCTGGGCGGCCATGGCGACAGCATGGTGCCGCTGACGCGCTATTCCACCGTGGCCGGCATTCCCCTGCCCGACCTGGTCAAGATGGGATGGATCGAACAGGCGAAGCTGGACCAGATCGTGCAGCGCACCCGCGATGGCGGGGCCGAGATCGTGGCGTTGCTGAAAACCGGATCGGCATTCTACGCGCCCGCCGCCTCGGCGATCGCGATGGCCGAAAGCTACCTGAAGGACAAGCGCCGCGTCCTGCCCGTCGCCGCCGAGCTGAACGGCGAATACGGCGTCAGCGGCGTTTATGTCGGCGCGCCGGCCGTGATCGGCAAGAACGGCGTGGAGCGGATCGTGGAGATCGACCTGTCGGCGGATGAGAAGGCCGCATTCGACAAATCGGTCGCGACGGTGAAGGAACTGGTCGAGGTGGCGAGCAAGCTGCTTACCTGATGCCGGACCGGGTCCTGCGGACGCTTACCGAACGAAACTGGAGCGTCCTGGGTTTGCTGCGCTTCATCCTGGCTTTCAGCATCATGACCGGCCACATCGAGCATGCGGCAGGATTCCACAAATGGTTATGGACGTGCGGTGGCTTCTCCACCGTGTGCGGATTTTTCATCATTTCCGGCTTCTCGATCGCCGCCAGCCTGCAGAAGAATCGAGGGGGCTATTTCAAGCGGCGCTGTCTGCGCATCTATCCGCTGGTGCTGGCCGATATAGCCATCACGCTTCTGGTTGTTCTTGCCACCGGCTCGGGACCGGCAATCGATGGATATTCGAAGGAGCTGCCGCAGGTAACGGAAACGCTATCGACGTGCTTCCTGATGAACGGCTTGCTGGTCGTGACGCCCTCGATCTTCCTGCCCTTGTGGTCGCTCGATTGCGAGATCGTCTATTACCTGATCGCTCCGTTCCTGGCTCGCACATCGCAGGGCCTGGCGGCCGTATCCGGACTGGTATCACTGCTTGTCTATGTGGTTCCCCTGATGCACGGCCATCTGGTCGATTTTTCCTATGGCACGCACGGCACCGCCGTAATTTCCCTGTGGTGGTTGTGGCTGCTGGGATTTGCCGCCTATCATAATACAGGTAAGAAATGGCTTATCGTCCTTTGCGTATTATCGGGCTGCCTGGTCGCGCCCAGGGCGACCCACGAAGGCCCGCTGGCACTTCCGCTTTTCATCATCGTTGCGGTCTGCGTCGGCGCATTACCCCATATAGCGTTACCGGCACGCATCGTTAGATTCGCCAATTACCTGGGCGAATTGAGTTACCCGCTCTACCTGATGCATCTTCCCGTGGTGTTTCTTGTCGGCGCGTTTCTTGCCGGCCAGCCTGTCAAGCTGATCGTTCCGGCAGTATGGCTGGGATCGATCGCGCTCGCCATGGCAAGCTACCACGGTATCGACAGGCAGGTGCGAAGAGCGCGGCGTGAGGGTAGAACCGAACGATAAATTATTTTATGTAACGCGATGCCAATTCGGTTTCATCACTGTTCGGAAACGCATAAATGAGCATACCGGGGCCATTGCATGACCGGCTCGACGAAAGTTGCTGGAGCGTTTTATCCGGACTGCGCTTCGTACTGGCGTTCAGCGTCATGAGCTGCCACACGGCCAATGCCGTCGGTTACCATAAGTGGATGTGGACCTTCGGGGCCTTTCCCGCCGTATGCGGATTTTTCCTGATCTCAGGCTATTCGATCGCTGCTAGCCTCGATGCCAATCCAAAGGGATATTTCAAACGCAGATTGCTGCGTATTTATCCCATGGCGCTGGCCGCGGTCGCGATGACACTCGTTCTGCTTGCCTGTCTGGGCCAAGGCAGTACCCCCACGGGTGTTGCGGTAATCTGGCCGTCCGCAGGTCGAACGCTTGCGACTTGTCTGCTGTTGAATGGCCTTCTGCTGGTTACGCCTTTCATCTTTCAGCCCTTATGGTCGCTGGGGTGCGAGGTTCTTTATTATCTCGCCGGTCCTGTCCTAAGATTTGCGCCGACCGCGATAATCGCACTGCTCATCGTGGCATCGGCGGCTCTGTTCGTTTTGCCGATCGCTCATGGTCATTCCGGTAATTATCCGAACGCTACCTGTGGTCTAGCCGCCGCGTCATTGGCATGGCTGTGGCTGATCGGATTTCTGGCCTACCGGCATCCCGCAAATCTTTGGCTGGCGACCGCCATCCTGCTGAGTGGCGCAACAATGTTAGCGGGCTATGCAGTAGCGGAAGGGGCAATGGCGCTGCCCTTGTTCATACTTGCCGGGCTGGCGGTGTGCTATTTGCCGAAACTAAGCTTGCCGCAAAGCTGCGTGGCTCCTGCAAATTATCTGGGCGAGATCAGTTATCCGCTTTACCTCGTGCATTTCCCCCTGATGCTCTTTCTAGGCCGGTTTCTCGCCGATGTACCGGTGGCTCTGGCAGTCCCTATCTGCTGGATATCGTCGCTGCTGCTGGCAATTCTGTTCTACCACGGAATCGACAGGTTCGTGAGAACGGCTCGTAACCGCTATGTCAAAGACTCGTCGCGCACAGAGTCCTGACAATTCCAACTGTGCACGTCGCACCGATATCGGATGGACTCGAATAGCCATTGCCTCCCCCGCCCCCGGTGCTAAGTTCCGCGCCATAGCCTTACAACGGACAGCGACATGAACATCCATGAGTATCAGGCCAAGGCGCTTTTGCAGAAATACGGCGTTGCCGTGCCCAAGGGCGGCGTTGCCTACACCGCAGACGAGGCGGCGGAGGTTGCGGGCAGGCTGGGCGGGCCGGTCTATGTCGTCAAGGCGCAGATTCACGCCGGCGGCCGCGGCAAGGCGGGCGGCGTCAAGGTGGTGCAGTCGATCGACGACGTGCGCGCCCAGGCCGACCGGCTGCTGGGCAAGGTGCTTGTCACCCACCAGACCGGCCCCGATGGCCGCGAGGTCAAGCGCGTCTATGTCGAGGAAGGCTGCGACATCGCGCGCGAACTGTATGTCGGCATGCTGATCGACCGTTCCACCAGCCGCATCACGCTGATGGCCTCGACCGAGGGCGGGATGGAGATCGAGGAGGTGGCGCAGCACAACCCGGAGAAGATCGTCAAGATTGCCATCGACCCGGTGACAGGCTTCCAGGCCTTCCACGCGCGCGAAGTCGCTGCGAAGCTGGCGCTGACCGGCACGCAGGTCTCGGCGGCGTCGAAATTCCTGTCCGGCATGTACAAGGCGTTCGTCGAGCTGGACGCCTCGATCGTCGAGATCAATCCGCTGGTCGTCACCGGCGGCGGCGATGTGCTGGCGTTGGACGCCAAAATGACCTTCGACGACAACGCGCTGTTCCGACACAAGGACGTGGAGGAGCTACGCGACGAGTCGGAGGAAGACCCGATCGAGCTGGAGGCGGGACGGCATTCGCTGTCCTACGTCAAGCTGGACGGCAATATCGGCTGCATGGTCAACGGCGCTGGGCTGGCCATGGCGACGATGGACATCATCAAGCTGTATGGCGGCGAGCCCGCCAACTTCCTGGATGTCGGCGGCGGCGCGACGCGCGAGCGCGTTACAACGGCGTTCAAGCTGATCCTGTCCGACCCCAACGTGGAGGGCATACTGGTCAACATCTTCGGCGGCATCATGCGCTGCGACGTGATCGCGGAGGGCGTGATCGCGGCGGCCAAGGAGGTCAGCCTGCACGTGCCGCTGGTGGTACGGCTGGAAGGCACCAATGTCGACCTGGGCAAGAAGATCCTGTCCGAATCCGGGCTGGCAATAATATCCGCCGACGATCTGGCGGACGCCGCCGAGAAGATCGTGCGCGCCGTGAAGGAGGTTCAGTAATGTCCGTACTCGTAGGCCGCGACACCAAGGTCATCTGCCAGGGCTTCACCGGCGCGCAGGGCACGTTCCACTCCGAACAGGCGATCGCCTACGGCACGAAAATGGTCGGCGGCGTGACGCCGGGCAAGGGCGGCTCGACCCATCTCGACCTGCCGGTGTTCGACACCGTGGCGCAGGCGGTCGAAGGCACCGGGGCCGACGCCTCGGTGATCTATGTCCCCGCGCCGTTCGCCGCCGACGCCATACTTGAGGCGATCGCCGCGGAAGTGCCGCTGGTCGTGTGCATCACCGAGGGTATCCCGGTGCAGGACATGGTCAGGGTCAAGCGCGCGCTGTCGGGATCGAGGACACGGCTGATCGGCCCCAACTGCCCGGGCGTCATCACACCGGGCGAATGCAAGATCGGCATCATGCCCGGCCACATCCATTTGCGCGGCAAGATCGGCATCGTGTCGCGCTCGGGCACGCTGACCTACGAGGCGGTGGCGCAGACGACGGCGGCGGGCCTGGGCCAGACCACCTGCATCGGCATCGGCGGCGACCCGGTGAACGGTACCAGCTTCGTCGACAGCCTGGAAATGTTCCTGGCCGACGACGAGACGTTAGGCATCATCATGATCGGCGAGATCGGCGGCGACGGCGAGGTCAAGGGCGCGGAATTCCTGAAGCAGGACTGGCGCAAGAAACCGGTCGTCGGCTTCATCGCCGGCCGCACCGCCCCCCCGGGCCGCCGCATGGGCCATGCCGGCGCCGTCATCTCAGGCGGCAACGACACCGCCGACTACAAGATCGAAGTGATGCGCAGCGCTGGTATCCGGGTTGCGGATTCACCGGCGGCTCTGGGGCAGACGATGAAGGAGCTGATGGGGGGCTGATATGCTACAAAGTCTCTCTCCATGAACGGGAGAGGGTGGGGACCATCGCGTTAGCGATGGGAGGGTTAGGTATTCGGATTAGAGATGAGACGCTGCCAACCGCCATTAGCACCCTCACCCGCTCGGCTATCGCCGGTCGACCTCTCCCGTTAGGGAGAGGTACATGTCACTGCGTTTAGCTATGCTTAAGCCTCACTCAGTGACCACTGCAGAAAACCATGGCGTTCCCATTCGGTAAGTTGGTGTTCAAGGCCAGGTAATCTTGAAGCACGATATACCTCAACTGAAATGTCCCTGGCGGAATCACCCTTAAGAATGTCTCCATAAGAGGCAATGCCGGATATCATGCTGTCTCGACTACTGACGGAGATGTGCTCTCCGAACGAGATGATTATTCTTACTGACACTCAAATCGCAGCCGCGTCCGTCTCGCCTGTTCTGATGCGGATCGTCTTCGCCACGTCCAGCACGAAGATCTTGCCGTCGCCGATCTTGCCGGTGGCGGCGGTCTGCTGGATCACCTCGCAGACGCGGTCGGCCTGGTCGGCGGCCACCACGATCTCCAGCTTGGTCTTGGGCACGAAGCTGGCCTCGTATTCCGCGCCGCGGTAGATTTCGGTCTGGCCCTTCTGCCTTCCGTAGCCCTTGACCTCGCTGACGGTCAGGCCGGCGACGCCGATGGCGGCCAGCGCCTCGCGCACGTCGTCCAGCTTGAAGGGCTTGATGATGGCGATGATCAGCTTCATTGTCGGGCCTCGAGAGGAAATGGTATGGCGCATATAGCGGAAAATGGCGGCGAGATAAACGCCGATGTCGCGGTGGTCGGCGGCGGCATCGCGGGCGGCGCGCTGGCGTGCCTGCTGGCGGGCGCGGGGCTGGCTGTCGTGTCCATCGACCGCGAATCGCTCGAGGCACGTTTGGCGCCGGCCTTCGACGGGCGCACCACAGCCATATCCTTCGGCTCGCGCCGGGTGCTGGAAGGCGCCGGAATCTGGGCCGAGCTTGAACCGCATGCCTCGCCGATCGAACAGATCCGCATCGCCGACGGCGCATCGCCCCTGTTCCTGCATTTCGATACAGAGGCTGTGGAGGGCCGCGCCTTCGGCTGGATCGTCGACAATGCGCTGATCCGCCGCGCCTTGGCCCGCCGCGGTGGGGAACTGCCGACGTTGACCAGCCTGTCCCCCGCGACGGTCACGCGGTTCGAAAGCGGGCCTGCCCGCGCCACGCTGGGACTGGACGACGGCACGGTGATCCGTGCGCCGCTGATAGTGGGTGCGGATGGCAAGGGCTCGACCATGCGGACCCTGGCGGGGATCGAACTGCGCAAGACGGATTACCAGCAGATCGCGCTGGTGTTCGTGGCCGCGCACGAATTGCCGCATCATCAGGTCGCGCTTGAGCATTTCCACGCCTCGGGCCCGTTCGCGGTACTGCCGATGGTGGATGGCGATGACGGGATACATCGCAGCAGCGTTGTCTGGACGGTGCGCCAGGACGAGGCCCCCGCCTTGCTGGCGATGGACGAGGTAGCCTTCAACGACGCGCTGCAGCCGCTGTTCGGGGATTATTACGGACGCGTGTCGCTGCTGGGGCGACGGTTCTCGTATCCGCTGGGGCTGCAGGAGGCGCGACAGTACGTCGCCCCGCGCCTGACGCTGGCGGCGGACGCGGCGCACAGCATCCACCCGATCGCCGGCCAGGGGCTGAACCTGGGCCTGCGCGACGTCGCGCTGCTGGCCGAGCTGGTTATGGATGCCGCAAGGCTGGGGCTGGATATGGGGAATGCCGGATTGCTGGCGCGCTACAGCCGCGAACGGCGCGGCGATGCGCTGCGCCTGATCGCGGCGACCGACAGCCTGAACCGCCTGTTTTCTAACGAGGTGGCGCCGGTACGGCTGACGCGCACGCTGGGACTGGGGCTGGTCGATAAAATGCCGGCGCTGAAACGGTCGTTCATGCTGACCGCCATGGGCCTGACAGGCAAAACGCCCCGCCTTGTGAAAGGCGAGGCGCTTTGATTACAGCCTACGAACAGGCGAGACTAGTTCATCATGCTCGGTATAGTCATCTTCTGAGTCTGGGTAACAGCGGGAGCCTGTGACGGAGTAACAACCGTTTCGGCTACATTAGTCAAAATGCTCGCGGCTGCCATTTCCGTACCCAGGCCAAGTACACTAGCCAGCAAGCTCGTTGCTGGACCAGCATTTCCAACCGTTGATTCGGCAATACCTGCAAAAGCTACCATTTAAATCTCCTTGAATTCGTGATTGGCGGGAGACGGCATCTTGCGACGACGCCTGATGAAACTGTTAGGGCGTCGGGTTGGCGGGGCCGGTTGCTTGCTGGCCAGCCGGGCCGGCGACATCGCGCAGGCAGCTGTAAGCGCTTCTGACCAGAGTATAGCCCAATATGGCTCCGAGAATTCCGGATGGACGCATGGCTTGTCCCTTCAGGTGACTGAATTTCATCCGATAGTTAACACGGAAGATGCGCGATTGCTACTATAAACTCGCAACGCGCGCGATTGTTGCGATCAGACCTGTTCGCGAAGGTCGAACGCGGGGGAGAAGCAGGATGGTTTGGGCAGGTGGACTAGGCTTCTTACCTCTCCGGCCTCGGGGGCTTCGGCCTTGTGATGATGCAGATGCGGCACATGCAGGTGCAGACCCTGCAATTTATCCTCCACGGCCTTGCCCGCCCGTTCCCTTGCCCAATCCTTGCCTATCTCCAAAAGCGCCGGGCCGGCCTTTCGCAGGATCGCGCCGCCGACGGCGCTGAGCAGGATGTTTATCGGCCGGAAGCCTTCCATCAGAGTACTTACGACTGGCGTCATACAATCTCCTTTATTTCCGCCATTCTTATCATATCCGGGCGGTATGGGCACCTAAAAATTTCATCAAAGCAGCCGGTAGCGCGTGATCGGTCGGTACACCGGGGCGCCGTGGCCGCGCATGCTTTCGAACAGGCAGAAATGATCGACGCGGAACGGACCGGCGGCGAACAGGCCGTGATCGGCCAGGTAATGGAATATCTTTTCCTGCCGCGCCGCGTGGCCGATGCGGGCCAGCGTGATGTGCGGCGAATATTTGCGCGTGTCGACCTCGACCCCGCTGCGGGTCAGCGCCGTCTTCACCTTGTCGCTCAGATGCCCCAGCGCCGGGTTGGGGTCGATCCCGGCCCAGACGATCGTGGTATGGCCGCCGCGGTCGAACTGGCCGACGCCCGACAGGCGGAGGTCGAAGGCGTGGTCGCGCACATGGCCCAGCGCCTCGTCGATGTCGCCCGCCACCGGCTCGTCCACCACGCCGATGAAGGCCAGGGTAAGGTGGTAGTTCGATTCGTCGGTCCAGCGCGCCTCCGGTATCCCGCCGGACAGGAAATGCAGTTGCTGCCTGATCAGCGGCGGCAGTTCGATACCGACGAACAGCCGGATCATGTGGCGCGCCTGTAGGCGTGCATCGGGTAGGTTCCCAGTATCCTGATCTCGGGCGCGAAGAAAGCCAGCTCCTCCAGCGCCAGGTCCAGCCCGCGGTCGCCAGGCCTGCCCTCGACGTCGCAATAGAACTGGGTGGCGTTGAAACTGCCCTGCAGCATGTAGCTTTCCAGCTTGGTGATGTTGACGCGGTTGGTGGCGAACCCGCCCAGCGCCTTGTACAGGGCGGCCGGAACGCTGCGGACGCGGAAGACCAGCGTGGTCATCGCCAGCTCGCCCACGGCCGGAACGACCGGTTCGCGCGCCATGACCAGGAAGCGCGTCGTGTTGTTCGTCTCATCCGCCATGTCGGGCATCAGTATGTCGAGTCCGTGCAACTGCGCCGCGAGGCTGGAGGAGATCGCGGCGACCGATGGATCACCCCGGCGCACCACTTCGGCGGCGGCGGCGGCGGTGTTGCTGAACGGCTCGGGCGTAAGGCCCAGCTGGCGCAACCTGCTGCGGCATTGCGCCAGCGCCTGCGGATGGCTGAGCGCGGTTCTGACGTCGGCCAGGCTGACGCCCTTCAAGCCCAGCAGGCAATGGCGCACGGGCTCGAAATGCTCGGCCACGATGTGCAGCCCGCTTTCCGGCAGCAGGTGATGCAAATCGGCGACGCGCCCGGCGATCGAGTTTTCGACCGGCAGGATGCCGTAATCGGCGGCGCCGTCGCGCACCGCGTCGAAAACATCCTCGAAAGCGGAGCAGGCCAGCGTGGCCCTGCCGGGAAACACGGCGCGCGCCGCCAGGTCGGAATAAGCGCCCGCGATGCCCTGGAATGCGATGCTGCCCGGTTTGTTCATCCCATCCGCTTGGACACAGACGGAAGTGGGGTCAAGCGGATTGTGAAACCGGGTGAAGACCAGGCCATTAAAATGGCGATAAAGGTTGAAACGCAGACGTCCTAAATGCTAATAGATTATTAAATTCTGCATTCGGAGACATCTTGTCAACTCTAGATCACCTATATGGCAACTTTTCCACCGCCGAAAAGCGGACTGCCGTCGACAACTGGGTGATGAACAATCCTGCCAGCAATTTCCATTTGCTGAAGGAGGAGCCGCAATGGGTCAGGGATACCGGATTCGAGATTGTGGTCATGCATTCCAAGATCGGCAAGATCGCAGCGATATACGAAACCGGCGTCAGTCCGGCTGCCTATTCCCACGCGCTTTCCAGGACAGCCGATCGGGTCGCAGATGAAAATAACGAGTACCGGTGGAGCGACATGCGGACACTGGATGCGCTTGTCAAACTGGAAAACCCACAGCCGCTACCCGAAAGCGCAGGTCCGATAGCGAAGTTGCTCAAAACTCTCGGGATGCCCGAAACGGCTATGACCGTAACCGACATCGACCAGGGCTTTGCCGAACTTCCCATGGGCCGCCCTATTTTTCTAGTATCGGCATTTATGGCGAGCGCCATGGCGACCGATAAGATCATGGGACAGGATAATCCCAATTCCGGGAAGGTATCGCTCTGTATGTTTGCGCTCGCCACGAGCATGATCGTACGCGATATGTACAGGGATGCGTTATGGGAAGGAAAGGCGAAAAGGCTGGTCCATACCGCCTATGGCATGATGTAGCCGACCACTGAATCGGGAAGCGATCGAAACTCTATCTTGTTTCATCACGGCCAAATTCTAATTAAATATTAATAAATTAAATTCTGGAGTTACTATGTTTCATACCGCTCGAATCCTCGCTGTATCCCTCGCAGCCTTTTGAAAACATCAGATATTGGGCAAAAGACGCGCCGGTGAGTGAATTCGGCAGGCTTAAAACGGCAGACGCATCTGTCCGGGACCATGTCTTCGAAACCGTGGTGGCTCATTCTTTGCCTGCTAAAATTTCGGTCGCCTATCAGCAGGGCGTAAGCGATGCCACTTACAACGCGACGCTGGCCAGAACTCTGGATGGCGCCCTGATCAGGGGCAGCCTCGACGATCTGCGGGCGTTGAGCGCTCTGGTCGAGATCAAGCAACCGCAGACTCTGCCCGACGATGCCGGCCCCCTCGCCCGGCTTTTCCAACGTGCAAAGATGCCCGACACCGCCATGGTGGTTGCGGATCTCGTCCGCGGCGGCAGGGAACTGAAAGACAATAACGATACGCAGGGTGGCTTGTTCACGATGGCTGTCGCCGTCATCGGTGAGGCCGCAAACATGCGGGTTCGTTCCGACGTTGTTACCGAGTTGACGGGCGGTCTCCTGGTTGTCGGTCTTGCCAAGGTGCTGACCTCCAGCTTCCAGGCCGGCCGACAGGGGCGACTGAGCGAAGCGGCCCTACAGATACTGCCGTAACCACGACACAGCTTAAGTCTTTTTCCACGATAGCACGATAAAGCGTCTCGCCATGGCCGGCAGGATCGGCTAGGACACCGGGTGTAGTTTCCAAGAGCGGCATAGGCGAATCATGGGCGGATTGGAGTGGAACAAGATTTTTGCGGCCATTCTGGTTGCGGGGATCCTCGCGCTGGGGTCCAGCATCCTCGCCGAGATGGTCGTCGAGCCGACGGAGCTGAAGCAGAACGCCTACGCGATCGAGGTTTCCGAAGGATCCGTTTCGGCCCAGACCCAGACGGAAGCCGAGAAGATCGAGCCGGTATCCCCCCTGCTGGCAAAGGCCGACGTGGCCCACGGCGAACAGTTGTCAAAGGTCTGCAGCTCCTGCCACAGCTTCGAGAAGGGTGGCCCCAACAAGGTGGGCCCCAACCTGTGGGGCGTCGTCGGCGGTCCGCACGACCACAAGGACGACTACGCCTATTCGGATGCGCTGAAGGCGTTCCCCGGCAAGTGGGATTACGAGTCGCTGAACCAGTTCCTGAAAAAGCCGACCCAGTACGTGCCCGGCACCAAGATGGGCTTCGCCGGCTACAAGAAGGTGCAGGACCGTGCCGACGTCATCGCCTGGCTGCGCACGCAGTCGGACAGCCCGGTACCGGTGCCCTGATGAAACGCCGCGTTGTGGCGCTGGTAACGGCGCTTGTCCTTGCCGGCTGCGACGCGCCGCGTGATCCCCATACCTGCCGCTGCAATCTCTCTTCGATGATGAATTTGGGGCGCTTGCACGTTTAATCGTCACCCCTTTTCACGATCCCGCCGGTCCGCCGGCGCATCCTGCCGGTTCCTGCGCGATTTCAACCGGTGGGCGTTTCGCTGTCATCCGCAACGGCCTTTCTGATCCAGAACAATAACGCCAGCCCCGGCACGGCGGCCAGGGGGGTCAGCAGGTAATAATCGACCCCAGCCGACGCTTTCCTGCAGATAGCCGGCCGGCGCGGTCAGCAGGTCGCGGCCCACCGCCGCCATCGAGATGAACAGCGCGTATTGCGTCGCGGTGTAATCGCGGTTGCACAGGCTGGACAGGAACGCGACGAAGGCGGAGGTCGCCATGCCGCCGGTGAACTGCTCGGCGCCGATGGCAATGGTCAGCGCGACCAGATCGTGCCCTGCCAACGCCAGCCAGGCAAAGCTGAACTGCGCCAGCGTCTGCGCCATGCCGCACACCAGCAGCGCGTACCAGATGCCCAGCCGCCTGACCACATACGCCCCGGCAAAGCCGCCGGCAACCAGCGCAATAACGCCGAACACCTTGCTGATGCTGGCGATTTCCGGCTTGGGAAAAACCGAGCTGTACATAGAGAGGGGAGCTGAAGGCTCAACGCCAGGTCGGAGCCGAGCGTTGTACAGCATCATGAACAGCAGGATCGCAACCCAGCGCCGCCGCCCGATGAAATCGATCAGCGGCGCGACCACGGCGTGACGCAGCCAGGGTCCAAGCTGGAAGGCGGGAAGCGGGGCGCGCGCCGGCTCGGGCGCGATCAGGAAACCCAGCATGCCCAGCCCGATCAGGACGGCCATGACGGCATAGGCAACCGGCCAGCTGGCCAGCGCGGCGATATACAACGCACCCGCCCGGCAGGCCAGGCAGGCCCAGCCGGTAGCCCAGCACGACGGTGGCGGCGCCGGTGCCGTATTCCTCGCGCTGCAGGAGCTCGATGCGGATCGCATCGATCACGATGTCCTGGCTGGCGGAGAGGAAGATCAGTGCGATGCAGACGCAGGCGGCCGTTTTCAGATGCGACGCCGGGTCCATCAGGCCAAGCGCCAATATGGCGGCGGCGAGCAGCAGCTGGATGAACAGCCCCCAGCCGCGCCTTTGCCCGAAGCGCGCGGCGAAAAGCGGCAGGCGGATCTGGTCGATGACGGGCGCCCAGAGGAATTTCAGCGAATAGGGCAGGCTGACCAGCGTGAACAGGCCGATGGTGCTGGTGGCGACCGAGCGTTCGGCCAGCCAGAACGACAGCGTGCTGCCGGTCAGCGAGAACGGCAGGCCGCTGGAAAAGCCGAGCAGCAGGATGGCGAGGAAGCGGCGGTCGGTCCGGAAACCCATGCCCCATCGGCTACAGGTTGCGCTGAGGCAGGGCAAGCGATACCTAGAGGCCCATGTTACCGCTGTTCCTTATTGTGTTCATCGATCTGGTCGGCTTCGGCGTCATGATGCCGCTGCTGCCCTACTACGCCAAGCATTTTGGCGCCTCGCCCAGCGCGGTCAGCCTGCTGTTCGCGACCTATTCGATCGGGCAGTTCATTGCTTCGCCGCTGTGGGGGCGGCTGTCCGACCGGATCGGGCGCAAGCCGGTGCTGATGGCAAGCCTCGCCGGGTCGGTCGCCTGCTACGCGGTTCTGGGACTGGCAACGTCCCTGCCCGTGCTGTTCGCGGCGCGGCTGCTGGCGGGTCTGATGGCGGGCAATATCTCGACCGCCATGGCTTATATCGCCGACATCACCACGCCTGAGAACCGGGCCAAGGGGATGGGCGTCATCGGCGCGGCGTTTGGGCTTGGCTTCATCTTCGGCCCGGTAATCGGCGGGCGTGTTCGCCGGGGCGGACCTGGAGCATGCCGATTTCACCACCCCGTCATTCATCGCCGCCGGCCTGTCCGCCGTGGCGCTGGCGGCCGTGACGGTCGCCCTGCGCGAAAGCCTACCGCCCGAACGCCGCGCCGCGCTGGCGCCGCGCCTCGGCCGCATCGCCGCCGCGCGCCAGGCGCTGGGCAGCACCGATCTGCGGCGCCTGATCCTGACCCTGTTCCTGATCACCACGGCGATGGCGATCATGGAGACCAGCTTCACAATCTGGGTCAATGCCAGCCTGGGCTGGGGCCCGCGCAAGGTCGGCTATACCTTTGCCTTCATCGGCATGGTGCTGGCGGCGGTCCAGGGCGGCGGTATCGGCAGGCTGACCCGCCGCTTCGGCGAGATGCCGATTCTGGTCACGGGCGCGATCATGCTGATGGTCGGCTTCACAGCCATCCCGCTGGCGGTCGGCCTGCCGATGCTGCTGGCGGCGGTGGCCGTGCACGCGATCGGCTATGCGCTGTCGCAGCCGACCTTCAACAGCCTGATCTCGAAGCAGGCCGCACCGGGGGAGATCGGGCTGGTCATGGGCGTGTCGCAGTCGGCGGGCAGCCTGTCGCGCATCGTCGGGCCTCTGCTGTCGGGCATCGCCTTCGCCTATGGCCTGAGCGCGCCCTTCCTGCTGGGCGCAGCGATCATGGTGCCGGTGCTGTATATGATCGGGCGGGTGGGCGCAGCGCGAAAAGCAATCCCAGCAGCAGCGTCAGCACGGTAATCGCCCCCGCCTGATGCGCGGCGGCCAGCGGCACGGGAACCATCAGTACCAGCGTCGAGACGCCCAGCCCCACCTGGCAGAGGGCGGCGATGGCCAGGATTGCGGCGAGCTTGCGGGCAATAATGGGGGTTTCGCCGCGCAGTGAACGCACCCACAGCGTCACTACCACCAGGAACGTCGTGATCGCCAGCACGCGGTGGGTGAATTGCACCGCCGGCGGGTTCTCGAAGAAATTCAGCCAGGCCGGGTGCTGGAACAGCAGGTCGGGCGGCGTGAGATGACCGCCCATCAGCGGGAAGGTGTTGTAGACCAGCCCGGCATGCAGCCCGGCAACGAACGCGCCCCAGGTCATCGTCAGCGCGGTCAGCACCAGCGCGGTCAGCGCATGCGCCCTCAAGGCGCGCGCCTTGATGCTGCCTGCCAGCGCGGACGGTATCGGGTACAGAAGCGACAGCCCGCTCCAGATCAGGGCGGCATACAGGGTCAGCGCGGTGGTCAGGTGCATGGCGAGCCGGTAATGGCTGACCGAGGGCCGCGCTTCCAGTCCGCTCTGCACCATGAACCAGCCGATCCGCCCCTGCGCCAGCCCCAGCAGGAACAACCCGGCAAAGATCGCGATCCAGCGCAGCGGCCGGTCGGGCAGCAAGCCGCGGGTGAAATAGCCGCGCGCCGCGAAGAAGACGAAGCCACCGGCGAAGGCCAGCCCCATGGTCATGCCCCATAGCCGGTGGAACCATTCCCAGAAATAGATCTGCTTGTACTCGGGCAGCGACATGCCATGGTTGACGTCGAAATATTGCGGCGAGCCGCGGTACAGCGCGAACGCCTGCTGCCATGCCTCGTCCGACAAGGGCGGCACGGTTTGCGTCACCGGGTGCCAGTCCACCATCGACAGGCCCGACCCGGTCAGCCGCGTGATGGCCCCGATGATCGCCATGACAAACACCGCGAAGGCGAGAAACAGCAGCCAGTAGCCGACAGGACGGGAGGATCTGATCATAGGGGCAAAATGGTGCGCGGGAACGGATTCGGCAAATCCAACGTTTAAATGACACTCATTATGCAACAAATGCATTTCCCGATGGAGGAATCCCATGTCCGATAAGACTCTTGTCGCCCTTTACGATCACCTTTCCGACGCCAGAGCGGCCGTGGACGAACTGGTTTTGCAAGGTGTCCCCCGCGACTCGATCAATCTGGTCGCCAACGATGCCAGCCGCCAGTACGAGGACGAGCTGTCGCGCGATCGCAACAATCCGCGCCACGAGCATGACGGCGCTTCCACCGGCGCCGCGGTCGGCACGGTGCTGGGCGGTCTGGCCGGGCTTCTGGTCGGGCTGGGGGCGTTCGCGATCCCTGGAGTCGGCCCTATCGTGGCAGCGGGTCCGATCATCGCCATCCTGACAGGCGCAGGCGCCGGGGCCGCGACCGGCGGCATCGTCGGGGCGCTGGCCGATCTGGGCGTGCCGGAAGACGATGCCCACACCTATGCCGAGGGAATCCGCCGGGGCGGATCGCTGGTTTCGGTCAGGCTTGGCGCGGCCGAAGCGGCCCGTGTCAGCGACATTCTGGAAAGCCACAATCCCGTAGATGTTGAAAGCCGGGGCTCGACATGGCAGGAAGGGGGCTGGAGTACCCGTTTCGACGCCAACATGGCGGCCTACCAGCCGTCGGAAATCGCGGCCGAACGCGAACGTTTCGGCCTTGGCATGTCGACACTGACGGCGGATGAGGACGATTTGCCCGAGCCGGGGCGCAGGTCTTTGTAACTACACATTTCAACGAATCCAAAAAGGAGCTTTTCGCGTATGAGAAAGTCAGCATATCTAGCCAGCGTCGTGGCGTTGGGCCTGTCGGTTTCGACCGCAGCCTTCGCAGCGGACGGCACGGCGACCCCCGAGCAGGCCGCGCCACAGGTCCAAAGCGAATCTGCCGCCAACAGCGAGCAGGCGCTGCCGGACCAGGGCAACGCCCCGGCAGGCCGTACCAACAGCGATTACGGCACGCTGGAACCCGGCCTGGCGGATACCGTCCCCGGCACCAACATGCCGAGCACGACGCGTAATGCCGATACGACCGAAACGCATCTGCCGTTGAAGGGCGCCAACAGCTTCTCGCAGGCGGAGGCCACGCGCGCATTGCAGCATGCCGGCTACACGCAGGTGACCGGCCTTGCCAAGGACGACCAGTCGGTCTGGCGCGGCACGGCGATGAAAGGCGACCAAGAAGTCAGCGTCGCCCTCGACTATCGCGGCAGGATCACCGACCAGTCGAAGTAACAAAGCCACTTCTTCTTGCCAAAAGGCCCTTGCACGAGCTTGCAGGGGCCTTTTTTCTTTTCTTATTGGAAATTACGTATATTAACCTGTTAATATTTACGGGGCTGAAAATGGAAGAAACTTCAACCGGCAGGGAAGTGGGCGCTAACATAGCGGCTTTAACTGGATTGGCGCTTGTTGCTACGGCGATCATTTCCAAGAGCGCATTGGAAACAATGGAAACTCCCGGAAATAATGCCGCTGATACGGGATTGATATTTCTGGGTTCGTTAGTGACGAATACAATGTTTGCCGCAATTCCCGCCGTTCTTCTATCGCGGGTACAGGGGGGTTTGGGAGAAGCTCACGGCGAGTTGGTGGAAACGCTTCTGTCAAAGGGAGACGATCATGCGCCATACAACGGGCTGGCACGGGCTGTCGGTCTTACCGTCCTGACTGCAGGAGTGGCGGCACTGGGCATCGGCGCAGAAAAAGTTTTTGAAATCGTCCCTCCCCTTTTCGATCCAGCGGTCGGTCCTGGTGGGCCTGTTCAACGTTTGCTGGAAGACATATCAAACGGTTCAGTGAAAGCGGATCTGGCCTTGACGGGAGCGGCCGTTGTTGGACTTGCTGTCGAGGAAGCCTCTTTGGCTGCAAGGAAACTGACGACCCTGCTGACCAGGGACGATAAGGCACCTTTGTCGATTTTGCACAGCTAGCAGAAAGTCTGTCCTATTCGGACTGCACTCAGTGTAGAACAAATTCGCCGTCGACGCTGCGGATTTCGGCGTCGCTGATGATGCCGCAGGCGGCGAGCCGGACCGAATGCAGCTTGCCTTCGATCTCGTGGCTCCAGAAATCCAGGAATTTGTGCAGCACCGGAAATTTCGGGGCGATGTCGTAATCTTGCCAGACGAAGCTTTGCAGCAGGTCGGGATGATCGGGCATGTGGTAGACGATCTCGGCCGTGGTCAGACGGTAGGCCGCCAGCTGGACTGATAGATTCGCCATGCCTTGTCTCCTTCACTGATGCTCTTGCAAATTCCTTCGTGAGCGCACTGCCTTCCCCCCGATACTGGCGGCATTTGGTTAAAATGCCGTTATATACTTAAAAATTGTGATTAATCGACTTCGAGGCCAGCTATGCCTTGCCGTTTGCTGGCATTGCAGACGCGACATTAAGCTTAAGACAAAGGCTTAGCTCTGCGGCACGTTGCCAGGCCGCATTGCGGCCGGCCGGCCGAGGCGCTGCAATTCCGTTATGTCTGCAGAATTGTCTGTAACCAGCGTTCGGAAATTATCGGTCTGTTCGGCAAGTGCTTTCAACACGGCAATCTCCACCATCATCCGCGTGTCTTCGGGTCTAAGGGAGGAAATTGTCGCCATATCGTCTTGCGTCAGATCGATGACGGGCTTGTGAAATACGGCGCCGCCTTCATCCGTATCGTGTCGCGCTATACCGGCCAATCCCGTACTGGTAACGGGCTGCATGGCGATTTCGGCCAAGGAAGGGGGACCGTTGTCGGCCAGTTCGCCGAATATCGGCTTTAGCGCGGCCAAACGCATGACCTGCCGGTCGACTTCGCGCGAAAATTTCTGGTGTTTCCCGGAAAGAGTCTGGCTTACCGCTTCAAGGAAACCGAATCGGCTGCCAATCCCCAATTCGATGTAATCGTCCAGGGTTGTTGCAATGTTGATGGTGGTTTTCGTTTCTGCAGCAAGTTGCTTTTTTGTTTCTTGGTTTTTTTCATAATTCAACCGCTATAAAATATATCTTATACTGCCATAATTTAGTTTCTTGTCAATAATTTCTAGTCGTCAAAGCGGCTCGCACGCCTTGTCCAGCCAGCGCGCTGTCGCTTCATCAACCAGCGGCGTCAACGTCGCCAGCACGCGGCCGTGATACTGGTTCAGCCAGGTGCGTTCGCTGCGGGTCAGTATGTCGGCGACGACGATTCTGCGGTCGATCGGGGCAAGGCTGAGGGTTTCGAATTCCAGGAAGCCGTCTTCACCCTCTTTGACTGCCACGAGGTTCTCGATCCGGATGCCGTATTCGCCCGGTTCGTAATAGCCGGGTTCGTTCGATACGATCATGCCGGGCAGCAACGCGACCGGATCCGCCTTGGCCGAGATGCGCTGCGGCCCCTCGTGCACCGACAGGTAGCTGCCGATGCCATGGCCGGTGCCGTGGGCGAAATCCGCGCCGCGCGCCCACAGGAACTGCCGCGCCAGTGCGTCGAGATGGATGCCTGCCGTGCCCTTGGGAAAGCGGGCGGTGGCGAGGGCAATATGCCCTTTCAGCACCAGCGTGAACATCTCGCGCATGATGGCATCGGGCTTGCCCAGCGCCAGCGTGCGCGTGATGTCGGTGGTGCCGTCCTGATATTGGCCGCCGCTGTCCAGCACCAGCAGGCTGCCCTCGTCCAGTTTGCGATTGCTGGCCTGGTCGACATGGTAATGCATGATCGCGCCGTTCGGCCCGGAGCCGGAGATGGTGTCGAAGCTGGGTCCGCGATAGAGCGGCGATTTCTGCCGCCACTCCGCCAGCTTGGCGACCAGGTCCAGCTCGGTCAGGGTGCTTCTCTCGGCCTGCGCGAACCAGGCCAGGAAACCCGACAGCGCCGCCCCGTCGCGCCTGTGCGCCTCGCGGCTGCCTGCGATCTCGATCTCGTTCTTGCACGCCTTTGGCAGCAGGCACGGGTCGGGCAGGAATTCCAGCCGGGCGCCGCCAGCCCTGAGCGTATCGACGATCATCGCCGATACGCCGCCGGGATAGGACCCGCCACCGCCATCGAGCTGTACGCGCTTGCCGCCGAAATTGCGCAAAGCCGCCGGGAAACTGTCGAAGGCATGGGTACGGACGCCGTCCAGCGTCAGCCCGTTCAGCTTGGCGGGGTCGACGAACCAGTCGACGCTGCCATCGGCCAGCAGGATGGCGTAGCTGAGGATGACCGGCAGGAAGGGAATATCGCCGCCGCGTATGTTCAGCAGCCACGCGATCGAGGTCGGATTGACCAGCACCGCGGCGTCGATACCCTCCTGCCTCAACCCATGCGCAAGCCGCGCCCGCTTAGAGGCCGCGCTTTCGCCTGCGACGTTTTCCGGATGCAGCACGGCCTGGGTCAGCGGCGCGGCGGGACGATTTCCCCAGACCGCGTCGATGGGGCTGGATGCGGCGGCTACCAGCGTACCGCCGGCTTTCGTCACCGCGTTTTCCAGCGCCTCGACCTGCCGCGGCGTGTGCAGCCACGGGTCGTACCCCAGCCGCGCGCCTGCCGGCAGGTTGGCCGCGATCCAGGCCATGGGCGCATCGCCCGTTATCGAGGCGCGCTCGAACAGATCGCCGGCCACCTGCATTTCCGCCTGCTGCGTATAGCGCGCATCGGTAAAGAACGCCGCCTTAGCGGCAAGGATCACCGCGTATCCGGCCGAGCCGGTGAAGCCGGTGACGAACGCAAGCCGCTCGGCGCTGGGCGATGTGTATTCGTTCTGGAACTCGTCGCCATGCGGGACGACGAAGCCGTCGAGATCTTGTGCCTTCAGCTGCGCGCGAAGCCGGGGGAGCGTGTCAGTCATCATTTCCTCAATACCAAAGTTCGCCACTCACCGATGGGATGACGCGCCACCAACCTTAGACCCTGTGCACGGTGTGCCGCCAGTATGCCGGCTTCCTGTTTTTCCAGCAGGCCCGACAGGATGGCATGGCCGCCTGGTTTCAGGGCGCGCGCCAGGCGAGGGGCCATGCGTTTCAGCGGCCGCGCCACGATGTTCGATACGACCAGGTCGACCGGCACCGCCCGCGACAGGATCGGCGCGGCGTAGCCGTTGCCCGCCCCGGCGCGGATCAGCCGGGCGACGCCGTTCAGCCGAGCGTTGGCCAGCGTAACCCTTGCCGCCTCGGCATCGATATCGACCGCAATCACCCGCGCCCGCCACAGCTTCGCCGCCGCAAGCGACAATATGCCCGAGCCGCAGCCCATGTCGATGACGCTGCCGATAGTGCGTTTCCGGGCCAGCGCCTGCATCGCCAGCAGGCACCCCTGCGTCGTGGGATGCTCGCCCGAGCCGAAGGCCGTCCCGGCATTGACCAGCAGCCGCACCGGCCCATCGCCGGGGCGCGGCACATGGTGCGAACCGTAAAGATAGAAGCAGCCCAGCCGGAACGGCGGGAAATCCTGCTGCAGCTGCGCCAGCCAGTCGGTATCGGCCAGCGCCTCGATGCGCAATTCCGGTTCGGGAAGGCCGTTCGCGGCGGCGGCAAGGCAGATCGCGTTCGACAACCCCGCCCTGTTGGCATTCTGTTTCAGGATTGCCGTGATCGTCCAGTTCGCACGCAGGCTGACGGCCTCGCCGGTGGCCCAGTTGGGATGTTCGCTGCCCCAGGAAAACTGGGCAGGGGCATCGGTCGGGATGGGCGAATCCAGCTCGAACGCATTCACCGATTCCACGAACGGCTCCAGGGCGTCGAGGAAGACCGGCACGGCGTCCGTGGTCACCACCAGCGCCGCGGAATGGCGGGGAAGGAGGCCGGTCATGCTTCGACCGGGCAATTCTTGACAGAAAGGAGGGTTATTTGCATAGTGAGGAACTTAATTATTTGTAAAGTTTTTTGATGAGCATTTTTGCCCAACGCATACTCTCGTCGAGCATGACCGCGCCGGTCAAGAACGCTGTCAGACATTTCCTGCCCGACCTGACCGAGGCCGCGATCGGTATCCGGCAGGAATTGCGGGACGACCCGGCGCTCAAGAAGAAGATCAAGAAGCTTGCCATCTGGTCCGTGTGCCTGGACGCGGCGGAGTTCGCCCTGGTCGCCATCCCGGCCAGGGTGGTAAGGAAATTCCCGCAGGTGCAAAACGATCTTGCGCAATGGTCCCGCGAAGCAACATCGACACAGATCAACAGCGTTCATAGCGACGACATTGCCAAAATCGGCAAGGTCATGGGGCATATCCTGCGCACACCATCCATCGCCCGGATAGAGCTGGGCGTTACCATGGCCGAGGCCGCCCGGCAGTTCGTTGCCATCGCCGGGGCCGGTTTCGACATAAAGCTGGCGGCATCGCTGTTCGAGATCAATCGCAAGCGGCTGATGCGCAAGCTTGGCGCCGATATGAGCGATCCGGACCAGGGCGGCATCATCGCGAAGAGTTTCAGGACAGCCAGCGACATCAGCACCGGCCTGCGCGAGGAGCCGATGCTTCGCGCCAAGTTCCTGGGTCTGGCCGCGGTGGAAGTCGCCTCCGACGTGGTCGACGCGAAGCTGGGCATGGGGCGGCACATACCGGCACTGATCGGGTCGGTTATCGTAAGCCAGATTATCGGGCTGAAGGAGCTGGACCTGACTGCCCGGGCCATCGGCCTGGGGGTTGCGGCCAAGGAGCGCGACGCCAAGGATCCCGACCATACAATCGATGCGCCGGTGCTGGGCATGCTGGACGCGCTGGGCATGGAAACGCAGTCGAAAACCATCGCGGGCCATCTGACCAGTAGCCGGATACTGCTCAGGGCGCTGAATCTTGCCGCCAGGACGGTAAAAGTCGGAGCGGGAAGCGCACTGTTGCTGGGAACCAATTACCTGATGAACGTAGTGGTAAACCCCATGGCTTCCCCGTCGCAACTCCAGCAACGCGGCATGGCCTACGGCCTTGCCGCCACGGCGACCGGTACACTCGGTACGGGCGCGATCCTGGCCTGGTCCTATGTAAGGGGACGGCGCACCGAGGCCGGTCCGGAAAATGGCTAGCCCACTATCCCCGCAGGCTCTATCTTGTAAATTATCCACTTAATCGTGTGCGCTAAAATCAAGTCTGCTGGACAAGGGTTTATATCATGAAGCTACGTTCTTATTTTCTTGTCATTGGACTTTTTATTACGCTTGCGATTCCGTCTATCTCCTTTGCTCAGAATGTCGCGATCGGTGTAAATATCGTAGACCCTTACAAACTTGGTATCGACGCCCAGAATACTATGCTGGACCAGATGAAAGTTGCTGGTGTAAAAGTGATCCGGGCGAGCATCACACAGGATGCGAAGGGTGTCGATTTTGCAAAACGCGCGTGGGACCACGGTATCAGGATAGAGTGGCTTATCTATCATTTCGGCGGCTATGATCCCTTTGGAAAAAATCCGCTTTCCGCCGCAGACCCCGAACAATTTCGCAGCACGTTCGCGCCTGTTCTTGCAAGCCTGGAAAAACAGGGGGTGGTGTTTTCCGCCTTCGAACTTGGCAACGAGATCAACCTTTCTGGGACCAACCCGGAATTTCCGCTCCCCGGTCGAGGCGTACAACTGAGCCTAGCTCAACTGAGTCACGATCCGGAAGGCCGGCAGATTGCAAAAGGATACGATAATTACCTAAAACTATTGGCCGTTCTCAAGGATATCAGGGACCATTCCCAGCTGAACCAGCTGACGCCGGTCTTGACTGCGGGCCTGGGAAACTATGAACAGGATGACGGGAAGCTGCCGGGCAAACCGAAGGGCGATATCGTAAGCATCAATTCCACTATCGAATATATGCGTGCCCATGGCCTCGATAGCCTGGTGGACGGGTATGCCATCCATATCTACCCGTATGGCAATTCGCCGGGAGATCCGAAAGCCGCTGCCGATCGCAGGTCGAAACTTGCCAAATACGATTTCACGGAATGCCGTGCCCCCGGCAGCAAGGATGGAAAGCCCTGCTGGGTCACCGAGTGGGGGTTCAATAACCTGGACATGGCATGTCCCATCGATGACACTGGCCGCGCCACTCTGGTGAAAGAACTGATGGGCGATTTTCGATCCTACGCCCAGCAAGGACGCCTTGCCGGCCTGCTCTACTTCTCGTGGAACAGCGACCCTTCTGCGAAGACCGTATCTTACGGCAGCCTATGGCGCTGTGGCGGTCTTACGGATAGTGGAAAACTGTCGATCGAGGCAAATCTATTGAAGTAGTATCCTGAATAATTTCAGGAGAGCCGATCATCCCGCCTTCTCCGCCGGCGTAACGAAGCTGTCCATGACCTTCTTCAGTCCCGCGGCGTCGAATTCGATTTCCAGCTTGTCGTTGTCGACCCACAGCACGGTGCCGTAGCCGAATTTCTGATGGAAGACGCGCGCCCCCTTGGCGAAGGGCTGGGCCGGGCGCGGCCGGGCGGCAGCGCTGAACGCGCTGGGTTCGGAATGCGTCGGCAACCGCGCCGGGATGCGCTTGGCCATCTGGTTGAACTGGGTGCTGAACTGCTGCGCCATCAGGTCCTGGTGCGCGGCGGCAAGGCCGGGCGCGCCGTCGGTCTCGATCACGTCGGCGGGCAGCTCGTTCACGAAGCGCGAGGGTTGCGAGGCCATCCAGCTGCCGAATATCTGGCGGTTGGCGGCATGGCTAATGAAGGCGCGCTGGCGGGCGCGGGTGAGGCCGACATAGGCGAGGCGCCGTTCTTCCTCCAGCCCGGCGACGCCGCTTTCGTCGATCGCGCGCTGGTTGGGGAACACGCCCTCCTCCCACCCCGGAAGGAACACGATGTCGAATTCCAGGCCCTTGGCGCCGTGCAGGGTCATCAGGCTGACCATCTCGCCCTCGGAATTGTCCTGCATCTCCATGACCAGGCTGACATGCTCCAGGAATCCCTCGAGGGATTCGAATTCGCCCATCGCGGTGGTCAGTTCCTTCAGGTTTTCCAGCCGCCCTGCCGCCTCTGGCGTCTTGTCCGCCTGCCACATGCCGGTATAGCCGGATTCGTCCAGGATCACCTTGGCAATCTCGACATGGCCGGTGGTGTGCAGCGCCTGCCGCCAGCGCGCGATGTCGCCCATAAGCTGGCGCAGGGTCGAGCGCATCTTGGGCTTCAGCTCGTCGGTCTCGACCAGGCGCAGCACGGCCTCGACCATCGACACGCCCATCGCCCTCGCCGCCTGGTGGATCGTGACCACGGTGGTGTCGCCGATGCCGCGTTTGGGCTTGTTGATGATGCGCTCGAACGCCAGGTCGTCGCTGGGCTGGGCGACGATGCGGAAATAGGCCAGGGCGTCCCTTATCTCCAGCCGCTCGTAGAAGCGCGCGCCGCCGATGACGCGGTAGGGCAGGCCCAGAGTCATGAACCGTTCCTCGAAGGCGCGGGTCTGGAAGCCGGCGCGCACCAGGATCGCCATCTGGTCCAGCCGCACCTTGGTGCGCTGCAGCGCCTCGATCTCGTCGCCGACCCAGCGCGCTTCCTCCTGCCCGTCCCACAGGGCGCGCACCTTGACGCGCTCGCCGCCGTCGGCCTCGGTCCATAGCGTCTTGCCGAGGCGGCCCTGGTTGTTGGCGATCACGCCGGACGCGGCGGCGAGGATGTGCGAGGTCGAGCGGTAGTTCTGTTCCAGCCGCACGATGGTGGCGCCAGGGAAATCCTTCTCGAAGCGCAGGATGTTGCCGATCTCCGCCCCTCGCCAGCCATAGATCGACTGGTCGTCGTCGCCGACGCAGCAGATATTGTGGTTGCCCTGCGCCAGCAGGCGCAGCCACAGATACTGCGCCACGTTGGTATCCTGGTATTCGTCGACCAGCAGATAGCGGAAGCGGCGGTGGCAATCGGCCAGCACGCCGTTCGCCGGATCCTGGAAGATGGTGATGGTGTGCAGCAACAGGTCGCCGAAATCGCAGGCGTTCAGCTCCTTCAGCCGCTGCTGGTACATGGCGTACAGCGCGACGGCGCAGCCGCCGGCCAGGTCGCCGGCATCGTCGGCTTTCAGCTTGTCCGGCGTCAGCGCCCGGTCCTTCCAGCGGTCGATCGCCGACAGCACGAGGCGGGGGGGCCATTTCTTGTCGTCGATGTTCTCGGCCTGCAGCAGCTGCTTGATCAGGCGCTGCTGGTCGTCGGTATCGAGGATGGTGAAGTTGGATTTCAGCCCGACCAGCTCGGCATGGCGGCGCAGCAGCCGCGCGGCAAGGGCATGGAACGTGCCCAGCCACCAGCCGTCGACGCTCTGGCCGACCATCTGGCCGACGCGGTGCTGCATCTCCTTGGCGGCCTTGTTAGTGAAGGTGACGGCCATGATCTGGCTGGCGAAGGCACGCCGCGTCGCCAGCAGGTGTACCAGCCGGGTCGTCAGCACGCGCGTCTTGCCGGTGCCCGCCCCGGCCAGCACAAGCACCGGCCCGTCGACGCTTTCCACCGCCGCGCGCTGCGCGGGGTTGAGCGTGGCCAGATACGCGGGCGCGGTATCGCCGTTGGAAAGCAGTTCGGTGTCGGACATAGAAATCAGATATGGGGTAGGCCGGGCTCTTCGACCATGAAAATCATGTGCAGAGGTTATAAAAACTTCACACCGGGCGGCTTATATATAAGCTAGCGAACCGATAATAAGCTCTTCCGGACCAATGAGCCTGCACCGCCTTCTTCCGCCCGAATACCGGGCTCTGCCCGCCACAGCCGCCGACATGCGCTGGATGGATCTGATCGTGGACGAGCTGCATGGCTGGCCCAAGCACAGCGGCACCAAGCATGTCTCGATCATCACCGGCCCGGACGGCCGGTTCCGCAGCCTGGGCTTCAACGGCCTGCCGCGCGGGCTGGACGACGGCAATCCCGCTTTCTCCCAGCACCCGCTGAAGCGCGAGATGACGATGTGCGCCGAGCGCAACGACCTTCTGAACCTGGCGACCATCGGCCTGCCGGCCAAAGGCTGCACGCTGTATTCCGACGCCATTCCCTGTTCCGCCTGCGCCACCGCGATCGTCGATGCCGGGATCTCCACCGTCGTCATGGTCAAGGCGGAGGTGCATTCGAACACGCATGGCGACGGTTTCTGGCGCACCGGGCTGGAAACGCTGCTGAGCAACGGCATCGAGATCCGGCAATACGACCCGGCCATCGCGCGCTACCAGGTGGCGGTGCAGAAGATCTACCACCCGCCGATCGCATCCGGCTCGGTCGACTGGGACAGCCGCTTCCTGTCGCTGGCTCAGTATCTGGAAGGCTGGCACAAGGGCGGTACCGGCGAGGTGATCGCCCGCCGTCCTTCCTATCCGCCCGCGGTCGACGACAAGATCGTGCGCGCGCTGGGCAGCTGGTCGAAACGGGACGAGGCCGATGGCGCGTTGGAAGTCACGCAGGCCAGCGGCGCGTCGGTTTCCGGCTGTACGCTGTATTTGTCGAACCCGAAATCGTTGACGGACGGGCGGCATCTGGCTGAAAACGGCATAACCCACGTGATCCTGCCGGATAAATACCGCGCGGCGAAGTCGCAACCGGCAGACCTCGGCGTAAGTATCGGGTACCACCGTGTTATTCCACAGGATTATGCGTCACTGGTCAGGCAACAGCATCCGGATCAGTTAATCAGTATTACACAGGTAGTAGGGCAAAACGCTCTTGTAAAACCCCGGAACGAAGACACAAACCATGTTGTTTAAGTCACACTTTCTTCCAAATCGGAAAACTGTGGTTTATACCCCTCGTGACGTAAGGCTTTTTTGATGTATATGGCGAAGACTTGGATTTTGTGCGAAATGGACCTGCTATGAAAAGATATGTCGGACTTGCCTGCGCGGCCCTGCTGAGCGTTACCCTGCTGTCGGCCTGCGCCGAGCAGATGGAAGACGCCAATGGCAAGCCCTACGACCCGTACGAGGAAACCAACCGCGACATCTACGATCTGAACAACCAGGCCGATGCCGCCGTATTTCGCCCGGTCGCGGTCGCCTATCGCGACAACCTGCCCGAGGAAGTGCGCACCGGCGTGCACAATTTCCTGCAGAACCTGAACACCCCCTATATCATGGCCAACGAATTGCTGCAGGGCGACTTTGAAGGCGCCGGCACCAGCCTGGGCCGGATCCTGCTGAATTCGACCATGGGCTTCGCCGGTGTGCTGGATGTCGGCAAGCCTGCCGGCCTCGACCCGCAAAGCAACGGTTTCGGCCATACGCTGGCATTCTATGGCGTCGGCCACGGCCCTTATCTGGTACTGCCGTTGCTCGGCCCGTCGACCCCGCGCGAGGCGGTCGGTTATGCCGCGGACGCCGCAGGGGACCCGATCGATTACTTCATCCCGTTCGCCGCTTCGATAGGCGAGGGTGCAATTGGCCTGGTCGACCAGCGTTCGCATTATATTGAACAGATCGACGACCTGCATCGCAGTTCGGTCGACGAATATGCGGCTGTCCGCAGCATCTATCTGCAGCAATTGGAAGCGGCGGATCGCGAGACACCGGGCTCCACGGGCGGCACTGCTGACATTCCCGACTATACCGATCCTGCGACAGGAACCACCAAATGAGCGTCTTTATTCATAAAAAGAACGCCGAACAAGAACTGCACGAAGGAAAAGGATTCATCCTGATGCGTAACAACTGGCTCTTTGCCGCCGCGCTCGGCCTTCCCCTGGTCATGGGTTTCAACCCAGCCGCCTATGCCCAGGCGCCGACGGCGACGGCCGCGCCCGCCGCTACAACCGGCGCCAGCCAGTTCGTGCAGAGCCTGGCGGACGAGGCCCTGAACAGCATCAACGGCAAGCGCCTGACCAACGATGAGACCGAGGCCAGGTTCCGCGAAATCCTGCGCAAGTCGTTCGACCTGAAGTCGATCGGCCGGTTCGTGCTGGGATCGTATTACAATGTCGCCACCGACGACCAGCGCCAGCAGTACCAGCAGGCGTTCGAGAACATGATCGTGGATGCCTATGCGTTGCGCTTCCGCGATTATTCGGGCGGCAGCTTCAAGACCGGCCGCGAGACCAAGCAGGGCCGCGACACCATGGTCGAAAGCCAGATCATGCAAGGCAACGGCGCGCCGCCGATCAATGTGACCTGGCGCGTACGGTCCGAGCCGGAGGGCTACAAGATCGTGGACGTGGCGGTCGAGGGTGTTTCGATGAGCGCCACCGAGCGATCGGAGTTCTCCTCGGTCATCGATCGCAACGGCGGCAAGGTTCAGGCCCTGATCGACGCGATGAACAACCACCAGATCGGCGCGCCGAACTAAGTCATATAGGAATATGAATCAGCCGCAATAAGTGCATATTAAAACTTTTACTTTAGATTGTGGCTATGGCCAGTGTAAACTCTGATGGCTTATTGAAACCAACCATTGTGGATGGTGCCCTCAATCTTGAGGGGCTTTGCCTTGTTCACAGCACACTTTACTTGCCTGAAATAAATGCCGATGGTAGCGTAGATATAAATTCTACCTACATTGCAACTGGTGGACAGAAACCCCGTAATACAGTACATTTTGCGCTAAACCATAAAGTTAGCAGCCATTCGTTCGGGTCATGGGAAGATACTCCTTATGCCGTCATTGCCCCCTTCCAGGATATGATAAAGACCAATGGTGCACCGCCTACAATAACGACGGTGGATACATTCTGGCCAACCAACGCCCGCGATCCTTTGCATGTGCCGAACGCTGTGGTGGTGATGCCCTCCGAAGAAACAGACGCGTTGTTTTCGAGAAACGGCAATATCGCCACTTACAAGACCAAAAACTACACAGCTGAAGATGAAGCAATACTTTGCGCAGAATCTGACAATGAATTCAGTGTTGGTTTTTCATATAAAAAGATTTCAGGGATAACTGACCTTAAAAAACGCGAGCTGGCCTTGCGGGAGCTGGCCCACAAATACGCCATCAATCAGACCATTCAATCCTGCGGGTTTGAAGTTGAAGAGGCAGATGCATATCTATGGTACAATGAGAACTACATGACCCAAATGCTAGAAACTTTAGCGCTGGAAATCGGCTCAAAAAACTGTCGGCAACACTCATCAACGGATTACCAATCTTTGGCACGAACAATGCATTCGGCAATAGAGTTTGCAAATTTTTTAGAGGCAAATGCTGGTATCGATGGTAAAGTCTTGGTTGGAGACAGCGACCACATTTATATGTATGATAAAGATCATACTCTGATTGGCAACGGCGATCCACGTCGTTTTGACCGTAAGGCTCGTCTATATAAAGAAGACGGAAACGAAAAAAGTCTGATCTGTGTTAGAGATGATCTTGTGAAAGTATCAAAAGATCTCGACCCTAAAACCCGTGAGATGGTCAGGGACTTTAGCGACAAGATCTCGGCTCGAATTGCCAAGGGTCTTGATGCTTTTGATTTTCAAGCAACGCCAAAGCCAGTTGAACCAAAGGTTGTGGCATCACCATCTCCCACAGACAGTCCTCGTTTTTCTCAATCTGGCATGTCAGGATAGTTGTAGCGCTAACTTTAAAACGCTCTTGTCTCCTGCCTTTAGATGGATACGATGGTAATTCATATCCTGGGCTTGCAGCGCTTAATTCATGAACCTGATCGTCGTTTCCAACCGCGTATCATCGCTTAGCGATAAATCTGCGGCGGCGGGCGGCCTGGCGGCGGCGCTGTACCAGGGCATGCGCAGCAGCGGCGGCACCTGGTTCGGGTGGAGCGGCAAGACGACTGAGGGCGAGCCGGGACCGGCGACCATCACCCCCGCCGGCAGCGCCAAGCTGGCCACCATCGACTATCCGCAGGACGATTTCGCCGGCTTCTACAACGGCATGGCCAACGGCACGCTGTGGCCGGTGATGCACAACCGGGTCGACCTCATGGTCTACGACCCGGCCTATCTGGTGAAATACGAGCGCATCAACCGGCTGGTGGCCGAGCGCACGGCGCAGCTGGTGACCGACGACGCCCTTTTCTGGATCCACGATTATCATTTCCTGATGGTCGGCTCTTTCATGAAGCGGGCCGGCATAAAGCGCCCGATCGGGTTCTTCCTGCACACCCCGTTCGGTTCGGTCTCTTGCGTCGAATGCGTGCCCAACCACAAGCATATCTTCGGACATCTGCTGGCCTACGACCTGATCGGCTTCCAGACGCAGGACGACATGAACCGCTTCATCCGCTATGCCAAGCGCGACCTGGGCGCGGATGAGGTCGAACCGGGGACGCTGCGCTCGATCAACGGCCTTACCCATCTGGGCGTCTACCCCGTCGGCATCGATGTCGACGAGTTCGGCCTGATGGCCAGGAACGCCGAGACCGATACCGAGGTGGTCAAGCTGAAGGCCGCGATCGGCGAGGGCAGCATCATGATCGGCGTCGACCGGCTGGACTACAGCAAGGGCCTGCCGCACCGCTTCAAGGCGTTCGACAAGCTGCTGACCCTGCACCCGCACCGGCGCGAGAAGGTCAGCCTGCTGCAGATCGCGCCGCTGACCCGCTCCGACGTGACCGCCTACCGCGATTTGCAGGAGGAACTGGCGGGCCTGACCGGTACGATCAACGGCCGCTACGGCACCCCGTCCTGGCAGCCGGTGCGCTACACCAATGAAAGCTATACCCCCGCCGTGCTGTCGGGTTTCTACCGGTTGGCGGACGTCTGCTGCGTCACGCCTCTGCGCGACGGGATGAACCTGGTCGCCAAGGAATTCGTCGCCTGCCAGAGCGAAGACGACCCTGGCGTTCTGGTGCTGTCGCAATTTGCCGGCGCCGTGCAGGAACTAGACGCGGCCCTGATCGTTAACCCCTATGACACCGAACAGGTGGCGAGCGCATTGGAAGCGGCGCTTTCCATGGACGCGGCGGAACGAAAGGACCGTTGGCGCGCGATGATGAAAGTGCTACGCGTCAATGACGTAAGCGCCTGGTTCGACGGTTTCGTGACGGCTCTCGAAGCGCCCGCGTCACGAAGGAAGACATGGTTCAAGCGCGCAAAACACTGATGCTCTAACATAATACGGCCTATGATCGATTCGACCGCACGTAAGGAACCAGCCTCGGCCACATCCATTCGCCTCTACAACCTGTTCCCCCTTCTGACCGGTACGCTGGCGCAGGCCGCGGAGCAGTTTCCGCGCATCGCCGCCATGGGCTTCGACTGGGTCTTCCTGAACCCGGTCCACCGCACCGGCGGCTCGCGCAGCCTGTACGCCGTCGCCAGCTACGACGACATCGACCCGCGTTTCGCGGTCGGGCCCGACCTGTCGCTGGAGGCGAACCTGCCGGCGCTGGTCAAGCCGGCGGCCAAGGCGGGCCTCGGCGTGATGCTGGACCTGGTGATCAACCACACCGCCGATGCCCACCCCTTCACCACCGAGAAACCGCACTGGTACGCGCGCGAGGCGGACGGGCGGATCAAGGCGCCCTCGGCCATCGATCCGGGCGGCGGCGAGGGCCAGGTCTGGGGCGACCTTGCCGAGCTGGATTACCATGGCGAGGGACGCGACCAGATCACCGCCTATTTCACCGGCTACATCAAGCGGCTGATCAAGCTGGGCGTGCGCGGCTTCCGCTGCGATGCCGCCTACAAGGTGCCCGCCGATGTCTGGCGCGCGCTGATCAAGGCGGCGCGCGATGCCGATCCCGGGGTGGTGTTCGCGGCGGAGACGCTGGGCTGCCGCCTGGACGAGATCGACGCGCTGCGCGGCGTCGGCTTCGACTACATGTTCAACAGCTCGAAATGGTGGGACCTGAGATCGGCCTGGGCGTTCGAGCAGTACAACCAGTTCCGCGACATCGCGCCCTCGATCGCCTTCCCCGAAAGCCACGACACGCCGCGCCTCGCCGCCGAAATGGCGCATCTGTCGCCGGCCCAGCGCGCGCAATATGCAAAATTGCGCTACGCGGTCGCGGCCTGCTTCTCCAGCGGCGTCATGATCCCGGCGGGCTACGAGTTCGGCCTGCACAAGCCTTTGAACGTGGTCGACACCACGCCCGACGACTGGAACGAGGCGCGCGACTACGACATCAGCGCCGAGATCGCCGGGCTGAACGCGATGAAGGAAGCCGCCCCGGCGCTGAACGTCGAAGGCGCGATGGGCTACCATCGCCTGCGCGGCGGCGCCGTGGCGCTGGCCCGCTACGACACCGCGGGCGGGGCCTGCACCGTTCTGGTCATGAACCCGGACGGCAGCGGCAAGGCCTCGTTCGAACGCGAACAGCTGTGCGAATGGCTGCGCTGCGCCTCGGACGACCTGATCGACATTACCCCCGGCAGCGGCGGCCAGCCGGAATCCAGCCGGATCGGCTTCGACCCTTATGGCTACCGGGTCTACGAAACCGTTTCGATCCTTTCGGACGTCGCCTACGAAGCCGGTGAACCGGTCGCGCCCGAGCCGCACCGCGACTGGCACACCGACAGCCGCCTGGCGATCGAGAACGTCTACCCCGAGATCGACGGCGGCCGCTTCCCGGCCAAGCGCATCGTCGGCGACCGGCTGAGCATCCTGGCCGACATATTGTGCGACGGGCACGAGGTCCTGGGCGCGGAGATCGTGTGGCGGCAGGACAAGCGAAAGGGCCGCGCACGCCTGCGCCCCTTCGACAACGACCGCTGGGCCGGCGATTTCTTCCTGACCCATATCGGCCGTCTGTTCTTCACCATCGAGGCCTGGGTCGACACCTTCGAATCGTGGCGCTACGACACCAAGCGCAAGCACGACGCGGCACAGCCGGTTCCGCTGGAATTGGGCGAGGGTCGCGCGCTGCTGGCGCACGCGGCCGAAACTGCCAGCGTCGTCGGCGCCAAGGCGATCCAGACCGTCCTGAAAGCGTTCGACAAGGCGAAGACGGACGACGAGAAGGTCGCGATCCTGTTCTCGCCCGATACGCGGCGCTACATGGCGCGCTGGGGCCAGCGCGACTACCTTACCCGCCTGCCGCGCGAGATCGAGATCGTGGTCGATCGCCGCAGGGCCACAAATGGCGCGTGGTACGAGATGTTCCCGCGCAGCCAGGGAACCGACCCGACACGCGGCTCGACCTTCGAGGAATGCACCGCGCGGCTGCCGGAGATCCGCGACCTGGGCTTCGACGTCGTCTATCTGGTTCCGATCCACCCGATCGGCATCAAGTTCCGCAAGGGCAAGGACAACACGCTGAACGCCGGGCCGGACGACCCGGGCAGCCCCTATGCCATCGGCGGCCCGAAGGGCGACGGCACGATGGGCGGGCATACCGATGTCCATCCCGAGCTGGGGACGCTGGACGATTTCAAGCGCTTCGTGGCCGCGACCCGTTCGCACGGCATGGAGGTGGCGCTGGATTTCGCCATCCAATGCTCGATGGACCACCCGTGGATCGTGGAACATCCCGACTGGTTCTTCTGGCGCGCCGACGGCACGATCAAGTACGCCGAGAATCCTCCGAAGAAATACCAGGACATCGTCAACGTCAATTTCTTCGGCCCGCACTGGCAGGAGCTGTGGATCGCGTTGCGCGACGTGTTCCTGTTCTGGATAGAGGCCGGGGTCGACATCTTCCGCGTCGACAACCCGCACACCAAGCCGCTGCCGTTCTGGGAATGGTGCATCCGCGAGGTGCAGGCGCGCCACCCGCAGGCGATCTTCCTGTCCGAAGCCTTCACCAAGCCGAAGATGATGAAGGAGCTGGCGAAATGCGGCTTCACCCAGTCCTATACCTACTTCACCTGGCGCAACACCAAGGCCGAGCTGACCGAGTACCTGAACGAGCTGGCGCATTCGGAGATGCGCGAGTATTTCCGGCCCAATTTCTTCACCTCGACGCCCGATATCCTGCCGACCTTCCTGCAATCGGGGAAACAGTCGGCGTTCAAGCTGCGCGCGGCGCTGGCGGCCCTGCTGTCGTCGACCTACGGCATCTACAACGGCTTCGAGCTGTGCGAGGCGGCCGCCGTGCCGGGCAAGGAGGAGTATCTCCATTCGGAGAAATACGAATACAAGGTCTGGGACTGGGACCGCCCCGGCAACATCAAGGACTATATCCGAAAGCTGAACCGGGCGCGGCGCGACTGGCCGCAGCTGCAGACCTCGCTGGGCCTGCGCTTCCACCATGTCGACGACGACAGGGTGCTGTTCTTTAGCCGCGACCGCCAGGGCGAGACCGGGGTCGTCTTCGCCGCCGTGATGCTGGACCCGGACGGCTACGCCGATTTCGACATCGACCTGCCGCTGGAAGACGCCGGCTTCGCGCAGGTGGGCACGCTATCGATTGCCGAACCGCTACACGACCGCGCCTACGCGTCGGAGAAAGGCCGCGTGCATGTCAGCCTGTCGCCGGAAAACCCGGCGCAGATGTGGGGCGTACGGTAACTTTACCTCTCCCTCATGGGAGAGGTCGACGCCCTAGGCGGCGGGTGAGGGTGTGACGTAGCACCGCCGTAGCCCACACCCTCACCCTGCCCTCTCCCATGAGGGAGAGGGTCAAGACCCGATCAACCAGCCGTGTTGGCAGTCCTGTTATTGTGTTTCTTGCGGTGAATACGGTTGCTCTGTCGGTTCTGCTTGCGTTGCAGGCGTGCCTGTTCCTTGGCCGATACGTTGCCGTTGGCACCGGCGCGGGCCTGGGCGCGGGAATCGGCAGCTTGGCCGTTCTCGAGCTTAGCGGCTTCGCCCGCTGTTACGCTGCCGCTGTTGACGCCCTGCTGGATGCGCGTCTGCTGATTGGCGTCCCGCTGGACGTCCGCCTGCATGCGCTGCGATGAGGCCGTGTCCGGATTGCCGGTCGCCGCGTTGTGCTTGTCATCATAGATCTGCTGGCTTTCACGGTTCTGCGCGCGTTCGAGATTTTGCGATTCCTGTGGGGTCATGCCGGTCTTCTCGTCATGGCTTTCCATCTTGTCGATGTGATCCTCGCCCTTTTCCAGCTGCGCCGCGCCCCCGGTGGTCACCTGGCCGCTTTTAAGGCCATTCTCGATCCTATCCTGCTGGTCGACATTGCGCTGGTATTCGTTGGGATCGGCATTGGGATACGTGGCCGGCGGCTGCGCGCTGGGTCCGGTGGTGGCCGGCCCGGTATCGGTCTGCGCGAATGCCGGCAGCGCGAACATCGCCAGCAGCGCCGGCGCGTAGAGAAACTTCCTAGACTTCATTGTACTCTCCCCGAATGGAAATTCATTCAGGCATTTCACGCCGCCGGATCGACAATCCTGCGCACAGAGTTTCAGGGCGGCGCGGCGTCCGGTGAGGACGAGAAAACCGTTCTGGTCCCTATCGCGCTGGCCGGATCGATTATCGGCCGCAAACCATGGTGCCCGGTCTCGTTCAGAGTCCGGATCGCCGCCGCGACGACTTCCGGGTTTTCCTTGCGCCCGGTCTTCAGACCGTAAACCCTGAACAGGTCGACCATGCCGGACATGTCGTCCCGCTCAAGGCCACGCAGCTTCAACTTTACGCACTGATCCCACGCGGTCCAGGCCTGTCCCGGCAATCCCTCGACATCGCCCGGCGTACCCTTGTTGGGCAGCTTTCCATGGTTCTTTTCGGCGTATCTCAACGCATGAGTCAGGATCATATCTTCGGTCAGCCGTCCTGTATCGGGTTCCGCAGCGACCAGACCGTGGTGGCCCGTTTCATTCAGGGTGCGAATGGCCCCGGCGATCTTCTCGCGATCTTGAACGCGTCCGATTTTCAGGCCGAATATCTGATAGAAATGTCCCAGGCTCTTGACGCCCTCACGGGTCAGGCCACGGGATCTGTTCCGCAATGAATCTTCTCGATTGGTCCAGTTTTGCCCGGGGGAGCCGTCAACCTCGCCCGCATCGGGATGAGGCAGATGGAGATTGTTTTTCTCGGCATGGCGCAGGGCGTCCGTCAGCAGGGTATCCTCGGAGATC
Source organism: Alphaproteobacteria bacterium (assembly GCA_965199335.1). Classification (GTDB taxonomy): domain Bacteria; phylum Pseudomonadota; class Alphaproteobacteria; order CALMVH01; family CALMVH01; genus CBDAQV01. Next base: position 912,767 of record CBDAQZ010000004.1, on the reverse strand, counting down.
TGCCCCGCATCGAGCGCACCGGCCTTGAGTCCGTGATGGCCGGTCGTATTCAGCGTTTCTATCGCCTGGGCCACGGCAACCGGATTTTCCTTTCTGCCGTTCTTAAGCCCGTAAACCTGAAAAAGATGGCTGATACCGGTTATCCCATCCCGGCCGAGGCCGCGCCCCTCTATCTTGTACGCCTGATCCCAGTTCAGCCAGATTTCGCCGGACAAGCCGATTACCGCTTCGGAGTCACGCGTAGGAAGATGACCCTTGTCGGCCTCCGCATGGCGCAACCCGTAAATCAGCACGATATCGTCGCTCAACGGTGGTTTGCGGTTACCGCCCATGATCGCCTTGGGCAGGATCGGATTGTCGTGCACGATCAGGTCTATCATCCGCGCATCGCTGCCCGGCCCGTTGACCACGCGCGCCACGTCGGCGAACCGTTCCAGCTGGTCCTTGCGGTAGCTCGCCCAGAAGATCGGCCCCCTGACGCCCTTGCCCACGAACGAGGCATTGCCGACCTGGTCGCAGATCAGTACCTCGCGGTCATGGCGTGGCAGCTGGATCAGGGCATAGGCCTCCGTCCGCATCGCGCCCCGCTGGACGGCGCCGGTATGGATGATCAGATCGTCCAGGAAGACGCCTTTGCCGGGTGCGGTCAGGGTCGCGAGGAATCGTTTGGTCCGCGGCTCGATGCGCGGCGCCTCGAACGCGGTTTCGGGATTGGGGCCCGGCTGAACGGGGGATTGGCCATCGGTCGGCAGGAAAATCAGAGGCGACGGGCTGATTTTTATCGCCAGCCTGTTTTCGACGAATTTTCTTTCATACTGGCGGGCGGCGACATCCAGCAGGTCGTTCACGCTGACCGGACGCAACGAGCCCACATCGGCCGCGAAGGTCCTTTCGGCCTGGAAGCCCGGCAGCCCCGGATAGGCGGCAGCCGCCATTCGCTCGAACCCGGACAGGGAGTCGATCAGGTGATCGTACGAATCCTCGCTGCCATCATACGCATGTGCGGCGCGCTTTGCCTGGGCGAGGAACAGTCTGTGAGCCGGACGGTTGTTGAGAGGCATGTTATGAATTGGGTTGATAAGGCATCATATTTACACTCTTTTAATATGTTTCGCAAGCGTGGGCCGCTTGGCGGTAGGGATTTGTTGAGATCACCATTGTCATACAGGGCCGGCGCCCGGTATCCATTTGGGAAAGAAGCCGTTCACGGCTCTGTTTCAGGTATGGAGCGGATTTCGGTCCGGGACGATAATTCAGGCAAAGGGCAGGAATGGAAACGACGAACGCAGGCGCGCTTGACTGGTACAAGGATGCCATCATCTACCAGACGCACATCAAGGCGTTCTTCGACAGCAACAACGACGGCATCGGCGATTTCGCCGGGCTGACGGCCAAGCTGGACTACATCAAGGACCTGGGCGTCAACACGATCTGGCTGCTGCCGTTCTATCCCTCGCCCCTGCGCGACGACGGGTACGACATCGCCGACTACACCAACGTCAACCCGTCCTACGGCACGATGGACGATTTCAAGCAGTTCGTCGACAAGGCGCACGCGCTGGGGCTGAAGGTGATTACCGAGCTGGTCATCAACCACACCTCGGACCAGCATCCGTGGTTCCAGCGCGCCCGCAATTCGCCCAAGGGGTCGGAGCCGCGCAACTGGTACGTCTGGAGCGACGACGACAAGCTGTACTCCGGCACCCGCATCATCTTCACCGATACCGAGAAATCGAACTGGACCTGGGACCCGGTGGCGGAACAGTATTTCTGGCACCGCTTCTTCTCGCACCAGCCAGATCTCAACTTCGACCATCCGCCGGTGATGCAGGCGGTGATCGACGCGATGTATTTCTGGCTGGAGCTGGGCGTCGACGGGCTGCGCCTGGACGCGATCCCCTACCTGGTCGAGCGCGACGGCACCTCGAACGAGAACATCCCCGAGACGCATGCCGTCATCAAGACGCTGCGCAAGGCGCTGGACGCCAAGTATCCCGACCGTTTCTTCCTGGCCGAAGCCAATATGTGGCCCGAGGACGTGATCCAGTATTTCGGCGACGGCGACGAATGCCACATGTCGTTCCACTTCCCGCTGATGCCGCGCATGTACATGGCGGTCGCGCGCGAGGACCGGCACCCGATCACCGACATCATGCGCCAGACGCCGGAGATCGCGCCGGAGAACCAGTGGGCGATCTTCCTGCGCAACCACGACGAGCTGACGCTCGAGATGGTGACCGACAAGGAACGGGACTATCTGTGGGACACCTACGCCGCCGACAAGCGCATGCGCATCAATGTCGGCATCCGCCGTCGCCTGGCGCCGCTGATGGAGAACGACCGGCGCAAGATCGAGCTGATGAACTCGATGCTGCTGTCGATGCCCGGCACGCCGATCATGTATTACGGCGACGAGCTGGGCATGGGCGACAACATCTATCTGGGCGACCGCGACGGGGTGCGCACGCCGATGCAATGGTCGCCCGACCGCAACGGCGGCTATTCCCGCTCCGACCCCGCCAGGCTGTATTTGCCCGCGATCATGGACGCCGTGTACGGCTTCCAGACCGTCAACGTCGAGGCGCAGAGCCGCAACACCTCCTCGCTGCTGAGCTGGATGAAGCGCATCATCGCGGTGCGCCAGGGCCGCAAGGCCTTCGGCCGCGGGCGCATCGAGTTCCTGTATCCCAGGAACCGCCAGGTGCTTGCCTATCTGCGCCTGTACGAGGACGAGGTGGTGCTGTGCGTCGCCAACCTGTCGCGCGCGGCGCAGGCGGTCGAGCTCGACCTCGGCACGTACAAGGGTTCCTCGCCGCTGGAGATGATCGGGCGCTCGCGCTTCCCGATGATCGGCGACCTGCCCTATCTGCTGACATTATCGCCATACGGCTTCTACTGGTTCCAGCTGGAGCCGCAGGGCGCCAAGACCGATACGCCGACACTACCGCAGGAGACCTCGCTGGTGCCCGACTACATTACGCTGGTCGTGACCAACGGGCCTGAATCGCTGGTGCATGGCCGCAACAAGACCTTCCTCGACCGCAACATCCTGCCGCAGTTCCTGCCGACGCAGCGCTGGTTCCCCGAAAAGGACCGCCGCCTGCACGAAGTCGATACCACGCTGCTGGGCATACTGGGCGACACCCCGCGCCATCGTCACCTGCTGTCGATCGTGACCGTGAAGCACGAGGAAAAGGAGCATGTCTTCTTCCTGCCGATGGGCGTGGAATGGGCCTCGTTCCAGGAATTGCCGCAGCCGCTGCAGCCCCGCGCCTTCGCCAAGACGCGCCGCGGCCCGCAGGAGGGCATGGTGGTCGATGCGGTCGGCCAGGGCGAGTTCGCGGCACACTTCATCGACGCCATCGTTGCCGGGGACAGCATCAGCGGCCCTGCCGGCACGCTGCGCTTCACCCATACGGCGAAGATGCCGGCGGGCGGCATGCCGGCCGACGCGGTGCCGAGCCCGAGCGCGGCCGAGCAGAGCAACAGCTCGGTCCTGATCCGCAATTTCGGCGTATTGAAATTCTATCGCCACCTGACCAACGGCATCCAGCCTGAAGTCGAGATCGGGCTGCATCTGACCGAACAGCCGCTGAAGGTCAACGTGCCGCCGGTGCTGGGCTATGCCGAGATCGAGTTCGCCAACGGCGAAAAGGCGGCGCTGGCGATACTGCATTCCTTCGTCGGCAACCAGGGCGACGGCTGGGCGTTCACGCTCGCCTATCTGAACCGCATCGTCGACCACTACGTGGTGCTGGACCAGAAGCAGGTGGATGCCGAACCGCCTTCGCACACGGATTTCCTCGATTTCGTGCGCACGCTGGGCCAGCGCACCGCCGAGGTGCACCTGGCACTGGCGGGCAAGACCGACAACCCGGCCTTCACCCCCGAGCCGATCATGGCGGCGGACGTCGCCAACTGGGTCGCCGAGGCGCGCGAGCAGGCGCACGAGACGCTGGGCCGCCTGAAGCAGAAGACCGGCGGCAGCCCATTGATCCAGGACGTGCTGGCACGCGAGCAGGCGATGGAGGACGCGATCGGCAAGCTGTTCGACGGCCTGACCGTGACGGGCATCAAGACACGCGTGCACGGCGATTACCATCTGGGCCAGATCCTGGTCGCCGAAAGCGATGTCGTGATCGTCGATTTCGAAGGCGAGCCCAAGCTTAGCGTTGAGGAACGGCGGCGCAAGCGGTCGCCGCTGGTCGACGTGGCCGGCATGATCCGCTCGTTCGACTATGCCGCCTGGACGGCGCTGGAACGTGTGATGACCGATTATTCGGCCAAGCGCCCGATGCTGGAACAGCTGCTGTTCGCCTGGCGCGATCAGGCTGTGGCGGCGTTCGAGGGCGGCTACTGGGCCACGTTCCACGCCGATAAAAAGGCCCAGCCGACGCCGTTCGAAGCGGCTCTGGTCAAGCTGTTTACGATCCGCAAGGCGTTCTATGAAGTGGATTATGAAATTCATAATCGACCAAAATGGATCGATATTCCCCTTTCGGGCATTTCACATCTACTATCCACGTGAAGGTACCTGTCGAAATGAAAGCCGCGAAGCTTGCCAAAGTCAAAAATGAAGTCGAACCGGTGACGGAAAAGCAGAGCTTCATCCTCAGCGATCTGGACATGCATCTGATCGCCGAGGGAACGCATTACCGCCTGTACGAAAAGCTGGGCGCGCACCCGATGACCATGAATGGTCAAAAAGGCGTCGGCTTCGCGGTCTGGGCGCCGAATGCGCAGGAGGTCAGCGTCGTCGGCGACTTCAACGGCTGGGACGAGACGAAGAACCGCATGTACCTGCGCCGCGAGGCAGGGGTGTGGGAAGCGTTCATTCCCGACCTGGGGCCGGGTACGTTGTACAAATACCGCATCCGCGGCGCGGAGGGGTACATACTGCCCGACAAGAACGATCCGATCGGCTTCTCGTTCGAGGTCCGGCCCAAGACCGCGTCCATCGTGGCGGAGATCGACAAGTACGAATGGCACGACGCGTTGTGGATGCAGGAACGCGCCGAGCGCCAGAAACGCGACGCACCGATGTCGATCTACGAGGTCCATATCGGCTCGTGGCGCAAGCATTACGAGAACAACGCGGACTACACCTACCAGGACATGATCCGCGAGATGGTGCCGTACGTGGCCGACATGGGCTTTACCCATGTCGAGTTCATGCCGATCACCGAATACCCGTTCGACGGCTCGTGGGGCTACCAGCCGATCGGCCTGTTCGCGCCGACCAGCCGCCACGGCTCGCCCGACGAGTTCAAGGCGCTGGTAGATGCCTTCCATCAGCGCGGCATCGGCGTCATCCTGGATTTCGTCTGCGGCCACTTCCCGGTCGACGGGCACGGCCTGGCGATGTTCGACGGCACGCATCTGTACGAGCATGCGGACTGGCGCCAGGGTTTCCACCCCGACTGGAACACCGCCGTGTTCAACTACGGCCGCAACGAGGTCACCAACTACCTGATCGCCTCGGCGCTGTTCTGGGCGGACAAGTACCACCTAGACGGTCTGCGCGTCGATGCCGTCGCCTCGATGCTGTACCTGGATTACAGCCGCAAGCACGGCGAATGGATCCCGAACCAGTATGGCGGGCGCGAGAACATCGAGGCGATCAGCTTCATCCGCCGCATGAACGAAGTCTTCTACCAGGAATTCCCAGGCGCGATGACCATCGCCGAGGAGTCGACGGCATGGCCGATGGTGTCGCGCCCGACCTACCTGGGCGGGCTGGGCTTCGGCTATAAATGGAACATGGGCTGGATGCACGATACGCTGGATTACATCGGGCACGAGCCGATCCATCGTTCGTATCATCACAACCACCTGACCTTCGGCCTGATCTACCAGTTCAACGAGAACTTCGTGTTGCCGATCAGCCATGACGAGGTCGTGCATGGCAAGGGCTCGCTGCTGGGCCGGATGCCCGGCGACGAGTGGCAGCAATTCGCCAATCTACGGTCCTATCTGGGCTTCATGTGGGGCCATCCCGGCAAGAAGCTGCTGTTCATGGGCTGCGAATTCGGCCAGCGCGGCGAATGGAATTTCAACATCGGCCTCGACTGGGGCGTGCTGCAATACCCGGTCCATGGCGGCACGTTGAAGCTGGTCGCCGACCTGAACGCGATCCTGCGCCGCGAGCCGGCGCTGCACGAGATCGAGCACGATGTCGAGGGCTTCGAATGGCTGGACGCGAACGACAGCACCAACAGCGTGCTGACCTTCCTGCGTCACAGCCACGACCGCAAGGAAACGATACTGGTGGTGTGCAACTTCACGCCGGTCGTACGCTACGATTACCGCGTCGGCATTCCATTCGCGTCCAAGTTCACCGAGATCTTCAACTCCGATGCCTGCGAATACAGCGGCAGCGGCGTCGGCAATTTCGGCGATCGCTGGACCGATCCGGTGGAAGCCCAGGGCAAGCCGTTCTCGGTCAATCTGGTGCTGCCGCCCTTGTCGACATCCTTCTTCAAGGCCGAACGGCTATAAGGGCCGTTCCCTGATTCACACGACTGAGAGCTAATGGCTAAAACAGCACGTATCCAGACCGGGTCGCCTTATCCGCTGGGCGCGACATGGGACGGCAGGGGCGCGAATTTCGCCCTTTTCTCCGCGCATGCGGAAAAGATCGAACTGTGCCTGTTCGACGCCACTGGCCAGCGCGAGCTGGAACGGATCGAACTGCCGGAATACAGCAATTCCGTCTGGCACGGCTACCTGCGCGATGCGCGTCCCGGCATGCTGTACGGCTATCGCGTCCACGGTCCCTACGATCCCGGCAACGGCCATCGCTTCAATCCGCACAAGCTGCTGATCGATCCCTACGCCAAGCTGCTGGAAGGCAAATTCTCGTGGAGCGACGCGCATTTCGCCTATCGTATCGGCAGCCCGCGCGAGGATCTTTCGTTCGACCGGCGCGACAGCGCGCGCGGCATGCCCAAATCGGTGCTGATCGATCCCGCCTTCACCTGGGGCAACGAGAAGCGGCCCGACACCAGGCGCTCGGACAGCATCATATACGAGGCGCATGTGCGCGGCCTGCAGATGAACAACGAACGCATCCCGATGTCGGTGCGCGGCACCTTCGCCGGCCTGGGCTCGCGCCCCATCGTCGACCATCTGGTCAAGCTGGGCGTGACCGCGATCGAGCTGCTGCCGGTTCATGCCTTCGTCGACGACCGGCCGCTGGTGCAGCGCGGGCTGAACAATTACTGGGGCTACAATTCGATCGCCTTCTTCGCCCCCGACCAGCGCTACCTGATGAGCGGGCTGGTGGAGGAGTTCAAGACCTTCATCGGCACGATGCACGACGCCGGGATCGAGGTGCTGCTGGACGTGGTTTACAACCACACCGCCGAGGGCAACCACATGGGCCCGACGCTGTCGTTCAAGGGCATCGACAACGCCTCGTACTACTGCCTGCGCCCGGACAACGCGCGCTATTACGAGGATTACACCGGCTGCGGCAATTCGATCAACGCCGCCAATCCGCGCGTGATGCAGATGATTCTCGACTCGCTGCGCTACTGGGTCAGCGACATGCATGTCGACGGCTTCCGTTTCGACCTTGCCACGACGCTGGCGCGGCTGCCGACCGGCTACGACGTCAATTCGCCCTTCCTGCAGGCGATCGGGCAGGACCCGGTGTTGCAGAACGCGCGCATGATCGCCGAACCGTGGGACATCGGCCTCGGCGGCTACCAGGTCGGCAATTTCCCCCCGGGCTGGTCGGAATGGAACGACCGCTACCGCGACATCGTGCGCCGGTTCTGGAAGGGCGACCCCGGTACGGTGGGGGAGCTTGCCTCGCGCATCACGGGGTCGAGCGACATCTTCCACCGCAAGGGCCGCCGGCCGCTGGCGAGCATCAATTTCGTCACCGCGCATGACGGCTTCACGCTGAACGACCTCGTCACCTTCCACGACAAGCGCAACGAGGCCAACGGCGAGGACAACCGCGACGGCATCAACAACAACAACTCATGGAATTGCGGCGTCGAGGGCTGGACCGAGGATGCCGGGATCAACGCGCTGCGCCATCGCCAGAAACGCAACATCCTGGCCACGCTGTTCCTCAGCCACGGCGTGCCGATGATGCTGGCCGGCGACGAGATGGACAACGGGCAGTGCGGCAACAACAACACCTATTGCCAGGACAACGCCACCGGCTGGACCGACTGGCCGATCGACCACAAGGAAGGCGACGTTCCCGAGGAGTCGATGCTGGCGTTCACGCGCCATGTCATCGCGCTGCGCAAGCAGTTCCCGGGGCTGCGCAAGCGCCGCTTCACCACCGGCAACGCGGTGCGCAGCGACGGCTTCAGGGACATCACCTGGCTGAACCCCGCGGGGCGCGAGATGACATCGGAAAACTGGACCAGCCCCGACACCAGATGCTTCGGCGCGCTGCTGGACGCAGACGTGCCTCATTCGTCCGAGGCGTTGCTGATCGTGATGAACAATCACCACGAGGGGCTGGAGTTCAAACTGCCCGATGGCCTGTTCAGCGGCAAATGGGAGTGCCTGCTGGATACGTCCACCCCTACCGGACATGGCGAGGGCGCGGTTTCGGGATCGCTGACGGTAACGGGACGTTCTCTCGTGCTGCTGCACGGCAACCATAAATAATCCATGCACCACCATTATGAATTGCCTTTCGGCGCGACGGTTGATTTCGATGGCAGCATCAGGTTCGCGATATGGGCACCGGGCAGACAGGTCGGCTATCTGAAGCTGCTGCGGCCGCAGGGCGACCTGCTGCTGCCGATGGAGCGCAGCGAGGAAGGCTGGTTCTACGTCAAGACGCGCGAGGCCGCCCCAGGCTCGTTGTATTTCTACGATTTCGGCGATGGGACCGATTATCCCGATCCCGCCTCGCGCCGCCAGCCCGAGGGCATCCACGGGCCGAGCGAGGTCGTCGATGCCAACCGGTATTCGTGGAAGGATGCCGGCTGGCGCGGCCGTCCGTGGAACGAGGCGGTGATCTACGAGGTGCATATCGGCACCTTCACCGATCACGGCGATTACGGCGGCATCGAGCGCCAGCTGGATTATTTCCAGAAGCTGGGCATCACCGCGATCGAGCTGATGCCGATCGCCCAGGGTCCCGGCACGCGCAGCTGGGGCTATGACGGCGCGTACCTGTATGCGCCCGACACGTCCTACGGCAAGCCCGACGACCTTAAGCGGCTGATCGACACCGCGCACCAGCGCGGCATCCAGGTATTCCTGGACGTGGTGTACAACCATTTCGGACCCGAAGGCGCGTATCTGCATGCCTATGCGGAGAAATTCTTCACCGATAGGCACAAGACCCCCTGGGGCGCGGCGATCAATTTCGACCAGGAAGGCAGCGCCGCCGTGCGCCAGTTCTACTGGCACAATGCGCTGTACTGGCTTGAGGAATATCGCTTCGACGGGCTGCGCTGCGACGCCGTACACGCCATCGTCGACGACAGCGAGATCCACATCTTCGAGGAGATCGCCATACGGGTGGACAATCTGGCCAAGCGGCAGGATCGCCACATCCACATGATCGCGGAAAACGAGAACAACGTCGCCCGCTTGCTCAAGCGCGACGAGAACAACAAGCCGAAACGGTTCACCGCGCAGTGGAACGACGACTTCCACCACAACATGCATGTGATTCTGACCGGCGAGAAGGACGCGTACTATGTCGATTACGCAGGCAATCCGTACGAGCTGCTGGCCAAGTGCCTGACCGAAGGCTTTGCCTATCAGGGCGAGGCCTCGCCGTTCCGCAACGGCAAGACGCGCGGCGAGAGTTCGGAGGGCGTGCCGCTGTGCGCCTTCATCAACTTCCTGCAGAACCACGACCAGGCCGGCAACCGCCCCTTCGGCGAGCGCCTGATGGAACTGACGAGCCCCGAGGCGATGCGCGCGGGCGTCGCCGTACTGCTACTGAACCCGTCGCCGCCGATGATCTTCATGGGCGAGGAGTGGGGATCGCGTCAGCCCTTCCCCTATTTCTGCGATTTCGGTCCCGAACTGTCCAATATGGTGCGCGAAGGCCGGATCAAGGATTTCGCCGTCGGGGACAAGTTCCAGGACCCGGCGATGCTGGAAAAGATTCCCGATCCCACCGCGCTTTCGACATTCGATTCCGCCATCCTCGACTGGAGCGTGCTGGACGTAGAACCGCACCGCACCTGGCTTGCCTACTACCGCCTGTTGCTGGCCATCCGCGCGATCGAGATCGCGCCCCTGATCCACCATCTGTCGCCGCCGCATGGCACGGCCGAGGTGGATGGCACGGTGATCAAGGTAAAGTGGCAGGTGAAGAACGACGGCGTCCTGGTCATGCAGGCCAATCTGGGGCCGGACAGCAAGCCGCCTATCGACCAGCGGGCATCCGAGTGCCGCGTCATCTTTTCGACTCATCCGGCGCATAAGACGGATGACCTGCCTCCATGGTCGGTGATCGTATCGATGGAACATAGACAATGACCCTCCGCGAAGACGCCCGTCAGCTTGGGCTTGGTGAATCCTATGCCGACGCCTTCGGCAGCGTGACGCATGTGTCGGACGAGACGCTGGCGCTTCTGGTCGCCAAGCTGCGCCTGGCCGATACCGCCTGCCCGCTGGTGCCCGCCTGCCTGATCTTCAACGAGGGCGAGGAAATCCGCATCCCGCTCAGCCAGTCGCATGGCGTGTTCTGGCAGCTGGTGCAGGAGAACGGACAGTCGATCAGCGGGGAAACCGCGGACGGCGAGAGCGAGATCGTACTCAACACGCATTTGCCGCTGGGCTATCACCATTTGACCGCGAAGGCGGGCGAGGCGGGCTGCGAATCGCGCATCATCGTCGCGCCGCAGCGCGCCTATCTGCCATGGGATGCGGAACATCCCAGCCGGGTCTGGGGCATCGCGACGCAGCTCTACGCGCTGCGATCGGGCACCAACTGGGGCATCGGCGATTTCACCGACCTTGCCAACCTGGCGTTGGGCATCGGGCGCATGGGTGCCAGCGTCATCGGCGTCAACCCGCTGCATGCGATCTTCCCCGACGATCCCGAGCGCGCCAGCCCGTACTCGCCGTCGAGCCGGCAATACCTCAACTGGCTGTATCTCGATATCGCCGCCATCTTCGAATACCGCACCTCGGAGGCGGCGCAGGCGCTGGTCGACAGCCCCGAGTTCCAGCACGAGCTGGCGCGGCTGCGCGCCGTGCCGCTGGTCGATTATTCCGGCGTCGCCACCGCCAAGCGCCGCGTGATCGACATCGTCTATACCCAGTTCCGCGAGGCGCATCTGGGCAAGGGCGATACGCGCGACCGCGCCTTCAGCGCCTTCCGCACCGCACACGGCGCGCCGCTACGCCGCTTCGCCCTGTTTCACGCGTTGCGCGAGACGCTGGGCGCCACCGACTGGTCGATGCGCGACTGGCGCAACTGGCCGGCGGACATGCGTCATCCCGATGCACCTGGCGTTGCCGTATTCGCCGTCGAACATGTCGACCGGATCGAATTCTACGAATACCTGCAGTTCCTGCTGTTCGAGCAGCTGGGCCACGTGCGCGAAGCCGTGACCCGCGCGGGCATGAAGATCGGCGTCTATGGCGACATGGCGATCGGCGTCGATGTGTCGGGTGCCGAAGGGTGGGGCAGCCAGGATATCATCGCGCCCGGCCTCAGCATCGGCTGCCCGCCCGACCCGCTGGCGCCGCGCGGCCAGAACTGGGGCCTGCCGGTGTTCAACCCGGTGGCGATGAAGCAGCTGGGATACGAGCCGTTCATCCGCGTTCTGCGCTCGACCATGCAATCGTTCGGCGCGGTGCGGATCGATCACGTGCTGGGCCTGTACCGGCTGTACTGCATCCCCGACGAAGACCCGCTGCACGGCGCCTACCTGAAATATCCGTTCGAGGATCTGGTGCGGATCGTGACGCTGGAAAGCCAGCGCAACAAATGCCTGGTGATCGGCGAGGATCTCGGCACGCTGCCCGACGGTATCCGCGAAACCCTGGCCGCCCGCGCCATCCTGTCCTACCGCGTGCTGTGGTTCGAGCAGGAGCCGGACAAGTTCATCGCACACGAGAAATATCCCGACCAGGCGCTGGTGACCATCTCGACCCACGATCTGCCGACCATGGCCGGGTTCTGGACGGGGGAGGATATCGGCTTGCGCCGTTCGCTGAACCTGATGACCGACCAGCAGGTAAGCGAGCTGCGCGCCGAGCGCGAAGGCGCGAAGGCCAAGCTGTCGGTCACGCTGGCCCAGGCCGGATTGTTGAAAAGCGAAGCGACGCCCGACACGATGCCCGAGACGGAAATCCACCGCTTCGTGGCGCGTACGCCGTCATCGCTGCTGCTGGTGCAGATCGAGGACCTGCTGGGGGAGGTCGACCAGGCGAACATGCCGGGTACGGTCGACGAGCATCCCAACTGGCGGCGCAAGATCAAGCTGGACATCCCTGCGCTGCTGGCCGAGCGCCGCCTGCGCCAGCTGGCGACCATAGCCGCCGAGGAGGGACGCACCCAGGGCAAGATCGTGCTGCCGCAGCGCAACACGGTCGATCCCACTCTGGCGATTCCCGCCGCCACCTATCGCCTGCAATTCTCGGCCGCCTTCACGCTAAAGGACGCGACCGCGATCATCCCGTATCTGGCGGAGCTGGGCGTCAGCCATATCTACGCCTCGTCCTACCTGTCGGCGCGCAGCGGCTCGACCCACGGCTACGACATCGTCGACCACAACTCGATCAATCCCGAGATCGGGACGGAAGCCGATTTGCGCGACTATCTCAACACGCTGAACGCGTGGCGCATGGGCCAGATACTCGACTTCGTCCCCAACCACATGGGCGTCAACCGTTCGGACAACGAATGGTGGATGGACGTGCTGGAATGGGGTCAGGAATCCCCCTTCGCCAAGTTCTTCGACATCGACTGGCATGTCGCCGATCCATCGCTGCGCGGCAAGGTGCTGTTGCCGGTGCTGGGCGATGCCTTTGGCACGGCAGTCATGGGCGGTACGGTCAAGCTGGTGTTCGAGGAAAAGCTGGGCAGCTTCAGCCTGTGGAGCGGCGATCACCGCTTCCCCGTGCGCCCCGCCGACTATGCCGAGATCATATGCCGCTGCGACAGCGAGGAGCTGACTCGCTTCGCCGACTCCTTCGCCACGCTGAAACTGTCGGGCGCCAAGCGGGGCACGCGCCGCAGCCAGGCCGCCTCGCTGAAGGCAGATCTGGCGCAGACCGTCGTCACGCGCCCTGAGCTGGTGGAAAGTCTTGCGCGCGCGGCGCAGGCCTATTCCGGCACGCCGGGCGACAAGGCTTCGTGGGCGGCCATGGTCTCGCTGATCGAACGGCAGAATTACCGGCTGGCCTCATGGCGGCTGGCGGCGGACGAGATCAACTATCGCCGTTTCTTCGACATCAACGACCTTGCCGGCGTACGTGTCGAGGAAGAGGAACTGTTCGAGCTGATGCACCGCCTGCTGGCGCGGCTGGTGGCGCAGGGCGCGTTGCAGGGCGTGCGCATCGATCACATCGACGGGCTGTACGATCCGCAGAACTACCTGATCCGCCTGTACCAGTATCTGGGCCGCTTCGGCGCGCCTGCCAATCCGAAGGCGAAAGGGCGCGATCGATTCTATATCCTGGTCGAGAAGATCCTAGCGATCGACGAGGAGCTGCGCGCCTCGTGGCCGGTATCGGGCGAGACGGGATACGAGTTCATCGCGCAAGGGACCGAGCTGTTCGTCGACAGCCGCAACGAGCAGGTGTTCACCGACACCTACAAGCGCTTCACCGGCATGATGCAGAGCTTCGACGAGATGCTGATGGACGCCAAGCACCAGGTGCTGCGCGACATGCTGCCGGCGGAGCTGGGACGGCTGTCGCGGCGGCTGAAGCAAATCGCGGACCGCGACTGGAACAGCCGCGATTTCAGCCTGCTGCGCCTGCGCCTGGCGCTGTACGAGGTGGTGCGCGGCTTCAAGGTCTACCGCACCTATGTCACGCCCAAGCTGATCTCCGCCGACGACCGCGGGCGCATCTGCGAGGCGGTGAGGACAGCGAAGGAGAACTGGCCGGGCCCCGACGTCGAGATCCTGGATTTCGTCGAGAAGGCGCTGACCGGCGACCTGGTGCGCGAAGAAGGTTCGAGCTACAAGCGCGCCGACGTCTACGCCTTCATCCAGGCCTTCCAGCAATATACCGGCCCGGCGATGGCCAAGTCGCTGGAGGACACTACCTTCTACCGCTATTACCGCCTGACCTCGCTGAACGAGGTCGGCAACGATCCGCGCCGCTTCGGCATCTCGGTCGAGGAGTTCCACGCGATGAACGCGCGGCGGCAGAAGCACCTGCCGCAGACCATGCTGGGATCGTCGACGCACGACACCAAGCGCGGCGAGGACCTGCGGGCGCGCATCAACGTGCTTTCCGAGTTGGGTAGTGAATGGACAGGCATCGTCGATGGCCTGCGCAAGGCCTCGGCGCCGTTGCGCAGCAAGGGCGGACCCACCGCCAACGACGAATACCTGATCTACCAGACCCTGCTGGGCGTATGGCCGGACGAGCCTTCGGGCTGGGCGACGCTGAAGGACCGGGTGACGCAGTATTTGACCAAGGCGCTGCGCGAGGCCAAGCAGCACACCAGCTGGACCAGCCCGAACGAGCTGTACGAAAGCGCCACGCTGGCCTTCGCCACCGCATTGATCGACAGCCCCGACTTCCTGGCGGTCATCACGCCGCTGGCGGACAGGGTTGTAAAGTTCGGCTACCTGAACAGCCTGTCGGCGACGCTGCTGAAACTGACCGTGCCGGGCGTGCCCGATATCTACCAGGGCTCCGACATGTGGAACTTCTCCCTTGCCGATCCCGACAATCGCCTGCCGGTGGATTACGACACACGGCGCAGGACGTTGCGCGAAGCGCCGCCTTTGTCGCTGATCCTGCAGAACGCGAAGGGACCGGTCGATATGAAAAGCGGCGCGGTCAAATTGCGCCTGGTGCAGACCGTGCTGGACATGCGCCGCGACCACCAGGAGTTCTTCGAGCAGGCGGGATACAAGCCGGTGGAGGTCACGGGTGCGGACGCGAACAGCCTCGTCGCGTTCATGCGCGAGAAGGACGGCAAGTCGCTGTTCGTCGCCATCGGCCGCCTTCTGACCGGCATGGAAGCCGCGAACACGCCCGCTGGAAGCTATGCCTGGGACTGGAAGGACACGGCGCTGACCCTGCCGGAAGGCGATTGGCGCGACCGGCTGGGCGGCGGCCGGAAGAGCGGCGGCACGGTGTCCGCGTCGCAGCTGTTCGGCACGATCCCGATCGCAACATGGAGCAGCGGGTTCTAGATTAATTCCCCTCTCCCTGTGGGAGAGGGTTGGGGTGAGGGGCTGGATTGATTCGGAAGTAGCCCCTCACCCGCCCGCACTGCGTGTGGTCGACCTCTCCCGCGGGGAGAGGTAAAAAATTACCGCGCCCCGAACGTCTTCGCCCAGCCTTCGGCTTTCTTCAGCAGGCGGTCCAGCTCGGCCATCGTCTTGCCGCCTTCCTCGCTGTCGTCGTCGATCCAGACTTTCAGCACCCTGGTGTACAGATGCGTCAGGCCCAGCACGCGCAGGGGCGCGTCGAAGCCGGTGGCGGGGATGTTGGCTGCTTCCAGCATCCAGGCCATCGACGATGGCATCAGCACCGCGACCAAAGCCGCCGCGCCGGGATCGCGCGGGAAGTCGCGGACGATGGCCTTGAGGCCGGGCTTGTAGGGGGCAAGTGCGTCGAGGCGGCTCATCAGCACCTCGAACAATCGTTCGCGCGGCGATTCGTCCGGCGACGGCCTGGCGCCTGCCAGCACGGCGCGGTTGGCCTTGTCCGACATGCGGTAAAGCAGCGCGTGCTTGTTCGGCGCGATCGTGTACAACTCGGACAGCGGGATAGCCGCCTGCGCCGCGATGTCGGGCATGGTCAGCTTGGCCCAGCCCCTGTCGGCGGCCAGCGCCAGCGTCGTGTCCACTACCTTGTCGGCAAGTTCCAGGTTCATGCGCCGCTCCTCATCCTGAACGCAACATAGGCCAGCACCAGCCATCCGGCAATGAAGGCCAGCCCGCCCAGCGGCGCAACCGCGCCCAGCCACTTCATGCCCGTGATCGCCATCAGGTACAGGCTGCCGGAGAACAGCACGATGCCGATGGCGAACGCCCAGCTGGTGAGTTGCGGCCCGTGCAGCGCGGCCACCGCCAGCAGGGCGAGTGCGTGGAAGATCTGGTATTCGGCGGCGATCTTCAGCCAGCCGATGCGCTGGGCGTCGGCGACCGGATCGAGGCCGTGCGCCGCGAACGCGCCGCCCGCGACCGCCAATGCGCCGTTGATCGCGGCGAAGACGACGAACCATGACCCGATCATGCCGTACCCCTGTAGTGATCGTAGGACAACAACCGGCGGATCGCTTCGATCCCTTCCGGCGTGGCGACGCCCTTTTCCAGCGCCAGATGCGTGGCGTAGCTGCCCACCGCCTCGTACAGCACACGCAGCTCGGGGTCGAACGCGGCCAGCGCCTTTACCTGATTGCCGACCACGCTGTCGTCGCCGCGCGCGATCGGGCCGGTGAGCGCCTTGCCCGGGCCGAGGCGCAGGGCGTTGTCGATGGTGGCGTGCAGGATCGGGCGCACGATCTCAGCCGCCAGTTCGCGCGGCACGCCGGCTTTCTCGTAGCAGACCAGCCCCGCCTCGATCAGCGGGAAGACATAGTTGCAGATGAAGACGATGGCGGTATGGTACAGTACCTTGCTGTCGCCATCGACCGGAAAGACCTTGCCGCCGAACGCGGTGAAGATCTCGCTTAGCTTTCCGGTGGCCGCTGGGTCGCCCTCGATCCCGCACCAGGTGCCGGGGAAGCTGTCGGCATCCTGCGCTGGCGCGGTGAAGGACTTGACCGGATGCACCCCGGCAATCGCCGCGCCGCGATCGCGCAAGCGGGCCAAGACCGAGGAGGGGGTGGCGCCGCTGCAATGGAATGCGATCGAACCGTCGACGGGAACGCCTGCGTCCAACAGATCGACGGCGATCGTGCCCAATGCGTTGTCGCTGGTCGCGACCAGCAGGAAATCGCTGTTTTTCACGTCCGAAAGCCGCGCAACCGCTTGTCCTGCCCCGATCGCCACCGCCGCGCGCTGCGCCGATTGCAGCGACCGGTTGCAGACCGCGCCGATCTCATAGCCCTGGCGATGAAACAGCCGGCCCAGCGTGATGCCCACGTTTCCCGCCCCGATTATGCTGAGGCTTGGCATTTCTAGTCCTTACCGCTTCTCATCCGCGCCGTGAAGCGATATGAAACGGGCATGTCCGGAGAAATTGAACTGTCCGTCGTCGTTCCGGTTAAGAACGAGGCGGGGAACATCGAGCCGCTGGTAAACGAGATCGTGGCGGCGCTGAACGGCGTTGCGCCGTACGAGATCGTTTATGTCGACGACGGCAGCAGCGACGACGGCCCCGCCGTGCTGAAGCGCCTGCGCGCCACGCTGCCGCAATTGCGCGTGGTGACCCATGCCGCCAGCTGCGGGCAGAGCGCGGCGATCCGCTCGGGCGTCATGGCGGCGCGCGGCCGCTGGATCGCGACGCTGGACGGCGACGGCCAGAACGATCCCGCCGACCTGCCCGCCCTGCTGGCCAAATCCGGCGCGGCCGCGATGGTCGCCGGGCAGCGGGTCAAGCGCCAGGACACGACGATCCGCAAATGGTCCTCGCGCATCGCCAACGGCATACGCGCGCGCATCCTGAAGGACGACACTCCCGATACCGGCTGCGGCACCAAGCTGTTCAGCCGCGAGGCCTTCCTGCGCCTGCCCTATTTCGATCACATGCACCGCTATTTGCCGGCGCTGATGAAGCGCGAGGGGCTGGCCGTGCTGCTTGAGCCGGTCAACCACCGCCCGCGTCATTCGGGCCGGTCGAAATACGGGATCAACAACCGCCTGTGGGTCGGCATCGTCGACCTGGCGGGCGTCTGGTGGCTGAACCGCCGCATGCGCCGCCCGACCATCGTGACCGGGGACAGCTGATGCTCGACCAGGCACTGGCGTGGTTCTCCCAGCCGTGGAAGGTGTTCAGCGTCGCGGCGCAGTTCCTGTTCTTTATGCGCTTTTTCGTGCAGTGGATGCACAGCGAGAAAAAGGGCCGCACCGTCGTGCCCGATGCCTTCTGGACGTTCAGCATCCTCGGCGGCGGCATGCTGCTGGTCTATTGCCTGCACGCGCACGAATGGGTTCTGGCCCTGGGCCAGGTCGGCGGACTGCTGATCTACCTGCGCAATTTCTACCTGATCCGGCGCAACCGCCGACGCGGCAGGGAGTGGACCGGCCCGGGCGCGGCGCTCAAGCTGGTCGACCAGCTGCGCGGCGAACTGGGCAAGCTGTCCGACATTCACGACCGGCCGATGCTGGTGGAAGAGAAACTTCAGGAACTGGAGGCGCTGCTGCGCCCGAGCGAGGTAGGAACCGCATGACCGAAACCACTTACGATGTCCTAGGCATCGGCAACGCCATCGTCGACGTGATCGCCACCACCGACAATGCCTTTATTCATGAAGAAGGCCTGACCAAGGGCCGCATGCAGCTGATCGACACCGCCCGCGCCGAGCAGCTTTACGCGCGCATGAATGCCGGGATCGAGGCTTCGGGCGGATCGGCCGCCAATACCATGGCGGGCATCGCCTCGCTGGGCGGGGCTGCCGCCTTCATCGGCAAGGTCGCGGCGGATACGCTGGGCGAGATCTACGCCCATGACATGAAGGCCGTCGGCGTGCATTTCGCGACGCCGGTATTGAAGGCGGGACCGCCGACCGGGCGCAGCCTGATCCTGGTGACGCCCGATGCCGAGCGCACCATGAATACCTATCTGGGCGCGGCGGTGGAACTGACCACCGACGACATCGACGCCGAGCTGGTGAAGGCGGCGAGGATCACCTACCTGGAGGGCTACCTGTTCGACCAGCCGACCAGCAAGGCCGCTTTCTACAAAGCTGCCAAGCTGGCGCATGCGGCGGGCAACAAGGTGGCGCTGACCCTGTCGGACCGGTTCTGCGTCGACGGCCACCGCCAGCATTTCCTGGACCTGGTCGAGGCCCATGTCGACATATTGTTCGCCAACGAGGGCGAGCTGGAAGCGTTGTACGAAACCCGCTTCGACGCGGCGCGGGACATCGTGCGCGGCAAGGTAGAGATCGCCTGCCTGACGCGGGGCGCGCGCGGATCCGAAATCGTGACCGCCGAACGCATGGCGCATGTGCGGGCCGAGCCTGTGGCCAAGGTTGTCGACAGCACCGGCGCCGGCGATCTGTACGCCGCCGGCTTCCTGTTCGGCCACACGCGCGGCCTGAACCTGGAGGAATGCGGCCGCATCGCCGCCATCGCCGCCGCCGAGGTGATCGGCCATTACGGCCCCCGCCCGGAGGTGAAGCTGGCGGCGCTGCTGCAGGCGGCTTAGCAAACAGAATCCGCTACTAATCCCATAAGAGCGGTGTTATACAGCCTGCGCCTTATGTTTGCCGTCTGTCTTAACAAGGAACAAGATCATGGCACGTGACATGGATGCGGCTTTCTCTCCCTTCACGGCGGACGAGATCGGTACCGGCAAGCCGACCACGGGCTTTCCGCCCGAGGCACAGGGCCGCCCCGGCGCAGCCCTGGTGGAAACGCTGACGGTGACCGAAAGGGTCGGTGCCGTAATCGTCGGAGGCGCGTTGACGGCTGTTGGCACCACGGCCATGATCCTGGGCAATTGCCACGCCAAGGGACCCGGCGCACTCGCCATCGTGATCGGTCTGGTCATGGGAACCTGCGCCCTGACAGCAAAGACGGCGAGCCCGGACGGGCCCTGAGCCCAAATACATCGTCATCCCAGCGAAGGCTGGGATCATGGTTCGGCATGTGGATAGATGAATCCCGGATCAGGTCCGGGATGACGACACGTTAATCCTCAAACATCCAGGTTCTGCACGTCCAGCGCGTTCGCCTGGATGAAGTCGCGGCGGGGTTCGACGATGTCGCCCATCAGGGTGGAGAAGATTTCCTCCGCCTGGTCGACATGGGACACCTTGACCTGCAGGAGCGTGCGCGCGTCGGGATCCAGGGTGGTTTCCCACAGCTGTTCCTGGTTCATCTCGCCGAGGCCCTTGTAGCGGGCGATGGCGATGCCCTTGCGGGCCAGCGCGGTCACGCCTTCGAACAGGCCGATCGGGCCGGTGACGTCAGCGATCTTGACGCCCTTGTGCACCAGCGTGCCCGCCTTGTCGAAGCGCTGCTTCAGCCGGTCGACCGCGCCGTCCAGGCGGCGCGCGTCGGTGCTGCGGATCAGGTCGGGGGTGATCATCCGGCGCTCGGTCACGCCGCGCACGGTGCGGGTCAGCACGTAGCCGGTGCCGTTGGCGGCGATGTGGCCGGCCCAGCCCTTCTCGTCCTCGTCGGCCAGCGCGTTCAGGCGCGCGGCCAGCGTCGTCATCGCCTGGGCCGCTTTTGCTTCGTCGGCAAGGACTGTCGCCGACAGCACGCCGGCGATCGCCGCCTGCTCGATCACGTGCGCGTTGCCGACCTTGCGGTTCAGCCCCTCGATCGCCAGCTGCAGCGTCCGCGCCTCGCGCACCATGTCGGCGAGGTCGGCGCCGGTGCTGGCGTTGCCGTGATACGGCGCGAAGGCGATGTCGTCGATGCCGGACTGGATCAGATACTCCTCCAGCTCGCGGTCGTTCTTGGCATAGATCACCGACTTGCCGCGCGAGACGCGGTAGAGGGGCGGCTGCGCGATGTAGAGATACCCCTTCTCGATCAGGTCGGGCATCTGGCGGAAGAAGAAGGTCAGCAGCAGGGTACGGATGTGGCTGCCGTCCACGTCGGCGTCCGTCATGATGATGATCTTGTGGTAGCGGCATTTCTCGATGTTGAAATCGTCGCGCCCGATGCCGGTGCCGAGGGCGGCGATCAGCGTACCGATCTCGGCGCTGCCCAGCATCTTGTCGAAGCGCGCGCGCTCCACGTTCAGGATCTTGCCGCGCAACGGCAGGATCGCCTGGGTGCGCCGCTCGCGCCCCTGCTTGGCGGTGCCGCCTGCCGAATCGCCCTCGACGATGAACAGTTCGGATAGCGCCGGGTCGCGTTCCTGGCAGTCGGCCAGCTTGCCGGGCAGGCTGTTCATGTCCAGCACGCCCTTGCGCCGCGTCATGTCGCGCGCCTTGCGCGCCGCCTCGCGGGCCAGCGCCGCCTCGACCGCCTTGCCGCAGATGCGCTTGGCCTCGTTCGGGTGTTCCTCGAACCAGGTTTCGAGGCCACGCGCGACCGAGTTCTCGACCACCGGGCGCACTTCGGAGGACACCAGCTTTTCCTTGGTCTGGCTTGAGAATTTGGGATCGGGCACCTTGACCGACAACACGCAGGTCAGCCCCTCGCGCATGTCCTCGCCGGTCAGCGTGACCTTTTCCTTTTTCAGCAGGCCGGTTTCCTCGGCATACTTGTTGATCGTGCGGGTCAGCGCGGCGCGGAAGCCGGCCAGGTGCGTGCCGCCGTCGCGCTGCGGGATGTTGTTGGTGAAGCACAGCATCGATTCGTGGTAGACGTCGGTCCATTCCATCGCGACCTCGACCGTCATGCCCTCGGATTCGCCCTTCAGCGCGATCGCCGGCTTGTGCAGCGCGGTCTTGGAACGGTCGAGATAGGCGACGAATGCCTCCAGCCCGCCCTCGTAGTACAGCTCCGTCACCTTGTCCTCGGTCCCGCGCGAGTCGGTCAGGATCAGGCGGACGCCGGAATTGAGGAAGGCCAGCTCGCGCAGGCGGTGTTCCAGCGTGGCGAAGTCGAACTCGACCTGGGTGAAGGTATCGGTCGAGGGCAGGAAGGTGACCTCGGTGCCGCGATTGCCGCCGTCGGGGCCGACCGCCGCCAGCGGGGCCTCGGCCTCGCCATGGCGGAAGCGCATCTTCCATTCCTTGCCGCCGCGCCAGATGCGCAGGTCGAGGACGCTGGACAGGGCGTTGACCACGGACACGCCGACGCCGTGCAGGCCGCCCGACACCTTGTACGAATTCTGGTCGAACTTGCCGCCGGCATGCAGCTGGGTCATGATGACCTCCGCCGCCGAGACGCCTTCCTCCGGGTGGATGTCGATCGGGATGCCGCGGCCGTTGTCGTTGACCGTCACCGAGCCGTCGGCGTTGAGCGAAATCAGCACCCGATCGCAATACCCGGCCAGCGATTCGTCGATGGCGTTGTCGACCACCTCGTACACCATGTGGTGCAGGCCCGAGCCGTCGTCGGTATCGCCGATATACATGCCCGGCCGCTTGCGCACGGCGTCGAGTCCGCGCAGCACCTTGATGCTGCTGGCGCCGTAATCTTCCTCTGCCTGGGTCTGCTGCTTGTCGGTGCGTTTAGCTGCCATCTCGGCCATGAAAAATCCTGATTGTATCGCCCATTCCGGGCCCGCGAATCGTATATCAGGAACCTAGCGCAGAAACGTGGTTATTCAAAGGGAATACGGGGGTTTTGGGTTCGCCCCGACCCGGCTGGAATCCAGCTGTCCGAGTCATATCTTGCGCATGACGGAATTGCGCCAGATTTTCCCTAAAACATACCGGCCGAAGTGCGGGGTGTCCCTCTGGATGGAGCGGTGACAACAGGCGTATCGCCGGATTGTACCGGATGCTCCTTGGCGATGAGGCCGGCCGCCTTTGCCATTCCTTCGATGGTCCTCATCAAATCACGATCCTGCAGGCTGGCATCTATTGTGAAGGTGGACGGCTTGACGTTTGCTCGGCCATCGACACTGCCGAACACGCCTTCCAGCCTGCCGTCGAGGTCCTTTACGAACGTCGGCGCCTGGTGAAAGGTGCCCTGAAAGTAATTCCTGCTGAAATACTGGTCCGCCGATACCAATTGCTGCGCATCGCGCGGGTCCAGGATCATGATCCTGTCTTCCACACGCACCGCTGCGACAGCATGCCCCCCATCGGCAACCTTGCCGGGACCGGTCTGGCCGTCATCGCCGTAGCGCATCAGATCGACGATCGCGACATCTTTCCTGTCGAATCCGACGCGGACGAGGGCTTCCGCGGCCAATACCGCCTGATCCCCGCAAATGCCGGTTCCAAGGCGCAATGTTTCCTGGGGCGTCTGGACCCAGGCAGAAGGATTGGTGGCGCCTTTCTTCTGCTTGATATCGTCATAGTCTATCGCGGTACGCACCCAGTGATGCACCGCATCGACCTGTATATATGGATTATCGATCTGCCGCACGGTATCAAGCATTGCAGACCATGCCTGCATCCGCTGCGCGCCGGGGTCCGACTTCCCGAAGGACGCTGCGACAACGGCATCGAGTTCGCCATGATGCTTTCCGTCATTGTCCATCTCTGGATTCTGGATCGCTAAGATTTTCTGCTGGTCCTGGCTGAGATGAGCCTCGGCAACGGTTTTATAACCGCCCAGCTCGGTGAAAACCGGATTGTCATGACGCGCCTTGAAGTCGGGCCATGCATCCCGCCCCACCTTTACGCCAAGAACGAGACTTGCGTTCAATAGCAGATATGCCGTGAGTGTTTGCCAGGGGCGAAGCCGTTGGAGCCCCGCTGATTCACTGGTTTTATCAGGGTTATCGCTCATTCATCGACAGTATCAAAATGAGCCAGGTTTAACAAATAAAATTCGTGTAAGAATCGGCATTCCTGCCGGATCAAGATGTGCTTTCCGTCGGCTTCACCATCCGCAGATGCGGCCGTTTGCTGCCGATCAGCGGGGGCGAGCGCCCAGCGGCCGAAAGCGGAGATCGAGGTGCGGCGCTTGAAGGCGGCGCCCATCAGCTCGGTGAACTCGGGATCGGGCAGGCGCACGACCAGGATCTGCGACGGATTGCCGTTCAGCTGCTTGCCGTCCGGCTTTTCGAAGAAGACATCGAAGGCTCCCCACATGAAGACGTGGATTTCCTCCGCCTCGCGCGTGCGCAGCGAGGGCGACAGCAGGCGATCGGCACGGCTGGAGACGTAGCCGCCCAGCACGTCGCTGTCCTTGAGCAGGTACAGGAAATCGTATGCCGAGCGTGCGCCGAGGTCGATCATCTGGCGCGCCGTCAGCAGGGTGCGCGGCCCCTCGAACGAAGGGTCGAACGCGGCGTAGAGCATCATCGAGGAGGCCAGCCGGCGCGCGGAATGGCTGTAGCAGCTGCCGGGCTCGTAGTTCGAGAAGATCGACAGCGCCTGGTCCTCCGCCTCCGCAATCGGGCGGCGGCTCTGGATCACCGCCTGCACCGGATCGGTCATGCCGGCGCGCAGGCGCCATTGCGTGGGGGAGAATTCCATCGCCTCGGGCAGCAGTGGCAGCGCGTCGATGTCGACCTTTTCCGGCGGCATGAACTCGCCGCCGCCGCGGATAATCTCCAGCGCGCGCAGCACCGCCTCCAGCGCCAGCGCCTCGACGGTCGATTCCCGCAGGCGGGCCAGCTCGCTGATGCGTTCGAGCTCCATGCTGGACAAAGCGATGGCGAAGCGTTTGGTCATGCGCCCGTTATAACAGTGGAATTATGGCGTTGTCATGGGGCACATGACCGGCAAAAAGATTTGCTAGAACCTGGCTTCGCGCGCGCTGTACGTCTTTCTCACCGGGGGCGGCCGGACAGTCGGCGTCTTTTCCTGAACCGCCGCTTCCCAGGCCGTGTCTGCGACCTGTCCGTGGATTTCCGGATGCCTTGTCTGGAAATCGGTATCGGGCGCCGTATCCGGCCCCGTCATGGACGGCAAGACCGGATTTCCGGTAAATACCTTTACGTTACGGCCGTCGATGCTAAACGCCGTCGTCGGCGTGACTTCGGCCTGCTGAGCCTTCGCCAGATGTTCGAAATAGCGCTGGGCCGTATCTACCCTGCCGCTCGTTCCGTCGGCGATATAGGTTTCGCCGCCCAGCTCGAACATGGCGACGGCATGGCCCGCATTGTCGCGCGCAGGATCGTTGTACTTCAACTGCATCGTCAGGATCGAAATGTTCTCCGCGGGGATGCCGGCATCCTCGGCGGTTTTCGCCACCAGCGCCGCGTCGTCGCCGCAGATGCCCATGCCACGCAGAAGCGTCTCGCGCAGGGTCGACATGCGTGTCGCGTCTGAATCTTCGTCGGCCTTCACGAAATCGTATGAGACCGCCTTCGATACCCACCAGGCGATTTCCTTCACCTTGTCGACATCCGGCAGGGACCGCACCAGGTCGATCATCTGGCTGCGATCGTGCTCCCTGACCGACAGGGGGTCGGTCTTGCCGGCGACGGCCATGCCCGCCGCCTTGTAGTCGGTAGTATCCTTGAAGAAGGCGCTCATGTTATCGTGAACATCCTCGACCTCGTAGTCGGAGAATTTACCGGCTTTACTGTCGAAGGCGGCAGTCTGGGGCTGCATTCCCAGCAGCGAGGGAACGGCCCAGGCTGGGGCTGTCTTGTCGTTCTGAGGGGCGGCCTGAGCCTTCGATAAGCCGGTCAGCGTCCCGACCGCCAGCAACAGGGTCAGCGCCGGCGTTATCCAGCTGCCGCCTGCGCGCGCGGGAGAAGTACTTTCCGCATCGTTTTGAACCGTACCCGACATGCCCCCAATCTACAGAATTATCCTCGGAATGTCTACGAAACCGTGCCGCCGGCCTTGACGTCCAGATATGTCGCCCCCCCGGCCAGCGCGGCGAAAGCGGCCGGTTCGGTGCCGCTCATCCAGGCCTGCAGGCCCAGCGCGGCGATGCGGTCGAACAGCGCCTGCCGCCGGCCCTCGTCCAGATGCGCGGTGATCTCGTCCAGCAGCAGGATCGGCTTGTCGCCGCGCAACTCCAGCAGCAGCCCGGCATTGGCGAGGATCAGCGCGATCAGCAGCGCCTTCTGTTCACCGGTCGAGCACATGCCGGCCGGCATGTCCTTCTCGGCATAGCGCACGACCAGGTCGCTGCGATGCACGCCGGTGGCGCAGCGGCCGGCGACGGCATCGGCGGTGCGGTTGGCGGCAAGGGCGGCGCGCAGCCAGTCCTCGGTCGCCAGCGCGCTGTGGCCGGACAGATAGGTCTCGACATCGCCGCCCATCGCGATATCGGGCTGCGGAAACGGCCCCGGTTCGCCGGCGCAGGCGAGGTTCAGCCGGGCGGTGACCGACAGGCGCGAGGCGGCGACCGCGACGCCGGTTTCGGCTAGCACCGCCTCGATCCCGTCCAGCCAGGCAGGGTGTCGATTCTGCTCCAGCAGCTTCTGCCGCTCGCGCAATGCCTGCTCGTAGCGGTTGACCCGCGTGGCGTGCGCCGGGTCGTAGCCGTAGACGATGCGGTCGAGGAATTTGCGCCGCGCGGAGGACGGCTCGGTGAACAGGCGGTCCATCGCCGGGGTGATCCACAGGATCGAGGCGATCTCGGCCAGCGCCCCCTGCGCCCGGTTGGTTCCGTCGATGCGAACGACGCGGCGGTCGGGCGAATCCTCCTGCCCGGTGCCGACATCGCGCGTTCCCGCCTGCCCGGCAAGCGCGGCGGCCACGGCCCAGCGTTCGCCCTGCCCGACCTGTCCGACCTCCGCCAGCTTCGCCCCGCGCAAGCCCCGCCCTGGGCCGAGCAGGCTGATCGCCTCCAGCAAATTGGTCTTGCCCGCCCCGTTCGGTCCGGTGAGCACGATCGGGCCGGGGCCGGTTTCGAGGCGGAGATGGCCGTAATTGCGATAGGCGGTCAGGGTCAGGCGGGACAGGTAGGTCATCGCCGCCGATACCACCGCCGGACTGCCACCACGGCCCATATGCCTTCGCACACGCCGAACGGCCATGCGCCCTGCAGGAAACCATACGCCGATCCCAGCAGGCACGAACCTGCAAAGGCGAGGATGAACCAGCGGCTGCGATCCTCCAGCGCGTAGGTGGTCAGCATGGCGATGACGGCGAACAGGCCAAAGAGGGTGAGCGTGTCTATATGTCGATTTCCTGGCGCACGATCGTCTCGTCGCGCTCGTCGCGCAGGCGCAGGTACCAGCGCCGGAACGAGGCAATGGCCCAGCCGCCTTCGGCCAGCCCGAACGGCCAGGCGCCCTGCAGGAAGGCATAGGCCGAAGCCATGGCATTGGCGAAGACGAACAGCAGCACGAACCAGTGGCTACGGCTTTCAAGCTGGTAGGTCAGCAGCCCCAGCGCGACCGCGAACAGGCCGAAGAGAGAAAGCGCGTCGAACTGCATCGGCCCGGCGGGATCACACCCGCATCGGCATCAGCACGTAGAGCGCGCTCGAATCCGAGGTATCGCGGATGATCGTCGGCGAGGCGGGATCGGCGATGGTCAGGCGGCAGCCGTCGCCCTCGATCTGGGTGGCGATGTCAAGCAAATAGCGGGAGTTGAAGCCGATCTCCATCGGGGTCGAGGTGTATTTGACCTCCAGCTCCTCGGTCGCGCTGCCGCTTTCCGGGCTGGAGGCCGATACGGTCAGCGCCCCCTTCTCGATCGACAGCTTCACCGCGCGCGACTTCTCGGTCGCGATCGTGGCGACGCGGTCGACGGCGTTGGCGAACAGCTTGGGGTCGACTTCCAGTTCCTTGTCGTTGCCGACCGGGATCACCCGCTCGTAATCGGGGAAGGTGCCGTCGATCAGCTTGGACGTCAGCACGATGTCGTTGAAGGAGAAGCGCAGCTTGGTGTCCGACACCGCGATCTTGACCGGGGTGGTGGCCTCGTCGATCAGCTTGCGGATCTCGCCGATGGTCTTGCGCGGGATGATGACGCCGGCCAGGCCCTTGGCGCCGGTCGGCAGCGGCATCTCGACCCGGGCAAGGCGGTGGCCGTCGGTCGCGACGGCACGCAGCACGTCGACATCGTCCGTCTTGGCGGCATGCAGGTAGATGCCGTTGAGGTAGTAGCGCGTTTCCTCCATCGAGATGGCGAACCGGGCGCGGTCGATCAGCAGCTTCAGCTCGGACGCGCCCAGCTCGAAATCGTGCTTCATCGCCGCCGCCGCCATTTGCGGGAAGTCCTCGGTCGGCAGGCAGCCCAGCTTGAAGTTGGAACGGCCGGCCTTGACCGTAAGCTGCGTACCCTCGGCATTGACCTCGAGCTCGACCTTGCCGGTTTCCGGCAGCTTGCGCACGATGTCGTACAGCGTATGGGCGGGCGTGGTGATCGCGCCAGGTTTGGCGACATCGGCCGCAGTCGCCTCGACGATTTCCAGGTCCATGTCGGTCGCGGTCAGGAACAGCTTGCCGGTTTCGGCTCGCAGCAGGACGTTGGACAGGATGGGGATCGTGTTGCGCCGCTCGACGACGCTTTGCACGTGGGCCAGCGATTTCAGCAACGCAGCGCGTTCGATCGAGAGTTTCATGGTCGCGGAGTTTATTGCCTCCGCCGCCAGTTGCAAGCGGTATCATGCAATGAGCCGAACCGGTATTATCCGTGGCTGTTCGATAATCTATGGATTTTGTCTGACCGCCATTATTAAGGCGCTACGCGTCTCCTGCGGCAGCAGCCGCGTCGCGGGGGAGGGTTCCTGGTCCAGGCCCAAGGCCACTTTCGCCCGATGGATGAAGGCCGCCGGTTTGGGACACTCGATCCACCATAGCGCATCGGCGGCGGCGACCTGGAACGGGCTGCGCGGACTGAGCACGTGCTCCTTGAGGCTGGCCCTGACTTCGTTGGCCTGCCCGAATTCGCCCGCGCGCTTGATGTGCGCGCTGGTCCATATCTCCAGCAGTTTCTGCTCGGCATGGCTGCCATGGGCGGTGAAACTGCGCAGATGCTCGGTGGTGCGGATCAGGCTGGCGGCCGGTCGGCGCAGCGCCGGGTCTTCCATCGCCGCGGTGGCGATGCGCAGCAAATGTGCGGCATCGCCCTTGTCCCAGCGGCGGTCGATCACGCTTTCGACGTATAGGAGCCGGTCATGGGCACTGTCGCCGGGCAAGATATCGGACATGGGCATCAAACCATTTGGGACTATCCGGTGACGATACCCAAAAGTTTACAGAAAGTAAATAGTCGCATTATCCCCGGGTCGGAGCCTGTTGCGCGGCCCAGAACCGCAACGTCTCGGTCTGGGTGGAGATGATTTCGGCGGCGATGTCCGCGAACCCCCTCAGCATGCGGCGTTCGCGCGTCGTCAGGTCGGCGCGCGGCACGTGATCGAGGATGCAGAACGTGCCAATCTTGTAACCGCTCGGGTCCAGAAGAGGCGCGCCGGCATAGAAGCGAAGATGCGGCGCATTGGCCACCAGCGGGTTGTCGGCGAAGCGGATATCGGCGCTGGCATCGGGCACGAACAATATGTCGTCGTTGAGCAGCGCATAGGTGCAGAACGATGTGCTGCGCGGCATCTGGGCAACGTCTGCCCCCTCGATCGCCAGCATGACCTGGCGGTCGGTGTCGATGACCGAGATCAGGGACACGGGCACGTTGAACACGGTGCTGGCCAGCTCGGTCAGGCCGCGCAGGCTTTTCTGCTGCGGCATGTCGAGGACGCGGCAGCTTTGCAGCGCCGCAAGCCGCAGCATTTCATCTGCGGGCAGGGGAAACGGATGATCGGTTTGCGGGTCGTTCATGGGCCGGGACTATAACATGTCCCGACGTGAAGAATGAATTACCGTCTTAGAGATTTGCCGTGGGCTACCGCCTCTGCTGGCTGCTTAAGCGTTCTCACAGCAGTTAATTGGTTATCAGACCGCCGGCGTCTCGGTGAAACTCGCCGAGCGGCGCAACGACCGCAGATCGTGCTGCAGGCTTCTTACTGCAGGCGTGTCGTTGTTTATCTCCTGACTGCGCGCAAAGAGGTCATGCCGGGTTTGCGGCGCGGCGTAGGGGACCAGATGCCGTGCCGAACGAAGCCAGCTTTCTTCACGGGTCCACGCGTTGACATTCATGAGCGCATCGGCCCCGATCCTGCCCAGGTTCGCCTGAGCTTCATCGAGCTTCGGCTCGAAATCGGCGTTCTTGTAACGCTTCAAGCCCAACGAGCTGGACATGATCATCTCGATTGCATGCACCGTTTCATTAGGCGCCGAAACCGCTGTCTGTTCCAGTACCGGCGCCAGGGTCTCTATCAGTGCAAGAGTTGCCGACTGCGTTTCGGCCACGGCGGCGATATAGGGCTGGCGGTCGGCGGGACGACGCTGGCTGCCGATCGCGCCGAGCAGCGGAGTTATGCTGTTGCTTCCTTCGCGTATGATCGATTGCGCCTCGCGCAACAACGCCGGAACATCGTGCTTGCCGGCCAACAAATCCTCCATGCGCCGCGCGCGATCCTCGTTCAGATCGTGGTAGCCTTCGAGAATCGTGCTGGAAGAATGTTGTTTGGCCATATGCGCCCCCATCCGTGAAATTTATAGTTTGTAAACTATTTTAAAATCACGTGGCAGGCAAGCAAAATGTCCGGAAAAGAAGCGAGAATGGTTGGGGGACGTGGATTCGAACCACGGTAAACAGAGTCAGAGTCTGTTGTCCTACCGCTAGACGATCCCCCAACAGCAGGATTGCGGCCTTACGGTGCGTGAGATAGCACCATCGCGGACGCGCGCCAAGGGGCATGACGCATGTAGGGCACCAGACTAGTGGACGCTGACCGCCTCGAGCTCGTTCTGCAGGATCGCCGCCTGGGCGGTGGCACGGGTGTCCATCACGGCCAGCGGGGTGCCGTTGGCGGCATGGATCGCATAGCGGGGCTCGCCCTCTACCTTGACCTGCTTCAGATAGGCCAGGTCGTTGACGCCGAAATCGGCCCAGTCCTGGGGCGAAAGCTGCTTCAAAGCCGTGACGAAGATGGTGTTGTTGCTTGCGATCATCCTTGGCCTCCTCGATGCGCGATGCACCGGTGTTCAATGTTTCAACAGTTAATGGCGCCGGATTGCTCCCTCGCCTCGCTATTTTTCGAATTCGGTGCGGCAAATATGTTTTGCGGCATCTCCTCCCCTACATGGTCTATGCAAGTTCCGGGCCTATTTCGGTAAACCGCTTGCTCTATTCCTACGTTGTTAATGTGGAGATCATGCGGCGTTGTTCAAGATGGCGGCAACGCTGTTTCGATAAGGAAAAATTAGTGGCGAATTTTAATCGGTCCTCGCTGGTGCTTTCGGTCAACCGCGCCCTTTGGGGCGAGGTCACGCACACCATGCGCATGGTGACCGCACGCGTTCATGGCGGCAAATTCCAGCTACGTGTCGTTTTCGATGGCGAGATTGCCCCGGCGGACCGTCAGAGCGCGGCGCGGATCGGCGAAAAGGCGCTGACCGGCGATTTCCTGGAATTGAAGCTGGACAGCGAGGCCATGCGGATCGATGCGCCCGAACCGCTGAGCGTCGAGGAGGGCTGGGCGCCGATCTACCGGCGCTGGGAGGACTAGCCTAGACCCTGCCGCGAAAATCGTCGTGGCTGCGGCGCAGCCAGTCGCGCGCCGCCATGCTTTCGCTGCTGCCGTCGTCGATCATGTGTTTCAGGGCATCGAGAGCGGCGGTGCGCTGCTCGTCGGCCAAGGCGGTGCTTTTCAAGGCTTCGAAAACGATCTGTTCGGCATTCACGTAGCGGCCCGTGGCCATCTTGCGCGCAATCAGATCCTCGATTTCCGGTGTGACGATCAGTTCCATTCCGGCCTCCCCTGCAAACCCGGGACCGGTATAACAGAACGACGGTTTATAGACGGTTATCGGATGTGAAATATCCGGTTAATCGACTGCTTTATCAGACGCGGCGGGAGAAAAGTTTTTCGATGTCGGCGAGCCCCAGCTCGATATAGGTCGGGCGGCCATGGTTGCATTGGCCGGAATGGGGCGTCGCCTCCATCTGGCGCAGCAGCGCGTTCATCTCCGCTATGCCCAGCCGCCGCCCGGCCCGCACCGAGCCGTGGCAGGCCAGCGTGCCCAGCACCGCGTCCAGCCTGCCCTTGAGCAGCGCGGCGCTGCCGTGTTCCAGCACCTCGTCCGCCAGGTCGCGCACCAGCGCGCGGACATCGCCGCCAGCCAGCGGCGCGGGCACGCCGCGCACCGCGACCGCGCCGGGACCGAAGCGTTCGAGGTCGAGGCCGAGCGTGCGCAGTTCCTCCGCCAGCGGCGCCAGGGCATCGGCGGCGCGCTCGTCCAGCTCGACGATCTCGGGAATCAGCAGGCCCTGGCTGGGAATGCCGCCCGCCGCCACCGCCGCCTTCATCCTTTCGTAGACCAGGCGCTCGTGGGCGGCGTGCTGGTCGATCAGTACGATGCCGGTTTCGGTCTGCGCCACGACATAGGTTTCATGCAGCTGCGCCCGCGCCGCGCCCAGCGGATAGGATACCTGATCCTCGTGCTCGGCTTCGAACGCCGCGGCATAGGCGACCGCCGCCGGGGCCATCTCGCCGGCAAAGCCCGCCTGCGGTTGTTCGCCGAATCCCGCGGGAAAGGATGAGGGGCGCGTGCCGAAGGGCAGCACATTGGTGCGGAAGGCGGCCATCGTCTGTCCCGCCAGGCTGGACGAGGTGCGCGTGCCGGAGATGCCGGCGGCCGCGCCGAACGCGGCTTTCAGCGCGCCGACGATCAGGCCGCGCACCGACTGGGCATCGCGGAACCGGACCTCGGCCTTGGCGGGATGGACGTTTACATCGACGATATCGGGGGGAACCTCCAGGAACAGCGCCAGCATCGGGTGGCGGCCCTGCATCAGCAGGTCGCCGTAGCCGGCGCGCACCGCGCCCAAAAGCAGGCGGTCGCGCACCGGGCGGCCGTTGACATAGAGCCATTGCCACGCCGCCGTCGGGCGATGCAGCGTCGGCAGGCCGGCATAGCCGTCCAGCCTGATCTCGCCACGCTCGGCATGGGCCGGCACCGCGTTTTCCAGGAAGTCGCGGCCGAAGATGGCGGCGATGCGCGGTAGCCGGACCTCCAGCAGGTCGCCGGTTTCGGCCGGCAGCGCCAGCGCGGTGCGCCCGTCGTCGACCAAGGTGAAGCCGATCTGCGGATGCGCCGCCGCCAGCCGCTCCACCGCCTCGCGCACGTGGCCGGCCTCGGTGCGCGGTTGCTTGAGGAACTTGAGCCGCGCGGGCGTCGCCTGGAACAGGTCGCAGACCTCGACCCGCGTGCCCCTGGCGATGGACGCCGGCCTGACCGGCAGCTTGCGCCCGGCGTCGACCTCCAGCGTCCAGGCCTCGCCTGCCCCGGCGGCGCGGCTGGTGAGGGTCAGCCGTGCGACTGAACCGATCGACGGCAGCGCCTCGCCGCGAAAGCCCAAGGTTGTAATGGTTTCGAGGTTGCCGTCCGGCAGCTTCGACGTGGCGTGGCGTTCGACCGCCAGTTCAAGGTCGAAGGCGCTCATGCCACGCCCATCGTCGGTGACGGCGATCAGGCGCTGGCCGCCGTCCTCGATGGCGATTTCGATCCGCGTGGCCCCGGCATCGATCGCATTTTCCAGCAATTCCTTGACGGCCGCGGCCGGGCGCTCGATCACCTCGCCCGCGGCGATGCGGTTGACCAGCGTTTCGGGCAGGCGGCGGATGAGTGACGGAGTCATGCCCCTACCGGAGCATGCCGCCTATTCGTTGTCGATATCTTTGATCTTGGAGTCCGAGTCGCCGTTCTCGGCGACGACCGAGCCCTTGCCCGGCTTGTTGTAGACGAAGCCCAGGATGCGGTTCTCGCGGCCGTAGCTCTGGCTGCTTTCATCCATCACGCGCACTTCCGACCAGTCGTTCTTGTCGGAAACGTCCTGCACCATGACACCGGTGTTGACGTGACCTTTCAGCGAACGTAAGTGCGCCCAGTTGGCGTGATTGACCGTGATCAGGCGGGAATTGAGGATGCGCGAGACAATCGCGACATGGCCGTGATCCATCGACGGCGTGCGGCCGAAGACCATGATCGCGTTTTCCTTCGGCTCGTGACCGCGCTCGTACAGTCCCTCGGCGTTGGCCCACCACTGCCAGCCGTCGCCGGAGATATCCATACCGGACACCTTGCGGGCGTATTCGACGCAGTTGAGTGCAGAAGCCGGGCTTGAAATCGTAGCAAACACAAGCGCGGCGATCAGTAGAAGCCGCAAGCGGCCCCGTGCTGAAAATACCATAAACCCCCATCCATGGTCGTTTTCGTTGCCGGGCTGTAACACAGGCCAAGGCAACTGTTCAATGGCGATAATGTGGCAGGTAAATATTAACCATACCCGTACGAGAGGTAAATAAACGCGGAATCTCATATTCTTGTTTGCAGAATCGATGCCCAGGTTTAGTTTCGCGGCCATGATATCCACGCACTACGCTTCGCGTTTCATTTTTTTTACCGCGCTTTTCACTTCGGCCATTACCGGCACGGCCCGTGCCGATACGCCCATCGGCCTGGCCGGACCTTTCACCGGACCTGAAGCCTCGTTCGGGGAGCAGATGCGGCGCGGCGCGGAAATGGCGGTCGCCGACATCAATGCGGCGGGCGGCGTGCTGGGGCAGCCTTTGGCCATCATCCGGGGCGACGACCAGTGCGACCCCAAGCAGGCGGTCGCCGTCGCGGGGGATCTGGTGGCCAAGCATGTCGCGGCGGTGATCGGGCCCTTCTGCTCCGGCAGCGCCATTCCGGCCTCCGACGTTTACGCCGACGAAAACATCATCGCGATCACACCGGCTTCCACCAATCCCGCCCTGACCGAGGCGGGCAAGAAGAACATCTTCCGCATCTGCGGCCGCGACGACCAGCAGGGCGGCACCGCCGGCGCCTTCATCGTACACCGGTTCAAGGACAGGAAGATCGCCATTGTCGACGACAAGCAGGCCTATGGCCAGGGCATCGCCGACGTGGTGCGCAAGACGCTGAACGCCGCCGGGGTGAAGGAAACGCTGAACGACAAGATCAATCCCGGTGAAAAGGATTATTCCAGCCTGGTGACCAAGCTGAAGCAGGCTGGGATCGAGGTCCTGTATTACGGTGGGCTGCAGAACGAGGCCGGGCTGCTGGCGCGCCAGATGCGCAGCCAGGGCATGACGACGATCCTGATGAGCGGCGACGGGTTGGCGACGCGCGATTTCTGGTCGATCACCGGCGATGCGGGCAACGGCACGCTGTTTACCTTTCCACCCGACCCCGCGAAGAACCCGGCCAACAAGGACCTGGTCGCACGGTTCGAAAAGCAGGGATCCGAGCCCGAAGGCTATACGCTCTACACCTATGGCGCGTTCCAGGCCTGGGCTGCCGCGGCGAAGGCGGCGGGCACGACCGACAGCGCCAAGGTCGAGGCGGCGCTGCATGGCGGCAGGCTGGACACCGTGCTGGGGCCCGTATCCTTCGACGCCAAGGGCGACGTGCAGGCCCCGGGCTATGTCGTCTATGAATGGCGCAACGGCAGCTACGCCATGCTGCCGGACCAGAAATGACATCCAGAAACGACGTGAAGATAGCGGCCGCATTCCTGTTCGTGCTGCTATGCGCCGCGACCACGGCCAAGGCCGAGACGAAAACGGTTTCCCTGACCGTGGACGAGTATGAGCGGTCGTACACCTACGTGACGCCTGCCGGCACGCAGGCGCCGCTGCCCGTGGTGATCGTGCTGCCGGATTCGGGGGAGGACGGCGCGACGGCGCTCGATCGTTACCGCTGGGCCTCGCTGGCGCGGCGGGAGGGTTTTGTCGTCCTCGGTCTCGATCCGCTGCCGGTCGACCCCCTGAAGCCTGAAATGTTCCAGACCAATCCCGGCTTCTGGAGCGACGGCTCCGGACGCGGCAACGCCAGGCGCGGCGACCTGGACGATGTCGCCTTTGCCCGTGCCGCCCTGGACGACCTTTCGCACCGCGTGCACATCGATCCCTTGCGCGTCTACGCCACCGGCTTCGGCAATGGCGGCTCGATGGCGCACCATCTGGGCATGATGCTGTCCGACCGCCTCGCCGCGGTCGCGCCGGTATCGGGCCATCTCTGGGGCAAGGGCACGCCCGACCGACCGTTGCCGGTGCTGATGATCTATGGCGCCAGCGATCCCGCCGATCCGATTTCGGGCGGCCCCGGCCTCAATGTCTGGTCGCATGCCTTCGAGCGCCGGCCCGCGACCACCGCCGACGCGACAGGCTGGGTCCAGGCGCTGGCGTGCAAGACGGGCCCCACGGCCAACCCGCTGCCCAAAGGCGTGACCGACGCCAGATGGACCGGCTGCAACGGCGATGCGACCGTCGATTACCTGGTGGTGCCGGGCCAAGGCCATCACTGGCCCGATGGCGTGGACGACGAATTGTCCTCGCTGGGCCCCGCCGCCGACGCGCTGGACGGAACCGGTTTCATATGGGAATGGTTCAAGGCACACCCCAGACGCTGATCCAAGACAACACCGACACAAAAATGATCATCGCCGTTCCCACCGGACGCATATTGTCCGAACTGCGCCCGCTGCTGCTGAAGGCGGGCATCAAGCCCGAACTGGATTTCGACAACGAGAACAGCCGCGCCCTGCGTTTCACGACCAGCGTGCCTGGGCTGGACATCATCCGGGTGCGTCCCTTCGACGTACCGACCTTCGTCGCCTTCGGCGCGGCGGAGCTGGGGATCGCCGGGCAGGACGTGCTGCTGGAATTCGATTATTCCGAGATCTACGCGCCGCTGGATCTGGGCATCGGCAAATGCCGCCTGTCGGTGGCGGAGCCTGCCGACATGGTGGCGAGCGACGATCCGGCACGCTGGAGCCATGTGCGGGTGGCGACCAAATATCCCAATATCACGCGACAGCATTTCGCGCGGCGCGGCGTACAGGCCGAATGCATCAAGCTGAACGGCGCGATGGAGCTTGCCCCCTCGCTGGGTCTGTCGCAGCGCATCGTCGACCTGGTTTCCAGCGGCGCGACGCTGCGGGCGAACGGGCTGGTGGAGATCGAGCATGTCGCCGACATCACCTCGCGCCTGATCGTCAACCGCGCCGCGCTGAAAACGCGCCCGGTCGAGCTGGGCGAGTGGATCAAGCGCTTCGAGGACGCCAGCAATAACGGTCCGGCCGGCCGTTATTCATAGAAAGCGGCTTTTTGCTGTCAATGCGGCGCTGTGTTACGTATAAGGCCGTACTCAACCTATTTTCACGGGATAAATGGCAAAAGAAGATCTGATAGAATTTGGCGGCACGGTCGTCGAACTGCTGCCCAACGCGATGTTCCGGGTCAAGCTCGAAGCCAACGGTCACGAAATCCTGGCCCACACCTCGGGCCGCATGCGCAAGAACCGCATCCGCGTCCTGGCGGGCGACCGCGTCAATGTCGAGATGACGCCCTACGACCTGACCAAGGGCCGTATCACCTTCCGGCATAAATAAGGACATGGACGTACCGGCATGAGCCCGCTGGTCCTTGCCTCCGCCTCGCCCCGCCGCCTGGAACTGCTGCGCCAGATCGGCATCGTCCCTTCCGAAATCATCGCGCCCGATATCGACGAGACGCCGCTCGCGGGCGAGCTGCCGCGCCCGCATGCCGAACGGCTGGCCCGGGCCAAGGCCGCCGCGATCGCGGCCCAGCGCCCCGGCAGTTTCGTGCTGGCCGCCGATACGGTGGTCGCCAGCGGCCGGCGCATCCTGCCCAAGGCGGAAACGCCCGACCAGGTGAAGGACTGCCTGCAACGCCTGTCCGGCAAGCGGCACCGCGTCCACGGCGCCATCGCCATCGTCAGCCCTGACGGGCTGGTGCGCGCCCGCATCGTCGACAGCGTGGTGGCGTTCAAGCGGTTCACCGTTGCCGAACTGGCCGACTATACCGCCAGCGGCGAGGGGCTGGGCAAGGCGGGCGGCTACGCCATACAGGGTAGGGCGGCCGCCTTCGTATCCTTCATCTCCGGCTCGTACAGCAACGTGGTCGGGCTGTCGCTCTACGATACACGGCAGATCCTGAACGGCCTGGGTTTTGCCTCAGATGCCGTCTGAACCCAGTCCCGAGCTGATCGTGGAGGAGCGAGACGGTTACCGGTTCGCCGCGCTGGTGAAGGCAGGCCGGATGATCGACCTGGCCGTCGACCGGATCGGCGAGCCGTGCCGTTACCGCTCGATCTGGCTGGTGACGATTGATCGCGTCTCGCCCCATATCGGCGCCTTCGCGGACATGGGAAAACAATCGGGCCTGTTCCGCGACGGCAAGCGCACCAGCGGCGACCGCGTCACCGCCCAGGTCAAAAGCCTGCGCAGCGAGGGCAAGGCGGACATACTGACCGACGACATCTCGTTCGGCGGCAATTATTTCGTATACCTGCCGCTGGCGGGGAAGATCACCCTGAGCCGCAGGATCGAGGCCGAGAACGCGGCGGAGGTGGTCAAGGCGCTGAACGCCGCCGGCATCAGGGGCGGAATCCTGCGCGCCACCGCCCTGAACGCGCCGCTTGAAACCATCGTGGCCGAGGCCCGCGCCCTGCGGCATCGCTGGCTGTGGATCGAGCGCCAGGCGGGATCGGCGAAGGAAGGGATGCTGGAGGAAGGCCCCCATGCCGCCGACCGCCTGGCGCACGATTATCCGCAGCACCACCTTGTTCCGGTCAACGACAGTTTCGAGGCGCGCGGCATCGCCGAGCAGCTGGAGGCGCTGACCCGGTCGGAGGCGCGGCTGGCCAAGGGCGGCTCCATCGTCATAGAGAAGACATCCGCCCTGACCGCGATCGACGTCAACGCCGGTACACGTTCGCCCGCGACCGTGGACCGCGAGGCGCTGGCCCGGATCGCCGGCGAGATCCGCCTGCGCAACCTGTCCGGCCTGATCGTGATCGACTTCGCCGCCTCGGCCTCCAAGGACAAGCCGGCAATGCTGGTCGAGTCCGTGCGCCGCGCGCTGGCCGACGATCCCGCCGGCTGCCGCGTGGCCGGCGCGACGCCCTCGGGCCTGATCGAGATCACGCGGCCCGCGCGCGACCTGCCGCTGGCGGACAGGCTGGGCCGCAAACCGACAACCCTTCCGGCCATACCATGAAATCTCTTTCGACCCTTCTCGTCCTGCTTGCGTTTATGGCCCCGCCCGTCTGGGCGAAGCCGGCGATGAAATCCATGGACGGTCCCGACGCCGCCGCCGTCGCGCTGGTCGACCTGTTCGACCAGACCTGCGTCGCCTATGCCGGCCGCTTCGCGCGACTGAAAGTGTATCTGGACGCGAACATGACCATCGCCAACGACCGCCAGAGCAAATATTTCCTCGACGACATGGCGGGCAAGGTGTGGCTGCGCGAGGACAAGGAAGCCGGTAACTATGCCATCGTGGTCTATGACGACGGCCTGTGCGCGGTGAAGGCGGAGAAGGCGCCGATGGACGACGTGGTAAAATATTTCACCGGCGACGCAATGGCGAGGATGAAGCTGGCCGTGAAGCAGACCGGCAGCAGCACGGACGAAACCTACAGGGGCCTTACCGGCCGCATGATCACCTATGCGCTGGTGGAGGGTGGCAGCACCTACAAGGTGGTGCTGGTCGGAACGCAGCAGCGCATGGC
The DNA here is from genome assembly GCA_965199335.1 of Alphaproteobacteria bacterium. Taxonomy (GTDB): domain Bacteria; phylum Pseudomonadota; class Alphaproteobacteria; order CALMVH01; family CALMVH01; genus CBDAQV01. Next base: position 873,419 of record CBDAQZ010000004.1, on the reverse strand, counting down.
GGCGCTGCAGGCGCAGATGGCACTGTCGCAGGGCGCTCCATGATCGCGGCGGGCCAGTGTCCGATCTGCAAGCGGGCGAGCGACGACAAGTACAAACCCTTCTGCTCGAAACGCTGCGCCGACGTCGACCTGGGACGCTGGTTCGGCGAGGGCTACGCCATTCCGGTAGAGGACGCGCCGCCGCTGCCTGACGAAAACGACGAAAGCTGAGGGACAGGGAAGTAGGGACTGGACAGGTCGTTTCAGCTTTGCCTATATGACCGCCGCAGGCCCGGATAGCTCAGTTGGTAGAGCAGAGGATTGAAAATCCTCGTGTCGGCGGTTCAAATCCGTCTCCGGGCACCATTCGCTTTATGTGGGATGCCCTAGATCGTAGCACTCAAGCTTCATGAATCCCGCGATAGCGAGCGCAGGCATATGCCGGCGCTCGACGGTATCAGGGGCGCCGCCGCCTTGTGCGTCATCGTGCACCATGCCTATTCTGTCGGCCTGACGGACTACAATTTTCATTTCCTGAGTACGCTTGCCGTCTCGCTCTTTTTTACGCTGAGCGGTTTCCTGATGGCCTTCCTGCATGGTAGGCAGGCGTTCACCCGCAACCATGTCAACGCCTACATCGCCAACCGCGTGACCCGCATCGCGCCGCTTTATCTCCTGGTGATCGTCGTTTCGTGGTTGATCGTCAAATCGGTCGACCCCGGTTTCGTTTTCCAGATCACCAACCACAACCTGCTGCGTCACTTGCTGTTCTCGGGATCCGAAGGCGTGTTCTGGTCGATTCCGCCCGAGGTGCAATTCTACGCCTTCTTCATCCTGCTCTGGTGGTCGGTCGCTTGCCTGAGGCAAACCTGGCTGCCGCTTGCGTTCACGGCCCTGTGCGTTGCCGGAATGCTGTATGCGGCGCCTGTTTCACCGGGCACGACGTTACCCGCCGAATTGAAGTTCTTCCTGTTCGGTGCCGTCGCCGGGTTTTTTATCGAGCGTTGGCCGCAGCAATCCGAAACCGTCCTTGCCTCGCTGCTGCAGGCAGCCTTCCTGCTGGCCCTGCTTTGCTACGACGTGGTATTCACGCGCAATCACGGGTATGTGGCCATGGGCCTGTATGCGGACTTCCCTCATGCCCTCTTGTGCGCGCTTACAATTGCAGCCTTTGCCTTGCCCGGTCGACTGGGATTGCTGCTGTTCGGCAACAGGCTTATGCGGCAACTCGGCTTCTGGAGCTTTGGTCTTTACCTGTTGCACGCCCCTTTCCTGAGCATAGGCCGGTGGTTGATCGACGCCCTGCAGTTTCCCCAATGGCTGGCATTCGCCTCGGCTGTTCTTTCGACCATCCTGGCGGCGAAGATCGCGAATGCCGTAATCGAAAAACCGGCGCAACGCATAGTAAAACCAATTCTGCGCACGTGGCTCGACAACTTGCCGGCACTCTCGGCCGTCGGTCGTGCCGTCGGGCGCCAGGCCAGACAGTAATTCGCTCATATGCGGGCTTTGCCTGTCCTTCGGGGTTATCTTGCCAGGTTCAGGCCGAGGCCGCTCGACACGCCTGTAACGACCGCAGTTGTAGACATTTCGTCCATCTTGTGTCATCGCCAACTCAATGGAACAGCGCGACAACTGGCACCTTACCGACACGCTTCGATACGATCAGGGACGGGGCGATCCGTTCGCGGCGGCCGTGCGCGGCACGCGCATGCCGATGGTCATCACCGATCCGGCCCAGCCGGACAACCCGATCGTATTCTGCAACGAGGCGTTCCAGAAGCTGACCGGCTATTCCCGTGACGAGGTCATAGGGCGCAACTGCAGGTTCCTGCAGGGGCCGGATACCGATCGGGGTGAGATCGATAAAGTAAGGCAGGCCATCGCCGTCGGCGAGTCGATCGCCATCGACCTGCTGAACTACCGCAAGGATGGCTCGACGTTCTGGAACGCTCTCTACCTGAGCCCGGTGCGAAACGACGAGGGGGCGATCCAGTTCTTCTTCGCTTCGCAGCTCGACGTCAGCGAGCGGATCGAGGCGCAGGCCGATATCCGCAGGCAGAAACTGGAGATGGAGCGGGAGGTGGAATCGCGCACCGCCGACCTGAAAGCCGCGCTGGAAGCCAAGACGCTGCTGCTTCACGAAGTCGATCACAGGGTCAAGAACAACCTGACCATGATCGGCTCCCTGGTACGGTTGCAGGCCCGCACGATCAACGATCCGGCCCTGTCGTCCAAGCTCGAGAACATGCTCGAACGCATCGACGCGCTGGCGACCGTGCATCGCCAGCTTTACCAGTCAGAGGATATCACGCGGTTCGATGTCGGCAGCTTCGCCGCCAGCCTGGTCGCCGACGTCATAGGCTCCAGCGGGCGCACCAACATCGTCGTCCAGTCGGACGTGCAACCGATAGATGTCGATTCGGGAAAGGCGTCCGCCCTCGGCATCGTCCTGAACGAGATCGTCACCAACGCGGTCAAGCATGCGTTTCGCGACGGCAGGCCTGGCGTTTTAACCTTAAAGGCACGAGTGGAGTCCGATACTGCCGTCATCGAGATTTCGGATGATGGGCCCGGAATGGAACATACGGTGTTTACAAACGCCAGCCTGGGACACACCTTGATAAGCCGGCTGTCCAAACAGGCAGGTGCGACAGCAGTCTGGAGCGATGCCGCTCCGGGAACGCGCGTTACCTTGTCATTTCAGGTCGAAGCAACCCCATGAGCCACCCCCGTTCATCCCTGAACGTTCTGATCGTAGAGGATGAAGCGTTGCTGGCCATGGACATCGAAGCCATGGTCGAGGATCTCGGCCATAACGTCGTGGGCGAGGCAGCCTCCCTGCGCGAGGTCGAGGGCCTGAGGCGTGATCTGCATATCGATATCGCATTCGTCGATATTCACCTTGCCGAAGGCACAAGCGGGCTGGATGTTTCCAGGTTTCTGAGAGCGCAATGGTCGGAGGCTCTCGTCGTGTTCGTCACGGCAAATCCCCTGAAGCTTCCGGCGGATTTCGCCGGCGGCGACGGCGTGATACCCAAGCCGTTTTCACGCGACGGAATGCTGTCGGCGATCCGGTATATCGAGGAGGGCGTGCTGCGCCCACCGCCGACATCGGCCCAGCCTTCCAGCTTCTTCCTGTCGCCTGCCAGAACGGCATCATGGCACGGTTGAAGACCTGGCCCTGCCCGATTACGATCGGCATGCCGCGCTGAATCGGTAAACTGCCCTTAACTTCTTCCCGCTACTCTCCACCCTCAGTGGGGCTGGGCAGCGCGACACCTCGGTGATTGCGGGGATGTCCAGCTGGTTCGAGTCCAGCCAGCTCCACCATTTCATTCTATCGCATGACAACGTACTGGCGCTGGCTTTTGCCGCGCAATTAATATATTCTAAATCAATGCCGCCAGACTCACAGCCTTTTGCCGCCGCGCCGCCGCAACTCGATCGCGCGCTTGCCGGGCTGCATGCCGGTGGCACCGGGTATGGCATAGCCCTTGTCGACGTAGATCATCTGAGCCGTGTGCGACAGGCCTATGGGTACGCGGGGAGCCGTTTCGTTTTCGATCGGGTGGAAGACCTTGTCACAGACCGCTTCAGCCCGGAGACCGTCGTCATCCGGCGGCCGGGCGGCGACGAAATCGCCATTCTGTTTCCGGGCTGCAACGACGGCGACATGATCGGCCGGCGCGCCGAGGCTCTTCGCCGCGACCTCGCAAATCTTCCCCATGAGGTCGCAAAGGCCATGAATCGCGGCGATGCCGCACCGGTTCATGTGACGGCCAGCTTCGGCATCGCCGTGTCGGCGCCGGGGAACGACGAGGAGGGGGAACATGTCTTCAACCGCGCCTACGACGCTCTGATGTTCGCCAAGAAGCAACGCAACCAGGTCTGCATCGCATCGCCTTCGGGCGGATACAGCATTGTAAGTGACAGCATTGACGAAAGGCCGGGCGATGGCCGGCAACGACGCCTGCCGGTCGCTCTGCCGCCCGTGCAGCCATCGCCGACGGTAAGGTTCTAAATCACCAGGCATGGATTTTGCATGGCAGTGGCGAACCCTTTCAAGGAATCGTCATGTCATCGATCGGCAACATCTCCACCAGCAACATGCAGTTTCTCATCCAGCAGGCGACCCAGACGGCGCAGGCCAACAAATCCGCCAAGGCGCCTGCCGGTTCGAACCAGGCAAGCTTTGCCGACGCGGTGCAGAAAGTGTCCGGGCCGGGCAACGCCTCCAGCGCCAATGATCTATCATCGGTTACCATGGCCTCGCTGGCCGGTGGTACGGCTGCCGGCAACGCCGTCGCAAGCTCGAACGCCGCCAGCCTGCTGAATATCGTGGTCTGACCTCAGGATTTCTCTGTTTTTACAGCTCCGTTTTGACTATCCTGCCCTTCCATGGCGGAGAGCATTAAAAACAACCGGCGCGCCAGCAAGGCGATAACGCTGGGATTGCTGGCTACGATGTCGGCCCTGATGGTCACGGGCTGCGACGAACGCGGCAAGCAGCGGCGCGCGCAGGAATGCCTGAACGGCTTGCGTGACCGGACCAGCGAGCAATGCCGCGAGGCCCTCGCCCGCTACCCAAACGGTTACGCCAGCCCGCTGCGCAGCGGTTATTATGGCGGCGGCGGCTTCGGCTGGTGGCATGGCGGCAGCGGCATCAGAAGCGGCAGCGGCAGCAGCGCCGTTCCGGGTGGGGCCGATGGCAGTTCCGCCGCCGGGGGCAGCGTATCGCGCGGCGGCTTCGGGGATTCGGCGGGCGGCCATGGCGGCGGCGGCGAATAGATGAGGCGCCTCGCTCAGCAGCCCCGCCCCGACTGGCAGGCGAAAATCGCCGAAAGCGGATTGATCTATAACGATCAGACCGGCCATTGGCGGGAAGACGCAGCTTACGAATTCTCCCTGGCCGAAATCGAAACCGTCGAGGCGGCCAGCGTCGAACTGCATGGCCTCTGCCTGAAGGCTCTGGACCATATCGCCGCCCATCCCGACGAGATGAACGCGTTCGGCATCCCCTATTCCTACCGCGATTACGTTCTGGCCAGCCTGCGGCGGCAGGATCCGTATTTGATGGGCCGCTTCGACCTGGCCTTCGATCCCGCGACGCAGCGCGTATCGCTGCTGGAATACAACGCCGACACGCCGACGCTGGTGATCGAGACCGCGCTGACCCAGTGGTACTGGCTGCAGGAGACGCATCCCGACGCCGACCAGTTCAACAGCCTGCACGAGAAACTGCGCGACCGGCTGCAGGCGATCGGGCGGTTCATCCCCCCGGGCGAACGGCTGTATTTCTCGGCCATGCCCGATGCGCTGGAGGAATCCCAACACTGCACCTATTTGCTGGACCTGGCCGAGCAGGCGGGCCTCCCGGCCCAGTTCATCGCCGTGCCCGACATCGGCTGGCGCGAGGATACGCAATATGTGAATGGCGCGTTCGTCGATCTTTCCGGCCGGCAGATCCGTTTCCTGCACAAGCTTTATCCCTGGGAATGGCTGGCGCAGGAACGCTTCGGCCCGCACATCGCCCCTCGACCAGGTCGGCATCGTCGAGCCGGCATGGAAGATGCTGTGGTCGAACAAGGCGCTGCTGGAGCTGCTGTGGCGGCTGTTTCCCGGCCATCCCAACCTGCTGCGCTGTTCGTGGAGCGCGGAAGAGGTCGGACCGGATTACGTCGCCAAGCCGATCCTGTCGCGCGAAGGGGCGAACATAACCATGGTCCGCGGCGGGCAGGAGGTGGCAACCACGCCCGGCACATATGACACGCGGCGTATCGTCTATCAGGAGATGGCGACGGTGCCTGTGTTCGATACAATGTCGTGATCGGCTCGTGGATGGTCGGTACGGAACCCGCCGGGATGATCGTGCGCGAAAGCCCGAACCCCATCACCTGCCCCAAAAGCCGCATCATACCTCATTATTTCCTGTAAATTATATCGTTCGATTGACATTATCTATCGAACGATATAACTCCCTGTCATGGACAGCCCCCGGCCCCACACCGACCCGCGCGTCGAAACGACACGGTCGCGCATCCTCGACAAGGCGATCGAGATGTTCGCGACCATGGGCTATGAGGGCGCATCGACGCGGCAACTGGCTGCCGAAGCCGGTGTAAACCAGCCTGCGATCCAGTATCATTTCACCAGCAAGGAAGGCCTTTACCGCGCCGCGGTGGACTGCATCGCGACCGAGATCGAGCAGGAGATGGCGACGGCGACGGCCCGAATCGATGCCGCCTTGCGCGAACCGGTGGTGATCGCCGATGTGCAGGACGCGCTCCTGAACCTGCTGGACACTTTCGCCGACATGGTGCTGGACCAGAAGGAACAGGAATGCCAGGGCATGTTCATCGCCCGGGCCGAGCTGGAAAACAGCACGATGCTGGAGCCGCTGGGCGGCGCGATCGTGCGTTGCATGATCGGCCCCTGCGCCCTGAGCGTGGCTAAGATCGCTGGGATAGACGATATGCAGGAGGCGAATCTGCGCGCCATCGCGATCGTGGGGCAATTGGTCAATTTCAAAAACAAATGCTTGGGCAATACCATTCGGCAAAGCCTGGGCCTTGGCGAGTTCGGGGATGAAATGAAGAACACCGTAAAAGCACTGGTGCGCGAACATACGTTGGCGATTTTGGCGGCGGCGAAGGCGGCCCGCGCATGAAACGGCACGCTCTGACAGCCACCGCGATGGCGCTTGTCCTTTCGGCATGTTCCGTAGGGCCTGATTTCTTCCGTCCGTTAGCGCCCGGCGGCGCGGACTACACGACCGGCGAGATGGGGCATGCCACCAGCGGCATCGACTCCCAGAACGGCGAGCCGCAAGCCTTCGCGCCCGGATCGGACATTCCGGGCGAATGGTGGCAGGTGTTCCACTCGCCCGCGCTCAACGCCTACGTGACCGAGGCGCTGGCCAACAACCCGTCGCTGCAACAGGCACAGGCCAGCCTGCGCCAGGCGCGCGAGGCGGTCTATGCCGGCCGCGGCGCGTTCTATCCGCAGATCAATGGCGGCGCCAACGTGACCCGCTCCAAGAACAGCGCTGCGGAATTTGGCAGCAGCAGCTCTGGCGGCAGCACCGCCCTGCCGTTCAACCTGCTCTATACCATCTACGACGCCTCGGTCAGTGCGTCCTACAATGTCGACGTCTGGGGCGGCACGCGCCGCCAGGTGGAATCGGAGGAAGCGCAGCAGGAATACCAGCAGTACGAGCTTGAGGCTGCCTACCTGACGCATTACTTCCAACGTCGTCTCGGCGGCGGTTCAGGACGCGTCGCTGCGCGCGCAGATCAAGGCCGAGGAAGACATCATCAACATCGATACGGACTCGCTGCGCATCCTGAATTCGCAGTTCGAGCTGGGCGCGGTATCGAAGGCCGACGTGCTGACGCAGCAGACGACGCTGGCGCAACAGAAGGCCAACCTGCCGCCGCTGCACAAGCAGCTGGCGCAGACGCGCAACGAACTGATGGCGCTGATCGGGCGTTTCCCGAACCAGGACGACGGCGCGGGCTTCGATCTTGCGACGCTGACCCTGCCGAACGACCTGCCGGTCAGCCTGCCCTCGGACCTTGTCAACCAGCGCCCCGATATCCGCGCCGCCGAGACGCAGGTGCACACCGCCCTGGCCGAGGAAGGCGTGGCGACCGCCAACATGCTGCCACAGCTCAACCTCAGCGCCAGCTACGGCAGCGAATCCGTCACGACGGGCGGCCTGTTCGGCGCCGGCAGCGAGATCTACTCGCTGGGCGCCGGTCTGACGCAGCCGATCTTCCACGGCGGCACCCTGCTGCACGAGAAGCGCGAGTCCGAGGCGGCGACCGATGCGGCCCTGGCCAGCTATCGCGCCACTGTTATAGCGGCGTTCCAGGATGTCGCCGACGTGCTGCGCGCGATCGAGGCCGATGCGGACGCGCTGAAGGCGACGGTCGAAGCCGAACGCTCCGCAGAGCAGAGCCTGAAGATCGCCAAGATGCAGTTCGATGCCGGGTCGCTGACCTACCTGACCCTGCTGACGACCGAGCAGCAATACCAGCAGACCCGCGTCGCCCTGGCACAGGCCGAGGGCCAGCGTTACGCCGATACCGCATCGCTGTTCCAGGCATTGGGCGGCGGCTGGTGGAATCGCGGCGACGTCAAGAACGAGGATGAAGCCGACTTCCGTGATCGGCAGGATGCCGCGAACGACCGCAAGGAAGCGGCGGAGACAATGTGGCAGGCCGACCTGTCGAATAATCAGAAAGGTGACCGTTGATGAGCACTGTACATGAGTACAACCCGAACAAGCCGCGCGGCTCCATGACGCTGCGCATGATCATCATGCTGGTAATCTTCGGCGCGATCGCCGGCGGCATCTATGGGTTCCGTGCCTATGGCGCGGCCCAGGGCGCGAAGTTCATGGCGGCAATGCAGAATCCGCCGCAGGTCGTTTCGACGACGAAGGTCGACAAGCAAAGCTGGCAGGCCAACCTCAGCGCCGTCGGATCGTTGCGCGCGGTCAACGGTACCGACCTCGCCTTCGAAACATCGGGCATAGTCGACACGCTGAACTTCAATTCCGGCGACGACGTCAAGGCGGGACAGACATTGATCACGCTGCGGCTCGACGACAGTTCGGGCAAGCTTGACTCGCTGAAGGCGCAGGAAGAGCTGGCCGAGATCACCATCGCCCGCGATGAAAAGCAGTTCAAGGCGCAGGCTGTGGCGCAGGCGACGCTGGACGCGGACAACGCGAACCTGAAGAACCTCAAGGCGCAGATTGCGCAGCAACAGGCGCTGATCGACGAGCGTACCATCAAGGCGCCGTTTTCCGGCCACCTCGGCATCCGCCTGGTCGATCTGGGCCAGTATGTCAGCTCCGGCACGACGGTCGTCACGCTCCAGGCGCTCGATCCGATCTACGCCGATTTCTACCTGCCGCAGCAGAACCTGCAGCAGTTGAAGCTGAAGCAGCCGGTCGACCTGAAGATCGACGCCTATCCGGGCCGCAGCTTTACCGGCGACATCGTGGCGATCAACCCCAAGGTGGATGCGACCAACCGCAACATCCTGATCCGCGCCGCATTGAAGAACCCGAAGCATGAACTGCTGCCGGGCATGTACGGGTCGGTGCAGATCGCCGCCGACGTGCCGCAGGATTTCCTGACGGTGCCGCAGACCGCCGTGACCTTCAACCCCTACGGCAGCACCGTCTTCCTGGTGGTCGACAAGGATTCGAAGGGCGCCGCCGGCCTGTTCGCCAAGCAGACCTTCATCAAGACCGGCGCGACGCGCGGCGACCAGATCCAGGTGCTGAGCGGCGTGTCCGACGGCGACCTGGTCGTGACCTCGGGCCAGGGCAAGCTGCACAACGACACGCCTGTCAAGATCAACGACAAGGTCCAGCCGGCCTCGGACGCCGACCCCGCGCCGCAGGATCAATAATGGCAAGTCCCCACGTCGCCCGCCGGCCGCGGCCGTTTCTCGTCCTGAGAGACATCCTGGCTAGAACCCCGGGTGACGATGGGTATCGCATGTCCCGTATTTGGAAAAACCAGCCATGAAATTCACCGATATCTTCATCCAGCGCCCCGTGCTGGCTACCGTCGTCAGCCTGCTGATCCTGGTGCTGGGATTGCGCGCCGCTCTGTCGCTGCCGATCCTGCAGTACCCGCGCACGGAAAACGCGATCGTGACGGTGACGACCACCGATTACGGCGCCAATCCGGATCTGGTGGCGGCGCAGATCACGACCCCGCTGGAGCTTGCCATCGCGCAGGCAAACGGCATCGACTACATGACGTCGACCAGCCAGACCAGCGTCAGTACGATCACGATCAACCTGCGCCTGAACTACGATTCCGACAAGGCGCTGACGGAGATCAACACCAAGGTGAACTCGGTTCTGAACCAGCTGCCGCAGGGCTCGCAGCAGCCGGTTCTGACGGTCAAGGTCGGCCAGACCATCGATTCCATGTACATGGGTTTCTACAGTACGGTTCTCGCGCCCAACGACGTCACCGACTACATGGTGCGCGTGGTGCAGCCGAAGATGCAGGCCGTGCCGGGCGTGCAGACCGCCGAGGTCATCGGCGGCCAGAACTTCGCCCTGCGCGCCTGGCTGGATCCCGGGAAGCTGGCCGCCTACAGCCTGACCGCCGCCGATATCAGCCAGGCGCTGGCTGCGAACGATTACGTTTCCGGCGTCGGAAACACCAAGGGCCAGATGGTGCAGGTGAACCTGAATGCCTCGACCAATCTTCACAGCGTCGAGGAATTCAAGAACCTGATCGTGAAGCAGTCCAACGGCGCGGTGGTGCGTCTGCAGGATGTCGCCAACGTTTCGCTGGGCGCCGACGACTATGAATCCCGCGTCGCGTTCGACGGCAAACGCGCCGTCTATATCGGCATCCAGATCGCGCCCGCGGCGAACCTGCTGGACGTGCTGAACGGTGTGAAGAAGGTTTTCCCGGATATCCAGAAGAACCTGCCGCAGGGCCTGTCCGCCGACATCATCTATGACTCCAGCGCCTTCGTGAACAGCTCGATCCACGAGGTCGAGCATACGCTGGTCGAGGCGCTGCTGATCGTGACGCTGGTCGTGTTCGCGTTCCTGGGCAGCCCGCGCTCGGTGCTGATCCCGGTGATCGCGATCCCGCTGTCGCTGATCGGCACATTCGTCATGATGGCGCTGTTCGGTTTCACCATCAACCTGCTGACCCTGCTGGCGCTGGTGCTGTCAATCGGGCTGGTGGTCGACGACGCCATCATCATCGTTGAGAACGTCAACCGCCACCTCGAGGAAGGCATGTCGCCCTATGACGCTGCCCTGCAGGCGGCGCGCGAACTGGCAGGCCCCATCATCGCGATGACCATCGTCCTGGTCGCGGTCTACGTGCCGATCGGCTTCCAGGGCGGCCTGACCGGCGCGCTGTTCACCGAGTTTGCCTTCACCCTGGTCGGCGCGGTCACCATCTCCGCGATCGTGGCGCTGACCCTGTCGCCGATGCTGTCTTCGCAGCTGCTCAAGCCCAATACCCATAACCGCGCCAGCCTTACCGACCGAACCGTCGATTTCATCGACCGCATATTCGACGGCCTGCGCCGTTTCTACGAGCGCCGCCTGCACTCGACGCTGAACTATATACCGGTTACGGCGGTGTTCGCGCTGCTGATGCTGGGCAGCATCTATTTCCTGAGCAAGGGCATCCAGCACGAGCTGGCCCCGCAGGAGGATCAGGGCTACCTGCTGGCGCTGTCGACCCCTGCGCCGAATGCGACGCTGCAGCAGAAGGAAATCTACGCGAAGCAGGTCTACGACATCTTCGCCAGCTATCCCGAGACCTTCCACGTCTTCCAGGTCGATGCACCAGGCACGTCGATCGGCGGGCAGGTGATGAAGCCGTGGAGCGAGCGCAAGCGTACTTCGATGCAGCTGCAGCCGTTGGACCAGGCACAGCTGAACGACATCGCGGGCGTCAAGATCGCCGCCTTCGCGCCGTCGCCCCTGCCGGGCAGCAACGGCTTCCCGTTCCAGTTCGTGATCCAGACAACGGACAATTTCGACCAGCTGAACGAGGTCGCGACCAAGATCTACCAGGACGCGATGAAGAGCGGCGCGTTCTTCTTCATGGACGACGACCTGAAGATCGACGATCCGCAATCGACCCTGCAGATCGACCGCGACAAGGCTGCCGACCTCGGCCTCAGCATGACCGACATCGGCAGCGCCATGGGCGCGATGCTGGGCGGCGGCTATGTCAACTACTTCAGCCTGGACGGCCGCCCCTACAAGGTGATCCCGCAGGTACAGCAGAAATACCGCCTGAACGTCGAACAGCTGCTGGACTACCAGATCCGCACCGCCAACGGCGGCTCGGTGCCGCTATCGACGGTGGTTCACATTACCACCCAGACGGTGCCGGAATCGCTCAATCACTTCCAGCAGATCAACTCGGCCACGCTGGCCGGCGTCTCGGGCCTGCCGCAGGGTGACGCTATCAACGTGATGAAGGGCATCGCGGCGAAATACATGCCGCCCGGCTACACGATCGATTACGGCGGCGAGACCCGCCAGTTCGTCCAGGAATCGAGCGGCTTCGTCACCACCTTCGTGTTCGCGCTGATCATCATCTTCCTGGCGCTGGCGGCGCAGTTCGAAAGCTTCCGCGATCCGATCATCATCCTGGTGTCGGTGCCGATGTCTATCGCCGGCGCGCTGCTGTTCATCCTGCTGCTGGGCACGGTGCGCATCGGCGGGGCGACGCTGAACATCTATACCGAGGTCGGGCTGGTGACGCTGATGGGCCTGATCAGCAAGCACGGCATCCTGATCGTGGAGTTCGCCAACCACATCCAGAAGGACCAGAACAAGACCAAGCGCGAAGCGGTCGAGATGGCCTGCGGCATCCGGCTGCGTCCCATCCTGATGACCACGGCGGCGATGGTGCTGGGCATGATCCCGCTGATCATGGCCAGCGGCGCCGGGGCCGTATCGCGCTTCGCCATGGGCCTGGTGATCGCAAGCGGCATCGCGGTGGGCACATTGTTCACCCTGTTCGTGGTTCCCGCCGTCTATGTCATGCTGGCAGGCGATCACCACAACAAGGAGGCGCCAGAGGCAAAGGCCGGCGCTTTAACCGCGCACGCCTAGCCTTAATCGCGAATAGGCTGGCAAATCCTGCCGCCCGGCAAATGCCTTCAGGGACGTTTGCCGGGTAAAATGCGGTCTCTTCCTGCATTCCCGTCAGCCGGAATATAGCAAATCCGCCATTTCGCCCACTTGGCGCGATATTTGCATCTGTATTTTGTGGAACCGGTCGGAATAATCCTTGTTGATATATCCGAAAGGTTCTGTTAAATACTGCTTTACTAAAGGACGGGTTAACGGATGTCTGCACTTTCAAACACTCTGAACCAGATCAAGAGCTTCCGGATCACACGCCGCGAGCTGCGCCTTTTCGTCCTTTCGACGGTCATGTTCACCAGCATGGCCGCCGGCGCCATGACCCTGGACAGCCAGTTCAGCGCCACCGCGCACAGCCAGTCCGTCGCCTCGGCGGACCAGAAGGGCATCTGCTCGGCCTCGAAGTTCTTCCGCTAACAGCAAAACCTCATCAGGCGGCTTGATTTCGCCGTTGGAATGCCTTACCAACGCGGCTTCCCTTGACCCTTCGCCCCGCAAAGTCAGTTTCATGAAAAAAGACATCCACCCGGAATACCACTCGATCAACGTCATCCACACCGATGGATCCGTGCACGAGTATTTCAGCACCATGGGCAAGGAAGGCGACACGCATCGCCTGGACGTCGACTACAAGTCGCATCCGGCATGGACGGGCGGATCGCAGCAGATCATCCGCGCCGGCCGCCTGGACAGCTTCAACAAGAAGTTTGCCAATTTCGGCATCCAGAGCCAGCCGACACAGAACGAGAAGAAGACCGAAACCAACTAGGTTCCGGCTACTCCGTCCCTTTCAGCATTTCCTCGAGCCGCAGCGCGCGCTGATAGAGCGAACCCGTGCGCGCCAGCAGATCCTTCAGACCGTCGGGCAGGGCTTGCATATCCTCGTCCGCCGGGTCTTCGGCGCAGAACTCGCCGCCATAGATCGCAAAGCCCTCGCCCCGCGCCTGATCGGCGGGGATCTCCCCCGCCGCCACGGCTTTTTCCGTCAGCAGCCACGTCATCACCTGGCTGAGGCGGGCGGTAATCCGCAGCGTTTCGTAGCTGACGCGCAGCCTGGCGTTGGACGGCAGCTTCTCGTTGGTGGATTCGGCATAGGTGATGTAGCTGCGCGCCTCGTTCAGAAGTTGCAGCGTTTCCTTGTACAGCCGCTCGATGAACATCAGGGATTGTGTCGTCATATCGGTTCTTGAAACCCCGCGTTCGATGCCCAGATCCAATACGACCGGAGCCCGTACGGGTTCGGCCAGGGCCAGACCATTCCGGTTGGTCCTAATTATCAGGTATCGCTTCAACAGGAGGGTATCAATGCGTAGTTTCGATTTTTCGCCGCTTTTCCGTTCCACGGTCGGCTTCGACCACATGTCGCGTCTGCTCGAAAGCGCCCTTAGCGCCGAGGATGCGGGCGCGGCCTATCCGCCCTACAACATCGAGCGTCTCGAAGAAAACCAGTATCGCATAACCATGGCGGTCGCGGGTTTTGCCGAAAGCGATCTTGAGATCGTGTCCGAGAACAATACGTTGACGATCAGGGGCAAGTCGCAACAGGAAGGGGTGAAGGCCCAGTACCTGTACCGCGGTATCGCCGGCCGCGCCTTCGAGCGCCGGTTCCAGCTGGCCGATCATGTAACCGTGACCGGGGCGACTATGGAGCATGGCTTGCTGCATGTCAGCCTGGAACGGCAGGTACCGGAGCAGCTGAAGCCGCGCACCATAACGATTGGCACGCCGGCCAATGAATCGCCGACGATCGAGCATCGCGCGGCCTGATCGAGCCGCATGAGGGAACGGGGGCCAGGGCCCCCGTTTTCTTTTTTGGGAACGTAACGAACCTCTCTTTAGTTATGTACTTATGGCCGCCTCGGGAGCGGCCCCCTTTTTCGTAACGTTGGAGATAAATATGACCACCACCACCGTAACCCGCATCTACGCGACGTATGAGCAGGCCGCCCAGATCGTGCAGGAGCTGGAAGCCGCGAATATTCCGCACCGCGATATCACGTTGCTGTCCAACAGCAGCCAGCATGCCGGCCTGGCCCCTTATGCGACCACCGCCGAAGACAAGCGTGAAGCCGATACCGATTACGATGCGACGGTTGGTGCCGGCGCCATGGGTGGTGTCGTTGGCCTGCTGACGGGCTTGGGACTGATCGCCCTGCCGGGTCTGGGTGCGCTTGCCGCCGTGGGCTGGCTGGGCGCGACCCTTGCAGGCTTCACCTTCGGCGCCGCCGGTGGCGCCGCAGGTTCGGCCATCATCGAAGGCCTGCGCAAGAACGGCGTCGACGACGCGACCGCAACCCGTAACGCCGATGCCGTGACGGCCGGCGGCACGCTGGTCGCAGTCCGTACCGACAGCGATCGCCTCAGCACCATCGAATCCATCATGGGCACCAATGATGAGTTCGATACCGATACGTTGAGCACGGCTAACTCGACCAGCCGCGTCGCTTAACCTAGCAGGGATTACGGCCTGCCTTGCGGCGGGCCGTATCTCATTTCCGGTCGTTTCAAGGAGCAGAAAAAAATGAGCCGTTACCGCCTAAAGAAGCGTCTGGCCAGAGTTGGCGACAATGTTGACGATTTCATCGACGACGCAAGCGATGTCTACGACTCGTTGCGTAGCGATGTCAGCCGCAGGGCGCGCGACCTGAAGGGCCGCGCCTATGGCGTACGCGACCGGGCAGAGGATGCCTGGGATCATCGCGACGATCTGGTCGAGGATTTTGCCGACGGCGTCATTTCCGCCGGTGAGTATGCGGCCGGCCTGGTTGCACGCCGCTTCAAGAGCGATCCGGTCGGCACGGTGGCCGTCGGCGCGATCCTGTTCTGGGTCGCGGGCCGTCTGGCACGGCGTTAGAAAACGATCGCATAAGGGAAGGGCGCTCCGGCAACGGGGCGCCCTTTTCTACGACTGCGTCTTGAAGAATGCCGCCGCCGCCTCGGCATGGCTTTGCTTTACGGTAATCGCCGCCTTCACCCGCACGATTTCGGTCTCGAGCTGGAGGATATAGGCTTCAAGCTCGTCGATCGAAAGCGCGTCGAGCGGCTTCAAGGCCGGTTTCTTCATAGGTGCGTCGTTTTCCTCGAACATCGATAACTCCCTTGATGGCTAACCCTGGCAGCGGCCTGGCGACAATGTTTCGGCCATCAGGCCAAGCGTGGCCAGATCGTCGGGCATGGAATCGCCCGTAGCAAGCGCGGCGCTCACCCGGCCCATTGCCGGGGCGGACTGGATGCCATAACCGCCCTGCCCCGCGCACCAGAAAAAGCCGGGCACGATCGGATCGTAGCCGACCACAGGCGACCGATCGGCTACAAAGCTGCGCAGACCTGCCCAACTACGTTCGACCCTTGTTACCGGCAGGTCCGCCGCCTGCTGGATATGATCGAGCGCGACGGCTATGTCATAATCGTCGGGATAGGCATCGACCGGTTCGCTGTCGGTTTCATCGGCGGGGGAGACCAGCAGCTTGCCCGATTCCGGCTTGAAATAGAAAGTCTCGTCCAGGTCGATGACAAACGGCCAGCGTGCGCCATCGACGCCTTCGGGAAAGCGCATGATCGCGGCGCTCCGGCGTTTGGGCATCAGCCCGATGGGTTTGGCCCCGGCCATGGCGCCGATGACATCGGCCCACGCGCCGGCGGCGTTGACGACGATGTCGGCCTCGTAGGAGTCAGTCCCTGTTTCAACGCGCCAGACGGTATGGGCCCTGTGCAAGCCGCTGACTTCCGTATTCAGGACTATGCGGCCGCCCCGCGCTTTCAGCCCCCGCAAATAGCCCTGGTGGATAGCATCGACATCCATATGCATCGCATCCGGCTCGTAGACGCCGCCAGCCAGCCAGTCGCGGCGCAGTACCGGCACGAGGGCGATAGTTTCTCCTGCCGTAAGGCGGCGGACCGAAGGGGTCAGCACCTGGAAGGCGCGCGCCAGATCGTCGAGGCGGCCTTCGCTGCCGCTGCGCCCGACGATCAATTCGCCCGACGGCGTCAGCAGCGTATGATCGGCAAAACCGGCGGGCGGCGCATCGAAGAATCCACGGCTTGCGGTACTGAGCGCGCGGATCGGCGCATTGCCGTAGGTGCTGGAATAGATCGCGACCGAGCGGCCGGTGGAGTGATAGGCGGGAGAGGATTCCCGTTCCAGCACCAGCACGTCGCCATACGCCGCCAGCTCGTAAGCCGCGGATGCCCCGGCGATGCCGCCCCCGATCACAATGAAACGGGTCGGCATTCTAGCGGCTTATTGCCTGTCCTGGTATGAGCGGAAGCGCTTCACAGATCGGCGGGTACAGGTCCCGCTGCATCGCCCCGGCCGGTCGAGGGCAGGAAATCGAGCCACCCGGCACCTTCGTTGCGCGTAGGGGCCGATGGAGCGGCCTCGACAGTTTGCGCGGGAACCGCGGCAATACCTTCGAACAGCACTTCATCCTCATCCGACAGATCGGTTATAGCGGCGGCGTTATAGCTTTCGTCTTCGAAATCGTCACCGTCGAGTTCCAGCCCGTCGTCATCCTCATCGGGGTCGCCGCCGAAACTGAACGGCGGGGCGCTGCTGGTCATTTGATCAATGGCCCTCTCCAGGCCCGTCCTCAGGCGCAGAGTCGGTGAGACATCGCCGGCATCGTCGGAACCAACATTTTCCAGAAACTCACCCATGGCGCACTCCAAAATTGATGTGGTCAAATTAACATGTCGTTAGACTTATCGCAACAGTTTCGGACATAAAAAAGTCTTTATTCGAACTCAGAGCCGATATTGTCGTCGCTCTCCCGCTCCATCCAGTCCACGACCCTGCCGTCCTGTTTTTTCCTGGATAGCGTGTGCGTCATGGCGGTCGCCGGGGTGGCGCCGTGCCAGTGCTTCTCGTTAGGGGATCTCCTCGATCGGCCCGCCTTCGGCTGCGCCAAGACTAGGCCGCGGCACGGTCCGCGCCCCTGTTCGAAGGTGACGCAGGTTCCCTTGGATCCGGACGGATAATGTCACATCAACGAATCAGGGTCTAGGCGGCGTTCTCGTTTTCGCGAACCTTGCCGTTACGCCGCAGGAATACAGACAGTCCCAAGGCTATTAGTACCGCGTCGGCGCCTATATCTGTCATACCCTTCGTCGCTTGCTGCTCGGAACTTGCATGCTGAGCAGAGGTCGCATTTGCCTTGTGGGAACCGATTTCGCCCGCCACGAGGTCGAATGCGGATTTGGGCAGCAAGGTCATTCCTGCAATGCCCACATACACGCACAGGCGCTGTCCCGGACTCATGGTATGCATAGTTCCTGCAAACGACATAATCAGCTCCTTAATAAAATATGAATTTTATTATTACATCTTTCAAGTGCTTTTTGTAAACATCTATTTCTGTGGGAAATCCTGTTTCGTTTTGATGCGAGCCAAGGTTAGCTTGCTCTCTTGCGAGATTTGTAGGTTCGGTGGGATTTTCCTTGAGGTCCGGCAAACTAAGTGGTCGGCATGATGTTCGCACCGAACGATCCGGGCCCGCCCCCTTGCAGGCTAAGGCGCTGGAAATCCAGCGCCGGCTGTGTGCCGTCTATGGCTGCCCGATTCCCTATTTTCACCATCTCGACCCGCTCAGCGAGCTGATCTCCTCGCTGCTGTCGCATCGCACGCGCAATCACGATTCGGGAGTCGCATTCAAGGCGCTGCGCGCCCGCTTCCCGACCTGGCATGAAGTAATGGAGGCGCCGCTGGCCTTGGTCCAGGACACCATCGCCGCCGTTACCTGGCCCGAACAGAAAGCGCCGCGCATCCAGCTTGTGCTGCGGGAAATCATGCGGCGGCATGGCGAGTTATCACTGGCGTTCCTGGGCGACCTGCCGGTGGACAAGGCACGCGCCTGGCTGCAGGACCTGCCGGGCGTCGGCCCGAAGACCAGCGCCGCAACACTGCTGTTCAGCCTGCTCCGCATGCCGGCACTGCCCATCGACAGCCATCACTACCGCGTCGCGATGCGCACCGGCCTGATTGGCCCGAAGGTCAGCGAGGCCCGGTCCCATGTGATCCTAGCCGGGCAGCTGCCGCCCGATTGGCCGGCACAGGAGGTCTACGACAATCACGAGGTCATGATGATCCACGGCCAGCGCTGCTGCTTCGCCGCCCGGCCCGCCTGCGCGCGCTGCCCCCTGCTGGACCTGTGCCCGGAGGGACAGAGCCGCACAGGGGATCGGGGGGAAAGTTAGCCGGTGCCCTTCCAGGCGCCGTTCAAAGCAATCGCCAGAGCGGTGTTGCCGAACTGCCCTGTGTGGTAGCTGTCGCTCAGGCTGGTATGCGTCGTAGTCAGCGGATTGAACCCTTGGCGTGGCGGCGGCGAAAGTCGCCATGGCTTGGATCAGGTTCTGGAAGCTGGTCTCGACGGTCTCGAAATAATTTCCGGCGACGATCTCCGACAATTGCTGCCAGTTGGTCGTGCTGGTGGCGTACCAGTTCTTGATCGTCGCAGCCTTCTCTGGTCCCAGGACGTCGACGACCAGGTCGTTACCAGAACGGGCGAACCACAGGCCCGTTTCGGGTGCGTAGATGTCCAGCTGGCCGTTCGGCCCCGGATCGGTGCTGGTCGTGTTGGCAATGATCTGGTTTGCCGCATCCCCCTGGTTGACCCTGTAGGTCACGCCTGCGCACGGATGCCGATGGGCGATACCGGGGCAAGGATGGAAGACGGGATCGGTCATGACTCGACTTTCTCCAAAGGTTGTGCATCCTTGGCCCTCAACTTCGAGGGCAGTATGGCAACGTTGGAAGCTTTCAAAACCGCAGTGAAAGAATTCAACTCTGCAAAGGAAGAGCTCAAAAAGCAGACCGACATAGTAAACAGGGCGGCAAATGCCCTGAGTGCCACGGTCACAGGATTGCAGGCCAGCGCCCACACGCCCGTTACGGTCATCCTGCCCGCGCTGGAAGGGGACATGCCGACAAACCCGCAACTGCAACAGCTTGTGAAGGTGGCGATCGAGGCGCGCAAGAAGCTGATCCACGTACACAGTACCTTGTCCGAAGAGGACAAAGCCATCGTCCGCATGCCGGTCTGATCCCGCTCGTCAGCTTTATGATTCGACCGTGGGCGCTGCTCCGGCCTTGCTTGCGGATGTGAGTGTCGATCGTACCAGATACCTTCGCCGGCAGGCCCGGCGGGATCACTCGGGAGGCGTGCCTTGTGTGTTGGAATCCTCACCATGATCTTCTGTGCTTTTCGTCTCGCCCTGCTTGTCGTCTCGTGGCCATTCGAGATCTGACGTAGCAAAGTCGAATGTAACCGGCCCGGCACTTCTCAGAGGGGCTGTAATCTTGACCTCTCTTGCAGCCTTGATGCGGTCGACCAAATCCTGAGCCGGTTCAAGCGCCACGTTGCTCGGGTTTGTTACGGGGCTACCTTTTACCTGTACGGGGTCATCGTCATCGAACTGCATCGTAACGACGCAGGACGTCGAACAATCCACAAGTGATCGGCCGCCGTTTTGAACCGTGCCCAACTGCAGATGCAAATCCGGGGTCATTCGAAGGGAGAGTCTTGCGGCAAAAGTGCCATTGTCGGTTCGAGCAGGCTGGTCGGCGCGCTTGGTCGCCCTGTGAAAACGCTGGCCGGTCGCCCGATCCGTATAATCTTCATAATGCCAGTCGGCGTAATCGTAGTGATGATTATGGATTTGTGGCTGGATGTAACCTTGCCTTACGCCTGCCTTGACGGGTAGCGCACAGGCCACGGTAAAAGCCAAGACCGCGGAGAGACGAAGAGGAAATTTCATTGGCGCGAATATACGAAATCGGACGGCTGAAAAAGCGTAGAGTCGCATAAAAGGAAGCTATGCCGGACTGACGATGGTGGACAAGATCGGGGCCGGACCTTTCAACGGGCTGGTAATCACAGCAAACCTCGTCATGTCACTGGCAATCGACCACTACGGGCTTCTGCGCATGCCGGAGCATCCGATGAACTGGTGGCGGGCATTGGGAGCGATACTGATGGTGGGAGGAATAACGTTGGTCTCCAAATTTTGAGAAATGGGAGCCGGGACTTGGCCCGGCTCTGGTTTCACCATTATTGGTCTGAATTCGGCGGCGGCGGCGGCACGGGCCGGTTCGGACCTGGAGGAGGAGGAGGCGGCGCTGCGTGGTCTGCCGGCGGTGGAGGCGGCGGTGGCGGCGGCGGATTGGGATGGCAGGCGCAAGCTGCCAGCAGCAATGGCAGGACCAGGAGTTGTTTCTTCATCCGAGTCTCCGTTAGGTTGTGGTGGGGGTGCAGCCCGCTTTGCAGACGGGACATGCTCAATGATCCAGCAGCATAAGCGAGACGAGCGCTGGAATGAGGGCCAGGGGCATCGCTAACGCTCCTAGTTTGAGAAACTGCCAGGCCGAGACGGTTTCGCCCTCGCGGCGCAAGGCCGTGAGCCAGAGGATGGTGGCAAGCGAGCCTGTCACGGAGAGATTGGGGCCGAGGTCGACCCCCACGAGCACGGCGCTGCGCAAGAGGCTGCCAGCATGCGCACCCTTCAACGTCAGCGCTGCGATCAGTCCCGCCGGCAAATTGTTCGTCAGGTTGCAAACGAACGCGATGAAGGCTCCCGCGCCCATCGCGGTCCATGCAGGGCTGTGCGAACCGCTATCGACCAGAAGGCCGGAGACAAGCTTGGTGAGACCGGCGTGGTCCAGTCCCTCGACAAGGACGAACAGGCCGGCGACAAGCGGCAGGACTGCCCATGATATTTCCTTGAGCAAAGGCCATGGCGATTCACGCTTGATCGATAATACGACAGCGAAGGTCAGAGCGCCGGTAACAAAGGTCGGCCAGCCAAGCTGGATTTGCACTACCGACGCCCCCATGAGCACAATAGCCGTCAAGCCGATGCCGATCCCGGCGGCGACTCCCCTTTTGGAGAGAGGTGGAGCATCGACATCGCTGCCAATCGGCTCTTTCAACACCGCGCGTTGCGTCCAGCGCAGGACGCCAAACGTCACTGCAACGGCGATGAGCGAGGGAGCGCCGAAGGTCTCAAGCCAAGCCAGCAAGGGCGGCGTCTTGCTCTGAAACAGGACGAGGTTCGCCGGGTTGGAGATCGGCAAAACGAAACTGGCGGCATTGGCGATGAACGCGCAGACATACACGTAGGGCAAGGGCTTCGCCTTCACCGCCCTTGCGGCGGCGAAGACGGCGGGCGTCAGCACGACAGCCGTGGCGTCGTTGGACATGAAGACGGTGACCAGCGTCCCAACGCCGTAGACCAGCAGGAAGAGTCGCGACGCGGAGCCGTGCGCCCGCTTTGCCGCATGCGCCGCCAGAAAGTCGAACAGGCCTTCGCGCCGGGCCAGTTCGGACAGCAGCATCATGCCGGTCAGGAACAGGTAGACGTCGGTTCCCTTGGCGACCGCGCGCAGTCCGT
The DNA here is from genome assembly GCA_965199335.1 of Alphaproteobacteria bacterium. Classification (GTDB taxonomy): domain Bacteria; phylum Pseudomonadota; class Alphaproteobacteria; order CALMVH01; family CALMVH01; genus CBDAQV01. Next base: position 851,386 of record CBDAQZ010000004.1, on the reverse strand, counting down.
CCGACATGGGAAGCAGCCCGAAGACAAGCAGCAGGACCGCTCCACACACCGCCCATACGGCCTCCGGGACTTTCCATGGCCGGATAATCACGGCGGCTGTCGAAAGGACAGCGATGGCGATCGTTGCCATCGCTGCCACGCCGGGTTCACCCGTCATTACGGGCCTCCTTAGCTCTACCCGGCAGGGTTTCCGGCATGAATGTCAGGAACAGCACGAACGCCGCGCCCGCAATGCCAGCAAGGAAAAGAAACGCCGCATCATACCCGAAGCGGTGGGCCATGGTCCCTGCGCAGACCTGGCTTAGCGAAGCGCCGATCCCTACCGCCGTGGCGATGAATCCTTGCGCCAGATTGAAGCGGCCGGTCCCTTTCGTAAGATCGGCAATCACCAGAACGGACACCACGCCGAACACGACAGCGCCGATGCCGTCCAGTATCTGGATGCTGACGAGAGCCGCCGCATTATGTGTCAACGTGTATAGAAGCGCCCGGATCGGCAGCACGGCGAACCCGATCAGCAGCAAGCGCTTGCGTCCCCAGACAGAGGCAAGACGCCCCACCGGGCCGGCGAATATCGTGACGACGATCTGCGTGGTGACGACGCATGCCGTCATGAACAGCATGGAGCTTCGCCCCTTGCCCTCGCCCAGCAATTCGCCCAGAAGCGGGAGCATGGCCGCGTTGGCGAAATGGAACGCCACCGCGCAGGCAAGGAAGATGAGCAGCCGTTTGTCAGCGAACAGGCGGTGTATCCCGTGTGCATCGCCGCGATCCGCACCCCCTTCGGCGCAACCTCTGGCAAGATCGTAATCGATTTCCCTGGGATCGATCCAGCGCAGGCAGAGCAGCGTGGGAACGATCATCCCGGCAACGAACCCGAAGATGGACCTGTTGCTGACAAGGTAGCCCAGAAGCCCCATGGCGATGGCTGCCACGACATTGCCGCCGCTGTTGAAGGTCTGATTGCGGCCCTGCCGCCGGTCGAAGGCGGCACGGCCGACCAGGCCCAGGCTCATGGCGGCGATGGCGGGCAGAAAGACGCTGCTGGTTGAGCCGATTACCGCTTGCGCGGCGAGGACCGGCCAGAAACGTGGGAAGAGTGCGATCACCAATGCGGAAACGGCCAGGCAGAGAGTCGCGACGGCAATCAGGGTGCGCTTGCATTTCAGCCTGTCGACGAGGGCTCCCGCCGGCGTCTGCGCCAGAATGCCGGCGATGCCGCCGACCGTCAGGGCAAGACCGGCCGATTCCTGGTTCCAACCCAGATCCGGCATCGAGGTCAGGTAGATCGCGAGGAAAGGACCGACGCCGGTCTGAACGTCCGCGAGGAAGAAGTTCGTCCAGTCGAGACCGCGCAGGCTGCGCGCGCTTGGCCGGCGTTCCGGCGGGCAGTCATCCTTGTTATCGAGGGTCACGGCGCGCCTGCGTCAGTGCGCCGCCTCGTGCCTGTGTTTCGGCTCGTGCTTTTTGTGCGGCGGCTTGCCGATCTCGATGCCGTTGGCGCTTCGCGCTTCGATCACCCTGTGGCCCGACCATCCGGGCCTTACATCGCCCCTGACTTCGATCGTTTCGCCCACGGCAAGCCCACCGACGGCGTGCACGCCGTGAGGGCGAAGGTGAACGAACTCGCCACTGTCGAGAATAGCGCCGTTGACCTCACCGCGCCGGGCGTGGTTCAGCCGCAAGATTTTTCCGGTGACCACTACATCGGTCTCGGCCGCACCATCGGCAACCAGTACCGATTTCGGATCGTCGCCAAGGGACAGTTTGAGCAGGCTGAACACAGGATTGGCAGCATCGGCATGAACGTCCGCATCGCGGCGCGCCTCGACCACGACGGAGTGTCCTTCGGAAACGATCTGCGTTAGCTGTCCGGCTATTTCGGAATCGAAATTCACCTGCACCATCGTGTCGGCAAGCTGCAGGATGATGCCTTCCGGCACCCCTTTTGGACTCAGATTGAAGCTCAGGATTTGGCCCTTCAGGGCCTGAATGGCGTTCATAGCCGTCATGTCGGTCTCGCATACCCATGCAATCCGGCGGTGTCACCTGACACCCGCCCCCGGTCACTGGATATCCACGACATCATGCGTGACGCGATCCTTGTCAAGAGGTCGATCGCTTTTGTTGATATTGTCAGTAACTTTATGGCCCGCCGGGAGTTAGATCCACTGGGGAGACATCCGCTCCATTTGCAAACAAGGAGCAACCGTGAACACACCCGTCCTGATTTTTCTCGTGGAAGACGAGGAATCCATCCAGATGGTTCTGGAAGAGGGCCTTACCGAGGGCGGATATGGCGTCGTCGTGGCTCGTAGCGGCGAGGAAGCCGTTACTCTGCTGGACGAGAAGGGCGCCGAGTTTCGGGCTCTGATAACCGACGTCAACCTGTCTGGAACGCTTACCGGCTGGGATGTCGCAAAGCATGCGCGCGAAATCAACGATGTGCTGCCGGTCGTCTACATGACAGGCGCGAGCGCCCACGAATGGAGCGCCAAGGGCGTGCCCAATAGCGTGCTGTTGACCAAGCCCTTTGCCGTCGCCCAGGTAGTGACCGCCATCTCGCAACTGGTGAACGCCGCCGCAGCCTTGCTGGCGAAAGAGTGATTTTGCATTCATCGCATCTCGAAACGTGACCGTGATGTGCCGCAGAAAATCATAGTTTTTGGTGGGCGCAGTGGGCTCTCTGAGACAAGCCGATTAAGAGTCGGTCGGTTTTTTCTTTCGTCTGATCGCAACGACCTGATTCAGGACGCTTTTGTTCTGTATCAGCTCGGTGATCGCACCAATGATATCGCCGATGGAGTAATGTTCGGGAGCCTTGTCCAAAGCCTCCGCCAGCAGGTTCATATGTTTGGCTTCGCCATCGCGCCAACCGATAGCGCGCTGTAAATCGCGTTTCGCGTCGAATAGCGCATCCTCCTCACGCTGGTGGCATTCCTCGCAAAGCGAAATCAAAGCCTTCTCGGGATATTGCCAATACCGCTTGTCCTCGACGTAATAACGATGGTGGATCTGCAGCATTATGCCGGTGTCGCGTTTGCAATGCCGGCATTTGTAATGATCGCGCTCCCGAATCTCGGCTGCTTCTTCTGCCATTCGACCGTTCGGCTGTCGCGCAGATTCTGCTGGCGAAACCGCTCGGCCTTGTCCTTGCGCGTCTTGGGTTTGGGCAGCCACGGCAGGAAGGGGGTAATGTCCATGCCATCGGGCACGAACCACTTCCTCTCATCTCGATCCCATTTGGCCCCCAGGGCCTTCACCTTGTCCTTTTCATCGATATGCACATCGAGCCACGTAACCATTATGATCGCCTGTTTTTATGATTAGCAACAAGTGCCATTGCAGGGGGTAATCCAAAGATAGCGATAATAAATGCGATAGTTCATAATTACGATTAGCCTCTCTGGTGTTCGATCAACGTTTGCTATTTAAAGCAGTCACAACTTACTTACGAGCTATGTTTCAAAAATGTTTGATGCTCGAACTATCGCATTAATAGACGATCTGCGGAGAACAACCGGCGGAGACGGAATGGTTTGAATTCAAATTAATTAGTTTCGGCGAACAAATTCTTATGGCATTAGACGAGGTCGATAAGCGCCTGACTATTCTTGAGCAAAAGCTGGACATTAGCAATCTGGATCGAAAGCTTGAGGATTTGCCCAATAAGGAGGGCTGATGACTGGGATGGCCCCCGGCCCTTGCTACTTCGCAAATCTGACCGATTAGGAAACTGCCGTTATTGTCAAGGCAGGATAGCCACCGAGACAGATAATTAGTATCAAACCTAATTGCCCGCCCAACAGAGGCTCGTATTCGTTATGGCAGTTCCTTCTGGCTTTCGGGTACGCGTTGCACATGCAGTAGACAACTTACCCTACCCCGTGAATGTAATTCTCCCGGCTACTCTTGAAGCAGGTGGTACCAATGCCCCTCCGGCTCCTCGAACTGTGGGACCGGACCTCGATATTATAGTTCCCGACAATTCTAAAGGCTTTGAAGCTTTGGGTCGGTTCATGACCGAATGGAGTCTATTAGAAACCACTACAACTGTGCTCATAGCAAAAGTTGTGATAACTGGTCGGCGAGTGGCGCGCGCCATCGCATCAAATACAATGATGCGAGGCCAGCTCGATTTCCTAACCCAATGTGGAACGTTAACTGTGGACCCGCTAGATCGGCAGTCATTTCAGGCTGTGATTCGGCGCTTGAAGAAAATGAACCGCACACGAAATGTCATCGTACATGGATCTTGGGTACTTGAAGCTAATGTCGGCGTTCGGAACAAGGAAGCCGTTATAGAAACGCGATTTGTAAGAGAATCGACGCCACCAGATCGCCAGCTTGCAAAGCTTATAGGCGACCCCCGTCAACAAGCGGAAAGAGCGAAATACGTTTACACCGTGCCGCGAATAATCGAAGCGGCTGCACATTGTGCTCAGCTCAACACAGATACATCAGCGCTGGCGAATATCGTAAGAGTGCAAGACGCCGATCTCGAGCCATGACCATATAAGAGTCGTGGAAAATTTCTGCCAGTCTTCGTTGTTTCCATTGAGATGCCCCGGGGTTTGGTCATAAAGCGTGCTAAGATGGCGCAACGTAAAAACGATATGGGCGTTTACCCGCCTGTTACCCAGCCTATGCCACGGGTTCGGCTAACCGACGCCGTTGTCGACAAGCTGAAAACAAGCACAGACCGAAGACAGGAATTTTTCGACAGCCTAATGCCGGGGCTTGCCCTGCGCGTTAGCAAGCATGACCGAAAATCATGGGTACTATTCCACAGGGTAGGCAGCCGGCAGGTCCCGAACCACGATAGGCCGTTACCCGGTTATCCTTATCCCAAAAAACCGTTCCGCCCACCGCCACGACGCGATAACCATTTGAAATAAATGAGAAGATTGGGTTGCCATGCCCTTGCTGCTGGCGGCAGACATTTTCCTTTGCGCTATGCGAACGCATTATTGCCTGTGCCTAGCTGAGCATTCCTGGCGGTGTGTGAGACGCCGAATCCGGGTTACATATTGTTCCGCAGCACCTTTTAAAATTTATTTCCGCTTCCGCACGGGCAGATTTGGTTTCGACCAATCTTCATGTGGTTAGCCAAATGGATAGTGGACAGCCTTCCAGCCGGTTTTGTCGTTTACAGGGTAAACATATATCTCCTTAATCGGCCACACAGGCGTAAGCGCGAATTCAAAGAAGGTGCTTAGTTCTGAATTCTGGCCCAATGCACCGATCGTTCCGAACTGCGCAACTAGCATAATTGCACAAGCCGCGAGTGCTTCCAGAGCCACATATAGTGTGCCACGAGAAAACTCGTTTTCCCTATTATGTTTCACGCCATTGTAAGCGTCATACCAAGTCAGATTTTTGCTAGGTGAGCCTCCCTGCTCCCATCCCTTGAATGGTCGTATAGGCGGCAGCCACGGATAACTAGATAGGCATACAGCATACTCATCTAGGCGCATGGCTGAGTTTAGCTTGACGTAGTCGTTGCTGGTAAACCGATCTTTCTGAACGCCGTTTGCTTCAAGTACGCCTCGCCAAGAAGCTTCCACTTCAGTGCATGCCAATATCAAAAGATTCCTGATGTCATGCCCATATGTAGCAAAGGTTTCAGGAGCGGGGTGAATAGTCTGGCATATTTGATTGAGCTGTCTGGTTAGTGCTGTCAGCTGACCCCGAGCAATTGCGATTAGATTATTTTTCGCCCAGCTATCCGGACTACGCGACGGCGCTTGCTGAGGGTGCGCGCTCCATGGCCGGGCAATGCGCGGGTAATACTCTCCTAGACTTAGATCAACTTTCTCGAACGGGTTTTGTCCATCCGGCAAAAACCAAGGCGTCTGGCTACGAATAACATCCCAAATGTCGGAGCTTCCGGCAGCCTGAAAATAAGACCCTGGAACCTGCTCCGGGTTGAATACTCCCACCTGCACAGCTCTCTGTCCGTCGACATGCCATAACTGTGTTGTAGACGTATTCGGCAGTTTACGTATGTAGTATGCCATATTCCCCTTGGCACCCGCTCGTTGTTACCCACGTGTTACCCAAACCTTCTTCGCGTCCATGCAGAAGAAGTCACCGCTTTGTCCTAAAGTATTGGAAGAAATGGTGGGCGCAGTAGGGCTCGAACCTACGACCCGCTGATTAAGAGTTAGCAGAATGGCGTTTCTAGCGGATTTGAGCCGGTACGAAATGACCTGAAACATCACGCAAACCCTTGCGTTTCTGGCTTGATGCGTGTAGAAGCGATTAGAAGGTTTTCGAAACACCCCTTCTACATTGTTTCTACATGAGGCAAAATGAGACTTACTAAATCAGCCGTTGAAAAGCTGTCCCCGCCTGCTTCTGGGCAAGCATTCTTCCGAGACGACGACCTGAAAGGGTTTGGCGTCCGTGTCACGGCCGCTGGCACGAAGTCTTATATCGTCGAGACCCTGGTAGGCCGTAAGGTTCGCCGCATCACTCTTGGCAGGGCCAACGTGCTCTCCACGGAGATTGCGCGGAAGCGCGCTCAGGAAATGCTTGGTAGTATCGCCGGCGGTCGCGACCCTGTCGAAGAAAAGGCCATCAAACGCGCTCGGTCTGTGACGCTTCGTGAGTGCTGGGAAAGCTATTATGAGGCAAGAAGGGGTTTGAAACCCAAAACCGTAGCAACCTATCGAAGCGCAATCGAAGGAAGAGACAAAAAAACGGAGGAGCCGCTAGGAGTAGCGGACTGGCTGGACAGGCCACTCGTCGACATTACGGCTGATATGATTGAGCGGCGGCATAAAAAGCTAGGTGAGGAACGTGGCGAGGCTTGGGCCAATCTGGTTATGCGGATCGTGCGCGCGCTGTTCTCGTTCGCGGAGGCCAAATTTGAGGATGGCAGAGGCCAGCCGGTAATCGCTATAAACCCTGTGCGAAAACTAAGCCGAGTCCGCGCATGGTATGGCGTTGAACGTCGCAAGAATTATATCCGGCTTGATCAACTTGCAGCCTGGTACGCAGGGCTTCAGGCGCTAGAAAATGAAACCGGGCGGGATTACCTCCTCACAATACTACTGACCGGTCTTCGGCGCGAGGAGGCCGCTTCACTCCCGTGGAAGCACGTCGATTTGGATCGTGCCACCGTCACCATTCCAGATACAAAAAATGGTGTTGAGCATGTTCTTCCATTGTCAACGCAGCTTCACGCACTCCTTCTAGCACGTAGGAAAACGGTGAAAGGGCTATGGGTCTTTCCAGGGCAGAAAGCCAAAACCCATCTTACGGAACCAAAAACGTTCACGCAGGGCGTTGCGGATGCATGCGGTATCAAAACTACTGTGCATGATCTCCGCCGAACCTTTGCCACAGTCGCTGAAAGTCTCGACCTATCGGACCTGGTGGTGAAGCGTCTGCTCAATCATAAAAGCGCTGAACGTGACGTGACTGCCGGTTACATCATCGCGGACGTAGAACGCTTTCGTAAGCCCATGCAGAAGGTCAATGACCTGATCTGGAATGCGATGATGGATGCCGACAACATCGTGCAGCTAAATAGAGTAATCGGCTAGCATGAGCCGAGCCCGGCCGTTATCGGAGCATCAGCGTCGGCGCATTGCGACTACGGTAACCCGCCGGGTGATTGAGGCTAGTGAGCGATCATGGAATAAGCACAAGCTACAAGACTTGGCCAACGGGCTTGGCTTAGACCAAGAACAGAGAGGGCGATTGGAAGATTTCTTGCGGTACGTGCTCGGAGAGTTTGAACGTTACCGGCATCTTCGTAACTCCATTGATCCTGTCATTGGAGGCATTCAGCTTACGCCCGGTGAAATGGTGGCGACATTAAAGCAGATGAAAACGTCCTGCTTCCCTCGCATCACTGGCAATCACAGGGGTATCCTGATGCGACCCAATAAGGTGAAGGGAAATGCATTACCCTTGGTCTTGTTCAGTATGATCGCAAGCTCTAGGAGAAGCGGCGAAACCTACCGTGACACCCGCAAACGATTGATCCGCGAAATACAGCCACGCATTCGGCAGGGTGAGAACAAGACTGAAGGACTGGCTGTAGGCTACGCGGCAGCCCTCTTACTTAGGTTTTCTGGGGGTGAGGCGCCAGGACGAACGTCGGCCTATCATCACCGGTTTGTCGTAGACGCATTTAGCATCATCGGCATACCAGCTACACGAGACTTTAGGTCAACCGAATTCCGCCAAATACTTCGGCGAGCTCGCCTCCTGAATGAAAAGACAACGAAACGCGTCATGGTAGATGAGAAAAACGAGTGGGCGCACTTGGAAGATATTCCGATTTAGCAAAACTGTACCTTTGCCCCCTGCCCAGACGTGTATGCAGGCTTCTTAGAGTCGGTTCTAATCCTGTTGCATATTGAACAGGAGAAAAGAATGCTTACGCATTTCGCAGCACCAGAGGATATAAGAAAGCAGTTTTGGGAAGCTCCCGGCTGTGCCCTTTTCACGCGGAACGAGATAGCCCACATACGCCGCTGTAGCGTGGCAAAGCTAGACCGAGAGGCTTGGCTGCAAACAGGCATTCGCCATCTCAAGGATGGTAACCGTACGCTTTACCGAAAAGCAGACGTGGTGGCCTACCTTGATGCTGTGACATGCGATGCTGATTGCGTGCCGTCATGATCGAAATAATTGGAGCCAAAACGACATTTGCAACATCATTGCCGCGCATCCGACGGGCATAGGCGAAAAATATGCGGATCGCTCAGATCTACAGGTAGAGGTCGCGAGGGTGTGCAGTAAGGCCAAGAGAAATGATGAGCAGAGTGACCTTTTAGGGGAGCTCAATCAGCAATATGCCATAGTAAACATGCAGGGTCGCACTCGCATCATGTATGAACGGCGCAACCCTATAACTGGGTTTCAGGAAATTGTTTACATGAAACGCGAGGATTTCAAATTAGAGCTTGAAAATCGGCGAATTCATTTAGGTGACAAATCCGTACCGCTCGCGGACTGGTGGATAAAACATCCAGACCGCCGTCAGTATACACGAGTGATTTTTGATCCAGGCGGCACACCAGAAGGCTGCTTCAATCTTTTTAGAGGCTGGCCAGTTCAAGCAATCCCAGGAGATTGTGACCTTTATCTTGACCATCTCAAATACGTGATCTGTGCGGGCAATGACGAAAACTTTCGGTTCCTAATTGCCTTGATGGCTCACAGTATTCAGCACCCCTCGGAACGCATCGGAATTTGTATTGTCATGCGTGGCGATGAAGGGACCGGTAAGGGAACTTTCGCCAAGGAGTACGGCGCTCTTTTTGGTCCACATTTCATCACGATTTCCAATGGCAAACATCTTGTTAGCCACTTCAATGCTCATTTTCAGGAGGTGCTCATCGTGTTTGCAGATGAAGCTTTTTGGGCTGGAGATAAGGAGTGCGAGGGAATTTTAAAAAGTCTCATTACCGATGACAAAATGATGGTCGAGAGGAAGGGTATAGATGCACAGCAAGTGCAAAATAATCTGAGGTTCGTTATCGCCACGAATAACTCTTGGGCTGTTCCCGCCGGCCTGAAGGCCCGGCGTTTTTTAGTGCTTGATGTTTCTGACACACGTCGACAAGACACGGACTATTTCGGTAAAATCGCGAAGCAAATGGTAAGCGGCGGACGCGAGGCGCTTATGCATTATCTGCGGAATTACGACTTGAGTGAGATTGATCTTCGACAAGTCCCTAAGACGGCTGCATTGCTGGATAACAAACTCCAAACTCTTGGCGTATTTGAGCGTTGGCTATTCGACTGTCTCGACGCGGGATGCATTGGGCCTTACGATTGGCACCACAGGATAGCCACAGAACAATTTTACCGTCTTTTTGTCGAAGGCTGTAGGTATCATCCCTCAAGGAGCCGGCCCAGTGAGGCGCAGGTGGGCAAAAAACTTTCTGAGGTGCTTGGACAATGCATGCATAAAACAAGATCCCGCGACTGCAGCATGACGGCTGATCGTACCTATTATTATAACTTCGATAATCTTGAGGAATGTCGCAAGAAGTTCACAAGCTTCATGGGCCAAACAATTGAATGGTCACCGGTGGTCCAGGATGACCTAGGTACATAGCCTGACGAATTGTAGCGAATACACAGCCTTCTTTTATTATCTCAAATCCAAATTCAGCATGGGACACTTGGACCGCTTGGCGGTCCCCCAAAAACGCTGTGTATAGTCGGCCCGGGCCATCATACAATGGTGAGGCACGTAGGTCTTCTAATATGCTGTCGCCCGCTTCAAAGACTTTTGCGCTTTTCTCATGCATAATGCCTTTGGCGATACATAGGGTATTATGATACCATTTTTAATGGCTCGATTAGGATTTCATGGCAAAGATAAGCAGCGATGTGGGGCTTGGTTGCCAAGGCATATTCGGTTTTGCAAAAACTGGCCTATTCAGGGTCGCTCTCGCTGCCGCCTGCATGGCGGATTATCTACCGGTCCGAAAACCCCTGAAGGCAAAGCGCGTGTGGTCGCCGCAATGGTAGAGGGCCGTCGCCTCTGGCTGGAAAGAAAGAAACGAGAGCAACGCGCCTAGTGCGCACTTTATTGACCGTCCTGCTCATCCGAAGCCTCTCCATCGGGAACGGTCCAGTCATCGCCCGTTTCGTCCCGAATTGTCAAATCAGGCTCGGCACATAATCTACCGGCGGGGCATTGCGGCGTGAAAACCACGCGGCCCGTCTTTAACGTCCCATCTTCGAGACGAATAGTCGCCCACACGTACGGAGGCTTCTCATTTTTCAGATATTCCTGCTCGTCACTTAACTCCTGTTGCGCTGACGTGATCGCCGGGGCGGAGGAAGGCGTGTGGTCGAATAGATCAACGATATGGCTTACCATCCACATTATGATAAGCACCGCGCACAGAGTGCCGAATAAATTCTTATTTTCGCCTTTAGCCCTCATTGGCAATGCGTGTTGTTACCGGTCGTCTGGCAATTGAAAGACGTGGGCGGGGTGATGACTGGCCTTTCGCTTAGGCGTTGCATCGCCTGCGCCTCATTTTCCTGCGCTATTGCCGATTGTTGTTGAGCCTGGGCGGCCTGCTGCTGGGCCTGCGCGCTGGTTAGGGCGGCAGCGGCATTCGTATTTTGAGCTTTTTCAGTCTCAAGCGCTTGTGCGGTTCCTGCCGTTGCCTGTTCAAGCAGATTGCTGCGAGCCGTCGCGAATTGTGCGTAGGTCATTTCGCCCGCATATAGGGAAGCAATCAGCCGCTCTAATTCCTCGTGTCCGTTATTCATCACTGCCCCTGCCACTGGCGTGACGCGCAAGGCAAGTGGAGATGCTTCACCCGCCTTGCATTCGTGACGTTTCTCGTCCCACACGGCTATAGCAGCTTTCTCCGCCACTGTTGGTTTTGAATTATCCGTCCGCATCGAAAGCGTCTGATCAGCTGCGCCTCCCAGCGACACCTTTGCGCGAATTGGATCAAGCGCGGGATCGGCAAAAAGTTGCTTACAATCAGCCAAGCATTCGAAAATAACCGTCGTATCCTGGGGCGTAAAACCCTGTACTCCGCTGGCGCCGGCGTTCTGTATGGAAGCCTTGAGGCCTTGGCTCACGCAATAGTCTTTGGCTTTTTGGACTGTATCTTCCTCCAGCTTACTATTGCTCGAAAATCCGCCGCGCGCGCGCGCCGTAATCATGTAGCTATTTTCGCCGGTCGATACCGGATCGGAAAACGAAACGCAGCCAGTTAGCAGAGCTATGCTGACAATTATTGCGGCCTGAGAAAGCCTAGTGGAATGTATTCGGCTCATTTGATGTCGACTATAGTCCATATCGATCGCCGCTGGCAATTGCTCTCCTTGCCCTATGGACATGCGGCAGGTCGTAGGAGAAAACGTCAAGAGGCTCCGCCTCGCGCGCGACCTATCTCAAGATGAACTGGCCGCTCAGGCAGGATTGGATCGCACATACATAAATGGCATCGAGCGCGGGAAACGTAATCCTACAGTCGTTGTGCTGTGGCACCTGGCCAAAGTCCTGGAATGCTTGCCTAGTGAACTGCTTAGGGAATGAGCCTTAGGGCGATTGGAACCGACGATTTTCTTAAGAGCGTTTCCGAGATCATCTGAAGCTAACAAGTTGCAAAATCGGCGGCATCGTGCTTTCAGTTAGCTCGCAACGCTTAAAAGGCAAACTAATGGAAAACTGCGTGCGTCTTTGTGGTTTGGCCGGCAAATAACAATGCTTCGCAACCCAGTATCTGAAAAGCCTCGTGACCCCGCATAATGACACCGTCCAAAGCGGCCAACCAAGAATTAAACTTGCGACTGTGTTGGCAGGCGCAGAGCCTTTTAACGAGGGAAATGTAAGCCGAACATTTCGTGGGCAAGTGCTTTTAGATGATCAGACCACGCGGGGGGCTATCCTCAAAGACATTTCAAATCGAGAGCTTGCAAACGAGTTGCTCGCTTTCTTATTAGCGCGAGCGGCAGGGCTACCAACACCGGATGCCTATGTTGGCCTGGTTCGCGACAAAGAAATTCCGACTGTTATGGCACCCCGCTTACCAAGTGGAGAGGCTCTGGTTTTTGTAAGCACAGATGTGAAAGTTCCCGACATATCGTTTCAGATATTCAGCGGTGGACTAACCGCACTTTCCAAAATCTACGATAGCTTGTCTAAATGGGCACATCTTGGCGACCTATACGCATTTGACGCATGGATTGCGAATGTTGACCGTCACGACGGAAATCTTCTTTTCAGTTCCCCAAACGACTTTTGGCTAATTGATCACGGTTATTGCTTCTCTGGTCCATCGTGGACTGTCTCGGACCTTGTTCCAGATAAATGCTATCGGCACCGTCTTTCAAATTGGCTCACTCCTGAACTTACTTCCTCCCAACGCACTGCCCGACTTGCTGAAGCTGAACGATTCTCAAAGACACTAAACCGTGAGGCAACTTCCGCTTGCACGAAAGATGACACGATAGCTCAATTGTTGGACCCGAATGATATTGGTATGCTTGACAAATTTCTCTCAGAGCGGATAATAAATGTCCCTCGTTGTGCGGGGAATGCTCTTGAAATTTCGGCACTCATATGAAGCGAGAATACCTGCGAGTCGAAGACTTTCCTGCCTTATCTCACTCTGTGAGGGCGAAGTGGGCCCCTCTACTCCTATGCCCAATTTCGGGGTCGTATGAACAGTTGGTCGTCGGCGTTGCCGTTGCCGGAAACACTGATTATCATCTTGAGATAGCTAATAGACTCAGCAAGCTACATTGTCTTTATGATAGTAAGGCGGATGGTGCGATTTACGCAGTTCAGCTTGCGGCTGAGTTTCTGAACAACCAGTTAGCCACTTTAGGTGCCGAAGCTCTCTCGATATCTCGTCCTAGCGTGACAGGTTTTACTTTAGGGCAGGTACGGGACGGGGAAGGGAAGAGCTTGGAGGCTATCGCAAAAAGTTGGCTTCAAAATTTATCGTCCCTACAATCGCCTGAGCAAAGTATAGATATCGCTGCGGATACACCGATTTATGAGACTAAAGCAAATGAGGGACAGACTGCAGACCAACTGCCAACGTTGGTTTTAAAGTACGTAGCCGATCATCGTGAAGGGCTGCAGTCTTTCTTTTCATCGAGCTTACGCCAAGGAAAAGTGCGCCGTGGCCGCAATCATGAGATCATGATTGATTTTGCTGGATCACGATTGGTTGCTAACTTTGGTACGCTGAAGGCAAATTCGATTGGTCCCTCCGTTAACCTCATCAAGCGTCGACTATGGGATCTAAAGGTCGAGCGTGACCGGGATGACTCCGCGTCTTTAACTCGACACCATGAAATGATACTGCAAACCCCTGCAAATAATGATCCTCAGGTAAATGACCGGCAGCGAGATAAGCTCTCTGAGGCTCTACATGCGTTGGAGCTTCAAGCCGATCAAGAGCAATTGCGGCTACGTCCTCTTCCAACCGTCGAAACAATTGGGCAGCGGATAATTGAGGCCGAGGCAGCTTAAGACTGCTTGGGGCCGCATATCATGCAGGAGAGGCCGAGTCGGCGTTCTGAACCGTCATCGGAAGTCAGTAGGTTTCCCAAAAGGTATACGTTCATGGCTAAGATATTACGCCGCCTTTATAGCGCATGCCCGCGTAACCGCTGCCCCCCCCCCATACCGCCGGTTCATTCTAGCGATCGCAACATCAAGCTGAGTGCGGCGCGGCTCATCGAACATATTCAACGTCACCCCCCCCGTCAGGAATTATCTTTTGCAGGATGACGCCGACAGAATGCGGCCGGCGTAATGGCGGATCGGTCCATAGGTCATCCAAAATCCGTACGAAGCGTTCCGTCCGATTGCATGGCAGGAAATCGGCATGCCGCGACCAGAAAGGATCAATCCGGCTGAATACGTGAACCTCGAGCCGCTGGGCATGAAATCCCTCATACCGCATCCGCTCGGCCGCTTTTTCGAGCATACGAAATACTACGGCGCGCGCGCCCTCAGCGTTACGGAATTGAGGCGCCAGCACATTCGAGTGCCCGATGTTGCTGCGCTTGACCGGCGGCAAATCAACTTCCAGGCCACGGATCGATTTCCACCATCTTTCGCCAACAAAGCCGCCGAACACATCCCGCATTTCCTCGATCCGTAATTGATACATGCCGGCGGTCGTGGTCACTCCCGCCTTATGAAATCTCGCCTCCATGCCGCGCGAAATCCCTGGCCAGTCGCTTAGCTTCAAATGCAAGAGCTTGTTTGGAATGTCGGCCATGGTGATAACCGACCGACCTCGCGGCTTCTGTAGGTCGCTGGCAACCTTCGCCAGGAACGGGTTAGGGCCGAGCCCGATGCTACAATCCATTCATTCCCCGACCTGGTCACGGATTGCGTCCTGTACGCGCGCGGCCAAGCGGATAGCCTCGGAAAACTGCTCATTTGAGACTGTGCTAAATAGCCGCCGATTGTTTAGACTGTCAGCAAATGCGAATTGAACGTGTATCCATTCAGAACTGGCGATCTATTAAAGACGTGGAATTCTGCCCAGCTGACATATCAGTGCTCGTTGGTGCAAACAACGCCGGTAAGACGAACATACTATCGGCAATAAATTTTCTGTTGGGCGAAAAATGGCCAATGCCAGCCAACTTATCAGACACAGATTTCTTCCAAGCCAGCCGTCGCTTTCCAATTCGTATTCAATTGAGCTTTTCAAGTGCCGCAATATCTCGACTGGATTTCGACTCCCATCGAAGCCCATACGCTCTTCAAGCTTTCGACGTAAACGACACCCCTATTCGCGGGTTCAGTAACGCTGATCGCGAGAAGCTGAACTTTGTTTATGTCGATGCAAGCCGGAACTTTGACCGACAGTTTGGAACAAGCCGATGGTCAATGTTCGGGCAAGCTCTACGCCGGCTACATGATGATTTAAATGCCACATCTAACCCAGCAACCCTGTCGAGTTTGCGGAGTGCTCTGGAGGAAGTTCATCGCCTCTTGAAAACTGAACTATATGAGAAATTTGAAGCTGAACTAAGTGACGCATTTGCCAGTCAGCTTCGAACCTCACGTTACGATGTAAAATTTGAATTTCGCACGATTGACGATACAAATCTGTATAAAAGTCTTTATCCAAGTCTAGTTGAAGCAGGCCGTAGTAAGTTGCCCACGGAAGTCGGTTCTGGTGTACGGAACTTGCTAGTATTGGCATTGTTCCATGCCTTTGCTCGTTCGTTCAAAGCCGAAGCTATTCTTGGCATAGAGGAACCTGAGCTATATCTTCATCCTCATGCGCAACGAAGTTTAGCTCAACGCCTAGAGTCACTAGCTGCGGATGGAACGCAAATTTTTCTTTCAACTCACAGCGCGGACTTTTTAGACATCACCCGTACTGACAGGATTGTTCTTGTTGAACAGTGCGAAGACGGAGAAGAAGATGTTTGTACGCACGTCCGTACGAGTTCATCAGACATCCTGCTAACTTTGCGGCAAGCCCTGCATCCTACACGGGAGATGTCAGTAGAAAGTATCAGGTCGTTTCTTCGAAATATAAAAACAGCAGAAATGCAAGAAGCATTCTTTTCGCGCATGGCAATTATTGTTGAAGGACCATCTGAGAAAGAAGCTTTGCCGATATTCGCCGCGTTTATGAACTTTGATCTTAATGAAGCCGGAATCTCTGTGATCTGTGCACGAGGAAAAACTGCGATCGATACGTTAGCCCATGTTTTCGAGGCTCATAAGATTCCGATATACATCATCTTTGACAATGACGAACACGGAAATGAAAGGGATAGGAGATACAATGGGGTCCTATGTAAACTCCTGAACATCCCGCCAACCAACAACCCCACGCCTGTTGTAGATATGAGCTACGCAATCCTTAAAGGGAATTGGGAAATCCAATGCCGTCATGATCTTGAGCCAACAAATCCTGGACTTTACGATCGTATTATCGCGCAAGCGCGGACTGCGCTGTTTCTGGAGCCGGATAAAAACAAACCTCTTGTCGCAAGGTTTTTGGCCATTGCTCTCACTCGACAGGGTATTGTGCCCGGATCTATCCGGCAGATCATGGATAGAATCCAGAAGCGACTGGCCATATAGATAGCTAGTCAGGCGAACCGTCATCATTAGGAGGAAGATATCCTGCCTCGCCCGCGTCAACTCAGTTCAATGGGGATGAGCTGCCTCATCTACGGGCTTTAGCTTAGGCTGATTGAAATCAGAAAGTCGGTCGCACTTTGAATGCGCACCGTATATTTGCAGCGGGAGTCCGGGGGTGGTCTCGAAAACATCCTGAGTTTGCTTTGCACCCATCGCTGGAAAAAAGGCCACACCTCTGGCCAGACATCCGGCGCGGGATGGGAGATTCGCATAAGACTTCTACAATGCTTCTACACGTGTACATTTTGCCGCAAAAAATATACCACCTATCTGCCACCTAACATATTGATGTTGTTTATGGTGGGCGCAGTAGGGCTCGAACCTACGACCCGCTGATTAAGAGTCAGCTATAAATTGAGATATTTCAAGGCTGTTTTCCAGAACCAGCCCATTTTCTCTCGCTATTATATCAGTAGCTTGGAAGCCAATTTGGAAAACAGACCGATTAAGATCCCTGCAACCCCACGGGGTAATCTCCAGCCCTGCAATCAGACCTAATCTGAAAATCCACAGGTGCCGAAGTCGTTACAGTGGAATAACTTTCAGGAGGTGGGCTTCGTTACAGCTTGTGGTCGTCTTCAGATACATGGTGGAAATATTCGGTCACCATTGCGGCGGTCAACCCAAGCTTGGATACCAACACACGATTTACGACGTTTCCATCAGGCTGCAGGTACATCCACTCCTCCAGGCTGACGTTCTTCAAGGAGTTTCCAGGGCTGAGCTCAAGGGTGAATGTCAGATGGAAAACATTGCCGTAGGCTTCGCCACGCGCTGTTCCGGCAACGTCGTTCGCGGTTCCTTCGTAGGTGTGATCGCCGGTCCTGTGAAAGGCCCAGTCCCTTTCCTGGACCTTCCCATCCGAGTAGGTAAAGCGCTGCATCAGATGCAGTGTACCATCTGTGCCGACGGTTCCGAGGCCATCGTTCTTGAACACCTGCTCGGGTTCGCCTCCCGAAGTTTCCATTATGCTGTCGGAATGGGTGTGCCCGGAAAAGAAGGTCAGGGGCTGCATCTCCGGCGTATTGTCGCTGAAGGCCTGTGGCGTCAGGGTTTGGGAACACCCGGCGCAGGCGAAAAGGGTAAGCAGAACGGCGATAAACGAAAGGCGCATGGATAGAGTACTCGGTTATAGCCTTGCACGATCATTATAGATGAAGGCGGATTTGCCGTAATTGTCAGAGCTGACCCTCTATGAAACTGCTTTCGAGCAATCCGGGTTCCAGACAAAACCCGCCTCTTGCGACGGGTTCGGACAGACTCCCACCGTGCATGCACAGTAGGAGTCATCAGCCTTGCGGAGGTTATGGGGAACTCCATCCCCATTCAAGTAAATGGTCTAAGGTTGAAAAGGTTCCAGACTGCCTCACACCGGAACGTGCTTTGTTCGGGACAGCAAACCGGCAAGCACAAACAGAACAAGCGCAAGCGGAAGAGAGACGAACGAACCAAGATGCGGGAAGCCGACGGTGCCCGCGATACCGCCCGCCAGGAAACCGAAAAATAGCAGGAATACCCTCAACAGGTTTTTTCGATCTGCTTCGGCCAAGTGATCGTCCGCAGACGGTCGCCTGTACACCAGCCTGCCCAGACCCACGCCGACATCGGTGGAAATTCCGGTTACATGTGTCGTGCGCATCCGCAGATCCGACATCTGTGAACTGGTCGCATTCTGGACACCCATGGCAAAGGCCAGCAGGATGATCAGGTCAATGTTCCCCGTCGCCACACGACTATCCCTGCCGGCGAACCCGAAGCAAAGCAACGCCGCAGCTTCGAGCAATAGCGGGAGAACAAAAGGATTGCGGACGGAATGGCTCTGCCTCCAATTGATCAGGACGGCAGAGCATGCGCCGCCCAGGATGAACGCCGCCAAGGCGCCGAGGCTACCGAGCGCCGCGTTCGGCAGCCCGGATGCCAGGCCATCGGCCAGGGCAGACGCATTGCCGCTCATGTGCGAGACGTAGCGTCCCAGCATCAGGAACCCGGTCGCATCCACCGCACCCGCCACGAATGTCAGGATGATACCGATCTGTAATTCGCTGGGGCCATCGAATCCCCCGCTTGAGAGTGTTATGATCTTTCGTTTACTCCACCAGGTGCCCGTTCCGTTGAGATCATGGGACCATAGAGGACGCAAATCAACGCGGTTACGAACAATCCGCAGAATACGACGTCGGATAGAAAATGGCCTCCCTGCATGATGCGGATGACGCCCAGTCCCACCCCGGATGCAACCGCCAAGACAGTTCCGAGCCGGCGTCTGCGCCATAGCAACGCCGGCGCGAGCAACGCAAATCCGACCGAAGGATCGCCGGCGACGAACGAGCAATTATGTTCGCACTGATCGGAAACGGTGAGAGGGGGCGTAAACCGGCTGGTACCGCCGAACACCGCGAGTTGGCCGGGTCGCGCCCGGCCCCAGTGATCCTTCAAGCCCGTATTGACCAGCAGACCCGGCCCCAGCGCGAACGCCAGCAACACGAACAGCATGTCGCGCGTCGTGATCCGCCGGCGCAGTTTTTGCGCGATCGCGCCCACGACAAAAATTCCGATGACATAGGGTAACGCGTGCCGGATCAGCAGCAGCGGTGCCGACTGGTCGAGCGGAAAGCCTTGGCCGGGAACGTAGAACCAGCCTGCCACGGCAAGGTCGATTTGCGGCCACGCCTGGAAAATACTACCGGCGAGCGCAAAGGCGCTCAAGAAAAACAGCAGCGTGTTGCGCGTCGGGGTCATCGAGAACGGGCGATCTTCCGTGCGCCACGCGTCACATTCTCAAGGAATACCGCAGCGATACCGAAAAAGAGCAGTACGGCGCGATAAGGTACTGCGATCGGCGCATACAAGTCGGTCAGCCAGATGATCGCGATCCAGCACAGCACCGCCACGACCAGGCTGCCATCGTCGACGAAGAGGCCGATCAGCTCGGCTAGAGGCTTCGAAAGCCATTTCATGATGTCACTCCTTTAAAGGCCGGTCGCCTGCACAGCCGTACCGCTGCGAGGGCGGTGAGCAGGTAACCCGCGACCAGCGCGGCGAGCGCCCAATCGCCATTGGGCCAGGTCACGCCGATGCCTTCGCCGACCCAGAACGTACCGAACGCCGTCAGCAAGACACCGACCGCGAACTTCAGCTTGTTTTCCGGCACCTGGGCCAGAGGGCGGCGCAGCGCGAGTCCCACCAGGATGACGACAGTCAGGGCGGCAAAGGCCCCTAGACTCGCGGGTATCAGCATCCCGCCGGTAGCGCCCACGGCGATGACGATGAAGACGACTTCGAGACCCTCGAGCATGACGATGTTGAAGGAGGTCGCGAGGGCGACGCGATCCCAGCTCGATTTCCGTGCGGCCACGTCCTTAAGGGCGGCGCTTTTGCTGGCGAACGCTGCCGCCTCGTCCCGTTCGGGAATGATCGCGGCAGAACGCAGCACGGCCTTGCGCAGCCAGCGCACCCCGAACAGCAGAAGCAGGACGCCGATAACAAGCTGCAGAACCGCCAGCGGGATCTGCGACAGGACCGGCGCCAGTGCGGCAACCAGCCCCGCCAGGACGAGAACGCCAGCCATGGCGCCGGCCAAAGCCGGCCGCCATCCGCGGACGCTGCCGACAGCCAGGATAACGGTCAGGGCCTCCACGAACTCCACAAGCGAGGCAAGGAATGCGGCCAGTACGGCAGGACCGGCATGTGTCCAGATCATAGAAACCTCCTGCGGCTGCTAACGATAGTCACTCGGGCGCGGCCAGTTCTTCGGGCTCTTCGACCTGCGTTTCAGCAAGCTCCGTGTGGCCGTCCTTGCCCGAGAGAATTTCCCAATGCTCCAGGTGCTTGTAGACGATGACCTTGTCCTTCAGCGTCTCCCCCTGCGCTCGGCAGAAGCTTTCCAGCTGCTCGCGCTGGCCGACAAGCTCGACGCACATGGTGAGCTGTGGATTGCCGACTTCCGCCGATTCCTGCTGCACCGGGTTGCCGTTGCTGAAGCCGTAATGCGTATGGTGAGCCACGGCGTTGACAAGCCCCGCCTGCTTCGCCGCAAGCACGAGTTCCTGATACAGCGGCCGTCCGCCGAGCGCCGAGCGGATACGTCCGGTGTTCGGCTTGGCGACCCGGTCCCTGGGCTTGAGGTAGATGCGGACCATTCCGATCTCTTTTTGAGAAACGCGATGCGAGCGGGGCATGTGAGGGATACTTTCCTGTGGTGGTTGGAACGGGAACAGAGACGTGAGACTGGGCGCGGAGGGATGCTCGCGCGCATGGCGCAGGGATATGTCCGGCGGCAGCAGGCCGGCTCCGGTCTTGGGAATGGCAATGCGTTGCGACAGGTAGATTCCCGAGTGCCCGCTGCAAAGATAGGCGATGAAACAGGCGACCGCGATGTAGGCCGTGTTGGCGCCGCCGAACAACTCGATGCCCATGATGGTACAGGCAAGCGGCGTATTGGAGGCACCGGCAAAGATCGCGACGAAGCCGAGGCCCGCGAACAGGTCCGTCGGTGCGCCCAGCACAGCCGAAAGGGCGTTGCCTAGGCCCGCGCCGATGAAGAACAACGGCGTCACTTCCCCGCCCTTGAACCCGGCGCTGAGCGTCACGATGGTAAACAGGATCTTCCATGTCCAGCTCCATGGATAGATCGCGGCGCCGAAGAAATTTACGATGGAAGCGTCCCCCGGAGTCGGCGACCAGACACCGAGGCCGAGATACTCGCGCGTGCCTAGCGCATAGACGAGGCCGATGATCAACAGACCGCCAAGAGCCGGACGAAATGGTGGAAACGGGCACACGGCCTTGAACAGCGCATGCGCCCGATGCGTCGCCTCGGAGAACACCAGCCCAGCCAATCCGAACGCCACGCCGGCGAGCGCGACCTTGGCCAGCAGGAAAGGATCGATGTGAAAGGCCGAGTCACTGGCCACTCCTGAAAACGCGATATGGTACGCGACATGGGAAATGCCCCAGCTATGACAAACCCAATCACCGAAGATCGATGCCAGCAGGCATGGCACCAGGGCTTCGTATTGCACCGAGCCGACCGCCAGCACCTCCAGCGCGAAGACAGCGCCCGCGACCGGCGTCCCGAACACCGCCCCGAACCCGGCGGCGATACCCGTCATGAGCAGGATACGCACGTCACGCGGTTGCAGCCGAAACAGCTTGCCGTAGGCGCTGGCGATGCTGCCGCCGAGCTGCACCGCCGTCCCCTCGCGTCCCGCGGAGCCGCCGAACAGATGCGTGACAACGGTGGCGATCACGATCAGCGGCGCCATGCGCCGGGGGACACCGCCGCCAGGCTCGTGGATCTGCTCGACGATCAGGTTGTTGCCGCCCTCGGCGGGGCGCCCAAACCGATGATAGACGCATCCAATGACAATGCCCGCGACTGGCAAGCCTAACAGCAGGCCAGGATAATCGAACCTCAACTGCGTGGCGCGCTCAAGACTCCATAGGAACAGCGCGCACAGCGAGCCCACGGTGCTGCCGACCAGCAGCGTCAATCCCAGCCATTTGAGCGCCGATCCGAAATGATCGAGGCGGGTTACGAAGAACGGGTTCAATAGCAACAGACGGACTCCCTCTCACGATCGTGAGTAGGAATCATCAGCCTCGCTGTATGCGCTGCAGTTCGATCGAAACGATCCGGCAGAAATCCATTGCCGTCACCTTGTTACGCTTTCCGCGTCAGCGGCGTCAAGCATTGAACTACGACGCGGCGGCGAGCTGGGTCCTCTCCGCGATGATGGTGTCTGCCAAGTCGGCGGCCTGTCCGCGAAGCTCCGGCACCGCCACCGATTCATACAGCTTCCCCTTGCGCCACGTTCCCATGGTGTAGAGGCCGGGTACGGTCTCGCCCTTGCTGTTCTTCAGTGCGCTGGTCTGCGTGGTATCGGCCCCGATCCGCAATGGGTCGGGCGCGAGAAGATCGCTCTTCAGCAAATCCTGGACTAGGGGATCGTCGAGTTTGCGGCAATCGGATTGCGGACCGGTACAGCTGACCGCACAATGGACGGTTATTGTTTCCGTCCGCGCAGCCCCGGACGGTTTCCAGGTGACCGCGACGCCGTCTGGAGTGTCGGTCATGGAAATGAACGAGCCCCGATGCTGGATCAGACGGCCTTCGGCAATGAACTTGTCGCGTGCTGCCATCACATCGGCGGCGCAACGGTGGCGATGCGTATCCCAATAAGACCGGATTCGCCGCAGGAATTTCCGTTGTTCGGGCATGGGAAGAGACTGCCAGATCTTCTGGTTGAGTGGCCGCAGGCTGTCGACCACGCTTTGCCATGCGATGCCGCCCTCCTTTGCCTTGCGAATCTCCCGGCGGACCGTCGCAAGCAGGGAAAGGGCGGTTTTGGGGAGGTTTTCGGCGTCGAGGAACGGCGGATATGGCGATACGTCGTGGTGTACCTGCGGAAACAGGCCACCGCGCGACACAAGATGGATATTACCCTGCGCCTTCGTGCGCGCCATGGTGACCAGCAGGTCGAGGCTGGTAAGCCCGGTGCCGATTAGGAACACGTCCCCCGGCTCCGCCAACCTCGCGTAGACTTCGGGCGCGTACGGATTTACGGTCTGGTTGGTGGAAGAATCGCCTGGGGGGAAATTGCCCAGCGCCAGTACCACGACGGGCGTGGTCGCGACGGTCTCCGTGGCGCTATGCAGTTCGTATCCTGTCGGCGAAGTCGCGATACGTGTAATATCGGCGTGGAAAGTTTCTAGCGTGGGGAATGTCGCCTGCGTCTGTCGCAGAATATCCTGAAGATAAGCGCCATAGACCAAGCGCGGAACGAAGCTGCCCGGCTCCAGCGTCGTGACCTTGGCATGCTTCCACACGTCCGGATGGCGCTGGAGCCACTCGTAGAAATCACCGATCCTGTCCGGAAACGCGCCCATCTGCGCCGCCCGTACGTTCAGCAGGTGGTGGTTGTCGGTGGTGCCGTACGCCACGCCGCAGCCAGGTGCGCCGCCTCGCTCGATCAGGGCGATCCTCAGTTTCCCTTCCGATTTCCGCGCGAGATTGACAGCGACCATCGTGCCGCTGAATCCCGCGCCTATGACTGCGATATCGAAAGTGGTCATCGGCGAACCTTCGAAAGTTGCGTTGCCTCGGAGCGTCGGCGTTCGACCGATTACAACGCGTGCGATGGGGGATTTGGGCTCTGGACCAGGTACGAGACGATGATGACACCCAGCGCGATGATTACGCCGGACACGATCATTACCAGGAGCTTGGAGCTGCGATAAGTCTTCTGCCGGATATGTTTTTGCACGGCTGCGAACCGCCACGCCGCGATGGAGACGATCAGCAGCCCGACGACTGTGAAAACCAGCCCGATATCCGACGCGTGCAGGATGCCGGCCGACGGTGGCTCCAGTGCGGCGCCGGCGAAAAGGTACCGCAGCTTGGCAATGACCACGCCGAAACCCATCGTCGCCATGCCGGTCCGGAGCCAGGCAAGGTATGTACGCTCGTTTGCCAGGTGGTCGCGCACCCGTTCATCATCGTTATGAGGATCCATACCGTCTGATACACCATTCGGAGCGGTATTTCAGCTGTAAGGCCTATTATGAGTGATTTTTAATCTTGTTCTCATGTTCCTCTCATTTTGGGACGCTATGGTTCCCTCATGCGCATCCTGGTCGTTGAGGACGAAGAAAAGCTGGCTGGAATAATCGCTCGCGGCTTGAAGTCGGAGGGATACGCCGTGGATGTGGCGCTTACGGCGCAGGATGGCTTCGACCTTGCCGGCGCGGGACATTTCGATCTCATCATCCTCGACCTGCTCCTGCCCGATTTTTCCGGCACCGATCTCTTGCGGCAATTGCGCGGCGCGAAACGCGACGTTCCGGTGCTGGTGCTTACGGCTCGTGGCGAGCTGGACGTAAAGGCCGAGAATTTCGATGCGGGGGCGGACGATTACCTGACAAAGCCGTTTGCCTTTGCCGAGCTGGTCATGCGGGTAAAAGCATTGCTGCGGCGGGGACCTGCGGCGGTGGTTAACACAGTAAAAATCGCCGATCTCGAACTCGACCGCATGACGCACCAGGTGCGGCGCGCGGGCCGGCGTATCGAGCTCAGCCCGAAGGAGTTCAGCCTGCTGGAGTATTTCGTCCTCAATCCGGGGCGGGTTCTGTCTCGCTCCATGATCATCGAACGGGTCTGGGACCAATCGTTCGAAGGGCTGACGAACATCGTGGACGTCTACGTCCGCCAGCTCAGGAAGAAGATCGATGACGATTTCGAGCCGAAGCTGATCCGGACCGTGCGCGGGCTGGGCTACGCCGTCGATCCTCAGGGTGAGCTGTGAGGCTCCGCCGCTCCCTCACGGTCAGGCTCGTGGCCTGGTACTGCGGCCTGCTGCTGTTCGTGGGCGGCTCGTTCGCGGGCTACACCTATGTCGGGTTCAACCATTACCTGCATGACTCGATGCGCGGGACGCTTTCCAGCCGCGCCGACGCCGCCGCCGATCTGGCACGGCCCCTTCTGGACGATCCGTCGCGACTCGCAACGGTGATGGAGCAGCGCTTCGCGCCGGAGGCGCACGACCGCTTCATGCGCGTCGCCGTTGGCGGTCGTACGATCTACGTCTCGGGCCAGCCGGCCGAACATCTGTTCGATCCCGGGGCGGTGGACTTCGACCCGTCCACGGCCGGCAGCCTGCGCAAGCTCGGGGTGCTCTGGGTCTATTCTCGAGAAACTCATCTTGCCGACGGCCGCAGGCTGATCGTCGAGACTGGCCAGCCGGGCCTCATTATGGAGGCCGCCCGTCGTGGACTCGTCGAAACCCTCGTCATCGGCCTGCCGCTGCTTTTGGTCGTCGCGGCGCTCGGCGGGTATTGGCTAATGCGACGGGCCTTGACGCCGGTCGCCGGGATGATCAAGGCGGCGGAAGCGCTGACATTCAATTCTCCCCGCAAGCGCTTGCCGCTTGCCGGCACCGAAGATCTGCTGGATGAGTTGGGGGAAACGTTGAACCGGATGCTAGAACGGCTGGATAGCGCCTACCAGCATGCCAGCCGGTTCTCCGCCGACGCCGCGCACGAGCTGCGCACCCCGCTGACCATCATGCGCGGCGAACTGGAGTTCATCGCGCTCTGCCATAACCTGCCCACCGAAATCCAGACCGCAGTCGGCAGCGCGCTCGACGAGATGATGCGCCTCGGCCAGATCGTCGAAAACCTGATGGCTCTCGCGCGCACCGACGGCATCGGCGGCAAACGGGCGCATTGGGCCGTCGACCTGCGTGCCCTGTCGGCCGAAACCATCGACCAGATGCAGCTTCTCGCCGAGGAGAAGGACATCGCACTCACCTGCACGGACGGTGCACCCGTGATGACATTGGGCGACCGTGACCGGCTGAAGCAGGTGCTCGTCAACCTGATCGACAACGCGATCAAGTACACGCGCCATGGGGGACGGGTAACTCTGGATGTAATGCACCGCGGCGAGCACGCGGTCCTGAAAGTGACGGACACGGGAATTGGCATCGCGCCCGAACATCAGGCCAGCGTCTTCGACCGTTTCTTCCGTGTCGACCCCGATCGCGGGGTGGATGGGGCTGGCCTGGGCCTGGCCATCACCAAATCCATTTGTGCGGCGCATGGTGGATCGATCGCGGTAGAGAGCGCGCCCGGCCAGGGCAGCACTTTCCGGATCACGCTCCCGCTGGCATCGCCATCGGCTGCCCTCCAGCCAGAAACGAAGTAACCGCCATGCTCGCCATCGTTCGGGTCGCTCTCAGCCGCCCTCTGACCTTTATCGTCATGGCGATGCTGATCCTGATCTTCGGGGTGCTGTCGTGGGTGAAGACGCCCACCGATATTTTCCCGAATATCGGCATTCCGGTGATCAGCGTGGTGTGGACGTATAACGGCCTGCCTGCCGACGATATGTCTGGCCGGATCATCTACTATTACGAGCGGACGCTCTCCTCCCAAGTCAGCGACATCCAGCACATCGAATCCCAGTCGTTGCCGGGATACGGCGTGGTGAAGGTGTACTTCCAGAAGAACGTCAACATCGACGCCGCCCTGGCGCAGGTGACGGCAGCCTCGCAGACCGTGCTGAAGTTCCTTCCGCCCGGCGTCACTCCGCCCTACGTGCTGATGTTCAACGCTTCCAGCGTACCGGTGCTGCAACTGGCGCTGTCGAGCCACGGCCTGTCGCAGTCGCAATTGTTCGATTATGGGCAGAATTTCATCCGCCCGCAGCTGGCAACGGTCGCCGGCGCCGCGATCCCGTCGCCCTATGGCGGCAAGGTCCGGCAGGTGCAGGTCGATATCAACCAGCATGAACTGCAATCCTACGGCCTTTCGGCGCAGGACGTGGTGACCGCGCTGGCCTCGCAAAACCTGATCACGCCCGTTGGCACCGAGAAGATCGGCAAGTTCGAGTACATCGTCTCGCTCAACGATGCGCCAAAGGACATCGCGACCTTGAACGATCTGCCGATCAGGAAGGTCAACGGCACGCTGGTCTATATCCACGATGTCGCCTTCGTGCATGACGGCAGCCCGCCACAGACCAACATCGTGCGCGTGGACGGTAGCCACGCCGTGCTGATGACCATCCAGAAGGCTGGATCGGCTTCGACGCTTGACGTGATCGACGGCGTAAAGGGCCTGCTGCCGAAAATACGGGAAACGCTGCCCAAAAACCTTGAGCTTGCCGCGGTTGGCGATCAGTCGGTGTTTGTAACCTCCGCAGTGTCGGGGGTCATTCGCGAAGGCATCATCGCCGCCGCGTTGACTGGTTTCATGATCCTCGTTTTCCTGGGCAGCTGGCGATCGACCCTGATCATCATGGTGTCGATCCCGCTCGCGATCCTGTTCTCGGTGATAGCGCTCTCGGTGCTCGGCGAGACGATCAACGTCATGACCCTAGGCGGCCTGGCGTTGGCGGTCGGCATTCTGGTCGACGACGCTACCGTGACCATCGAGAACATGAACTTCCACCTCGAACAGGGCAAGCCGATCAGGGACGCGATCATGGATGGCTCGAAGCAGATCGTGATCCCCGCCACGGTATCGCTGCTGTGCATCTGCATCGTGTTCGTGCCGATGTTCGCGCTCGGCGGCGTCGCCGGTTTCCTGTTCCGGCCCCTGGCCGAGGCCGTGATCTTCGCGATGATCGGCTCGTATATCCTGTCGCGTACGCTGGTGCCGACGCTGGCCAATTACCTGCTGGCGAGCCAGCACCATCACGGCAACCGCGAGACGCTCGATCCCGAGGACAGCCACGCGAAGTCACGGACCAGCCGCAACCCATGGACACGATTCCAGCGTGGGTTCGAGTACCGCTTCGAACAACTGCGGAAAAGCTACCACGACCTGCTGAAGCTAGCGATGGAGAGCCGCGGCCTCTTCGTTGCGGCGTTCATGGCGGTCGTGCTGCTGTCGTTCGGCCTTGCGCCGTTCCTCGGCCGGAATTTCTTCCCCTCGGTCGATGCGGGCCAGATCAAACTGCACATACGCGCCCAGACCGGCACGCGTATCGAGGAAACCGCGCGCCTGTGCGACGAGATCGAGCAGTCCATCCGCGCGACGATCCCGAAAGCCGACCTGGACAAGATCGTCGACAATATTGGCCTGCCGATCAGCGGCATCAACATGGCCTATGGCAACTCGGGCACTATCGGCGTCGAGGATGCGGACATCCTGATTTCGCTGAAGGAAGGCCACGGCAGCGATACCGCCACGCTGGTAGACACACTGCGCAAGAACCTGCCGCGCCGATTTCCCGGAACCAGTTTCGCCTTCCTGCCCGCCGACATCGTCACGCAGATCCTGAACTTCGGCCTGCCCGCGCCCATCGATATCCAGGTGATCGGCAACGATCTCAAGGGCAACCGCGCCTACGCGGAAAAGCTCATGAAACGGATCAATCTTGTCACCGGAATCGCCGATGCCCGTATCCAGCAGGCCTTCGATGCGCCCACCCTTGGTGTCAACATCGACCGCTCCCTGGCGGCGGAGGTCGGCCTGACCGAGCGCGACGCCGCCAACACCATCCAGGACACGCTTGCCGGCAGCATCCAGACCGCGCCGACCTTCTGGCTGAACCCCAAGAACGGCGTCTCGTACCCGATCGCTGTGCAGATGCCGCAATACGGCGTCGATACGATCGGCGACCTGAAGAACATCCCGATGACGGCGGCCGGATCCTTCCAGTTGCTGGGCGGTCTCGCCACGATCGAGCGCGAGCCGAGCGATGCCGTCGTCTCGCATTACAACGTGCGGCCGGTGATCGACATCTACGCCACGACGCATGGCCGCGACCTCGGCGCGGTCGCGGGCGACATCCAGCGGATACTTACCGATACGGACAAGGACGTGCCGAAGGGGTCCAGTGTGGTGCTGCGCGGGCAGGTCACG
This sequence comes from Alphaproteobacteria bacterium, assembly GCA_965199335.1. Lineage (GTDB taxonomy): Bacteria > Pseudomonadota > Alphaproteobacteria > CALMVH01 > CALMVH01 > CBDAQV01. Next base: position 822,378 of record CBDAQZ010000004.1, on the reverse strand, counting down.
ACCATGACGGCCGCTTATGACCAGTTGTTCGCCGGTCTCGCCTTCGCGGTAGTGCTGATCTATCTGCTGATCGTCGTCAACTTCCAGTCCTGGCTGGATCCGTTCGTGATCGTAACCGGCCTGCCGACGGCGCTGGCCGGGATAGTGTGGATGCTGTTCATCACCGGCACCACCCTTTCCGTACCGGCGCTGACCGGCGCCATCATGTGCATGGGTGTCGCGACCGCGAACAGCATCCTGGTCGTCAGCTTCGCGCGGGAACGCATGACCGAGGGAGCGGACGCGATGACCGCCGCGATGGAGGCTGGCTTCGGTCGATTCCGCCCGGTGCTGATGACCGCGCTCGCCATGATCATAGGCATGGCCCCCATGGCGCTGAGCGCGGAGCAGAACGCGCCGCTGGGACGTGCCGTAATCGGCGGCCTGTTATGCGCCACCGTCGCCACCCTTTTCTTCGTGCCGGTGGTCTTCAGCCTGGTCCACGGCAAGACAAGGCATGCCGCCGAACCCGAAACGGGCAAGGCCTCACAGGGACATCTCTCCAATGCGTGATCCGAAACCAGATGGGACGTTGCTGAGTCACACGGACGCGCAGCCTGCGAAAGGCCATGGCAAATTGCGCCTCGTCGCGATCTGCGCCCTGATCGTGGCGCTCGCCGTTGCTGCGTTCGGCATCCTGGGTCGTCACAAGGACGATGCCGACCTGAAGCGCTGGACGGAGGACCAGGCTGTGTCCAGCGTTGCGGTGATCTCGCCCCAGCGTGGCGTCGGCGGGCAGGAACTGGTGCTGCCGGGCGACATCGAGGCTAACTTCCAGGCGCCCATCTATGCCCGCATCAGCGGCTATGTGAAGATGTGGTACCAGGACATCGGCGCGCATGTGAAGGCCGGGCAGCTGCTGGCCGAGATCGACACGCCGGACCTCGACCAGCAACTCATGCAGGTCAAGGCCGACCTGGCGGTGGCGAAATCCAACGCAGCCCTGGCGGAGCTTACCGCGAAGCGCTGGAAGGCGTTGCTGGTCTCCACCTCCGTCTCGCAGCAGGCAACGGACGAGAAAGTCGGTAACGCCGAGGCCATGAAGGCGCAGGCCGAAGCGGCGAACGCCAACCTGCAACGAGTGGAGGCCCTGGAAAGCTTCAAGCGCATCGTCGCGCCGTTCGACGGCATCGTCACCGCGCGCAAGACTGATATCGGCGCGCTGATCACCGCCGGCGGCGGCCCCGGGCCCGAGTTGTTCAGCGTTGCCGACCTGCACCAGATGCGCGTCTACGTGCGGGTGCCGCAGGCGCTTTCCGCCGTGCTCAAGCCGGGCATGCTGACCACCCTGAAGCTACCGCAGTATCCCGACCAGTCGTTCACGGCGAAGCTGGCGACGACCTCGAACGCCGTCAATCCGGAATCGAGAACCGTGCTGGCGGAATTCATTGCCGAAAACGCGAATGGCAGGCTATGGCCCGGCACGTTTGCCGAGGCTCACATCCAGCTGCCCGCAAGCCCCACGGTCCTGCACCTGCCAACCAGCGCGCTGTTATTTCGCCAGCATGGGCTTGAGGTTGCGACGGTCGACGAGCATGGCAAGGTCACTCTGAAACCGGTTACGCTCGGTCGTGACCTCGGCACGCAGGTGGAAGTCGCGTCCGGTGTGGGTCCAGCCGACAGGATAATTGACGATCCGTCCGACTCCATCGCCGATGGTGACGTCGTGAAGGTCGAAGACAACCAGCCCCAACCTGGATCGCCCCGTCCGGCGCCTGCGACGAAGAACGCGCCGGGGGACAAGGAGTGAGGGCGCGACGATTTCCAATAATAGCTGTCTGCGCCTTTGCGCTCGCCGGCTGCGATCTCGCTCCCGACTACATTCCTCCGACCGTGGAGATCCCGGCGGCGTACAAGGAGGCCAGTGGCTGGCAGCCGGCACGGCCGGAAGACGCCACGCCGCGTGGTGCCTGGTGGGAAATCTATAATGATCCGACGTTGAACGGTCTCGAAACACAAATCGATACCGGCAATCCGACGCTTGCAGCTGCAGCGGCGGCGTTCGACCGCGCCCGCGATCTGACGCTGGAGGCCGAAGCGGGTATTTATCCCTCGATCGCCGTTGGCGGCAGCCTCTCGACTAACAAGCAATCCGCGCGACGTCCTCTCCGGTCACGGGGCCAGCCGGGCTATTACGGCGCAAATACCGTGGACGTGCAGGCCAGCTACGAAGTCGATTTCTGGGGCCGTATCCACGACACGATCGAGGCGGGAGAGGATCTGGCGCAGGCCAGCGCCGCCGATCTGGAAACCGTCAGGCTAACGCTGCACGCCGAGCTTGCCAGTGATTACATGACCCTGCGCGGTCTGGATGAGCAGGCCAAGCTGCTGGCTGACACCGTCAATACCTATAGGCAAGCGCTGCAACTGACGCGAAATCTATTCCAAGGCAAGGTTGCGTCGGGAATGGACGTCAGCCGCGCGGAAACTCAACTCGACGACGCCGAGGCACAAGTATCCGACATCGCTAGCCGGCGTGCCCTATTGGAGCATGCCATCGCCGTTCTAATTGGAAAGCCCCCAGCCGCGGTTTCCATTTCGCCATCGCCGGTCAGCATCGCCGTTCCGAACGTGCCCACAGGCCTGCCTTCGACATTGCTCGAACGTCGGCCGGACATCGCGGCGGCCGAGCGCCAGGTCGCGGCGGCCAACGAGTCCATCGGCATCGCCGAATCCGCCTTCTATCCCACCGTCTCCATCGGAGCGACGGACGGCTTCCAGAGCACCAGCATCAACCTGCTGTCGCTCCCGAACAATTTCTGGTCGGTCGGCCCGGCGGTCGCGCTGCCCCTGTTCGAGGGCGGTCTGCGCCATGCCGAGCTTGCCGCGGCGAAGGCGGCCTTCGACGAGGCCTCGGGCCAGTACCGCGCCACGGTGCTCGATGCGTTCAAGGAAGTGGAGGACAATCTGGCTCTGCTGCACTGGCTCGAGCAGGAAGAGGGTCAGGAAACCGACGCTGCCAAGGCGGCACAGCGGACGCTAGACATGTCCATGAACCTGTACCGCGATGGCGCGGACAGCTACCTCGACGTCGTCACCGCCCAAACTTCGGCGCTGGCTGCGCAGCGTGCCGCGCTAGACCTGGGCGTGCGGCGTGTGCAGGCCAGCATCGGCCTGATCCGCGCTCTGGGCGGCGGCTGGTCGACGGGGCAACTTCCCAGCGTCAATTAATGCCGCTCAGAGGTGGAGTAGGCGACACGTAGAACAAGTTCGCAACGCTCACATTGCAAGTTTAGGGCCAAAGCTGCTCGGGAAAGTCACTTCCGAAACATGATCTACCGTTCTTCAGTAGTTTGAAGGGCCATTTGGAAAGCAAACAGATCCCGGATCCCGCAACTTCCTCGCGCATATTCTGCCCTCTGTAATCCCGGCCTGAAACCGGATTCATGTCAGCCCAAGCAAGACCAAAGCGACCACCGTATCCATTGCATCGTCGAATTCGGCTCGCTCGCCATAGACCATTTCCGCGATGAAACTGGTGTAGCGCGCCCGGTAAATTGGTTGCACGCGCAGAGCATCGAGAGCCTTGCGAGTTTCAGCGGCAATGTCGGTGTGATACGCCGGATATTGATTGCGGAACTCATCGGCATCCGCGAGGGCGATGTGCCGCGCCATCGTGGCAACGGTATCGTGATCGATAAGATCGCGCATCAGATGCAGGTCATAGATATGGCGGACGAGGGCGGGGTCTGGATCGCGGCTGAGGCCGGCCAACTCCATTGCGGTGCGGCGGGTAAGCGAAACCAGTTTTTCGGCAGCCGTCTCCGTTATGCTCACGCATGGGATAGCTGCCACTTCCGGCTCATGCTGATAGGCTTCATGGATGAAGGAGCCGACCGGCATCAGGACCGAAGGAGATCGCAGCTTCGCATAAGTAAGCTCGATCTGGATCGAGCGACGTAACTCACTCTTCGACGCATTGTCGATCCCGTATGGGACTTGCCATCGCGTGTAGCGGTTCTCATTACGGGAATGGATGTTGGTCGGCAAACTTGCATCCGGGAAGTCGGCTGCTTGGAGTGCTCCCGTCACCTGGTCGCGCAGCGCAGCAAGTTTTTGCCGCAGCACGTTACGACTTAAGGGCTCATCGGGGGATACGATCTTGAAATCGACATCCTCGGACATGCGTCGGATGCATTTATGTGCTCGCGCAAGCGCCGTGCCGCCGCCAAACACCAGGGCGAACGGCGCAGCCTCAATCCCGGCAATGGCCCGGATGGCACGGACGACGTGAAAGTCCTTGAGCACGGGCGCCGTGCCGACCAACCCAAAGAAATCCGCGACCGTTCGAAGATCGTCGGACGATGGCTCATCGATCAAATGCCAGCTCCATCGTCTTGTAGCGGAGCTTGCGGCTGAAGCGATCGCCCCGCAGACGCACGCGCGGTGTCATCGGCACCTGAGTGGAGCGGCCCTCGTTGTAGTCAAGCTCCGCCATCGTGGGTTCCCACCGCACTTCGAGCTTGTCGAGCGCCTGGCGGACTACGCCACCGAACCCATCGCCCGTCAGCATGGGCTGCTTGGTGAGTGAAGAAATTTCCGCCCGGCCATAGACGCCGTAGCCAAGGCGTATGAGCTTGCCCGCTTCGGTCAACTCGCGCAGAGCACGCAATACCTGGCGTTCGCCGGCGAGATCGGTGAATTCGCGCGTGAGGAAGGCATCGCCACGGCGGCGGCGGATCCTGGCCTCAATTTTCTCCCGCAGTGTTTGCCGCTTGCGCATGACATATCCTAAGCAAAAACCTGACTCTTAGTATACACAAAAACCTGACAAATTCAATGAGAGAGGCCTTGGCTTAAGGAGCGAATTGAAGCGCAGACTACTGATGGGAAATCAGCAGCCTGCCTCGAATAGTTGGCCGATATCATTGGAAACTGGCCGTGATTTCCAAGTCAGAAGCGGGTAGCAAAAGTTTTTGGAAAACAGGTTTCTGCTAAACCACTGAATTTGGTGGGCGCAGTAGGGCTCGAACCTACGACCCGCTGATTAAGAGTCAGCTGCTCTACCAACTGAGCTATGCGCCCGGCCTGGTCCCTCCGGGTGTACCGGGTGGGGGCTGGAAGCCGGGACTATACGAATAAATTCCCCGCTGGCAAGCACTTCCGCCGATAAATCTCGCCGTGCCTGGCTGCGCCTGCCCTAGCGCCGGTCCAGGCGCACGTCCTTGTGCACCAGCACCGACAGGATCAGGCCGAAGCCGACCATCGTCGCCAGCATCGACGTGCCGCCGTAGCTGATCATCGCCAGCGGCACGCCGACCACCGGGATCAGGCCCATCACCATCGCCATGTTGACGAACATGTACAGGAACAGGTTGACGCTCAAGGCCATCGCCAGCAGCCGCCCGAACTGGTTGCGGCACGACAGGCCGATCACGAAGCCGTAGCCGACCACCACCAGGTACAGGGCCAGCAGGCCCAGGGCGCCGATCAGGCCCCATTCCTCGGCCAGGACGGTGAAGATGAAGTCGGTCTGCTTCTCGGGCAGGAAGTTCAGGCGGCTCTGTGTGCCGCCCAGGAAGCCCTTGCCGAACACGCCGCCCGATCCCAGCGCGATCTTGGACTGGGTGATGTGGTAGCCGGCGCCGCGCGGGTCGCGCTCGGGGTTCAGGAAGGTCAGGACGCGCGATTTCTGGTAGTCGTGCATGAAGTGCCAGATCACCGGGATCGCCGCCAGCACCGATCCGATCACGATGCCGAACTTCCACGCCCGCACCCCCGCCAGCCAGAACACGGCGCCGCCGATCATGACCAGGATCAGCGAGGTGCCGAGGTTGGGCTCAAGCAGCACCAGCGCCACCGGCAGGAACACGATGCCCAGCGGGACCAGCAGGGTGCGGATGCGGCCGATATCCTCGACCGGCACGCCCTCCCAGTAGCGGGCCAGGGCCAGCGACAGCGCGATCTTCATCAGCTCGGACGGCTGCAGCTGTACGGGGCCCAGGTCGATCCAGCGCTCCGCCCCCTTGCCGGTGTGGCCCATCGCCAGCACCAGCACCAGAAGCACCAGCACGAAGCCGTAGATCCAGTAGGCGGCGCGGTACCACACCCGGATATCGACCAGCGCCAGCCCCAGCATGATCGCGGTGCAGAAGCCGAAGCGCACCAGCTGCTTCATCGCCCAGGGCTGCATGCTGCCGTTAGCCGCCGAGTACATGCCCAGTATGCCGACGCCGCCCAGCATCAGCACCAGCACGACGAAGCTGGGGCGGATGCCCTTGATCTTCTCGAGCAGCGTGTAGTCGGAATTGGTGGAGTCGAGCCGCATCGGATCAGAGTTCCCCGGCCGTGAATTCGATGGACATTTTCATGGATTATTAGTACACTCAGCCACTGGAGACGCAACCGCCATGCAAACCGAACCGGGCCTGACGATAGGCCATACCATCGTCGCGGGCGACATGACGCGCGGCGGTACCTGCAACCGCATAGCGCTCTACGATGGGGGCGAGGTCAAGGCCAAAGCCTATCTCGACGTCGGCAGGCTGGTCGAAACCGATCCCGCCACCGGCCGGACCGTGCACCAGACATCCAATATCGCCGCCGACCTGGCGACCAGCGACGCCATGATCCTGTCGCATGGGCACGACGACCACATCACCGGCCTGCCGGCCGTCGTCGCGGCCGTCCGCAGGCAGGGCGGCACGGTGCCGCCGATCTATCTCGAGCCGGCGACAAAGGCGATCCTGGCCCACGAATTCGCCTTCCAGAACGTGTCGATGAAGGGGTTGCAGTTCGAATTCATCGAGCCGGGCAAGCCGTTCACCATCGGTTATGGCGAGCAGGCATTGAAAGTCACCCCGGCCAGCGCCAGCCATACGATGCCGACGCTGAGCTTCGTCTTCCAGACGCAGGAAGAAAATCCGGTGACGATGGTGTGGGAGTCGGACGTGAAGAACGATCCGACGGTGATGCTGCGCAAGGGCAACTCGATCGACGAGATCAGGCAGATGGCCGGCGGCGGCCCGATCCACAATCTCGCCACCAGCGTCTATGGGTTCTCTTTCGACGGGCATAATACCAAAGACGCGGATATGGCGGGTCAACTGGCCAGGAATGCCGCGGGCTACGACCATGTCGTCTTCGTGTCGTATGGCGGCAGCCCCGATCGCAGCGTATTCGCGGCATCGGTCGCCGCCGCCGCCGGCAGCGATCACATCGTCTATGCCGGCACGACGCATGACATCTATCTCGATGCCTTGCGGCAGGCTGGCTACGATCTGGGCAAGGCCGCGTCCCCCGAACATCCGTTTGCGTTCGTGCCCGCCCGTGAGGCGAAAGCCACCGGCGCGACGTCGTTCACATTGTGCGACACGAATTATGGCGATGTTCGCGGCATTCTGGAGGGCAGCCCCGACAGCCCGCAAGTCCCCCTGGGCGCAAAGACACTTTTCGCCTTCATCGGCGCGACGCGCGATACCGACCTGCTGGCCGAGATCGCCGTCACGGGATCGAACATATTCACCATCCCCCTGGTCAGCGCCCACGCGCACCGGGCCGACGCCATGGAGCGGATACAGCAGTACGACGCGCTTTCGGTGACCCCGCTCCATGCCGCGCGCGCCGAGCAGGAACTGTTCGTCCAGCGCATGAAGGAAGACGGCCGGGACGCCACCTGCGCCCTGCCGGGACAGGAATACATCATTGGCCACGAAGGCCGTGAACTCTCGCCGGTGCAGCGGCTGTATCAAAGGCTGGAACTGCCCGGCTCATCCCTGATCACGGTCGGCAGACCCGAGGCAAGTCGGGAAGTGCCGGTCGCGACCAGAACACTGGCGCTCGCGGCCGGGTAATCGATCCATATGGTCGGGTCGAGGCGGTTGCCGGTGGATCGGCGCGCGTATTACGGTTAAGCCGCCAGGCTCTGCTGCCTGTCCCACTCGGCGATAGCCTCCACCACGACCGATTGCTGCCCGGCGCTCATTTCGGGCCACAGCGGCAGGCTGAGCACTTCGCGCGCCGCCTGCTCGGCTTTCGGGAAGGCGCCCGGCGCGTAGCCCAGGCCGCGATAGGCGGGCTGCAAATGCGGCGGGGTGGGATAATGGATCAGCGTCGCGACGCCGCGCGCGGTCAGGTGGTCGACCAGCCCCTGGCGGTCCTGCGCCCGGATCACGAACAGGTGCCAGGCGTGCGCCTCGACCGCGGTTTCCGCCGGCAGCTCTATCGACGACAGGCCCCGCAGGCGTTCGTAATAGGTCTTCACCAGCTCGACCCGGCGCTTTGTCTTGGCGTCGAGGCCGGGCAGCTTCAGGCGGAGCATCGCGGCCTGCAGCTCGTCGAGGCGCGAGTTGAAGCCGGGAAGCTCGTGCTGGTACTTGCGCGTCGACCCGTAGTTGCGCCACAGCCGCGCCTGCGCCGCCAGCGTGTCGTCGTCGGTCACGACCGCGCCGCCATCACCCAGCGCGCCCAGGTTCTTGGTCGGATAGAAGCTGAACGCAGCGGCATTGCCCAGGGCACCCGCACGCCTGCCGTCGCTACCCGTGGCACCATGGGCCTGCGCCGCGTCCTCCACCACCAGCAGTTTGTGCCTGTCGGCGATGCGCCGGATCTCGGCCATGTCGGCAACGCGACCGTACAGATGCACCGGCATGATGGCGCGGGTGCGCGGCGTGATCGCGGCTTCGATCAGCGTGGGGTCCAGGTTGTAGGTGCCGAGGTCGATATCGACGCCGACCGGGGTTGCCCCGACATCGCCGACCGCCAGCCAGGTGGCGATGAAGGTGTGGGCCGGCACGATCACCTCGTCCCCGGCGCCGATGCCCATGGCCAGCAGGATGATCTTCAGCGCGTCGAGGCCGTTGCCGACGCCGATGCAGTGCCGCGCGCCGCAATAGGCGGCGAATTCCGTTTCGAACGCTTCCAGTTCAGGGCCCAGGATCAAATGCGAGGTGTCGACCGTCTTCTCGAACGCCGCCAGCATCTGAACCTTCAGCTCGTCATGCAGCGCTTTCAGGTCGAAGAACGGGACCGCAGTCATGCACGCTCCTCCAGCGCCGTCTTGAAGTCGTCGTAGTTGCGGTAGTAGTCGCTTTCCTCGTAGGGGCGGGAGGCCAGCACCAGACAGACGCAGTCGGGCGAGAACGCGTCGATGTCACGCCAGACCATCGAATCCAGAACGATGCCCTGCCAGGGCTTGTCCATGGTGAAGGTTTCGCGCAGGCGGCCATTGTCCAGCATGATGTTGAAGCTGCCGGCTACGGGGATCATCAGCTGCTGCAATTGCTTGTGCGCATGACCGGCGCGGGCCAGGTTGCCCGGTACCTCGTAAAGGTAATAGACGCGCTCGATCGCAAACGGGATGTGCCGGTTGGCCTCGACCACCGACAGATAGCCGCGGCCATCCGATATCCTGGGCAGGTCGAGCAGGCGCCAGGACGGCATTACCAATTCATCCGGCTTGCTTGAGGTTGACGTTCTGGCGATCGCACCATTCGGAAATGACATTCAGGTCGACCTCGAAATTGTCGTGGACCGAGTATTCGTCGGTAATGTGGAACATGCGGTCGCCGATGCAGAACTCGACCTCGACACCCATCGATCCCCCGATATGGTTGAAGATGTTCAGGTTGGTCTGCGGGTGATCGGGCACCAGGATCAACGCCGAGGCGCCGGGCCGGCACCACAGCAGGTTGGTCAGCGATGCACCGGTCGGGGCCACCATTACCGCAGCTTCGCCGAAAAGGTCAATCTGCTCGGGCAGGGTCATGTTTGCGGTGTCGACGATCTCGAAGCCCTTTTGCTTCAGCAGGTCGATCATCGCGGCTTCGTTGTGCAGCAGGCGGCGGTTCGAGTTGCGCGCCAGGTAGATGCGGCGCGTCGGCGGCTGGCGGCTGCGGTTCGGGGCGATGCGCTGGCTGATGTCGCGCACCGCGACCGGCGACACCACGATGTCATAGGCAACGTCCACGGACTGCACCGCCGTCGACAGCACGCGCGACAGGTCGGAGACGTACCACAGCTCGTCCACCTTCAGCCCGGCGCCGACCGGGACCTGGATGATCCGCCGCCCATTCGCCACGCGGTCGAGCGCCGCCAGGATGTTGGCGTGCAGGTTTTCCTGGATCAGGATCGGCGCATCGGCCGGGCAGCCGGCCTTTTCCGCCAGCGCCAGCTTGGGCAGCGCCTCGATCAGGAAATGGAAATAGTTGAAGTCGATGTCGCTGGAGATCAGGATGGCGGTGGCCAGTTTTTCCTGCAGCAGGATGGCGTCGACAGCAATGGTGCCGTCCTTGTAGCTGCCGATCGATTGCAGCTTGTCGTGGTATTGCGGCGCGCGCTCCTCCGCCAGCTCGTCGTGCATGATTTGGCCGCCGGCGATCACCAGCCTTGTGCCGGGGAACACGATCGCATCCTTGACCACCGCGACATAGGGTTTGGGCAGGGTGGCGTGGATCATGCCCCGGTCCGTGTCGCGGTTCAGAACATGCGGCGCTTTCCAGCTCCATTTCGGCTCATAGGCGAACTCGGTCAGGGCCAGGCCGGTTTCATCGGCGAAGCCATCGACCCGGCGTACGGGGCCGCTTAGCTGAAATCCGGCGTGATTTTCATAGAAACGGCGGGTTTGGGGCGAGGCGGCAGCGGTGAAATGGGCCAGCGCCTCTTCGTGGCCGACGGTTTCGCCCGCCCTCGTCTGCATGTACTGGTCCGGCTTGAACAAGGCGTTCGGACGGCGGGCCTCGCGCGCGCCGCCGGCTATATAGTGGTGCAGGGGTTCGATCCCGGCGGCAGCGATATCCTGGTAGGTACGCAGGTAAAAGCCGACATCGAAGAAGGGGTGCGGGTTGTTGCCCTGCTTCCAGCCCGCCCGGAGGTAATGCGATAGCGGCTCCTCGCCCGATTCCTTCACATCCGGCTGGCGCTCGACGTAATAGGCGGGGTCGAACAGCTTGTGAGGCTTCAGACCCTGGCGCCAGCCCTCGCTCAGGTAATGCGTGGCCTGATCCTGCTTGGCGGGCGCCCGGTAATTGGGCGGATCGAAGATTCCGTTCGGCTTCAGCCCCTTGCGCGACCCGATGCGGATATAGTGCTCGAGGGGTGTAAGCCTGGATTTTGCGATCGCCTGCGCATAGGTTCCGGCATAATAGTCGGCGTCGAAGAAGCCGGGATTGCGTTTCAGCAATGCACGCAGCGTCTCGCACCTCTTTGAATCGAATGAAAACAAGCTAGCGATCCTTACCCGGCCGGTCCTTGCACCATAGTTTCGCTTGTAAAGCACCGCCGGGCAGGCTTCAACATAATCCAAGCGGCAAATTGCACCGCCCCCCAACCCGTGCTACTTGCCTCCCCCATGCAGATCAATGTCACCAAGGCTTTCCTGCCGCCCGCCGAGGAATACCGCAGATATCTCGACGGCATCTGGTCGCGCGTCTGGCTGACCAACCACGGCCCGCTGGTGACCGAGCTGGAAAGCCGGCTGCAAACCCATCTGGGCCTTGATCATTTCTCCTATGTCGCGAACGGCACCATCGCGCTGCAGATCGCGATCAAGGCGCTGGGCCTGATGGGAGAGATCATCACCACGCCATTCAGCTATGTCGCGACCACGTCCAGCATCGTGTGGGAAAATTGTACGCCGGTCATGGTCGACATCGATCCCGGCACGCTGACGATCGATGCAACAAGGATCGAGGCTGCGATCACGGAACGCACGACGGGCATCCTGGCCACCCATGTCTACGGCAATGCCTGCGACGTGCATGCCATAAAGGCGATCGCGGACAGGCACGGGCTGAAGGTGATCTACGACGCGGCGCATGCCTTCGGCGCGACGTACGAGGGTAAATCCCTGTTCGCGCATGGCGATATCTCGACCGCCAGCTTCCATGCCACCAAGCTGTTCCATACCGTGGAGGGCGGTGGGCTGCATGCGCCCGATCCGGCAATACAGGAACGCATCGGGCTGATGCGCAATTTCGGCCACGTCTCGCCGACCGCCTTCAGCGAAGTCGGGATCAACGGCAAAAGTTCGGAATTCCATGCCGCCATGGGATTGTGCAACCTGAAATACATCGATGCCATCATGGCCAGGCGGCGCGAACTCAGCCGCCATTACACCGAACGGCTGGCGGGCCTGCCGCTTGCCTTCCCGAAGATCGCGCCGGGCTGCGGTTATAACTATGCCTATTATCCCGTGATCCTCGAAAGCCAGGCCGTGCTGACGCGCGTGGTCGAGAAGCTGAATTTCCACAACATCTTCCCGCGCCGTTACTTCTATCCCTCGCTGTCGTCCCTCCCCTATGTCGGGGCGCAGCCGCCCACACCGGTATGCGACGACATCGCGCCGCGCATCCTGTGCCTGCCGCTATTCCACGACCTGGCACTGGAGGAAATCGACATGATCGTCCTCTATCTGAAAACCGTGCTGAAGAGATGAAGACGGTGTACGGCCTGGTGGGAGCGGGCGGGCATGGCAAGGAAACGATGCTGGTGGTCCGCGAAATGCTGGCCTCGCACGGTGTCGAACGGCCGCAGCTGCGCTTTCTGGTCGAGCCCGGCTACGATCCGCCTGCGGAAATTGGAGGGGTGCCGGTGATCGGTTTCGACGCGTTCGGCGCGTTGCCGGGCGAAAAGCGCTTCAACGTCGCGATCGGCGACGGCAAGGCACGCGAACGCCTCGCCGCCATCTGCGCCGCCGCAGGCTGGTCTGCGTTCACGATCGCCGGCGGCACCAGCGTTGTCCGGGACGGCAGCGAGATGGGCGAAGGCGCGGTGCTGTCGCCCTTTACCCTGATCAGCACCAGCGTCCGCATCGGAAAGTTCTTCCTGGCAAACGCCTATGCCTGCGTGATGCATGATTGCGTCGTCGGCGATTACGTCACCCTGATGCCGGGCGTGCGCGTCAACGGCACCGTCACCATCGGCGATCACGTCACCATCGGGTCGGGCGCGATCGTCCGCAACGGCCTGACCGTCGGCGAGGGCGCGGTGATCGGCATGGGGGCGGTTGTGACACGCGACGTTGCGCCTTATACAACCGTGATCGGAAATCCAGCCCGGGTCATGCCAGGCCGGGTCATAGCGGATAAAAAACAAGAATGAGCGATAAGCCCACAGTCTCCGTCGTCATGGCGACCTACAACCATGCCGCCTATGTCGGCGCGGCGATCCGGAGCGTGCTTGAACAGACCTTCCAGGACTTCGAACTGATCATCTCGGACGACGGCTCGAAAGATACGACACGCGAAGTCGTGGCTGGATTTACCGATCGACGCATCGCCTTTTTTCCCAATACCGAAAATCGCGGCGCGTGCGTCGTCACCAACGAACTGATCGGCCGCGCGCGCGGCAAATACGTCGCCGTGATCAATTCGGACGATTTCTGGGAGCCGGACAAGCTTGCGACGCAGGTCGCATTCATGGACAGCCATCCAGAGTACGGCGCGCTGTTCGGGCAGGCCCGCTTCATCGATCCCGAAGGGAAGGACATCAGCGGCGAAAGCATACATTACAGCGAGATTTTCACCCGTACGAACCGCAGTCAGGCGCAATGGCTGCGCTATTTTTTCGAGCATGGAAATTGCCTGTGCCATCCAACGATCCTGATCCGGCGCGAGTGCTACGACGCGGCCGGCGTGCTGGACAACCGCCTGCGCCAGATTCCCGATCTCGACCTATGGGTGCGCCTTGCCAAGCAGTATCGTTTCTTCGTTACCGACAAGATCCTGATCAATTTCCGTGTCGTCCCCGGCAGCGCCAGCGATCCCAGCCGCCCCAATGAGGTACGGCGATTGAACGAGACATTCTTTATCGCGCAGGGATTCTTCGATGGGATAACCGCCGATACGCTGACCGAAGGGTTCGGCGACCTGATGCGAACCGGAACCGTCGCCACGCCGCATCATCTGGATATCGAGAAAGCCCTGCTGTTCTTCGCCGATATCGAGCATGTCGGCCATCTGTACCGCATCGTCGGCTTGGAAAAACTGCACACCCTGCTGCAGAGCCCGGCACACCGGGACATATTGCAGCGGGATTACGCGATCGACGACCGCTACTTCCAGGCGCTGATGGCGCAGTCGGATGCGTTCCTGCCGCTGCCGGTCGAGCACCGGGTCAATGTCGAGGTCCCGCCCGATCCGAACCTGTTCCTGAGGTCGCTGCCGGGGGCGATGGTGCTGGACGAGCTGAAGCATCGGCTTCTGGCGCGAATCGGGCTTACGTTGTCTGCGAAGACTAATTGACCCATTGTTGAACGGCGTTTTTCGCGGCTCCGTTTGCCGCGGACTTCTTTTCCAGTATGCCGCGTAAATGCTCCGCAGTAGCCAGCCGATCGGGGTCCCGTGTTTTGCATAAAGCATCCAGGTTTGCTTTCGAGCGGGTGCGCGCGGTTAGCATTTCCAGCGGCGTAGGGTCGCATCCGTCTTTTCGCAAGGTGACGAAATCCAGCTCGACGCTTCTTTTGGAGGCGAGCCACTTGGCTTTCATTACCAGATCGAATGCTTCGCGCGGACTCGGCGCTCCGTCTACGGAAACGGCCGCATCGAGCAATTTTCGCGCGCGCTTCCCAGTCACCTCGATATCGGCACGCAGCATGGGAATGACGGCATGACGCAGAGATACGAGATATATATCGGCAGCAAACAGGCTGAGACGACCATGCGTTTGATCGAATCGCCTTTTTTCGGCACTTTCGGGGCCCTGTGCTTCAGCCCATTGCCGCAGTCTGCTCGTATTGTTTTCGATCCACTGTTCATCCACCCGGCTTGGCTGGATGGACCTGTCTTTCCAGGTGAAAGGCTTCGCCCTTACAATACCGGCGGTAAGCAGGTTTTTCGCAATCGTTTCCAATTGGGCCAGCTCCGCGGCTTCCCCGGAAGACGTGCCGCGTTGCACGATGACTTCGCCGGGCCGGGGTCTTTGCGACGAGTCGTCGAAGTCGTTCATTGGTGGCATCGGAATAAGTTAATAATATCTTGATTTATAACCTGACTGCCGATCCCGATCAATTACTAAATTATTAAATCAGCCTTTCATCGGCGTCGTGTCGGTCGCCGCAATGCGGGCGAGGTCGCGCTTCTGCGCTTCCCACAGCAAGTCGCGCACCACCGGGCCGGCCGCATCCGCGCCGTGGTTGCCATGCTCCACGATCACGGCGCAGGCGTAGCGCGGCGCGTCGACTGGGGCGTAGCCGACGAACAGGGCATGGTCGCGCTCCTTCCATGGCAGGCTGTCGCTGTGGACGTTGTGGGCGCGTTCGTACGCGCTCATGCGGCGCACCTGGGCGCTGCCGCTCTTGCCTGCCATGCGCATCGCCTCGTCCGGGATCTGGCAATGCTTGCCGGTGCCATAGTCGCCGACCGCCACCATTCCCGCCAGGATCGCCTGGAGATGCTGCGGGTTGACTTTCAGCGTCGGGGCATCCGCCCGTTGCGGCGTCTGCCCCCCCACTTGCCGCGTCAGGTGCGGCTGCACGCCCATGCCGCTGGCCAGCCGTGCGGTCATGACCGCCAGTTGCAGCGGCGTCGCCTTGACGAAGCCCTGGCCGATGGCGTTGACCAGCGTCTCGCCCTGTTGCCAGCCCTCGCCGATCGTCTTTTCCTTCCATGCCCGCGTCGGCACCAGCCCGGGGCGTTCGCCCGGCAGGTCCAGCCCCAGCTTGAAACCCAGCCCCAGCTTCTTCGCCGCCGCGGCGATGGCATCGATGCCGGTACGGTGGCCGATGTCGTAGAAGAACACGTCGCAGGAATAGGCGAAGGCGTCGGTCATGCCGATCGTGCCGTGGCCGCCCTTCTTCCAGCAGTGGAACTCGTGGTCGCCCAGCGTCATCGATCCGGTGCAGGTCACGCTGTGGTCGGAAGTGATCGCACCGCTTTCCATCCCGGCGAGGGCGGTCACCATCTTGAAGGTCGATCCCGGCGGGTATTGCCCCGACGACGCCTTGTTGGTCAGAGGCACCTTCGGATCGGACAGCAGCTCCTCCCAGATATCGGCGGGAATGCCCTTGCTGAACACGTTGGGGTCGAAGCCGGGATAGGACGCCAGCGCATAGATCGCGCCGGTGTGCACGTCCATTACCACGGCGGCGGCGCTATCCTCCAGGCCCAGCCGCTGATGGGTGTATTGCTGCAGGCCGGCATCGATGGTCAGATGGACGTCGTCGCCCGGAACGCCGGACTCGCTGGTCAGCTCGCGGATGATGCGGCCGTTGGCGTTGACCTCGAGCTGGCTTTCCCCCGGCTCGCCGCGCAGGTCGTCCTCATGGAATTTCTCGATGCCGCTCTTGCCGACCTTGAACCCCGGCAGAGAGAGGAGGTCGTCGCCGTCCATGTCGCCTTCCGCCGGCGCGCCGACATAGCCGATCAGATGCGCGCCTGCGTCGTTCAGCGGATAGGAGCGCAGATCGCCTGACTGGATCAGCAGGCCCGGCAGGTCCGGCGTGTTCAGTTCGATGGCCGAAACCTCGTCCCAGGTCAGATTTTCGCGCACGATCACCGGTACGAAGGCGCGCTTGTGCTCGATCTCCTTGTTGATCCGCTTGCGCTCGTTGTCGCCCAGCGAGATCAGCCGGTCGACCAGGTTCAGCGAGGCGTCGATGTCAGGCACCTGCTCGGCGATCATCAGCAGCTGGAAGTTCTGGTCGTTGCGCGCCAGCGGCACGCCGGCATGATCCAGCAGCAACCCGCGCGAGGGCGGGATCAGACGCACGTTGATGCGGTTGGTATCGGCCAGCAGGCGGTATTTCTCATTGTCGACCACCTGCAGGTAATACATCCGGCCCGCCAGCGTGCTGGCCAGCCCCAGCTGCAACCCGCCCAACAGCAGCGCGCGGCGCGTCAGGAGCCGTGAACGGATGGTGTCGCGTTCAGCCATCGCCGTCCTCCCCCGCCAGCCGCAGGGCAGGCATCAGGATGAACCGGGTCATGAACGGAAAGACGGCGATCGCGATGGCGCTGCGGGCGATCACCTGGCCTGCCGGCATCAAGCGGCCGCCGACCGCGATCTCGATCAGCCACAGCAGCAGGTTCACGCCGAGGCAGACGGCCGAGAAGAGCGCCCATAGCTGGAAGAAGGACGGGTTGCGCATCGGCGGCTTGCGGCGCAGGCGCATGGTCAGCAGCAGGAAGATGATCGCCTGCGAGCCGAACGGCGTCAGCTCGGACAGGTCGGCCATCGCGCCGACGACGAAGGCAAGAACGGGCGGTGAGAGGCGCGGCGCGCGTATCGACCAGAAGAACAGGCTCATCAGGACCAGCGAGGGGGTGATCGCTTCGCCCGACCAGGTCCAGGGCAGCAATTGCAGGATCAGCATGGCCATCGTCACCGCCGCCGGGACGAAATGCCTGGGAATATTCGTCCAGCGGTCGAGAAAGCCGATCCCGAAGATCATTTGCGGGTGCGGGCTTTTTCCACCGGCGCTTCGGGCGGGGGCAAAGCCTCGACACCTTCATATTTGAGTATGGTCACGAAATCGATACGCGAAAGATCTGCCAGCGGCGCGACACGGATGCCGTTTTCATCGTTGCCGACCACGACCCCGACAGCGATGCCGGGCGGCAGCAGGCGGTCGTTGCCCGAGGTCACCAGCCGCTCGCCCAGGGTGACGGTGGCGCCCGGCGGCAGGAACATAAGCTGCGGGCGATCGGTATCGTCGCCGCCCAGTATGGCGTGGACATGGCTTTGCTCGAGCAGCACCGGAATGCGCGAGCTGACGTCGGTGATCAACAGCAGGCGCGCCGATTCCTTGCCGGTCTGGATCACACGCCCGACCAGCGCCCCAGCATCAAGGCCGCCGGCCTTGGCCGCCGCCGTCACCGCCGGCTGGCCCTTGCCGATGCCGCGGTTGTCGCCCGCCGCCAGCATCAGGCTCTGCACGAAGCCGCCGGCCGGATCGCCGATGACCCGCACCATGATCTGTTCGCTTTTCGGATCGGGCGCGACATGCAGCTGCGCGCGCAGGGTCGCGTTTTCGGCCTCGAGGCGCAACGCGGTATCCTGCCAAGCGATCATGCGGTGGTTCTGGTCGCGCAGGGCTTCGTTCTGGTGAAATATATCTGAGGCGTGGCCGATCGTGCCGAGCCCATTACGGATCGATACCAGCGGCTGGCCCAGGAAGCCGACGACGGGCGCCAGGAAATCGGCGGTTGTGGTCTGCAGACGCTCGACCAGCGCCGGGCTGGCCTTGTTCAGGCCCAGCATAGCGATGGCCATGGTGACCAGCGCGGCGCTGCCGATCTTCGGCCCCAGCCACCGCCAGTTGACGCGCATCGTGGTGGAATGCGGTTTCAAGCCGAACTCCTCACCATGAAACCTCCCGATTGAACCTAGAAATCATACCGCAGAAAAGTTGCGGAGTCATAAGCGCCGCGCCGCTGAAACGACGCCGATAAAACAATTCATTGGAGCGGGCGAAGGGATTCGAACCCTCGACCCCAACCTTGGCAAGGTTGTGCTCTACCCCTGAGCTACGCCCGCGGCCCCAATGATCGAAACACTATACGCAAAGTTTTCGTGCTTGCAAGCGCCTCCGACTCGCTCCAAAGCCTTGTCTGTGTCGCAATGCGCGACAGATTGATTGCCAAGGCACGAGCGAGGAACGATGGATTTGCTTCTGGGCAGGAAACCGGCGAAGACCGCCACGGTCGAACAGGACGACAACGCGCTGATCCGCGACGGTTCGGTCGCCACCTTCGAGCGCGACGTGGTCGGCGCCTCGATGGCCGTCCCCGTGATCGTCGATTTCTGGGCTCCCTGGTGCGGCCCGTGCAAGCAGCTCGGCCCGTTGCTGGAAAAGACGGTGACGGCGCAGGGCGGCAAGGTCCGCATGGTCAAGATCAACATCGACGAAAATCCCGAGATCGCGCAGGCCCTGCGCGTCCAGTCGATCCCCACGGTCTATGCTTTCTACCAAGGCCGCCCTGTCGACGGTTTCATGGGCGCTGTGCCGGAAAGCCAGATCAAGCAGTTCGTCGACAAGCTGCTGGCGGCCTCGGGCGCCGGTGGCAATCCGGTCGACCTGGCGTTGGAGGAGGCCAGGCATGCGCTGGCCGAGGGTCAGGTGCAGATCGCGGGCCAGATCTATTCCGAAATCCTGGCTCAGGACCCGGCACAACCGACCGCGCGCGCCGGGCTCGTTCGCCTGTTGCTCGATAACGGCGACCCGCAGACGGCGCGCGCCCTGCTTGACGAGGCGCCGCCGGAAGTCGCCAAGCATGCAGAGCTTGCAGCGGTGCGTACCGCCCTCGACCTTGTCGAACAGGGAGCCAATACCGGCGAGAGCGCGGCGTTGAAGACAAAGCTGGACCGCGACCCCGCCGATCACGCGGTGCGTTTCGACCTTGCCATGGCCTATTATGCCGAGAACAAGCGCGAGGCGGCCGTGGACGAGCTGCTGGAAATCGTCCGCCGCGACCGTGCCTGGAACGAGGAGGCGGCACGCAAGCAGCTGGTGAAATTCTTCGAGGCGCTGGGCGCGATGGATCCGCTGACCATTTCCGCGCGCAAGCGGCTTTCCTCCATCCTGTTCGCGTGATGACGCCGTCGTTCACCATGCTTCCGGCAAGCCTGCCGATCTTTCCGCTGGGCGGCGTATTGCTTCTGCCCGACGGACGACTTCCGCTCAACATCTTCGAACCGCGCTATTTGGCGATGGTGGAGGATGCGCTGAAGAGCGACCGGCTGATCGGCATGATCCAGCCCAGCGGACCGTGCCGCGACGGCAGTCCTCCCCCCGTCTTCAAAACCGGCTGTGCGGGCCGTATCGTGTCGTTCAACGAGACCGACGAGGGCTGTTATACGATCACGCTGGCCGGGGTCTGCCGCTTTGACGTCGGCCGCGAACTGGAAACCAGCAACGGTTACCGCCAGGTGGAACCGGTATGGACGCCTTATGAGACCGACATGGACGAAAGCGCCGCGACGCCGCTGGATCGTGTGCGCCTGACGCGCCTGCTGCATTCGTACTTCACCCTGCATAACCTGTCCGCCGACTGGGAAACGATCGAGAAGACGCCGAACCGGCGGCTGATCACCTGCCTTGCCATGATCTGCCCGTTCGATGCCTGCGAGAAGCAGACATTGCTGGAAGCCCCCGATCCCCAGACACGGGCGAAGGTCATGATGAAGCTGATGGAAATGGCCATAGCCGCCCAGCCCGAATGCGGCAAGGCGCATTGAAGCCGTGCCTGCCAGTCTGTAAGCTGCCTCCATGACCGACCTGCATCCCGGCTTTCTCGACATACTCGTCTGCCCGCTGACCAAGACACCGCTGCGTTACGATGCGGAACGGCAGGAACTGGTCAGCGACGCCGCCGGCCTTGCCTATCCAATCCGCGACGGCATCCCGATCATGCTGGCCGACGAGGCGCGCAAGGTCGATCCGGCTACCGACGAAGCGCAGGCGCACCCGACCTGATGCGCGGCTATTTCGCCGTCGGGGTCGAGGATATCAGCAAGCCGGGCAATGTCGGCGCGTTGATGCGGACGGCGCATGCCTTCGGATCCAGCTTCTTCTTTTTCATCAAGCCGAATGTCGACCTGGCTGCCATCCGCCAGACCGATACCTCGGGCGCGACCGGCCACATGCCACTCTACATCCATGACAGTATCGACCAGCTGCAGCTACCGCGCCATTGCCGCATGGTCGGGGTCGAGCTGACCGACGATGCCGTCGACCTGCCCAGCTTTCGCCACCCGGCACAGGCGGCCTATATACTGGGACCGGAAAAGGGCAGCCTCAGCCCGCAGGTGATGGCGCGCTGCGACCACGTGGTGAAGATCCCGACCAGCTTCTGCGTCAATGTCGGCCTTGCCGGCGCGATCGTGATGTACGACCGCATGATCTGCCTGGGCCAGCACGCGGAACGGCCGGTACGGGCGGGTGGGCCATAAATCGGACTTGCAGCACGATAAAATTAATGTATTGTTAATCTCATGTGCAACGAATCTTCAGCCTCTTCGCCCTGCATCGTCTATGGCGAGAGCCCCGATATTTTCCAGGCCCTGCGCGCGCCAGAGGTACGAGCTGCCATATTGCCCGCAGCCTGGTCGCCCCAGGCGCTGACCTTTGCGGACGAACTGGCGCAGGGGCAGAACTATAAGCAGCGGACGTATTTTCAGCATGTAACCGAATTGATGGATGAGCCGGACCGGAA
The DNA here is from genome assembly GCA_965199335.1 of Alphaproteobacteria bacterium. GTDB lineage: Bacteria > Pseudomonadota > Alphaproteobacteria > CALMVH01 > CALMVH01 > CBDAQV01. The sequence continues at coordinate 801,250 of CBDAQZ010000004.1, read as the reverse complement.
CGCGATGGCCTTCCGGCACGACCTAGGCAAGTTTACCGCACTGTTCACGGCGCTGGGCATCAGGCTGAACCTGGGTCCGGATTTCAACGACTCTTCGCGGCTCGAACCGGCCCATGACCGCGAAGTTCCCAAGACCGCCGATCAATGGCATGTGGATGGGCGGCAACTGGGCCTGCTTTCGGTACTCAGCGGCCGCACCACCGAATATCTGGATGCGAAACTGCCCGGAAATTTCACCGGTATAAATTTCGAACCCGCCGCAGATGCCGATGTGGCCGCGCATACGCGGTCGCTGGGACAAGGTTCGGTGATGATATTCAAATGCAGAAGCTTTTCCGCAGATGCGGGGCTGGAAAATAGCCTGATCCATCGCCGTCCCGACAATCGCCTCGGCCTGCCGGATGCGGCCCGTGTCGTCGTCCATTATCAGCTGGGATCCATCTGAACCGGTGAACTATCCGTCAATAAGTGGACGGTGAAATTCGCAACGGCTCCATCCCGAGCGATACGATCCGCCCCGCCACCACATCAATGCAAGCTGTGATTGACCAGAACGAGGATCACCTCCCGGGTGGTCAGTGACCCTGGAAGAAATTCGCCGCGCCCTGGACGGTGTTGTCCAGGCCCGACTTGAAATCGTTCACGCCGGCCTGGTTGTCGGCCTTCTTGGCGTTGATGCAGTCGGGGTCGTTTTCCAGATGGCCGGGATCGTCGTCGCAGATCTTGATCCGCGCCTTGCGCTCGTCGGTGTGCGCCATGTACCAGCTGATCGTGCGGTCCTGGCTTTCGATTTGCGCGGCCTGTGCGGCTGGCAGTTGCTCGACGTCCTGAGCATGGGCGGCGGCAGGGACGACGGCAAGCGCCGACAGGACCAGTAGAGAACGCAATCCTCTCATCGTTTTCCTCTTGGGTTAGAAATCCAGTCCGATATCCAGGATCGGCGCGCTGTGCGTGATCCAGCCGACCGATACCAGGTCGACGCCGCTGCTGGCGATGGCGGCGATGGTCTCGGCGGTGACGCCGCCCGATGCCTCGGCGATGGCGCGGCCGTTGATCAGCAGCACCGCCTTGCGCAGCGTATCGGGATCCATGTTGTCCAGCAGCACCGCGTCGACGCGGCCGGTGCCCATCACCTCGTTCAGCTGCTCCAGCGTGTCGACCTCGACCTCCACCTTGATCAGGTGGCCAAGATCCTGTCGCACACGGCGCACCGCCTCGCGGACGCTGCCGGCGATGGCGATGTGGTTGTCCTTGATCAGGATGCCGTCGTCGAGGCCGTAGCGGTGGTTCAGGCCGCCGCCGCAGGCGACGGCGTATTTCTCCAGCGCGCGCAGGCCTGGCGTGGTCTTGCGCGTGCAGGTGATGCGGGCGGGGACGTTCTTGGGAATAAGGGCCGACAGGCGCGCCGTCTCGGTCGCGATGCCGGACAGGCGGCACAGCAGGTTCAGCGCCGTGCGCTCAGCCGACAGCAGGGCGCGGGCGCTACCCTCCGCCGTGGCGATGACCGTGCCCGGCTTGATCGTGTCGCCGTCCTTGACGTTGGCGGTGAATTTTACTGTCGGGTCCAGCAGGCGGAAGGCGATTTCCGCCACCGAGAGCGCGGCGATGCGGCCGCCCTTGCGCGCCACCAATTTGCCCTTGGCGACCAGGTCCAGAGGCACGATGCGGTCGGTGGTGATGTCGCCGGCGCGGCCCAGATCCTCCAGCAGCGCGGCGCGCACGATGGGTTCGATCAGCAGGGTGGCGGGGGGAAGCGCTGTCATGGAGGCGAATGTACTGGAATTATTCAAGGAAGGCGATCATGTTTAGGTTAACGTAAAGCCCAGACGGGTAGACCCTGTTCCCATGCTTCTGCACCAGCCCGAAACGAATATCGATGCCATCCGCCAGCGCCTCGGCAGGGTCATGCCGGCGCTGGAGGTCGACATCCACACGCCGGTGATCGAGGCGATCAACCGCCTGAAGCGGGAAAAGAACGCGGTCATCCTGGCGCATGCCTACCAGACGCCCGAGATTTTCCACGGCGTGGCCGATATCGTCGGCGACAGCCTGAAGCTAGCCTACGACTCCAGGGATGCGAAGGCCGACATCGTAATCATGGCCGGCGTACATTTCATGGCCGAGACCGCCAAGCTGCTGAACCCGGACCGCAAGGTGCTGATCCCTGCCGACGATGCCGGCTGCTCGCTCGCCTCGTCGATGACCGCAGCCGACGTGCGCCTGATGCGCGAACGCTATCCCGGTGCACCGGTCGTCACCTATGTCAACACCAGCGCCGAGGTAAAGGCCGAAAGCGACATCTGCTGCACCTCGTCCAACGTCGTCGCCATCATCAATTCGCTGGGCGTCAAACGCGTGATCTGCGCGCCCGATCAGTACCTGGCGCAGTACGCGGCGTCGAAGACCGATGTCGAGGTGATCAGCTGGGCCGGCGCATGCGAGGTGCACGAGCGGTTCACCGGTGCGGAATTGCGCTCGTGGCGCAAGGCGCATCCCGGCGCCGTGATCCTGGCCCACCCCGAATGTCCGCCCGATGTGCTGGCCGAGGCGGATTATGTCGGCTCGACCAGCGGGATGGCCAGCTATGTCGGCGAGAAACGCCCGGCCAAGGTGGTGATGATCACCGAATGCTCGATGAGCGACAACGTGGCGGTCAGCTATCCCGACATCGAATTCGTGCGCCCGTGCAACCTGTGCCCGCACATGAAGCGCATCACGCTGGCCGGCATCCTGCGCTGCCTGGAGACCGAGCGCTTCGAAGTCACGATCCCGCCCGACATAGCGGCGCGCGCCGTCTTGCCGATCGAGCGCATGCTGGCGGCGGGCAAGTAGGAATGGCGATCGCGCAACGGCTTCTTGTCGCAACCATCGCCTGCCTGTTCGCCCTGCCCGCGCAGGCGCAGGAATCGCTGAACATCATCCGCGACGCCGAGATCGAGGCCGACCTGCATTATTTCGCCAAGCCGATCTTCACCGCCGCGCATCTGCGGCCCGAGGATGTCACCATCGTGCTGGTCGAAAGCCCGGACGTGAACGCCTTCGTCGCCGGCGGCATGAACATGTTCATCTTCACCAAGCTGATCCTGCTGACCGACACGCCGCAGCAGTTGATCGGCGTGATGGCGCACGAGACCGGGCACATCGCCGGCGGCCACCTGGCCCGCCGCGGCGAGGGGGAGGAGAACGCCTCGATCATCGCCATTCTCGGCACCGTGCTGGGCGTCGCCGCCTCGGTCGGGTCGCGCGGGGAAAATGCCGGCGGCTCGGTGGTCGGCGGCGAATCCCTGGGCATGGCCAACCTGCTCGCCTTCAGCCGCACCCAGGAAGCCTCCGCCGACCAGGCCGGCATCTCGTTCCTGGAGCGCAGCGGCATGTCGCCGGTCGGCCTCTACCAGTTCCTTGACAAGCTGAAGGGGCAGGAGGCGCTGCCGGAAAACCGCCAGGTCGAATACACCCGCACCCACCCGCTGACCCAGGACCGTGTCGAGGCGGTGAAATACGCCGTCGATACCTACGGCACCACCGACAAGCACGATTTGCCCGAGATGCAGGCGCGCTACGACCGCATGAAGGCCAAGCTGCTGGGCTACCTGGAGCCCGGCAGCGCCCTGCGCAAATTCGGCAAGGGCGACAAGACGGTGACCGGTCGCTATGGCCGCGCCTACGCACTGTACCGCTCCAACCAGACCCAGCCTGCGCTGGCGATGATGGACCAGCTGATCGCCGCCGAGCCGGAGAATCCGTATTTCCAGGAGTTCAAGGGCCAGATGCTGTTCGAGACCGGCAAGGTCGCGGACTCGGTCGGGCCCTATCTGCTGGCGGTGAAGTATGCGCCCGGCAACGGCCTGATCGAGGAGGAGGCCGCGCATTCTCTGGTCGAGGCCAACAACCCCGACTTCAACAACCAGGCGATCGACCTGCTGATGGACGCAGAGCGGACGGAAGACCGCGACCCCTTCCTGCACCGCCTGCTGGCGACCGCCTATGGAAGGCAGAACCGCATGGCCGAGGTGCACCTGAACCTGGCGCAGGAGGCGATACTGAACGAGGACACCGGCCTTGCCCGCCGCGAGGCGCGCCTGGCCATGGGCCTGACCCCGACCGGCAGCCGCGAATGGGTCCAGGCACAGGACATCCTGACCTCGTCGAAGCCGCTGAAATCGGACGGTTCGGTGGATGAGGACAAGCTGAAGAAGTATCAGAAGAACGGGGGGTAGTACGTCTCGTCATCCTGAATTTGTTTAAGGACCCATCCGGACGCTTGGGATGTACCATGCAGAGTAGCTGACCATTTGTTGGACCTACGCAATAAGGTTGAGCCTCGGTCAAATAGGTCCTGAAACAAGTCCAGGATGACAGAAAATATTAGCCGCCGCTTTCTTCCCGCACTGCCTTCACCGCCACCTTGTCGACCCGCCTGCCATCCATGGCGGTGACTTCGAAATTGTAGCCGCCGTAGTCGATCGTGTCGCCCGCCTGCGGCACGCGGCCCAGCTGGGTCAGCAGGAAGCCGCCTATGGTGGTGACGTTGTCCTCGCCCGGCAGTTCGCGCAGTTGCAAATGCAGCTTGACGTCGTCCAGCGGCACGCTGCCGTCCATGATCCACGAATCCTCGCCGATTTCCTCCACCGGCGCGTCGCCGCCGCCGCCATGCATGTCGGGCAGCGCGCCGACGACCGCCTCCAATATGTCGGTCATGGTGACCAGGCCCTCGACCACGCCGTATTCGTCGACCACGATGGCGAGGCGCGTCGCCTGTTCGCGCAGGGTCTCAAGCACTTCCAGCACCGGCATGCCGTCATGCACCACCGGCACGGGGCGGCAGATGGCGACCAGGTCCAGCGCCTCGCCGCGGCGCATCTGCGCGTAGAGGTCGCGCACGTGCACGACGCCGCGCACATGGTCCAGACCCTCCGGCCCGGCGGCGGCCAGCGGGTAACGCGAATGCCCAGCCTCGGCGATCTTGACCTCGACCTCGTGCACCGTCTCGTCCTCGGAGAACCATTCGATGTCGACGCGCGGGGTCATGATGGAACGCGCGGTGCGGTCGGCGAAGCGCAGCACGCGCGTCACCATCTCGCGCTCGGTCGGATGGAAGACGCCGGTCTCGGTGCCTTCGGCGACAAGCGTCTTGACCTCGTCCTCGGTCACGACCTGGCTGTCGTAATCCTTGACCCCGAACAGGCGCAATATGACGCGGCTGGAAAAATCCAGCACCACGATCAGCGGCGCGCCGAAGCGGCCGACCATCATCATCAGCGGCGCGGCGACGACGGCGATCGGCTCGGCATAGCGCAGCGCCACCTGCTTGGGCACCAGCTCGCCGATGATCAGCGACACATAGGATGTGGCCAGAACCACGACGGCGAAGGCGACGTCATGGGCGTAAGGGCCCAGCCAGGCGACAAGCTGCAGGCGGGCGGTCAGCGGCTCGGTAAGCGCCGCGCCGCCGATGGCGCCGGTCAGCACTCCGATCAAGGTCATGCCGCTTTGTATTGTTGACAGGAAGCGGCCCGGCTCGCGGTTCAGCGCGATGGCGGCCTCGGCCCCCTTGCTGCCCTTTTCGGCAAGGCCGTTGAGGCGGGCGCGGCGTGCCGTGACGATCGCGATTTCCGCCATGGACAGCAGACCGTTGACCATGAACAAGATCAGGATCGTGGTAATGTCGAGGAACATGGGGGCTGGGGTGCCGCCTTACGACAGGTGCCGCGCGCGGGCGGCGTGATGGATGGCGGCGGCGGCCAGCGAGGTAACGGCGAGGTTCTCGCGCACCCGGTCCAGCACCTTGACCGCATCGTCGCTGGGATCGTTGTCGGCGACCGTGACCTCCACCGCCAGGGCATAGGCGGTTTCGCGCAAGGGGGCCGGGATGGCGGCGCCGATCTCGACCAGCGTGCGGCTCACGCCGCCCTCACTGTTCAGCGCGGCGGCGCAATTCTGCGCGACTTGCGGCAGGGTGTTGACGTCGAAATCGCTGAACACCGGCAAATAGCGGACGTTCTCGCCGATCGTGTGCAGTTCTGCGTCTGTCATTTCGCCATCGGAGGCGGCAAGGATGACCATCAGATAGATCAGCGCGGAATGTAGGTCGAGCATGGCCCGGTGGAAGTTGTGACTAGTCGTTCGATGTACCCGGTTCCACGGCCGGCGTAAAGCTTGTGTTCCATTCCTCGCGCACGGCCTGCCACATGCCCCGGTCGAGGCCGAAGCCGTTCGCGTTCGAAGCGGCAATCACCAGCAGCCGGTCCTGAGGCTGCATCACGGTGCGCAGCCGGTCGCGCAGGGCGATCTCGTCCAAATTGGTGTTCACGTACCAGACCGAACGCACCAGTTCCGCCACGCGGCCGACCGTGTGGATTTCGTCGAGCAGGGCATTGTAGTTCTTTTCCGGCGAAAACAGGTCGTACGCGACAAAAAAGTTTGCCAAATCAGCCTCTCATGAAACGTATGGTATAGACATAGGGACTTGCAGGGGTGTTTGCCAAGAGTACGATGGCGTCATGCCCGAACTTCCCGAAGTCGAAACCGTCCGCCGCGGCCTGGCACCGCTGGTCGAGGGGCGGACGATCGCCCGGCTGCAGCTGAACCGTGCCGATCTGCGCGCCGCGTTTCCCGCCGGCATGGCGGGGCGCGTCGCCGGCGCCAGGATCGAACGCGTCGACCGCCGCGCCAAATACCTGCTGCTGCGGCTGGACAACGGCCTGGTGCTGGTCGTGCACCTGGGCATGTCCGGCAGTTTCTTCGTGGCCGCGCACCAGCGGGAGCGGCAAAAGCACGACCACGTGCTGATCGAGCTGAGCCGCGGGGCCGAGCTGGTGTTCAACGATCCGCGCCGCTTCGGCTCGATGGATCTGGTGGAAGCCGGGGCGCTGGCCGGGTACCGCCCGCTGAAAGCCCTGGGCCCGGAGCCGCTGGACGAGGCGTTCACGGGTAAAATCCTCTTCGCGGCCCTGAAGGACAAGCGAACCACGCTGAAGGCCGCCCTGATGGACCAGCGCGTGGTGGCGGGTCTTGGCAACATATATGTGTGCGAGGCGCTGTTCCGCAGCCGCCTCGACCCGCGCCGGCTTGCGAACACGATCACACCGGCGCAAGCGACCAACCTGGTGGCCGCGATCAAATCCGCCTTGAACGATGCCCTGGCTTCGGGCGGATCGTCCCTGCGCGATTACGTCAACGCCAGCGGGGAGTCGGGATATTTCCAGCATCATTTCGATGTCTACGGCCGGGAAAGTGAACCCTGCCCCCGATGCGCCGGCGGGGAAGTCCGGCGTATCGTGCAGGCAGGGCGGTCGACATTCTTCTGTCCGAAATGCCAGCGCTAGTGGTTACGGGGATCTTGGCTTGGCCAGGCTGGGCTTTATCGTATGCAATGTATCGACAATGTCCGAGATCGCGGTGAAATTCTCCGGAACCAGCTTATCGTGAGGAACGGGAACCAGGATGCTCCAGGACGGTGCTTCCTTGTGCGGAGCCACCAATGTAATGCTGTCGAGCGTAGACGCAAACTCACTGTTTACCGCCGAAAGCATCCGCGACACGGCGCTTCCTACCGTAAATGCCTTATGTTCGTCGTGTGTGTCGGTATAGCTTAAATTCATCCGTATCAGGCGGTCCTTGTACAAGTCGACGTTTGTCACCTGTTCGCCGACTTCGCCTAAAAAGTCGGTCGCAACCTTATTGAGCAACGTTTTACTCGGGCGCTTCTCGGTCTCATTGAATTCACTCATAACGCTTCTCCTTGGTGCTCTCAGTTAACAAGAGTATAAAATCTTATTTATAAACGCAAGGTAAAATTTTCTCTTTATTAATAATCTTGGTTATCGTACGCGGCTGCCAGATTCAGCTTGACCCGCTTTAGGCGCGTCGATAGGTTCGCCACTTCGCTTTCGACCCTAATTTCAAGACACGATCACGATGGCCCAGCATATTTCCGCCAAGAAACGTATCCGCCGCAACGCTACCCGCGCGGAGATCAACCGTACGCGCATCAGTCGCATCCGCACCTTCGTCCGCAAGGTCGAAACCGCGATCGCTTCGGGCGATGTCGCCGCCGCCCGCGTCGCCTTCCACGAGGTAACGCCGGAACTGCACCGCGCCATAGCGAAGCGCACGATGCACCGCAATACAGTCTCGCGAAAGCTTTCGCGTTTAAGCGCCAGAATCAAGGCCTTAGAAGTAACAGCCAAGTAAATCGCTTTAACAAGCAAGGCTAATGGGCGCTTTCTGGAAACAGAAGGCGCCTTTTTCGTTTCACAATATTCATAATGAATCGGAATTGAGAATCTTTTGCCTTGCGTACGATAGCGTTTTCCCCTATGTTTCCTTTCGTCCAGATCGAGACGAATTTTAAATACTTGTTGATCGGATCGCGCCATCGCCCTCTCGGGGGCGGTCGGGGGAACTTTGCCTGTGAAGCCCTGGGTTTCACGGCGCGGAGGTGGCGCGTTACGGCTAATTAACGGCGTTATTCATGGGGGTTTTGCTTGGCGCATCAATCTGCGGCTTCTTCCATCAGTCTCGAAGACGAACATACGACCGTTCCGGCCGTCCTTGCCCGAGAGTGGCAGGAAATTTCCCTGAGCCTGAAGCGCGAGATCGGCGACGTCGCCTTCCGTAGCTGGCTGCAGGGTGTGGAGGTCCTGAACCCCGCAGCCGGCGATGTCATATTGTCGGTGGCGACATCGGTCGCGGCCAAATGGATCAAGGCGCATTACGCCGACCGCATCCGCGAGCTGTGGATGCAGAAGAATCCTGCGATGCACAGCCTGGAAATCAAGGCGAAGATCGCCAGCCGGGTGAAGACTGAATCGGTATCGCCCCTGATGCCGGCCGAACCGCTGATCCTGCCTGCGGAACCCGCGGCGCTGGACGACCCGCTTCTGGGCGCGCTCGATCCCCGCTTCACCTTCGACAACTTCATCGTCGGCAAGCCGAACGAGCTGGCCCATGCCGCCGCCCGCCGCGTCGCCGACGCCGACAACGTGCCCTTCAACCCGCTGTTCCTCTATGGCGGCGTCGGCCTGGGCAAGACGCATCTAATGCACGCCATCGCCTGGGCGATCCGCAAGCGCGGGCCGGGCCGCCGCGTGCTGTACTTGTCCGCCGAAAAGTTCATGTACGAGTTCGTGCGCGCGCTGCGCTACAAGGACACGATGGAGTTCAAGGAGCAGTTCCGCTCGGTCGACGTACTGATGATCGACGACATCCAGTTCATCTGCGGCAAGGATTCGACGCAGGAGGAGTTCTTCCACACCTTCAACGCGCTGGCCGACCAGAACCGCCAGATCATCATCTCCGCCGACAAGAGCCCGTCCGACCTCGAAGGCATGGAGGAGCGCCTGCGCTCTCGCCTCGGCTGGGGGCTGGTCGCCGACATCCATCCGACGACCTATGAGCTGCGCCTCGGCATCCTGCAGTCCAAGGCCGAGAACCTGAAGGTCGAGGTACCGGTCAAGGTGCTGGAGTTCCTGGCGCACAAGATCACCTCCAATGTTCGCGAGCTGGAAGGCGCGCTGACCCGCATCGTCGCCCATGCCGACCTGGTCGGCCGCGCGGTCACGATCGAGACCACGCAGGATCTGCTGCGCGACCTGCTGCGGGCCAACGACCGCCGCCTGTCGGTCGAGGAGATCCAGCGCAAGGTGGCGGAGCATTTCAACCTGAAGGTGGCGGAGATGTATTCCGACCGCCGCAGCCGCATCGTCGCCCGCCCGCGCCAGGTGGCGATGTACCTGTCGAAGCAGCTGACGACGCATTCCCTGCCCGAGATCGGACGCAAGTTCGGCGGCCGCGACCACACCACGGTGATGCATGCGGTCAAGAAGGTCGACGAGCTGATGATCAGCGACCGCGCCATGGCGGAGGATGTCGAACTGCTGCGCCGCGCCCTGGCTGGATAGGCTTTAACAGCAGATTAAATTGCGTCGGCTACTCTGTTCTGCTAAGTTGCAGCATGCGTAGCAGGGGTTAGAGCATGATACGGGACTTGAGCATATTTTATCGCACGGGCGTCGCAGGCGCGCGGGACGGTGGCTTCGAAATACCGGGTACGCCGCAAAGCCTGCCGTTTTCGCACTACGATGTTCTGCTTACCCTGGACGCCGGCGCCCGGAATTCCCGGCTCGCCGACGAGCAGGGCATATTCGTCGACACACTGGGTGCGATCAGCCGCCGCGCCGCCCCACCGACGACAGCGCCCGGCCGGCCGTAGTCGTAGCCGTCCTTAGTGCCGTTCCGACGCGTCTTCGTCGTATGACAGCCGGCAGGGAACCGGCATGAAGCGCGACATGGAAACCGCCGTGCAGATCCTGCGCGCGGTCGAGGCGACCGCAGCCGGCGCGCCGGTCAGCTTTTCCAAATTGCTGCAGGAAAAGGGCGCGATGGAGATCGAGGAGCATATCCGCATCCTGATCGACGCCGGCCTGCTGGCCTACGGCCCGCGCAGCGCCCATTTGACCTTCGCGATCCTGGACAAGGGCTACTGGCTGACCTGGGCGGGACACGATTATTTGGCCGGGCTCATAACGTAATTCTAGTAATTGAAAAAGGATAATCTAATTAAGTTTCGTATCCCAAAGATGCTTCCTAATTTCAGTCTTAATTTCTAAAATAAGTTTTTCAGCTTCTCCTAATGCAGCTATAGCTTTCTCCCATTCACCTGCACCCAAATTGTATTGAACATACTCTCTATGCAAAATAGCTGTCCGTAATGACTTACAAGCATCAAATAGTTTTTCATATAAATCCTGCTCAATGAATATGCCTTGCAAAATAATATAATTTTGGCACTCGGTGATGTAATTATTTGCGTCATGTATAGATTGCCATCGATCATAATCGGCATACATGTTTGTCTTCTTATCTGTTTCTTTAATCAATTCTCTCTGATACTTTTTTAGCTGGGAGTTTTCTAAAAATTCTTCCAATTGGGTTTCAGACATTCTATCAAGATCTGGATGTCTTTGTAGAGATTGAATCGTGTATCCAACTGAACCAAAGCCTTGTTTAGAATTCCCCATGCTTCAGGTAAAATTTCATATTCTCTTTGATGCAATTTTGTTGCTCTGTCTAATAATCGACTAATTTCAGATTTTAACTTTTCCGTCTCATGTTGATATTCAACTCTTAATTTCTCGAGTTCACGAATTTTTGCTGCCTTAAATTCTTCAAGATCGCGATCAAATTGCGATTGCAACCAGCTTTTTGCTGATTGTCTAAAGAACCAGAAAGCAAAGCTAGCTGCTGCAACACTAGTTATCCCTAAAGCGGTAAGCCAGCCGGCTATTTGGCTCAAAGCTTTGACTCCTGATCATCTTGGTTATAAGCTAAATAACATTACCCCAACGGCCTGATCGGCGTCACGATACGCAGCGATTGGCCTTCATAAGGTGCCAGCCTGATCGTCAGCTCGCCGGTTTCGGACAGGTCGCCGACGACTTCCTCGCGCAGCATGTCGACCACCGGGCCGGCCGTGGTGATCGGCAGGACGATGGTTTCCTCGATCGCGGCCGCGCCGAAGTTCAGCGCGGTGATCTGGGTGCCCCGGGCATCGGGCAGTTCGTGCAGCATCAGCAGCAGGCCCCTGGCGGTCACGGGCGGCACGGCGATCTGGCGGCCGGCGGCGATGCCGTAGGCCTGGCGCACCGACATCAGGTGCTTGAGCTGCATGGCGAATGAGTCCGGCTGTTCCAGCTGTGAGGCCAGCGAGCCGTAGAGCATGCGCGCCTTGGGCAGGTTCTCCGACGAATGCTGCGCCTCCGGATTGGCGTCCATCAGATCGTAGGCGCCGCGGTTGATCCAGCGCGTGTCGCCGTCGGCCAGCAGGTCGGCGACCTCGGCCGGGTCCAGCGGCAGCGCGCCGACCATGTCCCAGCCGGACAGGGCGAACACGCCGGGCTGGAAGGCGTTGTACATCACCAGCAGCAGATGGATCTTCTGGATCAGCGCCCTCTGTTCCGGCGTGATCGCCGTCAGGTCGCCGATGCCCAGGGCCGCCGTGATGATGCTGACCGTGGTGCAGGCGACGCCGTTGGTGAAGGCGCGCAGGTTGTACGGGGCGTGGGCGCCGGCCAGGCGCTCGTACATGGTCTCGCGGATGAAGTTGCGCAGCGTGCCGCCTTGCCATTCCTGGCCCTGGAAGGTGTAGCTGTCGGTTTCGTGCAGCGTCCAGAAATGCACCAGCTCCAGCGTCAGCTCGTCATGGTTCTGCAGCGCGTGGATCAGGCCGGCGGGATCGATGCCGTAATCGTTCATGATCCTGAGCATCAGGCGCAGGAATTCGGTGTCGCCGGTCAGCAGCGCGTGGTGGTAGGCCGGGCGGGTGATGAAATCGTAGGAGAGGTCCGCGCCGCCCCCGGTCATCGCGGCGATGTCGTCGACGGTCAGGTTCAGTTCCTGGAAGCTGAAGCCGCCGGCCTTGCGGATCGCGCCTGCCACGAGCTGGTTGCCGACGATGGAAAGCGGGTGTCCCTCGGACCAGGCAGGGCCGCCCGGCCGCGCCTCCACGCCCAGGAAGCCGTTGGCATCCAGCCGCAGCGCCACCGCCCCCAGCGCATCGATGGAGTGCAGCGCGTCGCCGACGATCATCTGCTGCGCGGCGAAGGACGGGTCCAGCCAGTTGAGCGAGGGCTGCCCCGCCTTGAAGTAATGCAGGTAGACCCAGCGCCGCGTCACGCCGTCGACGCCGACGACCGGAAGCGTCGCGCTCCAGTCGGTATCCTTGACGCCGGGTTCGTAGAAGATGGTGCGTTGCAGGGGGCCGACGATATAGCTTTTCTGCATCAACGCATCGACATGGGCGGCGGACAGGTTGACGCTGTCATGACCCTCCGGCACCTCGGGCAGCAGCGCCCAGTCGCTCTCCTTGATCTCCACCATGTGGTAGAGGCCGGGGTAATCCTCGTAGGCCATTTCGGCGAGGCGGAAGTCGGGACCCTTGCCGGTGTGCGACGGGATGACGTCGTCGATCACGATGGCGTTGTGCGCCGCGGCCTGGCGGCTGATCGCCACGAACTCGTCGCTGGTGCCGAAATTCGTGTCGGTGTCGAAGCCGGTGCGGTCGAAATTGCCGTCGATCGTCGGCGTGAAGTCGCGCCCCGTCAGTCCGCCCGATCGCTTGGTCGGGCCGGTATGGACACCCTGGACGCCGATCGCCGCAAGCCCGTGCCACAGCGCCGGGTCGGCCAGCGTCGCCAGGACCGACTTGCCATCGGCCGTGACGATCGATCCCGGATAGGCGGTGAACCACACCGAGGCGATGGCCGTCGCCGCGCGCGGCCGCGCCTGCGCGAAGGGCCGCTGCCACAGACGGCTTTGCCCCGCATATTTGCGCGCGTTCGTCCGCGCCGCGTGCAGCATGGATTCGGATACGAGCCACTGGATGTAATCGCTGTCGGGTGTTGTCATTTCAATTGCAGACCGTGTGCCATTCGTAAAAGCCGCTGGAAGGATTCTGGACCGCCTCCCGACGGCAGGAATTGGGCGAATCCTTTGGCGGGGGTGTATATACCGGTATCTGGCATCGGGTCGCCGCGCAGATCGGGGACACTTCGCCTGGGTTGGAACAGATCGTTTCCGCCCTGCCGCCTATGCAGCGGCAATAGCACACCGCATTTGCCGCCAGCGGAAAAGCGACCAGCACGGCCGTCAGGAGAGAACGAATTGTCGTAACGGATGGTTTTTTCATTGTGTTTCTGCGCTGTTTTTATTTCACGCCACCGGGCGGTCAATATCTCGCACAGAGGCATCATTCGCAACTGTGTTTCTGCTGCGGGATCGAGAAAATAATGCAGCTGCGTCCGGTACTGAATCCGCTCCCGCCGTAATCGTTTACGCCGGCACGAGGCCGTGGCATGTTCTTGCATCGTTTTCCTAGCGAGCAAATCCATGAAAGTCGCCTTCGACCTGAGCCTTCAAACCCTTGTAGCGGCGTTGGTCGCGCTCCTTGTCGGCGCAGGCGTTTCCTACGGCGTCATGGCCGCGCGCGAGACCGCCCTGAAGGAGCAGATCAAGGCAGCGGCCACGCCCGTAAAACTTGACTGCGGAAATTCCCGCTATGTCCTGCCGCAGATCAATGCGACGGACGAGATCAGGGCCGAGTGCAGCCAGCTTTCCATCCTGATGCGGGACATGTCGAATAGCAGGGGCGATCTGAACAACAGGACAGTCCGGCTGACCTGCCTGGGGCTTGACGGGCAGCAGATCGGCAATGCGATGGTAGATTCGGACAAGATCGATCAATTCAACGCCACCTGCAGCAAGTACCAGGATGCCTATAACCAGCTGCCGCAGGAGACACCGCAAAATCCGGGAGCGATCCCGCCCAGCCTTGAAACCTTCACGCCGCCCAACACCAGCCCCGTCGTGCCCCACAGGAACATGCAGGCCATGGGAAACCTGCGCGCCGCATTCATGGGCGAGGCTGCGAAACTGTCGTCATCGGAAACCGGGATGAGGGCCATGCAGAAGAAACTGCGTGACGCCGAGACATCCCTGAGCCAGAAGATTTCCGCAGCCGGAGGCGGCACGGCGATCAACGACAGGTTCTATCCCTAGCCATCAGCTGTTCGCCACCGTCACCGCCTTGCGCAGATTGGCGTCGCTGTCGATCTGGTCGACCAGGAAGACGGCCAGGTCGGCACGGGTGATCTTGTGACCTGTCTTGCCCGGCGGCAGGATCTTCACGTGACCGGTAGCAGTATCGCCGCCCAGGATCGGCGCGCGCGCGATTACGTAATCCAGCCCGCTCGCCTCGATCTCCCTCTCCATGGCGGTCTTGTCCCTGGTTGTGCCGCGCAGGAAAGTCGGCATCAGGACATACCTGTAAAACAACGGGGCCTGCGCCTTGCTGTCGCCCACGCCCATCATCGAGATCGCCGCCAGCCGCTTCACGCCTTCCACCTTCATGGCCTGGACGATGTTGCGCATCGTCGCGCCCTCCAGGCCGGTTTCCTTCCACGGCGTCGTGCCGCCTATGGTGCCGATCACCGCGTCCTGACCCTGCACGGCCTTGCGTACGTCGTCGAAGGTGCGCGCATCGCCGACAAGGATGCGCACGCCTTCGCGGCCGAGTTTAGTGGCGTCGCGCACCAGTACCGTTACCTCGTGGTGTTTGGCGAGGGCGCGCTCCACGACCAGGCGACCTGTCTTCCCGGTTGCGCCGAATACCAGCAATTTCATTTTTCGATCCTGTCGGTGAACGTTCACTTTTCACGACCTTACACGCGTGCGGGCCCGTGGCCATCACCAATCCGCTTCCAGTAGATCTTCGTCCCGGTCAGTCCACCATGGGGTTTGAGGGCGAAGTCGGGAATCTCGCCGGCCAGCGTATAGCCGAGAGCCTCGTAAAGCGCGGCGGCTCCGCCCTCGCTTGCCGTATCCAGGACCAGCAGCGTGCGACCTTCCCGTACAGCCATTTCTTCGGCCTTTCGCAACAACGCCGAAGCGATCCCTTTGCCGCGGTAATCACGACGGGTCATCATCTTGGAAATTTCGCCCCTGTGCGGCTGGTTGGGAGGGCAATCGAGCAACAGGGTTACCGTGCCTGTCAGCATTTCGCCGTCGAACGCTCCCAGCACGATCCGTTCACCCCGACCTGCCGCTTCCAGAGAGGCCAGCCAGAATGCATTCGCCCTTTCAGGTTCAAGCGGATGCATGAAACTGACGGACCCGCCACCGGCGACGGCTTCCATCAGGATTTCGGCCAATCGCGCCCGGACTTCCGGCGATTGGCTCAGCGATCTGATTTCGATGGCTTGCACAGTGCTCATGCGCTTTACCTGCCCTATATGTTCTTAGCACTCAAAGGAGGTTTCATGCCCAAGGCACTGTGGAACGGCAAGGTCATCGCGCAGGCGGCGGATGACGCTGTCGAAAAAGTCGAAGGTAATCTATATTTCCCGCCGGACGCGCTCGACCAGCAGTATTTCCAGGACAGCGTCACGACCAGCAAATGCCCGTGGAAAGGCACCGCCAGCTATTACAATGTCGTGGTCGACGGCAAAACGAATGCGGACGCGGCCTGGACCTATCGCACCCCGTTCGAGGCTGCCAAACAGATCAAGGACCACGTCGCATTCTGGAAAGGCGTCACGGTAGAGGCCTGAACGGCGCCCTACCGTTACGGATCAGGATCCGGTAGCGGCCTGCATGCCCTGGTCGAAGGCCACATCGTTGTTGGCGGCATGGACCGGACGGGTGTGGGTCTTTTCGCAGGTCAGGCACTGCCTGATCTCGACGAGGCGCTCGGAAGTGAATACCTGTCCGGCGAGCGGTCCAATCGTAACCATGTCGTTACGTACCTGGATCTCGGTCTTCGGGTTGCCCCATTTGTGGAAGATGTGCATGTTTTTGCCTTTCTTTACGTTGTCTTTCGGTCCAATTAACTTTTTTATAGCATAGTCAAAATTTTAAATCCACCGTTTAACACTAAATAAGTATTTTTTTGCATTTTCCGATTAACAGTTGCAATGTCGTTAACCCTTTTTAGTTGTTAAAACCTATTACGACACTATATGTAGTCGTTAACTATAGTGAAGATAATGCTGAATTTTGATATCGTTATCGTCGGTGCTGGCTTCAGCGGTACGCTTACGGCAATCGATCTGGCCAGAAACGCCCATGGCGCGTCTCGTATTTTGCTGGTCGAGCGTAACAATATACAGGGCCCTGGCGTGGCTTATGGCACGATGGACAGTCAGCATCTGCTAAATGTCCGCGCCGGGACCATGGGGGGCCCGGCAGACGACCCCGGTCATTTTTATTCCTGGTTGCAGACGAGCCGGGGGATTGCGGCGGCGACGGGCTTGGGCGACCTGTCGCGGGACAGTTTCGTCCCGCGCAGGATCTATGGCCTCTACCTTCGGGATTTGCTGCACGAAGCGCAGGCGGAATTTCCGGCGCTGGAGGTAAGGCAGGCGACCGTGACCGACATACGGCCGGTGGGAAAGGGGTATGAGCTGTACGATGGCGAAACAATCATCGCGCGGACGGCAAAGATCGTCCTGGCTCTGGGCAATTTCCCGCCCGGTACGGCCCGTACCAATCCCTATGCCCCCGAGGTTCTTTCGAAGCTTGCCGGGCCCGGCGATGTCTTCCTGGTCGGCACAGGCCTGACGACGCTCGACCTTCTGGTCAACATGGCGCGAACCAAGGCCGAGGGCAAAATCCATGTCCTGTCGCGTAGTGGGTTGTTTCCACAGGTCCATGAGGCGACGCAGCCCTACGGTCCGTTCCTTGATCCCGGCAGTCTGCCGAAAACCGCCCTGTCGCTGCTGGTCGTGGTGCGCCGCGAAATAGAGACGGCGCGGACATCCGGTATAGGCTGGCAAAGCGTGATCGACGCCATGCGTCCCCTGAACCAGCATATCTGGCAGGCATTGCCGGCGGGCGAACAGCGCAGGTTCCTGGCCCGGATACGGTCCTTCTGGGATACGCATCGCCATCGTTGCGCGCCCGAGATCATGGCGGCGCATGGCAGGCTGGTGGCGCAGGGCCGGCTGATCCGGCACCGCGGGGCCTTCGTCGCGATGGAGGATCTGCCGGATGGCATGAACGTTATCTGGAAACCGAGAGGCGCAGGAACCGAAACCACGAAGGTCGCCTTCGCGGTCAACTGCACCGGGCCGCAATCCGATGTGCGGAAATTGGACGATCCGCTGATACAAAACCTGTTGAAACGCGACCTTTTGGCCCCCGACGCGCTGCGTCTTGGCGCGGATACAGATGGGGACGGGCGGATACGCAACGCGCAGGGCGCCACGGTGCCCGGCCTTTATACCATCGGCACCTGGCGCAAGGGACGCCTGTACGAATCGGTCGCCGTTCCCGAATTGAGGGTGCAGGCTGCCGCGCTGGCAAAAATACTGGCGGGGGCTTAGGCCAGGCTGCGTACCGCGATCGCAGGATCTTGCGGCCGGCCAAGACCGAGATCGCGCGGCCATTCGACCACGCTGTCCTTGCCGGTTTTCGCGTTGTCATAAGCCTGATTGACCGATTTCATCGTGAACGCCAGCGCGTCCAGCTCGCGTGTCCTTGCCTCACCCTGGGGCGAGGTCACGGCCCTGGTCACGCTTTCCAGCAACGCCGTGACCGGCGCGGCCCAATCCTTAAGGCCGCCAGAAAGTTCACGCGTGCGCATCTCCGTGCCCATGACGATGTTGTTGGCGGTGCGATCGTCGATCGCACCCTGCTGGGCCGCGTTTGCAAAAGCATCCTCGGCACGCGCCACCACGGCGATCATCTTGCCCCATACCGTCCTATCCTTTTGCGAAGGGCTGGCGTCTATCCGGTCCTGAAGCCATTCCCGGCCCTGGGCGAAGGATTCCATGACCTTGAGAGTGGCGAAGCTGCCGGCGCCGAGCGCATCGGCCATGACATCGTGAACGTGAACCTTGCCGGTCGGCGCGGCGACCATCGTGCTGGCGAAGTCCTGCGTGTCCATCACGAAGGGGCCGATGCCGATCAGGCCGCGCTGGCCGATTTCATTGCGCCTCGCCGGATCCTTGTGAACGCAATCCATCAGGCGCAACAGCGTCAGGGAGTCCAGGTTCTCGGTCGGTGGAACGTGATTGCCCTTGGGCGGAAAATACAGGGGCGCGGCAGCACCGTGCAAGAGGAAGAGCGACGTCTGCACATGCGCCTCGACCTCGGGGCGGCTCATGGCAGGCAACGTCTCGGGCGTGACGCGGGAATATTTCGATATGAAAACGTTCGAGGCCGTCCAGTCATCCGACGGGGCTTCAGTTGTTTCTGGACGCGGCGGGTACTGCATCTCTGTTCACTCGCATTTTTATGTTCGAAACCCGTTGATGGATTTCGATTCACACAATACCGCATTTAAACTGAATTTCCTAATGAAATGTATATAATTTGTGCATCGGCCTATTTTTTAGTCATTTGTGGCTTTCAGGCATGGCTTTGCGCGCAATCGTTCAAAAAGACTGTTGCCAAGCGATTGTTCCTTATCTATAGCAGCACCCCACGGCGTCCTTTGCGGGACGTTGCCCGTCCAAGACTGCAGGCGTTTCCCCACGGAGACTTAATCGCACAAGCCGGCATAGACAGGAGCAGAACAACATCGTCGCACAACGCGACGATATCGTGAACTTCTGGGACAGGATTTGCCGCCGGCTGCGTATGCAGTGGGCGTTTTTTCAATTGCGTTTCGGGCCACACGGTTCGCAGCGCGCTTCTTGAACGGAGACGATCCTTGGACCGTACCCAAAAAGCCGAGGCAGTCGATCAGCTGCACGATGCGTTCAAGACCACGAGCTTCGTGGTCGTGTCGCAGTATTCGGGCCTTACCGTGGCCGAGATCACCGACCTGCGTCGCAAGATGCTGACGGTGGGCGCCAATTTCCGGGTGGCGAAGAACCGCCTGGTGAAGATCGCGATCAAGGGCACGGAATTCGAAGGGCTGGATAGCCTGTTCACCGGACCGACCGGCATCACCTTTTCTTCCGATGCGATATCGGCGGCGAAGGTCGTATCGGATTTTGCGAAGGCGAACGAGAAGTTCATCCTTGTCGGTGGGGGCTTTGGCAACCAGACCCTCGACGCCAAGGGGATTGAAACGCTGGCCAGGCTACCGTCGATCGATGTCCTGCGCGCCCAGCTGCTGGGTCTGTTGCAGACGCCGGCGACGCGGATCGCAAGCGTGGTGCAGGCTCCGGCCGGCCAGATCGCACGCGTCATCAGGGCACATGCCGACAAGCAAGCGGCGTAAACCACAAACCAACTGTTCTACGAGGAGATACGAATTATGAGCAATCTGACGAAACTTGTGGACGACCTGTCCGCCCTTACCGTTCTGGAAGCCGCAGAGCTGTCGAAGCTGCTGGAAGAAAAGTGGGGCGTATCCGCCGCCGCTCCGGTCGCGGTCGCCGCTGCCGGTGGTGCTGCCGGTGGCGCTCCTGCCGCCGCAGCGGAAGAGAAGACCGAGTTCGACGTCATCCTGGCCGGCGCGGGCGCAAACAAGATCAACGTGATCAAGGAAGTGCGCGCCATCACGGGCCTGGGCCTGAAGGAAGCCAAGGACCTGGTGGAAGCCGCTCCGAAGGCCGTCAAGGAAGGCGTTTCGAAGGAAGAATCGGATAAAATCAAGAAGACCCTTGAAGATGCCGGTGCAACGGTCGAAATCAAGTAACTTGACGACACAGTCAGCTTCACGCTGAAAAAGGTACGAACCGAAGGCGGCGCCAATGGCGCTGTCTTCGGTTCGCATACCTTTTTGTGCTGTTTATACGGACCAACAGCAGGTCCCGTGCGGTAGCCAAGCACCGCGTGCATTAAAGCCGGAAGGTTTAACCGGCCCATGCATAGTCAAACGTTTGGCACAGAATTTTGTTCGTGGTCAGCCACGGGTTTTTAGGGGGCTTTTTCATGGATCAGGCAGTGACTAAGTCGTATACGAACCGCAAGCGCGTTCGCAAAAGCTTCGGGCGCATCCCCGAAGTCACCCGGATGCCGAACCTCATCGAGGTTCAGCGCTCGAGCTACGATAAATTCTTGCAGATGTACATCCCGTTCGCCGAGCGCACCAAGACCGGCCTGCAGGAAGTCTTCCAGTCCGTGTTCCCGATCCGCGATTTCTCCGATCGCGCCGAGATCGACTTCGTGCGCTATGAGCTCGAGCCGCCGAAATACGACGTGGACGAGTGCCAGCAGCGCGGCATGAACTACGCCGCGCCTCTGAAGGTGACGCTGCGCCTGTCCGTGTTCGACGTCGACGAGGATTCGGGCCTGCGCTCGATCCGCGACATCAAGGAGCAGGATGTCTACATGGTGGACATGCCGCTGATGACCGACAACGGCACGTTCGTGATCAACGGCACCGAGCGCGTGATCGTCAGCCAGATGCACCGCAGCCCGGGCGTGTTCTTCGACCATGACAAGGGCAAGACCCATTCGTCGGGCAAGTACCTGTTCGCCGCCCGCGTTATCCCATACCGCGGTTCGTGGCTCGATTTCGAATTCGATGCCAAGGATCACCTGTACGTCCGTATCGACCGCCGCCGGAAGCTGCCCGCGACGACGCTGCTCTATGCCCTGGACGGCATCGAGACCGCGACCTTGCGTGAAAAGGAAGGCAAGGGTATCGACCGCCAGTTCGTCGCCGGCATGAGCCGCGAGGAAATCCTGAACTCGTTCTACGGCACGATCGTCTACACCCGCACCAAGACCGGCTGGAAGACCGCGTTCGACCCCGACCAGTGGAAGGGCGTGAAGCTCGAATCCGACATGATCGACGCCGACACCGGCGCCGTGGTCGCGGAAGCCGAGACCAAGGTCACCCCGCGCACGATCAAGAAGCTGCAGGAAGGCGGACTGAAGTTCATCATCGTGTCGGCCGAGAACCTGGTCGGACGATTCCTGGCGACTGATCTGATCGAGAAGTCGAACGGCGTCGTGCTACACGAGGCCGGCGACGAGCTGACCGCCGTCGACATCGAGAAGCTGGTGAAGTCCGGCGTCAAGGAACTGTCGCTGCTGGCGATCGACCATATCAATGTCGGCGCCTACATCCGCAACACGATGGCCATCGACCGAAACGCGACCCGCGAGGACGCGCTGATCGACATCTACCGCGTCATGCGCCCGGGCGAGCCGCCGACGCTGGAATCGGCGGAAGCCCTGTTCCAGGGCCTGTTCTTCGACCTGGAGCGCTACGACCTGTCCGCGGTCGGCCGCGTCAAGATGAACGCGCGCCTGGACTTCAAGACCGACGACCAGGTCCGCGTGCTGCGCAAGCAGGACATCGTCGAGATCCTGCGCATCCTGGTCGCCCTGAAGGACGGCAAGGGCGAGATAGACGACATCGATCACCTGGGCAACCGCCGCGTCCGCTCGGTGGGCGAGCTGATGGAGAACCAGTTCCGCATCGGCCTCAGCCGCATGGAACGCACGATCCGCGAGCGCATGAGCAGTGTCGAGATCGACACCGTGATGCCGCACGATCTGATCAACGCCAAGCCGGCCGCGGCCGCGGTGCGTGAATTCTTCGGCTCCTCGCAGCTGTCGCAGTTCATGGACCAGACCAACCCGCTGTCGGAGATCACGCACAAGCGTCGTCTCTCCGCCCTGGGACCGGGCGGCCTGACGCGTGAACGCGCCGGCTTCGAAGTCCGCGACGTGCACCCGACCCACTATGGCCGCATCTGCCCGATCGAAACGCCGGAAGGCCCGAACATCGGCCTGATCAACAGCCTGGCGACCTATGCGCAGGTCAACCAGTACGGCTTCATCGAAAGCCCGTATCGCCGCATCGTCGACGGCAAGGTGACCGAGGAGGTCATCTACATGTCGGCGATGGAGGAAGGCCGCCACACCATCGCGCAGGCGAACGCCGCCCTGAACGACAAGGGCGGTTTCCGCGACGAGCTGGTTTCGGCCCGTGCCGACGGCGAGGCGCTGATCGCGCGTTCCGACACCGTCGACCTGATCGACGTGTCGCCCAAGCAGATCGTATCGGTCGCCGCGGCGCTGATCCCGTTCCTCGAGAACGACGACGCCAACCGCGCGCTGATGGGTTCGAACATGCAGCGCCAGGCCGTTCCCCTGCTGCAGGCGGACGCACCTCTGGTCGGCACCGGCATGGAGGGCACGGTCGCACGCGATTCCGGCGCCGCCATCACCGCCCGCCGCACCGGCGTGATCGACCAGGTGGATGCAACGCGTATCGTCATCCGGGCAACCGAGGAAACGAACGCCGGCGCACCCGCCGTCGACATCTACAAGCTGCGCAAGTTCCAGCGTTCCAACCAGAACACCTGCATCACCCAGCGCCCGCTGGTCCGTGTCGGCGACCTGGTCCAGGAAGGCGACATCATCGGCGACGGTCCGTCGACCGAGCTGGGCGAACTGGCCCTCGGCCGCAACGTGCTGGTCGCGTTCATGCCCTGGAACGGCTACAATTTCGAGGATTCGATCCTCATCTCCGAGCGTATCGTGCGCGACGACGTCTTCACCTCGATCCACATCGAGGAGTTCGAGGTCATGGCCCGCGATACCAAGCTGGGCCAGGAAGAAATCACCCGCGACATCCCCAATGTCGGCGAGGAAGCCCTGAAGGCGATGGACGAGGCGGGCATCGTCTCGATCGGCGCCGAGGTCAACCCCGGCGACATCCTGGTCGGCAAGGTGACGCCGAAGGGCGAAAGCCCGATGACGCCGGAGGAAAAGCTTCTCCGCGCCATCTTCGGCGAAAAGGCTTCCGACGTGAAGGACACGTCCCTGCGCCTGCCGCCCGGCGTGTCCGGCACGGTGGTCGAGGTTCGCGTCTTCTCGCGCCGCGGCGTCGACAAAGACGCGCGCGCGCTGCAGATCGAGCAGGCCGAGATCGAACGCTTGGCAAAGGACCGCGACGACGAGCGCAAGATCCTGGAGCGCAGCTTCTACGGCCGCCTGGAACAGCTGCTGCTGAACCAGAAGGCGACCGGCGGGCCGAAGGGCTTCAAGACCGGCAAGAAGCTGGGCGAAGCCGAGCTGGCCGAGTACACGCACGGCCAGTGGCGTCATTTCACGGTGGACAACGCGAATGCGATGGACCAGATCGAGGCCATGGGCACGACCTTCGACCAGGCGGTCGCGGATCTGAACCAGCGCTTCGACATCAAGGTCGAGAAGCTGCAGCGCGGCGACGAGCTGCCCCCCGGCGTGATGAAGATGGTCAAGGTGTTCGTGGCGGTGAAGCGCAAGCTGCAGCCGGGCGACAAGATGGCCGGACGGCACGGCAACAAGGGCGTGGTTTCGCGCATCGTCCCGATCGAGGACATGCCGTACCTGGAAGACGGCACCCCCGTCGACCTGGTGCTGAACCCGCTGGGCGTGCCGAGCCGCATGAACATCGGCCAGATCCTCGAGACGCATCTGGGCTGGGCCTCGGCGGGCCTCGGCAAGCAGATCGGCGAGCTTCTGAGCGGCATCTCGATCCAGAAGACCTCGACCGCCAAGGACCTGCGCGCCAAGCTGAAGCAGATCTACGGGGTGGAGGAATACAATACCGACATCGCCGCCCTTTCGGACGACGAGCTGATCGACATGGGCAAGCTGCTGGTGAAGGGCGTGCCGATGGCGACCCCGGTGTTCGACGGCGCGCATGGCGAGGACATCGACCGCCTGCTGGAAATGGCGGGGCTCGATACCTCGGGCCAGGTCCAGCTGGTCGACGGCCGCACGGGCGAACCGTTCGACCGCAAGGTGACTGTCGGCTACATCTACATGCTGAAGCTGCACCACCTTGTCGACGACAAGATCCATGCACGCTCGATCGGGCCCTACAGCCTGGTCACGCAGCAGCCTTTGGGCGGCAAGGCGCAGTTCGGCGGCCAGCGCTTCGGCGAGATGGAGGTCTGGGCATTGGAGGCGTACGGCGCGGCCTATACCCTGCAGGAAATGCTCACCGTCAAGTCGGACGACGTCGGCGGCCGTACCAAGGCTTACGAATCCATCGTCCGCGGCGAGAACAACTTCGAGATCGGCATCCCGGAATCCTTCAACGTCCTTATCAAGGAACTGAAGTCCCTGGGCCTCAACGTCGACCTGAAGATGAAGGACGCCCTCTAGGGATACCGCTCCCGCGAAAGCGGGAGCCGGCCCTGTTCCCCGCATGCGCGGGGACAAGATACTAGTTTTGAACACCCTTTTACGGGAGTTACACGATGAACGAATTGATGCAGATTTTCGGCCAGCCCGCTGGCCCGCAGAGTTTCGACCAGATCAGGATCGCGATCGCGAGCCCGGAGCAGATCCGCTCTTGGTCCTTCGGCGAGATCAAGAAGCCGGAGACGATCAACTACCGTACCTTCAAGCCCGAGCGCGACGGCCTGTTCTGCGCCCGCATCTTCGGGCCGATCAAGGACTACGAATGCCTGTGCGGCAAGTACAAGCGCATGAAGTTCAAGGGCATCGTGTGCGAGAAATGCGGCGTCGAAGTCACGTTGCAGAAGGTCCGCCGCGAGCGCATGGGCCACATCCAGCTGGCATCGCCGGTCGCCCATATCTGGCTGATGAAGTCGCTGCCGTCCCGCGTCGGCCTGATGCTGGACATGACGCTGAAGGAACTGGAAAAGGTCCTGTACTTCGAGAATTTCGTCGTCGTCGAGCCGGGCATGACCTCGCTCAAGATGAAGCAGCTGCTGTCCGAGGACGAATACGTCAAGGCGCAGGAGGAATTCGGCGAGGAGAACTTCCAGGCCATGATCGGCGCCGAGGCGCTGAAGAAGATGCTGTCCGAGATCGTGCTGCCCGACGAGCGCGTGAAGGCGCGCGAGGAACTGCGCGAGACCGGATCGGAGATCAAGCGCAAGAAGCTGGTCAAGCGCCTGAAGCTGATCGACAGCTTCATCGAATCGGGTACCAAGCCCGACTGGATGGTGCTGGACGTCGTCCCGGTCATCCCGCCCGAGCTGCGCCCGCTGGTGCCGCTGGACGGCGGCCGCTTCGCGACGTCGGATCTGAACGACCTGTACCGCCGCGTCATCAACCGCAACAACCGCCTGAAGCGTCTGATCGAGCTGCGCGCCCCCGACATCATCGTGCGCAACGAAAAGCGCATGCTGCAGGAATCGGTCGACGCCCTGTTCGACAACGGCCGCCGCGGCCGCGTGATCACCGGCGCCAACAAGCGCCCGCTGAAGTCGCTGTCCGACATGCTGAAGGGCAAGCAGGGCCGTTTCCGGCAGAACCTGCTGGGCAAGCGCGTCGATTATTCCGGCCGTTCGGTCATCGTAGTCGGCCCTGAGCTTAAGCTGCACCAGTGCGGACTGCCCAAGAAGATGGCGCTGGAGCTGTTCAAGCCGTTCATCTACCAGAAGCTGGAACTGTACGGCATGGCCTCGACGGTCAAGTCGGCCAAGAAGATGGTCGAGAAGGAACGCCCCGAGGTCTGGGACATCCTGGAAGAGGTCATCCGCGAGCACCCGGTCCTGCTGAACCGCGCGCCGACGCTGCACCGCCTGGGCATCCAGGCGTTCGAGCCGACACTGGTCGAAGGCAAGGCGATACAGCTGCACCCGCTGGTTTGCACCGCCTTCAACGCCGATTTCGACGGCGACCAGATGGCCGTCCACGTGCCGCTGTCTCTCGAGGCGCAGCTTGAAGCCCGCGTGCTGATGATGTCGACCAACAACATCCTCAGCCCCGCAAGCGGCAAGCCGATCATCGTGCCGAGCCAGGACATCGTGCTGGGCCTGTACTACCTGTCGGTCGAGCTGGATGCACAGCCGGGCGAAGGCATGGCGTTCGCCGACATGGGCGAGGTGCACCACGCGCTGGAGAACAAGGTCGTCACCCTGCACACCAAGATCAAGGCGCGCATCCAGGCGTTCGACGAGGCCGGCAAGCCTAAGAAGGAGATCGTCGCCACGACTCCGGGCCGCCTGTTGCTGGCCGAGATTCTGCCGAAGAACCCGAACGTGCCGTTCAGCCTGCTGAACCGCATCCTGACCAAGAAGGACGTGACCAACGTCATCGACGCCGTCTATCGGCACTGCGGCCAGAAGGAAACGGTGATCTTCTGCGACCGGATGATGACGCTGGGCTTCGGCCACGCGGCCAAGGCCGGCATCTCGTTCGGCAAGGACGACATGGTCATCCCCGAGGCGAAGAAGAAGATCGTCGCCGAGGCGCAGCAGAAGATCAAGGAGTTCGAGCAGCAATACACGGACGGCCTGATCACGCGCGGCGAGAAGTACAACAAGGTCGTCGACGTCTGGACCCAGTGCACGGACGCCGTGACGGTCAAGATGATGGACGGCATGAAAACGCCCAAGAAGGGCGAGGGCGTGAACGCGGTCTACATGATGGCGCATTCCGGCGCGCGTGGCTCCACCCAGCAGATCCGCCAGCTGGCGGGCATGCGCGGGCTGATGGCCAAGCCGTCGGGCGAAATCATCGAGACGCCGATCATTTCCAACTTCAAGGAAGGCCTGACGGTTCTCGAGTACTTCAACTCGACGCACGGCGCCCGCAAGGGTCTGGCCGATACGGCGCTCAAGACCGCCAACTCGGGCTACCTGACCCGGCGCCTGGTCGACGTGGCGCAGGACGCGATCATCAACACGCCCGATTGCGGCACCACCGAGGGCATTACGGCACGCGCCATGATCGACGGCGGCGAAGTCGTGGTCGGCATCGCCGAGCGTATCCTGGGCCGTACCGCGCTCAACGACATTCCGGACCCGATCACGGGCGAGGTGATCGTTGCCGCGGGCGACCTGATCGAGGAGGAAACGGCCGACCGCATCGAGAAGACGGGCATCGATTCCGTCATGATCCGCTCGGTGCTGACCTGCCAGTGCGAGAACGGCATCTGCGCCAAGTGCTACGGGCGCGATCTGGCCCGCGGCACGCTGGTCAACGCCGGCGAGGCTGTCGGCGTCATCGCCGCTCAGTCGATCGGCGAACCCGGCACGCAGCTGACGATGCGTACCTTCCACGTCGGCGGCACGGCGCAGCGCGGCGCCGAGGTTTCCTCGGTCGAGGCGGCGTTCGACGCCACCGTGGTCATCCGTAACCGCACCGTGGTCAAGAACTCGGCCGGCGCGAAAGTGGTGATGAGCCGCAATTGCGAACTGGCCCTGATCGACCATAACGGACTGGAGCGCGCCCGCCACCGCCTGCCCTACGGCGCGAAGCTGCTGGCGGACGAAGGCTCGAAGGTCAAGCGCGGCGACAAGATGGTGGAGTGGGACCCGTACACGCTGCCGATCCTGACAGAGGCAAGCGGCACGGTCGCCTATGTCGACCTGCAGGAAGGCGCATCGGTCCGCGAGATCCTGGACGAAGCCACCGGCATCACCGCAAAGGTGGTCACCGACTGGCGCCAGGCGACACGCGGCGCCGACCTGAAGCCGCGCATCTCGGTGCGCGACAAGAAGGGCAACGCGTTGAAGCTGCAGAGCGGACAGGAAGCGACCTACTTCATGTCGGTCGATGCGGTCCTGAGCGTGGAGAACGGCTCGCAGGTAAACGCCGGCGACGTGCTGGCGCGTATCCCGCGCGAAAGCTCGAAGACGCGCGACATCACCGGCGGTCTGCCCCGCGTGGCGGAGCTGTTCGAGGCGCGCCGTCCCAAGGATTTCGCGATCATCTCGGACATCGACGGCAAGGTCGAGTTCGGCAAGGACTACAAGTCCAAGCGCCGCATCGTCGTGGTGCCGGAGAACGATCCCGAAGGCGCGAGGGAATATCTGGTGCCCAAGGGCAAGCACCTGGTCGTGCACGAGGGCGACTATGTGCAGAAGGGTGACGCGTTGCTGGACGGAAGCCCCGTGCCGCACGACATCCTGACCGTGCTGGGCGTCGAGGCGCTGGCGAACTATCTCATCAACGAGATCCAGGACGTCTATCGCCTGCAGGGTGTAAAGATCAACGACAAGCACATCGAGGTGATCGTTCGCCAGATGATGCAGAAGGTCGAGATCGTGGATGCCGGCGAGACCACCTTCCTGGTGGGCGAGCAGGTCGACCGCATCGAGTTCGACGCGGAGAACGACAAGACCGCGGCAGAAAGCCTGCAGATCGCCAAGTCGACCCCGATCCTTCAGGGCATCACCAAGGCCAGCCTGCAGACGCGTTCGTTCATCTCCGCCGCTTCCTTCCAGGAGACGACGCGGGTGCTGACCGAAGCTGCGGTACAGGGCAAGGTCGACAATCTGGACGGCCTGAAGGAAAACGTGATCGTCGGCCGCCTGATCCCTGCGGGAACGGGCGCGGTCGTCAACCGCCTGAAGGAAGTGGCCGGCGAGCGCGACCGCGCCTCGGCCCCGTTGCCAACGGAAACGACCACGGAACTGCCGGCCTCGAGCGCCGCGTAGTCCCAGTCTGTGGCAACACGAAAAACCCTCCTCCGGAAACGGCGGAGGGTTTTTTGTTGGACTTGGGAAAGATATCAAATATACTAATGAATAATTAATTTATGGACTTCCCATGAACCCCATTTCGCTCGGACAATTTCGTATTCTGGAAAAGCCGATTTACGAAAAAGCCCAGAGCATGAGCCGGCAATCCGTCGATGTCGAATGCCGGACGCTGATTCATGCGGTGCTGAAGGACGCAATCGATCCGACCATTCCGCGGCACGATTTGTACCAGACCCTGGACTATGCCAGATGGCACCGCGGCGACAACGATCCCATTCGCACCCTGTCCGTGATGGCGCGGGCGCACCTGGATGCTGCCGCTGAGCGCAGCAATCCCCGCATGACTTGGTATTACATAAAGGAAACGGAAGACAGCCTGGAAGAGCTGGCCGATGAGGGGCAGATTTTCGCATTGCGGCAACTCAAGGCCCTGCAGGATGCCAAGTTGTCCCTCGTCGAGCCGGCGTTGCATACTGTCGCGGATTTGCGCTTCGTTTCCGAAGCGATTGAGATAGCGGACGCGGTGGCCGAATACGTGCCCGAAAAAGCGGATGTCGCTTACCGGACGCTTCTGACGGCGGCGCAGACCAGGCCCGTGAGCCGGGAATCGGAGCGTTACGACCTTGGCCTTGCGATCGCTGAAGGCGCGCGGCCGGATAGCGCGACGCAACTGGGCGGCTTCGCGCTGATGCACGCTTATATCGTTACGCTGGATAACGATATCCAGGCCAATATGCTGATCCAGAATCTTTATGGATCGGAGCTGGCGCCCATCCGCGATTTTGCCGATTACGAGCTGTCGCTGTTGCGCGAACGCGACAATACCCGCGCCGGCCAGACCCGCCAGCGCGTGATGGAAATCGTTACCAGCCTTGAGGACGGACGGGACTATTCGGAAACCGCGCCGGAAACCGATGCCAGGATCGGTTCGGCTCTGGCGGGCGTTCTCAGCCCCGAACTGGCCAATGGCGAAAATCTGAAATTTCGTCACATGACATTGTCCGAGCTGCTATCGCACACGGAAACGGGAAGCGACCTGAACATCACGATTTTGACCGCGCAGGCGGCTGTCCTGCAGGAACGAAAGGATGTGGCTGAACCGGCGGAACTCGTTTACGACGCGACGACGCTGCTTTCCGGCATCGGACAAGTCATCGAGATCAAGCCTGTCGAACGAACCCATGTTTCCCTATTGGATATGGGAAATCTTCTGCTTTCCAAAGATTATCGACAGGCCTGGCGTCAGCATACGACACCCGTTTCGGTTGAGCCGTCAGTGCCGGAAAATCCCGCACATGATAGCCTGGCAAAAATTCGCGCCGAGGTCGTTACTCTGGCAATCGAGACCCTGATCCGGCACGAGGCGACGATCGAGGCGCGTCGCAGAATCAAGGCCGTTGCCACGCTGGCGCCGTTTACCGATGCGAGCAGCGAAGCCGAACAGGAGACCTTCGAGGCGCTGGCGGTTCGCACCTTGAAGGATCATTCCGATACCAAATTCGATCGGAGCCGCTACGATACAGGATTGCTGATCGCGCGGCGCAACGAGCCGGAAAGCGACCGCCAGGCGGCAGGTCTGTCACTGATCGAACCGCGGCTGGTTCGTATCGGAGCAGCAGAAATCTGGTATTTGAACGCGAAGCTGGCAGGGTTGGCCGAGCATCCCAATCTGGTGGAATGGTCGAATCGACAGAGGCACGAGCTGGACAAGACAACCGATAGCCCCCTGCATCATCCCATCACCTTCCTTTTGAACAAGCTGGGCGTAAAGCCGGCAGAGGACAGCATCGCGGCTGCCAGCCTGAAATTAAGGGCGGAATTGAAGCAGCAACAATCCTCTGCGCCCGAAAATACGCTGGTGGCATAAAACCGTTGACAGCCCGATTCCAACTGCGCCATGCTGTGCGCTTCTGAAGGTAAGCTACAATTGGTAGGTGCGAGCTGACCAGATCGAGCAACCACGCAGGCGTATACTTGACGCCTCGCTCCACCCCCGGATCGGGCGCCCGCTTGCGGCTGCCGGTACACCCATCGACGGTTTCCGCCGCTTCTGTCTGCTGCGTCGAAGGCAGCTGTTTCTGCGACGATCACGCACTCCTTCCCGCCGGCATTTCGATGCCGGCTTTTTTTATGCCCGCCGACCGTAAAGCATACAGGGGGGCACGCGCATGGTGACCGCCTACGACGAGACGCATCCCGATTTCGATCCGATGTGGAAGGAGTGGAGTCTGCGCGTCGATGACGGGGGCAACCTGATTCCGCAAGGCCAGGAAAGCGACACGGACTGGTTTGCCCGCCCGATGCCTGCCTTCACATATGGCGGTACGATCATCGGGCTTCCCGACGAAATGCTGGCGCGAAACCCCGATTTAAAGCCGACTGAGTCCCCGCCTGAAAAATGCGATGAGTATCTGGCTAAAACCCGGGATATGATGTTTTTTTTGGCACAAACGCCCGGCCGCCAGAAAATCGATATGTTCGATGCCGCCGGCATGACGCTGAAGGTTCATCCTGATCTGACGCGGGGTCAGGGCGCGGATGCGGTTTGCGACCAGACCTCGAAGAATCTCTATATGCACCCGCGTCTTTTCGAAAAGCTTTCGGGCATCGGTTGCGCAGGGCATGAACTGGATCATGTCGAGAAAAACCAGCGTATTCCTGCGCATGTCGAAAATGGCGTCGAGGTCCCGGAGGAGCCCGGTTTTCTCTATGACTATTCGGACACGCTGAATGCCGCCATAGCCATGGCGGATATCCAGGAACCTGCGGCACGGGCCATGTCATGGCTGGTACGAGCCTCGTTCCTGTTCAATCAGCCTGGCGACCATCCGCGCCGCTGGAAGCCGGAAGGGTATGAAACTCTCCTAGACAAGGAAGATCCAAGCCCCGTGGATCTTGCCATCAAGGCGGCGGTGGTGCATGCGGGACGTCATCTGGAGGAAGGTCATCCGGAAAAATTCCTGCGCGAGGTTTTCCTGGCCGAACGGGAGAATACCAACAGCTCGATTTTCTATCATCGTACCGCTCTTCAAACCTTCATCGACTATGCGACGCCCCCGAAGGAAGGTTGCGAATTTTATGGCGCAAAGAAGAAACTATTCGACGCTCGCATGGAAAACCTCATGCAGGTCGAATACACGACGCCGGAACGGATCAAGCTCAGATATCCCTTCCTTCACGATGCCGAGGCCCTGGGGCTGCACAAGGGGGTTCTGAGCGCGGACCCGGATGTGCGGGCGGATTATGCGAAGTTGCAGGAGACGATTGCCGCCCTTGGCGATCTTCCGAAGCATCGACCAAAACTGGAAATCGCTCTTGCCCCTGTTCAAGGCGTCTCGGCGACCAGTGAATTGGCCACCAACACCGAACGAATGTTCGAAAGGGTCGGTGCGGAATTTCCTGGATTGCAGGCTGCGAACCTGGAAACACCGACCTCTTCGCCGGCCCGCATTCTGGAATGGAAAGTACCGGCTGATACCATCGGACCCCGGCCATCGCAGACACCGGCGCTGCAGCAGTCCAGAGCCGGCTGAAACCTAATCGACCGTGCGCGCCACGGTGACGGGGCAGCCGCAGATCGGGCAATAGGCCGTCTGGGTCAGCACTTCGCCCTTGGCGCCGGTGCGTTGCAGCAGCATCGCCTGCAGATCGCCGACCAGCTGGGCATGGGAACTGTCGACCTGGGATGTGCAGCGATTGGCGTAGGCGGCGCCGAGCTCGCTGCCGCTTGCGATCGTCTGGCGGTTCATGGCCAGGGCGCGGCCGGTCGCCGCAAAGCCGCCGATCCCGGCCAAGGCCAGCAACAGGCTGCGGCGTGATAGCAAACGATCGGTCATGCGAATCTCCCAGGCGGCATAGCCGTCACCATAATGCAATCGCCCTGTCTAGCCAACCGCCACTTGCGGGGCGGCGGGAAGCTGGGACGGACGCTCGATCTGGCGCCACGACAGAACCTTGCCCGGTTGATTCGGATCGGTTTTGGCATGTTCGAAATTTTCGCCTGCGGTTTTCAGCAACGCCGCCGCCTGCATGACTTCACGGCGGTCTCCCAGCCCCAGCTCGTGCAGGGCGGCAAGGCCAGCCGCCAGGCCGGCGCGTTGCGCCGTAGCCTCTGGGGCCCAGTCGGCACGGCGGTTATGGGCGAAATGGGACAGTCGATTTTCCGAAGCTTCGTTCATCATGCCGGCGATCGGCGGGGTAAGCAGCCCGGCCTTGTCCAGCAATACGATCGCGCTTTCCACCTGGTTATGGCTCTGTAGCTGTCCCTGCCAGACACGCGCATCCCTTTGTCCAGCCGGGTTGTTGCGGGCCGTGGCGCGGTCGATCGCGCCTTCCAGCCATGCCCCTGCCTCGTGCGCCTTCTGAAAGGTCTTCGCATAGGCGGGCAGTCCCTGCCATTCGGTTTCCAGGACCTGCGATACCTTTTGCTTGAAGCTGGTGCCGACCTGCGGTTGCCAGGCCGTCATTTCGCCGTGCAGGGATTCCATCTTCCCGGCCAGGTGCGCGGCTACCGGGCTGTCCGTCTTGCGCGTCGTCTCGAATTCCTGGCCGATGCGTGCCAGGGTGTGAACGGCTTTCGCCGGCGCGGCATCCTGCGGAGCGGTGTGATGGCTGACCCAGAACATGATGCGCGAGGTTCGGCGCACCGCCTCTTCCTGAGAAAGGCGAACAGCGTCCGCGTCTTCCCGAGGCTTGAACACGCCGTCAGGCACCTTGGCGCCATTCGACAAGGCAAACCATCCGGTATCCTGGGTAAAGCCGTTCCAAGGCGTATAGGGTGTCCTAGATGCGCGGGGCAATTCTTCAGCGACGGCCATTTTAACCCTCTTTAGCTCTTTCCCTGAATTTAGAGCTTTACAGTAAATTTTATCTCAATTTTTTCGAGATACGTGCATAACAATTGTGCATATGCCTTTGTTTCAAGCTTTATAGCTTTTTTTGCCACATTTCCCACAATTTGGCCAGAGAAATTTATGGCGCGCAAAAATGGCACGCCATCCGGGTGGATGCATGGCGATAAATACCCGTCTGTAGTGAAATCAAAAGGCTGAAGCGTTCGCCCAGATAGACGCGGCGCACGTCCTTGTCGGCGATGATTTCCGAGGGTGCGCCCTCCGACATCACCACGCCCTCGTGCAGCACATAGGCACGATCGACGATGTCCAGCACTTCCAGGGCGTTGTGATCGGTGATCAGCACGCCGATGCCGCGGCCGCGCAGCTGATAGATCAGGTCGCGGATGTCGCTGACGGCGATGGGGTCGATGCCGGCCAGCGGCTCGTCCAGCAGCATGAACTGCGGCGATCCCGCCAGGGCGCGCGCGATCTCGCAGCGCCGCCGCTCGCCGCCCGACAGCGCCAGCGCCGGGGTGCGGCGCAGATGCGAGATCGAGAATTCGGCCAGCAGGTCGTCCAGCTTGCGCTCGCGCTTGCCCGGGATCGTCCTCGGCGATTTCCAGCACGGCGCGGATGTTCTGCTCGACCGTCAGGCCGCGAAAGATCGAGGCTTCCTGCGGCAGGTAGCCGACGCCCAGCCGGGCGCGGCGATACATCGGCAGGGCTGTGACGTCCTCGCCGTCCAGCAGGATCGTGCCGCTATCGGCCGAGATCAGGCCGGTCATGATGTAGAAGCAGGTGGTCTTGCCCGCGCCGTTGGGGCCCAGCAGGCCGACCGCCTCGCCGCGCTGGACGCGCACAGTGACATCGCGCAGCACCGGGCGGCCCTTGTAGCGCTTGCCGAGGTGGCTGGCGACCAGCCCGTCGTTCGAGGCGACCAGCTGCGGGCGCTGGGGGGAGACAGCCTCGACCGCCATGATCTGATGCCTCGGCACGGCTTTCGGCACGGCGGCGGGCTTGCGCGGCGGCGCTTTCGAGGTCGGACGGCGGGGCGGCGTCATTGCCCGCCCTCGTCCGCCGAAGCCTGGTCGCTTGTCGCCGCCTTGTCCTTCTTCTTGGGCACGAACAGCCCGTGCACCTTGGCGTTGGGCGCGGCGAAGACGCGGCTGATGCCGGTGCTCATGTCGACTTCGGCGCGGTTGCCGTCCAGCTGGTTCTGGTCGCGGGTGACGTGCACGTTGCCCAGCACGGTCGCCTGGTCGGTGATGGGATTGTATACCCCCTCGTCCCCGGTCACGACATCGGTTTCAGTCACCAGCACGACGTGACCCTTGGCATCCAGCCGTTCGAGCGAATTCGCCTTCGGCTTGTCGCCATCGGCATCCGCCGTCGCCGGTTGCGGCGCAGGCTGGACGGGTTTTGCATCATTCTTCTGGTCGCCACCCTTCTGATCGGGATGGTCCTTGTGCACGAACTTGGCGGCGATCACATCGGCCGTCAGCTTGTCGGCGCCGCGCAGCATGACCGCATCGCCGCGCGCGACGCCGGTATCGAGGTCCTCGTAATATTCCAGGCTGTCCCTTGCCGTCACCACCTCGTCGGTGGTGACCAGCTTCAGATTGTTGCCCAGCAGCAGCACCAGATGCTTGGGCATGTCGTAGACGCCGTGCTGCCCATAGGCGACGGCGGTGGGAGAGATCAGTTCCACCGGGTCGCCCTCGGCGGTGACCTGCGTGATCTCGCTGCCGCTCTTCTTGCCCGCGGGGATCTGGTAATGCGCCACCAGCACGCTGCCCTTGAGCGTGGTATCGTTGTGACGCGCCACGGCATTGCCGCGCGCAACATACATGTCGTCCTGGCGCAGCCATTCCAGCGTGCCGGTCGCCGTCACTTCCAGAGCCCCGTCGGGAATAGGCGACTGCTTCGTGATCGCGGCCTGCGCCGCCACGTCGGCGGTCGCGCTCGAGGTGGCGAGGGCCCGTGTTTCGGTCTCACTGGGAACGGGGGCTGCGGGCTTCGATCCGGTTGCCGCGGCAATGGCAGAAGCAGCGGGGGCGGGCGGCGGAGGTAGCGCCGGTTCGGCCTTGGCGGCAGGAGCGGCGGCAAGCGGCAGCGGCATGACCATGTCGGTCGTGACGGGAGCGGGCGTGGCGGAAGACGCCGGCGCCCCTTCGGCAAACGCGCCGATCGGGAAAAGCGTCACAAGCGCGGCGATACCGATGCGGCGCAGGCTCATTGTGCCGTTCCCTGCACGTTATTGCCTTCTATCGGCGTATCGTCATCGCTGTCCGGACGCAGCAACAGGCGGCTCTTGCCGGTGAAGATGATCCGGTCGGTGTCCTGGATCAGGCGGAAACCCTCGCCCTCGATCTCGCCGCGTGGTCCCGATCCCGTGGTCGGTTGGTCGCCCCAGGCGATGCCCTTGTCCAGGTCGATGGCCGCGGCGCTGGTTCTGAATTCATAGCCACGGTCGTGATTCAGCCTGACGTCGCCCTCGAGCGTGATGAGGCCGGGATCTTCACGGTACTGGCCCTGATCGGCGCTGAGCGATACCCAGGCGCCGCTCTGCAGCGTAAGTTCCGCTATCGGCTTCACCAGGTCGATGTCGTTGCTGCCTGTGGCCTTCTGCTGGGCGCGGTCGGCGGTGATCGTGTAGGGCCGGTTGCGCTTGTCGACGCCGGAGAAATGCGAGTTGTTCATCTGCGGCGGCGCCGCCTCGGCATGGCGCTTAGGCGCCTGCGCCGGATCGAAATGCGGCCAGACCACCACCAGCGCCAGCACCAGCACCACCGCTACGGGCAGCGCGACGCGCAGGCGTTTCACCAGCATGGTGTAATTCTGTGGACGGAGCGACGGCAGTTTCAAAAGAGACTCACAATGGGTTCTGGCCCGGGGATATACTTTTCAAATACGTAGCAAGTATGGCGGCCTAATGCGAGAAAATGTCCTGCTCCGACCAGCCGGCCAGATCCAGGGCGGCGCGGGTCGGCAGAAACTCGAAGCAGGCATTGGCGAGACCCAGCCGGCTTTCGCGGTCCAGCAACATGTCGAACTTGGCCTTCAGCGCATGCAGGTACAGCACGTCGGAGGCGGCGTAGCGCATCTGCTCGGGCGTCAGATCCTGCGATCCCCAGTCCGATGTCTGCTGCTGCTTGTTCAGCTCGACCCCCAGCAGGTCGCGGCACAGATCCTTGAGGCCGTGGCGGTCGGTATAGGTGCGCGTCAGGCGCGAGGCGATCTTTGTGCAGTAGACCGGGCGGGCCAGCACGCCGAGATAGGCGTACAGCACGGCGATGTCGAAACGGCCGAAATGGAACAGCTTGGTCACGTTCTGGTCGGCCAGCATGCGCGAAAGATTGGGGGCGTCGTAGCGGCCGCGGGCGAACTGCACCATGTGGCAGCTGCCGTCGCCCGAGGAGAGCTGCACCAGGCACAGCCTGTCGCGGCCCGGCACCAGACCCATCGTCTCGGTATCGATGGCGACGACGTTGCCCAGCCAGACATCGTCCGGCAGGTCGCCGTGATGCAGATGGATCGGCGCACCGCTATCGGTGTTTGATGAGGGAGTACCGTCCATGCGGGAGTCCTGCTTTGCAGCTATGTCTATGGTGCCCAGAAGAGGACTCGAACCTCCACAGTATTACTACCACAGGTACCTGAAACCTGCGCGTCTACCAATTCCGCCATCTGGGCTAGTCAGAGGGCGGATCATAGAGGGCGATCGGGTCAAGTCAAGAAAATGTACCGCTGTCGCGCGATATTGTGACTCTGGGCTTTGGCGATGGAACGGTGTAGCCATTTTCTCACTTGGGTTCACAAGGCGAGACGGGTGGAGCGGGACATGCTGAACGGAAAGATCGCGACGGTTTTCGGGGGGACCGGGTTCATCGGGCGCTATGCGATCCAGAACCTGGCGAAGCAGGGTTATAC
Source organism: Alphaproteobacteria bacterium (assembly GCA_965199335.1). Lineage (GTDB taxonomy): Bacteria > Pseudomonadota > Alphaproteobacteria > CALMVH01 > CALMVH01 > CBDAQV01. Next base: position 763,623 of record CBDAQZ010000004.1, on the reverse strand, counting down.
GATCCGCGTCCCGACGCGCTATTCCGCCGATGCCGCCTATTTGCGCACCGCTGGCGTCGTCGGCCAGGTCAACCCGATGCCGGTCAGCCTGCGCGACACACGCTCGATCGCCGCCGCGGTCAAGGACGCGACGATCGTCGTCAACCTGATCGGCCAGCTGACCGCGAGCCGGCGCACCAGCTTCGAATTCCTGCAGGCCGAGGCCGCTGGCCGCATCGCCCGCGCCGCAGCGACCGCGGGCGCCGAGCGGCTGATCCATATCTCGGCCATCGGCGCCAATCCGGATGCGAAATCCGCCTATGCCGCCAGCAAGGGCCACGGCGAGGAACAGGTGCGCGAGGCCTTTCCGCACGCCACCATCCTTCGCCCCAGCATCGTGTTCGGGCCGGAGGACCAGTTCTTCAACCGCTTCGCAGCCATGGCGCGTCTGGTACCGGCGCTGCCGCTGATCGGCGGCGGCAGGACGAAGTTCCAGCCGGTCTATGTCGCCGACATCGCCGCCGCCATCTCGGCCGCGCTGGCCGATCCGACCACCGCCGGCAAGACCTACGAGCTGGGCGGACCCGAAACCTACAGCTTCCGCCAGCTGATGGAATTGATGCTGAAGACCATCGACCGCCACGCCTTGCTGCTGCCGCTGCCCTTCCGCATCGCCTCGTTCCAGGCGCGCTTCCTCGAGCTTGTCCCCGGCAAGCCGCTGACCCGCGACCAGGTCGAGTTGCTGAAGCGCGACAACGTCGCCGCCCCCGGCTCCGAGGGCCTTGCGGCGCTGGGCGTGACGCCGACGGCGCTGGAAACGGTGCTGCCGACCTATCTGGACCGCTTCGCCAAGGGCGGCCGCTTCCACACCGGCCCGCATGCGGAAAAGTACTACAGCTAAATCAGCCCCACTCTGACTCAGCAGGAGACGTTATGCCAATCGAGACGCCAACAATAAGGGATGTTTTAGAGGCTTATGATGCAGCGCGAGCCGGCGGCAAACTTGATATGATGGCGCCAGGCGAATGGAGCAAAGTTCTTGCGGGAGCCTTGCAGCGCGCTGACTCCTTGGGAGAAAACGAACAAAAGACAGGCCTGATCGTCGATTGATTGCCGGCGTCGTTCCGGCATGCGCTCAGCGCACCGGAATGACGATCAGATTTTAGGCTTCACCTTCGCCATCAGCGCCAGCCCGCCGACGATGAACACCAGGATCGTCGCCATGCCGGCGCGCTGGCTGTGCAGCTGCGAGGTCGCGGTGGCGAAGGCGAGCGGGCCCAGGAACGCGGCGGATTTGCCGGTCAGCTGGTAGAGGCCGAACATTTCGTTCATCAGCTGCGGCGGGGCGAGACGCGCCATAAGCGCCCGGCCGGAGGATTGCGCCGGACCCATGAACACGCCCATCACCAGCGCGATCGGGATGAACAGGTCGCGGTCGTGCAGCGTCACCAGAATCGCGCCGGTCGCCAGCAGGCCCAGCAAAGCGATGATTATGACGCGCTTCGAGCCGATGCGGTCGTCCAGCCAGCCGAACAGGAAGCAGCCGAACACCGCCGTGATGTTGATGCCGATGGCGAAATACAGGATCTGCTTGATTCCCATGCCGAACGTGCCCGCCGCATACTGGCCCCCGACGGCGAACAGCGTCGTGAGCGCGTCGCGGTAGAGCGCGCTGGCGATCAGGAACCACATCAGCGCCGGGTAGCGCGGCAGGTTTTTCAGCGTGCGGCCCAGCTGCGCCAGCCCCTCGCGGATTGCCGCGCCCATGCGCGCGCCGGCCTTGGGCGGCTCGCGCACGAAGACGAACAGAGGCCAGGCGAACAGCACGGTCCACAACGCCGATAGCGGCGCGGTGATGCGGATGTTTATGCTGTCGTGCTTGGGGATGCCCAGCCACGGATTGTCCGGCAGAACCAGGCCGGCCAGCACCAGGCCGAGGGCGGCCAGCCCGCCGAGATAGCCCATGCCCCAGCCGAAACCGGACAGCCGCCCCAGCAGCCGCTCCGGCACCAGCGCCGGCAGCATGGCGTTGTAGAAGACCAGGCTGATTTCCGCCCCGATCGAGGCGATGGCGACCAGCACCAGCCCCATCGGCACATAGGCGTGGTCGGGCCGCACGAACCACAGCGCCCCGACGGCCAGAAGGTTCACCAGCGTGAACGCGCCCAGCCACATTTTGCGCCGCCCGCCATGATCGGCGATGGCGCCGACGATGGGGCTGGCGATGGCGATGAAAAATCCGGCGATCCCGGCGGCATAGGCCCAGGCCGCGCTACCCGCCGTCTCGTCGCCATAGACGGCCTGCGAGAAATAGACGGCGAAGACAAAGGTGTTGATGACCGAATGGAACGGCATCGTCGACCAGTCGTACAGGCACCACGAAGCAATGGCGCGGCGTGAGGTCGGCGTTTCGACGGGTGGTGCTTCGGTTTCCATTTATCCCCGCGCCGCCAGCACCAGACGGCGGGTTTCGGCGGCGACCAGCATCAGCAGCGGCAGGGTCGGCGTCTGCGCCGCCTTCGCCTCGGTCAGCACGGCGTCGAGGCGGGCGATCTCCACCGGCCAGGCCTGCGCGAAGCGTTCCACCGCGCCCGGCTTCCTGTCGCCGGCGACGATGCGCTGCGTCAGCTCCTTCGCCCGGTCGAACGCCTCGTCGATCAGCGCGTCGGCGACGCGGCGCTCGTGGTCGGTGGTCCAGGCCAGCGTGCCTGCGGCCCCGGCCAGCCAGCTGATGGCGAAGCGGCGCGTGACATCGACATAAATTTCCGCCAGCAGGCCGATATCCAGCGTACTTGCCTCGGCCAGCGCGGGCAGGTCCAGCGCCGGGGTCAGATGCGGGAACAGCGTCAGCAGGCGGAAGCGCGGCGGGATGATCTCGACCTCGCGCGCGACCGCCTCGTCGCCCGCCGTCACCGCCTTGCCCATGGCCGCGACCGCGATCCGGTCGGCGCTCGCATCGCCGTCGACCGTCACGCCGGGGCGCAGCAGGCGCGGCACGACGCGGGTCAGCAGGCCCTCGACCGCCAGCTGCATGCGGATCTGTTCGCGCGGCGGCACGGTGCCGTCCAGCCCTTCGATCTCCTTCCAGATTCCCGGCAGGCCGAATGCCTCGCGCGTGCGCAGGAAGGCGGTGACGATGGCATCCAGCCCGGCGCCGGTGCGGGTCGCCATGTCGTGCAGGAAGGTGGGACCGGCCCGGTTCATCACCTCGTTCACCAGCCGCGTCATGAAAATTTCGCGGCGCAGCGGATGGGCGGCGATCTGTCTGGCGTATTTGCCCTGCAGCGCCTCGGGGAAATAGGCCGCCAGCTCGGCTTCGAAATTGCCGGTGACGAAGCCGCCTTCCAGCAATTCCTCGTAGGCGGTGATCTTGCTGTAGGCCAGCAGCACCGCCAGCTCGGGCCGGGTCAGGCCCTGGCCGGCGGCGGCGCGCTGCGCGATCTCGTCGTCGCCGGGCAGATTCTCGACGGCGCGGTCCAGCAGGCCGCGCCGTTCCAGCGCGCGCATGAACCTGGCGTCGGCCTCGAACGATGCGCCGGCCCGCGCCTCCAGCCGGCTGAGCGTCTGCGTCTGCTGGTAATTGTCGGTCAGCACCAGACCCGCGACATCGCCGGTCATGCCGGCCAGCAGCGTATCGCGGTCGGCACGCGTCAGCTTGCCGCCGTCGAGCAACGGCTTCAGCAGCACCTTTATGTTGACCTCGTGATCCGAAGTATCGACGCCCGCCGAATTGTCGATGAAGTCGGTGTTGATGCGCCCGCCCTTCGCGGCGAAGGCGATGCGGCCGCGCTGGGTGAAGCCCAGATTGGCGCCCTCGCCCACCACCAGCGCACGGATCTCGCCGCCGTTGACGCGCGTCATGTCGTTGGCGCGGTCGCCGACATCGGGATTGCTCTCGTCCGCCGCCTTGGCGTAGGTACCGATCCCCCCCAGGAACAGCAGGTCGACCGGCGCGCGCAGTATGGCGCGGATCAGGTCGGTCGGGGACAGTCTTTCCTCGGCGATATCCAGCATGCGCCGAACCTCGGGCGTCAGCTCGATGGTTTTCAGGCTGCGCGCGAAGACGCCGCCGCCCGGCGACAACAATGCCTTGTCGTAATCGTCCCACGAGCTGACGGGCAGCGCGAACAGGCGCTTGCGCTCGGCATAGGACGCTGCCGCATCCGGCGCGGGATCGAGGAAGATGTGACGGTGATCGAACGCCGCGACCAGCAGGGTCGCTTCCGATTGCAGCATGGCGTTGCCGAACACGTCGCCCGACATGTCGCCGATGCCCGCGACGGTGAAGGTCTGGCGCTGGATGTCGCGCCCCAGTTCGCGGAAATGGCGCTTGACCGATTCCCATGCGCCGCGCGCGGTGATGGCCATGCCCTTGTGGTCGTAGCCGCTGGAGCCGCCCGAGGCGAAGGCGTCGTCGAGCCAGAAGCCATAGGCCTGGCTGACGCCGTTGGCGATGTCCGAGAAAGAGGCCGTGCCCTTGTCCGCCGCGACCACCAGATAGGGATCGTCGCCATCGTAGCGCACCGTGCTTTTCGGCGGAACGACGCTGCCGTCCGGCCCCAGATTGTCGGTGATGTCCAGCAGCGCCTGCATCATCAGCCGGTAGCAGGCGATGCCTTCCTCCTGCAGCGCCGCCCGGCCGCCCGCGACCGGCGGCCGCTTGAGGACGAAGCCGCCCTTGGAGCCTACCGGAACAATGACGGTGTTCTTGACCATCTGCGCCTTCATCAGGCCCAGGATCTCGGTGCGGAAATCCTCGCGCCGATCGGACCAGCGAATGCCGCCGCGCGCGATCTTGCCGCCGCGCAGATGGACCGCCTCGAAGCGCGCGCTGTAGACGAAGATCTCGACCAGCGGCAGGGGCGCGGGCAGCAGCCAGGCCAGGGCGCGGCTGTCGAGCTTGAATGCCAGTTCCGATTTGGGCCGCCCGTTCGCGCCGGTCTGGAAATAGTTTGTGCGCAGCGTCGCGTTGATCAGCAGCAGGAACGCGCGGAAGATCGCATCGTCGTCGGCGTTGCCGACATCTTCCAAGGCCTTGCGGATGTCCTGTTCCAGGGCACCGGCGCGCATATCCGACTCTGCGCCCGCTTCGGGATCGTGCAGGGTTTCGAACAGGCCGACGAACAGGCCCGCCAGGGCCGGATAGGCGATGAAGCTGGCCTCGACGGCTTCCTGCGTGAAGCGGAAGCGGGCCTGGCGCAGATATTTGGCGAAGGCGCGCAGGATCGAAACCTGGCGGACGGTAAGACCCTGGGTCAGGATCAGCGTGTTGAAGCGATCGCCCTCGGCCAGGCCCAGCCAGATCTCGTCGAACGCCAGCGACAGTTTCTCGGCGCTGGCGGTCAGCGACCGTGCGGAAGACACTTCCACCGACAGGGTTTGTACCGCGATGTCGGGCAGGCCCGAGGGCGTCACGCGATAGGCGGTTTCGGTCAGGATGCGCAGGCCGAACCGTTCCAGCACGGGCAGCAGGTCGGAAAGCGCGACCGGCGGGCCGGCACGGTACAGCGTCAGCTCGGCGAGGTTTTCGGTCGGCGATTTCTCAACGGGGAGCGCCGCGCGCATCAACGGCGCATCGCTGCCGCGCGCGATCAATGCCTCCAGCGCATCGACATCGCGCAGCGCCTCCATCGGGGTGACGCGCTGGTGGTAGCCGGGCGAGAACGCCTCGGCATAGCGGGCGGGCAATTGCGTCCCCTCGCCGTCGCGGTGGCGCAACAGCGAAGCCAGGCGTTCGGCCCAGTCGCTCGCCTCGACCAGAAGACGGCTCTCCAGCTCGTCGGCCTTCATGACCGCCAGGGCTTCAGCATCCGCGAGGATGACGAGATGCAGGCGGGCGAGGTCGTCGTTGGCGTTGACCCACAGTTCGGACGTCAGCAGCGTCGACCCGCGCGCGACGTTTTCGAGCGCCGTCTTTTCCAGGCGCTGGCGCATCGCGAAATCGAACCGTTCGCGCGGTGTGTAGATCATCAGCGAGACGAATTCGCCGAAGCGGTCGCGGCGCACGAACAGGCCGAATTGCGGACGCTCGAACAGGCGCACCAGCTGCAGCCCGGCGCGCAGCAACTCGTCATCGTTCAGCTGGAACAGCTCGTCGCGCGCATAGGTGTCGAGCGCCTGGGCGATCAGCTTGCCGTTATGGCTGGCGGGGGCGAAGCCGGTCTTCGCCTCGACGGCGGCGACCTTGCGGCGCAGCAGCGGAATCTCCTCGGGCGCGCGGGCATAGGCGCGGGAGGTGAACAGGCCGACGAAGATGTGCAGTTTCGTCGTCTTGCCCGCCTTGTCGCGCTCCTTGACGGCGACGACGTCCATGGGCACGCGGCGATGGACCGTCGAGGTGCGCGATGTCTTGGTAACGACCAGCGCCTCGGGCGCCGACAGGAGCATGCCCGATTCGCCCTTGCCCGGAAACGCGGTGCGGAAAATCGGCGCCGTCGCATCCCTGAGCAACCCGAGACCGGCGACGGCTTCGTCGCTGCCGGCCAGGTCATAGAGGCGCGAACCGAGAAAGGTGAAATGCCCGGCCCGCATCCAGGCCAGGAACGCCAGGGCCTCGTCGTCGCCGGTGATTATGCTCTCGGCGGCCTCGCTGGCGGCGAGCATCGGCTTCCAGTCGTCGACGGCGTGGCGCACATCCTCCAGCACGGCTTCTATCTTGTCGATGACGAGGGTCGGCGATATTTCGCTCGAATTATCGAACAGCAGGACCATGATCAAAGACTCGAGAGGCCCCGTACCGATTCCGGCGATGTGCCCGTAGTCGTCGCGGGCGATCGGCATCACGGGGTGGACGACCCGGTCGATCTCCAGCCCCAGCCCGTGCAGGCAGCCGACGACGGTATCGACCAGGAACGGCATGTCGTCGTTGATGACGAATATCCTGCCGGGCATGACGCGCACGGTGGGATGCCCGATTTCGCGTACCGCAGCCAGCTGCAGCAGCTGTATGCTGGACTCGACCAGCCGCCCCTCCTCGGTCCGTGACAGGCCGGTCGCGGGAATGGTGGCGAAGAAGCGCTTGCCGAATTCGGTACCGAAACGATCGACGATCTCGGCTTCGCTGGCGATACCTGTCAACATGGCTGTCTCCTCATGGCCGTTTTATAATGCCACCCGCGCAACGTTGAAACTCTTACTATTCACGGTAAATTGCATTCATGGAGCTTTCTTCTTCCGCCTTGCGTTCCGCCATCCGCACGTCCCATCACAGACGGGAGGAGGAGGCGGTTGCCGCTCTTCTCGAGGAAATCGAGGATTTTGGCCCGGAAGCGCAGGCCCGCGCCAAGCTTACGGCCATCGGCCTGATCGAGGACGTGCGCGGCGTAAAAAACGTTTCGGCGGTCGATGCGCTGATGCGCGAATACGATCTGTCGAGCGAGGAGGGCCTGGCGCTGATGGAGCTGGCCGAAGCGCTGCTGCGGATTCCCGATGCGGCCACCCGCGACCTTCTGATCCGCGACAAGATCGGCGACGCGGACTGGCAGGAGCACGCGGGCCGTTCGGCCTCGCGCATCGTCAATATCGCGACGCTGGGGCTGCAGGTGAGCTCGAGGCTGGTGGCGCCGGACTCGATACTGGGCCGGCTGGTCGGACGGGTCGGCGCACCGGTGATACGGGGCGCGGTGGCGCAGACGATGAAGCATCTGGGCGATCGCTTCGTCTATGCCGAATCGGTCAAGGACGCGCTGTCCACCGCCAATCGCGAAACCCGGTCCAGCAAGCTGACGCGCCATTCCTTCGACATGCTGGGCGAAGCGGCGCGCACGTTCCAGGACGCGCAGAACTACATGACCGCCTATAGCGACGCCATCGCGGCGATCGCTTCCGCTGCGACCGGCGGCACCGTCTTCGAGAAGCCCGGCATCTCGGTAAAGCTGTCCGCATTGCATCCGCGCTACGAGCTGACGCAGGCAGAACGCCTGAAATCCGAATTGCTGCCCGACCTGATCGCACTGGCGGAGAAAGCGGCGAAGGCCGGCATCGGCTTCACCGTCGATGCAGAAGAAGCGGACCGGCTGGATTTGTCACTCGATATCTTCGAGCAGCTGGCCCTCAGCCCAGCGCTGGCGGGATGGAACGGCCTCGGCCTGGCGGTGCAGGCCTATGGCAAAAGCGTATTGCCGCTGATCGGCTGGATCGACGATCTGGGCCGCAGGGCGAACCGGCGTATCATGGTGCGGCTGGTCAAGGGCGCCTATTGGGATACGGAAATCAAGCGCGCCCAGATCGAAGGGCTGGACGATTATCCCGTCTACACCCGCAAGGCCACCACCGATGTTTCCTACCTGGCGGCGGCGAGGCTGATGCTGGCGGCACCTGCGACCATCTATCCGATGTTCGCGACCCATAACGCCTTCAGCGTCGCCGCGATCCGCGAAATGGCCGGCGCAAACGGCGATTACGAATTCCAGCGCCTGCATGGCATGGGCGAGGAGCTGCACAGCGCGGCGTCGGCCTGGGGCATACCCTGCCGCGTGTATGCGCCGGTGGGGCCCTATCGCGACCTGCTTGCCTATCTGGTGCGCCGCCTGCTGGAGAACGGGGCCAATTCCTCCTTCGTCAATCAGATCGCCGATCGCAGCATCCCACCGGAAATCCTCGCGGCCTCGCCGATCGAAACAATTCGGGCACTGGGAGAGGATGTGCGCAATCCGCGCATCCCGCTGCCGACGGGCCTCTACGAGGGACGCGACGCGGCGCCGGGCCTGGATTTCGGCGATCCCGAAATGCTGGCGCGGCTAGCGCGGCAGATAGCCGTACCCGACCTGCTGGCCGCGCCGCTGATCGGCGGCAAAAGAAGCGAGGAGGGGGCACGGCGCTTCGTCGTATCGCCTGCCGACCATTCGGTGCGCGTCGGCGAAGTGGTGGAGGCGACGACCGCCGATGCGGCCGGTGCGGTGAAATCGGCAGTCGAGGCCTATCCCGCCTGGGCCGCGCTGCACGTGTCCGACCGCGCCTATCTATTGCAGCGCGCCGCCAACCTGCTGACCGCCCGCCGCGACCAGTTCCTGTCGCTGCTGGTGTACGAAGCCGGACGGACCGTGCGCAACGCCCTCGGGGAATGGCGCGAGGCGATCGATTTCCTGCGCTACTATGCCAGCGAGGCGGAATACCTGATGTGCGAACGTGTGCTGCCCGGCCCGACCGGCGAAAGCAACCGGCTGAACGTCAGCGGCAAAGGCGTGTTCGCCTGTATCAGCCCGTGGAATTTCCCGCTTTCGATCTTCGTCGGCCAGATCTCCGCGGCGCTGGTGACCGGCAATACCGTGATCGCCAAGCCGGCGGCCGAAACGCCCCTGATCGCGTTCGAGATGGTGAAGCTGTTGCACGAGGCAGGCGTGCCGCCGCAGGTCCTGCATTACCTGCCCGGCGGGGGCGATGTCGGCGCGGCGCTGGTGACATTGCCTGACATCGTCGGGGTCGTCTTCACCGGGTCCACCGCCACGGCGCGGAAGATCGCGCAGGCGCTGGCGGCGAAGGAAGGGCCGCTTGCCACGCTGATCGCCGAGACCGGTGGCCAGAACACGATGATCGTCGATTCATCGGCGCTGCTGGAGCAGGTGACCAGCGATGCGATCGTATCGGCCTTCGACAGCGCCGGGCAACGATGCTCGGCCCTGCGGGTCATCGCTGTGCAGGAGGATGTCGCGGACCGGCTGATCGAATTGCTGAAAGGCGCGATGGAAACGCTGGTGGTCGGCGACCCGGCGTTGCTGTCCACCGATATCGGGCCCGTCATACACACCCAGGCGCGGGACGGTTTGAACAGGCACCTGGCGGAATCCGCCACCTATGGAAAAATCCTGGCCGAAATGCCGGTGATGGCGATGCCATGGACCGGCAGCTTCTTTGCCCCGCGCCTCATCGAGATCGACCGCATCGACCGGCTGACGCGCGAGGTATTCGGCCCGATCCTGCATGTGGTCCGCTGGAAGGCCGGTACGCTGGAGGACACGGTGAGGCAGATCAACGCCACCGGCTATGGCCTGACGCTTGGCCTACAGACGCGCATCGACGCCACCGTGGAAACGGTGCGGCGGCTGGCGCGGGTGGGAAACCTGTACGTCAACCGCAGCCAGATCGGCGCCGTAGTGGAAAGCCAGCCCTTCGGCGGCGAGGGCCTGTCGGGCACGGGGCCCAAGGCCGGGGGTCCGCATTACCTGACCCGCTTCGTCATCGAACGGGTGGTCACGATCAACACCGCGGCATCGGGCGGCAATGCCGAGCTGTTGCGCGGCGAGTAGGACCGATTTGGCTGGTTTTATGGCCTGTTTGATGTTAGGATATTGTAAAGTTTTTTGGGGACGAGCATGTCTGAAACGGATCCGGATAAGAGTTCAGGCTACAGGTCGGCTATGGAAAGTGCCGCTGTAGCGGGTATAAATTCAGCCTACGCGGGCAGCAATTCTGTGCTTAAAAGCGGCCTGGAAGATTCCCGAAAGAATAAAAACGGCGGTCGAAGTGGAACCGTAATCTCTTCCGGGAAACAACCTGCCTCGCATCCCGGAAATTTTGTTCCCGCCCAGACGCTTCACAACGTGGTTGATAAAGCGCGGAGCCTCGATGGCATGATCGACGGGATGTACAGGCATCCCTTCAAGGCTCTAGCTTCGCTTCTGCTTGTAAATTTCGTTGCCATCCCGGTCGTCAACGAAATACGGCATCCTGGCTATCTGAGGCACCACGACCCGATATCCCACCCAGTTTCCCATTCGGCCAGCCATCCCCATCGTCCTGACTTTCAGCTACCGGCCGGCTACGTTCTGTCGCCCGCAGATCCACCAAATAATGGCGAGCTTGCGCGGCACTGCGGTAAAGGCCCGAAAACTTTTGGTCCGCCGTATGAAACCTTCAGTTTCTATCCCACCATCGAACAGGACTGGAAGAACTGCGATCACCTCAAAAATCACGATTTGCGCGGTGCGGAAGCCGACCTTGGCCGTGACCCGGACAAGGTGAACCAGGTATTCGGCGTCCTTCCCGGCGGCGTTCATAGCGATAACGGCGCATGCGCGCCCGGACATGAAGTTCCTACCTCGCCCCTTGGAATAAAAGGCCTGACGCATTTCAAATGCGAACCTATTCCGGGCGAACGGCAGCGGGGCGATGTGGCTCCTTTCGATTCAACCGGCGCAGACACGCTTGTGCCACTGGACGGCACCCCCCTAGCAGCGCCGCAGGATCAGCAGCGCCAGGGACCGCCAGCCCCCATCGAACGGCGACCGCCATCACAAAAGCGGCAAGGTCCGTCAAACTGACTAGCCGGTCTTCGCCGCGCTCTCTGCTTCCAGCCACAGCGCGTTCCTGATCTGCGCCAGCATGGCGGCATGCGCTGCCAGTTCGTCCGTGCTGGCGGCGTGAGGACGGGGGACGCGGGTTACCCGGGTAGCTTCGTCGTACAGCTCCTCGATCACTTCGATCGCGGCCTGCGCCAGGCCTAGGCCGGCCTGACGGCCACCCAGCAGTTCCATGTAGACTTCGGCGAGAAGCTGCGCGTCGAGCAGGCCGCCGTGAAGTGTGCGTCCGGAATTATCGATCTTGAAGCGGGAGCAAAGGGCATCGAGGCTGGCGGGTGCGCCGGGAAACTTCTTGCGCGTCAGCTTCAGGGTGCACAAGGCGCGGTCGGGGGGAAATGCCGGATAGCCTAGCCGCGTAACCTCGGAATTGAGGAAGCGCATGTCGAAATCTGCGTTGTGGATCACGAACCGCGAATCGGCGATGAAGTCCAGGAATTCGCCCACGATCTCCTCGAACGGGGGGTGTTTTTCCAGCATCGCGTTGGTCAGCCCGTGTACCGCGACGGCGTCGGGGGTGATTTCCATCCCGGGGTTCATGTAGCGGTGATAGGTACGGCTGGTCGGTACGTGGTTGACCAGTTCGAGGCAGCCGATCTCGATGATCCTATGCCCGGCGAGGGGATCGAGGCCGGTGGTTTCTGTGTCGAGGACGATTTCGCGCATGGCCGGAGTCTATCTCTTTCAGGATCGTCCGCAACTGTTTCAGCGTCGACCCGACGGTGCCGCCGGTATGAACGACATAGTCGCTTCGACGGCGCTTTTCGATATCCGGCATTTGCCGCGTCACTATCCGTTCGTAGCGGGCCTTGTCCATTCCCGGGCGCGCCAGAACGCGGGCACGCTGCACGAAGCAGGGCGCGCTGACCGTTATGATCGCATCGACCTGGCCTTGCAGCATTCGTTCGAACAGCAGGGGGATGTCCAGTACGACCATGCGGTCGCCTCGTTTCCTGGCCAACGCCAGGAACCTGCGTCGCTCGGCCGCGACCAGCGGGTGCAGGATCGCCTCGAGCACGGCCAGACGCGCAGGCTCGGCGAAGACGATCGCGGCCAGCGCACCCCTGTCTATCACCCCATCGACCACGACCTGCGGGAATTGGCGTGCGACGGCGGCGAAGGCTTTTCCTTCCGGTGCCAGAAGACGATGCACCGCGGCATCTGCGCTGTCCACTTTCAGTCCTAGGCGCTTGAACAACAGGCAGGCTGTGCTCTTGCCCATGCCGATCGATCCGGTGAGACCGATGACGATCATGCCCGGTTCAGGACATGATGTCTGAGCGCCTCGTCCACCACCGGTTCCAGTCCGAACCACAGGGCGAAGGCGGCAGCCGCCTGATGCAGCAGCATGCCCATCCCATCGATCGCCGTCAGACCACGCCGCCGCGCCGCCGCCAGCAGTTCCGTTTCCAGCGGCGCATAGACCAGATCGCTCACCACCGCATTCGACGGCAGCGTCTCTATCGCGATGTTGAGGCGGGGATGGCCCTGCATGCCGAGCGTTGTCGTGTTGACCAGCAGCGCGGCGTCCTCCAGCGCATCGGGTGCCTCGGCCCAGCCGAATATCTCAAGGTCGCGGCCGAAATGCATCTGCAGCGCCAGGGCCCGATCGACGGAGCGGTTGACCACCCTGATCCTGTCGACGCCAGCATTGAGCAATGCGCACACGACCGCCCGCGCCGCGCCGCCCGCGCCTAGCACGACGGCAGGACCTGCATCTTTTGTCCAGCGTGGAGCACCGGATATAAGGCTTTGCATGAAACCGGAACTGTCGGTATTGGCGGCATGGATGATGCCGTCGGGGGTGAAGCATAGCGTGTTGGCGGCCCCGATATGGCGCGCCGACTCTTCCATCGTATCCGCGATCGCCGCAGCCGCCTCCTTATAGGGCACGGTGACGTTCACGCCGCGAAATCCCGCTGCCTGCAAACCGCGCATGGCTTCGCGGAAATTTTTGGGCGCGACGGGAAGTGGAACGTAGGCGGCATCGATACCGTGCAGCGCAAACCAGTAATTATGGATCGAGGGCGATCGCGAATGGCTTACCGGCCAGCCGGCCACACCGGTCAAGACCGTGGTTCCCTGGATGCTCATCGTTCTAGCAGACCGTTATGGATCGCAACCGTCAAGCTTGTTACGCAAACCTTGTGCACAAGGGCGATCGGGGACTGGGGATAAACTGTGCGGGGTTGGACCCCGTCGAACTGTCCCCGCTTTGCGCCCCTTCGACCCCCGTTCCATGCGCTGTGGATGGATAAGGCGTCGCTCTGTGAAAGAGCGGGATAGTTTGCACAATGATCGTGTTCCGGCCATTGAGCCGACCGCAGTATTGTGGGCGGATCGGTGTTCACAATCTTATCCCCATGATTCATGGCCTCTATTATCCATATCAAATAATATCTATAATATTTATTATGTAATCAGGAATAATTTTCGATCATTATTTGCGTTTAAAGTAATGTTGACTTCGCTTCTGCTCGTAGGCACTCTCCCGTTCGTCAAGGAGGTGGAACGATGTTCAACATGATGGCCATGGCCGCATCATTGCTGCTGATTCCGGTACAGTACGGGCCGCAATTCGGTGGACCGCCCGCCTACAGGTCGTCTCCCTACGGCAATGGAGCGCCCTATAGCGGCAACACCGTCCCGGGCGATGCCGGTTGCGAAGTGACGACGACGACCCCCGAGGTCGAAGTGACGGCGGAGCGCAACGATCCGACATACAGCTATTCGGAATCCACCACCGGGCTGACACAGAAATCGACCAATGGCGGATCGTACAGGCCACCTGGCGCCACCGGCCCGGCCTGGCATACGGGCGGCCTGACGCAAGGCATGTTCACCTACAAGCGCAACATTCCCTACCAGATGATCACGGTGTCGAACGGGCTCAACTGCCTGTCGGTGCAAAGCATCAAGTTCCAGATCGTCCTGACGCCGCAGGTCTGGGTGGCGAACGACTATCCGCCCGGCACGTGCATGTTCAACGCCGTGCACGATCACGAGATGAAACATGTCAATGTCGATCGCATCGTCACCGATCGTCATTTGCCGCAGATCAGGGCCGCGCTCAGCCGGTTCAGCCAGGGACGGGGGTTTTTCGGACCGGGCAGCCGCGACCAGATCAAGGGCGAATTCGATCAGTTCGTGCAGCAGCTGGACGATGTGCTGAAGGACCAGATCGACGCGATGAGCCAGGAAGATACACGCGCCCAGCAGGCGGTCGATACGCTGCAGGAATACCAGCGCATCAGCAATCTGTGTTCCCAGCAATTGCGTGAAACGCGCTAGGGCCGGTTCAGGAAATAGCCATCGCTTCCGGTCAGCAGCAAGTCGGGATTGGCAGGATCGGCTTCCAGCTTCTGCCGCAGTCGCCAGACATGGGTTTCGACGGTGTGGGTGTCGGCGTCTGCGTGATAACGCCAGATTTCGGTTTGCAGCCGCTCGCGGTCGACGGTTCCGGGCGCGTTGGTCAACAGCAGGTACAGCAGGGAAAATTCCTTGTCGGTCAGGCGCTCTAGGACTTGCCGTGCATCGTCCACGATCGCCCGCTGTGCCAGGTCCAGCCGCCATTTCCCGATCGTCGCACCGTCGACCGCGCTGGAATCGGGTGAATTCAGCCGTGCCAGCAATGCCGGGATGCGCAGCGGTTTCTGCAATCCGATCAGCGGCGCCGGGACATCCTCACCAAGCGCGAAAATCGGGCCGATCATACCCGCGCGCCGCAGGACTGCGGCCAAGGATCCATAATCGCCCTCGGTCGCTATCAGGGCGGCCTGCACGGTGGTTCGCGCAAGGTCGGCGCTCTCCGAAACCTGCCGGACATGCCAGCCGCCCAGCTGTTCCTGCAACAGGAGGCTGAGCGACGGCTCAGGCTCGTAGACCACCAGGGTGGATCTTTCGGGACTCATTGTCTTGAAACGTCCGGGTAAGGAAATTCAGGCGAAAATTCAGGGTTGGGGCCTGATGGCATGGTTATTGCTTATCTGTTCTGCGTGGGCACGTGCCGACAAGGGAAGACGACAGGTATGACGACAATGATTACAGCGGAAGCCACGCAAACTCAAACCACCGGCAGCGCCGCGGCCCAGGCCCCTGCGAAAAATCACGACGGCATGAGCTTCGGCGATCTTCTGGAAGTCATAAACCCCCTGCAGCATATCCCGATCATCAGCACCATCTACCGCGAATTGACAGGCGATACCATCACCCCCGCCGCCCGCATCGCGGGCGATGCCTTGTATGGCGGCTTGATGGGCCTGGCCTCCTCAGTCGTGAACGAGGTTGTCGAGGGCACAACGGGCAAGGATATCGGCGGCCATATCTGGGCCACCCTGTTCGGCGACGATGACGATGCTGCCAAGGACGGTGCGGCCAAGCCTGCGGCAAACGAAACCGCCTCCGCTTCCGGCGCCGATAATTCCGGCATGCCGACCAACCTGCTGCCGCCCGATTTCGCAACGGCTCCTGCGGCAACCACACCAGCCCCCGCCGTCGCCACCTCCGATCCGGCGCAGATGACGCCGCTCAACGGGCCGACCAGCTTCTATCAGACCCTCCAGCGCGGCGGTCACAGCGCCCATGGCGTGCCTCTGAACACGACCGTACCGACCGGCGACAGCCACCGCGCCACCAACGAGGCGATCCTGAAAGCGCAGCAGAGCGCCCAGCCCAACAGCCAGCCCGGTGGTAATCAGCCTGCGCAGACCCCCGCACCGGGGCTTGGCACGACCGGTCTTTCGGCCTCGACCACGCCGCCTCCCTCGGTACCGGCGGCACCTTCCCTGTCACCCAATGCCGTTCCGGTTCCGCCGGCAAACATCTCCGACGCGATGATGAAGGCGCTGGACCAGTACAAGGCGATGGCGCTGCAGGACAATGCCGGAAACGCGGCCGTTGCCTCCCAGAATGGTGTGCCGGTTACAGCGCTGATCAACTAGTTCGCGCGAGTGAACCGGGCCAGCAGGTCGTCGAACTGGTCGAGGGTGCTGAAGAACAGCGTTACGCTGCCCGAATTGCCCTGCGAGGCGATCTTTACCTTCAGGCCAAGACGGCGCGTCAGGTCGGTTTCGATCAACCCGATATCGGCGCTACGCTTCGCCTTCGGCGTCTTGGCGCTCTTGGGATCGATCTTGACCGAAGCCAGGCGTTCGGTCTCGCGCACCGATAGTCCCCTCGCAACGACTTCCTCCGCCAGTTTCAATGGGTTGGATGCATTGATCAGCGCCCGTGCATGGCCGGCGGTCAGGCGTTCGGTGATGACCATCGTGCGCACGCTTTCCGGCAGGCTAAGCAGGCGCAGCGTGTTGGCGATGTGACTGCGGCTCTTGCCGACCGTCTCCGCCAGCACCTGCTGGGTATGGCCGAACTCGTCCATCAGGCGCTTATAGGCGTCCGCCTCTTCCAGGGCGTTCAGATCCTGCCGCTGCAGGTTTTCGATCAGCCCGATCTCCAGCACCTCGGCGTCGCCGAAATCCTGTACCAGGATCGGCACCTCGCTCAGCTCGGCCTGTTGCGCCGCCCGCCAGCGCCGCTCGCCGGCGATGATCTCGTACTTGCCGCCCTCCGCCGGTCGCACCAGGATCGGCTGCAGGACGCCGCGCGCCTTGATCGATTCAGCCAGCTGCCCTATCGCCTCGGGGTCGAAGCGGCGGCGAGGCTGGTACTTGCCCGGCTGCAACTGGTCGACGCCGGCGCGCCTGACCTGGCCCATGGGGGTAGCCCCGGCGGTGGAATAGGTCTGCTCGGCTTGCGCCAGCAAGGCGGACAGGCCACGGCCGAGAGCCGGTTTCTTCATGGATTTTTCCTTCACGGCGGTTTCGGCGGTCATGCGGCAAGTCCCTGTGTTTTTCGTTTCAGCACTTCGCCGGCAAGCTGGATATAGGCGGCGGCCCCGCTGGAGCGGTGGTCGTAAAGGATGACCGGCAACCCGTGCGAAGGCGCTTCGGAAACGCGAACATTCCTTGGAATTACAGTGTGATAGACCTTGTCCCCGAAATGCTCGCGGACATCGCGTGCGACTTCCTGCGACAATGTATTGCGCCGGTCGTACATGGTCAGCACGATCCCCTCCAGCACCAGGGCGGGATTGAAACCCCGCTTTACCGTCTCGATCGTCTGGACCAGATTGCTGAGCCCTTCCAGCGCCAGGAACTCGCATTGCAGCGGCACGATCACGCCGTCGGACGCGACCAGCGCGTTGAGCGTCAGCAGGCCAAGCGAGGGCGGGCAGTCGATGATCGCGTAATCGTAGTTCAGCTGGGTCTTGTGCAGGGCGTAATGCAGCTTGTATTCCCGCTCCCTTTCGCCGACCAGCTCGATCTCCGCGCCGGCCAGATGCATGGTCGAGGCTGCGATCTTGAGGTTCGGCACCGGCGTATCGACCAGGACGGTTTCGATATCCGCATCGCCGACCAGGATTTCATACGTCCCGCGCCGCGCCGGGTCGCGCATCAGGCCGAATCCGGTCGAGGCATTGGCCTGCGGGTCGAGATCGATCAGCAGCACCGTCTTGCCGACGGCAGCCAAGGCCGTGGCAAGATTGACGGCGGTGGTCGTCTTGCCGACCCCACCCTTCTGATTGGCGATGGCGAGTATCCGGGTCATGCGGCTTTTCGCCTTTCAAGATGGGTGATGCGCAGGATCGCGGATTCGGCGCTGGTGACGCTGGGAATGATATCGCAGTGATAGGTCCAATCCCGATCGGCTGCCACAAGTTCTTCCACGTGCGACTTTCCCTTCAGGAACAGGCCCTGCGTGTGTTTGCCATGAAGGCGAAAGGATAGCCGCAACAACTCGTCCAGCGATGCGAGGCCGCGCGCCGTAATGGTGGTGAAGCCGGTATCGGGGACTGCCTCCGCCTTGCAATTGTCGATGACAATCGGGGTCGCGGTCTCGTTTGCCACCGTACGCAGGAACTCGGTTTTTTTCTGATTGTTATCAGAAAGATGGACGTGTCTCAGCCCCATGATCGCCAGTACCATGCCGGGGAACCCAGCGCCCGATCCCATGTCCAGCAAGGGTGTCTTGCCTTTGATCAAGGGAAACAGCTGGGCGGAATCCGCAAAGTGGCGCGACCAGATATCGTCGAGCGTGGCGCGTCCGACCAGGCTTAGGGTTTGCCCCCACTCTCGCAACAGGCGTTCGTAGATACGCAGCTTGTCCAGTGTTTCACGTGAAACAGGGAAAAGATCGGCAAACTCCTCAGGCTGCATCGCGCTTCCTGACATGGCGGAGCAAGGCGACCAGGGCAGCGGGCGTTACACCGGGAATGCGTTCCGCCGCCCCTAGCGTGCCGGGCCGGGCCGCCTTCAGTTTTTGCCGCATCTCGGTGGACAGGCTGCCGATGCTGTCGAAATCGAGTTCCGGTGGCAGCTCGAGGGCCTCATCTCTGCGATAGGCGCGGATGTCGACGCTCTGGCGTTCGACATAACCGGCGTAACGGCCTTCGATCTCAAGCTGCTCAAGCACAGGTGCGGAATAGGTGCGCAGGTCTGGCCAGACATCGAACAGGCGCTCGATCGTGACATCGGGATAACGCAGCAAATCGATGAAATCGCGCCTGACGCCATCCTGGTTGACCATAATGCCATGCCTGGCCAGTTCGTTAGGGCTGGCGCCGTTGGCGGCGGCGAAGTTACGGGCAGACGCGATCTCGGCCTGTTTTTCGCTAAAGCTTTCCGTTCTTGTTCGTCCAACGCACCCCAGGGCCATGGCAATCGGGCTCAGCCGCAGATCGGCATTATCGGCGCGCAGGCTCAGGCGGTATTCGGCGCGGCTAGTAAACATGCGATAGGGTTCGCTCGTGCCGCGCGTTACCAAGTCATCGATCATTACGCCGATATAGGCGCTGGCGCGGTCCAGGATCAGTGGCGCAGTGCCCGCTGCGGCATTAGCAGCATTCAGCCCGGCCATCAGGCCCTGCGCCGCCGCCTCCTCGTATCCGGTGGTGCCATTGATCTGACCGGCGCAGAACAGGCCGGCGATCGTGCGCGATTCCAGGCCATGGCTCAGGCTGCGTGGGTCGATATAATCGTATTCGATGGCATAGCCCGGGCGCAGCATCGTCGCATGTTCAAGGCCGGGAATGCACCGCAGCATCTCGATCTGTACCTCTTCCGGCAAGGATGTGGAGATGCCGTTTGGGTAGATCGTGTCGTCGTCGAGACCCTCAGGCTCCAGGAATATCTGGTGTCGTTCCTTGTCGGCAAAGCGTACGATCTTGTCCTCGATCGAGGGGCAATAACGGGGGCCAACACCCTGGATCTGCCCGGAATACAGGGGCGCGACATGCAGATTGCCGCGGATCAGCGTGTGCACTTCAGGCGTGGTATAGGTGATATGGCACGGCACCTGCTGGGTTTCTATGGCCCGCGTCAGTGTGGAAAACGGCTCCGGCGGCTCGTCCCCGCGCTGCATTTCCAATCCGGCCCAATCTATGGTCCTGCCGTCGAGGCGCGGCGGTGTACCGGTTTTCAGCCGGCCCATCGGCATGTTTAGACGAAGCAGGCTCTGCGCCAGCCCGATCGAAGGCGCTTCCCCGACACGACCGGCGGGTATCTGCCGGGTACCGATGTGAATCAAGCCGTTCAGGAACGTGCCCGTCGTCAATACAACTGCCGCTGCCCGGAATTCCTCGCCGGCTTCCGTCACGACCCCCGCGATCCGGCCATTGTCGACCAGCAGTTCCCCTGCCATGCCTTCGACAATGGTCAGATTGGACTGCTTGGCAAGAATACCTTGTATGGCGCTTGCATAAAGCTTGCGGTCGGCCTGGGCGCGTGGACCGCGCACGGCATGGCCCTTGCTGCGGTTCAGGACACGAAACTGGATGCCGCCCTTGTCGATGGCGCGGCCCATGATACCGTCGAAAGCGTCGATCTCGCGCACCAGGTGACCCTTGCCCAGGCCACCGATGGCGGGATTGCAGGACATTACGCCGATGGTGGCGATCGATCCTGTCAATAATGTCGTTTGTGCACCCATGCGGGCGGCGGCCGCGGCAGCTTCGCAGCCGGCATGCCCCCCGCCGATTACAATGACATCTGCCGTTTTCATGATGACAAACTTGTACCCGAAGACACGATGGGCGTCAAAACTGTTTCACGTGAAACACCGGCCTATTTGCCGATGCAGAACTCCCGGAAGATGACATCCAGCAGATCCTCGACATCCACCCTGCCGGTGATGCGTCCGATCGCACGCAGCGCTATACGCAGATCCTCGGCCGCCAGATCTGCACTCGGCGACAGTGCGAAGCGATCGAGAGCGTCCATTGTATGGATCAACTGACTGCGATGACGTTCGCGGGTGGGCGCCGGACGGGAGAGGTCGCCGCACAGGGCCGCAATCCGGCTGGTCAGATGCTGAAGAAATTTCGGCATGCCTCGTCCTGTCACCACCGAAATGATAAAACTTGCCTCCCTGTCATTATGCAACGAGCCTGTGTCGGCCTTGGTGAGTACAATTATGGTGTCGTCGGCGACAGCCATTTCCTCTGGCGGTGGTGCCATGGCCTCAAAGAGTATCAGCTTTATATCTGCCGCCTCGGCCGTCGCCTTCGCCCGCGCGATGCCTTCGGCTTCGATATGGTCATGGGTATCGCGCAATCCGGCCGTATCGGACAGGATCACCGGATAACCGCCCAAATTCAGGTGTACCTCGATCACGTCGCGCGTGGTCCCGGCGGTTTGCGAGACTATCGCAGCCTCACGCTGGGCCAAAGCATTGAGAAGGCTTGATTTTCCGACATTGGGCGCACCGATTATGGCAACGCGAAACCCATTGCGCAGTCTTTCACCACGCCGTGCGTCCGCCAGATGCAGGCCAACTTCCCCGGCCAGTGCCGCGATGTCGGCACGGGTGGCATCCAGAATGTCGGGCGGCAAATCCTCGTCGGCAAAATCCAGGCTGGCCTCGACATACGCCAAGGCCCGGGTCAGCCGCTTCGACCAGCCGGCATACAGGGTTTCCAGCGCGCCGGCGGCCTGTGCCAGCGCCTGTGCCTGCTGCGCCTCGCTTTCGGCGGCGATCAGATCGGCCAACGCCTCCGCCCCGGTCAGGTCGATCCTGCCGTTGTGAAAGGCGCGGCGCGAGAATTCTCCTGGGTCCGCCCTGCGCGCGCCAAGCTGTTCCAGGGCACGTTCCAGGGACCGGATCACCGCCCCGCCACCGTGAACCTGGAATTCCGCCATATCCTCGCCGGTAAAGCTTGCGGGGGCTTCGAAATACAGCACCAGCGCCGTATCGATGGGCAGTCCCCCATGGGCAAGCTTGCGCAGGGCGGCGTAACGAGCCGGGGGACAGGTTTTTCCGCTCAACACCTCGATCAGACGGGCGCTGTCGGGCCCCGAAACGCGAACGACCGCAACACCGGCACGGCCGGGCGCGGTCGAAAGGGCGTAGATCGTAGTATCAGCGCTGGTCAGGGGCGAGCAGCAGCCGTTCGACAGGTTTGCCGTTGACGAGATGCGACTGGACGATTTCATCCACGTCGCTTTCGCTGTCGTAGTGATACCAGGCACCTTCGGGATAGACGACCATCACGGGGCCGAATTCGCAGCGGTTCATGCAGGCGGTTGTCTGGACGCGTGCCCCCTCGATCTCCAGCGTTTTCAGCTTTTCCTTGAGGTAGTCGCGCAGTTTTTCCGATCCATGCGCTCCGCACGACCGGCGTTTATCGGGCGGACGGATGTTGGTGCAGGTGAAGATGTGGTGCTTGTAAAACGGTGTCTGGTCGGTCATCGCGCTGGTGTAGCCCGGGATGCCGGACCGGTCAAACTTTTAGAAATATGCTTTCGTATTCATTATTTGGCTGCATTTTTCAGTTATGAAATCACCGAAACAGTCAGCAAGGGAGTTATACAAGGATGTTCAATACGCTTACCTGGCCCGATGCGGTTGCCTTGCTGCAAGCGATATTTACCTTCCTGACGGCCGGTGTTGCGTTCATCTCAATGGGATTCAACCGCAATATCAAGGCGGTGGACGTCTCCCTCGGCTGCCAGTCGCGGCACTCGGATGTCATGGAGCGCCTGTACCGTCTACCCTACGCGCGTGCCGGAGACGAGGCGCGCCATCCGGGCCTCGACACGCATCACCTGTTGTCCGAAAGCGAACTGTTCGCGCTTTTCAATATATACTGGCATCTGATCCACGACGAATATCAATACTGGCGCGACAAGTATATCACCAACGAGATGTTCTTCCGCTGGATCGATGGCTTGTTCGGAGAGTTCACAAACAACTATGTCTATTACTGCAAGGGCCGGCACGACAGCGAACGGCTGGTCACGTTTACCGAACTATGGGAGAAGGTCCGCGATCACTGGTTCCACAGCCGCAGCTTCGCCCGTTTCGTCGCCGAGGTTCAGCGCCAGGTCGCAGGCGGGGCCGAACAGCTGGACGCCACCCCGCTGATGAAGTTCAAGCCGCGCAAATACCGCCGGGTTCATTGAGAATGAAAACAGCAGCCGGTTTCGGCAAGTTTCGGTTTCTCCTTTTCGGGATTGTCGCAATTATCCTTGTGGGTGGACCTTTGTTCTACGTTTCCCTGCCTGATATCATCGCCAGCCTTCGTCCGCCGGAAAGACCGCTCAAGATTCTCGACCAGCCGCTATCGGTCAACATGCTGACCCAGAAGCTGAACGGAGACTTTCCAAAATACAGCAGCCTGGAAAAGATCGTCGAGGATATCGAGACACAAGGTGGCGTCTGCCAGATGAACGGCAGTAGAGCCGATCGGACTTGCCGGTGCAGCTATGTGGTCAGAAAGGCCAATCCGCGGACCGAGCTGAAAATCGACGTCGTGGGGATAGATACCTCGATGGACGAGATAGACCACATCGACATCCGTAAATCGCCCGACAGCCCTTAATGTCCCAGCAAGCCTTTTAACAGGCTGCCGGCAGCACCGTTCGTCCCGCCGCCCGAAGTCCCATTGGCACCGCTACCGGACTGGCCATTCTTGTTGCCCAGCAGCTTGTCGACCTGGCTGCCCAGCATCTTCTGTGCTTTCTGTTGCAGCACGGCCTGCACGTCGGGGCGATAGCTAAGCTTGGTCCATGGCCCTTCGATGACGATCGGTACCGCCGTGCCGTAGATCCCGCTCTTGCCGCCCTGGATGCCCGAAGGCAGGTTCGGTTCGACGCGATAGCTCAGCGTACGGTGAAAGACATCGATCGTGCCCTTGCCGCTGAGACCGATGCCCGGCGAGTCCAGCAGAAGGTCCTGGTTGATCAGCGACCCGCCCGCTGCCGTGAACGTGCCCGACAGGGCAGTGAACGGGGTCTGGGCCGTGCCGCTGCTTTCGGTCAGCCCCTGCAGCGGCTTGTGCTCGATCGCCACCAGGTCGATGCCCTTGATGACGCCGTTGTTGATGCTCATCGCCCCCTTGCCGCCCAGCCCGGCCATCAGCTGCGCCTGGCTGCGGCCATGGCCGTTCAGGTCGATGTTGACCTTGCCGGTCCCGGTGAACTTGTCGATGCCGATCGTCGCCATCAGCAGCGGTTCCATCTGTACCTTGTCCAGCGCGATCTGGGTCTCGAAGCCGATGCCGGGCTGCGATCCGTCAAGCGCGATCCGTCCCGTGCCGCCGCCGCCATAAAGGGTCAGCTGCTTGAAGGTGATCGCAAGGCGCCCATTGCCCAGCGACAGGTTCAGTGCCGTCTTGCCGATATCAATGGTGTGGAAATGCAGCGAGGTAAGCGCCAGCGTCAGGTCGGCATCGGCGCTTTTCAGGGCGGAAGCGTCGATCGGGGCTTCGCTCCAGCCGGTGCCCGGCGTTTCCGGCGCGGCGATCGGCTCGGAAGCCGGCGCGGCATTGCCCTGCGGCGCCGGCGCCAGATAGGGGTTCAGGTCGAGCGCCCCCAGCTCGAGGTTGCCCTTGATGACCGGCCTGGCACCATTGGCGTTCACCGCCAGCGCGCCGCTGGCCTTTATCGCGTCGAGCGACAAGGCCATCCCCGACAGCGAGAGGGATGCCCCCTCGACCGTCAGCTTGCCGGTCAGGCTCAGCGGGCCAAGCCCGGTGCCCGACAGTTTCAGCGGCGTTCCTGCCCAGGCGGCGAGGTTGCGGACGGAGGGGCTGGAAAGGTCGATCTTGCCGGTGAACCCGAAGGACTTGGCCGCCTTCGCCTGACCGTCGAGCGCCAGCTTGAAAAGGGACGAGCTCAGCTTGACGCCGACCTCGGTACCGCTGCCGTCGATCAGCGCGGCCGCCTTCGCCGCCGTGATGTCGGCATCGAGGCTCTGGCCCTTGTAGGTCGCGCTTGCCGTCAGGCTCAGCTTGTCTTTGATGCTGGGCAGCGACAGCGTCGCATCCAGCTTGTCGGCTTCCTCCTTCTTGCCGGTGCGGGCATCGAGATAGGTAAAGGTGCCGTCGCTGATCTTGACCGTTCCGAGGCTAAGCTGCTGCAGCTGCGCGGCCATGCCGCCCTCAGGAGCCGCTTCTTCCGGCGGCGCCTCTGCGGGCTTGGCCGTTTTCACGGGCGCGGCGCCCGGCGCTGGCTGGAACGACCAGTTCGCCTGTCCCGCCTTGTTCACTTCCAGGTGGATGATCGGCTGGGTCAGGGTCAGGTGGCTGATCTCGATCTTCTTCGATAGCAGCGGCATCAGCTTCAGCCCGACGTCCAGCTTGCCGATCGTGGCGAAATCGGAATCCGCGCTGCCGGGCGCGTTCGACAGCGATACGGTGCTGGCGGTCAGCGAGATGTCG
Source organism: Alphaproteobacteria bacterium (assembly GCA_965199335.1). Lineage (GTDB taxonomy): Bacteria > Pseudomonadota > Alphaproteobacteria > CALMVH01 > CALMVH01 > CBDAQV01. Next base: position 738,636 of record CBDAQZ010000004.1, on the reverse strand, counting down.
GGCAGCAGGTGAAAGGATACCGGTCCGGCAACCTTCAGGTCGCGCCCTGTCGCCTGCTTCACCGCGGCCGCGACCTTGGAAACATACGTGTCGGCGGGGATCAGGAACGGCACGGCGATCGCCGCAACGACCAGAAGCACGATTACGGTGCCGACGCCTATCAGTATCTTACGCATGATATCCGCTCCCTGTATGTCCGGCAGAGACGTAGCAGGTATTTCGAATTCGGCAAATTCAACTATTGTGCGGCTTCATATCATGACCGGTCAGGAGCCGCAGTGTTCGAACTCGACGATATAATCGATCCACAGACCTGCAGCGCGGATGAGGTGCTGGACTGGATCGACAGCCGCATCGCCGCCATCGCCGCTACCGATTTCACACAGGGGGTCACCGGCAGCTTCACCGAGCATCGCCTGACCGAGGAGTTCGCGCATCCGCTGGGCGCCGAAGCCTCGCCGTCGTGGCGGCGCTTCCTCCTCGCCACCCTGCTTGCCGACTGGGCTTGCTACGATCGGCCTGTCGACCGTGTCGATTATCCACGCCTGAAATACATCATGTCCAGTTCGCACCGTTATGTCCGGCTATGGACCTGCCGCCTGGCGGACGGCCAGGTTACGCCGGTGGGCTACAGCGCGTGGTATCCGATCGCGAAATTCATCCATGACGGCGTGCTGTCCGATCACGGAAGCGTCGACGATCGCGGCGCGTTCATGCCGTTGCGCTTCGTCGCGCCCGAAGATGTGCGCTACGGCTATGTCCTGAATATCAGCATCGTCGGCAAGCTGCGCAACACGCCCTTCAGCGGGCGAATGATCCGTGCCTTCCAGCGTGAAGCGGCGCAACATCCCGATGTCGGGCTGATCGCCGTGACCGTCGACGAGGCGGGGCGCAAATTCTCACGTATCGCTAATTTCGACCATCACGGCGATATCACCGTCCAGACTGAACCCGAGGGGCTGTTTGTGAAGCGGCCTGGCTAGCCTGAAGCACGCCGGCAGGGATTTCGGCATTGTTGCCGGCCTGTGGCGTCTGGCTGTTCTGCAGCGCCAGCGCCCGTTCCGCGTCGAGCCGTATCATGTTGACGTTGGGATTGAAGAACCCGGCGACGGGGCCGGCCAGTTCGCCGACGATATTGTTCACGAAGAACAGGGTGTCCTTCGGTCCCGTCGGCCGCCCCCATTCCGCGCTCAGCAGGTTGCTCTGCACGCGCTGGTTCAAGTCGGTCACGATGCTGGGCAGGATATCGGCGGTACCCAGCAGATTGGCAGATGCAGCCAGTTCGGGGCTTTCGAGCAGGCGTTCCAGTTTTGGATTGACAACCGGCGGCTTGGTCTTGCCGTCGATACCGGTTATGTGAGCGTAGGCGGCCTTCACGCCCTGGGCGCCGGCGATAGGCTCGGTACCCAGTATCAGGATGCTTATATCCTCGATGTGGTCTTCGGAAACGCCGTTCTTGCGCAGGATCGGCGTGGCCAGGTCGACCGCTTTCTGCTCCAGGCGAAAGGGAACGAACGTCGGCTTGCCATCGGCCCCGGGAACGCTGTTCGTCTTGCCATCATGTCCCAGGTCATGCGCCGCGGCGGCCAGGACGGTAATCATCATCTGTTCCTTGGAAAGCTCTACGGCACCCGGAATATGCTTGGCGGCAAGTTCCTGGTTCAGCAGGACCAGATGCGCCGTACCGTATGTCACGTCGGCGAAGTGATTGGGATTGTGATAAGGGTTATCCTGGCTTTTTTCGGCAGCCCTGCCAAGTTCCGCGGCGGCAGTTCGCAGGGGGCTGTTGCGGTCAAGTTTTATGTCATTCGCAAAGGCGTCCAGCATGGTCGGCAAGGAAGGCCTGCCTTCCTCCCGCATGTCCTCGAATCTTTTCCCAAGGTCGCGACCGACCTGGATACCGTTCTTGTCGCGCCATTCTTTCAGATCGAACATGATATCCCTCTCAGGAGGTCTATTTACTGGGCGATATTGCATTAATTCTACGTAAAAGGAAAGGTTTTCGTTTAGAGCTCGTCCCAGGCCAGGGCCAGAACGTTGCGAATACTTGGCTGGTCGGTCAGCAACATGACCAGGCGGTCGAAGCCCAGCGCCATGCCGGCCCCGAACGGTGGATCGACCCGCATCGCCTCGAGATATCTGTGGTCCAGTTCCACGGCAACCTGGCCGGCGGCCTGCCGCCGCTCCAGCGCCTGCTGGAACAGATGGGCCTGGATGTCGGCATCGGCCAGCGCGGCGAACCCGTCGGACAGTTCCATCCCCGCGACCAGCAATTCGCTACGATCCGCGATCTTGCCATCCCCGGCGGCGGAGGTGGTCTGGTACAGCGGCCACTCGCGCAGGAACACCGGTCTGTCCCATCCGAGGCGGGGCTGGATATGGGTCATCAGCAGGCTGAACAGGAAATCGCGGTCCTGCGCCCAGTCGTCACGGATCTCGATGTCCGCCGCCGCCGCGGCGCGGCGGCATGTGGCTAGATCGAATTCGTCGAAGGGGGCGCCGGTGACGCGCCGGATCGCCTCGGCGACGCCGACCCGCTCCCAGGGGCGGCGCATGTCGATCCGCCGACCCTGGAAGGTCAGTGTCTCGCCCAGCCCCAGCGCCCCCATCGCCGCCGATACGAAGCCTTCGGCATCGTTCTCGATTGCCGCCACGCCGGCGTCGATGCGGCCCCATTCCAGCATGGTGAACTCGGGGTTGCGCAACGGCCCGCCGTCGCCGGCGCGGAAATTCTGCGTCAGCGAGTACAGGCGCTCGAAACCGCCCGCGGCCAGCCGCTTCATCTGGTATTCGGTCGAGGTCGACAGGTAACGATCGCCGACCACGAAGGATTCCACGGCCGGATCGGGCGTGGTGCCGCGCACCAGCAAAGGCGCGTCGATCTCAAGGAAACCTTCCTTGTCCAGCCAGGCGCGAACGGCGCGGCGGATGATGTGCCGCCGCTCCAGTATCTGCAGGCGGGAGGGACCGCCGGGAGAGACCGGCTGCTGCCAGCGCGTGGAGTCGTTGCTCACGGTGAAGAGCCTTTCAAGCCGGATACGAAGGCGGCGGCGCAGGCCCCGAGATGGTCCAGATTGTACCCGCCCTCCAGCACCGCGACAACCCGCCCGGCGCAGTCCGTATCCGCAAGCGCGGCCAGCTCTGCGCCGGTCCAGGCATAATCCGCCGTCTCCAGACGCATCGAGGCCAGCGGATCGTCGCGGTGCATGTCGAAGCCGGCGGACACTATCAGCAGATCGGGTGCGAATTCGGCCAGCTTCGGCAGCGCCTTGTCCACCATTGCGCGCCGGTATGGATCGCTGCCGCTGCCGGGCGGCAGCGGGATATTAAGGACGTTGCCGGCCGATCCGCGCTCGTGCGCGAAGCCGGATAGGCCGGTTTCCTCGTGCAGCGACACCAGCAGGCGGCGTTCGTGGTTCCAGAACAGGCTCTGCGTACCGTTGCCGTGATGCGCGTCGAAATCCAGCACGGCGACCCGCTCGACGCCCGGCATCGCCTGCGCCATCGCCGCCGCCATGGCGACATGGTTGAAGAAGCAGAAGCCCTGCGCTGTGTCGGCCTCGGCATGGTGGCCGCCGGGGCTGACCAGGCAGAACGCGCGCCCCGCCTCGCCGGCGACGACCGCCCTGACCGCTTCGGCCACCAGCCCCGCGGAATACAGGGCGGCCTCGGCGGTGCCGCTCATGGCGAAGGTCTCGAAGTCGAAGGCGCGTTCCTCGCCCGGCGCGATCGGGGCCAGCACGCTGTCGATATAATCTCCTGTGTGGACCAGGCCCAGCAGATCGGGCGTCGCTTGTGCGGCCGTGTGCCACGCACCCAGCCCCTCCAGAGCGTCCCGCACCGCATTCAGCCGCGCCGGGCCCATGCCGGGAAACGGGCCGGGATCGTGCGTCAGCGTCGCGGGATGGAAATAGAGGCGCGGGGTCATCGGGCCATGGCTTCCCACGGCGTTAAGCGGCGGTCAATCATCGCCGGGTTAGGGTGCGGGCTAATCCGAGGAGAAGACACATGGCCACCGCACTGGAAATCGAGCAGATCGCCCATGGGGCCGCCGGCCAGGACAGGTTCCGCCTGTTCGTGCTCGATACCGGCGAGATGGTGGTGCATGCCGCCGACAAGGGCGAACGGCCCGACGGTTATACCGAGGCCGAGCTGACGAGATCGCTGGTGATGGAACGGGGCATACCCGAACACGACGCCCACCTGCTGATCGCCGGGGCGAAGGCGCGCTTCGCCGCCGCGCACTGAGCGGTTGCCCTGGCGCCGTTAGTCTGACACTGTCGGCGATGGATAAAAAACTGACCGACGCTCTCGAGCAAAAGACCCTGGTTCTGTGGACGCGCGAGGGCAAGCATTATGCCGTCATCGGCCATCACGGGCACGAAGCCGGGACCGAGCATCACATTTCCGAGCATGAATTCGAGGAATTGAAGGGTCTGGGCGCGAAGGTCGAACACGCCCCGCACGAAACCAACCGATAGGTCTTGAGGCCGGTCCCTTGTCGTTTTTTAGTAACGGCAAGGGAGCCGCGGTTCAGGTCTTAGTGTTTGAGAACCTTGTGATACGTGAACAGTATGATCATGGCGCCGACCATGGCGACCAGGACGCTGTAGACGTTAACAAGGGTGATGCCCAGGACGTCGGCCTTGGTGTAGACCAGCCCGGCGACCATCGCACCCACCATGCCAAGTATCACATCGATCAGCAGGTTGGTGTTGTCCTTGCTGATCAGCTTGCTGGCGACGAAGCCTGCTACCAGGCCCAAGATCACCCACTCGAAGATAGACATTTGCTTTCTCCCTTACGTTGTTAGCCTAAACTAACATAAGGGTCGTTAAGAACCGGTTTAGATTTTCTGGGTAAAGTCTTCGCCCTGCGAATTTCCATCCGCCACGCCTGGCCGGACAGCTTTTCCTCCCGCCGCGCTTGCTATAGTCCGCTGGAAGCCATCGCTGCCGAGAAGAAGGGGCTGTACGACCGCGTCGACACCGAAAGCCTGTCGATCGCCTTCCGCGCCGAGGGCCTGGAAAGCTCGACCGCGCCGATCGCGCAGGCCTGGCGCCAGGGCGGCAAGGTGCTGGGCGAGAATACCGGCCAGGCGATCAGCTTCGCCATCGCCGCCCTGCCCTGGCTGCCGATCGTCGCCATCGGCCTGCTGTTGCTGCGCTTCGTCGTACGGCGGCGCAAGGTTTAGTCAGGCCTCTTCCTGCGCCTGCAGCAGGGCCTTCAGGGTCGGGCCGCTGAAGCCCGACAGGGTCGAGCGTCCGGTGGGTTCGTCGACGGGGTCTTCCCTCGTCATCGCCGGCCCCTCGGTCAGGAAAGAGCCGTCGATCGGCTCGCTGTCGCCGACCTCGTCGGTATAGGAAACCTCGCCGCTGCGCGACTTGCGCAGGCGCCGCTTCTTGTTCAGCTTCAGCGGCCGCTCCAGCGGCAGAAGCGGCGGCAGCATGTGGATGTGATGCGACATGGCACGGTCTCCGGCTTAACTACGCCTTAAGCATAGCAAGAACCGTGCCGCTACCGGATTCTTACGAAACGATCCCCTCGCGCGCCAGGAAGGCGCGCCGCCGTTTCGAGGCCGTTTTCAGCTGCCCGGCCAGCGTCTGCCCCTTCGGCAGGACGCGCAGGCACGGGACGACGACCGCGAAGTGGCATCTGGTGCACGAACTGCCCACGGCGCGCATGGCGCGGGGCGCGCCGATCCGGGCCGCGATCTCGCCATAGGTCGCCGTCTGCCCGCGCGGGATCGCCATCACCGCCGTCCACACCCGCCGCTGGAACGCGGTCCCGCGCATGTCGAGGGAGACGGTGAAGTCGCTTTCCGGATGCTCGATGAAATGAACCACCCTGGCCAGCGCGGTCGCCGCCTCCTTCGACCCTTCGCGCAGCGCGACGCCGGGAAAGCGGTCCTGCAGCTGCGCCGCCAGCGTCGCGGCCTTTTCCGCCAGCAGGATCGAAACGATCCCGAACCCGCTGACCGCGACCAGCACGAAGCCGAGCGACGACGGCCCGGTGGCGTAGGTGAATTCTTCCCTGGCCTTGCGGCGCGCGGGTTTCGCGGAAGCGGATTTCATTCGGAGCTCCGTAGGCACGGCGCGGGACAGGGCACGGGAAATTGCCGTAGCCGGTTTTGCGCGCTATCTCAACAGGGCCGTTCCCCGGGATCGACCGGAACGAACCCGTCGAAAGGAAGCCTAGGCCCGCCGCTCTTGCAAGCTTCAGAACCATATCTCGATAATCCTGGGTTTCAGTAATCCTATTGTCATAACCCGCCACCTTATACGGGTGTGCTAGGCGAAAGCGTCTACTGGTTCGGGCACAGTCTTTAGCCCACCTCCACAAGACCCGTACCTCGCTCCTTAAAATTGGCTTCTGAGCTTTCGACCTGCCGAAGTAGAGCGTCTTAGGGTCAAGTGGCAATCCCGCTAACAATAGAACCAAGCGGACTATGACCGCTCCGCGATTGTGCCGGACAAATCTCGTTAGCTGACGCCTTTGCTCAAGAGACAGTCCATAAGCGGCACCAAGCGCACGGATGATAACCATGCGGCCATGTGCTGACTCGTATAACTCTCGCAGACCAAGCTTCGGAAATTCCGAACGAAAAGAATATGCCTCTCTGGCCCATTCCGCGCGATACAACTCCCGCCGCTTTGTTAGTGTACTGTTGTTCTCATTGGCTGCTTCGAACATCTGCCGAATCCAAAAATTAGTGCGTGGGTTGAACGTGCAACGCGACCGGGCGATTGGGGCTATGCCGGGGGGTAGGCGGCGGCCCTCCGCTCATGGCTTGGCGCTCGGAACTACGATTGCTTCTACCTTCCCCCTCATGTCGGAAAAGCCGCATCGGCAGGTGACTAGCCGAGCCGGAAACAACGATTTTGACAACGAATTCTTTACAGAGCGGCCGAAATCGTGGTGTTCCCAAGGGGATTCGAACCCCTGTTACCGCCGTGAAAGGGCAGTGTCCTAGGCCTCTAGACGATGGGAACTTAAAGGCGCGGCGCTAGGGATACAGCGCGCGGTCGTGAATTGCAACAGGAAGCGATGATGTCTCTTTGCCGACGCCGTTTGCTCCGTGCTAGTCAGGTCCGATGAACACCGGCTTCGACGTTGCGGTCGTGATCCCGACCACCTTGCGGCAGACGCTGGGCCGTTCCGTACGCTCGGTCTTCGCGCAGGAAATCTCGGGACGGGTGCAGGTCCTGGTCGGCATCGATGTCGCCCAGGGGGACGCGGGCCAGCTGGACGCCTTGCGCGCCGAATGCCCCGCGCATGTGACGCTGACAGTGCTGGACCTTGGCTATTCCACGTCCCGCCGCCATGGCGGGCTGTACGACAATGCCTATGGCGGCGCGCTGCGCACCATCCTGACCTACGCCGCCGGCAGTCGTTATGTCGCCTATCTCGACGATGACGACTGGTACGGGCCTACGCATCTGTCGGCGCTGCTGGCCGCCATCGCCGGCCATGGCTGGGCGTGGTCCGGGCGCTGGCTGGTGGACGACCGCACCGGCTGGACGATCTGCCGCGACGAGTGGGATGCGGTCGGCCCGGGGCAAGGCATCAACGCCGAGCGCTTCGGCGGCTTCGTCAACCCCAGCAGCCTGATGCTGGACAAGATCGCCTGCCACACCATCCTGCCGCTATGGGCGAACGCGATGTTCGCCGACGGCAGCGGCGAGGACCGGCTGATCTTCCAGAAGCTTGTGCAATTCCCCTGCGGCGCGACCGGCGATTTCACGTCGTACTTCCAGATGACCGGCCGCAACGTCGACGACGAACACCATGTGCGCGAGTTCCGCAAGCGTGGCATCCTATGGACCTCGGACCGCAGCCTCATCCAGGTGGCCGTGGCGCATGCCGAACGGGCGCGGGATTTATACGAGGCGGGTGACAGGGAAGAAGCCGCGTCCGAATGCCGTGCGGCGCTGGCAATCAATCCTTATCATACAGAGGCATTGGAATTGCTGGATCTTATAGGGCCTACGTAATGCGTCAGACCTTCGCCGCGTCCACGATCTCGAACTTGACCGTCTCGCGGCCCTGCCAGCGGTCGATGCCGAGGCGGCCGGCGAGGTGGAAGACCTGGCCGCCCGCCGCCAGCAGCGTCGCGCCCAAATCGTGTTCCAGCGCGCGGAAGGCGATGGCCTTCACCGCCGCCCCGCCGCTCTCGCCCGCCAGCATGCAGCTGACATGCTTCTCGCCCACCACGCGCGGCTGGAACGGGCGGCAGCCGTGCAGCACCAGCAACGGCTCGCGGTGGCCGGCGCCGTAGGGGCCAAGGCGCTCCAGCGTCGTCGCCAGCTCCATGTTCGCGCCGGTCGCGGCCATCGCGCCGTCGATCATCAGGTGAGGGACGGCGGCAACGTGCAGCCCGGCCATGGCGCGGAAGAAGCGGCGCAGATCGTCGATGCGGTCCGCCGCGATGGTGAAGCCGGCCGCCATGGCATGGCCGCCGCCCTTCTCCAGTATGCCGGACTGCCGCGCCGCGATCACGAGCGCGCCAAGGTCGATGCCGGGGCGGCTGCGGCCGGATGCCTTGCCGATGCCGTTCTCGACTCCGATGACGCAGACCGGGCGCTTGAATTTTTCCATCAGCCGCGCGGCGACAATGCCGATCACGCCCGGGTGCCAGCCCTCGCCCGATACGACCAGCACCGGGTCACTGGTGTCCATCGCCTCGGCGATCGCCAGGCAGGTCTGCACGATCTCGGTCTCGACGCGGCGGCGTTCGCCGTTCAGCGCGTCCAGCTCGGCGGCGATCATGGTGGCTTCGGCTTGTGACTCGGTCGACAGCAGCCGCGCGCCCAGGTCGGCCTTGCCGATGCGGCCGCCGGCATTGATGCGCGGCCCAAGCACGAAACCCAGATGGTAGCCGCCCAGCCGCTCGGTCACGCGCGCCACGTCGGCCAGGGCGGCCAGCCCGATATTGCCGCGCTGCGCCAGCACCTTCAGCCCCTGGACGACGAAGGCACGGTTCAGCCCGGTCAGCGGCACCACGTCGCACACCGTGCCCAGCGCGACCAGGTCCAGCCATTGCAGCAGGTCGGGGGCGGTACGATTCTGGAAGAAGCCGCGCGCCTTCAGGGTGCGGTTGACCGCGATCAAAGCCAGGAAGCACACGCCGGCGGCACACAAATGACCCAGCCCGCTGCTATCGTCCAGCCGGTTCGGGTTCACCACCGCTTCGGCACGGGGCAGGGCGGCTTCGGCCTGGTGGTGGTCGATCACTACGACATCCAGCCCGGCCTCGGCCGCCGCATGCAGCGGGTCGTGCGCGGTGACGCCGCAATCGACCGTGACGACCAGCTTGGCTCCCCGCGCGGCCAGCGCCACCATCGCGGGGGCATTGGGGCCGTAGCCCTCGCCGATGCGGTCTGGGATGTACAGGATCGGATTGCCGCCGCAGGCGCGCAGATAGCGTAGCCACAGCGCCGCGCTGGTCGCGCCGTCGACATCGTAATCGGCGAAGATGGCGATCTTTTCCCCCGCCTCGATCGCGCGCGCGATGCGCAGGGCCGCGGCTTCCATGTCCTTCAGGCAGGACGGGTCGGGCAGGGCCGCCTTCATCGACGGGCTGAGGAAATCGGCCGCGGATTCGTGGCCGATGCCCCGCGCCGCCAGGACGCGCGCCGCGATCTCCGGCAAATCGTGGCTGCGCGCCAGGACCGATGCCAGCCGCTCGTCGCACGGCGCGAAGCGCCAGTGCTGGCCCAGCAGGGAGCTTGTCACCCCGGCAAAGGTATCGTCGACGGGGCTCAGCACCGTCATCCCTCTCCCGGCACCATGCCGGGAACGCCCGACGACTTGCGGCGGAAATCGTGGTGCGATTCGATCCAGCGAACGGTGCCGGTGCGCGAACGCATCACCACCGAATGCGTCGTGGCGCCGCCGGCGTAGCGCCGTACCCCACGCAGCATCGCGCCGTGGGTGATGCCGGTGGCGGCGAACATCACGTCGCTGCCCACCAGCTCGTCCAGATTGTACTTGCGGTGCAGATCCTGGATGCCGTGCAGGCTGGCGCGGTGCTTCTCTTCGTCATTGCGGAAATGCAGCCGGGCCTGCAGCTGGCCGCCGATGCAGCGCAGGGCGGCCGCCGCCAGCACGCCCTCCGGCGCGCCGCCTATTCCCATATAGACGTCGACGCCGCTATGCGGCTGCGCGGTCGCGATCACGCCCGATACGTCGCCGTCCGAAATCAGCATGATCCGCGCCCCGGCCTCGCGCACCTGGTGGATCAGCTCGCCATGGCGCGGGCGGTCCAGTATGCACACCAGCAATTCCGATGTCGTCGCGCCCTTGGCCTCGGCCAGCCGCCGCAGGTTCTCGCCCGGTCCGGCGTCCAGGTCCAGCAGGCCCGGCGGCAGTCCGGGACCGACCGCGATCTTGTCCATGTAGACGTCGGGCGCGTTGAAGAAGCTGCCGGGCAACGCCATTGCCACGACCGACAGCGCGTTTTCCCCGCCCTTGGCGGTGATGGTCGAGCCTTCCAGCGGGTCGAGCGCGATATCCATCGCCGGGCCGCCGCCGCCGACCTTGTCGCCGACGCGCAAATGCGGCGCATCCTCGCGCTCGCCGATCACCACCGTTCCGTCGATCGCCAGCGTGTCCAGCGTACGGCGCATCCAGTCGACCGCCGCGGTATCGGCGGCCATCTCGTCGCCGCGTCCCACCTGCAGGCTGGCGGCAAGGGCCGCGGCTTCGGTTACGCGCACGACCTCCAGCGCAAGGCTGCGATCCATCAGGCTGTCGGAAGAAGAGTCGGGCATAATCGGTATTCCGTACGGCGCGCGTATTGGTGCGGCGCTGTGCCGGATTAGAATCCTTCTACGCGGATGAGGCAAGGCGTTTCTGCAACCGCCGGCAGCGCCGCGATGCGCGTGACCGCCTGCCGCATGCGCGCCTCCTGCGTCTGGTGCGTGGTCACCACCAGCGGCACGAACAGGCCCGGTGCGCGGCCCCGTTGCAGCACCGATTCCAGCGACACCTGCTCGTCCCGCAATATGGCCGACACCTCGGCGATGACGCCGGGCCGGTCCTCGACCTTCAGGCGCAGGTAGTAAGCGCCGTGGCGCTGACCGATATCGGCGGGTTCGGCCGGGGCCAGCTGTGCCGCCGGGATGCCGAAGGCGGGGGCGATGCGGCCTGCGGCGATGTCGACCAGGTCGGCGACCACGGCGGAGGATGTCGGCCCGCCGCCGGCGCCCCTTCCGACCATCAGCACCTTCTGCGCCGCATCGCTGGAGGTGACGACCGCATTGAACACGCCTTCCGCGGCCGCGATGGGGGCCGATGCCGGCACCATGGCGGGATGGACACGCTGCTCGACCCCGTTCTCCGTCTGGCGCGCGATGCCCAGCAGCTTGATGCGATAGCCCAGCTCGTCGGCGAAGGCGATGTCGATGGGATCGATCTCGCGTATGCCCTCGATCGAGACGCTGGCGAAATCGACCTGCCGCCCGAAGGCCAGCGCGGTCAGGATCGCCAGCTTGTGCGCGGTGTCGATGCCGTCGACGTCGAAGCTGGGATCGGCCTCGGCATAGCCGAGACGCTGCGCCTCGGCCAGCACGTCGCCGAACGACGCGCCGCGCGCCCGCATCTCGGTCAGGATGAAATTGGACGTGCCGTTCAGGATGCCGTGCACTTCGTAGACGCGGTTGCCGGCCAGTCCCTCGCGCAGGGTCTTCAGGATCGGTATGCCGCCCGCCACCGCCGCTTCGAACAGCAGCGCGACGCCGTTCCTTTCGGCCAGCGCCGCCAGCTCGTGGCCATGGATGGCGATCAGCGCCTTGTTGGCGGTCACGACATGGCGGCCCGCCAGCAGCGCCGCCGTCACCAGGTCGCGCGCCACACCGTCCGCACCGCCGATGGTTTCCACCACCACGTCGATGCCGGGCGCGGTCGCCAGCGCCCGCGCGTCTTCGAACCAGGCAATGCCGGACAGGTCGATCTCGCGCTCCTTCGCCCGTTCGCGCGCGGACACCGCCGCCAGTTCCAGCCGCCTGCCGCTGCGCTGGGTCAGCAGCGGGGCATTGCGGCGCAGCAGGGCGGCGGTCGCCGCGCCGACGGTGCCGAGGCCGGCGATGCCGATGCGCAGCGGGGAGGTCACGGCGCGTCCGCCGGCAGGCGGTCGGTCTGCTCGACCTGGCTCTGCGGCAGGAAGGCGTTGCTGTTGCCCGAGAATACCTGGTTCTGGTTGGCCGACATCGGCGCGGCGACCGTCGTCGTCGCCACAGTGGCATGCTTCACGGTCGGCGCCGGCCTGGGCAGCGTTTCGGGATCGTTGTTGTCCGCCTGCGCGTCGATCACCGCCTGGCCCTTCGCCTCTTCCGCCGCAAGACCCTTGATCTGGCCAGTGATTTCCTCCGGCGTCGGCAATACCGGCTTGGGCGGTACGCTGCCCAGATAGGAATAGGTTTCGGAATCGGGCGTCGGCGGCAGGCGCGGCAGCGCCTCGCGCTCACGCGCGGCACGCGCTTCCAGTTCCGGCGTGTCCTGCGGCGGCACGGTCTCGGGGATGCCGATCGGCTTTTCCATGCGCGGTGGTTCCAGCGCCTCGCCGATCGTGTCGCAGCCTGCCAGGATGACGGACGCGATCACCAGCATCGACCGCGGCAGTGGTTTCATGGATGGCCATCCGGGCTGACCATCGCCCTGCGCAGGTCGGTGATGAAATAGCGCATCTGTGCATCGTCGATCGTGGCTCGTGCCGCTGACGACCAGGCGCGATGGGCATCGTCGTACGTTGAAAAGACGCCGACCAGATGCAGCGCCTCAGGATCGCGGAACGCGGTCGATCCCACGGTGGTCAGTTCACCCCCGAAAACCAGATACAGCGATTGGTCCTGTCCACTCACGCGTCCAACTCCTTCTGTGCCACCGCGATATCGGCGGCCACGGCAGCATTGTTTTGAATCAGCGCGATGTTGGTGTCCAGACTTCGCCCGTTCGTGATCTCATGAATCTTGCCCAGCAGGAAGGGGGTCACCGCCTTGCCGGTCACGTTCGCGGCCTGCGCCGCCGCAAGGGCCTCGGTGATGAAACCCTCCATCTCGCCGGCGGGGATCTCGCTCGCTTCGGGCGGCGGGTTGCTGACGATCACCCCCTCCGTCAGGCCAAGACGGCGGCGGGTATCGATGAACCGCGCGATCGCCTGTACGCTGTCGAAGCGTATCTGCAGCGTCAGCCCGCTCGACCGGCTCCAGAACGCGGCGAACTGGTCCGAGCCGTAACCGACCACCGGCACGCCGCGGGTTTCCAGGTATTCCAGCGTGCGCGGCAGGTCCAGCAGCGCCTTGGCCCCGGCGCAGACGACGGTGACGGGGGTGCGCGCGAACTCGTCCAGGTCGGCGGAAATGTCCATCGTCTCGGCCGCGCCGCGATGCACGCCGCCGATGCCCCCGGTGGCGAAGACGCCGATGCCGGCCAGATGGGCACCGATCATGGTCGCCGCGACCGTGGTCGAACCGGTCGCGCCCGATGCCAACGCGGCGGCAAGATTGTCGCGGCTCAGCTTGGCGACATTCCTGGCTTCGCCCAGCTGCTCGATCTGGGACGGCGACAGGCCGATCTCGATCCTGCCGCCGATCACGGCGATGGTGGCCGGGATGGCGCCGTGCGCCCGGACCGTGCGATCGACTGCCAGCGCGGTCTCGACGTTCCTGGGAAACGGCATGCCGTGCGTGATGATCGTCGATTCCAGCGCCACGACCGGCTTGTTCAGCGCCAGCGCCTGCGACACTTCCTCCGCGATCCCGACCAGCGCCGGATCGGGCAGTCTATGCGGCACGCCCATCAGCTTTCCTGTTTCAACCGCGCTTCCAGCGTGCCCTGGCTGATGCGGTGCGAAACGGTATGCGGGGATTCGATCGTGACCGATGCGGCGGCCAGGCCCCATTGCACGGCCGCCGGCAGGCTAAGCCCCTTCAGCAATCCGAATATGGTGCCGGCGGCGAGGGAGTCGCCGGCGCCGGTGACATCCTGGGCCCGGGCCTTGATCACCGGCAGCGTCGAAAGGACGCCATCCGCCCATACCACGACGCGGCCATGGCTGGCGGTCAGCACGCCCGCCTCGCATCCCTTCGCCTTCAGCGCCGCCCCGACCAGCGCCGGATCGTGATCGACGTCCTGCGGCAGTCCGGCCAGTCCGGCGCCCTCCTTCACATTGGCGAACAGGTAGCTGAACCGTCCCAGCAAGGGCTGCAATCTCTGCACCTTGGGCGACGATACCGCGCCGACGCAAACCTTCGACGGCCCCGCGCCCTGCAGCAACGCCTCCAGCGGGGCGGCGCCCAGATTGCTGTCGATGAACCAGTAGGGAAACTTGCGCAGCTTCGGCAGCATCGTCTCTATCAGGGCCACGTTCATCTCGCGGTAGATGTCCATGTCGGCCAGCGCGATCACCATTTCGCCGTCGTCGCCGATGAAGGCGGTATACGAACCCGTCTGGCATTCCTCCGACACGGTGACCAGCGAGGTGTCGATGCCCAGCGCCGCCGCATGGTCCAGCACGGTCTGCCCGTCCTCGTCCTTGCCGACGCGCGACATCAGGCTGACCGGGCAGCCCAGCCGCGCCAGATTTTCGGCGACATTGCGCGCGACCCCGCCCTTTTCGCGCAGCACGCGCCCCGGATTGGACGTGCCCAGTATGGGCGACCCGTAGGTGCGGCCCAGCCGGTCGACATGGGCGCCGCCGATGCACAGGACGGGGGAAGCGGAAAGATTGGGCATCAGGAGCCGTCCCCGCTTTGATCGAGGAAGCTGTTTTGCGGCCGGAATAGAGTGTCGTGCAGTGTCATGACGTCATCCTGCGTGGCCGTAAGGTACAAACGATAACCCCAGCCATGCCGCTCGGCAATGGGTCCGGACAATTTATCTAAAACAATCGGTTGTTCATCGCCGCGTGTGCGGGATCTGCGCGATCAGGATGAAGGTGCGCGAAGCCAGCAATTCGTCCGAAGCACCGGTGCGTTTTGCCGCGGCTTCGCATTCCACCAGCCTGGTCAGGGCGTTGGCGATCATCGGCAGCTTCCAGCGGTCCAGCTGCCGGCGGAACTGCGGCGCCTGCTTGAAGAACACCGGCGGCCGCAGCGTGGCCATCGCCGAATCGGCGCTCTGGCCGTCCTGCACCGCCGCCCTGGCCATGTGCAGGCGGCGGAAATAGGCCTGGGCGCTGCGTAGGATCGCGATCGTCGAAACGCCGTCCTCCAGCAGGCGGCGCACAGCGCGGTCGGTGCCGGCGCGGTCGCCGTCCGCCGCGGCGCGCGCCGGATCGTCGAGGTCCAGCGCGCCCGAATCGCCGACCGCCTCGACCGCTTGTTCCAGCGTCAGGGTACGGTCGCGCGCATCGGGGCCGACATACAGGATCAGCTTTTCCAGCGCGCGCCGGGCCAGCGCCCGGTCGCCTGCCAGCGCCTGCGCCAGATAGGCCAGCGCGTCGGGTTCGGCGGCGATACGCTCGGCGCGCAGCGTGTCGCGGACCAGCGCCGAAAGCGTTTTCTCGTCGTCGACATAGCAGGCGATCGCGGCAAGCTTGCCGTCCCCCTCGAACAGCTTGCGCAGCGCAGACCGGGGGTTGAGGTCGCCGCCCTCTACGATCACCAGGCAGTCGCCCGCCGTTTCCTGTGCCGCCAGGACGGCGCAGGCGGGCGCGACCTTGTCGGTGGCGTCGCGCACATGCACCACGCGCCGCCCGCCCATCAGCGAAAGCGCATTCACCTCGTCCGCCAGCAGGGCGGCGTCGGCCGTGACCGCCTCGGCGGCCAGCGTGGCGATCAGGAAGGGGTCGGCGGCGTCGGGAACGACGGCCCGGGCGATGGCGACGGCGCGCTCGCGTACCTGGCCTTCGTCCGGGCCATAGATCAGGACACCGCGAACAGCCGTCGGCGGGGTGCGGACAAAATCGTCGATGGCGCGGCCCT
This sequence comes from Alphaproteobacteria bacterium, assembly GCA_965199335.1. Lineage (GTDB taxonomy): Bacteria > Pseudomonadota > Alphaproteobacteria > CALMVH01 > CALMVH01 > CBDAQV01. The sequence goes on along the minus strand of CBDAQZ010000004.1, from coordinate 722,713 downwards.
GGAGCTTCATCGTGACAGGATCACGGCGTCTGGGTGATCGGCGACTGGTTGTCCAGCGGTTCGCCCGGCGCATGGGTCGCGAACGGCGTCGCCACCGCGCCGAAGCCGGGCTGGGCCTGCGCCGGCGTCTGGGTCGCCGATCCCGGTTTCGACGGGACATCGGCGGCAGGCGGCTTCGATGCCTTGTCCAGGCGGGCATTGCGGAAGTACAGCGCCAGGCGCACCTGCAGATTGTCGGCGATGGTCCGCAGGGCGCGGTTCTCGGCGTCATCGCGCGACAGGATGGTGGCGAATTCGCTGGTCTGGATATTGTAGCCGGTGATCTGCTGGGCGCTGTTGCTCATCTCCACCTTGCCGGTCTTGATATTCTTGAGCTGGAAGCTGACGCTGATGGAAAGCTGCCCGCGCGTCGTGGTGGCGTCGTTGTTCAGGCCCAGATCGGCTTCATACTCGTTATAGCTTATCAGTAACTCGTGCTCGGCCGGCGGCGGCACGTCCTCGCCCTGCAGATCGTCGATCAGGTAGTTGCGCAGCTTCTGGCCCTGGCGATCGGCAATGGTGTCGACGCGAATGGTCGCAAGCTCGCTCTCCTCCGACTTCTGGCCCTTTTCAGGGGTTCCATAAAGCGGATGAAAACCGCAGGCGGACAGCAGGCAGGCAAGCGAAAGAGCCAGCGCCAGACGCAGACGCCCGGCCGCCATCAGAACAGGTTTGGCTGTATGCTCGGCGGTTCCGGCGGCGGGATCTCGCAGGGGCAGTAATGCGGCGGCTTGGGCGTACCGGTATCCAAGTCACGGTTGGGGGAACACGCGGCCAGCAGGGCGGCGGCGATAAGCAGGGTGCTGAGCGATACGGCTTTCATGTGCGGCCTTTTATGGGTCGTTTGACGCATGATACCGGGACCCGGAGCGATACGCCAGAGGATTGCCGGTCCGTGGCTACCTGCCGCGATACGTGTCGTTCGCCGTGCCCTGCGGCAGGTCGCCGCCATGGTAAACCGAGGGCGAACTGCCGGGCTCGGGCGCAACCCCCGGCCCGTTTCCGCAGGCGGTCAGCCACAGCAAGCTGACACAGACGGAAAGCAGGAAGATCTTGGTCATGGTTTTTCGGCTGCGTGGAAGGTTTCAGGATACTCCATACCAGCCTAACGACACAAATCAGGGTTGGGTTCCCGCGCGTCCCTACCCATAACTCTGGATCAGGCTGCCCGCGATCAGGTACCAGCCGTCGATCAGCACGAAGAAGATGATCTTGAACGGCAGCGAGATAGTGACCGGCGGCAGGGTCACCATGCCCATCGCCATCAGGATCGAGGCGACCACCATGTCGATGATGATGAAGGGGATGAACAGCAGGAAGCCGATCTCGAACCCGCGCCGCAGCTCGGAAATCACGAAGGACGGCACGATGATCTGGATGGGGATGTCGGCGGGCTTGGCGAACGGCCCGGCATGCGACAAATCGGTGAACAGCTGCAGGTCCTTCTCGCGCACGTGCTTCAGCATGAAGTCCTGGAACGGCTCGACCGTGCGGTGGAAGGCGGTGATCTCGTCGATCTTCTGGTCCATCAGCGGCTGGATGCCGGCCGTGTAGGCGGCCTGGAAGGTCGGCGCCATGATGAAGCCGGTCAGGAACAGCGCCAGGCTCAGCATTACGGTGTTGGGCGGCGTCTGCTGCGTGCCCAGCGCGGTGCGCAGCAGGGACAGCACGATGATGATGCGGGTGAAGCATGTCGTCACCATCAATATACCCGGCGCGATCGACAGCACCGTCAGCAGGGCGACCAGCTGGACGACACGGCCGGTGACCGACGCGCCGCCGGGCCCGCTGGCGACATTGCCGCCCAGGTTCAGCGCCAGCGACTGGGCCGATGCCGGCAGCGCCAGCACCAGAATGGTCAGGAAGGCGAAGCCGGGCAGGAGGAATTTGCGCATTATAGAACAGGCTCCGGCGCGGGTTCGGATTGTACGGAAATGCCGCTTTCGATCACGGTCTCGCCGTTCAGGCTGACCATCACCAGATGCTCCAAATTGTCGCGCCGGATCAGGATCAGGCGGCGGCGGGCGTCGATCGGCAGCGTCTCGACCACACCCAGGCGGCGCAGCTTCGCCGGGCCCCGCCCTGCCAGCCTTCCGGTACCGCCGGTGGTGGCGACCAGGTTGAAGCGGCGCAGAACCCACAGGAAGGAAACCATCAGGCCAAGCACGAAAACCAGGGCGAAGATGGCGCGTAAGTATTCGTCGTACCCCATCAGCCGGCCATGTCCTGCCGTTGCTTGAGGTCTTCGCCCAGCTCGTCCAGCTGGGTGAACAGCTGTTTCAGCGAGGGCAGGAAGCAGGCGCTCTGCGGCCGTGCATTCACCACCTCGACGCAGACATCGCCGATGCGGGTTTCCAGGTCGGAGAGGTCGACCGGCTCGCCGCGCCCGATCAGGGCGCGCCGTGTCTCGACATCCTTCGAAAGCTGTGCCAGCCGGTCCTGGATCTCGCGCAGGCCGCCGTTCATGCGTCGGTCTCGCCGCGCCTGATGTTGTTGGCGCGGTACAGGTAGGCGATGATCTCGGCCACCGCCAGCAGCGCCTCGGTCGGAATCTCGCAGCCGACATCCACCGATGTCAGAAGCTCGGCCAGGTCCTTGTCCTCGCGCACCTTGATGCCGTTGGCGAAGGCCAGCTCCACGATGCGGTTGGCCAGCTCGCCGCGGCCGGTGGCGATGACGCGCGGCGCGTTGCGGTCCCCCCGCTTATAGGTGAGGGCGACGGCCGCCGGGCGTGGATGCTTGTCATCGGACATGACTCCTTTTATCGCAGGCGGCGCGTTAACCGTTCGTGAACGATACCCGCTTAGTTGGCCGGGCCGATCTCCACTGCGTTAGGACCATTCCAGCTATATGCGGAAAACCTGACGGATGCTCGATCGCCATTAGCGGCAAAGGCAACGTCGCCGGACAGCGTGTGATACGTATTGGCATGCAGCGCCTTTGCCAATGCGCCTACCTCGGCGCTGGGGGCTTGTTTCCAAGCCTGATCCAAAACCTGGAAAGCGGCATAGACCATGTAGGTATAGGTTTCCTTCGGCCAGCCTTTCGCATCGAGCTCCTTGTCGAGCGCAACCAGGTCGGCCGAATTCTTGGGGCGGGCATAATCGACATATATGGATTTGCCGAGAGCCTCGTTTCCAACCGCCTTGGGGAAATCGGGTGAACCCATGACATCCCAGCTGTAAAAATTCGTGTCCAGAGCCTGACCCTGACGGGCGATCAGGGCTGTTTCCTGGGTGTAGCCGGAAATAAATACCGCATTCGCGCCGGCGCGTTTGATCTTGGCCACGATCGTATTGAAGTCGCGGTCGCCGCCATTGAACTCGTCGGTGCTGACTTCGATAGTCTTGTCGGCACGGTGCAGCTCGTCCGTAACGGCCTTGCCGAATATCTCGGTCACCGCCCGCTTGTCCATCAGGACATAGGCTTTTTTGACCTTCCCGTTTTTAATGGCATAATCCGCCAGCATTTTGCCCCAGTAGTCCGCCGTACTGGAAAGGCGGAACATGGTCGCGACGCCTTTCTGGGTGGTTTCCGGCAACACGCCGGCCGGATCTAGCTCCAGAATCCCCTCTTCGGCATAGATGGCGGAGGCTACCTGCGTCGTACCCGAACACCAATGACCGATGACATACTTGATGCCCATGCCGGCGATGCGATTGGCGACGTTCACCGCCTGTTTGGGATCGCAGGCGTCATCCTCGACGTCCAGATCGATCTTCTCGCCGTTAAGACCGCCGTTTGCGTTGATGCCTGCCACCGCGATTTCGGCGCCATGCCGCATCTGCTCGCCGAACGCCGCCTCCGAACCCGTCATCGGACCGACCAGGGCGATACGAACATCGGCAAGAGCGGGAGATGCCAGCAACAAGACCGAGAGAAATATAAACTTTCGCATGCAATTCTCCAGGCCGAACAATGTCCTACTTATGACGGGAAAAGCCACATGGTCAATGCCTTGGCCCTTTTGACGAAGACTAATTCCATGCGGCTGCAGGCATCCGCGACGTAACCCTGGTCAGCCGCACGCCGAACCGGTTGCTGCCATAGGCCTAACCGTTTCTTAAGCATGACCGGGGTATAGCTATCCATCACCAACGGCGGATTTTGTCGATGGATTTGTCGCAAATCGGACTTTTCAGCGGTCTTATGGATAAGATGAACTGGCTCACGCAGCGCCAGGGCCTCATCGCGTCCAACATCGCCAATGTCGATACGCCGGGTGCGGAGGGCAAGGATCTTGCCCCCTTCACCTTCAAGAACATGATGAAGAAGCTCCAGCTTGCCCCGGCGCAGACGTCGTCGGGCGCGGGTTTCCTCCAGGTCGGCATGCCGACCGGCGGCAGTGGCGGCGATGCCAAGGAAATGTCCGAATTGCACAGCGCCTACGAGGTCAAGCCCGACGGGAACGCGATCTCGACCGAGGCCGAGATGAAGAAAGCGGCCGATACCGCCGCCGATTACCAGCTGGTGACGAACGTATACAAGAAATCTGTTAGCCTTATCGAGCTTGCGCTCGGCAACGGCAAAGGCTGAGGAGACGAAAGATGGATCTTAGCAAGGTCATGGACATATCGACCTCCGGCATGGAAGCGCAGGGCGCCCGGCTTAAGGTCATCGCGGAAAACCTCGCCAACTCCAACTCGCTGGCGTCCACGCCCGGCGGCGATCCCTACCGGCGCAAGACCGTCAGCTTCAAGAACGAACTCGACCGCAGCACCGGCGAGAACCGCGTCGCGATCGACAAGATCTCGACCGACAAGACCGACTTCGTGCAGAAATACGATCCGACCAACCCGGCCGCCAACGCGCAGGGCTACGTCAAGACCCCAAACGTCAACATGCTGGTGGAGGCGATGGACATGCGCGAGGCGCAGCGGTCCTATGAAGCCAACGTCAACATGGTCGAGGTATCGAAATCGATGCTGCTCAAAACCATCAACATGCTGCAAAGCTAAGGGGCTGACCCATGATACCCGTCGATAAAGCCATCAACGCCTATAGCAGCGTCGCCAATTCCTTCGCGCAGCAGGGCGCCTCCAGCGGTGAGGCGACCACCGGGCCGTCCTTCGGCGATTTCCTCAGCAGTGCGGTCGAAAGCGCGATCGATACCGGCCATACCGCCGAAAACGTCAGCGCCAAGGCGCTGGTGCACCAGGCCTCGGCCAATGATGTCGTCATGGCGATGACCAATTTCGACGTCACGATGCAGGAAGTCACCAAGATACGCGACCAGGTCGTCTCGGCCTACGAGGATATCATCAAGATGCCGATCTGATGGCATCGGCGATCGTTTCCTTGTCCCGATGAGCGAACCCGAACTTCTCGACCTGCTGCGTCAGGGCGTCACCACGGCGCTGCTGATCTGCGCGCCGCCGATCCTTGCGGCGCTGATCGTCGGCGTCGGCGTCTCGCTGCTGCAGGCCCTGACCTCCTTGCAGGAACAGACCATCGCCTTCGTGCCCAAGATCATCGCCGTGTTCGTGTCGCTGGTGATATTCATGCCGTTCATGCTGCACACGCTGCAGGTCTTCACCAAGACGCTGTTCGATCACATCGTCAGCGGACAATGACCGGGCCGGATCGATGGGCATAGCCGACCAGCTGAACGCGCTTCTGGCGGGCAACGTCTTCACCGTGATGATGGTGTTCGCCCGCGTCGGCACGGCGCTGATGCTGCTGCCGGGTCTGGGCGACAATTACACGCCGGCGCGCGCGCGCCTGCTGCTTTCGCTCGGCCTCAGCGTCGCGATCGCGCCCATCGTGCGCCATGCCATGCCGCCCGAGCCGACGGACGTGCCGGCGCTGTTCCTGATGCTGTTCTGCGAACTGGTGATCGGCGCTTTCATCGGCACGATCGCGCAGATCTATATCAGCATCCTGGAAACCGCAGGCCAGTTCATCGCGCAGCAGGTCGGCCTGTCCAGCGCCTATATCTTCAATCCGCAGGCGCAGACGCAGGGCTCGATCCCCGGCACGCTGCTGACCATGACGGCCGTCGTCCTGCTGTTCGCCACCGACATGTACCAGATGCTGATCCGCGCGATCGTGCAGAGCTACGACATCTTCCATTACAACAGCTTCAGCCTGTTCCCGGACATGACCGACGCCATCGCGCATCTGGCCGCGCACAGTTTCCTGATCGCGGTCGAGATGGCCAGCCCCTTCTTCGTCATCGGCCTGCTGCTGTACAGCGCGTTCGGGTTGATCGGCCGGCTGCTGCCGCAGATCCAGGTCTTCTTCGTCACCCTGCCTCTGCAACTCGGGCTGGGCCTGATGATCTTCGCTCTGTCGGCGTCCGTCATGCTGCGCTTCTGGCTGAACGCGTTCGCCGAAAGCATGAAAACCCTCGGGCTGGGTCAGTAGCCCATGGCCGAAGAACAGGACAAGGAACAGAAAACCGAGCAGCCGACCGCCGGCCGGCTACAGCGGGCGCGCGAACAGGGGCAGGTCCCGGCGTCGAAGGAACTGAACCACTGGCTGCTGATCGGCGGCGGTACGCTGGTGCTGCTGGCGATGGCGCCGGGCATGGCGACATCGCTGGTGAATATCCTGCGCAATTTCATCGCCAAGCCCGACCAGGTACCGGCGGATGCCGCGTCGCTGGAAAGCCTGTTCGCCGATACCATGATGAAAGCCGGCATGGCAGTGGCGGCGCCGATGCTGATCCTGCTGATCGCGGCGATGGCAGGTCCCATCCTGCAGACCGGCTTCTTGCTGTCGGCCGAGACGATCACGCCGAAATTCTCCAAGCTGTCGCCGATCGCCGGCTTCCATCGCATCTTCTCGAAACGCGCCTTTATCGAGTTCGCCAAGAATCTGGCAAAGCTGAGCATCATCGCCACCGTCGCCTACATGCTGGTCAAGCCGACAATGCCGACCCTCGAGCACCTGATCGAGGCCGACCCGCACCAGATGCTGGGCGAGGTCCGCCACCTCGTGCTGCGCCTGTGCACCGGCATACTGGCGACGCTGACCGTCATCATGCTGTTCGACGTGATCTATCAGCGCATGGCCTTCATCGCCCGCCTGCGCATGACCCGGCAGGAGGTCAAGGAGGAGATGCGGCAGAACGAAGGCGATCCGCTCATAAAGCAGCGCGTGCGCCAGATACGCATGCAGCGCGCCCGCGCCCGCATGATGGCCAACGTGCCGAAGGCCGACGTGGTCATCACGAACCCGACCCACTTCGCGGTGGCGCTGAAATACGACCCCTCGAACATGGCCGCGCCCTTGTGCCTCGCCAAGGGCCAGGATCTGATCGCCCTCAAGATCCGCGAGATCGCGGGGAACAACAAGATCACCATCGTCGAGAACCCGCCGCTGGCGCGCGCCCTCTATCCCACCGTGGAGATCGACCAGGAAATCCCGCCCGAACATTACAAGGCGGTGGCCGAGGTCATCTCTTACGTCTTTCGTCTTCGTGGCAGGGCTGTTAAGAGTTAAGGCCGATGAGTTCAGATACCCCCGAATCCTCTCCTTTGTCCTACGACGCCAAGCCGCTGCGGCGGCGCATCGTCGCCCTGCGCTGGATCATGCCCAAGGCGGTGCTGCTCGGCCTTGCCGCCGCGTTCGCCCTGCTGGCGATCCTGGGCATCGTCGGATTGCACCGGGGCGTTTCCCCGTCATCGGTCTGGCCCGGCATCGGCATCGTCTGGATCGGGCTTTATTCCATCGCTGCCTCCATTACCCTGCACCGGCAACGCGACTCCCACGGCCTGACGGAAAACCTGCTGGTGGCGATCCTGGAGAAAAGCCGTGCCGGCCGCATGATCCTCGACGAGTCCGGCGTGGCCGTCTGCGCCAATTCGGAAATGGTGCGCCTGGTTCAGGGCAATACCACCGACAAGGGGATGCTGAACCTCTTCTCCGAACCGCATGAAAGCGAAATCGCCTACAACGAATTGTGGCGCCTGGCGGCCAATGGCGAAGACGGCTACCGCGAGATCGTCTCGCGGATCGCGGGCGCGCTGTTCCAGGTCAGCGTCACGCCGATCCCCCATCACCCGGGCTACAGCCAGTGGCGTCTGTCGGACAGCACGCACGAGCACCTGATCGAGGAGGAGCGCCGGGCCGAGCGCGCCAAGCTGATCGACTTCCTCGACAACGCGCCGGGCGGATTCTTTTCCGTCGGCAGCCAGGGCGAATTCCTGTTCGTCAACCAGACCTTCGCCGACTGGGTCGGCTCCAGCATCGAGGCGCTGCTGTCCGGCGCGCACCGCCTGCACGAATTCCTGGAGACGCCGCCCGCCGACGCCAAGCCCTACGACCTGGTGCAGGGCGGCGGCCTGGTCCAGCATGGCGAGGTCGTGTTCCGTGCCCTGAACGGCAGGCTGTTCCCCGCCACCGTGGCGCAGACCGTGGTCGAGGACGACGGCGCGATCCGCACCCGTGCCATCGTCCGCGATCTGCTGGAGGAGCGCGAATGGCAGGCGGCTCTGGCGCAGTCGCAGAAGCGCTTCCACCGCTTCTTCGAGGACGCGCCGATCGGTATCGCGCAGGTCGATTCCGGCGGCATCGTCGCCGAATGCAACCCGATGATGGCGGCGATCATCGGGCGCCCGATGCACGAGGTGAAGGGCCTGCCGATCAACGAGCTGCTGGCCCCCCAGGACCGGCACAAGGTGGCCGCGATCCTGAACTCGGCCGAGATACCGGAACACCCGATCGAGGTGCGCCTGCGCGGCGACCACGAGGCGGTGGCGCAGCTGTTCGTGCGCCTGCTGCACAATCCCGGCGCGACCGACACGACCTTCGTGCTGCACTTCATCGACTTCACCGAACGCAAGAACCTGGAACAGCAATTCGCGCAGTCGCAGAAGATGCAGGCGGTCGGCCAGCTGGCCGGCGGCATCGCGCACGATTTCAACAACCTGCTGACCGCGATGATCGGTTTCTGCGACCTGCTGCTGCTGCGCCACAAGCCGGGCGATTCGTCCTTCGGCGACATCATGCAGATCAAGCAGAATGCGAACCGCGCCGCCAACCTGGTGCGCCAGCTTCTGGCCTTCAGCCGCCAGCAGACGCTGCAGCCGCGCGTGCTGGACGTCACCGATGCGCTGACCGAACTGCTGCACCTGCTGCGCCGCCTGATCGGCGAGAACATCGAACTGAAGATGGTGCACGGGCGCGACCTGGGGCTGGTGCGCGTCGACCAGGGGCAGCTGGAGCAGGTGCTGATCAACCTGTGCGTCAACGCGCGCGATGCCATGCCGCGCGGCGGCAAGCTGACGATCAAGACCGGCAACCGCAAGACCCGCCAGATCACCCGCGTCTCGGGCGAGGACATGCCGCCGGGCGATTGGGTCGCGATCAGCGTGTCCGATACCGGCACCGGCATTCCGATGAACATTCTCAGCCGGATCTTCGAACCCTTCTTCTCGACCAAGGAAGTCGGCTCGGGCACCGGGCTCGGCCTGTCGACCGTCTACGGCATCGTGCGCCAGACCGGCGGCTACGTGCAGGTCGATTCCGTCGTCGGCGAGGGGTCGCAGTTCTGGATCTACCTGCCGCGCCACGAGGCGGTCGAGGGCGAGATGGAAGCCGCACCGGAGGCCAATATCGAAAAGCCGGCAGGCGACCTGACAGGCGCCGGCCAGGTGTTGCTGGTCGAGGACGAGGACGCGGTGCGCATGTTCAGCGCCAGGGCCTTGCGCAACAAGGGCTACCAGGTGCACGAGGCCAATAGCGGCGAGGCGGCGCTGGCCGTGTTCGCCGATCCGTCGACGCCCAAGATCGACTTGCTGATCACCGACGTGATCATGCCGCAGATGGACGGACCGACGATGGTGATGGAAGTGCGCAAGACCCAGCCCGACCTGAAGGTGATCTTCATCTCCGGCTACACCGAGGACAAGGTCCGCAGCCAGTTCGCCAGCAACGAGGAAATCCACTTCCTGCCCAAGCCCTTCACGCTGAAACAACTAGCCGTCAAGGTGAAGGAAGTGATGCACCCCGAGGGGTAGGCGCTCCCATGCGAACCAGCTATACCTGATCCGCCGCAATTAGTTTGCCCTCCGTTCGGGCGGTCGAAGGCGCGGCTCTCATCACCTCTATTACCGGCGGCATGGGCAGGCCTGCATGGGATCCGACCATCGCCAGCTTCTGTTCCAGGTGGATGCCGGTGCACGCGGGTGGCGGATTTGCCACAAGCCGCTCGTACACCATCTGGGCCATGCGGAAACTTGACGTTTGCAAGGTGGCGATTTCCTCGGATGGGAATGCCTGCGTCGCGGGTGTTTTCACCCAGTAGAAGCATTTTTCCACAAGCATCGCGCGCACGTTCTCCGGCACAGTCCCGGCGCGGAACTCCACATGGATGTCGGCTTTCACCGATACGCCCTCCGGACTTCGCCCGAACGTGAAATCGTCCAGCCCCGCCCGGGAACGGGATGAGTGGTTTTCATCGAAATGATGCACCGCGCGAACCAGTTCGCTTTCGACATACAAACTCACATCCGCGTCCCGCGCCTCCGTGACGATCTGCGCGATCAACGCCCTTATCGTGGCCATCAGCGCGTTGACGTCCGACTGTCGTGCCCGGGTGCGTCCCGTGTAGTGAAATTTATAGTCCGCGGGATAGAATTCCAGGAACGGATCGTTTTCGAAGCCCAGCGTTTTCAGCCGGTCCAGAAACGGTTGTGCGGCCTCCAGGATGTCCAGGTGGATCTCGATAATCATCCCGTCGCCCGGCGGGGCGACAAGTCCGTGAAGCAATGTCATTGCGAGTCCCTAAGTCAATGAGACATTAATCTAGAGATCCTCGATTTTTTATCAAAATAACACTTTTTATGTTATCGTTGCGCCACGATGCAGACCCGCAAGGACATACTCGCGTTGCTGGGCCGGCTCGGGCTGAAGGAGCGGGAAGGCCGGATATACCTTGCCTGCCTGCAGCATTCCGACGGCCTGTACGTACACGAGATCACCAGCCTGACCCGCACCTCGCGCAGCACCGTCGACCTGGTGGTCAAGCGGCTGGTCAAGCGCGGCTTCCTGACCAAGGTCAAGGTGGGACGGCGCCTGCATTATTCCGCGCAATCGCCCGACGCGATCCTGTTCCGCCAGAAACAGCTGGTCGATGATCTGGAACAGGCCGTTCCGCTTCTCAGCCGGCTGGGCGGCGAGAAGAAGGACATGGAGATATTGCACCTCGAGGGGGCGGAGGGATTCCGCCAGGTGCATCAGGATGTGCTGCTGCACATCAAGTTCGCCTCCGGCGAGAAAAAGGATGTGCTGAGCTTCTCGTCCGGCGTCGACTCGGTGCGCCTGTTCCCGGAGATCCAGAAGGCGTTCATCAACAAACGGGTCCGCAACGGATCGTGGTACCGGGCGATAGCCCCTGCATCCTCCGCCCGGGTGCAGGAATGGACGAACGATCCCAAGGCCCTGCGCCAGGTGAAGTACATGCCGGACAGGAATTATCCGTTCGACATCGACACGCATATCTATGCCGACAACCTGGCGATCTATTCGACCACGCCGCCGATCGGCGGCGTGATCATCCGCAACCAGAAGATCGCCAATTCGATGCGCGCCATATTTCATCTGGTGTGGGACATGGCGGGCGATCAGGACGGTGGAAGCGGGCAGACGAAGCCATGAAGCCCGAACAATGATCCCCGGTTTCAAGCTTAGCCCTACCTTCGTCGGCACCTTCGCCGTCTTCGTCTGGGGATTGTCGCTGCCGCTCACCCGGCTGATCGCGGGACAGATCGGCGTTGTCGCGGTGATGGGAACGGTCTTCGCCGCCACCGGTGTTCTGGGCCTGCTCAACCGCAGGCGCCTGCGCCAGGGTTTTGCTGAGAGAGCGGTTTTTGCCAATCCCCTGTTTTATGCGCGGTGGTTGCTGTTCGCCCTCAACCCGCTCTGCATCTGGACGGCCTCGTTCATCGTCGAGAAGCCGCATCTGCCCCTTGTCGTCCTGATCAACTATCTATGGCCGACCCTGATCATCCTTTTTTCGGTCCTGATCGCCGGCGTCAGGATCACGCGGCCGCCGTTTTTCATTGCGGGAACCCTGATCGTGCTGGCGGCGCTGTCGATCGAGATCCTTCGCCCCGATACGCTGGGGACAAGCCTGTTCGCCGCCCGCCTCGACAGGGTGGCATATCTGCTGGCTCTGGGAAGCGCCCTGGCCTGGTCGCTTTATACATCACTGACGCGCCGCGCCGGTTCTCAAACGGGAGGGCCCGCGGTAATTCCGTTGTTCCAGCTCAGCCTCGGCCTGCTGCTGCCAGTGTCCTTCGTTCCCGCATTTCATCAATGGAGCCACGTGACTTTCATCCTGGCGCTGGTGATTGCAGGCTGGAGTGTACTGCAGTTCCTCGCAATGCTTTCATGGGATTACGGTACGCGCAACGGCAATATCGTGCTCCTCAGCCTGTGCGCGGATTTCATTCCCTGGCTGGCGCTTGCGGTATCCCATGTCCTGCTGGGCGTCGACATCGGCAGCAAGACGATCCTATCCGCAATCTGCCTGGTGGCGGGCGCGATGATCACGCGCTACGGCACGCTGCAGAAACGAGGCGAAGCAGCGCAATTGCAGGAGCTGGCACAGGAACACTCGCCGGCCGACTGACGACAGTACAAGCCTGGCAGTCTAGCCGTTCGGCTCCGGCAAGTTTCCGCGTCTTGGTGTTCGCGGCGCTATTTCGGGTGCCGGCTCTTTCACTGGCTGCCGTTCGGTCGCTTGCGCATCAAGGACCGTGCGCACCGTGTCCCATAAGTCGGCCTTGCCTGTCACCTGGTGATGGGCGCCCCACGCCATCAGCTTTTCCTGCTCACGCGCATCGGACGCGGCGGCGACGATCTGGCCGACGAAGCCACGCCGCGCGAACAGCTCGGCGAACAGATAGTGATACTGGTCCAGGATGACGACATCGATATCGGATTTCAGCGCCGGCTCGTTACCGAATTCCTGCAGGGCCTCGTCGAAACCGTATTTCCTGATTTCGTGCACGGCATCCGCAAGCGGGCTTTCCGGATAGTCCGGTCCTGTCTCGTTGATCAGCAGGACGACAGGCTTGTAAGGCATCAGCCGGATGTGGTGATCGATGGACCCGTGACCTGCGGCGCCGGGCGGCGTAGTCCGTGAAATTCCGCCAGGGCCTGGCGCGTGATCGGTGGCAGGCCCAGTATCGTGGGCGCCAGCGCCATGATGCCGCTTTTGCTCGACTGATGCGTGCAACCGTCCTCCATCTGCTCCGCGCGGTGGGAGTTGGAGGTGGCGACAATGGGCACGGGGCGCATCGCGCGGATATCGCGCGCCAACCCGCCGGTATTGTATTGCGTACCCGGAACGCAGCCATCCATGACCACCAGGGCGATGTCGGGATGCGTCGCGAACAGGACGTAGCCGTCCTCGACCTTCTTGGCCGTAAGAACCGTGAAGCGCGCGCCGAGGGTCGCTTCATACATGGCACATTGATCCTCGTTGTCCTCAACGAGTAGGATCACAGGCTTTGCCTGATTTTGATGATCGCTTAACATATATGTTTTTAACGTGAATCACCGCATTATACAAATAAAAAAAGAATTGTTCGGTTTTCGTTCTTTTCGCTTGACGAAAGGAACGGATGCGGTACAAGGGACTCATTGCCGTTGTCATCCGCCTATGCGAGAAAGGGAGAAACCAGTGAGCACCACCAACTTGAAAATCGTCGAAAAAGCCACCGATAGAGAATCCATGGACAAGCAGAAAGCGATAGAGGGCGCCCTTTCGCAGATCGAAAAGGCGTTCGGCAAGGGTTCGATCATGAAGCTGGGATCGCGCGCCTCGATCGATGTCGAGGTGGTGCCGACCGGATCGCTCTCCCTCGATATCGCGCTCGGCATCGGTGGCCTGCCGCGGGGCCGTATCGTCGAGGTCTTCGGGCCGGAAAGCTCGGGCAAGACGACGCTGGCGCTCCACGCCGTCGCCTCGGCACAGAAGCTGGGCGGCACCTGCGCCTTCATCGACGCCGAACACGCGCTCGACCCCGGCTATGCCCGCAAGCTGGGCGTCAATATCGACGAGCTGCTGATTTCGCAGCCCGATGCCGGCGAACAGGCGCTCGAGATCGCCGACACGCTGGTGCGTTCCGGCGCGGTCGACGTGCTGGTGGTGGACAGCGTCGCGGCGCTGGTACCGCGCGCCGAGCTGGAAGGCGAGATGGGCGACAGCCATGTCGGCCTGCAGGCCCGCCTGATGAGCCAGGCGCTGCGCAAGCTGACCTCCTCTATCTCCAAGTCCAACTGCATCGTCATCTTCATCAACCAGATCCGCATGAAGATCGGCGTCATGTACGGCAGTCCGGAAACCACGACCGGCGGCAACGCGCTCAAGTTCTACGCCTCCGTCCGTCTCGACATCCGGCGCATCGGCTCGATCAAGGAGCGCGAGACGGTGACCGGCAACCAGACGCGGGTGAAGGTGGTCAAGAACAAGCTGGCCCCTCCCTTCCGCGTCGTCGAATTCGACATCATGTACGGCGAGGGCATCAGCCGCACCGGCGAGCTGATCGACCTGGGCGTGACCGGCAACATCGTCGAGAAATCGGGCGCCTGGTATTCCTACGAGGGCCAGCGCATCGGCCAGGGCAAGGAAAACGCCAAGCAGTTCCTGAAGGAAAACGAAGCGGTGGCGATGTCGATCGAACAGAAGATCCGGGCCAATGCGGGCATGGTCTCGAACGCCATGATCGGCACGCCCGAAACCGAAGACGACGACGAGAAGATCGAGGCTTAAATATAGATCGTCATCCCGGGCTTGACCCGGGATCTGGTGCCATGAAGATCCCGGCTCACGGCCGGGATGACGGGGGTCAGATAGGTATCAAGTTCCCGCACTCGCCGCATCGATCGCCGCGATTTCGTCCGCTTTCAATTCCAGCGTCGCGGCCTTCACCAGCTCGTCCAGCTGATCGATGTTCGTGGCGCTGGCGATCGGCGCGGTGATGCCGGGCCGCGCGATCAACCAGGCGAGGGCGACCTCCCCCGATGTCGCCTGTCTCTCGACCGCGACCTTGTCCAGCGCTGCCAGCACCTGCGGACCCTGCCCGGTCAGATAGTCGCTCACCTGCTTGCCACGGGGGCTTTTGCTCAAATCGGCCTCGTTCCGGTACTTGCCGGTCAGGTAGCCCCGCGCCAGAGAGAAATAGCTGATGACGCCGACGGTCTCGGCCAGACAAAGCGGTTCCAGCTCGGCCTCGAACCCCTTGCGCTCCATCAGGTTGTAATGGGGCTGCAGCGATTCGTAGCGCGGCAGGTTCAGCCGTGCCGAGACGTCCAGCGCCTCCTTCAGCCGTGCCGCCGTATAGTTCGACGCGCCGATGGCGCGCACCTTGCCCTGCTCGATCAGCCTGGCGAAAGCGCCCAGCGTTTCCTCCAGCGGCGTATTCGCGTCGTCCTGATGCGCCTGGTACAAGTCGATGTAATCCGTCTGCAGCCGGCGCAGCGAGTCCTCGACCGCCTGCGCGATCCAGCGGGCCGAAAGCCCCTTCCTGTCGTCGCCCAGATCCATGCCGCATTTGGTGGCGATGACGGTCCGGTCGCGGCCGCCCGTCTCCTTCAGCCACTTGCCGATGATCGTCTCGGACTCGCCGCCGTTGTTGCCGTCGGCCCAGCGCGAATAGACATCGGCGGTGTCGATGGCGTTGAGCCCCGCCTCGCGCAGCCGGTCCAGCAGCCGGAACGAGGTCGATTCATCGGCGGTCCAGCCGAACACGTTGCCGCCGAACATCAGGGGCGGAAGGGACAAGCCGGATTTGCCGAGCGGACGCAGTTTCATGATCACTCCTGTTCGGGCCAGTCTAGCGGCAGGCGTGACGCTGGCAACAGCGCAATGGACGCGGTAAAAGGCCGCCATGGCGAAAGCAGCGACACGGCTCCATGTCCCGGACGATTTGACCCTCGGCGCGGTCGTGACCCTGTCCGAAGCGCAGGCGCACCAGTTGCGGGCGGTGTTGCGGCTGGAAACCGGGGCGACCGTGGCGCTGTTCAACGGCAGGGACGGCGAATGGCTGGCGCAGGTCAGCATCGCCAAGCGCGCGGCGACGGCGCAAGCGACCCTGCACTCGCGGCCGCAATCGTCCCCCTTCGACATCCGCCTGGTATTCGCACCGATCAAGCAGGACCGTATGGGCTTCCTGGTCGAAAAGGCGGTGGAGCTGGGCGTCGCGCGCCTGCAACCCGTCATGACCGCCCGTACGCAGGGGGGCCGGATCAATATCGAGCGGCTGGCCCATACGGCGCGCGAAGCCGCCGAACAGTGCGAACGGCTGGATGTACCGTCCATCGACCCGGTGGTAACGCTCGACGCTTTCCTGAAGGACCGCGACAGCCAGCGTGCCGTGTTCGCCTGCTTCGAAAGCGGCGAGACCCGGCCGGCACTATCGGCCTTTTCCGGCCATGCCGGCCCAGCCGACATCCTGATCGGCCCGGAGGGCGGCTTCACGCCTGAGGAATTCGCCCTGCTGCGCGGCGCTGCGAATATCCACCCCGTCAGCCTCGGCCCGCTGATCCTGCGTGCCGAAACCGCCGCCATCGCGGCCCTCGCCCTATGGCAGCAATCGGGTCACCATCACACACTATTTTCCACGCCGTAAAATCGTGCTACAGAGGACTCCATGCAAAGATATCTTGCGCTAGCCGCCTGCCTCTTCGTGTCGCTTCCTGCCCTCGCCCAGACGGTCGAGCAGGACGGCCCCCAGGACAAATACTCGCTCAAGACCGAGCGTGCCCAGCATACGTTCCTGACCTACCACATGGCGATGCGGGCGGCGGAATCCTGCCGTAACGCAAGCTTCAGCGCCGACGACCGGGCGGCGATGGAAAAGGCGACGGCCAGCCAGATGTCGGCGGATTCGCCCGATGTGGCGATCGGCGCGGCGCGGTTGCTGACGCTGGTCCGCAAGGCCGACGACGACATGGACCGGATTATCAGCCGCGACGGCTGCGACGGCCAGAAGACCAAGGATTCGCTGCAGTTCTTCGATGCGCACCTGGCCAGCGCCCCGGGCGTAAGCGCGCCGCCGCCAGCCGAGGGCCAGACAGCCGCTGCAACGCCCGCCCCTGTGGAAGTGCCGCCCGAAAGCCTGGCGCCGGCCGGGCAGTGATCCGTCCGCCACGGCAGGTGCGCGGTTAGCCATGGCCCGCACCTACCAGACATTCACCTTCGAACCGTCGGAGCATCAGCTCGACAATGTCGAGCGGCGCAATTTCCGTAACGCGCTCGGCCATTACCCCACCGGCATCACGGTGGTGACCGCGCTGGCCGACAGCGATGTCCGCATCGGCCTGACCGTCAATTCCTTCACCTCGGTCAGCCTGCACCCGCCGCTGATCCTGTTCGCGGTGGCGCTGAAGGCATCCTCCGCCCCGGTTTTCCAGCGCGGTGTCCGCTTCGCCGTCAACCTGCTGGGTGCCGACCAGGAGGAGATGGCGAAGAACTTCGCCCGCTCCCACCCCGACAAATTCGCCGGTATCGAGTGCATCGAGGGGCGCGGTGGCGTGCCGCTGCTGCCCGATTGCAGCGGCTGGCTGGAATGCCTGGTCCACGACATCCACCCCAGCGGCGATCATCTGCTGATCGTCGGCCGCGTCGACCGGTTCGCACATTACGAGGAGGCCGCGCCGCTGATGTATCACCGTGGCCATTACAAAGTGTTCGGATAGACTTTGGGTATTCGACTAAGCTTGGCTTTACCGGTTGCGGATACTCTATGCGGGCGCGAAGGAACTATGGTAAAGATCAGCCATGAAGATTGAAGGCCCGGGCAGGATAAGCACCACCGGTCCGGCAAAGGTCGGGCAGAGTGGCGCCAAGGGAGCTGACTTCTCCCGCATGGTGGACGGCTCGGCCGAACCCGCCGCCGCGAGCGAGGTCGCCGCCGCCGCGCCTCTGGCCGCCGTCACGTCGTTGCTGGGCTTGCAGGAGGTCGACGACGTCACCGAGCGCCGCTCCCGCGCCAAGAAGCGGGCGACCGGCCTGCTGGACCAGCTGGACGAAATCCGCAACTGCCTGCTGATCGGCGAGATGCCCCCGCACCAGCTCTACGCCCTGCGCGACCGCATTGCGCGCGAGAAGGTCGATATCGACGATCCGAAGCTGAAGGAGCTGCTGGACGAAATCGAACTGCGCGCCGAGGTCGAGCTTGCCAAGCTGGAACAGGCGGCGAGCGGACAGGGCTGAACCGCGTTCATAAGGCGGTTCAGCATCCCACCACTTCGATATGCCCGGCCTGTGCATAGGGAATCAATTCACCGTCGCGCGTTATGACGACATAACCAAGGCTGCGGGCGGTCGCCGCGACAATACGATCCGCCGGATCTTTTGGTGGCAGGCCCGGCAGACGCGTCGATGCAATCAGTATTGGCGGCGTCATGGCCGCCAGGCGAACCCCCTGCAATGAAAGAAGCACATCGAACCAAGCCTCCGGCTCAAGCGTAAGCTGCAGCCGGTTCTTTGCCGTCAGTGTGCCTATTTCCCATGCGCTGATCGGTGATACGAATATGCCCAGATTATGCCGTTGCGCCTCCGTGATCGCCTGGCGGCTTTCTGCGGTCATGCGGTCGCCATTCATCAGCCAGATGGCCGCGCATGTATCCAGCAGGACCGGGCGTGGCATCAGGTCTCGGCATCCCAGATTTCCCCCGTACCCAGAGTCAAGTCTGTGCCGGCAGGGATCGTAACCGACCCCCGCATCGCGCCCCAAAGTTCATGGGAAGAATCGTCGATCGGAATTATGGCTGCCACCGCTCTGTTATGCTTCATCAGCACAAGCCGGTTGGTTTTGCCCCGGGCGACATCGTCGATCAGCGAAAGGCAACGGCCCTTGAACGCTGTAACACCCACGCTCAGTTCGGTTAAATCCTTGGTCATGGCAATCCCTTAGTGGTCCATTTATTATGGGCCATTTCTCTTTCGCCGTCAAATCAGATTTGCCGGCGCATGATCCACCCCTTCTGCTCCGTAACAGAAATAACGCCACGATTGCGGTAGCGGGACGGACCATCAGCAAGCCCGTCCCTCGCGATCGCAGCGCCGAACATCGCCGGGGATCAGTTTCCTCCAGACGGAAAGGACAAGCGGCCTTCGCCCCGGGCCCGAAGCGGTAAGTAGGACCTACATCCCGAAGATCATCGCCGGTGATCGTTCGGACACAGCTGACTTTCTCCCGTGGCGGACACGCCATGGCGAGCATCGAATTTTCTTAGCCCCCCAGCGGGGCTGGCGCCGAACCGGAGGATGACCCATGCGGTCCAATGCTCTTCGTGTAACGGTCGCTGTAAAGGTGGATCTGGCGGCGGTAATCCTTGCGATTACGGCCCTGATCGAACTCTTCATGTGACGGGGAGGGGCCGCCAGAGGCTGCCCCTCCTGTCCCGTCCACTCTTCGAATACCGCGAATAGACTGGATTTCGCGTCCCCGTTACGCAATATAACACCCATATGCTATTAGGGCCCAGCTTCAGGAGTTGTCATGGGATCGATGAGTCTGTTTCATTGGATAATCGTCTTGCTCGTCGTGATCGTACTGTTCGGCGGCGCGGGCCGCATCCCTCGCCTGGCCGAGGATCTGGCCAAGGGCCTGAAGGCCTTCCGCCACGGTATGCGTGAGGAGGACAAGCCGGAAGAAAAGAAAGCCGCATTGCCGGAAGACGAAAAGCCGCGCGTCTAGTTCGTTGAAATCGTTATTGCGCGTGTTGGCGGGCGAGCCGGCGGAATCCTTTGGCAGCCCCATGCCCGTCTGGCTGATGCGCCAGGCCGGGCGCTATCTGCCCGAATACCGTGCCTTGCGGGTCGAGGCGGGTGGTTTCCTGGAGCTCTGCCTGACCCCCGAACGCGCCATCGACGTCACGCTGCAGCCGGTGCGCCGCTTCGGCATGGACGCCGCGATCCTGTTCTCCGACATATTGATCGTGCCCTACGCGCTGGGCCAGGCGCTCGATTACCGCGCCGGCGAAGGCCCGGTGCTCGAACCGATCCGCTGCGCCGCCGATCTGGACCAGCTTGGCATGGACCGGTTCGCGCAGCGCATCGCCCCGGTGATGGCCACGGTCGCCGGCGTGCGCGCCGCCCAGCCCGACGGCTGCACCCTGATCGGGTTTGCCGGCGCGCCCTGGACGGTGGCGGCCTATATGATCGAGGGTCATGGCGGCGGTGAGTTCCTGGAAGCCAAGCGCATGGCGCGGGAAGCGCCCGCCCTGTTCGACCGCGTGATCGCGCTGCTGGAAGAGGCAACCATCCAGTACCTGTCGGCGCAGGTCGATGCCGGGGCCGAGTGCCTCCAGATATTCGACAGCTGGGCCGGCCTTCTGGATCAGGCGATGTTCCACCGCTACGTCATCGAACCGACCCGGCGCATCGTGGCGGGGGTCAGGGCGCGCCATCCCGACACCAGGATCATCGGCTTTCCCCGCCTCGCCGGGTCGAACTACAGTGATTACGCCGCCTTGTCCGGGGTGGACGCACTGGGGCTCGATACCACCGTGCCGCTCGATTTCGCCCGCGGCATGGGTTTGCCGACGCAGGGCAACCTGGACCCGGCGCTGCTGCTGGAAGGCGGGCCTGCCCTGACGCAGGGCGTGCGCGCCATCGTCGACGGGCTGCGCGGCAAGCCGCATGTCTTCAACCTCGGCCACGGGGTGGTGAAGGAAACCGACCCCGATCACGTGGCGCAGCTGGTCGCGGCGGTGCGGGCATGAAGACAGCGATCGTCCTGTTCAACTTGGGCGGCCCGGATACGCCGGCGGCGGTGAAGCCGTTCCTGATCAACCTGTTCCGCGACAAGCGGATCATCGGCATCCCGAACCCCTTCCGCTGGGCGCTGGCGCATGTGATCGGCAGCAGACGCTCCAAGACCGCACAGGAAATCTATGGCTTCCTCGGCGGCGGATCGCCCTTGCTGGCGAATACCAGGGCGCAGGCCGAGGCTCTGGAAGCTTCCCTGGACGGCGATACGAAGGTGTTCATCGCCATGCGCTACTGGCACCCGATGACCCGCGAAACCGCGAAGGCGGTGGCGGATTATGCGCCCGATCGGATCGTTCTCCTGCCGCTCTACCCGCAATATTCCACTACCACCACGGCCTCCTCCGCCGAATTATGGCTGAAGGAGATTGCGCGCACCGGCTGCACGGCCTCGACCACCACCCTGTGCTGCTATCCGACCGAACCCGGTTTCGTCGCCACCGTCGGGCGGCTGACCGCCGCCGCGATCGACGAGGCGGCAAAAATCGGTACGCCTCGTGTCCTGTTCTCGGCCCACGGCCTGCCGGAAAAGATCATCGCCAAGGGCGACCCCTATCAGTGGCAATGCGAGGAAACGGCCAAAGCGATCGCCGCAGCGATGGACCGCCCCGGCACCGAATGGCTTAACACCTATCAAAGCCGCGTCGGCCCGCTGAAATGGATCACCCCCGCCACCGATGACGAGATCCGCCGCGCCGGCGCCGACAAGCGGCCGCTGGTGGTGGTGCCGATCGCCTTCGTGTCCGAGCATTCCGAAACGCTGGTCGAGCTGGATATCGAGTACAAGCATGTGGCGGACGAGGCCGGGGTGCCCGCCTATATCCGCGTCGCCACCGCCGGTGTCGAAGCCGAATTCATCGCCGGGCTGGCGCGGCTGGTCGGCCAGGCGATCGCCCATCCCTCCCCCTGCCTGTCGCAAACCGGCGGCAGGCTGTGCGCCGCCGTCCATGGCAACTGCGCCTTCAAGGAATTCGCACGATGACCCTGCTCTGGCTCAAAGCCTTCCATGTCGTCGCGGTCATCGCCTGGATGGCGGGCATGCTGTATCTGCCCCGGCTGTTCGTCTATCACACCGAAACCGCGCCCGGCTCGCCCGAATCCGAACGCTTCAAGACGATGGAGCGCCGCCTGCTGCGCGCCATCATGAACCCGGCGATGATCGCGGTCTGGATGCTGGGCATCGCGATGATCGCGCTCGATCCCGACTATCTGCATCAGGGCTGGCTGCACGCCAAGCTGGGCCTGGTGCTGGTCATGTCCGGCCTGCACGGCTACCTGTCGAAGCTGCGCAAGGATTTCGCAAAGGACGCCAACAAGCACTCGGCGAAATTCTACCGCATCCTGAACGAGGCGCCGACACTGCTGCTGATCGCCATCGTGATACTGGCGGTTGTGAAGCCGTTCTGATCGGGTTATCGAGGGTTCGATGAAACTCCGGCTGGCCCTGTCGTTCGCGTTCGTGCTGGCAGCCTGCGCCGCCCCGGCGCCGGAGGAGGCCGGGCCGCCCCCGGTGGATTACCGCCAGGTCATTGCCGACAGCATGCATGCCACCCTGATCGGCGCGCCGTTCCTGCGCGATGTGACGATCAGCGAGCCGCAACCGGGACGGGTCGAATTCGTTCCCGGCTGGCGTGTCTGCGTGCGCTCGAACCTTGCGCCGAAGGGGTATGGCTATTTCTTCGCCGGCGGCCGGTTGAAAAGCACGCTCAAAGACGATCCGCTGTGCGCAGGGTACAGCTACCAACCCTGGCCGGAGATGGAGGGCGACGTTGCCCGAATAAGCGACATCGCCGCGCATCCGGTCTGGATCTACCGCATCGTGCACGACGATCTGCGGCGGACCGGCAGCCACATCGCCGAACTGCCGAGTCGGAACGAAACCGCCCTGAAATCCCGCGACAGCAGCGCCCGCGGTATCGTGCAGCTGGTCGATGACGGCTCCGGGCCGGTCTTTTCGCTGCGTCTCGATCGCGGGCAGATCGACTGCCGCAAGGATGGCTGCGAGATTCCACTGCGCTTCGACGACGACCCGCTTCAGACCGTCTTGGCGGTGCATGGCGACTCCGCCGACAGGTCGGCGGTAAGCGTGACGGACAGCGCCCCCCTGGCGGCGCGCCTGCAAACCGCCCGCCGGCTGGTCGTGGAGCTGCCGGTCGCCGGAAACGGCAGGAAACAGTTCGCTTTCGACACGTCGGGTCTGGATAGCGCGCAGCTGCGCTGACCGCCGACTGCGATTGCATTATTCCCCCGGTCTGATACTCTGTGACTGACGATTTTGCGGCCCGCTTCGCGCGCCATGGAGAGATGCCTTGTCATCCAGATCATCCGGAGATTTCCAGGATATTTCAGCCATTCTGGCCAAGGCCTGCGCCGAACACGGTGTAACGGCAGGCCAGATTTCAGCCCTTGCCGGCACCCTGTCACGGCTGCGGGTCGATCCCGGCCGCGCCGACTGGGAACACGCGGCGCGGCTGCTTAGGGAAAAGGACGATCCCCAGGCCGAAAGTGCAACGCCGCGCCCGCAGCCCGAATCGGCGCCGCCGCAATGGAACGACGATTTCAAGCTGAAGCGCGATATCGCAAAGGGTGTGCTGGCGGACGCCGTGCCAGGTCTTTGCCTGCTGTTCGAGAAACCGGTGGCGCGTGATTTGCGCAAACTGGCGAAAAATATCGCCAGGGACGACATGATTGCGGCGGACGGCATGCTGGACCTGCTCGGCGCGGTCGAGATCGATCCGGCGCTGGACGAGGAATTTCATCTGCTGGGCGCGGCCTACCATGCGCTGGCATCGCTGGCGCACCGGCGCGCGATGTCGATGCTGGCCTATCATATCCGGATACTGGCGGCCTATCCCGGCATGCCGCAGGAACGGGCCGCGGCCCTGCTGGATACGGCGCAGCACTGGGAAACCATGGCCGTCTGGACCCGCCGCCGCACCTTCGCGTGGAGCGACGACCCCGCGATCGTGACCTGCGACCGCTGGGAAGACGCCGATAAATTCCTGCGTGCCGTCCACGGCAAGCTGGCGATGATCGCGCGGCTGCCGCAATACGCGACATCGTTCCGGCCGCACGACAAGGCGTCGGTCGCTACCCAGGCAGGTTCGTCGGCAGCGGTGGAAACCGCCTCCTCCTCCTCTACCGTACGCCTTCTGGACAAGATCGGCGGGGTTCCCGATACCGACGACGATACCTCCGTCTACATCAAGACCAAGCCTTGGCGCATGCTGATGGAGCCGCTGCCCATCGTCGGAAAGTTCGACCCCGACGAGACCTATCGCGTGCTGCGGCGTGAATTCCCGTGGATGGAGGATGCCAATCGCGGCGTCGCCGAGATGATCGCCGGCCTGCGCATCGGGCGGCCGCGCCTGGCCCCGATATTGCTGACGGGCGAGCCCGGGATCGGCAAGACGGCCTGGGCGATACGCCTGGCCGAGCTGTGCGAGCTGCCCTTTACGACGGTCTCCGTCTCGACCTCGGCCAGCAGCATGCTGATCTCCGGCGACGAACGGGAATGGAGCAGCAGCGCGCCGTGCCTCGCCGCCCGCGTCGCCCGCGACAAGGCGGTCGCCAACCCCATGATCATCCTCGACGAGCTGGAAAAGGCGCCGGCGGCGGCCTCCAGCCATGCCGCCAGCGTGCACGAGGCGCTGCTGCCGATCCTGGATTGCGACGAGAAACGGACCTACTACGACCTTTTCCTGCAGGGCCAGCTGAACCTTTCGCGCTTCAGCTGGGTCTTCCTTTCGAACGGCCTTACCGGTCTGCCCGCCCCCCTGCTGGACCGCTTGACCGTTTTGCAGGCCCGCCGCCCCACCGTGGCCGAGATCGATTTGCGCCTCGACGACATGGCCCAGATCTGGGCGCCGGGGCAGGCGATCGATCCGGAAAACAGACGTCTGGCGCTGGCCCGGTTCGAGGAAACCCGTAGCCTGCGCGACGTGCGCAAGGCGATCGAGCGCGTCACGCTGCAGGGGCTGTGGCAGGCACCGGGGCCGCGCGCGGTGACGGGTTCGCAGGAAGGATAGGCGCGCCCCAACTTGTCCCTTGACAGGCATTTGCCCCGCTTCTAGCTTACGGGAAGGTCGTTTTTCCGGCCCATCCCTCCCAGACCGTACGCTGATCCGCCGACATTACAGGCCCGAATGACATCAGCGTTCTCCCAATAAGAGATCCCTCCCCCTCGCATGAATCTATCAGAACTAAAGTCGAAATCGCCGTCCGAGCTGGTCGCGTTCGCGGAAGAATTGCAGATCGATAACGCCAGCGTGCTGCGCAAGCAGGACATGATGTTCGCGATCCTGAAACAGCTGGCCGATACCGATGTCGCGATCGATGGCGGCGGCGTCCTCGAAATCCTGCCCGACGGTTTCGGCTACCTGCGCTCGCCGGAAGAAAACTACCTACCCGGGCCCGACGATATCTATATCAGCCCCAACCAGATCCGCCGTTTCGGCCTGCGCACCGGCGACACGGTCGAGGGCGAGATCCGCGCCCCCAAGGACGGCGAACGCTATTTCGCTCTGCTCAAGGTCAACTCGATCAATTTCGAGGATCCGGACAAGGTTCGCCACCGCATCTATTTCGACAATCTGACGCCGCTCTATCCCGAAAAGAAGATCACGCTGGAGCTGAACGATCCGACCAAGAAGGATCAGACGCTGCGGATCATCGATCTGGTCGCCCCGCTGGGCAAGGGCCAGCGCGCCCTGATCATCGCGCCGCCCAAGGCCGGCAAGACGGTGATGCTCCAGAATATCGCCCACGCCATCGCCGCCAACCATCCCGAAATCTACCTGATCGTCCTGCTGATCGACGAACGCCCGGAGGAAGTGACCGACATGGCGCGCTCCGTCCATGGCGAGGTCGTCAGCTCCACCTTCGACGAGCCGGCGATCCGCCACGTGCAGGTCGCCGAAATGGTGATCGAAAAGGCCAAGCGCCTGGTAGAGCACAAGCGCGACGTGGTCATCCTGCTGGACTCGATCACCCGCCTTGCCCGCGCCTACAACACCGTCGTGCCGTCGTCGGGCAAGGTGCTGACCGGCGGTGTCGACGCCAATGCGCTGCAACGCCCCAAGCGTTTCTTCGGCGCGGCGCGTAACATCGAGCAGGGCGGGTCGCTGACCATCATCGCCACCGGCCTGGTCGATACCGGCAGCCGCATGGACGAAGTCATCTTCGAAGAGTTCAAGGGCACCGGCAACTCGGAAATCGTGCTCGACCGCAAACTGGCGGACAAGCGCACCTTCCCGGCGATCGACGTCACCAAGTCCAGCACCCGCAAGGAAGAACTGCTGGTCGACAAGGGTACGCTATCCAAGATGTGGGTCCTGCGTCGCATCCTGAGCCCCATGGGCACGGCCGATGCCGTCGATTTCCTGATCGACAAGATGAAGCATACCAAGAACAACGCCGACTTCTT
This sequence comes from Alphaproteobacteria bacterium, assembly GCA_965199335.1. GTDB lineage: Bacteria > Pseudomonadota > Alphaproteobacteria > CALMVH01 > CALMVH01 > CBDAQV01. Next base: position 696,515 of record CBDAQZ010000004.1, on the reverse strand, counting down.
CCAGTCGATGAACCAGTAGGCCGATGGCGGACGGGCTGCATCCGGCGATCCGGCGCGGCGATAAGGATCGCGTGCTGGAACTGCTGGGTGATCCCGCCGCCGGACAAATCGTCAACGAGCCGGATGGGGACGGGAACACGCCCCTGATGCTGGCGCTCGATTGCGCCGGCACCGCATCGCCAGCCACCACGATTGCGATCGTCGCAGCCCTGCTGGGCCACGGCGCGGATGCCGCGTACCGGAAACAGGGCGGTTACGACGCGCTGATAAACGCCGTCCATAGCTGCCATGGCTTTGCGGATGCCCAGATGATCGATCTGCTTGGCAGGCTGATCGCGCATGGCGCGCCGCTGGACGGTAAAAGCGACTGGAGCGAAACGGCGGTTCGCGTTCTGTCGCGGACAGGGCGTTTCGCACTGGTCGAATACCTGCTGCATGCCGGGGCAAAGCCGGACGATGTGCAATATACGCCGCTGATCGAAACCGTTCTGTTCGGATCGATGGTCCGGATTGCCGAGGCTCTGCGCGCGAAGCCGGACCTTGAGGGACGGGACTATTGGGAACGCACGGCGTTCCTGTGCGCGGTCCAGCTGGGCTCGATCGAAAAAGCGCAAATCCTGCTCGATGCCGGTGCCGACATCGGGGCGCTGGGCCGCTGCGCGAAACCGGCCCTGTTATATGCGGCCGAGCAGGGCGACGTCGCCATGGTGCAATGGCTGCTGGGTCTGGGCGTCCCTGTCGATGTCGTGGACCGGTTCGGTGCCACGGCGCTGCGGGCGTCTCTGCTTTCGGGCGACGCGGATACGATCAGGGCCCTTATTGCCGCCGGGGCGGATGTCAACAGTTCCAGCCCCTCCGGCTCGATCCTCGGCAACGCGAGCACGCGCGATGCCGCGATGCTGCTCCTGGAAGCCGGCGCCGACCCGCAACAGCTTTCCCGTGAGGGTATTCGCGCGATCCTGGGCTTCGGTCCCGAACCCGATCCGGCCGCCCTCGATGTGGGCGAAGCCGAATTCCAGCGTGGCAGGGTCCGCCGCTTCGGCACGAAAAATCCCCAGGAGACGGAGCAGCCGTTCTGGCAGGCGATGATCCGATCCGGTTTGAGCTCCTACGGGGCGGCGAAGATATATATCGGTGAAGACCGTAAATGCGCTCCGGACCACCAGCCGATCTGGTCTGCCGACCGCTTCGGGCAGTCCCTGACATTCCTGCCCGATGGCAGGATCGTGCAAATCGGCGGCGAGCACGAGGATCATTACGATCCCGATTTCTGCATCTACAACGATGTCTTCGTGCATGCGCCGGGCGGCGGCGGTGCGGTGATCTACAGCTACCCCGAAGCCGATTTTCCGCCGACCGATTTCCACACCGCGACATTGATCGGAAACGATATTTTCGTTATTGGATCGTTGGGCTACCCGGGAAAACGGCTTTACGGGCAGACGCCCGCCTATCGCCTGAACACGACCAGCTTCGTGATCGAGCGGCTCGAAACGTCGGGCCTTATGCCAGGATGGATCTATGGGCACAGGGCGGACGCAAACGAAGGCAGGATTCGCATCCGCGGCGGCAAGATACTGACCCGTTCGGGGGACCAGGAAGACATGACCGGGAATGAGTCAGTATTCATCCTGGATACGGCATCGGGTAACTGGACGCGGGGAGGGTGATTATCGAATAATCGAAATGAACAAAAGCGGCTTTGCCGTTGTTCTATTGAATTGACTTGACTTTGTTAACGGAATGAATTAGAACAGCAGCCATTCTTGAATTCATAAGCGATCGGAAAAGCCATGACCATGCGACTGGCCCACAACGTCCTGCCATTTTCTCTCAAGCTTCACACGCCGGCCTCGCGCGGTTCCAAGCAGCAACTGCTGGGCACCCTGCGTATCTCCAGCGATGGCCGCGTTCGTGCCGAATCGACCGATATCGAACTGCAATCCTATCTGGCCGACATGGCGCTGAAACTGAACCGCCGCGTCGTCACCGTCGCCATGATCGGCCCGGATGCTTCCGGCCGCTTCGACAGCGTGACCCATGTTGTCGAGCATGACGATCCTGCTTTCGCCGAAGCCCTGAAGCTTCAGGTCGAAGGCGAATACGGCCTGATCGTCGAAGAAGCCGCCTAAACCGGCTATCGTGTCATTGCCTGCGCAACACGGAATCCATACGCTTTAAAGCCGGTGGATGGTAATGGATTCCGGATCAGGGTTCCGGAATGACAGTTTTTAATGATGTATAGTGGAACCCCCTTTGCGATCTTGGGTTTTCTCGGTGAATCACTTCACGGAGATAAAAATGAAAAAGTCACTCGTCGCGCTCATGACCGCTGCTCTGCTGTCGACCTTCGTCCTCAGCGCCTGCAACGCCACACAAGGCGCAGGTCAGGACATCAAGAACGCGGGCCAGGGCCTGTCGAACGAGGCCGCAAAGGACAAATAACCTTCTAGCCGCGGCCTAGCTCGTACAGGGCGACTGCCGCGGCATTGGAAACGTTCAGGCTGCCGACCGGACCCCCGGTCGGCAGTTTTGCTTTGAACTGACTGGTTTCAAGGGTCAAGCGGCGCAGACCCTCGCCCTCTGCGCCAAGTATCAGCACAGTGCGATGAAACGGCGCGTGCTGCGCCAGAGGCTTTTCGCCGCGCTCGTCGAGCGCGATGGTGATGAAGCCCTCGTCCATCAGCTGCTCCAGGGCCCGTACCAGATTGGGCACTTTCACATACGGCACGTCCTCGACCGCGCCCGAGGCTGTCTTGGCCAGGACGCCGGTGATTTCGGGCGCGTTATGCCGGGTCGTGATGACCGCGCGTGCGCCGAAGGCCGATGCCGAACGCAATATGGCGCCCAGATTGTGCGGGTCGGTGATCTGGTCCAGAACCAGCAGGGACGCCGGGATGCCTTCGCAGGCGGCGATGATGTCGGAAAGGCTTGGTTCCTCGAGCGGTTCGGCGTCCAGGGCCATGCCCTGATGCACGGCGCCCGGCAACAGGCGGTCCAATTCGCCCCGTTCCGCCAGGGTTGGGGCCGGGCGTTTCAGACCTAGTTCGCGCGCGGTCCGGAACGCGCCATTCAGCGCCTCCACCGCGCCTTTCGTCACCACCAGCCGACGGCAGACGCGTTCCGGGTTGGTCCACGCCGCGGCAACGGCGTGGATGCCGTACAGGAAACGTTCGTTCGCACGCGAACGGGGCTGTTCGCGCGGTTCGCGGCCCTCCGCCTGGTGCGGGCGGGGTTTCGCGGGCGGGGTGCGCGGACGTGACGAAGGCCTGGGTTTCATCCTGGTCTTATAGCCAAAATGACCGGCAAAGGTAATTTTTCTCTTTGCGCGCACGGCGTGGATTGACGTAGGGGCTACGACTTTGCATAGTCCGGCCCTTGGCAAAATCACCCCGGTCATCCCGGCGGACGAACTGCCGATGTTGGGGCTGGAGGGGTGGCCGAGTGGTTAATGGCAGCAGACTGTAAATCTGCCCTCTTACGAGTACACAGGTTCAAATCCTGTCCCCTCCACCAACAACCTGATACTTAAATTCAGGAATAATTAGCGATAAGTTTCCGGCTAGGATATCTGCGGCTGTTAACCGAAAACTCGCACTAACTTAAACGCTCTTTTACCACGATGTGAGACACTTATCCTAACAATTGAGTAGTTAGGAGTTCTTCACCCCCATGGCTGGTCTGACCCAACGTCTGCTGTTGAGCACGGCGCTGACGCGCGTGGGTGCGCTGGCGTTCGGCTTGGCGGCGTATGGCGGTCAGCCGTTGGGCAGCGGCGAGGCTTATGCGCTGCCGCAGCAGGGTCAGGTGGTGGGTGGGTCCGCGAGCATCGCGCAGGCGGGCCCGTCCGAGCTTGACATCACGCAGTCCTCGTCGCGCGCGGTGATCGACTGGCGTTCGTTCTCGATCGGAGCGGGTGAGACGACGCGGTTCATCCAGCCGGACGCCTCGTCAGTCGCGGTCAACCGCGTGACGGGTGTGGACCCCAGTTCGATCATGGGCCGCCTGACGGCGAACGGCCAGGTGGTGCTCGTGAACCCGAACGGGATATTGTTCGGCAAGGGCGCGGCGGTGAACGTGGGCGGCCTGGTGGCGAGCACGGCGGGCATCTCGACGCAGAACGCGATGAACGGGATCATGGTGTTCGACCGGCCGGGCCAGGCGGGTGCGACGATCCGCAACGACGGCACGATCACGGCGCGCACGGGCGGCCTTGTGGCGCTGGTGGCGCCCAACGTGGTCAACGACGGCATCATCAGCGCGAAGCTCGGCAAGGTCTCCCTGTCCTCGGGCGACAAGTGGACGCTGGACCTCTACGGCGACAACCTGGTCAGCTTCGACGTGACGGACCAGGTGAACGGCAGCGTGACGAACGACGGCGTGGTGAAGGCTGGCACGGTCGCGCTGACGGCGAACGCGGCCAAGGGGATCGTGGGCAACGCGATCAACATGGGCGGCGTGATCGAGGCCAGCACCGTCCGCCGGGACGGTGGAACGATAATCCTGGACGGCGGCGTCGACGGCGACGTGTCTGTGACGGGCAGGCTGGTGGCCAGGGGGGCTACGGGCGGCACGGTCGAGGTGACGGGCAACACTGTCGCGCTGACGGGTGCGACGGTGGACGCGTCGGGGGCGAAGGGCGGCGGCACGATCGCGATCGGCGGCGGCCCCCAGGGTAGCGGCAGCCTGCATCATGCCCAGGCCGTCACGGTGGATGCGGCGACGAAGCTGGTGGTTGACGCGCTGAGCCAGGGCAACGGCGGAGCGATCACGGTGTGGTCGGACGGCGCCACCGACTTCGAAGGCACGGCCAGCGCCAGGGGCGGCAGCGTCTCGGGCAATGGCGGCGGCATCGAGACATCGGGCCACGACCTGAACGTCACCGGCGGCCATGTCGACACCAGCGCCGCCAGCGGCGCCACCGGCAACTGGCTGCTCGATCCCTACGATCTCTCCATCAACGCCAGCGGCGCCAGTGCGATCGCCACCGCGCTGGCGACATCCAACGTCACGGTGCAGACGACGGCGGCGACCTCGGGCACCAGCTCGACCAGCAGCTACGGCACGGCGATCAGCGGCGCGGGCGGCAACATCAGCGTCAACAGCGCGATCGGCTGGAACAGCGCCAACAGCCTGACGCTCAGCGCCTACAACAGCATCCTGATCAACCAGAACATCACCAACACCGGCACGGGCGGCATCGTGCTTCGCGCCGACAACGCCGGCGTCGGCACCACGACCCTGGGTGCGGGCGGCGGCAGCGTCACCAACAGCGCGACGGTCAGCACCGGCGGGTCGGTCAGCCTCTACTACGACCCCAGCGGCGGCTATGCCAGCCCAAGCACCTATACCGGCCTGACCGGAACCGGCGGCGTGACCAAATACATGCTGGTCGACAACGCAACCGACCTCGCCAATGTCAACAACCTGACCGCCACCTACGCGCTGGGCAACAACATCACCGCCGGCACTTTCGCCGGCATCGGCAGCTCGGCCACGGCATTCAGCGGCCTGTTCGACGGCAATGGCGGCCTTGGCACAAACTATTCCATAGCTGGCGCGACCGTCAGCGGCACCACCGATGTCGGCCTGTTCAACAACAGCTCGGGCACGATCCGGAACGTCACCGTCACGTCCGGGCAAGTCTCGGGCTCGACCAATGTCGGCGGCGTGGTCGGCTACAATACGGGAACGGTCAGCGCAAGCTCCTACGGCGGCACGGTAACCGCAAACAGCGGCAACTCGGCCATCGGCGGCCTGGTCGGCAACGATGCCCCCGGCGGTACGATACTCGCAGGCGGATTTACCGGCACCGTAACGGTAAGCACGGCGGCGCGCAGTGTCGGCGGTCTGGTCGGCCTCAGTAGCGGCCTCATCGCCAACGGCACGCAGACGGTGGGAACCGTCGTCAGCACGGTCTACGGCATCGACAGCGGTACGGTTTCGGTCGGCAACAATGCCAGCGGCGTTGGCGGCGTCGTGGGCGCCGCCGGCGCGACGGTAAGCGGCATTACGGCTTCCGGCACTGTCATCGCCGGGAATTCCGCCGCTCAGGTCGGCGGCCTGGTTGGCGCTCTGGGCGGCTCCTATGGTCCCAATCTGGTCAATTCCCTTTTCACCGGGCTGGTATCCGCCGGCACGGCTGCCTCAAGCATCGGCGGAGTCATTGGCCGCAATACGGCAAACGTGACGGGATTGACCGGCACGGGAACCGTTATCGCCGGCAGCGGCAGCACCAACGTCGGCGGCCTGATCGGCTCTTCTTCCGGCAAAGTCACATCCAGCGCGTTTTCCGGCACTGTTCTAGCCGGCACGGCAACCACCGCCGGTACCGCGTCCGTCAATGTCGGCGGCCTGGTAGGACAGCTGAATGCTTCGGGCGCGATCATAAGCGGCGATACGATGTCGGGCGTCGTGTCGGCGGGAAGCAATGCGCAGTACGTCGGCGGCCTGGTAGGACAGAACAACGGCACGATCGGCGGCGGCACGGTAACCGGCAGCATTACTGTAACCAGCGGCGGCACCGGTGTAGGCGGCCTGGCGGGTTACAGCGGTTACGGCACCGGCACCGCGGCCAACTCCTTTGTCAGCGACGGCACGGTCGCCAGCACGGTGACCATCTCGAACCCCGGCGGCGCAGATGTCGGCGGCCTGGTCGGCTACAACGACCTTGCCAGCACGATCAGCGGCGGCACGGCGCTGGAAGCGGTGACGGCAGGACTGGCATATATCGGCGGAATAGCCGGATACAACAATGGCCTGGTTACAGGAATAAGTTCTTCCAATACGGTTTCGGCCATCACGAATTCAGCCGGTGTCGGCGGGCTGGTCGGACGCAACTTTGGTACCGGGCAAGTCGTGAACTCCACCTATAGCGGCACTCTTACCGGCGCGACCCAGATCGGTGGCGTGATCGGATTCAACTACGGCACCGTGACGAACGATACATTCTCAGGAACCGTGACGGAAGTCGCCGGAGGGTACAATAACGGCGGCCTGGTCGGCGAAAACAACGGCGGTTTTATCAGCGGCGGCACGGTATCGGGTACGGTCCTGATCGGCGGCGGTGTCGGCGGTATCGGTCTTGTCGCCGGCAAACAGGATGCGGGTACGATAACCGGCGTTGTCGCTTCCGGCTATCTATCCAGTCTTCAGGGCATCGCCAACATCGGCGGCATAATCGGCTATAACCTCGGTGTCGTGACCGCCGACACGTTCAGTGGCACGGTCCTTGCCGGCACGGCCCTTACCAGCGGAACCGCCGTCGCGACATCAAATGTCGGCGGTCTTGTCGGCAGCAATGGCGCCAGTGGCTCCATCAGCGGCACGTCCACGGGTACCATATCGGTGGGTGTGAATGCCCAGGATATCGGCGGTATCGCCGGGCTCAATTTAGGGACCATTCTTGGCGGCGGTTTCGGTGGCACGCTGGCCGCAGGCACGGCCGCCACCGCCAACACGGCCGCCGCTTATGTCGGCGGCCTGGTCGGCTATAATTCCGGTACGGTCACCAATGGCACGGTATCGGGCGCCATATCGGTTGGTAGCAACGGCCAGAATGTCGGCGGTCTGGTCGGCTACAGCGGCTATGGCACCGGCACTTCGGTCACGTCGCAGATCACGGGTGGAACGGTGCTTGGCACGGTCACGCTTTCCACCCCCGGCGGCACATCGATCGGCGGCCTGGTCGGCTACAACGACGCCGGCAGCACGATCAGCGGCGGCACGGCGCTGGAGACAGTCGGCGGCACCGCCACCGTGGGCGGTTTCATCGGCTACAACAACGGCCTTGTGACGGGCGTGACGGCGACGAACAACGTCACGGTCGGCGCCAGTGCCAGCATAATTGGCGGCCTGATCGGCTTCAACAACGCCATCGTCACGGCGGCAGGAGAAAACGGCGGTACGATCTCGTTAGGTGCAGCCGTAGTAGCCGCGGGTGGCCTGATCGGTTCGAATTCCGGAAGTGTAACAGGGGCAACCGTAACCAACGTCACTGTACAAGGAGGCTCGGGCCAAAGTCTCGGCGGCGTGGTTGGCCAGAACCAGGGTACGATCGTTTCCGCAACCGCCTCGGGTATCCAGTTAACGGCTACGACTCAGTATTTCGGCGGCTTGGTCGGCTATAACCGTGCAGGCGGCATACTATCTGCCTCGAACGTGCTCAGCGGCACGATTTCGGATACGGCAAATGGTGCAAATTATGTCGGCGGCTTGGTGGGTTCCAACAATGCCAACATTACGGGCGGATCCGCTGCCGTTACGATCAACATCGCGTCGAACGCCAGCAAGATCGGTGGGCTGATAGGCTACAATGGCGGTGCTTTGACCAGCCTAGGAACATTCTCGGGCAGCATTTCGGCAGGGACGAACGCCCAGCAAGTAGGTGGCTTGATCGGCTATGACAGCAACAACCAGAATCTGAGCATAGGCGTTTTCAGCGGCACCATCAACGCCGGCAATACAGGTACCGGGATCGGCGGTCTGGTCGGTTACTTCAATGGCGGCACTGTCAGCGGCGGCACGGTATCGGGGGCCATCAGCGTCGGCAGCGGCAGCCAGAACGTAGGCGGTCTGGTCGGCTATAGCGGCTACGGCACCGGCACGTCGGTGACGTCGCAGATCACGGGTGGAACCGTCCTTGGCACGGCGGTGCTTTCTGCAGCGACCAGCACGGTGGTCGGCGGCCTGGTCGGCTATAACGACGTTGGCAGCACGATCAGCGGCGGTACGGCGAACGAGGCCGTGAGCGGCATCGCCACCGTCGGTGGTTATGTCGGGTACAATGCAGGCCTGGTTACGGGCGTGACGGCAACCAATTTTGTCAGCGCTCTTCCAGGCGGCAGCGATGCGGGTGGCCTTGCCGGGTCCAATGCGGGCACCATTCTGTCGGCAGGCGCAAGCAATACCGTAAGCGCCGCCGGCAGCGATTACATCATCGGCGGCCTGGTTGGTTACAATACCGGGTTTGTCTCACTCAGCACGGCATCGGGCAGCGTCATTGCCGGCGTCGGCGTGAACAATATCGGTGGCTTGATAGGCAGGAACATAGGCTACGTCGGCAATGGATCCTCTTCCGAATACGTGTCGGTCGGAAGCACTGGCCGGTATATCGGCGGTGCGGTCGGCTATAACACCAACACGGTGGCAGGCGGCAATTTTACAGGCACTCTGATTGCTGGCATCAACGCCACATATGTCGGTGGATTGATCGGCGATAATCTTGGTGCGGTTATCAGCTATGTTTCGGGCACGACAACCGCGGCGCCGTTGGTTTCCGGGACAGTCTCAGTCGGTACGGGATCGCTGGATGTCGGCGGTCTGGCCGGTTACAACAACGGCGGCACGATCAGCGACGGCACTGTATCGGGTGTAGTATCAGCCGGCAGCAACAGCCAGAACGTTGGTGGTTTGGTCGGCTATAGCGGTTACGGCACCGGCACCTCGGTTACCTCGAAGATCAGCGGCGGCACGGTGCTGGGCACGGCGGTGCTTTCGACCCCCGGCGGCACGTATGTCGGCGGCCTGGTCGGCTATAACGATGCCGCTTCGACCATCAGCGGCGGCACGGCGCTGGAATCGGTCAGTGCCGCGCAGACTGTCGGTGGCTATGTAGGCTACAATGCGGGTCTGGTGTCGGGTGTCACGGCCACGAACAATGTCAGCGACGGGACCAATCCGGAAACCGCCGTCGGCGGTTTGATCGGCGCTAACGCGGGTGTCGCGACAGCGGTCGGGGCCAGCGGCGGCACGGTCTCGGTCCTGGCGGGAATTTCAGAGGGGGGGCTGATCGGCCTCAATACCGGAACGGTTACCGGCGCCACTGTCAGCAACGTCACCGTCCTGATGGGCGGCGGCGCCAATGTCGGCGGCGCCGTCGGCGTGAATGCCGGTACCGTGACGTCGGTAACTGCATCGGGCGTGCAGCTAACCGCGGGGACAGGTACCGGAAATATCGGCGGCCTTTTAGGTTATAACTCGGGCGCGTCGGCTGTGGTGTCTGCCTCCAGCGTAACCAGCGGCACCATATCGGTCGGGGCGGGAGACAATGCAGTCGGCGGCCTCGTCGGATTACAGAATGTCGGCTACCCCAGTGTCCTCGGTGGCTATGCCGCAGTCACGATCTTGGGGGGAACGAGCGTCTATAATGTGGGCGGTCTGGTCGGCTTCGTCAGTTCCGGGGTTGTAAGCGGCACGGCAACAAGTTCAGGTCTTATCTCCGTCGGCGCCGGTAGCTACAATATCGGTGGCCTGATAGGCTCCAATCCGGGCAACAATGGCGGCGCCGGTACGGCGTCGGGTACCATTTCTGCCGGTTCGGGCAGTTCCAACATTGGTGGTCTGATAGGCTTCGAAGGTAGCGGGCGGACCCTGACCGGCGGTGTTTTCAGCGGCACGATCGCCGCCGGCAGCGCCAACACGGCAGTGGGCGGTCTGATCGGCTACGACAACGGCAGCACGCTCAGCGGCGGAACGGTATCGGGCGCGATCAGCGTTGGCAGCGGTAGCCAGAACGTCGGTGGCCTGGTCGGCTATAGCGGCTACGGCACGGGCACGTCGGTCACGTCGCAGATCACGGGTGGAACCGTCCTTGGCACGGCCACGCTTTCCGCTCCCGGCGGCACCTATGTCGGCGGCCTGGTCGGCTATAACGACGCCGGCAGCACGATCGGTGGCGGCACGGCTTTGGAAGCTGTCAGCGGCGCGCAGACCGTGGGTGGTTATGTCGGGTACAACGCCGGATTGGTCAGCGGCGTGACGGCGACGAATAACGTCAACGACAGCACGCTTTACTCAACGTCTGTCGGTGGATTGATCGGCGTCAATGCCGGTACGGCGACCGCGATCGGCGCGAATGGCGGCACGGTGTCGGCCGCGCTGTCCACTTCCGAAGGTGGCCTGGTCGGCATTAATTCAGGGACGATCACCGCCGCGACGGTGACCAACGAGACGGTTCTGGAAAGCGGGAACGGCTCGAATATCGGCGGCGCTGTCGGCGGCAATACCGGAACGGTAACATCGGCAACGGCATCGGGTGTTCAGCTTACCGCCGGCACGGCGTCCGGCAATATCGGTGGTGTCGTCGGTTATAATTCGGGTTCTGGTCTGCTTTCCGCATCCTCGGTAACAAGCGGTACCCTGTCGGTCGGCAACGCGTCCAGCAATATCGGTGGTCTGGTGGGTTCCAACAACGGCCCGTCGATCCTGGGCGGCTACGCCCAGATCACGATCTCGGGCGGCACTGCTGAATCGAATATCGGCGGCCTGATCGGTTACGCCTACGCCGGCAACGTCTCGGGCACGATGACGACATCCGGACTGATTTCCGTCGGCGCCGGCAGCTCGAACATCGGCGGTCTGTTCGGAAACAATACCGCCTTCAACAGCAATCTGGTCATCGGCAACGCCTCCAATACGATCTCGGTCGGCTCGGGCAGTTCCAATATCGGCGGCCTGGTCGGCTTCGAGGCCGCGAACCGCACCATGACCGGCGGCACGTTCAGCGGCACGATCGCCGCCGGCAGCGCCAACGTGGCGGTCGGCGGCTTGGTCGGGTACAACAACGGCGGCACGATCAGCGGCGGTACGGTGTCGGGCGCCGTATCGGTTGGCAGCAATAGCCAGAATGTCGGCGGCCTGGTCGGCTACAGCGGCTACGGCACCGGCACCTCGGTCACGTCGCAGATCACGGGTGGTTTAGTATCGGCGAGCGCTACTCTTTCCACCCCCGGCAGCACAAACGTCGGCGGGCTGGTTGGCTACAACGATTCCGGCAGCACCATTTCCGGCGGCACCGCGAACGAGGCTGTAAGCGGTTCTGCACATGTGGGCGGATATGCCGGCGGCAATAGTGGCCTCATCACCGGGGTTAGCGCCACCAATGCGGTTACCGGCGCGGCGCTCGCCTACGATGTCGGTGGTATTGCAGGCTACAATCCCGGTGTTGTCAGCGCCTCGTCGGCCAGCAACACGATAACAACCCTTAGCGGCGCAGGTGAGGTCGGCGGTGTCGTCGGCAACGGCACCGGACAACTGAGCGGCGACAGCTTTTCCGGTACAATTTCAGCTGGTTCCGCCAATGTGGAAATAGGGGGACTGGCTGGCTATGCCGCCGCCATGGCCGCGGATACTGTTTCCGGCACGATCAACGCGGGCGCGGGCAGTTCGGATATCGGTGGCCTGATCGGAGCGGACTATGCCAACCATACAATCAGTGGCACGTTCAGCGGCACGATCAGTGCAGGCAGCGCGAGCAGCAACATCGGCGGCCTGATCGGCTACAATACCGGCAGCACGATCAACGGCGGTACGGTATCGGGCGTAATTTCGGTTGGCAGCAACAGCCAGAACGTCGGCGGTCTGGTCGGCTATAGCGGCTACGGCACAGGCACGTCGGTCACATCGCAGATCACGGGCGGCACAGTAGTTGGCACGGCGACTCTTTCCACCCCCGGCGGTACATCGATCGGCGGCCTGGTCGGCTACAACGACGGCGGCAGCACGATCAGCGGCGGCACGGCGAACGAGGCAGTGAGCGGCACTCAATTCGTAGGCGGGGACGTCGGCACAAACTATGGTACCGTGTCGGGTCTTACTGCGATCAATAATGTCACCGGCTCCAACATCGTCGGCGGTCTGGTCGGCTATAACCAGCGCACGATCATAGCCTCGACGGCAAACAATACGGTTTCCGGATCTTACAACGTCGGCGGGTTGGTAGGCGCCAACAATGCGTTCCTCTCCGGTTCCACGGCTACCGGAACCGTACTGGCTGGCTCGGGCAGCAGTGCTATCGGCGGACTTGTCGGGACGAACTACAATACGGTCTCCAACGATGTTTCTTCCGAAACAATTTCGGCCGGGAGCGGTTCTAGCAAAATTGGCGGTCTGATTGGCTATAACAGTGCCGGCGTAGTCAGTAGCGGCACCTTTAGCGGCACGATCAATGCCGGTAGCGCAAACACAGCGGTCGGCGGCCTGGTAGGCTACACCAACGGCGGCACAATCGGTGACGGCACGGTATCGGGTGCCATCACGGTTGGCAGCGGCAGCCAGCAGGTCGGCGGCCTGGTCGGCTATAGCGGCTACGGCACCGGCACGTCGGTCACGTCGACGATCAGCGGCGGCACGGTGCTGGGCACGGCGGTGCTTTCCACGCCGAACGGTACATCGATCGGCGGCCTGGTCGGCTACAACGATCTCGGCAGCACGATCAGCGGCGGCACGGCGAGCGAAGCGGTAAGCGGCACCAGCAATGTCGGCGGTTATGTCGGCTACAACGCGGGTGTGATAACGGGCATCACCGGCAGCAACAGTATCGCGGCTGGCACATCGGCATCGAGCGTCGGCGGCATTGCCGGCTACAATTCCGGCAAATTATATTCCGATGTCTTCTCGGGCAGCGTAACGGTTGGCTACTACACCAACAATGTCGGCGGCGTGGTCGGCTACGATAACGGCGGGACAGTTTCTGCCGCCTCCTTCGGCGGCACTATCACCACCGGCACGAACGTCACCGGCGTCGGCGGGCTGGTCGGCGATCTGGCCGCAGGCACGGTCACGGCGGGGACTGCCCTTGCGTCGGCGGTTATTTCGGTCGGCGCCGGTTCCCCTAATGTCGGTGGATTGATTGGCGTGGTAGCAAATGGCGCCTCCGTTCTCGGCGGCATGGCTTCGGTATCGATTACCGGCGGAGGTTATACCGGTATTGGCGACATCGTCGGCTCGAATGCCGGATTGGTCTCCGGAGTGACCGCCACGGGCAATGTTCTAGGGTACCAGAATGTCGGCGGCATCGCGGGTGTAAACTCCGGCACCGTCACCACCTCTACGTATAGCGGCGGTACGGTCAGCGGCAATCAGACTTTTGGCGGTCTGGTCGGATACAACCCGGGCCTTTTAACCAACAGCACCTTTGCCGGCACGGTAATCAATACCGGTACCGTTAGTTCTGAAGGTGGCGCCGCAGGCAACAACGCCGGGACGATCTCATCCGTAACCGTTTCGGGGCAAGTATCCGCCACGAGCGCAGGAGCCAGCCTTGGCGGCATTGTCGGCTCGAATTCAGGTACGCTGACTGGTGATGTCGGTACGGCGACGATCACGGCAATTGCCGGCCTGACGAGCATCGGGGGCCTTGCAGGTGTGAATACCGGCAAGATCACGAGCGGCACATTCGGCGGCACGATCAACGGTGGTACGGCCGAGCAGAACGTCGGCGGCCTGGTAGGCTACAATAAAGGCGGCACGATCAGTGACGGCACGGTGTCGGGCGCGATCAGTGTCGGTAGCGGCAGCAGCCAGGTCGGCGGCCTGGTCGGCTATAGCGGCTATGGCACCGGCACGTCGGTCACGTCGCAGATCACCGGCGGCACGGTGGCCGGGACCGCCGTCTTGTCCACTTCCGGAAGCACGAATGTCGGCGGCCTGGTCGGCTACAACGATTCCGGCAGCACGATAAGCGGCGGTATCGCCGGCGAGGCCATAAGCGGCGGTGTCGACGTGGGTGGCATCGCCGGATACAATACCGGCACCATAACCGGCGTCACCGCCGGCAACAACGTCACCGGAAGCAGCGCCGGGGGCATCGCCGGAATCAACGGCGGCAAAATCATCAATGCGGCGTCCTCGGGAACGATCGCCAACCTGGGCTCGACTTGGATCGGCGGCCTGGTGGCGCGCAACATCGCCGGCACGATTTCGAACGGATCGTTTTCGGGCTTGATCCTGGCCACCAGCGCGATCGGCGACGTCGGCGGCCTGGTCGGGCTCAACAGCGCGACCGTTCTGGGCGGCACGATGACGGGCACGATCTCCGGAACCAGCAATGTAGCCGTTGTGGGCGGCCTGATCGGAAAGAATCTCGGGGTGCTTTCCGCCGGTGCGTTCGCAGGCACGATATTGGCGGGCGTCGGCGTGACGTCGGGTACGGCAACCAATTCCGTCGGCGGCCTGGTCGGTTATAACAGCGGCACCATCACCGGCACGGGAACGGTTTCGGGCGTCATTTCCGTAGGCTCGAACAGCCAGGACGTGGGAGGGCTTGTCGGCTATGCCAGCGGCACCGCCAGCCTGATCGCCGGCGGCCTGGTTTCGGCCACAGCCACCCTTTCCACCCCCGGCGGCACGGCGATCGGCGGCCTGGTCGGCTACAACGATGTCGGCAGCACGATCAGCGGCGGCACGGCCAGCGAGGCGGTCGGCGGCGCACAGAATGTCGGCGGCATCGTCGGCTACAATGCCGGCCTAGTGACGGGACTTGCGGCGACGAACAGCGTCACCGGCGCGGCGTCCGGCAGCGCGGTCGGCGGCATCGCCGGCTACAACACGGGCACGGTCACGGCCAGCACGTTCGGTGGCAACGTCTCGGTGGGCACGAACAGCTTTGCGGTCGGCGGGCTGGTGGGGCTGAACTACACCGGCGCCACGGTGGCGGGCGACAGCGGCACGGGCGGCGTGACGGCGGGCGCGGGCAGCACGTACATCCACGGCGGCAACCAGATCGGCGACGACCTGAACGCCGGCGGGTCCCTGACGCCGGGCCAGCAGGCGATCACGGTCACGGCCGGGGCGGCGACCACGACCTACGGCACGGCGGTCGGCGCGCTGAGCTATACGTCGTCGGGTACGCTCGAGAGCGGCGATACCTACGGCTCGATCCTGTCGGGCGGCGTCAGCGACGGCGGCGTCACGGCGGCGGGCACCTACGCGATCGGCCAGGGCAGCGTGGCGCTGACCTCGCCCTACGCGGCGCTGGACTACACGATCACCTATGTCAGCGCCAACGAGACCATCAACAAGGCGACGCTGACAGTATCGGCCACGGCGGAGAGCAAGGTCTACGGCGCTTCCGACCCGACGCTGGCCTACACGGCGACCGGCTACCAGTACAGCGACGGCAGCGGCATATTCACCGGTACGCTCAGCCGTACGACCGGCGAGAACGTCGGCAGCTACGCCATCGGCCAGAACACGCTGTCGGCAGGCGGCAATTACACGATCTCTTACGTCGGCAACAACCTGACGATCACGCCGGCGACGCTGACGGTCAGCGCGACCGCCGAGAGCAAGGTCTACGGCGCGAGCGATCCGACGCTGGCCTACACCGCGACCGGCTACCAGCTGAGCGATGGCAGTTCGGTATTCACGGGTGCGCTCAGCCGTACAGCTGGGGAGAACGTCGGCAGCTACGCCATCGGCCAGAACACGCTGTCGGCAGGCGGCAACTACACGATTAGCTACGTCGGCAACAACCTGACGATCACGCCGGCGACGCTGACGGTATCTGCCACGGCGGAGAGCAAGGTCTACGGTGTAAGCGATCCGACGCTGGCCTACACCGCGACCGGCTATCAGTTCAGCGACGGCAGCGGCATACTGACCGGCGCACTCAGCCGCGCCCCCGGCCAGAACGTCGGCTCTTACGCCATCGGCCAGAATACGCTCAGCGCTGGATCGAACTACACAATCAGCTATGTCGGCAACAACCTGACGATCACGCCGGCGACGCTGACGGTATCTGCCACGGCGGAGAGCAAGGTCTACGGTGCCTCCGACCCGACGCTGGCCTACACGGCGACCGGCTACCAGTTCAGCGATACCAGCGCGGTGTTCACCGGCGCATTGAACAGGACAGCTGGCGAGAACGTCGGTTCTTACGCCATCGGCCAGAACACGCTATCGGCAGGCGGCAACTACACGATCAGCTATGTCGGCAACAACCTGACGATCACGCCGGCGACGCTGACGGTATCTGCCACGGCGGAGAGCAAGGTCTACGGCGCGAGCGACCCGACGCTGGCCTACACGGCGACCGGCTATCAGTACAGCGACGGCAGCGGCATATTCACCGGTACGCTCGGCCGCGCGGCGGGCGAGAACGTCGGCTCTTACGCCATCGGCCAGAATACGCTCAGCGCCGGATCGAACTACACGATCTCTTACGTCGGCAACAACCTGACGATAACGCCGGCGACGCTGACGGTATCGGCCACTGCCGAGAGCAAGGTCTACGGCGCGAGCGACCCGACGCTGGCCTATACGGCAACGGGCTATCAGTTCAGCGACGGCAGCGGCATACTGACGGGCGCACTCAGCCGCGCCGCCGGCCAGAATGTCGGCAGCTATGCCATCGGCCAGAACACGCTGTCGGCCGGCAGCAACTACACGATCAGCTATGTCAGTAACAACCTGACGATCACGCCGGCGACGCTGACGGTATCGGCCACTGCCGAGAGCAAGGTCTACGGCGCCAGCGATCCGACGCTGGCCTACACCGCGACCGGCTATCAGTTCAGCGACGGCAGCGGCATACTGACGGGCGCACTCAGCCGCGCCGCCGGCCAGAATGTCGGCAGCTATGCCATCGGCCAGAACACGCTGTCGGCCGGCAGCAACTACACGATCAGCTATGTCAGTAACAACCTGACGATCACGCCGGCGACGCTGACGGTATCGGCCACTGCCGAGAGCAAGGTCTACGGCGCGAGCGACCCGACGCTGGCCTATACGGCAACGGGCTATCAGTTCAGCGACGGCAGCGGCATACTGACGGGCGCACTCAGCCGCGCCGCCGGCCAGAACGTCGGCAGCTATGCCATCGGCCAGAACACGCTATCGGCAGGCGGCAACTACACGATCAGCTACGTCGGCAACAACCTGACGATCACGCCGGCGACGCTGACGGTATCTGCCACTGCCGAGAGCAAGGTCTACGGTGCCTCCGACCCGACGCTGGCCTACACGGCGACCGGCTACCAGTTCAGCGATACCAGCGCGGTGTTCACCGGCGCATTGAACCGGGTAGCTGGCGAGAACGTCGGTTCTTACGCCATCGGCCAGAACACGCTATCGGCAGGCGGCAACTACACGATCAGCTACGTCGGCAACAACCTGACGATCACGCCGGCGACGCTGACGGTCAGCGCGACCGCCGAGAGCAAGGTCTACGGCGCGAGCGACCCGACGCTGGCCTATACGGCGACCGGCTACCAGTTCAGCGACACCAGCGCGGTGTTCACCGGTGCGTTGAACAGGGCGGTTGGCGAGAACGTCGGCAGCTATGCGATCGGACAGAACACGCTGTCGGCCGGATCGAACTACACGATCTCTTACGTCGGCAACAACCTGACGATAACGCCGGCGACGCTGACGGTATCGGCCACTGCCGAGAGCAAGGTCTACGGTGCCTCCGACCCGACGCTGGCCTACACCGCAACCGGCTACCAGTTCAGCGATACCAGCGCGGTGTTCACCGGCGCATTGAACAGGACAGCTGGCGAGAACGTCGGTTCTTACGCCATCGGCCAGAACACGCTATCGGCAGGCGGCAACTACACGATCAGCTACGTCGGCAACAACCTGACGATCACGCCGGCGACGCTGACGGTCAGCGCGACCGCCGAGAGCAAGGTCTACGGCGCGAGCGACCCGACGCTGGCCTACACCGCGACCGGCTATCAGTTCAGCGACGGCAGCGGCATACTGACGGGCGCACTCAGCCGCGCCGCCGGCCAGAACGTCGGCAGCTATGCGATCGGACAGAACACGCTGTCGGCCGGATCGAACTACACGATCAGCTACGTCGGCAACAACCTGACGATCACGCCGGCGACGCTGACGGTATCGGCCACTGCCGAGAGCAAGGTCTACGGTGCCTCCGACCCGACGCTGGCCTACACCGCAACCGGCTACCAGTTCAGCGATGGCAGTTCGGTATTCACGGGTGCGCTCAGCCGCACAGCTGGCGAGAACGTCGGCAGCTACGCGATCGGCCAGAATACGCTGTCGGCAGGCAGCAACTACACGATCTCTTACGTCGGCAACAACCTCACGATCACGCCGGCAACGTTGACGGTATCGGCCACGGCGGAAAGCAAGGTCTATGGCGCAAGCGACCCGACGCTGGCGTACACCGCGACCGGCTACCAGCTCAGCGACACCAGCAGTATCTTCACGGGCGCGTTGAACCGGGTAGCTGGCGAGAACGTCGGTTCTTACGCCATCGGCCAGAACACGCTCAGCGCTGGATCGAACTACACGATCAGCTATGTCGGTAACAACCTGACCATCACCCCGGCGACGCTGACGGTATCGGCCACTGCCGAGAGCAAGGTCTACGGTGCCTCCGACCCGACGCTGGCCTACACCGCGACCGGCTACCAATTGAGCGATACCAGCGCCGTGTTCACCGGTGCGTTGAACAGGACAGCTGGCGAGAACGTCGGTTCTTACGCCATCGGCCAGAACACGCTATCGGCAGGCGGCAACTACACGATCTCTTACGTCGGCAACAACCTGACGGTGACGCCGGCGACGCTGACGGTATCGGCCACCGCCGAAAGCAAGGTGTATGGATCGAGCGACCCGACGCTGGCCTACACCGCGACAGGCTACCAGTTCAGCGATGGCAGTTCGGTATTCACGGGTGCGCTCAGCCGTACGGCCGGCGAGAACGTCGGCTCTTACGCCATCGGCCAGAACACCCTGTCGGCTGGATCGAACTACACGATCAGCTATGTCGGCAACAACCTGACGATCACCAAGGCGAACCTGACGGTAACGCCGACCGGCAGCCAGACCTACGGGGGAACCAATGTTTCCGTAAGCTATAGCTATGCCGGCCTGACCGCCGGAGATGCCGGCCAGGGTGGCAGCCTGGTCAGCGGCCTCGGCTATAGCGCCACCGCCACCGCGACCTCCCCGGTTGCGGGCAGCTACACCGTTACCGCCACCAACGGCACGGCCAGCAACTACACGATCATCGATGGCACGGGCGCCTTCACGATCGACAAGGCTCCCCTTGTAGTCAGCGCGACGGGCAGCCAGACCTATGGCGGCACCAACGTCGTCGTCAGCTATACGTATACCGGCCTGATCGCCGCCGATGCCGGCCAGGGCGGCAGCCTGGTCAGCGGCGTCGGCTACACCACGACCGCCACGGCCACCTCGCCGGTCGCAGGCAGCTACACCATCGCGGCGACCGGCGGCACGGCGGCGAATTACGTGGTCGGCGATGCCGGAGGCGGCACCTTCACCGTCAACAAGGCGGACCTGACGGTGACGCCGACCGGCAGCCAGACCTATGGCGGCACCAACGTCGTCGTCAACTACGGCTATACCGGACTGATCGCCGCCGATGCGGGCCAGGGCGGCAGCCTGGTCAGCGGCGTCGGCTACACCACGACTGCCACGGCCACCTCGCCGGTGGCAGGCAGCTACACGGCGACCGCAACAAACGGCAGCGCCGCCAACTACAACATCGTCGACGGCACAGGCGCCTTCACGATCAACCGCGCACCGCTGACCGTCACGGCCAGCGGCAGCCAGACCTACGGCGGCACCAATGTCAGCGTCAGCTATACCTATAACGGCCTTACCGCGGGCGATGCCGGCCAGGGCGGCAGCCTGGTCAGCGGCCTCGGCTATACCACGACCGCCACGGCCACCTCGCCGGTCGCGGGCAGCTACACGGCGACCGCCACCAACGGAACGGCGGCGAACTACACGATCACCGATGCCACCGGCACCTTCACCGTCAACAAGGCCGACCTGACGGTAACCGCCAGCGGCAGCCAGACCTATGGCGGCACCAACGTCGCCGTCGGCTACACTTACAATGGCCTGATCGCCGCCGACGCCGGCCAGGGCGGCAGCCTGGTCAGCGGCCTGGGCTACACCACGACCGCCACCGCGACGTCACCGGTCGCAGGCAGCTACACGGCAACCGCAACCAACGGAAGCGCCAGCAACTACAACATCGTCGACGGCACCGGCGCGTTCGTCATCAACCAGGCGCCTCTGACAGTGACTGCCAGCGGCAGCCAGACCTATGGCGGCACCAACGTCGCGGTCAGCTACACCTATACCGGCCTGATCGCCGCCGACGCGGGACAGGGCGGCACGCTGGTCAGCGGCCTCGGCTACACCACGACCGCCACGGCCACCTCGCCGGTCGCGGGCACATATAGCGTCACTGCTACCAACGGCACGGCCGCAAACTACGCCATAACCGACGCCACGGGCGCGTTCACGGTCGACAAGGCGCCGCTGGTCATCGCGGCGACCGGCAGCCAGACCTATGGCGGCACCAACGTCGCGGTCACCTACACCTATACCGGTTTGATCGCCGCCGATGCGGGCCAGGGCGGCACGCTGGTCAGCGGCCTCGGCTACAACACCACGGCTACGGCGACATCGCCGGTCGCTGGCAGCTACACCATCGCGGCCACCGGCGGCACGGCGGCCAATTACACGATCGGCGATGCCGGCGGCGGCACGTACACGATCAACCGCGCGCCATTGACGGTGACGGCCAGCGGCAGCCAGACCTACGGCGGGACCAACGTCGCCATCAGCTACACCTATAACGGCCTGATCGCCGCCGACGCGGGTCAGGGCGGTACGCTTGTCAGCGGCCTCGGCTACACCACGACAGCCACCGCGACGTCACCGGTCGCGGGTACGTACAGCGCCACCGCCACCAACGGCACGGCAGCCAACTATACGATCACCGATGCCACCGGCGCCTTCACCATCAACAAGGCGCCTCTTGTGGTAGGCGCCACCGGCAGCCAGACCTACGGCGGCACCAATGTTGTCGTAAGCTACAGCTATACCGGCCTGATCGCCGCCGATGCGGGACAGGGTGCAAGCATCGTCAGCGGCCTCGGCTACAGCACCACGGCCACGGCGACATCGCCGGTCGCTGGCAGCTACACCGTCTCGGCAACCGGTGGCACCGCCGACAATTATGTCGTGGGCGACGGCAGCGGCACGTTCACGATCAACAAGGCGGTCCTGACCGTCACTCCGACCGGCAGCCAGACCTATGGCGGTACGAATGTCAGCGTAAGCTATAGCTATGGTGGCCTGATCGCCGCCGATGCCGGCAACGGCAACAGCCTGGTCAGCGGCCTGGGCTACACTACGACCGCCACCGCCACCTCGCCCGTGGCCGGCACCTATAGCACCACGGCAACCAACGGCAGCGCCGCCAACTACACGATCGTCGACAGCACGGGCGCTTTCACGATCAACCAGGCGCCTCTGGTGATCAGCGCGACCGGTAGCCAGACCTATGGCGGAACGAACGTCGCCGTCAGCTACAGCTATACCGGCCTGATCGCCGCCGACGCGGGACAGGGCGGCAGCCTGGTCAGCGGCCTCGGATACAGCACCACGGCAACCGCATCGTCCGACGTCGCGGGCAGCTACACGATCGCCCCGACCGGCGGCAGCGCCGCCAACTATGTCATCGGCGATGCCGGCGGCGGCACCTTCACCGTCAACAAGGCGCCGCTGACCATCACGGCCAACGACTCCACCCGCATCTTCGGCCAGCCCGATCCCGCCTTCAGCGCCACCTTCAGCGGCCTGGTGCTCGGACAGACCTCGAGCGTCGTCACCGGGCTGACCGTAACCGCCAACGATCCGGCCAATGCACCATCCGGCAGCAGCTGGACGATTACGGCCGCCAACGGCGCGGCGTCGAACTACGCCATCTCCTACGTCAATGGCACGCTGGACG
Organism: Alphaproteobacteria bacterium; assembly: GCA_965199335.1. Classification (GTDB taxonomy): domain Bacteria; phylum Pseudomonadota; class Alphaproteobacteria; order CALMVH01; family CALMVH01; genus CBDAQV01. Next base: position 673,987 of record CBDAQZ010000004.1, on the reverse strand, counting down.
TCACCAAGGCCGCGCTGACCATCGTCGCCAACGACACGTCGCGCACCTACGGGTCCAGCAACCAGACCTACGGCGTCACCTATATCGGCCTGCAGCCGGGCGACAGCGTCACCGGAATCACCTACAACACCACCGCGACCGCAGCGTCGAACGTCGGCCAGTACCAGATCACCCTGTCCAACGCCGTCGCGCCCGACTACACCATCGTCTACGAACCCGGCACGCTGACCGTGATCGCCGCGCCGCTGGTCATCACCGCCAACAACGCCAGCCGCACCCAGGGCCAGGCCGATCCGTCCTTCAGCGCCGTCTATACCGGCCTGGTCAACAACGACAGCCAGGCCGTCGTCACCGGCCTGTCGTTCCTGTCGGGCGCGCAGCTGAACTCGCCCGCCGGCTCCTACCAGATCCTGCCCTTCGGCGGCAGCGCGCTGGATTACTCGATCACCTACGTGCCAGGTACCCTGACCGTCACCCCGCAGGCGGGGCAGAACACCGGCACCACCACGACCCCGGCCAGCAGTCTGATCCTGGCCCAGGTCGTCAACAACCAGATATTCCAGACGCCGGTCACCAGCTCGACGACTTCCACCCTGTCCCAGAGCTCGAACGTCTTTCCGCTGCAGGCGTTGATCTCGAACCTGAGCGAAAGCACGGTCGATGGAAAAACCGGCGATGACGAGAGCGAGCAGGTCGACTGCCTGAAGAGCGGTAGCTCCACCCTGTCCAGCACGTGCTCCGGATCGCTGACAATCCGAGGCTTTTAGGGTCCTTTACACGTCTTTCATGTCTTAAGCGTCAGAGTGGTTTCATGTCGAAGCCGGGCTTGTCTGTCGTCAAACGCTTGCCCTCGCGGCCTTGGTCGGGTTTTCGCGTGCGCGTTCTGGTACTTTGCATGCTGGCTGTCATCCCGATCGTGATGATGGAAGTCTACAGCGCGCATGACGATACGGAGCGGAGCATCGCCGCCCTGCAGTCCCGCGCCGACCAGATGGTCGATACCGCGAACGAACAATATGACGACATGATGCTGCAGGCCCAGATCGTGCTCGATTTCGTCGCCACCGCGCCGGAAACCAGCGGTACGACCGACGAATGCGGCGTGTTCACCGACAAGATCAAGGCCCGTTACAAATGGGTGACCGGTCTGGGTACGACCGGCATAGATGGAATGGCGACGTGCGGCGAAGCGGCAAGACAGCACCTGTCCATATCCGACAAGCCCTATTTCCAGCAGGCCCTCGCCACCAAAAGGATGACCTTCAGCGATTTCCATATCGGACGAATCAGTCACAAGCCGGTTCTGACCGTGCTGAAGCCGATCCTGGACGACAAGGGAACGGTGATACGACTGGGCATCCTTGCCATCGATCTGAAGGAGTTCAACGATTTCCTGGCGCGCAAGAAGCTGGCCGACGATGTCTGCGTCACCATCTTCGATTCCGCCGGCACCGTCTTGGGGCGTTACCCCGAGGCCGCCAAGTTCACCGGCCAGAACACGAATTTCCACCCGCTTACCCAGGCCGTCCTGGCAAAACATTCGGGCGAGTTCGAGGGCCAGGGGCTCGACCAGATACAACGCTTCTATTCGTTCCGTCCCTTCTGGGGCAACTCCACTTTCATAGCGGTCGGCATTCTGGAGCAGCCGGTCCTGGACCGCATCCACGAGCGCCTGGCGCTGAACGTGCTGACCGTTCTCATTACGGTTCTGGCGGCGGCCCTGATCGGACTTGTCGCCGCCGAGATCATGGTGTTCAAGCCGACGAAGCGGTTGACGCTGGCGGCCCGGTCGCTAGGGGAGGGAAAGTTCGAGGAATTGCCCGACCTCACCGCGTCGATGCCCGAGATGGCCGAGATGCTGGTGGCGTTTCACGAGATGGCGCAACATCTGCACCGGCGCGAGGAGGATCTGAAACGGGTCGAATCGGAAACGCGCAGCGTCAATCGCAACCTGATGCTGGGCGAGCAGATCGCCAATGCCGGATACTGGCGCGTCGATTTCCCGGGTGAGAAAGTCACCTGGTCCGATGGTAGCTATCGCATCTTCGGGTTCAATCCGGCCGACTACAAAGTCAGCCTGGCCAGCGCTCTCAGCCTCTATCATCCCGACGACAGGAAATTCGTTTCCGAGACGATAGAAATGGCGGTCAATCTTCAGCGCGATTTCGAATATACAGCCAGGATTACGCGCGTCGATGGCGAGCTGCGGTACATAATGTCGCGCGGGTTTTGCGAAATCGGCGCCAACGGAATGGTCCAGGCGCTGTTCGGGGCCGTCATCGACGTCACCATGCAAAAGGAAACCGAAGCACGCCTGCATGCGGCGCGGCAGGCGGCCGAGGCGGCAAGCCGCGCGAAAAGCGATTTCCTGTCGAGCATGAGCCACGAGCTGCGCACACCGCTGACCAGCATCATCGGCTTCTCGGATCTGTTGCTGATGCGCAGCAAGTCCACCGAGACGCGCCGCTATCTGAAACTGCAGCGCGAAGCCGGCCAGCACCTGCTGACGTTGATCAGCGACATCCTCGATCACTCCAAGATCGAGGCAGGAAAGCTGCAGCTGGAATCCATTCCGTTCGACCTGCGCGCGATGGTGGACAGCTGCATCGGGGTCATGACGAACGAGGCGCAGCGCAAGGGGCTGAAGCTGGACAGCGTCGTCAGCATCGCCGTGCCGCAGACGATGGTCGGCGATCCCAACCGGTTGAAGCAGGTATTGCTGAACCTGGTCAGCAACGCGATCAAGTTCACCACCAGCGGCGGCATAACGGTCGAGATCGAACCGACCGGTACCGCCGGCGATGTCGTCGCGCTGCGCTTTGCCGTCAACGATACCGGGTGCGGGATCGCGCGCAACAAGCTGCCTCGGTTGTTCCAGCGGTTCAGCCAGGCCGAAGCCTCCACCACGCGCCAGTTCGGCGGCACCGGTCTCGGGCTCGCCATTTCCAAGGAATTGGTCGAAGCGATGGGCGGCACGATCGGCGCCGACAGCACGCTTGGCAGGGGCAGCAGTTTCTGGTTCAATATCCGCTTGTTGACCGCACCCGACTCCAAGACGTCCGATCACCGGAAAGCCAAGGCTGCCGCGCATCGAAGCCGGATCCTGCTGGCCGAGGATTCGCCCGTGAACCAGCTTCTGTTCACCGAGCTTCTGGAAACGCTGGGACATGAGGTGATCGCCGTCAACGACGGCGCGGCAGCATTCGAAGCGATACTTAGCGGCGGCATCTTCGACCTGGTTCTGATGGATATGCAGATGCCGGTGATGGACGGGCTGACCGCCACAAGGCGCATCCGCGAAGCGGGCTACAAGGACCTGCCGATCATCGGCCTTACCGCCAACGCCATGCAGGAAGATATCGACCGCTGCATAGCCGCCGGCATGAACGCCCATTTGTCCAAGCCCGTCGACCTCGCCATGCTGATCGAGGCGATCGACCACGTCATGGCGAGCTGATTACCCCTCCCATAGCAGGGGAATTTAATTACGACGTTTGCGGCGAGCTGTTCGGCTTGGTGTGGACCTTGTCGACCTCTTCGGCAACGCCCGCGCCATAGGCCGGGTCGCACTTGGTGAAATGCTCTATCTGGCGCGCGATGATCTCCGCCGGTACGCCCTGCATCGATGCGACTATGTTGTGGAACAGGCGCTGCCGCTGGCCTTCGTCGAACATCCTGAACAGGTTGCCCGCCTGGGTATAGTCGTCGTTGCCTTCGCGGTGGTTGTAGCGGGCGGCGTCGCCGTCGATGCGTAGCGGCGGTTCCTTCGCCGAAGGATCCTCGACCGGGCCGCCGAACGAGTTCGGCTCGTAATAAGCGTCGTTGCCCTTGGGTGCGTCGAAGCGCATCGCGCCGTCGGCATGATACGTATGTACCGGGCAGCCCTTCGGCTTGTTCACCGGCAGCGCCTCGTAATGCGTGCCGACGCGGTAGCGATGGGCGTCGGCATAGGCGAACACGCGTGCCTGCAGCATCTTGTCGGGCGAGAACGCGATGCCCGGCACGATGTTGGACGGCGAGAAGGACGACTGCTCGATCTCGGCGAAATAATGCTCGGGGTTGCGGTTCAGCTCGACCACGCCGACATCGATCAGCGGGTAGTCCTTGTGCGGCCATACCTTGGTCAGGTCGAACGGATTGTAAGGCGTTTTCTGCGCGTCCAGTTCCGGCATGACCTGTATCTTCATGCTCCATTTCGGGAAGTCGCCCTTCTCGATCGATTCGTACAGGTCGCGCTGCGCGCTTTCGCGATCGTTGGCGATGACCTGGTTGCCCTCGTCGTTGGTCCAGTGCCTGTGGCCCTGCATCGACTTGAAGTGGAACTTGACCCAGTAGCGTTCGCCCGCGTTGTTCCACAGGCTGAACGTATGGCTGCCGTAGCCGTTCATGAAGCGATAACCCTGCGGCAGTCCGCGATCGGAAAACAGGATGGTGACCTGGTGCAGGCTTTCCGGCGACAGCGACCAGAAATCCCACATCGCGGTCGCCGACCGCATGTTGGTCACCGGGTGGCGCTTCTGGGTGCGGATGAAGTCGGGGAACTTCATGGGATCACGGACAAAGAACACAGGGGTGTTGTTGCCCACCATGTCCCAGTTGCCTTCCTCGGTATAGAACTTGATCGAAAAGCCACGCACGTCGCGCTCTGCGTCGGCGGCGCCGCGTTCGCCGGCGACGGTGGAGAAGCGGATCAGCAGCTCGGTCTTCTTGCCGACTTCGGAGAATATCTTCGCCTTGGTGTACTTGCTGATGTCGTTGGTGACGGTCAGCGTTCCGTATGCCCCCGAGCCCTTGGCATGCACGACGCGCTCGGGAATGCGTTCGCGGTTCTGGTGCGCCAGCTTCTCCAGCAGCTGATAATCCTGCAGCAGCACGGGCCCGCGCGGACCGGCGGTGATGCTGTTCTGGTTATCGGGAACAGGCGCACCGGCGGTGGTCGTCAGCTTGGGATTTTCGGACATGGTCTATTCACCCTGATGTGATTGCATGGGCTGCGTATAGCGCCGTTTCCCATATCAGTGAAATCGATTGTTTGAATACCGTCGATTTACCTGGACTATCGGACAGCCTTTACGCCTTGCGGCAGATTCTTTCTGATCAGCGCTATCAGCGCCTGCACGTCCCCGGTCCTGCTGCTGCCCTTGCGCCACGCTGCCGCGATGGTGCGGCTCACCGGGGTGGCCAGCGGGATGATCATTATATCGGGCTCCAGCGCCTGCGCTGCCAGCGCCGGCAGCAATGTCGTACCCAGGTTGCCCTGTACCATCTGGCGCAGGGTGGACAGGCTGGTGGCGCGGTAATCGGAACCGCCTGCCGGGGATGGCGCCTGGCACACGGCAAGGGCCTGGTCGCGCAGACAGTGTCCCTCCGTCAGCAGCAATATGTCCTTCGCCTGCAGATCGGCGCCGGATATCTTCCGCTTGTGCGCCAGAGGGTGATCCTTGTGGCAGGCGAACCAGAACGGTTCGTCGAACAGGGCACGTGTTTCGATCGTATCGTCGTGCAACGGCAGCGCCGCGATCACCGCATCCAGCTGCCGGTTGGCCATGCGCTGCATCAGCTCCGCCGTCAGATCCTCCTCGATCGCCAGCCTGGCACCCGGAAATGTCTCGCGGAAGGCGGGGATGAACCAGGGCAGGAAATAGGGGCACAGCGTCGAGATGACGCCGAGGCGGAAGGGCGTGCCCAGTATGTCCTGCCGGCTGTTGGCCATGGCGACGATGGCGTCGGCATCGGACACGATTGCGCGGGCGCGCGCCACGATCTCGGCGCCGGCCTGGGTAACCGTCACCAGCTTGCTGTCGCGCTCGAACAGCTGCACGCCCAGCTGCGCCTCCAGGTTCTTCAGCTGCGTGCTGAGCGTCGGCTGGCTGACATTGCACAAGGCGGCAGCGCGTCCGAAATGTTTCAGGTCGGCAAGGGCGACGACATAGCGCAGGTCACGCAGGTTCATGATGCGGTGGCGGGCCCGCGGCCTACATCAGCCGTTGCTGCAGGGCGTTGGCCGCCGCCTGCGCCAGGTCGGACAGCATCGTGTCGGGCGGATCGATCGCCGCCGCGATCTTGTCGACCGCATCCTGCAGCGACGTCACCACCATGTCGGCGCCCATCGCCGCCAGGCGTTCGCTCGCCGAATCGTCGCTGACCGTGCGCGAACCCCAGAAGCCGACGATGACCTTGGTATCCTGCAGGTGCTTGCGGCGCAGCTTGCGGATCAGGAGCCTGGCCTTCAGCGGCGAGTTGCTCATGTAGGACAGGCAGATGATGCGCGTGTTGGCCGTGCCGCGCACGTCCATCTGGCGGTCTGCATCGTCGGGCGTAACGATCGATTCCGCCGACACCAGGCGCGCGCCGATGTCGCGCTTGTTCAGCAGCTGGACCAGCAGGCCGGTCGCCGCCTCGTCCAGGTCGTTGCGGCCGACGATGCACAGCACGGGGACGCCGGGATCTGCGGCGATCATGGTCTGCGCCTGCGCCCGCTCGGGCGCGTTCTCCAGGGTCGAGAAGGTCTCGATCACTTCTGCGATGCCTTCGCGGATGCGGCCGCGCAGCTTGCGGCTCAGCTCGCCGCGGTTGCTGTCGTCCTGTGCAAGCGCCAGCGCGGGGATGACCACCTCGTCGTAGATCTGCCCCAGCGTACGTTCCTTCAGCATGCCCTCGCAGGTTTCCGCCGCCTCCGCCGGATCGTCGGCCAGCAGGCGCTGGTAGAATGTCTCGGACGGCGCCAGCGGCGCGTCGTTGCCCAGCAGGACATGCAGGAAGCGCAACGGCGGCGCGTGGCGGCCCAGCACCACCAGGCACACGGTCAGCGGCGTCGACAGCAGCAGACCGATGGGTCCCCACAGCCACGTCCAGAACGTCGCGGCGACGATGATCGCGACGGGCGACAAGCCGGTGTTCACCCCATACAGCCACGGCTCGATGACGTTGCCGAACACCAGCTCCAGCGACACGAACAATGTCGCCGTCCAGATCAGCATGTTCCAGTTGGGATCGACCGCCAGAGAAAGCGCCAGCGGGAAGATGGCGGCAATGATGATGCCGACATAGGGCACGAAGCGCATCAGTACCACCAGCATCGCCCACAATATCGCGTTGGGCACGCCGATCGCGCGCAGGCCGAAGAAGATCGGTATCGAATAGACGACATTCACCGTCAGCTGCAGGAACAGATAGCGGCTGACGCGGCTGCTGGCCTCGTTCAGGGCCTCGGTGGTGCGGTGCAGGTCGCGCGAGCCGACCAGGCGGATGAAGCGGTCGCGCAGGCTTTCGCGCTGCAGCAAGAACAGGATGATCAGCACCACGATCAGGCCGGTGGTCGCCAGCGGCGCCAGCAACGGGCCGATCACGCTCTGCAGCAGCTGGATCGGCGCCGGCGTCGATTGCTGGATCTGCACCGGAACCGGCCTGGGTTCTATCGGTATGCCGGTATGCGGCGCAACCTTGCCGGGCTTGCCGGTGGTCGGGTTCAATCCCGCGGTCGAGGGCGCGACGCTGCTGTTGTCCAGCTGGTCGTTCAGCTTGCGCAGCATGTCGGCGGCGCGGCCCAGTACGCCGGAGTCGCCCGCCGCGCCCTGGACCGAGCGGATCTTGTTCTCCAGGTTCTGCTGGTAGGATGGCAGATTGTCGGCAAGGGTCGACATCTGGGCGACCACCAGTCGGCCCAGACCGAAGATGCCGACGAAGGCCAGCGTCACCACCACCACGACCGACGGCACCCGCGCCACGCCGCGCCGCCGCATCCACAGCATCGGCGGCGAAAGGGCAAAACTGAGCAGGGCCGACAGGGTCAGCGGCACCAGCACGTCGCGGGCCAGGTAAAGTGCGGCCACGCTCATGGCGACGCCGATCGCGACCGTCATCGTCGCCTGCCCGTTCGGGGTATCGATCCGGTCGTCTGCGTCTGGATTGCGTTCCGTATTTTCGAGCATTCGTCACAGTATAGCAGGAAGATGCGATTTGCACAGTCGGCGTAATCTACACTTTGACGGGAACGAATCGGAAAAGCCAAGGTTCAACTAGCTGACCGAAGCGGAAATCCCCGGCCGAGGACACCCAAAAGAGAGCCAAATGCCCGACGCATCCGTATCCTCGCCCATGGTCCAGAGCAAAAGCCGCGTGCGCGAGGGCACCCCCTTCCCGCTCGGTGCGACCTGGGACGGTTCCGGCATCAATTTCTCGATCTTCTCGACCACCGCCACCAAGGTCGAGCTCTGCCTGTTCGACGCCGACGGCAAGACTGAGATAGACCGCATCGAACTGCCGCAATACACCAACGAAATCTGGCACGGCTATGTCGAGGATCTCGGGCCAGGCACGACCTACGGCTACCGCGTTTACGGCCCGTACGAGCCCGCGGCGGGACATCGCTTCAACCCGAACAAGCTGCTGCTCGACCCGTATGCCAAGGCGATACAGGGCGAGATCGAATGGAACCCGGCCCTGTTCGGCTACGACATAACATCGTCCGACAAGGACCTGTCGTTCTCGACTCTGGACAGCGCGCCGTTCATGCCCAAGGCGCGCGTCATCGACGGCGGCTTCGACTGGACCCGGTTCGAGGAAAAGCCACGGGTGCCATGGGATCGCACGATCTTCTACGAAGCGCACGTCAAGGGCTTCACCATGCTGAACAAGTCGGTCCCTGAGAGTGTGCGCGGCAAATATGCCGGCATGGGCGACAAGGACGTCATCAACTACATCAAGACGCTGGGCGTCAGCAGCGTGGAGTTGCTGCCGGTCCATGCCTTCTTCGACGACCAGTACCTGCAGGAAAAGAACCTGCACAATTACTGGGGCTACAACACGATCGGCTTCTTCGCGCCCGCGCCGCATTACTCGGCGACGCACCGGATCGACGAGTTCAAGGAAATGGTCGGCCAGTACCACAATGCCGGCCTGGAAGTGATCATGGACGTGGTCTACAACCATACCGCCGAAGGCAACGAGCTCGGGCCGACGCTCAGCTTCAAGGGCATCGACAACGCGACCTATTACCGCCTTGCCGACGACAAGCGATTCTACATCAACGACACCGGCACGGGTAACACCTTCAATCTCAGCTATCCCCGTGTCGTGCAGCTGGTGACGGATTCGCTCCGCTACTGGGCGAACGAGATGCAGATCGACGGGTTCCGCTTCGACCTCGCCACGATCCTAGGCCGCGAACCCAACGGCTTCAACGAGGGCTGCGGTTTCCTCGACGCCTGCCTGCAGGATCCGACCCTGGCCCAGACCAAGCTGATCGCCGAGCCATGGGATTGCGGACCCGGCGGCTATCAGGTCGGCGGCTTCCCGCCGGGCTGGGCAGAATGGAACGACAAGTTCCGCGATACGGTGCGTGCCTTCTGGAAAGGCGAGGAGGGCGGCCTCGCCAAGCTGGCCCCGCGCTTGCTTGGCTCGGGCGATTGCTTCAACCATCGTGGCCGCAATCCCTGGGCATCGGTCAACTTCCTGACGGCGCATGACGGCTTCACGCTGAACGACGTAGTCAGCTACGACGGCAAGCACAACGAAGCCAACGGCGAAGGCGGTAACGACGGCAGCAACAACAACTACAGCTGGAACTGCGGCGCCGAAGGCCCGACCGACGACCCGGAGATACTGAAGCTGCGCGAGCGGCAGAAGCGCAACATGCTGGCGACCCTGTTCCTGAGCCAGGGCACGCCGATGATGCTGGCCGGCGACGAGTTCGGCCGCACGCAGCAGGGCAACAACAACACCTATTGCCAGGATAACGAGCTGAACTGGCTGAACTGGGAAATTCCCGAGGCCGGGCAGGACCTGATCAAGTTCGTACAGAAGATCACCCACCTGCGCCAGAACTACGCCATCCTGCGCCGCCAGCGTTTCATCCTCGGCACCTGGAACGAGGAGCTGGGGGTCAAGGACGCGAGTTGGTTCTCGCCTGCCGGCACCGAGATGAGCATCGACCAGTGGAACGATGCCGGCGCGAAATGCATGGGCATGATGCTCGACGGCCGCGCTCAGCCGACCGGCATCAAGAAGAAGGGCGACGACGCCACCATGCTGATGATCTTCAACGCGCATTACGACGTGGTGAACTTCACCCTGCCCGACGCCGCGCACGGCAAGTACTGGAAGCTGCTGGTCGATACCAACCTCGACGACGCCGTCGTATCGGGCAAGCCGCGCTTCGATTTCGGCAATGCCTACGAAGTCACCGGCCGGTCATTCCTGCTGTTCGTGCTGGAAGCCGAGAAGGAAGGCGAACTGGCTACCTGAGGTGAGGGTATTGCGCAAAATCCCCGAATGGTGTATTAAGAATACATTAATTCGGGGATTTTTATGAGTCAGGACCTTCTGCCGCGTGCTGTTAAATGGGTTTTCAACGCCGCTTTCCAGGGTGCCCTGGACGAATCGGTAGACAGGTTCTTCGCAAGATCACTGGAAAACAAGTTCGAGCGTATCGACGACCTGTTCGCCCACAGATTATTTCCCGGTGCGACACAAGGCGATAAGGATAACCACAGGTCCGCCCACCAACTGGCTGCACAGGAAGTTTATTCCCTAGGTAAGGATGGCTATAGATATCTCGGCAATTTGCGTGCAATTCTGAAAGAGCCGTATTACGAGACGCCGAAGGGACGGGAGTGGGCGATTCTATCGATCCGAAACCAGGGGCTCGATGGCGTTGCCGCCCTGGAAGATATCGCCAAGCTGAGCACTTACCGGAATCCCTCTTATTCGTCAGTGGAAAATATCGGACTTCGGCAGGAGGCGTTGCAGGCGGTAGGATCCATCGGCAGACAGGCGATCGGAAGCGGAGATGAGAGATTTTCCAGCAATATTCACAATGCGCTACCGCATCTTGTCGCCGCTTTCACTGCAATCGAAGGAAGCGATCCCGATATCGGTACCAGGATTTGCGCCTTTACGGTTTTCGGCGAGCTCGGTGCGGTGGCCATGAAAAGCGGCAACTCGCAGCTGGTATCCCTTTTTCAGGATCAACTGCCAAGGGTCGTGGATCGCATTAACAATGATGGCAATCCAGTCGTTTGCGCGGCCGCTCGGGATGCCCTGAACATGGTAAGTCCTACCAACTCTGCCCTGATCGGAAATCGCGTAACGCCCTCCCATCGAACCGGCGATTACGCGCGCACATAGACCGTCAGTATTCCACCTGCACGAAGTATAACCCGCAGGGCGGCGCGGTCGGCCCGCCCGCCGAGCGCTCGCAGGCTTCCAGCGCGGCCCTGATGTCCGCCGCACTCCATTTTCCCTCGCCGACGAATTTCAAAGTGCCGATGATGTTGCGCACCTGATGGTGCAGGAATGATGGCGCCGAAACGGTCAGCACGATCTCGTCGCCATGACGCGCCAGAGCGATCGCCTCCAGTGTCTTGATAGGGGATTTGGCCTGGCACTGGGCGGCGCGGAAGGTACTGAAATCGTGCTTGCCCAGCAGGCATTGCGCCGCCTCGTGCATCGCTTCGGCATTCAACGGTTTGGGCACGTGCCACACCAGGCCGGCATCGATCGCGCCGGGCGAACGCCGGTTCAGGATGCGGTAGCGATAATGACGGCGCTTCGCCCGCAGCCGCGCATCGAAATCGGCGCCGACGATTTGCGCCGACAATACCGAAATCGGCAGTGGTTGCAGATGCGCATTGAGCGCGTCACGCACCACCTCGCCGGTCGTATTTTTTTCCAGGTCGAAATGCGCGACCTGACCCAGCGCGTGCACGCCGGCATCCGTGCGCCCCGCCCCGGTGACACGCTGGGTCTCGCCGCTGAATTTATGCACGGCCTCTTCCAGCGCCTGCTGGATCGACATGCCGCTGATCTGCCGTTGCCAGCCGACGAAACCGCCACCGTGATATTCGATCGTGATCTTCCAGCGCATCAGCCGATCAATTCGCCCTGTTTCGCATCGAAGCCACGCAGGAACGATGCGCCGTCCTGCCAGGATTTGCCGGGGCGCAGTACCTGCCGCAAGGTCAACGCACCCATACCGCAGGCGATGGTCAGGTCGCTATCGAGCACCGTGCCCGGCTTGCCGCTAGCCTTGGCAAGCGTGGCGGCACCCACTTTGATGATCTCGCCGCGCCATTCGAACCACGTGCCCGGCCAGGGCACCAACGCCCTGACCTGCCGGTCGAGATTTGTTGCCGGTTGCGCGAAGTCCAGCCTGCCATCCTCGCGCGTCAGCTTGTCGGCATAGGTCACGCCCGCCTCCGGTTGCGTTTCGGGGGTAATCGAGCCGTCGATGAAACCCTCCAGCGCGGGCAGGATCAGCCGTGCACCGATTTCGGATAGCCGATCGTGGATGGTCGGGGCCGTGCTGGAAGCGGTGATCGCCACCGCCTCCTGGGACAGCATCGGCCCGGTGTCGAGGCCTGCCTCCATCTGCATGATGGTTATGCCGGTCTCGCTATCCCCCGCCAGTATGGCGCGCTGGATCGGCGCCGCCCCGCGCCAGCGCGGCAGCAGCGAACCGTGGATGTTCAGGCAGCCATGGCGCGGCGCGGCCAGGATGGCCCTGGGCAGGATCAGGCCATAGGCTGCGACGATCGCGCAGTCGAGGTCCAGCGCCGCGAACGCGTCTTTCGCCTCCTGCGGTTTCAGCGAAGGCGGATGCCGCACCTCGATCCCCTGCGCCTCGGCGAAATCGTGCACCGGCGATGTCTGCACCTTGTGCCCGCGTCCCGACGGGCGTGGCGGCTGGGTGTAAACCGCAACCACGCGATGGTGCGAGGCGACCAGTGTGGCCAGAGCCGGAACCGCGAAGGCCGGCGTACCCATGAAGGCAAGGCGCAGGGAAGCGGTCGTCATGCCAGCAGTCCCTGTCGCAGCGGCTCATAGAGATCCTCGCGGTAACGCCGGTATCCGGCATAGTTCACCTCGACGATTTCGCCGCCGGCGTCGCGGATGAAAACGACCGGTTCGCCGGGACTGCCCAGACCCATTTCCTTGTCGGGAATGTAGCTGCCATCCGCCTGTCGGATCAGCGGTGCGGGATAGGGCGCCGGGTCGGGGGTATCGGCCCGGAACTGCAAGGCGATACGGTCGCTGACGATGAACAGCGAGGCGATTTCCTCGTTCACCAGGAACGGGGTCGCCACGGCCGACGCCAGGTCGCCGTCCTCCAGCGTGCGGTGAATTAGGTGGAATATCCGCGCGATCGAATCGGCGCGCGCGACAACCGGGTAGAGCATGTTGGCGGTCATGCTGACGATATAGGGCGTATCCTGCACATGTGTCGTGATGCTGGAAAAACCGGCGATATCGCCGGGGTGGCCGATGAACTGGTGGCTGTCGTTGCTGCTGTGCAGCATGCCCAGCCCGTAGCGATAGGTCAGGTGCTCCATGACCGGCCAGTTGGTGTGCAATATCTCCTGGCGAACCGTTTCCGGCAGGAAGGCATCGGTGAACAGCAGATGGTGCAGGAAGCCGGAAAGACTTGCCGTATCGCCGTGAATACCGACGGCCGGCGCCAGCGCGTTTGCCGCCATATGCTTCAGCGCGGCGCGATGGTTGTTGCGGTCGGGGCGCGAATAGCCGGTCATGAGATCGAACGATGTCGCGTCCCGATAATCGGTCGCGATCTGCGCGCCGGGAAGTTTCACTATGATCCGTTCGTCGATGAACCGGTCGAACGGCAGCGAACTCGCGCGCTCGATGATGATGCCCAGCAACGCGTAATCGTAGTTGGAATATTTCGTCACCGTATCGGGCGGGTAGAACAAGGGCGTCTTCAGTATGCCCGCCAGTACCGCATCGCGACTGGGAAAGGCAGCATCCTGTATCCACCACGGACAGTCCGTCCCGTCGCGGAACAGTCCGGAGCGATGCGTAAGAAGGTCGCGGATCGTCACCCCCACCATGCGCTCGTCCGGATGGTCCCTCAGCTCCGGCAGGAAGTTCGTGATCGCCTGGTCGAGGCGCAGCGTCCCCTCGGCCATCAGCATCAGGATCGCGCAGGCGGTGAACATCTTGCTCTGCGACGCCGCATGGCCGACATGGCGCGGCGTCATGTCGATGCCGGCCTCGATATTCGCCTTGCCATAGGCGGCCTCAAGGACGATCTCGCCATCCCTGCGAATACAGATCTGAAGGCCGGGCAGGTCGCTATGCGCAACGATATAGTCCAGCCAGCGGTCGACGACCGTCGCGGCAAGCCGGTCGCGTGTCGTGGTCTCGCTCACTCGAACTCGCCGTTCTTCTTGGCCTTGGTCATCCGGCGCATGATGATGTTGCGCTTGATCGACGACAGGTAATCGGTGAACAGCACGCCGTTCAGATGGTCGATCTCGTGCTGCAGGCAGGTGGCCAGCATGCCGTCGGCCTCGATGGTCCTCTCCGCGCCGGTTTCGTCCAGGTATTTCACCCGCACCCGCGCCGGGCGCACGATATCGGCGTAGGTCTCGGGGATCGACAGGCAGCCCTCGTTATAGGTGTTCATTTCCTCCGAGCGCCACAGGATCTCGGGATTGACGAAGCGTTGCGGCGCAGCCGGTTCGTCCTTCTCCGCCAGGTCCATCACCACGATGCGTTCCAGCACGCCGATCTGCGGCGCGGCGAGGCCGATGCCGGGCGCGTGATACATCGTCTCCAGCATGTCGGCCATCAAACGGCGCACGCGGTCGTCCACACGGGAAACGGGCTTGGCGATAGTCTTCAGCCGCGCATCCGGCGCGATCACGATCGGCAGTATCGACATCAGTTTTCGGTTTCGCCGATCAGCATTTCCGGCGCCGAGAAAAAGCGCAGCGGCGTATCGATTCCCTCCAGCGGCGGGATCTCCGTCGCGCCCGATATATCGTGCTCGTCCTTCAGCTTGCGTGCCGTCGACAGGATGCGGGTCTCGATCTGGCCGACGCCTTTGTTGTAAGCGTCGACCGCCTTCATCAGGTTGCCGCCGACGGTCTGGTAGGTGCCGGCGAAATTGCCGATGCGGTCGTACAGCTCGACGCCCAGCCGGATGATCTCGGTGGTGTTGCGCGCCAGCTTCTCCTGCCGCCAGCCATAGACGATGGTGCGCAGCAGGGCGAACAGGGTCATCGGGGTCGCGATCACGATGTTGCGGCTCATCGCGGCTTCGATCAGGTCCAGGTCGTTCTGCAACGCGCTGGCGACCGCGCCTTCGGACGGCACGAACATCACGACGAAATCGGGCGAAGGCTCGAACGCCTTCCAGTAGGTCTTCGCCGACAGGCTCTTCACCTGCTCGCGCATCTGCTGCGCGTGCGTCTTCAGATGGGCCTGCCGCGTCGCATCGTCGGTCGCCTCGATCGCCGACAGATAGGCGTCCATCGGCGTCTTGGCGTCGATCACGATCGATTTCTGCTGCGTCAGCGCGATCACGATATCGGGCTTGACGGTCTGCCCGTCATGCGACTGGCTGACCTGACGCCGGTAATGCACGTCCACGATCATGCCGGCGACTTCCAGCAGGCGCTCCAGCTGCATCTCCCCCCACGAGCCGCGGCCCATCGGCGTACGCAGCGCCTGCACCAGCCGTCCGGTCTCGCCGCGCAGCGCGCTGTGGGTTTCGTGCATCATGGCGAAATGCTGCTTCAGCTCGCCGTGCACGCCCGCGCGCGTCTTCTCGATCTCCGCCAGGTGCAGGTTCAGCGCCTCCAAGGTTTTTCCGACCGGCGCGACGCTGTTGACGATCGCCTGCCCGCGCAGGTCCAAGTCGCCCTTGGCGGCTTCCTGCAACTTGCCCAGATGCTGCTCGGCCAGCGCCAGGAACGCCTGGTTGTTGGCGCTCAGCGCATCGGCCGAGGCCGCACGGAAGCCGTCGCGCGCCCGCGCCGCGAACAGGGCGAACGCCAGCCCGGCCAGCACGATGCCGATCAGCAGGCCCAGGCCTAGGGAAAGCGGGTCGAGAGTCATGCAGGCAATTTCGGCTGAAAGCGCCGACGGGGCAAGGGTTTTTAAGACGAAGCCCGAGTGGCGAAACCGGCAATCTCCGCCCGCAATTCCGCGATGCCCTCGATGTCGTGGCTGGATGTCACGAAGACGCTGGGAAACGCCGCCGTGTGTTTCTTCAGCGCCGCGGTGGTCGACTGGATCACGGACTGCAGTTCGGCCGGCTTGGTCTTGTCGGCCTTGGTCAGCACGACGCGGTAGGAAACGGCGGCCTTGTCCAGCATGGTCATGATCTCCCGGTCGAGATCCTTCAGGCCGTGGCGGCTGTCGATCAGCAGGCAGACGGCGCGCAGGGTGACGCGGCCCTTGAGGTAGTCGCGGATCAGGCGACCCCAGTTCTGCTGGCGCACCTTCGACACCTCGGCATGGCCGTAGCCGGGCAAGTCGACCAGCATCAGCCGGCCGCCAAGGTCGAAGAAGTTGATCTGCTGCGTCCGTCCCGGCGTGTGCGACACGCGGGCCAGCGTCTTTCGCCCGGTCAGCGCGTTGACCAGGCTGGACTTGCCGACGTTCGACCGCCCGGCGAAGGCCACTTCGGACAGGCCGGCAGGGGGCAGCTGGTCATGGGTTTCGGAGCCCCAGGCGAAATCGCAGGTGCCGGCGAACAGCAGACGCCCGCGCTCGATCGCCTCGGCGTCGTCGGTCATCGCTACTTGGCCTTCTGCCCCGGCAGGGTAAGGGTCTGCTGCGCCGGTTCCTTCTTGAATCGCTTCTTGTAGAACCAGCGGATGAACCGCTGCTGGCCGATCGAGATCGTGTTGCTCCAGATATAATAGATCACCAGTCCGACCGGCAGATGCGCCATGAAGAAGGTGAAGATCACCGGGTTGATCAGCATCATCTTCTGGTGGAGCGGATCGGCGACCTTGGGGCCGTTCAGCTGCAGCAGCATCAGCGTGCAGCCCAGCACCAGCGGCAGGAAGCCCAGATGCGGCGGCAGGGTCATGCCGAACAGCTGGAAGCTCCAGTCCGGAACCAGGCCGAACAGCGTGAACAAATTGGTGGGGTCCTGCGCCGACAGGTCGTGGACGTACCAGTAGAACGGCTGCTGCCGCATCTCGATGGTGGTCGACAACACCTTGAACAGCGACAGGAAGATCGGCAGCTGCAGGATCATCGGCAGGCAGCCCGATACCGGGTTGACCTTCTCGCGCTGGTACAGCTCCAGCACCTCGGCCTGCATCGCCTGCTTGTTCTCCGGCCCGTGCCGCTCCTTGATCGCGGCCATCTGCGGCGACAGGTCGCTCATCCGGTTCATCTCGCGGAAGGTCTTCCACGCCAGCGGGAAGATCAGGATGCGGATGACGACGGTGAAGGCCAGGATGCCCAGGCCGAAATTGCCGATAAGCTTGGCCAGGTAGTCGATGCCGTAGAAGAACGGCTTGGTCAGAAAGCGGAAGCGGCCCCAATCGACCGACAGGTCGAAGCGCGGCACGTTCAGGTCGTCGCGGTACTGGGTCAGCAGGTGCACCTGCTTCGCGCCGGCGAACAGGTGGCTGGTCTCGGTCACGGTCTGGCCGGGCTCGATCGTCTTGGCCGCGGCCTTGTAGTCGGTCTGGTAGACATCGGTGGTGCCGGACAGCGAATGGCGGAACTCGGCGGTGATGGTCTCGTCCTGGTCGGGGATCGCCACCACCAGCCAGTATTTGTCGCTGAAGCCCAGCCAGCCGCCGTTCGAAGTGCGGATCGCCTCGTCCTGGCTCAGCTTGTTGTCCTTCAGCTTGGAATAGGCGACCGCGTCCAGCGCGCCGCCGATCATGCCCAGCGCCCCTTCCAGCCCGGCATTGCTCAGCGTCGGCGTGCCCTGCCGCGCTACCGAGGCATAGGGGAACAGGCTGACGGACTGGGTGCCGTTGTTCTTCACCGTCTGCGTGACCGTGAACATGTAGTTGGCGTCGATGGCGATCGTGCGCTGGAAGACCAGGCCGTGGCCGTTATCCCATGACAGCGTCACCGGGTGGTCCTGGGTCAGCTCGCGGTTGTCGGGGTCGGTCCACACCGTGCGGTCGTTCGGCACCGCGATGTCGGCGCTGGCCGGGACCCAGCCGAAGCTGGCGTAATAGGGCGATTCCGTACCGCTGGGGCTCAGCAGGTCGACATGCGCGGCATGGTCCAGCGCGGTGTAATAGTCGGTGAAGGTCAGGTCGTCGAAGCGCAGACCGGTCCTGGAGATAGAGCCGTAGACGCGCGGGTTGGAAATCCTGATGCGCGCCGGGCCTGAAGTCGCCTTGGCCCGGTCCTCGACCGGCGTCGTACCCGATAGCGTCGAAACCTGGGCCGAGGGGGCATCGCCCGTGCCGCCCGCCACCTGCGCGTCGCGGTCGGTCGTTCCGGCCTTTGCCTCCTCCTGCGCCGCGATCGCGCGCAGCTGCTCCTGGCGCGGTACCTCGTAGAAGCGGTGGAAACCAAGCAGGATCAGCAGGGACAGCGCAACGGCGGTCAGAAGATTACGATTTTGGGAATTCATCTCGGGAACGGTTATCGGGGCCGAATATGGCGAAAGGAGGATAGATAGGGGAACTAGGCCCGGGCTGCAATCCCCAGACCGCTGTTCCTACCGTTTCCTGTTGCCGGCCCGGCGCTTGATCGGCGGGATCATCTGGCCGTCGCGCACGCTGGACGGGAAATGGACGGTGATGCTGGTGCCCTTGCCCAGCGTGCTGGTCAGGGTCACGGTGCCGCCATGCATCTCGGTCACCGACTTGACCAGCGACAGGCCCAGTCCGGTGCCGTGGTGCTTGACCCGGCGGTTATGGACTTCCCCGGCCTGTTCGAACGGCTTGAATATCCGCTCCTGGTCCTCGGGCGCGATGCCGATGCCGGTGTCGGCCACGATAAGCGACGGCCTGCCGTCGTCCACCCAGGCCGTGACGGTGATCGATCCGGCCTCGGTGAACTTGACCGCGTTCGACAGCAGGTTCTGCAGCAGCATCTGCACGCCGCGCCGGTCGACCAGCAGTATGGGGAAATCGGTCGATACCTTCTTAACCAGTTCCAGGTCGCGCTTGCCGGCCAGCGGTTCGATCAGGTGCAGGGCGTTGTCGATCTCGTCGATCACGTTGACCGGCTCGGGCTCGATCACGAACTTGTCGGCCTCGATCTTGGAGAAATCCAGGATGTCGCCGATCAGTTCCAGCAAATGGACGCCGCACGAGCGGATGTCCTCGGAATATTCGATGTACTTGCGCGAACCGACCGGGCCGAACATCTGCTGGTTGATCATGTCCGAGAAACCGATGATCGCGTTCAGCGGCGTGCGCAGCTCATGGCTCATATTGGCGAGGAAGCGGGATTTGGCGACGTTGGCGGCTTCCGCCTCCTCCTTGGCCAGGCGCAGCATCTCTTCCTGCTTCTTCTGCTGTTCGCGGTTCGAGATGGTGCCCACGGCGCGGACGGGCTTGCCCGAAACGTCGCGGATGACGCGTCCCTTGCCCTCGACCCACAGATAGGTGCCATCGGCTTTCAGCAGCCGGTGAGGAAAGACATAAAAGGGTGTATGCTGCTCCACGTGTTCGATATAGCCCTGGCGTACGGCTTCCAGATCGTCGGGGTGAGTAAGGTCGAACCAGGTCTCGATCGGGGTTACGGTCTCGCTTTCCTCGTAGCCGAGGATACCCCACCAGGTCGGCGATACGTACAGGCCGCCGGTCTCGATGTTCCAGTCCCAAAGCCCGTCATTGACGCCGTAGATGGCAAGATCGAAGCGCTCCTTGATCTGTTCCAGCCGTTTCTCGGCGGCGAAACGGCGGTTGGACGATCGGACCATGGCGACGGTGCTGGCGCCGCCCAGAACCAGCAGGAAGGTCTGGATCATGGCGAAGGAATAGAACAGTTTGTGGGTCAGGGCGTTGATGCTGGCTGTGGGGCGGGCGACCACGATCATCACCGGGTCTGACGGCAGCCGCTCGGCGCTGGCGAGCCACATCTTCTCGGCCCGGCCCGGCAGGGTGATCGATATCTCGCCCAGATTGCCCAGATGGGCGACGAACGGGGCGATGTCCAGTTTCTGCAGCTTGGCGCCGGCCGGATCGGCGGGACCGAAGGCAAGCACCGTGCCGTTCTCGCGCACGATGCCCGCGACCTCGTCGGGGCCCTGGGTCATGGACTTCACGTAATTGCTGAAATAATGGCTGGACAGGTTGACGACGATCGCGCCGGCGAAAGCGCCGTCGGGGCTGGTCAGGCGCCAGACCACGGGAATCGCGAAGTCCTGCCCCTCCTGCGCCATGATGGGATCGGCGATCAGGAAATCGGACGTGTCGTGTTCGTGCAGCCAGTTGAAGAAGGGCGCGTTCCCCAATGCGCGGGGGCCGGTGTAATTCTCCTCGAACGTCACCTCGCCGCTGGCGTTGACGACGGCGAGGCTGAGCAATTGCGGGAAACGGTCATGCTCGAAGGCGATCATGCGGCCGATGTCGCGCCGGGCTGCGGGCGATGGCAGGGGATTGCCGCCCAGAAGCCCGCGCACCGAGGCGGCAAGCAGATGCGCGGCGTCGAAAGTGGCCTCGGTATCCCCCAGCAGCGCCGACCGGGTCGCGCGCAATTCGGCATCGGCCTGATGGCGCACCGCGTTCACGCCGACCGACATTTCGTGCAGCATGCCGAACAGGGCGAAGATCAGCACCGCCAGAAAGGCCGCCGCGGCCCGATACCCCGGAAGGTCGATCAGCTGTAAGCGCGCCCTCAGGCTGCGATGCAGGGTCCATAAGGTATCGACGAGACGCATTGGCTCACTTGGCGGGGTCCTGGAGCCCCTAAGGTAAAAGCGGGGTCTCTAAAAGAACACTAACGTGGCGCATCAAATCCTGCGTGGCGCATCAAATCAGGAACGGGCGATTCCCGCCCTGGCGAGCAGCGAGGCCTGGCGCCCTGCCAGCGCCTCGACGCTGAAATCGGCGATCAGGTCGTTGAACAGCCGGTGCCAGTTCAGTTCCGATTTCAGGCGCAGGAAGACCGAGCCAAGGCCCAGCGCGGCGCGGTCCATGAACACGAATTCGCGCGGAATCTGCACACCGCCCAGACGCCGCAGCTCCTTGTGCACCTTTTCGGCCAGGTCGCGCCCGTAGATGCCGTGGCTGTCGACCTCGCCGATCCTGCGCTCGCGGTTGTCCAGCAACGGGGCGTATAGGAAATCGGCCCATAAATTCAGGACTTCCAGCAAGTCCGGCGTCAGGTTGGTGAAGCCCCATGTCTGGTAGGCATGGTTGGCAAGCTCCCGGTCGCCAGTATCGAGGGCACGATAAAGGTCGATCACCCCGCCTACGAAGCTGGGCGGGAAGACGCGCACGCAACCGAAATCCAGCAGGTTGATGCCATGATCGGCGCGCACTGAGTAATTGCCGGGATGCGGGTCGCCGTGGATGATGCCATAAAAATAGAACGGCACGTACCAGGCGCGGAACATGGTCTCGGCCAGCCGGTTGCGTTCCTCCAGCCCAGCATCGGCGAACGACAGCAGCGGCGTGCCATCCAGCCAGCGCATGGTCAGCAGCCGTTTGGTGGTCAGTTCCGGGATCGTACCGGGCACCGACACCGTCGGCTCGTCAGCCAGCATGTCCTGGTAGAGCCGGATGTTTTCCGCCTCGTGCAGATAGTCCAGCTCCTCGCGCAGGCGTTCGGACAATTCGCGATGGACCTCGCCGGTCGACACGGCGCGATCGTAGGATTCGAACAGGCCCATCGCCAGCTTCAGCTGGCGCAGGTCGGCCTCCACCGCCGATTGCATGTCGGGATATTGCAGCTTGCAGGCCAGAATCGTGCCGTCATGCGCCGTGGCGCGATGCACCTGACCCAGCGAGGCGGCTGCGGCGGCTTCATGCTCGAAGCTACCGAAGCGCTGCTCCCAGTCCGGACCCAGCTCGGCCGCCATGCGGCGCTTGACGAACATCCAGCCCATGGGGGGCGCGTCCGCCTGCAGCGCCGAAAGCTCCTTGGCGTATTCCTCGGGCAGGGCGCCGGGAATGGTCGACAGTATCTGCGCCACCTTCATCAACGGCCCCTTCAGGCCGCCCAGCGCCTGGCGCAGCTGGCGGGCATGGGCGTCGCGCTCGATCGGGATGCCCAGCAGCTTCTCCCCAGCGACGCGCGCGGCAAGCCCGCCCATCGCCGTGCTTACGCGCGCATACCGACCCACGCGCTGCCCCAGCGAGTTCTGCTCGTCATCTGTCGCCATATTGGGAAAATGATACGCCTGCGCGCTAAAATCCAGTCGCTTGCCCGTTTTAGGTGAACAGGCTCAGAATTGAACTGCCGGAACTGGACGACGACGAGCTCGAACCGGAGCCGAACGCCGACAGTATCTGTAGCGCAGGGGAACTCGCAGCCTCGCTGGCCGCCGCCGATGTCGCGTCGTAGATCGTCAGATAGCGTGCCGTGAACTGCGCGACGTAGCTCTTGCTCTGCAGCTGCTTGATCTGGACGCCCTGCTCCACGATGTTTTCCTGCCGGCTCAACTGCTCGTAGGCGATCTGCGCCGGTTGGCTCAGCGCCGTCCTGACCACGTCGGACAGGACCGAGTCGCCCAGGATCACGTCGGCCTGGGTCGACAATGAATATGTCGCCGCCGATGCCTCGTCCGGACCGATGGTGCGCTGGAAGTACAGCGCCTCGCGCACGCCGGTATTCTGGTCGCCCACCGCGGTTTCGAATTCGTTCTGTACGTAGTCGTTGACCAGGTTCTGGATGGTCGAGGCAAACGTATAGGTCGTCCCGGAGGCGAAGCTGACGACCGCCGAACCCGTGCCCGTCGTCGGCGTGTAATAGCCGTTTTTGTCCTGCGACAATTTGGTGCCGCTGGTGAAGGTGGCCGTTTCCAGCTGACCGATGCTCGTAGGCGATTTCTGCCCCTTTTCCTGGGCGTAGATCGAACCGCTCGACGTCACGGTAACCGCGGTCGTGTCGGCAGGCAGGACGAAGGAAGGTTGCAGCGTGGTGCCGTCGGGAAGCGCCAGCTCATTGTCGGAATTGACCGTGAAATAGGCCGACTTG
This sequence comes from Alphaproteobacteria bacterium, assembly GCA_965199335.1. GTDB lineage: Bacteria > Pseudomonadota > Alphaproteobacteria > CALMVH01 > CALMVH01 > CBDAQV01. The sequence continues at coordinate 651,103 of CBDAQZ010000004.1, read as the reverse complement.
GCATAGGCCGTGGTGCCGTCGGGCTTCTGCAGCACCAGGTACTGGTTGCCGCTGACGCCCACGCCCACGGCGGGCGCGGTGCTGGCGGCGACGGTCGGTATCTTCCCCAGTGTCGGCGACAGGGCGACGCCCTCCGCCGTGCTGGCGCCCTGCGGATCGGTCAGGCCGACGGCCTGAAGCTTGCCTAGCCCGTCGTCGTAGAAGTCCAGCGCCGTCGCCAGCTGCTTGAAGCGGGGGTCGGTCAGCTGGTTGACCAGCGATTTGGACGAATTGGGGTCCTGCGTCAGGACCTGCTTGATCAGGCCCTGGTAGTTGTCTTCCTGATCGAGGCCGAACGCCGACAGGACGAAATCGACAAGCCGCGTGTTGCCGAGGAAATCGTTGACCGATTTCAGCTTACCGATATTGGCTTCGAAATAGCTGATGTCGTTCTTGGCGGTGGGCGTCTTCTCGAAATTCGTGACCGCCTGGGCCATGTTCTTGTTCACCACCTGGTAGCCCTGCGTGGCCGATAGCCCCGAGAGATAGCCCAGTTCCTGTGCGCCAAGAGATGTAACCGAGGTCATGCGTACGCCGATTTCCTAGTTCTGCAACGCTCCAGTGTACTACGCGCCGGTTTAACGAGGCCTTAGCGGGGCGCTATGTCTTCCGTTCGGCGGCCATGCGCGCTATAGGCTGTGGGCATAAGCAACAAATCCAAGCCAGCGGAGACAAGCATGGCAGACCAGCCCGGCATGGGCATGAAGATACTGGCGATCGCGGGCGGCGTGGCGCTGCTGATCGTCGCGTGGCGTTTCCCGGTACCGCTGTTCGTCGTCAAGCCGACCACCCTGCTCAGCATGGTGGCCGTGCTCCTGGGGATCATGGTCGGCTGGAAACAGGCTGCCATCATCACCTGCCTGTACGTGCTGGCGCTGGTCCTCGGCCTGCCGCAGGCGGTATGGGGCGGCCATGCCAGCGGCGAACCGTTTCTGGATGTGCCGACAAACGGGCTGAACCTGGGCCTGATCGCCGCCGCGCTGGTTGCCGGCAAGCTGACCCCGAAGGGGCCGCACACCGCCTGGTCGAAGCTGGCGATCGTCATCTTCGTGGCGCATCTGGCCTATCTGGCGGTGGGCATCGCCTGGATGACGCGCTTCGCGCCGCTGGCCGCCGCCGCGCCCGCGATCCTGAAATCGCAGATAATCCCGGTTCTGGTCAAAAGCGCGCTCGGCTTCGGGATCGTCGCCGGATCGACCCGGTTCTTCAAGCGGTAGGGGTCAGACCACCATGCCCAGGGCGCGCATGTAGACGTCCAGTAGCTCTTCCTGTTCCTGCCGGTCGTTGGCTTCCATTTTGCGCAGGCGGATCACCTGGCGCATGATCTTGACGTCGAAGCCGGTGCCCTTCGCCTCGGCGAAGACATCCTTGATGTCGTCAGCGATGCCCTTTTTCTCCTCCTCGAGGCGCTCGATGCGCTCGATGAACGATTTCAGGCGTTCGGATGTGACGTCGACCGACGAGGATGTCTTCATGGCAACGACCTGCTGCATGAGCTTGAAACTCCAAAGCGTGTGTGATGTGGCGGCAGACTAGCCATGCAGGCAGCGCGGCGCAACGGTCGAATGATCCTAGCCGCGATATCGCAGCCGTCCGGCCAGCGCCGCCGCCGATTCCAGCAGCCGCGCCGGGCCGACCGCCTTCGCCTTGCCCATAAGCTTGCCGACCTGCATCACGTTTTCGATCCGGCGGTCCAGGAAATCGTGGGTCGCCTGCCGGTCCGGCGTGGCGTCGCCCAGCCAGCACAACGTGGTCGAGGCGATCACGCCCGACAGCAGCGCACGCTTGCTGTAATGGTTGAAATCGGTTGCCGTATCTCCCGCCAGCCGCCACATCCGGTCGGCGCTGCGCCACAGCAGGCGGGCGCCGGCATCGGGGGCGTGCAGGGCGACCCAGGCGGCCTCCCGCCGTACCGCCTCGCGATGCGGCTCCAGCGCCTCCAGCCGCGCCTTCACCAGCAGCGCGACGGTATCGCGGATGCGAAGGCCGGACAGCTTGCCGCCCGCCACGCGCCGTTCCATCTCGCGGTCGGCCCAGTCGGCGAAATGGGTGACGATGTCGATCGTGCCGCGCGGGAACAGCCGGCGCATGTCGGCGCCTGCGGGATCGGCCTCGGCCAGCGCCTTGGCGGTCCAGCCGTCGAACGGCACCTGCGCCAGGATCCTGTGCAGCAGAGCGTCGCGCTCAGAGGTCGTGTCGCTCACAGCCGTTCCTGCTCGAAAGCCGCGAGATGCTCGGGATAGGTCAGCAGGCGCAGGTTTTCCATGCGGTCAAGGTAAAGCACGCCGTCGAGGTGGTCCAGCTCGTGCTGCACCACCCGCGCCGCGTAGCCCTCAGCCTCCTCGTCCAGCGCCTCGCCCTCGGGCGAATGGCCGCGCCAGCGGATGCGGCGGTAGCGCGGCACCACCCCGCGCAGGTCCGGGATCGACAGGCAGCCCTCCCAGCCGTGTTCGACCGTTTCCTCCAGCGCCTCGATCCTGGGATTGACCAGGCGGACGATGCGGGTCAGGTCGCCCTGTTCGTCCGGGGCGCGGAAGACAATCAGGCGGATCGGCAGGTGCACCTGCGGCGCGGCCAGTCCGACGCCGGGCGCATCCCGCATCGTCTCCACCATGTCGTCGGCGATGCGGCGGATTTCGGCGGCGTCCGGCTGCGCAACGGTTTCCGCCACCTGCCGCAGCACCGGGTGCCCCATGCGGGCTATTTTCAGAAGCGCCATACGCTGATCCCCGGTTTGCCGGCTTTTTCGACTCAATGGACTTGTTATATGCCGAAATATCGTGCTATCAACATCGTCATAACCGATTTCAAGCGGGTTTTCGGCGTGACCGGCGATTCGCTTCCTTAAGGAGACTGGCTATAGTCAACGTGCTTGTGCGCGATAACAACGTCGATCAGGCGTTGCGCGCTTTGAAGAAGAAAATGCAACGCGAGGGCATCTTCCGTGAAATGAAGCTGCGCCGCAATTTCGAAAAGCCGTCCGAGCGCAAGGCGCGCGAGAAGGCCGAGGCCGTGCGCCGCTCGCGCAAGATGCTGCGCAAGAAGCAGGAGCGCGACGGGTTCTGATCCGTCGTCCTGCCGCCATGTCCGCATCGGATGGCCGCATGCGCTTCTGCCTGGGTCTATTAGCCCTATCGTTGTTTGCGACGATGCCGCTTAACCCGGCACACGCCTTTGCCTGCGCCGCCGACCGCCTGTCGCTCAAGGATACCCAGGTCGGGGTCGAGGACGATTCCAATCCGCGCGACGGCGTGGTCCATATTTCCGGCTATGTCGAGAATATGTGCCTGAACATGGTGTCGATCACCGTGACGGTGGAGGGCGCGGACAGTAGCGGCGCCGTCGTTTCCACCCACACGTTCGGCATCCAGAACATCCCGGCGGGGGGCAAGGCCTTCGACATCACCGGCGCGACCCCCTACGATCCCAAGATCGTCTCCTACAATTTCCCCAAGCTGACCGTGGACGGCGCCGGGCGCTAGGCCCGGTTTCTATTGCTGGAAGTAGTGCGAGATATTCGTCACCAGGATGAACAGCGGCAGCGCCATCATGGCCGCGAACCAGCCCAGATCGTGCAGCGGGTTGGCGCCGTCGCGCCGGGTGATGCTGGCATCGGCCACCATGCCCGACAGGAAGCCGCCGACATGCGCCACCCAGGCGACCGGCATGCCGCCGGGAACGCCGGCGACGCCGGTGACCGACATGATCAGCAGCATGATCGAGATCACCAGCACCAGCTTGCGCCGCGACATCTTCTGTTGCCGCGCCAGCGTCATGAAGGCGACGGCGAACAGCCCGCTGATGCCGGCCGACGCGCCGATGATGATCTCGTGCGTGTTGGGGGCCAGGGCGAATTCGGTGAAGGCGCCGATCACGCCGCACAGCAGGAACAGGCCGAGCATGAAGCGCGCCCCGGCGACGCGCTCGACCACGGTGCCGAACGCCGCCAGGCTCATCATGTTGATCGTCAGGTGCACCCAGTTGGCGTGCAGGAACATGTAGGTGACGGGTGTCATCACCGCCTCGTACAGCGGGCCGGCCCATACGCCGTTCAGCATCAGCCAGTAGCGGTCGGGCAGGAAGCCCAGCGCGTTCACGATCTTGATGTCCAGCCGGTCGGGCATCAGATGCTGGCTCAGGTGGATGGCGGTCAGCAGCAGGATCAGCGCCTTGACGCCCGGCGGCAGGTTGAACATCGGCGGCGCATGGCTGCCGCCCGGCTGGGCCGTGGGCAGCCGGCGCCTGGTCGTTCCTTCCGGCACCGGGTCATCGTTCATCCAACGGTGTTAACCGATATATCGAAACAGGTCGAGAGACTTGCGGAACGAACCGTTTTCAGTATGGTTGACCCCGCGCCCACCGGCACGCCGAAGTAGCTCAGGGGTAGAGCAACTGATTCGTAATCAGTAGGTCCGCGGTTCAATTCCGCGCTTCGGCACCATTTCTTCTTCCGAAAAATTCCGCATAGTTCCGAACAAACCTCAGAAACAAAGGCTTTCTGGAGGATTTTCGTTCCGGACCAATCCGCATACTTCCGTTGCGTTCTGGGGGCATTTTGGGGCATATCTGGGGGCATCGAGTCATGTCACCACATCGGATGCCCCCAAATGACCCTCTCGGACGCAGGAATCCGCGCTGCAAAGCCCAAGGATAGGATCTACAAGCTCGCCGACGGCGGTGGGCTGTATCTCGAGATTTCGCCGCAGGGAAGCAAGCTGTGGCGGATGAAATATCGTTTCGAGGGGAAGGAGAAGCGCCTCGCCTTTGGTGTCTACCCGGACGTGCCCCTCGCCGGGCGTAAACACGCCGAGACAGGCCTGTGGATCGATGGCGCCCGCGATAAGAGGGAGGCGGCCAGGCAGCTCCTGGCCTCCGGCGTGGATCCTGGCGAGCAAAAGAAGATAGTCAAAGCCGCGAGAGATGGCGTCACAGCCAACAGCTTCGAGATCGTTGCGCGCGAGTGGCTAACGAAATTCGCCCCCAAATGGACGCCTTACAGCAGCGCCCGGAAACTCACGCTGTTCGAGAAAGACGTTTTCCCCTGGATCGGCAAAAAGCCGATCTCCGAAGTCACGGCGCCCGATATCCTGAAGGTACTACGCCGTATCGAAGATCGAGGTGCGAAGGAGACGGCCGCCAGGGCGCGCATGTATTGCAGCCAGGCCCTTCGCTATGCCGTGGCGACCGGAAGGGCCGACCGCGATCCTACGGGCGATCTGCGCGGCGCTCTGTCGCCGGTCACAAAGCAGCATAGAGCGGCGATAACGGATCCTAAGGCTATCGGTCCCCTGTTGCGTGCGATCGACAGCTACCATGGCTACTTCGTCACGAAATGTGCTCTACAGCTCGCACCGCTCGTGTTTGTACGGCCGGGCGAGCTGCGCAATGCGGAATGGAAAGAGATCGATCTCGAAAAGGCGGAATGGACGATTCCGGCCGCGCGCATGAAGATGCGTCAGCCGCATCTTGTCCCCCTTTCGAAACAGGCTGTAGCGATCCTGTCTTCGGGAATGCAGAGCTGTTTGACCCTCGTCAGGATGCCAAGCCCTCAGGCCTTCTTGCGCAGTGGATTTTTAGGCATCCTGAAAACGAGATCACCGATGTGGAGCCGATAAGCAGGTTGGCACCTCGAGAGCAGGATCGTATCGAGCGTATCGTAAGCCTGACCAAACATCGTCATCTACTAAAAGAATCCCTCCGTCAGGCCAGAAACCGCGTACTTATCATCAGCCCGTACATCTCCATTCGTGCGCTTGAAGACGACAATTTGCTTGAAGCATTCGCAGATACCGTGAAGCGAAACGTAGCGGTCAAGGTGTTGATCGGAAGCGACATGGATTTGGACCCCAATGGTGTTAAACGTGCAAATGCCGCGAGAGCAATCGAAGCGCTTCAAGCCATCGGTATCGATATAAGCGAAGTGCCTCGGATCCATCAAAAGACCCTAGTCATGGACGAACGACGGTTCGTGGAAGGTTCGTTCAACTGGCTTTCAGCGGTGCGTGACGAGACTAGCGTCTACCAACGCGATGAGCGTTCGCTCGCGTACGAAGGACCGGGAGCGGTCGAGCATATACAAAGGATTTGGGCGGATGTAGAGGCTGCCCACCAATAAACGCGTGGGAAAAGATTTTTGCAACACGTCTGCTCCAGACGGTTCTCAATGCTACAGTACAGTCGAAAGAAATTTGAAAAGTTGAGTGTCGCTTGTTTTATACAATCACTTCCAGCAAGCTGCGCGCACTTAAATGTCGAGCTCCGGTGCCCCTAGATCGTGCTTGAAGCTGGTCCTTACCTTTCTTTGAGATCAAGCCTTTTAGTACGCGGTTTCTGGCTGCTTCAGGGCAGCGCACCCGGAGAACACAATCGGATAGAGCGGCGAACCCTTCTGCAACAATAGTAATCTTCTGTTCCAAACGCCGATCCACTCGAGCCACAAGGATATCTCCTGGCTCGGCCCAAATACCCTGGGTTCTCACATCAATATCGGCAACGGCAGGTAAGATAATTTTTTTTCCAGCACGGCAAGGAAATCCATTCGTGTGGAAGGTGGGTAGGCCGGCAGTTAGCAGTTGATTAGAAGAAATTTTTCCACGTGTGGCCGTAACACCAAGCGAGTTGAGGGTGACCCCGCCAATTGATGCAATCTCATTTATCCCGTAGTGGAAACAGTGATCCATTCGTTCTGCTGCGCGATCGACTGAAACATATACTGTTGGCTCCCAAATACCATTCGTATCAATACGATCAAGCCTAACTTCCTTGCTTGGCCGACCTTGTCGGACAACTAGAATGTAGGTTTGGGCATCTGTCCCCTTGAAGCACCGCCTGGGAAGTTGTATAACCCTTTCCACAGTATGATGCCGCAATAGCTTTGCTCGAAGTGCCTTCCACCTTTCCCCAGTGACAAGCAAGTCTGGAACGATCAGCCCCAGACATCCGCCGGGCCGTATCAGACTGATTGCTTGTGCCAGGAATACAATATCTGTCGGTACGCGGATTCCTTTAAGGCCCAAATCCAGCCCGCTGTTCGACAGAATTTCAGCAACGTCTGATGAAAGTTCCGTGGACCGATAGGGCGGGTTCGAAATGATAAGATCCGATGTGCCGAACATGCCCTTTTCAGTCGCAAGCGCGGATGCAAGTAAAATATCCGCATTCACATGGCCGTGCACACTAGCTGGGAAACAAGTGCCAATTGCTTTTCTAACTTGTTCACCTGCAAGATCGTCTAGATCAACAGTGAGAATTTCACTTGCGTGCCATTTTTTGAGAGCCGCAATTGCAAGGCTTCCACCGCCACTTCCCAAGTCGATAATACGCTCTGGCGCGGGACCAGAAATACTGTCGACAAGCAAGCGACCGACCCAGTCAGGGCTATCGAATCGGCATAGGTCAGATTGATACATGGCGGAGCTGGAATATCATAATTCCTCTCACGCCTAAAGCGCGTCGTGCAGGCATCTAGCGTTCCATAAAAGCAGACACTCGATAGACAACACATCGGTCAGTCCCAGCTGTGCGCTTAGCTTTGCGCTTTACATGATCATAAACTAGTTCGACAGACCGGTCTCCCTTGATCGCGAAAAGCACAGCTCCAAGAGCATGAGGTTTGGTCCCAGTAAGCCCAATACGTAGCAATGCGTTTACGTGATGATCTTTGATCGCTTCAAGCTGGTAAAAAAGGCTGAATGGACAATTTGATTTAGCGAAGTGTATATCCCTATATCCTCTCGTTTCAGTCAATAGCTGCCCATTTCCAAGAAAGGTTTCAAAAGGATAATCAACTTTAAATCCAGGTAGGCCAACGACCGGATAGAACCGACGCGCGTCCAACCCGACTTGTTCATGCATGAATTTGCTTCGTTGCCCTTCAAAGCCAAGGAGGGCAATGTAGATGACCGATAATTCATCAACTTCTGTGATATTTACTAAAAGGGGTAGAGGGCCAATTCCACCTGTTCGTTCACTTAAATTGTAAAACTCGCCCGGACGAGGCAATGGATTCACCGTGTATTGAGTGGGCTCAAAGTATACGACCGTAAGCTCCAGGCGTAAAGCTAAAGCTATTTTTACGATGGGCGCCCAGGTTGTGTGTGTTAAGCCTGTAATGTCGAGAACCAGCCGCTGACGATGGAGCTCTTTTAGGAACGCAGAAACCTGATCTGCGTCGCGAACTTGAATGTATTCGTGGCCAGCAACATCACTTTCAAATGCCGTCCCGTCAGGCTCACGAAGCTCAAAAAAGTTGGCTGCCTTTCCATTCGTTTTTAGCCGAATCGCCTGTTCGCTTCGATCCTCGGACGTAATCGCGTATAAATAGGCCGCATCTTCCGGCGGAACATAAGAAAGTAGATCATACTCTTCAGTGAAGAGTGGCTTATTGAGCGGCTTCACCGTAAAAACTTTCAAAAAGACGCAATTGCTCGGGAAGCGGTTCGTCCCCAGCTATATTCTTCTGACGCAGGATTTGCGCGATGGATCGACTTGGATCAACCACAAGTCCAATAAGCTGGCTTGGCGATAATTTCATTTTGCGTTTTCGTCTCCAACTGTACTCAAAAAATGGCGCAAAAATAGGATGTAGCGAATAGTCATAACCCTTAAGATCAGATCCGCTTAGCTTATTACCTGTCGAACGAGTAAGGGCTAAGTGTACAATCGCTTCTCGTAGAATTAATTCGAGCTCACCCAGAGGAGCATTTTCTTGGAGGTAAAATTGGGTTACCTCTGGTTTATGACCAAGCGGTTTCTTAGCCATGACTTCGAATACTCGTCCTAACCCGAGTACTAATTTCATCAACTTAGCCCCCTCTGTTGATAGGCCTTCTAAATCAAAGAGATGTTTGCGTCCTACAACCTGCGCAGCTTGCGTTTGGATTTCTGGTGAAATCGGTTCGCTAGGGCCGTTGCCGTTCCTTTGATGCAAATGACGAGCCTGAGCGATGAGTTCTAAGAGAAATCGGATATTACCATCGGCTAGCTTCAAATACACATTCCAACCGGCGTAATATTTTGCAATGCCAGCTTTTCCTTGATGTAGCTCAAAAAGCATAGCAACTCCGTAGTTGTGGAGCCGCTCATTCCAGGCTTCTGGCCTCTCACGCCTTTCAATAAGTAAACTCTCTATCGGAAAGCCATTCCTTGACCAGAAATCTGCAAAGTAACGCTCAAAGGGCTCAAGAGAAGCTAACTCAGTACGTATTTTTTCCGATAGGTCGGTGCGCTCCAAAATCTTTTCTGCTTGAATATGCAATCCAAGTAATTTGGCTTCTTCAAGAACTGATAATCCAGGTAGAGTTTTCTCAATGCTTTCTGGCCTTTCTTCTTCTGGCATCCGCATCCGACGTAGCTCAACCACGTCACGGGCAAATGGGGCGAAATCGTCGCCACTTAGCTTCTCTCCTATATCAATAAGAAAATAATCAGCAGGATGCGAGAGCGCTTCAGTCCGCGCTGAGGTATAGCGTTGGCGCCAGCCTAGCTCTTTTACTCCGATAGCGAAATTGTAGAACTCTCCGCTTTGCTTAATAAGCGTATTGAAAATGACCTGCTGGTAATCGAGTAGATTTTCAAACTCATCGATAACGAAAGTTATCTTGCGTTGATGCAGTTCTGGAATACGGAGCAAATAATGACCTAACAGGTCCAGAGGCTGCCCCCGCAGAGAAAATGGTGGCAAATTCCTCGAATTCAAATTATTTAAGAACCTCTCGAAGGAGCCGAAAGCATATCGCACAGCCTCGCTTAAACTCGCCTCACATGTCACCCCGTCCAGGTAGAGGGAACTTGCGACGTCGCTACTAGCGTCCCTTGGAAGCATGACCGCCGGATCGACGGTATCACGATACCACTGCAAAAATCCTAAAATGTGGTTTGATAAAAGTAGATTTACATAATGGCTGAAGGCTTTATCCCAGACTTCTAGGCTAAGTTCAGCGCCTTGAAAAGCAGTCACCCTATTTGAATTCACCTTATAATATAAACCGATATATGGCCATGCTGCCGCTCCCAAGCCGGTGATCCTATGCCGTCCTTCATACGAAATGGCCTTTAAAACCGTCGTTTTACCGGTGCCTCTACCTCCCATTAACACACATGGCCGTGGCGCATCTAACTCGGGAAAATAAGCCGGCTTCGTAAACAGCTTATACAGGCTGTCGTCTAAAAGCTCAGCACGCAAAATCCCGAACGGATCAGCATGCGCGTCAGCGCGGGGTATGTCGATTGCTCTAGTCATGATCTCATTACGAGCGGGCGCCAGCCCTTCCTATTACTGCGAAAAATGGGCAGCGTGGCATCCGGCGTAGAGTGTGCGAAAGCCAAACCCAAGCCCAGCGCGTGGAAGCCTCGCCAATCCTCCTCACCCTGGTTTTCTGATACAAAACCATAGCGTTTCTGAAGACCTTTAATGAACCCTTGGCTGGCTGCTTTAATGGGTTCTGGCCATTGTGTTGAGGCAACGTCAACAAAGCTTGCGTCATCATTGAGGAGATTGCCGGAAAATATATGAACATTAGGACATCTATTAAGAATTTTCGAATGCCCTTTTTTAGTGCCTACAGCGTTACAATAAAAAGCACCAATGATTTTTCCAGTGCTAGAGAGGTTGGCGAAGGATCTATACAAACCGTCTGAGCATTCAATTTTTCTGTTCCATGTTTCGCAGAATTGATTGCCTGAGCCAACGAAGTCGTCAACAAATATAACTACTTTCCGACTACCGTCTAGCAACAACTGCACCGCATCATTAGGCGGAACAATCTCTCGTTCATCAAACCCCAAGGCCTGACGAGCCTTTCTCGCAAATAGTTGACCACTGTCTGTCGGTCTAGGAACCTCGCCTGTAACATATGTCAGGATCGCGTTAGAGCAGAAAATCTGCCAGCTTTGCAATCCATCTCTAAACATTTTGCCATGCGCGATTGAGGCTGAAACTTGATGAAACGCTGCTCTCAAAAGCTCGTCTGTAAGGTGGTCAGGAAAAAAGACAAATCGACGCAGCATCTGAAGTGCAAACGGACGCTCTGCCTCGTTAAAATTTTCAAGCCAGTCTCTTGGTTTAATGCGAGCTGGATCCCAAGCGTGTAGATCCATTAGCATGTCGCACTCCGCTAAAATTCGCTTCTCGGGCGCGAAGCATTCTTGGTTCTCGCGGTAAATTCGTAATAAATTATCGTTCATATCAAAGCGCGACTAAATGTGGCAGAAGAGTGTTGCTGGTACCTCCTGATACCCTGCCCACCTGCTCAGTCAATAATTCGTCGAGTGTTTGTTTTTCTATCATTATCAAATTCTGCCTCTACAAACAGCGACACACAAGCTGCTAGTGCGTTATGAAGATCAGGACGGTCACAGGCCAACATGCTTACACTGGAACTCAAGTCGCCGGGGGCATATTTGGGGGCATCTTAAAGGTGGTAACAGATATTGTTATGTTTTTTCAGTGTGATGATACCTTAAGTCAATTCCGCGCTTCCCAACCATCCCACAAAAACCTACCTCCCATAGCACGCCCACCGCTCCCCACCGCCCGGACTCCATGCCCGCCTTCTCCCTACTCGACCTTGCGCGCATCACGGAAAACTCGGATGCGCGGGCTACGTTCGACAATGCGCGGGATGTGGCTTTGCATGCCGAGGCCTGGGGATATACCCGCTACTGGCTGGCCGAGCATCACAACATGGCGGGCATCGCCAGCGCGGCGACGTCGCTGGTGGTGGCGCATGTCGCGGCGGGTACGCGCACCATCCGGGTCGGGGCGGGCGGGGTCATGCTGCCCAACCATGCGCCGCTGGTCATCGCCGAGCAGTTCGGCACGCTGGCCCGGATGTTTCCCGGGCGCATCGACCTCGGCCTCGGCCGCGCGCCCGGCACCGACCAGCCGACGATGCACGCCCTGCGCCGCGCGATGACCGGGCCGGATACGTTTCCGCAGGATGTCGTCGAACTGCAATCCTATTTCGCGCCCGCGCAGCCCGGCCAGCTGGTCCAGGCGGTGCCGGCGGCGGGAACGGAGGTGCCGCTGTGGATCCTGGGCTCCAGCACCTTCGGCGCGCAGCTGGCGGCAGAGCTGGGGCTGCCCTTCGCCTTCGCCTCGCATTTCGCGCCCGAACTTCTCCTGCCCGCGCTGCAGATCTACCGCAGCCGCTTCAAGCCGTCGCGGCAGCTGGACAGGCCCTATGCCATGGCCGGCATCAACATCGTCGCGGCCGATACCGATGGCGCTGCGCGCCGCCTGGCCACGACGCAGCAGATGTCGTTCACCAACATGGTGCGCGGCAAGCGCGGCCTCAGCCCGCCGCCGATCGACGATATCGAGACCTACTGGTCGCCCATGGAAAAGGCGCAGGCGATGCGCATGCTGGCCCGCTCGGTCATCGGCGCGCCGGCCACGGTCGCGGCGGGGGTGGCGTCGTTCGTCGCCGAAACCGGAATCGACGAGCTGATGATCGTATCCGACATCTACGACCACGCGCAGCGGCTGCGGTCGCTGGAGCTGACAGCCTCCGCCCTGGGATAGGGCCGGGTCTCGCCGGCCGACCTGTCACACAATGTCACTCGCGCTCGAACGGGCATGAAGACTATGATTGCGCATGGATGACCGTCCGCAATTGCTCGTCGTGGACGACGACGCCGAGATTCGCACGCTTCTGACCCGCTTTCTGGGAACGCATGGCTACCGGGTCAGGGCGGTGGCCAGCGGTGGCGAGATGCACGCCGCGCTCGAGGATCGCAATATAGCGCTGGTGATCCTGGATATATTGCTTGCCCGCGAAAACGGCCTGACCCTGTGCCGCGAGCTGCGCACCAGGTCCAACATCCCGGTGATCATGCTGACCGCCATGGGAGAGGATACGGATCGCATCGTCGGGCTTGAGGTCGGCGCCGACGATTATGTCACCAAACCTTTCAACCCGCGCGAGTTGCTGGCCAGGATCAAGGCGGTCCTTCGCCGCACCAGCGGGCTCGAGACGTTTGCCGACAGGTCGAAGAAAACGCTTCTGTTCGATGGCTGGCGCATGGACCTGGTACGCCGCGAACTGGTTGCCCCGTCAGGGGCGCTGGTCGACCTCAGCGCGGGGGAATACGATCTTCTTGTCGCCTTTACCGAAAAGCCGCAACAGGTGCTGAACCGCGACTACCTGATGGATTTCGCCAAGGGACGCAGCATCGGCACGCTCGATCGCAGTATCGATGTCCAGGTCAGCCGCCTCAGGCGCAAGCTGGGAGGCGAAGAACAGGACGGCGTCCAGACCGGCGGCCTGATCAAGACGGTGCGCGGCACCGGATACATGTTCACCAGCGCCGTCGAGCGTATATGAAGCCGCGCCTGATTCCCGACTCGCTTGCCGGGCGCATGGCCGTGATCCTGATCTGCGGAATCGTTTTCCTCCATGCGATCGGCCTTGGCAGCTACGACCTCGACCGCGTCGCCGTTCTGGGGGATGCGGGGCTGGACCGCATGGCGGAGCGGGTCGCCTCGTCTGTCAGGCTTGCCGAGCGCGCCGCGGTTGCCGACCGGCCGGCGATCGTCGAAAGCATGTCGAACAACAGCGTGGCGGTTTCGTGGTCGAACAATCCTCTCGTCACGACGACGGATGACGATGAAGCCTCGCGCGAGTTCGCGGACGAGCTATCGGACTGGCTCTCGCTATCGAAGGACAGGGTTCATGTCGTCCAGAGTACCGACGGCGGGGCGCTGGCTTCGGTGCGGCTGGACGACGGTTCGTGGATCGATGCGAAGGCCGCGCCCTTCGTCGGCGACGAAGGCGACCTCAGGACACTGATCGTCTCGACCTCGGGCGCCGCCCTGGGCATTCTGGTGTTCAGCCTGCTGATGGTGCGGTGGGTGACATTGCCACTACGCAGGCTATCCGATGCCGCCGATCGGCTGGGGATGAAGCTTGATAGCGTGCCGATGGCGGAAGCCGGTCCGGCCGAAGTACGCAGCGCGGCGGCGGCGTTCAACCGAATGCAATCGCGCATCCACAGATTCGTCAACGATCGCACGCAGATGTTCGCCGCGATCTCGCACGATCTGAAGACACCGATCACGCGACTGAAGCTGCGCGCCGAGTTCATGGATGACGAGGCCGAGCGGCTTCGCATGATGCGCGACCTCGACGACATGGAACAGATGGTCGTCTCGCTCCTGTCGTTCCTGCGCGATGAAAACGATGTCGAGCAAACGCGGCTTGCCGATCTGACCGCCATCATCCGCACGATCTGCGATAGCTTCACGGATGCCGGCCATCTTGTGTCGGTGGAATCGGTGCCCCCTGCCTGCACGCTGTCCTGCCGGGCCGGCGCTGTGAAGCGCGCCATCTCGAACATCGTCGACAACGCAGTCAAATACGGCGGTTCGGCCAGCGTCAACATGTATGAGATAGCCAATGCCGTCGTCATTGACGTAACTGACACCGGTCCCGGCATACCGGAAGCGGAACTGGAACGGGTTTTCGCGCCGTTCCAGCGTCTCGAGACATCGCGCAACCGCGATACGGGCGGCACCGGACTCGGTCTGACGATCGCGCGCACGATCGTTCGCGCCCATGGCGGCGAGCTGACGCTGACGAACCGCGTCTCATCGGGATGTCTGGTGTCGATCACGTTGCCGCGTCCTGAAAAGAGCGTCCCTGAACAAGGCTGATAGGCGAACATGCGGGAGAAAGGGGCGATCTCATTCTTTCCCGGTTGTGACAGTTTGTAACAAGGGCCGATAAGCAATACTTCGGTAGCGATTTCATCCCTATCGTCCCGGGTGGGTAACGGGATGGAGCAGTTCCTTGTGCGGCATAGCTGTGGCGATCGATTGGGAAAATGCCGATGCGGCCGTTCGCACGATGCTCCGCGGCATCCTGCACCGCGGGGATGTGACCGATCCGATCGTCAGCCCGCTGGCCAGGACGGCCATGGGCACCCGCCGCCTGCGGATCGTCGATGCCGACCACGCCATCCAGCCGCAGACTTCCTTCGATGGGCGCATCCTGGTTTCCTTCAACGGCGAAATCTACAATCACAACGAGCTGCGCCGCGCGTTGGAGGCAGCGGGTATCCGTTTCAATACCTCCTCGGACACCGAAGTGATCGCATCCGCTTTGCTCTACTGGGGGGTGGGGGCGTTGCAGCGCTTCATCGGCATGTTTGCTTTCGTGGCCATCGATACCGCGAGCGGGGAGTTTCTGGCGGCGCGCGATCCGCTGGGCGTCAAGCCGCTCTATTTCATCCG
Source organism: Alphaproteobacteria bacterium (assembly GCA_965199335.1). Classification (GTDB taxonomy): domain Bacteria; phylum Pseudomonadota; class Alphaproteobacteria; order CALMVH01; family CALMVH01; genus CBDAQV01. The sequence continues at coordinate 635,832 of CBDAQZ010000004.1, read as the reverse complement.
CGACGGCGCTTCGCATTTGTTCTGTTCGGAAATCAAGCCCCTTCTGGCGGCGAGCGAAACGGGCGACGTCATTTTGCTGCCACCCGGGTTCATGATTTCGCAAGCCGTTTACAGCCCTTATAGGTCCAGTCTGCAGACGGTTGCATCGCCTCATCCATCGGGCAACACGGCCCAGCTAGACGATATGCTGCGGGAGGCTGTGCGAATCAGGTTACCGCCCGATTTGCCCGTAGCCAGTCTGTTCAGCGGCGGTATCGACAGTACGTTGGTCACTCATTACGCTCGCCAGTTCGATCCGGAAATTCCGGGTTATTTTCTAGGCGGTTCCGACTCGCCCGACTACGAATATGCCGCGCGTTACGCCGAGGATACGAAGCTGGATTTCCGGCAAGTGGCTTTCGCCGCGGATAGGGACAAGGCCATCGGATTTGCGGAGGACGTAGTTTCCTGCTGCGAAGCCTTCGAACCGGAAATCATCCGCAGCGCCATCTGCAGCTATGTGCTGTCGCAAAAGATCCACGAAGACGGCTTTCGCGTCGCCCTGTGCGGCGAAGGGGCCGATGAATTGTTCTGCGGATACCTGCCGCTCGAGCTGGTATTCGCTGAAGGAAGCGCGCTGGGCAATCCCGTGCGCGGTCAGTGCCTGTCGCATATGAACCGCACCAATCTGCAACGCGTCGATCGCTGCTCGATGCGCTGGCAGCTGGAAATGCGCGTTCCCTTTCTCGACCCCTCGATCGTGGTCTATGCGCTGGGGCTCGATGCCTCGGCGCTTGTCCATAATTTCGACGATGTTCCGCGGGGCAAGATGCCGCTACGCGAATTGTACGATCTGTATTCCGGCCAGCTGCCGGCAACGATCCGCGACCGGGCCAAGATACCTTTCAACCAGGGTGCCGGCCTCGATCGGAGTCAGAACGACAGCCCTTGGTATCGCCATGCCGAAGAGACGATCTCCGATCGCGAATTTGCCGACGGCAAGAAGAGGTTCGCCGAGTTCTCTCTCAAGACCAAGGAAGAATTTCGCTATCTGGATATACTGTCGCGCGGAATTGACGTATTTCGTGTGCCTCATCTGAAAGTGCGCACTCACCTGGTGTTCCCGACCATCAGCCGCATGGACCAGCTCCAGGAATTTCTGGTAGCACGGCCGCAATTGTAACACTTGGTTACGGCTGGTTATATTGGCTATCCAAGCCGAATTATTCAGAATTTGATCAGCAAAAACACATAGAATCACTGTGAAGACAATGAAGAGGAGAACCCATTATGTCAATCGAAGCCATATCGTCTGCCGCTACGTATCAGCCGCCTGCAACCCTGCCCAAACCCGCTACCCTGAGCGCAAGCGAGGAAGCCGGTGAAACGCCGGCAGCCAAAGCACAGGAAGCCAGCGAAGGTTCTGGCGTCAATATACTAGCGTAAAATCGGCTTGTATAACCCATGGCGGCACGCCTGCCATGGGTAAAGCGCGCTTCTTTGAATTATAACTTTGCCTATCGCCCGTCGTTCAGAATGCCGGTGTATTTCTTCAGGCTGCGCAGGGTGACGAACACCAGGGTGCCGGCGATGAAGAACAGGCTCCAGTACATTCCCGGCGCCTGGGCGATGGTCATCGGGGTGCCGGTGTCTCTGGAAAACAGAAGCCGGTCGCACCATTCCAGCAGGTAGAAGCCTGCCACGATCAGGTAGAAGCCGTTATACTCGCGCCGCAGCATCGTGCGCAGCACCGGCGGGCGCGCCGGCCTGGTCCACTGGCTCAGCCTCGGGATCATTACCGGCGTGCGATCGGCCCACGCGGAATATTCCTCGTCGAACTTCTCCAGCAGGTAGCGCTCCTCGGTCATCACGATGCGCTCGTAATACATCACGTAGGCCAGAGTCGCGATCACCACCAGCCACCATTCCTTGACGAACAGCAGCATGCCCAGGAACACGATGAAGTTGGCGACATACAGCGGGTTGCGCATGATCGAGTAGACGCCGGTCGTGTTCAGGGAATCGGCGCGCTGCTCGCGCGTGTTGCGGCCCGAGGTGCGGGGCGCCGCCGTGCCGACGGTATAGGCGCGCAACGCCAGGCCGGAAAACGACAGCAGGATGCAGAACAGATCGTACAGGCGTCCCGGCAATCCGGTATGGCCATCGGCAAACCCCGGCGAGGCGAATCCGGCCAGAACGGCCAGGGGCAGGATCGCGAACGGCACGAAACTGCGGCGTGCGAACAGGATCGCCCCCTGGACCTCCATGTCGTTTTTCAAGATCATCTCGTCGCTCCGGAAGGCAAATGAATAGGTACGAACGGGCCCGTCCGCACCCTAATCACTGTTCCCGATTGTAACAAGCCATTCCGGAGGCGCGATATCGGGCCTGGTTCCCGTCAATGACTCGTCCCCGTCAATGGCTGTGGCCGTGCGGGTGCATCACCACCTTGATGCAGCTGTCCTTCTTGTGCTTGAAGGTCTCGTAGGCGTCCGGACCGTCCTCCAGCGACACGCGATGCGTGATGATGAAGGACGGGTCGATCTCGCCCTTCAGGATGCGGTCGCTCAGGTTCTGCAGGTAATTGTTGACGTGCGTCTGGCCGCTCTTGATCGTCAAGCCCTTCTGCACCACGGCCCCCATCGGGAATTTGTCGACGAAGCCGCCATAGACGCCCGGCACCGACACCGTGCCGCTGGCGCGCACGTTGAAGATCGCCTGGCGCAGGACATGGATGCGATCGGTGGCGAGGCCGACGGCCGCCTTGGTGCGGTCCATCACGGCGTCGACCGAGCCATGGCCGTGCGCCTCCATGCCGACGCAATCGATGCACGAATCCGGGCCGCGCCCCTTGGTCAGTTCCTGCAGCCGCTCATGCACGTCTTCCTTCTCGAAATCGATGGTGACGACACCGCTGTTGGCCTTGGCCATCGCCAGCCGCTCCGGCACGTTATCGATCACGATCACCTGGCCGGCGCCGAACATGAAGGCGCTCTTGATCGCGAACTGGCCCACCGGTCCCGCGCCCCAGATCGCCACAGTGTCGCCCTGTTCGATCCGCGCATTCTCCGCCGCCATGTAGCCGGTGGGGAAGATGTCGGTCAGGAACAGCACCTGCTCGTCGCTCAACCCTTCGGGCACCTTGAACGGCGACACGTCGGCATAGGGCACGCGGACATATTCCGCCTGGCCGCCGGCGAAACCGCCGGTCAGGTGGGAATAGCCGAACAGGCCGGCCGTCTGGTGGCCATAGGCCTTGGCGGCCAGGTCCTTGTTGGGGTTGGATACCTCGCAGCACGACCACAGCCCCTTCTTACAGAAGAAGCACTCGCCGCAGCAGATGGTGAACGGCACCACCACGCGGTCGCCGACTTTCAGCTTGGAATTGCCCTTGCCGACATCGACCACCTCGCCCATGAACTCGTGGCCCAGGATGTCGCCCTTCTCCATCGTCGGGATATAGCCGTCGTAAAGATGCAGGTCCGAACCGCAGATCGCGGTCGAGGTCACCTTGATGATCGCATCGCGCTCGTGTTCGATCACGGGATCGGGAACGGTATCGCACTTCACATCGTAGCGGCCGTGCCAGACAAGTGCCTTCATCGCTGTACCCTTTGCAGTTGGGCGGTCGTAGGGACCACCGAGTATGAGGGTTAAGCACGGCAAGGCCCGGTTGGTTCCCGCGCGATGATGCGATTGCAATCACGTCCGGACGTGATAATTTCACCAGGCGTAATTGCAGAAAGAACAAGAATGAAAGCGCGCTGGCTGCCGGCCCTGATCGGGTCGATCGTCTTCATCGCGGTACTGCCGGTGCTGGTGAATTATTACAGCGGTAAGCCGCAAAGTATGGCTACGGTTGAAGAGACGGCCTATGACCGCGTCATTCGCACCGGCGTGCTGCGGTGCGGCTATGTGGTGTTTGCGCCGTATTTTATCAAGGACCCGAATACCGGCGCGCCCTCGGGCCTGTTCGTCGATCTGATGGCGGAAATCGCGTCGCTGCAAGGCATGAAGGTCGAATGGACCGAGGAGGCCAGCCTGCCGAACCTGATCGAAAGCATGCGGGTGGGCAGGATCGATGCCATGTGCTCGGGCCTGTGGGAGAATGCCGTCGCCGGCAAGCAGGTCGAATTCAGCCGGCCCATTTTCTTCAATGTACTGGGGATCTATGCGCGGCCCGAAGATCACCGCTTCGATCACAACCTGCCGGCGATCAACGACCCTTCGATCAGGATCGCCGTCATCGATGGCGGCATGGCGGAGAAGATCGCAAGCAGCGACTTTCCGAGGGCGCAGAAAGTCTCGATCCCCGAGCTGTCGGATTATTCGGCGCTGCTGCTGAACGTCGCCAGCGGCAAGGCCGACCTGACCATCTCCGCCTCGCACGAGGCGCATAATTACCTGGCGACCAACCCCGGCACGTTGCGCAAGGTCGATGCCGACCTGCCGATCCGGGTGTTGCCCAACACGATCTTCTTTCGCAAGGGCGAGTTCAAGCTGGCCTCGATGATCGACAGCGCGCTGGACGAGATCGAATACAAGGGCCAGCTGGAAAAGATCATCGCGAAATACGAGCCCTTTCCCGGCGCCTTCTATCGTGTCACACCGGCCTACCAGATTCCTGAAGGAGTAAAATAATGAAAGCCAGATGGCTTCCCGCACTGGTGGGATTGATCGTCTTTATCGCGGTATTGCCCATTCTGGTAAATTATTACGCCGGCAAGCCGCAGGAAACCGTCGCCAAGCCCGGCACGGAAACCGCCTTCGACCGCGTCATCCGGACCGGCACGCTGCGCTGCGGCTACGCCATCGCCACGCCCTGGTTCTTCACCGATCCCAATACCGGCGAGAAGAAGGGCGTCGATTACGACGTGACGATGGCGATTGCCGAGAAGCTCAACCTGAAAGTCGAATGGACGGAGGAAACGGGCTGGGGCGTTGCAGAGCAGGGCCTCGCCTCCAATCATTACGATGTCATGTGCGGCAATGTCTGCATCGATGCCAACCGCACCCGAGCCGCCACTTTCACCGATCCCTTTTTCGACATCCCGCTTCTTGCCGTGGTTCGCGAGGACGATCACCGCTTCGATGCGAGTTCCAGCACGATAGACAAACCGGATGTGCGTATCGGCGTGAAAAGCGGTCACGTCTTCGAATACGCCGCGAAGGAACGCTTCCCGGCGGCACAGCGCATCTATGCCGCCGACATCTCCGACGACACCGACTTCCTGCTGATGCTGGCGACGAACAAGATCGACGTCACCTTCTCGGGCCAGTCGACGATCGATCTCTACAACGAAAAGAATCCCGACAGGAAGGTCCGCGCCCTGCCTGAGCCGGCGCGTCATTGCGAAGGCGCGTTCATGGTCCCGCTGGGGGATTACAAGCTGAGAGACGCATTCAATGCCGCGATCATGCAGATGAACACAGGGGGACAATTGGCCAGGCTGATGGAAAAGAACGTCAAGCTGGACCCGCGCTACGTATTGCTGCCGCCCTTGCCCTATCGCGATCCGGCGAAATAGGAGTGATCCGATGAACGCCAGGAAATGTGCATTCCTGACCGGCATCGCCATCATCGCCATTGGCGTTTCGGCGGCAACCACCACGCTGATGACTGCGCGCCACCCGGTCGCGGCGGTTCAGGCGTCTGCGAAAACGGAATCGACATATGAACGCGTCATGCGGACGGGGATCATACGCTGCGGATACACGCCCTATTCCGTAGGCCTGTTCAAGGACCCCAATACTGGTGCGCTGCAAGGCATCTACAAGGATCTGATCGAGGAAGCGGCCACGCAGCTGAGCCTGAAAGTCGTCTGGGCCGAGGAGGTCACCTGGGGCACCCAGATCGAGGGGTTGAAGACGGGCCGCTACGACATGATGTGCTCGCCCGACAGCATGACGGCCGCGCGTACACGTGCCGCTGATTACTCGATCCCGCTTTATTTCAGCCCAGTCGACATCTGGGTGCGCAGGGACGAGGCGCGTTTCAACGATCAGGCGCAGCTGAACGATCCCGCGATAAAGCTCGCCACCATCGACGGCGAGCAGACCCAGGCCATCGCCAAGGCCTTCTTTCCCAAGGCCGCCGACGGGTCCCTTCCGCAGAACGCCGAATTCTCGCAGTTGATGCTGGCCGTAAGCACGGGAAAGGCGGACGCCACGTTTGCCGAACCCTACGTCGTCAACGAGTTCATGGCGCATAACGGCGACATATTGAAAAACCTGACGCCGGGCCATCCGCTGGAACTGGTCGCCAACGTCTTCATCCTGCCGGCGGGCGAGCCGGCTTTCAAGGCGATGCTGGACAACATGCTGACCGAACTGGCGCTGAACGGATTCCTCGATCGCACGATCGATAAATACGAACTCTACAAGGGCAGCTACGTACGGACGAAGGGATACGACTGATGAAAAGATTTTCCGCGTTATTGGGAATCGTTCTTCTAGTGATCGCCATAACCACACTCAGCAATCTATATCTGTCCACGCCGCAACGCGCCGGGTCGGTCGTGAAAGCAGAGTCGGCTTATGACCGCGTAATCCGTACCGGCGAAATACGCTGCGCCTACCAGCCCTACCCGCCGGCCCTGACCAAGGACCCCAATACCGGCCAGCTCAGCGGCATCTTCTACGACGTGATGACCGAACTCGGCCGGCGCCTGAACGTCAAGATCAATTGGACTGAGGAGGTCGGCTACGGCGTCATCGCCGAGGGGTTCGCCGCGGACCGCTACGACATGTTCTGCAACGCGGTCTGGCCGACGCCCGAACGCAGCCGGGTCGGCGATTTCACCATTCCCTTGTACTACTCGCCCGTCGACGTGCTGGTGCGGGCGGACGATCACCGGTTCGACGGCGATCTGTCGAAGCTGGATGATCCGTCCGTCCGCTTCGCGGTCAAGGACGGCGACATATCGCAGTCCTTCGCCAACGCCGCGTTCCCGAAGGCGGCGCAGGAAAGCATCACGCAGCTTTCCGACACCTCGCAGCTACTGGACGACGTGGTGCACAACAAGGCCGATGCCAGCATCAACGAGCCCAGCCTGATGATTCAGTACCTGAAGCACAATCCCGCCACGCTGCGCGACATCGACGCGGATCATCCGTTGCGGGTGTCCGGCAACACGATGATGATCAAGCCCGACCAGTACCAGTTCAAGGTCATGCTGGACACGACGCTGAACGACCTGCTGAACAGTGGCTTCATCGACAAGGAGCTGAAGAAGTTTCCTGAAAATCCGGAACTGCGTCTTGCGCATCCTTACCGGCTCGATCAATAGAAAGTGACCATGAAAAAAGTTTTGATCGTACTGGGAATCATAGCACTGGCAGTCGCCACGACGGCGCTCACCACTCTGTATCTGGCCAAGCCGCAGGCTGCCCTGCAGGCACCTGTGAAGGAAGAATCGGTTTACGACCGCGTGATCCGCACCGGCACGTTGCGGTGCGGTTATACGGTGTATCCGCCCGACACGATCAAGGATCCCAATACCGGAAAATTGTCGGGCGTATTCGTCGATACCGTGCAGAAGGCGGCCGATCTGCTGCATCTCAAGCTGGAATGGAGCGAGGAAGTCAGCTGGGGCACGATGATCGAGGGACTGAATTCCGACCGCTTCGACGCCATCTGCTCCGGCGTGTGGGAAAACACCGACAGGGGCCGGGTGGCGGCTTTCAGCCGGCCGATTTTCTACTCCGCATTGGGCGTCTATGTGCGCAAGGACGATACCCGCTTCGGCAACGATCTCGCCGTCCTCAACGATCCGGCGGTGCGCCTTGCGGTGATCGATGGTGAAACCAGCGCGACCATCGGCCGCAACCGTTTTCCGCGGGCGCAGCAGGTGGCGCTGCCGCAGGGCAGCGACGTGTCGCAAATGCTGCTGAGCGTCACCAGCGGCAAGGCCGATCTCGTATTCGTCGAGCCGGCCGTCGCCGCCGACTTCCTGCGCACGAATCCCGACAGTATCCGCAACGCCGCCGACCGGCCCGTCATGGTGCTGCCCACGGTCGTCATGTTCAGGCGCGGGCAGGACGAGCTCAGACTGATGCTGGACAGCGCCTTCGATCAGCTGGTCAACGACGGCGAGGTCGACGACATACTGAAGAAATACGAACCGTTCCCGGGCGCTTTCTACCGGGATGCCTACGCGTACCGGACAGGGCAGTAGCGTGTCCGTCCTCGACATCCTGATCCAATACCACCAGGGCTTCCTCGCCGGGCTAAGGGTCACCGGCGCGCTGTGCGCGATCATCTGGAGCGTCGGGCTGATCCTGGGCACGGCGCTGGGAATCGCGTCGGCGCAGTGGCGGCTGTGGATCGGGCTGCCGGCGCGCACCGTCGGCTTCCTGCTGTCGGGCACGCCGGTGCTGGTGTTCCTGTTCTGGCTGCACTATCCAGCACAGAGCCTGATGCACACGGTGATCGATCCATTCTATACCGCGGCCTTCACGCTTTCGATCCTGAACATCTTCGCCGTCGCCGACATCGTGCGCATCGCGGTGCGTGAGTTTCCGCGGCAATACGTGATCGCGGCGCGCGTCTCGGGCATGACCGCAGCGCAGACGCTGCGCCACGTGCAGATGCCGATCATCCTGCGCCAGATCATCCCCGGGCTTTTGACCGCGCAGGTCGCGATGCTGCAGACGACGTTGTTCGCCAGCCTGATCTCGGTCGAGGAGATCTTCCGCGTCGCGCAGCGCATCAACGCCATCATCTACCGGCCGGTCGAAATCTATACGGCGCTCGCCGTCTTCTTCCTGGCGATCTGCCTGCCGCTCAACGGACTGGCGCTGTTCCTTTCCAGGCGCTTCACGCGGGACATCTCGTACTCATGATCCACGCCCGCCAGCTAACCAAGTCGCGCGCCGGCAAACTGGTCCTCGACCGCGTCGACCTGACGCTGACGCCGGGCAAGGTCACGGCCATCATCGGCCCCAGTGGTGGCGGCAAGACCACGCTGCTGCGCGCCGTGTCGCTGCTCGATCCGCCGGAGTCGGGCACACTGGCGGTGGACGATATCGCGTATCGTTTTCCGCTCGATCCGGAAGCGCCGTTCGTCAAGCCGTGGCCGCGCGTCACGGCGGTGTTCCAGCAATTGTTCCTGTGGCCGCATCTGACCCTGCGCGAGAATATCATGCTGCCTTTGCGCTGCCTGAAACGCGCCGATGCGAAAGATACGGTCGAACCGTTGGTCGAACGCTTCGGTATGACCGGTTTCGTCGACCGCTACCCCAACGAAGTTTCCGGTGGCCAGCAGCAGCGTGCGGCGCTGGCGCGGGCCCTGGCGCTAAATCCGGAGTATCTGCTGCTTGACGAAATCACTTCGGCGCTCGACGTCGAGCAGTCGGCGATCCTGCTGACTCACCTGCTGGAATTGCGCGGCACGGGGATCGGCATATTGCTGATCAGCCATCACCTGCATTTCCTGCAGCGCGCCGCGGACGAGATCGTATTCCTCGACGAAGGCCGGATCGTCGAAACCGGCGGGCCGGAGATGCTGACCAAACCGAACACGGAACGCGTGGCCCGCTTCGTCGAGGCGGCGGAAATCTAAACCCCGCTGTCTTCCTTCTGGCTTTTCTGCGCGTCCCACATTTCCGTCAGGCGGCCGTTCTTCGCCAGCAGCTCGACCAGCGTCCCTTCCTCGGCCACGGCGCCGTTCTCCAGCACGTAGACGTAATCGAACCGCTCCAGCAGGTGCAGGCGGTGGATGCTGGCGACGATGCACGAGTCCTTCTTCGCCGCCAGGATGCGGTCGAACACCATCGATTCGGTCGACGGGTCCAGGCTGCTGGTCGGCTCGTCCAGCAGCAGCAGCGAACTGTTGCGCGAGGCGAACAGGCCGCGCGCCAGCGCCAGGCGCTGCTTCTGCCCGCCGGACAGGTTGACGCCCTTCTCGCGGATGTCGGTGTCGATGCTCTTGTCCAGCGGCGCGATCACGCTGTCCAGGCACGCCATGCGGATCACCGGCTCAAGGTCGGTCTCGTCGGCGACGCCGCAGGTGATGTTGTAGCGCAGCGTGTTCTCGAAGATCTCCGGCTCCTGCGGCACCAGCGTCGATAGCGCGGACAGCGCCGCGAAGCGCGACGGCTGGCCGTCGATCAGCACCGTACCGGCCTCGGGCGCGTGCAGTCCCTGCATCAGCCGCAGCAGCGTCGACTTGCCCGAGCCGCTGGTGCCGACCAGCGCGATCTTTTTACCCCGCACCAGGTTCAGCGCCACACCGTCCAGGTGATGGACACGGTGCGCCTGGTCCTCGTAGCGGAAGCGCAAATCGTCGATCGCGGCGGTCTGCCATGGCGATGCCTCGACGACCGCATCCTTGCCCAGCGCGCGATAGGCGGAATGGATCTCCGATGCACCATCGACGGCGACGCGGTATTTCATCAGGTCCTGCTGCCGGTCGGCGAAGTTGCGGATGCACAAGGTGATCTGGCGCAGGTACTGGAAGATGGTGGCGATGGTGCCGGCCAGCACGGCGACCGGCTCGGCATGGTGCTGCCAGACATAGACCAGCAGCGCGAAGGCGTTGACGATCTCGAGCAGGACCGAGAACAGGCCCCATTTGACCTCGTTCTTCATGATGTATTGGTGGAACCAGCTCTGCACGATGCCCATGCGGCGCATGATCTCGGCATGGCTCGCCTGCTGCAGCCGCAGCGTCAGGATGGTGCCGATATTGCCCATGTAGTCGAACAGCCCGGCCGAGGTGTTGTTCTCTGCCTCGTTCTGGCCGGTGGTGGTGGCCAGCAGGGCGGCGTTGAAATGGCGCAGCAGCACGATCATCGCCGGCACCGCGATACCGACGGCCAGCCCCGCGACCGGCGAGACCCACAGCAGGAAGCCGACGCTGCCGACCAGGCGCAGGATCACGTCCAGGTACAGGAAATGCCAGTCGGTGAAGTTGAACGTGGCGTCGGTCGCCAGCTTGATCCGGTTCAGCGTGTCGCCGCTGTGATGCTTCTGGTGCCACGCCCAAGGCAGCGCCGTGACCTCGCGGTACAATTCGCTGGTCAGCCGCGTGCGCAGGCGGAACGCCATCTTGCGCTCCATGTAGCGCGCGGGGATGTTCAGCGCGAAGAAGCCGGCCATGTTCAGCACCATCATCGCCAGCCAGAACAGCAGCCGGTGGAACATCGCGTCGCCGCCCTCGGTCACGACCGTGACGATCCTGCCGACGATGATCGGCTGGGTCAGCGTGATGGCGTTGGTGACCAGCTGCATCGACCAGATCAGCACCATGATGCCGCGATGGCCTTCCGCCAGCCGCCACGCGTTGCGGATCAGCCTGACGTAATCGATGTTCTGGAAATAGTTGCGCATGTGGTTGTCTAAGGCCCCGTAAAGAAATTTTCCACCATGGCGGGATCCACGTCGGCCAGCTGCTCCGGTTGCCAGCACGGCGCCTGGTCGCGGTCGACCAGCAGCGCGCGCACCCCTTCGAAGAAGTCGGGACGCTCCAGGAACCGGCGCGTCAGTTCGAACTCCAAGTCGATCGCCTGGTCGAAGCCCAGTTCCCGGCCCAGCCGCATCTGGCGCAGCGTCACCTTCAGGCTGGTGGGCGAGGCGCGCTTCAGCGCGGTCAGGGTCGTTTCCGACCATGGGCTGCTTTCGGCCGTTACCGCCGCGATGATCTCCTCGGCGGTGTCGAAGGAGAAGCAGCGTGCGATGACGTCCCTCTCCCGCGGGGAGAGGGTGCCCGCCAGGGCGGGTGAGGGGACTTTATCGCTCGCCTTAGTCCCCTCACCCTGCCCTCTCCCCGTGGGAGGGGGTAATATTCCGACTTTCAAACCTTCTATGATTTTTTCCCCATCCTCCGTGAACCCCGTCGCGATCCCCAGCGCCATCAGGTCGCCGGCCTGCAGCCGCGCGCCAGTCAGGGCCAGATACGTGCCGACCTCGCCCGGCAGGCGCGGCAGGAACCAGGTCGCGCCGATGTCGGGGTAGAATCCGATGGCGCATTCGGGCATCGCCCACAGCGTGTTGGGCGTGGCGATGCGATGGCTGGCATAGATCGATATGCCGACGCCGCCGCCGAAGGTGATGCCGTCCATCAGCGCGACATAGGGCTTGGGATAGGCGCGGATCAGGCGGCACAGATCGTATTCCGGCTTGAAGAAGCGCATAGCCTCGCGCCCCATTTCGTAGACCGCGCGGATGTCGCCGCCGGCGCAGAACGCCTTGCCCGTTCCTTCGACCATCACGCATTCGACGTCCCTGTCGTCCGCCCAGGCGCGCAGCTGGTCCAGCATCGCGGCGGCCATGTCCGTGTTCATCGCGTTCAGCGCCTTGGGCCGGTCGATGGTTATGCGGCCCAGCAGGCCCTGCCGTTCGAAGCGGATCGTCATGCGATGTCGATGTCGATGACGACCGGCACGTGGTCGCTGCCGCGTTCCCAGTCGCGCACGTCGCTCAAGATCTGCGTCGCGCGCAATGCCCCCACCAGCGGCTGCGTCACCCACACATGGTCCAGCCGGCGCCCGCGGCCCGAGGCGCGCCAATCCTGGTTGCGGTAGCTCCACCACGAGTACAGTTTCTCGGTCTCCGGAACGAACTGCCGCACGGCGTCGACGAAATTGCCGGCACGCTGCCATGCCAGGTATGTCTCGACCTCGATCGGCGTGTGCGAAACCACGGTCAGCAATTGCTTGTGCGACCACACATCGGTTTCAAGCGGCGCGACGTTCAGGTCGCCGACCAGGATCATCTTCGCGTCGTGCGGCCTGGCGGCGAAGAAGGCGGCTTGCTCGTCCATGAAGCGCAGCTTGTGCGCGAATTTGTCGTTCAGCGCCGGATCTGGGATGTCGCCGCCGGCGGGGACATAGACATTGTGCAGCTCGACCCCGCCGGGCAGCCAGGCGACGGCGTGGCGGCAGTCCTGCTTGTCGCACCAGTGCCGGACTTCGCGCTCGACCAGCGGGATGCGGCTGACGATCGCGACGCCGTTATAGCCCTTCATCCCGTGCTTGTGGATATGGGTATAGCCCAGTGCCGTCAGCCGTTCCTCGGGGAAGACCTCGTCGGGGGATTTGGTTTCCTGCAGGCATAGGATATCGGCATCGGTTTCGGCCAGCAGGCGGCAGACCATGTCGATGCGCAGGCGGACGGAGTTGATATTCCAGGTGACCAGTCTCATCAGCCATAAATACTACGGCATGACGAAATTGACAGGCTGTTTGCTATTCGGGTCGACGGACGGATAAAGGGCGCATCGCCTTCGCAGGATCGCCCATTGCGGCCAGTATCACCGAATAATGCGACCTTGCCGACACGTCATCGATGTCGTTTCGTTCGATCTGTATTTTTGCCTCTTCCAGCATGAACGTGTCGTCGGGGTCCAGCCAGGAAAAGCGTGACTCGATCCGGGAACTTTCTTCCGCCGTGAACGGCTTTCCAAGATGCGCTTTCAAAGTGTTCGGCAGCGACAATAATCCCGTGCCGGTCAACGAGATCGCCGGAAGATCCTCCGTCCTCTCTAGCAGGTACGCCAGCAGCATGCGATCGAGGGAAACGCCGGTTCGCATCATGGGACTGTCGATCGTTTCCAGGAACTCGTTGGAGTTCAGGGTAGTGGTTATCTTGCGGTTTTCGGCCAGGGTCAGGCACAGGCTGCCCTCGGGAAGCAGGCTGTCGGCCAGTTTGTGATTGATTCCGGCGCGGCAGGACAGGAACGCGTAATCGAAAGTCTTGCCGCCGGATTCCTCGGTTATGCGGGTCAGCAGCCGCTCCATCGGCGTGGTATTATGGCCCTGACCCATCAGAAGCACGTGCCGGTTCTTTTCGATCTTGCCATGGATATAGGCGATCAGGAGCGATCCCTCGGGTTGGCCTGCCATCGTTTCGACGATCTCGTCTTCATGAATGGCCTTGTTGCCGTCCCCGATAACGTCGCAGCTACGGACATATCTGTCGCATTTCTCGCCAAAATGCCGGAACGAGTCGCCATCTTCTTCGTAGGGGTTGTTGTAGGCGAGGCTGGGACCGATCGCGAAAACAACGTTCGGCGCCCGCTTCCGCCAGAACGACCGGAAGGGGTTGCCAGTATCGACGGTCGGCAAAGTCGAACGCATCGAGATACTTTATATTAACAACCTGTTAATTACAAGTTAGTTTTGCAGCATCCGCCATAGTGCCAGGGCTTGCACGGTATCGGCGACATCGTGAACGCGCACGATGTCGGCACCGGCATCGGCGGCGTGCAGGGCGCCGGCGATCGATCCGCCAAGCCGCCTGTCGGCCGGTTCGCCACGCGAAAGGCGGGCGATGAACTGCTTGCGCGACAGGCCGATCATCACCGGGGCCAGCGTGCGCAAGTGGGGGATCGCCTGCAGCAGCGCCAGATTGTGCTCCGCCGTCTTGCCGAAGCCGATGCCGGGATCGACCACGATGCGTTCGAGCAGGATGCCTGCGACCAGCGCGAAATCGATCCGCCGTTGCAGCCAGCCGTGAACCTCGGCCACCACATCGCGGTAGACCGGGTTCAGCTGCATCGTCTGCGGCGTGCCCTTCATGTGCATCAGGATCACGCGGCATCCGGCCTCGGCCACGATCCGGGCGGCGTGCGGGTCGTGGGTCAGGGCGCTGATGTCGTTGACCGCATCCGCCCCCGCCTTCAGGGCGGCGGCCATCGTCGCGCCATTGCGGGTATCGATCGAGATTGTCGCCCCCGCGGCGTGAACCGGCTCCGCCAAAGCCTCGATCACCGGGACGACGCGCGCGATCTCCTCTGCCGCCGGCAACGGGGTCGCGCCGGGCCGGGTCGATTCGCCCCCGATGTCCAGGATGGTCGCGCCTTCCTCCAGCAGTTTCAGGGCATACAGGACCGCGTCGTCCAGGTCGCAATGCTGCCCGCCGTCGGAGAAACTGTCCGGCGTCACGTTCACGATGCCCATGATTTCAAGCAAGGATCGGCTCCGCGAACTGGTCTTCCGGCAGCCGGTCGATCAGTTCGGCCAGCGTGTCGCCACTGACTGGGTGCTGCCAGGCCGGCGCGATCTGTGCCAGCGGTTTCAGCACGAAGGCACGCTGGCCGAGGCGGGGATGCGGCAGGTTGGGTATTTCGTCATCGCCACTGACATGCCCGTTATAGTCGATCAGGTCGAGGTCCAGCACGCGCGGGGCGTTGCGCCAGGTACGTTCGCGCCCGAATCCATGTTCCATGGCCAACAGGTAATCCAGCAATGCGCCCGGTTCCAGCCCGGTAGCGATCGCGGCGACGGCGTTCACGAACCATGGTTCACCCTGGTCCGGCACCGGGCGCGTGCGCCACAGCGCCGACCGGGCCAGCAGGCGCAGCGGGGCGTCGTTCAGGGCCGAAATCGCGGCCTCCACCATCTCGGCGCTGCCGCCGAGCGCGCCCGGCAGGTTGGAGCCGATGCCGATAAATATCACAGTGTGTAACTTTCTTGTCCAAAACGATGAGTTTGCTTGAAGTAGCCGTGCCGTTTCCGTATTGTGCGCGCAATCAAAAGTAGGAGCCGATCGGTGAAATTCCCCCAGGTAACGCGAATTACGGCAATTGCGGCAGTACTGTTCCTCATGCAGGAAGTCCCGGCCCACGCAGGTAAAAGCCTGAATTCCGACAGTTTCGAGATCGGCGTCGAAGGTCAGTACTATCAGTATCGCGAAACCGACTTCGTCAAGCTCCAGGGCTATGGCGGCGGTATCAATGCCACCTACACCTACAACATACACAATTATTTCCTCAAGGCGAATGCCATCGCCGATTTCTACAGTCTCGATTATTCCTCGCAAGGGTCGGGCACGGAAAGCAACATCACCGACTACAAGCAGGATTACCGAGGCCTGTTCGGCTATACTTTCAAGATCAACAAGGGCCTGACCATCGCGCCCTATAGCGGTATCGGCTACCGTCTGCTGTTCGATGCGAATGGCGCCAAGATCACCACCACGGGCGCTTCGGGCTACGACCGCCGTTCCGAATACCTGTACGCACCTATCGGCGTCGACTTCGGCTTCCGCGCCGGCAGCTGGAAGATGAGCACCTTCGGCGAGTACGATTACCTGATCCAGGGCTGGCAGACGTCCTACCTGCGCGATCTGGGCTACGACAACAACCTGGTGAACAACCAGAGCACGGGATACGGCATCCGCGGCAACTTCATGGTCACGCCGCCGATCAATTTCTACAATTTCAGCTTCGGTCCCTATGTCCGCTACTGGAACATCAAGGATTCCAACCAGCAGACGCTTTACTTCCAGGGCACTGCGGTCGGCAGCGGCTTCGAGCCGCACAACAACACGCTGGAATACGGCGTCGCGGCAAGCATCAAGTTCGAATAGGAATTTCCAGGATCATGGCGGCGCTATCGGTACGGGGCCGATAGCGCCGCCATTTCTTTGTCCGCCTATCCGCCCGCGCCCATGAAATGCTGCGCCACCAGTGCGATCAGGATCAGCAGCACGGCGGCCATCACACCTATCAGGTAGAATTTCCAGGTCGGCCTGCGCGGGCTTTCCTGCTCGAACAGCAGCCGCGAGGCGGGGATGGGTTTCCTGTCGCCCATC
This sequence comes from Alphaproteobacteria bacterium, assembly GCA_965199335.1. Taxonomy (GTDB): domain Bacteria; phylum Pseudomonadota; class Alphaproteobacteria; order CALMVH01; family CALMVH01; genus CBDAQV01. Next base: position 619,316 of record CBDAQZ010000004.1, on the reverse strand, counting down.
AGCGGCGCGGCGCCTCCCGTCTGTGCCGACAGGATTTTATCCTCGTCCTCCAGCCCCGTCGGAAAGTCGTCCTCGAACTCGTCATGCGCGCCGAATTCGGCGGCTGGCGTTTCGTCCAGCTCGCCCGCCACCAGCGGCGCCTTCTTCGTAGGTTCGGGCGCCAGCGTCGGGCTCAGCCGCTTGTCGGCTTTGCCCTTGGCAGCCGGCACTTCCTCGGCAAACACCGGCTGTACAGCGTCCTCGCCCAGCAATTCGGCCAGCATGTCGTCATCGTCGTCCAGAGAATAGGGCTTTATCTTCAGGGCATGATCACCCCGGATCTGGAACTTGACTTCCAGGTTGCGCGGCGGCACGCCGGCATCGCTCCATTCGTTGAGTTCGAAATTGTACCGCTCGCGGTCGGCGCCGAAGATCAGGCCCGTATGCGTCTCGGGATGGATGAAAACGATGCGGCCGCGCATTGGCTAAGGCTCCACTGAAAGTCTGTGTCCAGGCAGATCCTGACTATCATAGCCAACCTTTAAAATCCATTTGCGACTTTTTCCGCTTTCGGTTGTTAGGCCGGTATTATCAATAGAACGAGCACCGCCCAGACATGAAGCCGCATTCGGTCCGCGTCCATCCCGAGCGTGACAAGCTGCCACGCGAACACCAGCTGTCGTGGAAGCTGGCATCGGTCGCCCTCGACCCGGTGGCGGCTGACCAGGAGGTGACGGACATGATCGTCAACCGCCTGATCGACCACGCGGCGGTGGCCATCGCCGCTGTCAACCGGCCCGCTGTCGTGGCCGCCCGGGGCCAGGCGCTCGCGCATCGGCGCGAGGGCGGCGCGACGCTGGTCGGCCTGCCGCAGGAAACCAGGGTGCATGCGGAATGGGCGGCCTGGGCCAACACGGTCGCCGGCGCCGAACTGGATTTCCAGGATACGTTCCTCAGCACCGAGTTCGCCCATCCGGCGGATGCCATCGCCCCGGTTCTGGCGGTTGCCCAGCAATGCGGCCGCGACGGGCAGGCGGTGCTGCGCGGCATCGCCAGCGCCTACGAGATCAATGTCGCCCTGGCCAGGGGCATCTCGCTCAACCGGCACAAGATCGACCATGTCGGTCACCTGGGACCGGCGGTGGCCGGGGGCATCGGGACCGTGCTGGGTCTGGAAGCCGGTACGCTGTACGAGGCGATCAACCACGCGGCGCATGTGTCGATCGCCACGCGTCAGGCGCGCAAGGGCATCATCTCGCAATGGCGCGCCTGTGCCGCCGCGCATGCCGGCAAGCTGGCGGTCGAGGCGGTGGACCGGGCGATGCGCGGCGAAACCTCGCCCGCGCCGCTCTACGAAGGGCAGGACAGTCTTATCGCCTGGCTGCTGGACGGGCCTGATGCGCATTACGAGGTGCCGCTGCCCGAGCAGGGCGAGGCCAAGCGCGCGATCCTGGAGACCTTTCCCAAGGAACACGCCGCCGAATACCAGGCGCAGGCGTTCATCGATCTGGCGATCTCGATGTCGAACACCGTGCACGACTGGGACCGGATCAAGGAAATCATCATCCGTACCAGCCACCACACCCATTACGTGATCGGCACCGGCTCCAACGATCCCCAGAAATACGACCCGGCGGCAGGGCGCGATACGCTGGACCACAGCCTGATGTACATCTTCGCGGTGGCGCTGCAGGACAGGCACTGGCATTCGGTCAATTCCTACCTGCCCGAACGCGCCGCGCGGGGCGACACGGTGCGGCTGTGGAAGAAGATACGCACGGTCGAAGACCCGTTCTGGACCAAGCGCTATTACGCCGACGACCCGGCGATGAAGGCTTTTGGCGGCCATGTCCAGATCGTCTACGACGATGGCGGCGCGCAGGAGGCCCAGCTTGCGGTGGCGAACGCCCACCCGCTGGGCGCCCGCCCGTTCGGCCGCGCCGACTACGTCCGCAAGTTCATGACCCTGAGCGAAGGAATCGTCGAAGCCGCCGAACAGAGCCGCTTCATCGATCTGGTTCAACGCCTTCCCGAGCTGAAACCAGACGAGCTGGCGGGGCTGACGATCGCAATTCCTGAAAACAGGCTGCAGACGGGACAAAGCCCGGGAATATTCTGAATATTATCACGTAACGAGGCGTTGTTAATTTATTACAAATGATTTTGGCACTAACGAATAAGGATGAACCTACTTAGGCGAGCTCCTTAATGAACGCGGACTCGGTATATCTCGGAGCTTTCGGCGGGGCTCTGGCCTGCCTGTTCGTCCTGAACTTGATACTGACCCGCGTATTGCGGGAGCCGCGCTTCCTGGCGGTCGAGGCCACGATACTCGGATTTGCCTGTTTCTTCCTGCTCGACCGTGCGGTGCTCAGCTACGATCTGGGCGTTTCTGAAATGCGCACCTGGATGCTGACCAGTGTCACGCCGTTGCTGCTCTCGCTCGTTTCCATCTGCTACCTGATCAGCGTCGCGACCAACATGAAGGGTACGGCGCCCAGAACCGAGCGCTTCCTGATGTTCATCACGGCGATACTGGTCGTCGCGGCGCTGGCCTATGCCGCGCCCGTCGCCATGCAGAAGCTGGGCTATGTCAGCCAGGCGGCGCGCCTGGAAACCCGGCTGGTGCCGCTGTGCTTCGCCATCGTCTCCGGCGTCGTATCGTTCGGCTGGCTGCTGTCGCTGGTCATGACCCCGATCGAGCTGGGCGAGCGCCGCTCGTTCTCCGTCGCGGGCGTGCTGTTCATGATCGCCTTCCTCGGCACCTACAGCCTGATCCTCTACGACCGCGTCCATTTCAGCGAAGGCCTGTCGAACCAGATGCGCATCGCGGTCCTCGCCGCGACCGGCTTCTTCATGCTGGCCGTCTACCGTCGCTCCCACTTCCGGCATATGCAGCGCGATCGCCAGAACGCCTTCACCCGAAGCGAAGCGCAGGAGATGAACGACAAGCAGGCCTCGCACACCGCGATCAGCCAGGCGCACCTGATGCAGGTGCTGAAGCGCGAGAAGAAATTACAGGCGGAACTGCGCGAGCGCGAGGCGCAGCAGATGGAAGCGCTGAAGGCGGCCAAGGAAGCGGCCGACGAAACTGCGCGCAACAAGGCCTCGTTCTTGGCTTTCATGAGCCATGAGATCCGCACCCCGCTCAACGGCATCATGGGCATGGTGCGGCTGCTGATGAACACGGACGTATCCGAACAGCAGCGCGATTATATCCAGACGCTCAATTATTCCGGCGACGCCCTGCTGGCGCTGGTCAACGACACGCTGGACATTTCCAAGATCGAGGCCGGGCAGCTGGTCCTGGAAAGCATCGATTTCGACCTGCAGCGCCTGATCAGCAGCATCATCATGCTGATGAGCGCGCGGGCGAGCGAGAAGAACCTGATGATCCGCAGCGACATCGGCCCGGGCGTGCCCAAGTTCATCCAGGGCGATCCGACGCGTCTGCGCCAGATCATGCTGAACCTGATCAACAACGCGATCAAGTTCACCGAGACCGGCGGCATCACGGTCAAGGTGCAGGTTCTGGAGGGCGCGCCGGCGAACGCCACGCGGCTACGCATGGACATACAGGACACCGGTCCCGGAATCTCCGAGGAAGGCCGCTCGCGCCTGTTCAAGCAGTACAGCCAGGTCGATACCTCTACCACGCGCCTGTACGGCGGCACCGGCCTCGGCCTTTCGATCTGCAAGCAGCTGGTCCAGGCGATGGACGGCGATATCGGCGTCGACAGTGAGGTCGGCAAGGGCAGCTCGTTCTGGTTCGTGGTCGATTTCCTCAACACCGAAGCCGACTCCCTTGGCGAGATGCACGGCAAGACGCCCGGAACGCCGGTGCTTTCGGCGATGGTGATCGAGGACAACGAGATCCACCAGAAGGTCATCGGCGGCTATCTGCGCCTCGACGGCCACAAGACGACGCTGGTCGGCAGCGCCGAGGAAGGCCTCGACAAGCTGGCGACAGAGGATTTCGACGTTCTGCTGATGGACGTGAACCTGCCGGGCATCGACGGCAACGAGGCGACGCGCCGCATCCGGCAGATGGCCAATCCGATCAAGCGCACAGTTCCGATCATCGCCATCACAGGCAATACCTCGCCGCTCGATATCGACGAATGCCGGCAGTCGGGAATGAACGATTTCGTCGGCAAGCCGGTCGATCCCGACGCGCTGCGCTCGACCGTCCTGTCGACCCACAAGGTCTGGCTGGAGGAACGCAAGCTGGCGGAGACAGCGGCATCGCCCCCTGGCGAAAGCGCGTTCGACCACAAGATGCGCGTGCTGGTGGTCGACGACAGCGAGATCAACCAGCGCGTGATCGCCGGTTTCCTGCAGGCCGCAGGCCATACGCTGACCACGGCGGCATCGGGCGAGAAGGCGGTGTCTCTGGCCTCCACCGGCGAATACGACCTGATCCTGATGGATGTCATGCTGCCGGGCATCACCGGGCTGGAAGCCAGCCGGCGCATTCGCGCGCTGAAGGATGTCAGGGCGGCCAGCGTTCCTATCGCCGCGATCACCGGCAATACCTCGTCAGCCGACATGCAGGCATGCCGCGATGCCGGTATGACCGATTTCCTGGGCAAGCCGATCGATCCCGACCAGCTCGACGCGGTGCTGGAACGCGCGCGCCATGCCTCCGGTCCGGCGACCGAAAGCCTGGACGATTACCTGCCGCAGGAAATCGTCGAGGACGCCATGCTGGACGAGGCCGTTCTGGGCCGCCTGACCAAGGCGTTCAACCTCAAGGCGTTATCGGGCCTGATGGAAGAAATGGTCGCGGAAAGCAAGCCGATCATTGCCGCCATGGGTGTATCGGTGGAGGAGGAGAACCTGACTGCCCTGCGCACCCAGGCTCATACGCTGAAAGGCATGGCGCTGACCCTGGGCGTGACCGCCGTGGGCGAACTGGCGGCCGACATCGAAACGATGGTGCAGCGCGGCACCGGCATCGCGACCCTGGCCGACATGGTGACCAAGATGAACCATGTCTTCGATCAATCCTGCACCGCGATCGAACGCTGGCGCGACCGCAACGTCAAGCAGCTGACGTAATATCTCTTACTAAGGCGCGTAGACCGCGACGTCGGCGGCGGTGGCCCGGTACAGCTCGATCTGCGGATGGGCGCGCGGCAAGGGCGCGGGCGTGTACAGCTGGTTGGCCTCCTGGGCGAACAGCTGGTTCAGGCTTGCCTTGTCCGTTACGCCGATCAAGCCGAGCAGGTTCGCCAGTGGCGGCACGCCTTCAGTATCGGAATGTGTCCCCGCACTCGGAAACACCGCCTCCAGCATCGCCTGGCGATCCCGGCTCGATCTGGCCGTGTATGAATCGTACAGTCCCGCAGCGATGAACATGGCTGGCGTATGCATCTCGTTGTGGAGCATGAACGCTGCCGAGCATGCGCCATTCAGTTGATCCAGATTCTGCATCTCGCGCTCTGCGCTCAGATACAAATCATACCTTTCCAGCCAGTCGTTCGAGACCGAATTGATGATGGCGCGATTCTCCCGGCCCATCTCGTAGCTGAGCGTCGGATGCAGGTAAGTCAGGGTGTTTCGGTCCAGCAAGGCGCGCTCGAAGAACTGGGTCTGAACCACGGCGCTGAGCGCCAGCGTACGGCTGGGGGCCGCTTCGGGATCGTTCTCGCCCGCGGTTCTCTCCAGGGCAACCAGGCGTCCCGCCAGGCTCATCGTCCGCCTTATGTCGGCAGGGCCGCCATTGATCTCGAATTCGATGACGGGCCTGCCATCGTATCCGTTATAGCAACGAGTCTCGCGCTCGTCCGCCTGCCGGTCCCGAACCTGATACAGATTGAAGCGGTTCTCATCGGCAGCGTCCTCGACCATCTGCGCAAAATCCGGACGGATACGACGTACGACGCCCGCTACCACATCCAGGACTTCGCAGCTCGCCATCGGCTCCATCTTGGACAGCGCCGAATCCGGAAAGGCTCTTAGCTCGGCCTTGTGCGTATTTACCGAACGCCTTGCCATGATCGCGACATTATGCGTCGCGTCGATGATCTCGTCCGGCATCGCATACAGCGCGGGCTGGCCGATATGCTGCTGAACCATTTCGGTACTCGGCAGCTTATATTTGTCATATGTAAATTCCATGACGCAGTTGTACGCGTCATGGGCGGAAAATGTCTACAGAAATTTATTTTTAGTTAAAACAGGCCTTATGGCTTCTGCGATATGCGGGTCTGCCACCAGAAGAAGGCGATGATCGCGCCGATCATGATCTTGTCGAAACCGATATATTCCAGCATGCAAGCCTCCGTTAGCCCCGAACGTCGAGGCCCGACTATAAGAGACGACAGTTTAGGAAACCGTTTTGTTCCTGTCACTAATCGATTCATTACCTCTCCCTAACGGGAGAGGTCGCCCGGCGTAGCCGGGGCGGGTAAGGGTGCTTCTCTCCAGGAAATCAGCACCCTCACCCTAGCCCTCTCCAGTTAGGGAGAGGGTAAATTTAACGCCGTCCACCTGCGCCTCGCGCTGAAAACGCCTTCTGATACTCGGGCTCATGGATGTCCACGATCCGGTATGTGCCGGACGTGGACCATTCACCGGGGCGTCCAAGGTTTTGACGATGGTTTACGATTGGAAGACTCGAGCTTACGCCGATGGCAACGCTTCCCGCCATTTGTGGACGCGCGCCAGAGACAGTTTTATTTCGGGATCGGTTTTGGCGTGTTCCGGTTTGAAGTGCGGCGACGCCTCCTTGCGAAGTTCGGAATCGAACCGTTCCAGGGCGGCACTCTCCGAAGCGGGGTTCACGACCATGTGCGTCGCTGCGACCGCGACTGAAAGAGTCCTGTGGATTCTCCTGATATCATTTTCAGTAAGTGGGACGGCAAGCTTTTCCTCCGCCTCACTATTGGATAATGTTACCAAGCGATTTGCTTTTTCCAGATCCTTCTGGTCAAAGCGTGTAATCATGAAATTTTCTTTGCCATTCTGAACGCCGGGTTCGAAAGCGTAATAGGCATTCGGAGATTCGGCTGTAGGTTCCGCCTTTATGGCTATAAAGGACGGATAGTTCAGATGGAAAAAGTTACGCGATAATCCGTCTATAGTGCCGCTGGGCAATTCATCTGCACTTACATAAGTTTTATTAACTGATATACGGGCTGGACTACTCATTTTTATCTCCAAATATTAATATAAAATTATACATTTGCATGGGCGTGTCAATCATTATCTGCTCATCACGTTATGACGCCGCCCCGTCCAGATACGCCGCCCGCACTTGCGGATCGTGCAACAGGTCCTTGCCCGTTCCTGTCAGCGTGATGCGGCCGTTGACCAGCACGTAGCCGCGGTCGGCCAGGGCCAGCGCGGCGGCGGCGTTCTGCTCGACCAGCAGCACGGTGACGTTGTCCTGGCGGGCGATCTCCTCGATCAGCGCGAAGACCTGGCGGATCAGGATCGGGGCCAGGCCCAGGGATGGCTCGTCCAGCAGCAGCAGCCGCGGGGCCGACATCAGGGCGCGGCCGATCGCCAGCATCTGCTGCTCGCCGCCCGACAGCGTGCCGCCCTTCTGGTGCAGCCGCTCCTTCAGGCGCGGCAGGCGGGTCAGGATATGCTCGCGGAGTTCGCCGGCGCGCTGCTTGCTCTGGAACTGGCCGCCCAGCGTCAGGTTCTCGGCGACGGTCATGTCGGGGAAAATGCGCCGCCCCTCCGGCACATGGGCGATGCCCAGCCGCGCGATGCGGTGGGTGGGCAGGCGCGTGATCTCCTGCCCTTCGAAGCTCACCCAGCCGCGCCGTGCCTGCGGATTGCCGCAGATCGTCATCAGCAGGGTCGACTTGCCGGCGCCGTTCGCGCCGATCAGCGTCACGATCTCGCCGGCGTCGACATGCAGCGACACGTCATGCAGCGCCTGCACCGGGCCATAGGCCGCATCGACGTCTTCTAGGGAAAGCAGGCTCATCTACTAACCCTTTCCCTCGAGGGAGAGGCGCTGCTCTTAGCCGAATGGCTTAGAGCAGCGGGTGAGGGGGGGGGCTGTGGCGGACTATGAGTGTGCGGCTCCCCCTCACCCGTCCGACTAACGGCTTCGCCGTAAGTCTCCCGGCCTCTCCCTCGAGGGAGAGGGAATTTACGTGTCATAGTCATGATCCCAGATACGCCTCGATCACGCGGGGGTCGGATTTGATTTCGGCGGGCGTGCCCTCCGCGATCTTCGCGCCGTAGTTCAGCACCACGATGCGGTCGGAGATGTTCATAACCACGCTCATGTCGTGCTCGATCAGCAGGATCGATACCTTGTAGTCGTCGCGGATGTCGCGCAGCAGCCGGTTAAGCGCCGCCGATTCGGCGGGGTTCAACCCGGCGGCCGGTTCGTCCAGGCACAGCAGCACCGGATCGGTCGCCAGCGCGCGCGCGATCTCCAGCCGCCGCCGGTCGCCGTAGGGCAGGCTGTCGGCGGTGGCATCGGCGGCGTCCAGCAGGTCGATGCGCTGCAGCAGCTGGCGGGCGCGCTCGATGCCGTCGGCCTCCGCCCTGCGCCACGACTTCGTGTTCAGCAATCCGGCCAGCCCTAAGCCGCTGGCCCGCATCAACGCCCCGTGCTGCGCCACCATCAGGTTCTCCAGCACCGTCATGCCGCCGAACAGGCGCAGGTTCTGGAAGGTGCGGGCGATGCGGGCGTTGCGGCAGATCCACGAGCTGTTCCGTCCCTCCAGCGCCGTGTCGCCGCTGCGGATCCGTCCCGCCGTCGGCTTGTAGAATCCGGTGATGCAGTTGAACAGCGTGGTCTTGCCCGCGCCGTTGGGCCCGATCACGGCCGTGATCTCCCCCGCCTTGGCCGCGAAGGAAACGCCGTCCACGGCGGTCAGGCCGCCGAAGCGCATGGTCAGCCCGTCGACCTGCAGCAGGGTCATGACGCCGCCAGCCTGACCGACGGCTTGCGCACCGCCACCAGCCCCTTGGGGCGTACGATCATGACCAGCACCATCACCGCGCCGAAGATCAGCATGCGGTAATCGGCCAGCCCGCGGATCACCTCGGGCGCGCCGATCAGGAAGAACGCGGCGACCACCACGCCCGCTTGGCTGCCCATGCCGCCCAGCACCACGATGGCCAGCACGATGGCCGAGTCCATGAAGGTGAAGCTTTCCGGCGATACGAAGCCTTCGCGCGCGGCGAAGAACGCGCCCGCCACGCCCGCGATGCCGGCGCTGATCGCATAGGCCGCCAGCTTGACCCGCGCGCGCGATATGCCGATCGATGACGCGGCGACCTCGTCCTCCCGCACCGCCTCCCATGCCCGGCCCAGCGGCAGGCGTCGCAGGCGTGCGGACAGGTAGATCGCTATGCCGCACAGCGCCAGGATCAGGTAATACAGGAACACCACGCGCTGCATCGGGCTGTAGGCCAGCCCCAGGAAGTCCGACACGGTCGGCAACGTGCCCTTCGCGCTGGCGGAAAACTCGGCCAGTCCGAACAAAGACGGGCGCGGGATGCCGTTGATGCCCTGGCTGCCATGCGTCAGGCCCTGCCAGTTCACCAGCAGCGTATAGACGATCTGGCCGAAGCCCAGCGTGACGATGGCGAAATAGTCGCCACGCAAGCGCAGCACGGCCAGCCCCAGCAGCAAGCTGACGCAGGCCGGCAGAAGCGCGGCGACAGGCAGGCAAGCCCAGAACCCCAGCCCGTGCTGCGTCGACAGCAGCGCATAGCTGTAGGCGCCGATGGCGAAGAAGCCGATGAAGCCGAGGTCCAGCAGGCCGGTGAAGCCGACCACGATGTTGAGGCCCGTCGCCAGCATGACGTAGATCAGGACCAGCGTGACCAGGTCGACGCTTTCCCGCCCGACATCTGCCAGGAACGGGAAGGACAGCGCCAGGATGACCAGCAGCACCTTCATGCCCAGCGGGAAGGGAACCTGCCTGGCCTTCGCGTTCCTGCCCTTGCGCCGCGCCGCCCACCACGCCTTGCCGGGCAGGGCGTGCAGGCTCAATCGCCCCGCCACGGCCAGCCCGATCGCCAGCGCCGCCCAGCCCCAGCGAAAGGTCAGTACCGGCGGCGCGCTCTGGTCGTCGATCTTCAGCCCGATGAACGGCACGAACAGCAATGCCGCGATCAGCGCCGTGCCGCAGGCCTCGCGCAGGAGCTTGCGCATCATACCTTCTGGATCTCGGGCTTGCCCATCAGCCCCGACGGTCGCACCACCAGCACCGCGATCAATATGGCGAAGCTGGCGACGTCGCGGTACTCGGCGGGCAAATAGGCCGACCACAGCGCCTCGATCACGCCCAGCAGCAAGCCGCCCATCATCGCGCCCGGCAGCGAGCCGATGCCGCCCAGCACCGCGGCGGTGAACGCCTTGATCCCGGCCAGGAAACCCAGCGTGAAATCGATCACGCCATAGAACACGGTGGCCATCAGCCCCGCCACCGCCGCCAGGCTGGCGCCGATCACGAAGGTCAGGGCGATGGTGCGGTCGATGTCGATCCCCAGCAGCGACGCCATCGTCTTGTCCTGCGCCGTCGCGCGCTGCGCCCGGCCCAGCGGCGTGCGCGATATCACCCAGGTGAACAGCAGCATCAGTCCGGTTGTAAGTCCCATGACCAGTAGCTGCAGATAGCTGATGGTAATGGCAAAGCCCGCGGCATCGTGCCCCAGCTCGAACGCGCCGGTGATGACCGGCGGCAGCGACTTCACCCGCGCGCCCTGCAGCAGCTGGACGTAGTTCTGCAGGAAGATCGACACGCCGATGGCCGAGATCAGCGGCGCCAGCCGGGTCGAGCGGCGCAAATGGCGATAGGCGACGCGCTCGATGGTGAAGCCGTAGGCGGCGGTGACCGCGACGCTGAACAGCAGCACGATGAAGATCCCCAGCGCCACCGGCAGCGACCCGCCCATGGCCCCGATCGCCAGGAAGCCGATCAGGCTGGCGAACGCGCCGATCATGTAGATCTCGCCATGCGCGAAGTTGATCAGCTGCACGATGCCGTAGACCATGGTGTAGCCGATGGCGATCAACCCGTAGATCGAGCCGAGCGTAAGCCCGTTGATCAGCTGCTGCAGGAAATAGCCCATGACTATGGCCTATCCGAGCGCACGGGCGCAGGCAACCCAAACCTCATGCCGACATCGGAGCCTCGAGTCCGGAATTCCCGGGCTTTACAAGTAGTAGCATTTTATAGTATTGTTAATAAATAGGGAGCGGCCGTGCCAGATCATCGTAATTTCCCGCGGCAGTCCGCCGCCAAGCGCATGTTCGGGGCCATCGCCCTGGCGATGGGCATGGCGCCCTCGCTGCTTCTGGCTGCCGCCAAACCGGCGCAGACGAACGGTCTCGACACCCTGGCGGATACGATCCGTACACACGATGTCACCTTGATCTGCGATGACAGTCACCGGTTCGGCGACCAGGACATCGCCCTGCTGGCCAGCGATGCCTTTCTCGGTCGGGCAAAAGCGGCCGGGGTCGTGGAAATGGAACTCGAACTGCCGAACGAAGACCAGACGGTCGTCGAAAGATTCCAGGCCGACCCGGCAAAGCGGGATGACCTCGAGCACACCCTCGACCAGATCACGTTCAAATACGCGACATCGCAACAGGCGGATGAGATCCGCAAGAACCTGCTGCAGCTGGTCGACCGTTCGCGCGGCTGGAATCGTGTCGTCTTCGGCGACGACCTAGGGTCCCGAGGCAATTACGACTACGAACAATTCCTGCGCACATACGAACTGGAACGGGGCGTAGGCGAAACCCTGTCGCCGAAAGAGCATGCCAAGCGGGAAAAGAAATTCGAAAAGCGGCACGCCTCCGAAATTGCCGCTTTCCAGAGCCAGGACCTGGACCGGCGCGTCTCCCTCGAGGAGAACCGGGCGATACTTTCCAACATGGATCTGCAAGACCTGCCGGGCCACGCAATCGTCAATTTCGGCCGCGATCATGCGGCTGCGATGAAACGGATACTGGAAGACCAGGGCAAGACGGTCGCCGTCGTTATCCTTCATCCCGACAGCCGCGAATATCGCGCCAGCGTCAAATCCGGTCCCCACCTGCCGCACCCGCTGGACATGGACCGGTTCAGCCATTTCATTCTTGACGGTTCGCAGTTCATTCCGGCAAAGGCCCGGGGAAGCGCGGATCTCGGGATCGAGGCCGCCCGCCCGTCCGTGAACGGCGCCGTTCCGAATTTCTGACATATAGCGAAGGCGTCCTTCACGGGTAGTTGAAGCCGGGCGTTATTCGGACTAGGTACAAGGCCTCAACTACCTGGCAGCCATGATGACGACCGACGTACTGAAACCAGTTCGCGCCCTGCTTTCCGTTTCCGACAAGACCGGCCTGGTCGAATTCGCCCGCGCGCTGGCCGATCATGGGGTCGAGCTTGTGTCCACCGGAGGCACGGCGAAGGCGATCGCCGCGGCCGGGCTGCCGGTCAAGGAAGTATCCGAGCTGACCGGCTTTCCCGAAATGATGGACGGCCGGGTGAAAACGCTGCACCCGGGCGTGCATGGCGGCATCCTCGCCCGCCGCGACGACGACGCGCACATGCGCGCGATGGCCGAGTACGACATCGACCAGATCGACCTGGTGGTGGTGAACCTCTACCCGTTCGCCGAAACCGTCGCGGCGGGCAAGCCGGTGGACGAGATCGTCGAGAATATCGACATCGGCGGCCCCGCCATGGTCCGCTCCGCCGCCAAGAACCACGAATTCGTCGCGGTGATCACCGCGCCCAAGCAATACGCGCAGGTGATCGAGGCCCTGCAGGCCGGCGGGCTGGATTTCGCGTTGCGGCGCACATTCGCCGCCGAGGCCTTCGCCCACACCGCGTTCTACGATTCGGCCATCGCCGGCTGGTTCGCGCGCGAACTGGACCTCGGCACGCCCGATACGATCACGATCTCGGGCACCAAGTACCAGGACCTGGTCTATGGCGAGAATCCGCACCAGCGCGCCGCGTTCTATGTCGACAGCAGCAACCGCGCCGGCATCGCCCGCGCGACGCAGCACGGCGGCAAGCCGCTCAGCTTCAACAACCTCAACGACGCCGATGCCGCGATCGAGCTGGTCGCGGAATTCGACGGCCCGGCGATCGCGATCATCAAGCATGCCAACCCTTGCGGCGTCGCCGAGGCGAACGACCTCAAGACCGCCTACAGCCGCGCCTTGGCATGCGACCCGGTCAGCGCCTTCGGCGGCGTGATCGCGACCAACGTGCCGCTGGACGCCGCGACCGCGACCGAGATCACCAAGCTGTTCACCGAGCTGGTGGTGGCGCCCAGCATCGACGAGGACGCTCTGGCGATCCTGAAGAAGCGGGAGAAGCTGCGCGTCCTGTCCATCGGCGAGTTGCCGCAGGGCGGCGATCACGGCTTCGTCATCCGCTCGCTGGCCGGCGGCTTCCTGCTGCAGGACCGCGATCTCGGCCGGGTCATGCCCGACAGCCTGAAGGTAGTGACGAAGCGCGCGCCCAGCCACCAGGAACTGGCAGACCTGTTGTTCGCTTTCCGCGTCTGCAAGCACGTCAAGTCGAACGCCATCGTCTACGCCAGGAACGGCGCGACGGTCGGGATCGGCGCCGGCCAGATGAGCCGCGTGGATTCAACCCGCATCGCCGCATGGAAAGCGGGCGAGGCGGGGGAGGCCGCGAACGCCCCGCCGCTGACCCAAGGCTCGGTGGTCGCGTCCGACGCGTTCTTCCCCTTCGCCGACGGCCTGATCGCCGCCGCCGATGCCGGCGCGACCGCGATCATCCAGCCGGGCGGGTCTATCCGCGACGCCGAGGTGATCGAAGCCGCCGACGCCCGTGGTCTGGCGATGGTCTTCACCGGCATGCGCCATTTCCGGCATTAGTCGATGACGAGAGAGGGAATAATGCGTTTCAAAGTCCTGCTTCTAACCGCGATCTTCACCCCCGCGCTGGCCCACGCCGCCGGCTGCGCAAGGCCGGACAAGCCGCGCTTCCCCGACCCCAGGACCGTCGCACCGGAAAACGCACAGAAGCTGGACCAGTCGATGCAGCGCTACGCCGCCGGCATAAACGCCTACGTGCAATGCCTGTCGAAGGAGGCGGAGGACGCCCAGCGCGAGGGCAGCAAGACCATCACCTACTACAACGACGATTTCCTGGCCGAGTACAACAAGCGGGCCAAGCAGTAGCAGCTGTCATTCCGTCGTGCGCGCAGCGCATCCGGAATCCATCTTCTGTGTCAACATAGTATGGATTCCGGTGCTACGCACCGGAATGACTAGTATCAGGTGGCAGCATAAAGGCCTTGCTTTGGGAGCTATATACTTTACACACCCAGCTTCAGGATATAGATTAGCCTCATAGACACACGAGGCAGTCATGAGCGTTCTTTCCAGCCCCTACTTTCACGATGAAGCACAAGCCTTCGCCAAGCTGGAAAGCATTCTCTGGGCTGACGGAATTGTCTGCCCGCACTGTGGCACGGTCGGCACCGCTTACGCTTTGAACGGCAAAACGACCCGAATGGGCCTGAAGAAGTGCAAGGATTGCCGCAAGCAGTTCACCGTAAAGGTCGGCACCGTGTTTGAGGACAGTCACGTTCCCCTGCACAAGTGGTTTCAGGCTGCGTATCTGCTTTCCAGCAGCAAGAAGGGCATTAGCGCCCACCAGTTACACCGCACTCTGGAAGTCACCTACAAGACCGCTTGGTTCATGGCCCACCGTCTGCGCGAAGCAATGCGCGTCGTGCACATCGAACCGATGGGCGGGGACAACAAGGTTGTTGAAGCGGACGAAACCTACATTGGCGGCAAGGAAAAGAATAAGCACGCCAACAAGCGCACTCCGCACTCGCAGGGTGGCGCGAACAAGGAGCCGGTTGTGTCTCTGGTGGAGCGTGCCGGCAAAGTTCGTTCCTTCCACGTTGCTAACGTCACGGCAAAAACGCTGAAGCCGATCCTTGAAGCGCAGATGCACGCCGCTACCTACGTCATGACGGACGAAAGCCGTGTGTATCCTGCCGCCCTGAAAGGCTTCGCTGGTCACGGTACCGTGAACCACGGCATCAACGAATATCTGCGTGGTGGCTTCTGGCACACGAACACCGTGGAAGGCTATTTCAGCATCCTGAAGCGCGGCATTAATGGCGTATATCACCACGTCGGTGAACAGCACCTGAAACGGTATTTGGCGGAGTTCGACTTCCGTTATAACGAGCGGAAGGTGACGGATAGCAAGCGCACCGAGACGATGTTGGCTGGTGTCACCGGCAAGCGTCTGACCTATCGGAGAGCTGACGCGTAAACTTGACAGTAAGGAAGATTAGACTCATATACTTAGGTGACAGTCATGCGCTGGAATCATCCCTAAGCAACCGAAAGGTAGCAGTTGTCCACAGTGGCAATGGTAACCGGGACCGGGGGGCTGTCACATTAATATCCGAAGGCTTTGTAAAATTCCTCTCGGTCAGGAATGCCTTCGTTTCTAGAGGGTCCGGGAACAATCTTTAGTCCATAGGACGCGTATCGATTGGCATTCGTGTAACAGTTAGGCCGCAGAAGGTTAGCATATCTGACTTCCACATTGCCGTACCTGTCTGGGTCAACGGCGTTCGTGAAAGCACTCGCTACGCAGTCCGCAATCTGTAAGCCAGCCAATTCCTTGTGATATTTGGCTTCTATCGCGTCGATATCTATTACTGGCCAATGGTAGCGTTTGTTGCCGGGATTAATCTCTCTTAGCTTTTCTAGATACGTTTTGAAGTCCTCATAGTTCATGCCGCCTCGGCGTGAGAAAATGATCTTCACGCGCCCATCTCCTTCAGGGCAAGAACGCCTCATGTCTCTGGCCATCCAACTGATTCTCTGAATAAGATATGAGGTGAGGTAATGGTAAAGTTGATTTTTCTCCTTATACACCCCCGCCTCGATTGTCGTTTTATCGGATAAGATCGTGATTGATCGGAGCGGAAACTTGCTAATACGCTGACACGCCATAATCCGTTGCTGGTGGGAAATGTCAGCAAAGTGAAAATCAGTTCGCTGTTTTCCGGGCTTGTTTCCAACTATGTCATCGCGCAACTGCACCAGGGACAGATCATTTATAGCGCGGACGATGCAGCATGATATTCCAAGCCAATGAGTTGACCCATCGGCACCTATGCTGCGAAACTTGCGAAGGCCATCGTCCCCAGACTCATCGATGTATGCTATGTATGTGTGCGTCACAGGAAAGACTTACCAACATGAAAACTACGGACAAAGAGCCCGAATCATCCCACACGAGTCAACGCGAAAAATTTGAAGCGACCGCCCGCGAACTGGGCGCGGATGAGGATGAAGCCGCGTTTGAGGCTAAGCTGAAGAAGCTGGGCAAGCATAAGCCGGTGAAGGGTGAACCCGATGGAAAGTGAGATCACAGACATTCAAGAGCGTTTGGCACGCCTTGAACGCCGGACGGAGGTCATGCACCAATGGATTGGCGAGGCACTCTCGTACCTTGCGGCGATAGCTACAGGCCTCTTACTTAGTACATGGCACGAATTACCATCGTGGGGGCCTATCGCGGGTGGTGCCGCGTTCTATGTCTATAACGACATACGGCTAACGAAGCGCGTCAACCGGCTATAGCCAATTCTTGTTGACCACAGATTCGTGACTGTGATTCAATGGTTTAATGGATCACTGGTCTACCTACGCCCTTTATAATCTCCCCGCATACTGGCCTATGCCGTGTAATTGTGGAGGCTTCAGCGAAGGCGTTCCAGCACCCGCTTCCAATCGGGATCGGTCGGGTTATACGTTGGCTGAACAGGCCCACATATTTGCCCAGTTATGGAAACAGCGCTGGCTTTGGAAACGTGAAAATCGTGCCAGCCTATTCCGCTTCCTCCTTGAAGTTGCCAGCCGAGGAAGAGCAACACATTGGTGCCTTTATATCCAAGAACGTAAGGCTCAACGAGCCGGGTCTGGCCCTTGTATCCAAACGAAAGAACGAGACGATCCTTGATCGCTTTTGAGATTATATCGTGTCCCAAGCGAGCCTCCCTGAAAGAAGGCCGGAATCTATATCAAGCTATTGGGTTTGTGAAGTATACAAGTCGCTTTGCTTTGATATTGACCGTATCCAAGTAGAATGTTAATAAGAAATTAAATTGTGAGGCTTCATGAGCGACCAGTACGATATAGATCTAGCTCAGCACTATATGCACAAGTCGTTGAAGGTAGAGCCTGGCGACAACGTCTGGATCGAACACCAGGGGCCCGATGGTCGGTCGCTCGCCGAAGCGTGCGCGGAGGAGGTGCGGGCCGTCGGCGGCATCCCCTGCCTGGTCGATAGTGGAAGCGAAGCCATCAATCGCGATATCGCAGGTTTGTCCGCGCAAGGAGTCGCCGATTACGGTGCCCGGCAGCTCGATCTCATGACTTCGATGCAGCGCTATATTCGAATCAAGGACAATGCCGACCAGGCGAAGATCGACCTCACGGAACAGCAGAGGGTCTTATACAAGACCGCGATGGGCCCGATGATCGATCATCGCATCAATCATACGCGCTGGCTCGTCGTGCAGGCGGCCACCGAAGCACTGGCCGCCGATTGCGGAATGACATTGCCCGAATTCAAAAAGTTCAACCGCAAGGTTTCCCTTGCCGACCACGACAAGATGATCGAACCGGCGCGACCGCTCGAGAAATTGATGACGGCCACGAACCTGATCTGGATCATCAGCCCGGCCCAGGACACCTACCTGAGCATGAGGAAGGATGACATCCCCGCCGTCGCCTGCACCGGCGAAACGAACAATCCGGATGGCGAAGTCTTCACCGCGCCGTTGAAATATTCGGTCAACGGAACCTACAAGAGCGGTCCCACGAAATACGATGGCGAGAGTTTCGAATTCATCAGGCTGGCATTCGAAGACGGCAAGATCGTCTACGCGGATGCGGAAAACGAAGAGCGGACGAAAAAACTCAACGAGATGCTCGATCGCGACGAGGGCGCGCGCTACCTCGGCGAATTCGCCGTAAGTTTTCACCCCGACATCAAGACGCCGGTCGGCGACATCGGCTATGACGAAAAGATCGACGGCGCGATTCATATCGCCAAAGGTAGCTGCTATAACTCGGCCGATAACGGCAACAAGTCCATCAATCACTGGGATGTCGTGCAAATTCACCGGCCCGAATACGGCGGCGGCGAAATCTGGTTCGATGGGAAGCTGGTGCGGAAGGATGGGGTGTTCGTACTCCCGGAGCTGGAGCCGCTCAATCCCGACAATCTGCGCGCCGCGATGTCGCCATCGGGTGCGTTGGCGGCAACGATATCGGGAAAAGATGGCCGGCCAGGCGGAGCGGTGAACCTGTCCGGGAACGACTCCTTCTAATTCAATATCAGGCCGCCGGCCGTCGTGACGCGAACGCCGCCGTCAGCGTGCCGTCGTCCAGGTAGTCCAGCTCGCCGCCGATCGGCACGCCCTGCGCCAGCCTTGTGACCGCGACGCCCATGTTCTTCAATCGCTCGGCCAGGTAATGCGCGGTCGCCTGTCCCTCTATGGTCACGTTCAGCGCCAGGATGACCTCGATGATCTCGCCCTGGCCGACGCGCTCGATCAGCCGCGCGATGCCCAGATCGTCGGGGCCGACGCCATCCAGCGCGGACAGCGTGCCGCCCAGCACGTGGTACAGGCCGCGATAGACGCCGCTGCGCTGGATCGCCCATAGATGCCCCACCTGCTCGACCACGCACAGGCTGGCGCGATTGCGGGCGGCGTCGCTGCAGATGCCGCACGGGTCGCGGCTGTCCAGGTTGCCGCACACGCGGCACGGGCCGACGCTGCGCGCCGCTGTCGCCAGCGCCTCGGCCAGCGGCAGCATCAGGGCTTCCTTCTTCTGCAGCATGTACAGCACCGCGCGCCTTGCCGAACGCGGGCCCAGCCCGGGCAGGCGCGCCAGCAACTGCACCAGCGGTTCAAGGTCGCCGATCATGCGATGCCCAGGGCGACTTCGCTTAAGCCGGCAATGCCCGCGCGCAGCTTGTCTCCGCGCGCCAGCGGACCGACGCCCTCCGGCGTGCCGCTGAAGATCAAATCGCCGGCTTTGAGTTCCACGAATGTCGACAGCGCGGCGATGATGTCGGGCAATTTGACGATCATCTGCGACAGCGTGCCGTCCTGCCTGGTCTCGCCGTTCAGCGTCAGCCAGATGCGTGCGTCGTCGGCCAGGGCGACATCCTGCGCGCGTACGATATCGCCGGTCGGGGCGGAATGGTCGAAACCCTTGGCCATGTCCCAGGGGGCGCCGTTCTGCTTGGCGTCGTTCTGCAAATCGCGCCGGGTCAGGTCGATACCGACGGCATAGCCGTAGATCAGCGCGGCGGCATCGGCGGCGGCGATGTCCTTGCCGCCCTTGCCCAGCGCCGCGACCAGCTCGACCTCGTAGTGCAGGTCGGTCGTCGCCTGCGCGTAGGGAATGGCAGGGGCATCGTCGCCGCGGCGCGCATCGGCCCAGACCACCGCATCGGCGGGCTTGGAAAAGAACACCGGCTTCACGTCGGCGGCGCGTCCCATTTCCTGGTTGTGGCTGGCGTAGTTGAAGCCGATGCACCAGATGCGATGCACCGGAAACACCGCATCGGTGCCGCGCACGGGGACAAAGGGCTGCGGATGAGGCGGAAGTACGTAGTCCATGACTCTGTTATAGATCCTGCGCGCGCAAAAACGAATCCATCAGTGGTGGTTTGCCCGTTCCTTCACCGCCGCGCCGAATGCGCCGAACAGGGCCTGCGACGCCCTGCTTTCCTCGAACCGGAATTCCGGGTGCCATTGCACGCCGTAGGCGAAACCGGGGCTGCCTTCGACGCGGACGGCTTCCACCGTGCCGTCGTCGGCCTTGGCCTCGACCACCAGGGAGGGGGCGACATCGTCGATCGCCTGGTTGTGCGCCGAATTGACCATGATCCGATGCTCGCCCAGCCATTCGTACAGCTTGCTGCCCAGCGTCACCGACACTTCGTGGCTGGGGGCGAAGACCTGCTCGATGTCGCAATCGGTGAACTGGTGCACCTGGCGGTCCGGCATCCTGTCCAGCTGCTGGTGCAGCGTGCCGCCCAGCGCCACGTTCAGCTCCTGGATGCCGCGGCAGATCGCGAACACCGGCACGCCGGTTTCGACGGCGGCGCGGATCAGCGGCAGGGTGGTGGCGTCGCGCGCGTGGTTGTCCACCGGCTCGTCCATCTCCTGCGCGCGGCCGTACAAGGCGGGCGCGACGTTCGACCGGCTGCCCGGCAGCAGGATGCCGTCCAGGCGTTGCAGCAACGGTTTCAGGTCGGCCTTCAGCCCGACGGCCGGTATGATCACCGGCAGCGCGCCCAGGCTCAGGATCACGTCCAGGTATTTGTCGTAGACGCGGTGCGCGTGCTGCTCGTCGGTAATCAGATCGGCGGGAACGGCGATGATCGGAGTATGGCTCATCCCCCGATTTTGATCGGCTACGGCTTCTTTGGCAAGCGGGTCGCGGCGCGCGCGCGCCATTCGTCCTCGACGATGCCGAACAGCAGATGGTCCGCCCATTCGCCCGCGATCTTCAGGTAGCTGTAGGCGAAGCCCTCCTGCCGGAAGCCCAGATTGCCCAGCAGCTTGCGGCTGGCGGCGTTGTCGGGGATGCAGGCGGCCTCGACCCGGTGCAGGCCCAGCCGCCCGAAGGCGAGGTCCAGCACCAGCTTTGTCGCCTCCGTCGTCAGGCCCTTGCGCGTGTAGCGTTCGCCGATCCAGTAGCCGATCGTGCCCGACTGCGCCATGCCGCGCCGGATCTGCGTCAGCCCGATGCCGCCCGCCAGCCGCCCGGTATCCTTGGCGAAGACATGGAAGCTGTAGCCCTCGTCCTCGCGCCATTCGGCGTGGCTGCGGCGCATGCGGCGGCTATAGACCGGCTCGGTCAGCGCGTCGGGGGCCCAGATCGCTTCCCATGGCGTCAGGAAGGCGCGGCTTTCGCTGCGCAGCATCGACCATTCGGTCCAGTCGTCGGCGATCGGCTGGCGCAGCACGACCTTCTCGCCCTGCAGCAGCAGCGTGGTCGGCAGGGGCAGGTCGGCCTGTTTCGTAGGCGGGTTCATGAACTCAGTCTCATGCCGCGCAACGTGCCGCAATTCGCTCATAGGATTCAAGGCGCTTGACGGGCCCCAGCGCGGTCAATGTCGGGGTCGAGGACAGGATGCGTCCCGCCACGCGCCGCAGCGCCTCGCCGTCCACGGCATCGATCCGCGCGATGATCTCGGCCACGGGGATGGCGCGGTCGAAGGTCAGCAGGTTCAGCGCCAGCATCTCGGCCCGCGCCTGCGTGCTTTCCAGCACCATCAGCATGCCGGCCTTCATCTGCGCCTTGCCGCGCGCGATCTCGATATCGGTGAAGCCGTCCAGCGATTTCACCGCCACGTCGCACAGCACCGGCACCAGCTCGTTCAGCCGTTCCTCGCCCGTGCCGGCATAGATCCCGAACAGGCCGGTATCGACGAAGTCGGAGGTGAAGCTCTGCACGGTATAGACCAGGCCGCGCTTCTCCCGCACTTCCTGGAACAGGCGCGAGGACGAGCCGCCGCCGAGGATGGTCGAGAACACCTGTGCCGCGTAATGGTCGGGATCGTGGACGCTGACGCCCTCGAATCCCAGCACCACATGCACCTGCTCCAGATCCGAATCGATGCGCGCCTCGCCGCCGCGATAGGCGGCGTCTTCGACCGGCGGCAAGGGCTGGTCGGGCAGCGACGTGAACAGGCGCGCCGTCTCGTCCACCAGCCAGTCGTGATCGACGGCGCCGGTGGCCGCGACCACCAGCCGCGACGGCGCGTAATGCGACCTTATATAGCCGCGCAGGGCGGCCTGGCTCATGTCGGTCACCGTCTCCGTCGTGCCCAGTATGGCGCGGCCCACGGCCTGGTCGGGAAAGGCGGCGGCGTGGAAATGGTCGAAGATGATGTCGTCGGGCGTATCCAGCGTCTGCCCGATCTCCTGCAGGATCACCTGGCGTTCGCGCGCGATGTCGTCTTCGGCGAACAGCGAGTGCTGCAGTACGTCGGCCAGTATGTCGATCGCCAGCGGCAGGTCGTGCTTCAGGATACGCGCGTAGTAGGCGGTGTTCTCGCGCCCGGTATAGGCGTTCATGTGGCCGCCGACATTCTCCATCTCCTCGGCGATGGCCTGGGCGGAGCGGCGGCTGGTACCCTTGAACAGCATATGCTCCAGCATGTGCGCCGCGCCGTTGACCGGGGCCGTCTCGTTGCGCGCGCCGCAGCTGGTCCACACGCCGATGGCGGCGGTCTCGACCGTGGGGATCGTGTCGGTGGCGACGCGCAGGCCGCTGGGCAGGGTGGTGATGCGAATGCTGTCCGTCATGTCGTAACTCGTTCGCTGATAAAGTTTCGCACGCGATCGATATCGGCGGGCAGGTGGGTGATGCGTTCGGCGCGGTGCATCAGATCGGCCAGGTTGGGCGGCAGCTCGGGATGGATGCCGGTCGCTTCCAGAACAGCCTCGGGAAACTTCGCCGGATGCGCGCTGGCCAGGGCGACGATGGCGACGTCTTCGGGCAGTTCGCTGCGCCGCGCGGCTTCTACGGCAATCGCACTATGCGGGTCGATCACGATACCGGTTTCCTTGTACGTCCGGCCGATGCTGCGCAGCGTATCGGTATCGCCGACTCGCGTCGCGGCGAAATCCCTTTTGGCGCGTTCGAAGCGCGCGGGCGACAATGCCAGCCGCCCGTCCCGCCGCAACGCTTTCATGTCGCTTCCCAGCGCAATCCCGTCGCCGTCGTAAAGCTCGTACAGGTAGCGTTCGAAATTGCTCGACACCTGGATGTCCATCGCAGGGCTCAGCGTCGGCACCACGCCGTGCAGTTCGATCGCGCCGGTTTCGAACACGCGGGTCAGCACGTCGTTGGCGTTGCTGGCGATGATTATCTGCGCCACCGGCAACCCCATGCGCCGCGCGACATGGCCGGCATAGGCGTTGCCGAAATTCCCGGTCGGCACGGCGAAGGCCACCTTGCGTCCCTTGTCCGCCCCCAGCGCCAGTGCGGCGGTCACGTAATAGACCGTCTGCGCCATGATGCGCGCCCAGTTGATCGAGTTCACCGCCGACAGCGAGACGCGGTCGCGGAAGTCGCGGTCGGCGAACAGCGCCTTCACCATGTCCTGGCAATCGTCGAAGCTGCCGTCGATGCCGATCACATGCACGTTGGGCGCATCGACCGTGGTCATCTGCCGGCGCTGGATTTCCGACACGCGGCCCTGCGGCAGCATGATGAAGATGTCGGCGTAGGGGCTATCGCGGAACGCCTCGATCGCGGCCGACCCGGTATCGCCCGACGTCGCGCCGACGATGGTCACGCGCCGGCCCTGCCGCGACAGGATCTTGCTGTAAAGCCGGCCCAGCAATTGCAGCGCCACGTCCTTGAAGGCGAGCGTCGGGCCATGGAACTGCTCCATCAGCCACAGCCGGCTATCCAGCTGGCGCAGCGGCGTAACCGCGGCGTGATTGAAGGTGGCATAGGCGCCATCGATGCAGGCGCGGAATTCATCCGCCGTCAGCGCGTCGCCGATCAGCGGCCCCATCACCGCCTGCGCGGCAGCCTGATACGATTTGCCCGCCAGCCCGTCCGGCAGTTTCGGAAACGACCCGGGCAGGTACAGCCCGCCGTCCTCGGCAAGCCCCGCCAGCAACACCTGTTCGAAATCCATCGCGGGCGCTTGGCCGCGCGTGCTGACATAGCGCATCAATTGTCCATGTATCTGTGCTGCAGGTGCGCCTTGAACACGGCGACGTCCAGCGGCTTGCCGGTCGCCTCGACGATCAGCGCCGGTGCATCGACGCTGCTGGCCTTGCCCTGCACATTGCGTGTCAGCCAGCCCTGCAGGGCGCCGAACGATCCCTGTTCAAGCTCGGTGAAGATTTCCGGCTGCGCCGCGGTCGCCGCGGCGAAGAACTGCGCCGCCAGCATCGCGCCCAGCGTGTAGGTGGGGAAATAGCCGACCATGCCCCAGTACCAGTGCGGGTCCTGCAGGCACCCGACCGTGTCGCTGGGCGGCACGATCCCCAGCAGGTCGCGCAAGCCGTCGTTGAATGCGCCGGGCAGGTCGGCCGGCGGCAGGTCGCCGGACAGCAGCGCCTGCTCCAGCCGCGTGCGCAGGATGACGTGCAACGGATAGGTCACCTCGTCCGCGTCGACGCGGATGAAGCTGCGTTCGACGCGCGTCATGGTGCGGTAGACATCCTCCGCCGCGCAGGGCCGGTTGCTTGCCGCCGCCAGCTGCCGGGCAAGGAACGCCGCGAACTGCCGCGTATGCGCCGCCTGCATCTCCATGATCAGCGACTGCGATTCGTGCAGCATCATGCCGCCATTGCCGCCGATCGACTTGCCGTTCCATTCGGCCGGCAGGTGCATCTCGTACAGCGCGTGTCCGGTCTCGTGCAGGGTGTCCATGACCGATTGCAGGAAATTGTCGCCGGCGGCGCGTGTCGTCAGGCGTATATCGCCCGGAACGCCGCCGCAGAACGGATGCGCGGAAACGTCCAGGCGACCATAGGCGAAATCGAATCCCGTCGCCGCCACCAGGTCGTGGTTCAGCTGCTTCTGGATGTCGGCCGGGACGGCGTGCGAAAGCGGATGGATCCCCGGCATGCCTGCCTGCCGTTCGATCACCTGTGCCGCGAAGCCCGGCAGGAAGGCGCTCAGATCGGCGAAGACCGGGGCGAAGTAATCGGCGCGCAGCCCCGGCTGGTGGCTGTCCAGCATCGCATCGTAGGGCGACAAGCCGAAGAACGCGCCGCGGGCCGCCGCCGTTTCGCGGATCAGGCCCAGCAGGCCGGTGAAATGCGGCAGGATGGATTTGAAGTCGTCGTTCGCCCGCGCGTCCTTCCACAGCGAATCGCTTTCGGTCCGCGCCCGGGCCAGCGCGGTGACCAGGTCGGCCGGCAGGGCGGTGGCGTCGTCGATATGCCGGCGCATCAGGAACAGGTTGCGCTGCTGCCACGGCGCCAGCGTCTCGTCCGCGGCCCGGGCGGCAAGCTCCGGCAGGGCCGGGTCGATCAATGCCGCATGCGCGATCGCGCTCAGCGTTTCCAGCTGGCGGGAGCGGACGGGCATCGACCCCGGCGGCATCATCACCTGGCTGTCCCATTCCAGCAGGGCCAGCACGCCGTTCACATCCGCGATGCGATCGAACTTTTCTTCCAGAATAGCGTACGCGCTCATGCCTGCCTGCCGTTTACCTGCCGCACGACCCAGACGCCGTACATGACGATTAGAACACTTGCGAGACTAAACCAGGTGATCGCGTATTGCAGGTGGTTATTGGGAATATTTTCCAGCAAGTGGTCGGCGGTGGGAACGGGGCCGTCCGGAGCCGTCGGTTTCAAAGCCTCGACATAGACACCCGCCAGCCCCTGCAGGTCGATGACATCGTCGAGCGATTTCGCCGATCCGGCATGATCGTCCGGACGCAACGCGCGCGTCATGTCCGTGACATCCATCCAGAACCACTGGTTCTTCGCCGCGTCGTTCTGTGGTTCGAACCGTGCCTTGGGCTGGGCGACGCGCACGACGCCATCCACTGGGAAGGTAACCGGGGCATCGGCCTTTTTCTCATCCACCGGCAAGGAAACGAATCCGCGATCCAGCAGGACATGCAGCCCGCCCGTCGCCTCGACAAGGCACAGCACATGCACGCCGGCGACGCCATCGCGCGTACGGCCATAGACGAAGAGCGGTTTTTGCGAAATCACCGCGCCGTCAAGCGACACATGGCGGAAGTCGGGCTGGTTCGAACTGGTGTTGTAGACGGTGGCGAAATCCTGCGCCGGCAGGGCGATGCCGGCCGAAATGCGGGCCAGCATGTCTTCCTTCCATTGCAGCCGATCCAGTTGCCATAGCCCCAGCCCGATCAGCACGGCGACGCAGAGCAGCACCGTCAGGCCGGCTGCGATCCTGCGCAGCGACAAACCTACTGCGCCGCTGCGGGCGTAGGCAGCTGCGGGTGGGAGCCGGCGCCGTAGCCGCCCCAGATATAGATCGACACGAACAGGAACAGCCAGACCACGTCGACGAAGTGCCAGTACCAGGCGGCGGCCTCGAAGCCGAAATGGCTGCGGGCGGTGAACTGGTTCTTCTGCGTGCGCCACAGGCACACGGCCAGGAACAGCGTGCCGACGATCACGTGGAAGCCGTGGAAGCCGGTCGCCATGTAGAAGGTCGAGGAGAAGATGCCGCCGCGGAATCCGAACGGGGCATGCGCGTATTCGAACGCCTGGATGCAGGTGAAGAACACGCCCAGGATCACCGTCAGCAACAGGCCCTGCGATACTTCCTTCTTCTTGCCTTCCACGATCTCGTGGTGCGCCCAGGTCACGGTGGTGCCGGACAGCAGCAGCACCATGGTCATCAGCAGCGGGAAGTGGAACGGGTCCATCGGCTTGATGCCCGGCGGCGGCCAGGTGTTCTTGATCGCGTCGGTGGGAAACAGCGCCGCGGAGAAGAAGGCCCAGAAGAAGGCCGAGAAGAACATCACCTCCGACGCGATGAACAGCGCCATGCCATAGCGCATGCCGATCTTCACGATCGCGGTATGGGCCTTTTCCACCACCGCCTCGTACAGCACGTCGCGCCACCAGCCGGCCATGCACAGCAGCACGCCGACAAAGCCCGCGATCAGGTACCAGGGGTGGCCGCCATGCATGAAATAGACGCCGCCGCCCGCCATGACGAAGGCGACGAACGCCGTCAGCAGGGGCCACGGGCTGGGCCGCACCAGGTGGTAGGGCTGCGGGCCGCCTTCGTTCAGCACAATTTCGGTGTCGTTCGACATACGATGAATCCCTTACGTTCAGCCTGTTATCATGCCGTAACCGGTTCAGGTCAAGAAGGTGTAAACGCCACTGTTGTCATCCTGAACTTGTTTCAGGACCCATGGGTGGGGAAATGCTGGCGACAGGTCGCGAAATGCCGCTTTGCGGCAGTTCATGCTGCGTTATCGGGGCGGCGTAAGGTCACCATGGCCCGCGGTGGATTACGGTGACAGGCTGTCGACCGGCGAGGGGTAACTACCTTTTTCCTTGATCCTGTCCAGCACATCCAGAACCGCGCTGCCCCTGCAGGAGGGCGCGAAGTCGTCGTTGCGCCCGATATCGCCGTTGAAAAGCTGAACCGAGCATATTCCGGTCGTCCATTCTCCGGTCCAGGGTATCGCGGGTCCGGGATGCAGGTCCCGGTTTGCCGCCGCGATCAAGGCGCTGGAATCCTCGGGAGACAATTGGGTTTTCGCGCCGGCGCTGAACGTCTGGGTTCCCGGCTTGTCCGTCCCCGTCAGCGCGTAATCCTGAATAGTGCCGGCATCGAAATCGACCACGACCCCCTCGCAATCGTTCCAGCTGACGGCATTCGTGCACGTATTGAAGCCATGTGCCGGCATCAGGCCTTTGGGCAAGCCGGCCTTTTCCGATCGATGGAATATATTGTTGTCTGTCTGCATAGGGATGGCAGAGCCCAGGAAAGAAGGGGCGCTGCTTTGCTGATGTTGAGGATGCCCAGCAGTCAGATGATTGCCCAGGCCGACAAGTCCGACAAGCGCGATGGCGCCCACCAGGCGAGAATGTCCAATATCGTGGATGTGGATCATGCAGCTAGCCTCGATTTGATCAAGGCTATTTTACAGATAATTTCTTGATAAATCCTTGAACAACAACGCTACAGTGTCCATTCTTCGCTTGCTTGGGAACGCCAACTCTATCTTGCCGTCCCCGTCTCGGCTTCCACCGCCTTGTCCAGCGGCTTCGAATCCGCCTTGAAGAAGGTGTAGGACAGGGTGACGCTGGCGACATCGTCCAGCTCGCGGTCGTCGGCGATCCTGGGGTCGATGTAGAAGACCACCGGCATGTCCACCGCCTCGCCCGGTTTCAGCGTCTGTTCGGAAAAGCAGAAGCACTGGATCTTGACGAAGTACTTGCCGATCTTGTCCGGCTGCACGTTGTAGGTCGCGGTGCCGGTGACCGGCAGGGCGCCCAGGTTCTCGGCGTGATAGCTCGCCATGCCGGTTTCGCCGACATGCAGGCTGACGCTGCGCTGGTTGGGCTTGAAGCGCCATGGCAGCAGCGGGTTCACCGCCGCGTCGAAGCGCACCTCCATCGTACGTTCCAGTTGCTTGCCGGGCGCGGCGACGGCGCGTCCTGTGGTGCCGTTGTAACCTGTCGCCTGGCAGAAGCGGCGGTAGAGCGGCACGGAAAACGCGGTGAGGCCCAGCATGCACAGGACGATCAGGCAGACGCCGATGACGATCCGCCTATTCGACTTTTTCGAATCTGGGTTTTTCAACGCCATCGACTGTCACCTTCTCGAAAAACATTTCCTTGGGCCTGACCCACAGACTGCGCGAGCCATAGACGGCGCGGTACACGATCAGCTCTTCCTCGGTTTCCGAATGTTTCGCTTCGCCGATCACCTCGTACACGGCGCCTTTGTAGTGCCGATAAATGCCGGTGCTCATGCCGTAGCGCTCGCCTGTTCCTTGTTCACGGGTGCAACTCGGTATGGATCTTGACCATGAAGGCAATATAGATCACCAGCACCCACGCCAGCAGGGCCAGGAACAGCGCGATGTTGCGCCCGCGCAGGCGGCGCGCCCGGGCCAGCTCGACCTCGGCATGCAGCTTCGCGTGCGCGTCGTCTAGCGGCTGATCGGGTTCGCTATCAGGCACGCAAACAGCAGGAACAGGTACAGGATGGAAAAGGCGAACATCTGCTTCGCCGGCTTGTGGTCGCCCGCCCCAACGTCGGACAGCATCACGCGCACGCAGCACAGCAGGAACAGCGCGCTGAGTGCAGACGCCGCGCCCAGGTACAGCGGTCCGGCGATATGAGCGAAATAGGGCGAAAGGGCAACGGGGATCAGCAACACCGTGTACAGCAGCATCTGCCATTTGGTGTGGCGCTCGCCCGCGACCACCGGCAGCATCGGCACGCCGGCGCGGCGGTAATCGTCGCTGCGGTACAGCGCCAGGGCCCAGAAATGCGGCGGCGTCCACAGGAAGACCAGCAGGAACAGCAGCCAGGGCTGCCATGTCAGGTGGTCGCTGACGCAAGCCCAGCCGATCACAGGCGGGAAGGCCCCGGCGGCGCCGCCGATGACGATGTTCTGCGGCGTGCGGCGCTTCAGCCACATCGTGTAGACGAAAACGTAGAACGCGGAGGCGCCGCCCAGCAGCGAGGCAGCGGTCCAGTTCACAGCCAGCCCCATCGTGCTGACCGCGGCGAAGATCATCATCGCCCCGAAGGTCAGCGCCGCGTCGGGCTCGATCCTGCCCATGGGGATGGGGCGCCCGGCGGTGCGGGTCATGATCGCGTCGATGTCGCGGTCGAACCACATGTTGACCGCGCCAGCCCCGCCCGAGGCCAGGGCGATGCAGCCGACGGCGATCAGCGCCAGTATCGGGTTCAGGTGCCCGGGCGCGACCGCCATGCCGGCGATGCCGGTGAACACCACCAGGAACATGACGCGCGGCTTCAGCAGGGTGATGAAATCCCCCGCCGCCTCGGTCGCGTCCGACCAGGCCGAATTGTGTGCCGCCAGGTCGCTCATGTCAGCTGCGGTAATGC
The DNA here is from genome assembly GCA_965199335.1 of Alphaproteobacteria bacterium. GTDB lineage: Bacteria > Pseudomonadota > Alphaproteobacteria > CALMVH01 > CALMVH01 > CBDAQV01. Next base: position 589,750 of record CBDAQZ010000004.1, on the reverse strand, counting down.
CCGCCGTCGGACGGCGCGATGTGCTTGATCACCGGCAGCTCGGCGAACTGGTGGAACGGCGGCGGCGACGGCAGCGTCCATTCCAGCGTCGTGGCGCCCTCGCCCCAGTAATTCGCGCCGACGCGCTTGCCGAACTTCAGCGTGTACAATGCCACGCCGATGAACCACACCGTGCCGGCGCCGCCGATATAGGCGCCGATCGAGGCGTAGTAGTTGTAGCCGGCATAGGCGTCTGGATAGTCGGGAATGCGGCGCGGCATGCCGGCCAGGCCCAGGAAGTGCATCGGGAAGAAGGTCAGGTTCGCGCCGATGAAGAACAGCGCGAAATGCACCCGCCCCGCCCATTCGGGATACTGGCGGCCGCTCATCTTGCCGATCCAGAAATAGAACCCGGCGAACAGCGCCGATACCGCGCCCAGCGACAGCACGTAGTGGAAATGCGCGACCACGTAATAGGTATCGTGCAGCACGCGGTCGACGCCGGCGTTGGACAGCACGACGCCGGTCACGCCGCCGACAGTGAACAGGGCGATGAAGCCGACGGCGAACAGCATCGGCGTCTTGAATTCGATCGAGCCGCCCCACATCGTCGCGATCCACGAGAAGATCTTGATGCCGGTCGGCACCGCGATCACCGCCGTCGCGATGGTGAAGTAGGCCTGCGCGTTGACCGAGATGCCGGTGGTGAACATGTGGTGGCCCCAGACCAGGAAGCCGATCGCGCCGATGGCGATCTGCGCCCACACCATGCCGGTATAGCCGAAGATCGGCTTCTTCGAGAAGGTCGAGATCACGTGGCTGATGATGCCGAAGCCCGGCAGGATCATGATGTAGACCTCGGGGTGGCCGAAGAACCAGAACAGGTGCTGGAACAGGATCGGGTCGCCGCCTGCCTCGGGCTTGAAGAACGCGCCGCCGAAATTGCGGTCGACCAGCAGCATGGTGATGCCGCCCGCCAGCACCGGCAGCGACAGCAGCAGCAGGAAGGCGGTGACCAGCATCGACCATACGAACAGCGGCATGCTGAACAGCGTCATGCCCGGCGCGCGCATGTTGAAGATGGTGGTGATGAAGTTCAGCGCCCCCAGGATCGACCCAGCGCCGGCAAGGTGCAGGGAGAAGATGGCAAGGTCGACGGCGGGGCCCGGCTGGCCGACATCGGACAGCGGCGGATACAGCGTCCACGCCGTGCCCGCGCCGCCGCCGACCATGGTCGAGGCGACAAGCAGGCCGAAGCCGGAAACGGTCAGCCAGAAGCTGACATTGTTCAGGCGCGGAAACGCCATGTCGGGCGCGCCGATCATCAGCGGCACGAACCAGTTGCCGAAGCCGCCGATCAGTCCGGGCATGATGGTGAAGAAGATCATGATCAGGCCGTGTGCCGTGATCAGCACGTTCCATTGCTGGCCGTCATGGACGATGGGCGAACCGGGGTGCATCAAATTGGCGCGCATGATGACCGACAGCGCGCCGCCGATCGTGCCCGCCATGATGGCGAACAGCATGTACAGCGTGCCGATGTCCTTGTGGTTGGTCGAGAACAGCCAGCGGGTGAAGAACCCCGGCTTGTGGTCGTGCGCGTGGTCGTCGTGGTGTTCGGACGGGGCGAATGCGGTAACGGTCATACTGTTGGGTCCTTACTTCGCGGCTGCGACTGACGTAGCGCCGGCCTTGTCGTTTTCCAGCGTCGCGGTCTTGGTGCCCAGCACCGCGGCGTTCGCCTTGTCGGTGCCGCTTGCCTTGGCGATCGCGGCCCATTGCTTGAAGGCATCCTTGGAAATCACGTGCACCATGATCGGCATGTAGCCGTGGTTGATGCCGCAGATCTTGCTGCATTGGCCGTAGAATACGCCTTCATGCGTGATCTTGGCCCAGGATTCGTTGGTCCGGCCTGGAACGGCGGCGCGGTTGACGCCGAAGGACGGCACCAGCCAGGAATGGATCACGTCCGATCCGGTGACCAGGAACTGCACCTCGGTATCGACCGGCAGCACCAGCGGTTCGTCCACGGTCAGCAGGCGCAGCTGGCCGGGCTTCAGGTCTTTGTCCTTGACCCAGTTGCTGGGATATTCGTCGATGCCCTGGTCGGGATATTCGTAGCCCCAGTACCATTGATGGCCGGTGATCTTGACCGTCAGCTCGGGATGCTTGGCCTTGTCCATGTAGTACATCAGCTTGAGCGAGGGGAACAGCAGCGACACCACGATCGCCAGCGGCGCCAGCGTCCACATGATTTCCAGCGGCACGTTGTGGCTGCGCTTGGACGGCACCGGATGCACCGAGGCGCGGAAACGGACGATCACGATCGCCAGCAGGGCGAACACGAACAGCGTGATCAGCACGATCACCACTTCCAGCAGGCGGTGGAACCAGTCGACATGTACCTTGATCGTGTCGGCGCCCGAAGTCAGTCCCCACTGCCAGTCGTAGGGCGCGCCGACCGTTTTCTGCGCGTCGCCCTGCGGGCTGGACCCGGCGAAGGCGACACCGCTGGAAAGGAAGAAGGAAAGGCCGATAAAGGCCCGCAGAACTAAAGACCGCATCCTGGAAAAACCTGCCCCGGGTTCGTTTGGCCGGACAGTACACGGCTGAGTCGGCGAGTTCAATGGGCGCTTTGTACCAAACCGGCCGAACAAAGCCACTTGATTAACGCATTTTTTACATATATGCAGATGCACAAAATTAATTCGGAGAAAAATCATGGGTGGCGGATCAGGTGGTGGCGCTTACGACGGCCAGGGGCCAACCCCCGAACAGACGCGGCAATGGACAGCCGAGTATCTGGAACAACGCGATGCTTACAATGCAGCCAAGGCATCCAAGCCCAATGTCCTTGGCAGTCACCCGTTTCTGGTGATGGCAAGTACTGTTCTGGCGGGCATAACGGGTTGTACCATGATCATCGACCGCTACGAAAACGGCGGCGCGCGAAAAGCCGAAACGCAGGCGATCGAAGCGTTACAGGCTGTGGGGCCTCTGAAGGATCGTTCACAGGCCGATGGTCAGCAGATCATCGATTATGTCGAGAATGCCTGCAGTCAGGCAGGGTGGAATTGCGTGCCCGTAAAATGGGACCCAAGCACAGGTGTGCTGGGCGTTTCGGTGACCACCGAGATGCTGACAGAAAATCTAAGGCAGGCAATGGATCAGACCACGAAGATCAACGGGATGAGGCGCAAGGAAGTCCTCACCGACCTGACGGACGAACTTGGAAGGTTCAAGGCGCCCAACGCACCGGCCACGGCAGGCGTGAAGTAAGACTTCGGCCTTACCCCGGCATTCCAAGGCTGGTGGCGGAATGCACGGTAAGCAGCACCGCCGCGCCTACGGCGACGGCTGCGATCAGCAGGCCGCCGAGTATGTAGAGCAGGTTTTCATTATGAAGGTTCATAACAGGAACATGGGCATTCCGACCGCCGGTTAACAGGTGGAGGTCCGGAATACTGATCTCGCTCCTGAGCCCAAGCCGCGACAATCAGACCGTTTTAACGCGCCGCGGCTTGGTGGTGTCGATGTCCAGCGCATCGTAGGCCGGGCAATAGCCGGTTGCCGCGCGATAGCTCATCGCCGCCGCGCCGCCCAGCAGCAGCCATGCCGCCGGCGATAGCTGCCGCAACGCCATCAATAGCAACGCTCCGCCCAAAACGGCGGACGCGCCGCGCTCGCTCTTCGATACGTTGCGGCAGCCGCTCGGGCTGCATCCTGCTGATCCGGCGTCTGGCATTGATGTCTCCGTAATAATAATAGAACGCGAAACCGGAAACGTGGTTCCGGCTAGATTTACCGCAGATCCTCGATCAGCGCCTGCGCGCCCGGTGGCGGCGGCACGCGGCCGTTCAATATGTCGCGGGCCTCGATCTTCTGGCCGTAATAGCTCTGGATGTCCCCGTCCAGCGGGTTGATGATCGATCCGTCCAGCGACAGGCCGCCGTACAGTCCATCGGACTTGGCGACGGCATAGATGTCGGCGTCGGTGTCGATCGCGGTCGAGGCGCCGAGGCCCTTGCCGACCGTGATCAGGGCGACGCTGGCGTCCGCGCCCAGCTTCACGTCGCGGCTCAGGATCGCGTTCATGCCCTTGTCGGTCATGACCAGGAACACGATCTCCGACGATTTCGCGCCGGCCTGCAGTCCGAAGCTGGCGCTGCCGATGACCGAGAAGGACGGCGCGCTCCAGGTGTTGTCCGGCAGGCGCGCCAGCATCACGCCGTCCCCGCCTTCGCCGCCGAAGAAGAACGCGGCCTTGATCAGCTGCGGTACGATGTACACGCCCTTGGCCTTGGCCAGGAACTTGTCCATCTCCTTGAAGTCCTGGTTGCCGCGCATGAAGCGCACCGTCACGTCGGCGCGGTTGATAAGATCCTGCTCGTCGCTGGTCCTGTTGGCGGGCACGCCGGCCGGTGGCACGGCAAAGGCGGGTGCGCTGTCGGGCGTGGTGTAGCCCTGCTGCGCAGACGGTTGGGCAGGTGGCTGGTAGACCGGCACCGGGCTAGTGGCCCTCAGCGGCGTCGTTTTCGTGGCCCCGGGGGCGGGCGTGTTCAGCGGCTCGCTCTGGATGCTGCTCTGGGCATAGGCGGGAAGGGAGGCCGCAAGCCACAATGCGGCGGCGGCAAGGGTTCGGATCGGCTTTGCGTATGTCATGGTTTCCTCTTGCTCCGGTCAGTCGCGCGTTGCAAGGGGGATCGAACTGCCTGTAGATTTCCCGGCATGACACCCTTCGACGATCTCGAACAATTCCGCGCCCTGGCGCAGCGCCTGCCCGAAATCGTCTTCGATGCCGGCGGCGTGGTGCATCCGCGCATCGGCCTGTTCGCCGCGACTCGGGAACAGGCCGACATCGCGCCGGCGGCCGGACTGCTGGCCGACCTGCCCTTCGACGGCGATTTCACCGCCGCGGTCAGGCGCGCCGATGCCGATCTGCGCCTGTACGAGCTGGACCTCGACCACCCCGCCATCGCCCTCGATCCCGTCGATGCCGCCCGTGCCGCCGCCTACGGCATGACCGCGATCGAACCTGGCCCGGACCTGTTCGCCCTCGCCGCCCTGACATGTGCCGATGACATGCTGGCCGATGTCGAGCGGCAACTGTGCGCCGGCGATCCCCTGCTGGTTCTGGCCAGACTTGGCGGGCGCGATACGGCGGCCCTGTTCGGCGCGATCATCGCCGCGCGCATGGCTGGGCTGCCGGTGATCATCGACGGGCCGCAGGCCATGGCGGCGGTGCTGGTCCTGCGCGGCCTGGCACCCGCCGCGGTTTCCCATTGCGCCGTGCCGCAGGGCAGCACGGTCGAGGTGCGGGCCCGTGCGGCCGGCCTTGCCTCCGTGCGCTGCAGCGATGCCCGTCCATTGCACGCCCTGGCCAGCGCCATCCGCGACTGCAATCCGCTGGCCGTGCGATGACTGCCCGCGTCCTGCATCTGATGGCGGGGGGCGAGGCAGGGGGCGCGGAAACCTACTTCACCGAAACCGTATCTGCGCTGGCCGCCGCCGGGCTGCGCCAGCATGTCGTGACCCGCTCGCACCCGCGCGTCGAAATCCTGCGCGCCGCCGGTGTGACGGTCAGCCTCGCCCCCTTCGGCGGCCTGCTGGGGCCCAGGTTCGATGTCGCCACCCGGCTGCTGGTCGACAAGATCGTGTCCGACTTCGAACCGCGGATCGCCCAGGCGTGGATGGGGCGCGCGGCCCGGTTCCTGCCGAAGGATGGGCCGGCCAATATCGGCTGGTTCGGCGGCTATTACGACCTGAAGCGCTTCGCCCAGGCCGATTACTTCGTCGGCTGCACCTACGACATCGCGCGTCACCTGGCGCAGAAGGGCGCGCCTGCCGCGCAGGTGCACACGATCCACACCTTCGCCGACCTCGACGACCTGCCCGCGGTCGGCCGCGCCGATTTCGATACGCCGGACGATGCGCCGCTGCTGCTGTTCCTTGGCCGCCTGCACGAGAAGAAAGGCATCGACATCGCGTTGCAGGCCTTGGCGGAACTACCGGGCTGCTATCTATGGGTCGCGGGCGAGGGCCCCCTGCGCGCCGAGCTGGAGCAACTGGCGGCAAGGCTGGGCGTCGCCGACCGTACCCGCTTCCTCGGCTGGCGCGACGATCGCGGCGCGTTGCTGCGTAGCGCCGATTTGCTGCTGGTGCCGTCGCGCTACGAGCCGTTCGGCACGGTGATGGTCGAGGCGTGGCAGACGGATACGCCCCTCGTGGCCGCCGCCGCCGCTGGGCCGGCCGCCTATATAGAGGATGGCAAGAACGGATTGCTGGTGCCGATCGACGACGCGCCGGCCCTGGCGCTGGCGACGCGGCGCATCCTTGCCGACCCGCGTCTGGCCGCCGAACTGATCCAGGGCGGCCGTGAAACCTACGCGGCGAACTTCACCAAGCCGCGCATCGTCGAGGCGTGGCTGGCGTTCTACCGCTCCGTTTCCGAAGCCGGCGCGTCGATCACCGCCCGCGCCGTACCGTAGTCGAACCCGGCCCGGCCCATCGCCGCCATGTCCTTCTGCCGGAAATCGCGGCGCGTGTCCTCCGGCCGGTAGGGGCCCAGGCGCTTGCGCCGGGCGAACACCCAGGCGGCGTCGCCGTCGGTCCCGTCGCTGTCCTGCAGCACCGTCGCCACCTCCTCGCTGTCCGCGCCCTTCGCGCGCAGCTTCATGCCGATCGCCCGCGCCGAGGCGCCGCTGCGCCGCATCGATGCCACCTTGCCCTCGACATAGGCGGTGTCGTTCAGCAGTCCCGATGCCTGGTAGCGCTCGATCAACTCGCCGATATAGGCGGTCATGGCGGCCTTCGCTTCCGGCTCCATGTCCTCGGCCCGCCTGATGCGGCGCAGCAGCACCTGCCGCAAATTCTCGCCCGTGGTCGAGAACCGGCCCATGTAGGCCATCGCCGCGTTGTGCAGCCGGTCCTTCGTCACCGGCTTGGGTTTCCTGGGCCCGGCCTTGCGCATTGTGCTTGTCGCCACCTTGTCGTGTGCTTATCTGTCAAACCTCATGATAGGCTCCGAACTACTGCCCGACGCAACAGATGTGTTGGATATCGTCCAGCCGTTCCAGCTGGAAGTCCCCGACCTGCGCGGGCGGCTGGTCCGTCTCGGGCCGGTGCTGGACACAATCATCCAGCGCCATGGCTACCCGTTCGCGGTGGCGCAGCTGCTGGCGGAAACGATCACCGCCGCCGTGCTGCTGGCCAGCCTGCTGAAATACGAGGGCGTGTTTACCCTGCAGGCCAAGGGCAACGGCCCCGTCAGTTTGATCGTGGCCGATGTCACAAGTAGCGGCGAGGTGCGCGGCTACGCCCAGTTCGACGCCGATTTCCTGCCCGAGGACCGCGGGCCCGCCGCCTTCCTGCCGACGCTGGTCGGCGCCGGCTACCTGGCCTTCACGGTCGATCAGGGCGCCGATACCGAGCGCTACCAGGGCATCGTGTCGCTGGAAGGCGAGACCATTCCCGACGCGTTGCGGCATTATTTCCAGCAATCCGAGCAGCTGGAAACCGCGATGTACCTAGCCACCTCGCTGTCGGAGGGGCATTGGCGCGGCGGCGCGATCATCATCCAGCGCCTGGCGGAGGAGGAGCGGATCAAGGTCATGGGCGTGGGCTCCGCCGACGACTGGCCGCGCAACGAATTGCTGCTGGGCACGCTGACGCGCGAGGAGATGCTGAGCCAGGACCTCGAGCCGAACCTGGTCCTGTTCCGCCTGTTCCACGAGGAGCAGATCCGCGTCTTCGCCCCGCATGCCGTGTCGGAAGGGTGCCGTTGTTCGGAGGATCGGGTCAGGACCGTGCTGGCCGCCCTGCCGCAGAACGAGCTCGAGGAGCTGAAGGTGGATGGCGAGTTGATCGTGACCTGCGAATTCTGTAACCGTAAATACAAGATGTAAGGGAATTCGCCCGATGAAATACGTATTGCTGCTGTTGCCCCTCTTGCTTGTCGCCGCCTGCGCCGACGAGGACGTGCCGTTCATCCCGCCGATCAGCTTCGCGCAGCAGCCGCCGATCGCGCTGAACGTCGCGACGGTGGAGGTGGTCGACGAATACGTCCCGCCCAAGACGCTGCCCAACGTCGAGCATGCCGCACCGACGCCGCCCTACCGCGCCGTGCGCGAATGGGCCGGCCAGCGGCTGAAGGCGGCGGGAACCACCGGCTATGTCCGCGTCGGCATCCGGGACGCCAGCATCGTGCGCAAGCCGCTGATCGGGCATTACGAATACGACGGCAGGCTGGACGTGACGCTGGACGCCGATAGCGGCGACGGCCTGCACACCGCCACGGCGGACATCACCGTGTCGCGCCAGGTCACGGTCGACAAGGACCAGGACCTCGCGCAGCAGGAACGCACCTGGGACGATTTGACCCGCCAGATGATGGCCGATTTCGACAAGGGCGCGCAGAACGCCCTGGCGACCAATCTGGGGCAGTTCAGAATGGGAAATGGGGCGAGCGGCGGCTATTGAGTCGACATGCGTCTGCTTGAAGTCCATCTCGAGGTCGCCGATCCGCAGGCGTCCCTGAAGGTTTATTCGGCTCTGATCCCGCATGCGAAGATCGATCGCTGGGACGAAGACACCGCGATCGCCCTCATCCTGGAGAACGGCGCCGCCTTCGGTTTGTGGAAGACCGGCAAGGCGGGCATCCATGGCGGACGTGGCGGCAAGCATGTCCACTTCGCTTTCCAGATTCGCCCGGATGAATACGATGCCTGCAAGGCCCTGATCGTCGCGGCCGGACTGAAGCCGCTGGAGCATGTCTGGCCCAATGGCGGCAGAAGCGTCTATTTCTTCGACGCCGACGGCCACCAGGGCGAGTTCATGACGGTCGATTGGCTGGGATCGGACACGACGTCTTAATATTATTGACAACGCATGGTTAGCTAAGTATGTTAGCTAACCATGGACGTCGTAACCCTGCATACCGCCAAGACCACGCTATCGAAGCTGGTCGCCCGCGTCGAAGCCGGTGAGGAAATCGTGCTGGCCCGCGGAAACGTGCCTGTTGCGCGGCTGGTGCCCATTGAGCCCCTTGTGAAGAAGAGTATTATCGGAGCTTGGAAGGGCCTGATAACTTTAGATGAGTCCTTCTTCGATCCATTACCGGAAGATGAACTAGCACTTTGGGAAGGCAATGATCCGCCTGCTTCTTGATAGCCATGCTCTGATATGGGCTTTCAGTGACAGTAATAGATTATCCTTACCGGCACGCAGCGCAATAGAGTCGGCGACTGAAATCTATGTCAGCGCCGCTTCGGTCTGGGAACTGACTACCAAATATCGCATTGGAAAGCTGCCCTCGGTCGCTAATTTCATCCCTGATATGGAAAAGAATCTGCGCGACTTGGGACTAAGGGATTTACCCGTCTCCATTCAACACGCGAAAACAGCAGGATTGTTACCGGGAACACACAAGGACCCCTTCGACCGCATGCTGATCGCCCAGGCGCTTCTGGAAAAGCTGTCCCTCGTTTCGAATGAAGCCCTGTTCGACGATTATGGCGTGAAGCGTATCTGGTAGGGGCTAGTGAAGCTTCACCGGCTGGTGCGGGCTGTCCAGGGAAAAAGCCGGTATCTGGACCATGAACTGGTCGCCGGCTTCGCTTTCCATTTCGTATTCGCCGACCATGATGCCCGATGGCGTCGTCAGCGGGGTACCGCTGGTGTATTCGAAGGTCTCTCCCGGCTTCAGCACCGGCTGCTTGCCGACCACGCCCGATCCCTTGACCTCCTGGCGGCGGCCCATCGCGTCGGTGATCTCCCAATGGCGGTTGATCAACTGCACCGGATGCTCGCCCTCGTTGGTGATACGGATGTGATAAGCCCAGACATAGTGGTTTTCAGAAGGAGAGGATTGCTCCTCCAGGTAGATCGGCTCCACCGTCACGTCGATTGAGAAGGTCGCGGTCGAGGGGTTCAGCCCCAATACGGCGGCGTTATCGAGGAACGAGGGGGCCTCGTCGGTTCCGACACGCAGGGGCAGTGTCAGGTTTGTCTTGCTCTTGTACATGCGTCATCCCAAACCGGACTCGAGTCGAAGCGCGGAGTATAGGTTTTTTGGGCCCTCACGTCCACAATTTTGTCAGAACCAGCGGCGCAGGCGCAGCCAAAGAGCCATCGCGGCGGCTATGGCCCCCATCACCAGAAGCCAGAACCACACGCTCTGGTCGGCCCAGGGCTGCTTGGCGAAGTTCATCCCGAACACGCCGGTCAGGAAGGTGATCGGCATGAAGATCAGGGTCACGGCGGACAGGCGCTGCATCACGCGGCTCATGCCGTTGTTCACCTGGGTCAGGTAGGCGTCCAGCATGTTGCTCATCAGGTCGCGGTAGCTGTCCAGCGTCTCGTAGACGCGGAACAGATGGTCGGTCACGTCGCGCAAATACGGGATGGTGCTGTCCTGGATATGGGGGAAATTGCGCGTCGTCAGCGTCTGCACCGCCTCGCGCAGGGGGCCGGCCATGCGGCGCAGCTGCGCCAGGCTGCGCTTCATGGCGAAGATCTTCGGCAGCATGCCGGGCTCGGGCGTCGCCATCACCGAATCCTCAAGCGTGTCGATGCTGGTGTCGAAACTGTCAAGGATGGGGAAATAGCCATCGACGATGGTATCGAGCAGCGTGTGCAGGAGCCGGTCGGGCCCGTGCTGCAGCATCTGGCTGTGGCGCAGGCAGCGCCCGCGCAGGCTGGCGATCGCGTCCGAACCGGCGGTATCGACCGTCACCATGTAGGTCGCGCCCAGGAAGATGGCGATCTGGCGCGATTGCACCTCGTCGTCGGTCGGATCGTCCGGCGTCGCATTGTAATGCGCCTCGTCGGCGGCCATGAAGAAATAACCGTCGTACTCGTCCACCTTGGGCCGCTGATGCGGCCGGCCCGCATCCTCCAGCGCCAGCGGGTGGAATTTGAACACATCGGCCAGAAGCTTGAAATCCGCCTCCGCCGGTGCGCCGAGGTCGAGCCAGAACGGCGTCTTGGCTTCCAGAAGCCCGATCAGATCGGCAGGGTTCGAGGATTGCGCGACGCCGTCGCCGCTGGGTGTCAGGATCGTGATCATGGCTGGATCACAGGAACGGTTTGGTAGTGATCGCTATAAGCTGAGTTCATACCGATCATTACCAACCCGGCAGCATCGTGTCACCCTGTCAGACGATAGGGGCGTTGCGTGGCGGTTGCGTGGGACGGTGCTCTTTCAGGATGCTTCCGATCTTCACCCCGGGACCAGAAAGATCGAGCGTGACATCCAGTAGTTCCAGCAGGCTGTGCATGAGGGGATACTCGAGCCTGAATTGCGCCTGGCGGAACATGTTCCGTTCGTCGCTTGGAACCGGGCTGGCGGCGGCATCGGCCTGCATTGCGCCCAACAGCCGTTCGCGCGATTCGAGTTCGTAGGTCTTTCCGTCCGAACCGGGCTCACGTTCCGCGAGTGCGACGGTTAAGTCCACCTTCTGCTTTTTAAGGGCGAACTCTGCTGCCTCATCCGGAGCGAAAGGCAGCAACGCCTCGACGTGCCACTTGAGGAACCAGGGATCGGCCGGGGCCTGGTCCAGCTGGTGAGCAATGTAGTCGCGCCTATCGTCCGTCGTAAGGACGTTCGCCTTCAGCAATTTACCGGCAATCTGGCGGAAACCATGCGCCTGATGCTCCTTGTATTTGCCGGGCGAAGGCTCGCTGTCCAATCGGTAGTCGCTGTTCAGCACAAGGCGGAGGATATCATGCTTGTCCGCAAGGCTTGCCTGTTCGGAAAGATCGACCAGACGCTCTATTTTCCTGGCGATGGGAGTGGTGCATTCGGGATCCAGCAATGCTCTGGTTTGCATGACTTCTAGAACGGGGCGGACAGTCTCCTCGAACCGTACCGCCTGATCGTGAAGCGGCTTCAGTGTCTCGAGCTCCTGTCTCGAGCGTTCATTGAACCGCCTGTAATTGTCGGATATCTCAGCATAAAGCTTTGGCCCGGCGCTCTGGTATTCCCGTCCGGGACTTGCCGTGGTGTTGAAATCGGTTTCTTTGAAGCTTCTTTTGATTTGGTCGACAGGATTTAAAATACTGTCAGCATCCGAGAGGATTTCGTCCGGCCCAAGAAGCTCTTGGTGCTCGACCAGCAGCGCCGCCTGTTGGTTCGCTTTTTCATACCAGAGGGCGGCGCCGTTTTGATCGAGCCTGCGAATATTTCCAATAATCGTATTGCTGGAAGTCAATTTCACGGCACTGCTGTAGGTCAGATTTTCAAAATCGGCTTTCGTCTCGTCTCGTAGCCAGCGGTAGTCGGAAATAGACATAGGACCCCTCTATTAATTAACTAAATGTTAGCAGAAATGGCGAAGATGTGTCAAATAAATTTAATGTAAATAATCAGGGGGACACTCGTTCCATCGCCCAGATCGCAAAGGCCTGGATCAGCGCCGGCTGCTTCAGGTAGTCGAACCGTCCCGACGCGCCGCCATGGCCCGATTCCATGTTGATCTTCAGCAGCAGCGGCGCCGTGCCGGTGGTATTGGCGCGCAGGCGGGCAATCCATTTCGCCGGCTCCCAATAGGTCACGCGCGGGTCGGACAGGCCGCCCATCGCCAGCACCGCCGGATAGTCCTTGGCCTCGATCCGGTCGTAGGGCGAATAGCCGGCGATGAAATCGTAGGCGTCGGCGTTGGTCAGCGGGTTGCCCCATTCGGGCCATTCGGGCGGGGTCAGCGGCAGGCTGGTGTCCGACATGGTGTTCAACACGTCGACGAACGGCACCACCGCGACCACGCCCGCCCACAGATCGGGCCGCAGGTTCAGGATCGCGCCCATCAGCATGCCGCCGGCGGAACGGCCGTCGGCGACGATGCCGCCTTTGCGCGCGTAGCCCGATGCGATCAGGTGTTCGGCGCAGGCGATGAAATCGGTGAAGGTGTTGGGCTTGGTCTTGCCGCGCCCGTCCAGGAACCAGCCCCAGCCCTTTTCCGAGCCGCCGCGCACATGGGCGATGGCGTAGATCCAGCCGCGATCGACCAGGCTGAGGTTGACGACCGAGAAATTGGGATCGATGGAATGACCGTAGGAACCGTAGCCGTACAGCAGCAGCGGATGCGATCCGTCCAGCTTGGTGTCCTTCAGCATCAGCACCGTCACCGGCACCTCCTGCCCGTCGCCGGCTTTCGCGAACAGGCGGCGGGCGACGTAGCGCGCGGGATCGTGGCCCGACGGCACTTCCTGCGTCTTGCGCAAAGTGCGTTGCCCGGTTGCGATGTCGAAATCGAACCATTGCTTCGGCTGGGTCGGCGATTCGTAGACATACGACATTACCGGCGTATCGAACTCGTAGCCGCCGTCGAGATGGAGCGCGTACGCTTCCTCGGGGAATTCCAGCGGCTGCTCTTTTCCGTCGGTGCGGTGGGTGACGATCAGCCGGTTGTTGGCGTTCACCCGTTCCAGCCGGATGAAATAATCCTGCAGCGCCGCGATGCCGACGATGTAGTGCCCGGGGCGGCAGGCCACCCAGTCGCGCCACCCGTTGCGGGCGGTGTCGCTTTCGGATGCGGTGACCAGCTTGAAATCGATCGCGCCATCGGCGTTGGTGCGGATGACGAAGCGGCCGTCCCAGTGCTCGATCTCGTACATCACGTTGGTGTCGCGTGGCGCGAACACGCGCGGCGCGGCGGTGGGATCGGCGGCGGGCACGATCCAGGCCTCGCTGGTCTCGTGGTTGCCGGTGCCGATCACGATCCAGCCTCGCGACTGCGTGACGTCGAGATGGATGAAGAATCCTTCGTCCGCCTCCTCGTATATTTTCACGTCGTCCGCGGCGCTGCCGCCGACAGGGCGGCGGCAGACATGGCGCGGGCGTCCGTTGTCGTCGCGGAAGACCCAGAAGATGTAGCGCGAGCACGGCGACAATACGAAATCGCCGATGCTGCTTTCGATCGGGTCGCCGACAGGTTCGCCGCTGGCGATATCCTTGACGCGGATGCGGTACACTTCCGACCCTTGCGCGTCCTCGGCCCAGGCGAACAGGCGGTGGTCGTGGCTGTGCGCGGCCGATCCGACCTTGAAATAATCGTGACCCACGGCCATCGCCTCGACATCCAGCAGCAGCTCTTCCGGCCCTTCCGAACCGCGGGCCTTGCGGGCATGAACCGGCTGCTGCGCGCCCTCGCGGTAACGGCTGTAATACTCGAACGGGCCGTCGCCGCGCGGGACCGAGCTTTCGTCCGACTTGATCCGTCCCTTCATCTCCTCGAAGATCTGCGCCTGGAGCGCCTCGGTCGATTTCAGCACGGCGTCGGTATAGGCGTTCTCGGCCTCAAGATGGGCGCGGACATCGGCGCGCAACACGGTGGGATCGCGCAGCACCTTCTGCCAGTTGTCGTCCTTCATCCACGCATAGGGATCGATGCGCACCCGGCCCAGCTGCTCTATCCGCTTCGGTTCGACGGGGGCGACGGGCGGGGCCGGAAGAGTCATTGCACGGTCCTATACGTATTTGAAGAAGGCGGACGTCTGAAACAGGATCGAGTTGGGGAACGCCGCGATGCGCCCGGTCGGCTTCAGCTTGTCCTCCTCGTTTTCCAGTTCGCGGACATAGAAGCGCAGCGCGCCGACATGCACCACGTCGCCGATCACGCCCGATACCGAAACGCGGTCGCCGGCGCGGACGCTGTAGCGGCCGTAGAAGAAGAAAAACGCCACCAGCGAGAGCAGAACGTTCTGGAACGCGACCGCCAGGCCGCCGATCAGGAAGCCGGCGAAGGTGGCGAACGATCCGAACTCGGTCACCAGGTTCAGCAGCACGATGATGACGATGATCACGGTCAGCAGCGAACGACGGATCGCGCGCAGCTGCTTCAGCCGCTTCTCGTCCTTGATGTAACGCTCGCTCGCGCGTCGTATCACGTCGGCGATCACGACGGGGATCAGGATCAGGCCGCCCAGCACCGAAAGCCGGATGGCCAGGCGGCGCAGCAGCGTCTCGATCTCCTCGCGGACAGTCTTCTGCCATTCGTCCAGCGTGCGGATGCTGGCGTCCAGCCAGATATTCGTCTGCGTCACCGGCACCACGGCCGCGGACAGCTGCTTGAAATCGGCCAGCAGGCTGCTCAGCGTCTGCGGCGCGGGGGCGGGTTTCTGGTCGGGTGCCTTTGCATCGCCGGCCGGTTTATCGGTAGGCGGCTTGTCGGCCGCCTTGGCAGGCGGTGCCGCCGTTCCCAGGGAAGACCCCTGCTTGACCGCATCGCGCAGCGAGGCGTGCAGCTGGTCCAGGAAATCCTTGTTGGTCTTGCGCAGGTTGGTGGCGCCGGATTCCAGAGCGTCCAGGTCGGTCGTCTGCCGCCACAGCTTGAACAGGTCGCCGACGATGTCCAGCAGTCCGCCGGATGGTACGGTGGCGGCTTCGGTTTTCGCGGGCGTTGCGGGCGCCGCCGTCTCGGATTTTGGCGCCCCCGCATCGGCCGGCTTGTCCGGCTGGGTCACGCTGTCCGACAGGCTGTTGACCTTGCCCAGGAAGCCGGTATTGGCGCTGTTCACCATGCCGTTGAAGACGCCCAGCAGATTGCCGATCAGCTCCTGCTGCGCGCCTGCCAGTTTCAGCTGGCCGTTCAGCTCGTCCAGCTGCGCCTGGATCGGCGGCCGCTTCCGGGTCGGCGTGTCGTGCAGGTCGGCGGTCAGGTCCTCGATCTGGTCCTGCAGGTCTGTGACGTGCTGCGCGATCTTGGCCGAGGCGTTCTGCAGCCGCGCCTTGTCGCCGTCCTGGTCGCCGGCGCCTGTGTCGGTCGCGCTCTTGTCGATCAGGTCGGCCTGGGTGCGGGCGAAGGCGAAGCTGAACTTCAGGACATGCGCCGTGCCCTGCGTCAGCGAATCCTTCAGCAGGGATTCGCGCGCGCTTCCCAGCGTCGGCTCGACGGCCGCGGCCTGGCGCTGCCACGCGATCACCTGTTCCAGATAGGGCAGTATCTCGCCCTCGTCTGCGACCGGCTTGGGGTCGGCGACGGCGGGCCACGCGCCCCACAGGCCGGCGGCGAACAACAGGACGATGGCCAGGATTCCAAGACCGCGCATTCGTTTGATACTCATGAAGACTCTCTGTAACGCTATTCTGGTCGAAGATCACGATGGCTTTTTCATGAGGGTGAAGTGCTACGGCCCCAGCAGAGTTCCGCCTATACCTGGCCGCCGATCGCGCGCTTCGTCGCGCTGGAGCAGCGGATCGGCGCCCGTGCCGCCGCCAACGGCCCGTGGGCCGCCGGGCTGTACGAGTTCCTGCGCTTCGGCATCAAGCAGGGCTGGGCCTGCCTATTCGGCGGACTGATCCTGGCGCTGATCATCGCGACCAGACTGTGGTATCCGCCGCATGCGATGCTGGCGCGCTACGATTTCCTGGTCCTTGCCTCGCTGTCGATCCAGGCGGCGCTGCTGCTCGGCAAACTGGAGACGCTGCAGGAAGCGAAGGTGATCGTGCTGTTCCACGTCGTCGCAACCGCCATGGAGATATTCAAGGTGCACATGGGCTCGTGGCTGTATCCCGAGCCCAGCGTGCTGCGCATCGCCGGCGTGCCGCTGTTCGCGGGATTCATGTACGGCGCCATCGGCAGCTACCTGGCGCGCGTCTGGCGGCTGTTCGATTTCCGCTTCACCCGCCATCCGCCGTTCGGGGCCACGGTGCTGCTGGCGGTCGGCATCTACGCCAATTTCTTCGCGCATCACTTCATGGCCGACCTGCGGCTGGGCCTGTTCGCCGCCATCGCGCTGCTGTTCGGCCGCACCACCGTGTGGTTCAAGGTCTGGCACGTGCATCGCCGCATGCCGCTGCTGCTGGGCTTCTTCCTGGTCGCGGTCTTCATCTGGCTGGCCGAGAACATCGGCACGGCGGCGGGGGCGTGGCTATACCCGGCGCAGGCGCAGGGCTGGGCGATGGTGCCGCTGGCCAAGCTGGGGGCGTGGTTCCTGCTGATGATCATTTCCTACGTCATGGTGTCGGCGGTGAACCGGCCCGTTCCGCATTCCTTGACAAGGACGCCACCCGCGCTCTAGGCGTTTGTGATGACTAACTTGAGTGCCCCCATCCTGCGCAAGGGCGCGCTGACCCGGCAGAAGATCGTCGAGCACGCGCTGGTGCTGTTCGCCGAGCGCGGGGTCGACAACGCGACGCTGAAGGACATCGCCGCCCGCGTCGGCATCAGCGAGCCCGCGGTCTACCGCCACTTCACCAGCAAGGCCGAGCTGATCTGGCACATCTTCGCCGACGGCTATTGCGGCCTGGCCGAGGAGATCGACGCCGCCCAGCGCGCCGAGCCGACCCTGCGCGGCAAGCTGGACCGCATCATCGAGGTCTATTGCCGCCTGCACGACACCAACGAGGCGCTGTTCCGCTTCCTGTTCGTGATCCAGCACGGCCAGCTGGACCGCCTGACCGACGACATGCCCAACCCGGTCGACGTGGTGTTCGGCGTGATCCAGACGGCGATCGCTGCCAGGGAAATACCCAAGCGCGATCCCAACCTGCTGACGGCGCTGCTGATCGGCCTGGTCACACAGCCGGCGGTGTTCCACATGTACGGCCGCCTGAAGCACCCGATGACCAGCTACCGCGCGGTCCTGTCCGAGGCCGCCTGGGCGGTGCTCATCGGCGCGCCCGCTTAAACGATCGTAGCCGCCTGAAGGGCCACAAGGTTATCTCGCCCGCGAACAAGGCCCACCATACGATCACAGGTTGCAGCGCCAGGCGCGGCGCGTGGTACCACCAGCCCAGCTGCACCTGCCCCGGCGGCAGCCCGTCGACCGCATGCTTGATGTTCGCCGGGAAGACGCATACGGCGTAGAGCGCCAGCGCGAAACCCGCCGCCCGCCGCGTCCGCGGGATCGTCAGCCCCGCCGCCCCCGCCAGCTCGCACACGCCCGTGGCCAGGATCACCTGGCGCGGAAACGGCACCCATTCCGGCATTATCATCAGGAACGTATCGGGCGTCGACAGGTGGAACACCCCCGCCGTGACATACGCCGCCGCCAGCGCATAGCGGGCAATGGCGCGGTTGCGGATCAGGCGGGGCCCGGGGGTGGATTCGGTCATGGCGTATATCGAACACCGATCCGCCGCGATGGCGAGGAAAAAAGTGAATACAATGGTATTGACTATGGCGAAAATGTGAAATACGACAACTTCCGGTCGCATCCCGGAGAGATCGCATGTCCCCGTTTCTACGCCGCACGGCACTGGTTATGTTCCTCGGTTTCTGCCTGGCGGCATCCGGGCAGGCGGGGGCGGCGACGGCGACGGCCTTTTTCACCACCGGCACGACCAACGGCAGCCTGGTGCACCTGAACGTGCAGCCGCAAGTGCCGCAACAGGCCGCTTTTTACTACAACTACGATTCCGTCAGCTGCGCCTCGCTAGGCGCTTCGGCGGTCACCATCACGGTGCAGCCGACCGACGGCTCGGTATCGATGTCATCGGGAAGTGCGCAGGTGCCCAGCGGCTTTCCCTGCGCCGGCGATACGATGCAGGGCACCAATGTGACCTATACGTGGAACGCGGTCAGCAACGGACCTCCCGCGATGACGCCGTCCGGCGGTTATTGGGAGTGCGGCGGAAATCCCGACATGTATGCGTCAACGCCCGACGAATGCATGCAGATTCTGGCGCCGGAGCTGAACATCAAACCCGAATCATGCGCCACGCCTTCGTGGTACGCGCCGACCGGTGAGTGGTATGGCAACGGATCAGTGACTTGCGCGGATGTCTGCGAATTGTCCGCCGGTTCGCCCTGGACGCAATGCTCGATGCATTTCTTCCATTACCCCACCGCCCCCACGACATGTGCCAGCGGCGTCTCCACGGCTTCCAGCCCCTATATACGCGCGACACGCTGGGGCGGGTGACGACGGTGAAGGCGGGCAGCGCCACGGTAGTCTCGGCCGCTGCGTACCTGCCGTTCGGTCCGCTGTCGGGCCTGACCTACGGCAACGCCATCGCGGAGAGCTGGACCCACGACGCCAGCTACCGCGCGACCGGCGTCACCGATACCGGCACGGCGGGGGCGATATCGTCGCTGACCTATACGCTGGATGCGGCGGACAACGTCAGCAACATCGTCGACGGGGTGGCGGGGGCGAACAACCAGGCGATGAGCTATAGCACGGTCGATCGCCTGCTGACGGCGTCGGGCGCTTATGGCGGGTACACCTGGGCCTACGACTATAACGGCAACCGCACCAGCGTGCAGCTGGGGGCGGCGACGGCGGACAGCTACACCTACCAGAACGAGAAGCTGTATACCGACACGTTCGGCTCTTACGAGAACTACTTCGGCTACGCGGCGACGGGGGCGCTGAACCTGATCTCGCAGCATTACGGCTCGTCGTACTACACGCCCAGCACGATGACCTGGAACCAGTCGAACCGTCTGGCGCAGGCGGTGCTCTACAACTACGGCACGGCGGTCGGCACGGAAAACTACATTTACGACGGCATGGGCAGCCTGTTCAGCCGCAGCACAGTCGGCCCGCCGGTGACGGCGTACCAGTACCAGTACGACCTGAATGGCCAGCTGCTGGAGGAAGACACCAGCAACGCCGCCCAGGCCGACTACATCTGGCTGGGCAGCCGCCCGGTGGGCGTGTACTCCGCCACCACCGGCACGCTGAGCTACCTGCACGACGACCGCCTGGGCACGCCGGTCAAGGCGACGAGCAGCACGCAAGCGACGGTGTGGAGCGCCAGCTACCTGCCGTTCGGCCAGGCGACCATCACCGGCAGCATCCAGCAGAACCTGCGCTACCCCGGCCAGATCGCCGGCTCGATCACCGGCTGGAACATCAACGGCTGGCGCTTCTACGACTACACGCAGGGCCGCTACATCAACACCGACCCAATCGACCGCAACGGCGGCGGAGGGATGAACATCTATGGGTATGTGGGGCAGAACCCGTTCAAGTATGTCGATCCGAGTGGGTTGCAGGTAGTTCCGGGTACGCCACCACCGCCAAATCCACCTGCAAGCATTCCGGGCGGTCCTTGGACATGGTCGCCTAATCCGCAGAATCCACGCGGAGGAACATATATTGGGCCTAAACCGATTACGGGCGGACAACGAACTCAGTGTACTTACGCTGACTCAAAGGCTAACTTTAATCCCGATCCATACTGGAAGGTGACGCAACCGGATGGTTCTGCACAACGTTATGACACGAGTGGAAATCCGATAACGCCTGATCAGGCACACCCAGGCCCAAGCGGAACCTCATCAAGTTCTGAACCTGCTCCAGATCCCGTTCCTACAGGAACTAATCCTACGGAATTTGATGGCGAACCGATAATAGATATTTTCCCGTAAGCGGATCAAACTATGAAATGTATGGCATATGGTGATTGTAAGGAATGGTTGGATATGGCCGGTATTGAGGTCAGTAAAAACCGTTCGCTGTTGTATGAAAATCCCCAAGACAAACCGGTATCCATTATCATCGCAGATTTGCCAAAGGTAGCATTGCAGCTAGGCTCTTTTTCGTCCTCGCTAGTCCGCTGGTTGCCAAACAATTTTACAAGAATGTTGTGGTTGGATGACTGGAATACATACCCAGCATACAAAATGGCTACCTTTAAAAAAATAAGACAGGCCTATCACGAGGCGCGGGATATCATAGATGCTCCGGGACATCTGTTTGAGCCTTTTGACGGTGATGATGATGCGTTTTACGAACACGAAGAAAGCGGCGTTCTTTGCGGCTTGGTTTTTATGGTTTTGAGCTTTGACTGGCGTGGCTATATAATATCCAAAGATTGTGCTGACCATATCATATTAGCTGATGAGACTGTCGTATTTTATTCGGATAATGACATTAGATTTAATCAAGCGATTAGCTTAGCGGAGCGTTTTGGACTTAGTTACAAGCGGCATGAATTGGCTCCTAAGGGATAGTTCAATTACCACCATTAGGAGAGTCTTGATGTACAAGTTAGCGTCTAAAATTGACTTGGATATTTTCAAGGACAAGGTTTTGATACAAGCGTGCTTTGGAGAAAATGAGATCATTCTTTCGTTTGACCCAAATCTATCCGTCCTCCTCACGTCGAGCATTTCATGTATCTCGGCTAGCGGAGATGTTCGTAGGTACAAGAGTTTAAAGGAATCTTCCACTGATTTGGTGAAGATGCTAGGATTTTCAACAAAATATGCGACTGGAAATGAGGCTGGAACACTAACAGTCAAATTTGAAAACGAAGAGGCGATTGAGATTTATGACGATAGCGATCAGTTCGAGTCTTTCATCATAAAGAATGGCGCTGAGGTAATTGTATCCTGATGTAATAGACATGGTGGTATAGGGATGCACTTATGAAATTTAGGCTAACCTATGAAGGACCGGTTGAGGCCACGCAAAAGAATGATTGGAAGTCGATTCATCGTCATGAAATTAGACGAGCTTTTCACAAGCAGCTTAAATTCTATTGGCAAGAACACTCTTGGCTGAATAAATACGCTACCACAAACTACGAAAATTACACTGGCGAACTGCTAGGTTTGCGTGAATATCATATTTGAATGGCAGAGAAGTGGATTATGGCACACCTGGTTCAGTGCGGGTTGACGTAATAGAAGGGCCGAATGAGGCACCGACATGCTGTTATGATCTAAAAACAGGAAGTGCCACACTTTCAGCTGGAAGGATCAGTACCATCCAAAATCATCTTCCAGGCGGTGATACCGTGCCAGTATTTAAGATTACACCTCAATGAAAATGACGCGAGATAAGCTTGCGAAGCAAATATCATCAAATTTAGAAAGAACTTTTTCTAGAAAGAATATGATTTTCATTTGTCCGCTTTCGCCCATTTTGAAAGGATTATGTCTAGAAAGATCAGCTTCTGACAAAGAGAAGTTTTATTTGTCTTCTGTTATAATGCCTCTGTGCGTGCCAGAAAAATATGTATATTTTGCATTTGCTGGACGTGAAAAACCAAGTCGTAGATGGGAACTTAATAGTGCAAATTTAATGCTAAACATTTTACCTGTAATTCAAAATGATATTTTCCCCCGACTTTATAAAGTAAATAGTCCATCTGATGCAATAAATGATATAGAAAAATATACCACTTTTCCTTTGACTATTCATGCTCAACAAGCAGTGGCTTATTTATCTGTTCTTGCAGGTAATAATGAGCGAGCAGGCTATGAACTTAGTTCTCTTATAGAGAGGCTCGATAATTTAGATAACAAGTTAGAGTGGCAAGATGAGATTCTAATTAGAGCGAAAATGCTTATGAAATTATTTTTATCCAATCATGCAACTGCATTGCATCAATTAAGGATTTGGGAAAATGAAACCATAAAGAATTTGGGGTTAGAAAATGCGTGCAAGACCATGGAGCAGTTAAGCATCGAAACCGTCGATAACACAAATCAAACCCTTCACTGATGCTTGCGGCAGACGCCGCTAATCCAGCCCCGAAAACCAGTACTTGATTGCATCTAGATTGATCCCATCCTCACCTGTCCACCACAAAACCGGATAATGCCAGTCGTTCTTATTAGAGGGGTGTTTGCGTTCTGAGTGAAACGGATATTCGCCCCAAGCCGGAAGGTTTCTGGGGATCAGTATGCCCGCCATGCCAAAGATTGCGATAAAAGCTCGGCGCTCGTTTTTGTTCGATGGAAAAAGACCCATGATGCAATTTTCGATATCTCGGGGTCGCGCTGTAAAGTCGAGTTGCGATATCCTGTCGATTACAGATCGAAATATCTTCAGGTCCTCATCCGTTGGTTTCGGTGCTGGCCGCGAAGTGAACCATTCGAGGTCCAGCATTGCATAGGACGGTTGATCATGCCGCACCCCTCCCCATTTTAGGCGCTCGAAACTCAGGATATTTAAGTCCTCTGATTTTGAATTCGGGTACTCGCCACAAACCGCGCATGTTTGCCATTTCTTGCGATGCCTGAATGTATGAGCGGGCAAATGGACGATAGCCGCGAAGCTACCCAGCGCCGATCTCCAGTCCATGCGGCGGCTTGACAGGCTGGCCAGAAATGCGTTGCCGACATCTTCAACCCTGATCTGCTTTTGGATTTCGATTGCCCTGCGTATGACGGCATCGTGTTCAAGATCGATGGGATCGAACATCACGCCGGCTTGCTTGGCGTAATCGAATTCGGCAGGCAAGATCTCACCTTTTATCCAGCCTTTAGGCGACCAGTGCTTACGAAAAAGAATGTCTACCGCGACTTTGTCGAGTTCGGTTTTGGAAGATTTTCTGGAGGACATAGCGAGCAGTCTAGCGCGTGTCTGCGATGCTGAAAATCTGAAGATCATGCATCGATAAACGAGCTATATCCCCTCACGGAAAGATCCCATAAGGCACGTCCTCGACCTGGTCGCGCGTCGGCAGTTTGTCGGTGGTCCAGCCGCCGCCCATCGCCTCGATCAGCGATACGGTGGCGACCAGGCGGTTCTGGCGTAGCTGCAGCGCGGTTTCCTCGTCGCCCAGGGCCGTGGTCTGGGCCACGATCACGTTGCTGAACACGATGGTGCCGGCCTTGTACTGGTTCAGGCTCAGGCGCACGGCTTCCTCCGCGTCCTTGACCGTCTGGTTCTCGACCTCGGCCTGCTGGGCGTAGACGCGCTGCTGCACCAGGTCGTCCTCCACCGCCTGCAGCGCGGTCAGCACGGTCTGGCGGTAGGTGGCGACGGCCTCGTCGTAGGCGGCGTCCGATTCGGCCACTTGGGCACGGCGCGCGCCGCCGTCGAAGACCGTCTCGGCCAGGCCGGGGCCCGCCGACCATTCGCTGTTCGCCGATTTCAGCAGGGTGGACAAAGCGGTGCCGACATAGCCGTAGGAGGCGGACAGCGTCACGTCGGGGTAATAGGCGGCTTCCGATACGCCGATATCGGCGCTGGCGGCCTCCACCCGGCGCTCGGCCTCGGCGATGTCGGGGCGGCGCTGCAGCAGCGTGCCGGGCACGTCCACCGGGATCAGCGGCACGGTCGCGGTCAGCGGCGCGGGCGGGATGATCAGGGCGGCGGGCGGCTGGCCGGTCAGCACCGCAATCGCATGCTCGAACTGCGCGCGGGCGACGGCGACGTTGATCTCCTGCGCCTCGGCCGCCTCCAGCTGGGTGCGCGCGTTCAGCACGTCGGTCTTGGCGGCGACGCCGGCGTTGTACTGATTCTGCGTGATCTGCAGCGACTGGCGGTAGGCCTTGATCGTCTCGTCCAGCAGCTGCTTCAGCTGGTCCTCGTAGCGCAGCTCGAAATAGTCGGTGGCCAGCGTGCCCTGCGCCGCCAGCCGCGCGGCTTCCAGGTCGGCCTCGCTCGCCTCGGCGTTGGCCACCTGCTCCTCCACCGTGCGGCGGATGCGGCCCCACACGTCCAGCTCCCAGCTGGCGCTGCTGGTCAGGCTATAGACATGGCTGACCGTGCCGCCGCCGCCGCCGGTGACGACGGTCGATCCCGTGGTGACCGACCCGGCCGATCCCGCCGACGATGTCGTGGTGGCGCTGGGCCCGGCAACGACCCCGCCGCTACCGCCGCCGCGCCCCGAGCCGCTTTTGGAAAACGACAGCGAGCTGTCCAGCGACACGGTGGGATAGAACGCGGCCAGCGCCTGGATCACCAGCGCCTGCGCCTCGCGGTAGGCGGCCTCCGATTCCTTCAGCGTCTGGTTGGAGATGTCGATCTGCTTCTCCAGCCCGTCCAGCACCGGGTCGTCGTACACCGACCACCACGGCGCGCCGTTGTCGCCCGGCAGCTGCGGCTGCGCGATCACCCAGCCCGGCTGTTCCTTGTAGTAGTCCGACATCGGCGCGTCGGGGCGGACATAGTCGGGGCCGACCTCGCAGGCGGTCAAGGCGAGGCAGGCGGCGAGTGCGGTCACTGTCTTCATCATGCGTAGGCCTCGGCGCGACCATGGCGGCGGCCCCAGGCTAGGCGCATGCGGTCGAAGTAAAGGTAGATCACCGGCGTGGTGTACAGGGTCAGCATCTGGCTGAGGATCAGCCCGCCGACGACGGAAACGCCCAGCGGCTGGCGCAGCTCCGCGCCGTTGCCGAAGCCGATCGCCAGCGGCAGCGCGCCGAACAGGGCGGCGAAGGTGGTCATCATGATCGGGCGGAAGCGCAGGCGGCAGGACTGGTAGATCGCGTCGTAGGACGACAAATGCTGCTGGCGCTCCGCCGCCAGGGCGAAGTCGATCATCATGATCGCGTTCTTCTTCACGATGCCGATCAGCAGGAACACGCCGATCAGCGCGATCAGGCTGAACTCGATGTTGAAGATCTTCAGCGCCAGCACCGCGCCGACAAAGGCCGAGGGGATGGTGGTGATGATGGTGATCGGGTGGATCCAGCTTTCGTACAGCATGCCCAGCACGATATAGATCGTGCCCAGCGCCGCCAGGATCAGGATCGGCTCGTTGCTCAGCGAATCGGTGAACGCCTTCGCCGAACCCTGGAAGCCGCCATGCACATCGGCCGGCACGCCCAGCCGGCTCATCGTATCGGTGATCGCCTTGGTCGCGTCGCCCAGCGACTTGCCGCCGGGCAGGTTGAACGAGATGGTGGTCGCGGCGGACAGGCCCTGGTGGTTGACCGATAGCGGCGTGCTGCCCGGGGCCAGCTTGGCGAAGGCGTCCAGCGGCACCATCGTTTCCGCCGCGGTGCTGACCGCCGCGCCGCTGGAGGCGACGCCGTGCCCGGTGGCGGCGATGGAGTTGGAGGCGGCATTCCGCGCCGCGTCGTTCGCGACCGATGCCGCCGTGCTGGTGTTGCCCTTCAGGCTGACGGTGCCGGCGACCGCGCCGGAGGACTGGGTGCCGCTGACGACGCCGCCCGAGGTGCTGACGTAAAGCTGGTGCAGCGTCTCCGGGCTTTGCAGGAACTGCTGCGCCACCTCCATCACCACATGGTACTGGTTCAGCGGGTTGTAGATCGTCGACACTTCGCGCTGGCCGAACGCGTCGTACAGCGTCTGGTCGATCTGGCTGGCGGTCAGGCCCAGGCGCGAGGCTGTCGGGCGGTCGATCACCACGTTGGTCTCCAGCCCCGAATCCTGCTGGTCGGAATTGACGTCGGCCAGGCTGGGATTGTGCTTCAGCGCGTCGGTCAGCTTGGGGCCCCATTCGCGCAGCTCGTCCAGATTGTCGGCCTGCAGCGTGAACTGGTACTGCGCCTGGCTCTGCCGCCCGCCGATCCGCAGATCCTGCGTCGTCTGCAGGAACAGCCGCGCCCCGGGCACGGTCGCGGTCTTGCCGCGCAGCTTGGCGATCAGCTGATCGCCGGTCATGTTGCGCTGGTTCAGCGGCTTCAGCGTGATGTACAGGAAGCCGGAATTGGTGCCGCCGCCACCGGTATAGCCGACCACGGTCGCGACCTGGGGCTGGTCCTTCACGATGCGGACGAGGTCGACCAGCTTCTGTTTCATCAGCTGGAAGCTGATGCTCTGGTCGGCCTGGATGTTGCCTATGATGCCGCCCGAATCCTGCTGCGGGAAGAAACCCTTGGGGATGATGATCAGCAAATAGAAATTCAATAAGATGGTGGCGATCAGGATGCAGACCACGGTCTTGCCATGCGCCAGCGCCCAGCCCAGCGAACGCTCGTAGCCCGCCAGGGCGCGGGCGAACAGGTATTCGCTCCAGCGGAACAGGCGCCATTGCTCGGCCTCGTGCGTTTCGCGCCGCACCAGCCGGGCGCACATCATCGGCGTCACGGTCAGCGATACCACCAGCGACACCATGACCGCGATCGACAGGGTCACGGCGAATTCGCGGAACAGCCGCCCGACGATGCCACCCATCGCCAGGATCGGCACGAACACCGCGACCAGCGAGATGCTCATCGACAGCACGGTGAACCCGACCTCCCGCGCGCCCTGCAGGGCGGCGGCGAAAGGCTCTACCCCTTCCTCGACATGGCGGGCGATGTTCTCCATCACCACGATGGCGTCGTCGACGACGAAGCCGGTGGAGATGGTCAGCGCCATCAGCGACAGATTGTCCAGGCTGTAGCCCGCCAGGTACATGATGCCGAACGTGCCCAGCAGCGACACCGGCACGGCGACCATCGGCACCAGCGATCCGCGCGGGTTGCGCAGGAACACGAACACGACGGCGATGACCAGGAAGATGCTGATGAGCAGCGTCGTCTCGACGTCTTTCAGCGAGGCGCGGATGGTGGTGGTGCGGTCCATCGCCACCGCCATCGAAATGTCGGCGGGCAGCGAGGCCTGCAGGTCGGGCAGGGCCTTCTTGATGCCGTCGACGGTGGTGATGATGTTCGCCGCCGGCTGGCGCGAGATGATCAGCAGCACAGACGGGCTGCCGTTGAACAGGCCCTGGTTGCGCAGGTCCTCGACCGAATCGGTGACCGCCGCGACATCGTGCAGGAACACCGGCGCGTTGTCGCGATAGGCGATGATCAGGTCGCGGAACTGGTCGGCGGTGCGCGCCTGGTCGTTGGTGTAGAGCTGGAGGTGGGTGCCGCCGCCCTCGATCGCGCCCTTGGGGCTGTTGGCGTTGGCGGCGGCCAGCGCGGCGCGCACGTCCTCCAGGCCGATGCGGTACTTGAACAGGGTCTGCGGGTTCAGCTCCACGCGCACGGCGGGCAGCGAACTGCCGCCGACATTGACCTGCCCGACGCCGTCCAGCTGGCTCAGCTTCTGTTCGAGGATGGTGGAGGCCGCATCGTACAGCTGGCCCTGGCTCAGGGTCTTCGACGTCAGGCCCAGGATCAGGATCGGCGCATCGGCCGGGTTGATCTTGCGGTAGGTGGGATTGCTCTTCAGATCGGCGGGCAGGTCGGCATGCGCGGCGTTGATCGCCGCCTGCACGTCGCGCGCCGCGCCGTCGATGTCGCGGTCGAGGCCGAACTGCAGCGTGATGCGCGTCGACCCGACGGAGCTTTGCGAGGTCATCTCCGTCACGTCGGCGATCTGGCCCAGATGCCGCTCCAGCGGCGTCGCCAGGCTGCTCGCCACCACTTCGGGGCTGGCGCCTGGCAGCGAGGCCTGCACCATGATCGTCGGGAAATCGACCTGCGGCAGGGGCGACACCGGCAGCAGCGAATAGGCGACGATGCCGGCCAGCGCCACGCCCAGCGTCAGCAGGCTGGTCGCGACCGGCCGCAGGATGAAGGGAGCGGAGAGGTTCACGCCGTCAGCTCCCGCGGGCCGCCGGTGCCCTTGCGGAAACGGCGCCCCAGATTCTCGAAGGCCAGGTAGATCACCGGCGTGGTGAACAGCGTCAGCGCCTGGCTGACGATCAGCCCGCCGACGATGGCGACGCCCAGCGGGCGGCGCAGTTCCGACCCGGTGCCGGTGCCCAGCATCAGCGGCAGCGCGCCCAGCAGCGCCGCCATGGTGGTCATCATGATCGGACGGAAGCGCAACAGGCAGGCCTGGTAGATCGCCTCGCGCGGCTCCTTGCCCTGGTGGCGCTCGGCCTCCAGCGCGAAGTCGATCATCATGATCGCGTTCTTCTTCACGATGCCGATCAGGAGCACGATGCCGATGATCGCGATGATGCCTAGGTCGTTGCCGGTCAGGATCAGCGCCAGCAGCGCGCCGACGCCCGCCGACGGCAGGGTGGACAGGATGGTGATCGGGTGGATGTAGCTTTCGTACAGAACGCCCAGGATGATGTACATCGTCACGATCGCCGCCAGGATCAGCAGCAGCTCGTTGGACAGCGATTTCTGGAACGCCAGCGCCGCGCCCTGGAAGCTGGTCATCAGGCTGCGCGGCACGTTCAGTTCCTGCTCGGCCTTGGTGATCGCCTTTGTCGCCGCGCCCAGCGACGCGCCCTTCGCCAGGTTGAACGACACCGTCGCCGCCGGGAACTGCCCCAGATGGTTGACCTGCAGCGGCGAGGGCTGGACGTTGGTCTTCGATATCGTCGCCAGCCGTACCTGCCCGCTGCCGGCCGACGGCAGGTAGATGGAGTCGAGGCTGGCCATCGCCGGGTCGGCTTCCAGGATGACGCGGTACTGGTTCGACTGCGTATAGATCGTGGATACGATGCGCTGGCCGAACGCGTCGTACAACGCGTTGTCGACCGTCGCCAGCGTGATGCCGAAGCGGCTGGCGGTGCTGCGGTCCAAGGCCACGTAGTCCGATAGCCCCTGCGCGCCCGCGTCGTCCGTCACGTCGGCAAGGTCGGGCAGCTCGCGCAGCTTGGCCACCAGTTTCGGGGCCCATTCGTTCAGCTCGGCGATGTTCGCGTCTTCCAGCACGAACTGGTATTGCGTGCGGCTTACCGTGGCGTCGATGCTCAGATCCTGCACCGGCTGCATGTACAGCGAGATGCCGGTGACGTCCTTCACCTCGTCGGTGATGTGGCGGATGATCTCGCTGGCGTTGTCGTGGCGATCGGCCAGCGGCTTCAGGTTGATCAGGAAGCGCCCGTCGTTCAGCGTGTTGTTGGTGCCGTCGACGCCGATGAAGGACGACAGGCTGTCGACATCCGGGTCCTTCAGGATCGCGGCGGCCAGCGCCTGCTGCCGGTCGGCCATCGCGTCGTAGGAGATCGCCGGCTGCGCCTCGGAGATACCCTGGATCAGGCCGGTATCCTGCACCGGGAAGAATCCCTTGGGGATCACGACATACAGCAGCACGGTCAGCGCCAGCGTGCCGGCCGCCACCATCAGGGTCAGCGGCTGGTGGTCCAGCACCCAGGTCAGCAGGCGGCCGTATTGCACGATCACGTCGTCGAACCATTTCTGCGTCGTGCGGTGGAACTTGCTTTGCCTGCTTTCCTCGACATGGCGCAGCAGCTTGGCGCACAGCATCGGCACCAGGGTCAGCGATACGGCGGCGGAGATCAGGATGGTGACCGCCAGCGTGATGGCGAACTCGCGGAACAGGCGGCCCACGACATCGCCCATGAACAGCAGCGGGATCAGCACCGCGATCAGCGAGATGGTCAGCGACACGATGGTGAACCCGATCTGCGCCGATCCCTTCAGCGCCGCCTCCAGCGGCTTCTCGCCTTCCTCGATATAGCGGCTGATGTTCTCGATCATGACGATGGCGTCGTCGACCACGAAGCCGGTGGCGATGGTCAGCGCCATCAGCGACAGGTTGTTCAGGCTGTAGCCGGCCAGGTACATCACCGCGAAGGTGCCGATGATGGACAGCGGCACCGACAGGCTGGGGATGATCGTCGCCGCGATGCTGCGCAGGAAGACATAGATCACCAGCACCACCAGCAGGACAGCCAGCACCAGCTCGAACTCGACGTCGGAGACGGAGGCGCGGATGGTCGTGGTCCGGTCGGTCAGCAATTGCACGTCGACAGTCGCGGGCAGGCCCGCCTTTATGTCGGGCAGGATCTTCTGGATGCTGTCGACGACCGAGATCACGTTCGCGCCGGGCTGGCGCTGCACGTTGACGATGACGGCGGGTGTCGTGTTCATCCACGCGCCCAGCTTGTCGTTCTCGGACCCGTCGATCACGTTCGCCACGTCCGACAGTCGCACCGGCGCGTTGTTCTTGTAGGCGACCACGATGTCCTTGTACGCGGCGGCGTTGGGCAGCTGGTCGTTGGCGTTGACGGTGTAGGAGCGCGTCGGCCCGTCGAAATTGCCCTTGGGGATGTTGACATTGGCGTTGCTGATCGTGGTGCGCAAATCGTCCAGGTTCAGGCCGTAGGACGCCAGCGCCATGGGATTGGCCTGGATGCGGACGGCGGGGCGGTGGCCGCCGCTGATGCTGACCAGGCCGACGCCGGGCAGCTGCGAGATCTTCGCGGCCAGGCGCGAATCGGCAAGGTCCTCGACCTGCGTCAGCGGCAGCGTCTTCGATGTGACGGCCAGCGTGATGATCGGCGCGTCGGCGGGATTGACCTTGGCATAGATCGGCGGCGCGGGCAGGTCGGCGGGCAGCAGGTTGCCGGCGGCGTTGATCGAGGCCTGCACCTCCTGCTCCGCGATGTCGAGGCTCAGCGACAGGTCGAATTGCAACGTGATGATCGACGAGCCGGCGGAACTGACCGATGTCATCTGCGACAGGCTGGGCATCTCCCCCAGCTGCCGCTCCAGCGGCGCGGTTACCGACGATGTCATGACCTCGGGGCTGGCGCCGGGATAGAAGGTCTGCACCTGGATGGTCGGGTAATCGACTTCCGGCAGCGCGGACAGCGGCAGGAAGTGGAAGGCGACCATGCCGACCAGCGTCACCGCGATCATCAGCAGCGATGTCGCGACCGGGCGCAGGATGAACGGCTGCGACGGGCTGAGGCCCGTCCGCTCCGGCATGCCGGTCACATGGCCCTCCGGCTCGCTGGACACGGTCATTGCGCCTGCGACGGCTGGGAATTGTCCTTGTGATGCCCCTTGTGCTTTTCCGTCGCGGTCGTGTTGTTGCCGCTGTCCGACTGCGCCGCGTCCCTGGCCTTCTTGTCGTCCTTCTTCGCGCCGCCGCCGTCCTGCGCCTGCTCGGCGGGGATCGTCACCTTGGCGCCCTCGGTCAGCTTGTCGGCGCCGTCGGTCACCACCTTGTCGCCCGGCTGCAGGCCGTCGGTGATCGCCGTCGTCTCGCCCTGCGCGGGGCCCAGCTTCACCGTCCTTACCGTCACGGTGTTATCGGGCTTGATCAGGTAGACGAAAGTCCCGGGCGCGCCGCGCTGGATCGCGGATGACGGGATGGTCGTCGCGTCGTGCAGCGTGTTCACCAGCAGGTTGATGTTGACGAACTGGTTGGGGAACAGGGTCAGGTCCTTGTTCTCGAACAGCGAGCGCATCTTCACCGTGCCGGTGGTGGTGTCGATCTGATTGTCCAGCGTGTCCAGCGTGCCGGTCGCCAGCTGCGTGCTGTCGCTGCGGTCGAAGGCGGTGACCTGCGGCTTGGCGCCGTCATGCATGCTTTTCAGGATCTGCTCGATATCGTCCTCGGGCAGCACGAACACCACCGACATCGGCTGCAATTGCGTGACGATCACGATGCCGTTGGTGTCGCTGGTCTGGACGTAGTTGCCGACATCGACCTGGCGCAGGCCGACGCGGCCCGTGACCGGCGCGACGATATGGCAATAGGTCAGGTTCAGCTTCGCCGTATTGATCTGCGCCTCGTCGGTTTTCACCGTGCCCTCGTCCTGGTGGACGGTGGCGCGCTGCGTATCCAGCGTCTGCGTCGCCAGCGAATCCTGCTTGACCAGCAGCTCATAGCGTTTCAGGTCCAGCTGCGCATCGGCCAGCGCCGCCTGGTCCTTGGCCAGCTGGCCCTCGTACTGCTCCAGCTGCGCCTCGTACGGGCGCGGGTCGACCTGCGCCAGGAAGTCGCCCTTCTTGACCATCTGGCCCTCGGTGAAGCCCAGCTGCATCAGCTGTCCCGCGATCTGCGTGCGCACGGTGACGGTGGCAAGGGGGGTGACGGTGCCCAGCGCATTGAGCACGACGCCGACATCGCCCTTCTGCGCAACCGCCGCCTGTACGGCCTGCGGGCCCGTTGCCGCGCCGTGACGGCCGCCCTGGCCGGTCGTCTGGCTGGAAGAGTTGGGCCACAGCACCCAGACCAGCAGCGCCGCGCCGGCGATGCCCGCCACGATCCAAAGCAGCCGGCGCAGACCGCCGCGCCTGCCGGGCAGTCGCGGATCGCCGAGGGGGGAGGGGCGAGCGGGGGCCGCGCCAAGCAAAGTGCCGTTATCGCTCATAGTCTACCGTTAAGATAATGGGTGCCCGGCGGCAAGAGGCCCGACCCTAACTCTAACGGTGTAAAGCCGGCAAAACAGGCGGACTAATCCTACTCCGCGGCTTCGTTGCGTCGTTTGCGGTTGCCGCGCGGCGCTTCCTCCGAACCGGTTCCCTGCGCCATCTCGTCGGCCAGCGCCTCGCGCAGCTCGGCCAGCGGTGCGCTCCAGTCGCCGATTTCCTTCTGCCGGAACAGGCGCGTATTGGGATACCAGGGCGTGTCGCTGCGCTCCAGCAGCCAGCGCCAGTCGGGCACCTTGGGGATCAGGATCCAGGCCGGCTTGGCCAGGATCGAGGCCAGGTGGCCGACCGCGGTATCGACGCCGATCGTCATGTCCAGCTGGCTGATCAGCGCCGCGGTATCGGCGAAGTCCTTCAGGAACGGGCTGGAATCGTACATCTGTATGCCCAGCTCCGCGGCATCGCTGCTGCGCGGGCCATACTGCAGCGACACCCACGATATGCCCTCGATCTCGAACAGCGGACGGAACAGCTCCAGCCCGATGGTGCGCTTGAAATCGTCCGAATAGGCCGGCCGGCCCGCCCAGACGATGCCGATCTTGCGGCCCTTCAGTTCGGACAGGCGTTCGCGCCATGTCGTCATGTCCTCCTCGGACGGCTTCAGGTAGTTCTGCTCCAGCGGCAGCTTCTCCATGGTCAGCTTCGTCAAATGCGGCAGGCTCATCAGCGGCACGACGTAATCGACCGGCACGGGGTTTTCCATGATGTGCGGGTTGTCGTTGCGCTGGAACACCCTGATGCCGCGCGGCTCAAAGCTCTGCTCGAACAGGCGCAGCAGCGGCGTGGGGGATTCGAACAGCACGGCGCCCGCCTGTTTCTGCACGTCGAACACCAGCGGCGCGAACTGCATCATGTCGCCGAAGCCCTGCTCGCCGAAGACCACGATGGTCTTGCCGGCCAGGTCCTCGCCGCGCCAGAATGGCGTCGACAGGCGGCGCCACGGCTCGGGGAAGCGATCCCAGAACCAGCGCCACATGTATTCCTCCCAGCCGCGCGCGTGATCGCCGGTGCTCAGCAGCGACAGCGACAGGTTCCAGTGCGTCAGGGCAAGGCCCGGCGACAGCTTCAGCGCGGTCTGGTAGCTGATGATGGCGAGGTCGGGATGGGCAAGGTCGCTCAGCGTCTTGCCCAGCGTCGTCAGCGCATGCTCCAGCTTCTCCACCGATCCGGTCGGCATGCCCTTGGCGATGCCCGCGTCGGGGGACACTGTGCCGGATTCGATCAGCTTGGGCAGGACTTCGTCCAGATAGCTTTTCGCCTCGATCAGCACCAGCGCATGCAGGGCGACGCCGCGGATCAGGCAATCGACGGCATTCCGGGGGTCGCGCAGCAGCGCGAAGGCGGTGCCGGCGTTGACATAGGCGGCATAGCGGTTGGGATCGGTGTTGATCACCTGGCGATAGACGCCGATCGCCTCCGCGTGCTTCTCCGCCGTCTGCAGCAGCACGGCCAGGTTGACCAGCACGTCCAGCGCGTCGTTGGGGCGCCCCATCTGGCTCAGGGCATAGGCAAGGTTGTGGTGGAACAGCGGCTGCTGCTCGTCCAGGCGCACGGCGCGGCGCAGGAACTCGACCGCCTTGACATGGTCGCCCTGCTGCCCGGCGATGACGCCCAGCTGGTGCAGGCAGACCGGAACCAGGTCCGGCCGCTCCATCAGTTCCAGATAGGCCGCGCGCGCCTGCGTGATGCGGCCTTCGCGATGCGCCTGCAGGCCCCCTGCGAACAAGGGAACCTTGGCTGCGATCAAGTCGAGATATTCGTTCATGCGCCCCTACGCCGATTAACCGGTATGAACCGCTACCCTGCGGCGTTATGGTTAATTCGTGTTTAAAGGCGCAACCGGATTTACATCACTGCCCATAGCAGCCGGCCCGGCATGACCTAGTGAGGGGCAATCGCTTTTGGCGAAGGCGCCGAACGGGGTATGTTCTTCAGCAACGTGCTCGAAGCATCGTTGATCGCGCCCGTCAACGTCGTGAGAGCCGCGAGCGTACCTGCCTTGAGGTCTGGCTTGGCGCCGATGACCTGGCCCAGCGAGGGGTTGCCGTAATCGATCAGGCTCAACTGCTCAAGCGCCGCTGCGCTGCGATGGGATATGGCGTATGGGTTCAAACGGTTCTGCGGCTGGTAATCCGGATCCTTGCTGTGATCGCGCGGCGTTATCAGGAAATTCGCTCCTTCCTTCTTCACGCCGGGGTCGGAAAGGAAGATCTGGACCGCGGCCTCGGCCTTGTCCGCGGCATTCGCACGCGCTTCCAGCAGCTTGCTCTGGCTTGCGGCATCCGTTGGGTTGCGCGACTGCGCCAACGCCATCTTGAGCGTGATGTCCTTCTGCGCATCCTTGAAATTATCGCCTGCCAAGCCCCAGTCATTATCGAATGAACCAGTGCTGTTCTGCGCCTGCGTCACGGCGGGGGCGGCGGAAGCGGCGGCCGCGATCCCCAAGGCCTGAATGAAGCGTCTGCGGTTTACCACGGTCATATCGCCTCCGAATTAAGCGAAGGATAATTTACACATAAAATATATAAAAGTCAATCGATGTCGCCAACGAGGCGACAAGCAACTTACCGCTGGCGCGCCTTGAAGCGCGGGTTTTCCTTGTTGATGATATAGACGCGGCCCTTGCGGCGGACGACGCGGCAAGCCTTGTGGCGGGTCTTCAACGTCTTGAGTGAGTTCTTGATCTTCATGTCCGGGCTCGTATTTTCGGTCGTTCTGTTCGGGAAGGCGGTTCTCTACAGGCTTCCCTGAAAAAGGTCAAGCCGCAGGGACGGTTAGATCCCTGCGGCTTGAGCCAACGTTTCCAGCAGAGTTACCTGCTGCCGTTCAGGGCGATTTCCTGGCCTGAGCTTGCAGGTGCCGGAGCCAGTTCGCGCAGGGCATCGAGACGATTGGCAAGGATCATCTTCACGTTTTCTGCCTGCGTGGCATCCTTGATCATCGTGCCCGCACCAGTCTGCTCTTTTGCAACCTGGAACTGAGCAAAGTGCCCTGCAAAAGATTTAGCCTGAGCCTTCAATCCCTTGGCTGAAGCGCTGGAGTCGCTCAGGAACTCGAACCATTCGGCAGCGGTTTCGACGCGCGATGCTTCGTAACGAAGATCGTTCGCTGAGGCGGAAATACCTTTTGTAGGATCGAAGTTCGTTGTCGGAGCCGGCAACTTGCCGAAATCGTCCGAGAT
Organism: Alphaproteobacteria bacterium; assembly: GCA_965199335.1. GTDB lineage: Bacteria > Pseudomonadota > Alphaproteobacteria > CALMVH01 > CALMVH01 > CBDAQV01. The sequence goes on along the minus strand of CBDAQZ010000004.1, from coordinate 553,915 downwards.
GTGGACATAGTTTCCGGTCGAATCCTTTGAGGCACGCGCCTGATCTATTACCTTGCCATCTTCGGCAATGGTAATCACAAGGCCAATGCTCGGAACGCCATGCTGCAACTTGTACAGCCATGCCTCCGCTTCCTTGGCCTCGCCATCCATCGCGCCGGCGTATTTGCCTTTCTGCGCTTCGCTCATTCCAGGAGCAGCGGCCTCTACCTTGTCGGCGTAGGCTTTCATCTCCTCGGCAGTGGTTCTGAGGCCTTCACCTGCGTCGCGGAAACCCTGAGCCGAATCCTGAATAACCACTGAGGTTACGTTTGTAAGGGGCTGCCAGGTTACGCTTCTGGCCGCATTTACGTAATCGGTGGTTGGCGCCGAGTTTGGGCCGGCTGCCGGTGCGGCGGCGATTGCGGCAGGGGCGACGCCCAGCATGGCTGCGAATACAGCTGTTTCCGCTATAAACGTTTTCAAAGCGCCCGGCTTTTTGACTGTCTCGCTCATTTGAAAGGCCCCCACAGAGTTGTTCTGGGGACATTTTATTAACAGGGCTCTACCACTCAATCAACACAATTCGACTCGTTTCGAATAAAATCGTGCGTATAGCTTTCAAGCCCCCCGCCATAATGGTTAAGAGATAAGGGTTATTGTCGGCGAGGCGCCGGTACGGACAAGGTCCCGCAAGTTTCTAGGCTCCTCAAGCATGGATTGCGGAGTACCTTGCGGTTGCTGCCCACCCGGTTGCTGGTCGTCGGCGGCCTTCGGCTTCCTGTGCCAGTGCCATCCGCTGCTTGCAGGCTGCGGCACCTGGAATTCCGCAGGAACGGGCTGCTGGGGAATCTTCGAATGCCCGGCGATGGTGTTGGCGAAGACATCGAATGTCGATCCCAGCTGATCCATCATGTACCTGCCGCGACCTGCTATATACCCCGTCCAGTGCGGGCCCTGGGCTTGGCCTTCCGCAGCAGCGACGCCACCAAAGTTAAGATGAATTGGCCCCTTGTCTATTCTGGCGCCCGGAACGAGGATGAAAGTGCTACCCGCCGAACGGTCCAGGGCATAGGCGATGCCGGCCGCCTGCTTGGCGACGTCCTTCTCACGCAAATAGATTGCGACCGGGTCGTTGTTATTGACCGGCAGATACTGGTCCAGACCACCGGTGCCCTGAATCGTCGCACCGCCCTGATCGCTGCGGCCCGCCCGCGCCAGCAGGTCGCGGATCGGCGTGTCCTGCAGAAAGCTGTTCATGATCCCCCTGGCATCGTTGGTGAATACCAGGCCCGCGCCGGTCATGCGGCCGTTGTCGTAATTGCTGTTGACCCGCGCGGCCTTGCTCTGCTCCGCCATCTGGGCAACGGTCGCCGCGAACTGATGCATGGAGGCTGCCAGAATACGAACGAAGTCCGTCTGCGTTTCCGGGCGACGATCGTCCCACAACGGCAGCTCGGCCTGGAACGGCGTACGATTATAATTACGGACACTATCGTTTATTCCCTGGCCAAAACCAGGGTTTACGCGGAGCGCGTCCATCTCCTGGCGGCTGTAGAATATGGACTGGGGACGAGGCTGCTGCGGCGGCTGTTGCACCTGCGGATCGACGACCGCCTCGGCAAGAACGCTTGGAGCCATAAGGCCGGCGCCACCCAATGTCAGCAGCGTCCTGGAAAATTCGCGGCGGGTTGAGTCAGACATAGGCAATCCCCTTGTTAATAACTTTTTAAGCTACGGGTATGGGTGCGCATTGTCAATGCTGGCATCCCGAAAGCCATGCGTCTAGAAACATCCCATGCAAACCATATCCCCCCGCCATGTCCCGGTCGGCCCACTTACCGTCGGCAACGATCTTCCCCTGACATTGATCGCAGGCCCCTGCGTCCTGGAAAGCCGCGCCCATGCGCTGGAAACGGCGACAGCGCTCAAGGAGCTGACGGCCGGCATGGGCATCGGCCTTATCTACAAGACGTCGTTCGACAAGGCCAACCGTACCTCGGGCGCCAGCGCGCGGGGCATGGGGCTGGATGCGGCCCTGCCGATCTTCGCCGAGATCCGCGAATCGCTGGGGTTGCCGGTGCTGACCGACATCCACGAGCGCGAACAATGCGCCCGCGTCGCCGAATGCGTCGACGTACTGCAGATCCCGGCCTTCCTCAGCCGCCAGACCGACCTGATCGTCGCCGCCGCCGAAACCGGGCGGGCGCTCAATATAAAGAAGGGCCAGTTCCTGGCGCCGTGGGATATGGCGAACGTCGCGAAGAAATGCGCCGAGGTCGGCAACGACAAGGTACTGCTGTGCGAACGGGGCGTCAGCTTCGGCTACAACACGCTGATCAGCGACATGCGCGCGCTGCCGATCATGGCGCAGACGGGATATCCGGTGGTGTTCGACGCCACCCATTCGGTACAGCAGCCGGGCGGTCAGGGCACGACATCGGGGGGGCAGCGCGAATTCGTCGCGGTATTGGCGCGCGCCGCCATCGCCATCGGCGTCGCGGCGGTGTTCATCGAAACCCATCAGGACCCCGACAACGCGCCGTCCGACGGGCCGAACATGGTCAGGCTGAAGGATTTGCCGGATCTGTTGAAGCTGCTCACCGGCTTCGACCGTCTTGCCAAGGCAAACCCGGTCGACCTGGCGCGATAGAACCTACTGCTTGTTGACGGCCTGCGAGATGATCGCGGTCGTCAGGGCGGTCACGTCGCCCTTGATGTACATGCGCTTCAGGCGCGCGCTTTCGCCCGATACGATCTTGATGGCCGATTTCGGCAGGCGCAGTTCCTTGGCGAACAGGCTGATCAAGGCGCTGTTGGCGGCGCCGTTGATCGGGCGCGGGGTAACCCCGACCTCGAGCTTCAGCAAGCCCTCGTCGTCGCGCGATGCGGTTATGATTTCATTGATTACATTGCCGGGCTTCAATTGAACCGAAAATGTAAGTCCGCGAGGGTTTTTCATAGGTAAAGCCATATCTAGAGCCAGTTAAAGAATCCCTGCATGAAGCAGGTCGTGAATGTGCAGAATGCCGGTTGGAACACCGTCTTCCACGACAAAAAGGGCTGTAATCGGGCGTTCGCGCTCGGTCATGGTGCGCAATGCCTCTCCGGCAAGCGCGTCGGGGCCGATGACGAGCGGGGATGAGGTCATGATGCCGCTGACGGAATCGGTCAGGGTCACGTCGCTGAAATGACGGCGCAGGTCGCCATCGGTCACGATGCCGACCAGCTTGCCCGATCGATCGACGATGCCGGCGCAACCGAAGCGCGCGGCGGTCATCGCCAGTATGGTGTCGCCGACCGATTGGTCCAGCTTGGCCAAGGGCAGGTTTTCCGTGTGCATCAGCGAGGAAACGCGCAACAGGCCGCGCCCCAGCTTGCCGCCGGGATGGAAGACGCCGTACTCGTCCGGGCTGAAGCCGCGGCGGTCCAGCAGGGCGACGGCCAGGGCATCGCCCAGCGCCAGCATCATCGTGGTGGAAGTCGTGGGCGCCAGGCCCAGCGTGCAGGCTTCTTCCGCCTGGGGAATCAGCAGTACCAGATCGGCGGCTTTTGCCAGCGGGCTGGTTTCCACCGCGGTCATCGCGATCAGGCGAATGCCGAAGCGGCGTGTATAGGCTATGATGTCGGCCAGCTCGGCCGCCTCTCCCGAATTCGACAGCGCGATCACGGCGTCGCCCTGGGCGATCATGCCCAGATCGCCATGGCTGGCCTCCGAAGGGTGGACGAACTGCGCCGGCGCGCCGGTGGAGGAGAAGGTAGACGCGATCTTGCGCGCGACATGGCCGCTTTTGCCCATGCCGGTCACAATCACGCGTCCGGGAAGCGCATACAACATGTCGATCGCCGCGGCAAAAGACACGCCCACGCATGCGCGCAGCTGCTCGAGCCCGGCTATTTCCGTATCGATCACCTGCCGCGCAAGTGCGACGGCATCGTTAAACGGCGTCTGTTGTGTTAATGGCAAGCCCATAATTCCTAAATACGGCAAACAGCTGCCAAGTTCCAGAGATTAATCGTTAATTACTGCGAATTGTCTTATTTACTAATTAACGAGTAAGAATTGCTCGCGCCTGTCTGCAATCGCTGCTCATCTGGTTCTTTAACGTTTCGATATCAGGAAAATTGCCTTCGGGACGCAGATATTCAACCAAAGCGATCCGCAACGTCTTTCCATATATGTCTTCGTCGAAATCGAACAAGTATGTTTCCGCCAGCGGTTCGTCGGTTCGCCACATCGGGCGTATCCCGATATTGGCCGCCGCCTGGAATGCGCGTCCATCCTCGAGCCGCGCCCGCACCGCGTAGACGCCGTAGGCGGGCCTTATCAGTTCGCCCAGCCTGCCGTTCGCCGTCGGATAGCCCAGTTCGCGGCCGCGGCGATTGCCGGTTTCGACGACATACTCGATCTCCCACGGCCGGCCCAGCAGCGTGGCCGCGCGCCCGGGCTCGCCGTTTTCCAGCGCCTTGCGCACCCGGGTCGAGGATATCTGCCCGCCCGAGGCATCGGTGACGATGGCCGGGGTGATTACCTGCAGGGCCGGATCGCGCTGCGCCAACCCGGCCAGGGTGCCTTCGCGCCGGTGGCCGAAGCGGAAATTCTCCCCAGCCGCCACGGCGCGCGCCTTCAGCCCGTCCCGCAGGATCCGGTCCTGAAAGTCCGTCGCGCTCATGCGGGAAAGCGGCTCGTCGAAATCCAGCACATACAGGATATCGACGCCCTGCTCGGCAAGCAGACGAATCTTCGTCGCAAGCGTCGTCAGCTGGAACTGCGCCTCGGCGGAACGCAGGAAGCTGCGCGGGTGCGGATGAAAGGTCAGCACGGCAAGCGGCAGGCCCTGCGCATAGGCGGCAGTCCGGGCCTCGGCCAGCAAGGCGACATGGCCGCGATGGACGCCGTCGAAATTGCCGAGCGCGACTACCGCGTTGCGCGCCGAAGCGGGCAGCGCCGTGTAATTCGAGTAAACCTGCATGGGCCCTTCAAGTGCCTCACGGCTCCGCGGTTGACAAGAGAGGGCGATCCCGTGTCAATAAAGGTAAATAACGAAATGGTGCGCCGTGGCTTATAATATCGCTGTTGTCGGGGCGACCGGCAATGTCGGGCGTGAAGTGCTGCAAGTGCTGGCCGAGCGGCACTTCCCGGTAAAGAGCATCGTCGCGCTTGCCTCGCAGCGTTCGATCGGCGCGGAAGTGTCGTTCGGCGAGGACGATATTCTGAAGGTGCAGGAGCTGGCGAAGTTCGACTTTGCCGGCACCGACATCGTATTCTCCGCGGCGGGCGCGAAAGTCTCCGCCGAGTTCGCGCAGCGTGCCGTCGCCGCCGGCGCCGTGGTCATCGACAAGACGTCCCTGTTCCGCATGGACCCCGATGTGCCCCTGGTGGTGCCCGAGGTAAATCCGCAGGCGATCGCCGGGTACAGGAAGCGCGGGATCATCGCCACGCCCAATTGCTCGACCATCCAGCTGGTCCTTGCGCTCAAGCCGCTGCACGACCTGGCCAGGATAACCCGCGTCGTGGTAGCGACCTACCAGTCGGTGTCGGGCGCCGGACGCGACGCGATGGATGAATTGTTCACCCAGACCCGCGCCGTCTTCGTCAACGACGCGATAACCAAGGAGCATTTCCCGAAGCAGATCGCCTTCAACGTCATCCCGCATATCGACGATTTCATGGATGACGGTTCCACCAAGGAAGAGTGGAAGATGATGGTCGAGACCAAGAAGATACTCGACCCGGCGATCAAGCTGACGGCGACATGCGTGCGCGTGCCGGTGTTCATCTGCCATTCCGAGGCGGTCAACGTCGAATTCGAGAACCCGATCACCGCGGCCGAGGCGCGTGCCGCCCTGCGCAAGATGCCGGGCATCGCGGTCGTCGACAACCGCAGCGAGGACGGCTACGTCACGCCGGCGGAAGTCGTGGGCGAGGACAATGTCTATATCAGCCGCATCCGCGAGGACCAGACGGTCGAGAACGGCCTGTCGTTCTGGTGCGTGGGCGACAACATGCGCAAGGGCGCCGCCCTCAACGCCGTCCAGATCGCCGAGCTGCTGGTAAAGGACTACCTCAAATAATTGCCGTGGCGCTTGTTAGCCCCTGCCCGTCATGCTAGGCCAGACCGACTGGTAACAGGCAAGGATTCAGGACATGGCATTGAAGAAATTCGTGGCGACCGCGCTGGTCGGGCTCGCACTCCTATTCGCCACTGCTGCAGAAGCCGCCGATGCTACCCAGCCGCCGGCCGTCAAATGGACGACGCCGATGGCCTCACCTATAACGAAAGAGGTAAAGGCGGCCTGCGAGGCGAAGGATGCCGAGAATCTGGCCTTCTGTTACGGCACCCTGATGGCGCTTTACGACGCTTCGTTTTTTATCTCGGACGCTTTCAACGCGCCCGAACTCTGCATTCCCAAGGACACCACCGCGGCGCAGATGCGCGACAAGTTTCTCGACATGACGAAAAGAAGGCCCGATCAGCTGATCGGGCCGATCGGGATATTTTACTACATGGCAATGGATGACGAGTTTCCATGCCAGAAGGCCGCACCGGCGAAATCAGCCAAATCGAAGAAGTGAGCAGGAATTCCAATGGCGAAGAACAAAAACAACGATGACGGTGAGCAGCAGCTGGCCGAAACCGATTTTTCGGCGACGCAGGCTGTAGAGGCTCCGGTCGAAGGCGACTCCGACGCCTTGCCCGACGGCGCGGCCCAGCTGATCGTCAACGGACAGTACATCAAGGACCTTTCTTTCGAGAATCCCAATATCCTGCGCATGATGCAGGCCAGTGGACAGCAGCCCGAGATCAGCATCGATCTCGGCGTCAACGTCCAGGGCGTGAACGAAGGATCGTACGAGGTGGTGCTGCAGATCAGGGTGGAGACCAAGCGCGACGGCCTGCCCGGGTTCATCGTCGAGCTTGCCTATGCCGGTCTGATCACCCTGCGCGGCTGGCCCGCCGACCAGGTCGAGCCGATCCTGTTCGTCGAGGGGCCGAAGCTGCTGTTCCCGTTCGCGCGCTCGATCATTTCCAATCTGACGCGCGACGGCGGGTTCCCGCCGCTCAACCTCAACCCGATCGATTTCGCCCAGCTCTACCGCCGCCGGATCGCGCAACAGCAGGCGCAGTCGGGCGGAGCGGAGTCGAACACCGTCAATTAACGAGGGCCCGAACCCTATCAGCCGATGATCGACATTCGCGCCATTCCAGTGCCGCGCAAGCGGCGCGGCGGACGATCGGGGCCCGCTCCGCTCGAGATCGGGACCGTTACCGCGGCGCCTTCGTCACGGGGAATCGCGGTGACACTCTCGTCACCCCTGTCGGGCGGCGCAGGGGTGGGATTCACTTACGCGATCTATCGCGGCACGACTCCCGACTTCATCGCAAACGAATTCACGCGCCTGGCGACCGTGGTGTCGATGCCGTTTCTCGACACCTCGACCGAAAAAGGCATCCATTATTTCTACGGCGTGGTGGGTAGCGATGCTCATTTCAACAGCATCGCCGCCGTGCCCGCCGGAACCGACAAATGGGAACCGGACTACATTCCCTATGTGACCGCGGTCGCCCGCCCTCAGGCGCTGAACATCGTGTTCGCCGGCGATTCGATCACCTACGGGCTGGGGGTCCGCAATGCCGGGACGGTCAAGCTGCCGACCATGCCCGGCTATTGCATCACCGCGCTGCGCCGCCGTCTGGGTTTGGGCGAGATCTATGGCAGCAACCAGGGTCACAACAGCCACACGCTGACCGATTACGCGCCGGGCGGCAGCGACTACCACGACGCCTTCGATTGCGAGAATCCGAAATCGGCGGTCAGGCAGCTGAACGAACTGCATCCCGAAGCCCAGATGGTCGTCAGCCTGATGCTGGGCACCAATGACTCTGCGATCGCCGGTTCGAACAACGCGCCTTTCGACGGCTGCCTGGACGCCAGCCAGTACACCATGAAGCTGCACGAGATCGTGGACCGCATCCTGGAGATCGATGCGCCCGATGCGAAGATCGTGCTCCACATGCCGCCTTACTACACGACCAACTCCCGCACCAATTTCACCTACGGCCCGGCGGGGCTGGCGGCGCTGATGAGCTACGGCGAGGCGCTCGACAGGATCGTGCACGATTATCTATCGGCCTATCCGGGCCAGGTCTTCGTCGGCGACAGGCGCTCCTTCGAGTATTTCGCGCAGAACTATCGCACCGAGCATCTGCCGCAGCGCTTCAGGGGCAGCACGTTCTACCTGCATCCCTCGGGTACCCCCGGGTCGAACGGCCTGATCGGCACGCAGAGCCTGGGCGAGCTGCATGCCGAAGCGATCGCGCGCGTATTCGACGGCGATCGCTAGACCTTCGTCTTCGCCGCTTCCTCTTCCAGCAACGCCTTGCGCGACAGCTTGCCGATCAGTGTCTTGGGCAGCGCCACGGTGCGAATTTCGATCAGTTTGGGCATCTCGATCGCCGACAGATGCTGCGCCAGGAAGCTTTTCAGATCGGTTTCGGTCAGGGCGATGCCCTCGCGCGGCTTGACCCACAGCTTGACCGTCTGGCCGCGGTACTGGTCGGGGATGCCGGCCGCGACGCATTCCTCCACCGCCTCGTGCTGGTACACCGCCTCCTCGATATGGCGGGGATAGATCTTGAAGCCGCCCGCGATCACGATGTCCTTCAGCCGGTCGACGATGAAGGTATAGCCGTCCTCGTCCATGTAGCCGATGTCGCCGGTATGGAACCGCCCGCCCTGCATCGCGACCGCCGTTTCCTCGGGCTGGTTCCAGTAGCCCGCCATGACCTGTGGCCCCGAAATGCAGATTTCCCCCTTTTCGCCTGGCGGCAGCGGCGTTTCGCGGTCCTCCAGCGAAACGATGTCGATGATCGTATGCGGCACCGGCATCCCGATGGAGCCGGGCTTGTTGACGCCGTTTACGGGGTTCCCGGTCGCGACCGGGGATGTTTCGGACAATCCGTAACCTTCGATCAGGGTGCAGCCGGTGACGCGTTCGAACGCCTCCTTGACCTCGACCGGCAGCGGCGCGCCGCCTGAGAAACAGTATTTGATCGACGACAGGTCGTAGCTGTCGCGCTCGGGATGATGCACGATCGCGTTGTAGATGGTCGGTACTGCCGGGAAGATGGTGGGCTTGCGCCTGGCGATGGTTTTCAGAACCGGCACCAATTCGAACCGGGGCAGGGCGATGATCTCGGCGCCGATATGGATCGCCACGGTCAGGGCCGCCGTCATGGCGAAGACGTGGAAGAAGGGTATCACCGCCAGCATGCGCTCGCGTCCGGGTTCGACACCCTGCAGCCACAGCGTCGCCTGCACCGTATTGGCGTAGACATTGGCATGCGTCAGCATCGCGCCCTTGGGCACGCCGGTGGTACCGCCGGTATATTGCAGCAGGGCGACGTCGGTCGCAGGATCGATCGTGGCGGGGCTGAAGCCGGCGCTGTCGCGCGTCAGCTCGGCGAAACCGACGTACCCGCCCTTGCCGGCCGGCCGGGCGATGTCCTTGCGCTTTGCCGCCCGGTAGAGAAAATTCTTCGGAAACGGGAGGATGCCGGCCATCGGGCAAACGACGATGGTTTCCATTTTGGTGCGGCCGAATTCCGCTTCGACCTTCTCGAAGATGGCCTTTATGTCCAGCGTCACCATGATCGTGGCGCCGCTGTCGTTCATCTGCGCCGCAATTTCCTTTTCCGTATACAGAGGGTTGAAATTGACGACCGTTCCCCCGGCTTTCAGCACGCCGAAGAAGGCGATGGGATAATAGGGGCAATTGGGCAGGATCAAGCCGACATGGCTGCCCTTGGTAACGCCCAGGCGCTGGAAGCCGGCGGCGGCGCGATCGATCAGCTGCCCCAGTTCGCGGTAGGTGTAGTGGCGGCCGAGAAAATCGAAGGCGGGATTGTCGGCGAACCGCAAGACGGCGTCGTCGATCAGCTTGTAGAGCGGAGCGACGGGAATGACCGCGTCGTAATCGATGCCGGAAGGATAGTGAGCCAGCCAGGAATAGGGTTTGTCAGCCGAAACGCTCATCGATTGTCCTCCATATCTACCACGCACCCCTTATAGGGAATTCTTGCTTCTTGTCAGCGTATTTGCGTCATCAATAAATAGCAGAGATTAAGCTGTAACAATATGAAATTATACTGATTAATTAATAATAAACCATAGTTAAGCCCAGTACCGGTAAGCAGCGATCCCTATTCGATGCCGAATAGAAATGGGCCGACACGTCGAATACAACTATTTGCGCAAAAATGGATTGGCAATTGCTTTTGGATAGGGCATGATCCTTATGCTGAATAAACGCTCCTCGTTGGGGCATTTTTGTTTATGGAAGGTCTTGCCGTGTCAGGCTTCAGTCAGGGATTTGATGAACCGGAAGAGGGGCTGCAGATCAAGGCCCGCTTGAAATGGTTCAATGCGACGAAGGGATTCGGTTTCGTGTCTCCCGTCGATGGAGCCTCGGATGCGTTTCTGCACGTCTCCGTTCTTCACCGCGCAGGCCTGCAGCATCTCGGCGATCAGGCCGAATTACTGTGCGAAGTCGGACCGGGTCCGAAGGGCCCCCAGGTGCTTCGCATCGTTGAGGTCCTGGATCCGGGCCAGCCGGCAGGTTCGTCGCAGGCGTCCGGCGGCAGAAGCGACGGCGCGCCCTACGGCCGCGTCGATGGTACGACACCGAAATTCGTCGTCGATAGCAATCGCGATCCCGGCTATGACGGCTTTGGCCACAGCAATGACGGTGGACCGGAAGAGCAGCTCAGCGGCATCGTGAAGTGGTTCAAGCCCGAAAAGGGCTTCGGCTTCATAACCGCAGACGGGTCGGGCAGCGACGTCTTCATACACAAGAGCGTCCTGCAACGGTCCGGCCTGTTTTCCCTCGAGGCCGGCCAGCGCGTCCAGATGCGCGTGCACGAGGTCGAAAAGGGACGTGAAGCGACCTGGGTCGCCGCCGACTAGCGAGGCATCTCAGGCCACTTGGCCTAGAACCATTTGGCTTTGCTCTCGATCAAATCCACCGCAACGGCGGAGAAGTCGGTCAATACGCGACGGTCCCGCTCCGAAAGCTGGCGTGGCTGCGTATCGATCACGAACAACGCGCCCAGCTTGTACCCTACCGAGGATATCAGGGGCGCCCCTGCGTAAAAGCGAATGCCCGGCGGCCCCAGCACAAGCGGGTTGCGGGCAAATCGGGGGTCCAGATGCGTGTCCGGAACGACGAACGTATTTCCCGACAGCAGCGCATGCGAACAGAACGAGGATTGGCGGGGGCCTTCGCGATCGAGCGGTCCGAAACTGGATTTGATCCATTGCCGGTGATCGTCGACGATCGAAATGCCCGCGATGGGAACGCCGTTCAGCATGGCGATCAGCCGGCTGATGCGGTTGAAGCTCTCCTCCTCGGGCGTATCCAGTATGCCGCATTCATGTACGTGAGCCAGCCGTTCGGTCTCGTCCTGCGGCAGTGGAGCGGGCACTCCGCCCTCCTTGTAGGCAACGCTTGAAAGGCTCATCGAAATCTCTTCCTTACACCTATAAATTGTAAAGTGGCGGTCTTTGTTCCGCTCGCCCGAGATTTTTCGGTCAGCCCACGGGAAAATTGTCGAGCAACCGGATGCCGCCAAGACGGACCGCGGCAATAAGACGGGCCGGGCGATCCAGTACGGCCAGCGGCTCGAGCGTGTGCCTGTCGCAGACAGCCAGGTAGTCGACGGCGGTAAAACCGGTATCGAGCAATGTCAGGCGTGCGTCATCCATTGTTTCCATGAACTTTTCCGGTTGCACGGCAACCCTGCCGCATGCCTCGGACAGGACGCGGTTGAAGGTTCTGGCCAACGCCAGCTGCGCATCGTTCAGATAGGCATTGCGCGACGACAGGGCCAGGCCCGACTCCTCCCGGATCGTCGGGCAGCCGACGATTTCGATCGGCAGATCCAGGTCGCGCGTGAAGCGTTTGATTACCTGCAGTTGCTGGTAATCCTTTTCTCCGAACAGCGCGATATCCGGTGCGGTCTGCGTGAACAGCTTGGTCACGACCGTGGCCACGCCGTCGAAATGCCCTGGCCGGATTTCCCCCTCCCAGCGGCTGGTCAGCTCCTTTACCGTTACCGTGGTGCGGAATCCGTCTGGATATATCTCGGCAATTTCGGGGGCATAGAGCAGATCGGCGCCGCCCGATGTCAGCGCCGCCGCATCGGACTCCTCGTTGCGCGGGTAACGACTCAGATCTTCGTTCGGCAGGAATTGCGTCGGGTTGACGAACAGGGAAACGATCACGCGGTCAGCCAGCAGTCGCGCCTGCCTGACAAGCGACAGATGCCCTTCGTGCAGGGCGCCCATGGTCGGCACCAGCGCGATGCTTTCGCCGGCCTCGCGCCAGGCGGCGACCTGCCGCCGTATGCCGGTCACGGTCCGTTCGATCAGCATGGGTTACGACGCCAGGCTGATATGGGCCTTGTCGGGGAAACGGCGCGCCCGCACATCGTCGGCGTAGCTGGAAACCGCCCGGGTGATTTCGCCGGAAAGATCGGCGTATTTCTTGACGAAGCGGGGGACCTGATGGGTCAGGCCCAGCATGTCGTCGATCACCAGGATCTGGCCGTCGCAATAGGCCGACGCGCCGATGCCGATGGTGGGCACCGGAATGGAATCGCTGGCCTGGTGCGCGATGGCTTCCACCGTGCCCTCGATCACCACGGCGAAGGCGCCCGCCTCGGCCACGGATCGCGCGTCGCCGATGATCCGTTCGGCTTCCTCCTGCTCACGGCCGCGCGTGCGGTATCCGCCCAGCGTGTTGACCGATTGCGGCGTAAGGCCGACATGCGCCAGCACCGGCACGCCGCGATGGACCAGGAAGCGGATCGTGTCGACCATTTCCTGGCCGCCTTCCAGCTTGACCGCCTCGGCGCCGGTTTCGGCCAGGACGCGCGCGGCGCTGGCAAAGGCCTGCTGCGGCGATTGCTGGTAGGTGCCGAAGGGCAGGTCGACGATCACCGCCGCATGGCGGGACGCGTTCACCACCGCCCGGCCATGCTGGATCATCATGTCCAGCGTCACCGCCAGGGTACTGTCCATGCCGTAGATCACCATGCCCAGGCTGTCGCCGACCAGCAGCATGTCGGCATGCGGATCGACCAGCCGGGCGATCGGCGCGGTATAGGCCGTCAGGGCCACGATCGGCACGCCGCCCTTGCGGCCGGCCAGATCGGGGATCGAGATGCGTTTTTGCGGACTCATTCGGGTGCCTTCAGGCGGATGCGGAAGTCTTCTGCGGCAACAGGCGCAGCAGACCCACGAAAGCGGGATGCTCGTTGGTGATGATATAGGTCGGGATCGGCTCCAGCAGGCCCTTCATCTTGCTTTCGCCGGTGAAGCAGACGCGCAGGCGGGATTTGTCCGCGAACTGCGTGATCGCCGGCACGATGCCGCCCGCGATGTAGACGCCGCCCTTGGCCATCGACGTCACCGCCAGATTGCCCGCGACCACGCCCAGTATCGACAGGAACAGGGACAAGGTCTCGACGCAGGCCGGATGCGTGCCTGCGATGGCGGCGTCGGTGATCGCATGCTGTTCGGGGATCTCGCCCTCGATGCCGTCGACCTCGGCGATCGCGGTGTACAGGTTCTTCAGGCCCGAGCCGGACAGCACATGCTCGATCGAGACATAGCCGAAGCGCTTTCGGATGCTGGCATAGATCGCATCCTCGCGCGGGTTGTCGCCCATCGGCAACTTGGCATGGCCGCCCTCGCCGGGCAGCGGCAGCCAGTTGCTGCCGTCCCAGGCCACGATGGCGACGCCCAGCCCGCTGCCCGGTCCCAGCACCAGCTTGTTGTGGAAGGGAAGCGGTTCGCCCGTGCCGACCTGGAACAGGTCGTCCGATTCCAGGGCCGGCAGCGACAGCGCGTTGGCATAGAAATCGTTGACCACGGTCAGGCGCTCGAAGCCGAGGGCGCGGCGCAGCTGCTCGGTCGAGAAGCTCCACTCGGTCCGGTTGGTCAGCTGGGCGCGGTCGCCGGTGATGGGGCCGGCAAAGGCAAAGGCGGCGTTGCTGATGCGCGGGCCGCCGACCATCTTCAGATAGGCCTCGATGGCCGCCTGGAAGGTCGCGTAATCGCTGTCGCGCAGGGATTCGACTTCGTACACCGCGCCGTTGTCGACGAGGGCGAAGCGGGCGTTAGTGCCCCCGATGTCGCCGATCAGGTCCGTCACTTGGGTTTTCCTCACCTGGGGTTGCTGTGTGCAACGCGTATTTTTTCACTGTAGAAAGAGCCTGCGCCGGGCACGGATGTCAAGATCGGGCTTGCGGCGGCGGCGGCAAAAAACAGGCGGCAAGATTGTTGCAAGCCAGGGCCGGCAATGCTACGCAGGGCACCTTCCCATTGGACATGGGCGCGTAGCTCAGCGGTAGAGCACTACCTTGACATGGTAGGGGTCACAGGTTCAATCCCTGTCGCGCCCACCAAATTCTCCAGCCGATACAAGGGGCTGGAGGTTTAGTGGAAATGCCTTAGCTGTGCCACGAACTGTGATCGGTCGTCGACAGCGTCCCGTAGAAGCTGCTGTTGGTCAGCGTCGTGTTCGTCGTGGTCTGCGGATTGAACGTCGCGTTGTTGGTCGAGAACGTCGCCATCGCCGTCACCAGGTTGCCCAGCGCCGTATCCAGCTTCAGGCTGTCGGCGGACAGGATCTCGCCGGTCTGGGCATAGGCGTCCCCGGTCGCGTACCAGTTCTGCACCACCGCCTGGCGCGTGGTGCCCAGCACATCCACCACCAGGTTGTTGCCCGACCTGGCGAACCAGAGGTCGGACGACACCAGCGACCCGGTGAAACCCAGATTGCCGGCGGCGGTGTTGCTCGAGCTCAGGCCGTTGACGATGGTCTCGGTCGTGGTGCCGGCGCCGATCTCGTACGTGTCGCTCCCGCCATTGCCCACCAGCGTGTCCGCGGCCGATCCGGCATAGATCGTGTCCGCGCCTGACGTGCCGGTCAGCGTCGCGGCTGTCGAGCCGCCATAGATCGTCGCATCGCCCGATCTGTTCAGCCCGATAGTGTTGCCGCTGGCGAACACCAGCTCGCCCGTGCCGCCGGAAAGGGTCAGCGTCTCGGTGGCGCTGGTGGCGGTGTTCTTCACAGTCAGCACGCTGGCGCCGTTATAGGTCTCGGTGTACTGGCTCGACGCGCCGGTGAAGTAGATCTCGGTCGTCCCGCCCGACAAAATTGCCGTATTGTTGCCGCCGCCGACATGCCAGTAGTTCGTGCTGCCGGCGAAGGTCAGCGCGTCGTTGCCCGCGCCGTCCACCACGATGTTGGTGCTGGCGCCCGGCAGGGTGTTGACCGTCAGGCTGCCCCCGGCGACCGGCGTGGTCAGCAGGTTGCTGGTGCCGCCGCCCAGCTGCAGCAGCTCGATGCCGGTCAGCGTCGCGGTGTAGTTGTAGCCCACGGTCGGCCCGCTGACGGTCACCTGGCCCGAGGCGGTCTCGCCGATCAGCCAGGACTTGTCCGGCAGGCTGTCGGTGGCGTTGCCGATGATGGCAAGGTCGGTGCCGGCGCCGCCGTTGATCGCGACGCTGGCATTGCCGATGTTGAATGTGTCGTTCCCCGCGCCGCCATATTCGACGCTGTCGTCGGCCGACTGGTTGCCCAGCCCGATGCTGGCGCCCGAGGCGAACACCAGCTCCCCCGTGCCGCCGGTCGGGGCGAAGGTGTCGGTGGCGCTGGTGGCCGTGTTCTTGACCGTGACCGTGCTGGTGCCGTTGTAGGTGATGGTGTACTGGCTTTCCGCGCCGGTGAAGTAGGCCTCGGTCGTGCCGCCCGACAGCGTCGCCGTGTCGTTGCCCGCGCCGACGTGCCAGTAGTTGGTGCCGCCGACGAAGCTCAGCGTGTCGTTGCCCGGGCCGTCCACCACGATGTTGGTGCTGGCGCCGGCGATGGTGTTGACGGTCACGCTGCCGCCGGCGGCAGGGGTCGTGACCAGGTTGCTGGTGCCGCCGCCCAGCTGGATCTGCTCGATCCCCGTCAGGGTCGCGGTGTAGTTGTAGCCGACGGTCGGGCCGCTGACGGTCACCTGGCCCGATGCGGTCTCGCCGATCAGCCAGGGCTCGTCGGGCAGGCTGTCGGTGCCGTTGCCGAACACAGCGCGGTCGCTGCCGGCGCCGCCGTTGATCGTGATGTTGGCATTGCCGACATAGAAGGTATCGTTGCCCGCGCCCCCGGTATCGGTCGCGCCGGTATTCGACAGCGCCAGCGAGGTATCGCTGAACACCAGCGTGGTCGCGCCGCCGGTCAGCGTCAGGGTCTTGGCGCCGTTGCGCGCGCCCTGGCTGTCGGCCACCGTGACCTGGTTGCCGCTATAGGTCACGGCATACTGGCTTGATGCGCCCAGGAAATAGACGTTGGTCGTGCCTGCTGTAATGGTGGCGCTGTCGTTGCCTGCGCCGGCGTGCCAGTAGTTCGTATCGGCACTGCTGAAGGTCAGAGTATCGTTGCCTGCGCCGTCGACGACGATGGTGCCGATGGAGCCATCCGTAGGCGTGGCGATCGTAAGCGTCGATCCTGCAACCGACGTTGCCGTCAGGTCGTATTTGTTTGTGACGGTCGCGCTTTCAAACTCTACCTCCTGCACGTTCTGGAATTCGAAGATGCCGTTGCCGCCTGCCGAAGCGCCGTTCATGACCGCCATGCCGGAAGCCGTCTCACCCATCAGCCACTGAGCGCCCGGCGTCGCCACCGTGGAGGAAAGCGCCACCACGGAATCGTTGCTGAACAATTGCATATCCAGGGCTGGACCCGATGTAAAATCGACGATCGCAAAATCATTTCCAAGCGCAGTGCCGAACTGCAATGTCTTGACGCCGTTACGGCCTGCGACGGTATCGGTGATCGTCATGCCGGTCAGACCCGACGCTGCGATGGTATAGCTGCTCTCGGCTCCGGACATGTACAGGTACATCGTCGAGTTTACGACCGCCGTGGTATTGCCTGCACCCGCATACCAATACGTCACGTAATTCGAGTACGGGGTCAGCGTTAGAGTGTTCGTGCCGGCGCCATCCACAAAGACAGACCCGGCCCCTGAAGTCGGCGCGGGAATTGTTATCGTACCGCCGCCAACAGGTGTCGAATAGAGACCGTAAGTAGAGCCCGACTGGTTGTCAAACTCGATCTTCTGCACGTTGGACAGCGTGGCCGTGCCGGCATAGCCCGCCGCCGTACCGTTGATGACTACCTGGCCCGACGCATTTTCGCCGATTACCCAACTGGCATTCGGCGTCGTGCCGCCGCTCATGAAGATCGCTTCGTTGGTGCCGCCGCCGCCGTAATCGGTCGTGTTGCCGCCATTCAGGGTAAAGATATCGTCGTCGGCATCGCCGTAGGCGGTCGCATCGCTCGACGATCCGATACCTATCTTGGTGCCATCGGCGAAGTCGATCTCGCCCTTGCCGTATTCCAGGGTCAGCGTCTTGGTGCCGTTGCGGCTGGCTGTGTTGTCCTTGATCGTCAGCGTGTTGGACGACGCGGTATAGGTCACCGTGTACTGGCTCTGCGCGCCGCTCATCGCGATGTCTGTCGTGCCGTTCCACAGCGTGGCGGTGTCGGTGCCCGCGCCGGCGGTCCAGCTTACCGTCTCCGGGCTGTTGATGATCAGCGCCGCCGCGCCCGCGACATCGGTGATGGTCGCGGAATTCGACCCTTGCGTTACGGTCGCCGACCCGGTCGCGGTCACGCCGTCGCCGACCTCGATGGTCGCGCCGCTGACGCCGGGCAGATAGCTGACGCCGTTCACATCCGCATAGGCAAAGCTGTCGTCGCCGTTCGCCGGATCGTTATACATGGTGAAGGTGGTAGTGTTAGAAACCGTCGCCAGCAGATTGTCATTGCTGTCGACAAGATAGACGGTATCGGGGTTGGTCTCGGTCGGCAGGTTGGTGAGCTCTCCCAAGCTTCCTCCCACCGGCACGAACACAAAATCGCTCTCAGGCGCATAGGCGGTAAAAGTCTCGCTGAACGTACCCGTAGTGCCCTGTGGGCCAACGGGGCTGACAGGACCCAGGTCAAGGCGCAGAGGCGTTCCTGCCGCAGGTGCCGCGCCGGCTTCGGGGTTGACCGCCTTCAGCAGGGTGGCGTTCTCGCCCAGCAGGGAGGCGATGGAGGCGTACGTGTCCCCTGGCTGCACGTTATAGTTCTGCCCGGGCTCGAAATAGGTCACCGTGCCGTTGGTCTGGGTCAGCGCAATGACGGGAAAGCTGTACTCCGCATAGTTCGCCGCGATGTATGTAAAGGGCGCGATGGTGGTGATCGAGGCGACGCTGGAGGCTGCCACCCCGAAATCGCCGGTGGTGGAGTTGACCTCCTTCAAATCCAGGACCTGCGAACCGCCGTAATCGTCGGTAAGCTCCAGCATGCCTGCATACGGGCTGCCGCTAGGCACTTGGACCTCGTACCAGCGATCGCGGCTCAAATCGTACAGCATCGTGTGCTGCTGATCGATGGCCTTAATGGTATTGCTGGAGGGAACTCCCGTTCCCTGCAGGGTTGGATAGATATTTACCACGGTATTGACAGCAAGCGTGGCAGTAGCGCTTAGGACAGGGTTCATTGCATCAAGCAGGAAAGGATCAAGTCCTAACTCGGCAGCGATCTTCGGCAGTGTCGTACCGCCGGAACCGACCGTGTACGTTGTTGCAATGGTTGCGCCACCTGCGGAAGTGAAAGTCGGAAGCACGCCAACGCCGTTGCTGGCTATTGTTTCCGTACCACCGGTCGCAAATGTAATCACCGTCTGGACGAGGTTACCGCTTCCGTCCAAACCAGTATAATCCTGGTCTATCTCCGTCGCGGGCGAGCCACCGATCAAGCCTATAGCATTGTAGTCCGATATGATTGACTTGCCGCTTTGATAATCCAGAATGCTTTTAAAATCATTTTTAGGGGAATCCGAAGAGTCAGCAGTGCTATAGTCATTTATGGTTGGCAACCATTGGTCAGGATTTTGGGTATCGTTGTCATATAGGGTAATACTCTCGGCAGATCCGTTGGAATAAGTTTTGATTCGGACTTTTGTTACCGTTTCCCATGGTACAGCTACACCTTGGATGGTCACTCCCCCACCGTATTCGCCAATATATCCTGAAGTTACTGCGGCATAATCAGCTAGAATGGGTGTGGCTTGGACAAGATTTGCTGTCGCCAAGATTGGCTGAATATTTGTGTTAATGCTATCGTCATTAACAGCAGGATTAGGATCAATTATCACGTAAAAAGGTATTGGGACGGGACTTGATGATTGATACTCTTGGTTGATAACTTGGCTGGCATTATACTGCGCTCGCCCTTCCGTCATAAATCCATAAGTCGTCATCAGTATCGATGGTGTTCCATTATTTGCGACCCAATATGGATTTTCCGCTGGATAAACAGGACTTACGTTGGGATAGCCGACATTCGCAAAGTTATCTCTAGCGTCTATGAAATGGCCAACCTCATGAGACATTTTCTCAAATAAAGTTGGCATGTCTGTAATGCTTGTCGGCAGTAGGATTGTAGGAGTGGGCTTGTCTACATAAGTTGATCCGGCTGATCCGTATACGATAGAACCGCCTGCCGTGTAGAAACTCATAAGCTCGTATTGAATTATAGACGAAGTCGCCACGAGATTGCACAATGACGTAATATCTACTCCCGTATTCACAAAACTTATTCTCAATTTTGCATCAAGATTTGGATTAGTTACGGATAGGTTGTCGCCTGGATACACGGTCATTGGCCAAACTCCTGAAAGACTAGAAGAGTAACGCACTCATCAACCCCGACTATGGCGGAAGGCGTAATTATCTTGTCTCCCGGCAACTTGTTGGATGGGTATTCGTAACTGCTGACATGCGCTGTATTGTGCTTTTCAATCAGCTTTGCTTTGCCAAAAATGGCGTTCATATCGTCCAGTTTAAAGCAGCCTGGAAACGAACTGATCGTAAGACTACCGAGCAAATTTTGAGGAACAGAATTGTCAGTTCTTGGATAGGGCGGAGCTATGAAATAGTTAAATTTTAAACTGGGAGATTTGGGTATAAAGTTGTATATATCTTGAGATCCGTTTGAATTGAAGATTGGCTCGCCAAATTTTATATGAAATCTCTTTTGAGTAACTTCTTTATCCAAGATTTCGGTGTATCCTTGAGCAAAAAGCGCGTGAGAAAGATTACGCTTCCAAAGTGGATTGCCAATGCTGAAAGGTGGCATCACGATAAGAGCTATCAAGCACACAATGGTAGCTGCGCCTATAGGGATAAGAATCTTAGATTTATAGGCCACTTCGTTCCTTTACTGCCGGGCCACCATGTGACGCATTGCAGTTGATCGGGGGTTGTATGCTGCCCTTGTCAGAAACTTGCGGTGAAGACAGAGGAGTAGATTGCGCACGTGGTTGCCATGGAATGCTAATCGAGATCAGCACTAAAACAGTAAGCCAGGCTTTTGCGAACGAGGTATGACGCTTGATGTTCATTTAGGCTCCTTGTTCCATCGTTCTTCCACAGCCATAGCGGGAATACAACAGTAATTTCCTGCCTATACTGCAACCTTATGCAAGAGCCAATTATCGTTCGCCACCGCACAACCATGAATTGAGTCTGCGTTCCCCGCGCCGCCATATTCGACGCTGTCGTCGGCCGACTGGTTGCCCAGCCCGATGCTGGCGCCCGAGGCGAACACCAGCTCCCCCGTGCCGCCGGTCGGGGCGAAGGTGTCGGTGGCGCTGGTGGCCGTGTTCTTGACCGTGACCGTGCTGGTGCCGTTGTAGGTGATGGTGTACTGGCTTTCCGCGCCGGTGAAGTAGGCCTCGGTCGTGCCGCCCGACAGCGTCGCCGTGTCGTTGCCCGCGCCGACGTGCCAGTAGTTGGTGCCGCCGACGAAGCTCAGCGTGTCGTTGCCCGGGCCGTCCACCACGATGTTGGTGCTGGCGCCGGCGATGGTGTTGACGGTCACGCTGCCGCCGGCGGCAGGGGTCGTGACCAGGTTGCTGGAATGTGGCGGGGTCTGTAATCGCACTGCTTAAAAAGATAGTATTGGAAGATTTGGAATACTCACCATTTGCATCCCCGTTTAAACCTCCGTAAGAAATTACACCTTTAGTAGTAAAATTCATAAATGCATTTAATTCATTAACAAGAATCGATGAATCATAAACTAAATTACATAAAGTAGTTATTCCCGAAAAATTGGGAGGAAAAGCTGCTCTTATGAGGAGATCTAGGGGTTGATCCGAAACATAGAGATTATCTCCGTCATATATTGACATTACTTCTTCAGCTCCTCTGTAAACCTAATTTCGCGCACGCAACTTTGATCGGAACTAATCGTAGTTTTGATTTCATCAACCTTCTGACTATTTTTATGAGAATAATAATATGAATTTATATGGTGTGGAGTGTATCCACCTATAAGTTTGGGGGTTTGTCCAAATGATTGACTAAACTCTTCTAAAGTCAAGCAAACAGATGTTGGAAATATGATTAGATCTATAGATGAGATATTTCCATTTTTATTTTGGTCGGGGGAAGACAAAATATAGTCCCACACGAAGGTCGTCATTATTTTTTCTTGAGTTAAACACGTGTTGTACGTTATTGGGACTGCTAATTGGCTCATTAAACTTGATATGAAACTCTCTTGCTGTTTCACATTTGTCGAGCAACTTCTCGCGATAGCTTGTGGCCGCTATTGCCTTTAGCAATTGGTCTTTTGTCAGCGGCTCAAGGGATGCCGGGCCACCATGTGACGCATCGCAGTTGATTGGGGATTGTATGCTGCCCTTGTCAGAAACTTGCGGCGAAGACAGAGGAGTAGATTGCGCCTGCGATTGCGATGGAATGCCAACCGATATCAGCGCCATAAAAGTAAGCCAAGTCTTCGCGAACGAAGGATGACGCCTGCTGTTCATTTTTTGGTCCTTTATTCCCATCTTTCTTCCACACCCACAACGGGAATACAACAGTAATTTCCTGCCTATGGGACGATCTTATGTAACGGCCAGTTATCGTTCGACGTCACACAACCTTTAATTGAATTCTTATTTCCCGCGCCGCCATATTCGACGCTGTCGTCGGCGACTGGTTGCCCAGCCCGATGCTGGGGCCGGTGGCGAACACCAGCTCCCCCGTGCCGCCGGTCGGGTTCTGGGATATAGTATTGAGCATTAAGGTTGTGGGCTATTTTTGGTGCGTGTCTTTGCTAGAATTCTTTATGTTTCTTCGAGTTAAACCAGGAAAATCTATTGTCGTGCTTAGTCTTGCCGGCTTTGGAGCTTTGGCTTTGGCTTTGGCTTTGACTACGCTGACGTTGTGCTTGCGTTGTCAGATGTCGGCCTCGTTTCATCTGATTGGCCCGTACTCGTGTCAGGCGGGTGGTCTATGGCGCGCCGACCAGATTGAAGGCGTTTATAATTGCCCTCAAAAACTTGACGTTAGAACTTGGGAGTTTCGATCACTTGGTGAATGTGATCGGTTTTGAACGATGCAACACGACTTGCCGCGGTCCGATCATCGCCTGATCCCTCATTGCCCGTTCAGGAATTCTTCAAATCTCCCCAATACGATCGTATGCAGCGGAGTTGGAAGATGTTCGATCGGCCCTGGGTGCTCGAGATTTATTACGACGGGCATGCCGCCCGTAGCGACGAGCGGTTCCATAGCTGCCGCGAGGTGCTCGAGCGGGCGCGGGCGCTGACGGCGGAATTCTCCACTCTGGGGCTGGGCGTGCGCGGGCCGGCCGGCGCGACGGACGAGGAGCGGCGCGCATGCGAGGCCATCGGCTACGCCATGTTTGACTGATCCCGCCGGACCTGCGTAACTTCACGATTGCGTAACGACTGCCGGGGATTTGCCATGAACGAAGATATCGAAGCCGGTAAGCCGCAGATCGTTCTGTTCGATCCGAAGGAACAGTCCGCGCCGCCTAGAAAGTTCTCCCTGATCGCGCAGGCCAGACAGGGCATGCCGACCGACGAGATCATAAGAAGCCGGCAACGCGCGGCGGCGGCCAAGCTCGAATGCTGATCCGGACTTCCTAGACACGGTCTTTACTGCCGGCGACATATGAAATCCGCCTTGTCCATCGCCGGGGTCGGCCTTGCCGTCAGCCTGGTCGTGCTCGGCCTCAAGACCGCGGCCTACCTGGTCACCGGCAGTATCGCGCTGTATTCGGACGCGCTCGAAACCGTCATCAACGTCGTCGCCGCGCTGACCGCCCTGGGCGCGCTGTGGTATTCCGGCCGTCCCGCCGATGCCAACCATCCCTACGGGCATAACAAGGCCGAGTATTTCAGCGCCGTGATCGAGGGCGCGCTGGTGCTGGTCACCGCGCTGCTGATCGCCCGCGAGGCCTGGCAGGGCTGGCAGGCGCCCGTCCGGCCCACCGCGCCGTTCCTGGGCATCGGGCTGAACGGGCTGGCCGGTGCGATCAACCTGGCCTGGGCGCTGGTGCTGCTGCGGCGCGGCAGGGCGCTGAAATCGCCGGCGCTGGTCGCGGGCGGCAGGCACATCATGACCGATGTCTGGACCACCGGCGCGGTCCTGGCCGGCTTCGCGCTGGTGCCGCTGACCGGCTGGCTGCGGCTCGACCCGGCGATCGCGGGCCTGGTGGCGGCCAATATCCTGTGGGCGGGGTACGGCGTGATGCGCCAGTCGATCGGCGGGCTGATGGACGAAGTCACCGACCCCGAAAGCGTGGCGGCGATCGTCGCGGTCATCGCCCGTTCCAGCGCCGGCGCGATCGAGGCGCACGACATCCGCGTGCGTTTCGCGGGCGACGTGACGTTCGTGGAGTGCCACCTGGTCGTGCCCGGCGCCATGACGGTCGCGGACGCGCACGGGATATGCGACCGGATCGAGGCGGCGCTGCGCGGCGAGATCGGCCGCTCCGTGGTGACCATCCACGTCGAGCCCGAAGGCAAGGCCAAGCACGGCGTGTCCGCCGCCGGCCTGCCCATAACACCGTCTTTCACCCCGCACAGGGACTTGACCTGACCCCCGGTCGGGGCTCACATTGCCCTCATGAACGACATCATCGAACTCTTCGGCATCGACGACGATCTGGGCCAGGGCAACGGCACTTTGCGCGCGCATGTCGCGACCGGGCTGATCAGCCGCGAACAGGTGGAGCTGGCCGGCAGCGAGATCGCCTACGAGGCGACGTACGAGGCGCCCAACACCAGCCCCGGCACCGCGCGCTCGGTCACCGTGCGCATCACGGAAGAGGCCTATAACGA
Organism: Alphaproteobacteria bacterium; assembly: GCA_965199335.1. GTDB lineage: Bacteria > Pseudomonadota > Alphaproteobacteria > CALMVH01 > CALMVH01 > CBDAQV01. The sequence continues at coordinate 529,670 of CBDAQZ010000004.1, read as the reverse complement.
GCTGGGAACGCTGGGCGTACCCTGATCCTTCGCAATCCCGTAACGGAGCCTGGCGCATGAAGCGGACTTATCTGATCGGTGGCGGGATCGCCGTCGTCCTCGTCGTTCTCGCCCTGTCGTTCCTGCCTTCGTATTTCGCCAAGCAGGGCATCGACGAGCTGGCGGCCTCGCTGCCGTCCGGCGCGAAATTCACCTATGACGATGCCAGCTACTCGCTGTTCTCCCGCGCGCTAGTGCTCAAGGGCGGCGTGCTGCACGTCGCCGATCCCGTATTCGACATCGATGTCGCCGAGATCCGCATCCAGGACGGCAATCCCGGCCTCGCCCGCGCGGTCAGGAAGGCGCTGGCGGAGCAGGTCGCCGACCAGGACGGCACCAGGATCGCCGGCGCCATCACGCTGACCGGCCTGCATACGGTCTATGGGCCGCTCGATTCCCGCATCGCCGCGATCGACATCGAATCGCCGCGCCTGTTCCTGGGCGACCTGCTGGCCAGCCTGCCGCCGCTGAAGGAAGGGCCGAGCGTGCTGGACGCCGTGGCCGAGGGCGCGCAGCTGCGCGACATATTGCAGCGCGCGGCGCGGGTGAACCTGGCCATCGCCTTCGACAAGGCGGTGCTGCACGACAGCGAATTCGTCGCCAGCGACCATGTCTCCGGCCAGTCGGTCAAGGCGCGGGTCGGTACCCTGGAATCGGACGGTTTCGACCGCGGCGACATCAAGGGCGGCCACCTGGCCGATTTCGCGCTCGAGGCCAATGGCGGCGCGATCACCGTCGGGTCCATCACCACGGGCGGCAGCAGCCAGCGTGCCTTCCTGAACGACCTGCGCGACGGCGATCCGCTGGAAACCGCCTTCAACCACTACCAGGGCGTCAGCCAGACGATCGACAACGTCGCCCTGAAAAGCGCCGACGTGACGCTGGGCTCGATCCAGCAACTGACCATCGGCAACCTTGCCTATCAGGACGGCCTGCCGGTGGCGGTGGACGTCGGCGTCAGGAACCTGGCGGTCGATCCTTCGATCATCCCGATGTCCGGTCCCAGTTCGGTCCTGACCTCGCTGGGCTACAAGCCGGCGAATTTCAACGCCGCGTTGTCGTATAAGTGGGACAAGGCGACGCAGCAGGTCACCATCGCCAACAGCAATCTGGTGCTGGACAAGGGCGGCACGCTGAACGTCGATGCCGTGTTCACCGGCTTCCTGCCGGCCGCGCCGCAGAACGGCAAGATCGCCAGCCTGACGGTCAGGTACGAGGACAACAGCTTGGCGACCCGCTGGCTGGATTACGTCGCCAAGCTGACGGGGCAGGGCGTGCCGCAGGTCAAGGCCGGGTACGTTTCATGGCTGCAAGGCCAGAAGCCGCATTTCGCCGGCGACCTGCCTCTGGCCGCCGCCGTCGATGCCGCCGCTAAGTTCGTGAACGATCCACATATCCTGACGCTGACGATAAAGCCGCCCGCGCCGGTGGGCCTGGCCGATTTCGACCGCGCCCATCCCGAGCTGTTCAGCAGCAAGCTGGGCCTTTCGGTGGGTCGCTCAGTAAGGGATTAGGCGGCCAGCAGCCGGTCGTCGCACAGGGCGGACAGGGTGCGCAGCGCCACGCAGGCGGCGTTGGTCGGGTTGGAGCCGTCGCAGGCATCGGCCAGCGCCGGGATGACCATGTCGCGGATGGCGGCGGGGTCGTTTTTCTGCTGCAGCGCGATGGCCGCCAGCACCTCCACCGTCTGCGCCGCGCGCTCGGCCACGATGGGGTCGGTATGGCCGCACAGCCTGACGGCAACCGGCAGCGCCGCAACGCCCGCCACACCCAGCCCCTGCAGGTCGCGCAGCCCGCTGCGCAGCGTACCGGCCGCCTGGCCCTGCGTTTCCAGCTTGCGGATCAGGTCGGCGACCAGCCCGTCCAGTGCGTCGTTGTTGGCGGGCGTGCAAATGGTTCGTGGTCATCATCGTATCCGTTGCCAGGGTGCGGGCCGAAAGTGGCCCGGTGACGACCGGCGCAACCGCGACAGGGTTGACGCTTCTCAGCGCATTCAACAACCGTCCCGCGCTGCTTTTATGGTCGATCAAGATGATTGCCTTCAAAATTAATGCCCCTTTAATACCTCAGGGGAAGCATTAATTCAAGGTTAATTTTGTTTTTTCGTGTAAGTTATGTGATTCTATAATGCAGATCAGCTAAGCTCGTCAGCTTTATCGATGCACCATTAAGAAACTTTTGAAAGTGATCGTAATCGTACGCCCATTTCCTCAATGGAGCTTTCAGCTCGGAACGAGCTGATTAAGGCGCGTGGGATCTTCTTGTGCCTGACCATCGACAGCGCGCCAAATTTTCTTGCAAGGTTTTTTATCGTTTGGTTTTTCGAAACTTGCCTTTATTTGCGCAAGATAAAAAGGGAATTATATAGATAGCTAGCCGCGCTGTTATTTACCGCAAGGAAAAGCATTTTGCATCGCTATATTCACTGCTGATGTGGCTGGCAAATGTAGTTTTTCTGGATGGTCAGAAACCCACTTCAAAAATATTTTTACGCTTTGTGAGACTTTTACACCTTTCGGAATGCATGTCTGCATCAGGTGTCCATCGCCCATGGCTGTAATGTATCCCACACAAAAACCGGTATCGTAAGGATTATCGACGTAATTGGGATTGGGATGATCAATTGAGCTTAATGCAAGCTGACATGATCTCGAGAGGCTATCGGCAGTTTCTTCGGCATGACAAGGAACTGCGGTTAGCTCCAATACGCCGATAACAAGAATAGTTCGGATTTTCATTTCGATTTGTCCTCTAGCTGGTAGGCCGACGTTACGATTTCGGCAAAAGAGGGTGGCAGTTGGTTCTGCTGAATCTTGTCGTTGATATATTTCGAAAACTTTCCACCTTCAATGTAGGTTTCCCGCATCCATCGTTTGAACTCGCCAAGCGCCATCTCTGGGTAGCACCACGGGTGTTGCGGATTCGATTTTGCCTGTGGGAAATAATCAGGGTAGTTAGATGCCGTAATGACCGCGCTTTAGCAGCGCCCAGAAGCTTTGTATGCCGTGCAGTAATGCCGGACATAGTCATAAAAGAACTGATTTAAACCTCAGAAGCTACCTTATGTGGGCAATCCTAATCTTACGGACATGGCAGTTAGTGAGACATTGAAATAGTCAGCGAGTGCTTGCACATTTGTTTTGCCGGCTTCCATGGCGCTATTAATAAGATGCCAAGGCATTAAAATGTCCGCCGCAAGTTCGTTGGCTTCTCTTTCAACGTGCGAAGAAAGTCCACTCCGGTAAAGAGTATCATCGGCAATGCCCTTGCCAATTTGGTCTCTGTGTAAAACGAAATGTGCAATCTCATGCGCTGCGGTAAAACGTTGGCGTTTGATACCTTCGTTAGCCGCGACATGAATAACGTAGCCCGACTTGCTTCCTTCGGAAGGGTCCTTAAATATCTTTCCAGATATACCTTCTGCCAGCGGAGCATTTTTAACTACTAAGCCAAGAGCTTTAGCAACTTCTGAAATTCTGATAGGGGCGCATTCTTGATGCGCTTTAATAATGTGCTTTGCTTCAAGTGCGGTCAGACTATCCATTGAAGGGGGTGTTTTCTGCAACTGAGACGTCATCGTTTCTTCCCTCCTTGTCTACCGTAGGTAACCTGTCACTAAATCGAACACGCTCGATTTCTGCCTGTATGGTCGTACTGAGGTGATTAAGAAACATCTCAGATCCCAAATGCTCATGCACGGCTTTCTGAGCAGTACTACGAGCTGTACCTTTAATCTTTGACCAGCCAATAAAGGCAAAAACGGCTAAGAGAACTCCTACAACAGTCACAATCAATGTTACTGACGCGAGCATTAGGGTGACTAAGTCAACATAATGCATGTGGGGCCATATTGTAAGGGCGGAAGGCTCTAGTGGCTCCGGTGCAACTGGCAGGATTGGCGTCGGTTGTGGTGGATTGCAAACAAATTGCGTCGGCGCTGCCATTTATCGTTTATCCAGCTATGGCGTTGCAGCACGTATAAAGGGGAATTTCTCGATTGGCAACGAGATGAGTTATTCTATGATTAGCTATGCATATAGTTTCCTACTTTTATAATATTAGAATTACTCCCGCAATTGCCGAAGCATCTCTCCCCACCGCCGATTCCGCGCCAGCACCGCCGCACTATCCGCACCATGCTTCCAAGAGTTCCGATTACCCCGAACAGCACCCGAGCCCATCGCGCCGCCATGCTTGCGGCATCGGGGGCGGCCTACGATCGCCGGGGCACGGCAGGGGGTTCCGGCGCGGGTGGTGGCGCCGCAGCGTGGGGCTGCCTGCATCGGGCCGGTGTTGCGCTTGTGACGGCTAGGCGTAGTCGCCCTCTCGCGATCCGGCGGCGGGGCTGTGGCTGCGGTATTCGGCATAGGGGTTTGGCGACGGCTCGTGCGGCCCGTCGCGGTCCACGCCGTCATCCTCATCATCGACCTCGTCCTCATCCTCATCCTCGTACAGATCGTCCAGCAGCGGCGTTTCGTCCGGACGCGGCGGCGGATTCACGTAGGTCACACTGACCTCCAGCTTGGGCACCTTGCGCTGCATCGGGCCGCGCTGCTTGGTCAGCGTGCGCGCCTGATCCTGGAACAGGGCCATGAACTTGGCGGCGTATTTCAGCGCCATGCCACGTTCCTGCACGCTCTGGCGCGGCTGGTTCGCCAGCGCCATGCATTCGCTCAGCAGGTTGTGCGCGCAGATCATCTGCGTGATCAGATGCGCCTCCAGGACGTTGCCGGGGGCAAGGGCCTTCACCGCCTCCGCCGAGCTTTCCAGCCTCTCCTCCCGCTCGCGGTCGCCGGGAATGCCGGACAGGGAGTGCGACAGGTCGGTGACCAGCCGGTAACATAGCTTGGGGTCGTCGCTGCCGACGATTTCCTCGGGCGTGGGATAGGCCATCGTTGCGCTCCGCTGGTTCTGGAAGGGATACGACCAGTATAGCGCGGGCGGTGCCGTCCTGTACAGGAAAAAGAACATATAGTGAACAATTGGACAGGGGGAGGCCCCTGGCGATACGCTCAAAATCCCGTTTTATTTCCCAGCGATATCAACGACATGGCTACTGTACATGGGGTCGTTCCGGCAAAAACGATCCTTTTTCACTCCCACTCGATCGTGCCCGGGGGCTTGCTGGTGATGTCGTAGACCACCCGGTTGACGCCGCGGACCTCGTTGATGATGCGGGTGGCGACGGCGCCCAGGAACTCGTGCGGGAAGGGGTAGTAGTCGGCGGTCATGCCGTCGCTGCTGGTCACGGCGCGCAGGGCCAGCACGCGGTCGTAGCTGCGGCCGTCGCCCATCACGCCGACGCTGCGCACCGGCAGCAGCACGGCGAAGGCCTGCCAGATGGCGTCGTACAGGCCGTGGTTGCGGATCTCCTCCAGGTACACGGTGTCGGCCTGGCGCAGTATGGCCAGCGCCTCGGCCGTGATCTCGCCCGGGATGCGGATGGCCAGGCCGGGGCCGGGGAAGGGGTGGCGGCCGACGAAGGCATCGGGCATGCCCAGCTCCCGCCCCAACTTGCGCACCTCGTCCTTGAACAGTTCGCGCAGTGGTTCGACCAGCTTCAGCTTCATGAACGCGGGCAGGCCGCCGACATTGTGGTGCGACTTGATCGTGACGCTGGGGCCGCCGGTGGGCGACACGCTCTCGATCACGTCCGGGTACAGCGTGCCCTGCGCCAGGAAGTCGGCGCCGCCCAGCTTCGCCGCCTCGGCGTCGAAGATGTCGATGAAGGCGGCGCCGATGATCTTGCGCTTCTGCTCGGGGTCGGTCACGCCCGCCAGCTTGCCCAGGAAGGCGTCGGCCGCGTCGACATGGACCAGCGGGATGTTGTAGTGGCCGCGGAACAGCGTCACCACCTCCTCCGCCTCGCCGGCGCGCATCAGGCCGGTGTCGACGAAGATGCAGGTCAGCTGCTCGCCGATCGCCTCGTGCAGCAGCACGGCCGTCACCGCGCTGTCGACGCCGCCGGACAGGCCGCAGATAACCCGGCCCTTGCCGACCAGCGCCCGCGCCGCCTCGATCGCCTGTTCCTTGAACGCGGCCATGGTCCAGCTGCCGGCGCAGCCACAGATCGCATGGGTGAAGTTGCGGATCAGCGCCGCGCCCGCCGGGGTGTGCACGACCTCGAGGTGGAACTGGGTGGCGTAGTAGTTGCGCGCCTCGTCCGCGATGGCGGCGAAGGGGGCGCCGGTGCTGGTGGCGATGGTCACGAAGCCGGGCGGCAGCGCGGTCACGCGGTCGCCGTGGCTCATCCATACCTGCTCGCGCCCGCCCTGCGGCCATACGCCGTCGAACAGGCGGCTGGCGGCGGTGACGTCGACGAAGGCGCGCCCGAACTCGCGCGCATGCCCCGCCTCCACCTTGCCGCCCAGCATGTGGCACATCGTCTGCTGGCCGTAGCAGATGCCCAGGATCGGCAGGCCGGAGTCGAACACCCAGGCCGGTGCGTTGGGCGCATCCTCGCCGATGACGCTGTCGGGGCCGCCGGACAGGATTATGCCCTTGGGGGCGAAGGCGTCGAAGCGGTCCTTGCCGATCGTCCACGGCAGGATCTCGCAATAGACCCCGCTTTCGCGCACCCGGCGCGCGATCAGCTGCGTCACCTGGCTGCCGAAGTCGAGGATGAGGATGCGGTCGGTGTGTAGGTCTTCCATCCCAATCACCTAAGGAATGGGACGCGCGATGCCAAGTGTTTTCAGCGCAGCCCGATTGTCAGGGCGTGGCGGTATACGTGTATGGCGCGACCCTTGGCGTCTGGCGGATCGACTCATCGGGTACCGTTGGAGCAGTACCAGCCGACGGCTTCGCGCCGTCGTGATGAATGCGCGGATGAGGATGGTCCGCCGGGGCGTGGGGATGGTTGATCGATACCACCCTCGTGCCCTGCAGGACCAGGCCGCGGGGATGGTCGGGCTTGCCATGGATGGCCTTCGAGACCGCGTTGTCCGGCCCCTGCATATAGGTTGCGGCATCCGAAACCAGCGTCAGGGTGTTATCGAGTCCCTTGGACAGCCACCTGTTCATGGACCAGGTGGGATGCTCTTCATGCCCCACAGCCCCGGCCAGGACGACGGCGGCAACCGTTGCCACCATGAATTTCTGCCAAGGACCCATTCCCTGCTGCGGGACGACGATGTCCGGGCGACCGCGCGTTGCCTCGGGATTATGCTTGGGCAATCCCTGGTTCCGGCTCAAATTCTTCAGGCCGGCCGATACCGAAGGCGAACCGTAATAGGTGTCTGTCGCGCCGGCGGAAGGCGACCAGGCCGCTCCGGACTCGCTGGAGGAAGAGGAGGAAGGTGTCCATCCCGCATTGCCAGGATTCTGGACGACCTGATCGGGCCTTAGGATCGCGCCGCCAGGTCCTTCGAAATATCCGTTCGTCGTCTGACCGGGATTCAAATATGCTTGATGCCAGTCACCGTGTTCATCAGATTCCAAGCCAGCTATCGACATAGTTTGTTCCAATCATCGTTGAGCCTGTGCTCTTATCCGCGCTCATAATGACATGAACACGGTCTTAATTCCACAAAAATTGCTTATTCCTGCATGCGTCTTCCAAAAGTCAGAACGAGGGAGTGGACGCATCGAGACTATTCGAACGATCCCGGTTCACCAGATTGGACAGCAGCATGTCGGCTCCCACCAGATTCTTAGGCTCGAGATTTTCGGCGGCGCGCGCAAGGTTGATTATCAACGCTTTCGCCGGCAATACCGCGTCGGCGATCAGTTCGGGACGTTGCGCCTCTTCGAACCGGTTCTCCTGATAATCCAGGCACTCCTTCGCATAGGCCGGATCGATCCCGTACAGTTCCTTGACCGTATCGCTGAACGCCTGCACGAAATCGGCGCGGCCGATCGGGGGCAGGTCGGGCGTCCTGATCAGCACATTTGTCAGCCGTCCCAGCCGGTCGTCGGCATCCAGAAGGGGGTGGGTGATGAGCGGAAAGGCTATCCCTGCCGCCTGTACCTGCAACTCGTCGCTACGGTTGGCGCAGACCATCAGCAGTTCGGCGGCATCCGCATAGCGGGAGATTTCGATTACCGAAGCTGCCGGCAAAACATTGTTCAGCAGGTGTATAAGGGGCTTGAGCGCCTTGTCCGCGTCGACTTCGGGACGTATCGCCTGTGCCGCTGCCGTCTCGGCCGCGGTCAACTGGACTTCACTGGAAAGCCCGAATGCGCCATGATCCGGCTTGAGACGGCGGGTCAATTGACCCGTGGCGGCATTGAGCAACGCGCCGCTGGCAGGGGTTGCGAGCAAATCGGCGACCAGGCGAATGGCCCTCTGCGCAATGTCGACATTGCTTTCGTAATGTACTGGCGACGGATCACGGTCACGTAATTTCTCGACAATCTGACCAAGCGCGATGAACCGCATGGGTTCAGGCGTCAGCGGGTCCTCGGCTTCCAAGAATAAGGTTCGCGGCGTGTGTTGCGACTGACTGGAAACCGGCACAGAAACTCTCCGACCAGAAATATTAATGTTACATTAATTTATTTCTACACCTGGGTCAACTGATTTGACTCACTCTCCATACCGGAAATCTTTTCCAGCACCGCCGTGAAAAACCCGTCGGTATGATGGCGCGCAGGAGTCAACCGCAGCATGGTTTCCGACGGAGTACGCACATCCGGGATCAGGGAGCGCCAGATGTCACCTACCGGTATCATCCTGAAGCCCTCGTTCTCCGCCAGGAAGCGTTCGACGATCGCCTCGTTCTCGTCGCGCAGCATCGAACACGTCGCATAAACCAGCCGTCCCCCCGGCTTGACCAGCGGCGCGGCCTCGACCAGTATCTCGCCCTGCAGCTTGGTCAGGGCATCGAGGCCGGGACCCAGCGGCCGCCAGCGCATGTCGGGATTGCGCCGCCAGGTACCGGTTCCAGAGCACGGCGCATCGACCAAAACGCGGTCGAAGCTGGCACGGCGGCGTTTCAGCCAGGATTTCGCCTCGCCGTCCAGCGGTCGCGTCTCGACGTTCTGCAGGCCGGCACGCTTGAAGCGCGTCTTGGCGCGGTTCAGGCGGCTGGCCAGCACGTCCGAGGCGACCAGCCGGCCCTTGTTCTCCATCGCTGCGCCAAGTGCCAGGGTCTTGCCGCCGGCACCGGCGCAGTAATCCATGACCGCCTGCCCGGGTCTGGCGTCGGCCAGCAGGGCCACCAGCTGCGATCCCTCGTCCTGGATCTCGATCGCGCCCGACTTGTACAGCCTGTGCGCCATGATCGGCGGACGGCCCTTGACGCGCAGGCACAGCGGCGACAGGTGCGACGGGTTGGCGATGATGCCGTCGGCGGACAACTGGTGCATCGCCTCGTCGCGCGTGATCAGCAGCGTATTGATTCTTAGGTCCAGCACCGCCGGCGGGATCAGCGCGCCGACCTCGCGCACGAAATGATCGCCCAGCGAGGCGCGCAAGGCGGGTTCGGCCCATGCAGGGCATTCGACGCGTACCGCCTCGGGCATGCCGGGATGATCGAGGGTATGGCCGTCGAGGCGGCGGATCAGGTCCTGCTCGTAGATGCTGAGCGGTACCGGCCCGTATTGTCCCTCGAACATGCTGGCGACCGTCTCGGCCGATTGCTTGTCGCTCAGGATGACGTTGGCCAGCGCCCGCGTGCGCGGCGTGACCGTGCCGCCTTCCTTTTCGATCCACCAGCCAAGCCGCGCATGATGGCGCATCGCGGCATAGACTTTCTCGGCGATGAAGGCGCGGTCCTTGGAGCCGATGAAGCGGCGGTCGCGGAAATACGCGCTGGCCGTCGCGTCCGCCGGACGCTCGGTTTCGTAGATGGATTGCAATAGTTCGATGATGGCGCTAAGCCGCCCGCCGGGAGTCATGCACAGGGTAATAGGACTTTAGACGCCGCCGCGATAGGGGCGTCATCCCGGATCGGCTGTTTCGGGCGGTAGGGCTACGCGCCGCCGCGATACTGCGGATCGGCGCCGCTTGCCGGCAGCACGAATGTCTCCGGTCCGGTCTGGAACCCCAGCTTGCCCGACATGCCGGTGGCCCCCAGCGCGTTCTGGAACAACTGCTCCATTTCCGTGCCGGCTTCCGGCGATACGGCGAACTCGGTGCGCACGATCAGGTCCAGACGGCCCATCTGCGTCTGGTCCTTGCGCAGCAATCCATCCAGTTGCACCGGGCCCAGCGTGCTGGGGCTGATTTCGACCAGGAAGCGCGTGCTCGACGTTCCCGTACGCCTGCCGGGCTGGTCGTCGACCTCGTCCAGTTGCTGGCGGACATAGAGCTGCGCCATTCCGATCCCGTAATCCGTCAGCACCGGTACCTGATAATTATGCCACGACTGGGGTACAGCCGCCGAGGCTGCCCCCTTGGTGGCGGTCGTCAGAAGGTCCGCAGTCATCTGCACCAGGGCAGAGCGCAACTCCTGTGTCGTGCCAGGCTGCGACGGAGACAGTGCGACCTTCAGGGCATCCTGCATTGCCGGGGGCATTGGGAAGGATTGATCGCTGCGCGACAGGAAAGTAGTGAAAGCCTGCACGAAACCGCTGCCCATGGTGGGGATCGCCTGACGAATGAACGCGGACGCATCGGGGGCGGCACGATCGAGCGTGCCAAGCAACTGCGTCAACGCCGGCCACGGCTGCTGGCGGGCGATCGATAGCGGCACATCGTTGAGCGGCGCGGGGCCCGGCGCCGAACGGGCGGATGGACCGGGTGCACCGCCTTGTGGAGCGGCTTGCGGTTGCGCCGCGGCCTGCTCGGGCGACAGGCGTTGCAGGACCAGGCCGGTACCGACGCTGGTCGACACTGCCTGGTCGACCAGCAGCGCCCCGCTGGCGGTGGCGAGCAATGGCTGGCCCGACTGCGTCTGTGCAACGACCGTGGCCGTAACCGTTTGACCCGGCTGGGGCGACGCGGCGGGCGAGGATGTTTGCGTTGCGGCCGCCTGGCCGGTCGTGCCGGATTGCTGGGCCTGTTCCGGCGTCTCGACGCTGAGTACCACGAAGCTTTGCGAGGCCTGGGGTTGCGGCGTCGGCACGGTCACGCCAGGCGAATACGGCAGCGCGGGGGCTGCGGCATCCTCGTTCGCGCTTTCCTGCGCGGCGAGGGCGTTGGCCTGGGGTGTCAGTTCCTGCGTTTCCTCCAGTTCGGACAAAGCATCGGAGGGAATTTGCGTTAGGGCCGGCGGCAAGGGTGCGGGCGTGGGCTGCGCAGTAACGGGCGATTGATTCGTGGCGGCTTGCTGGCCGGTTGATTGTACCTGCGACTGTCCCTGTGCATTGTCCTGAGCCAGATAGGCGACTGCGGGAGCCGGCGGTGTCGGCGCCACCGCCGAGCTGAGCACGACGGCGGTCGGCGTCTGCACGGGCGAGGCGGATGTCGCCGGCGAATTGGAGGTCGCCGCTGCAACGACCGGCGGCGGCGTGCTGACAGGCGGCACTATGCCGGGGCCGATGACGGGCGCGGGCGCTGCCGGCAGGGGTGTCGCAGTCAGGACCTGCCCTACGGTCAGCGCCGGCAGCGCCGCCTGTGTCTGCGCCTGCTGGGTCTGTTGCGTTTGCTCCGCCGCCGCTGCCTGCGGCTGGATCTGCGCTTGCGGCGTCACGGCCTGTTGCGCGATCACGCTGGCCGTCGGCGGGTTGCCGGGCTGGATCAGCAGCGTAAGCGTTCCCTGCGGCAATACCGGCGGATTGTTCAGTGCCAGCGTGACCGGCCCCGCCGCCGTCTGCACCACCGCGCCGCCATTGGCCAGCTGCGAGGTCAGCGTGCCGCTGATCGCCAGCGGCGAGGATGCGTTCTGGATCGATTGCGGCGCATCGGTGACGCTGCCGCTGGCGAGCGCCTGCGACAGATCCTTGATCAAATCCCCCGTCAGTGTCGCCTGGAGCGCCGCCGTGGCGGAGGAGACGATATCGACCATGGGGGCTTAGATTTGCCCCAGCGTCTTGATGCGCGCCTTGGGATGGATTTCGACCTGGCTCATCACCACCGTCTGCGGCCTGAAGCGCTCGACGATCGAGCGGACATAGGGACGGATGGCGGCGCTGGTCAACAGCACCGGTGAATCGCCGTTCTGCGCCAGCTGTTCGTATTTCTGCCGCACCGCGGTGATGAAGGCCTGCAGCTTCGACGGTGCCATCGACAGCGTCTTGTCCTCGCCCTGTCCGTGCAGCGCTTCCGCGAACGCCTGCTCCCAATCGGGCGACAGCGGCAGCAGCGGCACAAAGCCGGCGCTGTTCACGTTTGCCTCGCACAGCTGGCGGGCAAGGCGGGCGCGGACCATCTCGGTGATCGTCTGGATGTTGCGCGTATGGCTGCTGGCCTCGTGCACGCCTTCCAGGATCGTCGGCAGGTCGCGGATCGAAACGCGCTCGGCCAGCAGATGCTGCAACAGGCGTTGCAGGCCGCCGAGGCTTACCTGCGCGGGGATGACGTCGGCCACCAGCTTCTGGTGCGCCTTGTCCAGCTCGTCCAGCAGTTTCTGCGTCTCGGTGTAGGACAGCAGCTCGGCCAGATTGTCCTTCACCACCTCGGTCAGATGCGTGGTGATGACCGATGCGGGATCGACCACGGTCAGTCCCTTGAAATGCGCTTCCTCGCGATAGGTCTGCGCGATCCACATCGCGGGCAGGCCGAAGGTCGGCTCGGTCGTCGTCTCGCCGGGAAGCGAGATCGGCTGGCCGCGCGGGTCCATGCACAGCAGCATGTTGGGACGGATGTCGCCGCGCGCGGCTTCGATCTCCTTGATGCGGATGATGTAGGTGTTCGCGCCCAGCTGCAAATTGTCCTGGATGCGCACTGATGGCAGCACGAAGCCCATGTCGCCCGCCAGCTGGCGGCGCAGCCCCTTGATCTGGTCGGTCAGGCGGTTGTTGCCGGTACCGTTCACTAGGGTCAGCAGGCCGTAGCCGAGCTCGACACGGATATGATCGATGGCCAGCGCGGTGGCGATCGGTTCCTCGCCCACCGGCGCGACCGGTCCGACCGCCGCAGCCGCTTCCTCGGTTGCAAGACGCGTATTGTTGCGCGCGGAGTACCAGGCCATGCCGCCGGTCAGGCCCGACAGAACGACGAACGGGACGATCGGCATGCCGGGCAGGAGCCCGAGGCCGAACAGCAGGATCGAGCTCAGTCCCAGCGCGGTCGGGTAATGGCTGAACTGGCGGAACAGTGCCTGGTCGGTGGAGCCGCTGACACCCGCCTTCGATACCAGCAGACCGGCCGATACCGAAACCATCAGCGCCGGCACCTGCGTGACGAGTCCGTCGCCGACCGTCAGCAAAGTATAGGTATGCGTCGCCTGGGCGAAGGTCAGGCCCATCTGCAGCGTGCCGATGATAATGCCGCCGATGACGTTGACACCGGTGATGATCAACCCGGCGATGGCATCGCCGCGCACGAACTTGGACGCGCCGTCCATGGCGCCGAAGAAGGTGCTTTCCTCCTCCAGTTCCTTGCGGCGCTTGCGGGCGGAAGCCTCGTCGATCAGGCCGGCATTCATGTCGGCGTCGATCGCCATCTGCTTGCCCGGCATCGCGTCCAGTGTGAAGCGCGCCGCGACTTCGGCGATACGCGTCGAGCCCTTGGTGATGACGACGAAATTGACCACCAGCAGGATGCCGAAGACGATCACGCCGATGACGAAATTGCCCGCCATGACGAATTCGCCGAAAGCCTGGATGACATGACCCGCCGCATCCGCGCCCTCGTTGCCGTGGGCAAGGATGATGCGGGCCGAGGCGACGTTGAGCGACAGGCGCAGCAAGGTCGTGATCAGCAGCACCGTGGGGTAGGTGGAAAATTCCAGTGGCTTGCGGATGAACAGCACCGTCATCAGGATCATGACGGCGACCATGATCGAGATCGCCAGGCTGACATCCAGCAGCCAGCGCGGCATCGGCAGCAGCAATACCGACAGGATGGCGACGACGCCGAACGCAAGCGCGATGTCGCCGCGCTTGGCATAGGCCAGCAGATGCTGGATGCGGCCGATCAGCGGATCGGGACCGCCGGCGCCGTCGGCCGGCGTGCCTGTGGAAAGAACGGGTACGTCAGCCATTAATTACACCATCGCATGTTCGGCTGAGGCATCGCCGACGAGGCCCCCGGCGGCGGAGGGAACGGCGACGCCGCTATCGGAATATTCGCGCAGCTTGTTGCGCAGCGTGCGGATCGAGATGCCGAGGATGTTCGCCGCATGGGTGCGGTTGCCGAGGCAGTGGCTGAGCGTGCCGATGATCAGATCCTGTTCGACCTGCGCCACGGTGCGGCCGACCATCGAGCCATTGGCGGCGGGAGCCGGCGCAGGCGCCGCTTCGGCGGGCTTGGCGGCCGGTTGTTCGGGTTCCGCCTTTTTCACGTTCGGCATGTACATCGCGCTCTGGCCGGACAGCAGGATGGCTTCCGGCCCGATCGTCTCGCCGCGCGCGATCAGCACGGCACGGTGGATCGTGTTCTCCAGCTCGCGCACATTGCCGCGCCAGTAATGTTCCTGCAGCTTCTCCAGCGCTTCGGTGCCCAGCAGGCGTTCGTCGATACCGTTCGATGCCGTGTATTTCTTCACGAAATAGGCGGCCAGCGCCGGGATATCCTGCGGGCGGTCGCGTAGCGGCGGCAGGTGCAGCGTGATGACGTTGAGGCGGAAATACAGATCCTCGCGGAACCGGCCCGCCTGTACTTCGTCTTCCAGATTGCGGTTGGTCGTGGCCAGCAGGCGAATGTTCACCTTGACCGGCGTCGAGCCGCCGACGCGATCGATCTCGCGTTCCTGGATCGCGCGCAGCAGCTTTGCCTGCAGGCGGAAATCCATCTCGCTGATTTCGTCCAGCAGCAGCGTGCCGCCGTTGGCTTCCTCGAACTTGCCGATGCGGCGGGCGACGGCGCCGGTGAAGGCGCCTTTCTCGTGTCCGAACAATTCCGATTCCAGCAATTGTTCAGGGATCGCGGCGCAGTTGACGGAGACGAACACGCCGTCCTTGCGCTTGCTCTTGCGATGCAGGAACCGCGCCATCACTTCCTTGCCGGTGCCGGATTCACCGCGGATCAGCACTGTCGCGTCCGATGGCGCGATCTGTGCCGCCATGTCCAGCGAGGCGCGCATGGTGGGATCGGTCACGATCACCGTTTCATTTTCGTCCGATACCGCTTCCAGCACCGCGGCGATCAACTCGGCGTTCGGCGGTAGCGGCAGGTATTCCTTCGCGCCGGCGCGGATCGCGCGCACCGCCAGCGATGAATCGGTGCCGATGCCGAAGGCGATCACAGGCACGGTGATGCGTTCGCTTTTAAGCTGGGTTATGAACGCGGCGATATCCAGCTTGACGTCGATCAATACCAGATCCGCGCCCTTGCCCGAACGCAGCGCCGCGATGGCCATCTCGCCATCCTCGGCATGACTGACCTTGGCGCCGCGCGCCATGGCGATGCGGCCTGCCTCGCTGATGTGACCCTGCAGGGTGCCGACGAGCATCAAACGCATTGTGATTACCGATCGTTCTTGATGATTTCGGTCATGGTAACGCCCAGGCGGTCGTCGACCACGACGACTTCGCCACGCGCCACCAGGCGGTTGTTCACGTAGATGTCGATCGCCTCGCCCACCTTGCGGTCGAGTTCGACGACGGCGCCGCGGCCCAGCTTCAACAGCTGGCTGACCTGCATGTTGGTGCGGCCCAGCACGGCGGAAATCTGGACGGGGATGTCGTAGATCGCTTCGAGGTCCTTGCCGGGTGCGGCAAAGCCCATCTGCGCCGCGAGGGCTTCGGCCTTGGTGTCGGGCGCCGGCATCCCGCTGTCGATATCGGCCAGGCTGAGTGGTTCCGTGGTCATGTGTTACTCGCTTTCATCTGTCGTAAGGGACTTATCTGTCGTAGCGGACGGGGCGTCCGTGATGTCCATCGGTTCGTCGAACCCGCCATCGTCCAGCGGGGTGTCGTCATGCGCGGATTCGGCGCGCTTGCTCTTTGCCGGCTTGGCCACCAGGCGACGTGCGGCTGCCTCGATATCGGCCAGCTGGTTGTCGAAGCTCCAGTCGACGCCGCCATTGGACCATTCTATACGGACCTCGCTGGCTTTCAGCGCCGGGTCGGCCAGCAATATCGGCTTGCCGGCAAAACCCGCTTCGCTCTTCAGGCCATCGAGGCGTTCCTGTACCTTGTCCAGCAGGGCGTCGTTGACGCGAATGACCAGACGGGGTTCTTCGGGACGCTCGGACAGGCAGCGCGCGATCAGCGCCTCGATCTCCTGCAGCGCGCCTGCCTCGGCCATCGCCGGCAGAGCCTTGCGCGCGATCAGCGTGGCAAGCCGGACCGCCTCGGCGCCGATGGTCTCGCGCTGCGTGCGCTGTTCGGTCATGATCGCACCAGTACGATCGGCGATCGCATCCAGCAGACGCGCGATATCCGCCTCGATGCTCGCCTCGGTTTCGGCGACGCCGCGCGCATGGCCCGCGGCATCAGCGGCCAGCTGTGTCGCGTTCAGGTCTTCGCCCGTGTAGGTTTCTTCCACCAGCTCGGGCAGAAGCGATTCGCCATTGGCGTCCAGCAGTTCCTCGCCGTCGAAATCGTCGAACTGGAACTTGCGCACGTCGATCGGCGCGGACTGGTTCTGGAAGCTTGTCATCAGTAGACCAGCTCGTCTTCGCCGCGGCCGTCGCTGAGCACGATCTCGCCACGCGCCTGCAGCTCCTTGGTGACGATGATGATCGATTGCTGCGCCTCGTCGACATCCTTGAGACGGACGGGGCCCATCGCGGCCATGTCCTCGCGCAGGATCTTCGCGGCGCGTTCCGGCATGTTGGAGAAGAACAGGTCGCGCACGTTTTCCGGCGCGCCCTTCAGCGCCAGCGGCAGCTTGGAGCGGTCGATCGTGCGCAGCACCACCTGGATCGCGTTCTGGTCCAGCTTGCCCAGATCCTCGAAGGTGAACATCAGCGACTTGATCTTCTCGGCGCTGTCGCGGTTGCGTTCTTCCAGCGCGGTGATGAAGCGGCCCTCCACCTGGCGGTCGAAGTTGTTGAAGATCTCGGCCATCATCTCGTGCGCGTCGCGGCGGCTGGTGCGCGCCAGGCTGCTCATGAACTCGGTGCGCAGGGTGCGCTCGACATCGTCCAGCACTTCCTTTTGCACCGCTTCCAGGCGCAGCATGCGCATGATGACTTCCATCGCGAAGCTTTCGGGCAGCTGCGCCAGTACGTTGGCGGCATGCTCGGGACGGATCTTGGTCATCACCACCGCGACCGTCTGCGGATATTCGTTCTTCAGGTAGTTGGCCAGCACCGCCTCGTTGACGTTGCCCAGCTTGTCCCACATCGTGCGGCCGGCCGGGCCGCGGATGTCGTCCATGATCGAGCCGACCTTGTTCTTGTCCATGAACGTGGCCAGCAGGCGCTCGGTGCTTTCAAGCGAACCGATCAGCGAGCCGGTATGGGATACCTGCTCGGAAAATTCTATCAGCAGGCGTTCGACCACCGCCGAGGTGACCTTGCCCAGGCTGGCCATGGTGATGGAAATCTCGCGGATTTCCTCCTCGTCCATGAAGGAGAACAGCTTGGCCGCCTGCGCCTCGTCGAGCGACAGGATGAAGACGGCTGCCTTCTCCGCCCCGCTGAGGCCACGAAAATCTTCCCGGATACGCATCGCCATGGCTTAGGTTTCCTGGTACATCCAGCCGCGGATGATCGAGACCGCTTCGCTGGGGTGTTTTTCCACGATCTCGCCGATCTTGCGCAAGGACGAGGCTTTCACCCGTCCCTCCACGCGGCTGAGGTTGATCATCGTATCGTCGTCGTCGCTTTCCAGCAGAGGCGTCGATCCGCCCTGCTCCAGTGCTTCCATGCCCCCTGCCGAAGACGAGGGGCCGGCCAGCGCCGCCTGAAGCTGAGCGTTCGGCAGGGACAGGCTGGACGAAGCGCCCTCGCCGCCGGCATTGCCGCCGAGGCGGCTTACGATCGGGCGCACCACCAGCAGCACGACCAGCAGGGCGACGAGGCCCAGCACCGAGGTTTCGGCAAGGTGGATGATGTCGCTGCGCTCGAAGCCCATGATGCTGGTATCGGGTGCGGTCGCGCCATCGCCGGTGTCGGTGACGAACCGCATGTTGGCGACATCGATCACGTCGCCGCGCTTGGCATCGTAGCCGGTCGCGGATTTCACGATCGAATTGATCTGGTCCATCTCGGTCTTGTCGCGCGGGGCGTAGGTCTGCTTGCCATCGGCATCGGTGGTGTAGTTGCCGTCCACCAGCACGGCGATCGACAATTTCTTGACCTGTCCGCCTTCACGAACCTGGGCGCGCGTGGTCTTGCCGATCTCGTAGTTGGTCGTCTCTTCCGAGCGCGTTCCCTTGGTCGTGCTGCTGGTGCCGGAGGCGCCCCCTGCGGCGCCGGCGGCGGGTAGGTTGTTGGCCACCGATACCGATCCATCCTTCTGCTGGTCCTGACTGTCGTTCTTCTCGTCGACCGTCTGGGTCGAGCGGACGACCTGCTGGTCGGGATCGAAAGTTTCCTGGCTGGTGCTGATCTTGTCGAAATCCATATCGGCGGTCACCGTCGCGCGGACCTTGCCGTCGCCGACCGTACGGCCGACCAGCGTTTCGATCTCATGCGAAAGCCTGGTTTCATAGGCGTGGCGCATCTCGTCGTTGTTCGCCGCCTGCATGTTGTCGGAGTCGCCGTCCTCGGGGCGGGCCAGCAGATTGCCGTGGTCGTCGACGATCGACACCTGGCCCGGCTTCAGCTGCGGCACCGCCGATGCGATCAGGTGCTGCACGGCCGAGATCTGTTCGCGGTTCAGGCTGGCGCCGGGACGAAGGGCCAGCACCACGCTTGCCGTCGCGGGCTGCTGGTCGTGGCTGAACAATTCGCGCTTGGGCATGACCAGGTGGATACGCGCCGACTTGACCGGGGCCAGGCTGGAGACGGTACGCGACAGTTCACCCTCCAGGGCGCGAACCTGGTTGAGGTTTTCCATGAAGCTGGTGGTGCCGAAGGACTGGTTCTGGTCGAAGATCTCGTGATACCCGAACGAGCCGCCGCTGGGCAGGCCTTCCTGCGCCAGCGCCATGCGGGCGCGGCCAACCTGGTCGGCGGCAACCTTGATGCTGGTGCCTTCTGGATTGACTTCGAACGGGATCTTCAGCGCGTCCAGCTTCTGGCCCACGGCACCGGCGTCGCTGCCCGACAGGTCGCTGTATAACAAGGCCATCGGCTGGGCCGACATCCGGGTCATCAGGAAGATGAAAAATCCCGCCAGGACCACGGCTACGAGACCCATGACCGCCAGGCGGGCGGTTCCAATACTGCGCATTGTGTTTATGTAGCTGCTCACCGGACCCTCGCGAGTATTCTGTTTCCTCGATCTGTCCGGTGAGTGTCTAGCCAGTTAGGTAAAAAGCCGGTTAAGCATAGGAAATTTTTGCCTACTCTTTTATTTACCGGTCGATTGACCCTTTTTCCTTTATAAAGTCTTTCGATTTATAAATGTTCTTCTTGAGTCTGTTCGTTTTGCTGAACCAGTTGCAGATAGTTTTTCATACCGCGTTCGACTGGCTTTTGCGGCGCAGTCCATGCCGGGCGGTAATGCTGGATCCGGGTGGCGCGCAAACCGCGCAAGCCGTGATTTTCGATCAGCATCTGCCAGGACTGGAATTCCTCGACCGAAAGCGAGTAACGTTCGCAGGCCTCGTCCAAGGTCAGCAATCCTGCGCGAATGCAGGCGACAAGGCTTGCCTTGCGCTTGGTAACCCAGCGCTTGGTGTCTGCAGGTGGCAGATCGTCGATCGTCAGCGGCTTGCCTTCCGGGCCGAATACGATTCTCAGAGGCGTCTGTTCTGGTCCTGTGGTCATGGTGGTCATTTTCTTTGCCCTCGCTTCTGTAATGAGGACAGCTTACGCATTTCCCTTTAAAAAGGTGCTAAATAACTGTTGCCAAGTAGTTACGAGGAAAACATTCAATTTTATGCAAGTTTCTTCTTGTGTCGGAATAAATAAAGATCAAAAAAAGAAAGCATTTTAAGTTGTTCCTCCAAGCGCTTCTTCCACTGCCCTGGACCATACATGCATCGCGTGCGCGCCTGCGATGAACATGCCGTCACTCTCTAAACTATATATATGACAGGAAATTTCTGTGGTATAAGCCTCCGGTTGCAGGGTTCATGAAAGAAGTTGCAGAAAGTTATTGACATTATTTGAGTGTTGTTATAGATATATCGTAACGACCAGAATGTTCGTGGAGAAATAAGATGATCATATCATCAATTCAGGGCACGGAAGTGGCCCAACCGATCGCGAAGGCGGCACTGGATACGCAAAAGGCGCAAGCGCCCGTCGCGGAGCAGGCCTTCTATTTCAGCCCTGCTTTGATCATCGATCCAAAGTCCGGAACCGATGTGCTTGAATATCGCAACTCATCGACAGGTGCGGTCATAAACCAGTATCCATCGGAAAAGGATATCAAGGCATATTCGCAGCACAGCGAGAAGCAGGACGACACCACCGCACCGGCGCAAAACGCCATCGTGGAAACGATCGCTTCGACTGCGGATCAGAAAACGCCTGCGGCAGCGCCGGCCGCCGCTGTGGCTCCCCCTGCGACCGCCCCGGCCAAACCGATCATTTCCGAAACCGTCTGATCCTTACGGTTCAGGCCAGGCTTCGTCCGGCGTCGAGCGATGAGATCCTGCGTTCGCTCCGGGCCAGCCTGGCTGCGATTTCATTCCAGATATCCCGATTGCGCGCAACCGGGCCCGCAATAAAAGCGGGCCGCTGAAATTCAGAAGATCCTCTGATCAGTTCCAGCAGGGCCGCGCGCCGTTCCAGCGCTTCGCTCAGATACTCCGTTCCCAGAAGCTGATCGTAAGCAGAGCGCGTGCCGCTTGGTTCATAGAAGGAGGACGCGCTGCGCAGCATCTCTGCCTCGTCGATGATCATAAGCAAAAGCCATCGCAGAAAATTTCCATCATGTGCCGGCAGGCTTTCCCATCGTATCGACAGGGGCAGGAATGGGTATTGAATGACCGGGGAAATATTGGTTGCGGCGTTGCTGACCATGCCCAGCAGGCCGACCACCAGTTGGAAACGCCCGCAAGCCGCCAGCACGCGGACGAAGCTCAGGATAACGCTGTGCGGCAGGTCGTTCCTGAAATTCAAGTCGCCCCATTTTTCAGCCCGCGCCAGGCGCACGTAACGTTCCGCAACCGGGAATGTGCTATCCCGCGACATAAGGTATTCCGCGCACATGACACCATAGCCGATTCCGTCCTGATCCATCGCCGGAATCATGGCCGCCAGCGATGGGCAGGAGGCGAATACGGGCAGGTTCTTGAAATAATCGATGAACAGGGACGCGTCCGCCGCTGGATAGGGTTTGTCCAGGTCGTCATCAGTCAGCAACAATCCCGCCGTCCGCAATTCCTCTGCTTTTTCAGGCTTGCACAGGAATACATTGAGCAGAAAGTCCCCAAGCTTTCCTATCAGCAGCGGAACCAGGCAGCCAACCTCCGGCACGTAACGATATTGCTGGTAGCCCTGGGCTTTCAGCATGTCGGCGGCTCGCATGTCCGTGGTCTCGGACATGACCTCCATCATCACGACCGGATTTTCCAGCGCGAAGAAATTCTTACCGCCGAGAATGACCTGTTCCTCGAATCCCTCCGCATCGATCTTGATGAAGTCGACGGCATCGATTTCCTTTGCGGCATGCAGACGATCGAGGCTATCCACCTTGACTTCGCGCGTGCCTGGCGTGCCGGAGGGAGCGATCGCGCTCAGTTCGGAAAAATTGTTGTCCGTGAACCATGCCGATCCGGCCTCCGGACCTGCGGCGGCTTCATAGAGCGTTATATTGGAAAAGCCGTTCACAGCTATCGACTCCTTTAGCAGCCGCGCCGGAACCAGGCCGGGCTCGAATCCCCAGACATGCCCGTCCGATCCAACTTTTTCCGCCGCCAGAAGCGTATAGAACCCGCAATTCGTGCCGATATCGACAACGTGCATTCCGGGCTTCAGGAATGCACGTACGAACCCCGCATCGGCCTCGAACCAGGTCTCCTGTTCGAGCAGGATATAAGGACTCATCGAGTCCAGCCGGTTTTCGACCACTATCCTGAAAGGATCGGACAATTCCAGTGCGAGTGTGGAAAGGGGGGCCTGGTTCACCAAGGCATGTCTCCGCGACCAGAGGAAATGGCTTCCATAGCTTTACTGTTATTTAACACGCGTAACCTATCATCCTTCCTATCGCAGAAGCGATTCCGCCTGTTCGGAGGCGGTTTACATAGCTCTACCAGAAAGGGAGCCAGTCATGTCCAATTTTTCGATCAATACAAATGTCGGCGCGCAAATCGCGCTAAGAAGCCTCTCCTCCATCCAGACCAACCTGAACAAGGTCGAGAACGAAGTTTCGACCGGTGACAAGGTTGCCGGCGCACAGGACAACGCAGCCGTTTTCGCCGTCGCTCAGGGTGTCAGGTCCAACCTGGCCGCCTACGACTCCGTCAACACCGCGCTGAACGACGGTCAGAGCCTGACCAACGTCGCCATCACCGGCGCTACGGCGGTATCGAACCTGCTGACCAACATCACGCAGAGCCTGACGCAGCTTTCGGACGGCAGCATCAGCGACCAGCAGCGCCAGACTTACACGGCAAACCTGAAGTCGCAGGTCGATGAGGTGCAGACCTTTATCACTGGCGCAAGCTACAACGGCATCAACCTGTTGGCCGCAAGCCAGGGTACGTTCTCGGTAACCAACGGCGGCTTCACGTCGTTCTCAACACCGGCCAGCGTGAACGTGCTGTCCGGCCTGAGCGGCGCATCGCTGACCATCCACTCGCAGGATCTGACGGGCGGCACTGCCGGCACCGACGGCTTCCTGGGTCTGGCCCGTCTGGTATACCAGGTGGCGACTGCAACCGGTTCGGTCGCAGCTACTGTTACCGGCAACGACACGGTTACCTCCGCGTTCCTCGCCAACAACACAAGTGGCTTGATCTCTCGTTCGGAGATCAACCAGTTCGAAGCCGTCGCGGCCCTGGCTGCCGTCAGCAACTCGGCAAGTGCCTACCAGACCGCTCAGACCGGTACGCTGGGCAACTCCGTGTTCGGTGCCGCTCTCGCAAACTTCACCAACCAGGTCAACGCTGCCCTGGGCGGTCTGGGTGCGGACAACAGCAACATCCAGCTGCAGATCACCTTCGTACAGAACCTCAGCGACGCGGCCAACACCGGCCTCGGTAACCTGGTGGACGCCGATCTGGCAACCGCCAGCGCGCAGCTGACCGCATTGCAGACCCAGCAGCAGCTGGCCACGCAGTCGCTGTCGATCGCGAACTCGCAGCCTTCCAACATCCTCAGCCTCTTCAAGGGCGGTTGATCCGGAAACGACAACGGCCGGGTCCGAACCGGCAAACGTCGAAACAAAAGAACCAGGCTCCTTCGGGGGCCTGGTTTTTTTATTGGCTCGGTCAGGCTCTTATTTTGTCGCTATGAAGTTCAGGCTGATCAGCACACCGTTGAATGTGAGTGAGCTAGTGTCAGTGAACTCGTTCAAAAAATCGACTTGGTCGATACGGGAAAAACCTGCCCGCCCTAGCATCGCCGCCATCACGGTAAAATTGAAACCGAAGTGGTGGATATCGAACTCATTGACATGGCCGCCGTAAATCATGTGCATGATTTTGACCTGCTCAGCGGGGCGCTCGATTGCCTCCATATAGAGACGACACAGTACATTCATGTCGGGAACGCTGCCTTTGAGCACACCGCCCGGTTTCATGACACGGGATATTTCCGCCATGGCGATTGTGATTTCTTGTGCATTGAGATGTTCCAAAACGTGGCTGGCATAAACCTCGTCAACGCTACCGTCCGGAAACAGAGAAAGATCGGTACACGAACCTGTGATGTCGACATCGGGACCTGCCATTATATTCAGGATTTTCCAGCCTTCCTTGGGCTGCTGGCCACCGATGTGAAGCTTGATCTCATTTGTCATGTCATCGTCCTTTAAATTCACCTGATTGGCTTAGCGAATACAACTTTACTGTTATTTAACACGCGTAACCTATCATCCTTCCTATCGCAGAAGCGATTCCGCCTGTTCGGAGGCGGTTTACATAGCTCTACCAGAAAGGGAGCCAGTCATGTCCAATTTTTCGATCAATACAAATGTCGGCGCGCAAATCGCGCTGAAAAGCCTCTCCTCCATCCAGACCAACCTGAACAAGGTCGAGAACGAAGTTTCGACCGGTGACAAGGTTGCCGGCGCACAGGACAACGCAGCCGTTTTCGCCGTCGCTCAGGGTGTCAGGTCCAACCTGGCCGCCTACGACTCCGTCAACACCGCGCTGAACGACGGTCAGAGCCTGACCAACGTCGCCATCACCGGCGCTACGGCGGTATCGAACCTGCTGACCAACATCACGCAGAGCCTGACGCAGCTTTCGGACGGCAGCATCAGCGACCAGCAGCGCCAGACTTACACGGCAAACCTGAAGTCGCAGGTCGATGAGGTGCAGACCTTTATCACTGGCGCAAGCTACAACGGCATCAACCTGTTGGCCGCAAGCCAGGGTACGTTCTCGGTAACCAACGGCGGCTTCACGTCGTTCTCAACACCGGCCAGCGTGAACGTGCTGTCCGGCCTGAATGGCGCATCGCTGACCATCCATTCGCAGGATCTGACGGGCGGCACTGCCGGCACCGACGGCTTCCTGGGTCTGGCCCGTCTGGTATACCAGGTGGCGACCATCACGGGTGGTGCAACCGGCGCAACCTACGATCAGGTTGCCAGTGCATTCCTGGCAACCAATGCAAGCGGCCTGATTTCTCGTTCGGAGATCAACCAGTTCGAAGCCGTCGCGGCCCTGGCTGCCGTCAGCAACTCGGCAAGTGCCTACCAGACCGCTCAGACCGGTGCGCTGGGCACCTCCGTGTTCGGTGCCGCCTTGTCCAACTTCACCAACCAGGTCAACGCTGCCCTGGGCGGTCTGGGTGCGGACAACAGCAACATCCAGCTGCAGATCACCTTCGTACAGAACCTCAGCGACGCGGCCAACACCGGCCTCGGTAACCTGGTGGACGCCGATCTGGCAACCGCCAGCGCGCAGCTGACCGCATTGCAGACCCAGCAGCAGCTGGCCACGCAGTCGCTGTCGATCGCGAACTCGCAGCCTTCCAACATCCTCAGCCTCTTCAAGGGCGGTTGATCCGGAAACGACAACGGCCGGGTCCGAACCGGCAAACGTCGAAACAAAAGAACCAGGCTCCTTCGGGGGCCTGGTTTTTTTTATGACCTGAACGGGCCGAAACCGGCGAAAAGCTTTGCTTTCGTTTATAGTAAATGCTACATTCATTTTATGTCATTCTTAACCGTGACTCTTAACCCGGCCTTGAGCGCACCCGCCTCCGTTGAGACGGATGCCTACACCGTTGCGACCGTCACCGGCGTTGCCCCGCGCAACGGCTCGCCGCAACGCCGGGACAACAGGGGCCGTCCCGCCCAGGGTCAGGCGCGCCGCGATCCATCGGCCACGGTGCCGAGCCAGACGACGCGCGGTCAGATCCGCGATATCCTGGTCTAGACCCGGTCGCCGAAAATCGCCGTACCGACGCGCACATGCGTCGCTCCCGCCGCGACGGCGATCTCGAAATCCCCGCTCATCCCCATGCTGAGGCACGACACGCGGCACCGCCGCGCCAGCTCGGCCAGCTCGTCGAAATACGGCCTTGGATCGCTGCCGACGGGCGGGATGCACATCAGCCCGGCGACGGGCAGGCAATAGCTTTCCTTGCACAGCACCAGAAAGGCGTCGACATCCGCGGGCGCTATGCCCGCCTTCTGCGCCTCGTGCCCGATATTGACCTCTATGAAACAGGCCGCCTGTTTCTTCTGCGCCCGCATCTCCTGCCCCAGCGCTTCGGCCAGCTTCGGCCGGTCGACGCTGTGGATGGCATCGAACAGAGCGACCGCCTGCTTGACCTTGTTGGTCTGCAACGGCCCGATCAGGTGCAATTTCAGGTCGGGATAGCGGTCGCGTAACGCCGGAAATTTCTTCTGCGCCTCCTGCACCCGGTTCTCGCCGAAGACGCGCTGTCCCGCCGCCAGCGCCGCCTGGATCTGCGCCGCCGGTTGCAGCTTGCTGACCGCCAGCAGGGTTATGCTGTTGGCGCTGCGCCCGCTGGCGGCAGCTGCCGCTTCCAAGCGGCGGCGGACCGCTATAAGGTTTTCGGCGACAGGGGACATGATCTGAAAGTATGTGATGTTGCGGAATTTACCAGCGCTGGCTGCGATCTTCGTGCTTGCGGCCTGTGGCGGCTCCCGGCCCCCGCTGCCGCAATCGGGCCTCGCCGCGCCGATCCCGTTCGACGCCGATCTGTGGCAGGCAGCGCGCGAGACGGTGGACTTCCTGCCCCTGCAGGCAACCGACCCCGTCGAGGGCACGGTGGAAACCACCTGGGGCGCCCCGCATGGCGATGCCACGCAGCGTTTCAGGATCGCCATCGCGCTGGACTATGCCCGGCCCTATTCCACCGCCGTCCATGTCGGCGTGCGGCGCGAGGTGCAAGCGGGCGACGACTGGCAGGAGGTCGCATCCGATCCCGCCATCGCCGCGCGTCTCGAACGTGTGATCGGCGCCTATGCCCAGCAATTGCACAGCGGCCAAATTGACGGTAAGTGAACCGGATGGACGCCAGCGACAACAAAACCGACACCACCCCCGAGATCGAGCGCTACAATTTCCGCGCCGTGGAAGCCAAATGGCAGAAATTGTGGGAAGAACGCGGCAGCTTCGTCGCCACGGAAAAGTCGGGCGTCAAGAAATCCTATGTGCTCGGCATGTTTCCCTACCCGTCGGGCCTCATGCATATGGGCCACGTCAAGAACTGGACGCTGTGCGACATCTTCGCCCGCTTCCGCCGCGCGCAGGGCTACAACGTGCTGCACCCGATGGGCTGGGACGCCTTCGGTCTGCCGGCCGAGAATGCGGCGCTGGAGCGCGGCATCCACCCGGCGGAATGGACCCGCTCGAACATCCCGGCGATGCGCCAGCAGTTCAAGAGCATCGGCTTCGCCATCGATTGGACGCGCGAATTCGCCAGTTGCGAACCGAGCTACTACAAGCACCAGCAGCGCATGTTCCTGGCCTTCCAGAAGGCCGGCCTCGCCTACCGTAAGAAGACCTTCGTCAACTGGGACCCGATCGACAACACCGTCCTGGCGAACGAGCAGGTGATCGAGGGCCGCGGCTGGCGCTCGGGCGCGCTGATCGAGCGGCGCGAGCTGGAGCAGTGGATGCTGCGTATCACCGACTATGCCGACGACCTGCTGGAGGCGATCAAGACGCTGGACCGCTGGCCCGAGCGCGTCCGCACGATGCAGGAGAACTGGATCGGACGCTCGACCGGCCTGCGCATGACATGGGCGCTGTCCGAACGCGCCGACGGCATCGAGGTCTATACCACAAGGCCGGACACGCTGTTCGGCGCCTCGTTCCTGGCGATCTCCCCCGATCATCCGCTGGCCAAGGAGATCGCCGCGACCAGTGAGGGACTGACCGTCTTCATTGCCGATTGCCGGCGCATGGGCACCGCGACCGCGACGCTCGAGACCGCCGAGAAGCTGGGGTTTGACACCGGGCTGAAGGCGAAGCATCCCTTCGACCCCACCTGGGAACTGCCGGTCTACGTCGCCAATTTCGTGCTGATGGAATACGGCACCGGCGCGATCTTCGGCTGCCCCGCGCACGACCAGCGCGACCTGGATTTCGCGCGTAAATACGATCTGCCGGTCAAGCCCGTGGTCGTACCGGAAAGCGCCGACCCGGCCCTCTATACAATCGATCTGGAAGCCTATACCGGCCCGGGCAGGCTGGCGCATTCCGACTTCCTGGACGGCATGAGCATCGAGGACGCCAAGGCCGAAGCCATAAGCCGGATCGAGGCGATGGGGCAGGGACAGGGCACGGTCGTGTGGCGCCTGCGCGACTGGGGCATATCGCGCCAGCGCTACTGGGGCTGCCCCATCCCGATCATCCATTGCAAGAGCTGCGGCGTGGTGCCGGTACCCGAGGGCCAGCTGCCGGTGACGTTGCCGATGGACGTGACCTTCGACATGCCCGGCAATCCGCTGGACCGCCATCCGACCTGGAAGCATGTCGCCTGCCCCAGCTGCCACCAGCCGGCCACGCGCGAGACCGACACGTTCGACACCTTCATGGACAGCTCGTGGTATTTCCTGCGCTTCTGTTCGCCGCACGAGGAGCATCAGCCGTTCGACCGCGCCAAGGCCGGGTACTGGATGGGCGTCGACCAGTATGTCGGCGGCATCGAGCATGCGGTGCTGCATTTGCTGTATTCGCGTTTCTTCATGCGCGCGTTGCGCGACACCGGCTTCATCGACGGGCCGGACGAGCCTTTCTCCGCCCTGTTCACGCTCGGCATGCTGACCCACGCCACCTACAAGGACCAGGACGGCAAGTGGCTGCAGCCGGACGAGGTCGTGAAGACCGACGACGGCGCGCTGGTCCGCGCCAGCGACAACACGCCGGCGACGATCGGCCGCATCGAGAAGATGTCGAAGTCCAAGCGCAACGTGGTCGATCCCAACATCATCGTCGAGAAGTACGGCGCCGACGCGATCCGCCTGTTCATCCTGTCCGACAGCCCGCCCGAGCGCGACGGCGAATGGACGGAGGCCGGGGTCGAGGGCTCGTGGCGCTATGTCGGCCGGCTGTGGCGGCTGGTCAACAACCTCGCCGCGCGGATCGAAACCGCGCCTGCAAGCTCGGATGCCGACCAGATCCTGCGCGAGGCGGTACACCGCGCCATCGCCGGCGTCGCCGACGACATCGACAAGTTCCGCTTCAACGCTGCCGTCGCCCGCATCCGCACATTGTCGAACGTGCTGGAGGACCACCTGGCCAAAGCCAGCGCCTCGGCGCTGGACGAGGCGATCAAGGCGCTGGTCAAGATGATCGGCCCGATCATGCCGCATCTGGCCGAAGAGCTATGGCAGCGCCTCGGCCACGCCACGCTGCTGGTGGAGGAGCTGTGGCCGGAATTCGACGAGACCCTGCTGGTGTCGAACACTGTGACGATAGCGGTACAGGTCAACGGCAAGCTGCGCGGCACGATCAACATGACGCGCGACACCGCCAGCGACGTGGTCGAGGCCGAGGCCCTGGCCGACGAGAACGTGCAGAAATTCCTGGACGGAAAGACGCCGAAGAAGGTGATCGTGGTACCGAACCGAATCGTGAATATCGTGGTTTAGGCCGATCGCATAGCTGTCATCCCGGACTTGATCCGGGATCCCTTTCGACGGAGGCATAGGATGAAAATCGATCAGAAGACTGTTTCCGGTCTGATGGATAGCTTGCGGCCAAGCGCATTGGCTTTTCTTCTGGTGCTGGTCTCATACAAAGCGGCCAGCGGTGAAAGAGCCTATCCCGAGTACAGGCTCACCGTCACATTGAACGGCGCCATTCTGACAGAAAACGACGGCATGGTAGCAAATCCCGGGATTCCCGAGGTCGCCGTCGGTACACCGAATACGATTGTCGTCTCGGCGACCGACGTTTCGGGAAAAACCACCGACGTTACCACCTCCCCCGAGCTTGCAGTGACCGACCGGGGCAGGACCGTGACTTTCCGGAACGGGGTTTTGACGGCATTGCCGTCGGCGCTGAAGGCGCCGAACGGGACAATCTTCCTGGATGTCGTCTATGGCGTGCACGCGCCCGAGGATCCGATGGGATCGGGGCAATACGCACTCCACGTCACCCCGTAGCCGCCTCCCGCTCTATCAGCGCCCGCTTGCGTTCCACGCCCCAGCGATAGCCCGACAGGCTCCCATCGGTGCGCACGACGCGGTGGCAGGGTATGGCGATTGCCAGCGGGTTCGCGGCGCAGGCGCCCGCCACGGCGCGGACCGACCCCGGCGCGCCGATACTGGCCGCGATCTGGCTGTAGGTTGCGGTCCGGCCCACCGGTACCTGCCGCAACGCCTGCCATACCTTCTGCTGGAAGCTGGTGCCGCGAATGTCCAGCGGCAGGTCCAGCCCGGTGCCGGGCGTTTCGACCAGGCCGATCGCCTTTGCCACCAGCATTTCGTAGCCGGCATCCGCGCCGACCAGCTGCGCGTGCCTGAACCGGTCCTGCAGGTCGCGGGCCAGGGCGTCCGGGTCGTCGCCGATCAGGATCGCCACCACCCCCTTGGCGCTGGAGGCGACCAGGATCGCGCCCAGCGAGCACTGTCCTATGGCGAAATGCAGGGTTTCGCCCGGGGCGCCGGCGCGGTAGCGGCCGGGGCTCATGCCCAGCATGCCCGGCGCTGCCTCGTAGAACCGGCCGCTGGAGGCGAAGCCCGCCTGGTGCAGCGCCTGGGTCACCGTCCGGTCCGTCGTCAGCCCCTGCCGCACGCGCGCCGCGCGGTGCGCCATGGCATAGGCGCGGGGCGTGACGCCGGTGACGCTTTTGAACAGCCGGTGGAAGTAGTGCGGGCTGAGCTGCGCGGCCTCGGCCAGTTCGTTCAAACTGGGCACGTCTTCCGCCGCTTCGATCAGGCGGCAGGCCTTGACGACCAGCGCGGCATTCTCCGCCGCAACCGACAGCCCCTGCGGGTTGCAGCGGCGGCACGGGCGGTATCCCGTCGCCTGTGCCTCGGCTAGCGTGGCGTGGATGGTCACATTTTCAGGCCTGGCCATGCGCGACGGGCAGGAGGGCCGGCAATAGACGCCGGTCGTCAGCACCGAATACCAGAACCGGCCATCGGCATCGGCATCGCGCGCCACAATGCTGTCCCAGCGCGGATCGCGGGTTATGGGCGGCTGGGTGGTTCGTAAGTCGGGCATGGCATGCGTCCTTGTCTCAATATCTCCGTTATCGGGATCATAGACAAGCACCCGTCGCCGGCACTCCGGGCCTTGCTGTCGAATCGCACTTTTTAGTCCTGCAGAATCAGATACATGGCTACTGTACATGGGGTCGTTCCGGCAAAAACGCTCCTTTTTGCAGACGCCAAAAGCAAAAAGCCGGACCTTTCGGCCCGGCTTCTGCTCCGTCTCCCACTAGAGGAGGGGTTAGTTACACGGCCTCTGCCAGCAGGGCCTGCAGGTCCAGCTTGACGCCCGGGCCCATGGTCGAGGACAGGCCTACCTTCTTGATGTAGTTGCCCTTCGATCCCGACGGCTTGGCGCGGTTCACGGCCGTGACGAAGGCGATCAGGTTGCCCAGCAGCTGTTCCTCGCTGAAGCTGGCCTTGCCGATGCCGGCGTGGACGATGCCCGCCTTCTCGGCGCGGAATTCGACCGCGCCGCCCTTGGCCGCCTTGATCGCTTCCACGACGTTCGGCGTAACGGTGCCCAGCTTCGGGTTCGGCATCAGGCCGCGCGGGCCCAGGACCTTGCCCAGCTTGCCGACGACCATCATCATGTCCGGCGTGGCGATCACGCGGTCGAAGCCCATCTCGCCCGCCAGGATACGGTCGGCCAGGTCTTCCGCGCCCACGAACTCGGCCCCTGCGGCCGTTGCCGCTTCAGCCTTGTCCCCCTTGGCGAACACGGCAACCTTGATGTCCTTGCCGGTGCCGTTGGGCAGCTGAACCATGCCGCGCACGTTCTGGTCGTTCTGCTTGGGATCGACGCCCAGGTTCATGGAGATCTCGACCGTCTCGTCGAACTTCGCCTTGGCGTTGCTCTTGACCAGCTTCACGGCTTCGGCGGCGGTGTAGACCTTGTCGATCGTCACTGTGGCCCTTGCGGTCTTCAAACGTTTTCCGTTCATGGTTTAGCCCTCCACCACTTCCAGGCCCATCGAACGCGCCGAACCCTCGAGGATCGCCATTGCGCCCTCGACCGTCGTTGCGTTCATGTCCTGCATTTTCTTGCCTGCGATCTCCTTGATCTGGGAGCGCTTGATCGTGCCCGACGACTTCGTGCCGGTCGTCTGGCTGCCCTTGTCGATCCCTGCCGCCTTCATCAGGAAGTAGGAGTTCGGCGGGCTTTTCATCTCGAAGCTGAACGTCCGGTCCGCGAACGCGGTGATGACGACCGGGATCGGCATCCCGGGCTCCATCTCCTGCGTGCGGGCGTTGAACGCCTTGCAGAATTCCATGATGTTGAGGCCTCTCTGTCCAAGCGCAGGACCGATCGGGGGCGAGGGATTCGCCTTTCCGGCCGGGACCTGGAGCTTGATGAAGCCCACGATCTTCTTCGGTGCCATTTATAAACCTCCAAATGTTGGGGCCCGGCTTTGTGCAGGGCCCCGGAAGCGCCGTGGTGCGGTCATGGCTGACCTCCCACGACAGTGAAAGAAACTAAGGGTCAGCTCGCCTTTTCGACCTGGGTGTATTCCAGCTCGACAGGGGTGGAGCGGCCGAAGATCGAGACGGCGACCTTGAGGCGCGAACGCTCCTCGTCGACCTCCTCGACGATGCCGTTGAACGAGGTGAACGGGCCGTCGGCCACGCGCACGCTCTCGCCGATCTCGTAGGTGATCGACGGACGGCGCGGCTTCTCCGCGCCCTCTTTCATCTGGCTGATCAGGCGCTCGGCCTCGGATTCCGATATCGGCTGCGGGCGCGAACCGCCGCCCAGGAAATTGGTGACCTTGGCGACGTTGCGCACTAGGTGCCAGCTTTCGTCGGTCAGGTCCATCTTGACCAGCACGTAGCCGGGGAAGAACTTGCGTTCGGTGTTGATCTTCTGGCCGCGGCGGATCTCGGTCACGCCCTCGGTCGGGACCATGATCTCCTCGAACTGGTGCGCGATATTCATCTTCTCGGCCTTTTCCTGGATGGCCTGCATGACCTTCTTTTCGAAACCCGAGTGCACGTGCACGACATACCATTTCGCCGACATGGCTAAGCTCCCAATCCCAGTGTCCAGCGCACCGCGAAGGCGATCAGCTGGTCGGCAATGAATAAAAACGTCGAGGCAAACGCCACCATGACGAAAACGACGATCGTGGTGGTGACCGTTTCGCGCCTTGTGGGCCAGATGATCTTGGCCGTTTCCTGTCGTACCTGCCGCGCAAACTGCGCCGGCGTCGTTCTAGCCATCGTGATCGTTTCGCCTCGTTAAATCGTTTTGTGTCGGTCATTGCAGCTGGCAGGGGCGGGGGGGCTCGAACCCACAGCCTCCGGTTTTGGAGACCGGCGCTCTACCAATTGAGCTACACCCCTTCGGTGAAGGCGCTTTCGCGCCTACGCGTACAGCGGCATGACGAACACACAGTTTCCCGCGCCTGTATTGCTACACGCGCGGAAGCACAAGGGTTTAGACAAGGCCGCGCCGACACGCAATGGCTTTATCGGAAAAGCGTCGAATAAATCAGCCGCAGGGCGATCGCCCACATGACCAGGGCGATGGAAAGGTCGAGGAAGCGCCACGTCGCGGGGCGCCGGAACAGCGGCACCAGAAACCCAGCACCGTAACCCAGGGCGCCGAACCAGGCATAGGAGGCGGCCATCGCGCCCCCCGAATAGGCGGCGCGCTCCAGCCCGTGATAGGGCAGCGACAGGCTGCCGATCAGCAATACGGTGTCGAGGTAGACATGCGGATTGCCCCAGGTGAAGGCAGCGCAGGTCAGCAACGACCGGCGCAGCGACACGGATTGGCTGGCAGCCTGGTCGAGGCCGGCGGGATGCAGGGCGCGCCTGAGCGACTTCCAGCCGTACCATAGCAGGAACAGTGCGCCGCCGATGGCAATCGCATCCGCCGCCTGCCTGTGGGCCGACAGCACTGCGCCCAAGCCCAGAACGCCGGCAAGGATCAGAAGCGCATCGGAGGTGGCGCAGAACAGCACCAGCGGCAGTACATGGCGGCGCAGCAGCCCCATGCGCAGCACGAAGGCGTTCTGCGGGCCGATCGCGACGATCAGGCTGCCGCCGACCAGGAAGCCGGTCAGGGCCGTGGAAACGATTGTCATGGGTCACCCGCAAAACAAAACCGGCGGACCCTCCATCGGAAGGTCCGCCGGTTCATTCAAACATGAAGCCCGCCGGTCAGAACATGAATTCCGACCCGGCGGCCTGCACCGACCTTACTTGGTGGTGTTGGTTGCTTCGGTGTTGTTCAGCTCTTCCGTGGTGGTCGAGCTGGTGGTGTTGGACGCGTTGTTGCCCATGGTGTGCTTGTGGGTCTTCTTGTGATGCGTCGTCTTCTTGTGGTGATGGGTGGTGTTGTTGCCCATCGTGGTGGTGTTGTCAGTGGTGGTGGTCGTGGTGGTTTCGTTGCCCATCTGAGCGAAAGCAGGCACAGCGGATCCAACCAGAACCAGCGACAGAGCGGCAGCAGCGAGAGTCTTCATTTCCATCTTCCTTATAATGTCATCGGTCGGCACGCCCTGCCCGGAGTGGCCAGGGTCGCGCCCGAATACCGAACGTCTCATACGTGCGAGAGGCGCGCGGCTCAAGCCTTGATTGCATATTTAACCAAGTTTTTTTACCGACTTGGCATCTTTGCAACACGGAATCACCGCTTCCTTCACGACATTACACGCCGCATTAACGACCATCCTGCGCTGTCAGGAAGGAATTTCTTTCTGGGCCAGATCCTGCCGCACATGTGTATCCAGCAGCCCCAGCAGATCTATCGCCCGGGCGTTTGCATCGATCTCCGCCTGGGTGTCCACGCCGTCGCCCGCCTTGGCTTCCGTATCGGCCACGATATCGCCGACAACCCTGTTGGCCATGCGCGAAACGCCGATCCCGCAACTGGCGGTGCCGGCGCCGACATGCAGGGCTTCGGCAACCCTGCTGATGCTCCTTTCGACCCTCGTCGTCTGGTTTTTGGTCAAAGGGGCACGTTTTACCGCCGCATCGATACTGCCGGCCCTTAGGACAAGGGCCATAACCTGGGCTTCGATCAGCTCGTTTCTAGTCGACATGGTACTCTCTGTACTTTCGTTGTCCGGCAACCAAGACTATCTTGGTACATGAAGCATTTTCTGCTTTTCAGACCGTACTGGCAAATCAATCTTTCATAAAAAAAACCCGGCACTCAGGCCGGGTTTCCTATAATTGCTGCGCCGATTCAGTTGGAAGGAGAGGCCGATGCCAGCGTTTCACGCACACGTTCTTCCAAAAGGACGAGGCTTCGTTCGGTGTTGGCCGCGGCGGCGATTTCGCCGCGCATCGTCTGTTCGCTCAGACCGGGAGATGCGCCGGGCGCACCCTGATGAAAGTCGGCCTCGAACATCTGTTCCATCGCACCCCTGGCAAGAGCGCCGGCGTTCAGGTTGTTGGCCGCAGGTACAGAGCCGGCATTGGCGCCCAATCCCGTTTCCGCCGCAAGAACCAGCTGCATGACGGCGGCAGCCTGTGCCGGGCTGAGTTCCTTGCGCGTTTCCTGGTCGTTAACGCTTGTTTCCAGCGCCAGAATCCTGTCTTCTGCTTGCACCAGCTGCTTTTCCAGTTCACTCATAGTCCGGCTCCCGATGGGCTGATCGCGATATTGAACACGGCAGATAGTATTACGCTCCACCCGCAACGACAATAAAATTCGAGCAATCGGTCATTGCGAAGCCCTCGGTGCAGGGAGCGCGGGCTTTTCAGCAAAGACTTTCCTGAGGGTCAGCGTAAGCTGCTCGATGGCATAGATCGTCGTCACGTCGTGTACGACAATGCTTTTCTCCGGTACCTCGCCTTCGCGGTTTTCGTCGCGCTCCTGCAATGTCTGCTGGATGAAATTCTGTGCCTCTTCCATGAAATCGGCAGTCGACTGCTTCAGGTCGGCAGGCGACAGGGGTTTTTGTGCGGCGACCGGATCGGGCCCCGGTTGCGGAACGACGGGTCCGATATCGCCGGCAAGAGCCACCGCATCCAGATCGTCATCCAGCGATGTCGTAATCGGAAGGATCGGTGCCTGGAGCGTTGGCTTGCCGGCCAGGGATTCCGCGTCGGGATGATCGATGTCCATTTTCGCGACAGTCGCGTTGATCGCCAAAAGCTGCTTTTCGCTCAGCACGCCGTCCGAGGGATACACCCTGAGCGTATCGGTCAAGCTGTCTGCGGCGGCATGCAGTGCGCTGCAGGCCTGCTGCTGCAAATACCACAATTCCGCCTGATCGGCCCCCGGAACGTACGCCGGCTTGTCATCGGGCGCTGCCACTGTATCCTTAGCCGGAGGCGACGGGATTCCCATTACTTCGGCCTCTTGTTCGATAGCTTCGAGACGCTCTTCCTCCTTCTCGTCTTCCACGGCCGCCTTGAAAACCTTGGTTTCCAGCTCCAAAGCCGCGGTGTCCCTGATGTTTCGTTCTATCTGGCTGGCGGACACGCGCGCGGGCGTCCGGTCCGTTCGCGTCGAAAGCACATCGGTTTTCCGCCTGTCTTCCTCGGTGATCTGGGTGATGATCGTTTCGGCACGGGTGAAGATGTCAAATGCCTTGCCGGTCCAATACCTGTGCAACTCGTCATCATCCATGTCTTCGATATCCACGGTGCTTTTCGGCTTGTTTTTCGCCGGGCACGCTTCGACACGGTGCGTTTTGCACAGTTCACGGCTTTGCAGGCCGACTTGGCGCATCAGACCGATCTTCAGATTCTCGTCCAGGGGCGTGCTCATGGCGCCCTGCAGCGCTATCGAGGCTGTGGCCACGCCTTTGATCGAGTCCTGCTGTAGCCTTTCCAGCTGCGGATAATCGGCAGCCGGCTGGTAATCGGTTGTGGGTCCTTTCGCGTGCTTCGCCTTGTCGGAAGGCGCTTGCGCCATTACTCCGCCCGAAGCAGTTGCAAGGCCAAGAATGGCGCCTAAGAAAATTTCAGCCGACCGTTGCATTTAAAGTCCTATAAATATTTACTATTTGTTAGCATTTTTAAACGGTACACGCAAACAAAAAGCCCCGGCATCGTAGCCGGGGCTTTCCATTTACGCCGTGCGAGGGTTAATCCGCGACGGCTGTTACTTCAGTATCTTTGCGACGACGCCTGCGCCGACGGTTCGGCCGCCTTCGCGGATGGCGAAGCGCAGGCCTTCATCCATGGCGATCGGGGCGATCAGCTCGACTTCCATGCTGATGTTGTCGCCTGGCATGACCATCTCGGTGCCTGCGGGCAGGTGGACCTGGCCGGTCACGTCCGTGGTGCGGAAGTAGAACTGCGGGCGGTAGTTGCTGAAGAACGGCGTGTGGCGTCCGCCCTCTTCCTTGGTCAGGATGTAGGCTTCCGCCGCAAAGCGCGTGTGCGGGTTGATCGAGCCGGGCTTGGCCAGGACCTGGCCGCGCTCCACGTCCTCGCGCTTGGTGCCGCGCAGAAGCGCGCCGATGTTGTCGCCCGCCTCTCCCTGGTCCAGAAGCTTGCGGAACATCTCCACGCCGGTCACCACCGTCTTGGTCGTGTCGCGGATGCCGACGATCTCGACTTCCTCGCCCACCTTGACGATGCCGCGCTCGACGCGGCCGGTCACCACCGTGCCGCGGCCCGAGATCGAGAACACGTCCTCGATCGGCATCAGGAACGGACGGTCCTTCGGACGCTCGGGCTGCGGGATGTACGCATCGACCGTGTCCATCAGCGCCAGAACGGCGTTCTCGCCGATCTCGGGCTGCTTGTCCTCCAGCGCCATCAGCGCCGAACCCTTGGTGATCGGAATGTCGTCGCCCGGGAAGTTGTACTTGCTCAGCAACTCGCGGATCTCCAGCTCGACCAGGTCCAGCAGCTCGGAATCGTCGACCATATCGACCTTGTTCATGAACACCACCAGCGACGGCACACCGACCTGGCGGGCCAGCAGGATGTGCTCGCGCGTCTGCGGCATCGGGCCGTCGGCCGAGGACACCACAAGGATCGCGCCGTCCATCTGCGCCGCGCCCGTGATCATGTTCTTCACGTAATCGGCGTGGCCAGGGCAGTCGACGTGCGCGTAGTGACGCTTCGCCGTCTCGTACTCCACGTGCGCCGTCGAGATCGTGATGCCGCGCGCCTTCTCCTCCGGCGCCTTGTCGATCTGGTCGTACGCCGTGAACGTCGCGCCGCCCTTCTTGGCAAGAACCTTCGTGATCGCTGCCGTCAACGACGTCTTGCCGTGATCGACGTGACCGATCGTTCCAATGTTGCAGTGCGGCTTGTTCCGCTCAAACTTCGACTTGCCCATTATGATCCCGCGAGGTTGATGGTTAACTAGGGTGCGGGCGAAGTATCCGGCTTGCCGCCGAATGTCAATCTTTTGAATGCCTCATTTCTGGACCACAACGGGCATTTGTATTATGCTCGCCTCATGAGTGCGGGAAAACGACTTCTGGCTACGCTTCTGCTGACGGGATCGGCCCTGTCGCAAAGCACTGCGCCCGCGCCGGATCAAGGCGAAGCGTCGATTTACAATAAAGGCGCCTCGCACGTAACCCTGGCCAACCTTCCGCTGACGCCGGAATTCATGAAGGACATGGCCCATCCCGCCGAGGAAGGGGTCGATCATTTTACATGGATCAACGATCCCAACCGCAAGCATTCCAGGGCGGAAAAGGCCTATCTGAACAAGGTCGCCCTCTATTCCGCCGAGCTGGGGCTGGACCATGTTCCCAACATCGTGCGCGTCACCCTGAAGCCGGGCGCGGACGGCACGCTGGCAAGCTCGAAGGATGCAAACGAGGATCCAATCACGGTCCAGGGGGGACACGAGGATATCGGCGGCCTGATCACTTACCGCGAGGACCTGACATCCAAGAAGGGCCCGGACATGACAAGCGACGAGTTGGGTTACGCGACTGCGCATGAACTGGTGCATGAGGCGCAGATTCAGGAAAAGCGGACCCTCTTCTTGAAAAATCCGGGACCGCAATCCATCGGTTCGGCTGTCTATGAAGACGATGCGGATGTAGGGGCAGTCGAACTCAGCGCCAACCCGAAGGGCTACAAAAGAGCCCTGACAAAACTGGAGCCGTTTTCCCGCAAGGCTTATGAAAAAGATCATGATCCCGGCGAAACGTTCGATCACTGGTCTACAACAGGGGACAATCCGCATTCCACGTTCCCCCGTCGCCTTGCCAATGCCGACAGCGAAGGGGCTCATCTTCACAAGTTCGCAAAACCGCTGAGGGTGCCGAAGCTTTAGTATTCGTAGGCTGCGGCCCAGTAAGCTTGGTCAGGGATTTACCGGGTGACCCGTGCAAGGCACTGTATCTACAGCCCGTAAGAAAACGCGCAGGCTGCTCAGACTGGATTGAAGTTTCTCCGCCGCGCATGCCTGTCGCGCCATCGTGGCGTCCGGGACGTGATTCCCGCCCAGCAGTTCGCCGTTGGCCTTGATCAGGCTTGCGGCTTCTTCAAGCGGCATCCTTCGGTCGCCCCTGTAGCACGGATCGGGCGAAACCACCGTGCAGAACGTATTGTTGATTCGCACAAGCTCATTGCGCATCATGACCTGCCGCTCCGCAGGCTGGTTGCGGACTGCCTCCACGGCCTTGTCCACGTCGGCAGCGATAGCGCCGCTAAAATCCTTGGGCGCCGGGACATCGGCCCTTGGTCGCGGGGTCGAATTGCCCAGAATGCCCAGGAACAAGACCACAGGAAGCGCCACCTTCATTACGGGATTCAGTTCATCCGATGAATGCGGCATCGATCATGATCTTTCGGTTCGGGCGAGGGTATAGCCCTATCGCATGAACCCAGGAATTAATCAATTGTAGATACTTGGAGCGGGTGAAGGGAATCGAACCCTCATAGCCAGCTTGGAAGGCTGGAGCTTTACCACTAAGCTACACCCGCATCCCCTGTATAAAGACACGTTTCCCACCGTCCGCGCAATCCCAAACCCGTAGCATGGCGCCTTGAACTTGCCCTATTCGGAACATACTATACCGTTCAGTTCAGTTTCGCGCGGTATCGTCACGCCGATGATCAAAAGCTGAGGGGCAAGGGATGTGGATCGTCAAGGTCGCTCTGGAGCGGCCATATACTTTTATCGTCCTGGCCCTGCTGATCCTGATCATGGGCCCGCTTACGATCCTGCGCACGCCCACTGATATCTTTCCCTCTATAGACATCCCGATCGTCGCAGTCGTGTGGAACTACACCGGCCTGCTACCCGAGGAGATGGCGGATCGCATCATCTCCAACTACGAGCGGGCGGGCACCACGACCGTCAACGATATCGAGCATATCGAATCGCAGTCGCTGAACGGCGTGGCGGTGGTGAAGTTCTTCTTCCAGCCGACGGTCAATCCCGACATGGCGGTAGCGCAGATCACCGCTATATCGCAGACTGTGCTCAAGACCGATCCGCCGGGCACGACGCCGCCGCTGGTCGTATCCTACAACGCATCGAGCGTGCCGATCATCCAGCTGGCGCTGACCAGCCCGACCCTGTCGGAAACAGAGATCAACGATCTGGGCCAGAACTTCATCCGCACCCAGCTGGCGACGGTGCAGGGTGCAGCGCTGCCTTATCCTTACGGTGGTGCGATGCGCCAGATCCAGGTGGATATCGATCCACGCAAGCTGCGTTTCTATGGCCTGTCAGGCCAGGACGTCAGTAACGCGATCGGCAACCAGAACCTGGTCATCCCAGCCGGCACGGAAAAAATCGGCGAGACGGAATACAACATCGAATTGAACGCCAGTCCGCTGAAACCGGAGGAGCTGAATGACGCGCCGATCAAGATGTCGAACGGCACCGTGATCCGCATCAGCGACGTGGCGAATGTCCGCGACGGCCATCCGCCGGAAACCAACATCGTCCGCCTAGACGGCAGCCGCGGCGTTTTGATGAACGTTCTCAAGATCGGCCGCGCTTCCACACTGGACGTGGTAAACCGGGTCAAGGACAATCTGGTTCAGATCCAGGCCGGCCTGCCGCCGTCATTGACAGTCAAGCCGATCGCCGACCAGTCGATTTTCGTCAAGGCAGCCGTATCCGGCGTCGTGCGTGAAGCCGTTATCGCCGCATTGCTGACCGGCACCATGATACTGTTGTTCCTGGGCAGCCTGCGCAGCACGGCGATCATCACGATCTCGATCCCGCTGGCCATTCTGTCCTCGATCATCTGTCTGTCGGCGCTCGGCAACACCATGAACATCATGACGCTAGGCGGGCTGGCGCTGGCCGTCGGCATCCTGGTCGACGATGCGACGGTGACGATCGAGAACATCAACTACCATCTGGAACAGGGCAAGGAGATCACGCAGGCGATCCTGGACGGCGCCCACCAGATCGCGATCCCGGCACTGGTTTCGACGCTGGCCATCTGTATCGTGTTCATCCCGATGTTCGCCCTTTCCGGCGTATCGGGGTTCCTGTTCGTGCCTCTGGCCGAATCG
Organism: Alphaproteobacteria bacterium; assembly: GCA_965199335.1. Taxonomy (GTDB): domain Bacteria; phylum Pseudomonadota; class Alphaproteobacteria; order CALMVH01; family CALMVH01; genus CBDAQV01. The sequence continues at coordinate 488,408 of CBDAQZ010000004.1, read as the reverse complement.
GTCGTCTTCGCCATGCTGGCCTCCTACATCCTGTCGCGGACGCTGGTGCCGACGCTGGCCAATTACTGGCTGAAGACGCATGACGAGGCGCATGACGCACAGCGCGGCGCCACCGTCTTCGGCCGTTTCCAGCTTGGCTTCGAACATCGCTTCGAAGCCTTGCGCGAACGCTATCACGGCGTCATCAAGGGCGCTGTCGCCAGCCGCCGCATCTTCGCACCCGTTTTTCTGATTATTTGCGCCCTGTCGCTTGGATTGATCTTTTTCGTCGGCTTCGACTTCTTCCCCTCGGTCGACGCCGGGCAGTTCAAGATGCACGTCCGCGCGCAAAGCGGTCTGCGCGTGGAAGATACGGCCAAGCTGTGCGATCAGATCGAGGAAAGGCTGCGCCAGATCATTCCTGCGGACCAGCTGGACAGCATCACCGACAATATCGGCATACCGAACAGCGGCCTGAATCTGACCTACACCAGCTCGGGCGTGGTCGGCCCCCAGGACGCCGACATCCAGGTACAGTTGAAAGAAGATCATAAACCCACAGCCGACTACGTACGTGAAATCCGCAAGCAGTTGCCCAATGCATTTCCTTCGATCACATTTTCGTTCTTGCCTGCCGACATCACTAGCCAGATTCTCAACTTTGGCCTTCCCTCGCCGATCGACGTACAGGTGCGCGGCTACAAGCTGGAAGAAAATCGCGTATGGCTTAACAAGGTCATGGAGCAGATCAGGCTGGTTCCGGGCGCCGTCGACGTCCACATGCAACAAGGCTTCGACCAGCCGCAGATCGATGTCAATGTCGATAGGATAAAGGCGATGGAGGTCGGCCTTACGCAGAAGGACATCGGCAGCAATCTGCTGGTTGCGTTGTCGGGCAGCTTCCAGACCGCGCCCACTTTCTGGGTCGATAAGAAAACCGGCGTGCAGTACAATATCGCCACCCAGGCGCCACAATACCGGCTGACCACCCTAGACGATTTACGCAATACCTCTATCAGCGGCGCGAATGGGCCAGTTTCGCTGTTGTCGAATCTGGCCACGTTCGGACGCACAAGTGGACCCACCACCGTCTCGCACTACAACGCCGCTCCGACGCTGGACGTCTATGCCGGGGTGCAGGATACCGATCTCGGCTCGGTCGCGAACCGCGTCGACGCTATCGTGAACGACGCACTGAAGGACCTGCCGAAGGGATCGACGGTCTCGGTGCGTGGGCAGGCGCAGACGATGAAAAGCGCCTACAGCGAATTGCTGGGCGGCCTCGCCTTCGCGATCATACTGGTCTATCTGCTGATCGTCGTGAACTTCCAGTCCTGGCTCGATCCCTTCATCATTATCATGGCCTTGCCCGGCGCGCTGGCCGGTATCGTCTGGATGCTGTTCCTGACCTTCACCCCGCTTTCGGTCCCGGCGCTGACCGGTGCGATCATGTGCATGGGCGTCGCCACCGCCAATAGTATCCTGGTGGTCAGCTTCGCCCGCGAGCGTCTGCACGATGGCCTCGATCCCGTTTCCGCCGCGATCGAAGCCGGTTTTACCCGCTTTCGCCCGGTTCTGATGACGGCGCTGGCGATGATCATCGGCATGATTCCCATGGCGCTGGGCCTCGGCGAGGGCGGCGAGCAGAACGCGCCCCTGGGCCGCGCCGTCATCGGCGGCCTGACCGTCGCCACCGGCTCCACGTTATTTTTCGTTCCCACCGTTTTTGCCATCATGCACGGCCGCCGACAAAAGAAAGTCGCGGCGCGCGAGGCGAGGATCTGATCGATGTCCACAAGCAACACTCTGGTCGGCAAACGACTGGGCGACGACAAGCCACATAAGAGCCGCAGCCGGATCTGGGTGATCCTTCTGATCATCGTGCTTCTGGCGCTTGCAGTGATCGGCATCGTGGTCCGCATGCTGTCCCATGCCGACCTGAAGCGCAGCACCCTGGCCGAATCGACTCCGACGGTCAGTGTACTGAAGCCATCGGTCGGACCCGATACGGACGACTTGAATCTGCCCGGCAATCTGGAGGCCTTCGTGGACGCGCCGCTCTACGCACGTACCGACGGTTACCTGAAGGCCTGGTATTTCGACATTGGCGAGAAGGTCAAGAAAGGCCAGTTGATCGCGGTGATCGAAACCCCCGAACTGGACCAGCAGCTGGAACAGGCCAAGGCCGCCGTCGGCACGGCAAAAGCCAATTACGACCTGGCCGTCGTCACCAACAAGCGCTATCAGGCTCTGGTCAAGACCGCCGCGGTTTCGCGCGAGGAGGCCGACCAGAGCGCCAGCAACGAAGCGGCGCAAAAAGCCGGGGTCGACGCTGCGCAGGCCAATGTGAAGCATTACGAGGCGCTGCAATCGTTCGAAAAAATCTATGCGCCGTTCGACGGCGTCGTTACCGAGCGCAATACCGATATCGGACAGCTGGTAACGTCGGGCATCGGCACTGGCGGAGGCTCCGGCACCGCGGTCACGGGCAGGGAATTGTTCCGTGTCGCCGCGATCGACCGGCTGCGCACGTTCGTACCGGTTCCGCAGAACCAGTCACCCTATGTTACCTCCGGAATGAAGGCCGACCTGCGTCTGGTCGAACGACCCGGGCAGACTTTCAAGGGGGTCGTCGCGCGTACCTCGCACTCGATCGACAATGCCTCGCGTACATTGCTTACCGAGGTCGATATCGACAATCACGACGGCATGCTGCTTCCCGGCGCCTATGTCGACGTGCATCTGGAAGTACCGAGCGACAATATTTCAGGTGCGGTGCGCGTACCGGCGAACACGCTGATCTTCCGCGCTCATGGCATGCAGCTGGCGGTCGTCGGTGCCGACAACAAGGTGCACCTGAAGGAGGTCCAGGTCGGACGCGACTTCGGCAACACCGTCGAGCTGGTTTCGGGCGTCGGCAAGGACGAGCAGATCGTCCTGAACCCACCCGACTCCCTGGCCGAGGGCCAGCAGGTCAAGATCGCCGCGCCGTCCAACCAGGGCACCACCGCCAGCCAGGATGGCCATTCCGACAAGAAGGACGATGGCAAGGATAGTGGATCATCATCCGGTGCCAAGGGCAAGGAAAACACGCAGCAAAAGGATGTCCAGCCCTCGCGCGGCAGCACCGAGCCCGTCACGAAGGTTTCCAAGGCTCCCAGCAAGCCGGACCAGAAGGGCGATGACGGCAATACCGACAAAACCGGCGACCAGCCCGACAGCGGCCAGACCATGCCCGGAACGGACGGAAACGGCGCGAAATGAAACGGCGCACCCTTGCCGCCTTTCCGGTCGTGATCGCGCTCGCGTCGTGCTCGCTGGCGCCCGACTACCACGTACCCAGGACTCCTGTGCCACAAGCGTACAAGGAACAGGCTCCGGTGGACGGCTGGGTGGTCGCGCAGCCACTGGCGGAATTCCCGCGCGGTGAATGGTGGCATGCGTTCAACGATCCGATCCTGGATTCTCTGGAGGCGGAAGTGACCGACGCCAACCAGAACCTTTACGCCGCGTTCTCCGCCTTCCAGCAGTCGCGCGCGGCGGTGGATGCGGCAGGGGCGGCACTGTTTCCGATCATACAAACGGACGCCTCGTCCACGCGCGAGCGCCAGTCGATCAACCGGCCGCTGCTCAGCAAGACGGGCGAGATCACTTTCAACGATCACATCCTTTCCGCGGATGCGACCTACGATGTCGACGTGTTCGGCCGCCTGCGCAATTCGCTGGCCGTGGCTGAAGCCGGGACTGAGGCCTCCGAGGACGACCTCGAGACATTGAACCTTTCGTTGCACGCCGATCTTGCAACCGACTATTTCCAGCTGCGCCAGCAGGACGCGCTGATGAACATCTTCGCGCAGACGATCGTCGCCTACAAGCAGGCGCTCGACCTGACGCAGCAGCGTTTCGACCAGGGCGTCGCCGCCGGTGTCGACGTGGCACAGGCGCAATCGCAACTGCAGCTGGCGATCGCGCAGTCGGATGCCGTGGCGCTGGCGCGGTCCAAGCTGGAACACGCCATCGCCCTGCTGGTCGGCGAGGCGAGCTCGACCTTTTCCCTGGCGCCTGCATCGTTCAACATCGATCCCCCGATCATACCCGCCGGCATACCGTCCGAGCTGCTGCAACGCCGTCCCGACATCGCGTCGGCAGAGCGTCACGTCGCGGCGGCCAATGCCGATATCGGCGTGGCGCGGGCCGCCTTCTATCCCGATTTTCAGCTCGATGTCAGCGGCGGATTCGAAAGCCAGCACCTGTCGAACTGGATCGAGGGTCCCAGCCGGTTCTGGTCGATCGGGCCGACCGGCGCGCTTTCGCTGTTCGATGCGGGTGAGCGCGACGCCGTACTGGCCGAGGCGGGCGAGGCCTACAATCAGACGGTCGGCAATTATCGCCAAACCGTCCTCACCGCCTATCGCGATGTCGAGGATGCGCTGGCGTCGATCAGGTTGCTTGACCAGGAGGCGATCGCGCAATCCAACGCGGTCAAGGCTGCCGACCTGCAGCTGAGATACGCCAACGATCGCTATGCCAACGGCCTCAACACCTATCTTGAGGTCGTGACCGCGCAGACGACATTGCTGACCGCCAAGCAGGGAGAGGCCGATGCGCTGGCACAGCGTATCGTCGCACGCGTTTCGCTGATCCAGGCGATGGGCGGCGGCTGGGGACCGCTACCGGAACCTGAACCGGTCAATCCCGATTCGGCATCGCTGGCGCATGCGGACGAGCCAGGGTCGATATTCGAAAAATTCCATCTGGGGTTCGGCGAGATATTTCCCTGACGCAAGCCGCTTTTCAGGCGTTCCTGTCGCCGGTCCTGCGCCGATGCCATCCGTGCAGCATCACCACGATTGCAGCGATATAAAGCGGGTCGATCGGTTTGCGGAAACGCGACTCCATAGGAGCGCTGTGCTGCAGGGCCAGGAAGACGAACATGCCGAGCCCCAGCACGGGTAGAAGCCATTCACGGCCGGTGAAGCGGCGGGCGAGGGCACCGCAGGCGACAACCAGGATCAGCGGCGGCCATAGCCAGCGCGACCAGACCGTCAGCCAGTTGCTGGCGGCGTGGATATCGTTGTCGGGCCAGGACTGGCTGAAGCACAGCGCCAGGAAATTCTCCTTCATGTCCTGCCAGAAGGGGAAATTGTTCGCGCGTTCGGCGCGCTGCTTTTCGGCGATCCAGTCCGCCATGCCCTTGCTGGTGTCGATACGGATCGAAAAATTGCCGGTGCGGTCCGTGGTATGGAACGACCACGGATAGAATTCGGGATTGGTGTAAGTGGGGCAGGTAAACTGATAGATGCCATGGGGGCCTGTATCGATCACGATCGATTCCTTGCCGCTGTCACGGTAGATCTCGTTCAGGTAAATATTGCCGAACGGGGCAAAGTAATGCAGCTGGCTGCGCGCATGCTGGCCTGCCGGTACCATGATGACCGCCAGCAACACCGCGCCGACGGCGGCCGTGGTGACCTTGTTCGGCTGCGCCAGCCACAGATAGGCCATCACGCAGCCGCCCATCGGCAGAGCCACGGTGCGGGTGAAGCCGGCCAATAGCCACAGGGCGCAGGCAAAGCCGAAGGCGGGAATGGTGCCCAGACGCATCGCGCGCAGGCTCAGCCAGACTGCGAAGCCGATCAGTGTCAGCAACAGCGTCTCGTTCATGAAATAGCCGTAGATGCCGACGAAGCCGGGCATCAGCCCGATCGCGATCGCGCCGCCATAGGACCAGCCCTCCGGCAGCAGCTCGCGCAGGGCGCGGTACCAGCCATAGGGCAGTGCGGCACACAGCAGGCCTGTCCCCAGCAATACGACCGCCTGGTTCGATTTCGCCGCCTGTTGCAGCAGGAACAGCCATAGCTGGTACAGATACGGATCGTCCGCGCCCATGACATCGGGCGACAGGAAGTGCCGGCCATTGTCCCAATGGCGCAGCGGGTCGGAAAACAGATGGTCGAGCGGCGAACTGAAGAACGGGAACAGCAGACGCGCCAGCAGCATCGTCATGAAGACGGTGCGCAGGATACGCTGTGTCTGCAATTGGTGCGCGGTAGCCTGTTGTGAGTCCATGGCGAATTCAGTACAGCTTGCGCGATCATTCTCCAATGGGGGTTTGTCGCATGGGTAACCAGGGTCGCTTTGTCTGGTACGAATTGATGGCCGCCGACACGGGCACGGCCGCGTTCTACGCCACTGTCGTAGGCTGGAAGACGCAGGATGCCGGCCAGTCCGATATCACCTATACCGCCTTCCTGACCGATGCTGGCCGCGTCGCGGGGATGCTGGCGCTGTCCGAGGCGATGCGCGGCAGCGGCATCCGGCCGGGCTGGATCGGCTATATCGCGGTCGACGATGTCGACCCCTTCGCGGCCAGGGTCGCGGCCAGCGGCGGCAAGGTTCATCGTCCGCCGACCGATATCCCGCAGATCGGCCGCTTCGCCGTCGTCGCCGATCCGCAGGGTGCGGTGTTCGTGCTGTTCCACCCGCTGCCAACCGCCACGCCGCCCGATTTGCGCCACGACACGCCGGGCACCATCGGCTGGTGCGAGCTGATGGCGGGCGATGGCGAAACCGCTTTCGATTTCTACGCCGGGCTGTTCGGCTGGACGCTAACCGATACCCTGGATATGGGGCCGATGGGGAAATACCACCTGTTCGCCCCCGGTGGGGCAGAGCCTGTGGGCGGAATCATGACCAGGATGCCGGAGATGCCGGCGGCACTTTGGCGCTATTATTTCCGCGTCGACGGCATCGCTGCTGCGGCTGATCGCGTCCGGGGAGCCGGCGGCACGGTTACGCGCGAACCGCAACAAGTGCCGGGCGGGGAATGGATCCTGCACGGTAGCGATCCCGAGGGTACGTTCTTTGCGCTGGTGAGCGAGGCTGCGTAATTTCCCCCTCTCCCAGCGGGAGAGGGTCGGGGTGAGAGGCTGATTTGCAGAGCGGCGTAGCCCCTCACCCGATCGGCTTACGCCGTAAAATTATCAAATATGCGGTGATAGACTAGCCGCGATCTGGGCTTCGCTTTCCTGCGCGTCGACGGCCGCGACCGCCGCCATGTTCAGGATGCCGCGCACCGTGGCCGACGGCGTCAGGATATGCGCGGTGCGGCCCGCACCCAGCAGCATCGGGCCGATCGACAGGCCGTCGCTGATCGCCTTCAGCATTTTCAGCGAGATGTTTGCCGCGTCCAGCGTCGGCATCACCAGCAGATTGGCCTGGCCGCGGAGGCGCGAGTTGGGGAAGATGGCGCGGCGCACGTCCTCGGACAGGGCGGCATCGGCCTGCATCTCGCCCTCGACCTCCAGCCCCGGCGAAGCCTGGCGGATCAACTCCAGCGCCTCGCGCATGCGGCGGGCGTGACGGTCGTCGTGCGTGCCGAAACTGGAATGCGACAGCAGCGCCACCTTGGGCTTGATGCCGAAGCGGCGCACCTGCTCGGCGGCCAGCATCGCCATCTCCGCGATCTCCGCCGCGCTCGGCTCGGGCGAGACGTAGGGATCGACGATGAAGAACGTGCCCGCGTTCAGCAGTACCACCTCGCACGCCGAGACCTTGGCCACGCCCTCGCGCACGCCCAGCACGTCGATAACGTGGCGTAAGTGGTCATGATAGCTGCCGATCGTGCCGCAGATCAGCGCGTCCGCCTCGCGCTTCTGAACCATCAGCGCGCCGATCACCGTGGCGTTGGTGCGCACGACGGTGCGGGCGTCGGCGGGGGTGACGCCCTTGCGCTGCATCAGCCGGTGATACAGCGTCCAGTAGTCGTGATAACGGCGGTCGTGCTCGGGATCGGTCAGGTCGAAATGCTCGCCGGGGCGGATGCGCAGAGACAGCTTGTCGATGCGGCGCTGCACCACCTCGGTGCGGCCGATCAGCACCGGCCGCGCCAGCCCCTCGTCGACCAGCGCCTGCACCGCGCGTAGCACGCGTTCCTCCTCGCCCTCGGCGAAGGCGACGCGCTTCTCCACCCGCTTGGCCTTTGAGAAGATCGGGCGCATCACCAGGCCGGAGCGGTAGACGAACTGCGACAGCTCCTCGCGGTAGGCGTCGAAATCGGCGACCGGGCGGGTGGCGACGCCGCTGTCCATCGCGGCGCGCGCCACGGCGGGCGCGATCTCCACGATCAGGCGCGGGTCGAACGGCTTGGGGATTAGGTATTCGGGTCCGAAGGGCGGATGCTCGCCGTCATAGGCGCCGCTGACCACGTCGCTGGGCTCGGCCTCCGCCAGCGCGGCGATGGCCTCGGCGGCGGCGACCTTCATCGCTTCGTTGATCGTGGTGGCGCCGACGTCCAGCGCGCCGCGGAAGATGAACGGGAAGCACAGCACGTTGTTCACCTGGTTGGCGAAGTCCGAGCGCCCGGTGGCGATGATCGCGTCCGGTCGCACGGCGCGCACCTCGTCCGGCATGATCTCCGGCGTCGGGTTGGCCAGCGCCAGCACCAGGGGCGCGCGCGCCATGAGCTGCACGTGCTCGGGCTTCAATACGCCTGCCGCCGACAGGCCCAGGAACACGTCGGCCCCTTCCATAACATGCGCCAGTTCGCGCGCATCGGTGTGGCGGGCATAGCGCCGCTTGTGCTCGTCCATCAGCTCCTCGCGGCCCTGGTAGACGACGCCTGCCAGGTCGGTGACCATGATGTTCTCGTGCCGCAATCCGAAATGCACCAGCAGGTCCAGGCAGGCCAGCGCCGCCGCGCCCGCGCCCGACGCCACCAGCCGGGTCTGCGCGATATCGCGGCCCGTGATCTTCAGCCAGTTGCGTACGGCGGCGGCGACGATGATCGCGGTGCCGTGCTGGTCGTCGTGGAAGACCGGGATCTTCATCCGCTCGCGCAGGCGGCTTTCGACCTCGAAACATTCCGGGGCCTTGATGTCCTCCAAGTTGATGCCGCCGAAGGTCGGCTCCAGCGATGCGATGATGTCGACCAGCTTCGCTGGGTCTGTCTCCGCGATCTCAATGTCGATGGCGTCCACATTGGCGAATTTCTTGAACAGGACGGCCTTGCCCTCCATCACCGGCTTGGCGGCCAGCGGCCCGATCGCGCCCAGACCCAGCACGGCGGTGCCGTTGGTGATGACGGCGACCAGGTTGGCGCGCGCGGTCAGGCGGCTGGCGGCCGCGGGATCCTTGACGATCTCCTCGCACGCGAAGGCGACGCCGGGCGAATAGGCCAGCGCCAGGTCGCGCTGGGTCAGAAGCGGCTTGGTCGGCCTGACGGTCAGCTTACCGGGGACGGGTTTTTCGTGATAACTCAGCGCTGCTTCGCGCAGCTGCGTCGGGTTCTCGGCCATGGCCGGCAGGGTAGAACGTTAGACTGGGACGGTCAAACGGGGTATTGGATTCCGTTCTTGTCATTAGGAGCTTGTGACGACAGGCAGCTCACGCCGAGCGCGCCATCAGATCTAGCGCATTGCCGGTCGCCTCGCCCAGCGCCGTATTGTCGAAGATGCACCAGCTTTCCCGAACGCTGTTCGATGCCTCGCGGATTGCGGCGGCCGTAGAATCCAGGTATGCGGCGGAATAGGCTGAATAATAGATTTTGGGCGAGCCGTGCAGCCGCCGATAGGTGAGCCCCGGCCAGCCGCCCGGCTGCGCTGCCTGCGGCACAGGCGCGGGATCGGCGGCAACGCGCGCGATGCGGAACTGGACAAAAGTTGCCTCGGCGCCATCGGCGAACCAGGAAGGGTGGCGAGGCTCGCAAACCAGATTGCCATCGAACCGTGTCCGCACTTCCTCGAAAAAGGCGCTTGCAGCGGTTTTCTCGTAGCCGAGGCTGGGCGGTAGCTGCACAAGCAACGGGCCCAGCCTATTCCCAAGGGATCGTATCTCGGCCAGGAAGCGCTCCAGCGGTTCGGTCGTCCCGACAAGCTTGCGCGTGTGCGTGATTTCGCGCGGCATCTTGACGGCGAAACGGAAATCGGGCGGCACGCTCGCGGCGCAGCGCGCATATGTGGACGGCTTATGGGGACGGTAAAACGAGGAATTGATCTCCACAGCCCGAAAACATCGCGCATAACGCTGGAGATGGCTGTCCGCGCCAGGGAACAGCTCGGCATGCTGCCGGGGGATGCTCCACCCAGCGGTCCCGATCATGTCGATCATATAAGTTCCAAGATGGAGCTAAGGAATTTGGTGCGGTCGAGAGGACTCGAACCTCCACGGGGTTTAGCCCACAGCGACCTCAACGCTGCGCGTCTACCAATTCCGCCACGACCGCACTTGACGACTACTCTGCATCGAGGGTCATGCAGCGCCTGACTGTCTACGGCGATTTGCCCGTTCGCACAAGTCTTATTGCCTAGGGCTCATGCCCGGTCTCGTACCTTATTTCACCGCCATGCGTTCGAAGGCGGGCGAATCCGCCAGCTGCTTGCGGCCTTGCGGCGACATGTGCTGGACGCCCTCCCAGAATACCGATTGCTCCAGCTCGTGCAGACTGTGGAAGTCGCGCTGGTAGTCGGCCAGGGCGGCATCCAGCTTCTGCTGGTCGTAGGGATCGGCGGCCAGCGCCTCGCGCAGGACAATCGCCGAGTGCTTGGCGGCGGCGGCGTCCTTCTGGATCTCTTCCTTATGCTGCGAGAAGGTATGCCGCATCATGCGACGGTCGGTTTCCGGCAGGGATTTCAGGATCGGTCCCAGCGAGACTACTTCCGCCGTGTTGGGCAGCGGCTTGGCGGCATGGCCCATCATCACGCCGCCATACAGCACGTTGGCCATCAGCGACAGGAAAAGCCCGGCGACCAGGAAGCCCAGCAGGAAGCGATTGACCTTCATAGATCCTGGTCTACCGTGGTCGCGGCCAGCGTGCCGGCGCCGATGACGCTGTCGAAATCGATGCTGAACGCGGTTTCGTCCAGGCTGGGCAGCGTGTTGCTGGCGCCCAGCGAGATGCCCACCACCAGCGCCAGCGACATGCCCGCCGCCGCCGACCAGATCGCGCCCGAGGCACGGCGGAAGCCGAAGATCTGTGCCACCAGACCGAAGAAGCCATGCTCCGCCAGGCCCTCCTTCAGCTGGACCGCCTGCATCCGCGCCGCCCGGGTCATCGCATCGACCGCAAGCTCGCTGGTGTCGATGGACACCTGCCAGCTGCGCAACAGCGCATCCAGCTTGTTATCGTCGTTGTCGTTCCTAGCCATGATCCTGTCCTCCAGCCTTTCGGCTTAAAATCCGTCGCCCTGCAGATGGGCCAGTTTTTCCTTCAAACCCTTGCGTGCCCGCACCAGCAGCGATTCCACCGCACCGACGCTCAGCGACATGATGCGCGCCGCCTCGACATTGCTCACCTCCTCGTACACGCACAGCACGATCGCCATGCGTTGCCGCTCGGGCAGGGCGACGACCGCTTTCGCCACTTCCGCCGCCAGTTGCCGGCGGGCCATGCCTTCCGCCGCGCCTTCGGCCTCGTCGGCCATTTCCGGTCCCGACTCCAGCACCGTATCCAGTGCCTCCGTCCTCGGGCGGCGACGGCGGTCTATGCACAGGTTCATTACCACGCGGTACAGCCAGGTGCTGAACTTGCCGGTGCCGCCTTCCTCCGCCGACAGCCACTTCGCGGCGTTGACCCAGACGCGTGCGAACGCCTCCTGTGCCACTTCCTCGCCGTCGGCCCTGTTGCCGGTCATCCGCCACGCCGTGCCGACCACGCGTGGCAGATGGCGACCCACCAGGAGCGTGAACGCCCGGTTGTCGCCCTGGCCGATGCGGATCATCAGCGTTTCGTCGCTGCAATCCTCCAGCCGGTCCGGCGATACGCTGCCGGTCTGCCTTTGATTGGCCATGTTTGTTGCTAGTGACACGTGGAGAAACCGGAAATCCTGCGCGGCGGAAAGGGTCTGTCATCAACAAACAGCCTCTGCCCGCCGATACAAGTTTTTTCTACAAAATGGCTGGTCAAACAACCAGTAGCATGGTATGCACGGCATCAGCATACAAGATGTTGAGTTATCCACAGACACTGCGTCTTGAAACCCCTAAAAACCGGAGACAAAGCATGAGCTGGACCGACGAGCGAATTCTGAACCTGACCGCGATGTGGAACGAGGGGAAGAGTGCCAGCGAAATTGCCGCCCGGCTGGGCGATGTCACGCGCAACGCCGTCATCGGCAAGGTCCACCGCCTGAAGCTCGACGGCCGCCCGTCGCCGATCAAGGGCCCGGTCAGGCCGCGGGTCAAGAAGGCCCCGCCGGTATCGCGCAACGTCTCCATGTTCAGCGACAAGGCCTGCAAATGGCCGATCGGCGACCCGCGCCAGCTGGACTTCCATTTCTGCGGCGGCGAGGCGGAGCCCGGCCTGCCCTATTGCTCCGACCACGCTAAGATCGCCTACCAGCCCGCCCGCCGCAACGACGAAGCGCGCATGGCCGCCAGTTTGAAGTAAGGCTTAAATCCCTCTTCGTCATCCCGGGCTCGACCCGGGATGACGATGGAAGACGTTCCGAATGAAAATAGTCTATTGCGGCTACGATTTCTTTCATTCCTGCATGGCCGGATTGATCGAGGCCGGACATGAAATCGTCGAGCTCTTCACCTGGCAGACGGACAACGAATACGATTTCAACGTCAATGTGATCGCCATGGCGCAGGCGCTGAACGCGCCGGTCACGTTTTCGCCGATGCAACAGGCGGACCTGGACCGCTTCCGCACGCTGGAGTTCGATGCGATCGTTTGCGCCGCATATCCGTTCAAGGTGCCGGACTGGCGTGGTTTCGTACGCTACGCGATCAACATGCATCCTTCGTTGCTGCCCGAGGGGCGCGGGCCATGGCCGATACCGCATGTAATCCTGAAGCAACTACCGCAAACCGGCGTAACCATCCACGAGATTTCCCCCGCATGGGATGCAGGGCATATCCTGGCGCAAGCGACGCTCGACGTGTCGGAGCGCGAAACGCTAGAATCGTTGTCGCTGCGCAGTCAGATGCTTGCCAGGACCATGCTGCTGAATACTGTCGCTGACATAGGGACCGCTTGGGCAAACAAACAGCCGCAGGGACAGGGCAGCTACTGGCCGATGCTGACCCGCGCCGACAAGCTGATCGAGTGGACGATGCCAGTCCGGCAGATCGACCGCCTGGTCAGGGCGTTTTCCAAATTCGAGCCCTCGGTATATCTGGACGGCGTTCGCTATTTCGTTCGCAAGATAGATTTCTGGGAGGAAGCGCACGGACTGGCGCCCGGTACGCGCGTGCACAACGCCAACCGCGAGGTCGTCTATGCCGCCGCCGATGGCTTCGTGGCCTTATCCCATTATGTCGAGGCCGATTGAAACCCATGGATAAATCCGCACCTTTCGTTCCCGCAGATTTCGTGGTGCCGCCGCGCCTGGAACATCCGGATTTCATCCTGCGCCCCCTGGTCATTTCCGACGTGGTCAAGGATTACGACGCCGTGATGAGCAGCATCGATCATCTGCAGGGCGTCTTCGGCCCACACTCTCAATGGCCGTCGCCCGGCCTGACGTTCGAGCAGGACCTGGTCGACCTCGGCTGGCATCACAAGGAATTCCAGCAACGCACGTCCTTCGCCTACACCGTGATGGCGCGGGATGAGTCCCTCTGCCTGGGCTGTGCCTACATCTATCCCGGCCACGACGGCTATGATGCCGAGGCGTACTGCTGGATCCGGGCCAGCCATGCAAGGCAACTCGATCAGACGCTTTTCACCGTCTTGGGACTGGCTGCGCGACGATTGGCCATTCGCGCAGGTGGCGTTTCCGGGACGCGAGACGGCGCTGCTATCCTGGGTCTAAACCGGACGGCTGCTCCGCGGTTGTGGATCGACGCTCGTGTAGTATACCGGCCCATTCGTTCACAGGTCAGACGGGACAATTATGCACATAGCTTTGATCGGGTCCGGCAACACGGCGGCGGCGACCCTCATGCAGCTTGCCGCAGCCGATCGGGACATCGACATAACGCTGGTCGGCCGCAACGAGGACAGGTTGATGGCGGCGTTGTTGGATGCGGCCAGCGCCTACCCCCGGTCGGCGCGCCGGATGAAAGTCGCGGGTAAGCAGGCTTTGCGCGATGCCGATGTCATCGCCGTGTGCGTGGGCGCGCAGATGGCGCTGGGGGATACGCCGAAATCCCTGTTCGCCAGAAATGCCGAGATCGCCCGGAACTTCCTCGATGGCGGCATCGCGCGCCGGGCGCGGTTGGTGGTGATCGGAACGCCGGTAGACGATTTGACTGCGCTTTTCGTCGCATCGGGAAAATTCGATAAGGAACGGGTGATCGGTTTCGGCGGCGACCTGGATACAGCGCGGCTGCATTATGTGATGGGCAAGGATTTCATGCTCGATGAAGCGGTTGCGCTGGGCGAGCACGGCTCACGTACGATACCGGTCTATGCCGGCGAGGCAGAGTACGCCGACACGGCCGTCAGGGTCAGGACGTTGCTGAAGAGCATAACCGCCAAGGCCGGCGCGCCGCGCAACCTGGCGACAGGGGTCTGGCTGTCACGGCTCGTCCTCGCGCTGTGCGGCGACGCGGGCGAGGCGCATGTCGTGTGCGGCCACGTGCCGGACTACGATCTGTGCCTGACATGGCCGCGCAAGGTAACTGCCGCCGGACTTGGCGCCGTAATGCCGGTCGCCTTTGGACAACAAGCAAGAGCTGAGCTTGATATGCTGCTGGACCAGAAGCGGCAGGAACTGGCGGCAATCGAACAGCTCGCCGCCACGCTGTTCTAGCCCAGCGCGTCCCTGACCTTGCCCACGACATCCTCGAACATCTGCGTCGTCAGCACGCCCGTGTTCGTGTTGTAGCGTGAGCAGTGATAGCTGTCGAACAGGGCGACGCCGCTGCCCATGTCGTGCCGCGCGCCGTGGATGAATTTGAATTTCGACAGCTTCTGGCCGAACACCGCCAGCACCGACCCGTGCGAGACGGTGCCCAGCGCCAGTACGGCCTTCAGGTTCTTCATCGCCGCGACTTCCTTGACCAGGAAGGCGCTGCGGCAGGTCTTGATCTCCAGGGGCTCGGGCTTGTTCTGCGGCGGCACGCAGCGCACGGCGTTGGTGATGCGGGTATCGACCAGCCTCAGTCCGTCATCGGCGCGCCGCTTGTAGGTGCCGGTGGCGAGGCCCAGCTTCAGCAGGGTCGGATACAGCAGGTCGCCGGCATAATCGGCGGTGAAGGGACGGCCGGTGGTGTTGGCCCCCTTCAACCCGGGCGCGAGTCCCACGATCAGCAACGCGGCGTCCAGCGACCCGAAGGACGGCACTGGCGCATTGTGGAAATCGGGATATTGCCGCCTGTTTGCGTTGCGGAAGTCGGCGAGGCGCGGGCATAGCCCGCAGTCCCGCTCCGGCTCCCTGAAAATTACATGACTCAAGACGCGTGCGTCATCAGCCGATGACGTTTTCTTCCTGCGAATCGGAGAATTCGGAGGCGTAGCCGCGCGGACTCTGGCCCTGTGCGCCCTGACCATGCGGGGCCTGACCGTGCGGCGCGTGACCCTGGCCCTGCGGCTGCGGGGCGCGTGCGATCTCCGGCGCCAGGTCCATCAGCTCCAGGAAGTGATCGGCCTGGCGGCGCAGCTCGTCGGCGACCATCGGCGGTGCCGAACGGATCGTAGACACGACTGTGACGCGCACGCCGCGGCGCTGCACGGCCTCGACCAGGCGGCGGAAATCGCCGTCGCCCGAGAACAGCATGATGTGGTCCACCTTCTCCGCGATCTCCATCACGTCGATCGCCAGCTCGATATCCATGTTGCCCTTGACCTTGCGGCGGCCCATGGCGTCGGTGAATTCCTTGGTCGGCTTGGTGACCATCGTGTAGCCGTTGTAGTCCAGCCAGTCGATCAGCGGGCGAATCGGCGAATATTCCTGGTCCTCGAACAGGGCGGTATAATAGAAGGCGCGCAGCAGGCGGCCGCGCGAGGCGCCCCATTTCAGCAACTTGCGGTAATCGATGTCGAAACCAAGCGCCTTGGCCGCGCCGTACAGGTTCGAGCCGTCGATGAAGATCGCCAGTTTCTCTTCGGGATAGAAAGTCATTTGCAAAAACCCTTGCTCTTTATTGGTTCCCGCTCACGGGAAAACGTGATTGCATTTAATTAAGTGCATGAAACATCTCGGACAAGTCTACCCGAATTTTAAGGTCGCGTCCCAAAACATTATCTGTGGCAAATCTGCATCGGTAGTGACCAAACATGCCACGAAAGAGGAACTGGGTATGTGCAAATCGCTTTTTAGGGCGTAAGCACACTGCCGAATCACTGAATTTAGCGGTCTGTTCGCTAGATAACTCAAGAGGAGCTTGTAAATGAAGAAATCGCTTCGCCTCATGGGCGCACTGCTGTTGGGAGGCGTCTCGTTTGGCGCACTCACCGTCAGCGCCCACGCAGACGAGCCCGCCGGTTGGTACGTAGGTGCCAATGGTGGTCTGAACTGGAACGATCGCCTGAAGACCGATCTGGCCCCCACCACAACCGGCAACCGCTTCAGCGGCGCTGCCACCAACAGCTCGACCATCAACTATGACAACCCAGGTTGGGCTGCTCATGCTGCTGTTGGTTACAACTGGGGTGACAACATCCGCACGGAAATCGAAGGCGGCTACAGCGAGACTGTAACCAACCGCGCTCTCGGCGTCGGGTCTTCGGGCCGCACCGGCGTGTGGACGGGCTTCGTCAACGCGTTCTATGACTTCGACCTGACCCAGGTAAACCTCAACGTTCCGATCGTCCCATACGTGGGTGTCGGTGTCGGTGCTGCTTACTGGAACCAGACCTCGACGCACCCCCAGGGTACGACGGGTCCGGCAGTTTCGGGTAACGACGTTGCTTTCGCCTACCAGGCAATCGCTGGTCTGGCTTACAACTTCGACGACAACTGGGCGGCAACGGTCGAAGGCCGTTACATGGATACACCGGCAGCCGATTTCGGCGACAACAAGCCGTTGTACGTAACCAACCACCTGCATAGCTACGAAGCTCTTGCCGGTGTCCGTTACACCTTCAACGAGCCGAAGCCGGCTCCTGCTCCGATGGGCAAGACTCAGCCTCCGGTCGCATCCAAGCCAGTTCCTGCCCAGAGCAGCTACCTCGTGTTCTTCGACTTCAATCGTTACAACCTGACGACTGACGCGACGAAGATCGTCGACAACGCTGCCGGCGCTGCCAAGGGTAACGCAGGCGTCACCCGCATCGACGTAACCGGTCACACGGATACCGTCGGCTCCGACGCTTACAACATGAAGCTGTCGAAGCGCCGCGCCGAATCGGTCAAGGCCGAACTGGTGAAGCAGGGTGTCAAGGCAAACGAGATCGTCGTATACGCCAAGGGCAAGCGCGATCCGCTCGTCCCGACCGGCGACGGCGTGAAGGAGCCTCAGAACCGTCGCGTAGAGATCGTGTTCCACTAAGAACGTCGATCTGCGATAAGCACGGAAAGGCCGGTACGAAAGTACCGGCCTTTTTGTTTGCCTGTAACCGCCTGCACATCTTCGTCATCCCGGGCCTGACCCGGGATCTGTTGCAGATCGGTTAGAGATCCCGGCTCAGGCCGGGATGACAGTTTAGTAGAGTTGCACGCGCAAAAAAGCCGGCGTCTCAGCGCCGGCTTTTCGTTGCGGTCAGCGAACCACCAGTCAGTTCGACGAAGCAGGCGCCTCGGCGGGAGTGCTGCCGTCCGTCGCGGCAGGCACGGGTGCGGACGCGGTGCTGACCGGGGTTGCGGCGGCAACCGCGGGCAGGGCGCATTTGCGTACCGGTGCCTCACCCGATAGCGGCAGGGTGGTGGAATAATCCTCCACCTTTGCGGCGGGCGTTGCCAGCACGGTCTGGAACAGCTTGGCGGCATTGTCGCAATAGGCGCTCTGGCCCTGCTGGATGCTGCGCTCCGACTCGTCGTTCGCCAGGTGCGTAACGAAGGTGTTCAGTTCCTCCGCCCCGGCCTTGCCGCGACGCTTCTTGTAGTAGCCGCGCAAATGGTCGGCATCGGTTTTCAACACCGATTGGAACTGATGGATGAAGGTATTGTACTGGTCGCTGGTGCTGCAGGTCAGCGCGGCGACCATCAGGTCGGTCTGCAGCGAGCGCATGAAGACCGATTTCTCGTCGCTGGTCGGCTTGCACGTTTCGGCGGCGGTGGCAGCCAGCGGGGAAAACGCGAAGGCAAGGGCCGTCAGGCCAAGACAGGGCCGGCGCAGATCAGCGATCCTGTCGAACAAACGCTTTGCACTCATAAAAAACCTTTCTGACATGAACGGGCCGTTTGTCTCACGCTCCGTCCCGCATTTGCAAGTCTTAACAGCTTTGGTGAATTTCGCCGGGGAACGCAAGGACGGCATGGGGGGTTCTGGTGGGGCTGATCAAACAGGAGACGCTACGATGAACAGGATTATTCTCGCCACGGCGACCGCACTTACCCTTGGCCTGTCGGTTGCGGCCCATGCCGCCGGCTCGGGCGGTGGTGGCACGGGGACCGGAACGAACGCCGGAGCCGCCGCAGGTGTGGGCGCCGCCGGATCGGGTGTCGGCGCGGGTGTGACCGGCGGCATGGGCAGCCAGTACAACGGCAGCGGCACGGGTTCCAGCCAGTACAACAGCGGCACGGGCACCAGCCAGTATAACGGCGGCACCGGAACCGTGGGTACGGGCACGGGTACGGGTACGGGTACGACGGGCACGGGCACGATGGGAGCAAGCTCGGGGATGGGCACGACCATGGGAACCACCGGCATGGGCTCCAATGGCACGACCGCAACCGGTGGCAGCACGGGTACGACGGGCACGTCGTCGTCCACCGGCGCAGCCGGCACGACGCCCAGCACGCCCGATTCTTCGGTCCAGTAAGGCTCGGGCCTTATTACAGGGAAAAGGCCCGGGGGCGACTCCGGGCCTTTTGCTTATTGTGCCGCTGGATGTATATGGATGATCTTCCAGAGTCGGGACGCGCATGGACTACGACGATTTTTTTGCCGGGCAGATCGCCCAGTTGAAGGCCGAGGGGCATTATCGCCACTTCGCCACGATGGAACGCCAGCGCGGCAAATTCCCCTTCGCCCTCTATCATGGCCCGGACGGCCCGCGCGAGGTCGCGATCTGGTGCAGCAACGATTATCTGGGAATGGGCCAGAGCCCGGTGGTGATCGAAGCGATGCATGCGGCGCTGGATGCGACCGGCGCGGGCGCGGGCGGCACGCGCAATATCTCCGGCACCACGAAATACCATGTCGAGCTGGAGGCCGAACTGGCCTCGCTGCACGGCAAGCAGGGGGCGCTTCTGTTTTCCTCGGGCTATGTCGCCAACGAGGCGGCGCTGGCGACGCTGGCGCGGCGGCTGCCCGACTGCCTGGTGTTCTCCGATGCCGGCAACCACGCCTCGATCATCCAGGGCCTGTCGCTGGCGCGGGTGGAGAAGAAGATCTTCCGCCACAACGATGTTGGCCATTTGGAGGAATTGCTGCAGGCCAGCGATCCGAAGCGGCCAAAGATCGTGGTGTTCGAATCAGTCTATTCGATGGAGGGCGACATCGCCCCGATCGCCGCGATCGTGGAACTGGCCGAATGCTACGGTGCGATGACCTATCTGGACGAAGTCCACGCCGTCGGCATGTACGGGCCGCATGGCGCAGGCGTCGCCGCGCGGGACGGCGTCGCGCACCGCATCGACATCATCGAGGGTACGCTGGGCAAGGCCTACGGCGTGGTCGGCGGCTACATCGCGGGGTCCGGCGTCCTGGTCGATTTCATCCGCAGCTTCGCCTCGGGCTTCATCTTCACCACCTCGATCCCGCCGGTGGTCGCGGCGGGCGCTCTGGCCAGCATCCGCCATCTGCGCGGCAGCGAGGCCGAGCGTACGGCGCAGCAGGCGCATGCCACGATGCTGAAATCGGCATTGCTGTCGCGCGGCCTGCCGGTGATTGCGGGCACCAGCCATATCGTGCCCGTGATGGTGGGCGACGCGGTGAAATGCCGCGCGATCTGCGACCGGCTGATGGCCGAACACGATATCTACGTGCAGCCGATCAACTATCCCACGGTGCCGCGCGGCACCGAACGCATCCGCCTGACCCCGACGCCGCTGCACGGACCCGAGTTGATCGCGGTCCTGGCGGAAGCGCTGGTGCAGGTCATGGGGCCCGGGCTGGAGATAGCCGCGGAATAAGGCACCTGCCTGTCTAGTGAGGCTTGGCCGGAGACGAGGGGACGGGTGCTGGGGGTGTCGCTGACGGTTGTGGCGGCGTAGCATCGGCAGGAAATTCGATCGGCGGCAGGAACAGCAGCTGGTCGTACAGCACGAAGTTCAGCACGAACATGCCCAGCATCGCCAGCAGGGGTATATACGGCTTGCGGTACTTGCGGATCAGCCTCACGAACAGCACCAGCTCCAGCCCCAGAACGAACATGATCGGGAACACCAGCGCGTAGCGCCAGGGGCTGTGTTCGGGAATCAGCAGTACAGCGGTGTTATTCATGTGGAGTTACTGTCATTCCGGTCAGCAGGACCGGAATCCATAACCCTGTTGACGTGTATGGACCGTATGGATTCCGGATACGCTGCGCGATCCTGAATGACGATTTCTATTCTAGCCATCCGCCAGACCACCGGAAACTCACGCCGCGATCTTGTTCAGCTGGCGGGAACGGTTGTTCACCAGGAACCAGCCGAGGCGCTGAGCGATGCGGAACATGCCGGTCTGCGGCTTCAGGCCGCAGGCCTTGAAGATCATGCCCATGGCGCGGTCCATGTGCTGGACCTGGTAAAGCTTGTAAGCGCGGCGGGTGTATTCGCGGGAATGCACCTTGCGCTCGTAGGGCTCGTCGAAGACGTTGGCGGCGTAATAGGCATAGGCTAGCTCGTCGTCCTCGGTCTCCACGATGCGGCCCAGCGCGATTTGGACACGCCGTATCTTGTTGATGTTCTCCGATGCGATGTAGCGCTTCAGATTGTCGTAAAACAGCTTGTAATGGCGCAACTCGTCCGCGGCTATGCGGGCACAGATCACCTTCAGCACCGGCTCGTCCGTGGCGTCGCCCAGAGCGGCGTAATATGAGCTGGTACCGGTCTCAACCATGCAACGCGCGATCAGCTCGCCCGAGCGCGAGCCGCGCACCGAGGCGCTGACGTCGGTCTCGATATTGAAGCCTTTGCGGAAGCGGCTGAAGGCGGTGTCGAAGTCGAAGCTGGGATCGACGATGCTGGCCCATCTGCCCAGGGCGGCGCCGTGCTGCACTTCCTCGCGCGCCCATTCCAGGCACTCCTGGCAGAAATCCTTGTCGCCCTCGAACACGTTGCACAGATAGGCGGTGTAGTGGTCGGCGTTGGCCTCGACCAGCGCGGCAGCGCGCACGATCTTCTCGATATCCGGGCTGACCTTCGAGCGGTCGAACTTGTCCCAGGGAATATCGTCCAGAGTCCAGTGTTTAGACATAAAGGCAGGCCACCATACGCAATAGATAAACTGTAAGAGGCGATTTGGAGCACACGTTCCGCCACACCCTTACCGACATACGGCACCTGCGACCGATTTGCAACAACGCCTCTACCTCTCAGGCGCTCGCGCGTCCCCAGCGTTGCAATTCCGCAAAGGCGAGGAATATGTGATAGAACGTGCTGGCCGGCGCGGAGGTCGCCTTCGATACGGCTGTCGGCTGGTCCGTCCACAGGCCCGGGATCGCGGTGTTCAGGTACTGGTCCAAAAGGATATCCACCAACTGCGCGATCCGGGCCGAATGATCCGCGCCGGTGAACTCGGCCATGGTGATATAGCCCTTGATCGCCTCGGTCTGTACCCAGGTGCGGTGCGTCGGGTTCAGTACCGTGCCATGTTCGAACACGTCGTCATAGACCAGGCCATCCGGACTGCTGCCGTATTTGTCGGCGAAGGCGAAGATCTGCGGCACGAACGGCATGACGTCGTCCCCGACAATGCGCTTTGCCTGCCACAGCAGCCAGGCCCATTCGAAATGATGCCCCGGCTCGACGATGCGATGCGCGGGATCGCCGGGCGGTTCCCAGTCGAGGTCGAAATCCTCCAGCAGCACGGCGGTTTCCGGCTGGTGGATATGCTCGGCGAACAGGGTGAGGATCGTGCGGGCTTCCTCGGCGAAGCGCGATTCGCCCGTCGCCTCGTACAGGACCAGCATCGCCTCGAGGAAATGCATGTTGGGGTCCTGCTCCATCTTCTGATGGGTCCGCGTCGTCAGAAAGCCGAGCCCGGTCGGATGGCGTAAGTGCCCTTCCATGAAATCGAGCGTGCGATGGATGTGTTCGAGCAGGTCGCAATCGCCCGTCAGCTTGTAGTACCAGCCGAGCGCGAAGATCACGAAGGCATGGTCGTAGGAATTGGGTTCTGTGTCGAGTTGCTCACCCCTGGGACCCAGCTTCGTCGCCCAGCCGCCATCGGCCAGCCGGCCATGGGCCAGGATGAAGTCGACGCCGTTCGCCGCCGCCTGCAGCGCCGGGCCCTTCCAGCCCAGCGTCGCCGCATGGCAGTAGGTATAGATCTGGCGTGCCTGCACGCGCATGCGCTTGAACCCGGGATCGACCGGCCTGCCGTCAAGCCCGACCAGCTCATGGAAACCAAGCCCCGGCGCATCCTGCCCCGCATCGCACCATAACGGCAGGGCATGGTCGAACATCCAGCTGTGAACTTCGTCGAGACGGAATTTATCGGTCATCGTACACTCCTGTCATTCCCGGGCTCAGAGCCGGAATCCATGCTGCGGTCGCCGCGTCGAAAGCCTGTGGATTCCGGACATGGCTTGCTGCCACATCCGGAATGACAATAATTAGTGCGTCCGCTCCGGCTGCGCGTAGTTGCCGCCTGCGGCCGCGACCTTGGCCTTGGCGACGGCCAGTTTGCGCTTCTGCACTTCGGCGGCGTGGCGGTCGGTCGCGGTCGGGGATTCGGTGTTCAGCTTCAGCAGGTCCTGCTCGGCCTGGCCGCGGTCGATCTGCGTCACGTCCGTCGCGGCGTCGGCCAGCATGGTGCAGCGGTCGGCCGTCACCTCGACGAAGCCGCCGGCGACGAAGACACGCTTGCTGACGGCGCCGTTGTTGTAGACGCGGATGACTCCCGGGCGCACGGTCGCGATCAATGGCGCATGCTCTGCCAGGACGCCCAGATCGCCTTCCTCGGCGGGGATGACGACCATCTCGGCCTCGCCGGAGAAGACCAGCTTTTCCGGAGAGACGAGTTCGAAGGTGAACGGCTTGCCCATATGGCTAGGCCGCCTGCTTCATCAGGCTTTCGCCCTTGGCGATCGCCTGCTCGATGGTGCCGACCATGTAGAAGGCGGCTTCCGGCAGGTAGTCGTAGTCGCCGTTGACGATGCCCTTGAAGCCCTTGACCGTTTCCTCGACGGGCACGAACACGCCGGGCGTGCCGGTGAAGATCTCGGCGACGTGGAACGGCTGCGAGAAGAAGCGCTGGATCTTGCGTGCGCGGCTGACGACCAGCTTGTCGTCTTCAGAAAGCTCGTCCATGCCCAGGATGGCGATGATGTCCTGAAGCGCCTTGTAGGTCTGCAGCACGCGCTGCACTTCGCGGGCGACGGTGTAGTGTTCCTCTCCGACGATACGCGGGTCCATGATGCGGCTGGTCGAATCCAGCGGATCGACCGCCGGATAGATGCCCAGCTCGGCGATCGAGCGCGACAGCACGGTGGTGGCGTCGAGGTGGGCGAAGGAGGTCGCGGGGGCGGGATCGGTCAAGTCGTCGGCAGGCACGTAGATCGCCTGGACCGAGGTGATCGAACCCTTCTTGGTCGATGTAATGCGTTCCTGAAGCGCGCCCATGTCGGTCGCCAACGTCGGCTGGTAGCCCACGGCCGACGGGATGCGGCCCAGCAACGCCGACACTTCGGAGCCTGCCTGAGTGAAGCGGAAGATGTTGTCGACGAAGAACAGCACGTCCTGGCCCTGCACGTCGCGGAAATATTCCGCCTGGGTGAGGCCCGTCAGGCCGACGCGTGCGCGTGCGCCCGGCGGCTCGTTCATCTGGCCGTAGACCAGCGCCACCTTGGAGCCTTCGCCGTCCAGCTTGATGACGCCGGCCTCGATCATCTCGTGATAGAGATCGTTGCCTTCGCGCGTACGCTCGCCGACGCCGGCGAACACCGACACGCCGCCATGCGCCTTGGCGATGTTGTTGATCAGTTCCTGGATGGTCACCGTCTTGCCGACGCCCGCGCCGCCGAACAGGCCGATCTTGCCGCCCTTGGAATACGGGGCGATCATGTCGATGACCTTGATGCCGGTGACCAGGATCTCGGTCTCCGTCGCCTGCTCCACGAACAGCGGTGCGTCGCGGTGGATCGGCATCGTCTCGGTCGCGTTCACCGGGCCGCGCTCGTCGATCGGCTGGCCAAGCACGTTCATGATGCGGCCGAGCGTCGCGGGGCCGACGGGCACCATGATCGGTTGGCCGAGGTCGGTAACCTCCGCGCCGCGCACTAGGCCCTCGGTCGCATCCATCGCGATGGCGCGGACGGTATTGCCGCCCAGCTGCTGCGCGACTTCCAGGATCAGCGTGTTACCCTGGTTCTGGCAGGACAGCGCGTTCAGAATTGCGGGCAGCTCGCCCTCGAAATGAACGTCCACCACGGCGCCAAGGATCTGGGTGATTTTGCCAACTGCGTTTTTCGTCGTCATGATTCGGTTCCGTTTCAGGTTCTAGAAATCCAGAGACGCGCGCGCGCTCGTTGCGCGACGTGCCATCTGGCGTAAGTTATGGTTCGAGCTGTTGACGCTGCCATTGACGATGCCCTTGTCGACACCGATCACCCGGTGCGCGGCGTGGGTCGTGCGGTGCGCGGTCAGGCTGGAAAAGGGCGTTTCCTGCGCGGGGGTTTTCTGAATGGGGTACAGCCCGTCCAGAAAGCCAAGGCCCGATGTAACATTGAGCAATTTGGTGGTCATACTGCCTCTGCGCCGGAGATGATCTCGATCAGCTCCTTGGTGATGTACGCCTGGCGGGCGCGGTTGTAGTTCAGCGTCAGCTTGTTGATCATGTCGCCGGCGTTGCGCGTGGCGTTGTCCATCGCGGTCATGCGCGCCGCCTGCTCGCCTGCCGCGCTGTCCAGCAGGGCGCGGTAGATCTGGACGGCCAGGTTGCGCGGCAGCAGCGCGGCCAGGATTTCCTCCTCGCTGGGCTCGAACTCGTACACCGGCTTGGGGCCGACGGTGGCGTTTTCGTTGGCGACAGGTTTTTCCAGCTTGAACGGTATCACCTGCTGCACGGTCGGGATCTGCGCGATCACCGACTTGAAGCGGTTGTAGACGATGCTGGCGACGTCGAACTCGTGGCGCTCGAACATGCCCAGCATGAATTCGGCGACCGCCTCGGCATCGGCGAAGGAAACCTTGGTCGTGCCGGTATCGGCGTAGTCCAGCATGCGCGCGGCGTGGTCGCGGCGCAGCGATTCGCGTCCCTTGCGGCCCAGCGTGATCAGCTTGACCGTCTTGCCTTCCGACAGCAGGCGCTGCGTCAGCCGCCTCGCCTCGCGCGCGGCGGTGAAGTTGAAGCCGCCGGCTAGGCCGCGGTCCGACGTGATGACCACGACCAGGTGCACCAAGTCGCGCCCGGTGCCGGTCAGCAGCTTCGATGTCGTCGGTCCCGGCGTGATGTTGGCGGCCAGGCGCGACAGCATGCCGGCCATGCGGTCGGCGTAAGGCTGTCCCGCCTCGGCATGCTCCTGCGCACGGCGCAGTTTCGCGGCCGCGACCATCTTCATCGCCGAGGTGATCTTGCGTGTCGACTTGACCGAACCGATGCGCGTGCGGAGGTCTTTAAGGCTGGGCATCGAACTTACCTCCCGAATAACGTGCGGCAACATTGCCAGGCGTCAAATTCCTGGCTTCGCTTATGACATTCAAACAATTTTCGAACGAGTTCACGACAGCCGAGGGTACAGCCGCATGAAAGTGGTATTTGCTCGGCTTCAGGAAGCTTACATCGGACCTGATGTTGAAGTGCCCGGAAAGGAATTCATCCTTCACGCTCCCGGTAAGCTTTTCATCAGCGATCATCAGATTCAGCACGTTCAGATCAACCACTTTTTTGGCATTATGAAACGACCAGCCGACTTTGTTGAAGACCAGCGTCAACGGCGTTAACTCAACGGCATGGCCGGACCCGATGGCATCGGGTTCTTCTGCTTGAAAGGATATGTCGGAAACCAGATTGCCAGTTTCATCAAGCCATATTCCTAACCCGGCAATTACAGCATAGGGAGAGGAGTTCCGCCTGGAATAGGCAAAGGTCTGGCACAAATCGTCCCCCGAATGCACCGTATATACGACATCGGCAACATCGTACTGCCGTGTGCCCACAATTATCCAGACTACGATCAAAACCGGCAACGCGAGAACGCCCAGTACGAATGGCCAGAACTTTTTCATAGGACGGTTACGCGAATTGCTTTCGCGCTTTCTCTGCCTGCCCCTATCGCCGAGGCAATCCCGAGCGGCGACCTGGCCGAGCCGATGCGAATGTCCTTAAGGCTGGGCATGATCGCTATGCGCCTTTACCGATATTGCCTTGAAAACATAATCCGTCACCCAGAAATTGTCCTTGCCATGAGCCAGCTTGCCTACCGCCGTCACTTTGCTCCCCGGTGCAAGAAAAACCTCCGCCGGAAGATTGTAGTTGCCCGGTGGCAAGGGGTTGTGGCCAGGATAATCGAGTTCGACTTCCGTCACGGACTCGGTCGCGGCATCGAGGTGGAGTCCGCCGTCCTGGATGACGCAGATCGCCTGTGGCAGGACAAGCACTCGGCGGGCCGGCATCGAATCCTTGCAGGCGCGCTGATGCAGGCCAGGTTCCTCGGCGGACGGGCATGGCGATACCATGGCCATCGTGCCCGATAGCGTCGTCTGTTCGCCATAGGCAAGGCAGGGGTCCGCCCGCACTGCCTGCGGTGTAGCGGTCGCGACCAATATGGCCGCGTACATCGTCACCCCGGACTTGATCCGGGGTCCATCGTTCCGCCCTTGCGGAAAGCGGGCTATAAATCCCGAAGCGCCGCCCTGCGGGCCTGTCCAGGATGACGGGTCAACAAAAGACATCAGGCAAAGTGCTTTGCGAAAGCGTCCAGGAATTCGGACAGCTTGTCCTCGTTCGCCTTGTCCAGCTGCTTGGTTTCGCGGATGGCGGTCAGTATGTCGCCGTGCTTGGCCTTCACCTCCGACAGCATCTGCTTCTCGAAGCGGCCGATATCGGTGACCTTGACGCCGTCCAGGTAGCCGCGCGTGCCGGCGAACAGGGATACGACCTGTTCCTCGACGCTGAACGGGGTGAACTGCGGCTGCTTCAGCAGCTCGGTCAGGCGCACGCCGCGGGCCAGAAGCTTCTGCGTCGTCGCATCGAGGTCCGAGGCGAACTGCGCGAAGCTTTCCATCTCGCGGTACTGCGCCAGCTCCAGCTTCATCTTGCCGGCGACGGCCTTCATCGCCTTGATCTGCGCGGCGCCGCCGACGCGGCTGACCGACAGGCCGACCGAGATGGCGGGGCGGATGCCCTTGTAGAACAGGCCGGTCTCAAGGAAGATCTGGCCGTCCGTGATCGAGATCACGTTGGTCGGGATATAGGCCGACACGTCGCCCGCCTGCGTCTCGATGATCGGCAGCGCGGTCAGCGAGCCGCCGCCGTGGTCGTCGTTCATCTTGGCCGCACGCTCCAGCAGGCGGCTGTGCAGGTAGAACACGTCGCCGGGATAAGCTTCGCGGCCCGGCGGGCGACGCAGCAGCAGCGACATCTGGCGGTAGGCGACGGCCTGCTTGGAAAGATCGTCGTACACGATCAGCGCGTGCATGCCGTTGTCGCGGAAATACTCGCCCATGGCGCAGCCGGTGTAGGGCGCCAGGAACTGCAGCGGCGCGGGCTCCGAGGCAGTGGCGGCGACGATGATCGAATATTGCAACGCGCCGTTGTCTTCCAGCGTCTTGACCAGGTTGGCGACGGTCGAGCGCTTCTGCCCGATGGCGACGTAGATGCAGTACAGCTTCTTGGACTCGTCGGTGCCGGCGTTGGCGGCCTTCTGGTTCAGGATCGCGTCGATCGCTACGGCGCTCTTGCCGGTCTGGCGGTCGCCGATGATCAGCTCGCGCTGGCCGCGGCCGATCGGCACCAGGGCGTCGATCGCCTTCAGGCCGGTCTGCATGGGCTCGGTCACCGACTTGCGCGGAATGATGCCCGGGGCCTTGACGTCGACGCGGCGGCGTTCTGTTGCCTCGATCGGGCCCTTGCCGTCGATCGGGTTGCCCAGGCCGTCGACCACGCGGCCTAGCAGGCCCTTGCCGACGGGAACGTCGACGATGGCGCCGGTGCGCTTGACGATGTCGCCTTCCTTGATGTCGCGGTCGTTGCCGAAGATCACGACGCCGACATTGTCGATCTCGAGGTTCAGCGCCATGCCGCGCACGCCATTCGGGAACTCGACCATCTCGCCGGCCTGAACCTGGTCGAGGCCGTAGACGCGGGCGACGCCGTCACCGACGGACAGCACCTGGCCGACTTCGGCGACGGTGGCGAGGGCATCGAAGTTCTCGATCTGCTGCTTCAGGATCGCGGAGATTTCGGCTGCACGGATTTCCATGTGTATTCAGTCTTCCAGTTAGGCTGCTGTTTTAAGGACGCGTGCCAGACGGTCCAGCTTGGTTTTTACGGATGCGTCGATCAGGCGTGAGCCGACGCGGATGACAAGGCCGCCGATGATGGCGGGATCTATTTTCAGGGTCAGCACGGTCTTCGCCGCCAGCGCCTGGTTCAGGCCGGCCTCGATCGCGGCGCGCCGGCCCTCGTCCAGCGGGGTGGCGGAAGTGACCTCGACCTGCTTCAGGCCGCGGCGATCTGCGACCTCGCTCAGGAAGGCGGCGACGATGTCGCCGATGTCGCCCAGCCGGTTGTTATGTGCGACCACGCCCAGGAAACGGCGGGTAATATCGCCGAACTGCGCCTGTTCGGCGATGGCCTTGATCGCGGCTTCACGACCCTTGCCCGACACCAGCGGGCTGGCGACGATGCGGCGCAGGTCGGCGCTTTTCGCCAGGATGCCGCGCAAAGCCTCGATGTCACGCGCAACACCGTCGAGCGCCGGCCCCTCGGCAAGCTCGAACAATGCTTCCGCGTATCGCCGCGCGACAGCTGTATGGGTAGAACTCAAATTCTGCCTCTAAAGCCAATTACATTTTGTGGAACAAGCCCACCGGGAAAGACGGTTGCGCTTGCACGGCGTTCGTCTAACATACACTTCCAAGGTGCGCAACGCCGTCTTAGAGCATCGCGTACAAGAGTTTAGGTTACAGCCAGGGAGTTTCCATTGCGCCGGCTTCTTCTTTTGACGCTTTTCGTATTCGCGCCGCTTTCCCTGACCCTGGATGGCTGCGCGCATCATCAGGAGGATTATTCAGGCATCCCTATGGATTATTACGTGTTTTTCGAAACCAACAGCGCCGAGCTGACGCCGGATGGCTATGCCATCGTGCAGCGCGCCGCCGACGCGGTCGGCAAGCTGCGGCCGCAAAGCATCATCATCGCCGGCTATTCCGACAGGGTCGGGTCCGAGGCGGCAAATCATCAGGTCTCCAGCCACCGAACCGCTCTGGTACAGAAAACCCTGGTCGATCTGGGTGTCGATCCCACTATCATCACCACCCTGCCGCTGGGTCCTGCCAACGATACGCTGGGCCCCACGGGCGACCGCCGCATCGAAATCCGCCTGACCAAGGACAATAGCGGCCCGCCCGGACCTGCGACCGGCGTTAAGTAAGGTCGATTTCGGTAAAGACGGTCGTTTAAAGGCGCGGTTAAGCAAGATTTAGCCAAAACCGGGTTATTCATGCCGGTGTGAACAGAAGCCTGGACCTATCGGGATCGTTTTCCCTGCGGACTTACTGTCCACCGCTTTCCAGCATCATCGGCCTGGCGGTCATGGTGGCGATAGCCAGTTTCATCGCATCCAACCTGGTAACCGTCAAAAGCCACATTGCCGTGGTATGGTTTGCCAACGGCATCACGTTGGGCGTGCTGCTGACTTGCCCCCGGCGTTACTGGGTGGCTTATTTACTGACGGGTTTCACGGCCAACGCCACGGTCGGCGTCCTGCGTGGCTCGGTGCCCGCGCTCACGTTGGCGCTCAGCAGTGCGAACATCGTCGAGATATTGTGCGCGGCGATGATCGTTTATCGGCCCGACCGGCCGGCCCATCACTTTACCGATCGCGGTTCAGCCCTGCGCATGATGATCGCCTTCCTGGTCGCGCCCGCGGTCAGCGTCGTCGTGGCCGGCGCGGCCCGCTATTATATCGCCGGCACGCCCATAATGCAGACGGTTCAGGTCTGGTATCTGGCGCATGGCATGGGCCTGGCCATCGAGACGCCACTGACGCTGACCGTACTGTTCAAGGATTTCGGTCCCCTGCTGAAGCGAACGGCCCTTGTCAGGACGGCCACCGTCCTGTTGCTGCTTGCCATGGCGACGACATTCGTCTTTGCGCAGACGCAGCTGCCCTTGCTGTTCCTCGTCTTCCCCTTTGTGGCGCTGGTCGTCTTCCAGCTGGGTTTTCCCGGCATGACCGTCGGCCTATTCATCGTGGGCGTGGTTGTCAGCTTCTTCACATTGCACGGCACCGGCCCCTTCATGCTGATGCTCAGTGCGACCGAGGGGCAGCGCATTCTGATGGCGCAGTTCTTCATCCTGACCTGCGTCTGCATGGCCCTGCCGATCGCCATCGCCCTGTCGGAACGCAAGCGGCTGGAACGCAGCCTGCGCACGGCGCAGGACCAGTTGCGTCAGCTGGCGGCGACCGACCAGCTGACCGGCATCGCCAATCGTCGCATGTTCGACGAATTCCTGCAGCGCGAATGGAAGCGCGGTATCCGCGACGGGACGCCGCTCAGCGCGATCATGATCGATATCGACTGTTTCAAGCTATTCAACGACCGTTACGGCCATCCGGCGGGCGACGAATGCCTGAAGGCCGTGGCCGCCGGGCTGGCCGAGGTGGTGCGCCGTCCGGGCGATCTGGTGGCGCGCTACGGCGGTGAGGAATTCGTGGTCCTACTGCCGCATACCCAGCTGGAGGGCGCGCGTTTCGTGGCCGAGCAGATCCGCCGGCGCATCGAATCGCTGCAGATCGTACATGCTGGCACTACCGATGGACGAGTGACCATCAGCCTGGGCGTCGAGATGCAGATGCCCGCGCTGGAAAACGAGGCGCAGGGACTGATTGCGGCCGCCGATACGCTGCTCTATGCGGCAAAGCACAATGGCCGCAACTGCGTCATGGCCAATGGCAGCAGCGGCCCGGTGAAAACCTTCGCCATCGCCGGGACGGGTTGATCTAAAGCAGCAGGGGCGCTTGCGTGGGATAGACCAGAGTGCCGTCCGGCCCGTTGCGCGCCTGTGGCGTCATTACGGCGTCCTGAATGTCGCCCATGCCCACTATGTGCCGAACGGTGCCGCCCGCTGCCAGCAGATAGTCGGTGATGATGCGGCGATGGCATTGCCACCATTTCGCCTCTGCGCACATGATCGCGCAGGAATGCGCCTCTTGTAGCGATAGCAGCCCGGCCAGTCCCGTACGAAACTCAGCCGTATGCGCGTAATCCGCGAAACTGCGGAAGCCGCCTGCCTCCCAGAAATCGTTGGGCGAGGGGGCATGGGTCTGGGGGCGACGACCCCCAAGACTAGGCAAGTGCCGATAACCTATCCTATGCTCGGCAAGGGCCGCGGGCAAGCTGTCGGTGTTGAACTGCGGATTGTAGCGCGAACGCGGCACGGTGCGGACATCGACAAGCATGGCGACTCCGGCTTCGCGCAACAAGGCGACGAAATCCACGAGGGTGCGGTTCGAATGCCCAATGGTATAAAACGGCCGGTCTGCAGTCATTCCGACTGAAACGTCCATGCAAACGTCAATTTTATTCCGGCTTTCCCATTCCGGCGGCAGTCGGTCCGGACAGGGGCACGATTATCTGCTGTCGCAATGCCGCGGCACCAGCCTGCGCCTTGCCTGCCGGGCTATCGGTGCGGAACTTGTCGAGGCCTGCATCTATAGTTTTCATCGTGCTGGGAAACTCATCCGCGAACCGCAACGAATCACGCGAAAAGACCTCGCCAATCTGCTGCAGGATCGCCCTGCCATCGGCGATCTGGTTTTCCACGCTTCTTGGGCCGGTTATCTCACCGGTTCCGATCAAGCGCTTCGTCCTCTCGTTGAGGTCGAAACGTCGTGTCAGGTCGGGATAGAGAGGATTGTTCCTGGTGTGAGCTTCCAGCGTGATCTTGCCATCCGGTTCAAAAGACAAATTGACCTGTCCGACCTGCTTGGACTCTTCGTCGTTGGCCAGGACGACCTGTATGTTCTCCCTGTTCTTGGATTCGAGCAGCCAGGAATGGGGCCTGACTTCGACGGTTTCCATTTCACCGAACATTTTCAGGCCGTGCTGAACGACCTTGTACAAGGTCGAGTCATGAACCGGCTTCATGCAGTCTTCCAGAGTTACTGGCGGCCGCTCTAGGCTGGCGATTGCGTAAGCCTCGTGGCGGGGTGAATAGATGTGGGTCATAAATTTCTCCAGAAAGTCGCACAGTCTGCTTTATGAGAGAGAAAAAGTCAATAGATATTTACCAATAATTAATGTTTTCCGAATTGCTTTATACCGCCTGCGATCAACACCATGACCCCGATGATACCGACTTCGACGACGGGATAAGCGATGTATACCAGCGCTTCCATCGCTGACGACTTGTAGTTGGGCAGGAACCGAACCAATGGCGTGGCTAGGCTGATCGCGATGATCAAAACCCGCATGGCCAGCAGGATCAAGCGCTCGGGCGACCGTTCCGCAGGAAGGGGAAATTTGGTTAGCAGGAACAGCGGCAACGAATAGCACAGCAACAGGAAAGCCGTGAACAACCAGCCCTCCAGGTCGATTTTATAGCCCGCCAAATACAGCAGATGCCAGACCGCCAGGGCGCAGCCAGCAAGCCAAAAGGGCAGGATCCATTTGCCTGAGATATTCATATTCCATCATATATCATCAAATTGTTTGTGAGTCAAAACTCTCTTATTGTCACATGAAGCTGTAAGGATCGATGTCGACCTGGACGCGCACGCCATTCGGGACTTCGACGCGGTCCAGCCAGTCCTGCACGATCGCCTGGATCGACAGCGTCCGCACGGTCCGCAGCAGCAGGCGGTGGCGGAAGCGGCCGCGCAGCATGAACATCGGCGCGGGGGCGGGGCCCAGGACGCGGATCTCCGGCCCATGCGGCGCGACCCGGCCCAGGGTGATCGCGGTTTGCTCGACAGCCAGCTTGTCCTCTCCCGAGACGATCAGCGCCGCCAGCCGCGTATAAGGCGGCATCGAGGCCGACAGGCGCTCGGATTTCTCCACCTGCATGAAGCGTTCGCGGTCGCCCGATACCAGCGCCTGCATCACGGGATGCTGCGGATCGTAGGTCTGGATCAGGGCGCGGCCCTCGTGCTCGGCGCGGCCGGCGCGGCCGGCGACCTGTTGCATCAATTGCCAGGTGCGTTCACCGGCACGCAAATCCCCGCCGGCCAGGCCCAGATCGGCATCGATGACACCGACCAGCGTCAGCTTGGGAAAATGGTGGCCCTTGGCGATGATCTGGGTGCCGACGATGATGTCGATCTCGTTCCTGCCGATGCGGCGCAACGTGTCGGCCAGCACGCCCTGTCCCTCCATCAGGTCGCTGGCCATCAGCGCCAGCCGTGCTTCGGGGAACAGGGCGCGCACCTCCTCGGCGATGCGCTCGACCCCCGGGCCGACCGGGACCATCGAATGTTCCGAATCGCATTCCGGGCAGCGTTCGGGGATGCGCTCGGTATGGGCGCAGTAATGGCAGATCAGCCGATCCTGCGACCGGTGTTCCACCAGCCAGGCGGTGCAGTTGGGGCATTTCATCCGGTGGCCGCAGGTGCGGCACAGGGTCAGCGGCGC
Source organism: Alphaproteobacteria bacterium (assembly GCA_965199335.1). GTDB lineage: Bacteria > Pseudomonadota > Alphaproteobacteria > CALMVH01 > CALMVH01 > CBDAQV01. The sequence continues at coordinate 454,494 of CBDAQZ010000004.1, read as the reverse complement.
ATAGCCGCGCCGGTTGAGGAACAGCAGGCTCTGCTCGCCCGCCGCCAGCGTCTCGCGCAGCTCCTCTTCCAGCGGCTGCGACAGGAAGCGCCGCACCGGCAGCTTCGTCTGTCGCAAATCCAGCAGCCTGATCGCGGGCAGCAACGCGCCGCCGAAGCGCGCGGGCAGGGTCAGGTGGACGTAGCGCCCCGCGTCGACATTCGCCAGCGTCTCCAGCGAGGGCGTCGCCGATACCAGCACAGCGGGCAGATCTTCCAGCTTGGCGCGCACCACCGCCATGTCGCGCGCCTGGTAGATGACCTGTTCCTCCTGCTTGAAGCTGGGGTCGTTCTCCTCGTCGACCACGATCACGCCCAGCTCGGCGAAGGGCAGGAACAGGGCGGAACGCGCGCCGATCACCACGCGCACGCCGCCCTCAGCCACGCCGCGCCAGGTGTCGCGGCGCTGGGCGGGCGTCAGGTCGGAATGCCACAAGGCGGGGGTGGCGCCGAAGCGCGGGCGGAAGCGCTCGACGAACTGCGCCGACAGTGCGATCTCCGGCACCAGGATCAGCGCCTGTTTCCCCATGGCAAGCGCCTGCGCGATCGCCTCGAAATAGACTTCCGTCTTACCCGAGCCGGTGACGCCGTCCAGCAATGTGACGCTGTATCTGTCCTGCGCCACGGCGCCGCGCAGCTTCGACGCCGCCACGTTCTGATCCAGCGTCAAGTGCGGCGTGCGGTATTCGGGGTCCAGCGTCCCGGCGCGCAAGGAGCGCCGTCGGGCGGTGACCGGTTCCAGCAGGCCCTGCGCTGCCATGGCCTTGATCACCGAAGGCCCGACCGCCGCCTCCCGCGCCAGGTCTGTCAGCGTCATCGCATGGCCGTCGCGCAGCACGGCAACCACCGCTTGCCGTTTAGGGGTCAGCTCGCCGTCCAGCGTGTCAGGCACCCGGTACAGCGTTCGCTGCGGCATGGTGCCGAAGGCGGCGGGGGCGCTCATCACCATGCGCAGCACCATGCCCAGCGGCGTCATCGTGTACGCGGCGACCCAGCGGACGAATTCCAGCAGTTCCGGCGTCAGTGGCGGAAGATCCAGCACGTCGCCGATGGTCTTCAGCCTGCCCGGCGCGACGTCGCCCTGCGCCGCGCCCCACACGACGCCGACGGCGGTGCCCTTGCCGCGGAACGGTACCGAGACGAACGTGCCAGATGCCAGTTCCACGCCCTGGGGCAGGGCATAGTCGAAAACCTGGTCGACCGCGACCGGCAGCAATATGCCGGCGCGTCCCGAAAGCGGTGTGGGTGTCGAAGTGTCCATCGGTACAATGGGCATAATGATTAACGATTTGGCTTGCAAACGCGCCGTGGCGGATTCACCATGGACCATGGCCCAGGATTCTACAGAGACAACCGGAAACGCCTCCCCGCCGGTCCGCGCGGACGAGGTGATCGACTATCTGGCCAGCCATCCCGATTTCTTCGCCGCGCATCCCGACGTGCTGGCCAAGCTGGTGCCGCCCGCGACGCAGAAGCATAGCCGCTCGAACAGCGTGGTCGATTTCCAGCACTTCATGCTGCGCCGGCTGCAGACCGACCTGGCGCGCGGGGTCGAGGAACGGCAGGACATGATCGCGCATGCGCGCACCAACCTGAACCTCTTGACACGCATCCATGCCTGCGTGCTGGCGCTGCTGGAGGCCGAAAGCTTCGAGGAGATGATAACCTCCGTCACTGGCGACCTGGCGGTGTACCTGGATGTCGACATCGCGGCGCTGATGATCGAGGCCGACGATCCGGAAGTGCTGGCGATGAGCCGCGCCGATATCCGCATCGTGCCGCCCGGCAGCGTCGATTTCTGGATGGGTAGGAAGGACGTGCTGCTGCGCAGCGACATCGAGGGCGATCCCGAGATCTACGGCGAAGGCGCGGGGCTGGTGCGGTCCGAGGCGCTGCTGCGGCTGGAAGCCTCCCGCCACGCGCCGGTCGGCATGCTGGCCTTCGGCAGCCGTTCGCATGAGCTGTTCCAGGACGGGCAGGGCACCGAACTGGTCGGCTTCCTGGCCCGCGTCGTCGAACGCTGCATCCGCTCTTGGCTGGATTTGCCGGAGTGAATTTCACCTCTCCCTCATGGGACAGGTCGGCGGGCGCAAGCCCGCCGGGTGTGGGTGTGGGTGTGGGCTACGGCGGTGCTGCGGCACACCCTCACCCTGCTCTCTCCCATGAGGGAGAGGATTGATTGCTTCCCGTCGCCGCCGACACTCAGGCTTCCCTGGAACAGTGGCAATCTTGGCTGACGGGCGAGCGGCGGCTGTCGGTCAACACGGTGGAGGCCTATCGCCAGGATGTCTTCGCCTTCCTGGGCTTCCTGGCCGGCCATCGCGGCGGCACGGTGTCGCACGGCATCCTCAGCGCGATGACCCTCGGCGATTTCCGCAGCTGGCTGGCGCATCTGGCACGTGAAGAGCTTGCCCCGCAAAGCCGCGCCCGCGCCCTGTCGTCGGTGCGCAATTTCTACAAGTTCCTCGACCGGCGCGGCATCCTGCACAACGCCGCGATCGCGCTGGTGAAAAGCCCCAAGCTGCCGCGCTCGCTGCCGCGCCCGCTGACCGAAACCGACACCGGCCGCCTGCTGGACCAGGCCGAGAATGCCGGCGAGGGCTGGGTCGGCCTGCGCGACCGGGCGCTGTTCACCCTGCTGTATGGCTGCGGCCTGCGTATCTCCGAGGCGCTGGGCCTGACGCGTGGCGAGGCACAGGGCGACATGCTGCGCGTCACCGGGAAGGGCGACAAGCAACGGCTGGTGCCGTTGCTGCCGGTCGTCGCCGAGGCGCTCGCCGCCTATGTCGCCGCCTGTCCCTATGCGCTGCCGCCGGGCGGACCGCTGTTCGTCGGCGAAAAGGGCGAGGCGCTGAATCCTGGCGTGGCGCAACGGCAGATGCGCACCGTGCGGCGGCAATTGCAGCTGCCTGAAACTGCCACCCCGCACGCCCTGCGCCACAGCTTCGCGACCCACCTGCTGGCCGGCGGCGGCGAACTGCGCGCGATCCAGGAACTGCTGGGCCACGCCTCGCTGTCGACGACGCAGCGCTATACCGAGATCGATGCCGAGAAGCTGCTGGAAGTCCATGCGGCGGCGCATCCACGGGGACGGTGAATTCTTTACCGCCATAGGCTGTCATCCCGGGCTTGACCCGGGATCTGTCACCGCGCGGATAGAGATCCTAGCTCAAGGCCAGGATGACATAACGTAATTATAACCTCTCCCGCTGGAAGAGGGGAATCGTCAACGGTACTTGCGCCTTTGCCCCTGCCTTGGCACAGTCGCGCCGGAGGGCGAGTAGCTCAATGGTTAGAGCCGGCCGCTCATAACGGTCTGGTTGGGGGTTCAAGTCCCTCCTCGCCCACCACTCTAAAAATCGGATGTCGGGGACCGGATGTCGGCAGTATTTCGCGCGCTGATTTTCCTTTCCATCCTCACGGCGACACCCGCGTATGCCCATCCCCATGTCTGGGTCGAGACGCGGGCCAATTTCGTTTTCGACCACGGCAAGCTGATTGCCGTGGACCTCGACTGGCTGTTCGACGAGATCTTCAGCGCCCAGATGATCGAGGATTTCGACACCGCGCATAAGGGGTATTTCGACGCGAAGGATGCGGCGGAACTGGAAAAGCAGGTGCTGCCCGGCTATGGCGACGATACGTTCCTGTGGTTCACCCATGTGCGCGTCGACGGCAGGGAGGTGAGGATCACCAAGGTCGGCAACTTCAAGCCGACGCTGGAAAACGGCCAGGTGCGCTTCCGCTTCACCCTGACCCTGCCCGAACCGCTGGACCCCGTGAAGCACAAGGTCGAGGCGGGGCTGTACGACCCGACCTTCTTCGACGATCTGGGCCTGTCGGCCAGGGACCCGATCACCCTGTCCGGCATCGCGCCCGGCCAATGCAGCGACACGATCGCGCCCGACCCGGCGCACAAGCTGTATTTCAACCAGGTCACGCCCGAGGTCATCCGCTTCACCTGCAAGCCGACATGATCCGGCCACAGAAAAGGGTCAGTCTGGCTTCCTGTGGATGGGTTTGATAAGGAAGCACGCCATGGAAGAGGTTTGGGCCTTACTGTGGGAATTGATCGGTGAAACGATCCTTGAAGCCGTCTGGCGCGGTATAGCGGGTGTTCTGCGGCCCCTCGCCAGGCTACGCGAACGATTGCGTAGGCCGGTCCCGCCGGAGCCGGCGCGGCAAAACCTTACCTTGACGGATACGGGCCATCGCAACAGGCTGCGCATGCCGGTCAAACATGGCCGCCCGATCGGGCTGAAATGAAACGGCTCATATCCAATCTGATTAAATCCTCTCCCGCCGGGAGGGGTCAATGAAGCGCGCATCGTTGATCGGCTTTGCGATTTGCGTATTGATCTCCGTCGTTCTCATGCCCGAGTACCTGCTGACAAATGCAACCGCCGTCCTGAATTACGGGATCGAGCTGCAGCGCAGCTTCAACCGCGACCTGGCGCATCACTTGCGCGCTGCGAAGGATGGCACCGACCCGCAGGCGCTATGGCTGGCGGTCGGCCTCGCTTTTACCTATGGCGTCTTCCACGCGCTGGGGCCCGGTCACGGCAAGTTCGTCGTCGTCACCTATTTCCTGGCGCACCAGCGGCGGGTGTGGCGCGGCTTCATGATGGGAACTCAGATCGCGGTGCTGCATGTCATTTCGGCCATCGTCATCGTGCTGATAGCGCATTATCTGGCGACGCGGCTATGGGGGCCGACCGGCGACATGCCGGGCCTGCGCACCGCCAGCTATGCCTGTATCGCGCTTGCCGGTGCGTACATGATGTGGCGGGCCCTGCGTCGCGACGGCCACGAGCACAGCGAGTCGTGTGGGCATACTCATGGCGCCCACACGCATGACGGCGGCAAGCAGGGCTTGCTGTCCTTCACCGTCGGCATCGCCCCGTGCTCGGGCGCGGTGCTGCTGCTGATCTATGCCTTCGCCAACGACGTCGTGCCGCTGGGCATTCTGATGGTGGCGGTGATCGCCTTCGGTATGGCGCTGACCATGATCGCACTGGGCATCGCCAGCATCGTTGCCCGGGCAGTGGTGATGCAAAGGCTGGAAGCGCGGAAGAGCGGCACCACCGAACGCCTGACCCGCATCATCGAGATCGGCGGCGCGACGCTGATCATCCTGTTCGGCCTGGCGATGACGGTGACCAGCGCGCTGGCTTAGTATTTGCCTTGAACGATTGGAAGGTCAGGTCGATTCGTATCTTGGCAAGTCGGGCTCCCAGGCGGGTTCGCCCTCTTGGGGCTCGACCTTGGGTGCGCGGGAGGCGACGACGTATTCCAGCAGCTTGAACAGCGCCGGCTCGACGCCCATCCCGGTCGCGGCCGACAGCACCAGCGGCTCGCGCTTGGCGGCTTTCTTCAGCGCCTTGACCTTCAGCTTCAGCGCGTTGGGATCGACGGCGTCGATCTTGTTCAGCGCCAGCAGCTCGGGCTTTTCCTCCAGCCCGTTGCCGTAGGCCTTCAACTCGGCGCGGATGGTCTTGTAGGCGCCGACCACGTCGTCCTCGGTCGCGTCGATCAGGTGCAGCAGGACGGAGGTGCGCTCGACGTGGCCCAGGAAGCGGTCGCCCAGGCCATGGCCCTCATGCGCGCCCTCGATCAGGCCGGGGATGTCGGCCAGCACGAACTCGCCCTCGCCGACATTGACGACGCCGAGGTTGGGCCACAGCGTGGTGAAGGGGTAGTCCGCGATCTTGGGCTTGGCGCGGCTGCAGGCGGCCAGGAAGGTGGACTTGCCGGCATTGGGCAGGCCGACCAAGCCGGCATCGGCGATCAGCTTCAGCCGCAGCCATACCCAGCGTTCCTCCCCCGGCCAGCCGGGCGAGGCCTTGCGCGGGGCACGGTTGGTCGACGATTTGTAATGCGAATTGCCGAAGCCGCCATCGCCGCCCTTCAGGAACACCAGCCGTTGCCCGACCGTGTTCATGTCGGCCAGCAGCGTCTCCTGGTCGTCGTCCAGGATCTCGGTACCGACGGGGACCCTGACCAGCAGCGTCTCCGCATCCTGCCCGGTGCGGTCGCGGCCCGAGCCGTTGCCGCCGCGCGGCGCCTTGAAATGCTGGCGGTAACGGAAATCGAGCAGCGTGTTCAGCCCGTCCACAGCCTCGAACACCACGTCCGCGCCCTTGCCGCCATTGCCGCCGTCAGGCCCGCCGAACTCGACGTATTTCTCCCGTCGGAACGAAACGCACCCGCCGCCGCCATGGCCGCTGGAGAGGAAGATTTTGACTTGGTCGAGGAATTTCATTGCAGCTCACTTCATTTGTTGTCCCGGGGCTCGACCCAGGATCCATTTTGAAGTCAGTGCGTAACTTGCAGATGGATCCCGGATCAGGTCCGGGATGACAATCTGTTTTACTCCGCAGCCTGTGCGATCGGCTCGACCGAGACGACATCGCGGCCGCCACGGGTCTTGGAGAACTTCACATGACCGTCGGCCACCGCGAACAGGGTATGGTCGCGACCGCAGCCGACGTTCGTGCCCGGATGCACCCTGGTGCCGCGCTGGCGGATGATGATATTGCCGGCGATGACCATCTCGCCGCCGAACTTCTTGACGCCCAGGCGCTGGCCCGCTGAATCGCGGCCGTTACGCGACGAGCCGCCTGCTTTCTTATGTGCCATTTCGCTTAGACTCCAGAGATGCCGGTGATGCGCAGGATAGTTAGGTCCTGGCGATGGCCGTTCTTACGGCGGTAGTTCTGCCGGCGCTGCTTCTTGAACACGATGATCTTGGGACCGCGTGCCTGGGCGACGATCTCGGCCGCGACGGAGGCGCCGCTGACCAGAGGCGCACCGATCTTGCCGCCGGCCATCAGCACTTCCCCGAGGGTGACGGTGCCGCCCTTTTCGCCGGGAAGGCGCTCGACGCGGATCAGATCGCCTTCGGCGACCCGGTATTGCTTGCCGCCTGTGCGGACCACTGCGAACATGGGACTACT
>CBDAQZ010000004.1:442500-445000 GCA_965199335.1 Alphaproteobacteria bacterium | reverse complement strand
ATCGCGGATCAGCACGCCGCGGTGAATACGTTCCCGGGCCTTGTACACACCGCCCGTCACGCCATGGGAGTTGGTTTTACCCGAAGCCGGTGCGCTAACCGCAAGGAGGCAGCCGACCACGGTAAGGTCAGCGACTGGGGCGAAGTCGTAACAAGGTAGCCGTAGGGGAACCTGCGGCTGGATCACCTCCTTTCTGGAACTGGATGCAGTTCCTGGCTTGCCAGGGTCTCATCCGGTACAGCACGCCCACCCAGTCAGGGTGGGCAAACAAAATCCGCCGTCCTCGTATCCCTTCTTCTTATGTTCGTGATCCCGCCTTCGCCCTTTGGGCCTTGGCGCGATTGCAGCTGATACGGGCTTGTAGCTCAGCTGGTTAGAGCGCGCGCTTGATAAGCGTGAGGTCGGAAGTTCAAATCTTCCCAGGCCCACCAGGCTTAAGGGACGCGGCTGTAGGGCTGTGTTTCTTGCCGCCGGGTTCTTACGGTTAGATGGGGGCATAGCTCAATTGGTAGAGCGCTAGCTTTGCAAGCTTGAGGTCGTCGGTTCGATTCCGTCTGCCTCCACCATCGAACCTCTGGTTCGATGGTTACGTCAGCCGTTTGTTTGTCGCGCCTTGCGCGATGGGCTCCACCCTCGGGGTGTTCGAGCCGGCAGCGGTTGTGAATTATCAGTTGCGAACATTGGAAGAAGACAAAGGTTTGCCGGCCTACGGGTTGGCGAAAAGCGGTTACTGGATAAGTGAATAGGGGTTTTTGTGATAACTGTTCCTGATGCGAGCGGATACGAAGTCATCGTGTCCAGGGCTCAGTCGGGAACTGGGTAGACTTGAGACGAAATCGAGTCATTGAATGTACATGCTGAGTGTAATGAGTATCCCTTTATCGAGCCGCCCGCGCGACGAAGTCGCGCTTGAGACGAAAGCCGATGCCACCAGGCTTCGGGGATCCGGTCTTCGATAAGGGTTTGAAGAGTAAGTAAGAGCATATGGTGGATGCCTTGGCACCGAGAGGCGATGAAGGACGTGGCACGCTGCGAAAAGCCGTGGGGAGATGCGAGCAATCTTTGATCCGCGGATATCCGAATGGGGAAACCCCCTCTTAATTGAGGATCCTTGACTGAATACATAGGTCAAGGGGGCAAACCCGGGGAACTGAAACATCTAAGTACCCGGAGGAAAGGACATCAAACGAGACTCCGTTAGTAGTGGCGAGCGAACGCGGAAGAGGCCAGTGCCATCAGCTTAAGAACCGGAAGAACCTGGAAAGGTTCGCCAGAGTGGGTGATAGCCCCGTACGGGTAGAAAGAGCCGATGGACTTGAGTAGGGCGGGACACGTGAAATCCTGTCTGAACATGGGGGGACCACCCTCCAAGCCTAAGTACTCCTCGAGTGACCGATAGTGAACGAGTACCGTGAGGGAAAGGTGAAAAGAACCCCGACGAGGGGAGTGAAACAGACCTGAAACCGTATGCTTACAAACAGTCGGAGCCACATCAGTGGTGACGGCGTACCTTTTGTATAATGGGTCAGCGACTTAGTCTGTCGAGCAAGCTTAAGCCGTGAGGCGCAGGCGCAGCGAAAGCGAGTCTTAAATGGGCGCTCTAGTTCGATGGATTAGACCCGAAACCTGGTGATCTAGTCATGGACAGGTTGAAGGCAGGGTAACACCTGCTGGAGGACCGAACCCACGCCTGTTGAAATAGTCGGGGATGATCTGTGATTAGGGGTGAAAGGCCAATCAAACCAGGAAATAGCTGGTTCTCCGCGAAAGCTATTTAGGTAGCGGGTCGTATGATTGCCCACGGGGGTAGAGCACTGGATCGGCTAGGGGGGCGCGAGCCTTACCAAACCTAACCAAACTCCGAATACCGTGGAGTACAGTACGGCACACAGACATCGGGTGATAAGGTCCGGTGTCGAGAGGGAAACAGCCCAGACCGCCAGCTAAGGTCCCCAAGTTATGGCTAAGTGGGAAAGGATGTGGGGTAGCAGTGACAACCAGGAGGTTGGCTTAGAAGCAGCCATCCTTTAAAGAAAGCGTAATAGCTCACTGGTCAAGCCGCCCTGCGCCGAAAATGTACCGGGGCTCAAGCCATACACCGAAGCTGCGGGTTTGCACTTTTAGTGCAAGCGGTAGCGGAGCGTTCTCTAGGCCTGTGAAGGCGTCACCGTGAGGGGCGCTGGAGGTATGAGAAGTGCGAATGCTGACATGAGTAGCGACAAACAGTGTGAGAAACACTGTCGCCGTAAGTCCAAGGGTTCCTGCGCAAGGTTAATCCACGCAGGGTAAGCCGGCCCCTAAGGCGAGGCCGAAAGGCGTAGTCGATGGGAACGAGGTTAATATTCCTCGGCCTGTGGGTAGTGACGGAGACCGTAAATTGTTCCTCCTTAACGGATTGAAGGGGCGATGAAGGACTTCCAGGAAATAGCTCCCACGTATAGACCGTACCCCAAACCGACACAGGTGGACTGGTAGAGTATACCAAGGCGCTTGAGAGAAC
>CBDAQZ010000004.1:0-440000 GCA_965199335.1 Alphaproteobacteria bacterium | reverse complement strand
CCGCCCGATAGTTTCGGCAATCGCGCGGAAGGGCACGCCCTCGTCGGCAACGCCGTGATAGATGCCGCCAGCGGAACCCGTCTCGAGCGCTATCCTGTAGAGACGGGCGGCATCAAGCCTGTGAACGGCGGGCCAGCGGTTGCTCCCATCCCCGACATAGGCTGAAACGCCCTTTTTCCGGGCAATCCCGGCCAGGCGCGGGATGAAGCCATGATCGCCATCGCCGTGGACCGAAGGCGGCAGGCGTACGACAGACGTGCGCACCCCTTGCGCCGCCAGCGCCAAAGCTGCTTTTTCGGAAGGAATGCTCCGGGCGGCTCCAGGAGACTCGGCGTCGGGCTTGTCTGTTTCCGAACTTGGCCGCCCCATCGACAGGCCCATGGTGCCTACGGTGACCACGAACGGTTTGCCGGTACCCGCGAGCGCGGATCCAAGCGTCTCGATGGCGGCCGCGTCGGTTCCGATCATGACGCCCATGAAACTTGACACGACCCCCTTGCCGGCCAGTCCACGGGCCATGACGCCGAGGCGGGTCGACAGCCTTACGTCGGTGAACTCATGGATGAAGGCCAGATGGATCACGCCGTCGGCCGAAGCCGCGCCGCTGCGTAAACTCTCCAGATCCTCTAGACTGCCGCGGTGAGGCGTGGCGCCGGCATCGCTCAGCGATCGGGCGCCATCGTCCGAGCGGGTCAGACCTATCACTCTGTGCCCAGCCGCGAGTAATTCCCTTGTGACGGCCATGCCGATAAAGCCTGTAGCCCCTGTTACAAAAACGCGCATGAGATAGTCTCCCCGACAGCAACCAATTCAATCTATATACTATACCGTATAGTATACTTAAAACAAGAGGTGAAACGATGAGCGTGGCGAAACGGGGCGGTGAGCTGCGTGAGCATATTCTCTGGACCGCCAGGGAGGTGTTCCTGGAAGCGGGCTTCGAACGGACATCCATGGAGGTGGTTGCCAAACGGGCGGGCACCACCAAGCGAACTCTTTACGGCCATTTCGCGAACAAGGAAGCTCTTTTCCTGGCGGTGTTCGAGATGCTGCGTGGATATTTTCTCGAACGGCTGAGCACGCCGGACGTTTATGCGGCAGATCCCGCCGAGGCGCTGGTGCTGTTCTGCGGCCGTTTCCTGCAAACATTGCTATACGAGGGCGCCATCCAGATGTGCCGCGTATGCGCGTCCGAAGCCGCACGGTACCCGGCGGAGGCGGCGAATTACTGCTACGTGGTATTCACGGAAGTCGAAAACAGGCTGGCTGTCTATATCGCGTCAGCGTTCGGATTGCACTCACAGGCCAGCGTCGAGGCGGCGCAGAGACTATTGGGCCAGGTTCTTTACCCCCGCTTCACGCGCGCCCTTTTCGGCCTCGACTCCCTGGCGAAGGACATCGAGGAAAATGCCCCCTCACCGGATTTCGAGATCGGCCCCATCCGCAGGGCCGTGGCGGATCTGATCGCATCCTTGCGAGAGCAGAAAAATGCGAAGGCCTAAGCTCAGCTTGTCGGAAGACGATGATCAGGCAGCCATCTTCCCACCCCGCCCATTGGCGTGGCGAGCAGCCCATAACCCGCTTGAACGCCGTCCCGATGGCATTTTCGAACTCGTAGCTAAGCGATACGGCAATTCTAAGAAGGCCAGCAGATTTCCCTGGACAAATGTTCTAGTGATGTTCTAGTCTCGGCTCATGCAAAACACGGTTCACAAGAGCTACGAGACTTCCGACCAGGACCTGATGCAGGCGCTGGCCGAATTGCTCAACGATATCACGGCGGCATCGGGCAGATTGTCGCCCGACCGCGCCAGTAATTCGAACAGCTGTCAGTGCAGCGACTGCCGGAATGCCCGCGACTAGGCTGGCCATGGAAGACGCCGCAACTGAAATTGCGCGGCGTGAACTGTCCGGACCGATTACCGATATGATCCGTATCGAACAAGGCGATCAGAACGCCGTGTTTCGCTTTGCGACGGCGCAGGGACCGTTCGTCATCCGCATGCGCCGTTCCGGCGAGGCCACGACCTATCCCAAGGAACAGTGGGCGATGGGGCAGGCGGCGGCCGCCGGCGTTGCCGTGCCGAAGGTACTGGCGCTCGGAAGCCATGGCGGCAATCAAGATTACATGCTGATGGAATGGATCGAAGGCACGGTCGGGACGGCGTATGCCGGCGACATGCCGGCGCTCTATGCGCAGCTGGGCCATTATGCCAGCCGCCTCGCCACTGTTCGGGTCGAGGGCTATGGCTGGAACATGGCGATGACGCCGCAGCCCCGCTTCACGCGCAGCTGGGCCGAGGCGGTCGATGCCGACATGGCGTATATCCTGGACGATAGGGCCACGCTGGTCAGCCTGGGCGTGCTGGATGATGTGCAGAGCCGCAGGATACGCGCCTTCATGCGCGAATACCGGGCGTGGGACCTGCCCGCCTGCCTTTCGCACAACGACATCTGCCTCGACAATCTGGTCATCGCGAACGATGGCACGGTCCACATGATCGATTGGTCGAATGCCTGCGCGCAGCCCGCGCCTTTCTTCGAGATCGCGCGCGTGGGCAGCAACGTGTCGCCGGAATTGCGGGCGGCGTTCGTGACGGGGTATGGCCTGAGCGACGCCGAATGGCGCGGCATGGAAACGACCGTACAAAAACTGCAGCTGATACATTGCCTGCGCGCGGTGGTCTGGGCGGCCAGCGACGCACCCGCCTATCGGGGCGGCTTCACCGCGACCGCGCGTACCCTGCTTGCCGCCTGGCCGGACGATTGATCCTTACCGCCAGCTGCGGCCTTCGCGCTCCAGCAGTTCGTCCGCATCATCGGGACCCCACGATCCGGCGGCATAGTTGGGGAAGTCGGTGTTGTCATCCTTCGCCCAGGCCTCCAGCAGGGGCGTGAACAGCGCCCAGGTCGCCTCCACCCCGTCGCGGTGCGCAAACAGCGTGCCGTCGCCCAGCATCGCATCCAGGAACAGCCGCTCGTAGCCGTTGGCGGAGGATTTGCCGAAGGCATCGGCGTAGCTGAAGCGCAGGCTTTCCTGCGCCACGGTCGTCGTCGGCCCTGGCACCTTGACACCGAACTGGAGTGCGATGCCCTCATCGGGCTGGATGCGAACCGTCAGCACATTCGGCTTCGCCCTGCCGCCGCCCGCAACCGGAAACAGTGTCTCGGCGGGCTGCTTGAAGACGACGCTGATCTCGGTCACGCGCTTGTTCAGGCGCTTGCCGGCGCGCAGGTAGAACGGCACGCCCTTCCAGCGTGGATTGTCGATCTCAAGGCGGACTGCGCCATAGGTCTCGACGTTCGATGCCGGGTCGACGCGCTCCTCTTGGCGGTAGCCGGCGACGTCCTTGCCGTCCACCTTGCCCGCGCCGTACTGGCCGCGCACGGTGTCCTGCACCGCGATCGGTGCGATCGCCTGCCAGAGTTTCAGCTTCTCGGCGCGCACGGAATCGGCATCGAATCTTTCCGGCGCTTCCATCGCCAGCAGCGACAGCACTTCCATGATATGGTTCTGCAGCACGTCGCGCACCGCACCGGTATTCTCGTAGAACGGGCCACGCCCCTCGATGCCGATGCTTTCGGCAGCGGTGATCTGGACGTGGTCTATATGGTCGGCGTTCCAGCTCGGCTCGAACAGGCCATTGGCGAAGCGGAAGACCAGGATGTTCTGTACCGCCTCCTTGCCCAGGTAATGATCGATGCGGAAGATCTGGTCCTCGGACAGGACGGCGTTGACGTCGTCGTTGAGGGTGCGCGCCGATGTCAGGTCGGTGCCGAATGGCTTCTCGATGATGACGCGGACCCAGTGATCCGCCCCGTCAGCAGCCTTTGCCAAGCCGTGCGTGCCGAGGCGGGAGACGATGTCGGCGAAGAACTCGGGCGCCACCGCCAGATAGAACAGGCGGTTGCCCCTGGTGCCGAACCTGCCGTCCAGTTCCGCCAGGTACGATTTCAGTTTCTCGAAACCGGCATCGTCGTCGAAATTGGTGGCAAAATATTGCACCCGCTCGATGAACGGTGCCAGCGCCGGATCGCCGGCCTCGACACCGCCGCCTGCCACGATGCCGTCCTTCATGTCGGCGGCAAAGCTGGCGGACAGGTCGCGCCGCGCGACGCCGACGATGGCAAAGTCCTCGGGCAGCAGCCCTTCCTGCGACAAATGGTAGAGCGCAGGCAGAAGCTTGCGCTTGGTAAGGTCGCCCGAGGCGCCGAAGATCACGACCAGGCAAGGCTCGGCGGTACGGGCCGCCGCCTCGTTCGCGCCGTCTGCGGGCGCATTCACCATCATGTCCATCTCTCTCCCCTTACCCTTGCGTCAGATCTGCGCCGTGCCACCATCCACGAACAATTCGATACCGTTGACGAAACTAGAGTCGCTGGACGCCAGGAACAGCGCCACCGTCGCAATTTCTTCCGGCCGTCCGATCTCGCCGCGCGGGACCAGCGTCTTGAAATACTCCTTCGCTTCCGGTCCCAGCGGGTCCAGGATCGGCGTATCGATCGTTCCGGGGCTCAGGATGTTCACCCTGATCTTGCGCTCCTTCAGATCCACCAGCCATGTCCGCGCGAACGACCGCACTGCGGCCTTGCTGGCGCTGTAGACGCCGAACGCCGGGAAGCCCTTGATGCTGGCGATCGACCCGTTGAGGAAGATCGAACCGCCATCGCTGAACAACGGAAGCGCCTTCTGCACAGTAAAGAGCGTGCCGCGGACATTCAAGTCGAAGGTCTTGTCGAAATGCTCTTCTGTGACCTCGCCGATCTTGGCGAACTCGCCGTAGCCGGCGCTGGCGAACAGCACGTCGATCCGGCCCTTTTCCTTTTTCACCGTCTCGTACAGCCGGTCGAGGTCGGCGAGGCTGGACGCATCGCCCTGCACGCCTGTGACGTTGCGACCGATCGCCTTCACCGCCTCGTCCAGCTTGTCCTGCCGCCGTCCGGTGATGAAGACGTACGCGCCTTCCTCCACGAACAGCTTCGCCGTCGCCAGCGCCATGCCCGAGGTTGCGGCGGTGATCACCGCAACCTTGCCATCCAGCTTACCCATGTGACGATTCCTTCCGGTTGGATGTGGGGATTAGCGCGTGCCGCCGCCGGCAAGCAGCTGTTCGCCGGTCAGCCATGCCGAATCGTCGGAGGCAAGGAACACCGCGATCTTGGCGATGTCGTCCGGCTGGCCCAGGCGGCCCAGCGGGGTTTGCGATACCGCCCATTTCTCGAAATCGCTGCCGATGAACCCGGCGCTATGGACGCCCTCGGTCTCCACCATGCCGGGGTTCAGCGCGTTGACGCGGATCTTGCGCGGTCCCAGTTCCTTGGCCAGCACGCCGGTTATCGCATCCACCGCGCCCTTGGTGCCGGTATAGACCACGCTGCCCGGCGGGGTGATGCGGCTGACCACCGAGCCGATATTGATGATGCTGGCACCCTCGCCCAGATGCTTCTCCGCCGCCTGGGTGACCAGCAGCAGCCCCAGCACGTTGACGTCGAATATCTTGTGGTAATGTTCCTCGGTGATGTCCCCGATCGGCAACATCTCGTAGACACCTGCGTTGTTCACCAGGATATCCAGCTTGCCATAGGTCTTGATCGCGGCATCGACGATGCCCTGCGCCTCGGCCTTGTTGGCTACGCTGCCGCCGACCGCGACCGCCTTGCCGCCGGCGGCGGTGATCACGTCCACCACCTTGTCCGCGCCGGCCTTGCTGGAGGCGTAGTTGACGACGACCGCCGCGCCTTCCGCTGCCAGCGCCTTGGCGATGGCGGCGCCGATACCCTTGGATGCGCCGGTAACGACGGCGACTTTACCTGAAAGCTTGCTCATTCTATCTTTCCTTTCGTGAAACGCGGTTTGTTGGTGCGTTAGTTCGGAACTTATGAACTATTGAACTATTTGTCAAGTGCGTGTATATTGATTTCATGAAACCGCTATTTCATCCTTCGATCGAGGACATCACGGTGGAAGGCATACTCCACGCATTGTCCGACAGTGTCAGGGTGGCCATCTACGCCAATATCGTCGCCTCCGAATGTTCACGAACCTGTTCGAACTTCCTGAACGTCAGCGAGAAGGCGATCCCCAAGTCCACACTGTCGCAGCACTTCAAAGCGCTGCGCGAGGCGGGGCTGATCCGCAGCGAACGCCGCGGGGTCGAGATGCACAACACCTCGCGCTGTACCGAGATCGAGACACGCTTTCCCGGCCTGATCTTCTCCATCGTCAACGCCCACGGCATCCAGCTGGCGGAGAAGAAGGCTGCAAAACCTGAACCGCAGCACGCGGCATAGGCCTGCTTACCGGGAACCCGAAGGCGGTCCCGTGGTATATGTCTCCATGAAACCATATCTGACCTGTCATATGCTGGCGTCCGTCGACGGCAAGATCATCGCCGATCGTTGGAAGGCAGACAGTGCCGACATATTCGAATCCTCCGCAGCCACGATAAAATCGGATGGCTGGATCTTCGGGCGCAGGACCATGTCGGAATTTTCGGCGAAGAAGGCGCGGCGCAAGCGGTCGGGGCGCTTCGCAGTGCCCAAGACCAATCACGTCGCCCCGCACGGGCAGAAGACCTACGCCATCGCCATCGATCCATCGGGCAAGCTGTCATGGGACAGGAACCATGTCGATACCAAGCACGTGATCGCGGTGCTGACGACCAGAGTCGGCGGCGAATACCTGGATTACCTGCAATCCCGCAAGGTCTCGTACATCTTCGCGGGCGAGCGTTCGCTCGACCTTGCCCTCGCGCTGGAGAAGCTGAACCGACTGTTCGGGATCAAGCGGTTGACGGTGCAGGGCGGCGGCCTGAACAACGGCTCGTTCCTCAATGCCGGATTGATCGACGAGGTCAGCGTGATCATTGCGCCCTTCGCCGATGGCGAGATCGGTACGTCCAGCGTCTTCGACATCGCCAAGGGCATGAAGCGCAAGCCGTCGGTGGCGCTGCAACTGAAATCCATGAAGCGTTACCGGCAGGACTATGTCTGGCTGAAATTCAAGGTTCTTCAAAGTGCGCCCTGACTGCGGCCAGCGGCTTCATCACTTGTAAAACTTCCAGCTTTATCGATAAGGGTCCCAATGTACTAAAGGCAGCCCGTCACGATGCCCATGCCTGCGCCGATACCATCCAATGAAGCCGAGCGGCTGCAGGCGCTGCACAAATACGATATTCTGGACAGCATTCCCGAAAAGGCTTTCGACGATATCGTCAAGCTGGCTACCTTCATCAGTAAAACTCCGATCGGTACGATCACCTTTATCGACAGCCGGCGGCAATGGTTCAAATCGCGCGTCGGTTTCGATGAAAGCGAGGGGGGCCGGGACGATTCGTTCTGTGCCCATGCCATGCTCAGCGACGATTTGTTCATCGTGCCCGACGCCAGCCTGGATCCAAGATTCCAGGATTATCATTCTGTTACGCGGCCCGAGGGTATTCGATTCTATGCTTCGGCTCCGCTGCGATCGCCGGAAGGCTATGCGTTGGGAACACTGTGCGTCATCGACCGGACGCCGCGGACGCTCGACGAGTCGCAGCGCCAGGCGCTGACGGCCCTGGCCGGCCAGATCATGACCCAGCTCGAGCTGCGCCGACTGATCCTCGACAAGGACAACAGCCGCTTCAAGATCGTCGCCGAGACCCTGCCGCAGCTGGTATGGAGCTGCCTGCCGAACGGCGATTGCGATTATCTCAGCAAGCAATGGACGGAGTATACCGGCTACGGTCCCGAGGACGAGCTGACGAAGAACTGGCTCGATCTGGTGATCCATCCCGACGACCGCGAACGGACCTTCGCCTGCTGGATGGGTGCGGTGGCGGAGCGCAACGATTACGACCTTGAATACCGCATCCGCGGCTCGGACGGCAGCTACCGCTGGTTCAAGACGCGTGGTTCGCCGGTGCGGGACGAAGACGGGAGGATCGGCTACTGGTTCGGCACCTGCACGGATATCGAGGATATCGTGCAGGCGCGCGAGGTGCTGGCGGGCAACCAGCAGAAGCTGGAACGGCTGGTGGAGGAGCGCACCTCGCAGCTGGAGGAGGCCAAGACGCGGGCGGAGGAGGCGGCTGCCTCGAAGTCTCAGTTCCTCGCCACCATGAGCCACGAAATCCGTACGCCGATGAACGGCATACTGGGTTTTGCCGAGCTCTTGCTGGATTCGACGCTGGACAAGACGCAGCTGCGTTACGTCGGGCTGATGCAGGAGGCGGGAAAGTCGTTGCTGGCGATTATCAATGACATCCTGGACATCTCCAAGATCGAGGCCGGAAAAATCGACCTTGAGAATATCCCCATATCGCCTGCGTCCATCCTGGACGGCGCGGTCTCGATCATGCGCGGGCAGGTACAGCTCAAGCCCGTTACGCTCACGGCCGAGGTATCGCCCGGCGTTCCCGAATGGATCATGGGCGACCCGACGCGGCTGCGCCAGGTGCTGCTTAACCTGTTGTCCAACGCGATCAAGTTTACCGAAAGGGGCCAGGTAAGGGTCAATGTCGAGGTGCTGCATGGCAAGAAGGATGTATTGAAGGTCTCGGTCAGCGATACCGGCATCGGCATCCCCGAGACACGTTGGGACTGCCTGTTCCAGCCGTTCAGCCAGGTCGACCGCTCGACCACGCGCAATTACGGCGGCACCGGCCTCGGACTGGCGATCAGCCGGCGACTGGTGGAAGCCATGGACGGGGCGCTGACGCTCGAAAGCAGTTCTCCCGCCGGCAGCGTCTTCGCCTTCACCATCGCCATGCGGACCGCATCGGCACCCGCCAGCCATACGCGTAACCGGCATGCGGCCGACAAGGGCAGGCCGATGAACATACTGGTCGCAGAGGATCTGGAGATGAACCGGATCATCATCGAGAATATCCTGGTCAACGCCGGGCACGAGGTGGTGCTGGTGAACAACGGCCTGGAGGCGCTGCGCGCGGCGGAACGCTTCGTATTCGACGCAATATTGATGGACATGGAAATGCCGGTCATGGGCGGGCTGGAAGCCACGATGCTGATCCGCAAGATCCCCGGCATATCGGAGTCCTTTCCAATCATCGCCCTGACCGCCAACGTGATGCGCGAGGATGTCGATCGCTCCACCCAGTTCGGCATCACGGCGCATCTGCCCAAGCCGATCGATCGGACGCAGTTGCTGGAAACCCTGTCCCATTATTCACCGGTGGAACGACCTGCCGGAGCCAAGTCGGCCGTGGCGGCAAGCGAGATCCAGGTCATGGATTCCGGTGTGCTGCAGCGCCTGAAGGAGCAGCTGGGCAGCAAGATCGGACGCATCGTCAGCATGTCCGCCGACGAGATTGCGGACTGTACCGGCAAGATCAAGGCAACGGCGGACCCGGCTGTCATCCGCGACCAGGCGCACAAGCTGGTCTCGATTTCGGGCAATGTCGGCCTGGTCGCCTTGATGAACCTGTCGCGCGACCTGATGACGGCCTGCGACCTGAAGCAGGACATCTCGCAGCAACTCGCGCTGCTTCCGACTCTCGAATCGCAATCGTTGCAAGCCCTGCGTGAATTCGGCTAGAGATACATCGCAGGCAAACTGTGGAACAATTTCCGTCTTGCACTGTTCTGCATTTGAAGAATTTAAGGGGGATACGATGAGCGAAGCGAATAACAGCAATCAGAATACCGCGCGCGACGAAAGCCGCACGTCATCGACCTGGGACGAGCTTCGCGCCGTCATTCAGGACCGCTGGAGCGAACTGACGACCGACGATCTGGACAATCTGAAGGGCCGTGTCGACCGTCTTGTGACGCTGGTGCAGGAGCGTTACGCCATCTCCGTCGAGGACGCGCGCCGCCAGGTGAGCGAATTCGAGCAGACGCTGGAGGAGAAATCGGCCCAGCTTTACGACAATTTCTCGTCCCGGATCGGCGCCCGCTACCGCAGTGCCCGTGAAGGCATCAACGATTTCGCCGACGATGTCCGTACCTACGGCCTCGGCAGTTCGGTGGTCGACGTCGCCCGCACCTATCCGGTCGCGGCGGTCACGGCGGCATTCCTGCTGGGCGCACTGGTCGCCGGCAGCAGCGTACGCGGCGCAACGAGGCGTCGCCGCTGGTATTGAGAAAGGATTGAACCCTCTCTCTGCGGGAGAGGGTGGGGTGAGGGGCTGACCGATCCAACGGATTGGCAGCCCCTTATTTCTGCCTAGCGCAGGAAATCCAGGTTGAAATCGCCGGCTACCAGAGCTTCGGCCAGTTCCTTGATCTGTGGCTCGTCGAGAGCTTCCATTTCGCCATCGGCATTGTTCATCGGCATCTTGTAGGCCGAGGCGATCTGATCGTCCGGCGTCAGGCTGACAAGCAACACATGGCTGACGGTGGTGAAATTCTTGCTGGCCTGGGCGCTGAGCGGAACCTTGTGGGTCTTGCCCTGCTCGTTCGTCATGACCAGATGGGCATCGCCCTTGCCGCTGGTGCCAACCCCGACCACATCGGCCATATCGGCTTCGTCGCCGACGATGATTGGAATGCAATTGGGCCGTGACAGCACATCGATCGCCATGAAATACGTCTCCACTACGCATGCCCGGATTGGGCCGGCCCGGATTGGGCTGTCCCCTTTTTCTCATGAAATCATTTATGAAACAAGAACCGGTTCCGCTGGTTATATATGATATGCAAGCAGACCCTGAAATCACTCCCGTTCCCGGCCCGGACAGCACGCCCCCGAACAACGATCCAGGCGATTTCCCGCCGACAAGAGGACCCGGGCAGGAGCCCGAGCTGCCCCCTGGCGAGCCGGTGGAGTACCCGGCCGACGACCCGGGCATGCCGAACGAGATACCGGCGCTCGATCCCGGCTTTCCGGGCATGCCGCCACTGACGGATTGAGCTGGGCCGACTGGGTTGATTTAAGGTGGGCAAACCGGCACAAAGCGGCATGCCCCACGATATCGGTCACCACCACCATCATCATGAGCATCACTTCCGCTCGTCCGCGACCGTTCGCGATGTCGTAATCGGCATGGCGGACGGCCTTACCGTACCGTTCGCACTGGCCGCGGGTTTGGCCGGAACTGTGCAGGCCGCCGGCATCGTGGTCACGGCGGGACTGGCGGAAATCGCCGCCGGGTCGATCGCCATGGGGCTGGGCGGCTACCTTGCCGCCCGCACCGACGCGCAGCATTACGAAGCCGAGTATGCGCGGGAGATCCGCGAAACGGTGGAAGTCCCCCATATCGAGCGGGCGGAGGTCGAGGAAATCTTCGCCGCGCACGGCATGGAGGGCGAACCGTTGCGCATCGCGGTCGACGCCATCGTGTCCGACCAGAAACGCTGGGTCGATTTCATGATGCGCTACGAACTGGGGCTGGAAGAGCCCGATCCAAAGCGTGCCCTGGCCAGCGCCGGCACCATAGCCGCCTCCTACATCGTGGGCGGCCTGATCCCGCTGGCGCCGTACATGCTGATGGGCAGCGTCACGAAGGCCCTGCCGGTTTCGGTGTTGCTGACATTGGTCGCGCTGTTCGCCTTCGGCTACGGCAAGGCGAAGCTGACCGGCATTGCCGCGCTCAAGGGGGGACTGCAAACGCTGGTGGTCGGTGGACTGGCAGCGGCGGCGGCCTACGGGATTGCGTTGGCGGTTCGGTAGAAAGGATTATCATTCCGGTGCAAAGCGCCGCAATCCATACCCTGTTTCAACGTCTTGGAGAGTATGGATTCCGGATGCGCTGCGTGCATGTCGGAATGACTCAACTACTTTTGAACAGGATCAGAACGGCAGCTTGAAACCGGCTGGCAGGTTCAAGCCGCCCATCATCTTCTCTGTTTCGGCGGCGGTCTGTTCGTCGATCTTCTTCTTGGCGTCGTTGAAAGCGGCGACGATCAGGTCCTCCAGCATCTCGACGTCGTTCGGGTCCATCAAAGACTTGTCGACCTTGCAGGCACGGGCTTCGCTCTTGCCGTTCAGGGTCACCTTGACCATGCCGCCGCCCGATTGGCCTTCCTTCTCGATCTCGGCGATCTTGGCCTGCATGTCCATCATCTTCTGCTGCATGGCCTGCGCCTGCTTCATCATCTGGCCGATATTGGTCATTTCCCCGAACCCTTTCGCGTGAACATGCGTCTAGTTAGCAGGTGAAAACGCGGGAGGGAACACCAAGCCCCGTGTCAATCGATTATTCTTCCAGCCAGATCTCGTCTATAATTGGAAGCTCGGATTCCGAAGGCAGTTCCGCGACCGCCGGGGCTGCCACATCGCGTACTTCCGTCAGTTTCGCGCCGGGAAAGGCCAGTAGCAAGGCCTTGACCGCTGGGATTTCGGCCGTGGCCGACAGCGTCTGATCGCGGTTGACGGCGTCCTGTTCGGCCAGGGTCGGCGCGCCGCCTTCGCTGGCGAGGCTGACCATCCAGCGGCGGCCGGTCCATTCGGTCAGGCGGCGGGCGACGGTCGCGGCCAGCGTCGCGGGGGCGCTGGGCTGGACGCGAAATTCGATCGCTCCGGGCTCGAAACGGACCAGATGCACCGCCGATGTCAGATGGCCGGCGACGATTGCCTCGCGCTCGGCGTTGAACAGTTCGACCACGGCGCGGAAGCTGATGGGCAGCGGGTGCGCTGCAACCGTGTCGCCCGCAGGCTCGGCCTGCGCATCGGCGACGGCATGGGCCACACCGCCCGATGAATGGCCGGAAGAAACGCGCATCCCACCCCCCGATGGCGGCGATGGGGAAAGGGTAGACATCGCACCGGTCGCCTGTCCCGCCTCGCGCAGCTGCTTCACCAGGTCGCCGGGGGTCGGCAGGTCGGCGGTGTAGATCAGGCGCAACACCACCATCTCCAGCGCCTGGCGGGCATTGGGGGCGTTCTGGACCTCGCCCAGGCCCTTCAGCAATACGGACCAGGCGCGCGTCACCACCGGCATCGCCAGCGCGGCGGCCAGCGCCGCGCCGCGCGTCCGCTCGGCCTCGGGCATCGTCATCGTCATCGCCTCGGCATTGGCGGGCACCAGCTTGGCCCTTGTCACGTGATGCACCAGCTCCAGCAGGTCCTGCAACACGGTGGTGGGATCGGCCCCGGCGGCATGCAGGCCGGCCAGTATGTCCAGCGCAGGCTTCGCCTCACCCTTCAGTATGGTTTCCAGCAGGTCGAACACCACGATACGGTCGGCCAGACCCAGCATGGCGCGCACCTGCTCGCCGCTGATGCTGCCGTTTTCGGCCCGGGCGATTGCCTGGTCCAGCAGGCTGAGGCCGTCGCGGGCCGAGCCGTCGGCGGCGCGCGCCAGCAGCGCCAGCGCCTCGGCATCCGCGCCTGACTCTTCCTTCTGCAATATCTCGCTGAACAAGGCGGTCAGCACAGTGGCGTCGACGCGGCGCAGGTCGAAGCGCTGGCAGCGCGACAGGATGGTCACCGGCACCTTGCGGATCTCGGTCGTGGCCAGGATGAACTTCACATGCGCCGGCGGTTCCTCCAGCGTCTTCAGCAGCGCGTTGAACGCCGCCTTGGACAGCATGTGCACCTCGTCGATGATGTACACCTTGTAGCGGCCCAGCGCCGGGCTGTAGCGCGCGCCGTCGGTCAGCTCGCGGATATCGTCGACGCTGTTGTGGCTGGCTGCGTCCATCTCGATCACGTCGACATGGCGGTCGGCGGCGATGGCGATGCAGTTCTGGCAGGCGCCGCAAGGTTCGATGGTCGGCTGGCCCGTGCCGTCGGCGCCGGTGCAGTTGAGGCCGCGGGCGATGATGCGGGCTGTCGTGGTCTTGCCGACGCCGCGCACGCCGGTCAGCATGAAGGCATGGGCGATGCGCCCGGCCTTGAAGGCGTTGGTCAGGGTGCGGACCAGTACGTCCTGACCCTTCAATTGGGCGAAGGTCTGCGGGCGGTACTTGCGCGCCAGTACCCGGTAGGCGGTTTCGCCTCCGGGGGAAGGGGCCTCGGGCAGGGCCGATTCGCTGAAAAGAAGGTCGGTCACGGGCCTCGCCAGCAAACTGGGAACAGGTGGAAGGCTGGATCGGCGACCCGAACCGGATCTCGTTACGGCTGCTTCCTCTCGGACCTGACCGGATTGGCGAGTGGTCCGCCCACCGCCAACCTTCCGTCCATAATATCGGGTAGCGGGGCCTGCTGCGCAAGTGCTCTCTATCCTTCCGCGCCATTTTGAGTCACGATTTACCCATGACCGGCAGCAAACCGCACCCGAACGTCTTCAGCCACAAGCCCATCGACCGCCATGGGCTGAAGCGGCGCGACGCGGAATGGTTGGCGGCGCTGCCGCCCGATATGGTCCGTGTCCTGCCGGTCGCAGGCGGCCTGGTGGCGCTGGCGGGCGAGGGTGCGGAGACGCGGCTGGCGTTCTCGCCCGATGCCGGACTGCCCGCCGGGCAGCGCATCTTCCTGGGCATGAACGACGGTATTGCCTATTGCACAGCCGTTCTGCGCGATGCGCCGGACGGGATACGCTTCGAGGATTTGCGCAAGGTTGCCGGGGTGCTGCCGGCGGACGAGGCAGGGCTGGCCGCCTATGCGCTGGGCCTTGCGCGCTGGCACGAACGCAGCGGTTTCTGCGGCGTCTGCGGCACGGCGACGCTGGTGACGGAGGCGGGGCACAAGCGGGTCTGCCCCAATCCCGCCTGTGCCGCCGAGCATTTCCCGCGCACCGACCCCGCGATCATCGTCCTGGTCGAGAACGGCGACGCCTGCCTGCTGGCGCGCAATGCCCGGCACCGGCCCGGCATGCATTCGACGCTGGCCGGCTTCGTCGAACCGGGCGAAAGCCTCGAAGCGGCGCTGGTGCGCGAGGTGTTCGAGGAAGCCGCGGTGATCGTGACGGGCATTTCCTACCATTCCTCGCAGCCCTGGCCATTTCCCGCCTCGCTCATGGTCGGGTTCCACGCCACGACGGACAGCCGCGAATTCAAGGTCGACGGCGAGGAGATCGTAGCCGGCGGCTGGTTCACCCGCGCCGACCTGAAACCGTATATCGAGGACGGCGCGGTCAGCGAGGAGTTCGGCCTGCCGGGCAGGCTTTCGATCTCATGGCGTCTGATCGAGGACTGGTATTATAGTGTCGCCACATGATGCGATTTCGAACACATAAGGAAAAACAATCATGAAAAACTCCTGCCTGTTCATGCTTGGCGTCGCCATCCTGGGATGTGCCCCGATCGCCGCCGATGCCGAAACCCAGATCACCGTTTATAACGGCGCCTTCGCCGTGGTGAAGGAAACGCGGCAGCTCGATCTGAAGCAGGGCGACAACGAGGTCCGGGTCAGCGATATCACCGCCCATGTCGAACCGGACTCGGTCGTGCTGCGCGACCTGGGCAAGGGCGACGCGGTCAGGATACTGGAGCAGAATTACGAATCCGACCCGCTCAGCCAGGATCTTCTGCTGCGCAAGATGGAAGGCAAGGACGTCACCTTCGAGGTCGACGGCACCCCGAAGACCTATGTAAAGGGCAAGGTCCTGCGCAGCGGCTACGTGCCCCATTACAACGCGTTCTCTACATACGGCCAGCAATACGCCTACCAGCAGCAGGTCGTGGCGCAGGCGGAGCAGCCGATCGTCGAGGTCGACGGCAAGATCAATTTCGGCTTGCCCGGCAAGCCGCTGTTCGACAGCCTGGACCCCAAGGATTTCCTGAAGCCGACCCTGCTGTGGAAACTTGCCAGCACCACCGGCGGCACGCACGACGTCGAGCTGTCCTACATTACCGGCGGCATGCGCTGGGAAGCGAGCTACGACCTGGTCGCGCCGGAAAATGGCGATGTCTTCGACCTAATCGGCTGGGTGACGCTGGAGAACATGAGCGGCAAGGATTTCGACCAGGCCAGCGTCAAGCTGATGGCCGGCGACGTGGCGCGCGCGCCTGAGGCCAATAACGAGCTGGCGTATGCGGCGAAAGCTGCCGAGAAGGATATCAATGGAGGAGGTGCGGAGGTTTCGGAAAAGTCGTTCGACGAATACCATCTCTATTCCCTGCCGCGGCCACTGACACTGCTGGACCGCGAGGTCAAGCAGGTGCAACTGCTCCATGCCTCGGGCGTGCACGGAAAGCGCGTCTATGTCTATGACGGCGCGACGATCGAGCCGCAGTACCGAGGCTACAACGTTTCCATGCTGCGCTCCGACATGAACTACGGCCAGTCGTCGCAGACCAAGGTCTCGAACATGATGGAATTCCAGAATTCGGCCGCCGCCAACCTAGGCATGCCGCTGCCCGCCGGCAAGGTGAAGCTGTACCGCACCGATAGCGACGGCCGCCCCGAATTCGTGGGCGAGGACAGGATCGACCATACCCCCAAGGACGAGACGGTCAGGTTGTATTTGGGCAATTCGTTCGATCTGGTCGGCAGTCGCAAGCGCAGCCAGTTCGCCACCGATCCGTCCAACCACTGGACCGACGAGACCTACGAGATCACGGTCGCCAACCACAAGAAGGACAGGGTATCAATCAACGTGGTCGAGCACCTGAACCGGTCGGAAACCTGGTCGATCACGCAGAAAAGCAGCGATTTCATGCCGATCGACAGCAACACCGTCCAGTTTCCGGTCGATCTTGCCCCGGACGAGACCAGGACGGTAAGCTATAAAGTGCATTATAGCTGGTGATCGCGCATTGAAGCGCCGCGCAGACAGGCGCATATAGAGTCTACAAGCTTTAGCTAGATCGGGGATTGTTATGGGTTTTCAGAACTATCAGGGTCGCACCTTCGTCGCCGACACCGCCACGTTCGATATGGGCCTGCGCAAGCACATGATCGCGGTTTACAACTTCATGATGCTGGGACTTGCCGTGTCGGGCGGGGTTGCCTGGTATATCGCGCACGACCGGGCTTTGCTGCAGGAAGTATACCGCTTCCATACGCTGGTCATGTTCGCGCCACTGGCATTCATTCTGGTGCTGCAGTTCGGTATCAACAGGCTGTCGGTGGCGGCGGCGCAGTTGATCTTCCTTGCCTTCAGCGCTGTCATGGGCGTCTCGCTGACCTGGATTTTCCTAGAGTATTCCAAGCATAGCATCACAGAGGTCTTCTTCATCACCGCCGGCATGTTTGCAGGCACAAGCCTGTACGGCTACACGACAAAAGCCAATCTGACCGGAATCGGCAGTTTCATGATGATGGGCCTGATCGGTATCATCATAGCGGGATTGGTAAATGTATTCCTGTTGCACTCGGCAATGTTCGATTTCGCGGTGTCCATCGCCTGCGTGATCGTGTTCACCGGCCTGACCGCCTACAGCACCCAGGCGATCCGAAACAACTACAGCTCCGCCTATGGCGCGGCGTCGAATACGAAGATGGCCCTGTTGGGTGCGCTGACGCTATACATGAACTTCATCAACCTGTTCCTTACCATGCTACGGCTGTTCGGCCAGCGCCGCAACTAGAGGCAGACAAGGTCAGCGGGACGAGCCGCTGATCAACATCGCCAGGATGCGGTTGGACTTGGCGGCCCTGTCGTCCTTGTATTCGTACTGGTTGGTCCAGTAGTGATGCCCGCGCATATGCGGGTCGAGCGGGCGGTGTTCCTCGCGCATGATGCGCAGGGCTGCTTTCTGCAGGTCGGGCATCGCCCTGACCGCGATCAGGGTCGCACCGCGCTTCAGCCCCTCGACATAAGTTTCGGCGTGTTCGCGGCTGAGGCCGGTATCGACCATGCATTCGATCAACCCGGTGGGCGTGCCACTGCTTATGCCGATGTCGTCGGACGCCGTACGCTCGATGGAATCCTTCACCATCCAGCCGCCACCGGCGATCGCACCGATCCCGCTTAGCTCGTGGACGTGGATATCGGAAAAGAACTTGGCCTTCAGATCGTAGTCGATCGGCTCGTCATCGGCAGGCGGCGGTTCCGGCTCCGGGGACTTGCTATCCTTCTTTTTCTTCTTCTTGGCGGCTTTGTCTTCCTCGAGGGCCAGTTCGATGGCGCTGGTTTTTCCGTTCTTGATGATCAGGCTGATATCGGACGGCACGATCTTCGCAGCCTCCAGTTCCTGAATCGTATGCAGCGCTTCGCTGAACGTTTCATAAAGGTTTATCATTGCCTGCATACATGACCCACGCACTATGTTATGCGCAGACTATAGAAGCAGGCAGTTAAAGAAAAGCATAGACACGAAGGGAATGTCTGCTTCATCTGACCTGCGACTTACTGCGAGGATCCAGGAGGTACAATGCGCGCTCTTACCGTTATCCCCGGAAAAGCCAATTCCGCGGCCATTTCCGAGATGCCCGATCCCTCGCCCGATTACGGCTCTATCCTGGTGAAAACCATCGCGGTCGGGGTGTGCGGCACCGATATCGAGATCGTGTCCGGCGAATATGGCTGGCTGCCCGACGGCCAGGACAAGCTGATCCTGGGGCACGAGTCGCTGGGCGTGGTCGAGGACGCGCCCGCCGATTCCGGCTTCGTCAAGGGCGATCACGTCGTCGGCATCGTGCGCCGCCCGGATCCCGTGCCCTGCATCGCCTGCGCGCACGGCGAGTGGGACATGTGCCGCAACGGCCTCTATACCGAGCGCGGCATCAAGCAGCGTCACGGCTACGCCTCGGAATATTTCCGCATCGAACCCGACTATGCGATCAAGCTCGACCCGGAGCTGGGAATCATGGGCGTGCTGCTGGAGCCGACCAGCGTCGTCGCCAAGGCGTGGGACCATATCGAACGCATCGGGCGCCGCGCCATCTGGCAGCCCAAACAGGTTCTGGTCACCGGCGCGGGCCCGATCGGCCTGCTGGCGGCGATGATCGGCGTCCAGCACGGCTACGAGGTGCACGTGCTGGACCGCGTCGCCGACGGCCCCAAGCCCGATCTGGTCAAGGAACTGGGCGCAACGTACCACACCGGCGCGATCGACCAGCTGGGCTTCAAGCCCGAGGTTGTGGTCGAATGCACCGGCGTCTCGTCGTTGATCGTCGATTCCGCCACCAACATGGCGCCCGACGGCATCGCCTGCCTGTGCGGCGTATCGTCCGCCGGGCAGAAGGTCACCATCGACATGGGATCGCTCAACCGCGAGCTGGTGCTCGAGAATGACGTGATCTTCGGATCGGTCAACGCCAACCGCGCCCACTGGCAGCTGGCCGCCGAGGCGCTGGCCAAGGCCGACAAGACCTGGCTGGGCAAGCTGATCAGCCGACGCGAATCGCTGGACAACTGGCAGCAGGCGCTGGTGCGTCAGCCCACCGACATCAAGGTGATCATCGACTTCACGCAGTAACGAAGCTTCCCCTCCCGTTGGGGGAGGCGATCGTCAATTCATCATGTTCGCCGACAGCTGCAGCATCGGCATCACGGTCTGGCCGAACAGCACGAAGCCGGACAGCGACATCGCGAAGGCCGACATGACCTGCAGGGTCGGGGTGAAGGCGCCGATGCGCTGCTTGTAAAGCGCGTTGTACTGCGCGGCGATATTGTTGAGGTTGGTCGCGATCTGGTCGCGGTCGGCGGCCAGCATCAGCGCGGCGCGGTCGGTCGGGTGCAGGATGGTCATGCCGGTCGCCCATTTCTGACCGCTTTTCAGCGCCCGCATCGAGCGCCCGAAATCTTCCTTCAGCGCGCCGCGGCGGCAGGCCTCGTAAGCGGTCTTGAGCGCTTCCTCCATGCGCACGCCGGAACGCACCATCAGCGACAGGCGGTACAGGTTGGTGTAGTTCTCCTGCGCCAGCACGATCTCGGAATAATACGGGATCTTGGTGATGATGTTGTCGGCGGTGGTCGGGAAGAAGCGGCGGCCGAACGTCGCCAGCCAGAAGAACGCGGCGAACACGATCATCACGATCAGCATGAACGCGCCGCCGGCATAGGACAGCGCATTGACCAGCGAGTTGTCGATCTTGTCGGCGTTTTCCTTCATCAGGCCCATGTCCATGACCTTGGGCCCGACATAGAAGGTACTGGCGACCAGGACCATGCCGGCGAGCATGAACGAGCCGAGCGCGCCAAGGATACCGTTCTTCGATCCCTTCTTGATGTCGCTGATCTCCTTTTCGAAATCGGCGGCTTCCTGAAGCGCGCGCCAGGTCTGCCCGGTCTGCGCGCCGGCCTTGACGATCATCGCCAGCGACGGGGGGAAATTCTTGGTGTCCTCGCACAAGGCGGTCGGCAGATCCATGCCGAGCTCGACCCGTTCCAGCATCGTGCCGGCAACCGCCGAGATCTTGCCGCGGAAGGAATCGCGGATCAGGCGCAGCGCTTCGGCGGAGCCGACCTTGGAGGCGAGCATGGTCGAAAGGCGGATCAGGAAAATGTAACGATCGGAGGCGCTGAGCCCGCGCGGGGAAAATGCCGCGCGTTTTTTTCCGACCGAAAGGACGATACCATATCGCTTGGCAAGTTTCTTCGCGATCTCAGGCGTTGCCGCGCTGATATCGATCGCCTTGACTGCGCCTTTGGACCGGACTTGAACGACATATTGCGGCATGGCAGAAATCCTTTGTGCTTAGCATTTGTCGAAAATCTTAAGGATTAACTTACTAATGCTTTGCATGATGCACGACAACTGTTAGGGCAACAGTATCTAAATTTTCCCTAAGCTCTCGAGGCTAACGGGGGAAAAACAATAGGGTCGAGGTCGAAAGGGATGAATCAAACCATGTCGTCGTTCGCACATGCTTTCCGGGTGACCACCCTCGGCGTGGCGATCGTATGGGGCGGCACCCTCGTGCCGGCCCTTGCACAACAGACGACCACGGTCGCGACCACCCCGGCGACTCCGGCGCAGAACGCCATGCGCGCCGCCACATCGCCCTCAATCGCCCAGGCTCCCGCCGCCATGGGCACCACGGCAACTGTCGCAACCCCGCCGACGGCGACGCCTCCCGTCGCTGCAGGAGCCGTACCTGCCGCTACGACTGCCGCAACTCCCGCAGCGCCGGGCGCAACGACGCCGGCAGCAACCACCCCCGCATCTCCGGCCAAGGCAGCCACCGACGAAGTCAATCCATTCTCCAGCGTCAAGCCGGTCGATAACGCGGCCCTGAAGCAGGAACTGCCTGCGATCGAGCAGCGCCTGAACCAGATGGAAAGCCAGATGTCCGTCATAAAGCAGGTCCAGGTGGCGATGCCCGCCGATGCCCTGAACGGCCCCGGCGGCGTACGGGCGCCCGGCACCCCCGGACAGATTGACCCCGCAACCATGGAGCTGGAGGCAGCGACGTTCGTCGCCTGCGTCAACGGCCAGGCCATGTTCCGCGACTCCGACCAGAAACCATTTTTCGTGAATGCCAAGGAAGCAAACCAAAATGAAACGGTACATCGTATCGGCGGTTGCAAGCATTAGCTTGCTGGCGAACTGCGCGGGCGATCTTCCCAAGCGCAGTTTCGTCAAAAGCGATGAAGCTGTTAAGCAGCGCGAGTCGGAGTGGGACAACAAGCCCGCCATCACGACCGTGCACCTGCCGGGACGGTTCTTCCTGTCGCAGCCATTGCATACGGCGGTGCCTGCCAATGTCGGCAAGAAGCATCTCGACGTCACGATGCCGGGCGGTGCCGCGACGCTGGACGATCTGATCGTCATCCTGGAAAGCCAGGGTCTTTCCGTTTCGTATTCCTGGGATACCGCGGCCAACGCCGACGATATCGGCTCCCGCCGCCTGCCGTTCCGCCGTTTCGAGGGCACGGTCGACGAATTGCTGGCCCGCCTGCAGATGGGCATGAGCATCGCCTCGTGGTGGAACAACGACACGCTCTACCTCGCGCCGTTGCAGCGCTACACCGTCAAGGTGCCGCAGAACGACGAAGTCATCGGCGTCGTGGAAGGCCAGCTGGAATCGCTTGGCGCGCAGGATATCGTATCCTCGCTCTATGCCGGGCAGGTGACGTATTCCGCATCGCCCGAATCGAACGAGGAACTGATCGCGCCGTTTCTGCGCCGCCTCGCGCTCAACATGAGCGAGGTCACGCTGCAGGTCGCCCTGGTGCGCGTCGCCATGAACGAAGCCGCGCGCCGTGGTTTCGACTGGAGCAACTTCACCCTCGCCGCGACCAAGAACGTGCCATTCTCAGGCGCTAGCTCAGGAAGCAGTTCCAGCTCGACGGGGACAAGCAGCACCACAGGCTCGACCACTACAAGTACAACGTCGGGCGCCGTACCTTCCAGCGTTACCGTCGGACCCGGCGACACTGCCTACAACATCGGCGCCAGCACACTGACCGGCCTCGGCTCGGCGACGGGCGTGCTCAGCAGCGGCACGTCGTCGACCGCGACCAGCACGGGCGCCACGACCGAAGGCAGCGCCGGCGTATCCGGCCTGCTCAGCTCCGTGCCCGGCCTTGTGGCGGAAGCCAGCATCGGCAAGCTAAGCCTGACGGCGGCCATCGGCCTGCTGTCTGAATTCGGCACCACCAGCACCGACCAGAACGTCGAGCTTCGCACACTGGCCGGCCAGCCGGTCCACTTGCGCGACGGTGGCGAGACGCCCTATGTCGCCCAGATCACTTCCAACGCCACGACCGGCGGCAACACCTCGAATACATCGAGCAGCGTGCAGTTCGAAACCGTGGATACCGGCCTGACGCTCGACCTCACGCCCAATTTCGACGCCGCCAGCGGCATCGTGACGGTGGACGTGTCGCTGAACGTCGAGGATATCGAGAGCTTCCTCAGCCTGCCTTCGGGTACGTCGTTCGGCAACATCGAACGCCCCGTCACATCGAACCGCGAGCTGACGGACCTAGTGCGCGTCGCGGCCGGCGAGACCGTCATCCTTGGCGGCGTGACCAAGATCGCCAAGAGCGACGACCGTTCCGCCCCGCTCGAATTCTGGTCGCTGGGCAGCGACAATTCGGAAACCGACCGTACCGCCCTGTTCGTCATCCTGCGCCCGTTCGTGACGGTGTACGAGCTTGACGGCAACGAGATGGCGGCATCGCCCACGACCACGGTTTCCAGCGCCAAGCCGCTGCCCGAAAAGGGCCCGCCCATGCCGGCCGAAGAAAAACCCGCGGCCAAGATCGTGCAGCAGAGCATGAGCAGCGCGGGCCAGGTTCCGGTCGTGATCGCACCGCCGATGCCGCAGGCAACTCCTGCGCCGATGGCCGGACATGGGGCGCCGATCCCGACGCCGCCGGCACCGATGCCCCAGAACGTGCCGCCGCCGCCACCCGCGATCATCCCGCCCACCCGTCCTTCCGCAAGCAACGACACGCCCGTCCAGGCGACTCCCACCTCGCTTGTCACCGGTGGCAATGGCTCCAGCAGCTATTTCGACGGACTTGTCGGGAAGATCCTCGTTCAGCCCGCACCACAGCAACAGTAATGGCCAAGTCAGCACCCGTTCATATCGACGATACCTCGCTGCCCTACAGGGTCGTCATCGACTTCCTGGAAGGCACGCTGCGCAAGCAGGATGCCATCGCCTTCGCGCGCGGGTTCATCGAACACCATTTCGACTCGCTGACCAATTCGGGCTATTACGTCGCGCCCTATGCCGGCGGTTATATCTTCGAGGCGCATGAAGGTGGATCCCACCGGGCCTATCTGCCCGGCATACTGTCCGCGCTGGAAAGGGATCCCTCGGCCTCCGCCTGCGTGCAGATGGCCCGCCGGGTCCTGGAGGTGAAGAAAAGCACCACCGGCATCTACACCGCCATCCTGCTGCCCGAAGGAACCGAGCCGCAAAACCCGAACAAGGTGTTTCCCGAGGTCGGCCCCAAGCTGATCCCGTTCCAGCGTTCCGGCCTGACCGCGCTGATGGTCGGCACGTCGATCTTCGGCGTCGGGCTTTTCTGCCTGATGGTGTCCACCGTGGTTTACCTGATCGACGCCGCCGGCCTGCTCTCGCCGCCGCTGGCCAAGGTCGATTACGCATCGCTGCCCCTGACGCAATGGTCGACGCTGAAGAGCGTGGGCGGGCAGCAGAGCGCCAGCTACGTGAAGGCCGTGCGCTTGCAGAACGGCAAGTGGATGGCCGTCCCCGGGCAGCGCCAGGATGCGACGCCGGATATTCCGACGCCCGGCCTGACCGGCTTCGAGGCGCCGATCCCGACGACGCCGCAATCGACCAGCAACAACCCGCTGGCACCGCCTATGATCGGCATGCCTCCAATGCCGACGCCGCCGGCCACGCCCGCGACCATTTTGCCCCCGCCACCTGCCGCAGGCACCCCGCATTAGGCGCGCCGGTATATTCGGCAGGATCGTCAACCGGGACGAAACATGTTTTTCCTGAAAGCAATCGGCGAGGCGGCACTGGCATCGGTGCGCCTGCTATATGATTCCATCATGGAGATGAGCCGCAAGGACGGGTTCGAGATCAGCGGCTACATCGCCTATACGGCGATGTTCGCGCTGTTTCCGTTTCTGGTCTTCCTGACCTCGCTCGGCGGGATGATCGGCAGCGCCGAGACCATTGGCCAGTTCATCGACTACATCACCGACTACGTGCCGAAGGACGTGGCCGACACGCTGGTCCCCGTCGTGCGCCAAGTGACATCGACACCGCGTCACGGTCTGCTGACCCTGGGCCTTGCCACCACGATATGGTCGGCCTCGTCGGGCGTCGATGCGCTGCGCCTTGCCCTCAACCGCGCCTATTCCGGTAGCGAGGCGCGCCACTACGTGCTGCGCAAGCTGCAAAGCTTTCTGTTCGTCATCGGCGGCGTGGTGATCATCTTCCTGCTGTCGGTGCTCATCATCCTGGCGCCCTATCTGTTGCAGGCGGCCGACTATTTGTTCACCGAGATCGACGTCGCCAACCCGATCCCGCGCATCGCCCCGCTGCTGCAGATCGGACGCTACTGCCTGGGGCTGGTGCTGCTGACGGCGGCGCTGGTGCTGATGCACCGCTGGCTGCCGGGGCAGCGCGTCGCGTGGAGCGCCATCGTGCCGGGGGCCGTGTTCACCACATTGTTCTGGACGCTGATGGCGACCGCGTTCTCATACTACATCGGGAAGTTTTCCCATTACGGCGCGACCTACGGCAGCCTCGGCGGTGTCATCATCACCCTGCTGTTCTTCTATCTGACTGCCGCCATTTTCATTTTGGGCGGCGAGCTGAATGCGGCTATCCTGAAACGGAAACCTGCCTTGCCGGCAAGCGGCCAGGAGGTCTGATCCGCAGGAAGGATGCGCCGTGGCGATCGCCTATTACGACAACGCGCTGGTCGATAGAAAAGACATAGCCGTTTCCCCGGCCGATTTCGGATTCAATCGCGGGCTTGCGATCTTCGAACTGGTGCGAGTGTATGGCGGCGTACCGTTCCGGCTCGACGATCATCTGGCGCGGCTGCAGGGCGGCGCCGCGGCGCTGGGTTTGACCTTGCCCGTGTCGCTGTCCGACCTTGCCGGCATCGTGGAGCGCCTCTGCGCGGCCAACGAGTTTCCGCACAGCGCACTGAAATTCTATTTCACCGCCGGCGAAAGCCGCGCGGCCCTGTCCGGCCTCGGCGGCGATCACGACTTCGCGCCTCATCTCATGATCTTCGAGGATATGGTGAGGCCCGCCCACTCGGAAGCGCCCTACGGCCTCGATGCCTATCGCCGGGGCCAGCGGTTGAAGATCGTGCCCTGCGAGCGCGCCCTGCCGTCGATAAAATCGACCGGCTACATGCAGGGTTTCATCGCCTTGCAGGCAGCAGGGTCGGAATGGGACGACATATTGTTTACGCACCGAGACGGCTACATAACCGAAGTCACGCGTGCCAATTTCTTCTGCGTCGTCGACGGGGTGCTGTGCACGCCGGACAAGGACATGCTGCACGGCATCACGCGCAAGGTAATACTGGAAATCGCCGCCGACCTGAACCTGCAGGTGACGCAGCGGTCGCTGTTTCCCGCCGACCTGATGCGGGCGAGCGAAGCGTTCACGACCGGCAGCATCGCCGAGCTGATGCCGGTACGGCAGATCGACGATCATATCCTGCCGACGACGATGGAGGGACAGGTGTTCTCGGCAGTGCGGCGGCAATTCAGTGCGCGCTTGCCGCAGGCTCGGGAAAACGGCGGCGTTACCCGAGCGCGCCGCGCATAAGCAGGATACGCAGCAGCACCACGATCAACGCCGCGCCGATCAGTTCGCTCGGGTGGTCGCCCCAGGCGACGCTGTAGGACCAGACCGGCACCGTCGCGGCGAAGGCGATCAACAGGACATAGACCGCCGCCGTCCACAGCTTTGCGTTGTTGATCATGACGTCATAACCGGAACAAGCCAGGCCGTGGGGCGTTCACAATAAAAATCATATCATTGGCGCGGGAATTCCCGCGTGCTGGAGGTTTATTGTCCCTCGCGCGTAAAATCTGGTCTTCTATCCTGCTCGTGCTGGTGGTCGGCATTGTCGCCCTGGTCTTCTTCTGGAACTGGAACTGGTTCAAACCGGTACTGGAAGCCCAGCTTTCGCACGGGACGGGGCAGGATATCAAGATCGACGGCGACCTGCACGCCGATCTGGGTCGAGTGACCACGTTCGATGTCGGCGGCATAGTGGTCAGCAATCCCAACTGGAAGGGGCCGGATGCCGACAAGCAGCTGGCCAGCATCGAAAACGTCAAGATACAGATCGACATGATGCAGCTGCTGAAGGGGCATCTGTCGTTTCCCGAGATCATCGTCACCAAGCCCGACCTGACGCTGCGCCGCGTTGCGGTCGGTGAAGCCAACTGGACGCCGCCGGACAATCCCGACAAGCCGACCAAACGCTCCAGCCTGCCCGAGATCGGCCTGCTGGAGATCCAGGACGGCGTGATCGATTACAAGGACGCGGTCAAGGGGATGGCGCTCAAGGGTAACGTGTCGACCATCGAGGGCAATGGCGGCGACGGCCATGCCACCGGCAAGACGGGCTTCACCCTGACCGGCAAGGGCACGCTGCAGAACGGGGCGCTGACGATCAAGGCCAGCGGCGGTCCGCTGCTGGACCTTACCAGTACCACCAAGCCCTATCCGCTGAACGTCGATGTGACGCTGCTTCACACGCGCGTGCACCTGGATGGGGCGGTCACCGATCCGACCAGCCTGTCCGGCATCGACGCGATGCTTGAACTGCAGGGCCCAAGCGCCGGCGAGCTGTTCCCGCTGCTGAACATCCCCGCGCCTGAAACGCCGCCCTATCACATCAAGGGGCATCTGTTCCACAAGGAAGGGGCCTGGGAATACGAGAAGTTCGCCGGCACGGTCGGCGGCAGCGACCTGGGCGGATCGCTGGAGGTACAGACAGGCGACAAGCTGTTCATTACCGGCCAGCTGATCTCCAACAAGCTGGACTTCAAGGATATCGGCCCGTTGATCGGTATTCCGCCCGCGGCCGCCACCCAGCCCGGCGCGCAGAGCGAGGAGCAGAAGAAAGCAAAGGCGGCCTATGATGCCGACCCGCGTATCCTGCCCGATGCCAAGCTGTCGCTAGGCAAGGTGCGCAGCGTCGATGCCGATGTCGACTGGAAGGTGGCCAGCGTGCTGGCGCCCGGCCTGCCGCTGGACAAGGTCGACCTGCACGTCAAGCTGAACCATGGCGTTCTGGAACTCGACCCGCTCAACATGGGCGTGGCGGGCGGCCAGATCAAATCGCACATCACCATCGACGCGCAGCGCGACGACGTGACTACCGATTACGACATCCGCTTCAGCGACTTCCACGTTTCCGAATTCCTGGACAAGGCCGGATTCGGCGACAAGGGGCAGGGTACGCTGGGCGGCCGGATCCAGCTGAAGGCGCCGGGCAATTCGGTGCGTGAATCGCTGGGCAACGCCAATGGTACCGTCGGCCTGGTGATGAGCAAGGGCCAGGTCAGCGACCTGGCGGTGGCGGCCATCGGCCTCGACATCGGCGAGGCGCTCCGCATCGAGGTGACGCAGGACAAGCTGATTCCGATCCGTTGCATCGCGACATCCTTCGACGTGACGCAGGGTCTGATGAAACCCAGCGTGTTCGTGATCGATACCGACAGCACTCTGGTCACGGGCCAGGGCGACATCGACCTGAAGAACGAGCGGCTCGGCCTGAAGCTGACGGCGGAGCAGAAAAGCCCGGCTCTGCTTGCCGCGCCGACTCCGATCCATATCGACGGCACGTTCAAGCATCCCGAATTCGGGCTGGATACGACGGTGCTGGTGGAACGCGGCGCGGCGGCGGTGGCGCTGGGCGTTCTGTTGACGCCGGTGGGCTCGTTGCTGGCCTTCATCGATCCCGGCCTGGCCGAGGATTCCGACTGCGCGCAGGAACTGAAGGACGTTAAGGACGCCCCGAAGGCACATCCTTCGACGGTCGCGCCGGTAAAAGCGCGCCAATAGATTATTGCGTGAGTACCGGGTCCGCCCGGTACAGCGCCGGGAAATCGTGCTGCAGGCCCGCGACCTTGGGCATGTCGTTGATCACGATGTACGGGTAGGTAGGGTTGTGGGTCAGGAAATCCTGATGGTAGGATTCCGCCGGATAGAACGCCTTGAACGGCTCCAGCGTGGTAACGATGGGGTGCGAGAATATCTTGGCCTTTTCCAGCTGCAGGATATAGGCCTGCGCCACCGCCCGTTGGTCGGCATCCTGCACGAACACGGTGCTACGATACTGCGAACCGTGGTCGGGGCCCTGGTGGTTCAGTTCGGTCGGGTCGGTCACGACCGAGAAATAGATCTGCAGCAGCTGGCCTTCGGTGATCACGCTGGGATCGTAGGTGATCTGGACCGCCTCGGCATGGCCGGTGGTGCCGGTGCTGACGGTTTCGTATTCCGCCGTGCTGCGGTCGCCGCCGCTGTAGCCCGACACCGCCCTGGTCACGCCGGTCACGTGCTCGTACACGCCCTGCACGCCCCAGAAGCAGCCGCCGGCCAGCACCAGCGTCTTCGACGTGCCGGGGGTGGCCGCCAGCTTGTCGTCGGTGATTGGGGCAGGGGCCATGACATCCGACGCGAAGGCCGCGGTCAGCGGCTTGAACAGGAAAATGCCCACGATGACCAGCGCGCCAAGCCCGATGATCTTCCCGATAAGTGACCGTGCCATCGACGGCGAGCCCAGTGAAGACATGCGATTCCCCTGTGGTTGTTTAGGCAGCGCCCGGCGTGAAGGTCAGCGCCACGCCGTTCATGCAGTAGCGCAGCCCCGTCGGCTGCGGCCCGTCGTTGAAGACATGGCCCAGATGGCTGCCGCAGCGGCGGCAATGCACCTCGGTCCGAGACATGCCGAGCGAGTTGTCGCTACGCTCGACCACGGAATTGGGCAGCGGCTGCCAGAAACTGGGCCAGCCCGTGCCGCTGTCGAACTTGGTCTTGGACGAGAAATCGGACAGCGCGCAGCCGGCGCAAGCGAAGGTACCTTCGCGCTTCTCGTGGTTCAGGTCGCTGCTGAATGGCCGCTCCGTCCCTTCCTCGCGCAATACGTCGTACTGCTTGCGGTCCAGAAGCTTGTGCCATTCGGCGTCGGTATGGGTGACCTCGAACGTCTCGCCATTGGCCCTGGTCGTGCGGAAAAGACCCAGGCCCATACCAATGCCGGCAAGTCCCACGACCACCGCGGCATTGCGGCCGGCGTATAAAAGCTGGCGACGGCTGACATCGATGGGCATCTGGCGCTCCGTTATTCTGCACGACTATAGCATAATGTAAGCGGATTGCGGCATTTTTACATGGCCGTGGCCCGGTTGTAGCCGTTTATTTCCCATGGACTCGGCCCCTTTGGCGCGGCAAAGATGTCGCCCATGAAATATCTGCTGCTGTTACTTAGTCTTAGCCTGGCCCTGCCGGCCTTCGCCGATACCCCGCCGAAAGCCGATCCCGGCGTGCCGCAGATCCAGGCCGTGATGGGCCCGCAAAGCGCGGTGGAGCGCACCGGCCCTGGCGAATACATCATCGACGACGAGCACGTGACCCTGGCGCAATTGCTGGCCACCGTGCTGCCGCAGAAGGAAAACGCGCTGAAAACGATGCAGGACAACATCCGCCAGCGCCAGGCCACCGCCCAGGAAGTCGCCAGCGGCATGTCGATCGAGACCAAGCGCGCCAAGTGCCAGGCACTGAACCGCAGCAGCGTCGACTATACGCGCTGCTACCAGGAGCTTGAGGATCTGCGCGATCAGCAGACCCAATCGGTGCAGGACATAGCCGACAAGCAGAAGGACGACGAACTGCAGGGTGACCGCCTGCAACAGGAAATCGACGCCATCGAGCAGTTCAAGAAGCAGTTTGGGGCGGGGGGGGCGACGAAATAACGTCTTGAAAAGCCCGGCCTCGCGCAATCACTACAGTTCGTCCGGCCGCTTCCCCTTTGTGCCGGCGTGGGACGTCGAACAATCATGCTGACACCCCCATCGACACGTCGGATCGCAGTTCTAGGCGGCGGAAAAATCGGCAGCACCCTTGCTTTCCAGCTGGCCCGGACTGGCGGTCACGAGGTCACGGTTATCGCGCGGCCGGGTTCCGTCCGATTGCAGCAGCTCGAAAGCGAAGGCGCGATCGTTAACATCAAGGGCGAAAGGGCAAACGTCCGGATCACGAGCACACTCGATGAACACACACCCTACGACCTGGTGATCGTCACGCTTCTGGCCCATCAAATCGATGCCGTGCTGCCTGTCTTGCAGCGCAGCGCCGCCGGGTGCATTCAGTTCATGTTCAACGTTTTCGACCCAGAGAGGTTGCAGGCGGCAATCGACGGCGAGCGATGTTCCTTCGGCATGCCGTTTGTGCAGGCCACGCTCACCGCCGATGGGAAGCTTGACGCCACCATCGGGGCTGCCGGTCAAAAGAGCATCATGAGCCAACAACGCTGGGTTGATTTGTTCAAGGAGGCTGGATTGCCGGCAGCCCTCCAACCCGACATGCCCCTCTGGCTTCGCTGCCACGTTCCGCTTTGTGTGGCATTCGAAAGCGTATCGGTGGCTGGCGAACGACGAAAAGGCGGCGCGTCCTGGAATGAAGCGTTAATCCTGGCGCGCGGCGTTCACGCGAGCTTCAAACTTATCAAGGGGCTTGGTTACGACATCTATCCGAGGACAAAGAAGCTTATCGACCTTAGCCCGAGATCGTTTGTCGCGGCCATGCTCTGGTCCATGTCGCGCATTCGATCGTTCCGTGAGCTATTGGCGACGGGCGAAGCCGAATGCAAAGCCTTGGTGGATATCATGGTAGCCGCCGCGCCGCTGGCGAAACCGCCCGTCATGGTGTCAGATATCGAGGCGATGAAGCCGCTTTAACGTGAATCATTGGAGCGGGTGAAGGGAATCGAACCCTCGTCGTAAGCTTGGGAAGCTTCTGCTCTGCCATTGAGCTACACCCGCCCGGTCCGTCTTTGTACACCTGCCCGCACGCGGGGCCAAGTCTCTTGCCGCTTGTCAGGTCCCTTGCGGCTCTGTATCCCTTTCGGGTCATCCCCTATCGTTACCGGAGTGCCCGCATGCGCTGGCTGTCGATCGCCGTTTTGTCCCTGTGCCTCACAGTCCCGGCCCTTGCCCCCGCCTTCGCACATGCGATCATCATGAGCTCCACGCCGGGCAGCAACGCCACCGTGACGACAAGCGACCTGCCGGTGCAGTTGAAATACAACAGCCGGGTCGACCACAAGCGCTCGGTCGTCAAGCTGCTGGGCCCGGGCGACAAGGTCCAGGTGCTGCCGATCTCGGACAAGTCGACCGAGGATACGCTGGTGACATCAATCGCCGGGCTGACCGAGGGCAAGTACAAGCTGCGCTGGCAGGTGCTGTCGGTCGACGGCCACATCACCCGCGGCGACATCCCGTTCACCTACGTGCCCGCCGGCTCATTGGGCGGTCCGATCCCCGTTCCCGCCCAATAGTATCGCCGTGTCATTCCTCGTCGACATCTTCGGATACATCTCCGTCGTCCTGCACGGCTTCGCCATCACCGGCGAGGCTTTCACCATCGGCGGCATCGCGTTCGCGCTGCTGGTGGCGCAGCCCTTCCGCGACGAGCTGGGGCCGGACGGCGAAGTCATCGCCGCGCGCGCCTATCGCTGGCTGAGCTGGGCGGCGCTGGGGCTGGCAGGGGTCGAGCTGCTGAACAACGGCATCCAGCTGGCGGTGCTCAAGGATACGGCGCAGCTGAGCTGGCGCGAGGCGCTGGGCGCGTCCTTCGCCATATCGGCGGGCGTCAAGATCGCGGCGACGCTCATGGTCGCGCTGCTGGCGGCGACGATGAAATCCTCCGGCCGCTACGCGTTGGTGGCGTTCGGCCTGATCATCGAGCTGGCGGCGGTATCTGCCACCCATGCCGCCGCGCGGCTGGACGACCGCGCCCCGCTGGCGCTGTACGACCTGTTCCACCGCATGGGCGCGTCGGTGTGGATCGGCGGCCTGCCGTATTTCCTTGCCGCCCTGCACAAGCTAGGCAACGGCGCTGGCTGGCGGCTGATCGGGCGGCGCTATTCGCTGATGTCGATGATGTCCGTCGCCGCCATCGGCCTCGCCGGCATCGGCATGGCGATCCCCTATATCGGCTCGCTGCAGGGGTTCTACGGCACCGCCTACGGCGTCATGGTGCTGACCAAGATCGTACTGTTCGGCGGCCTGCTGCTGCTGGGCCTGCACAACTACAGGATCATCGAGAAGCTGCGCATCGACCCGCTGACGCCGATCCTGCGCCTGAAGCGCTCGGTGGAGGTCGAGATCGGGGTCGGGATCACGATCTTCTTCTGCGCCGCCTCGATCACCTCGCTGCCGCCGGCCTCCGACCTGACGACCGACCGCGTGACCCTGCACGAGATCGTGGAGCGCTTCACGCCGGTCATGCCACGTCTGGTAAGCCCCGAGCACGGCGACCTCGCCATCCCGGCGCTGCAGGCGAAACTGGATGCCGAGGCGAATGCCGCGAAATCGTCGAACGTGCCCGAAGCCTTCATCCCCGGCTCGGGCGACCTGCCGCCGCGCAACGCCGAGGATATCGCCTGGTCGGAATACAACCACCATTGGGCCGGCGTTCTGGTTCTGGCGATCGGGCTGATCGCGCTGATGGAGCATTTCGGGGTCAAGCAGGCGAAGCACTGGCCGCTGCTGTTCCTGGTGCTGGCGCTGTTCCTGCTGCTGCGCTCCGATCCCGAGGTGTGGCCGATGGGCAGCGAGGGGCTGATCGAATCCCTGCGCGATCCCGAGGTGGTGCAGCACCGCATGTTCGTGCTGATCATCATCCTGTTCGGCGGCTTCGAATGGCGCGTGCGCGCGGGCAAATGGGGATCGTCGAAGGCGGCGCTGGTATTCCC
Source organism: Alphaproteobacteria bacterium (assembly GCA_965199335.1). Taxonomy (GTDB): domain Bacteria; phylum Pseudomonadota; class Alphaproteobacteria; order CALMVH01; family CALMVH01; genus CBDAQV01. The sequence continues at coordinate 406,893 of CBDAQZ010000004.1, read as the reverse complement.
GCTGGTGACGGCCGTGGGCGCGGCGCTGCTGCTGACGCACCAGCACGCGATCTCCAACGTCAGGGACCAGATGCTGATCGAGCTGTCGCACACGCCGCTGGCGGTGCTGGGCGTCACGGCGGCCTGGGCGCGCTGGCTTGAAATCCGCCTCGATCCCGCCGGCCGGCGCTGGCCGGGAATCATCTGGCCGGTGTGCTTCATGCTGATCGGCTGCATCCTGCTCGACTACCGCGAAGCCTGACACAAACAATGATCCGTCGTTTCCTGGTCCCGATCGTTTCCTTCTGTCACCGCCATGCCTTGGCGGTGGCGCTGCTGGCACTTGTCATAACCGTGCTGTCCTGCGTCTACGCGGCGAACAACATCTCGATGGACACCGACGAGGGCAAGCTGCTGTCGGACAAGCTGGACTGGCGCCAGCGCGAGATCGTGATGGACACGGCCTTCCCGGGCCTGACCGACCAGCTGGTGATCGTCGTCGACGGCGGCACGCCGGACGAGTCCGAGGATGCGGCGCGCCAGCTGACGGCGCTGCTGCAGCAGGACACGACCAATTTCCGCGGGGTGCACCGCCCCGACGGCGGCGCGTTCTTTATCAAGGAAGGGCTGCTGCTGCTGCCGGCGAAGGACATCAAGTCGATCCTCGACAAGACGGTCGAGGCTCAGCCGCTGCTGGGCCAGCTGGTCGCCGATCCCAGCCCGCGCGGTCTGTTTGGCGCGCTGGCGATGGTTGCGCAGGGCGTGACAATGGGCGAGACGCAGCTGAGCGGCATCGACCAGCCGCTGGCCGAGATCGACAAGTCGATCCAGTCGATCCTCGACGGTCATCCGCAGCCGCTGTCGTGGCAGACCTTGCTGAACGGCGACGTCCCCGGCCAGATGGCCGAGCATGTGATCCTGGCGCAGCCGAAGCTGGATTTCTCCGCCATGCAACCGGGCGGCATCGCCACCGAGGCGGTGCGCGAGGCGGCCAAGAAGATCGGCCTGAACCAGGGCAACGTCCGTGTCCGCATCACCGGCGAGGTCGCGCTGTCGGACGACGAGATCGCCAGCGCCGCACAGGGCGCGCTGGTGGCGCTGATCGGATCGACGCTGCTGGTAGTGGTGTGGCTGGTGCTGGCCCTGCGTTCGCTGCGCCTGATCGCCGCCATCATGGGCACGCTGCTGACCGGCTTCGCGCTGACGGCTGCGTTCGCGGCGCTGGCTGTGGGGTCTCTGAATATGATCTCGGTCGCGTTCGCGGTGCTGTTCATCGGGCTGGCGACCGATTTCTCGATCCAGTTCAGCGTCCGCTACCGCGACGAGCGTCATCGCAGCGACAGCCTGACCACGGCGCTGGAAAACACCGCGCTGCATATCGGCGGCCCGATTGCGGTGGCGGCAACGGCGGTGGCGGCCGGGTTCTATTCCTTCCTGCCCACCGCGTTCCGCGGCGTGTCGGAGCTGGGGCTGATCGCGGGCAGCGGCATGCTGATCGCCTTCGTCTGCAACATGACGGTGCTGCCCGCGCTGTTGACGCTGGTGCGTCCAAAGGCGGAGAGCGAACCGGTCGGCTACGAATGGGCCGCGCCCGCCGACCGCTTCCTGGACCGCGCGCGCTGGCCGGTGATGGGCGTGGCGCTGGTGGCCGGCATCGCCGGGCTGGTGCTGCTGCCGCGCCTGCATTTCGATTTCGACCCGCTGCACGTCAAGGACCAGCATGCCGAATCCGTGCAGACGCTGAACGATCTGATGAACGACCCGCTGGCCTCGCCCTACAGCGCCGACATACTGACCGCCTCGGCACAGGAAGCGGCGACGCGCGGCGCCGAGATGGAAAAGCTGCCGCAGGTCCGCATGGCGGTCAGCATCAACAGCTTCGTGCCCGATGGGCAGTCCGAGAAGCTGGCGCTGATCGCCGATGCCGCGACCGTGCTGCTGCCGACGCTGGAGCCGCCGCAGGTCGCCCCGGCGCCCACGGCGGATGAAATCCGCGCTGCGATCCGCGCCTGCCGCGAGGGGCTGCAGGCGGCGTTGAAGCAGTCGCCGCGCGACGATGCCGCTGCCCGCTTCGTGACCGATCTGCAGACGCTGGAAACTGCCAGCGACGCGGTGATCGAACAGCTGCAGCCGATGCTGCTGGGCTCGCTGCCGCCGCGCCTCGACGATCTGCGCCAGCTGCTGGGCGCGGGGCCGGTGACGCTGGACAGCCTCCCGCAGGAGATCAAGGATGACTGGGTGACGCCCGACGGCCGCGCCCGCGTCGAGGTCTATCCCAAGGGCGACGCGCGCCATAACGATGTGCTGCAGGATTTCGACGACGCGATCATCAAGGCCGCGCCCGACGCGGTCGGCTCGGCGATCAGCATCCGTCATTCCAGCCAGACGATCGTGCATTCCTTCATCACCGCCGGCCTGTCGGCGATCGTGGTGATCGCGCTGCTGCTGCTGGTGGCGCTGCGCCGCGTCAACGACGTGCTGCTGGTGCTGATGCCGCTGCTGCTGGCCGGCCTGCTGACGGTGATCGTGTGCGTCGAATGGCCGTTCCCGCTGAACTTCGCCAATATCATCGCGCTGCCGCTGCTGCTGGGCATCGGCGTCGCCTTCGACATCTATTTCGTCATGAACTGGCGCGGCGGCCAGACCGAGCCGCTGCAATCGCCGACGGCGCGCGCGATCCTGTTCTCGGCGCTGACCACGGGCACCGCCTTCGGCAGCCTGTCGCTGTCGCACCATCCCGGCACCGCCAGCATGGGCGTGCTGCTGATCATCAGCCTGGTGTTCACGCTGCTGTCGACCCTGGTGGTGCTGCCCGCGCTGCTTGCCGCCCTTCGTCACAAGGTGAAACCCGATGAATAACATGTCCCGCGTCGCGCTTGCCGCGATGGTGTTCCTGACCATGGCCGGCTGCATGAACGCCCATGCCCGCTCGCGCATCACGCAGCTGCACGAGATCAACATCAAGCCGGGCCCGAACCAGATCGACCTGTTCGTGTCCGATGGCCGCAGCGGGCTGGTGACTTTGGGCTGGCGCGACCTGGGCAACGGCGTCGGCTACCGCGTCTATTCGGTGATGATCCCGAACAGCAACCCCCTGCGCGGCTGGGACATCGTGCCGGTCGAGCCGGCGGCGAGCGAGGCGCAGGGGCATGAGGCGCTGGAGGTGTCCGGCAGCGTGCGCTTCGCGCGGGGCTGGCTGGACGGCGCGCCGGCGACGCTGCTGATCACCGCCAGGCGCGACCCGGCGGCCAGCAGCGACCCGTCGACCCCGGTGAAGATGATGCTGGACACCTACCGCCTGGTCACCGCACGCAGCGGCGACGGTGCGGAAACCGCGTTCGAGCCCGTGACCAGCGCCCTCTCGCGCCACGAATTCTGCAGCCCCGACCTGGCGATCGCGCGCGAGTTCGACATCGCCGTGCCGTCGACCTACACCGGCCACAACCAGACCGACGGCTGCCCGGGCGTTTAATAATTTCGTCCCTGCCATTAGGGAAAAGGCAATACAGCCAAAACGTTAGCGCTTAACCCAGCCCAAGTGCACAGGATCGATTCAAAATTTCTCAATCGCACGCAATCTGATGGTCTTCATCCCATGAGGAATGCCGGGCGCTACGAGTGACCCTGCACTCGTGAAGTCCTGGCGGAAGCGGCCTTTGCAACATGGTGATTCCGCCGTCATAGAGACAATCGACTGTCAGGGGAAATTTCCTGTACTCGCCGATTGCGTAGGTGGTGACTTCAAGCTCACGGTTGGTTTTCGGATCGATGTATCTCAGGGTCTTGACCGGGTCCAGGCCTTCGGCATCCTCTTCTTTAGGATCGAGTATCTCGATCAGTATATCGCTGAGATACAGTGCGTTCGTGCCCGAAACGGTCCATTGCTTTTCATAGGATTTGTCTGCCGAATAGGGCAGGCGCGGCGGACATGCAACCGCACCCGCCGAGGCCTCGCGGGCAACGGCGAGGTACGGCGTCAGCATGACAAGAGCGGTAAACAACCGAATGAGGCTCACGGGTCTTGTCATCATCCTAAGCTACCCTCAGTAGCCGCTTCCCCTCGCGCAGCTGCCATACCAGCACGGCCGGCGTGAACAGCAGCAGGTCGCGGAAGCGGCGGGCGAGGGACAGGGCCAGGGCGGTGTCGGCGGACAGGCCGAAGGCGCCGCCGAACAGCAGGAAGGCGCCTTCCTGGATGCCTAGCGCGCCCGGCACCATGAAGCCGGCGCTGCTGACCGCCTGCGCCAGCGCCTCGATCGCGATGGCGGCGGAAACCGATACGGGATGGTCGAGGAAGATCAGGAACAGCCAGATCTCGCCCGAGCCCACGACCCAGCCCAGCATCTGCCACAGCGCGCAGCTCCACAGCCGGCCGGGGCGGCGGTACAGTACCTTGATCGAGCGGTCGAGCTGGCGCGGATCGCCGACCCAGCTGGCGAGGCGAGGGCCAAACAGCAGGTTGAGCAGGCGCGACAGCAGGCCGAAGAAGCCGATCTTCTGTACGAACAGCAGCGCGATCACCACCGGGATGGTGGCGCCGACGCCCAGTGCTACGCGGCCCACGGTCACCATGTCGGTCGACATGATCGCCAGCAGGACCAAGCCGATTAGAGTGAAAGCGAATTGCGTGCCCATCGATACCGTCATGTCGACCACCAGGCTGGCGACGGCGGAGGCGGGGGGCACGCCCTGCTGCATCAGCACGCGGCCGGCGACGACTTCGCCGCCGATGCGGGCGACGGGCAGCAGGTTGTTCACCGCCTCGCGCAGCCACACGGTCAGCGTCATGCCGGCGATGCCGGGACGGGTGCGGCCCGCCAGCAATACCTGCCAGGCGCGGGCGTTGATCGCCATCGGCACGATGTGGAACAGGCTGCCCCACAGCAGGCCGAAGCCGCCCAGCGCCAGCGCGGCGAAGACATCGCCGAGGCCCTGATGCACTACCAGCGCCACCGTGACGGCAAAGCCCGCCAGGCCCAGCAGGAGCGCCCAGCGTTTCACGCGGAAAGGGCCGAATAAGTCGTAAGTTCGATACCGCGATCGGCGATCGCTTGGCGCGCATGCGGACTCAGCAGAGCCTGGAGTTCGCCAGGATGATCGTAGCCGGGCATGGTCGCGGCAAAAGCGGAATCCCGTACAATCGCCGGATGGAAATAGGCCTCGGTCACGCCGTCGGGCAGGGCGGTCAGGCAGCGCAACAGGGCGGCCTCGTCAAAATGGCCGCTTTCGGCCAGGCCGCAGACGTAATCGTTGGTCTTCAGCCCGGCACGGCGGGCCTGACTGCGCAGTACGCCGGTCCACGCCGCCATCGCCTTGCCTCCGAAGCGGGCAGGTTTGGCCTCGCGCGGGATGCGGACGGCCTGCAATCCGTACTCGCTGCCGATTCGCAGGGCCAGCCCTGCGACTGTTGGGTGAAGATGCATGTGCTTGTGGGCGTTCATATGATCGAGGGGGAGGCCGGTGGCGGCAAACGATTGGTACTGCGCCCTGATTTCCCGGGCAAGCTGCGCGCGTATGCCGGGGCAAAAGAAATAGCGAAACCCAAGCCGCGCCTGCTCGCCGGGAAAATTGCCGTGTTCGTCGACCAGCAGGGGAATCTGCTCGGGCGGCAGGGCGGGCTTGCCCTCGACCAGCACCAGATGCAGACCGACCCGGAGGCCCGGCAGGCGCTTCGCCCGCTCGACAGCATCGGCGGCGGCAGGGGCAGCGACCATCAGGCTGGCGGCGGCCAGCAGCCCGTCGCGATGCGCGATCTCGACCGCCTCGTTGACGCTTTCCGTCAGCCCGAAATCGTCCGCGGAAATGATCAGGCGTTTCAGGTGTCGGCCCCGTCGTCGCTGAAAGCCTTTCTGTAGACAGCATCCATGCGATGATCGAAGCAGACGAAGATGATGCGCTGCAACTGGTCCATGTCCTTGACCTCGGCGCGGCAGGTCTCGATGGCGATCTGCGTCGCCTGCTCCGCGGGGAAGCGATAGATGCCGGTGGCCAGGGCGGGGAACGCGACCGTCTGGAACTGATTCTCCTTCGCGATACGCAGGGAATTGCGATAGCAGTTCGCCAGGATTTCCGGTTCATGGTTCATGCCGCCATGCCAGATCGGGCCGACGGTGTGGATCACGAACTTCGCCTGCAGCTTGAAGCCGGGGCTAAGCTTCGCCTCGCCGGGCTTGCAGCCGTTCAGCTTGCGGCAGAACTTCAACAGTTCCGGCCCCGCCGCGCGGTGGATCGCGCCATCGACGCCGCCGCCGCCCAGCAACAGCCGGTCGGCGGCGTTGACGATCGCATCGACGGCCAGCGTGGTGATGTCGCCGTACATGATTTCAAAGGCGGTCATGAGGCTTTATATCGCCCCAGATCGACGATGTCATTCTGCGCCGCCTGGTCGAAGCGGTAATGGCCGCAGCGCAGGCCGACGACCAGCCGGATCGCCATGGCGGCGGCCTGTATCGCTTCCCTGGCCACCTCGTCGCGGTCGCCGCCGGTCCACCACGCCTCGGCGGCGGCCTTGACGGTCTCGCCCGCCTCCTCGGCAAAGATGGTGGCGGCTTCGGCCAGATTGCCAGGCCAGGTGGGGAACTTGCCCACGGCGCGGCGGTATTCAGCCAGGATTTCCTGGGCTATCTGATCTTCGGGAGTCATGCGGGTTCCAGATCGTGACGGTAGAAGATGCTGTCCACGTCCATACGCGGGAAGCTGGCCGGAAGGGTATCGGCCTCGACGCGGCGGAAGCCGTTCTTCTCGTAGAAACGATGTGCGGCAAGGAATTTGTCGGTGGTGCCGAGATAGAGCGCGCGCAACCCGCGTTCGTACGCGTGGGCCAGCAACGTTTCCAGCAACCGGCGTGCGACGCCATGCGGCTGGCCGCGATAATCGACGGCGACGAACATCTTGCGCAGGGCGGCCTGTCCTTCGCCGATGTCCAGCAGGGCAGCGGTGCCGACCACCTCGTCAGCCTGGTTCAGCGCCACCCAGAAATCGCCTGCGCCCTTCTGGTAGAAGCCGGGGATGTCGTGCAGGTCGGGTTGTTGCTCGTACGTGACGGCAACGCCGAATTCCTCGGTCTGGATCGGCACAATCACTTGCGCGACGCCCTCGCGGTAGCGGGGCTCGAAGGGTTGGATGCGGACCATGCCTTAGCCTAGGCGGTTGTCAGCTAATTGTCATGTCCCAGCATACAGCGTAGGACACGGGTATTGTATACTGAGTCGTCCGCTTTACGGAAAAAAGGCATCTTTGGTCGGTTTATCGAAGCAGGGCGCATCCTCGATGGGTTCTGTCCGATCGACGAAATTCGTATCGTAGCCATAGGGGCAGTCATGGAGCATGACCCTGCGATCCCTCAGCAAGGGACATTCGTGTTCCCGAAGCAGTGAAATCGTGATTATCCCGTAAGGCGCAAGATACGTGCAGTGGAGGGGATGAACGTAATCATACGTTTCGGAAAAAATCAGAACTTCTTCATTGAACAGCAATGGCCGAAAATAGAATAGCCCGCAGAATACGGCAAAAGCTGCAACGACCAAGGCTAATCGCCTTACGATCGTTGCAGCTTTTTTCAATCAGGCAGCCTTCTTGCGTTCCTTCAGGAAGGCGAAGAATTCGACGCCTTCGCGCAGGCGGCGCTTCATCATGTCGGCGCTGGTCACCATCTCGCCCACGATGGCGGCGATCTTCGGAATGCGGAAATAGAACTGCTTGTAGAAGTCCTCGACCGAATGGAAGATCTCGTTGTGGGACAGATGCGGGTAGGTCAGCGGCGCGATCTGGATGCCGCTATCGTCGATCAGCTCCGCGTGCTCCGCGCTCAGCCAGCCGTTCTCGACCGCCTGGTTGTAGAGGAACGTGCCGGGATAGGGGGCCGCCAGCGACACCTGGATGGTGTGCGGGTTGATCTCCTTGGCGAAGTTGATCGTTTCCTTGATCGTGTCCTGTGTCTCGCCCGGCAGGCCCAGGATGAAGGTACCGTGGATCTTGATGCCCAGCTCGTGGCAGTCCTTTGTGAACTGCTTCGCGGTCTCGATCAGCAGGCCCTTCTTGATGTTGTGCAGGATCTGCTGGTTGCCGGATTCATAGCCGACCAGAAGCAGGCGCAGGCCGTTTTCCTTCAGGACCTTCAGCGTTTCGCGCGGCACGTTGGCCTTGGCGTTGCACGACCAGGTCACGCCCAGCTTGCCCAGCTCCTTCGCGATCAGCTCGGCGCGCGGCAGGTTGTCGGTAAAGGTATCGTCGTCGAAGAAGAATTCCTTGACCTGAGGGAAGTATTCCATCGCCAGCTTGATTTCCTGAGCGACGTGCTCGGGGCTGCGGACGCGGTAGCGGTGACCGCCGACCGTCTGCGGCCACAGGCAGAACGTGCAGCGCGACTTGCAGCCGCGGCCGGTGTAGATCGAGACATACGGGTGCTTCAGGTACCCGATGAAGTAATCCTCGATCTTCAGGTCGCGCTTGTACACTTCGGTGACGAAGGGCAGCTGGTCCATGTCTTCCAGGATCGCGCGATCCTTGTTGTGCACGATCTCGCCCGCCGCGTTGCGGTAGGTGATGCCGTCGATGGTCGCGAAATCGCGGCCCTCTGCCACTTCCAGACAGGTGAAATCGAACTCGTTGCGCGCGACGAAGTCCAGCGCCGCCGACGCTTCCATGCTCTCCTGCGGCTTGACGGCGACCTTGGCGCCGACGAAGCCGATGATCAGCTTGGGGTTACGCTCCTTCATCATCTCCGCGACCTTGCAGTCGGAGGCGAACGAAGGGGTCGAGGTGTGCATGACGATCAGCTCGTACTCGGTCGCCAGCGGCAGGACCTCGTCGATCGTGATCCCGGCCGGCGGGGCGTCGATCAGCTTCGATCCCGGCACCAGGGCGGCGGGCTGCGCCAGCCAGGTCGGGTACCAGAACGACTTGATCTCGCGCTTGGCCTGATAGCGGGAACCGGCGCCTCCGTCGAAACCATCAAAGGAAGGCGGCTGCAGAAACAGGGTCTTCATCATTCTCCGTCGATCTCCTTAAGTACGACGCTGCCATCGGCTGCGACACGCATCGAATGGCCGCGCCACTGCACACTTCGCCCCAGAAAACTGACGAGCACGATGCAGAATGCGGTAATATCTCGTAAAGGAATAAGCCAAAGCGGCAGCCGGCGCAACCCTAAACGGCGATCTATGCCACAGGCTGCGGCAATTCTGGCACAGGCGGCGATGACCAGCAGGGCGGCGCAGTTGCGGTCAAAACCGCTCAGCAGGCAGGCGATCAGGGCAAAGGAAACCGGGTACTGGATCAGCCCGACAATGGAGCCGATCGGGGCCATGGTGCGGATGGTGCGCGCCCACCGGATCTCGTGCGATATCAGTGTGTTCACGTCGGGTTCGGCAACGGTGGTGGCGGGCAGCACGGCGGCCAGCGCGACTTTATAGCCCTTGGCCTTGACCTCGCGTCCCAGCACGAAATCGTCTGCCAGCTGGTCGGACAGCACGGCCCAGCCGCCGATCGCCTCCAGCGTATCCTTCGACAAGGCCATGGTGGCGCCGAAGCAATCCGACCGGCCCAGCCCCATGCCGACAAGGGCAGAGGGAAAGAAGATGTGGTTGATGTTAGACACTGCCAGCCCGCAGACCAGCGAGTCGTAGACGGGCCGGCCGGTATAAAGGCTGGTCACCAGACCCACCCTGGGATCGTCGAACTCGCCGACGACGCGCTTGAGGTAGTCGGGCTGCACGTGCATGTCGCTGTCGCTGATGACGTACAACTCGTGTTTCGCCGCACGCTCCATGTTGATCAGGTTGGAAACTTTGCGGTTGGTGCCGTGCAGGATGGCGTCGATCACGACATCGATCTCGATATCCGGCAGCTCTTCCTGCAGGCGGCGGACCACCCTGAGGGCCGGGTCGTGCGGATCGCGGACGCCGAAGACGATCTGGTAGACGGGATAGTCCTGGATGCAGAACGAGCGCAACGCATCGTATAGCAACGGTTCATTGCCATAGAGGGGCTTCAGCACCGTGACCGGGCGCCATGGGGCGGTATGCTGCACGCGCCGTTCGGCGAAACGCAGCACGCACAGGTAACCGATAATCAGGTGTGCCAGACCCGCGATCGAGATCGCCGTCAGCGTGTACTCTATGAAGTTCACGAGGCCCGTCTGTTATTGTTTTTGAACGGACCCGGAGCCGTTTGCGCCGCCCTGAGTCCCCCCTGTGATAGACGCGTCCCCGGCCTTTTTGTCAAGCATTGCAATCAATCCGTCCACGCCGCTGGAGGCCAGAACCGACTGGAACTGCGAGCGTTCGGTGGCCAGTTCGCTGATCGTTCCCTGGAGGAAAACGTCGATTACCTGCAGCCCGTTGTCGTTGTGCTGCAGAATATAATCCAGCTTCACCGGCTGTCCTGTCCGGGGCAAAAGCTGGGTCTGGATACGAATATTGTCGCGCTGGTCGGTTGGATCGCCCATAATCTTGATCGTTTCGCCGTCATAATCGGTGAAACGATTGGCGTATTGCCCGATTGTATAGGTACGGAAGCTGGCGGTGAGTGCCTTATGCTGGTCTTCGGTAAGGTCTTTCCACTTCGCCCCCACCAGGAACTTAGTCATGAAACCCAGGTCGAAAGTCTTGTCGACAACGGGCGCCATGCGGTCGAACCGGCCCTGATAGCCCAGCGACTTGCCATCCTTCATGATCGACAGGATCGCGTCGTCCAAACCGCTCACGATGGCTGTAGCCTTGGCCGAATCGGCGGAAGTCACGGCGTGAACCGGGATGATCAGACCGCCTGCCAGCATCAGGACGGCAAGAAAAGGCAAAAAACGGCGCATGAATGTCTCACTCTGTAACGTCACAGGCAGATGTAGTCTCTGCCCTCCATTTGTGAACCGCCGTGTTACAGCATCGAGTCGGGGAATCCTAGCGCAAAGGTTTCTGTCCGATGAATGATGACTGTTTGGTGTCAATGCGTCCTGGTTTACCCGTACCGCCGCGCGATTCCCTAAGTTTTCTGCCATAATTCATGACGAATCTGGCCATCGCCTTTTCCGGTTTCTGGCTCCCAGCAAGGCCGGTGACGAGCGAATATAGCTCTTCGACGGGAATTTTTTCCCATTCGGCGATCATGTAGAGCGCCGCCCAAAGCTCGGCCATCGAGGGCCTGTGTGCTTTCCCCGCCGCATATGGGTCGCAGGTCTCAACCGTAGGGCCTGGCGGGTGGGAGGGATTCGATTTGCGCGGCATGCTATCGCCCGTGCAGAAAACGCACCGGGCATTTACCCGTGGCGGGTTTCGTCGGCTCGAGCTCATCAGGCGTTTTGCCGCAATCGATGCGCAGCCCTAATACACTGCCGCCCGTACGGTCGGGCTGTACGCTTCCCAGCCGTTCTATGCCCAGCCCCATGCGGCGCAGGATTTTCTCCATGCTCAGGTCGGACACGCTGCAGAAGTAGCGCACGCCTTTGGCGCCGCAACGCTCGATCGCGTCCAGCACCAGCAGCTTCAGCCACTCGCCACGTTCGCTTGGGCTGACATCGCGTGCGGTGCCGAGGCGTGTGCCTTCCCATACGGTCTCGCCACGCTCGATCAGGTCCTCGTTCTCGACCAGCCTTCCATAGACGTCGAACAACAGGCTGGGCTGCGCGGTGCTGATCAGGCGGCCATAGGCCTTGATCGCGCCGTTCGAGACCAACGCGGAATACTCCGCCTGCGGCGTGTCGAACTCGTCGATCTCACGCCCGTCCTCGTCGACGGTCAGCGGCCAGCCCAGGTCGCAAACGAAGACCTGGTTGCGGATGCGCAGCAGCGTGTCGACCAACGCATGATCGCCGGGGCGCACGCCATCGATGCTGACGACCTTCGTCCATGGCGCGACCGTCATCGCCAGCCCGTCCCTGGGCCGCATCGAAATCAGCGCCTCGTATTCGATCGGTCCCGAATTCTTCAGCTCGGCGCGTTGCAGCAGGCGCGCGATCACCAGCAGCATCTCGGTGGTGGCGAAGTGCTGCCCGGGACAAACGCGTGGGCCGGCCCCGAACGGAATATAGGCGAAGTGATGCGCGACCTTGCTGTGCAGGAAACGATAGGCGTCGAAGCGTTCGGGATCGTCCCAGTAATCGCGGTTGCGATGTACGACATAAGGCGCGACCATCACCGTGTCGCCGGGCCGCACCGCCACGCCCATGATCCTGTCCGCCGCCTGCGCCGTGCGCGCGAACCACCACGAGGCCGGATGCAGGCGCATCGTTTCCTTCAGCGCCGAAAGCGTCAGCGTCAGTTTCTTGGTATCCTCGAACGTGGCGGGTCGATCCAGCGGGATGCAGCGCAGCACTTCCTCGCGGATTTCCTGCTGCAGCTGCGGGCGAATGGCCAGCTGGTGCCAGAAGAAGGCCAGCGTGTTGCCGGTGGTGTCGTGGCCGGCCAGGAACGCGGTCATCACCTCGTCCACCACCTGCTGCTCGGAAAAGGGTGCGCCGGTTTCTGGATCGCAGGCTTCGATCAGCGCCTGCAGCAGGTCGTCCTGGCGCGGCCCTGCCTTGCGTTCTGCGATCATGCTGCGCACCAGCGCGAAACACTCCTCCAGCGCCGCCGCGAACGCCGCCTGCGATGCACCGCCGAACCATTTCGTCGCCGGCAGGATCGCCCAGACCCGCTTCGAGAAATGTTTCTGCATCACCTCGATCGCCGCGACGATGCGCTCGGCCGCCTCGGCGTTGGGATTGCTGAACATGGTGCCGGAAATGACCTTGAGGGTCAGTGCACATGACGCCTTGGCGATGTCGATCTCGCCGTTCCAGTCCGCGAGATCGTGGCTCACGATCTCGTCGATGCGCGTCATCATCCGCTGCACCTGACGGGCAGTCAGTTTCGGCTGGATGATGCGGCGGCTGATGTCCCAGGTGCGGCCGTTGGACGTCGCCAGACCCTCGCCCAGGATCGGCTTCAACCGGTCGACGAACTTGGTCTTGTAGTAATTGTCGGGGTTGTTGCGGCAGACATGCTCGATCGCGTCGGGGTGGCCGGCGAGGATCACGCGCTCGCCCCCGACATTCATCGTTACCACCGGGCCGTTGCGCGTCAGCAACTTGCGCAGGAATTTCGGCGGATCGCGGCGCAGTTCCAGCAGGACACCGAAGACAGGCAGGCCCTTTACGTCGTAAAGGGATGCATTCCGGGGCGTTCGGGCTTTGGAAACGACAGGGTGATAATCTGCAATGGACAAAGCCTGCCCTCCATAAGATGCAGGCTCAGACCTACAACCTGAAGGGGTGGAAAACTTATTCCGGGAATTGTGCAGAAAGCGAAAGAAGTTTCTGTTTCCTTGGAAAACATCGTTTGAACTCTCGTAAAGTTGCATAAAGGCGTGTAATGTACAACCTAAAGATGCCGGGATATATAGTCGGGGCCATCAACCGTGCGCAAACGGTCGATGAGCTGCAGGCGATCGCGTCCCGTCACCTCGACGATCTCGGGTTTTCGATGTTCGCCTTCCACATGGTGAGGCACACGCAGACGCGAAGCGCCGACAAGGTACTGACGATCCTGACGGATTATCCAAAGGAGTGGCTGCAACGCTATACGACCAACCGCTATATCTGGCAGGACCTGGTGCACGAACGATCGGCCGGCACGATTATCCCGTTCGCCTGGTCCGAGGCGCAGGAGCGCGAAATCCCCAAGACCGCCGCGATCGTCTTCGAGGAGGCGGCGGAGTTCGGCCTGCGGGATGGTTTCAGCGTACCGGTGCGCGGGCTGAACAATACGTTCAGCGTGTTCTCGGCGGTGGCCGACGGCACGGTGGCCGAACGGCGGCAGGCGCTGAAGATGAACGGGGGCAATGTCACGCTGCTGGCCTCGCTGCTGCACCAGAGATGCACCGAACTGCTCGATGCAAACGGGAAACTGGACAGCGAACGGGTCAGGCTGACGGACAGGGAGAGGGAGGTTCTGAAATGGATAGGCAGCGGCAAGACATCGCCGGACATCGCGGACATACTGGGCATCAGCGAGGCGACGGTCGATTCCCATGTCCACGCCGCGATGGTCAAGCTGGATGCCACCACAAGAACTCATGCCGCCGTCGTCGCCGCGATGGAAGGGCTGATCGATCCGGTATGACCGCGACAGGCAGGAGATAGACATGGACGCGCGCTCCGGCGAAACGATGGCCGCACCGACGATCGAGCAATCGTGTTTCCGCACGCAGGGCGAACGATTGCTGTTCCTGCGTCAGCGCCTGTCGATGACGCTCGAAGACGCCGTCGCAGCGACCGGCATATCGAAATCGGAATTGAGCCGGCTGGAAAACGGCCATCGCCGTATCCACCCCGAACACGCGCTGCTGCTGGCAAGCGCCTATGGCATCGACCTCGCCAGCTTCAGGGAGATACTGCAATACGAGCCGAAGATACGGCTGTCGAAGGTACAGGGGGAGCCGCAACGGGGCGACAGGGTCCGGCTGCCGGTACACAACGAAGCTGCCTTTGCCGAAGGACGCGGCGAGCCACATGACCATCTGGACCTGGCACTGCCGGTCGCGCTGTCGCCCGCGGCCTACGGCATCAGGATCGGCAAGGTGGATGCGGATGTACTGATCCGCAAAAACGCAGTGGTCATAGCCGATCCCGGCGCGCGTACCGTGATCGGCGATCTGGTGGTGAACACCCTGACGCTGAATCCCGTCTTCATGACGCTGGAGCGGGACGACCAGGGGACGCTGATCGGAAGCTCGATCCAGGGCAGGAATTCATTCCCGGCGGCGGCGCGGATGAAGGACTTCCACAAGGTGGTGATCGTCCTGCCGGCATCGCATCTGTTTTCGGCTTAGGCACTCACGAATGCCATGATGCGGCGATGGTCGATTGTACGGTGGCGTCGGCCGGCATCGCCGTGCCGCTGCCCTGTGGGTTGAAGGCCGGATTTGCGGCAGAAAATGTCGCCATCGCGTGCACCAGGTTGCTCAGCGCGCTGTCCAGCTTCAGGCCGCCGGCATCGACGAATTCGCCGACGCGGGCTGCGGCGCTGCCATACCAGTTCTTGATCGTCAGCTGGTCGTTGGTTCCCAGCACGTCGACGACCAGGTTGCTGCCCGATTTCACAAACCACAGGTCCTGGTCGTTTATGTTCGACATGAAATCGACCTGACCGGTCGCGGCGCTGTTCGCGCTGACGCCGTTCACGACCGTGACCGTACCGTCGCCCGCGCCGAACTGGTAGGTGTCATTGCCGCCGTTGCCGGTCAGCGTGCTGATATAATTGGGCCCGTATCCGCGCAGCGTGTCGTCGAAGGCGGTGCCGACGATGTTCTGGTAGCCTGTCAGGTCTTCGCCGGAGACCGAGCTGGTGCCGGTCACCAGGCTGGCGGTCACGCCTGCGGTCTGGCCATTGAAGTTGAAGGTGCCGTTCAGCGTCTGGACGTTGATCGCGGTGGTGTGCTGGTCGACATTGTCGAGCACGACCGAGGCGCCGGTGTTGGATGTCACCGTGGTGCCGTCCAGGTTGAAATCGCCGATGAACGCATTCGTGGGCGATGCGCCGTAATCGAGCTCGGCGCCGCTGACGCTGGTGCCGTTCATGAACCAGATCAGCGCCGGTGCGTTCGGGCTGGGCATATTGGCGGCCCACAATATGTCGCTCTTGCCGTCGCCATTGAAATCGCCGACACCGGCGATGTGATAGCCGTAGATGCCGCCGAGAACACCGACGCCGACGACGCTAGTGCCTTTCATTTCCCAGATCACCGACACGCCGCCCTGGCCATCCCAAAGAATATCGCTATAGCCGTCGCCATTGAAATCGCCGGTCCATGCCTTTGTCGACGGCGCGGCGAAGGGCAGAAGGGCGGCGCTGGCTGACAGGCCGTTCATGAACCAGAGCATCGTCGGCACACCGGGGTTCACGCTATCAGAGGCCCACAATATGTCGCTCTTGCCGTCGCCGTTGAAGTCGCCGATGCCGGCGATGTGATAGCCGGGTGCGACGACCGCGAAGGGCGAAAAGCCCAGGGCAGCGGCGCCGATGGCCGTGCTGCCGTTCATCTCCCACAGATAGGGCGCGTTGGAGCCGTTGTCCCACAGGATGTCGCTCTTGCCGTCGCCGTTGAAATCGCCGCTCCAGGCGACGGTAGACGGGGCGGCGCCATAAGGCAATACGGCGCCGCCGGTGACCGTGCCATGGCCGATGAACCACATTACGGCGGGGGCGTTGGCGGCGGTCAGGAGCATGTCGGAAACGCCGTCGCCGTTGAAATCGCCGACGGCGGTCACATGATAGCCGCCCAGAGAACCACCGCCCTCGATGGCGCCGCCGCCGATGACGGAGGTCGAATTGAGTTCCCATAGATACGGTGCGAAGGCGCCCCCATCCCACAGGATGTCGGACACGTGATAATCCGATATGGTGTACGAACTGGCGCCGATCAGCTGCAGCGTGTCGCCGGCCGATCCCGCGGCGAAATTCGTGATCGAGCCCGACGTGCTTGCGGCGGCGACGCGAAAGACGTCCTGCGACGTGGCTCCGGTTATCGCCGTGTTCGACAAGACATGGGCGATGGTGCTGACCACCGGGGGCGTACTGGAGGTGTTCGCCGAGCTGCCGCTGGTCGTTGTCGAGTTCGTGCTGCTGTTCGATGAAGTGTTGCTGCTCGAGCCTGAGCTGCTGCTCGTGTTCGAGCTGCTCGATACGTTGTTGCTGCTCGAACTGTTGTTCGAGGAAGAATTGTTCGAAGACGAGCTGCCGGACGAGGAACTGCTCGACGTGCTCGACGGCGCTGCCAGGATGAAGGACAAGGCGGCGATGATGCCGTCCTGTCCGGGTGGAACTTCGCTGACGACGATGATGTGGGCGCCATTGGCCAGGCCCGTAAGCGTATAGCTCCAGTTGCCGTTCGCATCCGTGGTGGTGGTTGCCAGCTGGACGTCGTTCTCGCTCAGGTAGATGGTGGCATCGGCGTCACCGGTACCGGAAAGGGCGGCACTTGTCACCGTCTCCATGTCGCCGCTGTACTTGTCCAGGACCGCCAGCTGCGGCGCTGTCACGCCGTTCACCGGGTCGACCGCCATGGGGTAGCTTCCCCACCAGGGGCCGCCTGCCCAGTATGTCACCTGCAGGTTGCTGGCCTGGGCATAGGCCAGGGTCTTGTCCAGGGCGGTCAACCAATCGGTGTTGTCGTTGCCGACACCGATCTCGCCGATATCGCCTTTCAGGTTGTTGGCCTGCAGCCATCCGACGAAGTCCGACAGGCGCTGTACGCCGACATCGGTGTTGTCGCCCGCGGCCTGTTGCTGCGCCCAGTCGAAATGCGTGCCGCTGTTGTCGGTATCGAGATACAGGTGAGCGGAGAAGACCAGATTGTTCGAAGGATCGACCAGGCTGGCCAGGGTCGGGTTGTTCTCTGCCCAGGACCCGGCGCTGGAATAATCGTCGCCCTCGACATAGATCGTGGTGTTGCTGTCGGCGGTGCGGATCGCGGTGATTGCCGCCTGTGCCGCGTCGGGCCATGCGTCGACGTTCGGCATGTTGCTGGGCTCGTTCATCAAATCGTAGCCGGCGATGCCGGAATTGCCTGCGAACGTGGTTGCGACCTGCTGCCACATATTGGCGAACTCGGAATCGGTCAGCGTGCCGTCGCCCAGCTTGTTGTTGCCGTAGCCACCGTAATCATGCGCATCCAGGATCACCTTCATGCCCAGGGCGGCGGCAGCGTTGACGACGCTTTCGATCTGGCTGACATAGGCGGCGTTCAGGGGGCCGTTCAACGTCGGTTGCATCCGTTCCCAGGCGAAGGGCAGGCGGATCAGGTTGATGCCCTGGGAATGGTAATAGGCCAGCTCGCTGGCGCTTGGAACGGCGTAGTCGTAATTGGCCTGCGCGTTCGGGTTTCCGGCGTTGTATTCCAGCCCGTCCAGATTGACGCCGGTCGCGAAACTGCCTGGCGACAAAGTGTTGGTCGTGGTGGAGGATGTGCCCTGAGTGGCAAGCGAAACTGTGACGTTACCGGACATGCGTGCACCAGCCTTCGCACGGCAACCAGCCGTACGTTTGAGAACCTGAATGTTGGTGTGCTGCCTGCCCGTATGATTTCGGGGATGCCCTGACGGACTTGCCTCGGCCGGCACGATGCACAGAATGTCAGATAATTTCTAAGGGCGGGTTATAAGGCATGCCTAAGCATGGGTTATCATTCACTACAATTAGAGTGAATTACCGGGCAAATTAACCACTCGATCTAGCTATGCCAGGATGAGGCGATCGTGTTCTGCAAGGTGGAATCGGTTGGCATCGTCGTCCCCGATGCCTGCGGATTGAAAGCCGGGTTTGCCGCCGAAAACGTAGACATTGCCTGGACTAGATTGGCCAGCGCACTATCCAGTTTGAAACCGCCTGCGTCCACGATCTCGCTGACTTTCGCCGCGCCGGACGCATACCATCCTGACACCGTAAGCTGGTCGTTGCTGCCCAATATGTCGATTACGAGATCGTTACCCGATTTTGCGAACCACAAATCCTGTTTGACGACGCCGCTTAGAAAATCGACCTGTCCCGTAGCATTTGCCGATGCGCTGGAGCCATTGATTATGTCGACCGTGCCGTCGCCCGATCCGAACTGGTAGATATCGCTGCCGCCGTCGCCGGTCAGCGTACTGACATAGCCCACGCCGTCGCCACGCAGCGTGTCGTTGTAGGGTGTGCCGACGATGCTGTGATAGCCGGCGAGGTTTTCGCCCGCGATCGAACTGGCATCAGTTATCAGGTTTGCGGTTACGCCGGCGGACAGCGCGCTGTAGTCGCGCGTTGCGCTTAGGGTACTGACGGTGACCGTGGCGGTGTGGCTGTCGACGCCCGGCAGGATCACCTGCGTCCCGCCCGAAGTCACCAGCGCACCATCGAGGTTGAAGTCGCCGATGAAAGCCGTCGTCGGTGTTTCCCCATAGGGCAGGAACAACCCCGTTACCGAGCCCGGCGTCGTGAACCAGATCATGGAGGGCGAGGCGAAACTGGGCGTATTTGCGCTCCACAATATGTCGGCATAGCCATCGCCGTTGAAATCGCCGACGCCCGCGATGTGATAGCCGGGCATGACGACACCGCCATACGCGCCGCCCAGTATGCGCACGCCGATCACCAGCCCGCCCTGCATCTCCCACAGCACGGGGCTTGCCGATCCTTCGTCCCAAAGAATGTCGCTGGTGCCGTCGCCGTTGAAGTCGCCGGTCCAGGCCGTCGTCGAAGGCCCGATATAGGGCAGCGTCACGGCGTTGCCGGCAGTGCCGTTCATGAACCAGATGACGGTCGGCCCGCCCAGGATGTCGGGGGCAAGCAGGATGTCGGATCTGCCGTCGTCGTTGAAATCGCCGACACCTGCGATGTGGTAGCCCGGCATGACGGTACTGCCGGTGGGCCCGCCAAGCGCGACCGCCGCGATGACGGCCGATCCCTTCATCTCCCACAGATAGGGTGTCTGCGAACCGTTGTCCCATAGGATGTCGCTGTCGCCGTCGCCGTTGAAATCGCCGCTCCATGCCTTGGCCGAGGGTGCGGCGTAGGGCAGGGCGATTCCCGAGGCCAGGGCATCCTTGTCGATGAACCACAGGATCGCCGGCGCGCCCGGATTGGGCGCGTCGGGCGCCAGCAGCAGGTCGCTCATCCCGTCGCCGTCGAAATCGCCAGTGGCGGCTATGTGATAACCCGCCAGGGCCAGCGCACCGGCGGGTGCGCCGATCGGCGTCGCGTTGCTCACGGCGGTGCCGTTCATCTGCCACAGGAACGGCGAGGCCGCGCCATAATCCCACATGATGTCGCTGACATGGAAATCCGAAACCGTATAGGAACCGGAACCGATCACCTGCAGCGCGTCGCCCTCGGCAGTATCGAAATTCGTCACCGTGTCGCGCCCGTCGCCGGGAACGAACCGGAAGGTATTCTGCAATGCCGTACCCGCCAGCCTTGTGTTCACGCCGCCGACGATCAGGGCGGTGGCAGCGATCGCGGGCGCGACCACGGGCGGCTGAACCACGACATTGGGGTTCAGGATGAAGGAGATGGCGGCGATGTCGCCATCCAGTCCCGGCGGCACATCGCTGATGGCGATGGTGTGAACACCGGCCGAAAGGCCGGTCAAAATCGTGCTCCAGATGCCGAGGGCATTGGTCTGGACGGTGGCGATGGTGACGCCAAGCTCGTTACTGAGATAAAGGGTCGTATTGGCGGCCGCCGTACCGGACAAGGCGGCGACGGGCACCGTTTCCATCGCGCCGCTGTACCTGTCCAGGATCGCCATCTGCGACGCGGGCGTGCCGTCGCCGGCGGGTTCGGTCGATAGTGGATAGCTGCCCACGGCAGGGCCGCCGGCCCAGTACGTCACCTGAAGGTTGCTGGCCTGCGCCAAGGCCAGCGTGTTGTCGAGCGAGACCAGCCAGCTGGTATTGTCGTCCGCGGTGCCAAGCTCGCCGATGTCGCCCTTCAGGTTGTTGGCCTGCAGCCAGGATACGAAATTCTGCAGGCGTTGCACGCCCAGCTGCGTGGTATCGCCCTGCGCGGCCTGCTGGGTCCAGTCGTAATGCGTGCCGCTGCCGTCGTTGTCGAGATAGAGGTGGGCGGAGAAGATCAGGTTGTTCGACGGATCGACCAGGCTGGCGAGGGTCGGATTGTTCTGGCTCCACGATCCGGCAGCGGAGAAATCGTCGCCCTCGACATAGATCGGGGTATTCAGGTCCACAGTGCGGATCGCGGTGATGGCCGCCTGCGCCGCCTGCGGCCAGGCCTGCGCGTTCGGCATGCCCGAGGGCTCGTTCATGAGGTCGTAGCCGCCTATGCCGGGATTGCCGGCGAAGGTGCTGGAAAGCTGCTGCCACAGATTGGCGAATTCACCGTCTGTCAGCGTGCCGTCGCCCAGCTTGTTCGACCCGTAGCCGCCGAAATTATGGGCATCGAGGATCACCTTCATCCCCAGCGCGGCGGCGGCATTCACCACGCCCTCGATCTCGGCGATATAGGTGGTGTTCAGCGGGCCGTTCAGCGTCGGCTGCATCCGTTCCCAGGAAAAGGGCAGGCGGATCAGGTTGACGCCCTGCGAATGATAGTATTGCAGCTCGGCCGTCGTCGGGATGAAATAGTCCCAGTTCGGCCGGTTCATGCCGCCCGGATTGTATTCCAGCCCCGACAGGTTGACGCCCGTGGCGAAACTGCCGCCGACAAGGGCGGCGGAAGTCGTCGCGGCGTTTCCGGCCGTGGCAAGGTTGATGGTTACTTCGGACATTCCCAGCCGGTTGCAAGCAGTCAAGAGGCAATGGGCTGCCGGCTTCGTTGATCCGGATCGGCACCGGCCGAAATTGCCGGGGCGCCTTCCTTCCGAAAGGCCGAGCGATCACAGGGGGTGAGCCAGCGTGAACCTGCTGGAACGGCTAACGGGTTATTTAGGTAAAATCAAGGTTTTTCCCGGCAAACGCTACCGTTCCCGCATGCCCTCGTGGCGATAGCGCTTGAGCGGGGACAGCAGGTAGTCGATGACGCGGCGGTGGCCGGTCTTGATCTCCACCGTAACCGCCATGCCAGGACCCAGCGCCTGCGGCCCGGTTTCGGTGTCGATGCTGGTTTCGGCCAGGGTGATATGAGCGATATAGCCTGCCTCGCGCGCCTGGCGCGATTCGTCGTCGCCCTGGTCCTGCTTCTTCTGGTTCTGTTGCTGCTGGCGGTCGTCGACCGGCGCGGTGTCGCGCGACAGGTCGGTCACGACGCCGTGCAGCAGGCCGTAGCGGGTGAAGGTGAACGCTTCGACCTTGATCTCGGCCGGCTCGCCCGCATGCACAAAGCCGACATCGCGGTTCGGCACCGTAGCCTCGATTTCCAGCTTGGCGTCGTCCGGCACGACGACGAGCAGCTGCTCCGCCGGCTGCACCACGCCACCGACCGTATGGACCGACAGCTGCTGCACCGTGCCGTCGACGGGCGAGCGCAGCGATTGCAGCGTAGTGCGCTGCGTCGCCTTGTCGAAATCCTGGCGCAGCGAGCCGATCTTGGCCTCGTCTTCGCCCAGCTTGTCGAGGTTGTCGCGGTGGAATTCGGCTTCGGTCTCGTCGTGCTGCTGCTTCAACGCGGCGATGGCGGCGGTGCTTTCGTCCAGCTTGTGGCCCTCGACCTCGATATCGTGGCCCTGCTCGGTCAGCTGCTGCTGCGCTTCCAGATAGGTCAGCTTGGAGCCGAATTCGTGCTCTGAAAGATATTTGCGCACGTCGCGGCGTTTCTGGATCAGCGGCATCGATGCCTGCAGCTTGGAAACGGTCGCGGCGGCCTCGTCCTTTTCCGCCTGCTTCTGTTCCAGCTGGCGCGACAGGCTGTCCAGCTTGGCCTGCTGTTCGGCACGCGCCGCGCGTACCTGGCTGCGGGCGGTCTGCACGTCGGCGGGCGCGGCGCCGTCGGGCGCGATCATCTCGTCGCCGTTTTCCAGGGCCGCCAGCCGCGCGGCGTCGATCTCGGCGGCGATCAGGTCGTGGCCGACATGCCCCGCCTCGGCGGCGTTCATGGTCGGGTCCAGTTCGACCAGCATGTCGCCGGCATGGACGTGCTGGCCGTCATGCACGTCGATCGCCTTCACCACGCCGGTTTCGAACGGCTGGATCACCTTGACCTTGCCGCTGGGAATGATCCTCCCCTCGGCGGTGGCGATGATGTCGAGATGGCCGATGCAGGCCCAGCCGAACGCGATGGCGACGAAGGCGATCAGCGTCAGCATCACCGCGCGTCCGGCGGGCGAGGGCGGCGTTTCCATCACCTCCAGCGCGGCGGGCAGGAATTCGTATTCGTGGGAAAGACGACGCGGCAGGGTCAGTTTAGGCAGCGGAACCTCCCTGCAGGCGGAACAGGTTGGCGTAGCGGCCGTTGCGCTTCACCAGCTCGTCATGCGTGCCTTCCTCGACCAGGCGCCCCTTCTCGATGGTGATGATGCGCGTCGCCTCGCGCACCACGGTCAGGCGGTGCGAGATCACGATGACGGTACGGCCCGCCGCGATACGCGCCATGTTGTCCTGGATGATGCGTTCGGATTCGTAATCCAGCGCGCTGGTCGCCTCGTCGAAGATCAGGATGCGCGGGTTGGTCACCAGCGCGCGGGCGATGGCCAGGCGCTGGCGCTGGCCACCGGACAGGGTGGTGCCGCGCTCGCCGATCTCGGTATCGTAGCCGTGCGGCAGTTCCAGGATGAACTCGTGCGCGCCCGCCATCTCGGCCGCGGCGATCACGCGGCGCATGTCCAGCGTCGGATCGGCCAGCGCGATGTTCTCGCGCACCGAGCGGTTGAACAGCATGTTCTCCTGCAGCACGACGCCGATCTGGCGGCGCAGCCACGTGGTATCGACCTGGCGCAGGTCGACGCCGTCGACCAGCACGCGCCCGCCCTCGGGATTGTACAGGCGCTGGATCAGCTTGGTCAGCGTGCTCTTGCCCGAGCCGGACGGACCGACGATGCCGATCACCTCGCCGGCGCGGATGGACAGGTTGATATCGGTCAGCGTCGCCGGCGCATCGGGGCGGTAGCGGAAATTCAGATGTTCGAAGGTCACGTCGCCGCGGATCGGCGGCAGTTCGGCGCGGGTCGCCTGCAGCTGCATCTCGCGCGGGGTGTTCAATATGTCGCCCAGCCGGTCGATCGAGATGCGCGCCTGCTGGAAATCCTGCCACATCTGCGCCAGCCGCAGCACGGGTGCGGAGACGCGGCCCGACAGCATGTTGAACGCGACCAGCTGGCCGACGGTCAGGTCGCCGTCGATCACCAGCTTGGCCCCGAAATACAATGTCGCGGCGATGGTCGCCTTGTTGACGAACTGCACCGCCTGGCTGGCGATGTTGCCCAGGTTGGCGCTGGCGAAACTGGATTGAACGTAGCCAGCCAGCTGTTCCTCCCAGCGGCGTTGCATCTGCGGCTCGACCGCCATCGCCTTCAAGGTTTCGATGCCCGTGATGCTCTCGACCAGGAAGCCCTGGTTGACCGCGCCGCGCTTGAATTTCTCGTTGATGCGGTGGCGGAAGATCGGGCTGACCCAGGCGCTGATGGCGAAATAGACCGGCAGCGAGGCGATTACGATCCAGGTCAGAAGGCCGGAATAGATGAACATCACCGCCAGGAAGACGAAGGTGAACGCCAGGTCGACGACCAGCGTCAATGCCGAGCCGGTGAGGAAGTTACGGATATTCTCCAGCTCGCGAACGCGGGCGACGGAATCGCCGACGCGGCGCGACTGGAAATAGGCCAGCGGCAGCGCCAGCAGGTGATTGAACAGCCGTGCCCCCAGCTCGACGTCGACGCGGTTGGTGGTGTGCGAGAAGATGTAGGTCCTCAGCGCGCCGAGCACGACTTCGAAGACCGACACGATGACCAGGCCGATCACCAGCACGTCCAGCGTGCTCATGCCGCGATGCACCAGCACCTTGTCGATCACCAGCTGGAAGAAGACCGGGCTGACCAGCGCCAGCACCTGCAGGAACAGCGACGCCAGCAGCACCTCGCCGAAGATGTGGCGGTATTTGTACAGGGCCGGCACGAACCAGCTGATGTTGAACTCGCGCGCCATGTCGGTCAGGTTGGCGCGGCGGGTGATCAGCACCAGAGAACCGTCCCAGTCCTTCTCGAACTCCTCCCGCGGCGAAATCTTCGGGGCGTTGGCGGTGACGTCGTGCAGCAGCACCCGCGCCTCTTCCACGCGGGCGACGATGGCGAAGGTGCCGTCCTTCATGCGGGCGATGGCAGGCAGCGGCGTCGTCTGCAAACGTTCGAAACCTATCGTGACGATGCGCGCCTTCAGTTCGTGCGCCCGTGCGACACGCAGCATGTCTTCGGCCTGCATCGCGCCGGTCAGCGCGTGCTGGTGGCGCAGCTGCTCCTCCGTGATCGAGATCCCGGCGGCCCGCAGCATCAGCAGGAAGGAGGTAAGGCCGGTATCAGCGGTCATCGTCGTCCTGCTTGGGTGCGCCGGGGGCGATGTGTATCGCCTCGCCGAATACCTTGTCGTGCACGTGCTCGTAATTGTCCTTCGCGTCGTATTTGAAATCGACCGGCAGCGACAGTCCCTCGGCGGTCAACTGGCCCAGCGCCGAAAGCAGCGTCAACTTGGCGACCAGCCGGTCGTGCTGGGTCTGCAGCAGGCCCAGCTGTGTCGATAGCAGCACCTGCGTCGCGCTGAGAACGTCCAGAGTGGTCTTGGTGCCGACAAGGTCTTCCTCCTTCGATCCCTGGTAGGCGACGCGCGCCGACTTGACCGCCTGTTCCTGTATCTTGATCGCGGCGGTGGTAGCCTCCAGGCTTTCCCACGCCTGCTGCGCCTGCTGGTGCGCCTGACGGCGGGCACTTTCGATTTCGATCAGGCGCTGGCTGGCGACCTGCTTTGCCTGCCGTACCTGCGACGATACCAGGCCGCCGGTATAGAGGGGGATGTTCAGCTGCGCCTCGATCATCGCGTCGTCGACAGGGGCCGATCCGGTATAGCCCTGCCGCTGGCGCCCCGCCTGTCCAATCAGGTCCACTTCCGGGTTGCCGGCGCCGTGGGCGAGGTCGATCGAATCGCGCGCCGCCGCTTCGGTGTAGGAGGCGGTCAGCACCTGCGGGTTGTTCGCCTCGGCCAGCGCCAGCGCGTCGTCCAGACTGTCGGGCAGGGCATAGGGCAGTTCGGGATCCTTCAGGCCCATCGGCATCACGCCGACATAGCGCAGGAAGGCGGCGCGGCTATTTGCCAGCTGGCTTTCGGCCAGGGTGCGGGTTGACAGGCTCTGCCCGCGCTGGGCTTCGGCCTGGGCAACGTCGGTGCGCGTCACCTCGCCGACTTCCAGCCGCTTGCCGAAGGCGTCGGCGATCTTGGCCAGCAGCTGGTCGTTGGACACTTCCAGATCGATGGTCGCCTGGTCGCGCACCACGTCCAGATACGATGTTCCGGCATTCAGCAGCACCGTCTCCTCGGTATTGGCGAGCTGCGCGCGCCCGGCCTTGACGGTGTTCTCCGCGCGGCTGGTGTCGGCGACGGTGCGACCGCCGCGATAGACCGGCTGCGTGATCTGCAGGCCGTAGGAATAGGGCTGCAATATCTGGTGCCCCCCGGGAATTTCGGAAGCCACGTTCGGCGTCGAGCCTGCGCCGGTGGTGCTGCCGGGCGTCGCCACAGCGCCGGCGGCGGAGGGATGGGAATACACGCCCTCGTAATTGGCAGAGCCCACCGCGCTGATCGTGGGCCGCCAGTTGGCGAGTGCCTGCGGCACCTGCTCGTCCGTGCCGCGCAGGGCGGCGCGCGCGGCGTTCAGGTCGGGATTGTTCTGGTAGGCAAGCGCCAGGGCTTCCGGAAATGTCTGCGCCTGAACGGAGGCGCAAAACAGCTGGCCCGCCAGCCCGAACGCGGACAGGGCTGTTGCCATAAAACGGAAAGTGGAATGCGGAGATTGTGACACGATACGCTTCGATAACATGGCAAAGATTAATTCCGCATTATCCATGTTTGCCCTGTCATGAGGTGGATTTGCGTGCGGCGGTGATCGTGGCGTCCAGCGCGTTGAGGAAGCGCGCGCGGTCGTTGGCGCCCAGCGGCGGGGGGCCGCCGCCGCCGCCCATCTCACGTAAGTGACGCGACAATTCCCGCCCCGCCAGCGCCGCGCCGATATTGTCGTCGGTCCAGACATGGCCGTTATGAGACAGCGCCCGCGCGCCCTGCTTCAGGCAGCGCGAGGCGAGCGGGATATCGCCCGTGATGCAGATATCGCCGGGCGCGATCCGCTCCGCGATCCAGTTGTCGGCGGCGTCCATGCCGGACTCGACGATGACCAGCTGCACGTTGGGCAAGGCAGGCGGGCGTATCGGGCGCGAACCGTTATGCACGATGAACAGCGGTGTGCCGGTACGTTCGACCACGCGGTACACCTCGTCGCGTACGGGGCAGGCATCGGCATCGAGATAGAGGCTGGTCATGCCGGCAGCTTATATCACCGTCGCAGTGACATGCCAGCGCGCGGATACAATAGGGAATCTGCAGTAATCCATATGCGATTACTCGATATTGTCGTGGTGTGCAAATAGACACGGCTTGTCTGTCTAACGGATTCGGGCAATAAGCTTGGCATCTTCAATAAAAAGGTGGCTGACATGCGCTTGGCAAAACCCGGACATGGCGTCTCGTTCGCGGGACTACTCATGGCGGGGACCATGTTGCTGTCTCATTCGGTTCTTGCCGCCAATGGCACCACACAGGCCTTGATGCAACGTGCGCAGGGCGGTGACGCCGCGGCCCAGCTTGAACTTGGCACCGACTACATGAACGGCCTCGCCGGCCTCGACCGCGACCTTGCGCAGGCGGTTTCGTGGTTTCGCAAGGCGGCGGACAACGGCAATGCCGTGGCGCAGACACAGCTGGGATATTTCTATGAGGCCGGCCTCGGAGGCCTGCCCAAGGATGCGGCGCAAGCCGCGTCCTGGTACCGCAAGGGCGCCGACCAGGGCAACGCGCAGGCCCAGTCCAACCTCGGCAATTTCTACGCCTACGGCGTCGGCGTGGCCAAGGACGACACGCAGGCGGCGGTCTTGTATCGCAAGGCGGCGGACCAGGGAAATGGCTCGGCACAGACGCAACTGGGGTTGTTCTTCGATGTCGGGCGTGGCGGCCTGCCGGTCGACGAGGCGCAGGCGGCGATTTTCCTGCGCAAGGGGGCGGAGCAGGGCGTGGCATTGGCTCAATCCGACCTGGGCAACCTCTATTCCAAGGGCATCGGGGTAAAACAGGACGATACGCAGGCGGTATTCTGGTACAAGAAGGCTGCCGACCAGAACGACGCCAACGCGCAGAGCAATCTGGGCGATTACTATTCCTCGGGGCATGGCGGCCTGCCGAAGGACGACGTGCAGGCGGCGAAGTTCTACCGCCTGGCGGCCGACAAGGGGATAATCGCGGCCCAGTCGCAGCTGGGCTGGTTCTATGAGAATGGGCGCGGTGGCCTGCCGAAGGATGACGCGCAGGCGCTGGTCTGGTATCGCAAGGCCGCCGACAACGGGCAGGCCTGGGCGCAGGACAAGATAGGCGACTACTATGCAAATGGCTGGGGCGGATTGCAGAAGGACGAAAAACAGGCGGCGGCCTGGTATCGCAAATCGGCGGACCAGAAATTCCCCGATGCCATGGCGTCGCTCGGCGATTTTTATGCCGATGGCAAGGGAGGACTGCCGAAAGACGACGCGCAGGCGGCAAAGCTGTATCGCGCCGCGGCGGACCAGGATTATGCCGGTGCGGAGGCGCAGCTGGGCTGGTTCTATGAGAACGGGCGCGGCGGCCTGCCCAAGGATGAAACGCAGGCAGTAGCGTGGTATCGCAAGGCGGCGGATCACGGCCGGGTCTGGGCCGAAAACAAGATGGCGAGTTACGCGGAAAGCGGTCGGGGCGGCTTGCCGAAGGATCCGGTACAGGCCGTTTCCTGGTATCGCAAGGCGGCCGAGCAGGGGGATGCCGCGGCGCAGACCAGCCTCGGGCTGAATTACGAGAACGGCACAGGCGGCCTGCCGAAGGATGACGTGCAGGCGGCGGCCTGGTTCAGGAAAGGCGCCGACAAAGGTGATGACTGGGGCCAGCACAATCTGGGAAATTTCTATCTGAACGGCAAAGGCGGGCTACCGCAGGACGACGCCCAGGCCGTGGCGCTGTTCCGCAAATCCGCCGACCAGAGCAACGTCGGATCGCAGGAAAACCTGGGCTGGCTTTACGCGGTGGGCCTTCATGGCCTGCCCAAGGACGAGGTTCAGGCGCTGGGCTGGTTCCGCAAGGCGGCCGATCAGGGCAATGCCAGCGCGGAAGAATGGCTGGGCTATTTCTACGAATACGGCAAAGCGGGGCTATCCAAGGACGACACGCAGGCGGCGGCCTGGTATCGCAAGGCGGCTGATCAGGGGAATATCCAGGCGCAGGTCACGCTCGGCCTGTTTTACGAAAACGGACGCGGCGGTTTGGCGAAGGACGACACGCAGGCGGTGGCGTTGTATCGCAAGGCAGCAGATCAGGGTAACGCGTGGGGCGAGCACAATCTGGCGGATATGTATCTCTGGGGTCGTGGCGGCTTGTCCAAGGACGATGCGCAGATCGTGGCCCTGGATCGTAAAGCCGCCGATCAGGGCAACCCTGCGGGCGAGGAAGACATGGCCTATTACTATGCCGATGGCTTGCACGGCTTGGTCAAGGATGAAGCGCAGGCGGCGTCCCTGTTCCGCAAGTCCGCCGACCAGGGTAATGCCCTGGCCCAGGAATGGCTTGGTTTCTTCTATGCCGATGGCAAGGGCGGCCTGCCCAAGGACGATGCGCAGGCGCTTGCCTGGTTCCGCAAGGCGGCCGACCAGAACAATGCGGATGCGCAGAACTGGCTGGGCATATTCTACGCCTCCGGGCGCGGCGGCCTGCCCAAGGACGAGGCGGAAGCCATGAAATGGTATCGCAAGGCTGCCGACAACGGCAGCGCGGCGGCGGAAAACAACCTGGGCAATTTCTACGTAAACGGATCGGTAGGCTTGCCCAAGGACGATGTGCAGGCCCTCGCCTGGTTCCGCAAGGCGGCGGACAAGAACAACGCCGACGCACAGAACTGGCTGGGTGTCTTCTATGCCACCGGTCGCGGCGGTTTGACCAAGGACGATGCCGAGGCTGCCAGCTGGTATCGCAAGGCGGCGGCGCAGAACAATGGCTGGGGCGAAAGCAATCTGGGCTTCATGTACATGAACGGTGCGGTCGGCATGCCGAAGGACGACGCCCAGGCGGCGCAGTGGTTCCTGAAGGCCGCTGACCAGGGCAACGCCGCCGCACAGAACGCGCTGGGAGCGTTTTATGGCACGGGGCGAGGCGGCCTGCCCAAGGATGCCGTGAAGGCGCACGCGCTATATGCAAAATCCGCCGCCCAGGGCAACATGTATGCCGAAGGCAATTACGGCAGCGATTTCGAATTCGGGCGCGGCGGGGCGAAGAAAGACTTTGCCCAGGCGGCGCAATGGTTGCGCAAGGGTGCCGATCAGGGAGAGCCGAGCTCCGAGGCGGAACTGGGCTGGATGTACATGACCGGTCATGGTGTGGCAAAGGATTATGCACAGGGGCGCGTGCTGCTCGAGAAGGCTGTCGCGGCGGGTAATGCCGATGCGATGAACAACCTGGGCTGGATGTATATCACGGGCCGCGGGGTGCAGCCGGATCGCGCCAGGGCTGTCGAACTCTATAAGCAAGCGGTGGCGGGCGGCTCGAAAATGGCGGCCAAGAACCTGGCCGGGCTGCAACGCATGCGCGGCGGCCGGGGTGGTCGTGGCGGCGGTGGCGGAAGCTATGGGATTTACGCCCCAACTGAAACGGGCGGCGGCGGCGGCGATTGCCCGGGTGGCCTGGTCGCCAGCGCCGGGGCTTGCCAGGACAAGAATACCGGCGAGCTGTACAACACGACCGGCGAGCCGCTCAGCCTGTCAGGCCGGGACGACGAAGGCACGAACGAGTATGGCGGCTATACGCAGGAGCGCGAACAGACTTACGAAGCGCCGGAGCCGGTCTATGAAGCTCCATCCTACGAGCCGCCGCCGTCATACAATCCGGAGTGATCTCACTCGTCCCTGCTCGAGGCATGCAGTCCGACGATGCGCGCCAGCAGAGTCGCGGGAAACAACTGGCCGCAGATCGATTCCATGTTGGCGAGGTTGCGTGCGATCGGGTGCACCGGAATGATGTCGCCGAAGCTGCCGGTGGTCAATGTGCTGAAGCTGAAATAGGTCAGCGTCTCGCGCTGGCCGAAACTATCGTCGGGTATATGGGTGAACGCACCGGATATGCTCTGCGCCAGCAGGATGTCCAGGCTTGTGAAAAGCATGCCGATGCCCAGATACATTACGATCCCGCCCAGGATGCGGTGATACGTGGTCCGGCCCGGCCCGAACACGGCGCTGGCGACCACCCATAGCAACGACAGCTGGGTCAGCACCTGCCCCATGGTGCTGACGGCATTGGTCAGCAGATTGGCATGTTCGCTGCGCCAGACGCCGCCGGCGATGGTGAGCGCCACGGAGGCGACCAGCATCACCTTGGCGGCGCGGCTGCGCGACAAGATGGCGGCGAGGCCGACGAACACCAGCAGCACGGCAATCGTGACGATGCGCGGCGGCGAGAATCCCACCGAGCGCATGCCGGGCATGACGAACAGGCTCATGATCTGGATCGCCAGCAGCAATGTCAGCATCGGTTCGCGCAGGCGGCCATGCCATTTGCGCAGTGCCCTGACCTCGGGCCGGCTCTTGGCATTGGCAAGGACACGTTTCGCCGGTTCGGTCATTGCGGCAGCCTAGCGCTGCATCTTCATCAACTGATCCATCGGAATCATGTTGTTGTTCAGGTTGGCCATGATCCAGAGCGATCCGCCTACCACCAGCGTCACGATCATGATGCCGAACGCCAGCGCCAGGATGTTGTTGGTGTTGTCGGGCGATGATGTCAGGTGCAGGAAGAACGCCAGGTGCACGCCCATCTGCGTGATCGCCAGGACGCACAGGGCGATCGGTACGCCGGGGCCCCAGATCATGTGCGTGCCCACCGCCCAGAACGAGGCGGCGGTCAATACGGTCGCCAGCACCAGGCCGATCAGGTAGCTCTGCATGCCCGAAAGCAGCGTCTTGTCGTTATCGCCCGGGGCGGTGTCGCGGGTCCTCTGTTGTTCGTTGTCTTCCATCATAGGACTCCCATCAGATAGACGATCGTAAACAGCGCGACCCAGATGATGTCCAGCGCATGCCAGAACAGGCTGAAGCAATGCAGTCGCCACAGCGTCGTCGGCCGGAAGCCGCGCGTGGCGACCTGCGCCATCATCACCACCAGCCAGATCAGGCCGGCGGTGACGTGCAGGCCGTGCGTGCCGACCAGCGTAAAGAACGACGACAGGAAGGCGCTGCGATCCGGCCCCGCGCCGTGCGATGCCATGTCGATGAACTCGGCAAGCTCCAGCCACAGGAACGCAGCTCCCAGCAGGAATGTCGCCGCCGCGGCAAGATAGGTCATCGGCTTGCTGCGCGCCTGGATCGCCAGCGCCATCATGCCGCAGGTGAAGCTGCTCAGCAGCAGGCAGCCGGTTTCGATCGCCACATGCGACAGGTCGAACAGCTGCTTGCCGGACGGCCCGCCCGCCGTGCGGCCAGATAGCACGGCATAGGCCGCGAACACCGCCGAGAACAGGACGAAATCGCTAAGGATGAAAAGCCAGAAGCCGTAGCTTACTACCGTGCGCGTATCGGCGGGGCCGCCGCGTCCGCGTCCGCGCGCTTCCGTGTCGCCTTCCGGCAGGCCCTTGGCCGCTTCCGTGTTCATGTCGTTGCCCTCGTGCGGCCCTGATGCTCGACGCGGGCGATTTCTTCCGGCGGGACTTCCTCACCCTCGTCGGACCGCCAGGCGAGCGCCAGATAGGTCCCGAACATGCCCAGCAGGCCCACTATCGCTATCCACCAGATATGCCAGACCATGGCAAAGCCGAACATGACGGCGAAGAAGGCGGTTATGAACCCGTTGGCGCTATTCTTCGGCATGTGGATCGCGGCGAATTCCGGCAGCTCATCCTCCAGCGTCTCACCGTGGCGCTTCATCTCCCAGAAGGCGTCGGTGCCTTCGACCTGGGGCAGCTCGGCGAAATTATAAGGCGGCGCGGGGGATGGGATGGACCATTCCAGCGTGCGCCCGTTCCACGGATCGCCGGTCACATCGCGGCGCTGGTCGCGGGTGCGGATGCTGACGACCAGCTGCAGCACCAGCAGCAGGATGCCAGCCAGGATCACCAGCGCGCCGAACGCCGCCACCAGCATCAGCGGCTGCCAGTCGACATTGTCGTAATGCTGCATGCGCCGCGTCGCGCCCATGAAACCGAGGGCGTAGAGCGGCATGAACGCCAGGTAGAAGCCGATGAACCAGCACCAGAAGGCGGCCTTGCCCAAGCCCTCGTGCAGGGTGAAGCCGAACGCCTTGGGAAACCAGTAAGTGTAACCGGCGAACAGGCCGAACACGACTCCGCCGATGATGACGTTGTGGAAATGCGCGACCAGGAACAGGCTGTTGTGCAACAGGAAGTCGGCGGGCGGCACGGCAAGCAGCACGCCGGTCATGCCGCCGATCACGAAGGTCACCATGAAGCCCAGCGCCCACAGCACCGGCACGTTGAACCGCACCCGTCCGCCATAAAGGGTGAACAGCCAGTTGAACACCTTCACGCCGGTGGGGATGGCGATGATCATCGTCATCACGCCGAAGAAGCCGTTGACGTCGGCGCCTGCGCCCATGGTGAAGAAGTGGTGCAGCCAGACGATGAAGGACAGGATGCAGATCGCCATCGTCGCCACCACCATCGATCGGTAGCCGAACAACGGCTTGCCCGAGAAGGTCGCGATCACTTCCGAGAAGATGCCGAAGGCGGGCAGGATCAGGATGTACACCTCGGGATGGCCCCATGCCCAGATCAGGTTGATGTACATCATGGGATTTCCGCCCATGTCGTTTGTGAAGAAATGCATCCCGGCGTAGCGGTCCAGGGTCAGCATGGCGAAGGTCGCGGTCAGGATCGGGAAGGCGGCGATCATCAGCAGGCACGAGGCCAGCGCCGTCCAGCAGAAGACCGGCATGCGCAAATAATCCATGCCCGGCGCGCGCATCTTCAGGATGGTGGTGACGATGTTGATCCCGGTCAGCAGCGTGCCGACGCCGGAAATCTGCAGCGACCATAAATAATAATCGACGCCGGTATCGGGCGAGTATGCAAGCTCGGACAGCGGCGGATAGGCCAGCCAGCCGGTGCGCGCGAACGAGCCGATGAACAGCGACATGTTGATCAGCAGTACGCCTGCTGCCGTCAGCCAGAAGCTGGTCGAGTTCAGCACGGGAAAGGCAACGTCGCGGATACCCAGCTGCAGCGGCACGGCGAAGTTGATCAGCCCGACCACGAAGGTCATCGCCACGAAGAAGATCATGATCGTGCCGTGCGCGGAGAAGATCTGGTCGTAATGCTCGGGCGGCAGGTAGCCGTGGTTCGCGCCGGCGGCGATCGCCAGCTGCGAGCGCATCATCAGCGCGTCGACGAAGCCGCGCAGCAGCATCACCATCGCCAGCAGGATGTACATCACGCCCAGCCGCTTGTGGTCGACGGTGGTGATCCACTCGCGCCACAGATAGCGCCACCAGCCTTTCGCGGTGATCAGGCCGAACAGCGCCAGTGCGCCGAAGATCATGATGATCCCGGTATAGAACGGAATCGGCTCGTTGAACGGGATCGCCTGCCAGGTAAGCTTGCCTAACATGTCACTCTTTCCTGGCTGCGGGCGGGGAATTGGCGGGTATGTCCGCCGGATCGTCCATAACACCGGTATCGGTACCGGGTGCACTGTCTGCCACGATCTTCTTGAACAGATCGGGGGTCACGTCCTTGTACATCGCCACGGCGTTGGCCTTGCTGGGCTTGATCAACGCGTCGTAGGTCGCGGGGTCCAGGGCATGGGCGGAGGATTTCGTAGTGGCCACCCATTTGCCGAACTGGTCTTGCGGCACCGCGATCGCGTCGAACGTCATTTCGGAAAAGCCGTCGCCGCTGAACTGTGCCGACAGGCCGGGGAACGTCCCGGCCTCGTCAGCCTCCAGGTTCACATGCGTGACCATCCCGGCCATGGTGTAGATCTGGCTACCGAGGCGCGGCACGAAGAAGGAGTTCATGACATCGGCGGAGGTCAGGCTGAACTCCACCGGCACGCCGACCGGTATCATCACCTGGTTGACGCTGGCCACGCCCTGATCGGGGTAGATGAACAGCCATTTCCAGTCCATCGACACGACTTCGATCTGCAACGGCTTCTGCTTGGATTTCAGCGGATAATGCGGGTCGAGCTGGTGGCTACCGACCCAGGCGACGCCGCCCAGGAACAGCACGATCATCGCCGGGATCGACCACACCACCAACTCGATCCTGCCGGAATATTCCCAGTCGGGCAGGTGCTTGGCCTTCTCGTTCGAGGCCCGGAACCACCATGCGAAGCCCAGAGTCATAAGGATGACCGGGATGATGACGGTCAGCATGATGGCGATGGAGTCAAGCAGGATGGCCTTGTCGCCGATGCCGACCGGCCCGACGGGATCAAGGATGCCGGCCTTGCAGGGTGTGACCCACCAGATGCCGGCGGCCATCAGGGCGCCGGCCGGAAAAGCACGGTTTTTTAGGCGACGACAGAAGGAAATCATGCGGGACACTGCCATGGATCTCGTATTCCAGACAATAAGGTCGATCCGCAGTTGATCTGTACTAAACCCCAGCGATGTCAATCCCGTAAATGGAAATCAGCTGGCTTCCTTCAGCGCGTTGTCCTTCACCTTCCAGATCGGGCGCATCAGATATTGCCAGATGGTGATCTTGCCCGACAGGATGTTCACGTCGGCGGTCATGCCGGGGAACAGGGGCATGTTCTTGCCGATCTGGTTCTTGGCCAGTTCGATGCGGACACGGTAATAGGGCACGTTGTGCTCGTCCTCCAGCGTGTCGGCGCTGATGTCTGTCAGCGTGCCCTGTACGCCGCCATGCAGTGAATAATCGTAGGCCGAGATCTTGACCATGGCCGGCAGGCCGTCCCAGATCAGGCCGCGATCCTTGGTGGTGATGCGCGCCTCCACGATCAGCTTCTCGTCCAGCGGGATAATCTCCGCCAAACGGTCGCCCGGCTTGACCACGCCGTCCACGGTGGTGATGTACAGCTTGTTCACGATGCCGCGAATCGGCGAGGTGACGGTCTTGCGCCTGATCTTGTCGTCCGGCGTCTTGCTGCGCTCCTCGAGCTGGCTCAGGACCAGGTTGGCCTTGCGGATTTCCTCGATCGTGTCGCTGCGGTGCTTGCCCTTCAGCTCGTCCACCCGCTTGTGCACTTCCTGAAGCTCCGCCTGGGTGACGGGTATCGATTTTTCGGCCGCGCCCAGCCGGGTGATGAAGTCCTGCATGACGCTCTTCGATTGCAGGTACTTGGTCTGCGAGATCGCACCGTCGCCCACCAGCTTCTCGTTGATGTCGTACTGGTCGCGCGCGACCCTCAGTTCCGAGGCCAGGTTGTCGTGCTGGTTCTTCAGCTCGTCCAGTTTCAATTGCTTCTGCAAAATCTGCGATTGCAGCACGTTCACGCCCTCGCCGAAATCGTGCATGCGCGATTGGAACAGCTGGCGCTCGCTTTCGATATTGGCCTGCGGCGTGTCGGCGGGCAGGCCGCTGAAATCGACATCCGGCTTTTCGTCCAGTTCCGCCTGCAGGCGGCGCAATTGCAGGCGAGTGGCCACTTCCTGCACGTGCAGTTCGCTGGCGTCCGATTCCGCCTGGGTGTCGCTGATCTGGAACAGCGGCTGCCCTTCCTCGACCTGCTGGCCCTCGGTGACGAAGATACGGGTGACGATACCGCCTTCCAGGTGCTGGATGATCTTCGCCTGGCCCGACGGCACGATGCTGCCCTCGCCGCGCACCTGCTGGTCGATGCGGCTGACGCTGGCCCACACCGTGAAGACCGCGATGCACGCCACCATCAGCCACAGCAGAATGCGGTGGCCGGGCTGGTGCTTCATGTCGTCGAGGAGCGCCTGCGGTTTCATCGTGCCCCCGCCGGTTCGCCGGCAAGCTGGCGCAGGACTTTCTCTCGCGGGCCATCGACCGAAACGCGGCCCTGATCGATCAGGACCAGCCGGTCGACGAGGGGTAGCAGCGAGGTACGGTGGGTGATCAGTACCAGCGTGCGGTCCTTGGCGAATTCGCTCAGCGACAGCCTTATGTGCTGTTCCAGGTCGCTATCCATGCCGTTGCTCGGCTCGTCGAGCAGGAGGATCCGCGGGCGGCGGATCAGCGCGCGCGCGATGGCGATCGCCTGGCGCTGGCCGCCGGAAAGCCGTCCCCCGGCCTCACCGACCTGGAATTCGATACCGTGGCCGGCCTGTTGCAGCAGCATCTCGAGGCCCGACATCGCCAGCACCTGCCTGAACCATGGCTCATCGAAATCCTCGCCCATGCCCAGCATGATGTTGTCGCGGATCGAACCGGACAGGAAAAATGAATCCTGCGGCACGACGCCAAGGGCGGCTCGCCATTCGGCGGGATGGATGCCGTCCAGCAGCAGGTCGTCGGCGAAGATCAATCCCGATTGCGGCTTGATCGCACCTTCCAGCAGCTGGGTGATCGTGCTCTTGCCCGCGCCGGTGCGCCCGATGATGCCGATCTTCTCGCCCGGCTGGATGGTCAGGGACAGGTGGTAGAGGGTCGGCTTGACCTGGCCGGGATGATAATAGGTGACGTCCTCCAGGCTCAGCTTGCCCGCGAACGG
The DNA here is from genome assembly GCA_965199335.1 of Alphaproteobacteria bacterium. Lineage (GTDB taxonomy): Bacteria > Pseudomonadota > Alphaproteobacteria > CALMVH01 > CALMVH01 > CBDAQV01. The sequence goes on along the minus strand of CBDAQZ010000004.1, from coordinate 369,603 downwards.
CGCCTTCGGCTCGTAGTCGAAGGCCAGCTTCGGTTCCGCCGGCAGATGGAAGATGCGGTTGATGACCTTGAGCGAGTCGAGCGACTGGCGCAGCCGGCCCGCGACCGTCGCCAGCGTCATCACCGGCGCGATGGCGCGGCCGACCAGTATGCTGGCGGCGACCAGGCTGCCGACCGACAGCTCGCCCTTCTGGATTTCCGATACACCGGCGACGATCAGGAAGACGCTGACCAGGTAGCTGATCGTCAGCGACAGGTCGCCGGCGATCTCCATTATATGCTGGCTGTGCTGCGCCGATTTGGTCGAACGCTCCGAGATGCGGTTCCACGTTAGCAGCTGGCTACCGATGCCGTTGAACAGCTTGATGCTGGCGGCGCCGGTCAGCATCTCGACCAGCACGGTGTTCTTGCGCCGGGTCTCGCGGAACTGGTTGTTGGCCATGCGGCTGACCTGTGCGCTGCAGGCCAGGTTGGCGATGAACATCAGCACGATCCCGCCCAGAACGACGGGCAACAGGCCGGGGCCGATCATGTCGATCACCAGCAGGAACAGGAACAGGAAGGGCAGGTCAAGTATGGCGGGCATCAGGCGTGCCGCGAAGAAGTCGCGCAGCCCCTGCATCTCGCGGAACAGGTCCGACTTCTCGCCCACGCTCATCTGGTGGCCGGGAACCGAAAGCCGCAATATCTGGTCCATCAGGTCGGAATCGAGGCGGGCTGCGAGCCGGGCGGCCATCGTCTCCAGCACATGCCCGCGCACCATCTTGAAACCCAGGTTGAAGGCGAAGGCGATCACGATGCCGATGGTCAGCGCCACCAGCGTCTCCTCGGCATGGTTCGGCACCACGCGGTCGTAGACGTTCTTGGTGTAGATCGGGATCGCAAGCGCGAACAGGTTGATGAAGAACGTGGCGATCGTCATGTCGACGAAATCGCGCTTGTGGGTCCAGAACGGCTTCCAGAACCAGTCGAGCGAAGGCGCGGGGTCGTTGCCCTCCAGCAGGGTCCTGCCGGGCGCCTGGGTGGTGCTTTTCTCGATGGTGATCGCGTGGAAGGCGCGGGGCATGCCCTCAGGCAGGACGGGGCTGGCGGTCTGGCTCAGCGGGTCCCAGAATTGCGCCGGACCGTCGCCGCCGGGCACGAAGACGCAGAACAGGTTTTCGCCGCACGCGATCAGGGCCGGTATGCTCAAGGCTTCCAGATCGGCGGCGGTCACGGCGCGCTGGTTCGCCTCCAGTCCGATATGGCGTGCGATCTTGACGAAATCGCGGGGGACGAGCGGGCGGGTCCAGTCGACCGCGATCTGCGCCTGCGCCAGCGCCGGATCCAGACGCAGCCGATAGAACTGCAGCACTCGGGTAAGCGAGCGCCATAGCGGATCGTCTATCGAAGGACTTTTCTGCAGCATCGTCTCAAGGCCCATCGTCGCAAGTACACGAGGTCCGGAGCCTAAAGATTTATGCTTAAACTGAAGTTACGATCCGCGATAATGCCCTAGACTTGCGTCAGCTGCAGGACGACCGAGTGGGTATGCGCGGCGTCGTACCAGGTCGTCGTGTTGCCGACCGTGGTATGGGACGTATAGGTCGTGCCGTCGCCGAAGGCGATCGACGTCGCCAGTGCGCTGCCCGATTTGACTGTCAGGTTCAGCGTCGCATTGGCGCCGAGGATCGAAAAGACGTTGTCGCCGGTGATGGTGCCGAAGGCATCGCCCGCCTTGGTCATCGACGACAGGTTGATGGTCTCGATGTCGTGGAAGATGGCCGCCAATTTCGATCCGACCGCCGTGGTCGCGGAAAGCGTGTCGTTTATCTTGACCGTATCGGTGCCGGCCCCGCCATCGATAGAGGTGAAGGTGGTCAGCGCGTTGGTGTCGAGCGTGAAGCTGTCGTTGCCACTGCCGGCGAGCAGCTGCGACACGTTGCTGATCGAATCGATACCGCCGGCGGGCTTTGATACCGTGCCGCTGGAACCCTGGAAATTGGCGATGATGCCGCTGACGCTGGAATAGTTGACCAGGTTCGAACCCTGGCCGCCCACGATCACGTCGTTATAGGCGTCGTTCTGCTCGATGAAGGTATTGCTGCCGTAGCCGCCGTGCAGCGTGTAAGCCTGCGCGGTGCTGACGGTGAAGGTGTTGGTACCCTGGCCGCCATAGATCGTCTGGATCAGGCTGATCGTGTCGGTGCCGTCCGAGCCCGAGGTGTTCTTGAGGACGGTGCCAGCGGTCAGGTTGAACGTCAGCGAGTTGGTGTAGTTGGTGTAGTCCAGCGTGTTGGTGCCGATGCCGCCGTTGATCGTGTCGCTGCCGCCACCCTCGCCGATGATCGTGTCGTTGCCCGCGCCGGCGTTGATCGTATCCGAGCCGCCCGCGCCATCGATGATGTCGTTGCCGCTGCCGCCGGTGATAATATTGTTGCCGGTGGTGCCGGTCAGTGTATCTCCATGGTTGGAGCCGATGACGTTTTGAAAATTGGTGATCGTATCGGTGCCCCAGCCCACGTTCTGCGCTGTGGTGGTGGCCAGGCTATAGGTGATGCCGACAGTCGCGTTGCTGAAATTGATGTTATTGGTGCCGCCTCCGCCATCGATCGTATCGGTGCCCAGGCTGGCGAATATGGTGTCGGCGCCCGCGCCACCCTGGATCGTATCGTTACCGGTGCCGCCATAGATTGTGCTTCCGCTGGCGCTGGCCGTGAGTGTATCGCCATGTGTGGAAGCGATAAGGGTTTGGAAATTACTGAGCGTATCGGTACCCCAGCCCGTATTCTGTGCCGTTGTGGTCGCCAGACTCACTGTTACGGCCGTGGTGGCGTTGATGAAGCTGATCGTATTGGTGCCGCCCGCGCCGTTCAGGATATCGCTGCCGAGGCTGGCGTAGACGGTGTCGTTGCCCGATCCACCGGTCCAGGTATCGTTGCCGGTCGAGCCATAGACCGTATCGCCGGAGTTGCTGCCGATGAAGGCTGAAATACCCGAGAACGTGTCGACCCCGCCCGAGGCGTCGGTCGATTTCCCGGTGTCGAGGTGCAGCGTGATCGCACCGGCGAACGTGGCGAACGTCAGCGTATCGTAGCCGCCGCCGCTGGTGATCGTATCGGTGCCGCCATTGCCGTTAAAAGTATCGTTGCCTATGCCGCCGGTGATGAGATTGTTTCCGGTCGTGCCGGTCAGCGTATCGCCATGGCTCGAGCCGGTAATGTTCTGGAAGTTGGTCAGCGTATCCGTGCCCCAGCCGGTGTTCTGGGCCGTGGTCGTCGCCAGGTTGACGGTCACCGCCGTGGTGGCGTTGCCGAAGTTGATCGTATTGGTGCCCGCGCCACCGTTCAGCACATCGGTGCCGGTGCTGGCGTAGACGGTGTCGTTACCGCTGCCGCCGGTGAAATTGTCGTTGCCGGTCGAGCCGTAGACGGTATCGCCAAAATTCGTCCCGGTGAAGCCGGCGATGCCGGTGAAGCTGTCGGTGCCGCCGGTATAGCTGGTGGCCGCCCCTGTATCGAGATGCAGCGTCACATTGCCGCCCAGGCCGGCGAAGCTTATCGAATCCGTTCCGCCGCCGCCCGTGACGCTGTTGCTGCCTGCACCCAGGTTGAAGGTATCGTTGCCGGTACCGCCAGTGATCGTGTCGTTGCCCGCGCCGCCATTGACGATGTCGCCGGCGTTGCCGGCGTGGATGATCTCGTTGCCGCCGTTGCCGTTGAAGGTATTGACGCCGGTACCGCCGTACAGCGTGTCGTTGCCGCCGTCGCCGTTGATCGTATCGGTGCCGGCGCCGCCGTAGATGGTGCTGCCGCCGGCCGCAGCCGTCAGGGTGTTGCCGTTGTTGCCGCCGATCAGGATCTGAAAGTTGCTCAGCGTGTCGGTGCCGTAGCCGGTATTCTGCGCCGCCGCATTGGCGAGGCTGACGGTGACGGCGCCGGTGGCATTGGCGAAGCTGATCGTGTTCGTGCCCGCCCCGCCGTTCAGCACGTCGGTACCCAGGCTGGCATAGATGGTGTCGTTGCCGCTGCCGCCAGTGATGGTGTTGTTGGCGGCGCTGCCGGTGAGCGTATCGCCGTTGTTCGAGCCGACGATGTTCTGGAAATTTGTCAGCGTATCGGTCCCCCAGCCGGTGTTCTGTGCCGTCGTCAGGCTCAAATTGACGGTTACCGCCGTGGAGGCATTGCTGAAATTGATCGTGTTGGTGCCCAGGCCTCCGTTCAGGACGTCGGTGCCGGTGCTGGCATAGACGGTGTCGTTGCCGGTGCCGCCGGTGTAGTTGTCGTTGCCGGTCGAGCCGTAGACGGTGTCGCCAAAATTCGTACCGACGAAATTGGCGATGCCGCTGAAGCTGTCGGCGCCGCCGGTGCTGCTGGTTGCGCTCGCGGTGTCCAGATGCAATGTAACAGGGCCGCTCTGGCTCGCGAAGCTCAGAGTGTCGGTGCCACCGCCGCCGGTGACCGTATTGCTGCCGGCGCCTAGATTGAAGGTATCGTTGCCGGTACCGCCGAAGATCGTATCGTTGCCGGCCCCGCCGTTGATCGTGTCGCCCGCGTTACCGGCGTGGATGATCTCGTTGCCGCCGTTGCCGTTGAACGTGTTGACACCGGTTCCACCGTACAGCGTGTCGTTGCCGCCATCGCCGTTGATCGTGTCGGTACCCGCGCCGCCATAGATCGTGCTGCCGCTGGCAGCGGCGGTCAGGGTGTTGCCGTTGTTGCCGCCGACCAGAACCTGGAAGTTGCTCAGCGTGTCGGTGCCGTAGCCGGTGTTCTGCGCCGCCGCGTTGGCGAGGCTGACGGTGACGGCGCCGGTGGCATTGGCGAAGCTGATCGTGTTCGTGCCCGTGCCGCCATTGAGGATATCGGTACCGAGGCTGGCATAGATCGTGTCGTTGCCGCTGCCGCCGGTGATGGTGTTATTCGCCGCGCTGCCGGTCAGCGTGTCGCCGTGGTTGGAGCCGACGATGTTCTGGAAGTTGCTCAGCGTATCGGTGCCCCAGCCTGTGTTCTGCGCCGTGGTCAGCGCGAGATTGACGGTCACGCCGGTAGTGGCATTGCTGAAATTGATCGTGTTGGTGCCAAGGCCGCCGTTCAGCGCATCGCTGCCCGTGCTCGCGTAAACGGTGTCGTTGCCGGTTCCGCCGGTGAAGTTGTCGTTGCCGGTCGAGCCGTAGACGGTGTCGCCGAAGTTCGTGCCGACGAAATTGGTTATACCGCTGAATGTATCGGTGCCGCCGGAACTGCTGGTGGCTGTGGAAGTATCGAGGTGCAATGTGATGGCACCTCCCAGGCTGGCAAAGCTCGCCGTGTCGATGCCGCCGCCGCCGGTGACCGTATTGCTGCCCGCACCCAGGTTGATCGTGTCGTTGCCGGTACCGCCGAAGATCGTGTCGTTACCGGCCCCGCCGTTGATCGTATCGCCCGCGTTGCCGGCGTGGATGGTCTCGTTCCCGCCGCCGCCGTTGAAGGTATTGCCGCCGCTGCCGCCGTAGAGCGTATCGTTGCCACCCGCGCCGTCGATGGTATTGAAGCCGCTGCCGCCATAGATCGTGCTGCCGCCGGCGCTGGCCGTCAGTGTATCGCCATGATTCGAGCCGACCAGGACCTGGAAGTTACTCAGCGTGTCGGTGCCGTAGCCGGTGTTCTGCGCCGTCGCCAGGCCGAGGTTGACGGTCACGCCGTTGGTGGCGTTGACGAAAGTGATCGTGTTGACGCCCGCGCCACCGTTCAGGATGTCGCTGCCCGTGCTGGCATAGACGGTATCGTTGCCACCGCCGCCGGTGAAGATATCGTTGCCGGTCGAGCCATAGACGGTGTCGCCGTGATTGGTGCCGGTAAAGCTGGCGATGCCGCTGAACGTGTCGGTGCCGCCGGAGAAGCTGGTGGCCATCGAAGTGTCGAGATGCAGGATCACGGAACCGGTAAGCGTTGAGAAGCTGATAGCATCCGTGCCGCCGCCGCCGGTGACGGCGTTGCTGCCCGCACCCAGGTTGATCGTGTCGTTGCCGGTGCCGCCGTAGATCGTATCGTTGCCGGAACCGCCGTTGATCGTGTCGCCCGCGTTGCCGGCGTGGATGATCTCGTTGCCGCCACCGCCATTGAACGTATTGCCGCCGCTGCCGCCATACAGCGTGTCGTTGCCGCCGGCGCCGTCGATCACATTGATGCCGCTGCCACCATAGATCGTGCTGCCGCTGGCGCTGGCCGTCAGCGTATCGCCGTCGTTCGATCCGATCAGGACCTGGAAATTGCTCAGTGTCTCGGTGCCGAAGCCGGTGTTCTGCGCCGTGGTCAGACCCAGATTCACGGTCACGCCGCTGGTGGCGTTGGCAAAGCTGACGGTGTTGGTGCCCAGGCCGCCGTCCAGCACGTCGGTACCGGCGCTTGCAAAGATCGTGTCGTTGCCGCTGCCACCTTCGATCGTGCTGCCGCTGCCGCTTGCCGTCAGCGTGTCGCCATGGCTCGAACCGATCAGCGTCTGGAAATTGCTCAGCGCGTCTGTGCCATAGCCGGTATTCTGCGCCGTGGTCAGGTTCAGGTTCACGGTTACGCTGTTGGTGGCGTTGGCAAAGCTAACGGTGTTGAGGCCTGCGCCGCCATTCAGCGTATCGGAGCCAAGGCTGGCATAGATGGTATCGTTGCCCGAGCCGCCGGTGATGACATTGTTGTTGGCGTCGCCGGTCAGGGTATCGCCGTGGTTCGAGCCGACGATGTTCTGGAAGTTGGTCAGCGTATCCGTGCCCCAGCCGGTATTCTGGGCCGTGGTCGTCGCCAGGTTTACGGTTACCGCAGTGGCGGCGTTGCTGAAATTGATCGTGTTGGTACCAAGGCCGCCATCGGAAACATGAGCTCCGGTATTGGCGAATACTATGTCGTTGCCGGCGCCGCCATGAACGGTGTCAGCCCCCGTACCGTCATAAATCGTGTCGCCCTGATTGGTGCCGTAATAGATCGAGAAATCGCCGAACGTGGTCGTGCTTCCGGTAGCGGCATAGGTTTCGGTGCCGGTGGCGATGTTCAGAACGATACCGCCATTGGTCAGGTTCTCGAAATGCAGCTGGTTGGCGCCGGTCGCGCCGCCGTCGATAACGCTGCTGCCCGACCCGGCATAGACCTGGTCGCCGCCGCCGCCGCTGTTGATCGTATCGTTGCCGTTGCCGGCGATGATGATGTTGGCGTTGGCATCGCCGGTTATCGTGTCGTTGTAGGAGGAACCGGTGATATTCTCGATATTCTTGATTTCGTCCGCTGCCGCGCCGGCAACCGCGACGGTGGAGAAGCCGTTGGCGTTCGTGCTGGAAAGATCGACGGTGATCGCGCCCGGTGCGGAGGCGTAACTGATCGTGTTCGAGCCGGTGCCGCCGGTCAGCTGATAGCCGCCGCCGTTACTGATGAAAGTATCGCCGTGATTGGTGCCGATCGCATCCTGGATATTGATCAGCGTATCGACATTGCCGTTGCCCAGATCCACCGAACCCGAGCCCAGGGCGATCGTCAATCCGTGGCCGACTCCGGAATAGTCGATCGTGTTCACGCCGCCGCCGCCGTTGAAGATATCGCTGGTGGGGCCGGGGGCAAAGGTGTCGTTGCCGGAACCGCCGGTCACGTTCTGTATATTGATCAGCAGGTCGGTCTTGTCCGTGCCGACCGATGCGGTGGCGTATCCGTTCGCGTTGACCTGAGACAGGTTCACGCTGACCGGATCGCTGGTGTAGGAATAGTCGACGGTGTTGTTGCCGGTACCGCCATCGATCGTATCGTTGCCGGTGCTGGAGTAGATCAGGTCGTTGCCGCCGCCCGCGGAAATGGAATCGTTCGCGGGGCCGGCGTGGATGGTGTCGCTGCCGGCGCCGGTCTGGATCGTGTTCGATCCGATGCCGCCATAGACGGTCACGCCGCCGTCGCCGGCCTGGATCGTGGTGGCGTTGGGGTTCGTGGCCAGCACCCAGTCGGTGTTGCCGTTGCTGTCGGTGTAGGAATAATCCGCTGCGGAATTGACGGGCTGGACCTGTATTCCCTGCGTCAGGCCATAGGTCAGTGTCGTTTGTACAGGCGCGGCGAAGCCGCTTGCCGGATCGAACGTCGCCGTCGTGTTTATGGTCAGGCTGAAATTCTGTGCCGAGAGATTGGTGTACTCGAGGTACATGTCGTAATCCCCTCTCGAATCGAGAGTGGGATTGGTGATCGTATAGGTATGCGCCGTGGCGTCGTAGGTGCCGCCGGCGATCTGGAAACCGGCAGGCAGGCCCGAGATGACGATCGTCGATACATTGTATCCGTTCGGCAGTTGCGGCGTGATTTCCAGCACGCGCGTCATCTGCGTGGCCGAGATATAGGCAGGGTTTTCGCCGTAGATCGTCAGCGCATCGGGGTTGGTGACCAGGTTGATGATCTGCGTCGAATACTGGGACGAGGCACTGGGATCGAAGGATGAATTCTGGTCGCCGTTGCCACCGTAATAGGTCGCGCCCGGGGTCGCCGTATCGTCGATCGCAGCGACTTGAAGCAGCCGGGCCTCGAACTCGAAAGTGGCCAGAGCGGTATTGTTGACCACCGCCTGGGTAGGACCTGTATCGGCGGTGGTATGGGTCTGCGTCTGTGCCTGTGTTTCGGTCGTCGGCGTGCTGGCCGTGGCTGTCACCGGTGGCGCGACATGGGCCGAGCGTGACGGTGTGGCGTATTGATTGTCGTCGATCGAAGGCGGCTTGGAAAATGTCGCATCCGACGTGAACTGGGTACGAGATACAAGCTGCTGGTCGGTAATGTCGACCGGCTTGACGTCCGGCGCATCCGAAACGTGTTCGGGCGCCGCGACGACGATGATCGTAGGGGCGGTCGATGTATTCTGGTTCTGCTGTGCCTGTTGCGCCTGCTGTGCCGTCGCCTGGTTGAGGTCGAGGCTGGTGAAGGAAACGTAATCCTTCTCCGTAAGGTTCTGAACGACACCGACCTTGCTAAGCAGGTCGTTGTTGGTGATCGATTCGGCGTCGAAGACGAAATGCGGCGCTTCGGTATCGGAGAACAGGAACAGGCCGATGCCGGGCAGGACGACCTTGTGACCGCTTTGCGGGTCGGTAACTATAACGTCGGAGCCGAGTATGTTCACCGTGGCATGGCTGAACGACAATCCGTGCAGATGGACGGTTTCATTCGGGCGGACATGCAGCGTCGTGCTGGCCGAACTTTTCAGATCGACGTCGTAGGGTTTCTGCGCTGCTTGCTTGGTCGGCTGATTTGCCGCGGCGCCTGCTTCGTTCGGTTCCATGGAGAAAATCTGCCACGTAACACGATAAAACACGGTTAAATATAGATCGGTCTTTGTCGAGCCCGTTATATTTTGTTTGGGCCAGTCAAGGTAAATTTAACCAGTAAATGCCACTTTACCATGAATCGAAAGCATTGGCTGGGGTCTTTAGAACAATGACTAAAACTTTAACACAATCCGACTCTGGCGATGTAGTACAGCATTACTATGGGCGCATCAGGCCCGGCATTTATCATTACATAACACCTGCGATGGTCATCAGCGTCACTTTGATGTGTACGCTGATCGCCCTGGGCTTCGAAAAGATCAGGACCTACTTCATGCACGGCCCCGTGCTGAACGGTCTGATGCTGGTCGTGATCACCACCGGTATCACGATGGCCTTCCGCAACAATTTCTCGATCTACCAGGTGGCGCGCCTGCTCAAGCGGGTCGAAAGAATCCGCCAGAACGGCAGGTCGACTTCCGAGGAAATCCACGAGCTGCGCACCGCGGTGGAACACAAGGCTCACCTTCTCAGCATGGCGACATTCAGCGCCGCGCTGGAAAAATTGAGCGGTACGGGATCGTTCAGCATCAGCGATCCGGATGCGCGACTGATCAAGTCCAAGTTCGGTGCCCGCATCAGCCACATGCGCGGCAAGGTCAACTATTTCTGCGGCATCCTGGTCATGCTGGGACTGATCGGTACGTTCTGGGGCCTGCTCGGCACGATCACATCGGTCGGACAGGCGATGACCACGATTTCATCGAACTTCGCCGCGCAGTCGGCGGCGGGCGCTGGTCAGCCGCAAGTCGACATGGGCGGGTTCCTGCAGAGCATCAGCAAGCCGCTGGAAGGCATGGGCGTCGGCTTCTCAGCCTCACTGTTCGGCCTGACGGGTTCCCTGTTCCTCGGCTTCTTCAATTTCCTGTGCGGCCATGCGCAGAACCGGTTCATAGAAGATTTTAGCCGCTGGATCGACGATTGCATCCCGACCATCAGCCCTGCCTTTACCGACCGGATGAAGGAAGCCAAGGTCCCGGGTAGCGACGAAATGAAGGCATGGCTTGCCGGCTTCATATATCTGTCCAACAAGACCAACCAGCAGATCGGCACTCTGGTCGAGGCGCTGGCCGCCGCCCAGCAGACCGCGACGTCCAACCTGCAGCAGACCGAGAAACTTTATAGCAACCAGAACCAGATTCTGAAGGCAATCGAGGCGGGCAATCGGCGGCTGAAGGGTGTACACCTTTCGCTGCACAATCTTTCGGCCGAGATCAAGACGACATCGCTGGTGTTCAAGCGTCTGCCCGAAGGCATGAGTCAGCTTGCCGACTTGATCGCGGGCGCGGTGCGTACCCAGCAGAAAACGACCGCCGCCCATCTGGAGCATATCGGCGAGTTGTTCAGCCGGATGGAAGCCCATACAGCGTCTTTGTCGACCGCGGCCGAGACGCAGACCCTGCTGCTCAAGGAAAGCCAGACCTCGCATAATCATCCGGCGATCACGCCGGCAGGCCCCGATGTGGCCGAGCTGACGGCCAGCGTGACCGCGTTGCTGAGCGAGATGAGCCACAAGAACGAGGAGGCGTTGCTGGGCACGTTCCTGCGGGCCGGTGGACAGAATCCCGAGAGCATCGACTCTCTCTTCAAGAACCCGAACTAAGGTCGGTCAGACATGAACATCGACGAAGGGGACGGGGATCTGAGCGACGTGGCCATGCCGGGCTTCATCGATATCCTGTCGTCGGTCATCACCGTGTTCATGTTCTTCATGCTGATCACCTCGGCGATCATGTTCTTCATGAGCCTGGCGATGAAGAAATCCCTGGTCGACGAAAGCCGCAAGCAGACGGAATCGAAAGTATCGCAGGAAGTGCAGGAATACGTGCACAAGGTCGAAACCGGCGAGATAACGCTGAAGGACCTGACCGCAAAGCTGGAGCAGATAAAGGAAGGCCAGCCAGCCACTCCCACGCCGACAACCGTATCACCCGCCAGCGCAAGCGCCGATGTACAGACCGATAATGCGCAGCAGGGCAGGGCCACGTTCAGCAAGGGCGGCAATCAGACCGTCTCGATGGGCTCCAACTCCGGCGAGATGGTCATAGTCTTTGCCGACAAGGGCATTGCCGTATCGCAGGATACGACGAAAAGCCTGGCCAGCTTTGTCGAGGGGATAAAGGCGAACGCCAAGGGCAAGCCTGTCTCGATCGAACTCGAAGTTCCTGACAATCCCGATGCGACGACACTTTCGGTCGCAAGGGAGATCGGCCTTGGCCGCATGCTGAACGTACGCAACGTCCTGCTGACCAACAAGCTGGCTGCATCCAATATCAGCATTCATAACGTTCCGGCGCAAAGTTACGGTACGAGCTACGATTGGGTCCGTGTCCATGTCAGGCAATAACAAACCGGCTTTCAGCAGGTCCCTGTGCCTTGCGGCGGTCCTGGCAATATCGCTGCTGACGGTTTCGCCGGCCATGGCCGATCCTGCGCCCAAGCCGTCACCGTCACCGGCGACAATTCCGCTGGAAACCGCGATCCTGTTCGCGCTCAACAAGAATCCCGACGTGATGATCGAGGCGCAGCGCGAGGTGCAGGCGCATGCCGATACCGAAACCGCGCGCTCGAACTACTATCCCCAGGCCGATCTGAAAGTTCGGACGGGGCGCGAATACAACAATCCCTCGCTCGCCTCCGCCTATACCCCGTTCGGACAGTCCACGAATTCGTGGGCGGCGGAAGCCGTCGTGAACCAGCTGTTGTTCGACGGCTTTACAACCGACGAGGAAGTGGACCGGCGCAAGGACCTCGAGAAATCGTCGCGCCTGCAATCCAGTCTTACGGTGGAAAAGGTGCTGAACGACACGATCGGTTCCTACGTCGATATCTGGCGCTACCAGCAGGCCGACAATGAAAGCCGCCAGTTCGTCGCGACGGTGACGAAGATCGGCGACAAGGTGAAACTGGCCAACGAGGCCGGCGCCGAAAGCAAGACGAAATGGGAATACGTTCAGTCGCGCATCGCCTCCGCCCAGTCCGAGATGGACGGTACCGAAGCCAGCCTGACCAATGCGACGAGCGACCTTGAGTCGGTAACCGGTACGTTGCCGCCCTTCGTCGCGACACGTCCCGGCCAGTTCGATCCGACGGTGCGCGAGATGGACAGCTATTTTTCCGCTGCGGACGATGCGAACCTGAACCTGAAGCTAAACCAGTCTGACCAGAAGGCGCTGGGGCATCAGCTTGAATCGCAGAACGGTACCTACTGGCCGACGCTCAGCCTGCAGGTCGAGGGATTCAAGAACAACGACGTCGGTGGGTCCATCGGCAGCGTGGAAGGCGCGTCCGCCATGCTTGTCCTCGACTACAAGCTGTTCGACGGATTTGCCCGCGATGCCGCCGCGTCGAAGATACGCAGCCAGATCACCGAGAATTCGTACCAGCAGGAAAAGCTGCAGCGCGACATCCGCAAGACGATCCGCCAGGCCTATAACCAGATATTGGCGATCAAGCGCGATATCGCCTCCACCGACAAGGAAATCATCGCCAGCCAGAACCTGCAGAAACTGTATAAGAAGCAACTGCAGCTGGGCGAAGGCGATGTGATAGATACGATCGAGGGCGAGGAGCGCCTGCATGTCGCGCGGATGCGGAACCTGAAGCTGCAGGCCGACCTTGTGGTCGACAGCTATGCGCTGCTCAGGCAGATCGGCGCGCTGCGCAAGGATGAATTCTGTGCATCCTGCTGATCGAATCATCGCGGCACTGCTGGTGGCAACCTGCCTGACCCTGCCGGTGGCGGGCAAAGCGGACACGCGGCTGCAGCTGAACGAACGCGCGCGCGTCGGTTTCGCCATGCTGCCCTCGATGCCGTGGGACACGGAAAGCATCAATACCAGCGGCATATCTTCCGGTGCCAATTCGATGGTCCTGGACTCCGACACCCCAGTCCAATCCTCGTCTCATTCCGAGTCCGTGGCGACGACGGTCGTGATCCCGCAGACGACATCGGTGCAGGTGGCGCCCGCGCAGCAGGCGCCTACGCCGCCCACAGTAGAGGTGAATTCCGCGCCGCCCCCTGTCGAGCAGGCGATGCGGATGCCCGATCTACCCAATCCGCCGCGCCAGGATCTGCGGCAGGAGCTATGGCAGGAATGGGCGGAGAAGTTTCAGCTGCTGCAAACCGAAAACAATGCCCTGCGCGACCAGTTGAAGCACCAGCAACCGGATGGCCTGGCCGATATCCGCGTCGACAGCGTCGCCGCAATCGAAAACGAGACTTTGCACAACCGGATCACCGAACTGGAGCAGGAAGTAGAGGCGCTGCGCCAGAAAAAGGCGGCGGCTCATCCCGATCCGGCCCATCCGGATCCGGCCAAGGACGCTCCATCCTCGCCGTTGGCCCGTCCGCACTCATGAGTTGAGCCCGCCCAAAGAATACTGGATAAGTATCAGGATCGAAGGGGAGGGGCTGCGTGGCTGCAATAACCAGAAAAATCGTCGTGTTATCCATCATGCTGGCCGCGGCCAGCTGTTCGCCGCAAAGGTCGGATATCGGTGTAAAGCCGGTTTACTGCAGCGCGGGGAAGGATTGCGATGCGAAATGGGCCCGGGCCATCGACTGGGTAAAAGCCAATTCCAGCTACGATATCCAGACCAGCACCGACATGTCGGTCGTGACTGCCGGTCCCTATCCTCACACCCAGTATTCCGCCTTTACGCTGACCCGGCAGCCTTTGGCCCATGGACTTTTCCGTATCGCGATGGCGTCCAAGTGCGACGACACATTTCAATGCGATCCGGCGGGAACCGACCTTCAGGCCAGTTTCGTCCACGCGGTCGATCCGGAGCAGAATCCTGAATGGCCGGCGCGCCGGCCCTAAAAGAGGACTTTGGCTCGAACCGGTGGCCGTCTGTGATATAATTGATGTGCCGCAGTTAAATCGGCCTATTCCGTGGTCATGCAGACAGGGCCGGCTTTGTAGTAAGCGGGGCACTTCATAGCCCACGGTAATTGCCCCGCGACTTGCCGATTTGTGTTCGTTTGCGGGCCGTGCTGGCGGGTTTGCTCATTTTTTCATGTGGGCAATTCCCCCTTGGAAGCCGTTGGTTAACTATTCCGGGAGTAATATTGGGTAACAAAAACCCAGTACTGCAAACGAGGGTGGTGAATACTTACATGACCGTTTTCTCCCAACGTCTGCTGTTGAGCACGGCGCTGACGCGCGTGGGTGCGCTGGCGTTCGGCTTGGCGGCGTATGGCGGTCAGCCGTTGGGCAGCGGCGAGGCTTATGCGCTGCCGCAGCAGGGTCAGGTGGTGGGTGGGTCCGCGAGCATCGCGCAGGCGGGCCCGTCCGAGCTTGACATCACGCAGTCCTCGTCGCGCGCGGTGATCGACTGGCGTTCGTTCTCGATCGGAGCGGGTGAGACGACGCGGTTCATCCAGCCGGACGCCTCGTCAGTCGCGGTCAACCGCGTGACGGGTGTGGACCCCAGTTCGATCATGGGCCGCCTGACGGCGAACGGCCAGGTGGTGCTCGTGAACCCGAACGGGATATTGTTCGGCAAGGGCGCGGCGGTGAACGTGGGCGGCCTGGTGGCGAGCACGGCGGGCATCTCGACGCAGAACGCGATGAACGGGATCATGGTGTTCGACCGGCCGGGCCAGGCGGGTGCGACGATCCGCAACGACGGCACGATCACGGCGCGCACGGGCGGCCTTGTGGCGCTGGTGGCGCCCAACGTGGTCAACGACGGCATCATCAGCGCGAAGCTCGGCAAGGTCTCCCTGTCCTCGGGCGACAAGTGGACGCTGGACCTCTACGGCGACAACCTGGTCAGCTTCGACGTGACGGACCAGGTGAACGGCAGCGTGACGAACGACGGCGTGGTGAAGGCTGGCACGGTCGCGCTGACGGCGAACGCGGCCAAGGGGATCGTGGGCAACGCGATCAACATGGGCGGCGTGATCGAGGCCAGCACCGTCCGCCGGGACGGTGGAACGATAATCCTGGACGGCGGCGTCGACGGCGACGTGTCTGTGACGGGCAGGCTGGTGGCCAGGGGGGCTACGGGCGGCACGGTCGAGGTGACGGGCAACACTGTCGCGCTGACGGGTGCGACGGTGGACGCGTCGGGGGCGAAGGGCGGCGGCACGATCGCGATCGGCGGCGGCCCCCAGGGTAGCGGCAGCCTGCATCATGCCCAGGCCGTCACGGTGGATGCGGCGACGAAGCTGGTGGTTGACGCGCTGAGCCAGGGCAACGGCGGAGCGATCACGGTGTGGTCGGACGGCGCCACCGACTTCGAAGGCACGGCCAGCGCCAGGGGCGGCAGCGTCTCGGGCAATGGCGGCGGCATCGAGACATCGGGCCACGACCTGAACGTCACCGGCGGCCATGTCGACACCAGCGCCGCCAGCGGCGCCACCGGCAACTGGCTGCTCGATCCCTACGATCTCTCCATCAACGCCAGCGGCGCCAGTGCGATCGCCACCGCGCTGGCGACATCCAACGTCACGGTGCAGACGACGGCGGCGACCTCGGGCACCAGCTCGACCAGCAGCTACGGCACGGCGATCAGCGGCGCGGGCGGCAACATCAGCGTCAACAGCGCGATCGGCTGGAACAGCGCCAACAGCCTGACGCTCAGCGCCTACAACAGCATCCTGATCAACCAGAACATCACCAACACCGGCACGGGCGGCATCGTGCTTCGCGCCGACAACGCCGGCGTCGGCACCACGACCCTGGGTGCGGGCGGCGGCAGCGTCACCAACAGCGCGACGGTCAGCACCGGCGGGTCGGTCAGCCTCTACTACGACCCCAGCGGCGGCTATGCCAGCCCAAGCACCTATACCGGCCTGACCGGAACCGGCGGCGTGACCAAATACATGCTGGTCGACAACGCAACCGACCTCGCCAATGTCAACAACATGACCGGCACTTACGCGCTGGGCGGGAATATCACCGTCAGCGGTTCGTTCCCAGGCATCGGGACCAGCGCCACCCCGTTCAGCGGACTGTTCGACGGCAATGGCGGCCTGGGCGTCAATTATACGATTAACGGCACAGGTGGTACCGTCACCGGCACGAGTTATGCAGGCTTTTTCGGCTACAACAGCGGCACGATTCGCAACCTGACGATAATCGGCGAAACCGTCCAGGGAACCGGCTCGTTCGTAGGCGGCATCGCCGGTTACAACACCGGCACGATCAGCAACGTGGTCTTCTCCGGTGGCTCGATCAGCGGCGCTAGCATGGTCGGCGGCATCACCGGGGACAATGAGGGTTTGATCACCGGCGTAACCGGGACCAGCGCCGTTAACGTAGTCGCTACCTCATATAATTCGTCGGGGCTGGGCGGCATTGTCGGCAACAATGGCGGCACGATCGTCAGCACGGTATTCGCCGGCACTGTCAACGGCGGCAACGCCCCGCAGCATATTGCCCTGATCGCGGGCAATAATTCGGGACTTGTCTCGGCCAGCACGGCCACATCGTCGGCGTATCTTACCGGCACGGGCGTCAATGCAGGCGCGGGCATCGTGGCGGTCGATTCAGGAAACGTCATCAGCGATGTCATGGGCGGCACGATCAGCTTCAGCAGCGGCGAGGCCAATTCGGGTCTGATCGTCGGCTATGCCTATAGCGGCACGATCAGCGGCGCGACCGTCTTATCCACCGCCAGCGGCATCTTCGGCGCCGGATCGCTTGGCATCGGCAACATCCTGGGCAACGCCGCGGGCGCTGTTGTGACCGGCGGGACGGTGCAGGCCGGCGCGGTTCTGTCAGTCGGCGCAGGCAGCAGCTACATAGGCGGCCTAATTGGTAACATCAGCAGTCCGGGCACGACCTATAATGGCAGCACCTTCGGCGGTACGCTGAGTGTCGGCGCTTCCAGCACGGCGATCGGCGGGCTGGTCGGGTACAACAACGGCGGTACGATTACAGGCGGTACGGTAAGCGGCGCGATCAGTGTCGGCAGTAACAGCCAGCAGGTTGGTGGCATGGTCGGTTATAGTGGCTATGGCACGGGCACTTCGGTCACCTCGAAAATCACTGGCGGCACGGTGCTAGGCACGGCGGTACTTTCCACCCCCGGCGGCACCAATGTCGGCGGCCTGGTCGGCTACAACGATGCCGGCAGCACGATCGGCGGCGGCACAGCCCTTGAGACAGTGACCGGTAACAGTACCGTGGGCGGCTATGTCGGTTACAATGCCGGCCGGATCAGCGGCGTTACCGCCACCAACAACGTCTTCCTGTCTGGCGCCGCAACGGGGATCGGCGGCCTTGTGGGAGTTAACGCCGCTACGGGAACGGTGCTTTCCTCGACGGCCAGCAACACGATCACCACCGATCCGAACAATTATACCACCACCAATGCCAATATCGGCGGGCTGATCGGCCAGAACGATGGGTTCGTCTCGGCCGTCTCTGCCACCGGATCGATCGTCTCCGGTGCCTATGCCGATGAGAATATCGGCGGATTGATCGGTTACGACGACGATGCGGGAAGCCTGTCGAACCTTTACGCCAATGAGACGATCGAGACCAATGGCAGCGCCAGTATCGGCGGGATGTTCGGCTATTTGAGCAATGCAGGCGGCGTTTCGAACGCCACGGTCCTGGGAAGCATAACGATCGGCAACTACGCCGGCGGTGTCGGTGGATTTGCCGGCCTTGCAGCTAGCAACATCAGCAATATCAGTGTTACGGAAGATCTGTACGTAGACAACGGCAACAGCATCGGCGGCGTCGTAGGCCAGTTCGGCGATAATATTGCAACGCCGACTCTTGGCGCCAATGTTTCCTACGGCGGCCTGATAAGCACGTCCGATAGTGTGAGCGATATCGGCGGCCTGGTCGGCGAATCTTCGAGCGCCATAATCAGGGACGGCACGGTCAATGCCAGCATTACGACCAACGAAGATGTAAACGATGTCGGCGGGCTGGTCGGCCGAAATGTCAATTACGGAGCCGGCGGCATAATCGGCGGCGGCACGGTAAACGTCAGTATTTCCGTCGGAACCACAAGCACGAATATCGGCGGTCTTGTAGGAGAGATCGGCAACGGCACCCTCAGTGGTGGAACCGTTCTGGCTTCGACGACGATGACTATCGGCAGCGGGTCGTCGGCGATAGGCGGCTTGGTAGGTTCCAACGATGCCGCCGGTACGATCAACGGTGGCACCGCACTGGAACTCGTAACGACCTCCGGTTCAAGTACGGTTGGCGGCTATGTCGGATACAATGCCGGACTGGTAACGGGCGTTACCGCCACCAACAATGTTTCCGTACTGGGCGACGTAACCGCGATCGGCGGTCTGGTGGGCCAGAACGACTTTACCGGAACCGTGCTGTCCTCGGCGGCGCACAACAATCTCGTGCTCGATCAGAACGATGGTATGTCGGGCAATGCCAATATCGGGGGATTGATCGGCCAGAACGATGGCTTCGTCTCCGCGGTCTCGGCTGTCGGTTCAATTACCTCGACCTCTTATATCGATGATAACATCGGTGGCCTGATCGGCTACGACGATGATTCCGGCAGCCTGTCGGGCCTGTATGCCAATGAAACCATCGTGTCCAATGGCAACAACAATATCGGCGGCATGTTCGGTTACCTGAACAATACCGGCGGCGTATCCAACGCAACGGTTCTGGGCAGCATAAGTGTCAATGCCTTCGGAGGCGATGTCGGCGGTTTCGGTGGCGGTGTCTCCAGCAACATCAGCAATATCAATGTTACCGAGAACATTTTCCTGCTTGCCGGCGGTGGTGTCGGCGGTGTTGTCGGGGTGCTGGGCTACAATGGTTCCGTACCCACCATTGGTGCAAATGTTTCCTATACAGGCACTATCAGTACGGATGATGGTGTTAACGAAATTGGTGGGTTGGTAGGTGAATCTTCGGGTGGCGCGATCCATGACGGCACGGTGAACGCCAGCATTACGACCCTGGAGAATGCCTCCGCAGTCGGCGGCCTGGTTGGCGTCAACATCGATTATTTCTTCGGGGGCGGGATAATCAGCGGCGGCACGGTAAACGCCAGCATCACCGTGGGAACCACGAGCACGGCGATCGGCGGCTTGGTCGGGTCCAATTTTTATGGCAACAAAACCGTTGTCATTAGCGGGGGAACCGTTCTGGCGTCGACGACGATGACTATCGGCAGCGGTTCGTCGCAGATCGGAGGGCTGGTAGGCTACAACGATATCAACTCGACGGTCAGCGGCGGCACGGCGCTTGAAACCGTGGCAACATCCGGTTCCAATACGGTAGGCGGCTATGTGGGATACAATGCCGGGCTGGTAACGGGAATTACCGCCACCAACAATGTTTCCGTACTGGGTGACGTGACCGCGATCGGCGGATTGGTGGGACAGAACGCTTCGACCGGCACCGTGCTGTCGTCGGCGGCACACAATACGATCACACTCGATCAGAACGATGGTCTGGCAGGCAATTACAATATCGGCGGATTGATCGGCCAGAATGACGGATTCGTATCCGGCGTCTCGGCTGTCGGTTCGATTACGTCGACATCCAATCTTGATAATAACCTTGGGGGCTTGATCGGTTACGACGATGATACCGGAAGCCTGTCCAATTTGTATGCCGACGAAGACATACAGACATATGGACAAGGCAATATCGGTGGAATGTTTGGCTATCTTACCAACACCGGCGGGGTTTCGAATGCTACGGTTCTGGGAAGCATAACAATCGAAAATTATGCGGGAAACGTGGGTGGGTTTGGCGGTCTAGTCGCCAGCAATATCAGCAACATCAGCGTTACGGAAAACCTCAATGTAGCCGGTGGCTTTTCCGTGGGAGGGATTGCCGGCGCTCTTGGCGACAATCTGGAGACGCCGACAATCGGTTCGCATGTCTCCTATACCGGTACGATTACCACAGGAGACTCGGTTGCTAACATTGGCGGCCTTGTTGGCGGGGCTTCACAAGGAGTTATCCTGGATGGCACAGTCAATGCCACCATAAGCGTTTTGTTCAATAGCGGCGCCATTGGCGGTCTCGCTGGATTTAATGGGGATAGCCTGATCAGTGGCGGCACTGTTACCGCCAGCATTACGGTGGGAACGGGAAGCTCCGATATCGGAGGCCTCATAGGTATTAACGGCACCACCAACCCTTATGGTCCTGTTACTGTTAGCGGGGGAACCGTTCTGGCGTCGACGACGATGACTATTGGCAGCGGCTCATCGGCGATCGGCGGGCTGGTGGGATACAACGATGTTTACGGAACTATCAGCGGCGGCACAGCGCTGGAAGCGGTTACCGGTGATGGCAGTGTTGGTGGGTTAGTCGGCTACAATGCGGGATTGGTAACCGGCGTTACAGTAATCAACAACGTTACAGGCAACCCGTCCAGTACAGCTGTCGGCGGGATCGTGGGCTACAATATCGGCACCGTTACCGGTAGCAGCTACGCCGGCACGGTCGCGGCAGGCACCGGCAGTTTTGCCATTGGCGGGCTGGCAGGGTTCAATTCTTCAAGCGGCACGGTTGCGGGCGATACAGGCACCGGCACGGTAACCGCCGGCACCGGCAGCACCTTCGTGCATGCGGTCAATCACATCGGCTGCGACGAGACAGCGGGATGCGCCGGCACGGCGGGCCAGCAGGTGATCACCGTAACCGGTGGCGCCGTCAGCGGCACCTACGGCACCGCTGTCGGCGCCCTCGGCTACACGCCGAGCGGCACGCTGGAAAGCGGCGACTCATACGCCTCGCTGCTATCGGGCACTCTTACCGCCGGCACGGCCGCCGGCACCTACGCCATCGGCCAGGGCTCACTGGCGTTGACCGGCCCTTATGCGGCGCTCGATTACACGATCGATTACGTCGCGGGTACCGAAACCATCGCCAAGGCGACGTTGACGGTAACGGCCTCTCCCGAAAGCAAGACCTACGGGGCTTCGGATCCGACACTCTCCTATACGGCCAGCGGCTATCAATATAGTGACGGCGCCAGCCTGCTGAGCGGCGTTCTGGGACGAAGCGCGGGCGAAAATGTCGGCTCCTATGCCATCGGCGTGAACACGCTGTCGGCCGGGTCGAACTACACGATTTCCCTGGTCGGCAACAACCTGACCATAGCCCCTGCGACTCTTACCGTCACTGCCACTGCCGAGACCAAGACCTACGGCGCTTCGGATCCGACACTCGCCTACACGGCAACCGGATATCAGTTCAGTGATGGGGCGGGAATCTTCACCGGCGCGCTGAGCCGCGTCGCAGGCCAGAATGTCGGATCCTACGCCATCGGACAGAACACACTTAGCGCCGGCGGCAATTATACGATCAGCTATGTCGGCAACAACCTGACAATCACCACAGCGCCGCTGACCATTACGCCAACCGGCAGCCAGGTTTACGGCGGCAGCAACGCATCGGTTTCGTATGCCTATAACGGTCTTGTCAACGGCGATACGTCCGGCGCCATCAGTGGCGTGGGCAGCTCCACGACGGTCACCAACGGCTCGAACGCGGGTACCTACGGCATCACCGCGACAGGTGGCGCATCGTCCAATTACACCATAACCGATGCCACCGGCGTCTACATCGTCGGCAAGGCACAGCTGACCGTAACCCCGACGGGAAGCCAGACTTACGGCGGCAGCAATGCCAGTGTCTCGTATGCCTACAGCGGCCTCGTCAACGGCGATACGTCCGGTGCCGTCAGCGGCATAGGCAGCTCCACGACGGTCACCAACGGTTCGAATGCAGGCACCTATGGCATTACCGCGACCGGCGGGACGGCATCCAATTACACGATCACCGATGCCACCGGCGTCTACACCGTCAACGATGCCAACCTGGTCATCACCGCCGATAATGCAACCCGCCAGGTGGGCCAGTCGGACCCCGTATTCACGGCAAGCTTCGCCGGGCTGGTGAACGGCGACATGTCCAGCGTGGTGACGGGCCTGTCCTTCATGTCGACCGACCAGGCAAATTCACCCGCGGGGCCTTATACGATCACAGCCGCGGGCGGAAGCGCCTCCAACTATCTGATCAGCTACGTCGCAGGTACGCTGACCGTAACGGCAGGCAGCGGCAGCCCGCCGGCGACGACATCCACGCCTTCGGCCCCGACACTACCCGTGAGCGCCGCACCCGTCGTCCAGCCGGCCGCCTCGCCGCTCGTAGCGACATCGGATGCCAGCAACCCGATACTGGCTCAGGTCGTCAACAACCAGATATTCCAGATGCCGTCATCGGATATTGCCGTCACATCCTCGCACAGCCTGAATGAACTCGTGCTGCAGGGGGTAATCGGGAGCGATGCGGGCAGCCTGCAGGGGGTTGTAACTCACGATCCCGATGACGACCGTATCATCTGCCTCAAGAACAACGGCATATCCAGCGGCTGCGAAAGTCCGATCAGACTCCAGAGCATCCGCTAGATCACGGATCTATTTCGCCTGACTGTAAAACACCACAAGACTTTTCCTGGCGAATCGTTTTGATAGGCTGTTCCAGCACAAGGGGAAACTTCGATGCGTGACGCAAATCCGGATAATACCGAACGGCCGGCCGGATCGGCCGGACCGCAGCAGCTGGCAATCGGCGCATTGGCCCTGGGTCTTCTGCTGCTTGGCATATACACGCTGTGGAACTTTCTCAGCGCCCTGGTATGGGCCGGCATCTTCGCGATCGCATTATGGCCATTGTACCGGCGTGCCGAGGCCAAGTTCGGCAAGGGCAGCCACAACGTCGTGCTGCCGGCGGTGTTCACGCTTGCGATCGCGCTGATCTTCATCATCCCGCTGGGACTGACGGGCATGCAGTTCGCCCGCGAGGCGCATGCCGCGACGCAATGGATGCGCGACGTGCAGCAGACCGGCATCCCGGAACCCGAGATCCTGAAGCATATGCCGTTCGGCAGGGCGGAGATCGACACCTGGTGGCAAAGCAATCTCGCCGACCCGGGGGCGGCCCGGGAGCTGATCGAACGCACCACCAGGGGGCATGTCGGCAATTACAGCCGAGTCGTCGGCGCATTGCTGGCACGGCGGCTGACGCTGTTCGTCTTCACCCTGCTAACCCTGTTCTTCCTGTTCCGGGATGGCGATAATCTGATCGAGCAGCTGCGCCGCGCCAGTGTCCGCACCTTCGGGCCGGGCGGGGAGCGTGTCGGTCGCCAGATCATCGCCTCGGTCCATGGCACGGTCGACGGGCTGGTTCTGGTGGGATTGGGCGAGGGCGTGCTGCTGGGCATCGTCTACGCCATCGCTGGCGTTCCCCACCCGTCGGTCTTCGGCGGCCTGACCGCGATCGCCGCGATGATCCCCTTTGCCGCCCCGATCGTCTTTGTCGTCTGCGCACTGCTGCTGCTGGCAAAGGGATCGGTCGTGTGGGGCATCGCGGTACTGTGCATCGGCATGGCGACCACCTTCACCGCCGATCATTTCGTACGACCGGTGCTGATCGGCGGGGCGACCAAACTGCCTTTCGTCTGGGTGCTGCTGGGCATATTGGGCGGGGTGGAAACCTGGGGCCTGATCGGCCTGTTCCTGGGTCCCGCGATCATGGCGGCGCTGATCCTGCTATGGCGCGAATGGGTTGGACAGAATACCGTTCCGTTACAGCAGGTATGACCAGTGACTAGTGCTGCCCCCACGGCATGATCGAAACGCTGGCGATCGCGTTCTGCGGCGAACCATCGATCACCTTGTCGCTGATCGCCATATAGATCAGCGTGTTGTGCTGCGCATCGATCAGGCGATAGACCTTGGTATGCTTGAAGAAGATCGAGGTCTGTTCCGAATAGACCGATTCCTTGTCCTTCAGCGTGCCGATGTCGGTGGTGATCGGGCCTACCTGCCGGCAGGTCAGCGAAAAGCGAGACGGATCCTCCGCCAGCCCCAGGCTGCCCTTGACGCCGCCGGTACGTGCCTGGCCGATATAGCAGGCAACGCCCGGAACCTTGGGATCGTCGAAGACGCTGACGCAGACCTTGTCATTGGCCCCCAGCACCCGAAAGGTGGTGCTGACGCAGCTGAGGTCGCTGGCGTGGGCCTGGCCGATAAGGCCGGCCAGTAACGCGGCATGGAGTGCAATCGTTTTCAATCCGGGCATTGGAAGACCTTTCGGGGCGTGCGGGCGATGGCACCTGCTTCTTATACCGCTAGTGCAAAAGCCGCTAGTGCCTCAGCTGCTCGGCCAGCACGCCGGCGATCAGGTCCGCCGTGTTGCCTTGCCCGTAGTCGGCGATATCCCGGCGGGGGCGTTCGGTCTCTTCGGTCCACAAGCGGTTCCAGCCGCTGTCTATGGTTTCGACCCATTCGGTTTCATCGCGCAGAGTGACGCAGGGGACGCGGTGGAAATAGGCCTCTTTCTGCAGGCCGCCGGAATCGGTGAACACGCCGGCCGAATGATGCACCAGATGGGCCATGTCCAGATAGCCCAGCGGCTTCAGCAACCTTACGTTCCTGACGGTAAGGCCCAGTTTTTCCATAAGCTTGGCTGTCCTTGGATGCGCCACAAGGATCATGGGGCGGTCTGCCGCATTCCTTTCCAGATAATCCATGATCCGGTGAAACCGGTCTCGGTCATCCGTGTTCTCGGCGCGGTGCAGAGTTGCGACGGTATAGGATGCCGGCGCCAACCCACAGGTTTCCAGGATCCGCGATGACTCGGCGCGCGCCGTCGCCGCGATCGTCGCGTCGTACATGACGTCGCCCACCGCATGAACGCCCCTCGCGATACCTTCCTTCGCCAGATTCGCCACGGCCGTGGCAGTGGGACAGAAAAGCAGGTCGCTGACGTGATCGGTCAGTATCCGGTTTATCTCCTCCGGCATCGCGCGGTTGAAGGACCGCAGTCCGGCTTCGACATGCGCCACGGGGATATGCTGTTTAACCGCCGCCAGCGCCCCGGCCAGGGTCGAGTTGGTATCGCCGTAGACAAGCAGCATGTCCGGGCGCGCCTTCAAAAGGATTTCCTCGATCTTCTCCAGCATGCGTCCGGTCATCGCGCCGTGCGGCAGATCGTTGATGGCCAGGTTGTGCGCGGGCGCGGCAAGGCCCAGCTCGTCGAAGAAGACGTCCGACATGTCGTGGTCGAAATGCTGGCCGGTATGGACCAAAATCTCGGTCAGCCCTGCCTTGGCCAGCGCGCGGGAAACGGGGGCGGCCTTGATGAACTGGGGACGCGCGCCGACGACTGTGAGAATGGTTGCGCTCATAGGCTTATCTGATCGCATTCTTGATCAGCTGGGCGAAGGGCATGGCGATCTGCTTCAGGGGTCTTGGAAGATGTCGCCACACGCGGTGGGGCAGTGTCGCCCTGCGTGGCAGTTCGGGCACCGCGGCAATTTCCGCCGGCGTGCTTTGAGTGACGGTTGCCGACATCTCGAGGTTGGGGGGAATCAGGGGCTCGTCGGGGCCGATGGTGCCCGGCAGGGCGGTCGAATAGACGGCAAGGATCTCGGGCACGGCGCTGCGGGTCATCTCCGCCAGATGGGTTTTCAGGCTTTCGCTCTGGACGTTCCAGTTGAATGTCGACCGGAAATAGGAATTTCCGGCCCGGGCGAAGGCCTGCCTGCGCCCCGGGTTCAGCGCCAGATCCGATATGGCGGTGGCCAGCCGTTGCGTCTGCGCGAAGTTCACGACCACGCCGCACTGGGCGGCGGCAATCGTTTCGGCGACGAAATTCGTGCTGTTCGCCAGCAGGGCGATGCCGGCCGCCATGTATTGCGACATCTTGTTCGGGCAACAATGCTGGTGGTTGGTCCCGATCGGCTCATAGGGGATCAGCCCTACATCCGCCTTGTGCGCGTTGGCGATCAGGGCATCCTCGGCAACGGGCTCGGGAAAGAAGATGCGTGTATCCAGCAGGCCGGACGACCGGGCCAGTTCGACCATCTGCCGCTTGTAGTCGTTGTCAGGACCCTGCAGGTGCAGGATGGCGTTTTCATTGGTATGCGGCCAGGCATCGATCAGCAGGTTGATGCCACGGCCGGCGGCGAACAATCCCAGGAACAGGAAGACGCACCGGTCGCCCCCCTTCGTGAAATCCGGTTCCAGCGCGCTCGCCGCCGGTTCGCAATTGGGCACCGTATCGAAAGCGACGCCGTATTCCTGCGACATGATGCTTGCCAGGCCGGGCGAGACCGTCTGCCGGAAATCGGTGTGCTGTACCAGCCGCGTCTCGATCTCCGCAAAGAATTGTTTCTGGAATTCCGGTGCCGCCAGGTTCATCTCGGGCATGTACTCATGCGCGTCGTAAAGGACCGGCACGTCGAACAGGGCCTTCAGGATCAAGGCCGCAGGCAGCGCGTGCAGGTCCGATGCGACGATCGCGTGCACGCCGCGCATCTTTGCCGCCGTATCGACCAGCGTCATCGTGATGTCCAGAATGTCCCGCAGGTGCCACCACCAGTCACCGATGGTCTGCGAGCTGGCCGGCGCTGAAAACAGGGTGCGGAATTCGGGGCCTTGCAATGCGGTCGCGGCTTCCAGGAATGCCAGTTCCTGCAGGGCGGCGGTTCCGGCCGTATTGTGCGAGGCATACGGATACCATGCAATGGCGCCGCCTCTTTTCCATTGCCGTTTTGCAACTGCCCAGTCCAGGCCGCCGCGCGGTCCGGTTCGCAGATCTGCCGCGTTGCCGGCAGGAGCGATGCCAAGCTGATGGACGATGCTGCCAGCCGCCGCCATCTCTTCCACCCAGCGGTGCCTGGGATCGTGCTTTGGATCCTGCGCCGCCAGCAGCAATATGTTTCGTGCCTTGCCGGCAGGTTTGGAAAGCGAATGTTGCAGGACATTCTTTTCCGCGCAGATCTCCTCGACCAGATTGTCGAACGTGTCGACAAACGTCTCGATCCAGTAGGTACGGTCGAGGATGATTTCCTCGTAGGCGGTTGCCGCCATCGACTTGCGGCGCGTATCGTCGCGGATCAGCGCGACCGCCTCGTCCAGGTTGGAATAATCGCGCTCGAGCGAAAAATAATGCCGGTCCTTCGCCAGGATTCCCGAATACGTGCCGGGGTAGAGCAGCTGGATCGTGCCGCAGGCGATCGCCTCGAAATGGCGCGGCGAGATCTGGTGGTAATGAACGTTGTCTTCCAGGTCCTGCAACCGCCCCAGATAGGCTTCGGCATATTCGGCATCCAGTTGCTCCGGCCCGAGCTCGGCCAGGATCGCCGCGATGCGAGCGTCAAGGTCGCCGTCAAGGTCGAACAGGCTCGCGCCCGATTCCGCCCCCAGGGTCGCCTTGCTGGACGACAGGAAGGAAAACCAGGCATCGCCGCCGAACCTGTCCTCCCACCGGCTCGAGATATCCAGGACCAGTCCGCTATCGGCGAGCAGCCCAAGCAGATCCTCGCCGATCTTGCGCTTTTCATAGGCAAGCCTGCCGAACGACAGCGACTGCAGGGAACCGCGATAGCCGATATCGATCGCCCGGTCGCCGGCATTCGGATCGATCGCGCGCAGGGTCGGCGTTATGTAGCCCGTCAGCATGCGGTAGAAACGTGGCCTGCCGACGATCCGTTCGGGATAGACCAGCGGAACCGCCTCGTCGGGCAGGACGGTCAGGATCAGGTTGAAGCCGGTCTTGCCGATATAATCGACGACCTTGTGAAGCTCGTGATTCTCATCCTGCTTCATGATCACCTTGACGCCGACGAAATCCTTCAGCTTGCGCGTCGTGAACTGGTCCAGAGACCACAGCGCCGCCGGCACGTAGCTGACGGTGTTATGGATAATGACGCCTGAAAAACTGTCGAGGTCGATGCTCGGCGCCAGCGACAGATGGCCTTCGCTATGGCGATGCTCGTACATGTTCAGGATGGTGACCGGGAAGCGCGAGCAGGCCTGCATGAAGGCGACCGTCTCGCGCACCGTCGATATGCCGCGCGGATCGTAATAGCAGATCAGCAGCATTCTCTCGGGCCGGCGCTTGACCTGGCCGCCTCCCTGGCGGGGCGACAGGGTCTTCGTATCGGTGCGTTTTTGCGGCATGTCGGTCAGCCGAAGCTGGTCATGAACAGGCGGTGCTGGTCGATGCAGCGCTGGATCGTGACGGCGTTGGCCCTGGTCCAGTCCACCGTCCGCTTCAGGCCTTCCTCGATCGGCATCGCGGCCGTGAAGCCCAGCTCGCGCGCCGATTTCTCGGTCGATGCGAAGCGCTTGCCCGAATTGTCCCAGTCGCGTTTCGGCTTCAGGTCGAAGGGCGTGGTGTTGCCGGTCAGGCCGTTGATCAGGCCGGCGATTTCCAGGATGCTGACCTCGCGGCCCGTCGCCAGATTGTAGATTTCGCCCGGCAGGCCGTTCTGCGCCGCCGCCATCAATCCCCTTGCCATGTCCTCGACAAAGATGAAGTCGCGGCTGGTCTGGCCGCCGTTATCCAGCGGCAAAGCCTCGGCCGCCAGCGAGCGCCAGACGAAGGAGGGGATGACGTTACGCCAGACCGTATGCACCGTGCCACGCCACTGGCCCGCGCCTAGGATTTCGCGTGGGCCATAGACGTTCGAGAACCGCGCCTTCACGAAGGGCAGGCCGTGCTGGCGGAAATAGAAATTGCCGTACAGCTCGCCGATGATCTTCGAGATCGAATAGGGGCTGTCGTGATACAGGGTGACAGGCTGGTCTTCGGTAGTCGCCTGCGCCTCGTCGTAGGTCTTCTCGGCAACGGCGCAGGCGGCCGCGGCATAGACGACCTTCTCGAGGGATTTGACACTCTTGAAATGCTCGAAAAGCTTGAGCGAGGTCAGCGTATTATTGTCGTGATCCGCGATGGGATCGGCGATCGAGGACTGGTTGCCGTGATAGCAGGCAAGATGGAAAACGTAGTTCAGGTCGTCCGGCAGTTTCGCCAGAACCCGGTCGTCGGCGATCGATCCCAGGATGAACTGGACGCGCCGGTCGAGCGGTACGTTGCTGGCATCGGAGGAAAGAAAATTATCGACGATGACCAGCCGGGCCGGATCGTGCTCGAGAATTTTCAGCGCCAGATTGCTGCCGACAAAACCGGCGCCCCCGACGATGAGAATATTCTTGCCGGCAAAGAAATTGTCAGGCATCGACCGCTTCCGTCGGGACATGCAGATGCGAGAAGACGTCGGTCACGCCATGACGGTCGTACCATTCCAGCTGGCGCGCCACGGCCTGCGCGAAGTCGACTTTCAGGGCGAAGTCGAACGTGCGTAGGGCCAGAGACGGGTCCAGCGTCATGACCGCGACATCGTCGGCGGCGGGTGGTACGATCGGAACGTCCCCTGCTTCCATGCCCAGATGCGTTGCGACCAGATCGTAGATTTCCTTGATCGTATGCGCTTGGCCCGAGGCGAGGTTGAATATGCCGGTGGGCGCGTCCGGAACGATGACGCGGTCCATGAAGGCCAGGAAATCGCTCATGTCCATGAAGTCGCGGGCGGTGTCTGAGCAGAAGCATTTCTGCCCCTGCTTGAGGCGCTTGTAGAAGGTCGGCAACGGTCCGATCGCAAGCCGCGGACCCAGGACGTTGGCAAGGCGCAACGAAACCGTCGGTACCCCGCTCAGCATCAGGAACTGCTCGCCCGCGGTCTTGCTGATCGCGTAGCTGCTGAACGGCGCCAGCGGATGATCGACGGGAACGGGAAGCGTCAGCGGCCTGCCGTAGCACAGATTTGTCTGCAGGTTGACCAGGCGCTTAACGCCAACGGCGCTTGCGGCGCGTCCGACATTGGCGCTGCCCAGGATATTGGTCGCGACATCCTCGTCCCATGCATCCGGGTCCTTGTAGGATGCGGCGGCATGGATGACGATATCGGGCTTGAAGCCGGCAAACGCCCGCTGCACCAGTGCGCCATCGGCGACCGAGCCTTCGA
Source organism: Alphaproteobacteria bacterium (assembly GCA_965199335.1). Lineage (GTDB taxonomy): Bacteria > Pseudomonadota > Alphaproteobacteria > CALMVH01 > CALMVH01 > CBDAQV01. The sequence goes on along the minus strand of CBDAQZ010000004.1, from coordinate 339,525 downwards.
TCAGCGAAAGGCCGTCGATAGCGGGAACCAGTTCGCGCTTGCCGGTCGCGAAATTGTCGATGACCAGGATCTCATGCCCTTGCGGCAGATAATGCTCGACCAGGTTCGAGCCCAGGCATCCCGCGCCCCCGGTGATAAGTATCTTCACTTCTGTTCCGCGTGCTTCAGATGCGTGTACGCCCCGGTTACACCGTATTCCATATAGTAGTCCACGGCCTGGCGCACGGTTTCGGAAAGCGGAGTGAATTGCGGGTCGCCGAAATCGGCGAAGGTGCGCGCAGGGTCCAGCAGGATCGTCGGCGCGTCGTCCGGGCCCAGTTCCCTGATCTCGGGCTCGGGATAATCGTTCAGCTTCAGCGCCGTCACGACCTCGTCATAGAGCTGCTTGATCGCGACATCGCTGCCGGACGAGAAGTGATAGGTGCCCTGGCCGGTGCCGTCCGCCGCCCGCACCACCGTTCGCGCCAGGTCCTTGACGAAAACGAAGTCGCGCCGTGCCGTGGTGACGAAGCATTTCTTCCCCTCGCGCAGGCGCTGGAAGAAGATCGGCAGGGGGCCGCTGGTGTTGCGCGGGCCAATCACGTTGGCCAGACGGAACGTCACGTAATCCAGTCGGGACAGTTCGAGGTAATCCTCGGCCGCGGTCTTGGAAATGGCATAACTGCTGTTGCCCGGGAATTTGGGATGATCCAGCGAAATGGGCTGCTGCAGCGGCTTCACGCCATAGCACAGGGCGGTCTGGAAATAGATGAACCGCTTTACGCCGTTCGCCTTCGCCGCCTGGACCAGATTTGCCATGCCGACGCAATTGGTCAGCGCGTCGTTATAATAATCGTCGGGATCCTTGTAGGAGGCAGCGGTATGAACGATCGCGTCGGGATGGAATTCCTCGATCGTCTTCGTCACCAGTTCGCGGTCCGCTATACTGCCGGTCACAAGCTGCAGCCCGTCCTGCGCCTTCAGGTGTTCCGCCCGGCCCGTTGCCAGGTTGTCGATCCCGAAGACCTCGTCGCCCCTGGCGAGCATCATCTCGGCCACGTGCGATCCGACCTGGCCGCAGGCCCCCGTTATATAAACGCGCATTTCTCGATCACTCCGTATTTGCCCAATCACTACACGATGCATCCGGGGGAGGAAAGGCCGCCCGCTATGCCGTCTCCGTCACGAATGACGGCGGCTGGATGTCAGGTTCCCTGATCATGTGCCGGTAGGCCGCCGCCCGGTCATGGAATTGCGAATGCCACAATTCCAGGCTCAGCAGCCCCCAGGTCTTGCGCGAGAAGGCGCGTTCCTTGCCGAAATTGGCCAGGATGGCCTCGCTGTTGAAATAGGGCCGCGCCTTGGATCGCTGGGTCGAGAACACGTCGCCGACGAAATCCTGCAACTCGCCGTTGAACCATTCCTTCAACGGGACGGGGAAACCCATCTTGTCCCGGCGCTCGACCAGTTCCTTCGGAAGGTCGTCGCGGAAGCTGCGACGGATGAAATGCTTCATCTCGCCGCCCTTGAACTTGATGTCGGCGGGAAGGGTCGCGGCGAAGGACACGATGCTGTCGTCCAGCAGCGGCACCCTGGCCTCCAGCCCATGCGCCATCGACATGCGGTCCTCGACCTGCAGCAGGGCCGGCAGCAGGCACTTGAAGTCGAAATGCGTCATGGAGTCGAGATAGGCCTCCTTGCGCACGTTGCGTTCCGAATTGAAGATCGCCCTGAAGCTTTCCAGTACGGAGCTACGGTCGAGCGATGTCCAGTCGACCTCGTTCGTCATGTCGGCGGACCGGTCGATCAATCTGAAATAACGCTCGTCGATCGGGCCGAAAAGCCCCTCGCTGAAGAACTGCGCCAGCAACGGCTTGTATTCCTTCAGCGAGTGCAGATTGGGAATGATCGATTCCGGCGTGACGACGAAATTCCCGTTCCTGTGAGTGCCGTTGATGGCGGCCGCCAGGGATTGCTCCAGATAGCCGATCAGGTAGCGCGCATAGCCGCCGAACAGCTCGTCGCCGCCCTGTCCGCCCAGCACAACCTTCACATGCCGCGCCGCAAGCTGCGACACCATGTACTGCGGAAACGATCCCGGGCCGCCGACCGGGCAATCCAGGTGATAGATCACCTTCTCGATCGAATTCCTGAAATCGTCGGCGGTGATGTCGATCTGGTGCAGCTCTATCCCGGCCTTGGCTGCGGCAATCTCGGCATAGGGGCTTTCGTCGTAGCCCGGGAAGTCGGTGAATTTGCCATGGAAGCCGATATTGCCCGACGATTCCTCCCGTCCCGCCATGATCGCGATAAGGCTGGAGTCGATGCCGCCGGAGATATAACTGCCCACCGGAACATCGGAACGCAGATGGTATTCGACGGATTTGCGCAGGCGGCTGCGCATCTCGTCCTCGAACCAGCGCGATGTGTGGTCGAGGTCGAGGTCGTAATAGACATCCCAGTAGCGGAAGATGCGGGCGGCGCCGTTCTCCACGATCAGGGCGTGGCCGGGAGGGAGAACGTTGATGTGGCGGAAAAGGGTCTTCTCGCCCAGCGTATATTGGAACGTCAGATACTCCGCCAGCGAGGCAGGCTCGGTCTCGATATCGGGCAGGACCGGCAGCAACGCCTTCATTTCCGAGGCGAAGTAGAAGACGCCATCGATGACGGTGTAGTAGAAGGGCTTGATGCCGAAGCGGTCGCGGGCGGCGAAAAGGCGATCCCCGTCCCACACGGCAAAGGCGAACATGCCGTGCAGGTGCTCGAGGCAACCCGTGCCCCATTTCGCGTAGGCAGCCAGGATGGTTTCGCTGTCCGACGTGGATTTGAAACGCCAGCCGGGGCGCAGCGTGTCCATAAGCTCGCGGTAATTGTAGATCTCGCCGTTATACGTCAGGACATGGCCGCTTTCGCCGATCATCGGCTGATGGCCGGCGTCGGAAAGGTCGATGATGGACAGTCGGCGATGGACCAGGCCGCATTCCCCGCGCGGCGCCTTCCATTTTCCCTGGCCGTCCGGACCACGATGCGCCAGAAGCTGCCCCATGGCGCCCAGCACGCCGTCGATGGACTCGATCGGACTACGATCCAGAGAGACGGCCCCGCCAATCCCGCACATTTTGCTACTCCTGATTACGCTTTACAGAGCCCATGATGGGCAGGCGGCTTGAAACGGCAGCGTATTTCATAGCCAACCGGCGGAGTTGCCGCAATATGGACAATCCGGGGATGCGATGATAGCAACAACGCTCGTCTTCTCCGACCAGACCAGAGCCTGTGACCAATACTCTGCATTCCGCCGACACGGACAGGCCCCGCCCTGTCATGGACATTTCCGAAATACTGAAGGTTTTCCAGTCGCGCAAGGCGGCAATCTCCATCATCGGGCTGGGATATGTGGGGCTTCCCCTGGCCTTGACCGCCGTCAAATCGGGCTTCCAGGTCGTGGGAATCGACATCGACGAGGCGCGCACGGTCCAGATCAACAGCGGCGAAAGCTTCATCAAGCATGTGGAATCGGGCGCCATAGGGGACGCTGTCCAGTCCAAGCGGTTCCATGCGACCACCGATTTTGCCGCCATCGCCGGTACCGATGCGGTCGTAATCTGCGTGCCCACGCCCCTGACCAAGCACCGCGAACCCGACCTGTCCTATGTGGTCAATACCGTAAACGCCATCGCGCCGCATCTGCGCCCGGGTCAGCTGATCGTCCTCGAATCGACGACCTATCCCGGCACAACGGTGGAAGTCCTGCGCCCCATACTGGAAAAGGGCGGCTTGAGGAGCGGGCGCGACTTCTTCCTGGCCTTCTCACCTGAACGCGAGGATCCGGGAAACCAGAACTTCAACACCGCCACCATCCCCAAGGTGATCGGCGGCGACGGCAAGGCCGCCCTCGACATCGCCGATGCGCTGTATTCCGCGCTCGTGGTCAAGACCGTCCGCGTTTCCTCCCCGGCGACGGCGGAGGCGGTGAAGCTGACCGAGAACATCTTCCGCGCCGTGAACATCGCGCTGATCAACGAGTTGAAGGTCGTGTTCCAGACGATGGGCATCGACGTCTGGGAAGTCATCGATGCCGCCAAGACCAAGCCCTTCGGCTTCATGCCGTTCTATCCGGGGCCGGGGCTAGGGGGGCATTGCATCCCGATCGACCCGTTCTACCTGACCTGGAAGGCGCGCGAATACGACGTCAATACCCGGTTCATCGAGCTGGCCGGCCAGATCAATACCGATATGCCCTACTACGTCGTGAACCAGCTGGCCGAGCACATGGATCGCAGGCTGGGCCGCGGCCTGTCAGGCTCGCCGATCCTGATACTGGGGATCGCCTACAAGAAAAACGTCGAGGACATGCGCGAGAGCCCGTCGCTGAAGGTGATCGAGATCCTGGAAGCGCGCGGGGCGGTGGTCGATTACCACGATCCGTTCATCCCCGTCATACCGCGCACCCGGGAACATGCCGAACTTACGGGCCGCAAGTCGGCCGCCATCGATGCGGCCAGCCTTGCCCGCTACGACGCCGTGCTGATCGCCACCGACCATGACGAGGTCGATTACGCCGCCATCGTCGCCAATGCGAAGCTGGTGGTGGACACGCGCAACGTCTGCGGCCGGAACGGGATTTCGGCGCCCAACCTGTTCAAGGCATGATGACGGTACCGGCAAGTTCGAAGACCATGCCGCGCGTTGCCGTCGTCGGCTGCGGCTACTGGGGCAAGAATCTCGTTCGCAGCTTCGCCGAGCTGGATGCGCTGGAAGCCCTGGTCGATGCGGACGAGGCCGCCTGCGCCGCCCTGAGCGCGAAGCATGGCGGCAGGTTGCTTTCCTTCGACGAAGTTTTGAACGACAGCGCCATCGACGCGGTCGCGATCGCGACGCCCGCCTCGACCCATTACCAGCTGGCGAAGGCCGCGCTCGAGGCGGGCAAGCATGTCTTCGTCGAAAAGCCGCTGGCCCTGGACACCGTCGAAGCCGCCGCGCTTTGCGAGATCGCCGACCGTCTCGACCGTCGTCTAATGGTCGGCCATCTGTTGCAGTATCATCCGGTCTTCATGGCCCTGGCCGAGCTGGTCAGGAACGGGACGCTGGGCCGGTTGCAATATATCTATTCGAACCGGCTGAACCTCGGAAAATTCAGGCGGGTGGAGGACATATTGTGGTCGTTCGCACCGCATGACCTGTCCATGATCCTGTCGCTGATCGGAAGTGAACCGGACACCGTCCATGCCATCGGCGGCTATTACCTGCATAAATCCATAGCCGATGTCACGACCACCCATCTGTCGTTCCCCGGCGGCGAGCAGGCCCATGTCTTCGTCTCGTGGCTGCATCCCTTCAAGGAGCAGAAGCTGGTCGTCGTGGGCAGCGATGCCATGGCCGTCTTCGACGATGGCGAAGTCTGGAAGGACAAGCTGCGCCTGTATCCGCACCGGGTTAACTGGAAAGATGGAATCCCGACGCCTGAAAAAGCGGATGCCGTCAGCATCGATGTGCCGGAGACGGAACCGCTCAGGGAAGAGTGCCGTCATTTCCTCGACAGCGTCGCCAACGGCACACGGCCGCGCACGGATGGGCGCGAAGGGTTGCGGGTGCTGAAGGTCCTGACACGGGCGGCCCAGTCGCTGACCCAATCCCGCCAGCAATCAGTCCCTGCCGTTCCCGAAACCCAACCGACATCACGCATCGCCGGATCGCATCCCGGCGTGACGATCCACGAATCCGCTTACGTAGACCGCGATGTGGAGATCGGGGCGGGGTCGAAGATCTGGCATTTCAGCCACATCCTTCCGAACGTATCGATCGGGCGCAATGTCGTCGTCGGCCAGAACGTGGTGATCGGTCCCAAGGTGACGGTCGGCAACGACGTGAAGATACAGAACAATGTTTCCGTCTACGAGGGCGTGACCCTGGAGGACGGTGTTTTCTGCGGTCCGTCCTGCGTGTTCACCAACGTCAACAACCCGCGGGCCGAGATCGTGCGCCGTTCCGAATTCAAGGCGACCATGGTGCGCCGCGGCGCGACCATCGGCGCGAACGCCACGATCGTGTGCGGCCACGAACTGGGTGCCTACAGCTTCATCGCCGCTGGGGCGGTGGTCGCAAGCGACGTTGCGCCGTTCGCGCTGATGGCCGGCGTGCCGGCACGCCGGATCGGCTGGATGAGTCACGCGGGCCGCAAGCTGGGCCCCGATCTCGTCTGCCCTGAAACCGGCCGCAGATACAGGGAGACAGCGCCGGGTAATCTCGAGGAAATTCCGTCATGACCGACGCGCCGATTCAATTCATCGACCTGGCAGCGCAGCGTCGTTGCCTCGGAACAGCGCTGGACGATGCCATTCTCGCTGTCGTGAATCATGGCGGCTATATCATGGGGCCGGAGATCGCGGCCCTGGAAAAGGAGCTTGCCTCTTTCACCGGCGCCAAGCATGCCCTGACCTGTTCGAACGGCACCGATGCGATCACGCTGGTCCTGCGCGCGCGGGGCGTGGGGCCGGGCGACGCGGTGATCTGCCCCAGCTTCACCTTCGCCTCGACCGCCGAGGTCGTAGCGGGGCTGGGCGCCACCCCGATATTTGTCGATATCCATGAAGACACGTTCAACCTCGACGCGCGTCATCTGGGCGAGGCGGTCGCCACCGCGCGCCGTGCCGGACTTTCGCCGGTCGGCGTGATCGCCGTCGATCTGTTCGGCCAGCCCGCGGACTACGATGCGATCGAACCGTTCTGCGCCGCCGAGGGCCTGTGGCTGATCGCGGATTCGGCGCAGTCGTTCGGCGCGGTTTACAAGGGGCGCAAGGTCGGTACGATCGGGCTGGCGACCACGACCAGCTTCTTCCCGGCCAAGCCGCTGGGCTGCTATGGGGACGGCGGCGCGATCTTCACCGACGACGACGAGCTGGCCGCCATCATCAGGTCGCTCCGCGTCCACGGCCAGGGCAGCGACAAATACGATAACATACGTATCGGCATCAACGGCCGCCTTGACACGATGCAGGCGGCAATCCTGCTGCAGAAGCTGACGATCTTCCCGGACGAGATCGTGGCCCGCAACCGCGTCGCCTCGCGTTATAACGAAGCATTCGAAGACGTCGCGATCGTGCCGCGGGTTGCCGAAGGACTGCAATCGGTCTGGGCGCAATATACCTTGCGCCTGCAGGATTTCGACCGTGCTGCTTTCCAGGCCGGCCTGAAAGAGGCCGGCATTCCCACGGCGGTTTATTATCCCAAGCCGCTTCACCGCCAGACGGCCTACCGGCATTTTCCGATCGCGGGGGGAAACCTGCCGGCCACCGACAGGATCATCGAGCAGGTCGTCAGCCTGCCGATGCATCCGTATCTTGACACGGCCGTGCAGGATCGCATCGTAACGGAAGTTCGTCGCCGGCTTGGTTCCTAGCGAGTGATCACGGGACGATCGTATAGGATATCGCCGCGCGCGCTTCCGGTTCTTCGCTGGATCGGATACTGCATCGTCCTGCTGGGAGCACAGGCTGTTCTAGGTTTCGACCGTCAGTTCGGGTACGACATTTATCGCGTGCCGTTCTGGTGCAGGACGGACGATATATTGCGCGTGCTGGGGGCCGGAGATTACGGGAATTTCCTGAAGGCTGCGCAGATGATGCCCAGTGTCGGTCTGCGCCAGTTCTACGACGGCAATTATCACATGTATCCGCCGGGCCTGTCGGTGCTCTATTTCCTGCTGTTGAAGATATCGGCGAACGCGCCGCTTTTCGCGATCTGCTTTTTCCTGGCGATCGGCTTGTGGTCCATGACGATGACCCTGCTGGCCGGCATCCTGCAGAAATCGTTCGCGCTCGGCGATCTTGCCGCATTCGTCCCCGGCTTGTTTCTGCTGGCATTTCCGTTTTTTACGGATGGGCTGATGTGGCAGGCAGTCGGGCTTACCGAGGCGATTGCCACCCCGCTGTTTGCCGTTGCCTGCCTGGGATGCCTGTCGATCATGCTGCACCCGGGGCGAAAGTCCTGGATCGCGGCCGGCGTTTTCGGCGTCGTTTTCGCAGCCGCCGCCTATGTTCGCGCCCAGTTCGATTTCATTTTTATTGCGCTTGCCGGCACGTCCGCGCTCTGCCTGCTGGGATACTGGTTCCTGCTCTTCAGGAACGGAGGATTTGCCGTGCGTTTGAAAAGGCAATTGTTTGCCTTCCTGGCGGTGCTGTTGGCGTACCAGGCGTCGACAGTACCGTACAAACTTTACCGCCATGCGCCCACGATCGTGGAGATGAACTACGCCTGGCTCTGGATATGGATGCAGGAACCCGATGCCAGGAAACTTTATGGCGATTACGTCGATCACGGCATGCAATCGATGTGCGAAGTCGATCCCGGCAAATGCCAGGACTTCACCGACAGGAAGAGACGCGGCGAATACATCGATTACACCGAATATCAAAAGGCCGCCGCCGCGACCGCGCTGCATCGGCCGGTACGCCTGCTTCGGTTCAAGCTGCCCATTTTCTGGCATTACTGGTTTGCCAACATGTTCGAACCGCAACCGCAGCCGGGAACCTATCGCTACCTGGTCAATTTCCTGCTGGCCATCAGCATCCCGGCCAGCGCCGCATACGCCTTCTGCCGACGGGCGCGGGTCGGCCTGGTCTATACGCTCTATGCTGGCGCTTATGTTTTCGCGACGTTGATCTTTTCCATCTTCGTCCATATCGAGACCCGCTACTTCCTGCCGATCAAGCTGCTGGGAGGCGTGTCGCTGGTTTTTGTGGGCGTGGATCTGGTTGGAAAGACCTTTCAGGAATCGCGCACCAAATCGCGGGTCTCCATTACCGCGTGATACCCTTTGCGCTTTCCAAAGCGTGTCAGCGGCTTTTCATAGACATGGAAGATGGCGAGCGACAGCCCGATGGTCGCCACCGCCGCCGCCCACCAGGCGACATGCAGAATCATCATCATCATCAACAGCGGCGCGTGAAACGCATAGATGCTGTAGCCTGCTTCCCCCAGCGGGGCGCCGTAGCGCCATAGCCTCCACCGGCTTCTATCGATCATTACGATCAGCTGAGCGAACAGGATTGCCAGGGCAAGTTGCTGAAGCTCCGCCACGGCGAAGATGATTGCCGGTGTGGCGATGATCTTCGCCAGCAAAACCAGAGTGGCGATCGCCCAGGCGATGCAAGCCGGAAATACAAGAAGTCTAACTCTGCCCTGTTTGTCATGCATCGCAAAAAAGGCGCCGATCCACCAATAGACGAGAAAGCCGATCAGGCTGCCATTGTACCACCAGCCCAGCTGCTCCGGATGAAACGCCACCCAGATCAGTCCGCAGAGCCATATGGTTGTCAGGCTCAGCCAGAATTTTATCTTGTGCCCGCGTCCAGTCAGGAAAAACATGGCGGCGGCATAGACGACATAAAGCCATATCTCGACAATGACCGTCGTCAGGGGGGCGTTGCCCTCGAAGCTGCATGCATGAAGCGATGGCAGCCATGCCGAAACCGTTGCCAGCTTGACGGCAATGCATCCCCGCGAAATCTGGTTGGTGCCGCTTAGCGATTTGGCAAGAACGGAATCGACATGCGAGGATAGAAGAAACAGGGCCATGCCGGTCAGGCTCGCCAGCACGAAGACCGGCACGATTCGGAAGAATCGCCGGGCAGCATAGTGGGAGAAAGCCGCCGCTCCATCGCCTATGCCGCTACGGTGGATGCAATACCCGCTCAGAACGATAAAGCCCAGAACGGCCGGGTGTGTCTGGCCGTTCGATTGGAAGAACCCGGTTTGCAGCGCTATAATGCGCCCCGGCATGCCGGTAGATTGGCCGGAGGCCGATGCCCAAGGAAGCAAATGCGAAAACAGTACCCACAAGGACAGCAATCCGCGAAGCGCATCGATACCGTGTGAGCGGTTGCCAGACATCGGTCCAGAAGGCTTGTTCACCTGAGATTACCTTGCTTTAGCTTGCAGTTTAGGCCGCCTTAGGCTATGCGCAACAGACTTTAGCGTATCGCTATCAGCCGCACCATAGGCTGGGGGAATTGATGTCGGACACAGGAATCATGAAGGGCCGCCTGCGTCTGGTTTATTCATCGCTGGATACGGGCCTGAGAATTGCCGGACAAGGTCTGCGTATTCTGTTTCAGGAAATGCTTCGCCTGCTAAAGCCGGACATTCTATCCGGGATTATCGTGTGCATTTTCCTGGCACTATTTCTGTCTACCGTAGGACGCCACAGCGCCGATGCTCCTCTTCTGGCTGCATTCGAGGATGACGAGCCACTGATCACCATGCAGCTCGATGGCATGACGGCCTGGCCGTACGGGAACCCTGCCAATTATCTCTATTCAACTCATCAGATACCGACGAACATACCCCATTACTGGCATACACCGTATGTGAACCTGCCTTACTACGGCGGGTTGTTTCTCGACCTCGGATTTGTAGTCTGGATGCCGTTGAAATTGCTGGGCGTACCGATGTTTCCTGCGGCGCCCATAATTCTCAGGGCGCTGACTCTTTTCTTTTCAAGCTGCACCATTCTTGCGGCCTACAATACCGGCCGGATTCTGTTCGGACGCTGGTCTGCCCTCGCAAGCGGTCTCTTCCTGCTGACGAATTACAATTTCGAGCTGATCGCAACCTTCATCCATCCGGACAGCCTGCTGTTCTTCCTGATGTTCGTGGCTTTGGCGGTGGCCATCCGGCACACGCGGTCGCGCACTCTTGCAAGCGCACTCTCGCTCGGCATCGTGGCCGGCCTGGCACAGGGTGCCAAAGTGGGTGGCCCGCTGCTTGTCCCGCTTACCGTGGCCGCGATCGTGATCGGCGCATATGGAAGTCCAGGCTGGGTGAAGACGATAGCGGCGAGGGGAGGGCTGGCAGCGCTCGTGGCGGTGATCGTATTCTTCATCACTACCCCGTACGCGCTGGTGAACGATTATTATTTCTACACCTGGGGTGCCTTGGCAAAAGCGTGCGCGGGCGCATCCCCGATCCAGAACACGACATTTCTCGACTGGACGTCTGCGTTCATAAAAGCGGTGACCATGCCGGTGATCGTCGCTACTGTGGCGGCGGCAGGGTTGCGCCTGGCTACCCTTCGCCGCTACGAGAACAATGTAGCTGTTCTGCTGTATGCAGTGCTCGGCGCGACGATCTTCTTCTGGTATGCCGGGCTGCAGCGTTTCTGGATCCAGCCGCAATATCTTGTCGTGGCCTTCTGTCTCATGGCGGCGCTGGCCGGCGGCCTCGTCGACCAGATGGTTGGCTTCCTGCCGGCCGATCGTCGTACGCAGATGCAGGTGGGATTGGCCGGCATGGCCGTTGTGTTGATCGGGCTGACCCTGAAACCCCTGATGAGGGCGGCGGTCACGCAGGCCTTGTATTATGCCGACTGGAAAGAGGACCCGCGTTATGCGCTGGGGCAATGGGCAGACGCCAATGTGAAGCATGGCTCCAGAATGCTGTCCGACCTGCCGGGGTATTTTTCGGAAGCATCGTTTCCCGATCAGAGCATGAACAATGCCCCCGTTCGGTATATCGATCTGGTACGGCTGGGGCCGGATTATTTTGTCGAGACCATATACCACAACAAGATGTGGATGGGGGAGAAGATGGCGGCTGCGCCACTGGACAAATGGGACATCACGACCTATCCGTCGCTGCGGCTTTACCAGGATATCCTGGGCCGCGATCATACCCATCCCGTGTTTCACGCCGGCGCCGTGCCGGGCGTGGAACTGGTCGCTAGCATGGGCCACGATGGAACCATTCCCATCGGCTGCGATAACGATCAGTTCGTATTATGGAAAGTGTTGCGGAACTGGCTTGGTACGGCTTGCAACCCTGCCATGTCGCAAAGCGATCTGACTCTTTTCCTGTTCAGGCTGAACAAACCCGAGTTCATGGCCCAGGTGCCGGAAGCTATCCTGAATTCCAGGTAACCGGGTTAGCCAGCCACAATTACAAGGCGGTTGCGATAGACGGGCCTTGCAATATAAGTGATGTCGCAAGCGCACCAATACTCACAATAAGATCGAGAGACAGCGTATGCCCGATACATCCAATCCATCGCAGACGCCAAAGCCCCTCGGCACGCTAGCCGTCGTAGTGCGGCTGGCTGCGATCGGCGTGATCATGGCTTTGTGCGTCGGCGGCTTTGCCTATGCGGGTGGCTGGCTGACGCCCGGCCGCCTGACGCCGGCACGGTTCATCGCGGTCCTGGAAGCATCCGCCGGCGCTCCTCATACGGGGTTCCGCCGCAACCATGCCAAGGGTGTTTGCGTCAGCGGTTACTTCGATGCCACCGGGCAGGCCGTGCGCGTTTCGAAGGCAGGCGTCTTCGCCGCCGGGCGCGTGCCGGTGACGGGGCGCTTCGCCCTGGCGGGAACCCAGCCCTACATGCCAGACATGCCCAATACGCCGCGCAGCATGGCGTTGCGCTTCGTCCAGCCCGATGGCGAGGAATGGCGTACCGGCATGAACAACATCCCGGTCTTCATCGTGCGGACGCCGGAGGACTTCTATGCCGAGCTGGTGGCATCGGCCCCCGATCCTGCCACCGGCAAGCCCGATCCTGCAAAGATGTCTGCCTTCATGACGGCGCATCCGGAGATGGGAGCCGCGTTGAAGCAGATCATGGCCCAGAAACCGACAGCCGGTTTTGGCGATGCGCGCTATAACAGCCTCGATGCCTTTCGTCTGGTCGATGCCGGCGGAAACGGCGTGCCCGTGCGCTGGTCGATGATTCCGTTGCAGCCGGCATCGGCGCCTGCCACGCCCGAACCGCAGGACAAGAACTATCTGTTCGACGCCCTGATCGACCAGGTCGCCAAGGGGCCGCTGAAATGGCGTCTGGCACTGACACTGGGGCAGCCGGGCGATCCTACCGGCGACGCAACGATCGCCTGGCCGGAAGGCCGCGAGACGATCGACGCCGGTACATTGACGATCGACCATGTCGACGGCGAGAGCGATGGCGCCTGCCGCGACGTCAATTTCGATCCGCTGGTGCTGCCTGCCGGGATCGCGCCGTCTGACGATCCGCTTCTCAGCGCGCGGTCGGCCGCCTATGCGAAATCCTATACAAGGCGTAGCGGCGAGCCAAAGGAACCGAGCGCCGTGACGACGGAGCCCAAGCCATGAACGAAGGCAGATCATTCACCCTCTTTTCCCGCGTGCTGCACTGGACGATGGCCGCCATGATCGTGGCGATGCTGTTCATCGGCGTCTTCATGGTGACATCGGTGCGCCACTATCACCTGCTGGTATCGATTCACAAGCCGCTAGGCATCGCCATACTGGCACTGGTCGTGGTGCGGTCGGTGAACAGGATGTTCAACAAGCCGCCGCCATTGCCCGGCGACCTGCCGCGCATCCAGAAATTCGCGGCGCATGCGTCCCATCTCGCACTTTACGCGCTGATGTTCGCCCTGCCCTTGGTCGGCTGGGGCATGCTTTCGGCGGCTCGTTACCCTATCGTGTTGTACGGACCGGTGCACCTGCCGCCGATCCTGCCGCAGAACCCCATGCTGTATGCCGCCCTGCGCCAGACGCATACCTATCTTGCCTATCTGCTCTTCGCGACGGTGACCGTTCACCTCGGCGCGGCGCTATACCATGCCCTGATCCGGCGCGATGGCGTATTCGAAAGCATGACATCGTGCCTCTGCCGGAAAAAGCCACCTGCTGTCCGATAGCAGGCGCAATTTCTCTTTCCGCTACTTTTTAATGGCTTGTTGATGGCTGGGATGCAATTTTTCCTGGTGTAGGCAATTGAAATTTTATGTCCAGCAACCCTGGCAGGCAGGCATGACCGAACAGCCAATGACGCTTTGGGAAAATATCGTCCAGTCCGGACGCGAACCCATATGCGCCTTTGATCTGGACTTCCGCCTGATCGGGTTCAACCAGGCCCATAGCGACGAATTCTACCGGATCTATGCCTACCGGGTGAAGCTGGGAGATGTATTCCCGGATTTATTCCTGCCGGAACAGGCGCCCATCATGAGGGGCTTCATGACGCGTGCGTTGCAGGGCGAACAATTTTCCGTCGTCGAGGAATTCGGCGATCCTCATCTGAACAGGCCCTATTGGGAAATCAATTACTCGCCGCTGCGCGACGCTCAGGGCAAGATCATCGGCGCGTTCCACCAGGCCCAGGATATCAGCGCCCGCTTGCGCGCGGAGGCGTTGCTGGCCAGGGCCGAAGAGACATTGCGCCAAAGCCAGAAGATGGAAGCGGTCGGCCAGCTTACCGGTGGCCTGGCTCACGATTTCAATAATCTGCTGGTCGGGATCATGGGCAGCCTGGAGCTTCTGCAGGTCCGCGTGGCGCAGGGCCGGACCAACGAGCTGGGCCGCTACATCGATACGGCTCATAGCGCCGCCAAGCGCGCCGCCGCCCTGACGCATCGCCTGTTGGCTTTTTCGCGCCGGCAGACGCTTGAGCCGAAGCCGACCGACGTCAATCGCCTGATCGCCGGGATGGAAGACCTGATCCGCCGCACGGTAGGGCCGCAGATCGTCATAAAGTCGGTCGTCGAGCCCCAGCTCTGGACGACGCGCGCCGATCAAAGCCAGCTCGAGAATTCCCTGCTGAACTTATGCATCAATGCGCGCGATGCTATGCCGGGCGGGGGGACGCTCACCATCGAAACCGCCAATCTCTATCTTGACAACCGCGCCGCCGCCGAATGCGATCTGCCGGCTGGCGAGTATATCTCCCTCGCAGTTTCGGATGACGGTATCGGCATGTCGCCAGAGGTCAAGGCCCGTGCCTTCGACCCGTTCTTCACCACCAAGCCGATCGGCATGGGAACGGGCCTTGGACTTTCGATGATCTATGGTTTCGTAAGGCAGTCGAATGGCCATGTCCACATCACCTCGGAACCCGGCCGCGGTAGCGTGCTCCGCCTCTATTTCCCGCGCCATATGGGTGAGGTCGAATCCCCCGCCGCTCCTGCGGAATTGACGGTTTCGCCACACGCCGCCGAAGAGAAAACGGTGCTGGTCGTGGATGACGAGCCGAGCGTTCGCATGTTGGTGACGGAGGCTATCGAGGACCTTGGCTATACGGCGATCGAGGCAACGGACGGAATGGCGGGTCTCAGGATACTTGAATCCGATACGCCGATCGATCTGCTTATCAGCGATGTCGGCCTTCCGGGCGGGTTGAATGGCCGGCAGGTGGCGGACGCGGGCCGCGCGGTACGACCGGACCTGAAAGTACTGTTCATAACCGGATACGCTGAAAATGCCGTACTGAACGATGGCCAGCTCGCTCCCGGCATGCATGTGCTGACAAAGCCGTTTGCGATGGATGCGCTGACAAACCGGATAAAGGCGCTCACCCGTGCGAATTAGAAAGCGGTTCACGCCTCATCGGGTTTTGCGCTGTTCTTGATCAGGGACAGGATGGTTTCGACGATCTTCGTTTCCGACATGCGCGACTTGACCAACGCGCCCGAGACGCGAGCCGTGATATCGGCGGGGGTTTCTTCGGCAGACAGGATCAGGACCGGTACTGGATTGCGAGTCAGGGCCTGCATGTCGTTCAGCAAAGCGAGCCCATTGCCATCGGGCAAGCCGACATCGAGAATCACCAGGACGAAATCATCCCTCTGCAGATGAACCTTCGCTTCCTGTAGCGTCGTGACATTGACCAGCTCCGCCCTGTCGCTGAGCACAGTGGCCAGGACGTTGCTGAGGTCGCGATCGTCCTCGACATGCAATATGCGCGGCTTTGCCGCATGACCGGCATCGGTAGTCCGTTGCAGGGCCCTAAGCAGCTGATTTTCGTCCAGAGGTTTTTTAAGCCAGTCGACGATACCGATCGCGTCGCCGCCCAGGCGCTGGCGTCCTTCCTCGGTCCATGCCGAGACGACGACGATTGGGATATCGGCCGTTGCCGGGTCGGAACGCAATTCACGGATGAAATCGATTCCATCCTCATTCGGAAAGCTCAGATCCAGGGTGATTGCTGCATAGATAGTCGTCAGCATGGAAATTCGCGCGGCGGCGATGCTGTAGGCGATATCGGTATCGAAGCCCGCATCCTGTATCTGTTTCCTGAGCACCAGGGCGACATCGCCGTCGTCTTCGCAGATCAGTATGCGCTGACGCGTATCGCCTGGGCAAACTTTGTAGCCAAGCCTGGCGGAGGTATCCGGGAACTCGATCCAGAATGTCGAGCCCTGGTCGATCGCGGATTCGAAGCCGATCGTGCCGCCCATATGGACGACGATCTCCTTGGTGATGTGAAGGCCGAGACCCGTCCCGCCCTGCTCGCGGCGGACCGAAGAATCGGCCTGCAGAAACTTCCCGAAGATGCGGAACTGGAAATCCTTGGGAATGCCATATCCCCGGTCCTGAACACTGATCCGCACGTGGTTATCACGTGCGGTTACGATCAATTTCACGATCGTACCGGGCCTGGAAAACTTGGTGGCATTGGACAACAGGTTGGATAGGATCTGCATGAAGCGATTGACGTCGACCGTTATCATCAACGATTTGTCTACCGGCTCTAGCTGGATGGCGACATCGAACTTCTCGCCATAGGCGCGATTGGCATCGACCGCCTGCTGCATGAGCCACGCAACGGATTCATGCTTCATGTCGAAACGCATCTTTCCGGCGGCGATCTTGTCGATATCCAGGATATCGTTGATCAGCAGGATCAGGCGCTCGGAATTCTTGTGAGCGATCGAAACCAGGTTAAGCAGGTGAGGGGGAAGTTCTTTCGACAAGGCGCCGGTGATGAGGCCGAGCGAGCCACGGATCGACGTCAGCGGCGTGCGCAGCTCATGGCTCACGACCGAAACGAATTCATCCTTCATCTGCTCGATCTGCTTGCGCTCGCTGATATTCAGGACCTGAGTGATCATGTAGTTCGGCGATCCATCGGCTTTGCGCACCAGCGATACGTTGAGTAGCGACCAGACGGAATGACCGTTCTTGTGTATGTAGCGCTTTTCGGTTTCCAGCGACTCTATCTCGCCGCTCAGGATTTTTTTCAGGCTGACAATGTTGGATTCGACATCTTCAGGATGGGTGATCTTCTGGAATGTAAGATTCAGCAGCTCATCGCTTTCATACCCCAGCATGTCGCACAATGCCTTGTTGACCTTGAGCCAGTTGCCGCCGGGGCTGACAAGGGCCATTCCGATCGAAGCGTTTTCCATCGCAGAACGAAACGTTTCCTCGCTGGTCTTGAGGGCCTCATGCTGACGTTTCTGCAACGTGATATCCTGTCCGATGCCCATGTAGCCGTTGATCTTTCCTGCGTTGTCGCGCAGGACGGTAACGGTCATTTCCACCGGATAGCGCTGGCCATCCCTGCCGACGAATGTCCACTCGCGTGTCTCCGACCCATATAATTGCGGGCGCGTCACGAAGACTTCGAAGCCCGGTTCGATCATGCGGCCGAACTCCTCCGTCAGTTCCGCTGCGTGCTGGGCGATCTCCGTTTCATCGTGCCATAAAGCGGGTGTCCGTTTTCCGACGATGTCGTCGGCACTGTATCCGGTCAATTTCTCCGCCGCGCGGTTGAATACCAGCGTGCCGCCCCTGGGATCGACGGCTACGATCGTCGAAGCCGCATTGGCAAGAATGGCATTGTTCAGCGTTTCGCTCTTTTGCAGTCGTTTCGTCTGATTGCGCCAGATCAGTGCCAGGTATGTGCAAAGCGATATAAGGGCTGCCGTGACGATGCCGACGGTCAGTATGGCGAAGGCGATCAGGGAATCCCGATCGGCGCCCGCAAGATATTTTCTGGTAGGTACGATGCTGATCGTCCAGTTCATGCCCAAATCGTGGACCACCAGGGTTTCCTGCCACTTGTTCTCCATCTTCATGCCGGCTGGCAGGCTGGTGAAGGCCGGGGCGCCGTTTTCTCTTATGCTGACCGAGAAATTTTGCTTGTTGTCGTCGTCGAGGACGTTTCCAAACAGCTTTTCGACTTCAAGAACCGCGATCAGCAGGCCATCGAATTTTCCATCCCTGGTCAGCTGGTTGATGTACAGAAATCCTCTTTGGCCGGTACGCAGTCGGAGTATGTGCGATGTTTGCGGCTTTCCCGTAGCCTGGACACGGTCGATGACCATCGCCCGGGCGGGATCGGAATCCAGTTTGTAGCCAAGCAACGCCTGATGCCCCTCCATGGGGCGGGTATCGATCAGCACCTTGTCGCTATTGGTCAACGAAACTGCCGAGAGCGCGGGGAAGCTATCCACGTACGATTGGGCATCTGCCTCCCATAACGGCAGGGGCGTTCCATCGGCAACATCCCATCGCTTCCTCATACGATCGAGGGAGCTGTAGACCGATGATAACTGCAGGCTCAATTTAACTGCGATGTGGTTCGTTTCGGCCTGTAGCAGCAGTTTGATCCTGACATTCGCCTGGTCGCGCACGGCGGCGGTAAGGCATAGCGTGATAGTAACGAAGCCGATGAAGATCGATACTGGCAACCAGAGGACCAGAGTGTGCTGTTGCTGCAGGAACGCCATGATCCCGATGCCCAGCAGGGCGATACAAATAGCCGTGTGCAGATGCATCAGCGTGAAGTGGCTCCAGCCGAAGTTCGTAGGTATCTGTACCAGTTTGTCCAGGACCGCCATCAGTCCAAGCGCAACGATGATGCTGGCGATTGCGGCAATCACAACGATATAGCGGCGGGTCAGCCGCCGCGATGAAATATGGATCAGGCAAACCCCCAGCAATGCCAGAACGCCGGCAAGATTGGGCATCATCTGAAACCATGCGAAACCCGTCTGAACGGGAAGCGGTTGCAGCCTCAGGGCGCCATGGTTGTAGAGGGCGACGATTATGTAATTCGCAAGCGCCGCCAATCCGGTAGCAAGGATGCCGATCCCCAGCCCGGTCGATAGCCGCCGCCGATACTGCAACGCTCCCAGGGCGACCCCGGCCAGCATCAAACAGATGGCTACATTGGTCGCAATCATGCTGGTCGACGAAAAGAGACCGGTACTCGCTGTGGCTCCCACACGACGATATGCCAGGTCGACTGTCGCAAACAAAATCACAGCGACCGAACAGGTCATTTGCAGTGAATGCGATGGTCTGCACTTCATCCGACGATCCTGGCTTCATTTGAAAAAACCACTGCGGATATGAAGGACAGCTCCTGATTACGCATGGATCATTTCATGTCGGAATATCGTGCAACATGTTCGGCAGAGCGTAATCGAGGGTCATCCGCCATCATTGAAGGGGATGTATTAAAAAAGCCTGCCCATCGCGTTTGTCCGGGTATGATTTGTTCGCATGCGGGGCAGGCAGGGCATTCCGATCCGGTGGAGCCGGCGTACATCCACCATGATCGGCATAAGCCCTGCCGGATAGCTTCCGTCAGCGTCCCACCATTTTCTGCAGATGCTCCGGATAGCGTTCCCCCGTCACCTCGATCCCCGCCAGGGTTTCATCGATCTCGCGCAGGTCGGCGGCGGTCAGTTCGACTGCTGCCGCACCCAGATTTTCTTCCAGCCTGTGTGATTTGGTGGTACCGGGGATCGGGGCGATCCAGGGTTTCTGGGCCAGCAGCCATGCCAGCGCGATCTGGGCCGGTGTGATCTTCCGGTCGACTGCGATCTTGCCGAGCAGATCGATCAGCCCCTGATTCGCCTTGCGGGCATGGGTGGAGAAACGCGGAACGATGTTGCGGAAATCGCCAGTGCCGAATGTCGTCGTCTCGCTGATCGCACCGGTCAGGAATCCCTTGCCGAGCGGGCTGAACGGGACGAAGCCGATGCCGAGTTCCTCGAGTGTCGGGATCACCTCGGCCTCGGGCTCGCGCCACCACAGCGAATACTCGCTCTGCAGCGCTGCGACCGGTTGGACCGCATGCGCGCGGCGTATCGTCTGCACGCCGGCTTCCGACAGACCGAAATGTTTGACCTTGCCTTCCCAGATCAGCTCCTTGACGGCGCCGGCGACATCTTCGATCGGCACGTCGGGATCGACGCGGTGCTGGTAAAGCAGATCGATGCGATCGGTCCTCAACCGTTTCAGCGAAGCCTCTACCACTTCACGGATATGATCCGGTTTGCTGTTCAGGCTCTGCTGCCGCTTGCCGTCGAGGCTAAGTCCCTGGCCGGTGTCGAACCCGAACTTGGTTGCGATCACCGCCTGGTCGCGGAACGGCGCCAGGGCCTCGCCGACAAGTTCCTCGTTGGTGAAAGGTCCATAGATCTCGGCGGTGTCGAAGAAGTTCACGCCGCGTTCGAAGGCCAGGCGGATCAGTTTGATCGCCGCTTCCTTTTCGGTCGCCGGACCCAGGCCGAAGCTGAGGCCCATGCATCCAAGGCCTAGTGCCGAAACTTCCAGACCGTCATTTCCAAGTTTGCGCTTTTGCATTTCCATGTCTCCGGTAAGAGCGACTTCGCGTCTCACCAAAATGACGAATGCCTGAAAAGTCGCAAGCTGCAATCCTGTTTAAATCTAGCCTATTTCTATGCGTAACGCACTAAATGTTTGTTTATATGCCGATTAATATGCCTATATGGACTATATGGTAAAAAATATAATCATAACGCACAATTCGCGTTCCGCTCGTTTGATCGAACTGCTAGAGGCCCTTGCCGTTCGCGATGGGTCGCACCGGACGGCAATCGAAGGCGTGGAGCTTTGGCGGGCCTCGACGTCGATTCCGCGGCATCCGGTGGTGTACCAGCCAAAGATCGTCATCATCGCGCAGGGGTGCAAGCAGGGTTATCTGGGCGACCAGACGTATCGCTACGATTCGCACAACTATCTGGTTCTTGCGGTGCCGTTGCCGTTCGAATGCGAAACGATCGCCACGCCCGACGAACCCCTTCTCGGGGTCACCATCGCGCTCGATCCGATCGCCCTGGGCGAGATGCTGCTCGAGATGGATGACATCGCCCCTGCCGAAACCAGTGCCGCGCCCCGCGGCATTTATTCGACGCCGCTGACGGACGAGCTGGCGGATACCGTGATCCGGCTGCTGGAATGCCTGCGCTCGCCCCTGGACACACGCGTCCTCGGCAGGCAGACGGCGCGCGAGGTGATCTACCGGGTGCTTCTTGGCGAGCAGGGAAGCGCCATACGCGCCCTGGCAAGCCGCAACGAACATTTCACCCGCATCGCCCGGGTTCTGCGCTGCATCCACGCCGATTATGCCGAGCCGCTTGCCGTCGACGACCTCGCCCGGCGCGCTGGCATGAGCGTCTCGGTATTTCACAATAACTTCAAGCTCGTCACCGCGACGTCGCCGCTGCAATACATCAAGCATATCAGGCTGCACCGCGCCCGTGTATTGATGACGCATGACGGCTACAATGCCGGCAGTGCCGCGACGCATGTCGGTTACGAAAGCGCCTCGCAGTTCGGACGTGAATTCAAGCGGCTGTTCGGCATATCGCCGGCGCAGGACGCGACCAGGCTGCGCGGGCGGTTGAGCGAAGCCTCCTGAGCGGGCTGGACAGTACCGTATCGCCGCGCCACCCAAACAGGACTCCCATGCAAATCGATCCTTCCCAGCAAACCACTGCAGACAACTACAAGGTCCTCACCAACCTGGTGGTTCCGCGCCCGATCGCCTGGGTTACAAGCCTGAGCCATGCGGGCGCGATCAATCTGGCGCCGTTCAGTTTCTTCAACGCGGTGGGAAGCGACCCCCTGTATCTGGTTATCAGCGTCGGCCGCCGGGAGGGCGGCATGGCAAAAGACACGGCGGCGAATATCGAGGATAGCGGCGACTTCGTCGTGAATCTGGTGACTGAGGAGTTGTTGCAGGCGATGAATATCTCGGCGGCGGATTTTCCGCCCGACGAAAGCGAACTCGTCGCCGCCGGCCTGCATACCGCGCCATCGGTCCATGTCAAGACACCGCGGCTGGCCGAAGCGCAGGCAAGCCTGGAATGCCGGCTGTTCAGCCGGCTGGCGCTGGGGTCGAACACGCTGTTCATCGGAGAAGTGGTGATGTTCCATGTCGCCGACCATCTGGTCGGGCCGCGATTGTACATCAACGACTTTGCGCCGATCGGACGCCTGGGATCGCCCTCGATGTATTGCCGCACGACCGACCGCTTCGACCTGCCGCGGATCAGCTATGCCGACTGGCAAAAGGGGAACGGCTAGGGCATCGCATATTCCGGCTTTTATACAGCCTGCCGGGATGGTCCACTATATCGGCCTTTCCGATTTTCCCGGCCATAATTTGACGATTACATGGGGCATGTTTCTTCTCTTCGCACGATCGTTATCGGACGTACTGGCTGTCGCTGACCTTCTCCATCCAGTCCACGGCCTTGCCGTCGAGCTTCTCCTGGATGGCGATATGGGTCATGGCCGTCGTCGCCGTTGCGCCGTGCCAGTGTTTCTCGCCGGCCGCGAAGGATACGACATCGCCCGGGCGGATTTCCTCGATGGGGCCGCCTTCGCGTTGCACCCACCCACACCCCGCCGTGACAATCAGGGTCTGGCCCAGCGGATGCGTATGCCACGCCGTACGGGCGCCGGGCTCGAAGGTAACGCTGGCACCGTTGACGCGTCCGGGTTCGGCTACATCGAACAACGGGTCTATCCGGACCGTGCCGGTAAACCAGTCTTCAGGTCCCTTCGCGGATGGCCGCGTGCCGCTTTGCTTGATTTCCATTACCCGCTCCCTTGCTTGCAATTCCACTCTCGGAAAAAATGGCAGAAGGAAAAGAAGTCACAAGCTCAAAACCTGCTGGAGTTTTGCCTATTCCTGTTTTTGAGGTGCCTCTGCTTTTGCTGGACGGCGATCAAGCGCCTTCGACCCGGTTGCGCCCGTTTCTCTTGGCTCGGTAAAGGGCTTCGTCGGCGCGTTTGATCAAGTCGGCGCTCTCCATATTTGCATCGGGCACGGCGGTAGCTACGCCGAAACTCATCGTGACCGGGCAGGAAACATCGCTGATCGATATTGCCTCCCTGTCGATGAAGTGACGAATGCGTTCGACCGCCTCGAACACGTCTTCCGACCGGCAATCCGTCAGGATAATCAGGAATTCCTCGCCCCCGACCCGTCCGATGCCGTCTTCCGTCCTCAACGATTCAAGCAGTCTTTTCGCCACGCTTTTAAGCACCGTATCGCCGGCCGCATGACCATGGGTGTCGTTGACCCTCTTGAAGTGGTCGATATCCGCCATCACGAGAGTGACGGGTTTTGCCTGCCGGATCGCCTCGGCCCATTCCTTGTCGAGAAGCTTGCCGATGCCGCTGCGGTTCCACAACCGTGTCAGGGGATCGACGAGCGCGAGGCGATTGGCCTGTGTCAGTTCCTCCACAAGGCTGGCTTGCGCTTTCGAAAGGCTGGAAAGCTTGAGCTCCGTCTCTATCATGGCCGCAAGGTCACGAAGCGCCGCCAGTTGTTCCGGCGCCATGTCGCGCGGCCTGGTATCGATCGCGCACAGCGTCCCGATCGGCATGCCGTTCGGCGTATGGACCGGGCAGCCCGCATAGAAACCGATATTTAGATATTCGCCCGTCACAAAGGGATTATCGTGAAACCGTTCGTCAATCGCCGCGTTCGGCACAAGCAACATGTCGTTTTCGGCAAGGGCATGCGTGCAGAAAGCCGCCGCAAGGGGCGCATTCGTGTTCGGAACGCCCTGCGCCGATTTATAATGCTGCCTGTCCTCGTCGATCAGGTTGAACAGGGCGATAGGCACCTCCAGAAGGCGGCACACCATCCGCGTAATACGCTCGAACCGTTCTTCGATAGGCGAATCCAGAAGGTTCGTAGCACGCAACGATACCAACCGTTCCTTTTCTTGGGGAAACCCCTCAGCTTCTATCATGCCTTCCAGGATATATAGGCTCGCCGCTGCGCCAAAGGCCTAATTTCGGATGACTTTCGTTAACGTTGTCCGAAGTGCTCGATACTCAGGTATTAATACCCGGCGTTTTTCTATTTGCCGGAGAGGCCCGATATCAATGCAAAACGCCGTTGCGATTCATATTTCCTCTGGTAGATCAGCACCTAATAATTTGGACTGCGGCATAAGCCTAAGAACGTAAATATTGGCCAATCCGTTACTTCGGGGATATTCGAAAAATGGCTTTGGACCAGTCAATATACCACGTCACACGAGGCCGGCGTCTTCGGCGCGCGCTTGTTCTCATCTGCTCTCTGTTGCTGGCTTTTGAGCCGCGGGTGGCTTTTTCGGCCGGCGCGGTGCTTCCGTCAGGCGCCTCGGTATCGCAGGGCAGCGCGACGGTTGGGGCGAACGCCGGGGGCTGACCGTCACGCAAGGCAGCCGGAACGCGATCATCGACTGGCAGTCGTTCTCGATCGGAAGCGGTCAAAAGGTCACTATCCTGAACGGCTCGGGCGCGACGCTGAACCGGGTCACGGGGACAGCGCTGTCGCGTATCGACGGCAAGCTGCTGTCGACGGGCAGCGTGTACCTGATCGACCCGGCGGGGATTGTCGTCGGCCCCAGCGGCAAGGTGGTGACGGGGGGCAGCTTCTTGGCCTCGACGCGGGACCTGGCGGATAGCGACTTCATGGCCGGCAGGACGCAGGCTTTCGGCGGCACGAGCGACGGCAAGGTGATCAACAACGGCGCGATCATCGCCCGGGACGGCAGCGTGTCGCTGATCGGTTCGTCGGTCGTGAACAACGGCACGGTATCGGCGCCCAATGGGGTCGTTGCCTTTGCTGCGGGCGACGATGTCATGCTGGACCCGGGCGCGACGGATGGGCGCATACTGGTTGCGACGAGCGGCGGCAAGGATGTGACGAACACCGGTTCGATCGCTGCGGCGGCGGCGGAGCTGACGGCGGCGCAGGGCAACGTCTACGCGCTGGCGGGCAAGTCGGGGGCGATCCATGCGACCGGCACCTCTACCATCGACGGCCATGTCTGGCTGACCTCGGGCGGCACGGCCGAGGTCGGGGGCGAGGTCACGGCGATGAATGCCGATGGCAGCGGCGGCACGATCGCGGTCACTGCGCCGACGACCACGATAAGATCCCCGGCGAAGCTGAGTGCCGACGGCACGACAGGCGGCAGGATACTGGTAGGCGGCGACCGTGGCGGCGGCGGCGATGTCGCCGTGAAGGAGCTGACGGAGGAACTGGCTAACGCACAGACGACGACTGTCGAGGCCGGCGCGGTCCTGTCGGCGCGGGGCAGCACGGGCAACGGCGGCAGCGTCGTCGTGTGGTCTGACAGCACGACGACCTACGGCGGCTCGATCCTGACGGGATCGAACGCGGCAGACGCACAGGGCGGCTTCGCGGAAGTGTCGAGCCATGGCCGGCTGAACTTCACCGGTAGCGCCGACACCACCGGCAAGGCCGCAACATACGGCACCCTCCTGCTCGATCCGACGGACCTCACTATCGCCTATGAACCGGCAGGCACGCCCCCAGCAGCTCGATCATCGACCCGGGCACCCTGCAGGGTTTGCTGGCCAATGGCGATGTCCTGCTTGCGACCGATAATGCAGGCAGCCAGTCGGGCACGATCTCGTTCGAGGATTCGATTTACTGGAACAGCGGCTCCTCGCTGACGCTGAATGCCATACGGGATATCGACGTCGCCAACGGCGTTGCCATTCTCAACGATGGCGCGGGCACACTGACGCTCCATGCCGATGCGCTGGGATCGGGCCAAGGCACCGTCAACATCGCAGGGCAGGTCCAGTCCGCCGGCGGTACGGTCATTCTCTACAACCCCGCTTCCTACAGCGCCCCGACCGATTTCTCGGCCAATGTTTCCGGTCCCTATCTGGCGTACATGCTGGTGAACAGCGTCACCAACCTTCAGTCCATGGCGGCGGCGCAAACCGGCGCCTATGCACTGGGTACGGATATCGATGGCGGCAATGGCGCTTCCGGTCTTGGCTCGTTCAACGGCACGCTGAACGGGTTCGGCCACACTCTTTCCGATTTCACGATCGACGGCGGGACCTCCAGCGCGATCGGTTTCTTCGGCACGCTGGGCTCGAAGGCAATGGTGGAAAACATAAACTTCTCCAACGTGAGCGTATCCGCGGCATCCGAGGGATTCGGCGGCGGCGTTCCCGAGGGCGGCGTCGGCATCGTCGCGGGCATCAACAACGGCACGATCCTCGGCGTCACAACATCGGGCGCCGTGCATTCGACGGGTGTCGATGGCCGCGGCTTCGGCGGCATCGCCGGCATCAACAACGGCCTGATACAGAACAGCGTATCGAATGCGACCGTATCCGGGCCTACCGGTTATCTGGCGGGTCTGGCCGGCGGCAATTTCGGTCAGATCATCCATTCCGGCGAAACCGGCGATGTAACCGATACAGCGAACAACGACACGATCGGCGGCCTTGTCGCCTCGAATTTCGGCACGATCTATCAAAGCTATGCTTCGGGTAATGTCGGCGGCCAATCCGGCATCGATATCGGCGGCCTCGTTGCTGTCAACTATGCAACCGTCTCTCAATCCTTCGCCGTCGGCGACGTCACGGCCGGCAGCAGCGCCGGTTCGGGCGGTACGTTCAATGGCACCGTTGCCGGTGGGCTTGTCGGCTGGAATTATTTCGGTTCGGTCTATGACAGCTACGCGGTCGGCGACAACCTCGGCGCGACGGCACAGAACATCTTCGCCCAAAGCATCGTGACCGGCGGCAGCGGCGCGGCGACGGGGTCTGTCATCGGCAGCAACGAAGGCACGCTTACGAACGTCTACAACGCGCAGGGCGGCAGCGTCGCCAACTATGGCGGATTCAGCGGTGCTGTCTGGGCCAACGGCACGACCATTCCGCAGCTGCAATGGCAGGTAGCGGCCGGTATCGTGACAGGGTTCGTTTCCGGCTCATCGGGCACGATCGTCAATCCTGGCGGTATCACGGGCGCATCGACAGGTATCAGCAGCGGCGGCAGTACCACGAGCGCCAGTACGGGCAATACGACGTCCGGGTCGTCGACAATGTCGACGGGCGCACCGAGTCCGTATTTGTCGGCAGGCACGCAAAGCGCCGGTATCGGCGCGCTCAGCGCAGGCGAGCTTGGCGCGGTGCTGGGACAATCGTCGAATTCGCAACTGACCAGCACCACCTTTCCGACGGCGCTGCTCGATCAATATGCGATCTCGCTGAACGAGGTTTACAATCCGATGGCGGCCGCGGCGAGCGATTTCGCGCTTGATTTGATGGTGGCGCAGAACGGCCTTGCTCCTGGCTCCGTCGTCTTTTACACCGGCGTATCCTCCGCAGGCGTGGAGGGTATTTCCTCGGGCGGCGTGATGGGACCGTCCTCGGCCGGCCTTACCGGCTATTCGGCGGCGGGCGCCAGCCTCGCCGATCTGCCGGGGCAAGGCGGCTTGACGCAGGGCGCCCTTGCCCCGGGTTCGATCGTCTGGGCCAGCAATATGGACACGTATGGACCGCTGGTCGGAAGCGGCCAGCCCTTCAACGCCTCGGTGATCGGCAGCGACGATCAGCCGGTGGACGATGGCAATGGCGATATGACTCTGACTTACGATCCGGCGCTTGCCGCAGGCCAGCTGGCGCAATTGCAGCAGGTGGCCGCAGGCGAGGACCCGGGTGTCATGTATCTGAATGGTAATGGCGATGTAAGCGACGATGCCGCCGCTGCCTCGCTAGACGCCGCCGATGCCGCCAATCAAGCCATCAACGATCCGGCCACCGGCACCCCGACCACTGCGGCAAGCCGTCTGACGCAAGCCAGCGTCCAGTATGAACAGGCGCAGCAGCAGGCTGCCGCGAACAGCGACCAGGGTCTTTCCAAAACAGGTCAGCAAAAATGGATGCTCAACAATCTTATCACCATGACGAATATCTGCGTCGAGCAGCATACGGGCGGCAAGGCGGGCGAGGCGTATGAAAGCAGGCGCGACAACCGGTTGATCTATACGGCCCTGCAGGGCCTGCGCAACGGCCCCGCCAATCCGGCTCCGCTAACCGGCATGACGCGTCAGCAGTATGAAATCATGTCCGTACCGCCAAGCCAGGCGCAGGGTCCGATCTCAGCCGACGGGCCTGTCGCACCGCCACCCAGCGAGTAGAAACTTGCTCAGGCTAATTGACGCCGTCTTTTCATGCTGAAAATATATTGTTAGGCAGCGATAAACCCCTTGTCGCTTTGATTGTCTTCTAACGCAGCGCCGTGCTGGTAGCCATGAATCTATGAGGCCATTCTCTCCGGGCGTGCAATCCGCGGAGCTGGTTTTTGCGTCCAACACCTGTAAGTTCAAAACGCCTATCCGGATTGCGCCTTTCAGGGGATTGAACAGATGCGTCGTAAACTGCCCGTGATTCTCATCGTGCTTGCCCTAATGGCGGTTGCCGCGCCGTTGCATGCTGCGCTCGCCCCCGATGCGAAAGCGCCCGATTTCAAGGCGCAGGCGCTGATCGGCGGGACATTGTTCAATTTCTCGCTGGACGAGGCGCTGAAGGATGGGCCGGTGGTGTTGTACTTCTATCCCGCCGCCTTTACCCAGGGCTGCACGCTGGAGGCGCACGATTTCGCTGCCGCCACCGATGCCTTCAAGGCGCTGGGCGCGGTAGTCGTTGGCGTTTCCCATGACAGTGTCGCGACCCTGAACAAATTTTCGACCAGCGAATGCCGCAGCAAGTTCGCTGTCGTGGCCGACACCGATGGCAGCATCATGAAATCCTACGATGCCGTGATGAGTACGCTGCTGGGCGTTGCCGACCGTACCTCCTATGTCATCGCGCCCGACCATACGATCATATATTCCTATTCGGCGATGAACCCCGACCAGCACGTTGCCAATACCCTGAACGCGCTGAAGGAATGGCGGGCGCACCATGCCAAGTCACCCTGAGTCCGGCAGTCCCGGAGTCTGCGGCTTGTCATGCTTGGATTTGCGGTTTGAAACACGCTTGCGCCACATTCGGAAGCTGGATGGCTTCATGTGTGCACGCATCAATAGAATAACCTGTTTCTCGGTCATTCCGGTCGCGTTTTTAATGGCATCGAACGAGACCTCGTCAGCCCATGCCATTTCTATAATCTCGCTTGCCTGCGCCTCCGTTAGCCGCTCGCTGTGCATGATCATCACCTAGTTTCCATATGCGCCTCGGTAAGCCATGGACTTACGACAGCGCTGGACTACCTCCCCTAGCATTGCGACCAATTGCCCTCAAGAAAGATAAAAATGGCCCGTTATCTGATCATTGCAGCTGGCAGCGGTATCGGGCAGTCGACCAGAACCATGCTGCTGGCGGCAGGCCATAGCGTTTTCACCACCGCGCGCAATCAAGGCAAAATCGATCCCGATGCCGTGCTGGACGCAACCGATTTCGATGCCGTAGACAAGGTGTTCCAGCAGGCCGGCCCGCTTGACGGCGTTGTGAATTGCAGCGGCTCGTTGTTGCTCAAGCCTGCCCACCTGACCAGCAAGGACCAGTACCGCGAGGTGATCGATGCCTCGCTTACCACGGCCTTCGCTACGGTGCGCGCCGCGGGCAAGCATATGGGTGCGGGCGGTAGCGTGGTTCTGGTATCCTCGGCTGCAGCCATGGAGGGGCTGGCGAACCACGAGGCGATCGCGGCGGCAAAAGCCGGGGTGATCGGGCTGACCCTGTCGGCGGCCGCCAGCTATGCCGGGATCAATCTACGCTTCAACGCCGTCGCGCCTGGCCTGGTACAGACCCCGCTGACGGCACAGCTGACCGCCAATGAGACATCCCGAAAATTTTCCGAGGCAATGCACGCGCTGGGCCGTCTTGGCACGCCCGAAGATGTCGCCCGTGCCATCGTCTTCCTGCTCGATCCGCTGAACAGCTGGATCACCGGGCAGGTCTTGGCGGTCGATGGTGGCCTGTCACGGGTTCGCCCCAAGGCACGGACATGATCAGAGGTTTCATCATCGCACTTGCCCTTCTGGCCTGTGCTTTTTCAGGTAGGATAGCCATGGCGCAGGATCACTCGCCCCCGGAAGCCCGAAATGTTCTGGGCCAGAAGCTGGAAAGCGTGCCGGACGTCCCGGCGGGAACGCAGGCTGGCTATTACCGTAACGGCTATTGCAGTACCGGCCCCGACGATACCGGCAGCCATGTCGTAGCATCGACCATGACGAGGGAGTTTCTGGATTTCACCCGGTCGCACGGCAACGATTTGCAAACCCCGCGTCCGGAAAGAAATTTCCCGGGCCTGAAGCCGGGCGATGGCTGGTGCGTGTGTGCCGCACGCTGGAAGGAAGCTGAAGAGGCAGGCGTCGCCCCGCCCGTAAACCTGAGCGCAACCTATGAAAGCGCCATGAGCGTTATACCGCTTGAGACGCTGAAGAAATATCAGCAGAAGCAGTAACCGATAGCCAATGTTTCAGATCGATGCCGGAAAGACGCGGCTTGTAAAGCTGTTGACCTATGGCGGTACGTTGCCGCTGCTGCTGTGTATGGCGGCGATGCTGGTGCCAGTAAACGCCGTTGATCCGGTTCACATCGCCCTTTGTTACGGTGCAGTCATCGTCTCGTTCCTGTGCGGTATCCACTGGGCGGTCTATCTGCTGCTCGGCGATCGCTGCCGCCGGAACCTGCTGCTCTGCAGCAATGCCATCGCGCTTGCCGCATGGTCGGTGCTGTTGACCGCGCCTTACTGCGTTGCCCTTTGCCTGCTGGGGCTTTGTTTTCTGGCATTGCTGAAGCTGGATAACGAGCTGGTGGACTGTAATATCTATCCGGTATGGTATGGAACCCTGCGCCGTAACGCCACAATCATCGTCATGCTGACCCTGTTCGCGCTGATCGCCGGGGTTTATTTCCAGTAATCGTGAAAAATGATCTTGAACGCTCTGTCGTGGATTGAAAATTTCAGACAGAGATTTTTTCGGCCTCGGCATGAGAAACCCGCTCGCGATCGACGTCTCTGCTATGCTGCCTGAGCAAAGGTCCGCAGTCTGCCGCGCAAGCACAGTAGATCATAAAAAATAATGATATCATTATTTTAGATGGCTGTGCAGGCAGTCTACAGCGAACCCCTCTCACTTGGCATAATTCCCTGTTTATCAGGGAAAATACAGGAATGTGGCAATCCTGACGAGATTGTCTCGCCCTTTCAAACCAAGAAAGCGGCGTGAAAGCTCGCCACCGGACGTTTTGATTTTCGGGACATGTGATTTGAAACAGGGAATTTCAGAAACGGTATCAGGGAAAAATCTCTGAGGAACAGGGATTGTGCAAGTTCCAATCAGGGAACGCGCCTTCTGCAATACGTAGTCGCATGGCTGATCCGGCTTTTATTTCCTACTGTCGAACGCAAGTTCATACCGCCCTGTCCTTCTTGCGCCGATAAAAACGACCAGGCCGCTCGCTTTCAGCTTTGCGATATCATCTTTCGCGGTAGTCATTCCGACGATCCAGCTTCCTACGATGTCTTCTGCTGTAACTCTTGTTCCAACTCGTAACTGCGCCAAAAACCATTCCTGACGATCGTTGCGGGAAGACAGGCCGGAATTAATAGGTCGGTTTATAGGTCGGTTTGGACCTAACTGTTTAGCGCTCGATGGTTTGCCAGGGTTCAGTTTTAGATTGGGGAGATCGGCCAAATTGAAATCGATGGTCTGCTGAGGCTGCAATAGGTGCAAAATTAGGGCGTGCATGGCTAATGAACCGCGGCCCAATAACACTAAGCACCTGACAGATAGAAGGTTTTTACCTTCATACCAATTTCTTGCCGTGCGGGGAGAGACCCGCGCATCACGTGCGATGCGTTTAATTGCTGCGGAGGATGTCCCGTAGTCCGCCCGCAAAGCCTCCGAGACCAATAGGGCAAGTTCCGCGTCGGATTTCAGTTCGGCATTGTCTGGAAATACTTGGTCCTTCTTCGGAAGGGACATGTCCGGACTCTCCCTTTACGGTTGGGAGGCATTGAAACCCGCCGTCAACCGGATCTTTTGGTGGACTGAACATGACCAGAATAGAACAGAGACCGAATGCGGATAGCGCTCTACTTCAGCGCACGGCCGCAATGTACGTCCGAATGTCCACCGACCATCAAAAATATTCGACAGAAAATCAGGCCGAGGTGATCAGAACTTATGCCGATCGCCAACATATCGAGATCGTCAAAACGTATACTGATTCTGGCAAAAGTGGCCTTAGCCTGGATGGCCGCGATGCGTTGAAGGGCTTGATCGCCGATGTACAGGCCGGCGCCGCCTCGTTCTCGATGATTCTGGTCCTGGACGTAACCAGATGGGGACGATTTCAGGACGCGGACGAGAGTGCGTATTACGAGTACATTTGTCGGCGCGCCGGCATTGATGTCCAGTATGTAGCTGAGCAGTTCGAGAACGATGGCAGCCCGGTGTCGACCATCGTAAAAGGCGTTAAGCGAGCGATGGCCGGAGAGTACAGCCGTGAGTTATCGAGCAAGGTTTTTGCAGGTCAATGCCGGCTTATCGAGCTTGGCTACAAGCAAGGCGGATCGGCCGGTTTTGGTCTACGGAGACAACTAATCAACGAGCACGGAGAGACAAAAGGTTTGCTGAAGCGGGGCGAACATAAGGCTCTCCAAACCGACCGCGTCGTGCTGATTCCAGGTCCAGCCGAGGAAATCGAGACCGTCCATTGGATCTACAAATCGTTTGTCGAGGACGGTTTGAACGAGAATCGTATCGCAACTATTCTCAATGAGCGGGGAATAAAAACAGATCTTGATCGTGCCTGGACGCGTGCGACGGTTCACCAAATTCTTATCAATGAAAAATATATTGGAAACAGCGTTTTCAACCGCGTTTCATTCAAGCTGAAAAAGCAAAAAGTGATCAATAGCCCTGATATGTGGGTCAGGGCCGACGGTGTGTTTGAAGCGATAATCGAGCCGCGATATTTTTACACGGCCCAAGGCATGATACGAGAACGATCACGCCGTCTTACTGATGATGAGTTTCTTTCGAAGTTGAAGAACCTGCGCGATCGCCAGGGCTGGCTTTCCGGCGTTATAATCAACGAAGCCGAAGATATGCCATCCAGCAGCGCCTATTCCCATCGTTTTGGAAGTCTGGTGCATGCGTACCAACTGATTGGATATACGCCAGAGCGCGATCTAAGCTTCATCGAGATCAATCGAACTCTGCGCAACCTATACCCCGTAGTTGTCAACGATACCGTTCAAAAAATCAGGCTATTAGGGGGACGGGTCGATTGCGAAACGGAAAACGATATCCTTCACGTCAACGAGGAAGTTCGTGTTTCGATTGTTATATGCCGATGCCAACACACCGCAAACGGCGCCAATCGATGGAATATCCGCGTCGATGCGGGGCTGCAGCCCGATTTGACAATCGCTATCAGGATGAATTCTGAAAACACCCAGCCACTCGACTACTATCTGTTTCCGGCGCTCGATATCGAGAATCCAAATCTACGCCTCGCCGATGAAAACCATTTTGCATTGGATGCCTACCGGTTCGATGATCTCGAGGCGTTTTTCATGTTAACCAGGCGCGCCTCGGTGCCTTTAGCGGCATGAGCAAGATCATGCCAAGTACGACTGTGGAGATGATCTGCATCGATCGGATCAACATTCTAAATCCTCGTGTCCGCAATCAGGCCAATTTTCGCGGGATCGCTGAGAACATCGTCCGGGTCGGTTTAAAACGACCGATCACGGTTACACCTTGCCGGTCTGGGGCCGCCAATAAGGAATACGATCTGGTCTGCGGACAGGGCCGGCTGGAGGCATTCCTTGCCGTCGGTCAGACTGAGATACCTGCGATCGTAATTAAGGCCACGGAGCACGAAGCTCTTGTCATGAGCCTGGTCGAGAATCTCGCGCGCAGGCAACATCGCGCCAGCGAGCTCTTTCATGGAATAAGTCTTTTGCAGGAACAGGGATATGACGCACGGACGATTTCGACCAAGACCGGCCTTGCGGTCGAATATATAATTGGAATTCTGACGCTTCTCGAGAAGGGAGAAGAGCGTTTACTCTCAGCCGTGGAAGCAGGGCACGTGCCGATAACGCTCGCGATGGCGATTTCCGACTCTCCCGAAGACGAACAACGGGCGTTGCACGATCTTTACGAGAGCAACCAGCTACGTGGAAATAAGCTGCTCAAAGCCAAGAAGCTGATCGCAACACGCCGCCGCGCCGGCAAAAACTTGCGCGGGTATCAACCGACAACGCGCGTTTCTTTGGAAACGCCGATCAAGGGTCAGGACGTTCTGAAAATATACAAGAAGGAGGTGAACCGAAAACGTGTTCTAATTCGCAAGGCAGAAATGGCGGGCAACAACTTGCTGTTTGTTACAGAGGCGCTAAAGCGCCTTTTCCAGGACGTACAGTTCACAAACCTTTTGCGAGCGGAAGGTCTGACAGATATGCCGCTCAGCCTATCTGCAAAGATTGAATTATGGCCAGGCTGACCCCTAGTCCTCGGCCAATCTCAAAATTGGCGAAAAGTGAGATCAAATTGGGGTTTGATCGTGAAACTGTTCTCCTAACGATCGATCAGATTATCCCGCTGAAGATCGTCACTAGCGCTGCCTGTACGAGCCGTAAATTTCAGCAAATACTCGCGTCTATACGGGAAGTCGGGATTATCGAACCCCCTGTCGTGGCACGGGATAAAAAGCTGCCGGGCAAATACATCCTGCTCGACGGTCATCTTCGCCTGGAAGCTCTTAAGCAGCTCGGTGAATCGCAGATGACCTGCCTTGTCTCTAAGGACGACGAGGCTTTTACCTATAATAAGCACATAAGCCGGCTTACGATTGTGCAGGAGCATAAGATGATCGTCCGTGCGGTCGAGCGCGGCGTACCCGAAGCCAAAATAGCCTTGGCACTCGATGTCGACGTGCTGAACATCATTCGCAAACGGGATTTGCTTGCAGGCATATGTCCTGAGGCAACAGAATTGCTCAAGGACAAGCCGGTTGCGACAACGGTATTCGGAGTGCTGCGTCGCATGAAACCGATGCGTCAGATCGAAGCCGCGACCCTCATGAACGATGCCAGAATATATTCGAGCTCTTATGCGAACGCGATTATGGCGGCGACACCGAGTAGCCAGCTGCTCAATCCTGCGAAGCCCAAGCGGATCAAAGGCTTCGATGAGGAGCAGATGGCGCGTATGCAGAGCGAGATGGCAAGCTTACAAGGTGAATACGAGTCGATCGAAGAGACCTTTCGAGACGATATGATGAACCTTATGCTGGCTAAAGGCTATCTCGCCAAACTGCTTGGCAATGCCAAGATCGTTCGTCATTTGGCTCAACGCCACCCGGAAATGTTGACCCAATTCCAGAGCATTGCAGAAATGAGATCGCTCACAGTTTCTGAACCGTTGGACTAGTTTTTCCTAAGACTCAGCACTCATACAAAGCTGCCACATGCGATGGCATGTACATACGATAGCATGAGGCATGCATGCGATAATATTTCTACAAGCCCGGTGTAGATCGTTATATAAGAGAACAAAATCAGCTGTCGGAGGACCGGATGCTCAAAGACATTTTTGGTATTTTGACTCTTTTCATTGGTCTTGCCGGTTTCATTCCTTATTGCTGGGCGGCCGTGAAAGGCAAAGCCAAGCCGCATATGTTTTCCTGGATAATCTGGGGTCTTATATCTGCGGTGGCGTTTGCCGCCGCTGTCGTAAAAGGCGCGGGGGCAGGGTCCTGGGCTGTCGGTGGTGGTGCAGTGGCGTGTTTCGTAGCTGCTGGGATTGGCGCGCGTTATGGTGAAAAAAATATCACGAAGAGCGACTGGGCCGTGTTTGGCGTGGCGGTCAGCACTATACCGCTTTGGTATTTCACCAAAGATCCCCTCTACTCGATGTGCTTGGTCTCCTTGATCAACGCTATGGGGCTATACCCCACATTTCGTAAGTCGTGGTCGAAACCGTTCGAAGAGCCGATTTTGATCTATGGCCTGAATCTGCTGAAGTTCAGTCTCGCCCTGCTAGCGGTGGAAAACTATAACCTGATCACGGTTATGTTTCCTGCGACCGTGCTGGCTTGCAACTCATCCCTGGTGATTATGCTTTCCTATCGCCGCTATGTGGTGGGGCGCGATCCAATCGACGAGCTGGCGACCGCCTGATAAGAAGGCGATTGACGGTGAAGCAGGTCATAGACCTAAGCCGTCGGCTTATCTTCCAGAAAAAGATATGCGGCCGGTAACAGGGCGACCACTTTGGGAAACTCTTTAACGCTCTTGGCCTTTGGCAACGGAACCGTGTCGTTTGCCGTAGTGCCAATAAGATCGCCTTTCTTGTCACGCTCGAGCTTTACAAATACGGGGAACCAGGTCTCCGTATTGATGACCGTGTCGCCAAGCATGACAAGGGCGTCTGGGTCTACCAAAGCGACAGTGCCAACCGGAAGAAGCGTGTCCGATAGGTGTCGGTCGATTTCGATGGCATAGCTCTGAGGAGACAAAGGGAAGGCGATCGAGAACGCGATTTCACTTTCGGCCATACCCGGTCGATAGGGTAGGCGGCTCATTCTGACCGAAGGAAATCTGGATAGTGGCGGTTTGAGTTCAGCCTTCTGATTGAAGTTCGCAATTCTGGTGGACGGCTCGTACTCTAGAACCGAATCAAAATTATCGAGTGTCAGCCCATAGGCAGTTGCGAGCGGAATTGCATACTCCCTATGCAAACGACGAGCGCCCGACTCAAGCCGCGAGAGCTGGCTTTTAGATATTCCTGCACGCTCTGCGGCTTCACCCAGAGAAAGACCGGCTCTCTCACGCATATAGCTCAATCGTTCGCCACCGGTCCTAAAACACGCAGCTTCAACGGTAAGAGTGCGGATATACCGCGGCTCGGTCACGTTCGACTTATCCAACTAACTTATCCCACTGGTTCGATCAGTCCGCTCATGACGGCCTGAACAGCCGCATGCGATCGGGTCGTCGCATGAAACTTCTTCATTACGTTCTCAATGTGTTTATTCACCGTGGCTTCGCTGATATGCAGAATGTCGGCTATATCCGCCGAACTTTTTCCGCTCGCCACCCATTTGAGAACCTCCCGTTCCCGCTCCGAGGCGGGCTCATGCTTGATTTGACTGTGTCCAAGCTCGCTAAATAGCTGGCTGCCTCGTTCATGCAGAAATGAAGCCAGGATCATGACCGTCCCCGCATTCCGGCGGACCACTTCTTCTCGCTCACGAAGGCTACCACCAGCCACGGCAGAGAGCAGGCTGAACGTATTGTCACCAGAGCGAATGGGTACGCTGATGCCATCGTGCATATTGAACTCCGTCGCCTCGTTGAAAACGAGAGCCGATTCAGACGTGATCTCGCGCGTCTGCAGCGATGACCATGAGAACGGAGTCACGGTATTGAGCGAGCGATAATGAATCAGATCACGATAGACATATAGCTCGTCCGTATACCGGCGAACCCATTCATCCGGGTAATCGGTCAGCAGGGTTGTCACGTTGTCGAACTTCTTTTTCGACTTCTGCCAGCCAAAGCAAAAGGCGAACTTGGAGAACCCGAGATCCTCCAGATATTTCGACGCGATTTGCTTGATTTCTTCCGGGCTGCGCGCATTGAGAATTTGCTCTGTGATGTAAGCAGGTATGAACGCGTTTGTCATAGGCCACCGAAATACTGATTTCTACCCGCCTTAACACGCTTGGGCGTGTATTGGCAATGGGTTGCCAGATTTCCGTAGTTCTAACAATGACGCTGCCGGCACTCTCATCTTTATTTATTCGCCCCATCACAAGTGGGGCTGGCAATGTCAATTGCTTTACAAGAACAAGAATACACTGCTCGTCCGTCTAAGAAAAAAGAGTTAAAGGGAGTACCTGTACTTGGGGTGCTTCGAGAGATTCGGAAGGATCCTCCCAACTTTCTAAAAAAGCTGCTTGCCGAACATGGCTCGGTCGTTCCGATGCGAATAGGCATGCAAAGAGTTATTATGGCCGGCCACCCCGACGCCGTTCGCCATGTCAGCGTATCCAACGCGGCTAACTACCAGAAGATCAAATATGTCGACAAGTTGAAGCCGATCCTCGGCGATGGTCTTGTAACTTCGAACGGAAACGTTTGGTCGTCCACCCGCAAGGTGGTTCAGCATCAAATGACCATGCCCTCGATCCATGAGGCGATCGGTGAAATCGACCGCGTTATCTGGTCCGAGTTCGACACATGGCGCGGCAAAGATTTCGATGTCGCAACCGCGTCCTCCGCGCTGACGCTTCGTGTCCTGTGTTCAACGATGTTCGGGAACTCCGATAGAGAGTCGGTAGACCGGATCGTATCGGCCATGCACGCGCTACAATGGTATTTCTCCGATGTTTGTTGGTCTGTCATAGACAAGCACCGCCTATTCCGCACCAAGCTCTACAAGCAATACCTGGCTGCGCGCGAAGATGTCTTTGCCGTGGTTCGCGATATGATCGCCGAGCGCAGAAGGTCAGAGCCGCGAAACGATATGTTGCAGGCTCTCATCGATGCCGTCGAAATCGATACAGGGGAGCCGCTGTCCGATCAACGTGTGCTCGATGAAGTGGTGACAGCCCTGATTGCTGGCCATGAGACGACGGGAAATACGCTTTCATTCGCATGGGATATGCTTGCCAAGGATCCCGCGCTGCAAGAACGTCTTCGTCAGGAAGCATACAGATGTATTCCTCTCGATCGGGCTCCGACAGCAGGCGACCTGAGGGGAATGACCTTGATCGGTGCGTTCATCAAAGAGGTCGAACGTCTGTATCCCGCCGTTTGGTGGGTTGCTCGAACCGCATTAGCCGACGATGAGCTCATGGGCGTCCATGTTCGCAAAGGCGATGTGGTAATGATCACGCCTTACATTACGCACCGTGTTCCCGAATTCTGGAATGATCCAGAACGTTTCGACCCAGAGCGCTTTGTCGATTATCAGCCTACGCACAAATTTGCCTTTATACCGTTCAGCTCCGGACCAAGGGTTTGTCCAGGCGTTCACATGGCAACGATTGAGATGCAGATTGCCATAGCTCGTCTGTTGCAGCGCAAGCAGCTGAAGGGTGACCGTCCAGTAGAAGTCGAAGGCCTGATCACATTGAGATCGAAAGGCGGTATGCCTCTCGATATTGCAGACGCGACGAAGATCGTGACGGTCAGCGATGTCATGCCCGGTCAACATGCATTGGTGGACACTTACGCCAGGATGCGAACGGCAGTCTTCGTCGAGGAAATGGGCTGGCCGCTTGAAGTGGACGCCGAAGGCCGAGAGCTCGATCAGTTCGACAATCGCGATGCTGAGTACTCGATGATTGTAGCAGACGGCAAAATCAAGTCGTACGGCCGCCTGCTACCGTGTCGGGGAGCGAGCCTGCTCTTTGACGTCTACAACGATCTGATCGATGATTCTTCTAACATAGATCGCGATCAGGTCTGGGAAGGCACCAGGCTTGGAACTGCCAGGGACGTAAGTCCCAAGGAACGAGGTTTCTGGTTACGAATGCTGATACAGGATGCGTCGGCTCGTGCCTTGGCCAAAGGGGTGAAGAACTTCTGTAGCGTGTCGGATTTAGGTATGGAACGGGTGCTGCACAGAGCCGGCATCCGGACCGAGCGGTTAGGCTCGCTCAAAACTGACCAGCATGGGTTCTCCGTCCTTGCACTGAAGCTGGACTGCAACATGTCGGGCGAGATAGCGAAGCCAATCGAAAACTATGACGAAGTTGCCCGTTCAAACCAGCTGATAGCGTAACTATGACCCATACAACCATACTCAATGCCGAGCTTAGCAGCGCGCTATCCGCAATAGCCGCAAAACGTAACGTGACGGTCGAAGATCTGTTGCGCGAGTTCGTCAGGCTCTGCCAGATCTCAGATGATTGGGAAGATATCGTCGACGCTGTAAATTATGAAATGTCGTGTCTGGCGTATGTAGGAAAATCCCAAGCTTGAACTGCATCGTGTCAGCTATTGGCGTAACTGATTCCGACGCGGCGCTAACTGGAAGTATCAAACCGCAGAACTTTAGTTACAGTACGCAAACAGGACTCGTCTAACAGCATATTCATGCTGTTAGACGTCGTTCCCTCCCATTTAGATCACAGCTACCAATCCTCAACTATGCCAAGAATTACCAACTGTGGTCGATAACGTTCCATAGTAGCTGCTGTTTGTCAGGGTCGTGTCGGTTGTGGTCTGCGGATTGAAGGTGGCGTTGTTCGCGGAGAATGTGGCCATCGCCGTGACCAGGTTGGTCAACGCCGTATCCAGTTTCATGCCGGCCGCATCGACGATTTCGCTGGTCTGCGCGTATGAGGCGCCGGCGGTGAACCAGTTCTGCACTACGGCCTGCCGCGTCGTGCCCAGGACGTCGATGACCAGATTGTTGCCGGACTGGGCAAACCAAAGATTCGAATCTTCGATGGATCCCGTGAAGGCAAGCGTGCCAGACGCGGCGTTGCTGAACGGAATACCGTTGAGGATGGTGTCGGTCGTCGTTCCGGCGCCAATCTCATAGGTATCCGCACCGCCGCTGCCGACCAGGGTTTCAGTTCCCAGCCCGGCGTGGATGGTGTCGGCATTGACCGTGCCAGTCAGGGTCGACGATGTTGATCCGCCGTAGATCACGGTGTCCGCAGATCTGTCGAGCCCGACGTCATTGCCATCGGCAAACACCAGTTCGCCAGCGCCGCCGTTAAGGTTGATGGTCAAGGTTCCGTTGCGGTTCGCCACGCTATCGGTAAGAGTCAGCGTGTTGTCGATGCTGGTTTCGGTGTAGTCGGAGGCATTGCCTTCCAGGTAGATTTCGGTCTGCCCGGCTTCCAGCGTTGCGCTGTCGCCGCTGCCCGCGACGTGCCAATACATGGTGCCGGACTGATCGAAGGTGACCGCGTTGCCGCCTGCGACAGTTTCGGCAACCAGGGCGTTCGCACTCGTGGGACCGAACGACTTTGCGCCGCCGGTCAGGACATTGAGCGCGTATGTCACGGCTCCGAACTCGACTGCTTGCATGGCGACGATCGTGGCGCTGCCACCCGTCTGTCCCTGGCCGCCGAAATTCGCACCGCCACGATCGGTCAGGGTCACGGTGTCGCTGTTGGTGGCGACCACACTCCATTTCCCATCGGGGGCGGTATCGTCAGTGTTGAACGAGGCCGTGTTGGAAAGCGTGCTCAACCCGGTTTGGGTATCGCCGGCGTTCACGTAATAGGTCTGCGCCTCGTACGAGAAGGCGCCATTGGATAGCGCATCCGGACCGCTGATGTCGCTGGGGCCGTAAGCGGGGATATAGTACCTGGCGGAATCGCCATGGGTGTCGGTCACGGTAACGTAAGGCGTCCCGCCGTCGGCGCTGTCGTTGTCGAAATACGTGGCGGTTACGTCCGCCAGTTCATACGTGCCCGTCAGATTGCCGCCGCCATCCTCGAAATACAGCTTGCCCGAACCGGACTGACCAGGCAGCAGTTCGATCGCCTGTATGTAGCCTGACCCGTTGATCAAGTAGCTCAGATTTGTCGCGCCCGATGACAGGCCGACAGGCGAGAACGTGATCACGCCGTCCGAGGGTTGTTGCGTCCAGCCGATGGCAAGTGGCAGGGCCAGGCTGGCCAGTTGGGGCAGCCAGTCCGTGGTTGCGCCGTTCAGCGTCGCAATGATCCCGCCGAAATTGCCCAGGCCGTCGAAGGCGATCTCGCCCGGGGCGTTGTAGTTCAGGTCGCCGCCATAGGCCGCGTTCGCCGCCGCGAAGTTGAACGTGATCGCAGTGATGGTTGCGCCGCCGCCGTTCGGGGCGGTGTACGAGGTGGTCACGTCGTAGAAGTTTTCGCCGAACTGATTGTATTCCGTCGTGATCTGCGAAACCGTGCCGTTCTCGTAATCGGTCGAGAGCAGGGTGCCCCCGCCGTTCGCCTGGGTGTAAGCCGAGGTCAGCTCTGTCGTTATACCGTCCGGTCCGGTCGAGAGCGTCGACAGGAAGGAGCTGCCGTCCGTTTTCTCGCCATCGATCAGCAGGGTTGCGCCGGCGCTGGTATCCAGCGTGCCCGTGACGACGGTGCCGGTCACCGGGTCGGTATATTGCAGCTGCGTGACGGCCAATGTCGTAGGATCGTAGGTGAACACTACGGGCGCGGCAGCGCCGGGATAGCTTTTGCCGCCGGCCACGACGGCCTGGTTCTGGGTTACGGAAATCGTATCCGTGGCCGTGTCGACGCTGACGGTGAAATTGGCCGACTGCGCAGTGGAACCGCTTACGGTGGCGGCGGCGTAATCGCTGGCGCCCGGCGTGCCGAGGGCGGAGTCCAGCCCCTCGATTACGGCCAGAGGATCGGGCGTGCCGCCGCTGCCGGTCAGCGTGCCGGCAAGCAGGCCGGCGACGAAGGGAGGCAGGTCGGACAGGCCGGGCGTGTGGCCGTCGAGGAACTGCGTGCCCAGCACGGCGAACGTGCCCAGGCTTTCGTCGCTACCGAACGAGCCGCCGTCCGACGTGGTGCCCAGGGCTTCAGAGGTGCCGTCCGCGAACACCAGGTCGCCGGTGCCGCCGTCGAGGTCTACGGTGGCGGTGCCGTTGCGGCCGGATACGCTGTCGACAAGGGTCACGCTGCCGGCGGTATCCGTCTCGGCATAGTCGGCGGCGTTGCCCTGCAGGTAGATCTCGGTCTGGCCGCCCTGCAGCGTGGCCGTGTCGCCGCTGCCCGCGACGTGCCAGTACATCGTGCCCGTCTGGTCGAAGGTGACGGTGTTGCCGCCGGCAGCGGTTTCGGCGACCAGCGCGTCGGCGGTGTCGGGACCGAAGACGGTCGTGCCACCGGTCAGGATGTCGAGGGCGTAGGTCTTGTTGCCCAGCTCGACCGACTGCATGTTGACGATCGTCGCGCTGCCGCCGGTGTCGCCGGGACCGCCGAAATTCGCGCCGCCCAGATCGGTGAAGGTCACGGTGTTGCCGTTCGTCGCGACGACGCCCCATTTGCCGTCGGGCAGGATATCGCCGGTGTCGAACGAGGCGGTGTTCGACAGAGTGCTCATCCCGGTCACGGTCGCGCCCGGGTCGATGTAGTAGGTCTGCGCCTCGTAGGTCAGCTCGCCGTCGGCCAGAGCATAGGCGCCGGTGACGTCGGTCGCCGTGCCGCCCTCGTCGTAGTGGAAGGAATCGCCGTGCGTGTCGGCGATGACGACATAGGGGATGCCGTCGCCCGCGCTGTTGTCGGAGTACGTAACGCTGATATCGGCAAGATCGTAGCTGGCCGTCAGATAGCCCCCGCCGTTCAGGATATAGAACTTGCCGCCGCCGGCCTGGCCGGGCAGCAGCGCGATCGCGCGCACGTTGTCCGAGCCGTCGAGGACGTAGCTCAGATTGGTGGCGCCGGCGGCGATGCCGATCGGCGTGAAGTCGATGGTTCCGTTTGACGGCGTCTGCGTCCAGCCGAGCGCGGCGGGCAGGGCCAGCTCGGCAAGCTGCGGCGTCCAGTAGCCGGCAGCGCCGTTCAGCGCGGCCATCACGCCCTTGAAATTGCCCGTGCCGTCGAAGGCGATCTGGCCGAGGGCGTCGTAATCGAGCGTGCCGCCATAGGCCGCGTTCGCCGTGGCGAAGTTGAAGGAGATCGCGGTCACCGTCGCGCCGCCGTCGTTCGGCGTGGCGTAGGATGTGGTGACGTCGTAGTAGTCCTCGCCGAACTGGTTGTACTCGGTGGTGAGCTGCGAGGCTGCCCCGGTCTCGTGGTCGATCGACAGCAGCGTGCCGCCCTCGTTCGCGCCGCTGTAAGCGGCGGTGCTTTCGGCGGTGACGCCGTCCGTGCCGGTCGCCAGGGTGGACAGGAACGAACTGCCGTCGGCCTTCTCGCCATCGACCTGCAGGCTGCCGTTGTCCAGCGTGCCGGTCAGGACGGTGCCGGTCGCAGGATCGGTGTAGCTGAGCTGCGTCACGGCCAGGGTCGCGGCATCGTAGCCGAACACGACCGGCGGCGGTGCTGCCGGCATAGCTCTGCCCGCCGGCGACGACCGGCTGGTGCTGCGTGACCGAAACGGTGTGCGCGGTTGTATCGATGACGACGGTGAAATTGGCGGATTGCGCGGTCGCGCCGCTGACCGTCGCGGCGGCGAGGTCGCTGGCGCCCGCGGTGCCGAGCGCGGAATCCAAAGCGGCGATCACTGCCAGCGCGGACGGCGTGCCGCCGCTGCCGGTCAGGGTTCCGGCGAGCAGGCCGGCGACGAAGGACGGCAGGCCGGAGACGCCCGGCGTGTGACCATCGAAGAACTGCGTGCCGAACACGGCGAAGGTGTTGGGAGTTTCGCCGCTATCTGTCGATGGCGTGCTGAGCGGGATATTGCTGCCATTGGCGAAGATAAGTTCACCGGACCCGCCATCAAGCGTGAATGTATCGACAGCTTGGGTAACTGTGTCGGTCACGGTCAGCTGACTCGTGCCATTATAAACTTCAGTGTATTGGCTAGATGAACCGGTGAAGTAAATTTGTGTGCTACCGCTATACAAATTCACCGTATCGTTGGCGCCTGCCGCACTGGTTACGTAGAGATAGGATGGTGCGCTGCTGTAAAAATCGTAA
This sequence comes from Alphaproteobacteria bacterium, assembly GCA_965199335.1. GTDB lineage: Bacteria > Pseudomonadota > Alphaproteobacteria > CALMVH01 > CALMVH01 > CBDAQV01. Next base: position 295,128 of record CBDAQZ010000004.1, on the reverse strand, counting down.
GTGTTCAGACCCGTGTGCTCTGAAACTATCGTACATACAGCGCCATCAACTGGCATAGTGATATCTGTAGTTCCGGCGGCGTCAGGCGCCTGCACAAGATCGTAGACAGTTCCCGCCAATTCGATCTGCTGCACATCGTTCAAGGTGGCTACACCCGTGTAACCAGTGCCGGCACTACCAGTAAATGTCTCGGTACCTGAGCCATCATCAGTGACATGCCACGATGTCGATGGTCCGATGCTTCCGCTTAATAGAACGAGATTGTTGCCTTGGTTGCTGCCATAAGCTGTCGCCGTCGCGTTTAGCGTAAAGACGTTGCTACCTGCACCACCGTAATAATTCGAATCTCCTGAAGTGGTCCCGAGTCCGATGCCTGCACCGGACGTAAACTCGATTTGGCCTGACCCCCCATCCAGGTCGAAAGTGGTAACACCATTGCGATCCGCAACACTATCAGTAAGCGTTACGATACCGGCGCCATCATATGAGACGGTATAGTTTGCTGCCGTGCCCGCCATATTGATGACCGGTGTGCCAGCCGATAGGCTGATCGTGTCACCTGCACCGGTGACATTCAAAGTTTCGCTAGCAGCAATATCGTAATTTAGGCCTGCCGTTATCGTCGTCGTTGAGCCAACGGTTGTACTTATGGTCGAAAGTCCGATGTCGCTACCATCAGCAAATCGCAGATCACCGGTTCCGCCTGTGAGATCCACCGTAGTCGTGCCGTTACGGTTTGCGATGCTGTCGACAAGCGTTACTGTCGTCCCATTACTAGTAATCGTGTAATCTGCGGCGTCGCCCAGCAGATCGATTTCAGTATAACCGCTTTCTAGCGTCGCAGCATTCCCGGCCCCATCCATGTGCCAATAAGTTGGTGTCGTGCTGTCAAGCGTCAGACTGTTATTGCCGCTGCTGTCGACCAGCACTAGTCCTACCGACCCATCCTCTGTTGCCGTGACTGTACCGCTGTCGCCGGTGGAGTCCAAAGCTACCAAATCGTAATCGCGTCCATCGATCGCAATGCCTTGGATATCAGCCAAAGTTGCGGTGCCGGCAAATCCCGAACCGCCACTGGTTGATGTGGCTAGCTGGCTTGCAAAAACGGCATCTCCCGCTCCATCTTCGGTAATGGACCACGCCCAGCCTGGGGTATCCGCGCTGACGTTTAGGAAGGTCGCGAAGTTGGCCCCGCTATCACCCGTACCCGTTACAGTGCTCGTGCCAGTCGCGGTAACGATATAGGTGTTATCGCCGAGCCAAAGGCTCTGCCCGTCGGCGAAAATAACGTCGCCCGTGCCGCCAGCAGCGGTGATCGTTGTCGTGCCATTGCTTCCGGCTACGCTGTCGACGAGCGTTACCGTCCCGCCTGTACTGGTTATCGTGTAATCGGCCAACGGATCGCGCATCACGAATTCCGTCTGGCCATTGTCAAGCGTCGCGCTATCGCCCGAGCCATTGACATGCCAGTAGCTGAGTGCGTTGGCGTCGAAGGTCAGGTTATTGTTACCGACATCCTCCGCTATCAGCTGATCGAAATTGTCGGAGAAGGCGTAAATCGTGGCGGTTTGCCCACCACTGGCGTCGATCTCTTCCAAGCCGTAATAAGTGCCGCCGAAAATGGTATCGACGGTCTCATCGTAAAGGACGCCATTTACGCCGTTGATCGTGTATTGTCCGTCATAGCCGTCGTTCGCGCCATTGACCAATACGCCGCCTGCGGCGTTTTCAGAAACTTGCCATTGATACCCGGGTGCGTCCGAAGCGGCACCGAACTGGATTGTGTTGCCATAAAAATTGACGTCATCGTCATTGAGCCCAAATCCAATGACATTGCCGTCAGCAAAATTCAGTTCGCTGCCGGCGTTCTCGCTTCCCAAAGTATTCAGCGTGGTAGTTCCGCTGCCGCCGCTGCCATTATCGGTTAGCGTTACGACAGCGGTGCTTACGTCATAGGCGATGCCGTAATCGCTTTCGCTGTCGGGCATGTATATTTCGGCCGAGCTATTTAGCGTTGCGGTATCGTTTACGCCTGTCACATTCCAATACGATGTGTAGCCGGCGGAAAAAGTTATATTATTGGTGGTTCCGGCCTGTTCAACAATCAGGCTATCTCCATTAGTATCGCTGTCCGTCAAATTGCCGCCCGTGGCGGCTAATATCGGATAGACTGTCGTGTTTGTCGTGCCGTTTGATGTCGTCTGCATCGAAACATTGCCAATTCCATGCAGCGTAACCGTGCCATCATATCCGGCATCAGCACCGTTAAACACGACGACCCCTGGCGAGGTGATGGTAATGCCCCACGAGCCGTCGGGCGTTGAGTTCCCCGTCAGGAAGTTCGCCGTGTCGGAGGAAGTGCCGTATATGGTCTGGTCGCCATCATCGTCCAGGCTCACGCCCGCGTTGACACCCAGATACTCTATCGGGTCGCCGACGTCGCCGAGGCCTATGACGCTGCCATCGGCGAAGTTGATTTCGCTCTGCGCGCCCGAGCCGATTGTGAACACGGTACCGTCTGAGAGATCGAGTGCTCCGGTGGTCGCGTTGTAAGTTGGGTTATAGCTGGCTTCGGACCCGCTAAGATAATACTCGGTCTGGCCGCTCACCGTCAGCTGCTCGCCGGCATTGTTGATATGCCGGTAGGTGACACCGTCGCCGGTCAGTATGCCATCGCCGACACTACTGCCCGACGGGATCGTGGCAAGGCTGACGGAATACGTGATGCCGCCCAAAGTTACCGTGGAGGTGCCGGCCAGGGTCACTGTGCCGCTGAAGTCTGAGCCGTCTTTCCCGGTAATGACCTGATCGCGATTGGCGCTGTTGTGTGGATCGATGATGGTCGAGATCGCATAGCCAGCATCGGGCAGGTCGTCATAACTATTAAAAGTTGCAGCACTGGTGGTAACTGTCTGATTACCGCCGTTGACCGCCGTATTGCTGAAGGTTGGCGCTGGACTTAGATAAGTACCCACCACGTCGCCATAGTTCTGTGCTACGACCGAGGCGCCGCTGCTGTTAGTGGCGCCGGCAAAGCCCGACACTGGCACGAAATCGTTCGAATTCACCGCGATCACGGTGGCCGGCATGTTTGGGAAGTGGCCGCCCTGATAGCCAGCCCCGCTACCGGCAGTGTAGTAGGGATTGGCCGCCAGCGTTATGCCGGGATTATTGCCGGCGATATGCAGATTCGCGTCATAGATCTGAGCGATGAGATTGTCGCTGCCGTCGAGGACGTAGACGATATCTGCCGCGCTGCTGGTATCGGGCACGACGATGTAGGTTACCATGGACGTGGCAAGATTTACGATCGCTGCGTAAGTCGCCACCTCGTCATAGGGCGTGCTAATGAGTGCGGGCAGAGTATAGACGCCCGATATGCTGATTGCTTGGGGCGCAGCCGCCTGCAACGGCACGAGTATATTGGCTTGGCGCGGAGCCAGCGCGTCACCAGAAGTTGGTGTCCAGGTCGGGTCGGGCCCTGGCGTCAGGGTCATGTTGGTGGCGGCAGGAGTCGCCCCGTTTATCGCCGCCAGAACCGTACCCGTCACCCCGGCCATGTCGAGGTAGGAGGCGATCGATGCATAAGTTATCCCATTCGACACGGTGCCCGAATTGCCTGTGAGTTGGTAGAAAGAATTCATTCCGTCGACCGAACCACCGCCATCGGGGGCGCTGTAATCGGTCGTCGTACCAACATTGTAATCGGAACCGGAGTAAGTAGTTATGGCGGAATAATCGGCGGATTCCTCGTCAACTTCCGTCAGATTGCCGGTACCATTCTCGCCAGAATAGTTTGCTTTAACTAAAGTGACGTTCTCGAAACTAAGCGTAGTAAGAGGATTATAATCGTAAATAATAGATGAATTATTTGATTCATTAAAATACAAAATTGGATTGCTATCTTGATTTTTACTAGCAAGTCCAGGGGACAGATTTTTTAGATTTTCAGGAAAAATGAAATTTCCTGTTGAGTCGTTTGCCGAAGTATTTGCGCCATTCTGATAAACATACATTGCCGAAATCCGACCGGATTGCGCTTGAGATAGAACAACTTGTTTGACGTTATGAGACCATATTGCATTATTAGAATAGAGCTCCAGAGCGGTTTCTGTGCCTCCGTTTGCGATGTGATTGGGTATAGAGTCGGCAATACTAAGAACTGCCTGATTTCTTAGCGACAACGTGGCATTTAGAGCTGCTGCGCCAGCATATTGTTTTTCAAAGGCAATTTGTGTTCCTGTGGATATATCGTTAGGGTTTCCACCAAATCCTGAGTCGCCTTTCGAAAGCAGATTATAATGGATTTCCTCATCAACCGAAACTTCGTTTAGTAACGAGCGGGCTTCACTTAGAAGTGAATATGCAGCATTGGTAACGAAAAAGGCATCGCTATAAGTTCCGTCTGAATTAAAGCTATTCGGATTTGTTCTTAGAGAAAAAAGTGGATTGGAGCTTCCGTAACCAAGAGCATTGACTCTATCTAAAAAATGTCCCAACTCTTTGGTCAATGTCGCCGTTACATAATCGACGATAGCATTTCCAGAAGTTAAATTACTTGAATTACCATCCTTAGGTGCAAATGCATCTTGCGTAATATATGGATTATTATTTAAAGATTGTATTGCGGGATCTTCAGATGTCAAGGTGGAAATATTTATTGTATTATTTATAGGACTATAATGAGATGAATTTGCTCCGTCTTGGCCACTATTCAAAGTTAATTTACCAACCCCAAGTGATTTATTGTTACTAAAAAACAATTCTAGTTGTGTGACTAGCTTGGGCGAAAGAGAAATTAGGGTAAGTATATTAGTTATTTCATACGGCAGCAATTTTCCAGAACCCTGAAGTGCTGCTGTGAGGATCTTATCTAGAGCCCCTGGAAGAATAGTAGCTGCGGTTGGCATGGCTGCGCGTGATCCTCGTTAATAGCTGTTTACGGGGTGTTTGACTGATACAGTTTGCACTCTCTAACACAGTTAGAAGCTTTATCAACTTTGGCTTTCACCGTGATCGATTGCCCGTGTTTTACTGGCAAGTCTGAGTATTGATACCCAATGAAGTTAGGTGGGTATTCTTCAAACGAAACTGGGTGTTTCGTTGGATACAACGTGTTAATAAATGAGAACGGAACACAAAAATTAGTCGAAGGAAAAGAGAGTGCGATGTATATCATTGCCGTATAGGAACTCTCTTTTTTAAACTCCGATGAATTTATATTTCCTATTTTATATTCGTTGTAGTTAATTCCAATTCTATCATCAGAATAGTCTTGTTCTAATATTCTTGATTTATCTTTTTTCCAGTAAATGTTCTTTGACCCAAGATTAATGTTGAAATTCTTTTCTATTATCTGACTGTTCAATAATTCCTTTGTCAATAAAGTATTATGAATTCCATCTAATATATTTTGATCAGTGGGAGTTTCCGCTTGTGCAAAGCTAGCCACACCTAATGTAGAAACCATCATTACTAGGCGGGTCGTAAAAGCTAGACTAAATTTTTTCATAAATCCTTTCTTAGTCATTTTATTTGCGTTATTAGCCTTCATTGTGTCGCTATGTTCTTGTTTCGTACGATCGGTTGCGCCGTAAGTCAATGCTTATTTTATGTAGCTTCAGCCCTTATCCCAAAGGATTTTAGTTCCCGAAACTGATTAAGGAGCCAAAATCACCTCAGCCGCTAGCGAACCCGCGACCCTTAATTGTCAAATGTGCTGACGCGTTAATTGCATCCGCATGATGGGCTAAAGGCTCCGTCGCAGCATACATCTCGGCCATTTTGGCATCCACACTCTCCTCCGTGGTGCGAACAGCATCCTTGACCATGAGGTAGACTCTGCTTTTCGGAACTGGGAACCGAAATTGCGACGCATTGGGAGGGAGGAGACTTTGGTGGACTTGACGGGGAGGGAGCCGCGAAAGCGGGAGTTGCCAGAGCGAGTGCAAAGAAAACGATCTTGCGCATTTTTTTCGTCCTTGTTGAACGAGCCTTCTTATTACAGCTTGTGATCGTAATCGTCTGTCGGCACAATCTCAAGGTTGTATCGAATAATAATCGGACACATCATGGCTGACGGCATAATCAAACGATCAACTACAGACAGAAGTCGTGTTAAGCGTTGTGCCACGCGGTTTTCGTGCGTCTCTTTTCGTCTCGAAATGGCAATTTCCTGTTACCGGCATCTATGTCGTCTATTTGTCGCGTCCTTTTTATGTTTAGCGGCTGTTGGTCAGGTTTTGGCGCAACAATCAGACTTGTCCGTGCCCGATAATGAATGCACAGACACCATTACTCTCGGGCAGCCCGCCAAAGTCTGTCGGGACCAGGATGGTGTCTTTCGCATATTGCCACTCAGAACATCCGACCAAATGACATTCGATGATCTAAAATCGGATTTAGCTTCGCTGACAGATGACACCCCAGAAAATCGGGTAAAGGCTAATAACCTTTTGCAACTTTCAGAACAATTCCGTCAGACGCTTAATCATAGGCCCTACGATACGGTCAATACGATCGTAGCGCTAGACGACCTCGAAAGGATTATGAAAGCTCATGCGAGTGTGCCTATAGCGCTACCCAAAAAGTTCGATATATCTCCTCAGTATCGTGAAGCTCTCAAAACTATTCCAGTCCTCCCACCCATATCCAATGGACCGGTTATTGCTCAGCCCAAATCCGATCTTCAAAGCCCGTTTACTCAGCCGGAAGCTCTTCATCAAAATGCTGAGGTTGAACCGCGCAACAGCGGTGCTACTCAATCAGATGCTGACGCTATATGGCCTTCTATCTTCTTGGTCATCTTTTGTATCGCAACAAGATATCTGGTCCTTAACCTATACGCTAGGAGACGGTTGTCTAAGCAGGGGCTCGGCAATTACATATTGAATTGTTTCGGGATCTAATCCAGGATAGCCATCTATATTTTTTATGCGAGCAGTTAGTCTATATGCGTCACTTAATGAAAGGTAGTTTGTAGGATCGGTCATAGCTTTCTCGTGGTTAAGTTGACGATTGGTATTCGGTAAAAAATAAGTCCGTTACACAGCTAGTATCTACTGCGTATCTACCAGAAACAACCAAGTTAAAATGTCCGTTATATTCTCTATTATACTCAAACCCTTTATGCATTATCCCGCCGCTGTGATCAGCCGTTTCAACATATCCGCTAGACTTGTGTTTGTCAGATTGAATTTTATCAAGGTCATCAATTTTAATACACGCGTCAAGTGCGAGTGATAGTTGGGCAATCTCGCTCTGATCATCGATAATAACCTCTGATCCCGCAGCGTATAAATAATAACTATACGAAAATTTTAGATCATTAGATTGTAATTGAAATGCCACGATGGTATTTGCCCCAACATCTACGCCATTGAGTTTCAAATCTTTAGCGGTCTTTATTATAGGGTTAAGTTTTAAATTTAGCGTTTGCGATATAAAATAAACATCTCTAATATCTTTTTTGTCGTCTATCTTTCTTATTATTGCTAAATATTCAGATGAATCGTGCATGATGTTTTTGAGGTCGTCAACATATCTCACGTCACCACTGACGTTAGATTGGATCAAAAATTTGCAGGCATATGAATTATTGGCGTGACCAATTATTGCCGTTGCGGTTGTAAACGTCGCTAATTTTCGAAAAACAGAGTCCATATTCTTATTATCGATTTACCGGTTTGCTTTCTGTATGCTCAACTTTTCACCCTGTCAAAGATAATTCGCCTAACCTATTTTTCGTGCCTTACCTGCCATCAATCTTTTGCAGATGCTCGCGCAATCGTTGTCATTTTCTGCTCCACCAGTGGCACCGAGGCCGAGGACGGTGCCGTCGGCGAAGTTGGTTCGCTTTGCGTGCCTTAAACAATAGTGAACACGGTTTCATCCGACTGTCGAGTGCGCCGATGGTCGCGTTGTAGGTCGGGCTGTAGCTGGCTTCGGACCCGCTGACATCTGAGTATTGGAATGGATGTTATGGAAAATGAGCCGCAGAATACTATTGATCGGAAGCCAGTAGATGCTCCGCATTTTCCCAGATCTTGCGGATATGCTCCGCTGCGTTTGGGCCTTTCAACATAAGCGACCGTTCGGTACGCTGGTATTTGCTAGTTTCATCACGCACGGCCGAAAGCCAATTAAAGGATCCTTCCACCAGCCAGAGTTCATCGACCACAAGTGTCTTATGGTGGATGCGCGGTATCTCGGTGATCTCAACACCGCAATCTTTCAAAGCTTGAATAGCCTGGGCTGCATTCTCTCGTTTGGTTCCGTTCTCTTCTCGATCCATATCGCTACCAACTAATACCTTGATGTTTACTCCCCGTTCTAGCGCGCTTGCGAAAGCCGGCAGCAAATCGTCTGCTTCCAGAGCTCTGATCGAGATGTAGGGGCTTACGATCATCAGCTTTTCACGTGCCTGTTGCAGAGCCGCCGCCAATATCTGCCTGTGACCAGTCAGACTCTCGATCGATTCAATTTGATCTTGCGCACGTGTGGGAAAATGAAGGGCGGGCTTTAGGTCTGTGATCTCATTATCAGGATCAGCGAATAACCACTCAGCGAGAAGTCCCGACGGTTTCTCTTCTCTCGCGTCGAACAACCCTGCATTTCCAAAAACCAAGAAACTGTCTTTGGCGCGCGAGACAGCGACATTCAGCATGTTTGGACCACGGTCAAAGAAATATGCCCCAGAGGGTCTGGGGGAGAGTGTTGGAGAGAAAATGATCACAGGCTTTTCTCCTCCCTGCATTGCATGAACGGTACCTACAACAATACCGTCGTCATGCAGGCTGACTCTCGCAAGAGCATCTTTAAGCACAGTCACTTGAGCTCTAAATGGAGCAATAATTGCAATGATTTCCCCGAGTGTCTCCAGCTTGGGATAAGTGGCAAGCAATTCAGTTTTGTGTGTGGATAGCCATTCCGCAATCGTTCCAGCCTCACCCGGATTCGCCCAGGATTTCGCTTGCCGCTCACTAGGACTATCAATGTGAGCAAAACCCATCGCGGGCAGAAGCTCCGGTCCACTATCCATACGGCTCGGTACGAGCCTTCCGCCATAGGTCAGTCGGTTACAATAATCTATGATCTTTTCCAGGCATCGGAAATGCTCGGCTAGGAAGATTCCCCGGTCGTTCGTTTGGTTGTAACCACTGACATGTCGGGCCATCCTCATTAGGTTGCCGCTGGAGACGCGGCTGCCTGAATCGCTTAAAACATTGATGAACCGATCGAGCCCCATTTTGTGCAGGTTACCCAAGTCAACGGGAGGCAGTTGTTCCCACACAGGCTCGATTTGATGTGTGTCACCCACGACGACGGCCCGTTTCGCCAACGCGAAGATTGGAACGCCGATATCGGGACGGACCTGGCCAGCTTCGTCAACGATCAGAAGATCGAGAAAATTGGTAAGTGGATTCGACTTCCCGTCGAAATATTCAAAATATTTTGCAGCCATGAAAGGGGTGGCAACCATGCACGGCGTTAGTTTGGCAAATCGCCGAAACCGGGCCTCGCAACTTTGCCGATTCTGCTGGTCAAGCGCTAGTTTTGACCCCTCCATTTCGAGAAGCCATCGACCTTCCCAGTACCGGCCGGCCAAGTGAAATAGCTCGACACGTAAATGTGTGTCCAAGAAGCCAGCAAAGTGGTTGAAATCGGATAGATAGTCTTCGCCGGAGCCCGAATCTTGATATTTTGCGATAATAACGTTCGCTTGAGCTCTCCAGTCCGTTTCCGCTTCAAGCAACTTGGTGTGCCTCCTTTCAGCTTCCGACAATCTTGCTTCCTGTTGCGACACATACTGGCCTAACTGGTCCGCTAGCTCGGCATAAGTAGGCGGCCTTGATTTGTATTGGTCGAGTAATTTGTGAAACCTATTCTCTTCTAAAAGAGCACGAGCACGGATCCAGGGTTGCATCCGTACTGCCGGTATGAATTTGAATAGGACTTCGAAGAGGCCTTTTGGAGCAGCAACCTTTGCCACTTCGTCGCGCACTCGCCTTGCTGCATTTCGACGCTCGCGTGCGTATTCGACATGGCGCGATAGTTCCTGTGCAAGCGCCATAATGTCAGCTAGGCTCAGAGATGTCTCCTCACTCGCCGTATTCTCCGGCTGTTTGTTGATACGGCTTGCCGCCAAAGCCATCTGAAAAGTGATGGCGAGCTGCCGAAAGTTTCGCTCGCTTTTCATGAGGCGCTTCAGAGCGTTTGCAGCACTCCGAAGCTGCCGATGCAATTCATCAGTAGCCTCATTCAGAGTCGCCGAGCTGGCGCCATTATATTCCTGAAAAACTTGAAGGAAATGTCGACTAGCCCTTTTGAGATAGGCGGGCTCTTCCGTCATTTCTACGAAGCCCGTCCAACGAGGACCCTTGGAGGTTTTCTCTCGGGTTGTATTTTGAGCATCCGTTTCAACGCTACGGGACTTAAGATAAAGCCCGTACCCTTCCACATCTGGCAGCCAGCGCTTGATTATGGACAGGGTGGCCAAGGGATGATTATTTGAAATAGCTCCAGCTCGGCCGAAGCTTTCGAGGACATTCTCTACCGCTCGGTTGTTCGTGGAGGCCACCAGTATGACAGGCGGCTCACCTCCCTGAGCGGCGGCATCGACCCATAATGAGGCAATGATACTCTGTAACAACGTAGTCTTACCAGTCCCTGGTGGACCGTTGATTGCAAGGAACTCGTTTGTCCCGGAAAGCGCCAATGTCGCATGCAACCCCAAGCGCTGAGACAGAGTTAGTGATTGGGCTGAAATATGCCCGACATGCTGTTCGCTAGCTTGATCTAAAGAGATATTAGAAAGTTCCGGCTTACTAAGAAGCCTCGCTGTTAGCTTGTCTAAAAGCGGTATGTCTAAACCAATTTCAATCCTATTGTAGAGCGAGAGCAACCCCTCCGCGATGTTGCGCGGCTCAGCATCCAGACATATGACCGCTTCCTGGCGCACGAAACCTGGTAGTGCGTAGGCCGCAAGAGATGTGTCAGTCACGTGGGTCCACATCCGTTCTGCATAACCTAGCGTATCAGACCAAGTCGCTGGGAGCGTACCGCTGCTTTCTAAGGTCAGAAATGTATCGACATCATCAACGGTCCCGAGCGTGATATCGGAAAATTGATTCGGCTCGAGCAGCTCTCTCACGATCCACGGAAGGCGCTCAGACGCAGGAGAAAGTTTTCCTTCGCTAGAAAGCGTTGCAGGAATCCAGAGCGGGTACACGATCGGATCGCCTTGTTTCCAGAATTTACCATGCTCTATTACGGCGTACAGAACCAAAGGAGCTACAAGAACTGCAATCGCCGAAGGGGTATCTTTAATCGTGTCGTTCGGTTTGCCTTGCTTACCGTTCGCTCGTCTCCATTGCTCATTAAGCTCAACTAAAGCCGACGAAGGAACGACGCCTTCCCAAAGTTCCATCTGTCCCAGCCCAATCGTTTGGGATGGAGAAACTTTTTTCCTTTCCACATCAGCAAGGCTATTACGCCAATAACGCAGAAGATTGCTTCGGTAATCAATTTGGGGGACGATACTCATGATCATGAGAAGGCTAGCCTAAATCTGCTTCAGGCTCCAGAGACTGATTTCTCACTAGCAGGATAATGCGTTATGATTGCAATCAAGAAATGCACCGTCAAAACAGGGGGCACTTCTCTGTAGCCGCTACGTCAACATCGGTACCTGAAGTCTCAAAAAAAACTGACGAAACCAACTGAGTCAGTATCAGTTTCACAGACTGTATGCCAAACAGCTAACTTACAGCGTATTTCAATGCACAGTGTGAGGAAAATTTTCGCCATCTACGCGCGTATCATGTCTGGTCAGATTTGTGTTACTTTTAGATAGATCACTGATAGATCGAATTTGGTTTTCAATTTCAGGATTAACAGCCACAAACCCAATGAAATTCTCATTCTCATGCTCAAAAAATACGTTCACCGTGACTGAGGAATTTTGGAAAGAAAACTGATCTAGCTGCAGGTCAAAATTTAATAATTTTAATGACTTAAGAAATTGCTCGCCGCCGTTTAAAGTTTTTCCGACCTCTGAAACGCTTACTATGCAGCGTCCCCAAATGCCGATCGCATCGGCAAACGCTAATTTTTTCAATCTTATCGGACGCCACATCTAGCGTTTTTAGAGAAAGATAGGACAATGCGTCCGAAACAGTGTCGGTTTTATCCGCTCTCTCCAAACGAGATAAAATCATTTTCTTATCATAGGTCATTGCTGAATTACTCCTGCTTCTCATATGAGAAAAATGTATGATGGCCGTCTATGCTCGCGCGATTCTTCTTTTCGAAAGGCTTACACCGGCGGAGCGCAACACAGGCGTTTGCTCATGAACTTAGTTGAAGCCACGCTATTTTGACCGCGTCCTCATTGATCAACACGTAAGTCGTTTCTCCCGATGTCTCAACGATCGAAACAGCTGAAAATTTTCTGTAACCGTTGACTTGGTATCCGTAAATCTCACAGGCCTCTTTCAATGCTTCCGCTTCGCTATCCAGGGGTGGCGTAAGGTGCGTTCGGCCGTTTGAGGAAAGGTATCGTATCTGTATGCAACGAGGGCTCATAGTGCATTCTATTAGGGAGATGCATAAGTTTCAAACTGTGTTATTCCGATTTCAGAATCAGAGAGGAACACTCATGCTTTTCCGCAGTATTTTAGTCAGCATGCTGCTCGTTGCTATCCCTCATCTATGCCGGGCAGGGCCTGCAACATTTACCTCGGAGGAGGCAGCACAGGAACACTGTCCTAACGATACCGTTGTTTGGCTAAATATACCTTCGGGCGTCTACCATCTCAAAGGCGAGCGTTGGTACGGTAGAACTCATCATGGCGCTTACATCTGTCAAAAAGAAGCGGATCAAGCCGGCGACCGTGAAACGCGCAATGGACAGTAGGATACCAGCGTTGGCGGCCATCTTGTCCTAAAGTTTTCTGATAATGCCCAAGATGGGGAAATCTCGAAAGAGCTTCAACGCGAAATAAAAAGCGCTGCAGGGACACTTGACGTTAGATCGTACTTGGACTGGCGGTTGGCCTGGACAGACAAACGCGATGAGCCTGAGTCAGGGGCCGATTGGCCGTTACCGAAAACTGCGCGGCATCGGAATCATTCTGGCCCCTTCCGGTCTAGCACTGCCCGTCTCGCTGGTATTGCGAGGTTTGGGTACATACTCCACTTGCTCGGTCAGGATCGAAAGCTGATCGGTGATATCCGTCAGTTTTTTGACGATCACGTGGATTACCTGGTGTTCGCCGCTGCCGACTTTTTCCAACATGCCATCGACCAATAGCGCTCGACCGGTCAAAACGGCACGTCGGTTAGCTTCGTACATATCCGGGAATATGACTAGGTTGATCGCGCCGGTTTCGTCCTCAATGGTAATGAACATTACACCTTTCGCTGTACCAGGCCGTTGCCGGACAAGCACCAGTCCAGCAACGCAAATCATCTTGTGCTGCGGCAAATCTGCCAGGTCGGTCGCGGTCACTAGCGGGAAACCCATCTGGTTTCGGCGAGAGCGTGGTATGGTCCCATGCGCAACGGCAAACTTCTCGAAGCTATTGGGCCGACCGGGCGTGCCATCATGGGGTCCGCCGATAACGCGCGGAGACGGTGCGGCGAACTGCTTCATGGCGGGTTTAATAGGCAAATCGCTGCCCACTAAATAGGGGCGTATGAACGCAATCGGATGGGCTTTTAGCGATAGCGACAGGCTGGCGTAATCTTCAGCCACATGTTCTCCCAAGCGCATTGCCGGAAGAGCTTCCCCACTCGTATCGACTTCTGCTTCAAAACTATCGAATAGCGGCAACGCGGTGGGTTCGAGGGCGCGGATTGCCCATAATGCTTGGCGACGGTCCATGCCTAGCGAACGGAATGCATCACCGTTTGCTAATGGCTCCAGAACGGATGTGGGCAGTCGGGTTCTGCGCCACAGCGTATGCAGATCGGGATAGCCATTGCCCCGCGCCTTTAAAATTGTTTCGACCGTTTCTTGACCGACGCTTTTGAGTTGGCGCAGGCCGAGGCGAAGAGCGTAGCCACACGATCCAGCCTCCAACGTACAATCCCAGTGGGAATGGTTGAGGTCCGGCTCGCGCACTTCGACACCGTGCTCGCGTGCATCGCGCACGATTTGCGCTGGCGCATAAAAACCCATTGGCTGGCTATTTAAAAGTGCGGCAGCAAATACAGCCGGGTAATGGCATTTGATCCACGCGGAGATGTAGACCAACAGCGCGAAGCTGGCGGCGTGGCTTTCTGGAAAGCCATAAGTGCCAAAGCCTTCAATCTGCTTGAAGCAGCGCTGGGCAAACTCTGGATCATAGCCATTGGCGATCATGCCATTGACCATCTTGTCCCGAAACGTGTCGATGATGCCGACCTTCTTGAACGTCGCCATGGCGCGGCGCAACTGATCGGCTTCGGCAGGCGTAAAGCCAGCTGCTACGATGGCTATCTTCATCGCTTGCTCTTGGAACAGCGGCACGCCGAGCGTGCGCGACAGCACCTCTTCAAGCTCTTTCGAGGGGTAGGTGGCTTTTTCGATGCCATCCCGCCGGCGCAAATAAGGATGCACCATGTCGCCCTGGATCGGACCTGGCCGTACGATCGCTACCTCGATTACCAAATCATAGAATTTGTTTGGACGCAGGCGCGGCAGCATGGTCATCTGCGCCCGGCTCTCGATCTGGAATACACCCAGCGTATCCGCACGCGAGATCATCTCGTAAACCGCCGGATCTTCTTTTGGCACCGTCGCCAGTGTGAAGGGCTTGCCGTAATAACGACGTATAAGGCCAAAGGCGCGCTGGACGCAAGTCAACATGCCGAGCGCCAGCACATCCACCTTGAGGATACGCAGAGCATCGATATCGTCCTTGTCCCATTCGATATTGGTGCGATCCTCCATTGAGGCGTCCATGATCGGGCATAGTTCGGCGAGCGGTCCTCGCGTGATTACGAAACCGCCGACGTGCTGCGACAAATGACGCGGAAACCCGTATAGCTCAGCCGCCAGTGTCAGCGCGAGCCGCAGGCGCGGATCATCAGGATTCAAACCCTGCTCGCGCACGCGGTCGTCGTCGATGTCTTCGCCGCCATATCCCCAGATCGAACCCGATAGGCGCTTAACCGTATCGTCTGTCAAGCCGAGTGCCTTGCCGACATCGGTAATAGCGCTGCGCGAGCGATAGCGGATCACCGTGGCGGCAATGCCGGCGCGGTGACGGCCGTACTTCTCGTAAATGTACTGGATGATCTCTTCGCGGCGCTCGTGCTCGAAGTCTACGTCGATGTCGGGTGGCTCATTACGCGCGGTAGAGATGAAGCGTTCGAACAGAAGGTCGGTCATGGTTGGATCGACCGCCGTGATGCCCAGGCAGTAGCAGACGGTCGAGTTCGCCGCCGAGCCGCGCCCCTGGCACAATATATCCTTGCTCTCGGCGTAGCGAACGATGTCATACACCGTCAGGAAGTATGGTTCGTATTCCATCTGTCCGATCAGGGCGAGTTCATGCTCGATGGCCGCTTTGATTTTGTCGGGAATGAATCCCGGATAGCGGGTGCGCGCGCCGTCCCAGGCTAAATGCGCCAGTTCTTCGGCGGCGCTGCGCCCATTGCCGGTCATCTCATGCGGATATTCGTATTTGAGCTCGTCGAGCGAGAAGCGACAAGCCTGCGCGATCTCCATGGTGCGGGCGATGGCTTCAGGATAGTCGCAGAACAGACGAGCCATTTCAGCAGGTGGCTTGAGGTAGCGCTCGGCATTGGCAGCAAGTCTGAACCCGGCTTCATCGATCGTGCATTTCTCCCGCACGCAAGTCAGCACATCCTGCAAGGGGCGGCGGCCCGGCACATGGTAATGGACATCGTTGGTAGCGAGGAGCGGCACATCCATCTTCGCCAATTTTGCTATGCGCCTGGCATCGTCACCGCGACAGCCATGCGAGGCGACCAAAGATAAACGGTCGCCTAGACCGTTACGGCATTCAGCAAGGAAGCGGATAAAGTGTTCATCGGGCACCTCGGGCGGGATCGCGGCGAACAGTTGCCCATCGGCATGCGCTAGCACGTCGACCAGTTCGATCCAGCAGTCTCCCTTGGGCGCGCCGCGCTGCGTTTTGCCCAGCGTCAGCAGCTGTGAGAGCCGGCCATAGGCGGCGCGATCCGTCGGCCAGCACAGCAGAGAATTTCCGTCACGCAAGTCCAGCCGGGCGCCAATTATCAACTGGATCGGCTGGTCGCGCGCGGCAACATAAGCGCGGACCACGCCGGCCAATGTGTTGCGGTCTGTCACAGCTATTGCTGTATGCCCCAGCGCCACAGCCTGCTTGACCAGTTCTTCGGCATGACTGGCACCGCGCAGGAACGAGAAGTTGCTCGCAACCTGCAGTTCCGCATAGGCCACTGTGTCATTTGCACGACTCATGCAAACATCGCTCACGCGAATAGCCCATGCAAATACCAGCGCGGCGGATGCGCGGCATCGTAGCTACCGGCGCGATAGACCCAATAACGCCGCCCTTCTTGGTCTTCGATCCGATAATAGTCGCGCGACGGCTCACCGCGTTTCCACCATTCCGGTTCAATCCGTTCGGGCCCCTCGGCGCGAATGATACGGCGTGGGCTGCCTTTCCAACGCACAAGTACCGGTGGGTCATCGGGCAGCATGGCGACCACTTCGATCGCCTCCGGCTCCGGCAACAGCCGAAGAGGCCTTGGCCGATCGACGGGCCAGGGGCGGGCCTTGATCTGCGAGAATACCGGCACCTTGCGCACCGCCCGTTCAGGTAGCCAGCTTTCCGCAGGCGCAAACCGCACCGCCACGCCCTTTCCGAACCGCGTCGATAGCCGATCGATCAGCGCCGCCAGATTGGCTTGTCCATTTTGCGTATCCATGCCTAGCTGGGAAACTGCCATAACATCAGTCCGCACAGCATGTAGCGCCATCGCTTCAATTCCGAATCCGGGATCGATTTTATCCAGCCGCTCGGCAAACAGGCGCAGCAGATGTTTGGGTGCCCTGGACGGCGCGGAGGTGCCGATTTGAATCTCGCCCACCTCACCATCTACACGCCACCAGCGCAACTCGACCATTCGAGCGCCACGGCTGGCTTCGACCAGGTTTGCGCAGAGAGTTTCAAGCATTCGGAATGTCGCAGCCTCGATCGCTTCCCTGGTCGAGATCGGCTCAACAAACAGTTCTTTAGCGATATGCTCTGCGGTCGGCCGGCGTGGTGAGATCGGTTCGGGTTGGTTTCCGAGCGCCTGGTCCAGCCGCAGCAACACTTCCGGTCCAAAGCGTTTGGCCAATGCAGCGCGTTTGATGGCGTACAGCTCACCGATACGGCGCAAGCCCAACCTTTGTAGGACGGTCTCGGTTTCACCGGAAAGGCGCAGAGCGGAAACCGGCAAGCGCTCCAACGCTTGTGCCTGTCGCTCAGGCGGGACAACGATGCCGCTGCGCTCAGGGCTGGTGGCATAGCGCGCGATTGCCCAGGCGGCGCCGGGCGTGTCAGCAATGGCGGCATAGCTCTCATAGCCAATCTGCCGCAGGCTGCCGAGCACGCGCTGCAGCAAAGCCTGTTCGCCGCCAAAGAGGTGAGCGCAACCCGTAATATCGAGATAAAGTCCGCCTGGCACGTCTATAGCTACAAACGGCGTAAAGCGTTCGCACCATCCCGCTAAAGCGTCTAGGGCGCGCTGATCGCGGACGGGATCATCGTCGAATACCAGTAGTTTGGGTTCCAGGGCGTTGGCGTCAGCCAGTTTCATCCCAGCCCGTATGCCCAATCGGATCGCCTGTACATTATAGCCAACGATAGCCTGGCCGCCTTTTTCCTTTGTCGTGATCGCTACAGGGCGCAACCGTAGTCCAGGTTGCTGGCGATCGAGCCAATCGCAGGTAAAACGCGGCATCCAAAGCGAGAGGAAACGTGCAGTCATTGCGCCACCTGCTGACGCGATAGGTAGCCTTGGGTCCGTACAACAAAACCTTGTTGCCATTGCACCATGCAGGAGGCCGTTCTGCCGGTTCGGGACCGCGATAGGGTCACATGCCAGTTCGCCGTACTGGCATCAGTGGCCGGGGCAGGGGAGACCTGCCATCGCGTCACTCCGGATGATAGCCCCTGCTCACGCCGGGCTAAGATGAAGCCTGTGACACCGCTTTCTTCCGCAGCCAGTTGCAGCCGCCTGGTCGCCGTCAGGTCAAAGCGATCCAGCTCGGCAACGACAGCGCGCAAGCCGGGCCAACGCAAAGCTTCTTCCATCGCCCATAATCCGTCCTTGGCATTTCTAACCGCGACGAACAAAAGATTGTCGGTGTTAATGCCGAATGGGTGGAGGCCAGGCAGATACAGGGCATTGTCTGTGGCAATCCAAACCGTGGGGGCAGGCCGCAACAAGGTCAAAATAGCGGCAATGAAACCAGCAGCGGATGTCGTGCCTGCATCGTCGCCATAGACTTCATGGACGCAGGCCAACGGTAAACCGCTGTCGCCAAGGGCACCATCGAGGTCTGAAACGCCGAAATGGATGCTGTTGCTCTCTAAAGGCGGCCGTCGCTCCATAAGACGGATGCGGCTTTTGAGCTCTGCCAACCTCTGTTGCTTATCCATGGGTCTTGTCCTATAAAGGTAGAACATAATAAGAACATTGAGTCGGTGGTCGAGTCAAGCGCGATCGAAAAAACGGCTCATCGTAACGGTTTTGTGATGCATCTAAGAGGAACGATGGCGGAAAGCTTTTTACTGGCGTGGCACCAACCAGAGCGATTTACCCTGCATGCGGTTTGCCCGGATTGCCGTCATGAAGGCGAGCTCTACATTCCACGCTTGATGCAGCAGCATAAGCTCGATGAATATGAACGCATGGCCAAGGTCATGAAGCGGCTGACTTGCTCCGACTGCGGCCGCAGAGAACCAACATTACAGCGTCGGCCTATCGTGGTCGCTGCAACACGGCAAAGGGCATTGTAGAGCATGTGCGCGCGCAAGATGATGTATTCCGATGTCCAGAAGGTCCAACAGGACTTTGCGGTCAAGCACGGTTCGATCCCGAATTTTCCGCCGCGTTGGAATGTCGCAATCACCGATCGCCAGCCGATCGTTCGTCTGGGCAAGGCTCGGCAGCGGCAGTTGGATATGGCGAGCTGGGATTACCGCGACCAGAAAATCAGAATGGTTAAAGGCCGAGCGCCCTTCTACAATGCTCGTGCCGAAAGCATGGCCAAGTCCGAACCCTTTGCCGCACGCCGCTGCCTGGTGCCGTGTGACGGTTTCTATGAATGGGCGATTGTCGATGGCAAAAAGCAGCCGTTTGCCTTCAGGCGCGCCGATGGCGCTGTGTTCGCCATGGCCGGCATATGGTCGGAATGGCGCGACCCAGATGCAGACGAAACGCTGCTGACCTACGTCGAGCTGACGGTCGAGCCTGGTGCCCTGGTAAAGCCAATCCATAATCGTGCACCGCTGATCATCGATCGGAAGGATTGGTCTACATATCTGGAGGGCACCGTTGACGAGGCTCGCAAGCTTGTGCAGCCCAGTGATATGCCAGAGTTCGTATGCTATCCAGTCTCACCCAAGGTAAATTCCGTCAAGGCCGAGGGAGCAGAATTGGCAGAGCCGATCCAGTTGGCGCCGGCACAGAAAACGTTGTTCGATTATGCTGATTAGCGCTGCTTAAGATGCGGAAGATTATCCACATCGACATGGATGCATTCTACGCATCTGTCGAGCAGCGGGATAATCCTGATCTGCGCGGTAAGCCGGTTGCCGTCGGCTCGGCGCGCAGCCGGGGCGTTGTAGCGGCTGCCAGTTACGAGGCCAGAAAATTCGGCGTTCGGTCGGCGATGGCATCAGTTACCGCTATGAAGAAATGTCCTGGTTTGATTTTCGTGCCGCATCGGTTTGAAGTTTACCGCGCGGTTTCGCAGGAGATTAGAAGCATCTTCGCTGACTATACAATGCTGATCGAGCCGCTATCGCTGGACGAGGCTTATCTCGACGTCACTGAGAATATCCGCGGTCTGCCAACCGCCACTGCTACCGCGCAAGAAATCAGAGACCGCATTTTGCAGCAGACCGGCCTCACGGCATCGGCTGGCATTTCCTACAACAAGTTCCTGGCGAAGCTGGCATCCGATCATCGCAAACCGAACGGGCAATTCCTGGTGCCGCCGGGCAAGGGCGAGGAATTTGTCGCAGGCCTCGCCATCGGTAAGTTTCATGGCGTGGGACCGGTAACGGCGCAGAAGATGAATGACCTAGGAATCTTTACGGGCGCTGACCTGCGCGACAGATCGATATCATTCCTGGAGCAGCATTTCGGCAAGCAGGCCGGGTGGTTTTACAATGTTTCGCGCGGCGAAGATCACCGGCAGGTGCGCGCTGACCGCATTCGTAAATCGTCAGGCTCTGAAACGACCTTCGCCGAGGATCTGACCGATCCAGAGGCTGTCGAGGCAAAGATTGTTTCCATCGCGGACGAGGTCTGGGAGTGGTGCGAGACTGCAAGATCGTATGGCCGAACCGTGACCGTGAAGGTCAAGTACGCCGATTTTACGCAGGTGACCCGCAGCCGCACCGTGCCGGTGGCTATCGACAGCCAGACCGACCTGCAGCGCTTCAGCAAGGAACTGTCGTTATCAGTGTTTCCGCTGAAGCGCCCCATTCGCCTGCTCGGCGTCAGCGTTTCCAATTTCGCGGGCCAGGGTACCAACATTGCAAGCCAGCTGGCCTTGGGGTTTGCCGATAATGTCCAGTGATAGGCACGGTGACATCCCGTTCACGCCCGATGGCCGTTATTTTGTCGTGCGGGGGCGGCTATGGCGGGCGACCAATCCTGCTTTGGATGAGACTATCCGCGAGCGGCTGGTACAGGACTTGATGACGGCGCGGCGACATGTGCGTCAATACAAGGCCGATCCGTTGGCACTGAAAGCTGCGCGTGAAGCGGTCGATGCCGCCAAGATCGCGCTGGGCGAACGTGGCCCAGTATGGTGGGACGATGGCGCACCGGATTACAATCGCAAGATGGCTAAGAACACGCCCTATGCGGATTGGTTCAGGAGGGTATCGGAGGAGACATGACGGTTGTCCTGCACGGCTTCGCGCTTGCGGTTGATCAGGGATAGTAGCCTAGCCGCAGCGTGCGCATCGTCCAGGGCGCGGTGATGATTTTTCAGACTGATATCGAATGTCTTGCAGATCGTGCCGAGGCTATATGACGCATGGCCAGGATAATGGCGCCGCATGTTGGCGACGGTGCAGAACTTCGGATGGCGGAAGCGTCGCTCCAGCCGCTGGTATTCTTCGGCAATGAAGCCGTAGTCGAAATTGACGTTGTGGGCCACGAACACCGCATCTTCCATGAACGCGGCGAAATCATCCGCGACGTCAGCGAAGCGCGGTGCGCCAGCGATCATCGCATCCGTGATGCCGGTGAGACCCGTGATGAAGGCGGGGATGCGGCATTCGGGATCGATCATTGAATGCCATTGGCCGATCACCTCGTGGTTGCGCATCTTCACCGCGCCAATCTCAATGATGCGGTGCGAGCTGGCACGTCCACCGGTGGTCTCGATATCGACAACGACATATGTTTGCTCCGGGTCGTATCGGTAGTCGACGCGGCAGATCGCGGCGTCGAAACCGGCGCGGCTCAACTGGCGCAGCCGCGTTAGCTGGTTGCGGCGAATAGCATCGCCCTCTGCCTTGATTTCGACGAAACGAACTCGCTCCGGCTTGCATAGCATCAGATCGGGGAAGCCATCCCGGTACCCGGCAAAATCCTGCGCCATGCCGTGCATCATCGTCGTTAGCGCAACGCCGGACGCATGCTCCAGGCAGTCGAGGATCGGGGCGATGTCGAGGCCTTCCCATGCGATCAGTCCATTGGGTTTGCCGTGATGCGCAGCGAAAGTTTGTTCCAACGACGGTGCGGCCGCTCCATCACGCAGCGCCGCAAGCTTTGCTGCGATCTGCATCTCGTACAAACCGGCAAAGCTCCGATCGGTCAGGCAGCGAGGCAGTCGGTCGAAACCGCTATGTAGAATGGCGTTGCTGCCGAATAGCTCATCCCAGAACAGCAATCCGAATAGCACATGCCAGAAGCCGTTTTCGGTCCAGTACGCGGTCCAGCCATCACGCCTGAAATTGGCGGCGGCGCCGATCTCGGGACTGTTGCGATATATCTCATCGATGGTGATGGCCTCGCTGTTGCGCAGCAGCGACGTGCATGCGCCGATGCGCTGCCCCTGGAACTTGCGCGCGTAGAAGTCGGCGGCGAACTCGTATTCTTGATCGCTGCCGGGATCATCGATCATGCGTTCCAGCAGCGATTTTGCCTCGGCCTGTTGCCCGGCATTGTAAAGCAGGCGCACAAGGCGCTCGTTGCACTCCGGCGAGTCGACTGTGCGATAAGCGACAATAGCGCGTTCGGGCGCGGCTGCTTTTTCGAAATACTGTCCGAGCTTAGCCGCCAGCCTCGCCTTCATCAGCTCGGCATACTCGGTCGGCGCAGGGCCATCGGTCAGGGAGCTTGCCGCCTGCTCATAAGCCTCTCTGCTCGTCAGGCAGGCCAGCAGGCGGCTATAGGTGAAACAGGCCTCGGCTTCCTCCGCACCGATGAACCGGGCGCTGACCGATGCGGTGCCGTTCACCGCGACAATGCCGAGATCACGCAGGGCGAAACTTTTCAGATCTTGAAATGTCCGCCCGAAATAGAGAAACAGCAGGAAATCCAGTGTTTCAGCATGCAGCCGCACTACGTAAGGGGATAGATCGAGATGATCCTGCAAATGCGCGAAGCTTGCCACCTGCGCCAGGTGGGCGGTGAGCCGCGCCTTGGTCCAGGACGGCCGCGCCGTCTCGTCCGCGATATGCCGCGCTAGGCCGACGAGCGCATCCTTGTCGAGGCTTTG
Source organism: Alphaproteobacteria bacterium (assembly GCA_965199335.1). GTDB lineage: Bacteria > Pseudomonadota > Alphaproteobacteria > CALMVH01 > CALMVH01 > CBDAQV01. The sequence goes on along the minus strand of CBDAQZ010000004.1, from coordinate 272,177 downwards.
CAGGACGGCGTGGAAATCATGTCCACTAACCCCGCGCGCGAATGACTGCTCGTGAAGTTCGACTAGCGCAATTTCGTGGTCGATCTCGGCATAAGCAAGTGTCGTGCGATGAAAGATGTGACCGCGCCGATTGGCCATGCGGATGAACAGGCATTGCGCCGATCGCGTCAGGTTGCGAAACTTGCGGATAAAGACGGTGTGATCCTGCTGCAGCACATGAGCATAGTTTTGCTCGACCGCGCTGAGCATCTCCATGAAATGATCATGGTAGTAGAATGTTGGAAGCTGGAGCTCAGTCATAGACGTTCACGTTAGGTTCACATACGAAATATCCGATCAATGCCCGATTGGCAAGGGAGGCGCTGCTAGATGGCGGCTTAGTTGCATGCGAAGCGGATACGGGATCAAACGCTACGGTTGCCCGTTACATTTGAGGTCTTGCTTGCGAACCGACGGATTGTCGAACGTCAGCAGGGCATAGTGTTGCTTTCCAGCGGAGGAGATCCAAATGAGCGTCAAGGGTAAGGTCGAAGAAGCTGCTGGCTTCGTGAAGGAAGAGGCATTCGAACACGGCAAATCCGCATCCAGCCAGGCAAAGGCCCAGGACGGTCGGAATCTACGCAATGAAGGCCGCGTTGAAGATGGCAAGGAGCCGAAAACCACCAAGCCAGGCACAGGGCACAAAGAGAAATGATAACGATGGCCGCCTCAGCACGGAATGAGGCGGCGATTTCTCGCGCTTTTAACAGCAATCAAGTTTTGACGTTCGTTGACCATAAGCCACGCCACTCCGCGGCAATTACCGGCGCTACTCTAGAAACGCGAGGCGGGCCTTCAAGGTGAAGATTGCCACTTTCAATATCAACAACGTGAACAAGCGCCTGCCGAATCTGCTGGCATGGCTCGAAGATTCGAAACCCGATGTCGTCTGCCTACAGGAGCTGAAATGCGAGGACGGGGACTTTCCGATTGATGCGATCAGCGCGGCGGGGTATAGCGCCGTATGGCAGGGTCAAAAAAGTTGGAATGGCGTTGCCATTTTGGCCAAGGGCACAACGCCGGTTCTTACGCGCAAACGCCTGCCAGGTGATCCTGCGGACAAACAAGCACGATACATCGAAGCGGCCGTGAATGGTGTTTTAATCGCCTGCCTATATCTACCTAACGGTAATCCGCAGCCGGGGCCAAAGTTCGATTATAAACTGGCGTGGTTTGAACGGCTGATAACACACGCCGCCGAATTGCATACCTCGGGCGCGCCGGTGGTGCTGGCGGGCGATTATAACGTCTGCCCCACGGATTTGCCGATCGATGTTTATTCGCCCAAATCGTGGAAGCGCAACGCGCTGTTTCAGCCAGAACCCCGTGCCGCCTTTCGCCGGCTAGTAGGGCAGGGCTGGACCGATGCTCTACGCACTATCCATCCCGATAAGCCGGTTTATACGTTCTGGGATTATTTTCGTGAGCATTGGCAGCAGAACAAAGGTATGCGCATTGACCACCTACTGCTTAGCCCTGATCTTAGCGCCCGCTTAGAAAATGGCGGCATCGATAGTGACGTCCGGGGCCAAGAAGGTGCCAGCGACCACGCGCCAACGTGGATCACGCTGGGCAGATGAACGCGATCAATGTGCTTGCACCAATTTTCATTGCCCCAACAGCCGCGCGTTTTGCCTTGAATGCCTCAAATTTTTATATCGGCGAGAAGTTTTTCCGGATCTTTGAGAGACACCGGCTTGACCATATGGTGGTTGAATCCAGCCTCCGGCGTTTATGTTTTATCTTTGTCTTGCCCCCAACCCATTTGGGCTATGATAGGCCCATCCTTGAGCTCCTCGCGACGACACGCACGGCAAACATCCGGCCTTCGAGAAGACATCATGTGGACAAATGAAAGGAACGAACCTTTGGGGCAGACCTTATTACGCCATGCAAAAGTTTGAATTGTGGGCGCCCAATGTCGGGATCAGTAGTATCGATGTTGTTATCGAAGATGCCGAGTATCGCATGGTGCGTGCGGAGAACGGGGTGTGGACTTGCGTCGTGGAAAATGCAGGTTCCGGTACAGCCTACACCTTTCGATTAAATGGCGATGCCGGGTTCACCTATCCGGATCCTCGCTCGCGCTGGCAAGCCAGTGGCTATACCGGGCCATCCACGGTTGTAGATGGCGCTTTTCCGTGGACCGATACAGGATGGCAAGCGCCTCCTTTGGCTAAAGCCGTATTGTACGAGCTACACATCGGAACTTTCACTTCCGGTGGCACGTATCGTTCGGCCATCGATAAGCTGGCTTATCTGAGAGACCTAGGCATAACTCATATTGAGCTGATGCCGGTCCACGAAGCCTCCGGCACCCGAGGTTGGGGTTATGACGGGGTTTACCTGTATGCCCCTTATTCGCCCTATGGCACGCCGGAGGACCTAAAGGCCTTCATCAATGCCTGCCACACTCATCGCCTCGCGGTCCTGCTGGACGTGGTGTACAACCATCTGGGACCAGAAGGGAATAATACCGCGAGATTTGCCCCGTATATCAAGGACGACGAGCATACACCCTGGGGTGGGGCGATCAACCTTGACGGCCCAGGTAGCGATCATGTGCGCGATTACATCATCGGTAACGCGCTGATGTGGCTGGAGGACTATCATTTCGATGGCTTACGCATCGACGCCATGGACGAATTGCGCGACCGCTCTGCGATACACCTGATGGAGGAATTGACGGAAGCAGTCGCGGCTCTGGGCGAGCGGCTTGGCCGCCATCTCATCACGACCGCCGAGTTCGACCAGAATGACCCTCGCGTGGTGACACCGCGTGAGCGTGGTGGTCTCGGTCTCGACGCGCAATGGTGCGACAATTTTCATCACGCCTTGATGACGGTGCTTTCCGGCGACAATAGCGGCTATTACGCTGATTTCGGCTCTATTGCTCTGCTTGCCAAGTCACTGCGCCAGGCGATCGTGTTTGACGGACAATATTCCGCCTACCGTAACAGGCGCCTGGGTCGCCCCTATGTCACGGCTCGTCCCGACAATTTTATCGTATTCAGCGCCAATCATGATCAAATCGGCAATCGGCCCATGGGCGATCGGCCGTCGCATCGGCTGGGCATGGACAAGGTAAAGATTAGCGCCGCGCTTACCTTGCTGTCGCGCTTCGTACCAATGCTGTTCCAGGGAGAAGAATGGGCGGCTTCAACTCCGTTTCAGTACTTCACCGATCATCGCGATCCTGCAGTTGCCGCGGCAACCATCACCGGCCGCCGTAGCCAATTCGGCGGCAACATACCGCCGGATGATATTCCCAACCCACAGGAAACTGCAACATTCGAGCGATCGAAGTTGAATTGGGAGGAGTTGGAAAAAGGCGAGCACAGAGCCATGCTGCAATGGCACCGCGACCTGATCAAGTTACGGCATTCGATTGCGCAGTTCGGCCATAATCCTGCCCATATCCAATTCGACGAGAAAGAGCGGTGGATAGTGATGAGCCATAGCGGCATTGCCGTCATATCCAACCTGAGCGACACTTCGCAAGCTGTACCATTGAGTCATGTCGATCATGAAATGATTATGGCATCGCGCGGTGGCTGTACGGTCGTCGATGGCAAGTTACACATGCCTGGCACTACAGTTGCAGTGTTTGCTGCCGCAGCCGTGCGCGGAACCATGCCTGCGATGGCCGAACTCCCGCCGTTCCCAAACCGCATTCTCTCCAAAATAAAATCGATCTGGACTCGGCTCGGAACTGGTACAGAGCAATAGCAAGACATGCTCATAGCCTTTCAGAGCTCCAAGGTTGGGGCATAAGTCGAACGAGGTTTCGATCAAACGTGACACCAACGTTGGGCTTGCTGTGCAATAAGAAGAGGTATGATCAAAGCGTCGGCGGGCCCCTTGCCTGTATGCAGCGAGGGCTCATGATGCTAGGGGGAGTTTATTTGCTTACCAACTCATGGCGCTCGAGGAGCCAGTTTCAGCTCGTCAATAACCAAAGCATGCAACTGAATAGTAATCGAATCGCTTTAGCATACGCTAAAAAGGAGGCCACATGAATAGCTTTGCAGGCAGTTTGCTCAAAGGCCGTATGGCTGAGGAAATGGTTAGCCTTCTATTCCGGCAAATGGGATTTCCTGTCATCCGGCACGGCTATGAATATTCCAATCCAGGCGTACAGGTGCTACGCGATCTTAATCGCATTCGCAAGGTTGAAAATCTCCCTTATAAGGATATACCAGATTTCTTTATCGGCCATCGGGACGAACTAGATCGAAGATCTGGGGAGCTGGTAGAAGTCAAATTTCGTTCGAAAAGCAAAGTTAAACTTGACCCTCCTGGCCACTACCCGGCGGATGTCCATTTTCTATTGGTCGATCGTACGGCAATTTGGTCCGCCTCTCATGAGGAACTCAGAGAAGTAGCCGAACGCGATTGGGTTCAAATGTCTGATCTCCGGCGACTTGAAGCTGATCATTGGTTTGGCTTCATGCCAGCAGACAAAAAGTTCTTACGTGATAACATCCCTAAAATGGTACGCTGCTTCGACGGTTTTTTCTCTGATGCAAGTGCGCGTCCAGCAAAGCGCGATATTTCATGGCCTGAAATTTCGGAAGAACACATTGATTAGGGCCATCAAAAGTTTCTTGTCGCACACCTAAGTGTATTTGCCCGACTTGAGGGTTGTTCCAATACCTATTTCCGACATCGGAACACCGGTTTTGGCGCAAGCTTTCGCAAGGCCACGATCTGAAGCGTCATATTTTGAGCAAAGAAGGCGCATGGAGTGGAAGCATGAGCATGGCACTAGAAGACGACCGTATCGCGCCGTGCGATCAGCAGGACGAGAATCTGATTAACGCGATCGACGAGACAGCCCTGGCCAGCTGAGATCATACAGCTCGTGGCTAATAAAAATTGGACCTAAAATTATCCTCCTAATCTCGACGCTGCGGCGACAGCCTTATGCATGAGTTTGTTCAAAACGCTGCTAGCTTCAAATCGAAACGTGGGTCAAATTACTCCTGGCAATTCCAGTTTCACGAGGTAACTGGAGGGGAACCGTACATGGGAAGAGGCGCCTGACATGAGGTTTTGGTGGGTCAATCAGAACCAGACGTTCAAACATGAACTTGCGGGCGGTTATCTTTGGTCTCCCAAACGCAATGCAAACGGCGCTCGCAATCCATTTTACGAAGCTATGCGTGAAGTAGCACCGGGCGACATTGTATTTTCATTCGTCAATACCAGGATCGCTGCGGTCGGGATTGCTCAATCCATTTGCTACGAAAACCCCAAGCCACTTGAGTTTGGCAATGCTGGCGCAAATTGGGAAAATATCGGCTGGAAAGTGCGGGTCGATTTTCGTCAGATTATAAACCAAGTCCGCCCTAAGGATTTTATTGATCTCCTCCGTCCGGTCCTTCCCGGCCGCTATTCTCCCCTTCAACCGAACGGCAATGGGCTGCAGAGCGTCTACCTCGCGAATGTCCCGGTTACCATGGCCAACGTCCTTATCGATTTGATCGGCGCCGAAGCTCAAACCATGGTAAACGAGGCGCTAACTGCGGTGATAGATGTCTTCGAGCCAAACGCAGAGCTCGCTGGCTGGGAGCAGAAGCTTGAATCGGACATTGCCGAAAACATAAAAATCCCCGAAACCGAGCGCATAAATCTAATCCGATCGCGCGTCGGGCAGGGGCTGTTTCGCCGGCGCGTGCTGCAGATTGAAAAACGCTGCCGCCTCACGCTCGTGGATAGGCCAGAACATTTGGTTGCAAGTCACAGCCGTCCCTGGCGGGATGCAGGTAATGAGGAACGGCTCGACGGTGAGAATGGCCTGATGCTTACGCCTTCAGCCGATCACCTCTTTGGAAAAGGATTTATCGGATTTGAGGATAATGGGCGGTTGCTCATATCCCCAATCGCAGATCGACCATCACTTGAGCGAATGGGCATTTGCACAGATCAGCAAGTGAACGTTGGAAGTTTCACCTCCGGGCAAAAAAGCTATCTCGATTTCCATCGAAGCAATGTATTTCTGATGAGCTCAGCCAAATAGGGTGTAGTGCATTGCCATCGATAGTGGCCAGAAAACGTTTGCTTTCTGAGCGCGCATTATCCCTTGGTCATGTATCACTGCTGTGGGCGGAAGCCGTATCCGGCCGGAGGAACGATGCACAGGCTGGTTGGAATTATTTTGTTGCTCAGCGTCGCCGTAATCGCAATCGGAGCAGTAATTGTCCTGGGCGCCGATAAAACCCCAATGGCACCTACGGGTCCACAGGCGAACGCTATGAGTGACACTGTCGGCGAGCACGGCGATGATCAACCGCAAAGGCCAACTAGCCCGCCGGCAATGAAACAATCGGTACCCATGGCAGATTGTCCTGGTAGCGTATCAATGGTCCAGTCAGGAACTATAAAGCAACCTGCCGAGATACCCCCCGTGATCAGAACATGTTTCGTACCTGGGCCTGCCGATTGTGCCGGCGTGGTAGCCGCCGAACTAGCAAAGGCGAGAACCAGTATTGATATGCAGGCCTATAATTTTACTGAACCGCAGATTGCCCAAGCGCTGCTTGACGCAAAGGCGCGCGGTGTAAATGTTAGGCTCATCAGCGACAAATCTGGACCGCACGAACGCGATGGAAAAACTGAAGTGCTGGCCATGGCCGGGATCCCTGTCTGGATCGATTATTCACCTCGCATCGCTCATAACAAAGTGATGGTTATTGATAATGCAGAGGTCTTGACCGGCTCATTCAATTGGACGGTGAGTGCTGATCAGCATAATGCTGAGAACTTGGTGATCATAGAAAGCCTGCAGGTCGCAGCTTCATACGAAACAAATTTCCTGAACCGGATGCTAGTAAGCGAAACGCTAGACAAATACGAAGTTGAGCATCAGCGCTAATACAAAAGGTGGCTTTGATCCACGTCGTTCTTCGTAACATGATCATTACTGAAGAATGTGCTCTTACCGACAGGCCACTGAACACGGGTTTTGAGTGATCTGATCAATCAGCGTATCTGAGATCCTCGGGATCTAACGGTGAAGACCTGTCGATGCGGTGAGCTGGTTGAATAGTGAACGCGTGGGTTACGTCGCTAATTCAGCCGCGATCCACTTCGGCGGCGGTGCGCACGGCGCTGCCACCAAAGACATAGGCTTGGCGCAGCGGCATTCGCGACAGGCCATACAGCATGCGAGGCTCTGCCGGCGTGCTGACCGCATCTAGCGCGGTGCGGTGTTCCGGCGAAAGGGCAAGGTCGAGCGCGGCGATGTTATCCGCTACTTGCTCTACGCGGCTAACTCCGATCAGGGTCGAGGCAACGCCATAACGACCAGTAACCCATGCTAAAGCCACCCGCGCCGGTGGCTGGCCAATTTCCATCGCCCACTTTGCGCACGGCTTCCACGATGTCCCAGTTGCGGGGCGTGAACAGGCTGTCGCCGAAGGGGTTGCCCCCATCCAGGCGTTTGTCGTCCGCCGGCCGTGTCTCGCCCGCGACCGCGGCATCCTTCGGCAGGCCCCCGGTGCGTGGGCTTGAGGCCTCAACCGTGGAGCGGTCGTACTTGCCGGTCAAAAGGCCGTAAGCGAGCGGAGACCACGGCACCATGCCCATGCCGAATTCCGCCGTCATAGGGATATGCTCGTCTTCCACATCGCGGCTTACCAGCGAGTAGAAGAACTGCATGGCAATGGGCCCCGGCAGGCCGCGCGCTGCGGCCAGCGTGGCGAGCTTGGCTATGTACCAGGCCGGCGCGTTGGACATGCCCCAATAACGGATTTTTCCGCTCCGCACGAGCGACGCCATCGTTTCCAGCAACTCTTCGGCAGGGGTCACGCCGTCCCAGACATGCGCCCAGTACAGGTCGATATAGTCTGTGCGCAGACGGCGCAAGGAGCCTTCCAGAGCTGCCTGCACGTGCTTCGCGCCGTTGCCGCCCCCGTGCGGACCCTGCCCGGCCGCAAAACCTGATTTCGTAGCGATAACGAGCCGATCGCGCAGGGACCGGTCGGCGACGAAGCCGCCGATCATTGCCTCGCTGTTACCGCCGGAATAGACGTCGGCCGTATCGATGAAGTTGCCACCGGCCTCGAGATAAGCGTCGAACACTGCGCGGCTAGTCTCTTCGTCCGAACCCCATCGGGCAGTTCCGAAGGTCATGGCGCCGAGAGCCAGTGGGCTGACCGCAAGGCCTGAACGTCCTAAAGTGCGGTAATCGGTCAATTGCATGTCAGCGACTTTCGTAATGACTGATACGAAACTCATAGCATTGCTTGTCTGCAGCGGTCAATGGTTTCATATTGTTCGCTATGAAAGACATTCAGCCAGTGCCCCGGCGCAAGACCGGCCGTCCGCTTTCCTTTGATCCGGAAGCCGCCTTGGCTCATGCCATGTTGTTGTTCTGGCGGCATGGCTATGAAGCGACATCGCTGGCGCAGCTGACACAAGCAATGGGCATTAAGCCCCCCAGCATCTATGCGGCCTATGGCGACAAAAAGGGTCTATTCCGAGCGGCAGTCCGGCACTACCTGGCGCAGCCGGTGACGCCGGTCGAGGCGATCGCGCAGGCCCCGACCGCCGAAGCGGCCGCGCGAGCTATGATCGAGGGCGCGGCCGTGGCGTTTACCGGGACAGATACGCCTGCGGGTTGTCTGGTGGCGAGCTCGGCTATCGCAGTCTCGGGCGAGGCCGACGACTTGCGGAAAGAATTGGCCGCAATCAGGCGTGAGATCGAGACGGCTCTGCACGACAAAATCGTACTGGCGACGAACAAGGAAGAATTGCCTGCGCAGACCGATCCTGCTGTGTTGGCCGCTTATGTCATGACGGTCATCCAGGGGCTTTCCACCATGGCCCGGGATGGTGCCACCCGCCAGAAGCTGCAGCAAGTGGCACAACTCGCGATGCGGATATGGCCAACTTCAGGCAAGTTTATGGACAAATCCGGGGATGCTATTCACAGTAAGATGGACGTGCGAAAGTCACAGCCCGGTAGGTAGTCCGGGTGGCGTTTGCGTTTGTACAGCTTACACGGCCATCCCGGACGTGGGCAACCGGTACGTCCTTTCCCTTCCAGATTGCTGCACCCAGAAAATGCCGTTCAACACGCGACTGTAATCGACGCTGAACACCTCGCGGCCTGCTAAGCAAGAGCGGTTGATCACACGCCATTCGAAGTCGGTGATGTCATATCCTCTCGTGTTAAGCCCGAAGTGATCTGAAAATCGCCTGGCGGCAAATCGCCCACTCCGGACGTCCGGACGCATGAGTAGTGCTTTCAGAAGAAGTCGTTCAGCGGTCGTCGAACCAGGCAATCGCATCGGCACCGGCTGGCAAGATCATCGGGCAGCCGGGATCGGTCGCTGCGCGGAAAATTGCCTTGGCGACATCCTGCGAAGTCGTCACTTCACCGCTTGCGCTACGCTGTTGCATTGCCGCCATTGTCTGTTGAGCGAAGCCGGCGTAGGCCTCCGGGAAGCCGCCGTTCGCCGCGATCTGCGCCCGCGCGGTGGTGCTGAAGTTGGTCCCGGGCGCCGCGCCGGGCGCGACCACGCGCGCGCGGATACCGAACTCCGCGAACTCCAGCGCCGCAGACTCGGTCAGCGCGTTCATCGCCGCTTTGCTGGCGCGATAGATCGACAGGAGCGGCAGTGGCTTGAAGGTCACGCTGGAGCTAACGTTGACGATCACGCCCGCCTTCCGATCGCGCATGCCGGGTAGCACCGCCTGCATCATCGAAACCGTCGAGTAAGTGGTTGGTCTCGAATATTCGGCGCACCGTCTCCATCGAGGTGCCTTCCACTGCGTTGAGCCAACCGATGCCGGCATTGTTTACCAGTACGTCGATCGCGCCCGCCTCAGCAACCGCGGCCGCAATACTGTCCTCATCGGTCACGTCGAGCGGTAGCACGCGCAGCCTATCCGACGCTGGCAACGTGTTTGCTGAAAGATCGCGCATCGTCGCCACGACATTCCAGCCCTGCTCAATGAAATAGGCCGAGGTCTCGCGGCCGAAGCCCGTCGAACAGCCGGTAATGAGGACAGTATTCATTTGGAAGACAACTCCTGAATGTGATGATAGAGACATAGCCGCCTATCGTCGGACGTGCTACGTTCAGAAGTCCATATATCATTCGAGATAGTCCGAAATTGAACGATCCGCTTGCCCAAGTGATTAGCCTTCTCCAGCCCAGCGCCTCCTTTTTCAAGCTGGTAACCGCGTTCGGGTGCTGGGCCGTGCGCCCACCCGGAACAGGACCCTTTTATGGTGCGATGCTTGAGGGCAATTGCGAGCTGTCCATCACCGGACGCGTGCCGGTCAGGCTGGGCAGGGGCGACTTCATGCTGATCCCTGCTGCCGCCGATTTTACTGTGAGCAGCCTGAAACCGCCGCCGAAGGGGCGTGTGACCAAGCCGGTTGAGGTCCGCCCGGGCGTCTTTCACCTCGGAGAGCCAGGCGCCCCTAATGTGCGCCTGCTGGTCGGGCATTGCGCATTCAGGTCGAACGACGCCGCGCTACTGCTCTCGTTGCTGCCCGAACTGGTGATTGTGCGTGGCGAGCAGCGGCTGACGACGCTGGTCGAGCTCCTAAGCGAGGAGGCCCGCGCCGATCGGCCCGGTCGCGAGGTGGTGCTTGCCCACCTTCTGGAAGTGCTTCTGATAGAGGCGTTTCGCGCAACGACGGGACCGACCGCCGCGCCTGGGCTGCTGCGCGGGCTTGCCGACGAAAGGCTAGCGGCGGCGCTGCGCTGTATGCACAGCGAACCGACCCGCCCATGGACCATTGGCGAACTAGCGAGGGAAGCTGCCCTGTCGCGCTCCACCTTCTTCGACCGGTTCCGTCGCGAGGTCGGCATTTCCCCGATGGAATACCTGGTTGGCTGGCGGATGGCGATCGCCAAGGATCTATTATGCGGTGACAACGTCAGCGTGGGCGAGGTCGCGCAGCGTGTCGGCTACAGCTCGTCGAGCACGTTTAGTGTCGCGTTCGCGCGGCAGGTTGGAACTTCACCGACGACTTACGCTCGCGGCATGCGCGTGTCCATCGGAACCAAACACGAGGTAGAATAACCATCAAACAGCAGAAAAGATTGTTGACTACCTGACCAACCTACTCGAGCCATTCGCCATCGACAGAAGGGCGGCGGTAGTGCCATGACTTAGCGTCATTGATGGTGCCTTTTCCATTCGGATGCTATGTAAATTCGAGAGAGATTTTGCTTCTCTCGTCTGCGGAGGCAGTACTCAGGAGCTTGCAGAGCGCGCCCGTTGACGCCGTAGATGATTGGCCGCCACAAGAGAAGTCTGACTTCGTGCAAAATTGCCAAGGCACGCACCGAGTTGCGATAAGTAACGAAGGTTGGCGAGGGTTCAGTGATCCGCCAGACAACTGAGATCTCAGTTTTTACCATCAGAACGATGCACTCACTAAAGATGATCTGCCTAAGTTAAGGCGGGTCTTGCCCAAGATTACCGACGTGAAGAGTCGACCGAATTTGACACGGCAATGCAATTGTCGCGTATGGCAACATTGCTGATCCTGAACCGGTGGCAAGAAATTATCCTTAAGCGTTTTCAGGCCGTTTGCCGCCGACTTAAATCACTATTTCATGGGCCGCGATCCCATGATCAGAATATCTACCAGCCGTCTTGCGCTTTGCTGCCAGTCTGGGCTGGTGGCAACATTGGCGACGCCGATCAGTGCGCGCAACAGATCGATCGGGTCCAAATCTTCACGAATATCGCCACTAGCGATGGCACGCCCGACCAGGGATCGGATCGCCTCCCAGATCTGGGCATAAGACGCTTCAAATAGTTTCTTTGGATCCCCCGCCAGTGCATTCAATGCGGGCGCGATAATTTGTTTTGTAGCGATGTGATCGACGAACAAAAACATCCATGCCCGTAAGGCTTCAACCGGTGGCAGCGTTTTGGCAAATTCCTTTTCCGCGGCGGCAAGGTTTTCCGCATCAGCCTGATAGACGGCTGTTAGAAGGTCGCCCCGCGATGGGAAATGCCGGTATAGAGTGCCCGGGCCCACGCCTGCTTGTTTCGCAATATCGTCTAGGCTGGTATTGACCCCAGATTTACTAAACGCCTTTCTGGCCATTGTTAGAATACGCTGCCGGTTTTGCTCCGCGTCAGCGCGCGGTTTGCGCGGAGCAGACAAAGTTTTTTTGCTTACCATTGAAAAAACTCTTGAAAACGGAGACTGTCTCCCCTAATTAAATCATAAGCGGAGGATAGCTCCGTTTAACATTATTTGTCAAGACTTTTAGCCTGTCTTGAAGGTGGAAACCAACATCATGAAAATCGCAATTGTAACCGGTGGAAATCGCGGCATTGGCAAAAGCACCGCATTAAATCTGGCCAAGCGCGGCGTCGGTGTCATTCTCACTTATAACAGCCACGCTGAAGAGGCAGAGGCAGTTGTGTCAGAAATCAAGCAGAGTGGCGGAAAGGCCGTCGCACTTCAGCTTGACGTCACTAAGGTCAAATCGTTCGATGATTTCACCATTCAAGTTTCCTCGGCTCTTGAAGCTGAATGGAATCAAAAAACCTTCGATTACTTAATTAACAATGCCGGCACAGCGCAGCGTACCCTGATAAAGGACGTCACCGAGGACCAATTTGATGAATTGGTACAGGTTCATTTCAAGGGCGTCTTTTTTCTTACTCAAAAACTGTTGACCCTTATGGCCCACGGTGGACATGTCATCTTCGTTTCCTCAGGACTTACACGGGTAACTTATCCCACCGGTGTCGCCGTTTATGCCGCTGTTAAAGGAGCAACAGAAGTTCTGACAAGATATGTCGCGCGGGAATATTCCGATCGAAAGATTAGGGCGAATTGCGTTGCGCCTGGGGCTTTGGATACCGATTTTGGCGGCGGGAGAACTGATGAGCAGAGGAAAATGATTGGTGATAATACTTTACTTGGGCGCATTGGCCAGGCCGACGACATCGGGCCGTTGATCGCGTCCCTTCTTTCCGATGACAACCGCTGGGTCAATGCGCAAAGGATCGAAGCCTCTGGCGGTATGCAAGTCTAACCACGAACTAAGGAAAATTATCATGCGTGTTTTTATAACGGGTGCTACCGGCTTTGTCGGCATGCCAGTTGTCAAAGAATTGATATCGTGCGGGCACGAAGTACTTGGATTTGCGCGCTCGGACGAAGGGGCCAAGGCCCTTCTGGCCATAGGCGCTGCGGTGCATCGCGGTGATCTGACGGATGTAACAAGCCTGCGCAGCGGCGCTGAGGCGGCCGATGGCGTCATCCATCTCGGATTTATCCACGACTTTGCAAAGTTTCAGGAAAGCTGCGAAATCGATAGCCAGGCCATCAAGACTATGGGGGAAGTGCTTGCCGGCTCCGACCGTCCGCTGATTGTAACATCGGGTGTCGCGGGATTGGCTGCCCCAGGGCAGCTTGCTACTGAAGACAATGATGTGCCGCCTGATTTCCCTTTACCCCGCGTTTCCGAGCAGACCGCTTTCGCCTTGAAAGATGTAAGCGCGGCTGCCATGCGATTGTCTCAAATTCACGACCCGGTTAAGCAAGGTCTAGTTACTTATCTTATCGACCTGGCGCGGCAAAAAGGCGTGTCGGCGTATATTGGGGAGGGTACCAATAGCTGGGCCGCAGCACCTGTCCAAGATGTCGCACGCCTTTACAGGCTTGCACTTGAGCAGCACGAACCAGGTGCAAAATATCACGCGGTCGCCGAAGAAGGCGTGCCAATGCGCGATATTGCCGAGGCTATCGGCCACGGCTTGAAGATACCGATTGTTTCTATGTCTGGTGAAGAAGCGGCAGCACATTTTGGCTGGCTGAGCATGTTCGCCGCTCACGATCTGATGGCATCAAGCGCAAAAACGCAAGCCAAGCTTGATTGGTATCCGACTGGGCCAACGCTAATCGAAGATCTAAAGCAGATGCGTTATTAAATATGTGCGTCTAAACGTCACAACTAAGATTGAACTCTCTTCTCCATCAAAGGTTAGGGTGTCTAGCCACTGGTAGGCTAATCTTGGTCGGTATCGCGATCTGTGTTCCGGGACAAGTGAGCGCACAATCAGCATCGGCAGGCCAGGCGCAAAACTTACAAACTTCCCCCGAGAGCATGATTCCACAATTCCAGCCACTGAATGCTAACGATAAACTTTTGCCAGCCGTTTCGCCGGAAAAAACACAGGCAATGCTGGATAAAATCCATAAGTTCACCGACCATGGTGACCTTTTTGACAAGAAATTTATTGAGAATTTATTCAATATCAAAATCGCAAACAAATCTTATTCGCCATGTAATTCCAAACAATCTTCTAGTCATGAATTTGCATTGGATCCAGTTCATAGAAAGGTGGGCGAGCTTGGTTTTCATTACGACTTGTTTGCAAAAGGATGCCATCTGACACCATCCTCAATTACGGGCGCACATATCGCCATTTACGCATTTCCTGAGGAGCTTTGTTTGAAAGTCTCAGATTTTGAAGCGTGGCTTGGGCCTAGCAAACTTATAAGCGTTGGTATAGAGGATCGATATACCTTCAAGGTAAGTACCGCCGATCCGCGATTTAACCTTGAACTTGACCTTCAGGAGCCCATGCAGGGGCGTTCCGAGTGCATGACACAGGTCGACTTAAATGAGCGTAATGACAACGAGGCAAAATAGTAATGGCAACGCTGAGTATTTTGGCACGTTCTGTCCTAAACACCGCTTTTCAGAGCTTAAGACCTTACCTAGGCGAACGTTATCGAGCTTAGTAGCGCGCTATCAGACATCGCCGCAAAACGTAGCGTGACAGTCGAAGATTTTCTGCAAGAGTTCGTCAGGCTCTGCCAAATCTTAGACGATTGGGCAGACATCGTCGACGCTGCAAATTATGAAATGTCTTGTTTGGCTTATGCAAAGAAATAACCGTTAGATTTACATTGTTTTCCTGAAAAAGTTGGAGCAAAAAAGGGCAAACAAAAGGACACAGAATGAGACCAAACAATGCGGCCCTACTAAGGGATAGATGTCTAGCCATTGGAAGGTTAATCTTCGTCGGCATTGCGATCAGTGTCCCAGGACAAGTGAGTGCACAATCATCCTCATCTTCTGCCCAAACTGTTCCGCAAAATCTTGCTATTCCAATAGCGCCGGTAACAACATTTGATACAGCTCAGGACAGCTCGGATGGCTCCTCACGTCGTAATGACGCCCTACATACGGCTCTGCTCAACAAGATTGATGCCATCTGGAATCATGGCGATCTTCGTGATTTGGAATTTATTGAGAAGACATTTGATGTCAAATTTTCTGCGCCTGCACCTCAGGGCGTAAAAACAAAAGATCAGGATGGTACGTGCTACCAACGGACTGCAAATACGAAAGACTCTACTTTTGTCATTTCTTATGCTGTGCCCACAACTTCATCTCAATTAATGACTCCAGGATTGGAGTATACTTTGTATATTGATGTTCAGCACAATTATAAGCCACTTGTAGAAAATTTTAAGAAGTGGGCTACGCCTGAACAGAAAAACGGTCATACCCTAACTCTATCTTCAGGGGTTAATGAATCGGGTTGGACTCCTAAAATTATTATAAACCAATATGTTGGCGGTCCGCCTAAAAACTATAAGCCTGTCTTTCAGATGGGGCTAGACGATATATCAGCATTTACTAGCCAGCCGGTAGTCCCGGTCTCCCCCAAATAAATGTATCCAGGTAGATATGGCTGACCTAAACGGTAACTACAATGCACTGCTCGATCAGAGCAATACCCAAGACTATGACCCAAGTCTTGCATCCTATTTGCAAAGAGATTTTGGCGCCGCTTTAAATTACAGTGCCCAGTATGAATATGCGTTTAATTATCTTTGTGATATTGTGGGATCGTCACCGGTTTTGCTTGGAGAATTAAATTCATATTACGATATTTCTTCGTCAAACTCCAATTTGTTTTCAAACTCTCCTGCCGTTAATGTAAATTACAGTATTTCAAATACTACTATTGGGGCGAGCGGCTCTTATACAATAACACAAGCTAATTCCAGTATAGTAATTACCTGCCTAGTCAATTTTTCGAGTACAGCCAACGCAGAAGCTAGTGTCAATTATATTGCAGAGTATCTTTCTAAAGAAACCGGGCAATATATAGATGCGTCCGGGACGTTCGCCAGTTATCTTCCGACGGGCTCTAACTTACCTCCCGATCCTTATGATGCTGAGGAACACAACCCGCAGGCTCTCGCGCTTTCTCCTATGATCAGCCTTGCAGATCAGCTTCTTAGTGAGGCAGCCGGCTTTTATAACGAGCTTTTTATCGAAGGACAGGTCGCACCAGAGGATTCGCAGTTCCTTCCCTTTCAGCTCCCTTCAACAACGAACTCAAACCAAGGTCAGCTTACGACTGCAGCGCAGCAGGAAATTCAGCAACAAAATGCCACTTTAATTGCGTCCCGTCCCCTGATCGGTGATTTGGCAGCCTTCTTTAATCCAGGAGACGGGACAAATCCAAACCTGCTGGCAAGAGACGGCGCTAACGTAACCGTCCAGAATAAAGCGATTACGTTAGCGATGTGGGCAGCCGTCACTGCCGTACAATTACAGACGGATAGTAGCGGAAACGCAACGAAAATCATTATTCACGATGGCGACGGCGTTCAGCAATCTTCGGCATTGAATGCAACTGATTCTCAAAGTGCATCTGGCGATTTCAAAAGCGTTCTGGATTTAGGGGCAAATAATTCGTTCTTGGTAACAGGCTCAAACGTCGAATCGATCGTATCGGATTATGAGGCGCGCGGCACGTTCGGCGCTGCCACTGCGATCGAGATCGACCAGGACTACATGGGCCTGGACGGCGGCGGCGCTCTTGTTCAAACCGTCATCGCATTCTCCTCCGGCGGCACCGAGACCATTATGGGTCACGGCGTGGGCGTGGTGCCGACTTTCGCGGTCGCCGGGGGGGCCAGTATCGCCACCACCTATACGGTGTCCACCGGCGGCGCCACGCTGACGCAGATCGCGGCCGAGCTGGGGCTCGATCCTTACTTCCTTGCCGGAATCAATCCGGGCGATACGGTGTCCGCCACCCTAGCGGCCGGAACCTCAGTCAATATTTACGGCACCGCTGAGGGTACAAGCCTGCCCTCGATCGATATCCTGCACGGGCTGACGTCGGCCCAGTGCTGTTACTACAATACCGACACTGACCGGTATTTCGTGACGGGGGCGACCGGTTCCAATGGCGGCAAGTTCATCGTTGTCAACGACAGCGGCACGGTGCTTTACAGCGGCGCCGGCAGCGGGGTCAACGTCGTGTCGTTCGCACCGGTTGCGGTGTCGGGTGGCTCTGTTGTCGGTGGCGTCCTGGTCAGCACCAGCGCAGGTTCGCAGCAATTGCCGTTCGCGGGATGGTACGACGTGCAGCCGGGCGATACATGGCCATCCATCGCGACACTCCTGTCGAATACAGGCACGGTGCAGACCGCCGCCATCCTACAGGCGATCAATCCGCAGGAAGGCGCAACTCCGACGCCGGGGACCGCCATTCACATTCCGCTGGCAACCGAGGGCCAGGCCTCGGGTGCTTATTACGGCGGCGCTACCAACAACGCCGTCGATTACGTCCTGAACGTCAGCACCATGTCGATCTCCGACGCCTACGACCTGCCTGGCGTAACAGACGGCGACAAGACCTTTGTCATCGACAATAACGGCGACCCGCTGGCAATCGTGCCATCGGAGGATACCTACCTGATCGCCGGTAATCCGCCGACTCTGACCATCGCTGGCGTGACCTACATGCAAGGCGCGAACGGCACAGCGCCCGTCCAGGCCGCGTATGGCGACAGCCAGAGCGGTACGGGTATCACGCTGACGCCCAGCCCACCGTTCGGCACCGTGTCGGTCATGGACGGGTCGGGCAGCGGCTCGATCGTGTTTGACAATCCCAATGCTACGTTCGGCCATCCCGACATGTGGACTGCCGGGGCAGGCACGGATACGGCGACGCTGAGCGGCGGTGTGACCAACATTGCCTTCACCGGCGCGCAGAGCCAATATACGGTGACCTATACGCCGTCGAGCAAGACTATCACGATTACCGATACCGTCTCAGGCCGCACCGGCGTCAAGACCATCATGGCCCCAAGCGGCGGCGCGAATATCGATTTTAACGGCCATGGCCTGGGATCGAGCCAGATATTTCTAGGCAGCGGGACAGTTGGCAATCACGGCTCAACGGGGAACGACGCTTTTCAGAACGAGGGCGATATCGTCCCACTGACCGTCGATGGCAGCCTGACCTACACGATGACGGGAGATGGCGGCAACGATGCTTACAGTATCTCGCCCGTCAGCGGCGAGACCGACGAGATCTTCAATGGCGTATCGACATCGAACGCGCCGGCGGGAACGATCCTGTTTTATGGCCAGCAGACAGAACCGGCGCAGCCACATCCTGTGACGGAAGCATCGAACCAGCTGTGGTTCATGAACGTCAACAACAACCTGGTGATCGACGTGCTGGGCACGACGGAGCAGGTGATCGTGGAGAACTGGTTCGTGAGCGGCGATGCCTACGCACAGGTCGCCAGCATCGTTGCCAGCGATGCCACACTGACAAACGCGAAGGTGCAGGCCCTCGTCACCGCCATGGCTACATACAGTTCGGCAAATACATCGTTCAATCCGCAAGCCGCAACGGTCATGCCCACAAACGCTGCCTTGACCACGGCAATAGACGCGGCATGGGGCGTTCAGGATGGAATGCCAGGCACAACCAGTTATTATGGAACGAACAGCCAGGATACATTCGAGTTCACCCCGGCGGATGGTCAGGATCAAGTATTTAACTTTACACCGGGATCAGGTTCATCATCGGACATTCTGGATTTAAGCAACCCGGCGAACGGAACGGTGAAGCTGACGGATGTGATCAGCAGGGAATATGCAATCATAGGCCTGGGAGGCACCCAGCTTGTATCGGCTACTGCAACCGGGGCGGAGATAACAAAGACAAGTCCGGGTTCTGGTTCGGGATGGAACTTTTTGACGGCGGTAGACACTAACGGCGACGGTCTCGCTGATATACTCTGGCAGAGCCAATCGACCGGCCAGATCGATTTGTGGACGGCAACGGGTACCGGATACATCGATCGCGGCGTGATCGACAATAACACCTCTATGACCGGATGGGCGTTGCTGTATGCCGAACCCGACAAGGCAGGACAACCTGCCGATCTGCTTTGGTATGGCACAGGCACCGGGAGTGGCAGCAACGCCGGCGTCGTACGGTCCTGGGTGATCGGCGATGGTGGTTCGGGGGCCGTGACCGTAACCGATGGTCCATGGAACTATCAGGGGGCGCCGGCCGCCCCGCAGGATGGTGGTTCGTATCTTGGGCAGATGCCCGATGGGCCGATATACGCAGGTGACTTCAATGGCGATGGCCATCAAGACCTGCTGTTTCGCTGGGCCACCACTGGTTCAAATACTGCGCTTTTCATCTATGAACTCGATGGCAATCAGGAGCTTGGCGACGACTACGTTCGAGTATCGCCATCCTCCCCGGTAAACGGTTCAAGTACTTCGTTGAGTACCAGCTTCAACATTGCCGCCGTAGCCGACTTCAACGGTGATGGCAAAAGCGATCTGTTGCTACAAAATACATTGTCCGGAGCCGTCCAGTATTGGTGTTTAGGTGGGGGCTCAATAGGGCAAACCCTGGTTGGCACCATCACGACTTCGGTCGAGACCGGCTGGAGCTGTCTTGGTGCAGCAGACCTCTTCGGCAATGGCGAACAGGACGCAATCTGGCTCTCCGGAAATTCCGGCGAGGCCGATTATGGAAACGTGTATGAGTGGGAGGTCCAAAACAGCGGCTATAATCAAATATACCTAGGCCAGGTAGGGTCCAATATGACCTACTTCGGCGCGGCCGATCTGAACGGTGATGGAACCGCTGATCTGGTGTGGCAAAATACCTTGACCAACGCGATTACGATTTGGTGGTCGGGTTTCGCAAACAATAGCTCGCTACAATTAGCGACGCCTATAACAAAACTATCAGCGCTACAAAACGTAATCGATAGTACAAAAATCACTTATGGTATATCAAACGGCACGCCTGTGCCGACTGCCGATCTGATCGGCCTGGATGCAAACGGGAATGCATATTCAGTCACATCTGCCGGCAGCGAATCTTCGCCGTTCGGACCTGGCTCTGGTTGGAATTTTCTGAAGGCGGTAGACACTAACGGCGATGGTCTTGCCGATCTGCTTTGGCAAAATAAGTCGAACGGTGAGATCGATCTGTGGACGGCAACCGGTACCGGATACACAGATCGCGGCGTGATCGACAATAACACCTCCATGAGCGGGTGGGCGCTGCTGTATGCGGAACCCGACAAGGCAGGACAATCTGCCGATCTGCTTTGGTATGGCACCGGCACCGGAAGTGGCAGCAATGCCGGCGTCGTACGGTCCTGGGTGATCGGCGACAGCGGCTCAGGCGCCGTGACTGTAACCGATGGACCATGGAACTATCAGGGCTCGCCGGCCGAACCGCAGGATGGTGGTTCGTATCTTGGGCAGATGCCCGATGGGCCGATATATGCCGGTGACTTCAATGGCGATGGCCATCAAGACCTTCTGTTTCGCTGGGCCACTACTGGTTCAAATACTGCGCTCTTCATCTATGAGCTTGATGGCAATCAGGAGCTTGGCGACGACTACGTTCGAGTATCGCCATCCTCCCCGGTAAACGGTTCAAGTACTTCGCTGAGTACCAGCTTCAAAATTGCCGCCGTAGCCGACTTCAACGGTGATGGCAAAAGCGATCTGTTGCTACAAAATACATCGTCCGGAGCCGTCCAGTATTGGTGTCTAGGTGGGGGCTCAATAGGGCAAACCCTTGTTGGCACCATCACGACGTCGGTCGAGACCGGTTGGAGCTGTCTCGGCGCAGCAGACCTATTCGGTAATGGCGAACAGGACGCAATTTGGCTCTCTGGAAATTCCGGTGAGGCTGATTTTGGAAACGTGTATGAGTGGGAAGTACAAAACAGCGGCTATAATCAGACTACGATAGGAAACGTAGGCTCCAATATGACCTACTTTGGCGCGGCCGATCTGAACGGTGATGGAACCGACGATCTGGTGTGGCAAAATAGCTCGACCGACGCCATTACGATTTGGTGGTCAGGCTTGGAAAGTAACAACACTACTCTACAACTGTCTACACCAGTCACTAGTATAGCCGCCCTTGCCGACGTGCTCACACCGACGGCGGGTAGCTCCACCGTTACTTTGCAAGGTGTAACCCCTGGCCAACTCTCTTTGTATAATAATATCATAGGGGCCAGCACTCTTGATGACAGCGCCTTGCCAGGCGCTCTGACTGTCAATCTTAGCCTACCGGCCGGCCAAACCGCTAATTCGCTGACTCACATCCAGAACGTTATTGGCAATAATGCTGGCGATACGATTACGGGTAATGCTCTCGGTGGAACCCTTACCGGTGGTACCGGGAACGACGTTTTCGTGGGTAGTGGAGGCACAAACGTAATTTTCGGTGCAGGCGGTTCAGATACATACCAGATCAACGCTAACGATGTTCTGGACACTATCAGCAATGGTGTGAGTACGAGCAACACGGCGGCAGGGCAGGTCGATTTCCTGGGCAGCACGGATCAGAACCTATGGTTCATCCATACCGGCAACAATCTAGTTGTTGACGTTCTGGGTACAACCAAACAGGTGGTTCTGCAAAACTGGTATTCGAACGCTTATTCTCAGGTCAGCGAGATTGTCGACGATGCGGGACTAAAGCTCGATACGTCCTTGAGCAATCTCATCACGGCAATGGCGACATTCGCAGCCAACAACTCCGGCTTCAATCCGCAAACTACGATGAATACATCGCTCTCAAATACAAGCTATTACGGAACCACCTTGGCCTCAGCGGTAACCAGTTCCTGGCATAGCTAGAGATCTAGGCTGACTCCTCAAACCCCTAGCACGCCTGCGCTCGGTTGGAGCGGGTCGTGGTTCGGATGTTATGGAAAATGGTCGCTTCTGCAACACGCCGTGACAGCAAAATCCATCCGCGACATTTGATAATAAGGCTTCTGATAGCTTTCAACATTCTACTGCTACTGAACCAGACCATGCCGGACTGGAGAGAGCGCAAAGACGAACTCGAAATGCAGTTGCTTTGATTTGTGCATTGCGGGGCCAAGGACGCTTGGAAGCAAAGAGGGCAAGATAAAAGGCCGCAAGGTGCGGCTCTGAGCGGTCGTTTGTTTTTAATGGTTTGGAGCACGATTTCGCAATGTTCCGAGTTTTCCAGCAATGTTCGTAAGTGAGCCGAAGAGGGACTTACGTGTGAAAAATCAGCAAGTTGAGGGCAATGTGTAGTCCGCTCCAATTCTCTCTGCCTCGCTGCGGCGCCCCTATAACCTATCAAGACTAATTGGATAAAAATGGGTGGACAAACGGCCTGCTCTGCCTTAGGGAATAGATGTAAACGGATGGCATAACGGTAATGACAATCGACACCGCGACCCTTCGCATCACCCCCGAAGTCCTGTCGCTGATCGCGGAGATCGACGAGTTCAAGGGTGCCTGGCGGGCTATCGGCCGGATTGCGCCGGAACGGCTGTCCGGCCTGCGCCGCGTCGCCACCATCGAGAGCATCGGCTCCTCGACCCGCATCGAGGGCGCCCGACTCAGCGACCGAGAGGTCGAGACGCTACTGGGCAATATCCGCATCGGCTCGTTCACCACGCGCGACGAGCAGGAGGTCGCCGGTTACGCCCAGGTGATGGAGACGGTTTTCAGCGCCTATGACGCGATCGCACTGACTGAGAACCATATCCGCCAGTTCCACCGCGACCTGCTGGCCCATTCGACGAAGGACGAGCGGCATCGCGGCTCCTACAAGACGCTCCCCAACCATGTCGAAGCCTTCGACGAGAGCGGCGGGAGCCTCGGCGTGGTGTTCGAGACCGCCACGCCCTTCGACACACCGCGCCGGATGGCCGAGCTGGTCGAATGGGTGGCCGGGAAAGAGAAGGACAGGAGCCTTCACCCGCTGCTGGTGATCGCGGTGTTCGTGGTGGTGTTCCTGGAGATTCATCCCTTCCAGGACGGCAACGGCCGGCTGTCGCGGATCCTGACGACGCTGATGCTGCTGCGGGCGGGCTATGCCTACGTGCCATACAGCTCGCTGGAGAGCGTGATCGAGCAGAGCAAGGAAAGCTATTACCTGTCGCTCCGGCGGACGCAGGGTACGATCCGCACCGACGCGCCGGACTGGAACCCCTGGCTGGAGTTTTTCCTGCGGGCCTTGCAGAGCCAGAAGCAGCGCCTCGAAAAGAAGATGGAGCGCGAGCGGGTGATGCTCGCCGCACTGCCGGAACTGTCGGTGCTGATCCTGGAACTGGCGCGCGGGCATGGCCGGATCACGGTGGCCGAGGCCGTGCGGGTCAGCGGCGCCAGCCGCAACACGATCAAGGACCATCTGAAGGCATTGGTCGAACAGGGCCATCTGGTCCTGCATGGGGCTGGCCGGGGAGCATGGTATGGCCTCGCCTGATACGCTTGCGTCCGCCGGATGTATATCGCCCGTCCACCTCATCGTCTCGCCGCGCTCCGGCAAGTATTTTTGCGCCCGGATACGAGGCAAAGCCAAGCGTAAACAGAGGCTATTCTTCCAAGGGCCTGTTTCGGCGATCCTGCCGCCATGGCCAGACTTCGCAAGGAACGCCAACCGACCGCATCCGAGCAGCTCGAAGCGTTGCTCGGCCAGCCGTGGCCGTTTCCAGGGCGACCGCCGAAACATGACCTCTCGACCTGGACCGTCACCGACGACTGGCCCGAGCCTGTCCAGGTCACGGAGGCCGAGGTGGACGTGTTCGAGCGGTGGTTCGGCGACCTGTTCGATGAGTTGTTGGGGCCGTGCCGGTGACTTGAGAAGGAGAGACAGGCCATGACCGTGCCCCAGAAAGCCACAGGGGCACGAGCCGCCCTCTATCTGCGCGTCTCGACGGCGCGGCAGGCCGAACACGATGTCTCCATCCCCGACCAGAAGCGCCAAGGCGAAGCCTGGTGCGCCTCACGCGGCTACCAGCTTGTCGAGACCTATGTGGAGCCGGGCGCGTCGGCGACCAACGACCGCCGCCCCGAGTTCCAGCGCATGATTGAGGCGGGTACGTCCAGGCCCCCACCGTTCGACGTGGTGGTCGTTCACTCGTTCAGCCGCTTCTTTCGCGATCACTTCGAGCTTGAGTTCTACGTCAGGAAGCTTGCCAAGAACGGGGTGAAGCTCGTCTCCATCACCCAGGAGATGGGCGACGACCCGATGCACGTCATGATGCGGCAGATCATGGCGCTGTTCGACGAATATCAGTCGAAGGAAAACGCCAAGCACGTCATGCGGGCCTTGAAGGAGAACGCCCGGCAAGGCTTCTGGAACGGCTCGCTGCCGCCCATCGGCTACCGTGTCGTTGCGGCCGAGCAGCGCGGCACGAAGGTCAAGAAGAAGCTAGAGATAGACCCGCTCCACGCCGAGACGGTACGGCTGATCTACAGGCTTGCGCTTTACGGTGACGGCACCAAAAGCCAAATGGGTGTGAAGAACATCGTCAGTTACCTGAACCGCAACCGCATCTTCACCCGCGACGGCGGCCGCTGGGGCATCGGCCAGGTCCACCGCATCCTGACCCGCCGCACCTATGTCGGCGAACATGAGTTCAACAAGCGGTCAAAGTCGAAGGAGTTAAAGCCGGTCAGTGAGATCGTGGTGGTGCCAGTGCCGCCGATCATCGACCGCGAGACCTTCGACAGGGTGCAGGCGCTGCTCAAATCCCGCCATCCAAAGGTGACGCCATCCGCCGTGATCAGCGGCCCGACGATGCTCACCGGCCTCATCCATTGCGCCAAATGCGGCGGAGCCATGACCATCCGCACCGGCAAGAGCGGGCGCTACCGCTATTACGCCTGCTCCATGAAAGCCCGGCAGGGGCCGACCGCCTGCGAGGGCATCGCTGTGCCGATGGATAAGCTGGATGATCTTGTCGCCAGCCACATCGAAGACCGTCTGCTCCAGCCCGAACGGCTGGAAACCATCCTCGCCACGGTCCTCGACCGGAGGCAGGAGCGATCCGAGCGCCAGCACGATCACATTGGTGAACTGAACAGGCGTACGGCAGAGTCTGAGGCCCGCCTCAAGCGCCTCTACGATGCCATCGAGGCGGGCGTCGCCGACCTGGAAGATCCGGCGCTCAAGGACCGCATCGACGGCCTCAAGGCCATCCGCAACCAGGCGAAGGCTGACGCCGAGCGCGCCCAGGCCATGCTCCAGAACTCAGGGAGCCAGGCGGTCACGCCGCAGATGTTGAGCAAATTCGCCCGAACTGCACGCCAGCGTATCCGCCTTGAAGGGGGCGGCTACCGCCGCGACCACCTTCGCGCGCTCGCCCAGCGCGTCGAGGTCGCCGAAGGCGAGGTCCGGATCATGGGATCGAAGTCCCGACTGCTCCAGACGCTTGTGGCGAACGGTGGCGCAAACGCAGTGCCCACTCAGGGACTGAAATGGCGGAGGGGGTGAGATTCGAACTCTCAGTATAAATTCCCTTGAAAGTCTTGCTTGGTAGCGAATGACGTCAGGTCCATCGGGTAGAATTTTGCCTAAATTCCAAACCAATGAGTGGACTTGGCTTCCGTTCAGAGCATGAATGGTCGTGCGCCTGGAGAGTTCCGGGCTTGTCTCAGTACGGGGCCGATTGGTCGGCCCGCTTAACTGGAGACAGATATGACCGCAGCAAAAGCTACTCGCAAGAAAGCCACCCTTATCGTCACGCCCCCGCCTGAGGCATCGCTTGGAACCGACGCGGTGGTTCTCACGCCCGTTGCCAAGGTTCCGCTAGCACCGGAGCCAGCGGCAAAGCCCGCATCCAAGCAGTCGCAGGTCGTCGCGCTGCTGCGCCGTCCTGAGGGGGCTTCCGCGCAGGAGATCATGGACGCTACCGGCTGGCAGAAGCACAGCGTGCGCGGGTTCATCTCGGGCACGGCGAAGAAGAGTTTGGGCCTGGCGATCACGACGGAAAAGGGCGTGCAGGGCACGGTGTACAAGGTGTCGGCATGACCCACGCCAAGCCCCAAACCTCCCACCTGTCTGCTGAACTGGATGCCCTAAAAACCGCTGACCTGGAATGTCTGCGTCGACGCTGGCGCGAGCATTACGGGTCAGAGCCCACGCCGACCACGTCGCGCCAGCTGCTGATCGGCGCCCTCGCTTACCGAATGCAGGAACAGGCATATGGCGGGCTGTCGTCCGAAGCCGCACGCTACCTCGACAGGACGGCGGCAGGTAAGCGGGCGAGACCACCCGCACGCCGGTTGAAGCCCGGCACCGTGCTGCTGCGGGAATGGCGCGGCGCCACGCACGAGGTCAGGGTGCTCGACCAAGGCGTATCCTATAACGGTGAGGTGTTCGGGTCGCTGACTACGGTTGCGGCCCGCATCACCGGCACGCACCAGTCCGGCCCAAGGTTCTTCGGATTGCTCAGCCATGACAAAAGCTGACAAGCGCAAGCGCTGCGCCATCTACACGCGCAAGTCGTCCGAGGAAGGGTTGGAGCAAGAGTTCAACTCGCTGCACGCGCAACGCGATGCCTGCGAGGCGTACATCCGCAGCCAGGCCGGCGATGGCTGGCACACGATCCGCCAGGCATACGACGATGGCGGGATCTCCGGCGGCACCATGGAACGGCCGGGTCTGCGGGCCCTGATCGCGGACATCAAGCAGGGCCTGATCGATATCGTTGTCGTGTACAAGGTGGACCGGCTCACCCGGTCGCTGGCCGACTTCGCCAAGATGGTCGAGGTGTTCGATGCGCAGGGCGTGTCGTTCGTGGCCGTCACGCAACAGTTCAACACCACGACCTCTATGGGCCGTTTGACGCTGAACGTGCTGCTGTCCTTCGCGCAATTCGAGCGAGAAGTCACGGGCGAGCGCATCCGCGACAAGATCGCCGCGTCCAAGCGCAAGGGCATGTGGATGGGCGGCCTTGCACCGCTTGGCTATGACGCGAACGGACGGTCGCTGGTGATCAACGAGCGCGACGCCGAAACGATCAGATTGATCTTCCGGCTATATAACGAATTGACCTCCGTTCACCGACTTAAGCTGGAGCTGGACCGACGTGAAATCGTGACACGCAAGCGGCTAAGCTCAACCGGGCGCTCTTCGGGCGGCCTTCCTATGTCGGTAGGCAACCTTTACGAAATGCTCGTGAATCCAATCTACATTGGCCAGATCCGGCACAAGGGTGAATGTTTCTCCGGCTTGCACCCGGCCATTCTCGACCAGGAGTTATGGGACGCCACGCAGGCGCGTCTCGAGGCAAACCGTATAGGCAACAAGCAACGGCGGTTGAGCAAGGAACGCGTATGGCTGTCCGGCAAGATCTTCGATGAGGCGGGCGATCGACTCGTACCGACGCACGCGCAAAAGCAGGGGCGCCGATACCGATACTATACGTCGCACTTCCTGATCCGGCGCGACCCCGCCGATGATCGTAAGGGCTGGCGCCTGCCGGCAGCAGAGTTCGAGGCGCTGGTGGAGCAGGAGATCATTAGTTTCATGAAAGACCAAGCAGCACTCGCTGTCGTGTGGCACGAGAATGGGCTGCCCCTCTCCAGTCTGCATCATGCGATTGCGTTCGGGCGGAAGGCGACGGTCGGCGACATCGCCGATATCCTGGACCGGGTCGAGCTGTCCGCCAGTGGCCTGAAGCTGAAGCTCACCATCCCACCGTCTGGCGCGACGGCGATCAGCGTCATCCGCCACCGCCAGATCACCATCGGCCGGCGGGGGCAGGAGATGCGCATCGCCCTCGAGGCCGAATCCCGCAAGGTCGATCCCGTCCTGCTCTCGGCCGTGTCGCGCGGCCGCAAGTGGTTCGCCCAGCTTGCCAAAGGTGAGACCGCCAACATGGTGCAGATCGCCGAGCAGAACGCGATCAGCCCTGGACGCGTGAACCAGCTCGTCAGGCTCGCCTTCCTCAGCCCGCGCATCATGCAGGCCATCATTGATGGACGTCAGCCCGCTGACCTCACCACCAAGACCTTTTCCCGGATCGCCGAGTTCCCGATCGACTGGGCTGAGCAGGAATCCCTGCTCGGGATCTGATCCCACCGGTGCCCGCGCCCGCATTGCAGAGCGCACAATTACCTGTCTGATTTGCTATCGATACGCCCGCCGCGACCCAGCCGGACATAATGACTTTTGCCGGAAAGAGACTTTTTGCGCGCGGAGCCGAGAAAATCGCTTCGGATCGCTGTCTCGGGTGTGAGCCGCCCGCAAACGCCCACAGTCTGCGGCGCATATACGCCAGATCTTAAACACAATAATATCAGAAACTTAGGTGGCTGGGCGATTAGGATGCGAACTTGAGAATGATCGCGATGCTATTGCAATTCGCCGCGGACATAATGGAATTCGGCGACAAGAGACTTTCGCGACGCTGAGGCCGAGATTGCCGATGCGAATCGAGGTCTCGGGTAAGGTGCCCCGGCAAAGGCCCGCAGTCCGCGCCGCCTGCCAGCCAAATCAAGTATATAATATTATCAATATGTTAGGTGGCTGGGCGATCAGGATTCGAACTCGAAAATTGCGACCATCAATAGCCAGTTTATCATACTGATATTGCTACATATTTTTGCTTTGGGGTCAACTTTCTTTTGCGTTTAAATTCGATATTGCTAGCCCTCTGGTAGAGGCTACCAGCTGTACTTGATGCCGACCTGTACGGTGTGATCGAGCTCGTGCTCGCGCACGGCGGCGTCGTAGCCGATGGTGGCGCTGATGTTTTCGCTGAAGCCTACCGTCACGCCGGTGCCGACCAGCGCCGCCTCGCGCCCGGGGTGGACGCCGGAGATCTTGAAGCCGGCGGCCGGCGCGCCTGCGAAGGCCTCAGTCAGGGTCACGTTGGTGTCCATGAAGTCGTGCAGGTAGCTGGCGCGCAGTTCCGGCGTGACGACGGTGCCGTTATTGGTCGTCAGCTTCAAATCGGCGCGGGCGCCGATGGTGCTGCGCAGCGCGTTGAGCGTGCTGCCGTTGGTCGCCAGGTTCAGGCCCCCCGCCGGCGCGCCGCTGGTGGTATAGGGGTCCTGGCTGATGTTGTCGTACTCGACGCCGACCCGCGGCACCACGGTCAGGGCGCCACTGACCAGGTCCTGCGCGATGTGCACATCCTGCGACAGGCCGGCCTCGGCGGTCAGCTCGTTGCCGTCATGGCGGCTGGTCTGCTGGAAGCCGCTGGTCGGCAGTGCCAGGAAGTCGTTGTCGTGATAGTCGTTGAACGCATAGCCCAGCGCCGCGTCCAGGGTCAGCGGCACGCCGACCGGGTCCAGCTTCTGGCTGCCGTAGAGCGAGATGCGATAGGTGTCGATGTTGTTCTCGTCGCTGTCGCCCGAGAGGTTTAGGTCTGTATGCTCGTAGGCCACCGCCGCGCCCAGCAGGGTGGTGTCGGTCACCTTGGCGTCGACACCGCCTACGATGCCGCCGGTGCGGTACTGCGCCTCGGCAAAGCCCGCTTCACCGCCTAGCGTGCCCAGCACGCCGTAGCCATGGACCCAGAACGATGGCTGGTCGGCCGAGATCGCGCCGCCGGGTCCGAACAGGGGCATGTCGGAGACGCCGTTCTGGGCGACGTCGAACGTGCCGGGCAGGCCGGTGTTGACCTCCATGGTGGAGGTCAGGCCCTGGCGGCGGTCCATGCGCTCGACCAGGAAGTTCTGGAAGCTGGTCAGGTTGGCAAGGTCGACCGAAGCAAGATCCGCGCGCAGCTCGCCCAGCGTGCCGGCAAGCTGCGGCGAGTGGGTGCCGGTGGCGAGGCCAAGATTGGTGAGGCCCGCCTGGAACCCGCCCACCGATGTTGCCGGCAGGATGCTCTCGATCGCGCCTAGGGCGTTGGACTCGTTCGGGGTGGTATTGCCCATGGCGAAGGCCACGCCCGTCGAGCCGACCACCAGGTCAACCGCCATCGGGGTGTAGAGTTCGCTGAACGGCACCATCTGGCCCGCCTGCGTCACATTAGCGAAAGTGCCCATTACGCTACTGCCGGTGACGATCTGATACGTCGTGCCCTTGGCATAGGTACCTGGATCAGCGGTCAGCGCCAGTGTTCCCGCCAGTGAGGCAGTACCGGTCACCGCCAGCTTGCTGGCCGCGGTTGGGCTGACCTCGATAGCCAGCGTGGAGGCAGCGGACTGAGCGTAGTTGCCATTGACGCTCAGAGTGCCGATCGTGCCACCCGGCGAGACGATGCCGCCATTGTTGGTCACGTTGCCGATGATGCTACCATGCCCCATCAGCGTGCCGCCGGAGGATACGGTGACCGGACTGGTCAGCGTTGCGCTCGCATTGTTGATGTCGCCTACTTCCAGCATACCGCCGGATACGGTGGTACTGCTGAATGTGCCATTGCCGTCCAGCACTTGGCTGCTGCCGGCCGGTTGGTTTAGCGTTGCTGTGCTTTCAATCGTGCCAGTAAAACTGCCCGCACCTGTGTTAGTTAGAATACCGCCGGTCGAAGTAATCGTACCTGCACCTGACAGACCAGAAACTGTCTGGTTATAGATTGTCTGAGCGAAGGTCGCACCCGATGCGACTGTCAGCGTGCCGGCACCGGCAGCGTTGTTCGCCGTGATTGCCAATGTGCCCGCGTTGACCGTTGTGCCTCCGGTATAGGTGTTTGCCGCATTGGAAAGGGTTAGAGTGCCTAGACCAGTTTTTGTAAGTGAGCCCGTCCCACTGACTACGCCTCCCACCGTAAGCTGATTTCCTGCAGTATCGATAGCTCCAGGCATGGATAGCTGTATGTTGCTAGCCAGATTTATATTGCTCAACGAGCGTAGGGTCCCACCGTTTAGGGTGATAAAGTTACCGATGCCATCGGAAAGGGCGGCACCAGAACTGATCGCAAGCGTTCCGGCCGATATGGTCGTCCCCCCGCCATATGTGCTATTACCAGATAGCGTCAGCGTCCCTGATCCTACTTTCGCCAGCACGGCGCTTGATCCTGAAATCGAAACCGCTAAAAACCGTATCCGCGTTGTTACCGCCTACCGTAAGTTGGGTTGCGCCCACCATGACGATATTGCCGCCCGCGTCATAGCTGCTGAGATCAGATATTCCTCCAAGAGTAAGGTTCATCCCTGCATTCTCGATAGTTCCTGAGGATGACAGGAAGGCGGTTCCGCTTCCTAAAGCATGTTCGTTTGCGGCTTGGACCGTTCCGTAAACTGTTACTGGCCCGGATAGGGTGCTAGCGGTAACCAATGACAAAGATCCACCAATAGATAGTGACCCTACGCCAGAGAAATTGCCGCCAAAGGTATCATTAGCGGCCGGAGAAACGGTAAGTGAGTTACCTTGATCGATTTTAACGGTGCCGGTGCCGGTGAGATTTGAGATCGTTTGGTTAAGAAAATTATCTGCCAACTCGAAAGTGGAACTTCCGTTTACGGCGACCGAAGTTTGCGATCCGAGGCTACCATTCGCGTACTGTGGCAAGCAGTAGTCGTAGCAAACAGTGTTTTCTTGTCGTGAAGATAAAGTAACCTGACTGTTATTGATAACCAAAGACGAGAATCCATTGGTGCCGGCTAAGCCCACTCCCCCGCCCTGGACAACTAGACTACCTGCGCCTTGAATGCTTCCCGTAATATAGCCGTTCGATAACGTTAGCGTATGCGTTCCGAGATAGATACTACCTCCGCTTAGTGACGGGGTAAAGGGCGCGCTAGTGACAAGAAGCGAGCCAAGTGTAAGGTCCTGACTGCTCAAATCCAAACTGCCGCCCGCTTGCAAAATGACTTCTGTCCCGGACGCAAGGGTTGCATTATTGCTGAATACCAGTGTTCCTTGCTGCACAGTAAGCGGACCGGAAAAGCTATTAGTGCCGGTCAACGTAAGGGTATCAACAGGATGCAGCGGGCCTCCTTCGTAAGAAGATCCCACTCTCGTCAGATTTACCATAACCTGCCCGGCCCCAGAGATGGACCCGCTGAAACTCCCGGTAAAATCCTGAGTAAATGAAAGTGTAGCCGGGACCGTAACGATTAAACCGTTCTGATTTTGAGTAGCTTGGCCCGCCAAAGAGAAATTACCTTGCAAGCTATTGGTTGTGCCTTGAAGATTTCCCCCGTTCAGGGCTGTTCCACCCGTATAGGTATTCGTGCCTGATAGGGTGAGCGTTGCCGGGGGTGATGCATTGATTTCAACTCCACCCGCACCAGTGAGCGCTCCCGCGTACGTCGTATTGATGTTTTGAGTATCCGTCAGCGTCTGCCCACTGCCAATTGCTATATCACTCGATCCCGACAAGTTCATCAGAGCCTGAGCTTGGGCCGGAGAATTAGCAGTTGATGCAAGCGTTAAGGCGCTTCCTACCAACAAAGCGAAATGAAATCTACGAAGGCGCTGGCTCGAGGAAGAAAGCATGTTGGACTCGTTATGTGTTTGTCGCGATAAAGCAGATTTTCTCTGGAAAATCCATGCCATCTTATGGCTACTAGCTTCCGTTGCACAAAACCACGGAGGGCCGACGAACTCGAATTCTTACATCCTAATTTTGTTAGGCAGAAATCTGTCCGATGCTGGAAACAACGACTGGACTTCACCTTCGTTCGGAGCATGAATGGCCCTGCGCCTGGACGACTCCGGGCTCGCGGCAGTGACGGAGTTGAATTGTTCAGTTCCGATACTGGAGATAGAATCATGACCGCATCGAAAACCAATCGCGCCAAAGCTGCTAAAGTCGTTATGCCCTCGGCTCCTTCGCCAGAGAGCCAGCCGAAATCGACTTCCAAACAGTCCCAAGTTGTCACTCTGCTTCGGCGACCGGAGGGCGCAACCGCCCAAGAAATTATGAATGCTACGGGCTGGCAGAAGCATAGTGTTCGCGGATTTATTTCCGGGACCGCGAAGAAAACCTTGGGCTTGGTTGTCATCTCGCAAAAAGGAGAGCTCGGTATCGTTTATAAGGTGACGGCATGATGGAGATAAGATCAGCCGTAGTGATCTAAGGCTGGAATTAGCGGCGCTGAGAGCAGCTGATATTGAAGGTTCTAGCGCCGCTCAAGAGATCTGGTGCACGTAGCAAAATTCCAGCGGAGCACTATACCTGAACGCTAGACTTCTATCAGATGGTGAAGCGCGTACGATAAATCGATCTGTAATAACGATGCTTGATCCATACGAATGAAGAGCCGCCGACGGTTCGATAATTTAGGGTCTGATTCAAGCCTTCAGGTAAAATCCATTTAGGGCCGGCTAGATCGCCAACTCAACAATTTCACTTTCTGATTGAATACGATGAGGTGGTCGGTTCCATCAGTCGCAACATCGACAGTTACCAGAATGAATTGACTTCGGCTAAACGGCTGTCTGCTTAGTCGTGGCCCAATCCGGAGTTTTGAATCTAGTTCGAAAAGCCTCCGTCGCAGTTTCGGGAAATACGACGGACATAATGAAAATTCCAGACAAGAGACTTTTTTCGGCTTCGGCGAGAGAAAGCCGCTCGTGATCGACGTCTCTGGTATGCTGCCTGAGTAAAGGCCCCCAGTCTGCCGCGAAAGTGTCGCAGATCATAAAACATAATAATATCAATATTTTAGGTGGCTGGGGCGCCAGGATTCGAACCTGGGAATGCTGGTACCAAAAACCAGTGCCTTACCGCTTGGCGACGCCCCAACAGCCTGTCCAAGAGTTAGAACCTGGACCCCTGGGGGGTCAAGCGTCTTCGGTCCGGCGGGTTACGGCAGCAGCTCGCCGGCCTTGACCCACCAGCCGGGATTGCGCGCCGCCAAGGCCTCGGCAGCGTGCGCGGCGGCGGCGCTGTCGGTGAACAGGCCGGCGCAGGTCGCGCCGCTGCCCAGCATTCGCGGTAGTAGGCAGCCGGGTGCGGACTGCAGCGCCGCCAGTACCGTATCGATCACGGGATGGATACTGACCGCCGCCGTTGTCAGCCCGTTACCGCGCCTGTCCAGTATCTGCGCCAGCTCCGCTGCGTCGCGCGCGGTCACGTCGAAACGGCCTTCGGGTGCGAACGGGCCCATGCGCGCGTCGAAGACATCTTTGGTAGGACAGGAAACGCCGGGATTGGCCAGCACCACCGAAACCGGCGGCAGAGGCGGGCAGGGGTCGAGCCGTTCGCCAACGCCGCCCATGAAGCACGGCCTGCTGGCAAGGCACACCGGCACGTCCGAGCCCAGCGCGCGTGCGATCTGCATCACCGTGTCGCTGCCGGGCGGGATGTCCCACAGGCGGCACAGCGCCCGCAACGCGGCGGCGGCATCCGCCGAGCCGCCGCCGATGCCGGAGGCCACCGGCAGGATCTTGGTCAGGTGCAGCGCGGCATCGGGCTTGCGGCCCGCCGCCTGCGCCAGGCGCTCCGCCGCCCGCCACACCAGATTGTCGGGCCCGGCACCCAGCCCTGCGGCGAACGGTCCGCCGATCGTCAGCGACAGCCCCTCGGCCGCCTCTACCGCCAGCTCGTCGCCGATATCGGCAAAGGCGGCCAGGCTGTCCAGCAGGTGATAGCCACGCTGGTCGCGTCCCAATATGTGCAGGTACAGGTTCAGCTTGGCGGGGGCGAATTCGACGATGGTCATGCTCCTGTCTACACTGCCAGGCGCGGCGATCAAGCCGGGCATGGATATGACTGGAAACACATTCATTTCCCGCTAGATTGCAGGACATACAAAAAGAGGCGGCCCATGAAAAAGTTTCTTCTCGCCACCGTCATGGGCCTGGCCATGTCGGCCCCCGCCCATGCCGAGAGCCCGGTGGTGCTGGAGCTTTTCACCTCGCAGGGTTGTTCGTCCTGCCCGCCCGCCGACGAGTTGCTGCAGAAACTATCCGCCGAGCCGGGCTTGCTGGCGCTGTCCTTCCATGTCGATTACTGGGATGCGCTGGGCTGGCGCGATCCGTTCTCGCTCGCCGCGAGCACGCAACGGCAATGGATGTACTCCCACGCCTTCAAGCAGGGCAACGTTTACACGCCCGAGCTGGTGATCGACGGCACGCGCGGCGTGGTCGGGTCGCGTAAAGGCGAGGTCGCATCGCTGATCGAGGAGGCCAAGGCCAAGCCCAAGCCGGTCAGCGTGACCGTCACCCCCGACGCCAATGGGCACGGCCTGTCGATCAGCGTCGACGGGCACAAGCCGACAGGACCGGCCGGCATCTGGTTCGCCACCTTCAACCCGCATGCTGTGACCGCCATTCGCGGCGGCGAGAACAGCGGGCGTGAGATGACCAGCATCAATAACGTCAAGAGCATTACCCGCATCGGTGCGATGAGCGGCGCGACACCGCAGGTTTTGCAGGTCGCGATGTCGGACGATCCGAGCGACGGCTACGCGGTGATGGTACAGGCGATCTCGGGCGAGATCATCGGCGCGGGGATATACCTGCCGGGCAGGTGATTTCGTATCCCATGGCAATCCATCCAGAATACGATAACTTCGCCACTGTTCTGCGGGGCGTGACGGCTTTTGAAAGCGCGGCCTTCAGGGATTGTTTGGGTCAGATCGAGCATGATGTGCTTAAAGGCCATTCGAAGACCCAGTAATGCCCTGCTTGTAATTCATACTTATTTACGTTATATTTACGAACTTTTTTTGGGGAATGTTTTGAGAAAAGTATTTGCATTTACCATACTGTTTTCACTGATACTTGTTGCCCCCAAGGCCAGGGTGGGCACGGCTGTCACCGTAACGGCGAGTTCCCCTATCGTCGGCACGATCAATCCGACAACGCTGGGCCTGTCATTCGAGAAGGGGGATATAATCATATCCGATTGTGCATTTTGCGCGGCCAGCACGGGAAGCGCGGCGACGGAACTGATTGCGCTGATTTCGCGGTTGGGACCGGCGGGTACGATCAGAGTGGGGGCTGCAAGCGCGGATCAACTGAATTATACACCGACAGCCCTGCATAATTCCAACGAGGTGGGCGATGCGGACATCCAGAACTTCGCCAACTTCATGAACGCGCTCCCATTGGGATGGAAGCTCATTTATGCCGTGAACTTCAAGAACGGCAACCCTGCACTGGCAGCCGCGGAGGCGACTAAGGTGGCATCTGCGATGGGCAATCGCCTCATGGCGTTCGAGATCGGCAATGAACCCGACAATTATAGCATGACCGGTGTTCAGTTTGCCAATTCGTGGCGCCCCTTTGCCCTGGCTATTCGTGCAGCCGTTCCGGGAGCCAGTTTTGTCGCGCCTTCGGTAGGCATGCGAAAAAGTGGCGTTACCGTATGGTTCACCGAACCTTTTATGACGGTGAACTCGGATATGGTTTCCTACATCTCCGAACATTATTACGAGGATGCCGCGCCTAACGGGACAATTGCCGAATTTATGGCCGACGATCCCTATCTTCCGACTTTTGGCGGCCAGATAAAAACGGCTTCGGCGTTATACGGCAACATGCCTATTTCAATCGACGAAACGGAAGATGAATATAATGGCGGCGGCGCTGGCGTAAGCAATACCTACTCGTCGGCCCTCTGGTCACTCGATTACCTTTTCAAGGCGTCGCAATCAGCTTATGGGGCCGGACCCATCACATTCAATTTTCATAACGGTTATTGTCAACCGCAAGGATATGCACCCATCGTCGTTTGCGGCCCCAGTTCCACGGCTGCTCCCGAATATCTCGGACTGCTGATGTTCAGTCTGGCGGGCACAGGAAAAATGATACAAACCACCGTATCGGGCGCCGCGAACATGACTGCGTATTCGCTTGTGAACGGCAACACCATGACCGTTACGCTGATCAATCGCGATTCGACCGAGAACGATAATGTGACGGTCAGCGTGCCGGGCACCATAGCCTCTGCCAGCTACATTGCCATGACCGGTCCCAGTCTTGCCGATACCACGGCAGGCGATATAAAGATCCAGGGTGCATCGGTTGCAAGCAACGGTGCCTTCGCGCCTGGTGCTGCGACGGCGCTCGCCTTTTCGGCAGGCAACACCACCATTGCCGTTCCGCCTTATTCCGCGGTGGTCGCCACGATCGCCTTGCAACCCGGCTCCTCGAGCGGGTCGTCCTCGGGCGGTTCCTCAAGTGGGTCGTCCCAAGGGGGCTCTTCCAGCGGCAGCTCTTCCGGGGGGAATCAATCGTCGGTAATCAGGACCGTCGTTCCCATCGCGGCCTCTACGACATTCAATCCCGGCAGTACGCCAACGGAGTTCGATGTTCAAAGCAATGCCGGACAATCCACCATCTATAATTTCAAACCGGGCAATGGCGGAGATTTGCTCAAATTCACGGATACTACGGATCCGATTTCAGTTTCATCCGCCGATAAAGCGGCCATTTTATGGGTGAACGGTTCAAGTGCCCCGGTCGAGTGGCAGATGAATGGATCAAACGTTCAGTCAGCCGCTCTGATCGGACTTCCTACGCCCGGGTACACCGCCATGGCGCTGGGTGACTTCAGCGGCACGGGGACAAGCGACCTGCTATGGCTCCCCGCGAACGGTCGGGGCAATCCACTGATCTGGTTCATGAAGAATACAACGGTATCGAACGCTGCTTTCATTTCCTATCCCAGTGTTTCGGCAAAGGCCTGGACCGGCGATTTCAACGGCGACGGTCAGGCGGATATATTGTGGGATAACGGTTCCTCCGCCCCTGCGGTATGGGAGATGAGCGGAACCGGAGTGATCGGCGCTGGATACATTGGTAACGCTCTGCCTGGTTATCACATCGCGGGTACGGGCGATTTCAACGGCGACGGAAAAAGCGATATATTATGGGCACCAGACACTCCTGGTCAGTTTCCCGTGATATGGCTGATGAACGGATTGAACGCCACCGGTGTGGTACTTCCCTATCCCGCGCCCTCGACAGTCGCCTGGATCGCGGACTTCAATGGTGATGGGTCTGCCGACATTCTCTGGGACATGGGGGCTCTGCCACCGGTGTTGTGGGAAGTTTCGGCATCTACCGTCATTGCCGGCGGCCGGGTCGGCCTGCCTCTCGCAGGGCATCATATAGGGGCCGTAGGCGATTTCTACGGCAATGGCATGGCTGACATTCTCTGGGTACCGAACCAGCCTAACCAGTTCAGCGTTATCTGGGCCATGAAGGGATTTCAGGCCACAGGCGCAATCTTGCCCTATGGAGCCCCATCGGTCACGGCCATGAGCGGTAATTTTCACAGCATCACGGCTGTCAGGCAGGCCAACACAAGCCTTCTGCTGGACGGAGTAACAAAGGGGTCGCTGAACGCCGGCAATCTTCAGCAATAGAAGTTTCAGACCGCCGACTCATGTTCCTCATCGGCGGCGACGATGGGTGGGATGGTCCTGCGATGCGCGGCGACCTGATAGGCGACCAGGCTGCCCAGCACGACGGCCATTCCGGCATATTGCAGCGGCCCCAGCAACTCGCCCAGGATCAGGAACGAGAACAGCGCGGTGAAGACCGGCTCCAGCTTCAGGAACAGGCTCCAGCGGAACGCGCCCAGCAGCGCGATGCCGTAGAACATGCCGACGGTGCCGACGCTCATCGAGGCGCAGGCGAGCGCCAGGTACAGATAGCTGGTGGTGGTAGCCGGGGCATGCGGTGTCTTGAAGACTGCGATGCAGGTGACGAACAGGGCGGCGGCGATGAACGTCTCAGCGCCCACCACGGCGGGATGCCGGTCCCTGGTCTGCTTGCCAAAAGCGTAAAGGCGGCTGACCGTGGCCAGCGCCGCCAGGAACGCCAGCGCCATGCCCAGCAGGCGGCCGCCGGCTTGCGCATGCCAGATGTCCAGCACCAGGCTGAGGCCGAATAGGGCGGTGATCGTGCTGAGGACGGTCCAGAAATCCAGCCTGGCCTCGCCGCGCCAGGCCATGAACAGCAGCAGCATCAGCGTATGTGTGAACAGGATGATCAACACCAGCGGGCCGGGAAGATATTCCAGCCCGCAGACGATGCCGAAGGTGGAGATCGCCTGCAACGCGCCGCCGCTGACCGCCATCCTGCGAAACTGCCGCGTGCCGAACAGCGGTCGTCGCTGCACCAGGCAACAGCCTGCCAGAACGATCGCCCGCGCCCATGTGGTGACGATCAGGACGAACGCCGGATTGCCGCCAGCGGCATAGACCGCGCGGATCGCGGCAGGGTAGGCGCCGAAGATGACGGCGCAGCAAACGGCGATCAGGGTGCCGAGGCGGAAGGGTGTCACCGGCGGACTTTATTGCGTGACGGCGCAGGAATGATCGAGCAACGCGGCGCTGCTGGCATGGTCGCCATGCGCATCGTCGGCATGGTCGACCAACAGGATGAAGCCAGGCCTGCCCTGGAAGGAATGTCCGATGACGGCCAGCGTGTATGATCCCATGTCAGCCTTGGCATCGGGGATTTCGTTCGCCAGCAGCACGAACGGCTCGATGCCGTCCAGAGTGTCCGATAGCACAATGCGCGCGCGATAGGCGTGACCGGCCAGGGATGTTGGAAATTCGGTCCATGACGTGGTCAGCGTGCTGTCATCGGCAAGGGCATTGCGCACCTCGGGACGGACACAATCGATATGCAGGTGCAGTTGGTCCTGGCTACGGCCATGCGCAGAGTTGACGGCGATGGCGACATCCTCGCGCGGCAAGGGTTTACCCAATGCTTCCTCGACATAATGCCGCGACATCCAGGCGGCAGCGAAATAATCGGGCGCGGCGGCATCGAGCAGGAACGGATCCTCGATCCCCCTGACGCGCGGCGTCGGCACCAGCAGGAACTGGGTCTGGCCGCGCCTGTCCTTCAGCACGGCATAGCCGCCGGCGGGGTTGACCTCGACACAGGGCGCGGGGTTGCCGGTCCGCAACTGGTTCGGCACGCATTGCGTCTGAACCAGGGTTTGCAGGGTATTGCGATCCTCGACTTTCGTCGCGCTGCAGGCGGCGATCGCAGCCAGCAGCAACAGGGCAAAAGCGCCTGGTCTGACGCTAGTTTTCTTGGGGATGGCCATTGACCGGTTCGACTTCCACGTAGCTGCGCTCGCCGGTGGCGGCGTTGAAGTAGACCTGTACTAGCTTACCGGACGCCGGATCGATGAAGCGTTCCTGCGTTGGGCTGGAACCGGCAGGCGACTCCCTAACAAGATGTTTGTAGCGCACCCGCTCGAACAATACGCCGATTAGCAGGGCGATGCCGATGATGCCGAACCAGATGGCTGGAATGAATGCCATCGGATCATGCGCATAGATCGAAAAGCCGGCCAGCAGGGCCGCAACCGCGATGGCCGCCACGACGATGCGCAGCGGGGTCGGCGTGTTCATGCGCTGCGTTCGATGACCACGGCCGTACCATAGGCCACGATCTCGCTCATCGTGCCGGCGATCTCCGATGAATCGAAGCGCATCATCGTCACCGCATTCGCGCCCATGGCGGCGGCGTTGGCCACCATGCGGTCGATCGCATGCCGGCGCGCTTCCTCGATCATCGAGGTGTACTCGGGAATTTCGCCACCGACGATGGTGCGCAGACCAGCCATGAAGTTGCCGCCCAGGCCGCGGCTGCGGACGATGACACCGAACGTCTGGCCCTTGGTCTCGACGACCCTATGCCCTGCGATGTTCTCGGTGGTGGCTACGATCACCTTACTCGCCGTCGACCGGTTCCGGCGTCTTCTCGACCGTGATGCTGCCGGAGCGGATTTTCTGCAGCGCCTTTTCGACGTGGGCGCTGAAGACGTACTGTGCCGGGCGGGCTTTCGAGATGTCGATGTCGGGGG
This sequence comes from Alphaproteobacteria bacterium, assembly GCA_965199335.1. Lineage (GTDB taxonomy): Bacteria > Pseudomonadota > Alphaproteobacteria > CALMVH01 > CALMVH01 > CBDAQV01. The sequence continues at coordinate 231,361 of CBDAQZ010000004.1, read as the reverse complement.
CGTATTCGCCCTCGGTGCGGATGCCGCTGATCGCGACCTTCAGCGCCTTCAGCGGGTGCTTGACCGAATCGGTGACCGCGGTGCCTTCGAAGCCGCAATGGACCATGCAGTCCGAGCATTTCTCGTAATTGCCGACGCCGTACGTATCCCAGTCGGTGCTTTCCATCAGCTCCTTGAAGCTGGACACGTAGCCCTCGCCCAGCAGGTAGCAGGGCTTTTGCCAGCCGAAGACGTTACGGGCTGGCATGCTCCACGGGCTGCAGGCATAGGTCTCGTTGCCGGCAAGGAAGTTCATGAACAGGTCGGATTGCGTGAACGACCACTTCTTCTTGCCTTCGGCCTTGCGGTTCTTGTTCTGCGACAGGATGTTGCGGAACAGCGTCTTGGTGGTGTCGCGGTTCAGGAAGTGCTGCTGGTCCGGCGCGCGCTCGTAGGCGTAGCCGGGCGACACCGTGATGCCGTCCAGACCCATCTCCATCATCTGGTCGAAGAACTTGGCGATGCGGTCGGGATCGGCGTTGTTGAACAGCGTCGCGTTGATCTGGGTGCGGAAGCCGCGATCCTTGGCAAGCTTGATCGCCTCGATGCATTTCTCATATACGCCGTCCTGGCAGACCGACGCATCGTGCTGGCCTTCGTCGCCGTCGAGGTGGATCGACCAGCTGAAATACGGGTGCGGCTTGTACTGGTCGATCTTCTTCTTCAGCAGCAGCGCGTTGGTGCAGACGATCGTCATCTTCTTGCGGGCCAGGGCGCCCTCGACGATCTGCGGCAGTTCCTTGTGCAGCAACGGCTCGCCGCCGGCGATAACGACGCCGGGGGCGCCGCACTCGTCGATCGAGGCCATGCACTCTTCATAGGAAAGGCGCTGGTTCAGGATTTCATCCGGGTAATCGATCTTGCCGCAGCCGGCGCAGGCAAGATTGCAGCGGTACAGCGGCTCCAGCATCAGCACCAGCGGATACCGTTTGGTACCCATCAGGTGCTGCTTCAGAACGTAGCTGCCGACGCGAATCTGCTGGCGAAGCGGTATACCCATTACTCAGTCTCCAAAGCTATTAAAGCGGTTTTACGCGAACTCTTCCTGGCCCTGCGATTCCTGCCCGATCAACTCGGGCGGCAGGCGGAAGCGGATGTTTTCCTCGATGCCGGGCAGGAAGGCGACTTCCACCTCGGCCAGCTGGCGCAGGCGGTCGATCAGTTCCTGCACCAGGTCCTCGGGGGCCGAAGCGCCGGCGGTGACGCCGACGGCCTTGACGCCCGAAACCCATTCGGGGTTCAGGTCGTTCGCATCGGCCAGCAGGTAGCTTGGCTTGCCCAGCTCCTGGCCGATTTCGCTGAGGCGTTTCGAGTTCGAGCTGTTCTGCGCGCCGATCACCAGGATCACGTCCACGACCTTGGCCAGTTCGCGCACCGCTTCCTGGCGGTTCTGCGTCGCATAGCAGATATCACGCGTGTCGGGGCCGACGATCGAGGGAAAGCGAGCTTTCAGCGCGTCGATCACGACGCGCGTGTCGTCGACCGACAGCGTCGTCTGCGTGATGTAGGCCAGCATCTCGGGATTGCCGACTTCCAGCTTCTGCGCATCCTCGACCGTCGAGATCAGGTGGACGCGGCCGCCGGGAATCTGCCCCATCGTGCCTTCGACTTCCGGGTGACCCTCATGGCCGATCAAGATGATCTCGCGGCCCTGCTCGGCATAGCGGCGGCCTTCCTTGTGGACCTTGGACACCAATGGGCAGGTAGCGTCGATCACCGGCAGGTTGCGCTCGGTCGCCCATTCCTCGACGCGCTTGGCGACGCCGTGGGCGCTGAAGATGGTGACGCCGCCGGCCGGGATCTCGTCCAGTTCCTGCACGAATTCCGCGCCCTTGGCGCGCAGGCGGTCGACCACGTGGCGGTTGTGCACGATTTCGTGACGGACATAGATCGGCGGACCGTATTTCTCGAGCGCACGCTCGACGATCTCGATTGCCCGTTCCACGCCTGCGCAAAAGCCGCGTGGCTGCGCCAGAATTACCTGCATTGGGATAAAACCTTGCCAGAGAATATTGTTGTTATGGCCGACATATAGCTATACCGGCGCCAAAGGTCAAAACTAAACGCGTTCTTACTGGATTTAAGCTGCTTTCGCGTGGGTCAAGAGGCGCCGGCGATCAAATCCTCAACCACCGCCGGATCGGCCAGTGCCGAGACGTCGCCGAGTGAATCGTGATCCCCGGCGGCGATCTTGCGCAGGATGCGGCGCATGATCTTGCCCGAGCGGGTCTTGGGCAGGCCAGGGGCGAACTGGATCGTCTCGGGCGTGGCCACGGGGCCGATTTCCTTGCGCACCAGAGCCACCAGTTCGGCTTTCAGCGCCTCGCTCGACTCGATGCTGTTTTTCAATGTCACGAAGGCATAGATCGCCTCGCCCTTGATATCGTGCGGGATGCCGACCACGGCGGCTTCCGCGACATGCTCGTGCCTGACCAGGGCGCTTTCGACTTCGGCGGTGCCCAGGCGGTGGCCGGATACGTTCAGCACGTCATCGACACGGCCAGTGATCCAGTAATAGCCGTCCGCATCTCGCCGCGCGCCGTCGCCGCTGAAATACCGGCCGGGATAGGCCGAGAAATAGGTCGCAACGAAGCGTTCGTGGTCGCGGTACAGCGTGCGCGCCTGCCCCGGCCAGCTGTCGGCGATGCACAGGACACCCTCCGCTTCGCCCTCCATCACCTTGCCGTTCGCATCCAGAATCTCGGGCCTGATGCCGAAAAAGGGCAGCGTGGCCGAGCCGGGCTTCGTCACGATCGCGCCTGGCAGCGGCGTGATCATGTGGCCGCCGGTTTCGGTCTGCCACCACGTATCGACCACCTCGCATCTGCCGTTGCCGACAATCTTCGAATACCAGGTCCAGACCTCGGGATTGATCGGCTCGCCGACCGTGCCCAGGACGCGCAGGGAGGCACGGCTGGTGCTGCGTAACGGTTCGTCGCCGTCGCGCATCAGGGCGCGGATGGCGGTCGGTGCGGTGTAGAACGTGGAAACGCCATGCCGGTCGACGATGTTCCAGCAGCGGCTGCTGGTCGGATAGGTCGGGATGCCTTCGAAGATCAGCGTCGTCGCGCCATTGGCCAGGGGGCCGTAGACGACATAGGAATGGCCGGTGATCCAGCCGATATCGGCGGTGCACCAATAGATCTCGCCCGGATGGTAGTCGAACACCAGGCTGTGGGTCAGCGCGGCGTAAAGCAGGTAGCCGCCTGTGGTATGCACCACGCCCTTGGGCCTGCCGGTCGAGCCGGACGTATAAAGAATGAACAATGGGTCTTCCGCGCCCATCGCCTCCGCCGCGCAGTCGGGGGAGGCGGCCGCCATGGCCTCGTGCAGCCAGACATCGCGGCTATCCTGCCAGCCTATGGCCCCGCCGGTGCGCCGGGCAACCAGCACGGTCGCCACGTCCGGGCATTCGGCCAGCGCCTGGTCGACATTCGCCTTCAGCGCAATCGCCTTGCCGCCGCGCCTGCCTTCGTCGGCGGTGATGACCAGCCCCGCCCCGCAGTCCAGGATGCGGTCCTTCAGGCTGGTGGCCGAAAATCCCGCGAACACGACCGAATGCACCGCGCCGATACGCGCGCAAGCCAGCATGGCGTAGGCTGCCTCCGGTATCATCGGCATATAGATCACCACAGTATCGCCGCGCCCGATGCCATGGCGCTTCAGGACATTGGCGAAACGGCAGACCTGGTCGTGCAGCCGGCGATAGGAGATATTGCTGCCTTCGCCGGGTTCGTCGCCCTCCCAGATCAGAGCGATATCGTCGCCGCGCGTCGCCAGATGGCGGTCGATGCAGTTGACCGAGACGTTCAGCACCCCATCTTCGAACCAGCGGATCCTGACCGGCGGCATGAAATCGGTGTCCTTGATCCGCGTCGGCGCGACCGACCAGGTCAGCAGCTTCGCCTGCCCGGCCCAGAATTCCTCCGGCGCCGCCAGCGACCGCGCGTAGTGGCGGCGGTAATCGTCGGGGGATAGGGGAGGGGTCAACGGCATGACCATCGTGGTCGCGCATTTTCCCGGCGCAGGCAATGACCTGCAAAAAAATAAAATACTGATCGGTACAGAAAGTTCTTGACATAGCGGGATGGCCCTTTAGATATGTACCGAACGATATGTAATTAGAGCGTGAGAGAGTCGATCATGGCAAGATTATTCGAAAGAGCCGCCGATATAGTGCTTTCCACCGTCCAGGCCGTGATCCCCTTCGGGTCGCAGCCTGACCACCAGGCAGGTCCGGGCATGCTGAATTCCCTATGGATGGCGCTGGGCATGGCAGTGCAGCGCGAACTGGCGTCGCAGCTGGGGATCACGCCGAACGCGATCGAATGGCTGGTCCATGCCTATGCGGTCAAGCTCAGGCCGTCGCTGCGCGCCATGTTCGAAAAAGGCCCCTGCACAGGCTGCCCGGCCTGAGGATTTTCACTGGTAAACGATGGCGACAAGTATTATATATCGATAAGTAGTTAATTTGCCCGGGAGGGTATCATGTCTCTTGGCCGGCCTCGTGAATTCTGCACCGAAAAAGCCCTTGATCGCGCGCTGGACGTGTTCTGGCGCAAGGGCTACGAAGGCGCCTCGCTGACCGACCTGACCGAGGCGATGCAGATCACGCGTCCCAGCCTGTACGCCGCCTACGGCAACAAGGAAGAGCTGTTCCGCAAGGCGATCGACCGCTATAGCGAAAAGCGTGGCGCCGCTTTGGCCGAGGCCCTGTCCAACCCATCGGCGCGGGAAGGCATATTGACGCTGCTCATGGGCCTGGCCGATTGCCACACCGATCCCTCCACGCCTTCGGGCTGCCTGATGGTACATGGGGCGCTGGCCTGCGGCGAGGAAGGCAATGCGATCAAGAACGAGCTGATGACCCGCCGCAACGTGATGGAGGAAAAGATCCACCAGCGGCTGGAACGGGCGCGCGACGAGGGCGAACTGCCGCCGGACAGCGATCCCGCCGGGCTGGCGCGCTATTTCTCCACGATCACGCAGGGCATGTCGGTCCAGGCCTCCGGCGGCGCGACGCGGGAGGCCCTGCACGAGGTGGTGCTGACCGCGATGCAGGTGTGGCCGGTGCGCCGGGCGGCGTGACGGGCTAGCGGCCGCGCTTGCAACGCTCGGAGCAGTATTTGACTTCGTCCCAGACCTTTTCCCATTTCCTGCGCCATGTAAACGGTCGACCGCAGCGTTCGCAGGTCTTGCGCGGCAGGTCGGCTTTCTTGACGGTCTTCGGCATCAGCGCACGATCTGCAGATCTTCAAGCCACAAGATCTCGCACGCACCCGCGCCGGTATCGTCACGGGTAAGCGACGTCGCGATATTGCCATGGCCCGGTTCGGAAATATCGATCAGCGCCCCTTTCAGATGCACGATATCGCCATCGTGAATATGGCCGATGCGGGCGGCGATATCGTCGTTGGCGGGCACGATGTGGTTGTTGGCCATGTTGGAGATGATGGTTTTCGGCGGCAGCGGCGGCTCGCCGCGCCAGCTATATTTGAAAAAGCGATCCTCCTGCCGGACGTGCAGGATCTCCTTGTATTTGTAGTTGCCGAGCGGACCCCAGCCGAGCGCGATATCCATCGGCGCGGCCCTGAAGAAATCGTCGGCCAGGTTCCAGTGATAATTGCGGGTCGAGAATACCCTGGCCGTGATGTCGTATTCGGCGCGCGGGATAAGGCGGAAGTTCTTGTAGGGGAAGGACGCGCGGCCGGTCGTGGTCTGGATCGGCGGCGATTGAAGGGCCGCTTCGAGCTGCTGCCGGATCGCCAGGTCGGTCACCACATCGGCATTCATCGCCCTGAGATGCAGTCCCAGGCCGACGAGGCACGATAAAATCGCAAGGCCCGCAATCAGTCGCCGCAAGATTTACCCCGCCAGCTTGCGCTGCAGCTTGTCCTCGCTGGCATCGAACAGGATACGGGCCTTGAGGATCGCATCGCGGTTCTGGTCCGCCCATAAAGACAGTGCCGTGACCGAGGGCAGCAGCGTATGACCCAGCCGCGTCAGTTCGTAGTCGACGCGCGGCGGCACGGTCGGGGTGACGGTACGCTTCACCAGGCCGTCGCGTTCCAGCTGGCGCAGGGTCAGCGTCAGCATGCGCTGCGATATACCCTCGACCAGCTTGCGCAGCTGGCTGAAGCGCAGCGAGCCCTGGCTCAGTTGCATGACGATCAGAAGACTCCACTTGTCGCCGATGCGGTCGAGAATCTCGCGCACGGGACATTCGGAAACGCGAACAGCGATGTGACCCGGTAACATGGAGGTGCCTTCTTGCAATAATCTGGAAAAAAGAGATTATCACTTCCGGTCACAAAAAAGAACCACCCATCTTTGCGTAACCAGATATTCTTACGTAACAAAGGACGGACCATGCAGATGAAATTCCTTGCCACGCTTGGCCTTGCAGCCACTCTCAGCCTGCCGGCGATGGCGCAGGTCGCAAAAGACCCGGCCAAGGTTCAGGCCGGCGCCTATACGCTGGAGAAGTACCATACCAAGATCCTGTTTGGCGTTTCGCATTTCGGCTTCTCGACCTATTACGGGTCGTTCAACGATGCCAGCGGCACGCTGGATTTCGAGCCGAAGACCCCGGCGAAAAGCGCGCTGGACGTTACCATCCAGACCGCCAGCGTCGCGACCGAGAACGCCAAGCTGGACGGCGAGCTGAAAAGCGCGGACTGGTTCGACGCCGACAAGTACCCAACCGTTGAATTCAAATCGACCGCGATCAAGACCACAGGCAAGGATGCGGGCGAGGTCACTGGCAATTTGACCCTGCACGGCGTCACCAAGCCGGTTACCCTGCACGTGGTCTTCAACGGCGGCGGCGTCAATCCGATCGACAGCAAGTACACGGTCGGTTTCGAAGTCTCGGGCAAGATCAAGCGCTCCGACTTCGGCATCACCAAGTACGAAGGCGGTATCGGCGACGACGTGACGCTGATCATCAGCGGCGCGTTCGAGCACGCGTAAGCGAAGGGAACGATCCCGTCCGCCTGCTGGTGGAGGGGATCGTTTCATGCTAACCCGGATGCAAATGGATAAACCGGATCGCTATTCCACCGTAGCCATCGTGCTGCACTGGCTGATCGCGCTGGCGATCGTCGCGTTGCTGGTCATCGGCATCGTCATGACCAGCCTGCCGCCCAGCACGACGATGTTCAAACTGTTCCAGCTGCACAAATCGCTCGGCATCACCGTGCTGGCGCTCAGCGTGCTGCGCCTGGCCTGGCGGCTGACGCACAGGCCGCCGCCGCTGCCGGCGGACACGAAAAAATGGGAAGCTTTCGCCGCGCATGCGACGCACTGGTTATTCTATGCGCTGATGATCGGCATGCCGCTGACCGGCTGGGCGATGGTGTCGGCCTCGCCGATGAACCTGCCGACGGTGCTGTACGGCGTCGTGCCCTTGCCGCATCTGCCGGTGCTGGGCACGCTGGAAAACAAGAAGCCGGTGGAGGACGCTTTCCGTGCGGTGCACGATACCGGCGCATGGGTGGTCATCGCCCTGCTGGCGCTGCATGTCGGCGCCGCGCTGATGCACCAGTTCATCCGCCGCGACGAGGTGCTGCATCGCATGCTGCCGTTCATTCGCACCCGCAAACCACGCGAGACAGAGTCATGAAAAAATTTCTTGCCGCACTGGCGATCGTTTTCCTGGCCGGCAATGCGCATGCCGCCGGCTGGACAGTGGACAAGGGAAAAAGCACGCTGGGTTTTTCCGGTTCGCAGACCGGCACGCCGTTCAGCGGCACCTTCAAGGCATTCGACGCACAGATCGATTTCGATCCCGCCAATCCGTCAGCCGGCCACGCGCTGGTGACGATCGACATGGCCAGCGCGACCACGGGCGACAAGCAGCGCGACGAGGCGATCCCGCAGCCCGAATGGTTCGACGCGAAAAAATTCCCGCAGGCGAAATTCGAGGCGACCGGATTCAAGTCGCTGGGCGGCGATAAATACGAAGCCGCGGGCACGCTGTCGATCCGTGGCATCAAGAAGGATGTCGTGCTGCCGTTCACGCTGGACATCTCGGGCAACACTGCGACCGCCGACGGCAAGCTGCCGCTGGTGCGGACCGATTACGGCGTCGGCCAAGGCGAATGGAGCACGGGCCAGTGGGTGGCGCTGAACGTCGATGTGACGCTGCATCTGGTGGCGACGAAGTAGGCATACTTACCTCTCCCGCTGGGAGAGGCGGAATCAGGATGGCAGATAGTTCACCGCCATCGCGATGAACGCGTCCACTTCTTTTTTCACCCACGCCTCGTTGCGCTGCAGCTCACCAGCCATCAGCCGTGCTACATCCTCCGCCATCGCGATGGCGGCTCTGGCGTTCAGGAACAAAGCGCGCGTGCGGCGCGACAGGGCATCGTCCAGCGTGCGCGCCATTTCCGCGCGCACGGCCCAGACGATCTCGGCTGCGATGTACGGCAGGTCCGGGTGCAGGCGGCGGGCGAGGGCCGGCGACGCGTCCGCCAGCGCCCGTATCGCGGCCGCATCCGCGCCGTAGACGGCAAGGTCCCCCAGCGTTTCGGGCCGGTCGTGCCAGCCATGGATGCGCAGCGTGCCGGTGATGCAGGGACTGTCCGCCAGCATTCCCAGCGTCGCGGCGTGGTCGATGCAGTCCTCGGCCATGCGGCGATAGATGGTCCATTTGCCGCCGGTGATCGTCAGCAGGCCGGACTGGTCGATATGGACGGTGTGGTTGCGCGCGATCGACGATGTCTTGCCGGGATCGGCATGCGCGTTTTTCACCAGCGGGCGGATGCCGGTATAGATACTCAGTATGTCTTCGCACCGTGGCGGGCGGCTCAGATACCGGCCTGCGGTTTCCAGCAGGAATGCGATTTCTTCCTCCAGCGGGCGCGGCTCGTACTCGGCGTAATCTACAGGCGTGTCGGTGGTGCCGACCAGCGTGTGGCCGTGCCAGGGGATGGCGAACATCACGCGGTCGCCGCTGACATGCGGCACCATGATCGCGCTGTTGCCCCGCAGGAACGAGGCATCGAATACCAGATGGATGCCCTGGCTGGGGCTGATCATGCCGGGTGCGGCGGGCTCCGCCATGCGGCGCGTTTCGTCGCTGAAGATTCCGGTCGCGTTCACCACCACGGCGGCGCTCAGGGAATGGCGCTCGCCGCTCTCCCGATCCTCGATCACCGCGCCGGTCACGACGCCGTCCGCGCCTTTCGTCAGTTCGACGGCGGGGGCGTAGTTCAGCACCGTCGCGCCATGGTCGGCGGCGGTGGCGATCAGGTGCGTCAGCAGGCGCGTGTCGTCGAACTGGCCGTCGTGATATTCGGTGCCGCCGCGCAGGCCGTCCTGCTGCAGCGTCGGCAGATGCGCTAGCGTTTCCTCGCGCGACAAATGCCGCGACGGGCCGAAGCCGTAGCGGCCCGCCAGCAGGTCGTACATCTTGAGCCCGACGCCGTAGAACGGCGCCTGCCACCATTCGTAGTTCGGCACGACGAAGGGCAAATCGTGCACCAAATGCGGGGCGTTGCGGCGCAGCAGGCCGCGTTCCTTCAGCGCCTCCATCACCAGCGCCACGTTGCCCTGCTCCAGGTAGCGCACGCCGCCATGCACGATCTTGGTGCTGCGGCTGGACGTGCCCTTGCCGAAATCCTCGCGCTCGACCAGCAGCGTGCGATAGCCGCGCGTCGCCGCATCCACCGCCACGCCCGCGCCGGTCGCGCCGCCGCCGATGACGATGATATCCCAGTCGGCATTCGCTTTCACGTGCCCGATCATTTCATCGCGTTTCATGCCGTTTCCCCGTGCCAGTGTTTCGCCCTGCCGACCGCATCCTGCCAGCGGGCATAGCGCCGCTGCGCCTCCGCCCGGTCCATGCGCGGGGTGAAGAGTTTCGTGTCCGCCCGCGTCTTCGCGATCTCCCCGGTATCGCTCCAGAACCCGGTGGCGAGCCCCGCCAGATAGGCGGTGCCCAGGGCGGTGGTTTCAAGGATGGCGGGACGCTCGACCTCGATGCCCTGCAGGTCGGCCTGGAACTGCATCAACATATCGTTGGCCGACGCGCCGCCATCGACGCGCAGCCGCGTCAGCTTGTACTGTGTGTCGTTGTCCATCGCGCGCAGCACGTCGGTGACCTGGAAGGCGATGCTCTCCAGCGCGGCGCGCGCGACGTGGCCGATGCCGGTGCTGCGTTGCAATCCGATCAGCAGGCCGCTGGCATAGGGGTCCCAGTGGGGCGCGCCGAGGCCTGTGAAGGCGGGCACCATGACCACATCGTTCGAGCTTTCGACCGAGGCGGCGATCGCCTCGATATCCGGCGCGTCGGTGAAGAACTTCATCTGGTCGCGCAGCCACTGCACGATCGCCCCGCCCATGAAGATGCTGCCCTCCAGCGCATAGCACGGCGTACGATCCGCGCTACAGGCGAGGGTGGTGATCAGCCGTTCGTCGGACAGTGTGAAGGACCCGCCGATGTTCTGCAGCAGGAAGCAGCCGGTGCCGTAGGTATTCTTGGCGTCCCCGGGCGAGGTGCACAGCTGGCCGAACAACGCCGCCTGCTGGTCGCCGGCGATGCCCGCGATTTCGATCTCGCCCAGGCCGAGGGAGGTGGTGACGCGGCCCATCCGTTCGCTCGACCATACCACCTCGGGCAGCAGGCTTGCGGGAATGCCGAACAGCTTCAGCAGATCGTCGTCCCAGCGGTCATCGACGATGTTGTAGAGCAGTGTGCGCGAGGCGTTGGTGCGGTCGGTGATATGACGCCGCCCGCCGGTCAGGTTCCACGCCAGCCAGCTGTCGACCGTCCCGAAGGCCAGCTTGCCCGCTTCTGCCCTGGCGCGCGCGCCATCGACATTGTCCAGTATCCACGCGATCTTCGTCGCCGAGAAATAAGGGTCGATCAGCAGCCCGGTCTTGTTGCGGATCGCCGGCTCGTGTCCCTCCGCCAACAGGCGCGCGCAGTGGTCCGCCGTACGGCGGTCCTGCCACACGATGGCGTTGTACACCGGCTTGCCGGTTTCGCGGTCCCACAAGATAGTGGTTTCGCGCTGGTTGGTGATCCCCAGCGCCACCACATCGCGCGGCTGTACATGGGCACGCGCCAATACTTCGGCGGCGGCGTTCATCTGCGTCGTCAGCAGGTCCATCGGGTCGTGCTCGACCCAGCCGGTCCGCGGGTAATGCTGCGGGAATTCGTGCTGCGCGGTGCCGGCAATGCGGCCATCGTGATCAAACAGGATAGCGCGTGAACTGGTCGTTCCCTGGTCGAGCGCAAGCACGTAGCGAGACATCTTCATCCCTTTCGGATGCCGGGTTATTCATCGTCATTCTGAACGTAGAATCACGCGACGTCGACCATCACGATCTCGGTTTCCTCGATGGCGGTGATCGTAAGCATGTCCTCGTCGCTCACCGCAACGCCGTCGCGGGCCGAGGCTCTGACGCCGTTGATTTCGATCGTGCCGGTGGCGGGCACCAGATAGGCCTTGCGGCCGTGTCCGATCCTGTACTGCTCGGTCTGGCCGGCCTTCAGCGTCGCGCCGACAACACGCCCGTCGGCCCGGATCGGCAGGGCGTCCTCGTCGCCGGCGATGCCCGAGGCCAGGGTCACGAATTTTCCGGTGCGGTCCTGCTTCGGGAATGGCCTTGTGCCCCATGAGGGCGTGCCGCCGCGCGCCGTCGGCATGATCCATATCTGGAACAGCGTGGTCGCGCCGGGCTCGGCGTTGAACTCGGCGTGGCGGATGCCGCTGCCGGCGCTCATAACCTGCACGTCGCCCGCCTCCGTGCGGCCCTTATTGCCCAGGCTGTCTTCGTGCGTGATCGCGCCGGTGCGGACATAGGTGATGATTTCCATGTCGGCGTGCGGATGCGGTGGAAAGCCGGTATTGCCCGCGATCTCGTCATCGTTCCACACCCGCAGCGCGCCCCAGTTCATGCGCGACCGGTCATGATAATCGGCAAAGGAGAAATGGTGCTTCGCGTTCAGCCATCCGTGGTTGGCGCCGCCAAGGCCGGCATAGGGACGTAGCTCGATCATGTCAGGCTCCTGCTGGTTCTTTTTGGTTACCAGCTTGATATGGCGATCCCTGGTTACCGCTCAAGAAGGCACAGCGATGTCACCAGGTCACAGTCGGAATACGTAACATATCGTGATTTGAAGCAAGGGCGATCGTCCGCTACGGCTTGTAAAATCCAGGAGACGAGAATGCTGGCCCCGGAACTGGTGGTTTTCGATTGCGATGGCGTGTTGATCGACAGTGAGCTATTGGCAATACGCGCCGAAGCGGCCGCGTTCGCCGCCTGCGGGTTCCCAATCGATGCCGCCGACGTCAGGAAGACCTACACCGGTCGCAGCGACACGTTCATGTTCGCCGACATCGAACGGCGTTTCGGCAGGCCCGTGCCGCCCGAGATAAAGGAAGAACTGGAAGCGCAAAAGCGTCATGCGTTCGAAACCGAATTGCAGGCGGTCCCTGAGATCGTATCCGTTCTGGAAGGCTTGCCATGTAAATTCTGCATTGCCTCCAGCAGTAACCCCGAGCGCCTGAAACTGACTTTGTCGCTTGTCGGACTCTACGACCGGTTCGATCCCCATATCTTCAGCGCCGTGCAGGTCAAAAACGGCAAGCCCGCCCCCGATCTGTTCCTGTTCGCGGCCGAGCGGATGGGTGTCGCGCCTTCAAATTGTTTGGTGATCGAAGACAGCCCTTATGGCGTCGAAGGCGCAAGGGCTGCGGGAATGAAAGCCTGGGGGTTTATCGGCGGCAGCCATTGCGAACCGGGACATGCCGATCTGCTTACAGAGGCAGGCGCCGAGCAGGTATTCAACACCATGCGTCAGATCGCAGCCGCGTTCGACAACATGATTTTGATCGCCCAGCCATAAACGAAAATGGCGGACCGAAGCCCGCCATTCGCATAAGATATAAGCCTGCAGCCTACTTCTTGCTTGCGCTCGTCTTGTGAGCCGTTTCGGACTCCTTGTGCGCGCTGGTGGAGTGGCCGTGGGCGGAGGTCGAAGCCTCATGGCCTTTGCTATGATCGCCCTTTTCATGAAGGCTTGCGGCTTCGCGGTGCGACTTGGCTGCCTTTTCGTGATGATCGGCAGCGTTGGTGTGAGCCTGTTTCGGCATGTGACAATTCCTCGGTTGGTTGGCAAAGCGGTCTGACGCCGTTTGCGCCGCCATTGGCAGCGGTGAGACTCAAACCCCATTCCCTCCGAGGCGTTCCAAAGAAAAGGCGGGCCCTAGGGCCCGCCTCGGCAGCTTACACCTTGTTCTGTTTCAGCCGCCGGTCTGTCTCCGGGTTCCGTACCTGGCCCTGGCCGTGGCTCATCATCTGTATCCGTTGCTGCCGTGTTGGCTCTGACGGATGATGCTGGTTTGCGGGTTGCCCCTGCATGTAACCGGTGCGCTGTCCGGTGGGGCTTTGGGTTTTGGTCTGGCTGGCCATGAATAAGTCTCCTTTTCGTTGGCTATCTACAGCAACGCCGCCGGCCCGTTATGGTTCCAAAGACACGGCCGTTATCAAATCGGCAAGATTTCACCCCTATTAAGGCACCCGACTCTTTTCAATTGCCCCCACTGCTTGTATAGGGAGGCGATCATACATTCGGAAACCCAAGCTCTATGTCCGATTCAGGGGCCGATCTCGGCGATGCAGGTTTGTCGCATTCAACGGAAGCAGGCGCGACCCGCCGCGATTTCCTTTATCTGACCGCGGCCGCCATCGGCGCCGTTGGCGCTGCGGGTGCGGGCTGGGCGTTCGTCGACAGCATGAACCCCTCGGCCGACGTATTGGCCCTGTCCTCGATCGACGTCGACCTGGCGCCGATCGCCAAGGGCCAGGCGATCACCGTCAGCTGGCGGGGCAAGCCCGTGTTCGTGCGAAGCCGCACCGACAAGGAAATCCAGGAGGCGCAGAGCGTCGATCTTTCCAGCCTGCCCGATCCCGAGGCCGACAAGGACAGGGTCAAGAAGCCGGAATGGCTGATCGTCGTCGGTATCTGCACCCATCTCGGCTGTATCCCGCTGGGCCAGAAAACGACCGATCCGCGCGGTGAATTCGGCGGTTACCTGTGCCCCTGCCACGGTTCGCAGTACGATACCTCGGCCCGCATCCGCAAGGGACCGGCGCCGAAGAACCTGGCCGTCCCCGACTATCACTTCGTCTCCGATACGAAAATCAAGATCGGCTAGGCAGAACTCATGTCACATTCCCCCTACGACTCGACGCCCCGGTCATCGAACTTCTCCAACCCGGTGATAAACTGGGTGGACCAGCGCATGCCGGTCTTCACCTTCCTGGTGAAGGAATACGGGATTTACCCGACGCCCCGGAACTTCAACTACCTGTACAGCTTCGGCGCACTGGCCCTGTTCATGCTGGTGACGATGATCGCCAGCGGCGTGGTCCTGGCGATGGAATACACGCCCAACACCGACATGGCGTTCGATTCGGTCGAGCGTATCATGCGCGACGTCAATTACGGCTGGCTGCTGCGCTACATCCACGCCAACGGCGCGTCGATGTTCTTCATGGTGGTCTATATCCACATGTTCCGCGGCCTGTACTACGGATCTTACAAGAAACCGCGCGAGCTGCTGTGGATGTTCGGCGTTGTCATCCTGCTGCTGATGATGGCGACAGCTTTCATGGGCTATACGCTGCCCTGGGGCCAGATGAGTTTCTGGGGCGCGACCGTGATCACCAACCTGTTCTCTGCCATTCCCATCGTCGGCGAGTCGATCACGACCTGGCTGTGGGGCGGTTTCGCCGTCGGCAACCCGACGCTGAACCGGTTCTACGCGCTGCATTACCTGATGCCGTTCGTGATCTGCGCCGTCGTCTTCCTGCACGTCTGGGCGCTGCACATCGCCGGATCGAACAACCCGCTGGGGATCGAGCCGAAGAGCGAGAAGGACACGATTCCGTTCCATCCGTACTACACGATCAAGGACATCTTCGCGCTGACCGTGTTCCTGATCATCTACGCGTTCTTCATCTTCTACTACCCGAACTATCTCGGCCACACGGATAACTACATTCCTGCCGATCCGCTGGTGACCCCGGCCGAGATCGTGCCCGAATGGTACTTCCTGCCGTTCTACGCCATCCTGCGCTCCGTCGGCAGCCTGTGGTTCATTCCGGCGAAATTGCTGGGGGTCGTCGGCATGGGTTCGGCGGTGATGATATTGTTCCTGCTGCCCTGGCTGGATACCTCCCCGGTGCGCAGTGCTCGCTTCCGCCCGATCTACCGCCAGATCTTCTGGCTGCTGGTGATCGACGTGATCGCGCTGGGCTATGTCGGCGCGCATCCGCCGCAGGGTATCTGGATCGTGATCGGCAAGCTGGGCACGTTCTATTATTTCTTCCACTTCCTGGTGCTGTTCCCGCTGGTCGGCAAGCTGGAGAAGCCCCTGCCACTGCCCAACAGCATCGCCGAAGCCGTGCTGAAGGACCCGCACATCGCCGCGCGAGTTGCCCATGAATCGTAATCTGTTCGTTGCCGCGATCGCGGCTGCGCTGGTTCTGCTGTCCGGTACCGCAGGCCGCGCCGAGGAAAGCGCGATCAAGCCGCTGAGCTGGCCGCAGGACGGCATGCTGGGCACCTATGACAGGGCGACCATGCAGCGCGGCTTCCAGGTCTATCGAGAGGTCTGCTCCGCCTGCCATTCCATGCGCCTGCTGTCGTACCGCGACCTGACGGCGCTGGGCTACAACGACGCCGAGATCAAGGCGGTCGCCGCCAGCGTCACGGTCAGCGACGGGCCGAACGACCAGGGCGAGATGTTCGATCGTCCGGGCCTGCCGTCCGACCGCTTCAAGTCGCCCTTCCCGAACGAGAAGGCGGCCCGCGCGGCCAATGGCGGCGCCCTGCCCAAGGATTTCTCCCTGATCGTCAAGGCGCGCGAGGGCGGTCCCGACTACATCGTCGCCCTGATGACCGGCTACGTGAAGCCGCCCGAGGGCGTGACGGTGGGTAAGGGCCTGTATTACAACCAGGCATTTCCCGGCCATCAGATTGCCATGCCCGCGCCGCTGACCGACGGCCGCGTCGATTTCGGCAAGGGACCGGACGGCAAGCCGATCGACAACAGCATCGCCGCCGAGGCCTATGACGTCGCGGAGTTCCTGTCCTGGGCCTCCGAGCCCCACGAGGACGAGCGCCACCGCCTGGGCTTCGAGGTAATGGTGTTCCTGGTCACCTTCGCCGGCGTGATGTATGCCGCCAAGCGCAAGATCTGGCACGGAATGCATTGATTCAGGGAACTTTCCGGAGGCTCGGGCCTTGAAAAGGCAGATTTGTCCGGAGAGTGTCCATGCGTAAGTTCGTAGTCCTTTGCTTTATCGCCGCAACGCCCCTGGTCAGCGGCTGCGACACCATCGATTCCCATACCGCGCGTAACGCGCAGGAACAGCTGGTCGGCATGAGCCGCGCCGATTACTACACGTGCTCAGGCCTGCCTAATCGTACGCAGATGGTGAAGGGGGTCGATTACGAGACGTGGGACTTCCAGCCTTACACGCCGGATAACAGCCTGTCCGCAACACTGCCCCTTGTCGGCGGCATTTCGCTCGGCGCGGGCGGCACCTGTCACGCAACCGTGGTATTCGCCGACGACAAGGTATCGGCGATCACCTATGCCGGCGATACCGGCGGCGTGCTGGGCCATGTGGCAGAATGCGTCAGCCTGGTGAACCATTGCCTGAACGACATGAAGCCGGCTACAGGCAAATACTAGTCAGCTGTCGGGCGTCAGCATCTTGCGATGACGTTCGCCCATCGGGATGCGCAGATGGTAGAGGTCTTCCTTTGAATAATCCTGCGGCGGTATGACCTCATGCGTAGGCGGCAGGTGCAGCCGTGCAAGCAATGTCGTTTGCAGTGTCTCGGGCGTACCTATGGCGTAGTCCTGGAACTTGAGCTTGAATATCTGAGCCAGCTGGGCCGAGAAAGGTTCGTAAAGCAGCGAGTAGATTCCCTGTGCGCTACGCACCGCCAGCTGCTCGACGCTGATGCACTCGTTGATATTGTCCAGGATACCGACCTTGTTCTGTACCGTATTTTCTATGAAGACGATCGGATGGTGGGCGTAATCGTAGTCCTCGCCGAAGGCATAGCGATAGGTGACATGGTCGGAATAACCGCACCGCTCGATGAAGTTGCGGCCCAGCTTGGCGATGGTGCGGTTGGAATCGATGCAGGTGACCGGCATCCCCGTTTTCTCGTACATCAGGATCGCATCGACCGGCAGCGATCCGGCGCCTACGAACAGGATGCTTTCATAACCCTTCATCGAGATGCGCGTCGTGGGATGGCCCAGCATCGCCAGTTCGGCATCGATCTGCCGATCGAAGTTCTTGAACAGCCGAAAATCCTTGAGATGCGACTGTTCCAGCCTTGTGTTCCAGTATAGCTCGGTATCGCGCTCGGCCTTGGCGATAAGGCCCCACATCCCATAGCGCAGGGACTTCACATCCGGATGGGTCAGGATCTGCTCGATTTCCTCCGGTACGTACGGGCGGCGTACGGCGGCGATCAGGGCGGAAATATCTTTTTGGGCTTCGGCGTTCTTGGGCGATAAATCCGGTGCATCGTGCAACGTATCGTAAGCACGGCAATAAACTTCGAGAAGCTTAGTTACCTTGTTGCCTGATGAGCCTTGAGGCTCGAAACGTTGAGTGCCGTCAGTCATGCCCCCACTACTTTCGTGGCCGCGCCCCGTGAGGTACAGAGCCGTTAATATAAACATAGGTGACAAAAGATTGCAAGGTAATGGCCTGCCTGCAGAAAAATTGCGACAGGTTTTCGCGGATGGCAACAGAGGCGGTCTATCTCTACCAATGGTACGAAAAGAGGCGATCGCGTTTGTAGTATGGCTCATTCTCAGCCTTGCGCGTCGGCCTCGATCCCGATCTACGAAGGCGGCGCGCTGGACACGTCGTCGCGCCCTACGCCGCGGGCCTGACCGATTCCTGAAAGTGCTGGAGCCGAACGCGCGGTCTATTCCTCGCAGGACCAGCTGGCGCAAAACAGCCTGGCCAAGGTGACGCAGACGATATCGCTGTTCAAGGCGCTGGGGGGCAGGGTGGAAGTCGTGCTGCCGGAGGCGGGGGCCGATGGTGGGACGCCCTGAGGCGTACCCAAAATCCCACGATGGTAGCAGCGGAGGGATTTGAACCCCCGACCAAGGGATTATGATTCCCCTGCTCTACCACTGAGCTACGCTGCCAACGTCATCCGTGCGGAAGGTCCCGAACATGCAAATTCCGGCGGCGGATTGCAAGCCCTGTCTGCTTCCTGTCATTCGTACCGTGTTTCAGTCGCCCTCTTCTGGTTTGCGGGCAAGTCCAGTTGCTCGCGCAGCTTGCTGCCCATCGAGCCGGACGGGGCGTTCGTGGCCCGGCGATCCAGGATCGGGCGGAGGGCCTGTTGGACCGCCGCGCCGTGCACATCGTGTGTGGCATCCCTGACCACTATCGTTTGTGCGTGCGGAAAGACCGTTTGCCCATAGCTGTGCGGCATTTCCCACATATCGTCCGCGCCATAGACCAAAATGACCGGAAATTCCGGCTGGTTCCGGGCCATTTCGGCCATCCCCTGCAGCAGGCGGTCGTGTTTCGTGAACAACTCTTCGTCCAGCTGCGCGCCGATACGCCGGTTGGCGAACAGGGTATTCCACTCTTCGCGCGTTTTCGAGCGAAGAGCGGCCTCGGCGTCGAATCCGGGGTCGTAGACGGTCTGCGCGGCGGCGTAGGCCTGGAAGGATTCGGCAAATCCGCCCTGCGCCTGCTTATGGACGTTCTTCACAATGTCGTAGCCGGTCGAGGCGTGGTGATGATCGAAGTATTTCGTCGCGGTGTCCGGATCGGTCTCGAACAGCAGCATGTAATCCTCGTTGCTGCCGAAATACGGGGCGTAAGAGACCAGGCTTTTGCACCTGCCGGGATTTTCGAACGCGTGAGCGGCGGCGAAGACAGTTCCCGACGACCAGGCAAGGATATCCCAGGAAGGGATCCCCAACGTTACGCGCAGCCTCTCGATATCCGCGATATTGCCGGCGGTTGTGTTCGCCTCGAGTTTGCCGGGGGGCTGCGAATGGCCCATCCCCCTCTGATGCGGCACGACGATCCGGCTGTTGACGAAATCCAGCCCCGTCAGCCTGTCGATATCGAACATATGGCCGAACCCGCCATGGACCAACAGCAGCGGCACGCCTGCGGGATTGCCGTATTCCGCCCAGTAGACATGGTGGCCGGCCATTTCCGGTAGATAGTCTCCTCGATAAGGCAGCATTACGGTTTGCAATCCACAGTGTTATGTTATAACAAATATCTTTGTCGAATTAAGAATAAATACGCTCTTGCAATGTTTTTCGCAACCGTTACGAATGATAATCATTCTCATCTGGAGGGTTCATGACGAAATTGGCGCTGATCGAAGAATGGTGGCAGGAAACAGAGGCTGGCGACCAGTCGATGGAAGACGATCACCAGCCATTCTGGGATGACGTGATCGAGAATGTCATCGATGCAGATTTCACCGGCAAGAAGCTGCTGGATTTCGGCTGCAACCAGGGTGGAATGTTGCGCCGCATCTATCGCTCTGCTCCGTTTCGCGAGGCCGTGGGGATCGATCTGGCACAGAAATCGGTCGCGCAGGCCAACGCCCGCAAGGGCAATTTGCCGATCATTTACATGGCGCGTGCGACGCTCGACGGGCTCGATCAGGATTTCGATTATGCGACCAGCACGGCAGTCATCTATCTGGTGCGGGATATCGCCGATCATGCCCGGCAGATATTCGACCGCCTGAAACCGGGCGGTGTCTATTTCGCGACTCATCCCGACTATGCAGGGGATCCGCGCTACAAGGTTACGCAGAAGATCATCGATGACAATGCCACGGTCAAATGTTCATCAAACACCATGGACGAGATCATTGCGGGTTTTGAAAGCGCCGGGTTCCAGGTCTTCGTCAAACGAATGCTTCCCAAGGCCTACATGTCCGTTTCGGCGCAATCCGACAGGGAATGGTACGGCAGTTCCGCCAACAAGATTCATCTCTGGTACGAACATCGTTACGCCTTCCGTTGCGTAAAGCCGGCATGACGCCATGACCGCGCCAACCTTCCATACCCTGCGCAAGCGTATCGTCCAGGCTGGCTCCGTAATGGCCGCCAGCAGCGACTTCAGGCCTGCGAACGATGGCTTCCATTCCGCGCGTTACGAGCTTTTCTCGATCGCCGCCGCGGATCACGATCGGGCCATGATCGAACGATTGTCGGCCGACGAGGAACTGCAAGACCTCGCGCGAACGGTGTTCGAGATTTCGTGCCGGGCAGGCGTGGAGGAGGAATGCGCGAAGGCGCGCGAGCTTCTGTCACGGCAGGAGCTTACATTCCAGCAGATATATCAGGGCTATTTCGGAGCGGTCTACGAAACGCTGATGCGGGATGAAATCGCATGGTATGAACATCAGTCCGGCAAGAGCCTGGCGGGACAGGATATCGCCTATATCGGCGGCGGCGCGATGCCGGTTCCGGCCATGCTGATGGCGAAGCTGCTAGGATGCAAGGTCACCGTTTTCGATCCCGACGCGACATCGTGCGAACTGGCCGGTCAGTTGATCGCGCGTGTCGGCCTCGGCCATTTGATCGACGTGGTGAACAAGCCTGCGCAGGAAGGCGATTATCGCCGTTACGGCCTTGCCTGGATTGCGAACTGGATAGAGCACAAGCGTCCGATCTTCGCGCGTCTGCATCAATATCCCAATGTGCGTTATGTCGTGGCACGCTCGGCCGCCGACAATAGCCTCGGTTTCCTGATCAACGATCCGCTCGATTGCCGATCTACCTGCGAAGGATACAGGGTGCGGCACAGGACAGAGCGCCGGAAGGGGCTTTCCCTGGTCTCGATCGTTCTCGAAAACCTGTCATGCAGCCTTGCCACTCAACCGGCGCGTACGAAAGCGCCCGTTGTCGACAGCATGACGGATCTGATCGGCAACACGCCGATGCTACGCCTCGATCCGGCTAAAACCGGCCTGAAGAACATCGAGCTGTTTGCCAAGCTGGAGCATCTGAATCCCTTCGGCTCGATCAAGGATCGCACGGCGCTGGGCATGATCGGTCCGCACATCGATGAGATTGCCGCTGACGGAAAGACGATTATCGAACTGTCCAGCGGCAATGCCGCAAGAGGCCTGCAGGCCATAGCATCGATGCGCGGCGTGAACGTCGAGACGCTCAGCAACCGCATCCGCGTGTCCGAGATGCGCAAGATGCTGCTGATACAGGGCGCGAAAATCACGCCGCTGCCGCAGGTCGATCCGCACGATGCCTATGCCGCCTTGAATTTCGTCGACGAGCGGGCAAGGACCGAGGAACGTACAAGCTTCTACACCGACCAGTATCGCAATCCGGCGAATGCCGGTGCGCACAGGCTGGAGACGGGCAGGGAAATCGTGGAGCAGATCGGACCGGTGGATTTTTTCGTCGGTGCGATTGGCACCGCGGGCTCGACGATCGGAATTTCCGATTGCCTCAGGCAATCCAGTCCCGGCCTCGACGTTACCGGCGTCGTCTCGGACAAGGACGATTTCATCCCCGGCATCAGGCACAAGGACGAAATCTTCGATGTCGGCCCATTCGCGGAGGACTCCTACAATCGGATCACGGCAGTCTCTGCCAGGCAGGCGATAGACGGCATGTTGTCCCTGGTGCGCGATTTCGGGGTCATGGCGGGGCCTTCCAGCGGTGCCGCCCTCTACGCCGCTCTTGATCATCTGAGATCGGTCGATGCGGCACTGTCGACACGCAAGACGGCCGTTCTGGTGGTCTGCGACCGGATCGAGCTTTATCTCAGCTATATCGAGGAACGCAGGCCCGACCTGTTTGCCTAGGCGGCTTGCTGGCGTTTCGCCGTCGATGTGATCCAGCCGCCGCCCAGCACGCGGCTGCCGTCGTAGAATACGGCGGCCTGTCCGGGGGCGATGCCGAACTGGCCTTCGTCCAGCGTGATCGTCGCCGAGCCGTCTGGCCCCCGGACCAGCCGGGCAGGGGCGGGGGGCTGGGCCGAGCGCAACTTGACCTGTATGCGGTGCTCGCCCTCCGGACCGCCCAGCCAGTTCACCTGCCTGACCGTCACGATGTCGCGTTCCAGCACGGCGCGCGGACCGACGGTGACCGTGCGGCTGGAGGCGTCGACGCCGACGACATAGAGCGCTTCGCCGCTGCCGCCATCCCTGTTGTCGGCGACGCCGATGCCGCGACGCTGGCCGACGGTGAAATTGATGATCCCCTCATGCGTGCCGATGTTGCGGCCGTCGACATGTACGATCTTCCCAGGCTCGATCGCGCTTGGGCGCAGCTTGGCGACGACCGCGGCGTAGGACCCGTTCGGCACGAAGCAGATGTCCTGGCTATCGGGCTTGGCCGCGACGCCCAGCTTGAATGTTTCCGCCAGCGCGCGTGTTTCCGCCTTGGGCAGATGGCCCAGCGGAAAGCGCAGGAAGTCCAGCTGCTCGGCGGTGGTGGCGAACAGGAAATAACTCTGGTCGCGCCCGTCCTCGGCCGCGCGGTGCAGCTCTGCACCGTTGGGGCCGTCGATGCGCCGGACATAGTGCCCGGTCGCCAGCGCGTCCGCGCCCAGGTCGCGCGCGGTTTGCAACAGGTCGCGGAACTTGACCGTCTGGTTGCACTTGACGCAGGGGATCGGCGTTTGCCCGGCAAGGTAGGTGTCGGCGAAATCCTCGATCACCGCCTCGCGGAACTTCGATTCGTAATCCAGCACGTAGTGGGGAATGCCAATGGTCTCGGCGGCACGCTTGGCATCCGCGATGTCCTGTCCGGCGCAGCACGCGCCTTTCTTGGCCAATGCCTGCCCGTGGTCGTAAAGCTGCAACGTGATGCCGATGACCTCATAGCCTTCGGCTTTCAGCAGCGCCGCAGCCACGGACGAGTCGACACCGCCCGACATCGCGACGACGATGCGGGTTTCAGCCGGCGATTTTTCGAGTCCGAGAGAGTTCATGTCCGGCGGTGGTTACTGGTCTGATTAGGGGCTGGATCGTGCAGGATACTGCAGTGGTAATCTACCCCATATCCAATTATCGCGTAACCGCTTCCAGATCGACGGTCGATTGACCGCGCGGTTCGCTGCTACGCAGGATTGCGGCAGGAGCAGGCGCTGTTGTCGGTTCTGTTGCACTGGAGCTAGGATATTGATCTTCCAGGAATTTCTGGCCTGCTGCCCTGTTCCGCTCGGAAAGAGGCATACCCATTCTATCAAGGAAGGCGAATAAGGGAGATCCCTGAACGTCTGTAGTATCCATTTTCGCCTCCAATATATTTACAATTAATTTACCTCTTCCGCGCAGAAAAAGCAAGTACCTTGCGTATAGGCCCTGCGAGGCCCCGGATTACTTCTGCACGTTGCGGGTGGCCGCCGGCAGCGAGACTGTCAGGCCGTCCAGCTCCTCGGTGATCTTGATCTGGCAGCCGAGGCGGGAGGTCTTGGTCAGGCCGAAAGCGAGATCCAGCATGTCTTCCTCGTCCTCGGTCGCCTCTGGCAGAACTTCGTACCAGTCCGGGGCGACCACGACATGGCAGGTGGAGCACGCAAGAGAGCCTTCGCAGGCGCCTTCCAGGTCCACGTTGTTGCGATGCGCGACCTCCAGCAGGGACAGCCCCGTCTGCGACTGGCATTCCTTGCGCGCGCCGTCGCGCTCTACGAAAACGACTTTAGGCATCGTGCCTGTTCCTTGAGATGTTAGCCGGCCTGTGCGATCCGTCCCGCGTGCCGCGAATGGAGCTTTTGCCAGCTTGCGATGAAACGCGCAATATCGGCGTGGCCGTTGGTCCAGCCCAGGCTGACGCGGATGGCGCAACGGCTGATCGTCTCGTCATAGCCCATGGCTGCCAGCACCGGGCTGGGTTCGACCTTGCCGCTGGAACAGGCAGCCCCGGCGCTGACCGAGATGCCGTCCATGTCCAGCGCGATCACCTGGGTTTCCGCAGGCAGGCCGGGCAGCGCCAGCAGGCTGGTATTGCCGACGCGCGGCGACTGCCGCCCGATCGCAAGCAGCTCGGGCGCGCTGGTGGCCAGCCGATCTTCCAGACTGTCGCGCAGGGCTGCCAGCCTCATGTTTTCGGCGGCATGATCCTGTGCCAGCCTTGCGGCGACGCCGAAGCCGATCGCCCCGGCGACATTCTCGGTCCCGGCCCGGCGGCGGTTTTCCTGCCGCCCGCCCAGCATCCAGGGGGGCAGGTCGGCGATCCCGGCCATGATCAATGCCCCCATGCCCTGCGGACCGCCCAGCTTGTGCGCCGACAGCGTCAGGTAGTCGGCCCCCAGCGCCTCGACATCGACTCCGATGCGGCCGGGCGCCTGCACCGCATCGACATGCAGCCGCGCACCGTGGCGATGCGCGATTTCGGCGGCCTGCCGCACCGGCTGGACGATCCCGGTTTCATTGTTGACCAGCATCAGGGATACCAGCGTGGTCGCCTGCCCGCCCAGCAACGCGTCCAGCGCCGCCAGGTCGGCCACGCCGTCATGGCCCACCGGGATAAGCGCCGCGTCCGGGGCGGCTTCGCGCACCGAGGGGTGTTCGATCGCCGACACGACCGGGCGCCGGGCATGGCGCAGCACCCAGTTGTTCGCCTCGGTCGCGCCCGATGTGAAATAGACCTGGTCCGGTTTCGCGCCGGTCAGGGCCGCGATTTCCTCCCGTGCCTCGTTCACCTTGCGCCGCGCCCATTGCCCTTCGGCATGGATGCTGGAGGCATTGGTCGCCCGGTCCATCGCCTCCAGCATCGCGGCGCGCACCTCGGGTTTCAGCGGGCTGGTGGCGTTATGGTCGAGGTAAAGGCGGCTCAAATCATGAAATCCGCATTCGAACTGGTGATCGTCTTCGCCAGCGGACCGGCCATGACGACACCCTCGGCCACATCGCGCGCTACCACTGCGTTTACTCCGATTCGGGCGTGATTGCCGATCGTGATCGGGCCCACGACCTTCGCCCCGGCGCCGATCGTCACCCCGTCGCCGATGGTGGGATGGCGTTTTTTACGCTCCGTGCTGATAGCGCCCAGAGTTACCCCATGGAATATCATGACATCGTCGCCGATTTGCGCCGTTTCCCCGATAACCACGCCCATTCCATGGTGAATATACAGATTGCGACCGATTTGTGCGCCGGGATGGATCTCGATGCCGGTCAGGAAGCGGGCGAACTGGGTCGTAGCCACGGCCAGGAAATACAGCTTAGCACACCATAGCTTGTGGGCGACCCGGTGCAGAACCACCGCATGTACGCCCGGATATAGCAAAATAACCTCCGCCCGTGACCGGGCAGCCGGATCGCGGGCAAGAATGCTATCGATAAAAGTGAAAAAAACCTTGAACATTTGCATTAAAAACCCGATATTACATTCACCTAGCAAGCTTTGAATGACGTCTACGCAGACTCACCTGCTCCGCATCACTATCTAGGTCCTCGTATCCGCTGTGGCCAGCGGTATTCCTAGGCCATCCCGGCCATATTCGGGACGGCCATACTGTGGAAGTTGTCTAAATGCCCGAAGTCACCATCAACGGATCCGCCGGCAGGCTAGAGGCCCGGTACCATCACAACCCGGATCCGTTCTCCCCGGTCGCGGTGGTTCTGCACCCGCATCCGCAGCATGGCGGCACGATGAACAACCGCGTGACCTATACGATCTTCCAGGCTTTCTCGGCCATGGGATTCTCGGTCCTGCGCTTCAATTTCCGCGGCGTCGGCCGCAGCCAAGGCAAGTACGACCGCGGCGAGGGCGAGCTTGCCGATGCGACGGCGGCGCTGGACTGGCTGCAGACCTATCACCCCAACGCCAGCAGCTCGTGGATCGGCGGTTTCTCGTTCGGTGCCTGGATCGGCATGCAGCTGCTGATGCGCCGCCCGGATGTCGACGGCTTCGTGGTCGCGGCCCCGCCCGCCAGCATGTACGATTTCAGCTTCCTCGCACCGTGCCCCTGCTCAGGGTTGATCCTGCAGGGCGACAAGGACGAGCTGGTGCCCGAACCCCTGGTCGCCAAGCTGTCCGACAAGCTGGCCAAGCAGCGCGGCCTGACGATGGACTATCGCGTCGTGCCCGGCGCCGACCATTTCTTCCAGAACATGGCGCCGACCGTGCACGACCACATCGTGGACCACGTGTCGGGCAAGATGGGGCTGCAGCTGGCGCAGGTGGCCGAGTAATCATCCCGGCAGCCTGACCATGGCGCGCAAGCCGCCGGGCGGGCTCTTGTCCAGGGTGACGTCGCCGCCATGGCTACGCGCGATATCGCGTGCGATGGGCAGGCCCAGGCCGCTGCCGCCGGTATTCTGGTTGCGCGATTCCTCCAGGCGGTAGAATGGGCGGAAGACGTCGGCGCGGCTTGCCTCGGGAATGCCCGGACCGTCATCGTCGATCACTATCTCTATATCCGTGCCCGCCATGCGGACCGTCACATGCGTGTGATCGGCGTGACGGCGCGCGTTTTCCAGCAGGTTGGTCAGGCAGCGCTTCAGCGTCATGCGCCGCACCGCCAGTGTCGGACGCGCCTCCAGCGCCAGCGAGATCGATCCCTCGCTGCGCTTGACGCCGGCCACCGCTTCCTCGACCAGCGCCGCGATGTCGGTCGCGGTCACGCTTTCCTCCTCCTCGCCGCGTGCAAAGGCCAGGTAGCCCTCCACCATCGCCTCCATGTCGGTCAGGTCGCCGCGCAACGCCTCCGTATCCGGCGTGTCGCCCATCAGCGCCAGCTGCAGCCGCATGCGCGTCAGCGGCGTACGTAGGTCATGGCTGACGCCGGCCAGCATCGCGGTGCGCTGCGTCATCTGGCGGCGGATGCGGTCGCGCATGTCCAGGAAGGCGATGGCGGCCTGGCGGACCTCCAGCGCGCCTTCGGGCTTGAAACGAGCGACATCGCGGCCCTTGCCGAAGCTTTCGGCGGCGACGGCCAGGCGGCGGATCGGGCGGATCTGGTTGCGCATGAACAGCAACGCCACGCCGCTGAGCACGATCGAGGATCCGAGCATCCACAGCAGGAAGATATAGGTGGCGCGGGTGAACAGCCGGCGCTCGGGTACCATGGTCTTCAGCACGCCGTTCTTCAGCTGCACGTCGATGCTGATCCATTCGCCCTGCTGGAAGACGCGGATGCGGAACGGGCGATGCACCAGCTCGGTCAGGGCGTTTTCCAGGTTCTGCACCACCTGCCGGTTGAGCGGGCTGGGGTTGGGCTTGTCCGGCGATAGCACTTCCTTCGGATCGAAGGCCAGCACCATGTCCAGCGTTTCCGATTGTCGCCTCAGCACTTCGGCCAGGACCGCGGGGTTCTGGATATGCTCGGTCTGGTCGGATACCAGCGCGACCTCGCCCGCGACGGCGGAGGACAGGCGGCGGGTCACCACGCTCCAGTGCCGGTCGAAGAAAAAGAACGTGGTGATGATCTGTACCAGAAGAACCGGCAACAGGATGATCAGCAGCGAGCGCCCGAACAGCGTGCGCGGCAGGATGCGCTTGACGGTGACGGGGGGCTTCAATCGGGCCTCAACAGGTAGCCCTCGCCGCGAACCGTCTGCAGATAGCGGGGCTGGCGGGGATCGTCCTCGATCTTGCGGCGCAGGCGCACCACCTGCACGTCGACGCTGCGGGGCGCGACTGCGATGCGGCTGCGCGCCGAAAGGTCGTCGCGGCTGAAGATCTGCCCGGGGGCGCTGGACAGGACCGTCAGCAGGCTGGTCTCCACGTCGGTCAGCTTCTGCGTCTTTTCGTCCGAGGTCAGCTCGCCACGCTCGGAATCGAAGCTCCACTTGCCCAGCTTCACGATCGACGATTTCACCAGCGCCACCGGCGCGCGGCGCAGCACCGCGCCGATGCGCAGCAGCAGCTCGCGCGGTTCGAACGGCTTGGCCAGGTAATCGTCCGCCCCGGCTTCCAGCCCCGCGATGCGGTCGTCCGAATCGCCGCGCGCGGTCAGCAGCAGGATCGGAACGGTGCTGGTCTGGCGCAGTTGCCTCGTGAACTCCAGCCCGCTCATCCCCGGCATCATCACGTCCAGCACGATCAGGTCGACCGCCACCTGCTCCAGCTTGGCGGCGGCATCGGCGGCGTCCCGTGCGGTGATGGCGACATGGCCGTGCTCCGCCAGGTAGCGCCGGATCAGGTCGCGCAGGCGGTCGTCGTCGTCCACCACCAGGATGTGCGGCATGTCGTCTGTCATGGGGGCGTCATGAGGCTTTGACCGAAGGCATGATCCTCCTTTAGACTAAAGCCCTGTTTCTTGAAAGCTGGGGATGCTTCGCGATGAGCCTGATTCCGATGGACGATCACGATGGCTGGATCTGGATGAACGGCCATTACGTGCCGTGGCGCGAGGCGAAGCTGCACGTGCTGACCCACGGCCTGCATTACGGAAGCTGCGTGTTCGAGGGCGAGCGCGCCTATAACGGCCGCGTCTTCAAGAGCCGCGAACATTCCGAGCGCCTGCACAAATCGGCCTCGATCCTGGGCTACAAGCTGAGCCAGAGCGTCGAGCAGCTGGACGCGATCAAGGTCGAATTGCTGAAACGCAACAAGCTGACCGACGCCTATGTCCGCCCGGTTGTCTGGCGCGGCGAGGAGATGGGCGTCTCCACCACCACCGACATCATCCACATGGCGGTGGCGGTATGGCAGTGGCCCAGCTATTTCTCGCCCGAGCTGCGGGAGAAGGGCATCCGCATGATCCACGCCCCCTATCGCCGCCCCGCGCCCGAATGCGCGCCGACGCAGGCCAAGGCGGCGGGCCTGTACATGATCTGCACCATCTCGAAGAACCTGGCGACATCCCAGGGCGCGAACGACGCGCTGATGCTGGACTATCGCGGCCTGGTGGCCGAAGCGACGGGCGCCAATTTCTTCATGGTCAAGGACGGCAGGCTGCACACCCCGACGCCCGACTGCTTCCTGAACGGCATCACCCGCCAGACGGTAATGGAACTGGCCCGTGGCAAGGGCCTGGAAGTGATCGAGCGCCAGATCACGCTGGAGGACGTCGCGGGCGCCGACGAATGCTTCCTGACCGGCACCGCGGCCGAACTGACCGCCATCGGCCAGATCGGCGACCAGCACTACAAGGTCGGGCCAATCACGCGGTCATTGCGTGATGCGTACGAGGAGGTGGTGCGTGGGCCGGCAAGTGGAGCGGTGGAAGCGGCGGAGTAAAGCCAGGTTATATGGATACTGAACTTATTGATAACCTAAGCCAGGGCTGTAAACTAGTTCAGCCTTTCCTAGCATCGGATGGTCGTTGTCTAGTGTTAGGTGTGAAATCATATACTGAAGGCCGAGGATACACTTGGGAAGCTATAGCCTGCGAACGTGGGCCCTTGCTCTCTCCGCTACCTATAGACTGGTCAATCAATAGAGTTTTTCGCTTTGGTGTTCGAATTAGTCTTGAAGCAATCGAATATGGTTCGTGGCATCCATATTCTGATGAAAAAAAGCATAGAACACCTTGAGCATCTAATGGGAAAATTGGCATTAGCTCACCTGAAGTTTGCCCTGTCTAAGCCGTTTGAGAATAATGGTATTGCTGAGCTTAGATTAATCTCGACGTCCCCGCCAGGAGACTGGAAAATCCCAGAGATTGAAACGGCTGCTCAAATTAGAGTCGGTTTACGTAACAACTTACTTCATTTTTTAAGCGACCGTCATGCGGACGGTTTTCTAACCGTTTCAATGAATATCATTTGGTCTAAATTTTGTGCGCCAATAGATCAAATTGAAGCTACTCTTAACACACTTGAGGCAGAAAAATTAGTTCAACGCACAGTGGAGCCAGCATTGAGAATTACGCCTGCTGGCCTGCGCGCAACCGAATTACTAAGTCCTCCTTTTCCTGCACAAAATAAGCTGATGCAATCTGAAAGCCCTTCTCCGGTACCTAATGCTGAATTTGATGTTTTTCTAAGTTACGCAAGCGAAGATATTATAGATGCCGAACGCTTACATGCGGCACTTAAGAGAAAAGGTATCAGTGTATGGTTTGCACCGCTTCAAATAAGTTGGGGCGGTTCGCTAACTAGGACACTTGAGGCAGGTATGGAGCGATCTCGCTATGGAGTCCTACTCATCAGTGCAGCTTATCTAGAAAAACCATGGCCAATGGCTGAACTAGCGCGGTGGCTGCATCATACTTACATCAGCAAGCAAAGGGTGATGATCCCGGTTCGCCTTAGGTTGACCCATGGTGAGTTGATAAACAGTCGGCCTCTTCTTGAAGACGTTATTTCGGGAGAATTGACTGCAGATACTGAGTTAGCTGCTACGAAAATATGTGAGGCAATAGGAAAGTAGTCAGGGGCATAAGAGTTCACAAACTATTTCCCATGCAGTCCCGCCCAAAACGCCCAGCCCTGCCGCGCCACTTCCGCGATCAGTCGTTCCCTCTGCTCCACGCTGGCGGTTGAATTCTCTACATACACCGCCAGCGCCAAATGCGTGCCGTCGGGCAGGGTGATCAGCGCGGCGTCGTGGTGGCGGCGGTCAGGCCGTCCCTGGTGCCCGAGGTGCCGGTCTTGTCCTCCACCTCCGTGCCGGGCGGCAGCAGGCGGCGGATGCGATTGTCGCCGGTGTGGGTGGTGTGCATCAGTTCCAGCAGGAAGCGGCAGGATGGTCTGGTCAGCAGGCTGTGATCCTGCAGCAATGTCGCCAGCAGGGCTGTGGTCGCCTGCGGCGTGGCCCAGTCCCGGTATTGCCGGTCGCCGACCATGTCCTTTTCCGAATCCGCCACGGTCATGTCGGTAATGCCGCTGGCGCGCAGGAAGGCGGTCACCGAATCCGGTCCACCCGCCAGCCGCAGTAGCACGTCCGAGGCGGAATTGTCGCTGTCGACCAGCGCGTAATGCATCACCGCGCCCAGCGTGATCGTCGTGCCGTCGGGGTAGCGGTCGCGCAACGGGCTGTACTCGCCCGGCGGCGACAGGTCGGCGGCGGTGATTTCGATGGACTGGTTGAGCGACAGCGTATCCTTGTCGACCAGCGCCATCACCGCCATGGCGATCGGCAGCTTGTAGACGCTCTGCATCGGGAAACGGTCGCCGCCGTTCAGCGTCGCCGCCTGGCCGGTCTCGACCACCAGCGCGGCGATGCCGACATGGCCGGGAATGGCGGCGGCGGTGCTGCGCCATTGCGCCTCCAGCACCGGCTCGGCGGCGCGTGCGGCGAGGGGCAAGGTACATAGCAGCAGGGTGAAACCGGCTGCCCAACGGAAACTCATGGGCTTTATTTCGGCGCAATCGGTCGCATGAAGGGATGCGGCTCCATCGGCTGCATCGCGCGCGGCGTCTGGCCCTGCTGCAGTTGCTGGTCCAGCATGCGCTCGCCCTTCACGAACATTCGGGCGTGACGATGCGGATGCCCTGGAACCCGTTCATGGTCAGCAGGTCCTTGTCGCTGCTGACGATCAGCGGCGCGCCGCTGGCGAGGGCGAGGCCCAGGAACATGTTGTCCTTCGGATCGGCGCAGGCATCGACCCCGGCCAGGCGCTCGTAGCCCACGGCGCTGTTCCATATCGCATCGACGAAAGCCCCGCGCTCCTGCGCGGTGGAATGCGCCGCCGTGAAGGGACGGCTTTCCAGTTTCTCGGCCAGTTCCTGCAGCGTCTCGGGCGACTGCACCAGCGTGTAGCGTTCCTGCACGAAATGCAGCGCGGCCCCGCCAACGCCATTGGGGGAATGAAACGCCTGCATCAGGACATTGGTGTCGACGACGACCGGGGCGGGCTCAGTCTTCATCGAGGCGCTCCGCAAGCTCTTCCTCGGACAAGCCTTCCCTGGCGACGCGCGCGCCGACCGTGCGGGATATCGCCTCCATGCGGGCGATGGCGTCGGCGCGCTCCTTGCCCGTCGCCGCCGGTTTTACCAGCCTGTAGCCATGCCTGGCTGCCCGATCCTCGTCGCTCATGCGCTTTCCTCCGGTTGCCATTTCATAGCATGCCCGGCCGTTCGGGTCATCGGTTTTTCAGGCATCGAAATTGCGGATGCCGGGCAGCGGGCGGCGCATGCCGTATGGCAGATGCTCGACCATGAGGGCGATCGGCAGACGTTGCTCATAGCGCAGGAAACGCAGCATGCTCTGGATCGGGATACCCTCGTGGCTTTTCATATCCAGCAGATGGTTGTCGTTGCTCACGATCGTACGCGCGCCCGCGGCGACGGCCAGCGCCAGGAACTTGTCGTCGTCCGGATCGCGGCAGGCCTGGACAGGGGGTACATCGCGGTAAAACGTGGACATGTTGACGACGCTCTGGATGTAGTCGCGACGCTGGACCGGCGTCGTTTCTTCGATCAGGCGCCGATATTCCAGCACGCAAATCAACTCGTGCAGCGTTTCCTTGGTATGCGCGGGCCGGTAACGCAGGGCGACACTGTGAACGACATCGGCGGCATGGCCATGGGGCTTCAGCAGCGCGCCGATCCAGATATTGGTGTCCAGCACGATCGCAGGGCGATCGGTATTGTGGGTACTCATAATACTCTCCTTGGAAAAGTACTATAACAAGTCCCGTTGGCGTGTCACTCCGCGGCTTCGGCCTGCCGTGTCGCTTCCGGCTTCCAGCGCAGGACGGGGCTGCGCGCGGCACGGGTTTCGTCCAGACGGCGGCGCGGGGTATGGCGCGGCGCGGCGATGAAATGGCCTGAATCGCCGCTTTTCGCCCGCTGGGCCAGGCGCCGCAGCGTGGCGATGAAATGATCGAGCGATTCCTTCGATTCCGACTCCGTCGGCTCGACCAGCATCGCGCCGTGGACCACCAGTGGAAAATAGACGGTCATCGGGTGATAGCCCTCGTCCAGCATCGCCTTGGCGAAGTCTAGCGTGGTGACATCGGTGTCTTTCAGGAAACGATCGTCGAACAGCGCCTCATGCATGCACGGGCCGTCGAAGGCGGGCGTCATCACGTCCGACAGTTGCGCCATGATGTAATTGGCGTTCAGCACCGCGTCGCTGGATGCCTGGCGCACGCCGTCGGCGCCGTGGCTCAGCATGTAGGACAGCGCGCGCACGAACATGCCCATCTGGCCGTGGAACGCCTTGACACGCCCGAACTCCGATCCCTGCGCCCGCTCTACCAGCTGGAATCCGTCATCGCCCATGGCGACGTACGGCACGGGTACGAACGGAGCGAGCGCGGCGCTGAACACCACCGGGCCGCTGCCGGGGCCGCCGCCGCCATGCGGGGTCGAGAACGTTTTGTGCAGGTTGATGTGCATCGCATCGATGCCCAGGTCGGCGGGGCGGGCGCGGCCGGCGATGGCGTTGAAATTCGCGCCGTCGCAATAGAAATAACCGCCGGCCTCGTGCACCAGTCGCGCGATCTCGATCACGTCGTTCTCGAACAGGCCGCAGGTGTTGGGATTGGTCAGCATGATCGCCGCCACGTCCGGCCCCAGGCGCAGCTTGAATGCGGCCAGGTCCATGCGGCCACGAGCATTGCCGGGCACGGATTCGATGGTGTAGCCCAGCGCCGCCGCGGTCGCCGGATTGGTGCCGTGCGCCGAATCCGGGACCAGCACGCGCCCGCGTTTTTCGACGCTTTCGCCGCGCGCTTCCAGCGCGGCGCGGATCGCCATCATGCCGCACGCCTCGCCATGCGCCCCGGCCGCGGGCGGCAATGCGACGGCTGCCATGCCGGTCAGTTGCTTCAGCCAGTGCGCCAACTGGTGCATCACCGCCAGCGCGCCTTGCACGGTCGCTACCGGCTGCAGCGGATGCAGGTCGGCGAAGCCGGGCAGGCGGACCATCTTCTCGTTCAAGCGCGGGTTGTGCTTCATCGTGCACGAGCCCAGCGGGAAAAGCCCCGAATCGATGCCGTAATTCTTCTGGCTGAGCCGCGTGTAATGCCGCACCACCTGCGGTTCGGACAGGCCGGGCAGGCCGATGGCCCCACGCGGTTTCATGCTGCCGAGGCGTGGCGCGATGTTTCGCAACTCGGCAAGATCGACGCCGGAGCGTCCTTGTGCGCCCTGTTCGAAGATCAGGGGTTCTTCCAGCTGCAGGCCGCGATGAGTTTGCATGGCGGCAGTGTGCCACAATGCAGAAAAACATCCAGACCCATGTGGCACGTACATGGCCTGGAAAAAACGAAGCAATCTTTCGTAGGGACGCTTGCATTACGACGTCAAATACTTTATAAAGTATTAAATCTTAAATTTATGGGCCCATTATGACCGAAACATGCACAAGCCGAACCTGTGGCTCTCAACGGCTGGATATCAATAATATACAAGCGCTGGATCGCTTCTTCGGCATAACCTCCCATAGCGAAACGGCGAACGAGCCTCAGACCGCTACGGCGATACTTGTCATGCAGAAGCTTGTTCAGGGAAGCGAGACGGACCAGGCGGCTGCAAGAAAGATTTTTAACAATACATCCATGGCCGTTTACGAAACCTGGGTCACCAAAGACCCCGCCACCGTGATCGCCATCGGTCGGACAATGCCCGCTTTAAGGGGTGCCCCGGCGGACGACAATTCCATCCTGGCGACCCTGACGCAGATGAAGCGCGCGTCGGCACTGGTGGAAAAAAGGCCGGTCTCATACGAGAGGACAAACCTGACCATGCTGTTGCTGAGAAACAAAGGCTTGCCGGCTGCCGACTCTCCGGAAGCGTAGGACCGTCAGGTCAGGCACTCAACCAGCCTTGTAGCGAAAGCCTCACGATCCTGGTCGGTGACTGTTTCCGTGCAGGCCACCAGCAGCAGATTGGCAAGCGCCGCGTTGTGGGGATAGAGGCGCGACACCGGCACGCCGGCCAGTACGCCCTTGGCCGCCATCGCATCCACCACAGCGGTGGCCGGTTGTGACAGCCGGATGGTGAATTCGTTGAAGAAGGATCCGTTCACGATCTCGACGCCCGGTACCGCCGCCAAACGCTCGGCGGTCAGGCAGGCGGATTCGTGGTTCAGCCGTGCCAGCTTCGCGAACCCGTCCTCGCCCAGCAGCGACAAATGGATGGTTAAGGCCAGCGCGCACAGGCCGGAATTGGTGCAGATGTTGCTGGTCGCCTTTTCGCGCCGGATGTGCTGTTCGCGGGTCGACAGCGTCAGCACGAAGCCGCGCCTTCCGTCGGCGTCCACCGTCTCGCCGCACAGGCGTCCCGGCATCTGGCGCAGGAATTTCTCGCGCGTGGCGAACAGGCCGATATAGGGGCCGCCGAAGCCCAGCGGATTGCCGAGCGACTGGCCCTCCGCCACCACGATGTCCGCTCCCATGTCGCCGGGCGCGGGCAGCAAGCCCAGTGCCACGATCTCGGTTACCACGACGATCAGCAGGGCGCCCTTGGCATGCGCGGCATCGGCGAACGGGGCGAGGTCGGGGATGTTGCCGAAGACATCGGGATACTGCACGACGACGCAGGAGGTCTGGTCGTCGACATAAGACTCCAAGAAGCCAGGAGACTCCAAGAAGCCAGGATTTTTTTCCTGCGACCGCAGGTCGATAGGCGCAAGAGGCATCTCGACGAGTGGCGCACTTACACAATCATACCCCGTCCAGCGCGCCTGCGTCTCCACCACCTCGCGATAATGGGGGTGCAGGCCGCCGGCCAGGATGGCCTTGCTGCGCTTGGTGACGCGGTTGGCCATCGCCACGGCTTCGGCGCAGGCGGTCGAGCCGTCGTACATCGAGGCGTTGGCGACTTCCATCCCCGTCAGCAGCGCGACCTGGGTCTGGAACTCGAACAGGTATTGCAGCGTGCCTTGCGCCACCTCGGGCTGGTAGGGCGTATAGCTGGTCAGGAACTCGCCGCGCTGGATCAGGTGGTCGACGGCGGCGGGAATGTGATGGCGATACGCGCCCGCGCCTAGGAAGAACGGCACAGATCCCGCCGGCACGTTGCGCGCCGCCAGCGCCGCCATATGCCGCTCCACCTCCGCTTCCGGTTTGTGATCGGGCAGGTCGGCGATGCCGGCGATGCGCGCGGCCTCGGGAATGTCGCGGAACAGCTCGTCGACGGTGCCGACGCCGATGGCGGCCAGCATTGCGGCGCGGTCGCTTTCGGTGTGCGGCAGGTACCGCATCAGTGCAGGCCCGCGACGAAGGCCTTGTAGGCGGTCTCGTCCATCAGCCCGTCCAGCTGCGTCAGGTCGGACGGTTTCATCTTGAAGAACCACGCGCTGGTTTCCGGGGCCTCGTTGACTAGCCCCGGGTTATCGCCCAGGACCTCGTTGACCTCGACCACGTTGCCGTCGACCGGGGCGTAGACCTCGCTGGCCGCCTTCACCGATTCGACCACGGCGGCATCCGTGCCTTGCACCAGTTCGCGTCCCGCGATCGGCAGCTCGACATAGACGACATCGCCCAGCTGGTGCTGCGCGTAGGTGGTGATGCCGACGGTGGCGGTGTCGCCCGCAAGCTCGATCCACTCGTGGTCCTTGGTGAAGCGTCGCGTCATGCTGATCCTTTTCCGGAGCGGTGATAATTGTGCGGGACGAACGGCAGGGCGGCAACCTCCGCCGCCATGATCTTGCCGCGCACCGACAGGCCGACCGGCGTGCCCGGCACGGCCATCGCGGCGGGAACGTAGCCCATGGCGATCGGGCGGTCGAGGCTGGGCGAGAAGCCGCCGCTGGTGACGATGCCGATCGCCTCCCCATCCTTGTTCATGATTTCGGTGCCTTCGCGGGCGGGGGCGCGTTCCTGTGGCAGGATGCCGACGCGCATACGTTCGGCGCCGTGCGCCAGCTGGTTCAGGATCGTGGCGTCGCCCTTGAAGCCGCCGTCGGCCTTGCGCCGTTTTCCGATGCTCCAGGTCAGTCCGGCCTCGACCGGCGTCGTGCCCAGGTCGATGTCGTGGCCGTAGAGGCAAAGCCCCGCCTCCAGCCGCAGCGAATCGCGTGCGCCGAGGCCGATGGGCAGCACCTCCGGATGGGCCAGCAATTCGCGGGCGACATGCTCGGCATCCTCCGCCGCGATGGAAATCTCGTAGCCGTCCTCGCCGGTGTAGCCGCTGCGGGTGATCAGGGCGGCGACGCCGAACAAGGGTGTTTCCCGTGCGGTCATGAACGGCATCGCCGCCAGTTCGGGATTGTGCGCGGACAGGATGGTTGCGGAAGAGGGACCCTGCAACGCCAGCAGCGCCTGCCCCGACAGATACTCGATGGTGACGCCGCTGGTCAGGTGGGCGCGTAAGTGGTCGAGGTCGCCCTGCTTGCCGCCTGCGTTCACCACCAGGAACAGCAGGTCGGGGGCAAGCCGCGTCACCATCAGGTCGTCGATGATGCCGCCGGTCTCGGTCGTGAACTGGGTGTAGCGGGTCTGGTTGTCCTTCAGCCCGACGATGTCGGCGGGCACCAGCGTCTCAAGCGCCGCCGCCGCATCGCCGCGCAGGTAGATTTGTCCCATATGCGAAACGTCGAACAGCCCGGCATGGGCGCGGACGTGGTTGTGTTCCTTGATGATCCCGTTGGGAAACTGCACCGGCATGTCGTAGCCGCCGAACCCGACCATCCTGGCTCCCAGCTCGCGGTGCAGGGCGTTGAGGGGCGTGGTGCGGAGAGCGATGGCATCCATGCGTCAAGACTTAGCGCGGCCAGGCGGGTTAGGCCAGATGACTCTATTACAAAGTTTTCTGTCATCCCGTGCGTGGCGTAGACCCGGGATCTGTCGCCGAAAGATCCCGGCTCAAGGCCGGGATGACGATTATTGGGATGATTGTTGCAGGGGGTGACATCGCGCCCTAAACCAGTCCCATGGCTGTCTACACCGACCTTTCCGACGACGATCTGCGCGGGCTGATCGCGCTCTACGATATCGGCGAGCTGCTGTCGGCCAAGGGCATCGCCGAGGGCGTGACCAACACCAACTACCTGCTGGGCACCTCGACCGGGCCGTATATCCTGACGCTGCACGAGGACCGGGTGGACGAGAAAGACCTGCCGTTCTTCCTCGCCCTGCAGGAACACTGGAGCGCGGCGGGAATCGTCTGTCCGCACGCCGTGCACGGGCGCGACGGCGAGACGCTGCGGCATGTCTGCGGCCGGCCCGCGGCGATCTTCACCTTCCTCAACGGCATGCCGGCGCGCCGTCCGGGACGGGCGCATATCGCGTCGCTGGGGGAAACGGTGGCGACCGCGCATCTGGCCTCGCACGATTTCACGATGACGCGGCCCAACGCGCTTGGCCTCGAAGGTTGGAAGACATTCGCCGCCGCGACCGCCGCCCGCGCCGACGAGATCATGCCGGGTCTTGCCGACGGCATCGCGGCGGAGATCGCCTATCTGGAAAACGTCTGGCCGGCGGACCTGCCGCGCGGCGCGATCCATGCCGATCTATCGCCGGACAATGTCTTCTTCCAGGGCAGCAGGCTCAGCGGCATCATCGATTTCAACTATGCCTGCACCGATCTGTTCGCCTACGAGCTG
The DNA here is from genome assembly GCA_965199335.1 of Alphaproteobacteria bacterium. Classification (GTDB taxonomy): domain Bacteria; phylum Pseudomonadota; class Alphaproteobacteria; order CALMVH01; family CALMVH01; genus CBDAQV01. The sequence goes on along the minus strand of CBDAQZ010000004.1, from coordinate 192,908 downwards.
GCGATCCTGATCAACGACTGGTGCTTCGAGACTGACAGCCAGTTCAACGCCACCAAGGCACGGGCCTTGTTCGCCGCCTATGGCGCAAAACGTGCGCTTACGGAGCAGGAAATCGCGGCGATGCCGGTCCTGGCGCGCGGGGCGTCGATGCCGTACATGCTGACCCGGCTGTACGACTGGTTCAACCGCGCCGAGGGATCGCTGGTCAAGCGCAAGAGCCCGCTCGATTACTGGGAGCGGCTGAAGTTCCACCAGGCGATAAAATCGCCGGCCGAATACGGACTGTACGAATGACCCTGCCGCTTGTCGAAATCTGGACCGATGGGGCGTGCAGCGGCAATCCCGGGCCGGGCGGCTGGGCGGCGATACTGCGCTTCGGCGACAGCGAGAAGGAAGTCAGCGGCGGCGAGGACCCGACCACCAACAACCGCATGGAGCTGATGGCCGCCATCGCCGCGCTGGAGGCGTTGAAAAAGCCTTGCCGCGTGCGACTGACGACGGACAGTAAATACGTCCAGCAGGGTATTTCCGAGTGGCTGAAGGGCTGGAAGGCGCGCGGCTGGAAGACCGCCGGCAAGCAGCCGGTGAAGAACCAGGATTTGTGGCAGCGCCTGGACCAGGCCGTCGGCTTGCATCTGGTCGAATGGCTGTGGGTCAAGGGCCATGCCGGTCATCCGGAGAACGAACGCTGCGACGAGCTGGCGCGGCGGGAGATTGAGTTGATGCGGCAGGTGTAATACCCTGCCGAAAATAACAGGAGCGTTCGATGAAAGCATCCCTGAGTACCGCGGCCAGAGCGGCCGCCGCCAGCCTTCTTATCCTCCTGTCGCAGAGTGCCCTGGCCGAAAACACCAGCACCATTTCGCTGCCCAACGATCCGAGCGCCGTGCAGTGGCCGCCGCAGTTGGGCCAGCCCTATCCCGACTTGGTGCTGATGAACCAGCGCGGCGAGCTGACGCGGCTTTCCGATTTCAAGGGCAAGGTCATCCTGATCGAGCCGGTCGGCATGAACTGCCCGGCATCGAACGCGCTGGCCGGCGGCAAGGCCAAGGGCGGGTTCCAGGGCACGCCGCCGGAAAGCGACGTCAGGTCGGCGGCGGACAATTTCAAGTACGATGCACCCGGCGCTTCCTTCGACGACCCGCGCCTGATCCATATCGAGCTGCTGCTGTACAGCATGTCGATGCAGGGACCCACCCCTGCCGACGCGCAGGCCTGGGCGGCCCATTTCGGCTACGACAACGATCCCAACGTCTACGTGCTGGCAGGCGGGCAGTCGCTGGTCAACCAGAGCAGCTACGACATGATCCCCGGCTTCCAGCTGGTGGACAAGAACTTCATCCTGCGTTCAGACAGCACCGGCCACCACCCGACCGAAGGCTGGAACAAGCTGATGGCACGGATACCGGCGATGTTGAACGAATAAGAAATAGTTACTGAAATGTAAATCTAACAAAATTCTTGAAGCGTAATTTACATTGTGCTAACGATTGGTCAAATATTAATTCTGGAGCTACAAATGGTCGAAAAACAGGAACTCGATTTCCCGAACGCAGAACATAACTTTAGTGTGGGAGACGACCCCGTGTGGCAGCGCCGCATTGGAAACGGCCAATTCTATCTTAGCGAAATTGCTCCGATCGTAGCGATGGAAGTCGTAAGGCCAGTTCCCGAAGGCGTTCACGACTTTGTCGCTTTCTATGGCCTCAGCAACGACGGCATTGGTCCGGGTATATGGGAAGGTGAAAAGCGGAACTGGTCTTCCGCTATTTTGCTGCAGAAAGTCGGCGTTACATTGCAGGCCGAGGACGGCACTCCGATCAATGTGACCATTAACGAGATTGCGCCGTTCCTGAAGGACGATCCACAGCGCAAAGATTTCGCCGATCCGGTACAATCGCAGCTTCTGGCGGACAAACTTGTCGGTTTCAACACGATGCCTTTTGAGGAGCTTGCAGGTGAAGCCCATCTGGCGATTTACCGGCAGGACCCGATTGTTCAGTTACAGAAGCTGAATGAAAAAGACTGGCGTCAGATTTACGAAACGAACCTTGACGCGCAGCCTGTCTAACTCAATTTATTTTCGGAAAGATCGATGGCTAAGAAAGTACAAAACGTCGACGGGCCGAATGCAGAGCCGAACTATAGCCTGGGAATGGACGATCCTATCTCGCAACGCCGCCTGCAACAGGGTCGATATTACCTGAGCGAAATTGCGCCGATCGTAAACATGGATACGGGGCTGGTCCTGGACGGGGCTCAGGATTTTTTCGTCTTTAGTGGTGGTAGCAAGGGAGATGGTGTCTCGCCCGTCGAGTGGGAATTCGAAAAACGGGAATGGGCTTCGGCTATCTTGCTCCAGAATGTCGGAGTTACCTTCAATGGCGCGGATGGCAAACCCGTTCGTGTAACCGTGAACGAAATTGCACCATTCCTCAAAAAGGGTGCAAGCGAGGACGATTTCCCCTCCAGCTTCAGGGCGAAGAGTTTTGCCCAGAAGCTTACGGGCACGAAGGCCGAGACACTGGCGGAACTTATACCGGCTACGCGCGAGGAGATTGCGCTTCAGGACCCGATCGTTCAGCTGCAGGCGACAAATAAACGCGACTGGAAGTACATCCGCTCACTGGTCCAGGAAGGCCAGCCAGCCTGACGTGATTTGACATGCCGTCCTTAGGGGCGGCATGTTTGTTTCAGGCGGTATCACGCAAGATCGTTGGACGCGGTCGTTGCTTTCACCGGCAGGTGCAAGAGCTCAACGACCTGCCGTGCGATTGCCGGCGCTTCGTTGGCGGCGCCCACGGGCTGCGGTGGCCCGAACATCGGTAGTTCCGCGGCCTTTACCTCGGGCCAGACAAGCATCTGCGGATGCTCCTGCAGTTTTCCGCGATAGGAATAGAAGGACCATGGTGCGCCGGTAAATTCGACCTCGGCGCCCATCGAGCCGCTGCCCGCGTCGGACACGAAGCTGCTGCCGATCCCGAGCGCGTTGTTGTAGGACAGGCGCGGATCGTCGAAGAACACGTTCGGACTATCCTTGATCGCGTCCATGAACGCAGCCTTCTGCTCCTCGGTCGTGCGGCGCGACGACAGTACGAAGATATCGCCGGCATTCACGGCCAGCTTGGCGATGTCGGCGCCGAAATTGGCGAAATCGTTCGCATCAAGGCTGACATGCTCGTCGCTGCCGCCGATCAGGACCACCGTTGCCGGTTCGGTGCGGTATTTGGGAAGTTTTTCCAGCCCTTCCTCACGCCATTGCGCCAGTGTCTCACGCGTCAGGTCGTGCAGCGGCAGCTGGCTGGCGATCACGTTGGCGCCGGTGACGGCTTCCTGCGATTGCTTCACGATCAGGTCGAACTGGCCACGGTCGAAATTGTAGGTGCCGGTCTTGTCGTTCGGATCCTGGATTTGCACGATTTGGGTCTGGCCTCCGCTCGCGGCCTTGATCGCAAGCGCCACGGCGGCGACTTCGGGGCGGCAGGCGACGACCAGATCGGGCCATGGCTCATTGAGCGATCCCTTGCTGCAGGTAAGATTCTTCAACTCGTGGGTATCCGGGACCGTCGTCCAGGTGACGATGGTATTGTTCGGCAGGGTCACCGCATTGGCGGGTTTGTTCACCTGAATAGGCTGGACTGTGGTTTCATCCGCTCCCAGCATCGCCTGCAGCGCGGTCGCAAGACCGACCACCTGCCTGCGTGTCGCATTGTTTCCGTCCAGGGAAAGCGTCCAGATATCCATGATTTCACCATCAGTTATTCAAACCACAGTAATGGGCGGAGGTTAAACCATGGCTAAATTATTAGCAAGAAGTTAATTTCTTTAATTCGGAACGCTTGTCGTCTGTTTCGCGTTCTATAAACAGCTTCAAACGACACTAAGGATGAGTACAATGAGCAACGAAGACCGCACCAAAGATATCGATGTGATGAACAATCTGCTGTCGCTGTGTCTGGACAGCGCCAAGGGCTACCGCGAGGCTGCCGATACCTGCAAGACGCCGAGCCTGGCGCAGATATTCCACACCCGTGCTACCGAGCGCGACCAGGTCGCCAGCGAGCTGACGGCCGAGATCACCAGCTTGAACGGCACCCCGCACGAGCACGGCACGATTGCCGGCTCGGCGCATCGCCTGGTCATGGACGTACGCGCCATGGTGAGCGACGATGCCAAGGCGACGATCAACGAGGTCGAGCGCGGCGAGGACGTGATCAAGGGTGCCTTCGAAAAGGCGATGGCCAATCCCGAGCTGTCCCCCGAGACGCAGGCGACGATCGAGCGCTGCTACAGCCCGATCAGAGCCGGACACGACCAGATGTCGGCGCTGAAGCGCGCCGCCGCATAACATCGGCAGACAGACGAGAGAAAGGGCGGGATCATACCGCCCTTTTTCTTTGTCCGGATTTTTGAACTACGGCGTTGCCGGGCGCCCGGCGGGGCATTATCTTATCGTGCTGTATAAAGGCTGCGAAGGAACGGCGTGTGGCTATAGAGGATCCGAAGCAGAAAGCGGCGCGGGAGAGCGGGTATCTGGGCGGGCAGATACTGATCGCCATGCCGACCATGCTCGATCCCCGGTTCCAGCGTACCGTGCTCTACATCTGCTCGCACAGCAGCGAGGGCGCGATGGGGCTGGTACTGAACCGGACCTTCGGCGCCGTTACCTTCAGCGAGCTACTGAGCCAGCTGGGGATACCGCCGGGCGACATCGCGGCCAATCGCCAGGTGCATTTCGGCGGCCCGGTGGAATCCGGCCGCGGCTTCGTGCTGCACTCCACCGACTTCGTGCGCTCGGACACGCTGGTCCTGCCGGACGGGATCGGGCTGACCAGCACCCTCGACATATTGCGCGCCATGGCCGAGGGGCACGGTCCCCGGAACAGCCTGTTCGCGCTCGGCTATTCCGGCTGGGGGCCAGGTCAGCTGGATGCCGAAATCCATTCGAACGGCTGGCTGTCCGCCCCCGCCCAGCCGGAATTGCTGTTCGACGACGATCTGGACACCAAATGGGAGCGGGCATTGGGCGCGCTGGGCATCAATCCCCTGATGCTGTCCGAGGAAGCCGGCCACGCGTGACTTAAACCTCTCCCTGTGGGAAAGGTCGGCCCTTTTCATAAATAAAGGGACAGGTGAGCGTTAGTTAATAATCAATCAGCCCTCTCATCCAACCCTCTCCCGCTGGAAGAGGGCAATGGCCATTGATATGTCGCCACTTGCGTGTTAGCTGCGCCCAGGATGAGCATTCAGCACATGGCGGACAGCGAAAACGTCTCGGCGTTGGTTCCGCACGGCGGCGGCAAGTCGAAGAATCTCCACATACAATGGCTGCGCGCCCTGGCGGCGTTTCTGGTCGTGCTGTATCACGCCTCGATCTACCAGACTGCCGGCATAGCCCACTATGAAGGCGTCCTGACCGTCTTCGATGGGCGGCTGGCCTATTTCCCCGTGGCGCTGTTCTTCGCCATATCGGGCTACCTGATGTCGGTCGCGGTGCGGGTGCAGACGCCGTTCCTGTTCCTGTCGCACCGCGTGGTCAGGATCTATCCGACGTTCCTAGGCGTCTGCGGCGCCTATTACCTGGCCGCCTGGCTGCTGCACATGCCGGTGCCGGTCGACTGGAACGCGTTGTCCCTCTCTCCTGCCGGCAGTCCCGACTACCCGCTGGGCATCGAATGGACGCTGGTGTTCGAGGTCGCATTCTATGTCGCCCTGTTCCTGGTCGCCTTGCTGGGTGCGGGCAAGCGGATCGAATGGATCGCCGGCGCGTGGTTTCTCTATCTCGCCGCGACAAGCTGGTCCCAGACCGACAGCAAGTTCCTGCTGACGACCCTGTTGCGGACATCCGAAGCCGCCGCGATGGCGGGCGGGTTGCTGGTGCCGGTATTGCTGCGGACGAAGCTGCCGCCATGGGTGTTCCTGATCGTCGGTTTGGGAATTTTCCTGCCGGTCTACGGCTATCTGCCGGTCGAAAACGACCTGCTGCGCTGGCTGTCGGCGCTGTCCGCCATCCTGATCGTGGCCGGGGCGGTCGGCCAGTCGCAACGCACGCCGGAACAGGGCGACAATCGCATCGGGCGCGCGCTGGCGCGGTTCGGCGATTACAGCTTCGCCCTGTATCTGGTGCATGTCCCGATCATCCATTTCGTCTACGTCAAGATCCATGGGCTGGCTTTCGAATGGCTATGGCTGATCGTCGTACCGGCCGCGCTTACGGTATCGCTGCTGGTCGGGCGGGTGGATGTCTGGCTGTACCGTCATCTCAAGCGGCTGACCAACACCGCCCGGCCCGGCTGGCGTGTCGCCGGCGTGATGGTTTTCCTGGCGATGTTCCTGTGGGTCTCGCTGGGCGAGCTGTATGCGCGCCATCTCGGCATCGCCGCGCAGGCTTTCGCCACGCAGATGGCGCCGGTGATCGCGATCAGCGGTCCTTTCGCCACGCAGGAGGAGATAGAGGCAGCCGCCGCCAAGGCAGGCTTCGCTAGATCCACGGCGCTGATCGGCACGGTGGACAGGATCGCATGGGAAAAGGGCAATTTGTCGGTCGAGGGCTGGGCGGTCGATGCCGGCAAGCACGGCAGGCCGGTATCGGTGGCGGTCTTCCAGGATGGCGTCCTGCTCGGCGTATCCGCCGCCGGCGTTTCGCGCGACGATATCAGCCGCCACTTCCATACCCACGCCATGACGGGCTACCGGCTGGGTGCTGTGACGCCCTGTGACGGCGGGCCGGTGACAGTGCTGGGCTTCACCGAGAACAAGGCGTTCGCCATCCTGCAAAATCCGCAGCCGCCCCTGACCTGCGCGCAGCCATGACCGGCGAGGTTTTCACCGAAATCCCGCATCCGGCGGGCAGGCAGCGCAACCTGCACATACAATGGCTGCGCGCAGCGGCGGCGATCATGGTCGTGCTGTTTCACGCCTCCGTTTACGGCGTGATCCTGCTCAAGGACAATACGTTCCTCAACGTGCTGGACGGCCGTTTGGGCGCGGCGGGCGTGTCGCTGTTCTTCGCCATCTCCGGCTATCTGATGGCGACGGCGATCAAGGTGCAGCAGCCGGTGATCTTCCTGGCGCATCGCGTGGTTCGCATCTATCCGATCTTCTTCATCGTCGCCGCCCTGTACTGCCTGGTGGAATATATCCTGCACCAGCCGGTCAGGCTGAATCTGGCTGCCCTGTCCCTTGCGCCGGTCGGCAACACCGCCAAATACCCGCTGCGGGTCGAATGGACGCTGGTGTTCGAGGTCACGTTCTATGTCACCCTGTTCCTGGTCGCCCTGTGCGGGCAGGCGCGCCGGCTGCCACTCGTCGCGCTGGCATGGCTGGCGCTTCTGGCGGGGTTCAGCATCCTGCGACCCGACCAGGGCGAGCTGACCTATCCGGTTCAGCGCATCCTGACCGTGTGCGAGAATGTCGGCATGGCGGGCGGCCTGCTGATCCCCAGCCTGCTGCGCTTCAGGCTGCCGCCCTGGCTGCTGCTGGCCGTCGGCCTGGCGGCGTGGCCGATCTATACTGTCTATACGCCGGGCATCGATGCCACGCGCTGGCTGTTTGGCATCGGCGCGACCCTGGTGGTGGCGGGTACGATCGGGCTTTCGGTGCGCTGGCCGGATTTCGGGCGCAACCGGGCCGGGGTGGCGATGGCGGCGCTCGGCGATTACAGCTACGCGCTCTACCTGGTGCATGTGCCGGTGATCTATTCGCTTTATTCGTCGGTGCATGGGGTTTCGTACCCGGTGCTATGGGGCATGGCGCTGGTTTTGACGCTGGCATGCGCGATCGTGCTGGGCCGGCTGGACATGGGATTGTACCGCCGCCTTAAAGCGCTTGTGAACAACGCACGCCAGGGTCACCTGCGGATCGCGGCCGGACTTTTTCTTGTGTTCATGCTGGCCATGGCAGTCCCTGCCGGCTGGAAGCTGCATGTCGTCGCGCGCAGGGAGGATGCCGCAAGGGCGCTGGCGGCGCAGATCGCCGGCCATGGGCCGCTTGCCACCATCGGGCAGATACGTCAGGCGGCGCTTGCCGCCGGATTCTCCGAATCGCCCGCTTTACAAGGCGCGATCGACAGGGCCGGGATCAGCGACGATGCGTTCCAGGTCGCCGGCTGGGCGGTCGATACGCGTACGAGTAAAGGTGTGATGTCCGTGGCGCTTTTCCAGAACGGCCGGTTGCTGGATGCAGGCGCGACGTGGTTCTCGCCTGGCGACATCCGCCAGCGTTTCGGCACCAGGGCAAAGACGGGGTTTGCCATGAAACCACAGGGCGGCTGCGTTCCCACGGGGGCGGTGACCGGCCTGGCGCTGGGGCCCGACCGCAGTTTTGCCGTCCTGTCGGGCCAGCCGGTTCCCGATTGCACGCCCCGGTAAGGAACAAGGACCAGATACGGGGTTGATTTGAGGGCGGAATCGTTTAGCGTGCGGCCATTATCCGCCCATTTCGCGGTATTATCTTTTCGTATCTGGAGTTTCCATGGCTCAACCCCTCATGCCCAAGGCTACGGCCGTGTGGCTGCTTGAAAACACGACCCTGACCTTTGTGCAGATCGCGAAGTTCTGCAGCCTGCACGAGCTGGAAGTCCAGGCGATCGCCGATGGCGAGGTTGCGATCGGCATGGTCGGCACCGACCCGGTACTGGCCGGATTGCTGACCCGCACCGAGATCGCGCGTTGCGAGGGGGACGGGGCGGCGCATCTGGTGGCACTGGAAAGCAGCCTGCCGGAACCGGCGCGCCGGACCAAGGGACCGCGCTACACCCCGGTGAACAAGCGCGGCGACAAGCCCGACGCGATCGCGTGGCTGCTCAAGAACGTGCCGGATCTCAGCGACGTGCAGATCGGCAAGCTGATCGGCACCACCAAGCCGACGATCAACGCCGTTCGCACCCGCACGCACGAGAATGCGGCCAACATCAAGCCGCGCAGCCCGGTGGCGCTGGGTTTCTGCACCCAGTCGGAATTGGACACGCTACTGACCAAGCTGAATATCTCGACCGAGGGGCTGCATCACAGCCAGTATGTCGATCAGCCGACCGAACACGAAAACGAGTATAATCTGTAACCGTCGTTTCGCCCGGTACGGCATATCCCGAATATTTGCCGAAGGTACCGGGCGTTTTCACTTCATGGTTGAAATTTATTGGAAGATGCCTTATTTTACAGCATCTTTTAATGGAATAACATGCCACAACAGCCGTCGATTCAGGTAACAGAAAGCCTGATTACTTCAGTAACTTGCCCGATACGATCATGGGTCCGTTTAAGGATTCGACCGAGCCGTTGGTCGGCCCCGGCATTCATGATTACTACGCCCAGCTATTCAGGACTCTCGAAATACAGCCCACGGAGTCAAGCCGAGTAAACACAGTTCTGGGAAATCCCGTCTATCTGATGGTTGCCTCTCAGGGCAAAACCGAAAACGACGTTACGATGCTCGTTTCCCGGCAATCCAGCCAAAATATTGCTGGCTTTCTGGAAGAAATTCCCAATGGGAATATTTTTCCTGTGTTTAATGGTGCAAGCAATCCCTATAGACAAGATTTTAAAGACGCCGATGTGATAAAACTCGTCCAGGATTTGAAGGAGATATTACAAGCTGGCGGCTTCGTTATGTCTGAAAGTACCGTTAGCGAGGCAATTGCCGCAAGGCCTAAACCATCGATAACGAAGGAACTGGCTGAACGTTTTGACGCCGTTGTAGAAATGGGCGAGCAGGTAACCCTCGAAAAAGGCAGGAGCGTCGCAACCGATACTTTGCGCAGCTGCCTTGGCACCTTTATCGATAACCCTGCTACAATTACATTTTCGCACTACCGACCTTCGGAAACTCATAATGTTCGGCAGATGCTGAAAGAGCATGTTACGCCCGAAACCCATAAGGTCCATTTTATGGCTCCGGGCATTGCCCAGACAGATATGGACGGTAAAAAATCTGTTGTCTTCGATCCAGAATATACAAACGACTATGATTTTCGTAGTGCCGTTGCGGAAGTAAAAACGCTCGGCGTCGAATGTGTTTTTCATTGTTACGAAAAACTCCACACCGATGTTCAAAAAACGGATCCTGCAAATCGTTACAAAGGAACCTCGTGGGTGACCAGAGAGGGTGTTCTTTTTCTTGATAACGTGCAAGTTACTGGCAATCAGCCCGCTGAACCTTTCATAGCTCAACAAGCAGCTCCCAAGACCAGCCAAGTGGTTCGTGTTGGAGCTTGAGAGATCTCTTCTGTCTTGCCAGAAGCAAGAAAAGATAAGGATTATCATGTTGAGCGCAGCGAAATATCTCGATCGAAAGTTTTCGCTGCGCTCGGAATGACAGTTTAAACTATTCCGCTGCCTGTAATGCTGCTTCCTCGACATGCGCATGCTCATCGAGCAAGGCTGCGATCTGATCCTTCAGCGCCAGTTTTTCCCGCTTCATTCGTCTGATGGCCAGTTCATCCGGTTGGGGCTGTTTTTCCAGCTCGTGTATTGCCAGTTCCAGATCATGCTTTTTACGCCCCATCGACTCAAGTCTTTCGGCGAACGCCATGCAAACCTCCTTGTATAATGAAGTTGGAACCAACTGACTCTAACACGCCAGTTTGCAAGTTGTTCGGTTAACGGGCGAATTGGCCAAATGACTAAGAAACAGTAAAAATCGATTGACGCAAAAAGAGTTGCCCTATAGGGTGCCGCATCTTTTTAAGAGGAAGATTTATGATCGATGATACTACGGCAATAAAGATATTGGTTTCAGAAACGCTTCCAAAGATCGAAAAAAACCCGCTGGTGGCCGCTTATCACCTTATCGACTTCATGCACGGCGCCAACGATGATTGTGAAAATCCGGTTCGCGGCCAGTATATGGAAGCGGCAGGAAAATTGATTTTGAAAGCCGTTCAGCATCCTGAAATGCCGGCAACGGAATCGCCTGGCATTCTTGCAATCGCCATCTATTACGGCGAGAAGGGTGATAACGCTCAGATCGTCAGCGACTTGCGCGAAGCTTATCAAGTTTCTGTCGCTCCATTAGCGACAGTGCCGAATTCGCCATCTAAGCCGGCGCCTGGACCAGCAGCACGGATTGTTACTGAAAATCAACGCGCCACGCCGCTGATAGCCGGCTTCCCGATGAAAGACGCCAGCGTTTACCTTTAAGCCCTGGTTGCATCCCCGGTAGAGCCGTGGGTTTCCCGCAAGCCGGCGAACGGCGAGTGATGGAACCCATGGCCGTGAGTCTTCCTTACCGGTTTGCGGCATAACGCCGCGATCACATCCTCCGCCTGCCTCGGCGTGCATGTCAGCAGCTTCGCCAGCAGCTTGACCTTGATCTCCCGGCCTTCGGCAAGTTCCGCCGCCATGGCGTCCAGCCGGTCGATGCGGATCGCGCGGGCGGCTAGGACCGGGTAGCCAAGCGCGGCATGGAAATCGTTTTGGTCTTCGCTGGCAACAGGCACCGACACCCGGTTCGGTTTCGGGGGCGCCAGCTTGGTGCCGTGCTGCACATTCCATAGCAACGCCATGAACCCGGTCACGTCCGGCTTCAGCAAGCCCTTCATGTACAGGTAGCGCGTACCCAGGGTGACGCCGCGGCTCTGCAGCCATTGCAACTGGGCGGCGGTATAGTCGCCATGGTCCCTGGGAACGACGCCGAAATTCTCCAGCAGGGTGAAGGCGATGCCGCGCAGCTCCGGGTCCAGGGCGGCATCGTCGCGTGTCTTCATCAGCCCCAGCAGCGTCTGCAACCGGCGGCGGATTTCGGCGCGCAGCCACAGCCCTACGCGCTGGGCCACCAGCGTTTCCTGCGCCGGGTCCAGCAGGTCGGTCTTCAGCACCTGGATGGCGGGTTCCAGCAGCTTCGCCGACGGGGCCAGCCGCGCGACGGGCTGGTTGTCCCACAGGATCGACCCGTCCAGTTCAAGCGCGAAGGCGGTATCGGGTACCTCCGACAGGCTGCCGATGCGCGTCCGCATCTCCTGCGCCAGCGCGCGGTTGGCGGTCTTCAGCACCAGTTCGCGGTCGCCCAGCGCTACGCTTTCGTCGACGACGAAGCGGAAGCCCTTCAGCGCGCCCATGACATGGCCCTCAACCACAACCTCGCCATTGCCGCGCACGCCGGCCAGCAGGTCCTGTTTCGCCGAGGTGGCGCGCGCCAGGCTGGCGCTGCGCTTGTCGACAAAGCGCTCGCTGAGCGCGGCATGCAGCGCGTCGGAGATGCGGTTTTCGGTGGCGCGCGCCTTGGCGTGCAACTCCTCCCCATGCTCGACCCAGCCGGTCTTGGCGGTGACATAGGTCCAGGTGCGGATCGCGGCGAGGCCGGTGGTCAGCATCTCGATCGTGCCCTGGCCGCTGTCCAGCCGCGCGATCTCCCGCCCGACCCACTCGGCGGGCACGATGCCGGGCCGCGCGGAAAGATGGTCGAAGAGGCCGGCCAGCAGGGTGATGTGATCGTCCGACATGATCTTGCGGAAATCGGGGATCTGGCAGACCTCCCACAGCAGGGCGGTGCGCGACCGGCCCGGTGTTTTCCTTTCCGCCTCCAGCCGCTGGGTCAGCGCCTTCAGCGCGCGGTGGTCGTCGGCGTCGTGCATCTGCGCGAACACGCGCTGGTCGGGCCGCCGTTCCAGGCTGGCCAGCAGCATGCGCGGATTGGAGAAGTCCAGGCTGCTGTTGCGCCAGTACAGCTTCGTCACCGGGTCGAAGCGGTGTTCCTCGATCGCCTCGACCAGCTCCGGCGTGAAGCCTTTCAATTCGAAGGTGGTGCCGAACGTGCCGTCGCGCATGTGCCGCCCGGCGCGGCCCGCGATCTGGGCGACTTCCTCCGGCCATAGCCGCCTGCCGTTGCGCCCGTCGAACTTGGAATCGCGGGCGAAGGCGACATGCGCGATGTCCAGGTTCAGGCCCATGCCGATGGCGTCGGTGGCGACCAGGTAGTCGACCTCGCCGCGCTCGAACAAATCCACCTGCGCGTTGCGCGTGCGCGGGCTCAGCGCGCCCAGCACCACGGCGGTGCCGCCGCGATGCTGGCGGATGAATTCGGCGATGCGGTAGACCTCGGCGGCGGAGAAGGCGACGATGGCTGAGCGGGCGGGCAGGCGTGCCGGCTTCTTGTAGCCGCTATAGGTCAGGCTCGACAGGCGCGGGCGGGTGACGATCTCCACCCCCGGCACCAGCGCCGCGATGACCGGCTTCATCGTTTCCGCGCCCAGGAAGATCGTTTCCGCCAGGCCGCGCGCATGCAGCAGCCGGTCGGTGAAGACATGGCCGCGCTCGGGATGGCTGGCCAGCTGGATCTCGTCGATCACCAGGCAGTCCACCGGCCGCTCGAGCGGCATCGCCTCGACGGTGCAGATGAAATAGCGCGCGTGCGCGGGCACGATCTTTTCCTCGCCCGTGATCAGCGCGACGATCTTCGCCCCCTTCTGCGCCACCACCCGGTCGTAGACCTCGCGCGCCAGCAGGCGCAGCGGCAGCCCGATCATGCCCGAATGATGCCCCAGCATGCGCTCGATGGCGAAATGCGTCTTGCCGGTATTGGTCGGCCCGAGGACGGCGGTGATGCGGGGAGGGGTGTGCATATGGGCATTATATAGGATACAGCAGCGACTGTATTCACCTCTCCCCGTGGGAGAGGTCGACCGACCTAGAGGCGGGCGGTAAAGGACTATGAATCGATGCTGATACTACAATCAGGCCGGCTGGTCAGGCTTGTCCACTTTCGGTGTACGACTTTCCGCCGAACGAATATGGTTGAGAGAAGCAGCCGTGTTCTTCGTCGGCGTGTTCGAAACCGCCTGTGCGTAGGCATCGCGGCAGAGGCGATGGACAAAGGGTAATCCGAAAGCGTCCGATGTCAGCTGGGTAACTTCCTCAAGGGCCCTAACCTTTTTGTCATAAGGGATCACGGGATTCTTGACCGTATCCAAGACGACCCAAACCGCTGCTTCTTCATTGCAGTCACGCTGCCATGGTTTAGAGGTACGTGCTTCGGCCACTGCCAGGGTGAGGCCAAGATCCGGGTCCTTGGCAACGATGAGCGCCATCGCATCCTTCCAGGGTCCTGCGCTTCCCTCACGCAATTCTGCTGTGGCGGCTCTGAAATCCATCATGCTTACGACTTCGGCAATCTGATTACGAGATCATGACATTTTGTGCTCCTTAATCGGGAGTTTCTAAAGGATTACTTTCTTAAAGTAAAGTTAAATTGATGATTTACCGCGCATACTCCGCCAGATCCGGCACGCGCTGGAAGGCGATCTTGCTCTCCAGCTTCTGTGTGCAGGTGCCGTAGACGACGGTGTTGGCGCCGAAGCGTTTGTTCAGCTTGTCGAGGGCGTGGGACAGGACGCCTTCCGCTACCGGCGCATCGAACAGGTCAGGCTGGTGTGCGGTCGCCTCCACCAGACCGGACAGGGTGATACCGACTTTCAATGGCCGCTTGTCCGGCATCTGCGACCACAGCCGGTTCAGCATCTGCAGCAGCAGGCCGGTATCCTGGGTTTCGAGGAACACCTGTTCCTTTACCCAATGACCCTGGTGGAAATCCCATTTCGCGTCCAGCGTCAGCCGGCGGCAGTATAGCCCGTCGGCACGCAGGCGTTGCCCTGCCTTGACCAGCAGGCGGCGGATCACCGGTGTCGCCGCGGCCTTGCCGCGTTCTTCCGGCGACAGCACCTTGGAATGGCCGATGCTGCGGCGCGGGTTGTTGGGGCCGGACAAATCGACGCCGTGCAGCAGCGCATGGAACTTCACGCCGTTGATCCCGCCCCAGATGCGGCGGCACTGGTCGGGCGTGGCGTTCCACAGCGTGGCCATGTCGCGCACGCCGGCATCGTGCAGCCGTGCCTCCATGTTGCGGCCGATTCCGGGGATGGCGCGCAGGTCCAGTTTCAGGAGCGCCTGCGGCAGGCTGTCGGGCATCAGCAGCGTCAGGCCGTCCGGCTTCTGCATGTTGGAGGCCATCTTGGCCAGGAACTTGTTGCTGGCGATCCCGATCGAACTGGTCAGGCATTCACCTACCGTATTACGGATGCTGTCCTTGATCGCCAGCGCCAGTTGCCGCGCCGCCGCCGGGTCCTGCTGGATGCGATCGAGGCGACAGGCGACTTCGTCGATCGACATCACATGCTCGATCGGGATGCACTGCCCGATCGCCGTGCGCACCGCGTGGTGATACTCGACATATTTTCTGTGGCTGGCCTCGATGGTTATCAGATCGGGGCACAGCGCCATCGCCTCGCGGATCAGCGTGCCGGTCTTGATGCCGAATGTCTTGGCCTCGTAGCTGGCGGCGATGGCGCAGGTGCTCATTACGTTCGAGGTCGGCACTACGACGACCGGCTTGCCGCGCAGGGCCGGATCGTCCTGCTGCTCGCAGCTGGCGAAGAAGCTGTTGAGGTCCAGCACCAGCCAGCGCAGGCCGGCCACGATGCCCAATGTATCGTTCATGTTATGTTCTATATATCATCCTGCCCTCTTGCGCAATCGGTTATGTGCCATCATCTATGCGCAATAGGATTTTACGCGCTGGAGATTTGCGAAATGACCGAAACGGCAACGACAGAAAAGCTTTCCTTCCAGGCCGAAGTCAGCCGGCTGCTCGATATCGTCGCGCATTCGCTGTACAGCGAGAAGGAAATCTTCCTGCGCGAGTTGATTTCCAACGCCTCCGACGCCTGCGACAAGCTGCGCTACCTGTCGCTGACCAAGCCGGAACTGGCCGATGCCGGCGGCACGGATTTCAAGATCGTCATCACGGCCGACAAGGACGCGCGCACGCTGACCATCAGCGACAACGGCGTCGGCATGGACCGCGCCGAGCTGATCGAGAACCTGGGCACAATCGCGCGTTCCGGCACCGCGGCGTTCAGCCAGGCGTTGCAGGACAAGAAGGATAGCGCGCTGATCGGCCAGTTCGGCGTCGGCTTCTATTCCGCCTACATGGTGGCCGACAAGGTCACGGTGCTCAGCCGCAAGGCAGGCGAGGCCGAGGCCTGGCGCTGGGAGTCGGACGGGCGAGGCGAATTCACTGTCAGCCCGGCCGAAAAGGAAAGCCGCGGCGTCGAGATCATCCTGCATTTGCGCGAGGGGGAGGACGAGTACCTGGAAACCCCGCGCCTGAAGCAGATCGTGCGCAAATACTCCGACCACGTCGCGATCCCGATCGAGCTGGCCGGCGACCCCGACAAGCTGAACGCGGCGTCGGCGCTGTGGATGCGCGCCAAGTCGGAGATCACCGAGGAGCAGTACAAGGAATTCTATCACCACACCTCCAAGGCGTTCGACGCGCCGTGGGCGACGATGCACTGGCGGGCGGAGGGCGTGATCGATTACTCCGCGCTGCTGTTCATACCCGACAGCAAGCCGTTCAACCTGTTCGACCCGCAGCGCGCGCACGAGGTCAAGCTGTATGTCCGCCGCGTCTTCATCTCCGAGGCGGCGCAGGGGCTGATACCGCCCTGGCTGCGCTTCACCCGCGGCGTCGTTGACAGCGAGGATTTGCCGCTCAACCTCAGCCGCGAGATGCTGCAGGTCAGCCCGGTGATCGCCAAGATCCGCCAGGGCGTGACCAAGCGCGTGCTGTCGGAACTGGCCAAGCGCGCCAAGGACGAGGCGGACTACGCCAAGTTCTGGGAAAACTTCGGCGCCGTGCTGAAGGAAGGCCTGTACGAGGATGTCGAGTTCCGCGACGACCTGCTGAAGCTGGTGCGTTTCCGCTCGACGGCGGTTGAGGGCTATACCAGCCTCGACTCCTACGTGTCGCGCATGAAGGAAGGCCAGGATGCGATCTATACCATCGCCGGCGACAATCCGGAGAAGCTGTTGCAGAGCCCGCAGCTGGAGGGCTTCCGCGCCCGCGGCGTCGAGGTATTGCTGCTGACCGATCCGGTGGACGAATTCTGGCCCGCCACGGTCGGCACGTTCAAGGACAAGGAATTCAAGTCGGTCACGCGCGGCGGCGACGATCTTGACAAGATCAAGGCTGCAGACGATGTCGCCGAGCCGGAGACCAAGCCATCCGAGGCGGTCGAGGCGCTGATCGCGCTGATGAAGGAAACACTGGCGTCGGAGGTCAAGGACGTGCGCGCCTCCACCCGCCTGACCGACAGCGCGGTCTGCCTGGTCGCGAACGAGGGCGATGTCGACATGCACCTGGAACGCCTGCTGAAGGCGCACAAGCAGTTCGACCAGTTGGTGAAGCGCGTGCTTGAGATCAACCCGAAACACCGCCTGATCGCGGCGCTGGCAGGCAAGGTTACCGCCTCGCCGGACGAGGTCAAGGACCTCGCCTGGCTGCTATTGGACCAGGCCCGCATCGCCGAGGGCGAGGCGGTTCTGGACGCGCCGGCCTTTGCGCGGCGGCTCAGCGACCTGGCGGTGAAAGGGCTGGTGGGGTAATGGAAATGTTTAATATTAACATTTTATAAAACTTTTTATTTGATTGCAGAATAAGATGTGATATTTTCAACCAATTTGGGAGGAAAATCATGTTCAAATCACGTAGTTCACAGATATTGCTGACCACAATTCTAGCTATTAGTGCAGCTTCCCTATATGAAGCCGCACCATGGGAATCGGCAGGTCAGAAGAACGCAAAGAAAACCTTGGCCGCAGACTCAAAACGCGATGCGGTTCAAATTCAAGAGACTGTTGCCGCCATCCAGAATCCTGATCCTGCAAGTTATTCGAATCCAAATGATACCCTGGTCGATCAGATAGCCAACGATGCGACCCAGTTGAGTATCATGGGTCCACAATATGTCGATGGACCAACCTGGAAGCAGACGGAACAAGCCCTTGAAGTGGCTTATGATCCTGGCAAATCACAGTTGAATGAGTTGCAGCGCGCGGTCGTCGGCAACAGCATCAGGCAGCTGCAGAACGCAGGGTTCGCTTTCGGGTCCGAATAGAGTCATTATAAGTATGCACTAATCACGTCTTGTAGATTGAGACTTAGCGCAAAGTCTATTTAACATCGGCTGATTGCGTGGCACTCTGGTGATCGCCTCGATGTTTGAGCATAGTATGGATAGAAAAAAGCTTCTTATAATAGCTGGAGCTGGTGCAACGGTACCGTTCGGTATGCCGTCAACAACGACAGTTGGTAATTGGATTTCAGACTATTCCAAAGAAGCTTTTCCATTCGCGCATGAAAATGGAAATTTATATGACTGGATGCGTGATCGTATTTCGAAGCACATAGAAGCATATCATCCAAGGCCATTTGATGGCATCAATTTCGAGAATGTATTAGGCACGCTATATCAGCTTATCGGTATGTTTCCGGCCGGAATATTCACCAATGGCTTGGGCAGTTTGGTTACACTCTCCGAATTACCGGAAATGAAAATCAAAGACGGTTCACGTAAGCCAGATAGGAATAAACTTATACTTATTTCCGATTGGATAATTGATTTTCTGGTTCGGCGATTTTTTCAAGAATGCAAGCTAGACCGTGATGTAACCGCGCTCAAAAAATTCATTGAAGAGGTGAGATTGCAATTCGATGTGTCGGTTATAACGACGAATTACGATAATGTCCTCTTCGACTTGTGTTCTGATATGGAAACCGGCTTTAATGAGGCTGGCGAGTTCGTACCCCGCCGGCTCTTATTAGACACGGAGTTCAGTAGCTTTCTACACTTACATGGGTCTGTTTATTTTGACTTAGATTTTCCACGAACTATTTCATGGAACCCTTCTCTAGAACGGACGCCGCCCAAATCTATCGGGCGAATGAGTTTTCAAACACCAGAAGGATATATTTTCCCTAATTCCACAATCATTGCTGGGTATGGCAAACCATATGCCCTTCAACAAGTTCCCTTCCGAACTTACTACTCAAGACTGGATTATCTCGTCGAAAAAGCTGATGCCTTACTGGTTCTTGGTTTCAGCTTCGTAGATACGCATGTACGAAGTGCATTCACTCGATTCCAGCAGAATCGTCCTCGCCCCGTAGTCAGCATCGACTTTGCGTGCAACAACAAGCTTACCGTAGGTAGCGGTGACCCTTTGGAGTCGTCACCATCAGCAATAAGAATAACAAATATGTTTGGTCCGAATCCTTCGAGCATGACGGCTTTTGGAGAGTCGATCCCTTATGCCGTTGGGAAACTCAAGCAAGAAAACGAGTTTGAGAAATCCAAGGACCCTAATCGGAAGCTGGCAATTTGGTATGGTGGAATGAGATCTGCTTGTGATCACGTGAATACGGTGATTCAAGAACTACAGCCATAAAGACCCTGCTTTTAGATGTGCTCAGCCCGGAAACCGATGAGTTACAGATGGCAAAAAGCCATAGCGTTATCTACGTGAGATGATGATTTGTGCATGCTGTTTGATCACCAGCCGGTACGGATGCCATGGGCGCATAATCCACGGCAACATAGGGCGCCGTCGCTTTTGGCGCTTCCGTTGCACCCTCGACTTTTACATGAGTGCTGCCGACCAGCCTGTAAGCGCTGGGATCGTGCGCGGCGATAACGCCTGGGGTGTTGGGGCAGAAATGGGCTGCCGGCGTTTGTTCGTGGTTCATTGATAGGCCTTCCGTTTATCCCAATACTGAACTGTAGAACTTATCCGGGATTCTTTCAACCGAATTCCCGAAGCCGGTGTTTGTCCAATACAGCAGCCTGCAAACAACCCTTGCCATTTGTCTCAAACAGGCTTACCTTTACGTAAGGTCAAACGAAGGCAGACAGTCATGTCGGCTCTTACGGACAATACGGCTTCGGCGGACGACAGGACCTTCACCATCGGCGAGTTGGCGGAGGAGTTCGGTCTGACCCTGCGTTCCATTCGCTTCTACGAGGCCGAGGGCCTGTTGGCCCCCTCCCGGGACGGGCAGAACCGGCTGTTCACGAAACAGGACCGTGCCCGGCTGAAACTGATCTGCCGCGGCAAGCGGCTGGGTTTCTCCGTCGCCGAGATCAAGGAATTCCTCAACCTTTACGACGTCGATGCCGGCCAGCACGAGCAGATGCGCTATCTGCTGGACCATGCGCGCGGCCGCATCGCGGCATTGAAGACGCAGCTGGAAGACGTCAAGCAGACGATCGCCGAGTTGCAAACCATCGAAGGCGAGATTATCGCCCATCTATCGCACCAGAAGGAAAAGCCATGAGCAACGTTGTCATCGCGGGTTATAAGCGCTCGCCGTTTCATTTCGCGAACAAGGGCGCGCTGGTCAGGGTCAGGCCCGACGACCTGGCGGCGACCGTCGTGCGCGCGCTGGTCGATGAAACCAAAGTCGACACGCAGGCGCTTGAAGACCTGATCGTCGGCTGCGCCTTTCCCGAGGGCGAGCAGGGCTTCAACGTCGGCCGCCTGATCGGCCTGCTGGCGAAATTGCCGCTGGGCGTGGCGGGCACGACGGTCAACCGCTTCTGCGGCTCGTCGATGCAGGCGGTGCACATGGCGGTGGGCGCGATCGCGGCAGGCGCGGGCGATGCCTTCATCGCGGCGGGTGTCGAATCGATGACGCGCGTGCCGATGGGGGGCTTCAACCCGATGCCGAACCCCAAGCTGATGGACCCGGCGATCCAGGCCTTCATCTCGATGGGCGACAC
This sequence comes from Alphaproteobacteria bacterium, assembly GCA_965199335.1. Taxonomy (GTDB): domain Bacteria; phylum Pseudomonadota; class Alphaproteobacteria; order CALMVH01; family CALMVH01; genus CBDAQV01. The sequence goes on along the minus strand of CBDAQZ010000004.1, from coordinate 172,357 downwards.
CGCCGAGAACCTGGCGAAGAAATACCAGATCGGGCGGCGCGAGCAGGACGAATTCGCGCTGGCCTCGCACCAGAAGGCGGCCAGGGCGTGGATGGCCGGGCATTACACGGCCGAGATCGTGCCGATCGCGACGCCGGACGGGGTGGTGGACAAGGACGGCTGTATTCGTCCCGAAAGCACGATCGAGAAGCTGGGCGAATTGAAGCTGGCCTTCCAGCAGGACGGCGGCACGGTGACGGCGGGCAATTCCTCGCCGCTGACCGATGGCGCCTCGGCGACGCTGATCGTGTCGGAGGAGTATGCCAGAAGCCACGGCCTGACCATCATGGCGCGGATCAAGTCGATCGCGGTCGCGGGCTGCGCGCCCGACATCATGGGCATCGGCCCGGTGCCGGCGACGCAGAAGGCGATGAAGCGCGCCGGCGTCACGATGAACGACATCGACATCGTCGAGCTGAACGAGGCCTTCGCCGCACAGTCGCTGTCGGTGGTGCGCGATTTGAACATTCCGCCTGAGAAGCTGAACCTCGACGGCGGGGCCATCGCGCTGGGCCACCCGCTGGGCGCCAGCGGCGCGCGTGTCGTCGGCCACGCCGCGGCCATCCTGCAGCGCGAAAAGAAGAATCTGGCGCTGGCGACAATGTGTATCGGCGGCGGCATGGGTATCTCCACCATCCTGGAGGCGGTATAATGGCCATCGAGAAAGTCGCCGTCCTCGGCGCCGGCGTAATGGGCGCGGCGATCGCCGCCCATATCGCCAATGCCGGCGTGCCCGTCCTGCTGCTGGACATCGTGCCGGAAGGGGAAGGCGACCGCAGCCGCATCGCCAAGGGCGCGATCGAGAAGCTGCTGAAGACCGAGCCCGCGCCGTTCATGCACAAGCGCGCGGCCAAGCTGGTGACCCCGGGCAACCTGGAAGACGATCTCGACAAGCTGGGCGATGTCGACTGGATCATCGAGGCGGTGATCGAGAACCCCAAGATCAAGTCGGCGCTGTACGCCAAGCTGGACGCGGTGCGCAAGCCGGGATCGTTCGTGTCGTCGAACACATCCACCATCCCGTTGCAGTACCTGGTGCAGGGGCAGTCCGATGCGTTCAGGAAGGATTTCCTGATCACCCACTTCTTCAACCCGCCGCGCTACATGCGGCTGCTGGAAGTGGTGAAGGGCGTTGACACCCGAAGCGAGGCGGTCGACGAGATTTCCGCCTTCGCCGACATACGGCTGGGCAAGGGCGTGGTGCGCGCCAAGGACACGCCGGGCTTTATCGCCAACCGCATCGGCACGCTGTGGATTCAGGCGGGCATCAACCACGCCATCGACCTCGGCCTGGATGTCGAGGAAGCGGACGCCATCGCGTCCAAGCCGATGGGCATTCCCAAGAGCGGCATCTTCGGCCTGGTCGACCTGGTCGGCATCGACCTGATGCCGCATTTGGCCAAGAGCCTGTTGATGACGCTGCCGGAAAAGGACGCCTATCGCAGTGTCTACCGCGACATTCCGCTGATCGGAAACATGATTTCCGAAGGGCTGACCGGGCGCAAGGGCAAGGGCGGTTTCTACCGCCTGGTGCGCGATGGCGCGGACAAGCGCAAGGAAACCATCGACCTGAAAACCGGCGAATACCGCGCCGAGCGCAAGCCGGACAAGGACGCCTATCGCGGCAAGCTGCCCGCGCTGGTCGGCGGTACGGGCGCGGGCAACAAATACGCCTGGGCCGTGCTGCGCGACACGCTGAGCTATGCCGCCGGCCTGGTGCCCGAAATCGCGGACAGCGTACCCGAAATCGACGAGGCGATGCGCCTTGGCTACAATTGGAAATACGGCCCGTTCGAACTGATCGACCAGCTGGGCTCCGCCGCGTTCGCGCAGAAGCTGCAGGCCGAGGGTCTTCCGGTGCCGGCCTTGTTGCAGACGGCGGCGGGCCGTCCTTTCTATCGCACCGAAAACGGCAGGCTGCAGTACCTTGGCATCGACGGCGAATACCGCGACCTGAAACGCGCGCCGGGCGTGCTGCTTCTGTCCGACATCAAGCGCGCGTCCAAGCCGCTGGCCAGGAACGCGTCGGCATCGCTGTGGGATATCGGCGACGGCGTGGTGTGCGTCGAGTTCACGTCGAAGATGAATTCGATGGACCCGCAGATCATGGAGATGCTGCAGGGCGCTCTGAAACTCGTCGGGGATGGCAAGGGACCCTGGAAGGCGATCGTGGTGCATAACGAGGGCGAGAATTTCTCCGTCGGTGCCAATCTGGGCTTGGCGCTGTTCGCGCTCAATGTCGGTCTCTACCCCGCGATCGACGAAATGGTGAGTGGCGGGCAGGCGACCTACAAGGCGCTGAAATATGCGCCATTCCCGGTGGTGTCCGCGCCGACCGGCATGGCGCTGGGCGGCGGCTGCGAGATACTGCTGCACTCGGCCCATGTCCAGGCGCATGCCGAGCTGTACATGGGGCTGGTGGAGGTCGGCGTCGGCCTGCTGCCCGGCTGGGGCGGCACCAAGGAAATGGTCGTGCGCCACACCGCGAACAAGAAACGCCCCGGCGGCCCGATGCCCGGCCTGGCGGCGGCGTTCGAAACGATCAGCACCGCCAAGGTGTCGAAATCCGCGTTCGAGGCGAAGGAGCTGCTATACCTGCGCGACAACGACGCGATCACGATGAACAAGGACCGCCTGCTGGCAGACGCGAAGGCGAAGGCGCTGGAACTGGCGAAAGACTATCACCCACCGGTTCCCCCCGAAATCCGCCTTCCCGGACCGACGGCCAAGCTGGCACTGGACATGGCGGTGCAGGGCTTCCGCGGATCGGGCCTCGCGACCGCCTACGACGTGGTGGTGGCGGACGCCGTCGCCACCGTGATGAGCGGCGGCGACACCGACATCACGAAGGTGATGACCGAGGACGATCTGACGACGCTGGAACACCGCGAGTTCCTGAAGCTGGTAAAGAACGACGGCACGCTGAACCGCATCGAGCACATGCTGGATACGGGCAAGCCGTTGAGGAATTGACGATGGAGATTTCATTTTTCCCATTGTCATCCCGGGCAAAGCGCAGCGGAGACCCGGGATCTTTTGACAGCTTTCAAAAATTATCCAAGCAGCGACGGATAAAGATCGGCCCACTCAGGATTAAGTCCCTCGATCAATTCGAACTTCCGTGCGATCGCAGTCAGGGGGTCGTCGATTTCCTCGAAATAGATCGGCCTGTCCAAACCGTACCGCGCGGTAAAACCGCCGATGATTTTGGTCTTGTGCTCATAGACGCGCTTGATGATATCGGACGTCACGCCGGTGTAAAGAACGCCGCGCCGCTTGGTGCCCATAATGTAGACGAACATGAGTTCGTTTGTGCCGTAAACAGATCCCGGGTCAAGCCGGGGATGACCGTTTGTTAGAAGGATAATCCCATGCCCACTTACAAAGCCCCGCTCGATCACTATCGCTTCCTCATGAACGAGGTTCTGGATGTCGGCCAGATCTCGAAGCTTCCGGGCCTCGAGGACATGACCCCCGAAACGCTCGACAGCGTGCTGGAGGAAGCGGGGAAACTGTGCGAGCAGGTCGCGGCGCCGCTGAATCTTTCGGGCGATACCGAGGGCTGCCGTTACGAGAACGGCACGGTCACCACGCCCAAGGGGTTCAAGCAGGCCTACGACACGATGTGCGCGGGCGGCTGGGCGGGGTTGACGGCCGATCCCGAGTTTGGCGGGCAGGGTGTACCGCATGTCATCGGCACCGCGTTCGAGGAGCTGATGAGCGGGGCCAACATGGCGTTCGGCATGTTCGCAGGGCTTAGCCAAGGCGCGTATCGCGCGATCGAGATGCACGGCACGCCCGAGCAGAAGGCGCTGTACCTGCCCAAGCTTTCCAGCGGCGTGTGGAGCGGCACGATGTGCCTGACGGAATCGCAATGCGGCACCGACCTGGGGCTGATCCGCACCAGGGCGATCCCCAACGACGACGGCAGCGTGCGCATCACGGGATCGAAGATATTCATCTCCGCCGGCGAACACGATCTGACCGACAACATCGTGCATCTGGTGCTGGCGAAGCTGCCCGACGCCCCGGAAGGCACGCGCGGCATCAGCCTGTTCGTGGTGCCGAAATTCCTGCCGGTGGGCGAGGGCGGGGATGCGACCGTGGGCGCGCGCAACGGCGTACGCTGCGGCTCGATCGAGCACAAGATGGGGATCAAGGCCTCGCCGACCTGCGTCATCAATTTCGACGATGCGACCGGCTGGCTGGTCGGCGCGCCGCACAAGGGCATGCGCGCCATGTTCACGATGATGAACGCCGCCCGTCTGGGCGTTGCGTTGCAGGGACTGGGCGTGGCCGAGGCCGCCTACCAGAACGCACTGACCTACGCCAACGACCGCCTGCAGGGACGCGCGCTGAAGGGGGCGGTGGCGCCCGACAAGCCGGCCGATCCGCTGATTGTCCACCCCGACATAAGGCGCATGCTGCTGACCATGAAGGCCTTCACCGAAGGCGCGCGCGCGCTGGGCCTGTGGATCGGCATGCAGCTGGACATCGCGCATCATGGTGAAACCAAACAGGCGCGCGAGGAAGCGGACGAGCTGGTCTCGCTGATGACGCCGATCCTGAAGGCGTATTTCACCGATGTCGGTTTCGACACCGCCAATCTCGGCATGCAGATCTATGGCGGCCACGGCTACATCCACGAATGGGGCATGGAGCAGTTCGTGCGCGACGCCCGCATCACGCAGATCTACGAAGGCGCGAACGGCATCCAGGCGCTGGACCTGGTCGGGCGCAAGCTGCCGCAGAACATGGGCCGGCTGCTGCGAAGGTTCTTCCATCCGGTGCAAAAGTTCCTGGAGGAAAACGCCGCCGATCCGGCGCTGCAGGAATTCGTCATCCCCGTCGCCAAGGCGTTCGGCAAGCTGCAGCAGGCGACGGTGACGATCGCGCAGAAAGGCCTCGCCAATCCCGACGAAGCGGGCGCGGCGTCCAGCGATTACCTGCGCCTGTTCGCGCTGGTGGCGATGGGCTACATGTGGGCGCGCATGGCCAAGGTTGCGACTGAGAAGATGCCGGGCGCCGGCGGCCGCGCCGCGTTCTACGACTCGCGCCTGCGCACCGCCCGATTCTTCATGGCCCGCATCCTGCCCGAGGCCGAGATGCGCTTCCGCCAGGTGATGGCCGGCGGCAAGGTGATGATGGACGTGCCGGTGGAGGAGTTCGCGGCTTAGACGAATGTCCTAGCCGCAGTCTCGATATCGCGAATCAGATCCCGCGGGTCTTCGAGACCGATGCTGAAGCGGATCATCGGCGCGTCCTTGCTTTTCACCGGCAGCACCAGCGACACATGCCCGCCCCAGCTTTCGGCGATGCGCAATATCGTCAGTGCATCCATGAAAGCTTCCGCTTGCGCTACACCGATCGAATTTGCGAACGCCACGGTGAACAGCCCATTGCCCTTGCCGAAATATTTCCTGAACCGGTCGTGACCGGGTGAGCTTTCGAGGGCCGGGCATAATATGCCGGCGACATAGGGCTGTGTGTTCAGCCAGGTCATGACCTGCAAGGCGCTGGCATAGTGCCGGTCCATGCGCGCCTCGGTCGACTCGATCCTGTGCAACAGGCGCAGGCAGGTCTGCGGGGCGACCGCGCCGATGCCCAGCACGCGCGAGGCATAAAGCAGGCGCTTGAAATCCTCCGGCGTGCGGGCGACCACCGCGCCGGAGGGTGTGTCGGCATAACCGCCCTCGTATTTCGTCGTCGCCTGGATCGCGATGTCGATGCCGTGCGCAAGCGGACGGAAGCGCACATGGCTGGCCCAGGTATTGTCCATCATGGTGCGGATACCGTGCGCCTGCGCCACGGCAACGATGCCGGCGATGTCGGGAATCTCGAACGTACCGCTGCCTGGCGCCTCCAGGTAGATCGTATCTATCGGCGTGCCCGCATCCTGCGCCTCGCGGCGCAATGTTTCCATCGCGGCCGCGTCCGCCGCGCCCGCATAACGGAAAACGGCGATGGCTGGCGTTTCATGCCGGCTGTTCAGCCACTCGATATAACGGACCAGGGGGCGGTAGACGCAGTCGGGAACGGCGATGGATTTCGGTGCGAAGGCTTCCATCGCCGCGGCGATGGCCGACATGCCCGATGGGCAGACGATGGCGCCGGAGCCGCCGTGCAGGGCTGTCAGCCTGTCGCAGAGCGCGGCGGCCGATGCCGTTCGGACGATGCCGTATTCGGCAGTGCCGTTATAGGGCGACAGGCCGAGATCGTCGGCATGCCGGTAGGCCGCCAGCGTATCGAACCAGACCGAGCTTTGTCCAAGCCCTGCCCGGCCCGAGGCCATATCGGCATCGCCCAGCCCTGCCGGGTTCAGGGCGCCATCGACGGCGAAGGCGTCCAGGATCGGTTCATGGATCGATATGGTGTCGGGGGAGCAGTGCTGCAGGAAATGGCGGCGCCGTTCGATCTTCTCTGACATTCGTTCGCGTCCTTAACGAAAAAGCCGGACCTCGACGGTCCGGCTTTCCTTATGAGTGTCCTCCGAACAGCAGGTAGATCACCAGCAGGATCGGAAGCGGCACGCCCAGTGCCCATAACAGAACGTACTTCATTTCACCTCGAATTTCGGAGCGCGATGAAGTGTAAACCGCGCGGGGTCCCGGCAGTTCCCGGGAACGTCACAAGATTACTGTACGTTGCAAAGCGGGTGGTTCGGGACGGCCTGGTAGTGATCCAGCCGTTCCTCGGTCTGACCCTGCGCAAAGTACGGGTCGACGCGCGTCCAGCCCCTGGCTTCCATGCAGGCCCGGAATTCGCGCGGGTCGCCCGGCTGCGGATCGTCGAGGGAGCCATGCTGGTACTGCTTGGCCTGCTCATCGTCGGTGACGATGTTGCGCAGCGTATCGGTACCGCAGGTGCACTGCGAGATGTCCTTCTCAAGCAACGACTGCGACTGGTCGCCTGTCAGATAGGCTGTGGAAGGTCCGCTGGTCCGCTGCCAGTACTCAAGCGGCTCGTAACAGGCGCTGAGGCAAAGGCAGGACAGTACCGCAGGCAGCAAAATTTTCTTCATTGATCAGGCCCGTTTTTGGTCTAGATGCGCAATCTAACCGTTTTGCGCGCGATGTGCAAAGATTTGTGATAAATTCGTGCAATAACGGTTAAGATGCTGAAAATAAGGGAGACAATATGGTGCCGGGTGTCGGACTTGAACCGACGACCTATCGCTTACAAGGCGATTGCTCTACCGCTGAGCTAACCCGGCCGATGCCTTAGTACGGCTTGTTACTGCGGCTTTTCTGATATACTGTATCGCTCAATGCCGGTGTCGGTGCAAGGCGTGATGTAGTCAACTGCAGGGAATGACGGTTAATGGCCGGAAATATAGAAACGCGCGACACGACCTATGCGGTCTATATGGCCGGGTTTATAGTTCTCGCCTGGCTGTTCTGGCATTTTTTCCACAAGCAGGTCACGGAACTCTTCCGCATCTTCACCTACGGCGAGTTCTGGCTGCTGAGTCGCATCGTATCCGATCCCGCCGTTCCCGCCGTTCGCGACATACTTCACGATCCCAAGCACTACGACATCGACTGGCCCTATATCCGCTACGCCGCGCGGCTGGCCGGTCATTTCCTGCGCTGGCCGATCATGATCATCCTGGTGACCATGGCCTATCTGCTCATGGTTTCGGCGCCCAAATCCAGCTACCGCAAGGCCTATTCCCTCGACAAGCTGATTGCCGCGCAGGCCAAGATATGGCCGGTGATCTCCCCGATCATAAAGTTCAACCCCGCTGTCGATAACGCCCGCGATCCCAATGGCGAGACACCGACCGAACTGCCGCTGTTCGCCGAGGCTCTGTCGCCCGAGGAGTGGCTGAAATACAACTCCATTCCGCACGGGCCGGACGGGCTGGACCAGGTGGCTGTCGCGCAGGCATTCGCCGAGCAGCTGGGGCCCAGATGGCGCGGACCCGATGCCCTGCCGTTCCATGTCAAGGCGCTGTTCGCGGTGTTTGCCCTCAAAGCCGCCCGCCAGCGCGAGGAAGCGGACAAGCTGCTGGGTGAGCTGGCGCTGTGCGCCGATCCGAAAAGCGACATGGCCCTGCGTCCCACCGCGACGCTGCGCAAGGAGATCGATCGCATCGTCAAGGACCCGAAACTGGGCGGCGAGGCTGCCAAGGTTACGGCGAACCATGCGTTCGTGACCACCGCGATGCTGCGGCTGCTCGGCTATTCGCGCGATCGCGGCGGCGTTCTGGCCCCGGCGCAATTCCTGTGGCTGCGCGGTGCCAACCGCGCGCTGTGGTATCCGCTCAACAACCTCGGCCGCCAGTCATTCCACGCCGAGGCCGCGGGCGCGATTTCACACTACATGGCCGAACGTGCCGCCGGTACGCCGCTTCTGTCGCCGAAAGTCACGCAGGCGGTCATGTCGCTAAACGAATACGATCACCGTCTGAGCCGCTCACTTCCAGGGCTTGCCGAATGATCGTTCTGGTTCAACTTTAATCAATGCAGGCGAAAGAACTGCGATGGAGCTGCAAGTATGAGTGAATACGACAGGGAATTGCCGCGTTCGAAAGTTGCCATTCGGGGCAAGATGCTGGTCGCCTGGTTTGCCGATGCGACGCCTCCGGTGCTGTGGCGCTGGGTGGTGAGCGATGTTTCCAGCGGCTTCGGACTCAGGCAGGCTGACGGCAAGTTCGATCTGGTTCGTTATGACGGCGGTGTTACGCCGATGACGATCGCGACCTTTGCCTCGATCGACGCGGCCGAACAGGCCCTGTCCAGCCTGTCGCGCACCCTGCTGTCCTTCCAGGCGCCGTGGAAGAAAATTGCCAAATGGACGGCCATCGTGGTCGTGCTGCTGTTGGCGATCATAGAGACTATCCAGCTGAATGCAGCCAATCACCTGCTCAGGGAAATCTCTTCCATGACCGGTGCGGCTTCTCCTGCTGGCGTTCCAGCGTCTTTCGCAAGCAAGCTACCACCGGGCAGCTACGTCCCCGGTACGCTTGCCAAGACGGTTCTGCCGGCGTTGGCGGCGCGGCAACAGCAGGCCAAGCCGGCCACGGTACCGACGGGTGCGCCGGTGGATGTGGATTCGTTCTATCATTAAGGCCTTGCAAGGTATGGCCGGGGAGACGGAATGGTAATCGAGAAGAAATATCATCGCGACTTAAAGGACTTCATGCGCGATACGCGCACGCCCTATGCCAAGGCGCGCGAGTTCATGGAGGACGCCACCGTAGCCCCGACGCTGCTGGTGATGGCCGGTGGTTTTTCGCTTTATTCCGACTTCGGCGAGAGTATCGCCGACGTGCTGCTGTTCTCGGGCATTTTCTATTTCTTCTGGTTCATCAGCCGTAAGCACACCCTGCCGCTGAAGATGCCGGCCTTCGCCAAGGCAAAGGATCAGAACGAGAAGGACAAGAAACCGAAGGGCATCCTGTTTCTTGGCAACGAAAAGCCAAGCGGGGACGAGTTGTGGCTGAGCGGCAAGGATGCCGGTACCCATATCCTGTTCCTGGGCACCACCGGTTCGGGTAAGACCGAAGGTCTCAAATCGATCGTCTCCAACGCGCTCGCCTGGGGCTCCGGATTCATCTACATCGACGGCAAGGCCGATACCGATCTGTGGGCGTCGATCTACGCGCTGGCCCGCCGCTTCGGCCGCGACGACGATCTGTTCGTGCTCAACTACCTGACCGGCAACAGCGACCTGGGCGCTGTCAGTAACACGCTCAACCCCTTCACCACCGGCTCGTCGTCCTACCTTACCAACCTTCTGGTCAGTCTGATGGACGAGGCAAAGGGCGAGAACGCCATGTGGAAGGGCCGCGCCGTCGCGCTGATGGGCGCGCTGATGCCCGTACTGGTCCATCGCCGCGAAAAGCAGGGGCACCAGCTGGACGTCAAGGTCATCCTGGAAAGTATCTCGCTGGCTTCGATCATCCGCCTGTCGCGCGATGTCACGATCCCCGAGAATATCCGCAGCGCCCTCAGTTCCACCTATCTCGAAACGTTGCCGGGTTACATTCCCGCCGCCTTCGACGATCAAGGCAACGAGGCGCCCCCGGGTCCCAACGATCCGCCACGCGATATCTCGACGGTTTCGCAGCAGCATAACTTCCTGTCGATGCAGTTCACCCGTGCTCTGCAATCGCTGTCGGGCGACTACTGGCACATCTTCGGCAAGCCGATCGCCGATGTCGTGATGCAGGACGTGGTGCTGAACCGCCGCATCCTGGTCGTGCTGATCCCGTCGCTGGAAAAATCGGCCGACGAAGCCGCCAACCTCGGCAAGATCGTCACTGCCTCGATCAAGGGCATGATGGGTACGACGCTGGGCTCCGCCGTCGAAGGCGACTGGGCGGGCGTCATCGATAACAAGCTGTCGAAATCGTCCTCCCCTTTCATCACGGTGTTCGACGAGGTTGGCTATTACGCCACGCAGGGCATGGCGGTCATGGCGGCGCAGGCCAGAAGTCTTGGCTTCTCCCTGATCTTCGCCAGCCAGGATATTCCGTCCATGGAATTGCGCGTGCGCGAGGAAGCGCGGTCGATCACCGCCAACTGTAACCTGAAAATCTTCGGCAAGCTGGAGGAATCGCTCGATACGCAGAACTTCTTCGAAAAGACGGTCGGCAAGGCGCTGGTCACCGAAAGCAGCGGCATGGCCATGACCTCCGATCTGTTCTCGATGAACTATTACGATTCGCGCAATGCCAACCTGTCGGTGCGCGACAAGGCCGGCTGGTCCGACCTGCGCGACCAGGTGGAAGGTGAAGTTCACATGACCTGGCAGTCGAAGGTGATCGCCGGGCGTCTGTTCTATGCCGCCCCCAAGCGCGTCAAGGCGATGCGCGTGCACAAGCTGCTGGGCGTTTCGATGCCCGAGCCGATGTCGCCCGCCATGGCCAGCATGATCAATACGCTGGTCAAGCGCCTGCGCGATCCGAACTGGCGCGCGCTGGATGTCGAGCCGCCGGCGGAGCAATCGAACGAACTCAATGCTCTGGCCTATGGTTTCTCCCTGGCGGAAAAGTCGGGACAGGAGCAGATCCAGTGCGGATCGATGGCCGTCGCCGCCCTGTGCGCCTATATGCGCCCCGAGGAGCCGGAACTGGAAGCGAGCGACGAAAGCATGGACGAGGACTTCGTCGTTGCTCTGGACGATGACGGCTCGGCGCCGGTCGAAATCGCGACGATGCCCGAAATGCCCTCCATGGAGGCCGAAACGGTCGTCGTGCCGGCCGCGCAACTGCCCAGCCCCGACCGGGAGATGGACGATGCGCTGGAAGGGTTGGTTCGCCCATCCTATTCCGCCTCGGGCGAGGATATCATCGTGGACAAGCCGGCAATGCCCGTCGATCCCGGCTTTCCGGTACATCCGAGCCTGGGGCTGGAGGTCAGCGTCATATTGAAATCGGCTGCGGATCGTCTGGCCGCCGGCGTCGATTTTACCACGGTCGGCAATGCGGAATAACCGCGACCGGCGGAACCGTAGGGTCGCCCGGCATGTTACATTTCCAGTGATTTTTCACCAGGAGTGTTACTATGTCCGACGAAACATACGGCAAGCGCGTTGCCATTCTGGCAACCGACGGGTTTGAACAGGTCGAGCTGACCGAACCGCTAAATCGCTTGCGCGAAGCGGGCGCTCAGGTAGAGGTCGTTTCTCCCAGGGGCGGCCAGATCCAGGGCATGGATCACCAGGAGAAGGGCCAGATGGTCATGGTGGACCTGACACTGGACCAGGCCGATCCCCAGAATTACGACTGCCTGGTACTGCCGGGCGGCGTTGCCAACCCCGATTCCCTGCGCATGAACAAGGAAGCGGTCGATTTCGTGGAATATTTCAACCAGACGGGAAAGCTGGTGGCCGCGATATGCCACGGTCCCTGGACTTTGATCGAGGCCGACATGGTTCGCGGTCGCACCATGACCTCCTGGCCCTCGCTCAAGACCGACCTTCGCAACGCAGGCGCGACCTGGGTCGATCAAGAGGTTGTGGTCGACGGAAATTTGATCACCAGTCGCAAGCCGGACGATCTGGGGGCGTTCTGCGATGAGATAATCCATGCAATGTCAGTCCACGGCGCAACCGTGATGGCGGCGGAATAATCCGGACATACGCGTTTGATTAAGCGAAAGCCTAGAAGCTGCAAACGCTTCCAGGCTTTCCTTTAAGGTATCCATGCTGACTTCCTATGACGTAGCCGGCATTGTCATAACGCTGACCGCTGTCCTCGCCTTTATCAATTATCGCTTCATGCGCCTGCCGCACGCGATCGGTCTAACCGTGTTGGGCATGGCAATCTCGTTCGCCGTCGCCGGAATAGATGTGCTTTTTCCTCGGTTGGGCATACGCGCCGTATTGCAAACCTTGCTCAACGGTATCGGCTTCGACCAGGTTCTGATGAACGGCATGCTGTCGTTTCTGCTGTTCGCCGGCGCGCTTGATCTCGACATGACCGAGCTGAAGGCGGGCCGACGCCCCGTGCTGATCCTGTCGCTGGCGGGCGTGCTCCTGTCGACGTTCATCATCGGGATACTGCTGTTCCTCGCCTCGCGTGCTATGTCGCTACCCCTATCCCTGCCGTGGTGCTTCCTGTTCGGGGCGCTGATCAGCCCGACCGATCCGGTCGCCGTCATTGCGATCCTGCGCGATGCCGGCATTCCCCTGCGGGTCGAGACGCGGGTGGCAGCAGAAAGCCTATTCAACGACGGCGTTGGCGTCGTGGTGTTTAGCATCGCCGCCGCAGCCGCGATAGAGCATCAGGACTTGTCGTTGGGAGGGGCGCTGGAGATGTTCGCAGTCAAGGGCATCGGCGGCGGTGCATTCGGGCTGTTGCTGGGCTGGCTGACCTACCGCTCACTGAAAGTCATCGATGATGCGCTGATTGAGACCATCATCACGGTGGCGCTGGTCATGGGCGGGTATGCGCTGGCCACGCATCTGGGCCTTAGCAGCGTGGTGGCGATGGCCGTTGCAGGATGCGTGATCGCCCGTTACGGCAAGCCGCTGGCCATGGCCGAGGGCAGCCGCACCACTGTCGTGAGCTTCTGGCACACGCTAGACGGGATATTGAATTCGGTGCTGTTCGTACTGATCGGGCTGGAAGTGGTCGCAGTGCTAGGCTTTCGCCCTTACATGCTGCTTGCGCTAGCCGCCATCCCTATCGTACTGGCCGGGCGGGCGTTGTCAGTCGGCATTCCTATGGCAGTGGTATCACTATTCGCCAAGGTCGAAACGCGGGCTTTCGGGATTTTCGTATGGGGCGGCCTGCGCGGCGGCATCCCAATCGCACTTGTGCTATCCTTGCCATATAGTGATCAGGCTGAGATACTCCTGACTCTGACCTATTTCGTCGTCGTATTTTCTGTCGTGGTACAGGGCAGCACACTGAAACATCTGGCGCGCCGCCTGTATCCCGATCAGGCAAAGCCTACTCGAAGTGGATTTCTACCCGGCGGTTAGCGGGTTCACGCACGCCACGCGCCGTCGGCACGATCGGCTGTTCGTCGCCCTTGGCCATGGTGGTGATCTCGGCAGATGGTACGCCGTGCTTGACCAGCAATGCCTTGACTGCCAGCGCGCGCTTCAGCGACAGCTTCTGGTTATAGCGTTCCGTACCCGACAGGTCGGCATTGCCAACCACGTCGATCTGGGTCGCGCCCAGGCGTTTGGCTTCGGAGATTGCGGTTTCGATCACCGCCGAGCCGGCATGGGTCACGTTCGCCTTGTTCCAGTCGAAGAAGACGATGAACTTGGCGGCGTGCAGTTCGTCCTGCTGCGGGATGACCTCGGGAACCGGGGCCGGCTTGTTAAGCTCGGCATAGGCCTGCGCCATTGCCTCGTCGAACTGGGCATGGCAGACCGCCTGGTCCTTGCCGGCCGAGCTCTTGTCCGCCCGTTCCACCCAGCAATCGAAGCGCGCCTGCGCCACGGCGGAGAAATCGGGGGCGCCGGTGCGGCCGCCGTGGTCCAGCAGATCCATCAGTTTCTGGCGGCTGTCGGTAAGGCTGCCGGTGGCGCTGTCCGAGATGCTCCAGTCGGATAATTGCTCAGGCAGGACGTTTTCGCTGGTTGCAGCGCGCAAACCCTTGCGCGAGAAATGCTGGGCATCGACGTAATCGTCGAACTTGTCGGCGTCCTGGTTGGCCAGGTCGCGGTATTCGACGGTCAGGCGCGCCGTGAATTTGGAGCCGTTAGGCACCGCATGGTTCAACGCTTCCAGCTGCTCGTGCGAGGTATATAGGGCGCAAGCCGAAAGCGGAATCAGGGCACCGACCGTAAGTACGAAGCGAAATCTGGCCATCTTTACCGCCTGTTGTTTGAGGCAGTTCTACCCGATTTTCCCCGTATGTGCAAAGGGCGGGTGGAATTTTTTTCCACCCGTGGTATTCGCATCGCAATGAATACATCATCAAACGGCTTGGCGCTGGTGACCGGCGCGACGGGTTTTGTCGGCTCCGCGGTCGCCCGCAGCCTGCTGGACGCGGGTTTCGGCGTGCGGGCGCTGGCCCGTTCCACCAGCCCGCGCCAGCATCTGGAAGGGCTGGATGTCGGTTTCGTCGCCGGCGACCTGAACGATCCGGCCTCTCTGCGCCGGGCGCTGGAGGGGTGCCGCTACCTGTTCCATGTCGCCGCCGACTACCGGCTGTGGCTGAAACACCCCGAGGAGATGCTCAAGACCAATGTCGACGGCACCCGCGCTTTGATGCTGGCGGCGTTGGATGTCGGGGTCGAGCGTGTCGTCTATACCAGCAGCGTCGCCGCGCTGGGCCTGACCAAGGACGGTTCCCCGGCCGACGAGACGACGCCGACCTCGCTGGCGGAAAAGGTCGGCCCCTACAAGCAGTCGAAGTACTTGGCCGAGCAGGAGGTGTTGCGGCTGGTGGCCGAGCGCAGCCTGCCTGCCGTGATCGTCAACCCCTCGACCCCGGTCGGCCCGCGCGACGTCAAGCCGACCCCGACGGGACGGGTAATCGTCGAGGCGGCGAACGGCAAGATGCCGGCCTATGTCGATACCGGGCTCAACCTCGCCCATGTCGACGATGTGGCCAACGGCCACCTGCTGGCCCTGCACAAGGGCCGGGTGGGCGAGAAATACATTCTGGGCGGCGACGACCTCAGCCTGGCTGAAATGCTGCGGATCACATGCGAATATGCGGGCAGGAAGCCGCCGACGGTCAGGCTGCCGCGCCATTTGATCTATCCGGTCGCCTATATCATGGAGGCGATGGCCAATATTACCGGCAAGGAGCCGATGACGACGGTCGATACGCTCAAGATGGCGGCCAAGAAGATGTACTTCTCGACCGCCAAGGCCGAACGCGAGCTGGGATATGCCCATCGCCCGGCCAGGCAGGGACTGACCGACGCCGTCGACTGGTTCCGCAACCATGGATATCTGACATGATTACAATGATTTCCCTCACCTCATTCGCCATCTGGGTCTACCTGCTCGGCTTCCACGGCTGCTTCTGGCGGTCGACGCCGGTACTGGCGAACCGTGCGCCTTCGGGCAATGCCAGGGTGGCGGTGGTCGTTCCGGCGCGCGACGAGGCGGAAAATATCAGGCAAAGCCTGCTGTCGCTGATCCGGCAGGATTATGCGGGAGAACTTTCGATCATACTGGTCGACGACAACAGCAGCGACGGCACGGGCAAGATCGCATCCCTGCTGGACAGCGGCGGCTGGCTGACCATCATCGAGGGCCAGCCGTTGCCGCCCGGATGGAGCGGCAAGATGTGGGCCGTCAGCCAGGGACTGGCGCACGAAAAGGCAAGGGCGGCGGATTACGTGCTGCTGACCGATGCCGACATCGCCCACGAACCCGGCCATGTCGCGGCGCTGGTCGCCAAGGCCGAGCATGACGGGCTGGACCTGGTTTCAGAGATGGTGCGGCTGAACTGCGCTACCCTGGCCGAGCGGACGCTGATCCCGGCCTTCGTGTTCTTCTTCCAGATGCTCTATCCCTTCGCCTGGGCCGCCGATCCGGCGCGCGAACTGGCGGCCGCCGCGGGCGGCACCATGCTGGTCAGCCGCGCGGCACTGGATCGCAGCGACGGCGTCGCCCATATCCGGCACAACCTGATCGACGATTGCGCGCTGGCGAAGGAGATCAAGGAGGGCGGCGGCAAGATCTGGCTCGGCCATGCCGAGAAAGCCGTGTCGCTGCGCGTCTATGCCGACTGGAAGGACATCTGGAACATGATCGCGCGTACCGCCTATGTGCAGCTGAAGCATTCGCCGCTGCTGTTGCTCGGTACCGTACTGGGCATGGCAGCGATCTATGTCGCGCCGCCGCTGCTGGTGGCGTTCGGTCATGGCGTGCCGCTCATCCTGGGTATCCTGACCTGGCTGCTGATGGCGTTCTCCTTTCAGCCGACCCTGCGCCGCTATCGCCGCTCGCCGTTCTGGGGACTGGCGTTGCCGCCGATCGGGTTGTTCTATCTCTGCGCCACCATCGCCTCCGCCGTCCGCCACTACACCGGCAAGGGCGGCGGCTGGAAAAACCGCGTCTATCCGGAAGCTGCCGCCACATGACGACCGTCACTCTCGAAACGCCCTCTGGCAAGGGCATGTCCGACGAGAATTTTCCCGTCGGTTCGTTCCTGATCCGCCGCGAACTGCGCCCGCACGTGCATGCGTTCTATGCCTTCGCGCGCAATGCCGACGACATCGCCGACAATCCCAGGCTGTCGCCCGAGATCAAGCTGGAACGGCTCAACCGCATGGCGGCGATCCTCCAGGGATCGGGGGAGGCGGGATCGCCGACCGCCGAGGCTCTGCGGGCCGACCTGAAACAATGCGGGGTCACGGCGCAGCACTCGCTCGACCTGTTGCACGCCTTCAAGCAGGATGCGGTCAAGCAGCGCTATGCGACCTGGGACGAGCTGTACGATTACTGCCGCTATTCGGCGATGCCGGTCGGGCGGCACGTACTCGACCTGCACGGCGAAAGCCGAGCGACGTGGGAGCCGAACGACGCGTTGACCGCCTCGCTGCAAATCCTCAACCACCTGCAGGATTGCGGCAAGGACCTGCGCGAGATGGACCGCTGCTACCTGCCGGAAAGCGATCTGGCGCGGAACCGCTCGTCGGTGAATGACGTGAAAGGGTTCATGCTTTCGCCAGGCCTGCGGACCACGCTGGACGAGCTGTTGGAGCAGGTCGAGCGGTTGAACCGCACGGCGGCGGCGCTGCCGGAGCGGGTCA
Source organism: Alphaproteobacteria bacterium (assembly GCA_965199335.1). Taxonomy (GTDB): domain Bacteria; phylum Pseudomonadota; class Alphaproteobacteria; order CALMVH01; family CALMVH01; genus CBDAQV01. Next base: position 155,134 of record CBDAQZ010000004.1, on the reverse strand, counting down.
AGGACAAGAGGCTGAAGGTCGAGACCGCGATGATCGTGACGCTGGCCAACCGGTTGACGAAGCGGCTGAAGCGCGGCGATCCGCTGGCGACGCGGGTCAAGCTGACCAAGCCGGATTTCGCCTTCAGCCTGATCGGGAGCCTGAAATGGCTGATCTGAGCGCCGCCGCTGCCGAGGTGGAGACGATCGTCAAGCGGTCGGGCACGTCGTTCTACCAGGGCATGCGCATCCTGGAGCCGGACCGGCGCATGGCGATGTACGGCGTCTATGCCTTCTGTCGCGTGGTCGACGACATCGCGGACGAGCCGGGTGCGCAGGAAAAGAAACGGACCGAGCTGCAGCAATGGCGCGACCGGATCGCGCAGCTGTATCGCGGCCGGCCCAGCGACGCGATCACCACGGTGCTGGCAAAGCCGGTGGCCGAATACAAGCTGCGGCAGGAAGACTTCATCGCGATCATCGACGGCATGGAAAGCGACGCCATCGCCGAGATCGTGGCCCCCGCCTGGGACGATCTGGACCTGTACTGCGACCGTGTCGCCTCCGCCGTCGGGCGGCTGTCGGTACGGGCGTTCGGCGACGACAGCCCGCGCGCCGACGATGTGGCATGGGCGCTGGGCCGGGCGCTGCAGTTCACCAACATCCTGCGCGACATCCACGAGGATGCCGAGCGCGGGCGCATGTACCTGCCGGGCGGCTGGCTGCGCGATGCCGGGGTCAAGATGACCATCGCCATCCGCATGCAGAACGACCCCAACCTGCCCAAGGTCTGCCAGCGCATGGCGGCGCAGGCACACCGCTATTTCAAGCAGGCCGAAGCCGCGATGAACGATTGCAACGCCAGGGCGATGCGACCGGCGCGGCTGATGGCCGCCAGCTACAAGGCGACCCTGACCGCGCTGGAAAAGCGCGGCTGGACGAAGCTGGACCAGCCGGTGAAGGTGCCGAAATGGCGCAAGCTGTGGTTCGCGGTGAAGTACACGATCCTGTAAATGAGCAAGCCCGTCTACATCATAGGCGCCGGCATGGCCGGCCTTGCCGCCGCCGTGGCGCTGGCTAGAAAGGGCTATGCGCCGCAGGTCTACGAGGCGGGCCCCCAGGCGGGCGGCCGATGCCGGTCGTATTACGACAAGGAGCTGGATGCCAAGATCGACAACGGCAATCACCTGCTGCTGTCGGGCAATCCGCATGTCATGCGCTATCTGTCCACCGTCGGCGCGCGCGATACGCTGGTGGGACCGAAGCAGCCGCTCTTCCCCTTCATCGACCTGACCACCGGCGAACGCTGGGAACTGACACCCAGCCGCGGCAAGCTGCCGCTCTGGCTGTTCGACGCCAGGCGCCGCGTGCCGGGAACGAAGGCCCGCGATTACTTCGAGCCGTTGCGGCTTGCCCGTGCCCGGCCGGAGGCAACGGTGGCGGAAACGCTCGATACATCGTCCGTCCTGTATCGCCGCCTGTGGGACCCGCTTTGCATTTCGGCGCTGAACACGCGGTCCAGCGAGGGTTCTGCGCGGCTGTTCTGGACCATCATCCGCGAAACGCTTGGAGCGGGAGGCGCTGCCTGCGTGCCGCTGGTGCCGAAGGAGGGGCTGTCGGAAAGCCTTGTCGTTCCGGCCATTTCCTATATCGAACGGCAGGGCGGGCAGATGCACCTGCAAAGCCGCATCTCGCGCATCGTCTTCCACGGCAGCGCCGCGCGGGCGATCGAGGTTTCGGGCGGGGAGATCATACCGATCGCCCCCGGTATCCCGATCGTCCTGGCCGTGACCGCGCCGGTGGCGGCGATGCTGCTTCCGGGACTGACCGCGCCGACGGAGCACCGCTCCATCGTCAACCTGCACTACAAGGTCGACTTGCCGCCACGCATTCCGCCGTTCATCGGGATCGTGGGCGGTACGGCGGAATGGGTTTTCATCAAGCCCGGCATCCTGTCCGTCACCATCAGCGCCGCCGATCATCTGGCCGATATGTCGACCGAGTCGCTGGGCCAGATGGTGTGGAACGACCTCAGCCGCATCTACGACCTGCCCGAACAAAGGCCGAAATTGCGCATCGTGAAGGAAAAACGGGCGACGTTCGCGGCAACGCCGGACCAGCTGAAACTGCGCCCGAACGGCAAGACACGCTGGGAAAACCTGTTCCTGGCGGGCGACTGGACCGATACCGGCCTGCCCAGCACCATCGAGGGATCGGTCAAGTCCGGGCACGAGGCGGCACGGCTAGTCATTAAAAATACTTGAAATTATTGCCAAACCTTGTCACACAACTCAAAACGAGTTGAGCATAAATGCGTCCAAACGTCGTCCAGTTTCCCCGCCGTTCCCAGAATTCCGCAGCGAAGTTTACCGAGGAGGCGAAACTTGCCTTTTCGATCGATCGGGCCGGCGAGGCTTTGATGCGCCGCCAGAACACCGACGGGCATTGGGTGTTCGAGCTGGAAGCGGATGCAACCATTCCGTCCGAATACATCCTGCTGCAGCATTACCTCGACGAGATAGATGAGGTTTTGCAGGACCGCATGGCGGCTTTCCTGCGCTCGACCCAGGCCGATCACGGCGGCTGGCCTCTGTTCTATGACGGCAAGTTCGACCTGTCCGCCAGCGTAAAAGCCTATTTCGCGCTGAAAGCCGTGGGCGACGATGCCGACCAGCCGCACATGATCCGCGCCCGCGAGGCGATCCTGGCCCATGGCGGCGCCGAGCGGACCAACGTCTTCACCCGTATCCAGTTGGCCCTGTTCGGGCAGGTGCCATGGCGCGCCGTGCCGGTCATGCCGGTCGAGATCATGAAGCTGCCGCGCTGGTTCCCCTTCCACCTCGACAAGGTATCGTACTGGTCGCGCACCGTCATGGTGCCGCTGCTGGTGATGATGAGCCGCAAGCCGCAGGCGCGTAACCCGCGCGGAGTCGCGATACAGGAGCTGTTCCGCCGCGATCCGCAGCAGATCACCGACTGGATCCGCGGACCGTACCGTTCGCGCTGGGGCCATATCTTCGGCAGCATCGACCGCGTATTGCGCGTCGCCGAGCCGCTTTTCCCCAAGGGCCATCGCGCCCGCTGCATCGACAAGGCCGTCGCCTTCGTGGTCGAGCGCCTGAACGGCGAGGACGGCCTGGGTGCGATTTACCCGGCGATGGCGAACAGCGTCATGATGTTCGACTGCCTGGGCTACACCGCCGACCATCCGCATATCGAAATCGCCAAGCAATCGCTGCGCAAGCTACTGGTGCTGGACGACGAACGCACCTATTGCCAACCCTGCCTGTCGCCGATCTGGGATACCGGACTTGCCGGCCACGCGCTGGCCGAGATGGGCGGCGAGGGCCTGAAGTCGGCGCGGCGCGGCGCCGACTGGCTGAAGCCGAAGCAGGTCCTGGACGTTGTCGGCGACTGGGCGGTACAGCGGCCGCATGTGCGGCCGGGCGGCTGGGCGTTCCAGTATGAGAACCCGCATTATCCCGATGTCGACGACACGGCGGTGGTGGCGATGCTGATGGACCGCGTCGATGCCGAGAAGCACAGCGAATCGATCGCCCGCGCCGAGGAATGGATACTGGGCGTACAGAGCAGGAACGGCGGCTGGGGCGCGTTCGATTCCGACAATACGCATTACTACCTGAATCACATCCCGTTCGCCGATCACGGCGCGCTGCTGGACCCGCCGACGGCGGACGTGACCGCCCGCTGCCTCAGCTTCCTGGCGCAGCGCGGCTATACGATGTTCGAGCCCGCGATCACCAGGGCGGTCGAGTACCTGAAGGCCGACCAGGAAAGGGACGGCTCGTGGTATGGCCGCTGGGGTACCAACTACATCTACGGCACCTGGTCGGTGCTGTGCGCGCTGAACGCGATCGGCATGCCGCACGAGGACATGACCATGCGCCGTGCCGTCGCTTTCCTGACCGCGACGCAGCGCGAGGATGGCGGCTGGGGCGAGGACAACGAATCCTACGATGCCGCTCCTCCCGGCCAGTATCACCGTAGCAACCCGTCGCAGACCGCGTGGGCGCTGCTGGGCCTGATGGCCGCCGGCGAGGTCAATCACCCGGCGGTGGCACGCGGTGTCGAATACCTGATCCGCACCCAGGATGCCGACGGCGAGTGGGAAGAAAAACCATATACGGCGGTCGGTTTCGCCAAGGTGTTCTACCTGCGCTACCACGGCTACCGCCTGTTCTTTCCGCTGATGGCGCTGGCACGGTATCGCAATTTGCAGGCCAGCAACAGCAAGGAAGTCGCCTACGGGATGTGATGCACGTCGTCATCCTGAACTTGTTTCAGGACATCGCGACGCTTTCGTGGCGCTCCTGTTGAAGTGATAAGCGGTGGTACCGAATACCCGGATGAATGGGTACTGAAACAAGTCCTGGATGACGAGTATTAGGCGGGTGCGCCGAAACGGGCTTCCCAGTCCGCGACCTGCGTATCCTCAATCCGGGGAAACAGCACCGGCAGGGTTGCCAGCTTCAGTCCGATCGGCAGTCGGTTCAGAAAATCCTGCGCTGGGTCCTCTGGCCATTTTACGTCGCCGATACCGAACGCCTCCAGTATCTTCGCGGCGCTGCCCGGGATGAACGGCGAAGCCACCAGCGCACACAGCACGCACAGGTTCAAGCCGGTACGCACGCCGATGGCGGCGGCATCGCGGTCGGTCTTGATCGCGGTCCATGGGGCGGAGGCGGTCAGGTATTCGTTGGCAAGGCCCCAGATGGCGCGGGTCTCGGTGGCGGCCTTGCGGAATTCCATCGCCTCGTGGTGCTGCGTCAGCTCCTTCAACCGCGCGTCCAGGTCGGCGGCCAGCCTGTCCTCGGCCTCGCCCCACGCGCCGCCCTGCGGCACCACGCCTTCGAACTTGGATTCGGTGAAACGCACGATGCGGTTGATGAAATTGCCGAAGACATTGCCGAGATCGGAGTTCACGCCATTCCTGAATTCGGTCAGGGTAAACGCGCTGTCGGAGGTTTCGGGGGAACTCGCCATCAGCTTCCAGCGCCAGGTGTCGGCGGGCAGCAGCTCCAGCGCCGTGTCCATGAAGATGCCGCGCTTGCTGCTGGTGGAGAATTTGCCGCCATACCAGGTCACCCAGTTGAACGCCTTCAGCTGGTCGACCATCTTCCACGGCTCGCGGCTGCCGATCAGCGTCGCGGGGAAGTTCACCGCGTGGAAGGCGACGTTGTCCTTGCCCATGAATTCGACATAGGTCACGTCATCGGCGCCCTTGTCTTTCCGCCACCAGCGTTCCCAGTCGCCGCCCATGGCGGCAGCCCATTCCTGGGCGCAGGCGATATATTCGATCGGCGCATCGAACCAGACGTAGAATACCTTATTCTCGAAGCCAGGACGGGGCTTGCCGTGGCGCGTGACCGGCACGCCCCAGGCCAGGTCGCGGGTGATCGAACGATCGTCCAGCCCCTCGTCCAGCCATTTGTTGGCGATGGATTTGGCGAGGGTGGGCCAGTCGCTCGCGCGCTCGACCCAAGCGCCGATGGCTTCGGCCAGCTTGCTTTGCAGCAGATAGAGATGCGCCGTCTCGCGCACCTCGAGGTTCGACGAGCCGGAGATTTTCGAGCTCGGGTGGATCAGCTCGGTCGGGTCGAGCAGGCGCGAGCAATTGTCGCACTGGTCGCCGCGCGCCAGCTCGTAGCCGCAATGCGGGCAGGTGCCCTCGACATAGCGGTCCGGCAGGAAGCGGCCATCGTCGATGGAGTAGACCTGTTGCGAGGCGCGTTCCTCGATGTAGCCGTTATCCTCCAGCGCGTCGCAGAAATGCTGCGTCAGGGCGCGGTTCTCGGGGCTGGAGCTGCGCCCGAACCAGTCGAACGAAAGGGTGAACTGCTCGTAGATCGCGCGCTGGATCGCGTACTGCTCGTCGCAATAGGCGCGCGCGTCCTGCCCGGCCTCGGCGGCGGCAAGCTCCGCCGGCGTGCCATGCTCGTCCGTCGCGCACAGGAACAGCACCTCGTGCCCCTGCATGCGGCGGAAGCGCGCATGCACATCCGCCGGCAACATCGACCCCGCCAGATTGCCGAGATGCTTGACGCCGTTGATGTAGGGAAGGGCGGAGGTGATGAGGTAGCGGGACATGATACAATCCAAAGTTCCGGTTTCCGTATCATGTGAAGCCGGGTCAGCCAAGGCGGATGCTAATCCACGCACCCTTTTTCCATCGAACAAGGGCTATGGAACACCGTCGGTTCATGTAGCGGGAAATCCTCAAACAACACGAAGGCGAATGCCAGCGTAGTCATAAAGGCCAAGCTTACTGCAATCCGGAAGGTCCATTCGCGATCGGGCTTTATCGACAGGAATGCCAGGCAAGCGGTAACTAACTGGATTGCCAACGCTCCGACTATGACAGCATCCCGCGATACATCAGCAATCATGCCGCTGACCAGAATCCAGACAATACCGCAGCCTGCCAGGATACGGGCGGAGGCCTGCCGATAACCGGAATTATGTAAAAACAAAACGATCAGAACAGGCACCAGATAGGCAATCAGGAAATAAAGCATCACGGGCTGCGAAACAGCCTCGAGCAGCCAGTCTTTCTGATAATTTTTCATGTCGTGGCATTATCACATGATGCGTGAGGTCTACCTATTATATTGCTGCTGTCATTCCACCGCAGTGCCGGAATTCATGCGGTGCGTCGATAGTGTACGGATTCCGGGCTCCGGAATGACCACTAGGTGTTCAGTTCAATCACCGATCGTCCAGGAAACTCCGCAGCTTCCGTGACCGCGACGGGTGCTTCAGCTTGCGCAGGGCCTTGGCTTCGATCTGGCGGATACGCTCGCGGGTTACCTTGAACTGCTGGCCGACTTCTTCCAGCGTGTGGTCGGTGTTCATGCCGATGCCGAAGCGCATGCGCAACACACGTTCCTCACGCGGGGTGAGCGAGGATAACACGCGGGTGGTGGTTTCGCGAAGGTTCGCCTGGATGGCGGCGTCCAGCGGAATGACGGCGTTCTTGTCTTCGATGAAATCGCCCAGATGGCTGTCTTCCTCCTCGCCCATCGGGGTCTCGAGCGAAATCGGCTCCTTGGCGATCTTGAGGACCTTGCGCACCTTTTCCAGCGGCATCACCAGCCGCTCGGCCAGTTCCTCCGGGGTCGGCTCGCGGCCGATCTCGTGCAGCATCTGGCGGCTGGTGCGGACCAGCTTGTTGATCGTCTCGATCATGTGCACGGGGATGCGGATGGTGCGCGCCTGGTCGGCGATCGAGCGGGTGATCGCCTGCCGGATCCACCACGTGGCGTAGGTCGAGAATTTGTAGCCGCGGCGATACTCGAACTTGTCGACCGCCTTCATCAGGCCGATATTGCCTTCCTGGATCAGGTCGAGGAACTGCAGGCCGCGATTGGTGTATTTCTTGGCGATTGAAATGACCAGGCGCAGGTTGGCCTCGACCATTTCCTTCTTGGCCTTGGCGGCTTCCTTCTCGCCGCGCTGCACCGTCATCACGATGCGGCGGAATTCGGACAGCGGCAGGCCGGATTCTTCCGAGATCGCGGCGATGCCGGCCCGGGCGGTCATGATGCTTTCCGGCGCCTTGGCGCAGTACCGCTTCCAGCCGGCGCCCGGCAGTTTCGCGATATGCTCGAACCAGTTGGGGTCGACTTCCGAACCGTAATAGCGGTTCAGGAAATCGTCGCGCTTGATGCCGCATTCCATAGCGTCGCGCAGCAATTTGCCCTCGATCGCGACCAGCTTGCGGTTCAGCGTGTACAATTGCTGCACCAGGAATTCGATGCGGCCGTTGTGCAGGCGGACCTGCTCCATCAGCTTGACCATCTCAAGCTTGACGGCCTCGTATTTGTTTTCCTGGGCGGCGGTGATCTTCTTCGCCTTCTGGGCCGCTTCCAGCCGCTGCTGCTGCAGCTTGGCCAGCTTCTTGTAGGTGTCGGCGATCTGGCCGAACACTTCCAGCACCTGCGGACGCAGGGCGGCTTCCATGGCGGACAGCGAGATGTTCTCCTCGCCCTCGTCGTCATAGTCGGAAATACTGCCGCCGACAGCGGCCGCGCCTTCGCCGCCCTCACCGGCCTCGCCTTCGGCCGCGCCGCCTTCTTCCTTCTCGTCTTCCTTTTCCCCAACTTCGGCGCCCGGAACCGGGATGGCCAGGGCGGGGTCGGCATCCGGGCCGCCGCCATAGGTCGCGTCAAGGTCGATGACCTCGCGCAGCTGCATGCGCTCTTCCAGCAGCGCCTGGTGCCAATCCAGCAAGGCGCGGATGGTCAGCGGGGATTCGCAGATGCCGCCGATCAGCATCTCGTGCCCGGCCTCGATACGCTTGGCGATGGCGATCTCGCCCTCGCGCGAAAGCAGTTCCACCTGGCCCATCTCGCGCAGGTACATGCGTACGGGATCGTCGGTACGGCCGGCATCGTCGTCGATATTGCCCCGTTCCTCGGCTTCGTCCTCGGTCGCTTCCTTTTCGGCGGGCTCAGCCTCCTCCTCCTCGGATTCGACAACGCTGATGCCCATTTCCGACAGGCTGGACATCACGTCCTCGATCTGCTCGGAGGTGTAATCCTCCTGCGGCAGGGCGGTGTTCAGCTCATCATAGGTGATGTAGCCCCGCTCCTTGCCCTTGGCGATCATCTTCTTCAGCGTCTGGGCCAGCGAGTTGTCGGCCAGGGGAACGTCTCCAGCCTCCTCCCCGCGTACCGTCTTTTCGCTTTTTGCTTTTGTCGCCATGCTTAGATCGACCTCAAGAAGCGGGCTGCCGAACAGGCGCAGACCCGGTACCGTGACGTTGTGAAACGCGTTTCTAGCGCGGCAGGGTTAAAACGTAAATAATCAAAACCCGATTCGGAAATATAGTTCAGTCCACGTCGCCGTCCAGAGGCGTCCCGGTAGACAGCTGCGCCTGCAACGCGCGCAGCTTGATCAGGGCGGGTTCGTCCATGCTGATGGCCAATTCGGCCGCCGCCTGCCTGATATCGGCCAGAAGAACGGGATTGTGGCCGCTGGCCATCATGCTGATCCAGCCTTCCCGCAATTGTTCACGGCTCATATCCTCCCGCGCGAAGCCGGAATGCAGCCGTATGTCGCGGTGCAGCACTGCCTCCAGCGCCAAGGCGTGGCCGTTTTCAGCCAGATGGACATGCAAAGCGGCTGCTTCCATGTCGTGGTGCTGGCCAAGCGTGGCGCAGATCGCCTCATGCAGCGGACGCAAGCGCTCCGGCACGGCAAGGTCATGAAAACCCTCGCAGAATTCCTCGAACAGGAAAGGATGCCGTACCATGACCGACAGCAACGCGGTCATTCGCACGTCGCCGGCGCTGCCCGGCTTGCGGGTGGGCTTGGGCCCGAAGGCGTTGAATTGCGGCTGGTTCCGGCCGTAGCGCGAGGGCAGGCCGCGCTGCGGCGGCTTGCGCAAACCGGCCGGGCCACGCTGAACGAAGTTGCGTTCGCTCAGGCGGCGCAGCATGTCGCGGCGGTATTCCTCGCGCACCATCGTATCGTTGATGCGGGCGACCTGATCCAGCAGAAAGGCACGGAATCCCGCCTGTTCCTCGGGCGTGCGGCCCGGTTTTTGCGCCAGCGTTATCCGCCACAGCATCTCCGAAAGCGGGATCGCCTCGTCCAGCACCTTGGCGATCGCCTGGGTTCCGCCGGTGCGTAGCAGCGAGTCAGGGTCCTCGCCCGGGGGCATGAAGGCGATCTTCAGCGTGTGGTCGGGTTTCAGGATCGGCAGGATGCGCTCCACCGCCCGTTCGGCGGCGCGCTGGCCGGCGTTGTCGCCGTCCAGGCACAGGATCGGCGCGCGCAGGCCCGCCGGAACCAGTTTCCACAACGCGTCGATCTGCGCCTCGGTCACCGCCGTGCCCATCGGGGCGACCGCGCCGGTATAGCCTGCGCGGTTCAGGGCGATAACGTCCATGTAGCCTTCCGCGATCACCACCGGCTTGTCGTCCGACGCCGCCAGCCGGGCGCGGGCGATGCCATATACCGTTTCGCCCTTGTGAAACAAGGCATGTTCGGGCGAGTTGATATATTTGGGCCCCTCACCCTCGATCAATCGCGCGCCGAAGGCGACCGGCCGGCCGCGCCTGTCCATCACCGGGAAGATCACCCGGTCGCGGAAAAAGGAATAGGTCCGCCCGCCATCCTCGGACTTCTTGATCAGGCCGAGGTCGATGAGATCGTCCTCCTTAACCGTCGCGATCTGGGTCAGCGCGGCCTTGAGCGCCTGCGCGTCGGCGGGGGCGTAGCCCAGGCGGAAGGCGGCGATGGTGGAATCGTCGAGACCGCGGCCGCGCAAATATTCCAGCGCCTTGCGTCCCGCGGGCTTGTGCAGCTGCTCCTCGAACCAGGCGGTCGCGGCTTCCAGGATTTCGTGCTGGGTCTTCTGCGCCTCGTAGCGGCTACGCTCGGCCTCGGTCGGCTTGGGCACTTCCAGCCCTGCCTCGGCGGCGAGGGATTCGACCGCTTCCAGGAACGACAAATTGTCGTGCCGCATCAGGAACCCGACCGCGTCGCCATGCGCCCCGCAGCCGAAGCAGTGGAAAAAGCCCTTGGCATCGTTGACGTAGAAGGACGGCGTCTTCTCCTTGTGGAACGGGCAGGGGCTCTTCCACTCCCGGCCCGCGCGCGTCAGCTTGACCTTGCGCCCTACCAGCCCGGACAGCGGCACGCGCGCCCGGATCTCGTCGAGGAATTGCGGAGGGAAGGCCATGGAATGAATGTAGCCGGGTTTTATTCAGAAGTCAGGCGGTGATTACCAATCAGAACTCCTCCCGCTCCTCCCAGAACTCGGCAGCGGAGGCGTTGATTTCGTGATGGCGGGCGGCTTCCAGCCGCCGATGCATCTCGTACATCTGGTCCAGCAAATGCAGCACCACGTCCATGCCGTTGTCGTCGACCAGCATGTCGCGTTGCAGGTGGCGGACCAGCCGGATGCGGGCGATGTCGATTTCCTCGAAGCGCCAGCCTTCCTGCTTGCGCACCGGCCTGACCCAGGCGTGGGCGACATAGGTTTCCAGCGTATCGCGGTCCAGCTCGTCCGATAGCCGGGCCAGGGTGTCCTCCAGCGTGATCATCACGCGCCCCCTTTACCGCGCGGATCCCAGGGATGGGCCTTGGCCCAGTCGCCGGCCAGCTTTTCCAGCTCGGGGTCGATAACCTTCGGCATGACGATCTTCAATCGCACGAACTGGTCGCCGGACTTGATCCCCTTGCCCTTCAGCCGCAGGGTCTGGCCGGTGGTGGCGCCCTTTGGAATCGCCATGCTGACGGGACCGTGGATGGTCGGCACCGAAACCTTGGCGCCCAGGATGCTTTCGTGGAAACCCACCGGCAGTTCGATCGTGATGTTGTTGCCGTCGCGCGCGAACATGTCGTGCGGCCGGATATGCAGCTCGACATAGGCATCGCCGACGACGTCGCCGTTCCTGCTGGCATGGCCCTTGCCTTTCAGCCGTAGCTGCTGCCCCTCGGAGACCCCGGGGGGAATGATGATGTCGAGGGCGGCGCCATCGGGCATGGTGACGCGCTTCGATGCGCCCTTGGCGGCTTCCAGGAAGTCGATCTCGATCGAATAATGCGCGTCCGACGCCGGTGCCGCCTGTTGCGCGGCACGCTTGCCGCCGAACATCGATTCGAAGATTTCGCTGAAGCTCGAGGATTCGAACCCGCCGCCCGGCGCCTGCCCACCGAAACCGCCCGACTGGCGGTAACGCTGTGTGCCTTCGGTCCCGGCATAGTCGCGATAGAAGGGCTGTTGCTGCCGCGGCTGGCCGCTGGCGTCGATCTCGCCCCGGTCGAAGGCGGCGCGCTTGTCCTTGTCGGACAACAGGTCGTTGGCCGAGGAAATATCGGCGAAACGCTGCTTGGCGGTGGTATCGCCGGGATTCAGGTCGGGATGATTCTTCTTGGCAAGCTTGCGATACGCCGCCTTGATCTCGGCTTCGCTCGCGTCCTTCTTGATGCCCAGCGTTTCGTATGGGTTCGGTGCCATGCCCTTTATATGGACAAATTTGCCGCCGTTGCAAAGCGGCTGTTCATGCGCCTGTCTGCTCGGCGGCCGTCGCATTCAGGGCGTCGATGGTTTCCTGGTCCTTGGCACGGCGATGGTTCATGTGCCGCAGCCGGATCAGAAGCACCGGCACGATCGCCGCCAGCAACGAGGCCAGGCAGGCGACGCGGCCCATGTGCAGCAGCGGCCGGTCCGTGCCGGTATCGACCAGGATCAGCGACGAACCGAACGCACCCAGGCTCTGCCCCAGCGCCTGCGCCGCGCTCATCAGCGACATGAAGCCGGGGCGCTGGTCGGGGGGCGGCACCTTCGAGGTCTCGGTGGTGACGATCACATAGCGCGAGGAATTGCAGACGCCCGAAAGCACGAACAGCAGCAGGACCGGCACCAGCGGCGAATAATGCACGAACAGGCAATAATAGACGCCGACGATGCAGGGCGTCGCTCCCAAGATCATCCGTGCCGAGCCGAAGCGGTCGGTCATGCGCCCCACCAAGCGCGTCGTCAGGAAGGTCACGATCCCGCCGGTCACATACAGCAGGGACAGGTGGCTACGCGGGTAGCCCAGGTTCAATTGCAGGTAGGCGGCAACGCTGGGTACCAGCAGGAAATTGCCGAACAGGGCGATGAAGGTGACGGCGAAGGCCAGCCCGACGCTGCGTCGGTTGCCGCGGGTCAATGCCGCAATCTGCTGGACGCGGTCGCTTTCGTCGCGGGCGTTGGCGGCCATCGGGCGGGTGGCGCGCAGTACCATCAGCACGAGGCCCACGCCGACCAGGGCGATGGCGAAGAACGGCAGCCGCCAGCTGCCCCACTCGGCAAGCTTCAACCCGATCGGCAGGCCGACGATGCCCGCCACGGAATAGATGCCCGAGACGATGCCCATCGCCTGGCCGCGCCGTTCCTCGGCGACGCCGTCGGCCAGCACCGCGTAGGACAGCGACACGGCGGGACCGCCGAAGAAGCCGGCCAGAATGCGGGCGCAGATCAGCGTGGCGTAGCTGGTCGACAGGCCGCCAAGGGCGGTGGAGATGACCAGCCCCCACAGGCTGATCGCCAGCGCCAGCCGCCGGTTGACCCGGTTCAGCAGCGCCGCGCCGGCGATGCCGGACAGGAAGGCCGCCGCCGTGTACGCCCCGGTCACCCAGCCGATGTCGCTGGCAGGGATGCCCAGGTCGCGGGCGAAATCCGCGCCCAGCGGCATGACCATCTGGAAATCCAGGATATTGATGAACTGGATCGCGCTGACCAGCCGCACGATGCTGCGTTCGGAAGAGGTGAGTACGTCAGTGCCGGATTTCTTACCAAACTTCACGGGAATGAACGGACTATTCCAATCTTGCCGACAATCGCCGCATTGAATTTATCCATGTCTTCAGCCGGAATCCAGTACTCAAGATGATCGCGGCCGCCTGCTTCCTGTACAGGATAATCATTCAGGTATGATTTCAGTACTTCGAAGCGTGTTACGAACCCAGCACCGCTAGCGGGTACATTCCAGTCGCGCGCGATCTTGATAGCATAAGCCTCGGTCAGGACCGGATAGAAAATAGGCTGCTCGGCAAGGCGTGGAGGAAACGCTTTCATGGCGCTTGCTTCGATCAACCTCAACTCTTCCGGCCCTACAGGCCGCCAGAGGGTGACTGTCTCGTTCGGATTTCCCATATTACCCGCCCAGCCGCGCCTTCACCTCTGGGCCGATGGCGCCGAAATCCATCTGGCCGGCGTATTTGGCCTTCAGCGCGGCCATGACCTTGCCCATGTCCTTGACCGACGCCGCGCCTGTTTCGGCAACGGCGGCGTCGATGGCGGTTTTCACGGCTTCGGCATCCATCTGCTGCGGCAGATAGCGCTCGATCACCGCGATCTCCTCCTCCTCCTTGGCGGCGAGGTCTTCGCGGTTGCCCTGGCGGTACATGGCGATCGATTCGCGGCGCTGCTTGATCATGCCCTGCATCAGCGACAGTATCTCGGGCTCGCCGATGCCGTCCGCGTTGCCGGAGGGCCGGGCGGCGATGTCCTTGTCCTTGATCGCGGCCAGCACCATCCGCAGGGTCGAAACCGTTCCCTGCTCCTTGGCCCGCATCGCATCCTTTAACGTGTCGTTCAAACGTTCGCGCAACATTTCGTTTCTCCTCGTGTAGGATCAATTGACCGTCTCCGCCCGTCCCTGTCAATCAACGCCAGAGCAAACATGATCGACCCCCGCCTGAAGGAAGCGATGGATCTGCACACCGCGGGCCGGTTCGACGAGGCCTGGGACCGCTACCGCACGCTGGAGGCGGAAAACCCGCAGAACGCGGACGTGGTCCACCTGACCGGCGTGCTGGCGGGGCAGGTCGGCAATCTGCTGGAATCGGTGGCGCGTATCCGGCGTGCCATCGCGCTGTCACCCGCCGTGCCCGATTTCCAAAAGAACCTGTCCGTGACCCTGCGCCGCCTGGGCGATCATCCCAAGGCGGCCGAGGTGCTGATCACGATGGGCAATATACTCAGCGACCAGAACCGGCTGGAGGAAGCGATCGACGCCTTCACGCAGGCGGCGGAGATCGACCCGCGCAACGAGCATGCGCCCAACAATCTCGGCGTGATGCTCAACCGGCTGGGCCGCTATGCCGAGGCGCGCGATCACCTGGGCCGCGCGCTGCTGCCCGACCCGCGCATGCCGCGCGACCTGGCGCACTGGAACGGCACGCCGCTGCCCGGGGGATTCCTGCGCCAGCTGCCCGGCGTCCATCTCAACTACGCCAACTCGCTGCACGGCCTCGGCCTGGTCGAAGAGGCAATCGAATCCTATCGCCGCGCGCAGTCGCTCAACCCGATGCTGCCGGAAGGGCACAACGACCTCGCCATCGCGTTGCTGCTGAACGGACAGTACGAGGAAGGCTGGTGTGAATTCGAATGGCGCTGGAAAGATCCCAAATACAGCAAGGCCGCTCTTGAGCGCCGCGTATGGATGGGCGAAAGCCCGGAGGAACTCGGCGGTCCGCTGTTCGTGCTCAGTGAACAGGGATATGGCGATGCGATCATGCTGTGCCGCTATCTGCGCCTGTTGGCGCAACGGGGGCACGAGGTGCTGTTCGAGGTCAAGCCGGAGCTGTGGGCGCTGTTCTCGGAGGGGCTGGCGAACGACGCCATCCACCTGGTTCGGGCGCAGGGCAGCGATGCCGATGCGTACGCGGACATACATTTCGCCGCCTACACCGGCACGTTCAGCCTGCCACGCCTGTTCGGCACCACTATCCACAACGTACCGGCGGACGTTCCCTATCTCGGCGTCGCGCCTGAACGGTCGTCGCGCTGGGCCGAGCGTCTGCGCGATCCGGCGGGTCGGCCCCGGGTCGGCCTGGTCTGGGGCGGCAACCCGCTGCACCTGAAGAATTTCGAACGCTCGCTGCCGCCGGAGACCCTGCACGGCCTGCTGCAACGCGACGACATCGCGTTCTATTCGCTGCAGAAAGGACCGGCCGCGGGTTATCGTTTCCCCGGCAACAACGTGACGGTGCTTGACGAGGAACTGAACGATTTCGCCGAAACCGCGGCGGCAGTGCAGAATTTGGACCTCATGATCGGGGTCGATACCGCCGTCATGCATCTGGCAGGCGCGCTGGGTACGCCGATGTGGCTGATGCTGGCGCATGTGCCTGACTGGCGCTGGCTGATGAGCGGCGATACGTCGCCCTGGTATCCCTCGGCGCGGCTGTTCAGGCAGGCACGCTACGGCGACTGGGGCGCGGTGATCGAGGGCATGCGCGGCGCGCTGGACCAGCTTGTGGAAAGGCGGGCGGCATGAACCGGAAATCGATGGGCGAGGCCGTCGCCCTGCACCAGCAGGGGCGGCACGACGAGGCGGATAAAAGATACCGCCAGCTGGCGCGGCTGTTTCCGCGCGATCCCGACCTGATGCATTTTCGCGGCCTGCTGGCCAGCCACACCGGCAATCAGGCCGAGGCGGTCCGCTTCATCACCGAAGCCATCGCGCTGAAACCCGACGCACCTGAATTCCACCAGAACCTGGCGATCACCCTGCAGGCGATGGGCGAAGCGCAGGCGGCGTCGATGGCTCACAACCAGCAGGGCGTCGTGCTGCAACAGCGCCGCCAGCTGCCGGAGGCGCTGCTGGCCTTCGAGAAGGCGCAGGCGCAGGACGCCGACAATCATTGGGCGGTGGCCAATCATGCCGCGGTGCTGAACGAGCTGGGCCTGTACGACCGCGCACTGGAGATCCTGCGCAAGGTCGAGAAGCGGCTGAAGCTGCCGAAGGAGCGTTCGTACATCCTGTCGAACATGGGCAACTGCCACTACTATCTCGGCAGGAGCGACCGCGCGCTGGACTGCTTCGCCCAGGCGATCGAGAGCTATCCCGAGGCTATCGAGGCGCACCGCAATCGCTCGGTCATCCTGCTGGCGGAGGGCAAAATCCGCGAGGGGTTCGCCGAATACGAATGGCGCTGCACGGATGGTATTCCCTATAGCGAGGCCAAGCGGTCCTTCACGCAACCGCTATGGCGCGGGCAATCGCCCGAGGAACTGGGTGGCGCCATTCTGGTGCTATCGGAACAGGGCTTCGGCGACACCATCCATTTCTCGCGCTACGTCAAATTGCTGGCGGACCGTGGACATCGGGTGCTGTTCGAAGTCCAGCCCGAACTCTACGCCTTGTTCAGCGAAGGCTGGGCGGGCGACGATCGTATCCGCGTCATCCGACGGCAGCCGAACGGCAAGGTCTTCAACAGCCTTCCCTTCGCCGCCTTCGTCAGCGTGATGAGCCTGCCGGACCGGTTCGGCACCACGCTGGCCAGCATACCGGGAGACACTCCGTATCTGGCCGTCAGCCCGGTGCGGCTGAAGCAATGGAATTCGCTGCTGCCCGACGATGGTGCCTTCAAGGTCGGTCTGGTCTGGCGCGGCAGCGCGAACACGCCGCACGATCATCTCCGTTCCATGCCGGCCGATGCGCTGGAACCGTTGCTGGCGCGTAAGGGCGTTCGCTTCTATTCGCTGCAGGTCGGCGATGCGGCGGCGCACGAATTCCACTCTGACAACATCGTCATGCTTCACGAAAGGCTGCGCGACTTCGCCGATACCGCCGCCGCCATCCGCCACCTGGATCTGGTGATCTGCATCGACTCCGCCGTGGCGCATTTGGCAGGCGCAGTCGGGGCCGAGGTGTGGCTGCCGATGCCCGCCATTCTCGACTGGCGCTGGATGCTGAAGCGCGAGGACTCGCCATGGTATCCGCGCACGAAGCTGTTCCGGCAGAAAAAACAGGGCGACTGGGCGGGCGTGATAACCGATATCGGTCGCGCGCTGGACCGCCTGACCGCCAATCGCCGCGCAGCATGAACAGGACGGAAATGGCCGAAGCGGTCGCCCTGCATCAAAGCGGCCGACATGACGAGGCGGAACGGAAATACCTCGCACTTGCGGCGAAGTTTCCGCGCGATCCCGACCTGCTGCATTTTCGTGGCCTGCTCGCCAGCCATACAGGCGATCAGAAGCAAGCGATCGCGTTGATCGAGCAGGCGATAGAAATTCGGGAGGAACCGGAGTTCTACCAAAGTCTGGCGATCAGCCACCAGCAGGCGGGCGATGCCAGGCAGGCGTCGCATAACTACAACGAACAGGGCGTTCGGCTGCAGCGGCGTGGCCAGCTGTTACAGGCGAAAGAAGCCTTTCAGAAAGGCATGGTTCAAGACCCACGGAACCATTGGGCGGCGATCAATTATGCCGCGACCCTGAACGAGGTCGGCGACTATAAAAACGCACTGGGAATCCTGCGTGAAGTCGAAGGAACCTTAAAGGATGCGCGGGAACGGTCCCTGGTGCTCTCCAACATCGGCAACTGCCATTATTTCCTCGGCAAGCCGTCGAGGGCGGCCAAGGCTTTCAGGAAGGCGATCGATCTGTATCCCGGCAATATCGAAGCGCATCGCAGCCTGTCGCTGGCGCTGCTTATGAAAGGCGATCTGGTGGACGGCTTCGCCGAATACGAATGGCGCTGCGTTGACGGCGTCCATCACAACGAGACCAGGGCCGGATTGTCGGGCCGCGTATGGCGCGGCGAGTCGCCGGCGGACCTGGCGGGGCCTCTGCTGGTGCTGGCGGAGCTGGGGCTGGGCGACACGATCCATTTCTCCCGCTACGTTCCGCTGCTGGCGGCGCGCGGGCACGATGTGCTGTTCGAGGTACAGCCCGAACTGCACGCGCTGTTCGGCGAAGCGTGGCGCGACCAGCCACGCATCCGCGTGATCCCTAGACAAGCTTCGGGTAAGCTGTTCGGTGATTTGCCGTTCGTGGCTCTGGTCAGCGTGATGAGCCTGCCGCATCGCTTCGGCATCACGCCTAAGACCATACCGGCGCAGACGCCGTATCTGTCCGTATTGCCCCAGCGTATCGCGCAGTGGGGCGACATCGTGCCGCGCGACGGGCGGATTAATGTCGGCCTGGTCTGGCGCGGTGGCCCCGCCGCGCCGCTGGACAGGATACGCTCGATCCAGACGCCGGATGTGCTGGAACCGCTGCTGGCGCGGGACAAGGTTCGTTTCTATTCGTTGCAGAAAGGCGAAGCGGCGCGCCACGTCTTCGCGTCACAGAACATTTTATCGCTCGACGAGCGATTGCACGATTTCGCGGATACGGCAGCCGCGATCGGGAACCTGGATCTGGTGATCAGCATCGACTCGTCCGTCGCGCATCTGGCGGGCGCGCTCGATTGCCCGGTCTGGATCATGATGCCGCGCATCCTCGACTGGCGGATGCAGATGAAGCGCCGGGATATGCCGTGGTACCCGAAGACCCGATTGTTCCGGCAGAGGAAGCCGGACGATTGGACGGGCGTGGTTGCACAGATCGGGCGCGAGCTCGACAGGCTGGCCGCATGAGCCTGCTCGAACATCCCCGCTTCCGCGAAGCCGCCGAGCTGCACAAGGCAGGCCGTTTCGACGAGGCTGGGAAAATCTATCAGGAGCTGATCGAGGAAAATCCGAACGATCCCGATCTGTGGCACTTCAAGGGATTGCTGTCCGCGCACAAAGGGGACTTCGAGGAGGCAATCCGATACATCTCTCTGGCCATAATGCTGAAGCCGGGCGTGCCCGATTATTTCCAGAACCTGGCGTTCAGCTACGAAGCGGCAGGCAATACGATCAAGGCGGCCGAAACCTATAACAAGCTGGGCAACGCGCTGCAGGAACAATGCCGCTTCGCCGACACGATGGCGCCCTATACCCGCGCGCTGGAACTGAAACCCGATTTCACTTCGGTATTGATCAATCGCGGCTCGGCGTTCGATCGGTTGGGGCGCTATCTGGAAGCCGCCGCCGATTTCACCCTGGCGCTCGAACGGCTGGGACAGCCGGACGATCCTGCGGGGCTGCTGAACGTGGCCAATGCCCTGTCGGGTCTCGGCCGGTCGCAACAGGCGATCGAGATCTATACGCGCATGCTGGAAATCGAGCCGCGGAACGTATCGGCGCATTGTTCACGCGCGTTGCTGCGGTTGCGGCTGGGCGACATGGCGGAGGGCTGGAAGGAATATGAGTGGCGCTGGAACCGCGACGGCGGCTTCCGCGAACCGCGCGGGCAGTTCCGCCAGCCGGTATGGCACGGCGAGACGCCGCAGGAACTGGGCGGCACGCTGCTGGTCATCGCCGAGCAGGGGCTGGGCGACATCATCCAGTTCGCCCGCTACGTGCCGCTGCTAGCGGCGCAGGGCCACGACATATTGTTCGAGACGCTGCCCGAGCTGACGACGCTGTTCGCCGAGGGCTTCGATCATCCCAACATCCGCGTCATCCCGCGCATCGATGCGCCGCTGGAAGTGGAGGGCAACCTGCCCTTCGCCGCCTGGGTCGGCGTCATGAGCCTGCCGGAACGCTTCGCGACGACGCTGGCGACGGTTCCGAATGACGTGCCATATGTAAAGGTTGCGCCGAAGAAGGCTGCGCAGTGGCAATCGCGATTGACGGGCGATGGTTTGAAAATCGGCCTTGTATGGGCGGGCAATCCGAAGAACCTCAACGATTTCGCGCGCTCCATCCCGGCGCAGATGCTGGGGCCCTTGCTGGATACGCCGGATGTGACGTTCTATTCGCTGCAGAAAGGCCCGTCGGCGGATCACGAGTCCGGACGCGGCAACCTAGTGAAGCTGGGGCCGGAACTGACCGACTTCACCCAGACGGCGGCGGCGATCCTGGCGCTCGACCTGGTCATCACGGTCGATACCTCGGTCTGTCACCTGGCGGGCGCGCTCGGCAAGCCGGTATGGCTGATGATCCCGATGATGCCCGACTGGCGATGGCTGAACGAGGGCGAAGCGACCGTATGGTATCCGACGATGCGAATTTTCCGCCAGAGCGTTCGTGGCCAGTGGGGCGATGTGATCCAGGTGGTTGCGGAGGCGTTACTTCGCGACCGTTAGCTTCGGCTTTGTAGATGTAGCCGGCCTGAAACCGAAAACGCGTTGCATCAGCCTTACCGCGTCGCCGCCGACAGAACTTTGATGCCTATCATGCAAAACCTGCAAACCTCTGTTCAGGAGATCGACAGGTTTCTCGACCCCTTCCCTGGTCATCATATCGTCCAGTTTTTGCTTATTTTCCTCACGGACAACCAACTCGATTATAATGTCCATAGCCTGCCTCCATGCCGGTGCGAGTTGACGCGTTGGGATTTTCTCCAAAAGTTGAGCGGGACACCTAGCATTTTCCATCGCGGTATTCTATCTAATCATCTTCAGGTACATCACGAATTCGCCCCGGAAGGTCCGCCATGCCGCTTGACGATGCGCGCGAGGAGCGCTTGCCCACGCCAGGACCATCCTTTTCAGCCCCGATCATCCAGCCCGACGGCGCGACGGCTGCCCTGGTGCTGGCGGATGGCAGCGTGTTCTGGGGGCGCGGGATCGGCGCGGCGGGCGCGGCGGTAGGGGAGGTGTGCTTCAACACTTCGATCACTGGCTACCAGGAAATCCTGACCGATCCGTCCTATGCCGGGCAGATCATCAATTTCACCTTTCCGCATATCGGCAATGTCGGCGCCAATCCGGAGGATATCGAATCCACGACCCCGTTCGCGCGCGGGCTGGTCGTCAGCACCGATCTGACCCAGCCGGCCAACTGGCGGGCGACGCGGCATTTCAACGACTGGCTGGATTCGTGGGGGCTGATCGGGCTGGCCGGGATCGATACGCGCCGCCTGACGCGGCGCATCCGCGACCTCGGCGCGCCGAACGGCGTCATCGCGCATGCCCCCGATGGCCGCTTCGATCTCGAAGGCCTGCTGGCGCAATCGCAAAAATGGCCGGGGCTGGAAGGCATGGATCTGGCGCTCGAGGTCTGTTCGCGCCAGATCTCTACCTGGAACGAGACGCGCTGGGACCTGGGCACCGGCTATGGCACGCAGACCGCGCCGCGCCATCGCGTGGTGGCGGTCGATTACGGGGCCAAGCGTAATATATTGCGGGCTCTCGCTTCGTCCGGTTGCCATGTCACCGTTGTGCCGGCGGATGCGACGGTCGAGGATATCATGCGCCATGAGCCTGACGGGATTTTCCTGTCGAACGGGCCGGGCGATCCGGCGGCGACGGGCGTTTACGCCGTGCCGACGATCCAGGGCCTGCTTGCGACCGGCAAGCCGCTATTCGGCATCTGCCTCGGTCATCAGCTGCTGGCCCTGGCGCTGGGCGGCAAGACGGCGAAGATGCCGCGCGGCCATCGCGGCGCCAACCACCCGGTCAAGGACCTGATGACCGGCAAGGTCGAGATCACCAGTCAGAACCATGGCTTCGCGGTGCTGCCCGAGACGCTGCCGGACAGCGTCGAGGTTACGCATGTCAGCCTGTTCGACGGTTCGAACGAGGGGTTCAGGGTCAAGGACAAGCCCGTATTCTCGGTCCAGTACCACCCCGAGGCCTCGCCCGGCCCGCAGGACAGCCATTACCTGTTCGAGCGGTTCGTTGCGGCAATGGAAGCCATGCGGTCATAATTCCACGGCTTTAACCGATTGGCCAGTAATCGCGGTTAAAAGTGCAGAATGACCCTCGATCCTGAAAAGCTGCTGAGCATGCTGCCGAACTGGGCGGCCGGCAATCCGCGCATTGCTGAGCTGTTGCGTGAAAAGCAGTATCCGGCGGTGGCGCTGGAGCAATATGGCATGGAGCGGTTCCAGGCCAGCGACACTTCGATGGCGGTCAAGGCTTTCTCTGCCGCTGCGGCGTTGCGCCCCGATCATGCGATCTATCACAACAATCTGGGTGTGGCGCTGGATGCGCAGAAAGATTTTTCGGGGGCGGTGGAATCCTTCCGCGCCTCGCTGGCGCTGCAACAGGACCAGCCGCAGATATGGCTGAACATAGCCTATTCGCTCAAGCGCCTCGGCAGAATGGAGGAGGCCGAAGAAGCCCTGGCTACTGCCGCAAGCCATGCCACCACCTCCGCCGAGGCCTTCATGGCGCTGGGCAGCATCGAGCTGGAACGCGCGGATTATACCGAGGCGATGGAATACCTGCGCCATGCGATCGAGGCGGGCGGGCGGAACGCAACGCTGCATGCGACGTTGGGGGCAACCCTGTTCCAGCTTGGACAGCCGCATGAAGCCCTGACCGAATACGCGACCGCGGCGACTCTGGATCCCAATGAGATCGGCTATAAGGAAAACGCCGATTTCCTGACCATGCTGACCGGTGTGATCGATGGCGAGGCGGAGCCTGCCGTCACCGCATTTGCCAAGCCGCTGACCGACGACAATGTGCTGCTAAGTGCCTTCAACCGGGCTCTGAATTTCCTGGCCTCGTTCGAGAAAAGGGATGCGGCCAAGGCGCTGGTCGAGGAATGGGCGCAGTATTATCCCGATGACGAGGACATGCTGTATTTCCGTCAGGTCTATGCCGGCAAGCCGCTGGTCCGCGCGCCGAACAGCTATCTGGCGCATCATTTCGACCGCGTGGCTGGACAGATCGATGCCAGCTTCCTGCGCTCGATCGATTATCGCGTTCCCGAACATATGGGCAAGATGCTGACCGATGCGGGCGGTACGGAATGGCGCGGCCATGTGCTGGATGCGGGCTGCGGCAACGGGCTGCTGGGCCGCGTACTGAAACCCTTCGCCAGAAGCCTGATAGGCGTCGACCTTTCCCCCCTGATGGTCGATCTGGCGGACGCGAGCGGTCTTTACGACAGCGTGATAAAAGAGGACATGCTGGCCTTCATGGGCGGGCAAAGGGGACGTTTCGACCTGATTGCCGCAGCTGACTCACTGATCTATTTCGGTGCTCTGGAAGGTGTTTTCGCCGCTGCCCATGGCGCGCTGAAGCCGGGTGGGCTATTCATGTTCAGCCTGGAAACGAGCGAGGACACTCGCAAATTCATGGTCATCGCCAATGGCCGTTTCAAACACGCCCGATCCTATGTAATGGCAGCCGGCAAGGAAGGCTTCCGTGCGATGCGCGATACCGACGTAATGCTGCGCAGGCAGGTGGGCAAGCCGGTCGATGGCACGATCTTCCTGTTTCAGAAGGTTTGATCAGTCGACGATGCGGCGGAATGTCAGGTTGATGCGCGGCTGGGCCGGGCGGGCCGTTTTCGGAATTTGATGCAGCCAATGGGACTGCATGCCGCCTGCCATGACCAGGCATGACCCGTGGGTCAGAAGAATTTCGACTTTTTTATTTTTATCCCGCTTATGCCGCATCTGGAATTTTCGCGTACCGCCCAGCGAAATACTGGCAATTACCGGATCGGGACCCAGCTCGCGCTCGTCGTCCGCGTGCCATGACATGCTGTCCCGGCCATTGCGGTACAGGTTGAGAAGAACGCTGTTGAAGCCGGTTTGGGCAGTCGTTTCGGCGATCGTTTTCAATTCCAGCAAAGCTGGGGTCCAGGGTGCCGGATCGTGCGTAATGCCGCTGTAACGGTAGGGTTTGTCGCCATGCCATGCGGTCAGGCGCGGCAGGGGAATGCGCTTGCCGACGATGGTCGCGGTTTCATTTCGCCATGAAATAGTGCGGATTAACGTATCAAGCAAAAGATCGGCTTTATCCTGAGTCATCGATTCAGGAAAAAGAGTCGCTAAGCCGTCGCAGGGCAGCACTGTCCTTGCCGCAATTATGCCTTCACTTGTTAACCACTGCTTCAAGCCTGCTTAACTCCGATTTTACTTAGGCGGGTGTAATCATATCAAACATAGAACATGGGAGAGGGTCATGGCGAAAGATGGAGCAGTCGAGGAGGTCGCAAGATTAGCCACCGAACTCGGATCGATGAGCGTTCAGACCAGCGTCAAGGCACTTGATGCGATCATGCGTACGGCAGGCCGGGAAACCGGAACCCTCGCAGGTGTAATCAACGCCCGCGCCATCGCCCATCACGTATTGCGCGCCAGCGAAGAAATCGCCCGCACCGTAGCACTGCCAGGCGTCGAGCTGAAATCCCGCGTCAAGATTTTCTGACTTCCGTATCTGGGCCGCAAACCGGTTGCGGTTCCAGAGACAGGAAGCTTCGAATCGAATGCTTCCAGCCAGGGCTAGAGCCCGATCTTGCAAATGTGCCGCCATTCCTGCGCCGTAACCGGCTGTACCGACAGGCGCGATTGTTTCAATAAAGCCATGCTTTCCAGCGCCGGATCGCGCTTGATCTCCTCAAGGGTCACGGGCCGCGCCAGGGGACCGACCGCCTTTACGTCCACCATCACGAACCGCCCGGCCGCATCGCCGGGATCGGGATAGGCTTCGCGCACGATCTCGACGATGCCGACGATCTCCTTGCCGACATTCGAGTGGTAGAAGAATGCCTGGTCGCCCTTCTTCATCGCCTTCAGGTTATTGGCGGCCTGGTAATTGCGGACGCCGCTCCATTCAGTGGTGCCGGCCTTGACCTGCTGGTCCCAGGACCAGGCGTCGGGTTCCGATTTAACAAGCCAATGGTTCATCTATCCATCTTTCAACAGTCAATATCCCTCTCCCTGTGGGAGAGGGTAGGGTGAGGGGCTGGCCGCTGCTGCAATCAGCCCCTCACCCGTCCGTCCCGGCCGACCTCTCCCACGGGGAGAGGTAATTCATCACTCCTCGAACTCCATGCGCAACGGGCGCATCATCAGGACGGGGATGGCGTCCTCGACCGACAGGGCGCCGGACAGGATGGCATGGACGGTGCTGGCGACGGGCATGTCGATCTTGTAGTGGTTGGCCAAAGTCAGGACGGCCTCAGCCGTCGCAATCCCCTCGACCACCATGCCGAGCGAGGCGCCGGCGGCGCTGGCGCCGTGGCCGACATGATAGCCGAGCGCGAAGTTGCGCGACTGCATGCTGGCGCAGCTGAGTGCGAGGTCGCCCAGCCCGGCCATGCCCAGGAACGTCTCGCCGCGTCCGCCGAGCCGCGTCGCCAGCCGGCTGATCTCGGCCAGCCCGCGTGTCATCAGGGCGGCGCGCGCATTCTCGCCCAGGTCGACGCCGGTCACGATGCCGCAGGCAATGGCCACGACGTTCTTCAATGCCCCGGCCATCTGGACGCCGACGATATCGGTGGAATGATAAAGCCGGAAGGAAGGATTGCTGAGCTGGTCGGCCAGCGCGGCGGCGGTGAAGCGGTCGCGGGCGGCGATGGTCGCGGCGGTGGGCTTGCCCAAGGCGACCTCGGCGGCGAAGCTGGGGCCCGACAGGACGGCGACCGGATTGCGCGGCATCTCCTCGGCCACGATCTCGGACAGCAACCTGCCGGTGGCAAGCTCTATTCCCTTGGCGCAGATGACGATGCGGCACTCGGGCTCGATATGCGGCAGCAGCAGGCGGCAGATTTCCCGGATCGTCTGGGCGGGTACGGTAAGCAGCACGGTACTGCACCCGCTGAGTGCCTCCAGATGCTGCACGATCGTGAGATTTTCGGGAAACTCGATGTCCGGCAGGTGGCGCACATTCTGGCGGTCGGCGGCCAGGTGCGCGGCGTCGCGGCCCCATAGCGCCACGTGCAGCCCGGCATGCGACAGGCTGATGCCCAGCGCCGTGCCCCAGGCGCCCGCACCGACGATGCCGACCGGCGCGGTCATGCGGCCAGTGGCCAGCGCGGCTTGGGCGCGAAATCCAGATCGTCGATCAGCCCCAGCTGCAATCGCTCCAGGCCGGCCCAGGCCACCATCGCCGCATTATCGGTGCACAGGGCTGCGGGTGGGGCGATCAGCGTCATTCCCTCATGCAGACAAACCTCCTGCAGCGCGGCGCGAATGGCGGTATTGGCGGCAACGCCACCGGCGACGACCAGGGTCGAAACCTCCGGTACCATCTTCAATGCCCGGCGTACCCGATCGGCCATGATCCCCGCCATGGCGGCCTGGAACGAGGCCGCGACATCCGCCTGGTCGCCGGGGCCGAGCGGCTGGGGCAGCGACTGGATCAGCGTCCGCGCCGCCGTCTTCATGCCGGAAAAGGAGAAATCGCAGCCGGGACGGCCCAGCAGGGGCTGTGGGAAAGTGAACCGCTTCGCATCGCCGGTTTCTGCGGCGCGCGATAGGGCGGGGCCACCGGGAAAGCCCAGCCCCAGCAGCTTGGCCACCTTGTCGAAGGCCTCGCCCGCCGCGTCGTCGATCGTGCCTCCCAGTCGGCGGTACTGCCCCACGCCGTCGGTCAGCAGCAGCTGCGTATGCCCACCCGAGACGAGCAGCAACAGATAAGGGAAGGCGATGCCGTCCGACAGCCGCGCGGTCAGCGCGTGCGCTTCCAGGTGATTGACGGCGATGAAGGGCAGGGTACGGCTGGCAGCGATCGCCTTGGCTGTCGTAACCCCCACGATCAGGCCGCCGATCAGGCCGGGGCCGGCGGTCGCGGCGATGGCCGACAGGTCGTTCCATCCGACACTGGCGGTATCCAGGGCGCCGCGGATCAGGCGGCCGAGATATTGCAGATGCGCGCGCGCCGCGATCTCGGGCACGACGCCGCCGAACGGCTCGTGCTCGTCGATCTGGCTCAGTATCTCGTTGGCATGGATGGTCCGGTCGCTGCCGACGATGGCGACAGCGGTTTCATCGCAGCTGGTTTCGATGCCGAGGACGAGCAAGGCGGCTAGTACTTCACCGCGCAGCCATAGGCCGTCGTAACCGGTGTTTCGACCGGCTTGCCGGCCTCGACCGAGTCGAGCGCGGCGCGGACATAGTTATGCGCGGTGGCGATATCGCCCTGATCGGCGCTAGGCTTGTCGTCGATCGCGCCCTCGTATTGCAGGACGCCGTCCTTGTCGATCACGAACATGTGCGGGGTTGCCTTGGCGGCATACAGATGGCCCACGGCGCCGGTCGGATCCAGGATTTCGTCGCTGAAATTGGCGCCCCATCTGGCGGCGGCCTGTTTGGCGCCGTCGCCGTCGACGAACCCTTCCCTGCCGGGAGCTGAGGAGGCGACGCTTATCCATTCGACGCCCTCGCCCGTGGCCTGCTTCTGCAACGCCTGCATTGCGCCGCTGTCATATTCCTTATGGACGAAGGGACAATCCTTGTTGGTCCATTCCAGCACTACGATCTTGCCCTTGAACTGGTCGAGCGCGATGGGCTTGCCGTCGATGTCTGTGGCGGTGAAGGCGGGGGCCGGCTTGCCGACCTCCGGCGCCGTATCGGCCCATGCGGGGGCGAAGACGAAAAGAGAAAGCACCGCAAGCGGAAGAAGTTTTTTCATGCAGCTATAACAATGCTGCGAGGCAATCGGGTCAAGGGCCTATCGCATCCATCACGATGCCGCGGCTCAGAATCTGCGGCAGCACAACCGGTGGTTTCTGCGCCACCGGATAATATACGTATAGCGGCACGCCGCTGCGCCCGAACGAGGCAAGCAAAGCGGTAATCTGAGGGTCCTGGTTGGTCCAGTCGCCCTTAAGCAGAACGATGCCCTTCTGATGCATGGCGGCGACCATTTCAGGGCCGAGCGCAACTTTTTCGTTCAGGATGCATGTGATGCACCATGCTGCCGACATGTCGACGAAAACGGGCGTCCCATCCTTCTGCAATTGTTGCAGCTGTGCCTGGCTGAAACTCTCCCAGCCTGCCGGAACGAAGGAGTTGGCAGGCCCCGATTGCGACTGGTCCCGCCACAATCTGGGCGAGGCGATGCTGCCGACCGTGGCAAGTACGCTGAGTATGGCGAGCGCGATGCATAATTGCCGCGGTCGCTTGTGGCGCACATGACGCGACAAATTGTAGGACCACAGCGCGAAGGACAGCAGCACCGCGCCGCCCAAAGCCACCAGTACCCCCCCCGGGCCGGCCTGCAACGATAGCACCCATAGCAACCAGACGGAGGAACCGTAGAGCGGGAAGGCAAGGAATTGCTTGAGCCGCTCCATCCACGCGCCTGGCTTGGGCATGTGGCGGATCAGGCTCGGGTTGAACGCCAGCACCAGATAAGGCAATGCCAGGCCCAGGCCTAGCATTTCGATGATCGCCAGCGCGAGCGGCCAGCTCTGGGTCAGCGCAAATCCTACCGCGGTGCCCATGAACGGCGCGGAGCACGGTGTGGCGACCAGCGCGGCCAGCGCCCCGGTAAAGAACGATCCCCTGATCCCCTCGCTGCTGGTCAGTCCCCCGCCAAGGTTCACGAACTTGCCGCTGAGGGTGAAGAAGCCGGACAGGCTGAGGCCCATGGCGAAAAGGAGATAGGCCAGGCACAGGACGAAGATCGGCGATTGCAGCTGGAATCCCCAGCCGACGGCGCTTCCCGCCGCGCGCAGGCCCAGCAACAGCGCGGCGATGACGGCAAAGGCGACCAGTATGCCTGCGGTGTAGGCGATGCCACTGGTCTTGGCATCGGCGTGGTCGCCATGCGCATGCCGAGCCAGCGCCAGCACTTTCAGCGACAATACAGGGAAAACGCAGGGCATCAGGTTCAGGATGATGCCGCCGATCAGCCCCAACCCCAGCGCCGCCAGCAGCCCGACGCCGGATTCCATGGATACAGGCGTCGGCGGGGCGGGCAGGGCGGCGGTCAGGGTGTAGGCCGTCATCGTGCCCGCTGCATTCGTAAGCTCGAGCACGCCGTCCAGGGCGGACAGGGGCTGTCGGAGCTCGCCGCGCACCAGCTGCAGCGTGAACCCGTCACCCTGCGTCTGCAAAAGCTGTGGGGAGGAATCGTCGATCAGCCCGGATTTGAAGGGATAGAAGAAAGCTTCCGACGGCTCGGGGGCTGCGATGGTCAGGGTCAACACCTTGGCGTCGGTGGTCAGCTCGGCCTTGAACGGCGCGGGTTTGGGCAGCTCGGCGCGCGCCTTGGTGAACAGGTCGGCGTCGTTTTCGGCGATGCGGCTGGTTGCCGCGATCCGCACCGAGATATCCAGCTTCGCGTTTTCCGGGATGCAGGTTTCCTGGCAGACCAGCCAGGTGAAGGTCGCAGCCAGTTTCTGCGTGGTTCCGGCCGTGGCATCGGGCGGCACCTTGATCTCGGACAGCAGAACGACATGGTTGCCGTAGCCGAAATTGACCAGCGGCCCGTAGGGCAGGTTCTGCGGAGGCGGCCACAATATCGGGCCTGCGACGAAATCGGGCGGCAGTGTCCACGACAGGGTCGGCGCGATGCCGCTATCGCCTGGATTGAGCCAGTAGGTGTGCCATTCGGGAATGATATCCTCGACCACCGCGACGGTCAGCGTGTCGCCCGGGGCGACCGCGTCCTTGTCGGCGACCAGCTTGACCTGAACGTGTTCCGTACCGGCGGACGAGCCTGCGTACGCGGGCGCAATGCCGATCAGGAAAAGCAGAAGGATGACCCGGAGATGCCGCATGCGATCTATATGTGCCCTGCCAGGGTTAACGGCAATTGAAGCGGGCCGGAAATGTGTGGAGATTGTTCAGCTATCGACCAGTTCGGCCCATTCCAGCTCGGTCAATACGGCGACCCCCAGCTCCTTCGCCTTGGTCAGCTTCGACCCGGCATCGCTGCCCGCGACCACGTAATCCGTCTTGGCGCTGACCGAACCGGCAACCTTTGCGCCCAGTGATTCGGCGCGGGCCTTCGCCTCGCTGCGTGTCATGGTTTCCAGCGTGCCGGTAAAGACCACGGTCTTGCCGCCCACCGCGGCATGCTTCAGCGCCAGCGGCGGCGCGTCCAGCACGGTGATTTCAGCCAGCAGGTCGTCCAGTACCGCCTGGTTGTTGGGCTCGGCAAAGAAGTCCAGCAGGTCGGCGGCGACCAGCGGGCCGATCTGCTCGATGGCGGTCAGGACCTGCCAGGCCTCGCCCTCGCGGTCCTGCGCCGCCATCATCGATTCGCGCAAATGCCCGATCGAGACATAGTTCTGCGCCAGCAGCTTCGCCGTCGCCTCGCCGACCTGGCGGATGCCCAGGGCGTAGATGAACCGGTCCAGTGCGATCCGCCGCCGCGCCTCGATGGCGGCGAACAAATTCTCGATCGATTTCTTCCCCCAGCCTTCCCGCGTCGCCAGGTTCGCCTCGTGCGTGGACAGGCGGAAGATGTCGGCAGGCGTTTTGACCAGTCCCGCCATGTGGAACTCGCGGATCGACTGTTCGCCCAGGCCCTCGATATCGAAGGCGGCGCGGCTGACGAAATGACGCAGGCGCAGGGCCGATTGCGCGTCGCAGACCAGGCCGCCGGTGCAGCGTTTGGCGACCTCGCCCTCCTCGCGCACGACGGCGCTGCCGCAGACCGGGCAGGTATCGGGGAACACGAACGGCACGGCCCCCGCTGGTCGTTCGGACAGCACGACCGAAACCACCTGCGGGATGACATCGCCGGCGCGCTGGATGATGACGGTGTCGCCGACTCGCGTATCCTTGCGCGCCAGCTCGTCCTCGTTGTGCAGCGTCGCGCGGCTGACCACCACCCCGCCTACGGTGATCGGCTCCAGATCGGCGACGGGGGTCAGCGTGCCCATGCGGCCGACCTGAATCAGGATGCCGTTCAGCACGGTACGCGCCTGCTCCGCCGGGAATTTATGCGCGATCGCCCAGCGCGGCGCGCGTGACACGAAGCCCAGCCGCTCCTGCAGGTCCAGCCGGTCGATCTTGTAGACGACGCCGTCGATGTCGTAGGGCAGATGCGGGCGCTGGATCTGGATTTCCTGATAGTATAGTTCCAGCTCCGCCGGATTGGCGCAGAGCTGCACCGGACTGTTCAGGGTGAAGCCCATCCGGTGCAGGCGGTTGCGTATCGCGCTTTGCGTCGGTCCCAGCTTCTCGGAGACCTCGCCGATGGCATAGGCGAAGAAGGCGATCGGGCGTTCGGCGGTGATGGCCGGGTCCAGCATGCGCAGCGATCCGGCGGCGGCGTTGCGCGGATTGGCCAGCAGCACCTCGCCTGCCGCCGCGCGGCGTTCGTTCAACGCCTTGAAGGCATGCCGTTCCATGTAGACCTCGCCGCGTACCTCGATCACGTCGGGGAAGGGTGCGGCGAGGGTTTGCGGGATCGACGGCACCATGCGCGCATTGGCGGTCACGTTCTCTCCGGTCGTGCCGTCGCCGCGCGTCGCGGCCATCACCAGCCGCCCATGTTCGTAGCGCAGCGAGCAGGACAGCCCGTCGATCTTGGGTTCGGCCAGGAAAGCCAATTCGGCCTCGGCCGGCAGGCCCAGGAAACGGCGGATGCGGGCGTCGAACTCGGCGACTTCCTCGCCGGTGAAGGCGTTGTTGAGCGACAGCAGGGGGATGCTGTGCGTCACCTTGGCGAACGAACCCTGCGGCGCCGCGCCGACGCGCTGCGACGGGCTGTCCTCGCGCATCAGATGCGGGAAGCGGCGCTCGATCTCCTCGTTGCGGCGGAACAGCGCGTCATAGGCCGCATCGCTGATCTCGGGCGCGTCCTTGTTGTGGTACAACTCGGAATGATGCGCGATCTCGGCAGCAAGCGCCGCTAGTTCTGCGGTGGCTTCGTCGTCGGAGAGCTGGTGGGCGGGGATGTCGCGGGTCGTCATCACGCCGCCGCCAGCAACCGTGCCGCAGCGGCGCGCGCTTCGTCCGTGACGGTGGCGCCCGACAGCATACGGGCGATTTCTTCCAGGCGGCCTACCGAGTCCAGCGGCACGATGTCGGTGGTCACCGTCTGGCCCCTGGTCAGCTTCTCCACCCGCCATTGCCGGTCGGCGCGGGCGGCGACCTGGGGGCTGTGGGTCACGACCAGCACCTGGACATCCTGCCCCAGCCGCTTCAACCGTTCGCCGACGGCATCGGCGGTCGCGCCGCCGATGCCGCTGTCGACCTCGTCGAACACCAGCACCGGAACGCTGGACACGCCCGCCAGCACGACCTTCAACGCCAGCATGAAACGCGACAATTCGCCGCCCGAGGCGATCTTGCCCAGAGGTCCGGGCTCCGCACCCGGATTGGTCGCGACCAGGAACGACACACGTTCGCGCCCTGCCGCGCTCCAATCGGCTTCGCCCAGCGGCTCGAGCCGCGTTTCCAGTCTTGCCTTGTCCAGCTTCAGCGGCGGCAGTTCGGCAGCGATCGCCTTGTCGAAGCGCCTGGCGGCCTTTTCCCGCTCGGCGGTCAGCAGCGTCGCCGTTTTTTCGTAGGCGGCTTTCGCCTCCGCTTCGTCGCGCGCCAGTTTCGCCAGCGTCGCGCCGCCATCGTCCACCACGGCCAGCCGCGTACGAAAATCGTCGCGCAGAGCCGCCAAGCCGCCAAGCTCGACACCGAAGCGGCGGGCAGCGCTGCGCAGGGCGAACAGGCGGTCGTCGACTTTTTCCAGCGTCGTTTCCTCCAGCCCGTCGCCGTCCATCATCGCGGCGATGAGCGATCCGGCCTCGTCGATCTCCAGCGCCGCGCGTTCCAGCGCCTCCATCGCTTCGGCAAGACGCGGCCCGCCATGCGCCGTGATACGGTCCAGCATGCGCCGCGCGCCGTTCAGCGCGGTTTCGGCGCCGCGCGGACCCGACAGTTCGGTGGTGGCGCCGTTCAATGCCTCCATGATGCGGTCGCGGTTGGCAAGGCGCTGGCGCTTTTCCTCCAGCTCGGTTTCCTCGCCGGGCCTGGGGTCCAACTCGTCAAATTGGGTCAACGCCTCGCGCAGGAAGCTTTCTTCCTCCCGCGCACGCTTCTGCGTTTCGGCGGCGACTTCAAGTGCGGCGCGCGCGGCCTGCAAGGCGCGCCATGCAACCTCCGTGGGTCCGGCGTTCAACCGCCCGAACGCATCGAGAGTGGCGCGATGGGTGTCGCGGTCCAGCAGCGCCCCGGTCTCGAACTGGCCGTGGGTTTCCACCAGCGCGTCGGCGATGGCTTTCATCAGGGCCAGGCTGCACGGCTGGTCGTTGACGAACGCCTTGCTCCGCCCGTCGGCGGTCACCGTGCGGCGCAGGATCAGCGTATCCTCGGCGGCGATGCCCTGCTCCGCCAGAAGCGCATTGACGGCGTGACCGGCAGCGGGTTCGAACGTGGCGGAGACAGAAGATTGAGCGGCGCCACGCCGCACCAGCCCGGTGTCGCTGCGATTGCCAAGCGCAAGGCCCAGCGCGTCCAGCAGGATCGATTTGCCGGCACCGGTTTCGCCGGTCAGGGCATTGAGACCCGGCGACAGGACGAGGTCCAGCCGCTCGATCAGAACCACGTCGCGGATCGAAAGGCCGGTCAGCACGGCGGTTTAGTTAGAACCAGTCGAACATGCCGGAGAACCAGCCCGGTTCGTTGTCGGGGGCTGTCTGCTTGGAGCCGGCGGGCTCCGCCGGCTGGGCGAATTTCATCACCTTGTCTTGCTTGGTGTAGTTCACCTGGCCAACCAGCGCATAGCTGTCCTTGTACCACGGGCTGGCGGGGTAATTGTATCCCAGCACCGCCGCCGTGCGTTGCGCCTCACCGTCGAGGCCCAGCGCCTTGTAGCACTCGACCAGGCGCAGCAGGGCCTCGGGCGTGTGGGTGGTGGTCTGATAATTCTCGGCAACGTCGCGGAAGCGCTTGATCGCGGAGATGTAGAGGTCGTGGCTCTGGTAATAGCGGCCGACATCCATGTCCTGCGCGGCGATGCGGTCGCGGCACAGCGCGATCTTGTTCGCCGCGTCCTTGGCATAGGCGCTGTCGGGGAAGCGGCGGACCACGTCCTCGAACCCTGCCAGGGCAAGCTGGGTCGATGTCTGGTCGCGGCGTGAGTCGTTGATCTGCTCGAAATTGCACAACGCCTTGAGATAATAGGCGTAGGCGATGTCCTTGTGGCCCGGGTGCAGTTGGATGAAGCGATCCAGATCGGTGATCGCGTCGTCATAGTGCAGGCCCTGGTACTGCGTGTACGCCGCCATCAGGTCGGCCTGGGTCGCCCAGTTGGAGTAGGGATGCTGGCGCTCGACCTCTTCGAACAGATCGGCAGCCTTCTTGTAGTTCTCGTCCTGCAGCTGGTCATAGGCATCGTTGTACAGGTTTCCGACCGGCTGGTCGGCCTGTTTCAACTTGTCGTCGGAATCGCCGGCACAGGCCGAAAGGGCAAGAGCGGCAAGGGGCAGAATTAGGGCAAGCGTACGGCGCATGCGCCACCCTTAGCCCAGTGCCGAACCACCGGCAATAAAAAACCGGCTCCGAAGAGCCGGTTTGAAAAGGTGCAAGCAAGGCCGAGGCCAGGTTGCGTCCGCAGTTTCTTTTTTCGCGGTGTATGAAGCGGGACTAGACACATAAAAACCGCATTCGGGAAGCGCTAAGTTTGGTTAAACGATGGATAGTGGCATGCTGTGGCTTTTGGGCTACAGTGCGCGCCAGCCGATATCCCGGCGGCAAAATCCGTCCTTCCAGTCAAGGGCATCGACGGCCTGATAGGCACGTGATTGCGCTTCGGCCAGACTCGGCGCCGTCGCCGTGATCGCCAGGACACGGCCGCCATCGCTGACGAGTTGCCCACGATCGTCCAGAGCCGTGCCGGAATGCAGGACCACGACACCGGGGACCGCGCCGGCGCGGGCGATGTTCGAGATCGGCCTGCCGATATCGTAGGACCCTGGATAGCCGAGGCTGGCCATGATCACCGTCAGGGCCGCGTCCGGTTTCAACACCGGTCGCAGGTCGCCCAGATTGCCGCCGGCGCAGGCCATCAGAACCGGCAGGATATCATTGTCCAGCCGCGCCATCAGCACTTCGCATTCGGGATCGCCGAAGCGGGCGTTGTATTCGATCAGGTAGGGCTTGCCGTCGCTGACCATCAGCCCGGCGAACAGCACGCCGCGGAAGGGTGTGCCGTCCTTCGCCATGGCGGCGACCGTTGGCCCGACGATGTCACGCATGATCGCCGACTCGAGCTCGCTCGTCGCGATCGGGGCCGGCGAATAGGCGCCCATGCCGCCTGTATTGGGTCCCTTGTCGCCGTCATAAGCGGCCTTGTGGTCCTGCGCCGAGCCGAACGGTATGGCGCGCATACCGTCGACCAGCGCGAAGAAGCTGACTTCCTCGCCGGTCAGGAACTGCTCTATCACCAGCAAGGCGCCTGCCTCTCCGAACCGGCCGGCAGTCAGGGCTTCCTCGATCGCGCTGTCGGCCTCGGCCAGCGTGTGCGCGATGGTGACTCCCTTGCCGGCGGCCAGCCCGTCGGCCTTGATGACGATCGGCAGCGTTTTTGCCCGCACATAGGCCTTCGCCGGATCGACGTCGGTGAATATCTCGGCCTCGGCGGTCGGGATGCCGTGCTTTCGGCACAGCTGCTTGGTGAACGCCTTGGAGGATTCCAGCTGGGCCGCCGCCTGGGTCGGGCCGAAGGCGAGGATGCCCTTCTTGGTCAGCTGGTCGACCAGCCCCAGCGCCAGGGGCACTTCCGGGCCGACAATGACGAAATCGATGCTGGCCGCGTCGGCGAACTCGACCAGCCGGGGGATGTTGTCGGCGGCATAGGGGGCAAGCTCGGCGATGTCCGCCATGCCGGGATTGCCGGGCGCGACATAGAGCTTGCCGCAGAGCGGCGATTTCACCACGGCGCGGGCCACCGCGTGTTCGCGTCCGCCGGAGCCTACGATCAATATTTGCATGCGGTCGGTTCTTCTGGCATTCGCTGTGGGGTAGTCACGCCAGAATTCCTAGGACCGATGAGCGAAAAAGAAAATACCTCGCTGACGCTCCGCCTGCCTTTCTGGCTGGTCGGGCCGATCCTGATGCTGGTGATCGAGGCGATCAGCTTCGCGCTCGACAATTACCAGGTACTGGGCAACACGCTGCACGATTACGACACCGTGACGCGCATGGCCTATCTGCGCCAGGTGATCCAGCGCCACACC
This sequence comes from Alphaproteobacteria bacterium, assembly GCA_965199335.1. Lineage (GTDB taxonomy): Bacteria > Pseudomonadota > Alphaproteobacteria > CALMVH01 > CALMVH01 > CBDAQV01. The sequence goes on along the minus strand of CBDAQZ010000004.1, from coordinate 118,991 downwards.
CTGGCGCACGGTTTCTTCGACCGGATCAACGCGCCGTTCGGGATGGTGCTGCACTGGACGCTACCCTTCAACTTCATCGTACTGGCGATCATAAAGCTGTTCTCGTTCTTCGTTCCGAACGACGCGATCCATTATGCCGGGTACTGGACCGGCTTCATCTTCCGCGTCGTGGTCGGGCCCGCCGCCTATTGGGCGGGACGGGAAGTCCTGAAGCCCGCCGCCGCGGGGATGGCCTCGCTGTTGATCCTTTTCAGTCCCTATCTGCTGGCCTATGCGCATCGCGGCACCGCCAACCACCATGCGCTGATGTTCCTGGAGACGGTGCTGATGGCCGGCCTGGCCTTCCGCTTCGTGAACCGGCCGCTGTCCAACCTGCGCCTGCCAATCGCGATCGGGGCGATGGCGGCCCTGTGCCTGTGGACCACGTTCGAGATGGTGATCGTGCTCGGGCCGCTTTTCGCCGTCATCTTCTATCTGTGGCTGATCGAGGGCGAGACGCGGTTGCGCCAGCTGCTGCTCAGCACCGCGTCGTTCTCGATCGTGATGACCTTCGCCCTGCTGGTCGATGCGCCCTATGGCGGCTACGATGCGCGGATACTCGATCGCGTCTCGATGCCGTTCCAGACGCTGGCGTCGATTCCGTTCCTGCTCGCGCTGGGCGCTTATTTCGTGAAACCGTCGAATGAATTCCGCCGCGTCGGGTACCTGTTCCTGGCTGGGCTTGTCGCGGGGCTTTTCTGGCTGGCCTGCTACCCCTTCGCGCTTGATGGCGTGCAGGGCGCTATGGACCCCTACGTCGCGCGCGAATGGCTGGCGCAGATCGAGGAGGTCATGCCGATCCACGAGTGGCGCGAGATATTGTTCTATCTCGGGCCGGGGGTCATCGGCGCGCTGTTCGTGTTCAAATGGCACGTCCCGCGCGAACGCAAGGAGCCGGTGCTGTTCGGCCTCGGCTTCCTGTACATACTGGGCCAGCTGCATTTCCGCTTCGCCCTGTATATCGCCGTCGCCGCACCATATTTCCTGGCCTATGTCTACGAGCGCTCGCGCCGCGACAATGGCGAATTCCCGTCCGGTTACCGCGACTACGCGAAGACGGCGGCGCTCGGCATAATGGCGGTGTATGTCGTGGTGCAGATATGCGCGCTGATAATCCATGTCGACGTCATGAGCGAGCCTGACAAGAACAAGGGCAAGGATGACGACGTGCCCGACAGCGTGACATGCAATCCATGGCTGGTGCGCAAGCCGCTATCCGATGCGGCATGGATGGGGCTCGGCAAGACGGACCCGATCATCATCAACGAGGTGAATGACGCCTCGCAGCTGCTCTACTGGACCGACGTGCGTACGCTGGCCGGCAATTATCACCGCGACAGCGCCGGCATAAAGGACGATTACCTGTTCTTCCGCGACCTGGGCGAGAGTGACGCCAGAAACACCGTCAGGAAACACAACGCGGATTTCGTATTGGTCTGCGGTAACGGCAACAACCCCACTTATTCCTTCGTGTCGGTGGCGCGGGCGCAGAAGGAGATGAGCAAGCTGGGCGACGAGTTCGATCCGCAGAACACGATGTACACGCGCCTGACCGACGAGAAGCCGCCCTCATGGCTGAAGCTGAAGCCGTGGCCTGAGGACATCGATACCGACCTGTTGCTGTACGAAGTCGACAAGAGCCAGTTCAAATGAGCGACGGCCCCCTTTTCGCGGTCGCACCGCCGCCTGTCCCGCCGGCAGGCAACATGCAGCCTTACACTGTCGGCGAATTGAGCCAGGCGCTGAAGCGGACGGTGGAAAGCGCCTTTGGCCTGGTGCGCGTGCGCGGCGAGGTGACGCAGCCCAAGCTGGCCGCGACCGGCCATCTCTATCTGTCGCTCAAGGATGCCGACGCCGTCCTGGACGCGGTGTGCTGGCGCGGTGCGGTGTCGAAACTGGGCATCCGGCCCGAACACGGCATGGACGTGATCTGCACCGGCCGGCTGACGACCTATGCCAGGAATTCGCGCTACCAGTTGGTGATCGAGACGATGGAGCTGGCGGGCGAGGGCGCGTTGCTGAAGCTGCTGGAGGACCGCAAGCGCCGGTTGGCGGCCGAGGGTCTGTTCGATGCGGCGCGCAAGCGCACCCTGCCGCATATCCCCGAAAGCATCGGCGTCGTCACCTCGCAATCGGGGGCGGTGATCCACGACATCCTGCACCGGCTTGCCGATCGCTTCCCGCGCCATGTCATGGTATGGCCGGTCGCGGTGCAGGGACCAAGCGCGGCTGAGCAGATCGCCACCGCGATCAATGGCTTCAACGAGCTGGAAGCTGAAGGCGACGTACCGCGACCCGCCGTCCTGATCGTGGCCCGGGGCGGTGGCAGCCTGGAAGACCTGATGCCGTTCAACGAGGAGATCGTGGTTCGCGCCGTGGCGTCCAGCCGCATCCCGGTGATCTCGGCCGTGGGGCATGAAACCGATACGACATTGTGCGACCTTGCCGCCGACCTGCGCGCGCCGACGCCGACAGCTGCGGCGGAATTCGCCGTACCGGTCCGCGCCGAGCTGGCCGGCCGCCTGCGCGAGGCCGACCGGCGGCTGGACCAGGGCATGTCGCAGACGTTGACCGGGCGTGGCACATATCTGGCATCGCTGGCGCGCGGCCTCGGCGACCCGCGCCGCCTGGTCGAGACCGCCGCGCAGACGCTGGACGACAGGAGCGAAAGGCTGGGGCTGGTGGCCGCCGGCTATGTGCGCGGACTGCGTTTGCATCTGGGGCAAAGTGCGGCGGCGCTGAAACATCCGCGCATGCAGTTGGCCGAGGCGCGGCAGGCGCTGGGTGCGCTCGAAGGGCGGGCAAACCGCGGCGTCACGTCGCTGCATGCCCGTGCCGCCATCCACTTCCAGGCGATTATGCCGCGCCTCTCGCCCGCAGCCGTGCGGCGCAAATGGCAACGTTGCGACGAGCAGCTGAGGGCGGCAGGGCGGCATCTGGAAAGCCTGTCCTACCAGCGGACACTGGAGCGTGGCTTCGTGGTCGTGCGTGGTGGCGATGGCCATGCGGTTACCCAGGCGGCGAAACTGAAACCGGGCCAGGACGTGTCGCTGCAATTCGGCGACGGCACCACGCGCGCGAAAGTCTTTTGAACAAACGAAAGTCTTTTGAACAAAATCGATCGGTCGGCGTTTCATCCTGCATGTACAAGCAAGGCGACAAGGTCAGGCGCATCGAAAGCCTTGAATTACTGGACTCCGAATTCGATGGCGATGCCACCGGACACGGCAAGAAGGTCGGAACCGTGGTGCGGATCTACGAGGATCTGGGCTCCGATGTCTGCGACCTGCAATATTCCGATGGCAGCACGGACGAGAAAATCTCGGTGGACGAGCTTGAGCCTGCGGCCTAAAACCCGATTACTGTGGTGTAGGCAGTTTCTTTTGCGCAGGCGGCGCGGGTAAAAAATCCTCTCTCACTATTTTAGCATCGATCATCAGGCGTGTCTGCTTTGTTGCTTCCCTGAGTTCGTCCTGTAATGATCCTGCTATCGGCAGTCTGGAGTAATCGCTCAATTCTTCTGCCAGGGTTTCGTCTGCAATCTCGCTGAAATCCCTGGCCTTGCCTATTCTTGCCAAGATGTCGGCGGGGGCAACCGAGGTTGTCGCAGCGAACGCCGCTTTGAATTGCGGATCGTCTACGGTGCGTTTCAACAAATCGGCGACATACGAAAGGCTCTTTGCCGGATCGTTCCAGGATTTGAAATGGAGCTTCGCATCGTCCGTCAAGCCGACGAGACGGAAATCGGCTACGTTATGTGGGTCGACTTGGACGATTGTAGCCGCGTAATCGGTGCAAAATCCATCGATCATTCCGGCAATTATGGCTTTCTGCGGCAGACCGGATTGGCTTTTCAGCGCATGTCCCGCGTTCCCAAGCGCATGGACGATCTTGTCGTCCATGAAGCCGGGCGAGATGATATATACGTCGTGCACGCCAATGGTCGATAGCGGTTGCAGGGTAACGGGATCGCCGGTGACCACCGGCATGCCCGTGCCTTTCATTGCTTCCTTGGAATGATCCAGAAGCTCAGGTCGTTCAAGATGGATTTCTGCTTCGAGACCATTGCGATCGGGAACAATGGCAATTGCCAATCCCAAGAGCTTGTTGCTGGCAGTGTCGATCGCCGGCCCGCCTGAGATGCCGCCATCGATTCCGGACAAGCCGGTCAGATAGGCCCTGCTGAAGCCCGAAGGCGACAGACCGGGAGCAAAAGTGAATCCCGGAATGGTTTTGTAGTCTGCTCCCGGATCGATCATCTCCAGGACCATTTCATCGCCGACCTTACTTTGCGAAACGTCTTTGGTTCCGATCGCTCTGGGCTCTGCGTCTCCCAGCTTTTTTCCGCCGGACGAGATTATCGCGTATCGTGTGGCGGGTTCCGCATAGGGCTCTTCCGCTTCGCCACGTATCCCGGAAACATGGCCTGCCGTGTAGATTCTATTACCCTTGCCAGGTGTCATTTCGCTATCGGCGACTATAACCCCTGAGCCCTGCGTAATGACCCTGCCCTTTTGGTCGATAGCCAGGATCATGACCGTCGAAAGGGAGTTTTCGTGTGACGGTGCATTGAACGTATCGTCGAAGCAGGTAACGCCTGCAGCTGCTGTCGGCGGCTTGAATACGATTTTCTCGGCCGGCTGGACATTCGACTGCCCGACAGCCGTTGCGGCCAGCAATCCGAATTGCGCCAGCAGTCTTGCGGCAGCAGTGGGAAAAGTCGAATTCATTAACAACATATTAACATAATCGCTTTCCTGGGGCAATTTAATTCGTTGATCGTCTCTGGCCCCTGGCAGGCGGGGATGATAATCGATTTCCAGATAACGACGGGCAGGATCCATGAGCGACGAAATCGAAATGCCGAACGAGGTGCTGGAGCGTCATGAACATACCGAGGGCGAGAAAGCTCACGAGCATGGCAAGAAGCACGAGCATGCCGGCAAGATCACACTGCTGATCCTGATCCTGGCCATGATGGCGGCGGTCGCGGGCAAGATATCGGCGGAAACCGAGATCCGCTACCTGACCGCGGAGATCGAGTTGAGCGATACATGGGCGCAGTACCAGGGAAAGTCCGACCGCCAGGCGATCGCGCAGAGCTTTGCCAAAATGGCGGCGGTGCTGCCCAATGCGGCCGATCCTGCCGTAAAGGCCCTGGTTGCCGACCTCAACAGCACAGCTGCCCGCATGGACATGGACGACAAGGGCGAGGGCAAGCAGCAGCTTGTGGCGAAAGCGAAGACGCTGGAAACCGAACGCAATCGGCTTGGCGAACGCATGGAAGGATTCTCGATCTCCGTCGTGTTGCTGGCGATCTGCATCGGCCTTGGTTCGGCTTCGATGCTTACGCGTTCGAAGAAATCCAGCCTGACGCTCGCCTGTATCGCCGGGATCACCGGCCTGGCAGCGGCGCTCTATGGCCTCATGATCGGGCTCAGCCTTATCTGAGCGCGGATTATCCCGCAAACGTGATCTGGAACGAGGCGCAGGCCGAGGTCATCGCCGCGCCGGCCGAGGCGCGGCTGGTCGTGGATGCCGGCCCGGGCACCGGAAAGACCGCCACGGCGGCGGGTCGTATCGCCGCGCTGGCCAGGCAGGGCGTGCCGCCGCAGCATCTATGGACGATCAGCTTTTCCCGCGCCGCGGTAGGCGAGATGCGTCGCCGCCTGTTGCTGCTCGGCGAACCGGGTGCGGCCTTGGCGCGCGTCACGACGCTCGACTCGCTTGCCTGGCATTTGCGCGAGGGCGAGGAGGATGGCAGCGTCTTGGAAGGGCACGACCGCGCGATCGAGGAAACACTGCTGGCGTTGCGCATGCGCGACCCGCACATGCTGCGCCGTATCGCCGCCATCCGCCATTTCACCATCGATGAAGCGCAGGACCTTGTTGGCGCCCGGGCGCTGCTGGTCGTCGAACTGATCGCGGCGCTGCCGGCGCAGTGCGGCATCACGATCCTGACCGACGAGGCGCAGGCGATCTACGGGTTCTCTGCCAGCGCGCTTGCCTCCCGCTTTACCGCCGACACTGTGGCCCGTCACCTGCTGGACGAGTCCGGCAGCGGCTTTCGCCTTCACCGGCTGGTACAGGTACATCGCACCGGCGACAGGAAGCTGCTGCACCTGTTCGCGTCTGCCCGAACCAGGGCGATGCATGCGGCGCCCGATCCCAGGCGCAAGCTTACGCGGATGCGGCGCGGTATTGCCTGGCAGGCGCACGGGCGCGCCGACATGGCACCCGATGACCGGACCCTGATCCTCTATCGCAGCCGCGCCGAAGTCCTGGCGGCGGCGCAGCAATATTTCCAGAACAAGCTGCCGTTCCGCCTGCGCCTGTCGGGCCTGCCCGTTATGCTGGAGCCTTGGATCGCCCTGACGCTGAGCGACTTTACCGGCGAGACGCTGCCGCGCTGGAAGTTCGAGGATCTGTGGACCGAGCGCGGGTTGCCGGGCAATTGTGAAGAAGCCTGGCGCGCGTTGGCGCAGGCGACGGGCGAACCCGTGGCCGACCGCATCGCCCTGCCGCGCCTGTTGCAGACATTGCGGACCAGCCATCCTCCCTCCGAGCTCTGCCGCTTCGATCCCGGCAGCGCCCGTGGTCCCGTGATAGGGACGATCCATGCCTCGAAGGGCAGGGAGATGGAGCGCGTGCAACTGATGATGCCGCGCGAAAAAACAGGCCGCGACGATCCCGATGCCGAGGCGCGCGTCCTGTTCGTCGCAGCGACCCGGGCCCGGCAGCGTCTGGAAATCGGAAAAGGCATGCGGCTGGCGACGAGACGGCTGGCGAGCGGGCGCGTCTACACAGTCGATGGGGATAGTGCCGCCCGGATCGAAATCGGCCGGCCCGGCGATTTCGACTGGCTGGCGACCGGCACAGTGTCCGTTTCCGCTCTGCTGCCCGGCGATGCGCTCGCGCTGTCGTTCGATGATGATAGTGCCCTGTCGCTGCTGCATGAGGGCCGCCGGCTGGCCGTCGGCACATCGGCGCTGATGTCCGACTTGCGCGAGATCAGGGCGCGCCTCGCCGGCGGGGAGGATTACCGGGCGTGGGGCGTAAGATGCGGCGCGCTTGCCGTGCTGGGGCTGTACACGGCGGCATTCGATCCGGCGGTGGAGGGAAAGCGGTTACCGCTCGACTGCCGCCGGACCGGCCTGATGCTCGTGCCGGCGGTAACCGGATTCACACGCTGCCATTTTCATGCCGTTTAAAGAGAGATACAGGAACATGCGCCTGTCGAATGGATTAGCGATAGACCGAACGAGCAAGAGAGAGCTGTGAAAACAATAAGAAGACTAGTGCCGGTGTTGACGATCTGCGCCGCGCCGCTTGCCGTTTATGCCCAGATGCCGCCAGCGCCGGTTGCACCGGCCGCGGATCCCTCGGTGCCCGCGCAGATCGCCACCGCGCTGGCGCAGCCGCAGGTCGCGGGCGTAACCGTCGACCAGATGACGCTGAAGGCTTTCTACGATTCGCGTATCAGCCAGCCGGTCTGGCTCGATTCCAGCGGACAGCCGACATCGGCCGCGGCCGCCGCGATCGCGTTGCTGAACGATTCGGCTGCCGACGGTTTGAACCCGCAGATCTACCATGTCAGCAACATCGAGGCTGTAGCGCATCCGCAATCGCCTGCCGACGCGACCGGCTTCGAACTGCTGCTCAGCGATGGCCTCGCGGCCTATCTGCATGACGAGGCGGTGGGGCGCATTCCCGTTGGGCAGGATCGCGATGCAACCTTTGCCCCGCAGTTCGACAAGGCTGGCGCCTTGCAGGCGGTCGCCACCCTGTCGTCGGACGACCTGACCAAGTTCGCCACCACCCTGCGCCCCGCCGAACCGGACTATGCGATGCTGCGCCAGACCCTGGCGACATTGCGCGACATGCAGCAGAAGGGGCAGGGATGGCAGCCTTTGCCGGAAAGCCCCTCGCTCAAGTCCGGCATGAAGAATCCCGTAGTGCCTCTGGTGCGGGCGCGGCTGGGCGTGACGCCGGTGACGGGAAAGGACGCGAACATCTATGACGCTTCGATTGCCGGCGCGGTCAAGGCGTTTCAGGAAACCCATGCGATCAAGGACGACGGCACGCTGGGCGCGGACACGCGCGCGGCGCTCAACATGCCACTGGAGTCCCGTATCGCCGAGGTGGTCGCCGCGATGGAACGCTGGCGCTGGCTGCCGCACGACCTGGGCCCGCGCTATGTCATGGACAATGTCGGTGGTTTCTGGACCCGCTATGTCGAGGACGGCAAGATCCAGTTCCAGCTGCCGATCATCGTCGGCCGCGAGGAACGGGAGACCCCGCTGTTGATCAGCACGATCGACGATGTGGTGATCAATCCCAGCTGGACTGTGCCGCCGACCATCATCAAGAAGGACGTGATCCCCGGTTTGCGCAAGAATCCCGATTACCTGGCCAGCAAACACCTGAAGCTGTACCGCCGCACCGATTCGGGGCTGGAGGAAGTCAGCGCCGCCGATTACCGCGGTGGGTCGGAATACGTGCTGCGCCAGCCGCCGGGCGAGGAGAATCCGCTGGGGCAGTTCAAGCTGCAATTCCAGAACGTCTATTCGATCTACATGCACGACACCGACGAGAAGCAGAAATTCACCAAGGCGCTGCGCACCTTCAGCTCGGGCTGCATCCGGGTCCAGAACGTACGCCAGCTGGTCGAGACCCTGCTGGCAGGGCAGTTGACCAACGACCAGATCGACGGCTTCCTGGCGACGGGCAAGACCAAGACGATCAGGCTGCAACGGCCGCTGCCGGTCTATATCGACTATTTCAGCGTCTGGGACGACGGGCAGGGCCACACGATCTTTGGTCCCGACCTTTACGGCAAGGACGTCGACCTGGCGGCGCAGATACAGGCATCGGGGTCATAGGCACCCGTCGATAAGCCTGCAGCGAAATAACGATGTTGGCCTTGTGACTGGAATGCAGTCTATTTCGCCCTGAAAAGAAGGCCGACGGGCGAACATGGTCTATCGCGACCGGCCTACAGCAAAACCCTTCTATAAAGCCAGATTTATGCTACAAGGCGACATTCGAATATTATGCAGGTGTCCATGACCTCTTACACGCCGCTTCGCACGCTTCCCGGAACGCCGCCCTATGGTGCCGACGACACGCTGGTTGTCTTTGGCGAGGTGTTCGATCGCGGCTATGCGAACGGCGTTATCGTGGCGGCCCAGCAGCTGGGTATGGAAGTCATCTATGGTACGGCGGGCCGGCGCGATCCCGATGGGCGCCTGCGCAAGCTGACGGAAGACGAGCTGGCTGAAAAGCAGCAATCGCCCCTGATCAACGTTCCCCTGGAAGCGGGCTTCGACCTCGAGAAATCGACTCTGGGCAAATCCCTCGCCGAGGAAATGGGCGAGGTCGACATGGCGGACTGGCAAGGCTGGAAGCTTGATACCGGCATGATAGACGAGGTGCAGAAAAAGGGCGAGGCGCGATTCGCAAACCAGACCCGCGACTATCTGGCGCAGCTGCGGCACACCATGAAGGGCAGGGGGCGGATCGTCTTCCTGCATACCATGGCAGGCGGAATTCCCCGCGCCCGCGCGCTTCTGGCAATCAATAACCGCATCTTCAAGGGCTTCGACGATCGCTATTCGTCCTCGGAAACCTTCTGGAACTCCGATCTGGGCAAGGCATGCGAGCGTTCCTTCGAATCGGTAACCGCCAATACGCTGCAGCATCTGATCGATGAAACCCGTGGCCTGCGCGAGGAGCGCGAGGCCCAGGGCAAGGACGTTTCCTATATCGCTTTCGGCTATCACGGCACCGAATGCCTGATCGGCGGCAAGCCGCACTGGCAATCCTATGCCCCCTATCTCCAGGGCTTCGCCAAGCGCAGGCTTGAGGAAATCGCGGAGAAGGCGTTCGCCGCCGGGGTCAAGGTCGCTGTATTCAACGCGCCTGAGGTTGCCACCAATTCATCCAGCATCTTTCTGGGTGTCGAGATGGGGCTCTACACGCTGCTGGGCCGTTTACGTAGCGATGGCGTGGATATTTCGGCTCTGGAAAAGGCCTGCAAGGCGCGGCTGAAGGAGGATGTCTCCCTGTCGGTGATCGAAGCCACGGCCCAGAAATATTTCACCGACCCCTCGCTTTCCTATTTGTTCGACGAGGCAAGCTGGCCGCAGCACAACAGCCCGGACCAGATGAAGACGATGTGCACCACCGCCGCCTCGATCATCGAGCTGCACCGCGACCGGAAGGAGCTGATCGGCCAGCTACTCAGCGAAGTCGTGGTGATGGCAACAGGACGGATAATGCTGTTCAAGAGCGCCAATCCGGAACGTCCGGTCTGGTGGCTGGGACACGACATCATCAGCGCCGCGACCAAGGAATCGGCCCTGATGCTGGAAGTGGCCTAGGAATTAGGTTCTTGCTTTCTTAACCATACCGTTGCTACAAGGCGATCAAGCGCCGCACCCAAGAAGACGACAAGTTTACAATCAGACGGCTACCAAGCAACCACAGGGCATGGAGACGGTATGTCAGTTTTGAACGAGGGCGGGCGCTTGCACGCGCCGACCAGCAGACGCGATGTTCTACGTACCGCGGCAGGCGCTGCGGTTGCCGGCGCGATGTTCGCACCGATGCAGGCGCTGGCGGCGATCAATGTCAGTCCGTGCCGCGAACTTTCCTTTCTGAACCTGCACACCGGCGAGCGTCTGAAGGCGGAGTACTGGGCCAACGGCCGCTATAACCATGACGCACTCAGCTCTATCAACTGGTTCCTGCGCGACTATCGCAACAACCAAACCCACGCCATCGACCCGCGCCTGCTGGACCTGATCCATGTGCTGCACGACAAGGTGCGTTCGGCCGAGCCGTTCCATGTCATCTCCGGCTATCGTTCGCCCCAGACCAATGCCATGCTGCACCAGCGCTCGTGCGAAGTTGCCAAGAAAAGCATGCATCTGGAAGGCCGCGCCATCGACATCCGCCTGCCGGGCCTGGGGTTGAAGCATCTGCAGGATGCCGCCCTGTCGTTGAAGGCGGGTGGCGTCGGCTACTATCCTTCGGACGATTTCGTCCATGTGGACACCGGCCCGATCCGCCGCTGGTAGGCTTTACGCCGCGCCCGCGACTTCGTAGCGGTTCTTGCCCTGGGTCTTGGCAAGGTACAGGGCGGTATCGGCATCGCGTAGCAGCTCGTCCGGCGTCGAATCGCCACGCGCGGTAGCCGTTATTCCAATGCTGATGCCGACAGGTACGCTGATCTTGCCGTTGCCGAAGCTCTTGGGCATCGACGCCAGGATGCGGTCGGCCATGGCTTCTGCCGTCAACGCGCTGTCGATTTCCTCGAACAGGATGACGAACTCGTCGCCGCCGAAGCGCGAGACCGTGTCGCTGGCGCGCGTGCAGGCGCGCAATATGTCCGCCACCTGGATCAGCAGCCTGTCGCCGGCATCGTGACCAAGCAGGTCGTTGACCTGCTTGAACCCGTCGAGGTCCAGGTAGAATACCGCGAACGGCAAGCCCTTGCGCCGCGCCGCGATCCGCAGGCGGCGGGTCAGCTGCTCGCGGAAAACGGCGCGGGTAACCAGCCCGGTCAGCGAATCGTGGGTTGCGCGGTACAGCAGTTCCTGCTCCACCGCCTTTGCCTTCTGGTCGCTCTGGTACAGTTTGCGCGCGCTGACCAGGGTCAGACTGCCCAGCATCACCACGTTCAACATGGTCGAAACGTCCAGCCCGAATTCGGCATCGTACAGGTTGGCGTGCATACCAAGGATACGCAGCCATCCCAGGCCGACGGGTACGCAGATCGAGACAGGCAGCAGGAACTGCGCCATCTCGCCCGAGGGGCCGTCATTGGTGACGAAACGCACCAGGCCGCGCTGCGGATACATGCCCAGTACGGCGAATGACAGGCTGAGCAGGCCGAAGGCGATGCCGCGCGGCATCGGCGTCAGTGCCGCGATGCCTGTCAGGGAAATGCTGTGGTACAGATAACCGGTCAGGACGAAGATCGCGACCAGCGCCGCTGCCATTGCCAGGATCTGACCGAAGACAATGGTGCGCCTGACGGTTTTCTCGTTTTCACGCCCTGCCGCCAGTGGCTGTACGGCGCTGAACAGCAGCAGGATGGCGGGGCAGAGCAGCAACAGGATCAGGTCGGTGCTGGGCGAGATGCGGACCGGTGCGCCTGGGCGGGCATCGAGCGTCTTCGTGAACAGCCATTGATCGACGCCGAAATAACTGCCGGCTACGATCTGCCACAGGCTTACGATTGCACCGATCGCGACAATTCCTGTCGCCAGCATGGCCAGGGTCTTTGCGATGCGGGATTGGCCGTAGCGCGGCCAGAATATGCCAACCGTACCCAGCAGGACCAAGGCCACCGCCGTCGAAGGGTCCATGGGATCGTGTGCGATCAGTCCGATACGGATGCCCTCGCTCCTTGCCGCCCAGCCGATCAGGGCCAGGCTTGCGATCAGCACAGGAAAGGCTGAGAGCAGGAAACGCATAAGACTTTATAACCCACAAGTTTCTAAATTGCTAATAATTTCTTGTTTTAACCATTTATCATCCCTGCACAAGAGAAATATAATTAATTATGGTTAATACGAAGGCGTAATATCTATAAAATTATATCTATATTGGCAATGCCTGCTTTTCTAATGGTCAGTTTACGCGGGACATGGAAAAACGCCGGTGTGGAGGTTATTCCACACCGGCGTTAGTGAATAGAAAGCTTCAGGAAACGATCAGACCGGTGTCGGATTGCGCTCCTTGAAGCCGTGCTGGTGCCAATTGGGATAGATCGGCGTCACGGCGCTGGCATCGTCCAGTTTCTGCACCTGCTCCCGGGTCAGATTCCAGCCGACCGAGCCGAGGTTCTGACGCAGCTGCTCCTCGTTGCGGGCGCCGACGATCACGTTGGCGACGGTGGGGCGCTGCAACAGCCAGTTGATGGCGATCTGCGGGATGGTCTTGCCGGTTTCCTGCGCGACCTCGTCAAGGGCGTCGACGACCTTGTACAGATACTCGTCCGGCACGGGCGGCCCCATGTCGGCGGTCTTGTGCAGCCGGCTTGTCTCCGGCAGTGGCTGTCCGCGTCTGATCTTGCCCGTCAGGCGGCCCCAGCCCAGCGGGCTCCACACCACCGCGCCGACCTTCTGGTCGAGGCCCAGCGGCATCAGGTCCCATTCGTAGTCGCGGCCAATCAGCGAATAATAGGTCTGGTTGGCGACATAGCGCTCGTAGCCGTGCCGCTCCGATACAGCCAGCGACTTCATCAGGTGCCAGCCGGAGAAGTTGGAGACACCGATGTAGCGGATCTTGCCGGCAGTGATCAGGTCGTCAAGCGTGCGCAGCGTTTCTTCCGGCGGGGTCAGCGCGTCGAGGCCGTGCATCTGGTACAGATCGATGTAATCGGTGCCGAGGCGCTTCAGGCTGGCTTCGCACTGGCGGATCAGGTGGAAGCGGGAGGAGCCCTTGTCGTTGGGGCCATCGCCGGTGGCGAATGTCGCCTTGGTCGAGATCAGGACCTTGTCGCGACGGCCCTTGATGGCGCCGCCCAGCACCTCCTCCGCCGCGCCTGCCGAATAGATGTCGGCGCTGTCGAACATGTTCAGGCCGGCTTCCAGGCAGATGTCGATCAGCCTCGTCGCCTCCGCCACGTCGCTCGATCCCCATGCCTTGAAGAACTCGCCCTTGCCGCCAAACGTGCCGGTGCCGAAGCTCAATACCGGGACCTTCAGACCCGAACCGCCAAGCTGCCTGTATTCCATGATTCTCAATTCCAGAGTTGGTGACCAGCTACCAGTTAGTATGGTCGAACGCCGCAGCAAGGGCGGGCTTCGCATGATAGTTGTTTTGTTAACGTTTCATGGTTAATAATTCACTCCGCTAATTCCGGGAGGTTTGCATATGGTTTCCGCACTGCGCTTGGGTTCTGTCTTGTTGGCTGGGTCTCTGGTCGTCGGAGTGCCGCACATGGTGCGCGCGGACGATGCCAGCACACCGCAGACGATCACGGTCACTATGCCCACAGCCGCCTTCGACGCCGCGATCAAGGATTTCCTCAAGCGCAATCCGGAGGCCGTCAACGACGCGCTGGCCGCGTTCCAGGAAAAGCAGGACGCCAAGAAGCAGGAAGCCGCCAATGCCGCGATCAGCGGCAAGGCCGCCGACATCTACAACGCCGATTCGCCGATCGCCGGCAATCCGAATGGCAGCGAGACGCTGGTCGAGTTCTTCGATTACTCTTGCCACTACTGCAAGCAGATCCATCCCGACCTGCAGACGCTCATCAAGCAGGATTCCAACCTGAAGGTGATCTTCAAGGACTTCCCGATCCTGGGCCCGGGTTCGCTGCTGGCGGCAAAGGCCGCGCTGGCCGCCAAGGAGCAGGGCAAGTACCTGCCGATGCATGACGCCCTGCTGGACTACAAGGGCGCCCTGGACGACGACGCGATCAAGCAGATCGCCCAGACTGCCGGCGTCGACTACGCCAAGCTGAAGGTCGACATGGACAAGCCGGAGATCGCAAAGCAACTGCAGGCGAACGCCAGCCTGGCCGACACACTGAACATCCACGGCACGCCGACCATGATCGTGAACAAGAAGCTGGTCGATGGCGCGCTGCCGCTGGACGAATTGAAGAAACGGGTCGAAGACAAAAGCTGATTTCCCGCCTGGGATTTCTATTGCTAGTTTTCTGTGAAATGCGCTAAAAGGTTTATGAAACCTTAAAAATGAGTGCATTATGGATCGGAAGACGGTCATACAGTTCGGCCATGGCTACATGGGCGCCATCCATCTCGACGCCCTTGTCAACGCGACGCGGGTAGAGCCGTCGCTCGACATCGTCGTGGTCGAGCCGTGGCCCGAGCGCCGGGGCGCGGCGGAGGCTGCACTCAGGACAGCCGGCATCGATCCTGCAGGCAGGGTATTCGCCACCGGACCGGACGCCCTGCAGGTATGGAACGGCGACCACGCGCCGTTCGCCGCCGTCATGGCCTGCTTCGACCGCGAGCACGATCCCATGCTGCGGTTGCTGCGCGACGAAGTGCCGGGATTGCGCGCCGTGTTTTCCGAGAAACCGCTGACCGAGCATGTCGCCCAGGCGAGAAGTCTGGAGCCGTGGCTTGACGGGCTCGACCTCGTCACCATGAATACTGTCATCCATTTCAGCCCGGCGATCGCACAGTTCCGCAAGCTCCTGGAGCCGAACAACCATCTGGATGGTGCGCGCCTGGTGGGCGCGGAGGGCGCCTGGATGGGAAACTACACCAGCGACAACCGGCCCCTGATCGGCGTGCGCGGCGATGCGTTGCATCCATTGGGCGTGGCAAGCGAAGTGCTGGGGATCGGCAAGGTGGAGATGGTTTCGGGAAGCGGCCTGCACGGCGTCCTCAATCCCGGTGCGCCGGAATACCGCCAGATCATCCACGAGCTGACCGATTCCAAATGGCGCGGCACCGAAAGCTTCGTACCGTTGCGCCTGCGTTCGTCCTATAGCGGCGGTACGCAGTTCGATGCAGCGACGGGCGGAGACGTCAATGTCAGGGAACGGCGCGTCATCGGCTTCTATAATCAGAAAGGCAGGATGCTGGCGGCCGAATTCAATTTCGACCTGTCCCGCGACGGCCAGACCATCGATACGCTGCATCTTTACCAGCTGAACCAGATGCGGAAGCCCCAGCTGTTGTTAGGCTATACCGGCTATAAACAGGATATCGATATCGGCCTTGCACCAGCCCATGCGACGCACGACAAGGCCCGCGCCTTTGTCGGCCAGAGCCTGCGCGCCGCGCTCGACCCCGAGAATCCCGAACATCGCCGCCATCTGACGACATTCCGGCAGGCGATGGATATCCAGGTCGCGGTCGACCGCATCACGCCCGAGACCCGCCAGTTGACGCTGAGGCAGGTCTCGGGCCCTCAGAATGCCTCGCAACTGAGCGAGGCGCGGATGATGGGGACCATCGGCAACATCGTGCACTTCGGCGACACGCTGGCACATACGCCACCGACCGAGTGGGCACAGCGGCTGGGCTGGGTCAGGCGCGCCTCGACCTCTGCTATCGAAGCACATGTGACTGCTACACCGCTGCGGCAGCTGGCAATATAAGGACACGACTGGAACGGTCCGGCACAAGGCGATATGATCTGCCCGATATGAGGGGGAGAGGTCGATGAAGTTGCGTCTTGCCGTGCCGATCGTTCTGGTGTTCTGCCTTGCCGGCCTGGCGCGCGCCGATGAAACGGAGCCGCTCGCCCTAAGCCTGACCGGCGTCACAGACGGGTCGCGCCCGCACGAGCGCATCGCCATCGGCCTGAAGATCGCCAATGCGAGCGACCACGCGGTCGTGATCCAGCGCGGTATCGAGATCGACCAGGTGGCCGAGTTCAAATGGGCGGCGCGCATGACGGTCGAGGCGGTCGCCGACTGTACCCAGTACGACAACAGCAAATCCCTGCAGGCACCGGTACGCATCGAAGCCGATTCGCAGCTGGTCGTCACCCCCTGGCACGGCTGGACCTGCGGCGCGGGCCGCCAGTGCGAGGAAAAATGCGACAGCGACCTGCCGCTGGGCGGTGGCGTCTACCGCTTCGTCGTCGTGACCAGCGAAGGCCAGAGGATATTCAGCCCTACCTTCCGGCTGCCGGGATGATGGATTGCCCCCGCGTGCTGCCCGCGCTATAGCGGTCGGATGAGTCTCTCGAGGCAAAAGACCATTCTGGTGCTCAACGGGCCGAACCTGAACCTGTTCGGCACGCGCGAGCCCGAGATCTATGGCACGACAAGCTTCGCCAAGATCGAGGCGATGTGCCGCGCCAGGGCTGAAGAGCTAGGCTTCCTGCTTGACTGGCGGCACAGCAATCACGAGGGCGCGCTGATCGACTGGATTCAGGAATCGAACGGCACGGCGCAGGGAATCGTGATCAACCCTGCAGCCTACGGCCATACCTCGATCGCGCTATATGATGCGCTTAAGGCAGTTGGGCTGCCGCTCGTCGAGGTTCACATGTCCAATATTTACAAGCGGGAAGAATTCCGCCACCGTTCGTTCGTCTCGCCCGTGGCGGACGGCGTGATTTGCGGCCTGGGCCCGCACGGCTACGTTGCCGCGGTCGAAGCGGTGGCAAGATTGATCGGATGAACAATGGTAAAAGAAACGAAATCCTTCGACATCGATAGCGATGCGATCCGCGAACTTGCGGCGCTGATGGAAGAAACCGGCCTGACCGAGATCGAAGTCTCGGAAGGGGACAAAGCGATTCGCGTCGCCAAGGGGCAGACCGTGGTGTCCGCAGCGCCGGTGCATCATGCCGGTCATATCCATGCCCCCTCAGCGACTGCGATCGAGGCTGCGCCCGCAACGTCCGGCGCGCCGACGGCACAGACGGCGGGCGCGGTGACCTCGCCCATGGTCGGCACCGCCTATCTGCGTCCCGATCCCTCGTCCGGCCCGTTCGTGACGGCGGGCAGCATCGTCGCCCCCGGCGATACGCTGCTGATCATCGAGGCGATGAAGGTGATGAACCCGATCAAGGCGGCCAAGGGCGGCAAGGTGGTGCAGATCGTCGTATCGGACGCGCAGCCGGTCGAATTCGGCGAAGTGCTGCTGGTCATAGAGTAGCATGTTCGAAAAAATCCTGATCGCGAATCGCGGCGAGATCGCGCTGCGCGTCCATCGCGCCTGCCGCGAGATGGGCATACAGACGGTCGCGGTGCACTCCACTGCCGATGCCGACGCCATGCATGTGCGCCTGGCCGATGAAAGCGTGTGCATCGGGCCGCCGTCCTCGCGCGAATCCTATCTGAACATGCCGGCGCTGATCTCGGCTGCCGCCATCACCAATGCCGATGCGATCCATCCCGGCGTCGGCTTCCTGTCGGAAAACGCGCAATTCGCCGAGATGGTCGAGGCGCATGGCATCACCTTCATCGGTCCGTCCCCCGAGCATATCCGCCTGATGGGCGACAAGGTCAGCGCCCGCACCGAGGCCGCAAGGCTCGGACTGCCGGTCACGCCAGGCTCGGACGGCGCGGTCGATACGCCGGAAGAGGCGCTGGATGCCGCGAAGAAGGTCGGCTACCCGATCCTGATCAAGGCATCGAACGGCGGCGGCGGCAAGGGCATGAAGGTTGCCCGCAGCGACGAGGATCTGGTGCCGGCCTGGCGCATGGCCCGGACCGAAGCGAAGGCCAATTTCGGCAACGATTCCGTTTATATGGAGCGTTACCTGCAGCAGCCGCGTCATATCGAGGTGCAGGTGTTCGGCGACGGCAAGGGCAACGCGATCCATCTGGGCGAACGCGATTGCTCGATCCAGCGCCGTCACCAGAAGGTGATCGAGGAAAGCCCGTCGCCGGGGCTGAACGCCGCCGAGCGCACCAGGGTCGGCAAGCTGGCGGCCGATGTGGTCGCCGCCATGGGATATCGCGGCGCCGGCACGATCGAGATGCTGTACGAGAACGGCGAGTTCTTCTTCATGGAGATGAACACGCGCATCCAGGTCGAGCATCCGGTAACCGAAATGGTGACCGGGATGGACCTGATCCGCGAGCAGATACGCATCGCTGCCGACCTGCCGCTGTCGGTAAAACAGGCGGATGTCCGTTTCAATGGCCATGCGATCGAATGCCGCATCAATGCCGAGAATGCGGAGACCTTCATTCCTTCGCCGGGGCTCATCACCGCATGGCATCCGCCGGGCGGCATAGGTGTGCGCATCGATTCCGCGATGTATGCCGGTTATCGCGTTCCGTCGCATTACGACAGCATGATCGCCAAGCTGATCGTGCACGGCGCGACCCGCAACGAATGCCTGATGCGTCTGCGCCGCGCGCTGGACGAGTTCGTGATCGTCGGCATCGACACAAATCTGGCGCTGCACCAGCGATTATTGCGGGAGCCGACCTTTATAGATGGCACTTACAATATTCACTGGCTTGAGCAGAGTGTTCTGGGTTAACCAGCTAGTTGACCAGAAATTATGTTGTTTTTTACATTTCAGGTTGTTAATGTCCCGATATTACATTTTGAATACGGAGATTTCTGATGTTTCATAACAGAGAAGTCGATAAATACGACCTGATAGACCAAGGACCCCGGCAAATCGTGCGGGATGCCTCCCAGTCGCATCCGTCGCATATGGTGCGCTGGGCCGCCTTGATCGATGACACTCTTGGGCTGAGCGTCACTAAATACAACAATGCTGTAATCAGGCATGATCCCAATCGCGAGGGCTTGACGCTTAACAGGCCAGCGCCGCTTTCACTTTTGACGCGGGCTGCCGTGGCTTTCGATAGTTTTGTCGACCATATGACGTCGGACTCTACGTCTCGCAGGGAGACCAAAGCCAAAAACGAATTTCTGCTAGGCGACCAGTTCCGTGACTCGGACGTGGCCGCCTATGGAGCATGGCGGGCTGAGCAGCCCAAGCTGGTAGCCGCGGACATGCTGGATGCCGCTGTCGCCAGGAAACCCGTCACGGCGCCAGGTCCGGAAGTTTTGCAAGCGTTTGCAAATGTATCTCATGGCAACAACGACACGCGGGCCAGCTCACGGCCGGCGCAGCCCGAAGCCTCGCCGTCATGGCGTCTAGCTGCGATAATTCCCAGCATATTGACAGCGATCAGCGGGCATTCCAAAAGCAAAACCCAGCTCGATCCAGCGGAAACCGCCAAGGTAGCGATCAATTTCTCGAGCCCCAGACTTTGGCAAACCGACCAAGCGGTCTGGAACGAGGAAAACAACCGCAGGGAGCCAGTGGTCCGGACCGTCCCGATTGCTGGTATCGAAACTCAATTGAATACGCTCGCCACTATGCTGCAGAGCAAGGGAATAAATGGCGCCCGCGTGCAAGAGTCCGAAAACAATCCAGGTAGCTTTTACCTTGCGATACCGTCCAGCTCCAGAAACATGAAAAGTGTGCTGGAGAATGTTCAGAATCAAATTGCCACGTTCCTGCCCGAAAACACGGGTGGTTCAGGCCAGCGCAGCAACGGTGTAAAGATGAGAATGAAAAGCACGGCCATGGGCGGCTGATATTGCTATGAAATAGCCCCATGGGCCGTAACTCATTGCAATAGCGCTGCACCCCGTTTTCATCGATGCTTGCGATATAGTGGTTGTAGCATAACGTTATTGAATAAAATTGCCCTAGTATTTCCTGGGGTAGGCTGTTAATATTACCTATTGGAATTTCCGGGGGCGGTAATGGCCTTGAATCATTGCAGTAACGGCGTAACCTGCTGGTGCCCGTCGTTTTCATCGGATTGTTTTGTGATATCGGGTTCCGTGATCGCGCTTTGGGTTGGTCTGATCTTGCTAGCTGTAATCGGCATCGGGATCTTCATTCATCAGATGTTTTTCTTGCGCCCGCCGGAAGCCAACCCTGATCGCATCAGGCTTTATCAAAGGCAAAAGCAATTCTGGATGATTATTTTTTGCTGCCAGGTCACCCAATTTGTCATGGGACTTCTTCTAAAACACCTGAAGCATGCGGATTACATGCTTTATATACTTGAGAGTGTATTTCTTTGCGCTGTCTTTGCTCTATGGAAACTCAAGTGGCGCTCGGGGCCAGACAAAACGAACGTCTGATGCCTCTGCGTCGCAGCTGATTGTTCAGTCAGCTCCATTCGACCGACTTAGCTATGAACAAGACGTGCCGACACTGTAGTCACATAGCCGGAACCTATTGATCGCGGTAACGCTTAGCGTATGCATTACTGCAATCAATCGCGCCGGACCTATTATGAAAAACCGTCTCAAGTTTTTTGCCCCAGTCGTCCTCGCTTCGCTGCTTGTCGGCCTTCCCGCCCATGCCCAGCAGGGCGAGGCGTTCAGCTTCCATAACGCCGGCCAGGTCAAGGCGGTGTGCGAGGATACGGCGCCCGATGCCGTCAAGGTGTGCGGCAGCCAGCTGCAGGGCGCCTTCGACATGGCAGAGATCGTGCAGGTCTATAACAACGCCAACAGCAAATCGCCGCTGCTGTTCTGTCCGGATTTCAGCAAGATGGGTGTCGACCAGCTGAAGCAGAACTATCTGCTGATGGCCAATGCCCTGCCGACGCAGATGGAGCAGCCGTTTTCGGCGATCTTCCTCGGCATGCTCATGAAGGCTTATCCCTGTAAGTAAGCCTGGTGACCCAAGCCATATCCGATCCGGCGCTTGCCGCCGCACGTTCGGCGCATCTGCGCTATGTGCATGACGATTCGCCCGGGATCACGCGGCATGGCACCGCAAAGACAGGTTATACATACAAGAATCCGGATGGCTCGAAAGTAACCGATACCGAAACGCTGGCGCGTATCCATCATCTGGTGCTGCCGCCCGCCTATACCGATGTCTGGATCTGCCCGATCGCCAATGGCCATTTGCAAGCGACCGGTAAGGATGCGCGTGGCCGCAAGCAATACCGCTACCATGAGCGCTGGCGCGAGGTGCGCGATGCTTCGAAATACCACAAGATGACCGCGTTCGGCGCTGCCCTGCCGACGATCCGCGCCCGCGTGGATGCCGATCTGCGCCGCCCCGGCCTGCCGCGAGAGAAAGTGCTGGCGACGGTGGTATATCTTCTGGAAAAGACCTGCATCCGTGTCGGCAACGACGAATACGCGCATGCCAACGATTCGTACGGCCTGACCACATTGCATGACGAGCATGTGAAGATTGCCGGCAACACGCTGCGTTTTCGCTTCCGCGGCAAATCGGGCAAGGAACATGACATCGCACTGCACGATGCCCGCGTGGCCAAGGTTGTGCGCCGTTGTCAGGACCTGCCCGGACACGAGCTGTTCCGGTATCGGAATCCCGAGGGCGGCGCGCACCACATCCATAGCGACGATGTGAATGCCTATCTTCACGAAATCTCAGGCGGGCACGACTTTACCGCCAAGGATTTCCGAACCTGGGCCGGCACATTGTTCTGTGCCTTGTATTTCGCCGAAATCGACCCGCCCGAGACATTGACGCAGGAAAAACGTCTCATCGCGGAAGTGGTCAAGCGAGTCGCGGAGCACCTGGGCAATACACCGGCAATCTGCCGCAAATGTTACATCCATCCACAAGTAATCGATGCCTTTCGGCAGAAGTCGGTTGTGCTGGAAAGGAAATTGAAGGCCGACAAGGCCGCGACGAGCGATCGGCATGCGCTGACCGCTGAAGAAACGGCGGTTCTAAATTTTCTAACGGCGCAAGCTACAGAGAAAAACGGCTGATTGGCGTGACAATTTTGCAAAGGATAGCGTGATTTCTGAAACTTGATACTTGAAATGAAACTTTCCGCAACACGCTGCATTTACAGCGGCGAGAGCTTGACCTATAACCCACACGACTTCGGTCCAGTTCGCGCCGATTCAAACGATAACGAGGAACAGATCCCATGAAGAAGATTGCAACCGTGCTGACTTTGATTGGCGCCACCGCCATGATTTCGGCTTGCTCGGACGAGTCCAGCCGCAAGCAGATCGATGCCGCCAACATGAATGCTCGTGACGCTGCACAGCGCGCCGATCAGGCCGCCCGCAGCGCACAGGAAGCCGCTGCTGCTGCAAAGGCTGCGCAGGCTGCCGCGGAAGCTGCTGCCGACAAGGATGGCCGCATGACCTCCAGCGGTATGCGCAAGTAACAAGACTTCCGGTTCGGCTTACTTCGTAATCCGGACCGGATAGCCTTTACGGTCGTTGGCCGCCTGTCGGATCGCATCCCAGTCCAAGCGACTGGTATTCGAACCGGCGGCGGCCAAAACCATTTTAGTGAACCCGTCGGGCACGGCCGGCGTGAAACTGTTGTGATCCTCCAGCTCGTTCGCCTGCGGGCGAGACGGAAATACCGACACGTAGAGTTCGCCATCTATCGTGGCGAATTTGACCGGCTGGTCGACCACGGTCACCTTGGTGCCGATGGGCACACGGTTATACAATTCCTGAATTCCCTCCGGATACATGCGGATGCAGCCGCGGCTGGCAAGCCTGCCGACGCTGCGCGGATCGTCCGTCCCATGAATCAAATATGCTGGCCAGCCAAGATACAAGGCAAAGGCACCGAGTGGGTTTTCCGGCCCCGGCGGCATTACCGGAGGCAGCTCCGGCTTGTCGGCCCGTTCGCTGGCGGTGCGGTACCAGGATGGGTTGGCGGCCTTGCGCACCACGGTAGTGCTGCCGCTGGGCGTCATGAAGCCGTCGCGGCCCATGCCGATGGCGAAAGTCTGCGGCTCGCCGCCCGGCGGATAGTAGTACAGCCTTATCTCGCCCAGATTGATCACCAGCCCCTCATGCGGGGCGTTGGGCAGGATATGACGCAGGGGCAGAACGATATTCGTGCCTGCGCCGGGCAGCCAGGGATCGATGCCTGGGTTGGCGGCGATCAGCTCGACATATCCGATGTCGTATTTCTGCGCCAGGGCGACGAACGTATCGTCCGCCGTGGCGACATGCGTATCCATCTCGCCCAGGTAATCGTGGTCCCCCGCGAAGGCAGGACCCGTAATCAGCATTATCAACAGCGCCGTCAGCGCAAGGCCCTTGAAACGGATAGTTGATATCTGGTAAATAATGGCCATTCCGTGGCATTCCATTGGTCGTTCGAATGAATAGAGTTTTTCTGCCCTTTGTCTTGCTTGTCTACCTGTTCGCCGCACCGGCTTCAATGGCGGCCGTGGAGGCAAATCTGCCCTCTACCGACATGGTGGTGATCTACAAGGCCGACCACATCATGGAATTGTACCACAGCGGCACGCTGACCCGGACCTACGACATCCATCTGGGTTTCCATCCCTATGGGCTGAAGACCAAGGAAGGCGACGGCCGCACGCCCGAGGGCCTGTACACGATCAACCGCCACAACCCGAACAGCAAGTATCACCTGTCGCTGGGCATCTCCTATCCCGGCCCGGAAGATCGCGGCAACGCGACGCTGATGGGCGTGCCGCCGGGTGGCGAGGTCATGATCCACGGCCTGCCGAACGGCATCCACAACGTCTCCGATCCCGGCGACTGGACCAATGGCTGCATCGCGGTCGACAACCAGGCGATCGAGGAGATTTATGCCAGCGTGAAGGATGGCACGCCGGTGATGATATTGCCTTAGTACCATCTCAACTCTGTCATCCCGGACAAGCGTAAAGCCCTTGAGCCGGGATCTTTAGGCCACGAGTGTAGAAAGATCCCGTTTCGCCACTTCGTGTCGACCGGGATAACGATAAATGTAACTAGGCGTCCGCTTTTTCCAGTATCGCTTCGATCTGCTCGGCCACCTGATCGATCTCCGCCATCGCGTCCACGGAATGCAGCAGACCCTTGGCCTTGTAGTAAGGCAGCACCGGCATTGTCTCATCGCGGTATTTCTGCATCCGGTTTTCGAACGCTTCCTCGTTATCGTCGGCGCGGCGAGTGAAGTCGTGGCCGCCGCAGACGTCGCAGGTACCGGCGACTGCCGTCGGCTTCAGATAATCGTTATAACCCGTGCCGCAGGTGGCGCAGCTGAATCGGCCGGTGATGCGCTTGAGCAGCGCCGCCTCGTCGACCTTCAGCTCAATCACCGCATCCAGCTTCAGGCCGCGGCCCTGCAGCATACGGTCCAGCGCCTCGGCTTGCGGGATGGTGCGGATGAAGCCGTCGAGAAGGAAGCCGTTTTTGCAGCGCGGGCTGTCGATCTCGGCTTCCAGCATGCGGATGGTCAGGTCGTCGGGGACCAGGTTGCCCTTGTCGATATAGGCTTGCGCCTCGCGGCCCAGATCGTCCTGCGCGGCGATGTGCTGGCGGAACAGGTCGCCGCTGGAAAGCTGGACGCAGCCATGAGCCTGTTCCAGCTTCTTTGCCTGGGTGCCCTTACCGGCACCGGGTGGACCCAGCAGGATCAGGTTCATCGGGCCCGCCTCATCGGGTACGGCCGCGCAACCGCGCCTTCTTGAAGCGCGTCTCGTATTGCTGCGCGATCAGATGCGAATGGATCTGCGCCATGATATCCAGCGGAATGGTCACCGCGATCAGCAGGCTTGTGCCGCCGAGATAGAAGGGCAGGGCGAAATGCGAGATCAGGAACTGCGGAAACAGGCAGACCGCGACCAGATAGGCAGCGCCCAGGACCGAGATGCGCGTCAGCACGTAGTCGAGATAATCGGCGGTGTTCTTGCCGGGCTTGATACCGGGAACGAAGGCGCCGTTCTTGCGCAGATTGTCGGCGGTTTCAGCCGGGTTGAAGGCGATCGCGGTGTAGAAGAACGTGAAGTACACGATCATCAGCGTGTAGAGGATGGTGTAGATCAGCCGGCCGGGGCTCAGCTGCGCGCTCATCTGGCCCAGCCATCCGGTCTTGTCCGCGCCCAGGAAGCCAAGGGCGGTCAAGGGCAGAGACAATAGCGCCGATGCCAGGATGGGCGGCATGACGTTGGCATTGTTGACCTTGAGCGGCATGAAGGTCGATTGCGCCTGGCTGACCTTGTTTCCCTGGTTGCGCTTGGGATACTGGATCACGACCCGCCGCTGCGCGCGTTCCATGAACACGATGAAGGCGATCACCGCCACCACCAGTATGATCGCGCCCAGCATCAGCGGCGTGGAAATCGCGCCGGTGCGGGCAAGGTCCAGAAGCTGGATCAGCGCGCGCGGCAGATTGGCGACGATGCCCGAGAAAATGATGACCGAAACGCCCTGGCCGATGCCGCGCGCCGTGATCTGCTCGCCCAGCCACATCAGGAACACGGTCCCCCCGATCAGCGTGATGGTGGTCGTGACACGGAAAAAGAAGCCGGGATCGATCACGGCGGGATGACCGCTGGACCTGCCCATCGCCTCGATGCCGAACGCCAGGCCGTAGCCCTGCACCGCCGCCAGGATGACCGTCAGGTAGCGGGTGTACTGGTTCATGCGCTTGCGCCCCGCCTCGCCTTCCTTTTTCAGGGTGTCCAGCGCCGGAACCGCCGCGCTCATCATCTGCAGGATGATCGATGCCGAAACATAGGGCATCACGTTCAGGGCGAAGATGGTCATGCGCTGCAACGCGCCGCCGGAGAACATGTTGAACATGTCCAGAATGCCGCCGCCGCCCTTTTGCTGGAAGATATGCGCCATCGCCTGGGGATCGACGCCGGGCAGGGGGATATAGGTTCCGATGCGGTAGACGATCACCGCCATCAGGGTGAACCACAAGCGTTTCTTGAGCTCGGTCGCCTTGGAGAAAGCCCCGAGGTTCAAACTGGCGGCAAGTTGTTCGGCGTGAGAAGCCATTCAGGGTTCCAGAAGTCAGATAAGGGGGATCGGCACTATCCGTCTCCCTCGGGGGAGAGGGTAGGATGAGGAAAGCGATTATTCAATCCCTCACCCGCCCGCTTGGCGTTCGGCCCCTTCCGATGGAAGGGGCCGAGTAATTACTTACAGCGACTTCGCGGCGGCTCTTTTCGCAGCGCGTTCCTTGCTGGCGGGCTGATCGGCAAAAGCGATCGGCTTCGGCAGCACCTTGACCGAACCGCCTGCCTTTTCGACAGCGGCAATCGCGGCAGCGGAAGCGCCACTGACCTCGATATCGACCTTGCGGGTCAATGCGCCCTTGGCCAGCAGGCGGATGCCATCGCGCGAACGGCGGATGATTCCGGCTTCGATCAGGCTTTCGGCGGTCAACGCGCTCTTGCCGTCGATCTTCTTGGCTTCGAAGGCCTTTTCCAGGGTCGACAGGTTGATGACGACGTAGCTGTCGCGGTTCGGCTTGTTGAAGCCGCGCTTCGGCATACGGCGGTGCAGGGGCATCTGCCCGCCCTCGAAGCCGTTGATGGCGACGCCGGTACGCGCGGTCTGGCCCTTGCCGCCGCGGCCGCCGGTCTTGCCCTTGCCGGAGCCGATACCGCGGCCGATGCGCATCCGGCGCTTGTGGGCGCCGTCGTTCTCGCGAATTTCGTTCAGTTTCATGTCACTCTTCCAATCTTATTTGGCGTCGCCAACGCGCACCAGGTGCTTCACGGCTTCGATCATGCCGCGTATTGCCGGCGTATCCTCGAGCGTGCGGGTACGGCGGATCTTGTTCAGTCCCAGGCCCTTCAGGGTCTGGCGCTGATATTCGGGGCGGCCGATCGGGCTGCCGGTCTGCGTTACCGTGACGGTAGCGCCCGAGGGAGCCGCCTTTGCCGCCTTCGGCTGTGCAGATGCCTTTACCACAGGCTTTTCAGCCTTCTGGGCAGCGGCCACGGTTGCCTTCGGCTTTGTAGCCGCCGGCTTCTTGGCAGGAGCCTTCTTGTCTTCCTGGTCGACCATTTATGCAGCCTCCGCTTCAGCAGCGTCCTTCTTGGGCAGGATGTCGTTGACGCGCTTGCCACGACGAGCCGCGACCGAACGCGGGCTGGTCATGTTGGTCAGCGCGGCGAACGTCGCCTTGACCATGTTGTGCGGGTTGGAGGACCCGGTGGATTTCGCCACCACGTCCTGAACGCCCAGGGCTTCGAATACGGCGCGCATCGGGCCACCGGCGATAACGCCGGTACCGGCGGGAGCGCCACGCAGGACCACGGCGCCTGCGCCGAAATTGCCCTTGAGGTCGTGGTGAAGGGTGCGACCCTCGCGCAACGGCACGCGGACCATGGTCTTCTTGGCCTGGTCGGTTGCCTTGCGGATAGCCTCGGGCACTTCCTTCGCCTTGCCGGCGCCGTGGCCGACGCGGCCCTTGCCGTCGCCGACGACGACGAGCGCCGCGAAGCCGAAGCGCCGTCCGCCCTTCACCACCTTGGCGACGCGGTTGATGCTGACCAGCTTTTCGATCAGTTCGTTTTCTTCGCCGCGTTCTTCGCGGTTACGACCGCCGCGTTCGCCGCGTCTCTCTTCTCTTGCCATTTGCGATATTCCTTAGAAGTCCAGTCCGCCTTCGCGCGCGCCTTCGGCCAGCGCGCGGATGCGTCCGTGAAAGATTTTACCACCGCGGTCGAAACGAACCTGGCTTACGCCTGCCGCCTTTGCACGTTCGGCCAGCAGCTTGCCCACTGCCTTCGCGGATTCGACATCCGCACCAAACTTGTTCTTGTCGAAGGACGCGTCGAGGGTCGAGGCGGACGCCAGCGTGTGGCCGGCGGCATCGTCGATGATCTGCGCGTAGGCATGATGGTTCGTCGTATGCGCGGTAAGGCGCGGACGGACGTTCGGCAGGCTCCGCAGGCGGGCACGCAGGCGAAGCTTGCGCTTATGTTGTGCGAGTTGCTTGTCCATTTTACTTCTTCTTGCCTTCCTTGCGGCGGATCGTTTCGGATTCGTACTTCACGCCCTTGCCCTTGTAAGGCTCTGGCGGACGCCACGAACGCAGCTCGGCGGCGATCTGGCCGATTTGCTGCTTGTTGGGACCGGTCAGTTTGATCGAGGTCGGCTTTTCGCAGACGACGGTGACGCCGGTAGGGATCGTGTACTTCACTTCATGGGTAAAGCCCAGCGCCATCACCAGCTCCTTGCCCTGGACGGCGGCACGGTAACCGACGCCGGTGATCTCCAGGGTTTCGGTGAAGCCGTTGGCGACACCGTTGACCAGGTTGGACAGGTTGCTGCGCGATGTGCCCCACATGCCGCGCGCCCGGCGCGTATCGGCGCGGAGAGACAGAGTGATCTTGCCATCGGCGAAAGCGATCGCGATGTCGTCGACGATGGTAAGCGTCGACTGGCCCAGCTTGCCCTTGGCCGAAACGGTCTGGCCGTTGACCTGAACGTCGACACCCTTGGGGATTTCGATTGGATTTTTGCCGATACGTGACATGACCTTAAATCCTCAGAATACCCGGCACAGAACCTCGCCACCGACGTTTTCGTCGCGGGCCTGGTTGTCCGACATGATGCCTTTCGGCGTGGAGATGATCAAAATACCAAGGCCGTTATAGACCCGTGGCAGATCGGTGACTTTCGAATAGACGCGGCGCCCCGGCTTGGACACGCGCGCGATCTCTTTGATCACGCGTTCGCCCTCGTGGTACTTCAGCTCGATCAGACATTTGTCGCCGCCGCCGACCGTCTGCTTCTCCACGGTATAACCGCGGATGTAGCCTTCGCTCTGCAACACGTTCAGAATCGCGATGCGAACCTTCGAGGAAGGGCATTCGATGGTTGCCTTGCGGGCTTGCTGACCGTTGCGGATACGGGTGAGCATATCGCCAATGGGATCACTTAATGACATGGTTTATGATATCCCTTACCAGCTTGATTTCGTGACGCCGGGGATCAATCCCTCGGACGCAAGCTTGCGCAGCATGATGCGCGACAGCTTGAAGCGGCGATAGACGGCGCGGCTACGCCCCGTCAGTTCGCAGCGGTTGCGGATGCGGACCTTGGCGCCGTTGCGCGGCATTTCGGCCAGCTTCAGCTGGGCGGTGAAACGCTCTTCCGCGCTCACGTCCTTGTCCATGATGATCGCCTTCAGACGGTCGCGCTTAGGCGCGGCCGATTTCGTCATGCGCCGACGGCGGTTGTTCTTTTCGATGGAAGATTTCTTAGCCATTTATCGTTTCTCCGCCGTTCTCAGGATATGAACGGCAAGTTGAAGCCGCGCAGCAGCTCTTTTGCCTCGTCGTCGTTGCTGGCCGTCGTGCAGATCACGATGTCCATTCCGCGCACCATGTCGATCTTGTCGTAATCGATTTCCGGGAACACGATCTGCTCCTTCAGGCCCATGGCGTAGTTGCCGTTGCCGTCGAAGCTGTTGCCCGGAATGCCACGGAAATCGCGGACGCGCGGCAGGGCTATCGTGACCAGGCGGTCAAGGAATTCGTACATCCGTGCGCGGCGCAGCGTCACCTTCACACCGATCGGCATGCCTTCGCGCAGCTTGAACTGTGCGATCGACTTGCGTGACTTGGTGACGATCGGCTTCTGGCCGGAAATCGCGGTCAGATCGGCCAGCGCGGACTGGATGCGGCGGGTGTCCGCCGTCGCTTCGCCCACGCCCATGTTGATCACGATCTTGTCCAGCTTCGGAATCTGGTAGACGTTCGCATAACCGAACTTCTCCTTCATCTTCGGCACGACGTCCGTCTTGTAATACGTCTGCAGACGTGGCGTGTAAGGGCCGGTACGCTTCGGGATCACGGGCTTGGCCGGCGCCGCAGCCTTTGCTTCGCCAGCGTCGGTCGTCGCGGATCCGGCCTTCGGCTTCGCAGCCTTCTTTGCCTTCGCGTCGTCGGCGGTCGGAGCCTTGGCTGTCTTGGCCTTGGCATCCTTGGCGCCAGTCGCGCCCTTCTTGGTTTCATTTGCCATGGTCAGCGTCCTTACTTGTCCAGCGCCTGGCCGGATTTACGCGCGACGCGGGATTTGGTCCCGTCGGCGGCAATCTGGTACCCGACGCGCGTCGGCTTGTTGGTCTTGGGATCGATATGCGCCACGTTGGAAACGTGGATCGACGCCTCGACGGTTTCGATGCCGCCGGCGCTCATCGCGGTGGGGCGGGTATGTTTCTTGCGCTGGTTCACGCCCTGGACGAAGACACGGCTTTTCTCGGTGTCGACCTTCAGGATCTGACCCGTCTTGCCCTTGTCGCTACCGGCGATCACGATCACCTGGTCGCCCTTCTTAACCTTCAATTTGGCGGCAGTCATTATAGCACCTCCGGAGCCAGCGAGATAATACGCATGAACTCCTCGTCGCGCAGTTCGCGGGTAACCGGTCCGAAGATACGGGTGCCGATCGGCTCGCGCTGCTTGTTGATCAAAACCACGGCGTTGCGGTCGAAACGGATGACGCTGCCATCCTTGCGGCGCAACGGCGCACGGGTACGGACGATGACGGCCTGCTGGACCTCGCCCTTCTTAACACGCCCCTTGGGAATGGCATCCTTGACCGATACGACGATAACGTCGCCGATCTTGGCGTACCGACGGTGAGAGCCGCCAAGTACCTTGATGCACATCACCTGGCGCGCGCCGCTGTTGTCAGCGACGTCGAGAGTAGTTTGCATCTGGATCATTGGTCGTCTTTCTTCTTCTTTGGCTTCGGCTCGGCCTTGGTTTCAGCCTTGGGAGCTTTTGCTTCAGTCTTTGCGGCAGCCTTAGGAGCCTTGGTCTCGGCTTTCGCCTTGGGCTCCGCGGTTTTCACCTCTACCTTGGCGGGCTTCTCAGCCTTCGCTTCGGCCTTCGGCTTTTCGGCCTTGGGAGCGACTACCTTTGGAGCCTTCTTCTTGGCTTCGGGCTTGTTCTGTTCGGCAAGGGCGCGGGCGGCCAGCGCCGTTACCACAGCCTTTTCCTCGCGGGCAGCACCGGCCGGCGGCGCGCTGATGACCTTCCAGCGCTTGCTCTTGGAAATCGGCGGGCATTCCTCGATCGAGACGTAGTCGCCGATGCGGAACACGTTGCCCTCATCGTGCGCGGCGTACTTCTTCGACCGGCGAATAAACTTCTTGTACAGTGGATCCATGACCCGGCGTTCGACCAAAACGGTAACCGTCTTGTTCGTCTTGTCGCCGACGATCCGGCCTTCCATAACGCGACGCGGCATTTACTTCTTCCCTTTTGCGGCAGCGGCTTTCTTGGGAGCCGGTGCTTTGGCAGCCTTGGGAGCCGGTGCCTTTACGACAACGCTTCCCGCAGGCTGACTCATGATTGTCTTCACCCGTGCGATCTCGCGGCGGACCTGCTTGACGCGGCTGGTGGACTCCATCTGTCCGGCGGCGCGTTGAAAGCGCAGGTTGAACTGCTCCTTCTTCAGGTCGACCAGGCGATCCTTCAGCTGGTCCGCGCTCTGGGCGCGGATATCTGCTATCTTGACGTCCTTCATGATCAGACTCCCTCGCCCTGGCGCACGACGACGCGGGTGCCGAGCGGCAGCTTTGCGGCAGCCAGCTCGAAAGCCTCGTGTGCGATGTTGCTCGGAACGCCGTCGATCTCGAACATGATGCGGCCCGGATGCACGCGCGCCACCCAGAACTCGGGCGAACCCTTGCCCGAACCCATGCGGGTTTCGGCGGCTTTCACCGATACCGGAATATCCGGGAAGATGCGGATCCAGAGACGGCCCTGGCGCTTCATGTGGCGCGTGATGGCACGGCGCGCGGCTTCGATCTGGCGCGAGGTGACACGGTTCGGCTCCGTCGCCTTGAGGCCATAGGCCCCGAAGTTGAGCAGGGTGCCGGACTGCGCGACGCCGTGGATACGGCCCTTGTGCGCCTTGCGGAATTTCGTTCTTTTCGGACTAAGCATCGCTCTTACTCTCTGTTCCTGCTTGGACTCGGGCCGGACTGCTGTTCGGCAGCCCTCTTGTCCTGCGCCATCGGGTCGTGGGCCATGACTTCGCCACGGAAAACCCAGACCTTTACGCCGCATGTGCCATAGGTGGTGAAGGCGGTCGCCACACCGTAATCGATATCGGCGCGCAGCATGTGCAGGGGCACGCGGCCTTCGCGATACCATTCCATGCGCGCGATGTCGGTGCCGCCGAGCCGGCCGGAGCAGTTGATCCGGATGCCCTGGGCGCCCAGACGCATCGCAGCCTGGACCGAACGCTTCATGGCGCGGCGGAAAGCAACGCGGCGTTCCAGCTGGTTGGCGATGTTCTCCGCGATCAGGCGGGCATCGATTTCCGGCTTGCGGATCTCGACTATGTTCAGCGACACCTCGCCGCCGACCTGCTTCGACAGGTCGGAGCGCAGCTTTTCGATGTCCGCGCCCTTCTTGCCGATGATGATGCCGGGACGGGCGCTGTAGATGGTGACGCGGGTCTTGTTGGCCGCACGCTCGATCACAACCTTGCCAAGGCCGGCCTGGGCCAGGCGCTTGTTGAGGTATTCGCGCAGCTTCAGGTCGCGGTGCAGGGTGTCCGCGTAATCGCGGCCCACATACCAGCGGCTGTCCCAGGTGCGGTTGATGCCGAGCCGGAACCCGATCGGATTGATCTTTTGACCCATATTATTCCCCTGCCGACACAGTAGCGGCGCTGCGTTCGCGCACGATAACGGTCAAGTTGCTGAAAGGCTTTTCGACCCGGCTGGAACGGCCGCGGCCACGTGCGTGAAAGCGCTTCATCGCGAAGGAACGGCCCACGGTCGCGGTGTGGACATACAGCATGTCGACATCGAGGTTGTGGTTGTTCTCGGCGTTGGCGATCGCGGACTGCAGAACCTTCTTCACCTCGTTCGCGACGCGGCGTTCGCAGAACGTCAGGTCCGCCAGCGCGCCGGCGGCCGACTTGCCGCGGATCATCTGCGCGACGAGGTTCAGCTTGCGCGGGCTGCCCTTGAGGGTCTTGGAATAGGCGCGGGCCTCGTTCTCTGCCTGCTTGGGAGCGTTTGCTGTCTTTGCCATGTTACTTGCTCGCCTTCTTGTCACCGGAGTGGCCGGTGTAGGTGCGCGTCGGCGAGAATTCGCCGAACTTGTGGCCGATCATGTGTTCGGTCACCAGAACGGGAATGAACTTCTGGCCGTTGTAAACGCCGAAGGTCAGGCCGATGAACTGCGGCAGGATGGTGGAACGGCGCGACCAGATCTTGATGATCTCGTTGCGGCCCGATCCCCGTGCCTTTTCCGCCTTATGCAGCAGATAGCCGTCGACGAACGGCCCTTTCCATACTGAACGTGCCATGGGGGCCTACTTCTTCTTGCGCGAGCGCAGGATATACCTGTCGGTCGCCTTGTTATTACGAGTCTTGTTGCCCTTGGTGCCCTTGCCCCAGGGGGTAACGGGATGACGGCCACCCGAGGTGCGGCCTTCGCCACCGCCGTGCGGGTGATCGACTGGGTTCATGGCGACGCCGCGTACCGACGGGCGGACGCCCATCCAGCGCTTGCGGCCTGCCTTGCCCAGAGAGATGTTGCCGTGATCGGGATTGGATACCGCGCCCACGGTCGCCATGCAGTCGAGACGCACGACGCGAACCTCGCCCGAGGGCAGCTTCAGCTGTGCATAACCGGAGTCACGGCCGACCAGCTGGATGTAGCTGCCTGCGGAGCGCGCCATCTGACCGCCACGGCCGGGCTTTAGCTCGACATTGTGCACGATCGTGCCGACCGGGATGTTCTTGAGCAGCATGGCGTTGCCCGGACGGACGTCCGTCTTTTCGCCGGCCACGACGCTGTCCCCCACTGCCAGGCGCTGCGGCGCCAGGATGTAGGCCAGCTCGCCGTCATGATACTTGATCAGGGCGATGTAAGCGGTGCGGTTAGGGTCGTATTCGATGTGCTCGACCACGGCCGGCATGTCGAACTTGCGGCGCTTGAAATCGATAATGCGATAGGCACGCTTGTGCCCGCCGCCGCGCTGCCAGGACGTGATGCGACCGGTGTTGTTACGGCCGCCGCTCTTGTTCAGGCCCTCGGTCAGGGTCTTCTCGGGCTTGCCCTTGTACAGGCCGGTCTTGTCGACCAGGACCAGTTGCCGAAGGCTCGGCGTAATCGGGCGGAAATGTTTCAGTGCCATGGCGGTATTCCTATATTCCCGTCGTCACGTCGATGGACTGGCCATCGGCGAGGCTGACGATCGCCTTCTTGTAATCGGAGCG
Organism: Alphaproteobacteria bacterium; assembly: GCA_965199335.1. Taxonomy (GTDB): domain Bacteria; phylum Pseudomonadota; class Alphaproteobacteria; order CALMVH01; family CALMVH01; genus CBDAQV01. The sequence goes on along the minus strand of CBDAQZ010000004.1, from coordinate 84,533 downwards.
GCGGCCCGGGCGACCCTTGAACATCTTGGTCTTGCCCTTGACGCGCAGCGTGTTGACGGCAGTCACGTTGACCTTGAACAGCGCTTCTACGGCAGCCCTGATCTCCGGCTTGGTTGCGTCCAGCGATACGCGGAACGTCACCTGGCCGTGCTCGGAGCCCATGGTTGCTTTCTCGGTTATGACTGGCGCCTGGATGATATTGTACATCCGTTCGGTCACCACGGTTTCTGCCGCGGCTTCCTTCTTTTTGCGTATGGCCATCATTTCAGGCGATCTCCCAGCTGTGCAACGGCGTCGCGGGTCAGGACCAGCGTATCGCGGCGCATGATATCGTAAACGTTGGCGCCTTCGGTCGGCATCAGCTGAATCAGCGGAATGTTGCGGGCGGCGCGCTGGAAGTTCTGATCCAGATCGTTGCCGTCGATAACAAGCGCGTTGACCAGCCCCATCTTCTCGAAAGCCGCGGCCAGGGCCTTGGTCTTGTGACTGTCGGTCTTGGCGAAATCCAGCACGATCAGCTTGCCTTCGGCGGCCTTGCTGGACAGCGCGTTCTTCAGGGCCAGCTTGCGCACCTTCTTCGGCAGGTCGAATTCGTGGCTGCGAACGACCGGTCCGAAGATGCGCGCGCCACCACGGAACTGCGGCGAGCGCAGCGAACCCTGGCGGGCGTTGCCGGTACCCTTCTGCTTGTACGGCTTCTTCGTCGTACCGCGGATATCGCTGATACCCTTGGTCTTGTGATTGCCGGAGCGGCGCTTGGCCAACTGCCAGTTGATCGCGCGCGCCAACAGGTCGGTCTTGACGGTCACGCCGAAAATGGCGTCGTCCAGCTCGATATCGCCGGCGGGACTGTTGTCCAGCTTCTTTACTTGTACTTTCATCTTAAGCCTCGTTCTCTGGCGGCAGCTTCGAAGCGTCGCCCACAGGTTCGGATGTTTCCGGCTCGTTCACCGCGCGGTCTCTCTGGCAACCGACTGCCTCTGCGTCCGTCGCTTCTTCGGCTTCGGCAACGGCAGGTTCCTCGCTTGCGGTCTCGTTCGCGGCGGCCTGGCGGATCGCGGCGGGGAAGGGCAGGCCATTCTGCTCGCCGATCTTGACGGCGTCGCGGATCAGGACCCAGCCGTTATCGCCACCCGGCACGGAGCCCTTGATGAAGATCAGGCCCTGGTCCTCGTCGATCGATACGACGGTCAAATTCTGTGTCGTCACGCGCTCGTCACCCAGGTGACCTGCCATCTTCTTGTTGGCGAAGGTCTTGCCCGGATCCTGGCGCTGACCCGTCGAACCGTGGGCACGGTGCGACACGGACACACCGTGGTGGCGCGCATGCCGCCGAAGTTCCAGCGCTTCATGGCGCCGGCAAATCCCTTGCCCAGGCTGGTGCCGGTCACGTCGACCTTCTGGCCCTCGACGAAATGGGCGGCGGTTATCTCCAGGCCGACATCGACCATGGCATCGCTGCTGACGCGAAACTCCGCCACCTTCTTGCGGGGTTCGACCTTCGCCTTGGCGAAGTGGCCGCGCTGCGCCTTGGTCTGGCTCTTGGCTTTCGCCGCGCCGACGCCAAGCTGCAGGGCGACGTACCCGTTGGTCGCCTCTGTGCGATGGGCGATGACATGGCAGCCATCGACCTTCATTACGGTTACAGGCACATGCTGGCCGTCCGCACTAAAAATGCGGGTCATGCCAATCTTCTGTGCGATCAATCCGGTACGCGTACGCATCTCGTAATACCTTTACAGCTTGATCTCGACGTCGACGCCGGCAGCAAGATCCAACTTGCCAAGGGCGTCTACCGTCTGCGGTGTCCAGTCGACGATTTCCAGCAGGCGCAGATGCGTGCGGATTTCGAACTGCTCACGCGCCTTCTTGTCGATGTGCGGGCTACGCAGCACCGTGAACTTCTCCCATGCGCGTCGGCAGGGGTACGGGCCGCGGACGCGGGCGCCGGTACGCTTTGCCGTGTTTACGATCTCCGCGCTCGACTGGTCGAGGACGCGGTGATCGAATGCCTTGAGGCGAATGCGGATAACTTGAGCTTCCATAGCCTTCGTTCCGGCGGCTGCCTTTTCGCGTGCCATGTTACTTCAGTATCTTTGCGACGACGCCTGCGCCGACGGTTCGGCCGCCTTCGCGGATGGCGAAGCGCAGGCCTTCATCCATGGCGATCGGGGCGATCAGCTCGACTTCCATGCTGATGTTGTCGCCTGGCATGACCATCTCGGTGCCTGCGGGCAGGTGGACCTGGCCGGTCACGTCCGTGGTGCGGAAGTAGAACTGCGGGCGGTAGTTGCTGAAGAACGGCGTGTGGCGTCCGCCCTCTTCCTTGGTCAGGATGTAGGCTTCCGCCGCAAAGCGCGTGTGCGGGTTGATCGAGCCGGGCTTGGCCAGGACCTGGCCGCGCTCCACGTCCTCGCGCTTGGTGCCGCGCAGAAGCGCGCCGATGTTGTCGCCCGCCTCTCCCTGGTCCAGAAGCTTGCGGAACATCTCCACGCCGGTCACCACCGTCTTGGTCGTGTCGCGGATGCCGACGATCTCGACTTCCTCGCCCACCTTGACGATGCCGCGCTCGACGCGGCCGGTCACCACCGTGCCGCGGCCCGAGATCGAGAACACGTCCTCGATCGGCATCAGGAACGGACGGTCCTTCGGACGCTCGGGCTGCGGGATGTACGCATCGACCGTGTCCATCAGCGCCAGAACGGCGTTCTCGCCGATCTCGGGCTGCTTGTCCTCCAGCGCCATCAGCGCCGAACCCTTGGTGATCGGAATGTCGTCGCCCGGGAAGTTGTACTTGCTCAGCAACTCGCGGATCTCCAGCTCGACCAGGTCCAGCAGCTCGGAATCGTCGACCATATCGACCTTGTTCATGAACACCACCAGCGACGGCACGCCGACCTGGCGGGCCAGCAGGATGTGCTCGCGCGTCTGCGGCATCGGGCCGTCGGCCGAGGACACCACAAGGATCGCGCCGTCCATCTGCGCCGCGCCCGTGATCATGTTCTTCACGTAATCGGCGTGGCCAGGGCAGTCGACGTGCGCGTAGTGACGCTTCGCCGTCTCGTACTCCACGTGCGCCGTCGAGATCGTGATGCCGCGCGCCTTCTCCTCCGGCGCCTTGTCGATCTGGTCGTACGCCGTGAACGTCGCGCCGCCCTTCTTGGCAAGAACCTTCGTGATCGCTGCCGTCAACGACGTCTTGCCGTGATCGACGTGACCGATCGTTCCAATGTTGCAGTGCGGCTTGTTCCGCTCAAACTTCGACTTGCCCATTTAATCTCTCCTCAATTCCTGTCTGTGCGTTCCGGTTAAGCGACTTTGGCGCGAACTTCGTCGGCCAGTGCTTTCGGAACAGCTTCGTAGTGATCGAATTCCATCGTGTACGAGGCACCGCCGCGCGTGAACGAGCGCAGGTTGCTGATGTACCCGAACATCTTCTCGAGCGGCACGAGCGCCTTGACGACCTGATTGCCGCCTTCCTGCTCGGTACCCGTGATCTGGCCGCGGCGACTGTTCAGGTCGCCGATTACATCGCCCATGAATTCGGACGGTGTCACGACCTCGACCGACATGATCGGCTCCAGCAGAACCGGACCGGCCTTTGCGATGCCTTCCTTGAAGGCGGCGCGGGCGGCGATTTCGAACGCCAGGACCGACGAGTCGACGTCGTGGTAGGCGCCGTCGATCAGTTCGCACTTGAAGTCGATGCAGGGGAAGCCTGCGATGACGCCGGTGTTCTTGGAGGCTTCGAGGCCCTTTTCGACGCCCGGGATGAACTCCTTGGGCACCGAACCGCCGACGATCTTGCTTTCGAACGAGTAGCCGACGCCGGTGGCGGTGGGCTCGAACACCAGCTTGATGCGGGCGTACTGACCCGAACCACCCGACTGCTTCTTGTGGGTGTAGTCGATTTCGGCCTTCTTCGTGATCGTCTCGCGATAGGCAACCTGGGGCGCGCCGACACTGGTCTCGACCTTGTGTTCGCGGCGCAGGATATCGATCTTGATCTCGAGGTGCAGCTCGCCCGCGCCCTTGATCACGGTCTGGCCGGATTCGGGGTCGACGGCGACGCGGAAGGAAGGATCTTCCTTCGCCATCTGCCACAGGCCCGCACCCATCTTTTCCTGGTCGGCCTTGCTCTTCGGCTCGATCGCCATCTCGATGACGGGTTCCTTGAAGTTCATGCGCTCCAGCACGATCGGCTTGGCGGCGTCGCAGAGCGAGTCGCCGGTGCCGGTATCCTTCAGGGCCGTGATCGCAACGATGTCGCCGGCAAAGGCTTCCTCGATCGGTTCGCGTGTGTTCGCGTGCATCAGAAGCATGCGCCCGATGCGCTCCTTCTGGTCCTTGGTCGAGTTCAGGACCGCGGTACCGCGGGTCAGGGTGCCCGAATAGATGCGCACGAAGGTCAGCGAGCCTTCGAACTTGTCGTTGATATTCTTGAACGCCAGGCCCGAGAACGGCGCCGAATCTTCCGGCAGGCGGCTGTCCGCCTCTTCGGAATCGACCTTGTGGCCCTTGACGCCGCCGATATCGACGGGCGAGGGCAAATAGTCGATGACCGCGTCCAGCATCGGCTGCACGCCCTTGTTCTTGAACGCCGAACCGCACAGCACGGGGAAGAACGCCTTTGCGATCGTACCCTTGCGGATGCATTTCTTCAGCACTTCCTGGGTCGGCTCTTCACCGTTGAGGTAGGCTTCCAGGGCGGCATCGTCCTGCTCGACGGCAAGCTCTATCAGCTTGGCGCGGTATTCGGCAGCCTGCTCGACCATGTCGGCGGGGATGTCGGTCTCGTAGAATTCGGCGCCCAGGGACTCCGCCTTCCAGATCACGGCCTTGTTCTTGACCAGGTCGACGAGGCCCAGATAGCCGCCTTCGATACCGATCGGCAGCTGGATGACCAGCGGAACCGCTGCCAGCTGGTCGACGATCATGTCGATGGTGCGGAAGAAGTTGGCGCCGGTACGGTCCATCTTGTTGATGAAGCAGATACGCGAAACGCCGTACTTGTCGGCCTGACGCCAGACGGTACGGGACTGAGGCTCGACGCCTGCGACGGAGTCGAACACGGCGACCATGCCATCGAGAACGCGGAGCGAACGCTCGACCTCGATGTTGAAGTCGACGTGGCCGGGGGTGTCGATGATGTTGATGCGGTGCTTGTTCCAGAAGCAGGTCGTCGCGGCCGACGTGATCGTGATGCCGCGTTCCTGCTCCTGCTCCATATAGTCCATGGTCGCGGTGCCTTCGTGCACTTCGCCGATCTTGTAGGACTTGCCTGTGTAATAAAGAATGCGCTCGGTCGTCGTCGTCTTGCCGGCGTCAACGTGCGCGGCAATGCCGATATTCCGGTACATGTCGATGGGGGTTTGACGTGCCATGGTCCTGAACTACCAGCGGAAGTGGGCGAAGGCGCGATTCGCCTCGGCCATGCGGTGGGTATCGTCGCGCTTCTTGACGGCGGTCCCGCGGCTGTTGGCGGCGTCCATCAGTTCGGCGGCAAGCTTTGTTTCCATCGTGCGTTCCGAACGCTTGCGTGCGGAATCGATGATCCAGCGATAGGCCAGGGCATAGGAACGCTGCGGGCGAACCTCGACCGGGACCTGATAGGTGGCACCACCGACGCGGCGGGAACGGACTTCGATATGCGGGCGGACGTTGTTCAGCGCGTCATAGAACATAGCCATGGGATCGGCGCCCTTGGCGCGGTCGCCCATGATCAGGAAGGCACGGTAGACGATCGCCTCGGCGACCGACTTCTTGCCGTCGTGCATGACGATGTTCATGAACTTTGCGACGTGCAGGTCGCCATACTTGGCATCCGGCAGAATTTCGCGCTTGTCGGCTTTACGGCGACGGGACATGGGCTTCTTTCCTTACTTCGGACGCTTGGCGCCGTAGAGCGAACGGCGCTTGCGGCGGTCCTTGACGCCCTGGGTGTCCAGAACGCCGCGGATGATGTGGTAACGGACACCGGGCAAATCCTTGACGCGGCCACCGCGGATCATGACGACCGAGTGTTCCTGCAGGTTATGGCCTTCGCCCGGGATATAGGCGGTGACTTCCTGACCGTTGGTCAGGCGGACACGCGCAACCTTGCGAAGCGCCGAGTTCGGCTTCTTCGGGGTCACGGTATAGACACGGGTGCATACGCCGCGCTTCTGCGGGCATGCTTCCAGGGCCGGAGCCTTGTTCCGGGCTATCTGCGTCTGACGCCCCTTGCGGACCAACTGGTTAATCGTCGGCATGTTCTCGTCTCGGTTCCTTCAAACGACCGGTCGCCCGGCCTCGGTTACACGATCAACGCCTGGGCGGATGCCCAAACGTCTTCAAACAAATATCAAAACACGATCACGGCTTGAGCGTGTCGTGTTTGGCAGCCAGACCCACAGAATCGCGCGGGAAACCGGCAGTTTTAGTTTAATTTCAGACCAAACATCCACGGTTTTCACCGGGAACGAATGCACTGTGCCGCGTTTAGACTGCGATCGGTCTACCGCCAGCCAGTGCGCTGGAAGACGGGTTTATAAGATGTGACCGCACCCCCGTCAAGCGCTCCCTTGTGCTTTCCGGCAGATTCTTTCGTCATACGTTAACGGCGGCGATTTCCTGGTCGTCCTCGATGGTGTCCAATGGCCAGACATAGGTCCAGCCGTTTTGCAGAACCGGGGTCAGGGCCGTGGTGGAGCGCTGGATGAGGTAATTGTGCCCGGCAATGTTCAACTGGTCGGTCAGGTTGGCGAACATGCTGTCGATCATCACCCGCCGCGCCGCATGCTGGATCGTGTAGATCCAGTCCAGCGGATTGTCGGTCAGCATGTCCATCCGGACGATGCGGTACCGGTCTTGCCAGGATTGAGGCAGATACACTTCCCTGGTGATGCCCGACCCGGCAAAGTTGACGCAGACATAGTCCTGCCCATCCAGCTTCAGAAGGGAATGCAGGTACATTTCCCGCCCCATGTCGCGCACCAGCGACAGGTTCCATTTTTCCGAAAAGGGGACGCCGGCGACGGCGTACTTGTATTCATCGAACTTGAGCGAGCCGGAGAGGCGTCTGTTGAGCGTGTGCTCGGCTTCGAGGTTCATGTTCAGGACGAATATCTTGTCGCAGGCGTGCGGCGCCAGAAGATCCATGGGTTTGTCATAGGAAAACGCCATGAAATCGCCGCCGCGATCCGGCTGGACGGGAAGGAAGTTCACATAGGGTGCCGCCAGCTGCATGAAGTCGGCATAAAACCGGTTGACGGGCCAGAACACCTGATGCCCACGGTCGGTGTACCATTTGGCTATCGGCAGGGCGATGATGATGTCGCCGATGCCCTGGCTCTGGATCAGTCCGATCTTCATTGCGGCTGCTTAGTCGGCTTCCGGGCGAAGGAATGTCCAGCCATTTTTGAATACGGGCGTGTATGCCAGGGCCGAGCTCAGAACCAGATAGTTGTCACCCTTCATATTGAGTCCCTCTACCAGATTGGCAAAACAACTGTCCATCAGGATGCGCTTCGAGGCATTCTCAAGCGTATAGATCCAGTCGAAGGGATTGTCAGTCACTTTGTCCATCGTGACGATCTGATAATCTCTTCTCCAGTCGTCGGGAATATTGATGGCGACATCGGTTTCGAATACCACGTTATGCACGCAGATGTAGGGCTTGCGTATGTCGAGGCTGTCGAACAGCCTCCTTTCCGCGGCCTCGTCTCGCTTGATATGCTTGCCAAGCGTCCATCTCTCTTCGAACGGGATACCGGTGATCGCATATTTATATTCGTCGAACTTCAGAGAATCGGCCAGTTTATGGTTAATGGCTGCGGCGTTGATACCCTCGAGATGGCCGAGAAAGCTGTAAAGGGAGAAAATCCTTTCGCAGCTTTCCGCCTCGACAAGGCGATAGGGGACGCCCAGGAAATATTCGCCGGGGCTGTTTGCAGTTTCCGATGGGACAGGCCTGAATTGCACATGCGGCGCGGCCTTCTGCATGAAACTCAGAAAACCGGCGTTGATGGCCAGATCACTTCATATCCCTGCTCTATGAAGCGGCCGGCGATCGGCAGGGCTATGATGATGTCACCGATGCCCTGGGTCTGTATCAGTCCGATTTTCACCGGGGCCTCTGAACGATGGGGTCGAACGGCCAGCAGAACTTCCAGTCGTTCCGGTAAACCGGCGTCTGCTGCACCAGGCTGCGCAGGACCAGATATTTTTCCCCGCCGATATTCAGCTGCTCGGTCAGGTTGGCGAGGCTGCTGTCGATCATGACCAGCTTGGCGGCATTCTCGATCGTATAGATCCAGTCGAACGCGCTGTCCGTCATGGGGCCGACATGAATTATCTGATAGCGATTTTGCCACTCCGGCGGCAGCTGGATGTCGATGGAGTATATCGAGCCGTCGTTGTGTACGAGCACATATTCGCCGGAAATGTTCAGGCGGCCATGCAAAGCCTCCTCGCGCACGCGATTGCGCGTCAGCCGCAGGTTCCATTTTTCGGTGAAGGGCACGCCGGCCACGGCGAATTTATATTCGTCGAACTTAAGGGATTGAACCAGCCTTTTGTCGACCAGCCCGTCCTCTTCGAGAAAGGTGTAAAGCGAATGTATCGTCTCGCACCCTGCGGCGACCAGCAGTTCGTGCGGATGGGTCTGGAAGAAGGCCAGCCTGTCCCTCTGCTCCAAAGCGGGATCGACCGGCAGGAAATTTATGTCGGGTGCGACAGCGGAAATGGCGGCAAGCAGGTCGGTCCGTACCGGCCAGAAGACTTCATGTCCCTGGGCGACGAACCAGTGCGCAATCGGCAGCACGATGATCAGGTCGCCGAGACGCTGTGTCTGTATGATCCCGACTTTCATGGCGGGGAACCCTGCCACAGATAGACGTGGAGCAGAGGGTTGTCGGCAAATTCCACCGGCGCAGGCTCAAGTCGACGTTCGGCGGGACCCAGCAGCTTGTCGTCTTCCAGAAGGATCAACCATACCGTGCGGTGTTGCGAGATCAGGGTTTGTATAACAGGCGTGTTCAATTCCCTTACATTGAATTGGGCGTTCCAGAAACGATCCTCGGACGTAACCGGAAGGGCGCTTCCGGGCCGCCATCTCCCAACACCACCGGCAACGATATCCGGTTGATAATAGGCAAGCGCCCCGATCCGGTCGTAAGGGCCGAAGACCACTGTGTCGCCGGGTCTGAACCGGGTAGCCATGCTTCCGAAGACCTGACGGAAGGGCGTGGCCTGCAGGTCGCGCGGAAGGCTGACGGCGTATGCAATCGCAATGCCGCCGGTCAGGGCCGCACGCGCCGATCCGTTCGGAATGTCCGTCAGCAGTTTTGCCAGCGCAAGCGAGGCAGGGATGGCCAGCGCCACAAGAACGCGGGCGACAAAAACCGGATGGACGAAATTGGCGGCAAAAAGCAAGCCGATGTAAAGGGCGGGGATTACGATCAAAACCAGTCGCCTCTCCTGGCTGCGATCGTCCGGCGCCGTCCAGATGCGGTAAAGGCAGAAACCGATCAAACCCGCCATTATTGCCGCCAATACGGGATACGACGTTCCCGACAGCATGATGGCGATGTTGCCCGGAATGTCGCCAAGGGGCAGCTTTATCATCTGCAGGCCCGGATTCGCAGCGACTTTGTGGATGAAGGGGATTTCCGCAACTACCGTCAGGAACACGGCACCATTGGCCAGCACCCATTCCCTCAGCAGCGACGGGGTCCGCCGGAAATACATGAGGCACAGTGCTGCGACCCCCACCGCACCGGCCGCGATGAAGCAGATTTGCGCGTAATGTGTCCATGCGAGCAGCGAGGCCGAGACAAAATATAGAACCAGCGCCTTGCGCCTCGCCTCGTTATTGCTGAGAAAGGACTGGACGAACAGCACGATACTTAACAGGCACAAGGCCGAAAGGAGCGTTTGAAAGCCATAGGAGCGTGCCTGGTCCGACCAGCCGATCTGGACCGGCGTAATCGCGAATAGGGCTGCCGCGACAAGGGCGGTACGACTCTCGAACAATGCCCTGCCGATGCGGTATACGATGGGGATGGTGGCGATCGAAGCCATGATGGCGGGAAGCCGCAAGGCAATTTCCCCATAGCCGAACGCCTTCGTCCACAGCCAGAGAATCGTATAGTAAAGCGGCGGATTGCTTTCGATCGAAAGTCCCGGACCCCAGATATAGGCGATGCCCTGGCGCACCCAGTAGACAGAAAAGAACTCGTCCTCGAAGAGGGAACGATCAGCGTAGATCAGCCGCAGACAAAGCCCGGCGACAACGATTCCGGGTAGAATAAGCCGATGATTGCGGTCTGGCCCAGTCTCACTGTTTGTCGGCATAGGCCTTGGCAGCCGCCGTGAATTCCGACGGAATCAGGATGATGGTCGTGGTATTCTGGTCGGCGCCCACCTCGGTGATCATCTGCATGCGGCGCAGTTCGAGCGCGCCCGGGTGCTGGGCGATCATGGCGGCAGCCTCGGTCAGCTTGATTGCGGCCTCCTTCTCGGCGTCTGCCTTGATGATGCGGGCGCGGCGCTCGCGCATCGCTTGTGCTTCCTGCGCCATGGCACGCTGCATCTGCTCGGGAATCTCGACATCCTTCATCTCGACCGCTTCCACCTTGATGCCCCAGGGCTCGGTCGTGGCGTCGATCATGCCGCGCAACTGGGCGTTGATCGCATCGCGCTCCTTCAGCACCTGGTCCAGATCGTGCTGGCCGATGATGTTGCGCAAGCTGGTAAGCGCCACGGCGTAGACGGCGTTGCGGTAGTTTTGCACCGTAACGATGGCTTGGACCGCATCGGTGACCTTGAACCAAAGCACGGCGTTGACGCGGATCGTAACGCTGTCCCGCGTGATTGTCTCCTGCTGCTCGATGTTCACCGTGGCGGTGCGCATATCGATCAGCTGCTTCCACTCCAGGAACGGCAGAAGGAAGTAAACGCCGGGCCCGCGCTGGGCCTGGATGCGTCCCAGCCGGAAGACGACGGCGCGCTCATATTCCTGCGCGATGCGGAGGGAAGCGAAGAAAAGTACTACGATGATGCCGAGAATGGGCCAGAAGAGCATGGATCGTCCGATCGGTTGTCCGGCATGATCGTACTAGCGACCGATTGGAATGTAAAAGCGTTCGTGTCGCTGCATCCGCAAATCTTGTGCCGCCGGCAGGGGCTGCGTATAGGAATGCTGATCCTACGGTCGAAAGTCCACGATGCGATCCGTCCAGCGCACCTATCCTTTCATAGTCATAGCGATTTTCTTTGTTTTGATTGTCCTCGTTCGTTCGCGCGGCTGGGACGAGGATGAATTCGAACACATGCAATTCGCGTGGAGCGTGTGGAAAGGAGCCGTCCCCTACAGGGAGGTCTTCGAAAATCATCCTCCCCTGTATTACCTTGTCGTACAGCCCTTCTTCTGGCTTTTCGGCGGCACGGACCAGACATTGGCGCGCTTCATTCCGGTGTTCCTGCGGGCACTGTCGCTTCTTTTTACAGGTGCAAGCGCCGTTCTGACGTGGATGATCGCCAGGCGTGGCGGATGCACGGCAAACGCAGCATGGCTCTCTGCACTGCTCCTGCTGGGCGACGGCTTCTTCCTGGCCAAGGGGATCGAGATCCGCCCCGACATGCTGGCGTTGTTCGCGTTGCTGGTGACGGCGTATTGCGTTCTGGCGGGATTGCAGTCCGAGCCTCAGCGCCTGCCCGTATGGATGGGAGCCGCCGGGATGGCGGGTGCGGTGGCGCTGCTTTCAACGCCGAAACCGCTTTTCGGCCTTGCCGGACTGGCATGCGCCTTCCTCGTCAACGCCTCCGGCAAGTTTTCCGGATCCGTAATTCTAAGGGGGGTCGCCCTTGCATTGCTCGGTGCCCTGGTCGTGGCCGCACCCATCGTGGCATGGCTTGCGTCCATGGGTGCGCTGCACGATTTCGTCGCCTGGAATTTCACCCTGGTCGACCGCTTGCCGCGCTTTCCCGACTATAGAGTCAAGTATGCCGGCCAGGCGGTGAAACACGATCTTTTCCTGATTGTCGTGGCAACGGCGGGATGCGGCATGCTTTGCAAGGCCTGGTGGCGCAAGCGCAGCGATGCCTTTCCCCCCGTCGTGGTCATCCCCTTGATTTGCCTTGCAGCGGGCGCCTTCCTGGTGCCGAACCTGCAACGCCAGTACATCATATTGATGGTGCCGTTCAGCGCCCTTGCCGGCGGTTTCGTTCTGGCGCCGCTGATCGAGGCCAGGCCGCCATCCATCCTTACGGCGATCGTAGCATCGCTGGCCATGATAACTCTGGTTGGATCTGCCGGAGCGAACCTGAACCATCAATGGCAGGCGCGCGGTTTCAACGCATTGAACAAGCTGGACTTCGTGCTTGAGCATACGACCCCCGATGCAAGCGTGCTGTGGGGCTGGGACCCGGGCATCGCCTTCCGAAAGCCGGCGTTTTTTTATACCCTGAACGAGAATTTCCGTGAAATTCCTTCAAGCGCCGAATACCAGGCACTGGGCGACGGAATTCGCTCGGGTACGATCCGGCCGTCTCTTGTCGCTTTCGACGATGAGTTGCTTTTGTTGCCTGCGCCCGTTCTTGCCGCCATTCACACCGTTTATACCCCTGTCGGGAAATTCGATTTGTGGCGTCGCAAGGATGGTGAGGGATTTATTTCCGATCCGCTTCCTGGGTCCGGACGGAACTAGATAAATGTAATTCGATCGGTGGAAACACCAGCGACCACGCCGATTTCCCGGCTTTAATCGGCGATTGTATTCCCTTCCGGGCGTTGTTATAAACGATCCGTGATCAGCGAAGCCACCATAGCTTTTGTTTCGACCCAGGCCCTTTCGGGTCTCGAGGGCGCGCTGCTTCTACGACTTATTCGCCCCTGAGCGGTCCGGTTTTCGGAGCGTCACCAGGGGCATTGCCCGTCTGCCGGGCACCATAATAATCCAAACTCATAGCGCCAACGGCGCCGATCCATACGAAAGCCCGCCATGACCAGTTCCGATTCAAACCGTATCGTCGTATTCGACACCACTTTGCGCGATGGCGAACAGTCGCCCGGCTGCTCGATGAACCTCGAGGAAAAGCTGCGCGTCGCCGCCATGCTGGAGGAAATGGGCGTCGATGTGATCGAGGCCGGGTTTCCGATCGCCTCGGACGGCGACTTCGAGGCCGTGCACGCCATCGCCAAGGTTACCAGGAAGGCCATAGTCGCCGGGCTTGCCCGCGCCATGCGCCGCGACATCGAGCGCTGCGCCGAGGCGATCAAGCCGGCAGAGCGGCGCCGTATCCACACCTTCGTTTCCACCAGCCCGATCCACATGAAGTACAACATCAACAAGACCCCGGAAGAGGTCCTGCAAATGGTCGTGGACAGCGTGACGCTGGCACGCAATTTCACCGACGATGTCGAATGGAGCGCGATGGATGCGACGCGCAGCGATCCCGAATTCCTGTCGGCTTGCGTCGAAACCGCGATCAAGCATGGCGCCACCACGATCAACATTCCCGATACGGTCGGCTACGCCGTGCCGCAGGAATTCGGCGGCCTGATCCGCCACCTGCGCAACAACGTGCCCAACATCGACAAGGCGGTGATCTCGGTTCACTGCCATAACGACCTGGGCCTTGCTGTCGCCAACGCGCTGGCCGGGATCGAGGCCGGCGCGCGCCAGGCGGAGGTCACGATCAACGGCATCGGCGAACGCGCAGGCAATGCCGCGCTGGAAGAAATCGTGATGGCGCTGAAGGTGCGCGGCGACGCCATGCCGTACACCACCGGCGTCGACAGCACGATGATCACCCGCGCCTCGCGCCTGCTGTCCACCATCACCGGCTTCAACGTGCAGCCGAACAAGGCCATCGTCGGCGCCAACGCCTTCGCGCATGAAAGCGGCATCCACCAGGATGGCATGCTGAAGCATTCCGGCTCCTACGAGATCATGAGCCCCGAGACGGTCGGCCTCAACAAGTCCAGCCTGGTACTGGGCAAGCATTCGGGCCGCCATGCCTTCAAGGCGAAGCTGAAGGACCTCGGCTATGAACTTGGCGACAACGCGATCGAGGACGCCTTCGCCCGCTTCAAGACCCTTGCCGACCGCAAGAAGGACGTGTTCGACGAGGACCTGATCGCCCTGGTGGATGACGAGACCGGCCGCGACCACGAGCATATCCGTTTCGTCTCGCTGCAGGTCGTCGCCGGCAGCAAGGGACCGCAGAGCGCCGAGCTGGAAGTGATGGTCGACGGCGTGCCGCACACCGTTTCGTCCAGCGGCAACGGACCGGTCGATGCCTGCTTCAACGCGGTCAAGGAAATTTTCCCGCACGAGGCCAGGCTGGTGCTGTACCAGGTTCACGCCGTCACCTCCGGCACCGACGCTCAAGCCGAGGTTACGGTGCGGCTGGAGGAAAATGGCCGGACGGTGAACGGGCAGGGAGCCGATACCGATACGCTGGTCGCCTCGGTCCGCGCCTATCTGCACGCCCTCAACAAGCTGATGGTCAAGCGCACGCGCGGCAAGCCCGAAGAGGATATGGCGGCGGAGGCGAAAGCGGGGTAAGGATGGGCGATGAACGGAATCGCTCATCGCAATAACTTCACGCTTCTGAGGCTTACCCTCAGCCTTATCGTCGTGCTGGTCCATTGCTGGATGTTGCTGGGCGTATCGACGCGGGGGTTCATCTACGATATCGGCCAGATCGCGGTGAACGGGTTTTTCGTCATAAGCGGCTATCTTATCGCCAAAAGCTGGACCGACGGCCCGTCGGTGAAAGTCTTCGTGGTTCACCGCGCTCTTAGAATCGTGCCGGCGCTGGTTGTGGCGCTGCCGCTGGCGTGGGCCGTATTCACGCTTTGCCGCGGCTACGAGGGCAATACGATGTCCGGCTTTGTCGATATGCCGACCTGGACGATCTGGTGGGAGATGGCCTGCTACACGATGTGCGTGTTGCTGGGATTGTTCGCGGTGCTGAGCGAGGATCGGTTCAATGCTTTCTTCGCCGCGTGCTGGCTGGTCTACCTGGTCAATCTGGATGCCCTGAGTGCGGCGGCGGCGCTGGTCGTTCCGTTCCTGATGATGTTCGGCATGGGCGTGCTGCTGTTCCTCAACACCAGCCGAATCAATTACCGGATCATGGGCCCGCTCAGCATCGCGGGGCTGGTGCTGACTTTGTTCACGCCGCCCATCGCCATCGCCCTGCATTTCATCGGCACATTACACCTGCAATGGGACCCCTCGCTGGTACAGGACGAGGTACTGCGCGCGTTGTTCACCCTCTTCCTGCCGTTCTTCGTGATCTATCTTGCACAGCATGTGCGTCCGGCCCTGGTCATGAAGGCGGATTTTTCCTTTGGCATCTACCTCTTTCACTGGCCGGTGCTGCAAGGCGTAATCTGGTATGCGCGCCACCACGATATCGCCTTCACCCCGATTGTTCTTTTCCTGCTGTGCCTTGGTCCGGTGCTGGCCTTGGCTGCCTTGTCGTGGTTTCTGATCGAAAAGCCCAGCCTTAGATTGAAGAACAAATTCCACGCCCGCCGGACGCTGCAGGCATGATTCGCCTTATTGCGGCGGCGGTGTCGATCCTGCTGGCGGTACCCGCTTATGCCTGCGGTGTCGAACAGGTCTCCATCCAGAACTTCTCGTCGGAAATCGATCAGTGGAGCGATGGATCGGGCAATGTCGTGCGCCTGACGGGCGACGTCGTGAGCGCCTGCACGACGACGGCGAAAGTAGAATTGCTGATCGCGGCAAAGGCCAGCGGTGGCGGCACGCTTCGTCAGGTCAGCTCGTGGCTGACCGTGCGGCCAGGCGGCATACCCTTCGATCTTGCCGGCACCATTCCCTACGATCCGAATGCCGCCAGCTACGAAGTCAGCATAGCGCGGGTGAAATAGGCCGTTTCAGGCCGCTTTTTCCGCCGGAGCGTCGCTGCGCAGTTTCTCCAGGCTGGCTTCCAGCTCGGCGAAGTTGGGCTGGCTGCTGGTCGGGACCGCGCCGCGGCCGATCTCGACCGCCACCTGTATGGCCGCGCCGTGCAGGTAGGCCACCAGCGAATCGCGGATCGTCAACATGAACTGGTAGTCTTCGGTATGCAGCTGCTTCAGGCGGCCTGCCAGCGGGCCGACCACGCCATAGGCCAGGAACACGCCGAGGAACGTTCCGACCAGCGCGCCGCCGATCATCTTGCCCAGCTGCTCGGGCGGCTCGTTGATCGATCCCATGGTCTTGATGATGCCCAGCACGGCAGCGACGATGCCAAGCGCGGGCAGGCCGTCGGCCATGCTCTGCAGGGCGTCGGCGGCGCGCATCTCCTCGTGGTGATGCTTTTCCAGCTGCTTTTCCATGATGTCTTCTAGCTGGTGCGGATCGGATACGTTCATCGTCATGATGCGCATCGTGTCGCACAGGAACGGGCAGACAAAATGATCGTGCGCTATCTTGGGGTACTTGCTGAAGATCGCGCTTTCATGAGGATTCTCGATGTGCGGCTCCAGGCCGACCGCGCCCTTGTTCTTCAGGATCTTGATCAGTTCGAACAGCAGGCAGAGCAGGTCGTTGTAGTCCGTCCGCTTCCATTTGGGTCCCTTGATGATCTGGCCGAAGGCGCGCAACACGTTCTTGACCACTTCCATGCTGTTCGACACCACCAGCGCCCCGATGGCGGCGCCGAAGATCATCACCAGTTCGAAGGGCGCGGCCTCGATGACCGGGCCCAGCTTGCCGCCTTCGGCCATGAAGCCGCCGAAGATGCAGAAAATGGTGATGAAAATGCCGCCGATGGATAGCATTGGATCGCCCGCGAAAGTTATAAGTCCAGGCCTTTAACTACGGGCGTTAGGCTTAAAACGGACTTAAGCGGCTTTTTTAAATCGCGATTTCCATGACGGCCTCGATTTCCACCGCCGCCTCGCGGGGCAGGGATGGAACGCCGACGGCGGCCCGCGCATGCTTGCCGGCATCGCCCAGAACCTCGACCATGAAGTCGCTGGCGCCGTTGGCGACCTGCGGATGCTGGAAGAAAGTGGGCGTACAGGCGACGAAGACACCCAGCTTGACCACGCGCACGATCCGGTCGAGGTCGCCGTCAAGCGCGGCATTGGCCTGCGCCAGCAGGTTCACGGCGCATTGGCGCGCGCCGCGCTGGCCATCCGGCACGCCCAGGCTTCCGCCCAGAACGCCCTGAACCATCACCGCCTGACCATTCATCGGCAGCTGCCCGGAGATGTACAGCAGGTTTCCCGTTATTACATAGGGAACGTAGTTCGCCACCGGGCTTGCCGGCACCGGCAATTCGATCCCCAGTTCCTTCAGCTTATTTGCGATGCGTCCGCCCATTGCGAAATCCTTTTGCGTCAGTTACGAACAGTCCTGTCATGCGAAAACTAAAAATTGCCAGCATCCTGTCAACTCTGTCATCGGCCTCCATGATCTGGCTGACGGCGTTCCGTGGCACTCTGGTCGGACAGGACCAGCTAGGCAATCGCTATTATCGCGGCAAGCCCGTGCATACCCATACCTATGAGCGCCGCTGGGTGATGTACGCCGGCGCCCCCGAACCTTCGATCGTGCCGCCCGAATGGCATGGCTGGCTGCACCATCAGCAGAAAGATCCGCCGGCGGCCTCGAATCCGCTGCGCCGTTCCTGGCAGAAGCCCCCCGAGCCAAACCTGACCGGAACCGAGATGGCCTACCGGCCGCCGGGCCACACGCTCGGCGCCGGATACCGCGACCGCGCAACCGGCGATTACGAATCCTGGTCGCCCCCTCAATAAACAGAAATCATGAAGCACAATATCCTCGAAACGGTCATCGGCGCGCTCGTCATTCTCATTGCGGGCTATTTCCTGTATTTTGCCCTGCACAATCAGGAGCACAGCAAGAAAGGCGGCTACGATCTGATTGCCCGGTTCTCCAATGTCGACGGGCTGGCCCCCGGTAGCGCGATCCGTATCAGCGGCGTCAAGGTCGGTACGGTGACGAAGATCACGCTCGACCCCAAGACCTTCCAGGCGATCGCGCATCTCGGGATCGAGCCCGAATACCAGATTCCCAGCGATACGCTGGCCACGGTCAACTCGCCGGGCCTGCTAGGCGATAAATACATGTCCCTGGAGCCGGGAAGCGCCGAGGACATGCTGAAGCCTGGTGCCGAGATCACGGATACGCAATCCGCTGCGAGCCTGGAAAAACTTCTGGGGCAGGTCATCTTCAACCTGCAGAACCTCGGCAAGAGCAACACTTCCGGCTCGGCGCCGACCGGCTCTACTCCGGTTCCGGCCCCTGCGCCGGCCCCCGCCCATCCTTAAGGAAGCATCGTCACGTGAATAACTGGGATACGTCGGACTACGCGGTCCACGGCTCTTTTGTCAGCGATCTTGGCCGTTCGCTGCTCTCGCTCCTAAACATCGTGCCCGGCATGCGGGTTCTCGATCTTGGCTGCGGCGACGGTACGCTTGCGCTCGAGATCAAGGCGGCGGGCGCTAGCGTCGTCGCGATCGACAGCAGCCCCGACATGGTCGCAAGCGCCGTGTCGGCAGGCGTCGATGCGCATGTGGGAGATGGCCAGCACCTTCTGTTTTCCAATGAATTCGACGCCGTATTCAGCAACGCCGCCCTGCACTGGATGTCGCACGATCCCCAGGCGGTCGTCGATGGCGTCTACCAGGCCCTGAAACCGGGCGGCCATTTTGTCGCCGAGATGGGAGGCAAGGGCAACGTGGCGCACATCGTGGCGGCGTTCACGGAAGCCCTGCGCCACGCCGGCATCGAGCCCGAGATCGAACGCCTGTGGTACTTCCCGACCACCGAGCAATATAGCGAACGCCTGGTAAAGGCCGGTTTCCGCATCCACGCGATCGACATGTACGAGCGTCCGACGCCGCTGCCCACCGGCATCGAGCCGTGGCTGAAACTATTCGGACGCCAGATGCTGATGCGCCTGCCGGCGCACGACCGCGATGCTGCCGTCAAGCGTATCGCAAACACGCTGGAACCCTACCTGCGCGATGCCGAGGGGCACTGGGTGGCGGATTATGTCCGGCTGCGCTTCGTCGCTGAAAAGCCGGCCTGATGAGGCTCTTGCGCGTCCTGCTTTGTCTTGGCCTGATGATGCCCGGCATAGCGCTTGCGCAGGAAGAAATCGGGAATGGGCCCGACGTCGAAACGGTAAAGCCGGCCAGGTCGGAGACTGCGCCAAAGCCTGAAAAGACGGCCAAGGATGCCAAGGATGTCCCCCCAACGGTAGAAGACGTCCCCCTGCCGCCCGCGCCGCCGCCAGGCACGATGGAGGATATGCCGATCGCGGAGTTGCAGGCGCTCGACAAGATAACGGCGCGCGTATCGCATATCGAAGCCAGGATCGGTCAGACGGTCACGTTCGGCTCGCTCAACATTGTCGTGAAAGCCTGTCGCCGCGCCCCGCCCGAGGATACGCCCGAATCCGCCGCTTTTCTGGTGGTCTCCGAGCAGAAGGCCGGGGAGGCCCCGGTACAGGCATATAGCGGCTGGATGTTCGCCTCCAGCCCGTCCTTGGCGGCGATGGATCATCCGATTTACGACATCTGGGTGGTGGAGTGCCGCAAGGATGTTGCGCCTGCAACAGCCCCCGCGCCGACGACCCTGCCGATACCCGCGACCAAATAGCCGGTTACGAGGCGGCGCCGTTGAGGAACAGTTGCACGGCCCTCATCGCCCAATCATCCAGTTCGCTTTGCGTCATGGGCGTACCCAGGCCCATCGCGCGGCGTTGCGGCACGCCGATGACCAGTTGCAGGAACATTTCGGCAGCGATGGCTGGATTTTCGACAGCCAGCCGGCCTGATCGGGTTTCGCGTGCCAGCAGGGTCGCGATGCGGCTGATCGCATCCTGGCGCGCGCCCTGTTCGTTCATGACCAGGGCCAGTTCGGGGAAGCGGGTGGCCTCGGCGATGATGACACGTTGCAGGGCCAGCGTATCGGGCGCCAGCGAGGCAGCCAGAATGGCGCGGGCGAGGCCCTGAAGTATGGTCTCGCACGATGCGCCCTCGAACAATCCATCGATGTTGCCGGGAACGACTTTCCCGATCAGCTCGTTGACGACGGCACTGAAAATAGCGGCCTTGTTCTGGAAGCGGGCATAGAAGGTGCGTTTCGAGATGTGCGCCTTGCGGGCGATTGTCTCGATACTGGTCGCGCCATAGCCATGGGCAAAGAACTGCTCACGTGCCATGGCCACGATCCGGGCTTCTATCCGGCCGGCTGCCTCTAGCGAGGGCCGGCCGCCCTTGCGTACAGGCCGGCCGGTCGCTTGCGCAGGGTCCTCGTTCTCGCTCACTGGCCGTAATAGGCTCCCTGCGGATAGGCATACACTGCCTGGGGCTGCGGATAGGCGTAGGCCGGAGCGGGGTAATATGCGGGCTGTGCATAATACACCGGACGGGGATAGTAGCGCACCGGGTAGGCGTAAGGAACCGGCACGACACTGGCCGCTGCCCGGATGGGCAGGGTGGCGACCGCGGTTACGGCGCGGAACAGGCCAAAAACCGGACCGCCGTGATGATGGTAATATTCGTGTGCGGCGGCGGGCGTCACCGGTGTAACGGCCAGCAGGGCAGCGGCAGCCATGGCTGTGATCGGCAGTTTGTAGCGCATCGAACTCTCCTCGAAATCAGACATCCTACTTATTAAACGCACCGGTACCGTTTTATTATGCGCTTCGCATGCAAATTTATGGGCAGGCATGGTTAAATAACTTTGCGTTTTCTTAATTTTGTGCGTTTCCCCTCATTTCGCGCTGGTAAGACGCCTTCGTTCCGTGCTACAAAACGAGTCTCAAGGAGAGCGTATATGGCGAAGAAAAAGCATCATAACGAGGTCGCAAAGCCCGAGGCAAAGACTTCGCCGGACACAGAAAATTCGATCAACATACCGCAACTGAGCGAGGTCGATATCGATCGGATCGCAGCCCGGATGGTCGAGCAGTTGCAGAAGACCGGCTCGTCATTGTTGCCGCTTCCCACGAAGGAGCCAGAGCCCCAACACGCCAAACCGAGCGTGGGGCTGAGGTTCCTGTCCAAGGTTATCGGCATTTCGTCGAACGATGCGGTAAAGGAAATCAATGCCAACCTTGCCGAGGTCGGTATCAAGGCGGGCGTCAGCGCCGGCGTAACACTTGGCCTGCAGCTTATTCGTCCCAACGATTTGCCGGACAACCTCATGGCTGGCGCGGCCGTACTCAATGTACTCAGCCTTGTCTCGAAGCCGGTGGCCAAGCTGATGGTCAATACCATCAATGGCTTTGCGGTTAAGGCCAAGAATGCCCTCCAGCTGCGCGAGGACAAGGATGCGGGATTCATAACCGCAGACGCGCCGGCCAAGGCGATCGAGGCGTCAGCACTGCTGACGCTGCCGGCACCCGCGGCTTCGACGGATGAAGTTAAGCAAGGCAAGCTGCTCGTGATGCCGCATCCCGAGAAAGCGGATGCCGCAACGGCCAAGAAGACTGTTACCTTGAAGAACCCGGCAGCCTAAGCTGCCGCGCGGCAATCCCCACAGGTGCCTTTCAGCTCGATGATCTGGCTTGTGATGGTGAAGTTCATCGCCTGCGCATAGGCCAGCAGGCTGTCCGGCAATTCGTTGTCGACGATTTCGAACGCCTTGCCGCATCGTTCGCAAATTAGAAATTGCGCCGGACTGCTTGCTTCCGAATGCTCTGCCTCGCAGCAGGTGACATAGGCGCTGATCGAAGCGATCTTATGCACCAGACCCTGCTGGCGAAGATAATCGATCGCGCGATACACTGTCGGCGGCATGACCTGCTTGCCGCGTTTCAGCTGCAGCGCCTCGATCACCTTGTAGGCGGTGATCGGTTGGCCCGCCTCCTGTATCAACTCCAGCACGTCGCGGCGTGAGCCGGTCAGGTCCTGGGCCTTGCTGTTGGCGTTATGGGTGATTGCAGCGATCATGTGTGGATCAGTTATCTGCCCTGCAGCCCGGTTTTGTCAATCGATGCCCCGGCGGCGCGCATTGCCATGTGACCCGATCCGCTATATCATCCCTTATCGCCATGACGGAAAATCCAGACAACAATGCCGAACGTCCCATGTTCGGGGACTTCGTGCCTCTGCGTGCCCCGCAAAGGTGGTTCAAATGCATGGAATACGGTCCCGGCCTGAAAATCGAACTGCCTTTTGCCGACGAGGCCTCTGCGGTCGAGGCCGGGGTTGAACACATTCAGTCGGGTATGACCGGTGTGGTCAAGATCGGTTATTACGGCTTTCGCTCCCGCGTCATCGTGTATGCCGAACCTGAACTGCGGGCCCTCAACACGAAATAGGAACACCGGTCCCACCCCGGTTTTCCTGCTGCCGTCGGTAATTCCAAGGTTTGATCCATATCATAAATGACTATTACGGCCGATAAATCTCTTTCCCTAATAGCGCTTGCGGCAAGAGTCGATGCGGCAACCTGGCCACCGATCTTCCGTTATTCCGCGGCGTTCGCAATCGTCGCATTTGCGACGCTTCTGCATGTTTGCCTGCCGCTCGATAACGCGGCGTTCCTTCTGTACATGCCCGGCATGTTCGTGACCGGCTTCCTATTCGGTCGTGGCCCGGGCTATTTCGCCGTATTGCTGTCGGCGTTCATCGCCATCTGCATATTTGCATCCCCCTCGTCCGAAGAATTCTTCGGTACGACCCTTTATGCGACCATCAGCCTTGCCATGGTAACGGTCTGCGATCTTTTCAGACATGTCGTTGCAAGTCGTGAGTCCGACCTGACCGATATCAGGGCTGCCAACCAGGCGCTGGAGAAAAGCGAGACGTTCCTGCGCAGCGTGCTGCAAAGCTCGCCCGACTGCATCAAGATACTCGATATGGAAGGCCGCCTGCAGGGCATGAACGAGCATGGCAAGCTGCTGATGGAAATCGACGACTTCAAAAAGATTGAAGGCTCGCACTGGCCCGATTTCTGGAAAGGCTCCGATAACGATCAGGCGAATGCGGCGCTGGTCGAAGCCAAGGGGGGCAATATCGGACGTTTCCAAGGCTTCTGCGAAACAATGGCCGGTACACCGCGATGGTGGGATGTGGCTGTCTCCCCTGTCATGGGGATCGATGGCAAGCCCGAGAAACTGTTGTCTGTTTCCCGCGACATCACCGATCAGAAACGCGCCGAGGCGCAACAGCAATTGCTCAATCACGAGTTGGGACACCGCATCAAGAATACGCTGGCCATGATCCAGGCGATTGCCAATCAAACGATGCGCCGTGCGCCGAGCCTGGCCGAGGCGCGCATCGCATTCGATGCGCGGCTGATCGCCCTGGGCAAGGCGCAGGATGTGCTGACCGATACGAAATGGGAAAGTGCGGAGATCGACGCCATCGTTCGCAACGCCCTGCTGGCGCACGATCTGGAGTCGGGGCGGTTTACGATATCGGGCCCTTCCTTGATATTGTCTTCGCGCTGCTCGCTGGCACTGTCCCTCGCCTTGCACGAACTGGCGACGAACGCCGCGAAATATGGCGCACTGTCAAATGAAGCGGGGACGATCGCAATCGACTGGATGGTAAAGAACGATGAGAACGAGGCCCTGCGCTTTACCCTGCAATGGCGGGAAACAGGGGGGCCAGCCGTGCATGTGCCCAAGCACACCGGCTTCGGATCGTTCATGATCGAACGCTCGCTTTCCGCCTATTTCAAGGGCACCGCACGGATAGAGTATCGAGAAACCGGCGTTGTCTTCACCCTTGAGGGGCCGGTAACGCGATCGGATGCCAAATTTCAAACGGGCACTGTAGATATTCTCGCGCGCAGGTTGAACTTTAATGATCGCAGTGGTGTTAATAAATGATGCGACAGATACAGCCGATAAACCAGCCGACCATCCTCGTCGTCGAAGACGAGGTGTTGGTGCGTCTCGAGCTGGTCGATCTGATCGAGGAATCGGGTTTCAGGGTTTTCGAGGCTGGATGTGCCGATGACGCCATAAGGTTGATGGAGGCCAACCCGTCGATCGATGTCCTTATCACGGATGTTGACATGCCGGGGTCGATGGACGGATTGAAATTGTCGCATTATGTGCGCAATCGCTGGCCACCGGTCAAGATCGTGGTGGCGTCGGGTCATGTCAAGATCAAGCCCGGCGAGTTGCCTGAACAGGGCGTTTTCCTGGACAAGCCCTACGATACCCCGCGTGTGCGCGCATTGCTTTCGACCATTGCAACCCAGCTTGGACAGTGCTGATACGGGCAAACTTGGTCACCGGTTCTGAAAGCAGATAAAAAAACGGCGCGGAGGAAATTCCGCGCCGTTTCCTTTTGAGCCTGCAAACCTTACGGCAGAAGGACCTTGTCGATAACGTGAATCACACCGTTCGACTGCACCACGTCGGCGATGGTGACATTGGCGACATCGCCCTTGTCGTCCGTTACCGAAATGCCGCTGTCGGTCTTCATGAAGGTCAACTTGTCGCCTTCGACCGTCTTCAGCTCGGCCTTGCCGCTACCGTCCGTGATCAGCTTCAGAAGCTTCGCGGCGGTGTAGTCGCCCGAAACAACATGGTATTTCAGGACAGCCTGAAGCTTTTCCTTGTTCTCGGGCTTCAGCAAGGTGTCGACCGTGCCATCGGGCAGGGCAGCGAAGGCTTCGTTGGTGGGAGCGAAGACCGTGAACGGGCCCTTGCTTTCCAAGGTGTCGACCAGACCGGCAGCCTTTACAGCGGCAACCAGAGTGGTGTGATCGTCGGAGTTCACCGCGTTCTCGACGATGTTCTTCGTCGGGTACATCGCGTGACCGCCGACCATCGGATCGGTGGCGGCGCTGGCTGCGGAGGCGCCGGCAAGCAGGGCAATGGCGCTGGCCATGCCGAGAAGTGCTTTTTTCATAACGAGTAAGTTCCTTGAAGTTGGAAGCAACGCATGGATGACCCATGCATATCCAATACGGCTGTAAAACCGGCTTTGGATGCAGTCGCGGCGAATATATTTATTGCGACAAGCAAATTGCGTCGAACAGGAATATATTGTAATCCTTGCATTGCCCGGCAAAAATCAGGCGGAATCAAGCTGCTATGTCAGTGCAGGAACTCTCGCTACTCGACGACGGCGAAAATCAGAACGACCCGATGGCCGATTTGCTTGTGCGCGTTGCGACCCGCGACCGCACCGCTTTCCGCGAATTGTACCTTTATGCCTCCCCTCGGCTTTTCGGAATCGCCCTGAGCCTGACGCGCGACCGTCAGATCGCCGCCGAAGCCCTGCAGGATGCGATGGTGCAGATCTGGCAGAAGGCAACCCGTTTCGATCCGGCGCGCGGATCGGCGGAGGCCTGGATGACCGGCGTGCTGCGATTCCGGGCCTTGGACATCCTGGCCGCCCGTCTCCGCCACGCCAGCAACGATCTGGACGAGACGGCGGAGATCGTGGATGAAGCCGCATTGGAGCGGCTGGAGAATACGGCATCGGGCATGCGCCTGCGCCGCTGCCTCGGTCAGCTTGAGCACAAGAACCGGCAAAGCATCATCCTTGCCTATGTCCATGGCTATTCGCATAGCCAGATCGCCAGTCGCCTGCAGATTCCGCTTGGTACGGTCAAGGCGTGGATCAGCCGTGGCCTTTCCACCCTCAAGACCTGTTTCGGAGCGTGAAGATGGTGTCCGGTTTCGATTCCGCTTCGCTCGGCGATTACGTTCTGGGCCTGACGACGATACGCCAGCGCAAGCGTATAGGCCGCCGTATCGAGACCGATGCCCGTGTGAGGGCGCTGGTTGACGAACTGCAGGCGTGCCTCGCCCCCCTGAATGCGCTGAGTACCCCGGTGACGCCACCGGAAGATGTCTGGCGCGGGATATTGGCGCGGCTGAATAACGAAAGACAGACACTTCCCTCGCAGACCCGGACGTGGGGATGGGCCATTGCAGGCTGCGCGTTTGCCGCGCTTGCGCTGTTCATCCTTACAACCTCGCCGGCAAGAATGACCGGCCGGGCCGAATTGCGCGATACAGCGCAGTCGCGTGAGGTTGCGCTGATCGAAACGGACAGCCGTGACGATGTGATCGTCACGAACGAGGGGATGCCCATGCCTCCGGCAGGGAAAAGCCTGGAGTTATGGGTCATTCCTACCGGCGGCATACCAAAGTCCCTTGGTGTTCTGTCGCCGGTCAGAGTCTTCAAGCTGCATGCTCACTCCCTACCCGATCACGCAACATTTGCGATCAGCGTCGAGCCCCAGGGCGGCGCTCCCGGTGGATCGGCCACCGGGCCGGTGATCGTTTCGGGTGAGCTTCACAGGCTTTGACCGGATCAGAAAATCTTTATGGCCGTCGCCGTCGTCACGGCTATGAAATGGCATATCACGGCAGCCAGTACGAAGACGTGCCAGATCGCATTGTGATAGGGCAGGCGGCGGCTGAGGTGGAATATGACCCCCGAGCTGTACAGTACGCCGCCGATGGCCAGCAGGATCAGACTTTGGGATGGAAGCGTACCCAGCAATGAATGGATCGCCATCAGTCCGCTCCAGCCCAGCATAAGGTAGATGACGATGGACAGGCGCTCGAACCTGCCAGGCCACAGCATCTTTATCGCCGCGCCTGCCAGCGCAACGGCCCATATGCACGACAACGCCAGGATGCCGGTGGTGCCTGGCAATGTGATCAGGCTGAACGGCGAGTAGGTGCCGGCGATCATGATGAAGATCGCGGCATGGTCCATCCGCCGGAACAAGCCTTTGCGAGGGCCAGGCACGGTGAAGTTGTAAAGCGCCGAACATCCCAGCATCGACACCAGTCCCAGACCGTAGAGACCAAGCCCGATCTGCACACCGGGCGATGTCCCCGTGCGGCTTAGGAAGATGAGGCAGAAAATGGCGACGAATGCGAATGCCAGTCCTGCGACATGCACGATGGCGTCGACTGTCCTCTCGGTGCGGCTGTAATCGGCGTAAAGGCTTGCGGTCGTCATGATAGCTAAAGTCGATACTAAGCGAATTGTTGCGAGAAGATAGCTCGAAACCTGCCGCGACCGGTGATAGACAGTGCTTCCGCAAACCGAGGTTCATCATGCGTCCGTCCAATCGTAGTCCCGATTCCCTGCGTTCCGTCTTGCTGGAAACGAATTTCTCGAAACATGCCGAGGGCTCGTGCCTGATCAAGTTCGGCGACACGCATGTGCTGTGCAACGCCAGCGTCGAGGCGCGCGTGCCGCCGTTCCTGAAGGGAACCGGCCTTGGCTGGGTCACGGCGGAATATGGCATGCTGCCGCGCTCGACCCATACGCGTAGCGACCGCGAGGCTGCCAAGGGCAAGCAGTCGGGGCGCACCCAGGAAATCCAGCGCCTGATCGGACGCAGTCTGCGCGCCGTGGTCGACCGGCAGGCGATGGGCGAAATGCAGGTGGTCGTCGATTGCGACGTGATCCAGGCCGATGGCGGGACACGCACGGCCGCGATCACCGGCGCCTACGTGGCGCTGCATCTTGCCTTCCAGCACCTGCAGCGCATCGGCGTCCTGAAGACGATTCCCCTGACGCAGGAAGTGGCCGCGATCAGCTGCGGCATCTACAAGGGGACGCCGGTCCTGGATCTCGACTATGCCGAAGATTCCACTGCGGATGCCGATACCAACTTCGTACTGACCGGGCAGGGCGGCATCGTCGAAGTCCAGGGCACCGCAGAGCTGTCGCCCTTCTCGGAAGAACAGTTCCTCGAGCTACTGCGCCTGGCGCGCAAGGGCGTGACCGAACTGGTCGGCCATCAGCGCAGCGCGCTGGGCCTGGCATGAGCGCAGGCCGGCGATTCAGCGGCGATACCCTGGTGATCGCCACGCATAATGCGGGCAAGGTGAAGGAGATCGCCGCCCTGCTGGGCGACTACGTGCATAAATTTCCCAGCGCCGTTGATCTGGCCCTGCCCGAGCCCGAGGAAACCGAAACGACCTTCATCGGCAACGCCGTGCTGAAGGCAAAAGCCGCGGCGGTGTCGTGCGGCCTGCCCGCCCTTGCCGACGATAGCGGGCTTGCGGTTGCGGCGCTGAACGGCCAACCCGGAATTTACTCCGCGCGCTGGGCAGGTCCGGACAAGGATTTCGCGCGTGCATTCCAGCGCATCCAGGACGAGCTGGGAGACAATCCCGATCGCAGCGCCGCCTTCATCTGCGCCCTGGCGCTCGCATGGCCCGATGGCCATGTGGAAACGGTGGAAGGCAGGGTGGAAGGAGCGATTGCGCATGGCGCGCGCGGTAGCGGCGGCTTCGGCTACGATCCGATCTTCATTCGCAGCGGACATGACAGGACGTTTGCCGAGGATCCGGCCATCAAGTTTGGAAACAGCCACCGGGATGACGCTTTTCGCAAGCTGATTGCGCTGTGTTTCGGCGATGCGACGGGATTGAACTCAGGTCCCGCAAGCTGTAGAATTCCCGAATTCACCTCCAAGTCATAGGTCACGATGCGCGCCATTTATTTCGTCTGCTTGCTGGGTGCATCGTTGCTGTGCGCGCTTGCTGCGCCGGTCGCCGCCGCCGGCATCGACACTACGGTTGTAGGCCTCAAACCGGGCATGACGCTTGACGAGGTTACCGCCAAGCTGGGAACGGGATTCAAGCAATCGACGACGGCTGATATCGCGCGTGGACGTGTGGTCAATTTCACCAAGGGCGAGGAAGGTTTCAATGTTCTCGTGATGGGCGAGAAAGTCGTCTATATCGAGCATGAGCAGGTCTTTGCGCCCAAGGAAATGTTGAGCGCCGAGGAGCTGGTGAAGGCCCTGGCAGAGAAATACGGTCCCCCGTCGATGAAAAGCGACGAAGATCAATCGGAGGCGTGGGTGGCGCCCGATGGAAAAACAACCGCTGTCGGCGATGCAGTGACCGATGCCGTCCGCGCCTGCGCCAGCTATGAAACCCAGGGACCGTTCTTTCAATTATCTGCCGACAAGATCAACTATGCTTTCAGTTTTCCGAAGGTACCGGTCGACCCGAAACTCGCCAATTGCGGCATGGTGATTGTTGCAAAGCCCAGTCTGCTTCCAGACAATCCCGGCCTGATTACGCATCTGTCCGTAGCGTTGTTCGATGTCAAGGCATCGCAGGATTGGTTCAATCAGGCGACGATCGAATACAACAAGCTCCAGAAGGATGCGGTCGACGCCGTCAGGAAGAACAAGCCCCACCTGTGACAGGCGTTTCCCCAGGCTTTGGCATATACGTCCACTGGCCGTTCTGCATTGCGAAATGCCCCTATTGCGATTTCAATTCGCATGTCGCCGAAACGGTCGACCACGATCGCTGGCGTTCGGCATTCAGAGACGAGCTTGGCTATTACGCCGCGCTGACGCCGGGCCGCGTCGTTACTTCCATATTCTTCGGCGGCGGCACGCCTTCGTTGATGCAGCCGCAAACCGTGGCGGCGGTCATCGACCGCATCGCCGAACTGTGGCAGGTGGCCCCCGATGTCGAGATCACCGCCGAGGCCAATCCGGGATCGGTGGATGTCGGCGTGTTCGAAGGCTTTGCCATTGCCGGGGTCAATCGCGTCTCCATCGGTGTGCAGTCCTTCGATGCCGAAAGTCTGCGGTTCCTGGGGCGCAAGCACGATGCTGCGGAAGCCCGGCGCGCGATAGAGCTGGCGGCCAGGATATTCCCACGTTTTTCATTCGACCTGATCTATGCGCTGCCTGGTCAGACACCGGCAGCGTGGCGGGCTGAGCTGGCTGAAGGGTTGGCGTATAACCCCCGTCACTTGTCCGCTTATCAGCTGACGATCGAGGATGGCACCAAATTTGCGTCGCTGTATGGACAGGGGGCGTTCCTATTGCCGGCGCCGGAACAGGCTGCCGATCTGTACGAGGCGACCAACGCGCAGATGGCCAGCGCGGGATTAGCTGCCTATGAGATTTCGAACTATGCCGTGCCGGGCGAGGAGAGCCGCCATAACCTGACTTATTGGCGCTACGGCGATTATGTCGGTGTCGGACCTGGCGCGCATGGGCGCTTGACGCTTGACGGCCGCAAGCTGGCGACCCGCGCGCACCGCGCGCCCGAGAAATGGCTGGAGCTGGTCGCGGCAAACGGCCACGGCGCGCACGAGCCCGATGGCTTATCTGCCGGCCAGCGCTTCGAGGAGATGATGATGATGGGATTGCGTCTGGCGGAGCCTTTGCCGCTGGCGTGCATCGCGGCGGAAACCGGCAAGGGGCTTTATGACTGGGTGCCGCGCATCGCCGTCGAACGGCTGGCAGATGAGAATCTGCTAACGGTGGACGACATGGCGATCGCGACGACTACGGCCGGGCGGCAGCGCCTCAACGCTGTGCTGCAATTCCTGATCGCCCGGTCGGAAGCGGCTTGATCACGAAATCAATAAACTAGAAATCCACACTTATCGGAATGATGCTGACAGACTGGGTTCCTTTTGGAAGGTGCAGCTTCAGTTCCTTTTCGTTTGGATTATCATCCAGCTCGACATGAATATGCCGTCCGTGTCTCAGGGCCATCAAACCTGTAGCGCTGCTGAAATGGGCAATTTCCTTCTCACGATTCTCGCGATCCACCATGGATATAAGCACGCCATAAGGTGTATTCATGGCAAATGTTCCATCGATGGGCAGATCGTAAGCTTCCAGTCGAAGAGTGATGTTTGTCAGGTCGGATTTGGAAAAGTTCATTTGCGCGCCATGAGAGTATTAATTTTTAATTAATATAACTTTTCACGGAACTGCGCAAGTGAAATATCTACTTCGCTATGATCCCGCGCAGCCCGCCCGCCACCAGCGTCGATACGTCGAACAATATCTTCGGCAGCAGGAACCCGCCGGTCGAGGCCAGGTATTTGGGCCGCCACTCGGGCGAATATTTTGCCTTGTAGCGCCGCAGGCCCTCGAAATTGTAGAAATTCTCGCCGTGCTCGAACAGGAACGTACCCAGCTTGTGCCAGATCGAGGCCAGCGCCTTGTCCTCGAAGCCCGATAGCGGGGCCATGCCGAGATTGAGCCATTTGTAACCGTTCGCCGCGCCCCACAGCATCAGCTCGGCAAACAGGTAATCCATGACGCCATAGGGGGCATCAGGTGTGTGACGCATCAGATCGACCATCAGCTCTTCCTGATTGGCTCCCAGCCAAAGGCTGGCGAAGGCAACCGGCACGCCATCCTTGCGCACCATGCCGACATGGAAGTTCTGCAGGTAGGAGGGGTCGAAGAAGCCGACCGAAAATCCCTTCTCGCGCGTATTCTTGGTTTCCAGCCACGAGGCCGAGATGCGGATCAGGTCGGGCATGAAGGCTTCGACCTCGCCCGGCGTGATGACCTCGAACGTGCCGCCCTCGCGCTGCGCACGGTTGCGGGCGTAACGGAGGTCCTTGCGGTCGGGCCGCTCCAGCGTGGCGCCGTCCTCGGTCAACGCCACGCGCGCTTCCTCGCCCAGCTTCAGCAGGTGCAGTCCAAGATCGGCATAGAGCGAAAGATTCTGCGCATCGATATGATAGAAGACCGGACGGCCGTCATACAGGTCGCACAGCTCGCGGAATTTCCATGCCAGCTCCGCGGCTTCGTCGGGCGGCCCGACGGGATCGCCCAGCGCCACCCAGGTACGTCCGATCACGCCGTACATGATGAAGGAATTGCGGGTTTCCGAGAATAGCAGATGCTTGTCGCCCAGCAGCGCCAGGTTGGCCGCACCGACGGGCGAACCGGCGATGATGGCGCGCACGGAGTCGAGGTCCTCCTCGCTCGGCTTGCCGGGCAGGGGCGGCGCGGGACGCAGCAGCTGGTAGAGCGCGAAACACAGCGCCAGCGTGATAACGGCCAGCGTCGCGCGCAGGAAGCGCGGGGCCTTGTCGGTAAAGGCGAAATCCCACCACAGCGACGACGAGTATTCGACATGCTTGTAGGAGAAGAATCCGATCCATGCCGACGCCACGACCACGATGCCGATCGTCACCAGCCATTTGGCCGTGAAGCGCTGGTCGAGCAGCGAGGCCTTGCGGTAATAGGCGGGGCGGCTGGGGATGAGGATCGCCAGCACGAGGCCGAGCAGGATGGCTTCCTCGTAATCGCCGCCTTTCAGCAGCGAGAATACGATACCGGCGACCAGGCCGATCACGGTCAGATGATAGGCGGCATCCAGGCGGCGGAACAGCCCGCGCGACAGGACCAGAAGGGCAAGCCCCGTGATGCCGTTGAGCAGATGCGACACTTCCAGGACCGGCAGCGGGAAAATCTCCTGCATGAAGGCGAGGCGATAATCGAGCGACGGGTAAGCGCCGGAGAACAGCAGCACGGCGCCGGACAAGGTGACCAGCGTGCCGACGATCTGCGGCGACAGCTTGGGCAGGAAGCCGGACACGCCCTTGACGGCGGTGCTGAGGCCGGCCCGGCGCGTCAGCAGTTCCTGCCCCAGGGTCAGCAGCGCGGCCAGCAGCAGCGGCAGGATGAAATAGATTGCGCGGTAGGCGAGGATGGAGCTGATCAGCGGCGCCTTCGGGATTGCCGGCAGCATCAGCACCATCAGTGATTCGAACACGCCGACGCCGCCCGGCACGTGGCTGAGCGCGCCGACTACCAGCGCGATCACGTAGACGGCAAGATAAAGGTCGAACTCGGGCCGGACCTCGGCGGGGATCATCGCGTACAATACACCGGCGGCCAGGGTCAGGTCGCAGATCGCCAGGATGATCTGCGCTATGGTGAAATGCACCTTGGGCAGGCGCATCTGCCAGTTGCCGATGCGGAAATTATTGGTGCAGAACGTGCCCGCCGCGATCCACAGCACAAGGCCGGCAAGCGCGGCGAATGCGATCGCCTGCACCCACCACGCCGATAGGTGCACCGCCAGCGCGACCAGGTCGGGCGCGGTCAGGCCGGCGACGGCCATGATGACGATCGCGCCCAGCCCGAAGCTGAAGGTGCAGAATGTGGTGATATAGGCTATATCGACTGCGGACAGGCCCTTCGACACGTAGATGCGATAGCGAATCGACCCGCCGGTGATCAGGGTCAGCCCGACATTGTTGGAAAAGGCGTAAGATACGAACGAGGCCAGTGCCGCCGTGCGATAGCGCAGCTTGGCATCGATCATCATCAGGCCCAGGATCTCGTACCCAGTCAGGGTCAGGTACGAAAGCGCGGTCAGGCCTGCCGCCATGGCGAAGGCGCTGTGCGGGATCATCTCGAAACCCTCGCGGATCTCGTGCAGGCTGTGGCCCCTGAGCTCGTGCCTGAGCGCCCATAGCGCGGCGCAGAACAGGCCGAGCGTGAACAGCGCGCCAAGCACATGCTTGACCGCGGCACGCCGGGGCAGGAGGGATTTCAGTGAGGCCATGATCGCGGTATTATACTGACTCGATGCCCGGAAGGGACATAAGAAGGGGCGAATGCGGGCCGATCATCATCGTGGGATGAGACATATCGGAATCGTGGCAATCAGATGGTGGAATGTCAACCAAAGGCTGAAATTGATTGACAAACGATCCGGAATTGGGGTATAACAAGAACAGTAGATAGCGATTTTGCCCGGCAGACTAAAAATCTGTCGGGTTTTCTGTTTCGGGGTTACCGCGATGCCCGACCGGGTTCTCATCACGCTGGACTGGTTGTCGGAGCGTATGGCGGAGGCCGTCGCCCGCGCTTACGACAAGGGCGATGTGAAAGCCGAGATCGCGGCCCTCAACAGCCTTGCTCGCCTGCACGACCTGCAGGGCGCGGGCCAGCCGCTCGGCCGCGATGGACTGCCCCTGTTCCCCCTGGAAATCACGGTGACCTTCGTTGAGCCAGACGCCCATACGAAAACTGGATCTCCGGTTCCCGGCGAAGCTGGACATCCTGATGAAGCCCGCGCGGTACAAGGTGCTGCACGGCGGCCGCGGCAGCGGAAAAAGCTGGGGGGTGGCCCGCGCCCTGATCCTGCGCGCGGTGAATGAGCGCCTCCTGATATTATGCGCGCGCGACCTGCAGACCTCGATCGGGCAAAGCGTCCATCGTCTGCTGGCCAGCCAGATCGAGGCGATGGAGCTGGGTCCTCTGTTCGACGTGCGGCAGAAGAGCATCGTCTGCTGGGCGACCGGTTCGGAGTTCGTGTTCGAGGGGCTGCGCTTCAACATCGCCAGGATCAAGTCGATGGAAGGAATCGACATCGCCTGGGTGGAAGAGGCGCAGACCGTGCCCGAAGCCTCGTGGGCGGTGCTGGTGCCGACCATCCGCAAGGCAGGTTCGGAAATCTGGGTGACGTACAATCCCGACCAAGCCGACGACGCGACGCATCGCCGATTCGCGATCGATCCGCCGGCGGATGCCCTGGTGGCAAGGGTGAACTGGAACGACAATCCCTGGTTCCCGGAGGCGCTTGCCGGGGAGATGGCGGCGCTGAAAAAACGCGATCACGCGGCGTATCTGAATATCTGGGAAGGCGAATGCCGCAACCAGGTCGCGAACGCACTGTGGACCCGAGAGATTCTGGAAGCGACCCGAGAACCGGCGTGGAGTGATGAGGAAGCGCGCGCAGCTTTGATGGCGCGGCAGTCGCGCATCGTGGTGGCGGTCGATCCTTCGGGTTGCCGCGGTCCCGACGATCGTCGCTCGGACGAGATCGGCATCGTCGTCGCCGGCATCGGTCATGACAATACCGCGCGCGTGCTGGAGGATTGCTCGGGCCGCTATTCGCCGACCGGCTGGGCCCGGGCCTGCACTGCTGCCTATCACCGCTGGCAGGCCGACCGCATCGTGGCGGAAAGGAATTTCGGCGGCGCGCTGGTCGCCGCCAACATCCGCGCCGCCGATCCCAACGTGCCGGTGCGCGAGGTCGACGCCAGCCGCGGCAAGGCCGTGCGCGCCGAGCCTGTGGCGGCATTGTACGAGCAGGGCAGGGTGCGCCATGTCGGCCATTTCGCCGAGCTGGAACGACAGATGCTGCTGTTCAGCCGCGCGGGCTACAAGGGCCGGCGCTCGCCCGATCGCGTCGATGCGGCGGTATGGGCGTTGACCGATCTGGTGCTGCGCGATGGGTCCGAGGGCATGCTGGATTATTACCGCGAGGAATACGGGGACAAGGCGGATTAGCCATCAATAACGGAAGCTGCCCTGGGCCTGCGGCTGGATCTCGTTCAACGCCGCGCCGATGCAATCGTCGAGGTCGCTATACTGTAGCGATTTGGGATGGTCCTTCTGGACCTGCGCAACGCATTTCTGCTTGACCGCATCGGGCACGAAGGGCCACTCGCTCTGCAACGTATCGTAATGGCTTTGCTCGGCACTGATGCATTGTCTGATATCGGGCTCGTTGGAGGTGCCATCGGGGTGAAAGGCATTACTGTGTGTCTCGCCGCAAATCTGTTCGACGGGATAATGCGGCAGCATCGCCGATTTCGCGAAAGCATGGCCCGAGCCAAGGACGAGGCAGGCAAGAATGCGATACGCTGTCTTCGGCACGTCTCTTACTTTCTGCAGCCGCGGGCGACGCATTTCTAGCCATCTCAAATCGATAAGACAAGCCTCTTGTGTTCTTGTTTTGTTCATGTCATGATACAGGAACGATATGCATCGAAATCCGCTCGGAGGTTTCCTGAATGCCCGATAGCCCGAACGCCTCGCCGGTATCGCCCAGCCTCGTCAGCCGGGTAGCGCAGGGCATCCGTTACGCGGTGACGGGCGTGGGACCGAACGACTGGTTCGGTCCCGCCCAGCCGCTGGAACCGATGGCGCAGGAACAGGCGCTGGGGCGCGTGCTGGATTACCGCGTCGGCTACAATCTGACGCTCCGCCCGCGGGAGGAGGAAGTCATCGGCTTCGCCCAGCTGCGCGCGCTGGCCGATGCCTGCAATTTCCTGCGCCTTGTGATCGAGACGCGCAAGGACCAGATGGAGCGGCTGACCTGGACCGTGCAGCCGCGCCTGCGCCCGGGCGTGACCCGCACCGCCGCGCCCGACACGCGCAACGCGGCGATCGAGGCTTTCCTGCGCCGCCCCGACGGTTATAATAGTTGGGCGACATGGCTACGCCAGGTGCTGGAGGAGCTGCTGGTGACCGACGCGGTCGCGCTCTATCGCCGCCGCGCCGCCGACGGGCGGCTGTACGGATTGCAGCAGATCGACGGCGCGACGATCAAGCGCGTGATCGACGAAAGCGGCCTGACCCCGGCCGCGCCCGATCCCGCCTACCAGCAGATACTGCACGGCCTTCCTGCGGTCGACTATACCGCCGACCAGCTGCTGTATTTGCCGCGCAACAAGCGCATCCACAAGCTGTACGGCTACAGCCCGGTGGAGCAGGTGGTGATGACGGTGAACATCGCGCTGCGGCGCACCGTGGCGCAGCTGAATTACTTCACCGAGGGCAACATCCCCGAGGCGCTGATATCGTGCCCGCCCGACTGGCGCCCCGGCCAGATCCGCGAGATGCAGCAGCTGTTCGACGACATGCTGCGCGGCAACCTGTCGGAACGCAGCGGCGCTAAGTTCGTGCCCGGCGGGCTGAACGTGCAGTTCACCAAGGACGCGCTGCTGAAGGACGAGTTCGACGAATGGCTGGCGCGCATCATCTGCTACGCCTTCAGCGTGCCGCCGACAGCGTTCGTGAAGCAGATGAACCGGGCGACCGCGGACAACGCGCACGACACCGGCATGCAGGAAGGGCTGGCGCCGCTGCAGAACTGGGTCAAGGCGCTGATCGACCGCGTACTGGCCGAGGATTTCGCCGCGCCCGACCTGGAATTTCAGTGGAACGAGGACCGCGCCCTGTCGGCCAGCGAAGCGATGAGCGTCAACACGGGCTACGTCGCCGCCGGCCTGAAAACCCGCAACGAAGTCCGCGCCGACATCGGCCTGCCGCCCTTGCCCGGCGGCGATGTGGCGCTGGTGACGACGGCGACGGGATTGGTGCCGATCATGGCGCTGCAGAAGCTGCAAAAGGACTGGCAGTTCGATCCCGCACAGCCGCGCGATGATCAGGGGCGGTGGACGGCAGGTAGTAATAAAAATGCGCCCGGTGTGATACAACATCCGCGATCGGATGGGTCGGTGGCGGTGATTATGCCGTTGCAAGCGATAATTGAAACTCCTGAGTTCTTTCCAGGATTTGAAAGTCCCGCCATTACCAACACACCTTCGCTTGTTCAACCCAGTACGTTGGTTGATCCTGTTCCGGCGACTACAACGTGACCTTCGAAGCCGACTATGCCGCGCAGGGGTTCGACGACGTCAAGGCGCTGGCAATCGAGGGCCTGCTGCGCGCCGTGATGATCGGCGAGGAAGAGCTGATCATCGGCGGCAACACGTCGCTGCAGCTGGGTGTAACCCCGACACCGGCGCTGATCGCCTCGGGCAGCGGCTCGGGCCTTGCCGCGACCGCGCTGACGGTGCAGGCCGTGGCACTCAGCCCGCGCGGCTATGCCACCGTTTCCGTAAGCGGCGGCGTACCCGCCAGCGTGATCCGCACCAATGCCGATGGTTCCAGCGACACGTTCGGCGGCGGATCGGCGCAGGTGTCCAGCGCCGCGACGATCACGCCGGCGGCCGGCAACAACGTCACCGCCACCGTCGCCACGGTGCAGGGCGCGGTCGGATATGCCTGGTTCTGGGGCACGGGCGGCACGGCGCTGCTGGGCGCGATCACTACCACCAACCAGCTCGTCATCGCCGCCGCCGCAACCGGCACCCAGGCGGCCAGCGCGCTTGCCGTTGACAACTCCACCAACGCGCTGGCGTTCGACGGTCTCATCAGCCAGGTCTGCGCCTCCGGCAGCGGGGCGTACTACAATGCGCTGCCGACGGGGGCGACGCTGACCTCGGACGGGGCGGGCGGCATCGTCGAACTTAATACGGCGCTGGAATCCTTCTGGGACAATTACCGCCTGTCGCCCGACCTGTTGCTGGTCAACAGCCAGGAGCTGAAGAACATCACCAAGAAGGTGCTGGCGAACGGCGGCGCGCCCCTGTTTAGGTTCAACCTGCAGGATGGCGGCAATACCCTCAGTGCGGGCTCGGTCGTGGGCAATTAGCTGGACTGAGCTGCTGTCGAACCAGATGCCGCGCAGTTATTACCAGAGCGCGTGCAACAACACGCTGTACGATGCGCGTTGCGGCCTGGCACGCGCGGCTTATGGCAAGACGGGCGCGATCACATACGTCGATTCGGCATTCAATATCGCCACTACCCTGTCCAGCCCGCAGAACTGGTTCGCCTATGGTGTCCTCGCCATGACCAGCGGGGCGTGCGCGGGCGAAAGCCGTCCGATCGCCTATAACTCGGGCCCGACGATCGATGGCGGCCAGGTCGTGTTGCAGATTCCGTTCAGCATCGCCCCTGCGGCAGGTGACGAATTCATCGCCTATGCGGGCTGCGACAAGACCAAGGTAACGTGCCAGTACAAGTTCGACAATCTGGCGCGGTTCACCGGCTATCCCTTCATCCCGGCCCCGGAAACGGTGGTATAGCGGAACCGCATTGGCGCTTGCGCATTGTGTTTCCGTACGGATCGGGTAAAGCCGGTCGGAAGAAACACATTGTGGAGTTACCCATGCGCGCGCCCCATTTCTCGATCCTTGCAACCGGCCTGCTGTTGACGGGCATGATTGCATCGCCCGTGCGGGCCGAGCCCCAGACGGCGCTGGTGTTCTTTACCGAATGGTCGGCCGGCTTCGACCAGGATGCGAAGGAAACGGTCCAGCATGTCGCCGACATCGCCAAGGCGGGCAAGGATCACAAGATCACGATCACCGGCTTTGCCGATACGACCGGCAGCGAAACGGCGAACAAGCTGCTGTCCCAGTTGCGCGCGCAGGTCGTGGCCGACAAGCTGGTGGAGGACGGTGTCTCCGCCGATATCATCACGCAGAAGGCGGCGGGCGAAACCCCGGCGCCCGACGGCAGCAAGCAGGAAAGCCGCCGCACCACGATCGTTGTGGAATAAATCCTATTTCGTAGATCGGGAATGAAATGCTCCACGCCTCCCGCAGCGCTGTCGTTGCGGAGGCGCTGTCGTGGCTGCGCACGCCTTATCACCATCGCGGTCGCCTCAAGCATACAGGCGTCGATTGCGCCCAGTTTCCGCTGCAGGTCTATGCCGCCTGCGGTCTGATCGATCCATTCGATCCGGGCGATTATCCGCCCGACTGGCACTTGCACCGGTCGCAGGAACGCTATCTCGAGCCTGTGTGCCGCCTGGCGCGGCAGATCGAACCGGCTACCGTCCAGCCCGGTGATTTCGTTGTATTCCGCGTCGGGCGGTGCTTCGCCCATGGCGCCATCGTCATCGACTGGCCGCGCATCGTCCACGCGGTGGTAAACCACTGCGTAATGCTGGATGAGGCGACGTCCGGGCGGCTGGCAAAGTCGCCTTTTCTTGCATTCACGCTGTGGAGCTAGTCCATGTCCCTGTTCGGATCGGCTGCCAGCACTGCCGCGACAACGCCCAGTGTC
This sequence comes from Alphaproteobacteria bacterium, assembly GCA_965199335.1. Lineage (GTDB taxonomy): Bacteria > Pseudomonadota > Alphaproteobacteria > CALMVH01 > CALMVH01 > CBDAQV01. Next base: position 45,156 of record CBDAQZ010000004.1, on the reverse strand, counting down.
GCTGCGGGGATCAAGGTGCAGACCTCGATTGCCGGTACGCCCATCCAGATCGTTTATGGCTCTAATCGCATTTCCGGCAATCTCGTCTGGTACGGTGACTTCACCGCAATGCAATCGTCCAGCGGCGCGGGCAAGGGCGGCGCCACGTCGCGTAGCGGCAACTATACTTATTCGGCGGCGTTCGTCCTCGGTCTTTGCCAGGGACCGATCGCCGGGGTCAATCAGGTATGGGCATCGAAGTCGACGGCCGAGAATATCGGACAGGCCGATCTTGGGCTAGTTTATGGGCAGCTTGGACAGCCGCCGCTCGGCTTTCTGGAAACGCAGTTTCCCGATCAGGCGCTAGGCTATTCGGGGCTCGCCTATGTCGCCTCCTACGATTACAGCCTCGGCTCATCGGCCGAGTTGCCGAATTTCAATTTCGAGGTGCTGGGTATCCTGGCCGGCAGCGGCGGCGGGGAGGGCGATGCCAGCCCGGGCCAGGTGATCGCAGATTTTCTCACCAACCCGTATTACGGCGCGGGTTTTCCCGTTTCCTATCTCGCCGACCTGACCGTATTCACGCAATACTGCGAGGCGCAGGGGCTGTGGATCTCGCCGGTGTTCGACCAGAGCCAGGATGCGGCCAGCCTGCTGGACGACATCGCAGCTTCGTGCAATTCCGCGTTCGTCTGGTCGGGCGGCACGCTGTCTCTGGTACCGTATGGCGATGTGCCGCTGGCGGCCAACGGTGCGTATTACAATCCGCCAACGGCGCCGCTGTTCTCGCTGGACGACGATGATTTCATCGCCGGCGGCAGCGACGATCCGGTGACCATCGAACGGGCCCGTCCCGCCGATCAGGAAAACGCGCTCAGCCTCGAATATCTCAATCGCCAGAACGGCTACAATCCCGACCTGGTGCAGGCGCGGGACGAGGCGAGCATTGCCCTGTTCGGCCTGCGCCAGAGCAGCAGTCCCGGTAGCGCGCATTATTTCTGCGATCCCAATGCGGCGCAGACCAGCGTCACGCTGCTTCTGGCGCGCAAGGCGGTGCGCAACCAGTACAGCTTCCGGCTGGGCTGGCGCTATTGCATGCTGGACCCGATGGACATCGTCGCCATCACCGACGAGCGCCTGGGCATCTCCGCCCAATGGGTGCGCATCGTGTCGATCGACGAGCAGGACTGGTCAGGTCCCGATGGCGGCGTGCTGACGATCACCGCCGAGGAATATCTCGAAGGCACCGGCCAGACCGCCTTGTATAATTTCGAGCAGGGCAGCGGCTACCAGCCCAACTACAATGCCCCGGCACCGCGTTCCTACGCCCCCGCCTTCGTCGAGCCGACCTTCCGGCTGACCAGCGGCGAACCGCAGCTGTGGATGGCGCTGGCCGGTCCCAACGGCAGCTGGGGCGGGGCGGATGTCTGGGTCGGTTTCGATGGCGCGACCTATACGCATCTGACGGCCATCACGCATAGCGCCCGCTACGGTGTCACGACCACAGCGCTGGATGCAAATCTGGCCGGCTATGCGGCGATGGATTCGCTGGGCGTCGATCTGTCGGCCAGCGCCGGTCAGCTGACCGCCTCGCCCGGCATGGTCGCGGCGGTCGCCAACACATCGTTGTGCGCGGTCGGCGACGAGTTCCTGTCCTATGCCGCCAGTGCCCAGGCCGGAACGAATGCCTATATGATCGCCGGGCTGAACCGGGGGCAGTTCGACACCGTACCGGCGGCGCTTACGGCGGGTACATCCTTCGTGCGCTGCGACGACACGCTGGCGCGCATCACGCTGCAGCCGGGATTGATCGGCAGGACCGTCTACATCAAGGTGCTGGATCGCAATGCCTGGGGCACGGGCCAGCCGACGCTGGACGAGGTCGAGCCCTATACCTATGTCTGGCAAGGTCTCGCCTACACCGAACCCCTGCCGCCGATCGTGGACCTGAATACGGTGTATGTCGGCAGCCTGGCGACGCTGGGCTGGGATGCGGTCGAGGATACGCGGCAGCCGGTCTACGAGATCAGGCAGGGCGTCAGCTGGGCGTTGGGCGTGCCGGTCGGCACCACCGCCCAGACATCGTTTGCCGTCACCGGCAACGGCACATGGTGGGTCGCGGCGAAATATGTCGCGCCGACCGGCTATGTCGTCTATGGCGCGGCAGCTTCGCTGACGATCACCGGCGGGATCATCGTGCGCAACCTGCTTGCCTCGTTCGACGAGGCGTCCGGTGGATGGACGGGAAGCTGCAGCGGCACGGCCATCGTGGGCGGCAATCTGCAGCTCATCGGATCGGGCAACATCCTGGCCAGCGGCAATATCCTGGTCGATCCGAGCCTGCTCGATTTCGGCGGACTGGGCAATACCGGTACCTACACGGTGCCGCCATCGCATATCATCAATGCGCAGCGCGTGCTGGATGCCGGTATAACGATGAGCTGGGCTGCGCATGCGGTTTCGATCTACGACAATGTACTGGCGATCGGCAGCCTGCTTTCCGTCGGCGATTTACTGGGGACGGATACCGGGCCAACGATAAGTGTCACGCCGCAGATCCAGCTGGCACAAGGCGATGGCCTTTACGGCGCGTGGCAGGATTTCGTACCGGGGCGATACGTAGCACAATATTTCAATTTCCGGCTGGCGATCGGCACCGGAGATCCGACAGTCGATTGCGTGGTCAGCGACTTTGCCGTCATGACCGACGTGCCCGACCGCGTCGATACCGGCAGCACTATCGCCGTGCCTTCCGACGGCCTGGCGATCACGTATACGGCACCGTTCAATACCGCACCCAGCGTGCAGGTCACGATCCTGTCCGCGAGCGCCGGGGACGATGCGATCGTGACCAAAAGCGCAACCGGATTCACGGTGCGCATCGTCAATGGCGGTGCCGGGATGGCGCGAAGCATAGACTGGGCCGCGCAGGGGTTCTAACAGGAGAAACACATGTCGCAGAATTCGCTCGTGCTGCCTACCAGCGGCACGCTGAGCGGCCTTGCCGCCGTGGAAGCGGTCAATGCCGCGCTCGATACGCTGAACACGCTTGCCGCAGGAGCGTCTGCTCCCTCCAGCGTGGAGGCGGGGCAGCTATGGCACGACACCGGCAACAACCTGCTGAAGCTGCGTTCGCTCGACAACACGACGTGGATCGTAATCGGTGCGCTCAACGAAACCGGCTATGCATTCAACGCGGCGGTCAAGGCGAGTCCCAACCTACACGGCCTGACAATTGCCAACGATGCCACCACGCCTAACTCGATCATCGATATCGCATCCGGTGCAGCCTACGATTCACAGGCCGTCGTCTACATGACGCTGGCTGCCGGAACAAAAAAGAATATCACCGCCGCATGGGCGGCGGGAACCGGTAACGGCTCACTGGACACCGGCACGTTCGCCGCTTCCACCTTTTATCATGTCCATCTGATCTGTAATGCCGCCAATGGCGTAACGGATGTTCTGACATCGCTGTCGTTCGGCAATCCCGTGCTGCCGGCCGGGTACACGAATTTCGTTCCGATCGGCGCCGTGCTCGGCAATGGTAGCGGCAACATCGTGCCGTTCCTGCAATTGAACGACAGGTTCCTGTTTTCCAGCTATATCGGCGATGCCGCCGGCGCGACGCTAAGCGCGACGGCTCAGAACATCACGCTTTCGGTACCCAAGGGCGTCAGTCTCATCGCCCTGATCCAGGCAGAGATACAAAGCACGCTGGCGGCGCAGGTATACCTGACGGTGCATAGTCCGCTGATCGGCAGCGTGGCAGCCAATCTCTATAGCATCCCCTCCAACGGATCGACGCTGGAATACAACACGGCGGCGATGCTGGAAGTCGTCACCAACAGCGCCGGCCAGGTCGTCGTCCAGGGCTCCAGCAACCAGAGCGGATCGACGACTTCGTGGAGCCTGTACACCTATGGCTTCGTCTATCCGCGTGGCCTGCAATAAACGGCAGGTGCATCATGACGTTCAGCGATCTTCTCGTCCATGTCGAATGGCTTGCGGGCGGCATCGCGGGCACGGCGATACTGGCGTTCGGCGCACTGTACTGGGTATGGAACTATGGCTGCCAGGCGCTCGAGCGTGTGGCGGACCGTATCGAGACAGCATTCCAGAAAGCCGATGGCGAAATCCGCCAGGACGTGATCGGCGTGCGCGCGCAGGTCAGCGCTTTCCAGACCGACATGTACACCAAGGAAATGGGCGGCGCGCTGGAAAGCCGGCTGGTGACGCGCATCGACCGGGTCGAGGACAAGATCGACGATCGCATGGACCGTGTCGACAGCAAGATGGACGAGATCATCAGGAGCTGCAAATGAAGGTTCTCCTGGTCGACGACGTGGCGGGGTTTTCATCGATCTTCGCCGGCTGGTTGAAGCGTCCCGATGTCGAGGTCGATGTCACCGGCAGCGGGCTTCATGCCGTATCGCTGATGCAGGCGACGATCTACGACCTGGCTTTCATCGACGTCCATCTGCCCGACCTCGACGCCTTCGGCGTCGTAACATCGGCCCGCCAGAACGGGACGGCGTTGCCGCGCCTTTTCGCCATAACCGGCGATGGCCGGGCGGAGACGAGGCAGGCCTGCATCGAGGCCGGCTTCATCGATGTGCTGGTAAAACCCATCCTACACAGCCAGTTCACCGAACTGATCGAGACCGAGATGCTGCGCCACGGATTCTTCGGCTGATTTCTTATCATCTGCGAAAGGAAAATTGCATGGATCTGATCGATCCCAACACGCTTGCGGCCGAGGCGATCTCGAACCGTGGGGCGGCGCTGACGGCGCTTTATAACTCGGCCGCCTATCCGCATGACTGGACCGAAGGTTCGGGCACGCTGGGGGCATCGGGCGAGATCGACATTCCCGCACCGGCTGCCGGTCTGCAGCGGCGCTGGCTGCTGATACAGAACCAAAGCGCGGCCACGATCGCGGTCAAGTACGAGGGGCGGCTGGCCAACGGCGCCACCCAGTCCTTCATCACGATCCTGCTTGCCCCCGGCGCATCGACCGGCGCGCAGGGTGGCAGCGACGAGCGCGGTTTTTCGGCACTGGTGCCGCAGGGCATCGTGAAGATCGTCGGCGCGGCAAACGCGCAAATCGCCATCGCCGAAGTAGTGGAGTAGACGCATGACAGGATTATCCCAGGCCACATCGTCGGATGCTGCGATCAAGGCCGTGCGCGGCGCCACGCAGTCGCGCTATTTCGACAAGATCCCGCTGCTCTACAGCCGCTCAATGGCGCAGGGGCAGGGTGGCACGAACGAGGTCGGCGGCACATCGCGTCTCCTGTTCCAGGCGCCGATGGCGATGCACGATCCGCAGGTCGTGTTCATGAACTACGTCGCGCAGGCAACGCCGGAGGGCACGGGATCGACGCCCAATCCGATCACGATCTCCGGTGCATTCGAATATCCGGCGGGCACGCTTTATCCGCTGACGTTCAGCGGCAAAGCGACGGCGGTGATCGCGCCGGGGGGCAAGCTCAAATCGGACGATGTCGCCGCGCTGGAACTGCCGCTGGGCGCACAGGCGTGGGTTCGTACCTATGTCCAGATCGCCCTGCCTCCCTTGTTGCCGGCGGCGACGGCGGGAACGGGCGGCAGCCTTGCGGCCGGGACTTATTACTACAGGGTCACCACCTTGTCCGGTGAGCAGGGTGAAAGCGGGCCGTCGACCGAGGCAAGCGCGACGGTGACGGCATCGGGATCGGTCGCCCTGTCATGGAGCCTCAACCCGCTTTCGACGGCCAGCACCGGCATGCGCATCTATCGCGGCACGTCCAGCGGCAACGAGGTGCTGCTGGCGACCCTGCCGGGATGGACGTCGAACTGGATCGACACGGGCGTATCGACGCCTGGCGCGGCAACGCCCCCGGCAGCGCAAACCTATGTCCAGGGCTGCGCCGCTCTTGGCAATGTCGGCGGCACGGCGCTGAGACCGGGCGAGGGTAGCAATTATGTCTTCGTAGCAGGCAACGGCAGCAACCAGCTTGCCAACGGCAACGCGACAAGCTGGATGAGCAGCCAGAATGCCTTCGTCTACGGCCCGTCCGCCGTCATCGCGATCCCCGACACCGGATACGACGTACCTGTCGTCGGCATATTCGGCGACAGCATCATGTACGGCCAGGGCGATTACAACGATCGCGGCTACATGGCCTATGCCATGCTGCAGAACAATACGCCGTATTTCTATGCGCCAAGGCAGGGCGAATGCGCATCCAATGCGGTCACGAACGCACAGGCGCAAAGGCTGCTCATGGCGCAAGGTTGCAGCGATGCCGTCTGCAACTACGGTACCAACGACATCTACGTGAACGGCAACGCCCTCGCCACCGTCCAGGGCAACCTGATCGCGTACTGGCAACGCCTGCGCCGGCGTTCGCTGCGCGTGTGGCAGACGACCATCGGCGTGCGCGTCGTCTCCTCGGACAATCTGGCCACCATCGCCAATCAGTACCGCATGGGCGGCGTGGTGGGCGGCGCGACCAACGCCAGTCCGATCGTCATCAACCAGCAGCACTACATGGCCGATGGCACGCCGGTGAAAGTCGGCGGCGTGGGCGGCAATACGGCGGCGAACGGCAACTGGTATGCGAAGGCTACGGGATACGACCCGTATCATTTCGCCCTGTACCAGGATGCCGCGCTTACCATCCCCGTTTCCGGGAACGGCGCCTATACCGGCGGCGGATATTTCGACCGCATGATGCTGGAGACAACGCGGACGGGGTTGAATGACTGGCTGCGCGCCGGTGCGCCGGTAGCCTCCGCGTTGAATCCCAGCGCCGTTGCCATCGGCACTTCGGGGGCGTTGCTTGCCGGGCACAGCGGCCACCCGCTGACGGGCGTGATCGATACCGCCGCGGCGGTGGAGGTCAACGCTGCGAACGTACCGGCAAACGATGGCGGCTACTGGATGGTGAATGGAACGGCGAACTATCTGTGCAGCGACGGCGGCACGCATCCCAATCCCGCCGGTGTCGCGTTGCTGGCCGCCAGGATCAACCCGGCCCTGTTCACAACGCCGTAAGGCTTATGTCGCCGATACCGCTCCGCTTGCCCTGAACAGCGATCCGGCTTTCCTAAGCCAGCGCCGCGCCGGGATTTCAACGAAGCGGTAGGCGAAATAGCTGGCACAGAACAGCGATACATACATCGTCAACAAGCCCAGCGTATCCGCCTTAACGATCCCCAGCTTGTCGATCAGGTGCTTGTCGACGAAATGGCGGACCCTAAAGAATTGCCAGTGCAGCAGGTACACCGCATAGGAAATGCGACCCAGCCACAATATCGGGGCCGACCCCAGGATTTTGGATGTAACGCCGTCGGTCAGCGCCAGCCCGATTATGATCGGCACCAGCAGCAGCGAGAACAGCACGTCCGATCCGCCCGCGAACAGGCAGAGGCAGGCGACGAGACAGATACCATCCAACAGGAAGGGCAAGGCGAATATTTTCGCTACCGCCGGACTTGCGGCAAGACGGAACGCGACGAGACCGAGCGCGAACTCGGTCAGGCAGCGCAGCACGGGCAGCAGCGTCGTGGAATCGTACAGGTCCAGCGGGCCGTCGCGGTCGATGTCGAAAGGCAAATGGATGCGGCTGATCCAGAACAGGATCAGGCAGGCCAGTACCGTATACACCACAGCCACCCGCCGGTTCGAGAATACGATCAGCGCCGCCAGGACAGGGAACAGCAGATAGGCCGCCAGCTCGGCGCTGAGCGACCATGTCGGAAGGTTCATGACCGGTGCCATGACCAGGCTTTGCAGCATCGTCAGGTTCAGCATCGAGACGGCGATGCTGTAGCGGTCACCGAAATAGCCGATCCGGTTCAGGACGATCACGGCCAGGGTGACGAGCGCGTAGAGCGGGTAGACCCTGGCCATGCGCCGCACCAGGAAAACGCCATAGGCCGCGGGACGGAAGCCCTTGCTGAAAGCCCTGGCATAGGAGAGCGCCATGACGAAGCCGCTGAGCACGAAAAACAGATCGACGCCCTGATACCCGCGCCAGATCAGTGTGCCCAGAGGAAACGGGAAATGATCCCTGCTGTAGACGTGGTTGAAGACGACCCAGATCGCGGCGACGCCCCGCACCCCGGTCAGGGGGCGGATTTCGTGCCGCATCGGCGAGCGGTCATCCACGGACGTCGTCATGCCCCTACCCCTACACCTATCGGCGGTGAAATACAGCCTCATGCAAGTCGTTTTTACCGGAGCTATTCCATGGCCAGAAAGGTGAATGACGCGGCCTTTGCAATTGCGGTGGCTGCGGAAGGATGTGTTCTGACGACCTACCGCGATCCTGCCGGTACTCTTACTGCCGGTTATGGTCATACCGGTCCGGATGTCGTACCGGGCACGACTTATGTGCAGGCGCAGGCGGACACGTGGCTTGCCTCCGACATGGCCCGTGCGGCCGCCTGTGTCGAGGCACACGTGCGGGTACCGCTGAACGACGATCAGTTCTCGGCGCTGGCCGAGTTCGTTTTCAATATCGGCGCCGGTGCATTCGCCGCCTCGACCCTGCTGCGCCTGCTCAACCAGGGATATTATGCCGCCGTTCCGCTTCAGCTCATGCGCTGGACCCGTGCGGGGGGCAGGGTGCAGCCCGGGTTGACGGCGCGCCGGGCACGGGAGGCGGCGCTGTTTGCGACTCTTGCCGCAGACAGTCCCGCATCGCCGTGTCCCAGACCTGCGCCGCCTACGCTGCTCGAATGCCTGCGGCGGCGGGCGCGGACGGCATGAAGTTTCCAAGTATCTCCCCCATCAACATCCCGCTTTGGCCGGTCATTCGCCTGGTCATGCGCGGGGTGCTGTGGCTGGTCCGCACTTGACGGGCCCGTCGTTTCCCAACGCATAGAAAGGTATCTGCCATGGGTCTTTCCGTTTCCACCGTCCTTGCCCTGCTCGCCAATGCCGGCACGATCGAGGACAGCGTGACCGTCGCCGTCGCGAAGTTCACCGCCTTGCTTGCCGCCGCAAAAAACGCGCTACCGCAACTGAAGGCGTTCATCGGCACGCTGGAGGGCGATGCAAAGGCTCAGTTTTCGGCTCTGGTAGCGGCGTTCGAGGATTTTGCATCCAGCGCCGAAACTGCCAGAAGCGATGTCGCGGCCACGGCAGTAACGGTAGCCAATGCAGTGGATGCTACTTCCGCAAATGGGTCTGCGGCTTCGTAAAAAGCATTCGTCAACCGTAAAAAGTACCGGCCGGTCTATCCAGGACTGGCCGGTCCTTTATGCATTGTAGTTCGGTTAATAAAAAGTTATACGTTGACGGAACGGTATCCTTGATACTCTGTTTACCTATATTCATGGTTGTTGTTAATCGCTCATTTTCTTATCGGGCGATGGCTCAAGCGATTTTGGAGGATTTGATGTTTACCGTCAGCATAGACAGCCTGCCCCTGCCCAACATGCCGTTGCCCGAACTTGAAGGCGGCAGAATTTCAAATGAGCAAACATTTCTCGAAGAGGATGAGGCGCTGGATTATGCCGAGCGTCTGGTTGGCCAGGGTTTCATCGTACGGATCGAAGCCCCCAACCGCGACGACGTCATCCTGTGTACCGGACTGATCGAGGTGAAATATGCCAAGCGGCCGGCATTTGCGGCATTGCAGGCAGAGGACGACATGTCGGCGCTTAACCGTCGTCGCCGCAGCGCATAGATGACGGGATCGGTGCCGTTCTTACCGGTGTCGTTTTTGGACAACTAATATTTAGCGGTTGATTCTGTAAAGTTGGCTATGCGTTTCGGTAGCCCATCATCCACCATAAATTGTGCTGGCGTGGCATTTGTACTAGGTATCACCTGCCTGTGCCTGCCCTCTCAAGCCAGGGCTGATGGCCATGATACAACCGGAGAAACCTATGGCCTGGGCAAGATTTTGCCGTCGCATGCGCGAAACCTGCCCGAAATGCCTGTTGCGGTCAGTCCGGTGATGATCAACCAGAAACTTTTATACGTCGCCGATTTCTACGGTGATGGGCTGATCCGTTTTGCAATGGGGCAATCCTTCCCAGCCGATGATGGCAGCCTGACCATATCCATGCGTTCGATCAGCGAGATCGTTGGGCGTGCGGCGCTTGGCAGCCTGACGCAAGGCACATCGATCCGGGCCGATAAGGGAGCGATCGTTCTTGAGGAAGCGGCACTTGAAAACGCGGATACGGTTCAGAATACGGAAAACAGGGTCATGACCAAGCTTGGCTTTTATCGCCAGCCGTGGATGGTGCCGCCCCATTATATGGTGAAGAAGAACAAGAACAAGGCCTTGATGGCTGCAATTCAGATTGCGCCGGGGAATCCACCGCCGCCGCCAATGCAAGCAATCGTGCCGCCACCGCCAGTACATCCCTAGGACTAGGCGGCCTTAGATAAAGCTCGAAAGATCAGCTGGTGCCGAGTGAACCACCGAAGCTGGGACCGGCCATACCCATGTTCATCGACCGTTCCTTTGCCGGCGCCGCAGGGGCGGCGGCTTCGACCGGAACGGTTTCCTTGGGTCTGCTGCTGGACAGAAGCAGGCTGGTCACGTCGGTGCCCTCTGTAGGTACAAAGGCCAGCGATACGGATTTAAAGGAACTGTCCGCAGTTACGGGGGCATCTGTTGCCGTAATAGCTTGTTTTACATCCTTATCGCTCATAGCGCTTGCAACGGCACTTTGCGTGTTCGTCATGCCTGTCGCACCCAGCAATACACCCAGGGGACCGAACGGAACGGTCGGCATCGGCTTGAAGACTTCCGCCATTGCAGCAGCTTCGGTTGCCGGGGCCGTCGTCGTCGCCTTGCTGCGCGATCCGGGACCGAACGAGTTGAGGCCGGCATCCTGGGTCGAAGACCAGGGTGAGACCATTGCCTGTTCGAGGGTGGAATTCAGACCCTGCACCGGAATGGCACCGACTGGAGTCTGCGAGGTTACGATCGGCGTTTCGAATGCCTGGGCCGTGCCCGGGACGCCTGCGGCAAGCACGCTGGAGAATGGGCTGGCCGTCGTAGAGGCAGCCGCGATCGGCGATTGAATGCCCAGGCCATTGGCGGCGGTGCTGTTAAGCGGCGTTGCGGCGCTGAACGGGGTTGCCGCCCTGATTTCGGCAGCTCCGGGTGCAGCCGATTTGATTTCCGTTGCGACGGGCGCGGCCGACTTGATTTCGGTTGCAGCGGGCGCGGCACTCGTGGCGCCGGCATTGGCCGGAGCTGCGACGGAGGGCGCTACAGATTGCGCGACACCGGCCTGAGGCGCGGCAGTAACCGCCGGGGTGCCAAGTTCGGCATTCAAAGCAGCTATCGCGCCAGGGCCATTGCTTTTCACGACCGGAGGCGAATCGATAAGGTCGGTCAGCGACATCGCGGTCGATTGGGCCGCAGGCTTGGCAGGTGCCGGTTCGGAAACTTTCGCCGGGGTCGCGGCGGCAATCTTAACTTCTTCGCTGACGCCATCACGCTTGAACGTACGTTGGACGTTTCGAGCGTCTTCTGCGAGTTCGGCTATCTGAGTAGGAGTCAGAGACTCGTTGCTTCTAAGAGTAACCTGGTTCTGCCTTGCGAAGAATCTTGCATTTTCAGCTTCCACCTGGCTGGTTGCCGCGTCGCTGAGCCTTTGTTGTTCCGGCGTCGCAGTCGGCATCACCTGAAGCGGCTTCGCATTTAAAAGTGATTTCGTGTCTGCATTCAAAAGACCACGGAAGCTATCATTTGCCGCACCCTGAACGTTTTGCGCCTGGGTTACGGCCTGCTTTATCGTCGTGGCACCCTGAGCTCCAATAGAGCTTGCAGCCTCGACCTTTTCTACCCTTGTATCGGTTTCGAGCATCTGCAGGCTGATCGTCGGCGCCGGCGGCGGCGCGGAAACGAGCAGGGTCGAAACCGGAGCGGAGGGCGTTGAGGCGATGCTATCTGATGCTGCGTCCATGGGTTCAATCTAACCGAATTATTAAGTTTTGCAAGCAGATTCCCGCCGCAATGCTCTCCTTAAGCATAAAAAGTTCTTTATTCCGGTGCCGCATACAGACGGCTATCTGGAACGTTAAATAGATGTAGGCATTACATCGCTGCGGCCATTGGGCCGGAGGAGATCTGAATGAAACGGAATTTCGCGATTGCATCGCTGGGTGCCCTGACCCTGTGCCTTTCGGCCTGTGTGGTTGCGCCGCCGCCACCCCCGCCCCGGGTCGCCTATGCGCCGGCTCCGGCCTATTACGCCGCGCCGGGCTATTATGCCGAGCCGGCCTATCCCGCTTACGGTTACTATGCGGGCCCCTCGGTTGCCCTGAACTTTGGCGGCGGTTATCGCCGTGGCTGGAGGTAACGCCTTTATTTCTGGGGTGCGGGCTGTCCCCCTGCCTGGATGGCCTGCACCTCACAGACATAAGCCGCGTTCTTGCCCTTCCCATAGAATTTCGAGCCCTTGTAGACGTAGCGGAAGCTCGTGAGATCCAGCCACACGACACCGCCGCCCGCGCAGTAGGCGATAGCCTGTTTTTCGTCATGCATGGTCACCAGTTGCCCTGCGTGCAGATTGGCAGTCATGGTTGCAAACACTAGTCCGGCGGCGAGGATGCGGAGGCGCATAGTGGGCGATCCTGTACTGATGATGCGTATCGTTCATCCGAACATGACGCAAATAATTTAAAGCCGGATTAACCTTTTTTCCGTTCCCCACGGCACTTTTATAGGCTACGATGTTCTTGTTATGTTCTCACTGGAGTTCGTCATGGCAAAGCTTCGCAAGGGTGGTCCGAAACGCAAAGAAGGTGCGCGCGATTCGCGGGGGCGTCTGATCCCCGAAACCGATCGCGGGACGCCCGAGCTGCTGGCGCGCAAGATCGCCATGACTGGCTCGGTGCGGGAGGATATGTCCGCGCTCGGCGTGTTGCGCGGACGCCGGATCATCGACGACGACCATTACGATGCCGGGCTGGAGTTCGAACGCTGTTACCGCGCCTATATCGGCAGGCCCGATCCGGCCGGCAGTTCGCTGGAACGCCAGGATCGCGGCGCGGCGCGGCCCCTGGACGATGCCTATTTGGCGCGGATGAAGATGCGTTATTGGAACTGCCTTGCCGCGCTGAACCAGATCGGGCCCCACGTATTTGCCTTGTTACGCAATGTGTGCCTCTACGAACGGTCCGGCGGGCTGATGGGTCAGGTGATCGCGTATGACATCGTACGTATCGACGGCATACTGATCTCGCGCCGGGTGGACGCCGTCCCGCCGGTGTTGCGGCAGCGTATCGGCGCTCTGGTCCGCGGGCTCGAAGCATTGGACCGTATCGCCAGCGCCGATTACAGCCGGGAGGCTCAGGAATTGCTTGTGACGTTGCGGGTGCGGGACGGGATGGAGGACAAGTGGCGGGATGACGGTAGCCGGCAATGAATTAATTTTTCTTGAGTTTCCCCGCTCCGGATGGGAATCGATACTCAAATGAATTCGATCGGCAAAATTCTTCTTGGCGCGCTGCTGTGCCTTTTCCTGACATGCCCGCAGCCGCGCGCCGCCCAGGCGGCCGCGCCGGTCACGATCGATGGCGGACGGCTGGGCAAGGTTCCCGTGTTCCTGCCGCGGGCAAAGGCGCTGGATGTCGTCATTCTGTTTTCCGACGATCCGCACGGTTCCGCCGCCAGGCCGCTGATCGGCAAGCTGGCGGGGCTCGGTGCCGCGGTTGCCGTGGTCGATACGCACGCCTACCTGGCCGCGATGACCGGCGACAGGGGCGAATGCCTCTGGCTTTCCAGCGAGGTCGAGGAGCTGAACCACGCCATCCAGCGCAAGCTGGCGTTCCCCGATTTTCGCCTGCCGGTTCTGGCATCGGTCGGGCAGGGCGGCGTGCTGGTCTATACGCTGCTTGCCGAGGCTCCCAGCTATTCCTTTGCCGGCGGTGTCAGCATCGACTTCACGCCGGCTGTCTCCGCGAAGTTGAATTTCTGCGGTATCGGTAGCGCTGCCGGCTCCCGGTCGTGGCTGCCATCCGCGGATGTCAGCCTGCCATGGCGGGTCCAGCCCGCCGCGCAGGGAAGCGACGATGTCGCGGACTGGCTGGGTGACATCGACAAGGCGGAATTGATACAGCCTCCTGCCGGTCAACAGCTTGCCGACCAGCTGGCGTTTCTGGCAAAGCCGCTGCTGGACAGCGCGGTCAACAAGGACCCGAACAGCCTGGAGGACCTGCCCCTGATCGAAATCGCGGCTGCGAAGCCCGCGCCTTATATCGCGATCATCTGGTCGGGCGATGGCGGCTGGCGGGATCTCGACCGCACGTTGGGCCAGACGCTGGCTGCCAACGGGGTACCGGTCGTCGGGGTCGATTCGCTGCTGTATTTCTGGCAACCGAAGCGGCCGGAAGTGGTCGCCCACGATATCGACCGTATCGTCGAACATTACAGCCAGGCTTGGAAGATCAACCGGTTCGTGCTGGTCGGCTATTCGTTCGGGGCCGACATCCTGCCCTTCGCCTACAATCGCATGACCTTGGACGACAGGGCTAGGGTTGGCCAGCTGTCGCTGCTGGCCCTGTCGCGCAATACCAGGTTCGAGATCACGGTCTCCGAATTCTTTTCCGATGCCGCCACGTCCCAGACCCGCCTGGTCGGGCCCGAGCTGACCAAGATCAATCCGTCTCTGGTCCAGTGTTTCTACGGCGTCGACGAGGCGGACGAGTCGGCCTGCACCACGCCGGAAGCGGCAAAGGACGATTTGATCAAGACCGAGGGCGGACATCATTTCGGCGACGATTACGAGGCCCTCGCCAAGCGCATCATGGCGGGCGCCGCCAAACGTATCAAATAGGCAGCAGCCCGCTTTCCCGGAGCGAGGTTTCCAGCGCGTCCCTGAAGGGTGTCCGTCGCCCCAGCCCCTGCGTTTCCAGGCCCGAGCAATCCAGCCGGCAATCGCGCGGCCGCGGTGCGCCCCGCGGCGGATCGGGGTCGGCGGTCAGATGGTCCGTCGGCATTCCCATGATCCTGCCGATCATTACGGTCTGGTCGTATTTGCTCAACTGCTCGTCACCGCACCAGTGCCAGATACCGCTCATGTCCTCGCCGCCAAGGTGACCCTCGATCATCTGGTGGCACAACACGGCCACATCCGGAATGTATGTCGGGTAGCGCCGGGCCCAGTCGTCGATAGCGGTCGGTTTATTTCCCATCACATCGTCGAGCAAAACCGTCACCGCGCTCTCGCCTGCGGTTTCGACCTGTCCGAACAGGACGCCGACGCGCAGCACGCCGGCCGACGGCAGCGCCGCCAGTAGCGCCTGTTCTCCGGCGCGCTTGGTCTGGCCGTAGAGGTTCAGCGGGTTCGTTTCGTCGTCCGGGCCATAAGGCGGCTTCGTGCCGTCGAAGACGTAATCGGTCGAAAGATACAGCACGTAAGCCCCGATCTCGCCTGAGATCCTGGCCAGCGCCCTTGTCGAGTCCACATTCAGCGCCGCCGTCCGTTCGGGTTCGCGCTGGCTGACGTCGGGCCGCCGCTCGGCCGCGGCATGTATGACCACTTTTGGCCGATGCCGCTCCAGGAATGCGCGCAGCGCTGGCTCGTCAAGCAGGTCGAGGCGTTCCAGACCGTCGCGCACCCGGCTCAAGGCGGTGCCGACAGGGGCATAATCTGCCAGTTCGCGCATTAAAGCGCGGCCCAGCATGCCGCTGCCGCCGGTTATCACGATATCGGTCATGGGCAGTTCCTATTCCTGTTCGGTGGTCTTGAGCCAGGATTTGAACATGTGCCGGGCAAATTCGGGGACGTTGCGAAAAGCGAGGAATTTGTTGTGGTCGAAGGCGGCGACGCGGAATCCAAAACGGTTGAACGAGTCCTGGAGGCTCTTGGGCGAAAACAGTGAGATATGACCGTTGCGCGGCACTACATACCACCAGTTCAGTCCAATCCGTTCGATCTCTTCCGGTTGCAGCAATGTGGAGAACAGGATCAATCCGCTTTCGCCTGCCAGATTGCACAGTGTCTCGATGATCTGCAGCGGTTGCGGCACGTGCTCGATAGTTTCGAAGCAGCTAACCAGCTGATATGTGCCGGATGGCGTCGTCGAATGTTCAGGTACGAACGGGTCGTAACTGCTACAATCGGCAAAACCGGCTTCGCGGGCGATATCCGTTAGCCTGCCGTTGCCGCCGCCGTAATCCAGGATACGCAGGGTTGCCTTGTCTTTCTCGAACAGGGCTTCGAACCAGGTCAGGTTCGCCAGCGGCCGCGCGGTCTCGTAATCGGGATCGACCAGCGCATAGTCCGAATTATAGATGTGGCACTTGAAATCGTCCTGGCTCCAGCCGTCGAAGGCGGCGGAAAACAGGAATCCGCATGCCGAGCAGCGATTATACGGCACGAGTACGTGGGAAAGCGACAGTACAGGCTTCCCGTCGAGCGTCGAATGGCGGTTGAAGTCTACTGAGCCGACATGGGGCGCCAACGCGCCGCACAGCTTGCAAGGCCTGTCCATGGCTGGCTGCAACGGTGGCAGGGTTATAAGTCCAGGCGATGACATTTTCTTCCTTTTGGGCGTATTGCCCCAGTCTTTATATCAGCAGCGTTATCCGTTCTTTAAAGAAAACTGGTGCATCTAGGGGGAACGAATTTTGTGGAAGAAGCTCCATGTTCCGTTCCCTTGTTTTTACCGCTCTTGCCTCACCTCATGCCCTGATGGCCGCGAATGACGAGCTGGCAAGCCCGGCCGATCGCGCCGCCATCATGATGACCGTGCGCCAGATGCTCGACTGTCTGCGTCAGGGCGAAGCGCAGACGGCGTTTGGCCTGCTCAGCGAAGAGTTTCAGAGCGAGATGATAACGGCCAAGCGCTTCCTGTCCTCGATGCGCCGCGGTTGCAAGCCGCTGTGCCAGTCCCGTTTCATAGAATTCGATGCCCTGAACGCAGTGAATGGCCTTCTGGTCCAGGAAATCAGCCTGATCGGCATCGATGGTTGTCACTCGACCGCCTATTTCCTGATGGAACATGCTGCCTCGACCGGATGGCAGGTCGGTTCCTGCATCGTCGATTCGCCTCAGGCGGTTCTGCAAGCTTGATTGTAGAGGCGGCGATCCCATAAAAGATCGCATGTCCGAAAATCAGAAATTCGTCGATCGCCTGTCGGTTTCCTATGAGGAGATCGATCGACAATCGCGCCAGCTTGCCGCGCAGGTGAAGGATATGAAACCCTGGAAGGGAATCATCGCCTGCGCCCGTGCCGGGCTGATCCCGGCGACGATCATCGCCTACGAGTTGAAGATCAAGCTGGTGGAGACGATCTGCATCTCCAGCTACGACCACACCATCCAGTCACAGCACGAGGTCCAGATCCTCAAGGAACTTACGGGCGACGGTGATGACATGCTGCTGGTTGAGGATATCGTGGACACCGGCGTCACCGGAAAAATCATCCGCGAGATGCTGCCCAAAGCCTATTTCGTGTCGCTTTACGCCAAGCCGCTGGGCCTGCGCTATATCGACAAGGCGTTGATCGAAGTGCGCCAGGACACCTGGGTGGATTTCCCCTGGGAGGCACAGGTCACCGCCGTTCCCTGAAGAAACGCCGCAGCATTTCCGCCGCGCGCGCTTCTTCGAATCCGCCATAAGCCTCGGGCCGGTGCAGGCATGTGGGCTGGCCGAAAAAGCGCGGGCCGTGATCGATGGCCCCGCCCTTGGCGTCCCAGGCGCAGAAATAAACGCGGCGGATGCGCGCGAACGAGATCGCGGCGGCGCACAGGGCGCAAGGCTCCAGTGTCACATACAGGTCGCACTCCGGTAGCCGTGGCTCGCCACGAGCGGCGCAGGCAGCCCGGATCGCCAGTGTCTCGGCATGGGCGGTGGGATCGGCAAGCTCGATCGTGCGGTTGCCCGCCGCGGCGACGATTTCACCGTTGTGGACGATGACCGCGCCCACCGGCACTTCGCCGCGCGCCGCGGACGCTTCGGCCTGTGCGAAGGCGGCATTCAGGAAGACCTGGATTTCCGGCTGGCTTACCATGATGACCGCCACTACCATCACGACATGACCGAAAAAGCCATAGAAGACAAACAGGGCGGCGAACGCATCGCCAAGCGCCTGTCGCGTGCCGGGGTATGTTCGCGCCGCGATGCCGAGAAATTGATCGCCGAGGGCCGCGTGACCCTGAACGGCGCGGTCCTGAGCACGCCCGCCACAATCGTGACCGATGCCGACCATATCCTGGTCGACGGCAAGCCGGTCGGCGAGGCCGAGCCGGCGCGGCTGTTCCGCTATCACAAGCCGCACGGGCTGGTGACGACGCGGCGCGACGAGAAGGGGCGGCAGACGATCTTCGACCAGATGCCCGCTGGGCTGCCGCGCCTGATGAGCATCGGTCGGCTGGATTTGACCTCGGAAGGATTGATGCTGCTGACCAACGACGGCGACATGGCGCGGCATCTGGAACTACCCTCGACCGGTTGGATGCGGCGCTATCGCGTGCGCGCCTTTGGCCGGGTCGACGCCGGGGCGCTGGAACGGCTGAAGCGCGGCATTACGGTGGAAGGCGTGCGCTATGGCCCGATCGAGGCCGAACTGGAAAATACCCAGGGCGCGAATTCGTGGCTGAATGTCGGTTTGCAGGAAGGCCGCAACCGCGAGATCCGGCGCGTGTTCGAACATATGGGCTTGACCGTCAACCGCCTGATCCGGGTCGCCTACGGCCCCTTCCAATTGGGCAAGCTGCCCGAAGGCGCGGTCGAGGAAGTGCCCAGGCGCGTGGTGCGCGAACAACTTGGCGACGTATTGAAGCTTTGAAGTGCCGCGCCGACGACGCTCTTGTAAGCCTGGGCCTGGCGGACGATCTCGCCAAGGCCCGCGCTCTGATCATGGCCGGGCAGGTCACGGCGGATACCGCGCGCATCGACAAGCCGGGTGCAATGATCGAGGACGATGCGGAAGTGCGCGTGAAAGGGCGGGGCCATCCCTGGGTCGGGCGCGGCGGCGTCAAGCTGGATCATGCGCTGGGTTTTTTCTCGATCGATGTGACGGGCCTGACGGCGCTTGATGTCGGCGCGTCGACCGGCGGCTTCACCGACGTGCTGCTGACGCGCGGTGCCGTGCACGTCTACGCCGTCGATGTCGGCACCAACCAGCTGGCGTGGAAGCTGCGGCAGGATGCGCGCGTCACCGTGCTGGAACAGACCGACGCGCGGCAGCTGACGCGCACGCTCATTCCCGTCGCGCCGCAAATCGTGGTATGCGACGCCAGCTTCATCCGTCTCGACCAGGTACTGCCCGCCGCGCTGGAATTGGCAGTGCCAGGCGCCATCCTGGTCGCACTGGTCAAGCCGCAATTCGAAGCCGTGCACGCCATGGTGGGCGAGGGTGGTATCGTGACCGATGCAGCGGTACACGAAGCCGTAACGCAGGCGGCGATCGCATGGCTGGAGAGCATTGGCTGGTGCGTGCAGGGAACGACGCCCAGCCCGATCACCGGTGCCGATGGCAATCGTGAGTTCCTGGTCGCCGCGCGGAGAGGAGATACGAATGACTGAGATCGACGAGCGGGCACAGGATCATCCCCTTCGCGGCAGTCCAACGCGCATTTTGCATCCCGGCATGTATCTGTCCGAGTTCATGGGTACCGCGTTGCTGGTGTTCATCGGCCTGTCGATCGTGATCGCGCTGTGGAGCCCTGCCTCGCCGCTATACGCCTTGCCGCTTTCCCTTACCTGGCGGCGGATCGTCACCGGCCTGCTGTTCGGCGGCACGGGCGCTACGATCGCCTATTCGCGCGTCGGCAAGGTCAGCGGTGCGCATATCAATCCCGCCGTCACCATCGCCTTCTGGCTGGAGAACAAGATCAAGGCGCCCGATGCGCTCTGCTATATCGCCGTGCAGCTGGCGGGTGGGCTGCTGGGGGCGGCAGCCTTGCTGGCATGGGCCGGCATCGGCTTCGCCGATCATTTCGGTGCGTCGCTACCCGAGGCCGGCAAGCCAATCTGGCTGCCGCTGGCGGGCGAGATCGTGTGCGGGTTTCTGCTGGTGGCGCTGATCTTCATCATGGCCTCGCACAAGGCGACGCAGAAATTCACGCCGCTGATCAATCCGCCGCTGTTCGCGTTCCTGAACGTATTTGAGTCCTCGCTGTCGGGCGCCAGCGCCAATCCCGCGCGCAGCCTGGGACCCGCGGCGATCGCCGATATGTGGCAGGGCCAGTGGATCTATTTCGTCGGCCCATGCCTGGGCGGGGCGCTGGCGGTGGGGGTGCTGCGGCTGAAGCTGATCGGCAGCCACTGCCCGGCCGAGGCGCGGCTGTTCCACTTCCATCACCGCCCGCACGACGCCGTGTTGAACCTGGAAGGCCGGCTTGGTAGAGTGGACCGATGAGCGACTCGTTGCAGACATTCCGCATCTACATCGTCGGCACCCAGACGCCTGACGACGCGGTCGAGGCGCACGCCGCAGACCCCTTCACCGCCGCGCAGGCCTTCATCGCTGGCCTGACCGACGCCTCCCCCGAGATCGAGGTCGCCGTCATCTCTCCCAACGGGTTCGAGGATGTCTACGGTTACCGCAACACGGTGCCGCAGACGCATCTGGACGATTAGCTGGCCTTCGCCTCCGGGAAATCCGATCCCAGCGTCACGTCTTCCCAGTCCACGATGTCCTTTTCCAGCGCGTTCAGCTTCTGGCGCGCGAATTCCAGGCCGGGGCGGCCCAGGATCAGGTGCAAAGGCGGGTTAGCCGCCTCGACGGCTTTCACGATCGCCTCGGCCGCGCGCATCGGGTCGCCGGGCTGCTTGCCGCTGTAGCCCGATGTCGTGGCGTAGCGGGCATGCGCGGTTTCGGCGTAGTCGGCAATCTCGGTCGCACTGCGTTTCAGCGAGCGGCCAGCCCAGTCGGTGCGGAACGGGCCGGGCTCGATCACCGTGACCTTGATGCCCAGCGAGGTCACTTCCTTCGCCAGCGCTTCGGACAGGCCCTCGACCGCGAACTTGGTCGCGGCGTAGTAGCCGGTGCCGGCAAACGCGACCAGGCCGCCGACGGAACTGATGTTGACGATATGCCCCGACTTGCGCGCGCGCATTCCCGGCAGCACCGCCTTGATCATATCGGCAAGGCCGAAGAAATTGGTCTCGAACATGGCGCGGACCTCGTCGTCCTCGCCTTCCTCGATCGCCGCGAAATAGCCATAGCCGGCGTTGTTCACCAGCACGTCGATGCGGTCGAATCTTTCCTCGGCCTGCTTCACGGCGTCGCGCACCTGCATCGGGTTGGTTACGTCTAGCGCAACCGCCAGCGCGTTGTCGCCGCCTTCGCTTTCCAGGTCGCGCACCTTGTCGATATCGCGCGCCGTCACGACCACGCGCCAGCCGCGCTGCGTGACCAACCGGGCAAGCTCGCGCCCGAACCCGGTCGAGCAGCCGGTGATGAACCAGACAGGTGTTTCGTTCGTCATATCGATCTCCGTTGTTTCAGCTATGTCCCAGGATGGCATGCGGCTTGTAAGGCTCGGCCAGTAACTTCAGTTCCGCCTCGTCCAGTTTCAGGCCCAATGCCGCGATGGCGTCGTCCAGGTGATGCGGCTTGGAGGCGCCGATGATCGGGGCGGTGACGCCGGGCTGGTGCAGCAGCCACGCCATCGCCACCTGCGCGTTCGATACGCCTCTTGCCTGCGCGATCTGCGTGACGCGGTCGACCACGTCGTAATCGCTGTCATTGTAATAGAGGTGATGGGCGAAGGCATCGGTCTTGGCGCGGCTGGTCTCGCCCGCCTGCTTCTCCTCGCCGCGCTTGCGGTTACCGGTCAGGAAGCCGCGCGCCAGCGGGCTCCACGGCAGCAGGCCAAGCCCCTGGTCGACGCAAAGCGGATTCACCTCGCGCTCTTCCTCGCGGTAGACTAGATTGTAGTGGTTCTGCATCGTGACGAACTTGGCGAGGCCCAGTTTTTCCGATGTATGCAGCATCTTCGCCAGCTGCCAGGCGAACATCGACGACGCGCCGATGTGCAGTACCTTGCCCTGTTTCACCAGCAGGTCGAGCGCCTCCAGCGTTTCCTCGACCGGCGTGGTGCTGTCGAAACGATGGATCTGGTAGAGGTCGATATAGTCGAGCTGCAGCCGCTTCAGGCTGGCCTCGGCGGCATGGCGGATGTGCTTTGCCGACAGACCCTTCTCGTTCTCGCTCGGGCCCATCGGGTTGAACAGCTTGGTCGCGATCACCACCTGTTCGCGCGGGATCGCCAGTTCCTTCAGCGCCTTGCCCAGAAGAATTTCGCTGGCGCCGTCGGAATAGATGTCGGCGGTGTCGAAGAAATTGATCCCGGCTTCCCAGGCCTGGCGGAAGAAGGGACGGCTTTCATCCTCCTCCAATATCCACTCGCGCCATTTCTTGCTGCCATAGGTCATGCAGCCAAGCGATAGGCGCGATACCTTGGTTCCGGTTTTTCCCAGATTGACCAGATCCATGAGCGTTCCCCGATAGCGAATGTCGTTAATGGCATTCCATATACGTCGCATCCCGGCAAAAACCACCGTTGCGATGAAGGATCAGGCTTTTTCTTCCGAAAGCGCCGTCAGCCAGCGCTTGAGTTGCCTGATCTGCTCGGTCAGCAAAACAGGGTCCTGGATGGCGTGTGCCATCAGAATTGCACCATGAAGACCGGCGACCAGAAACCGGCTATGCGATCGTGCCGCCGCTTTCGTATGGCCGAGCTGGCGGAATTGAAGCTCGGTCCAGTCATACAGCCCGTCATATATATGCTTCGCCAGTTCGGATAGGTCATCCTCTCCCTCGGCCAGCAGATCGCGCGCCAGATTTGCCAGCGGGCATCCAAGTTCGGTATAGGTCATCTTAGCGGCATCCGACCGCTTCAGCAGTTCCAGCAGGCGGAGTTGCGGCGAGCGATGCTTGTCCAGCTCGGAAAAGATCAATTCCGAGCGATCGCGCCACGCCTGAACCACGGACGCTGCGATGGCCGACTTGGTCTTGAAATAATAATATACGTTGCCGAGAGGCACCTCCGCCTCCGCAGCAATATGCGCCAGCGTTACACGGGCATACCCCATCTGGTGAAAGCATGTTACGGCTGCCCGGATCAAACGATCCCTTTTATCCTGAGATTTGTTACTCTGCATCATGATACGAATTAGTTGGTTGACTAACTCTATCAAGCCGCCTAACTGATGTGTGCCCACGGACAGGGCCGGACGACGGATGAATCTGCTCCATTGAATTGGTCGCGATCACGTATTGCTCCATGTCCATCGTAACGATAGCCGGCGGCCCTGCCGGTCAACCTTCATGGGAGATGAATATGTTCAAGATTGCAACCGTACTGACTGTCGCCATGCTTTGTTCCGCCCCGGCTTTTGCGGACGACATGATGAAGAGCAGCACGGATACCAAGCCAGCCCCTGCCGCCATGCAGGATTGCAGCAAGATGACAGACGACGGCATGAAAAGCGATTGCATTGCCAAGAACGACAAGATGAAGGCTGCCCACATGAAAAAGGATAGCATGAAAACCGATTCGATGGGCAGCGACAGCATGCATAGCGATTCGATGATGAACAATACCACCAAGTAACCGTGTGTGGAGGCGTAAGGTTCTGCAATAAAATGCTGGGCCTTATGCTCTGCGGAGTGCTAAAGAGGTAGATATGGGGAAAACTACGGTCGCCGGCAAGAAGAAGATGGTCTATCGGCACCGCCTGGTGGTGCGGATCACGCACTGGATCGGCGCGCTCGCTATGATCTGCCTGTTCATGAGCGGGCTGCAGATATTCAACGCCCATCCCGCCCTGTACTGGGGCGACAAATCGACCTTCGACGATCCCCTGCTGGAGATCAACGCCGATACCGACGATGCCGGCAAGACGAAAGGCATCACGACGATACTGGGCCACGATTTCAATACCAGTGGCGTCCTGGGCCTGTCGGGCGGCGGCCAGGAACGGGGCTTCCCCGCCTGGATCACGATCCCGTCGGGGTCGCCGGAACTGGCCCAGGGCCGGCGGTGGCATTTCTTCTTCGCCTGGGTGCTGGTGATCGACGGGCTGGTGTACCTGGTCAGTTCGCTGATCAACCGGCATCTGCAGCGCGACCTTATTCCTACCCGGAAGGACTTTGCGCATATCGGCAAGGACATCGCCAATCATATCCGCCTGAGGTTTGAACACGCCGACAACGATCACAAATACAACGTGCTGCAGAAACTGGCCTATGGCGGGGTGGTGCTGGTGGTGGCGCCGCTGATCGTGCTGGCAGGGCTGACGATGTCGCCGCGCATGGATGCCGGCTTTCCGTTCCTTCTGCATCTGTTCGACGGTCGGCAGTCGGCGCGCACGGTGCATTTCATACTGGCGTTCTCGCTGTTCGGCTTCTTCATCGTGCACATGGTCATGGTGCTGATATCGGGCGTGTTCAACAATCTGCATTCGATGGTCACGGGCTGGTACGCGATCGATCCGGTCGAGGGCGAGGCGGACGGTGAGTGACCTCAAGCATCCCGGCCGCCGCGGCTTCGTCAAGGCCGCCGCCGCCTTGGCGGTGCTGCCCCTGGCCGGGTGCAGCAAGGTGATTTCCATGGACTGGTTCCAGGACGTGCTGGGCAGCGCGGAGCAGCTGTCGCGCGTGCTGCAGAAGGCCGTCACCGGATCGCGCACCATGGCGGATGAATATACCGAGGCGGACATATCGCCCAACTTCAAGGCGAACGGATCGACCAACCCCGCCGATCATGCCTATCAGGCAATGGTGAAGAACGACTTCGCCGATTGGAAGCTGGAGATCGTAGGGCTTGTGAACAAGCCGATCGCGCTGTCGTTGGCCCAGCTTCGCCAGCTGCCGTCGCGCACCCAGATCACGCGTCACGACTGCGTCGAGGGCTGGAGCGATATCGCGAAATGGACCGGCGCGAAATTGTCCGACGTGCTCGACATGGCAGGCCCGAAGCCGGAAGCGAAATACGTCATGTTCTTCTGCGCCGATGCGCTGGGCGGAATGGGCGGCGATAAATATTACGAGAGCATCGACATGGAGGGCGCCTACCAGCCGCAGACGATTCTCGCCTATGAAATGAACGGCCAGGTCCTGCCCGTCGCGCACGGCGCGCCGATCCGCCTGCGCTACGAAACGCAACTGGGCTACAAGATGCCCAAATACATCATGCGTATCCAGCTGGTGGACAGCTACAAGCCGTTCGGCCATGGCAATGGCGGGTTCTGGGAAGACAACGGTTACGCCTGGTGGGGCGGAATCTAGGTTGGTTTGGACCGATCCCGCCGTTCCCGAATTGGAATTCAGGGCTGCCACCGACGCGGATGACGAATTCATCTTCAAGCTGATCGGCAGCGTGATGAGCGAGTACGTCCGCCTGGCCTACGGACAGTGGAACGAGGCCGAGCAGCGTGAGGCGCAGCGGCAACGCCCATCATCGGAACGCAAGCGCATCATCATGCGCGATGGCCGTAGCATCGGCATGCTGACGACCGACGACAAGGGCGATCATCTGAAGATCGGCCAGCTCTATTTGCTGCCGGACTGTCAGCGGCAGGGCATCGGCGCCGCCATCCTGGAAGCGTTGAAACATCAGGCTCGCGGCAACGGCTTGCCGTTGCGCCTGAATGTGTTTCACGTCAATCCGGCACAAAGTCTTTACCTGCGCCACGGCTTCATCCCGATCAATCGCAGCGAGGAAAAGCTGTTCATGGAATACAGGCCGTGTGCCGGATGAAAAGGCGAATGATGTCCTGCCTTGATCTATATCGATAGCATCCTATATAACCCCGTCATGACGACCCAGATATCCGCACCCGCCAATTTCCGCCTCGTTCTCGTCGGCCTGTTGCTGGCCATGACATTGGCGGCGCTTGACCAGAACATCGTTTCGCCTGCCTTGCCGCGTATCGTCGGCGATCTGGGCGGGCTGTCCCTGCTGTCATGGGTGGTGACGGCCTTCATGGTCGCCTCGACCACCACCGCGCCCCTGTATGGGAAGCTGTCGGACATGTACGGGCGCAGGCCGGCTTTTTTCGTGTCGATCCTGATCTTCCTGGTGGGCTCGATAATGTGCGGGCAGGCGCACAGCATCGGCCAGCTGATCGGCTACCGCGCCCTGCAGGGCATCGGCGCAGGCGGCCTGATGACGCTGGCGCAGACGACCATCGGCGATCTTGTCTCCCCGCGCGAACGCGGCCGTTACCAGGGTGTGTTTGCGGGCGTGTTCGCGATCTGCAGCGTCGCCGGCCCGTTGCTGGGCGGCTTCATCACCGAGGATCTTTCATGGCGCTGGATCTTCTATGTCAACCTGCCAGTCGGCGCGGCTTCGCTGGGCTGTATCGCGCTGGGGCTGACCGCGCGTACCGAGCGCAAGAAGCATCGCATCGATTTCACCGGCGCGATCCTGCTGATCATCGGCACGGTCTCCGCCCTGATGCTGCTCAGCTGCGGCGGCACCATCCTTCCCTGGACATCGCCGACCATCGTCGCTTCGGCCGTCGCCGTGTGCATCGTGCTTGGCCTACTGGGCGTGGTCGAGCGCCGCGCCGCCGAGCCGATATTGCCGCCTGCGTTGTTCCGCGAACCTGTGTTCCTGCGCTCGGTGATCGTGATCGGCCTTTCCATGTCGGTGATATTCGGCCTGGTGACGTTTCTGCCGTTGTTTTTCCAGCTTGAGCTCGGCGCATCGCCTTCCGGCGCAGGTCTGCGGCTGATGGCTTTGATGGGGGGCGTCATCGTCGCCTCCTTCACCGGCGGGCGCATCGTAAGCCGCACCGGGCGCTACAAGATATTCCCGGTGCTGGGCCTGATCCTGGCGACCATCGGGACGCTGGGCATGTCGTGGGTTGCGCTGGCGCTGCCGGGGCCTGCGATACTGGAGACGATGCTGTTCTTCGTCGGCCTCGGCATCGGTTTCGTGATGCCCAACCTGACCACCGCGATCCAGAACTCGGTGCAACGGTCGATGATGGGGGTCGCAACCTCCGGCACATCCTTCTTCCGTTCGCTGGGCGCGGCGCTCGGTGTCGCCATCGCCGGCGCGGCACTGAACATCCAGCTGGCGCATCTGGTGCCGTCGCTGGCGCTGCCGGGCGCTCCTGCCCATGAAAGCCTGGAGCAGATCGCGGCGCTGGCTCCCGACCTGCAGGAGGCGCTGCGCCAGGCCTACCGCACGGGATTGTCGCGCATCTTCCTCGGTGCTTCGTTCGTTACGTTCTGCGCCCTGTTATTGGCGCTGACGATCCCGGAGATACCGCTGCGGTCCAAGGAAGACTTCGCGAAGGAATTGTCCGAATAACCCGTATGCTGCACCGCTGAGCTTTACAGAATCCTGCTTTCATGGTAGGTGCATCGAAAGTTTCGAAGGTAAGATAAATGAGCGCATTCAACCGCATGGCGATGATACTGACACTTGCCGGCGGTAATGCGTTGAGCGCCCAGGCGCAACAGCAGCCTGCGCCAAAGCCCGGCGATTACGTCGCCGTGCAAGCCGACGAAGATGCGCAATCCCGTATCCGCCAAAGCGACAGGATTTTTGCAATAGGCTTTACCGGCGCTTTGCTGACATTGGGAACGCTGGGCGCTTATCACAACGCCACCAAGTACGACAATCACCTCAAGTACTAGTCGTTACACAGGCGCGGTCGCCAGTTCCGCCACCGCGCGGTAGTCCACCTTGCCCGTTCCCAGCAACGGTATCTTCTCTACCATTGTGACCCGCCGGGGAATGTAGAGTTCAGGCAGGCCGCGTTCACGGAAACGCGTCTGTATGGCCTCGCGCGTCGCATCTTTTTTCTCGCTGAGAACGACCAGCTGTTCGCCCTTGCGATCGTCGGGCACGCTGACGACGGCGTGCACGTTGTCCGGCCATAGCTGGTCCAGCTCGGCCTCGATGCGGCCCAGGCTGACCATCTCGCCAGCGATCTTGGCAAATCGCTTGGCGCGGCCCTGGATGCGGACGAAGCCACCCTCCTCGATGGTCACGATGTCACCGGTATCGTACCAGCCGCTCTCGGGCGGCTGCAGCACGCCGGGCTTTTCCGCCCGCAGATAGCCCAGCATCACGTTCGGTCCGCGCACCGACAGGCGGCCGCCCTCGCTCACGCCTTCGACCGGCTCGAGCCGCGTCTCGATGCCGGGCAATATCCGGCCCACGGTGCCGCTGCGGTAATGCATCGGCGTGTTCATCGCCAGCACCGGCGCGGTCTCGGTCGCGCCATAACCTTCCAGGATGCGCAGGCCGAATTTATCCATGAAGGCGCGGCGCGTTTCGTCGCGCACTTTCTCCGCCCCGGCGAAGACGTAGCGCACGCTGTAGAAGTCGTAGGGCGCGCCGGCGCGGGCATAGCCCGACAGGAACGTGTCGGTGCCGAACAGGATGGTGGCGTTCGCGTCGTAGGTCAGTTCCGGCACGATGCGGTAATGCAGCGGCGAGGGATACAGGAAGCTTCTGATCCCGTTCAGCAACGGCAGCAGCAAGCCGCCGGTCAGGCCGAAAGCGTGGAAGACGGGCAGGGCGTTGAACACCGAATCCTTCTGGTTGAAATCGATCCGCGCCGCCAGCTGCTGGCAGTTCGCCACGATGTTGGCATGGCTGAGCACGACGCCCTTGGGCGTGCCCTCCGAGCCGGATGTGAACAGGATCACCGCCGGGCTGTCGGGCGTCACCTGCCATTTGCGATACCAGCGGCGCACGAACGGGCGCGTGGCAAGGCCGGACAGCTTGTCGGCAACCGTTATCCGGGCACGTATATCTTCCAGGTACAATACCTGGACTTCCTTCTCCAGCGCGGCCACGACCGTTTCCAGGTGCCCCTTCTCGATGAACTGGCGGGAGGTCACGACCGTGCGCGCCTGCGCCGTCCTGCACGCGATCACCAGGTTAGCTTCGCCGGCGGTGAAGTTCAGCATCGCAGGGATGCGCCGGTAGGCCTGCAGCCCCATGAAGGTGACGGCGGTGGCGTTCACGTTGGGCAATAGAACACCGACGTTGTCGCCGGGCTTCGTCGCCTTTGCGAACTGCCTGCCCAGCACCAGCGCGCCCAGGATCAGCTTGTCGAAATCGATGACCTGGCGCGTCGCGTCTTCCAGCACCATCGTGTGCTTGCCATAGGTGGAAGCGGCATCCAGCATCGTGCCGAACAGCGTGCGGTGGCGATCGCCGGTCGCGTACATCATGTTGGACAGGATATCGTATAGTTGTTCGCCCAGGATCCGGCGACGGGCGCGGCCCTTGATCTCGGCTGCAACCGCCAGTTTCGTCGCGGGCATCGCGGTCAATATGATTTTCGGAAACCAGCGCAGTTTCGTCTTGCCGCGCATGTGGGAAAACGGCGTCTGCTCCGCTCCGTCGATACGTACCGGAACCAGTACCGCGTCCGCCTTGTCCGCCACCAGGCCGGGACCGTCATAGACCTTCATCAGGGCACCGGTCATGGTCAGGCGGCCTTCGGGGAAGATCATGCAGGGTCGGCCCTCCTGCACCTTGCGGATCAGCGACTTGGTCGACAGGGGATTGGCGGGGTCGACCGGGAAGGCATCGACGAAATTCAGGAACAGCCTGATCCACCATTTGCGCGCCTGATGCGTATTGATTGCGAACACGGTCCGGTTGGGCAGGAAGGCAGCCACCAGCACCGCATCCAGGTAGCTGACATGGTTGGCGACGATTACGGCGCGCTGGTTGCCGGTATTCAGGTTTTCCCAGCCGCGCAGCTCGATGCGGTACATCAGGCGAAGCAGGAAGCGCAGGATGGTTCGCATGGGATGGTATAGCAGGACTGCCAGTGATTTAGCCATGACGCTCACATTCAAAAGTTATCAACCACTCACAAAAATAGATTGACAAGAAGAACAAGTCAAGCTAAAAAGTTAGTCATCGATAACATAATCCCTGGAGCCCTCGCTGACCTTTACATTGAAATCCTACCAGAGCTGGGGCGACGAATGGGTCCGCGCGGGGTGGCGTGTCCAGCGCCACGTCACGACCGGCGCTACGCGTATGCTGGATGCGCGGGGCGTGGTTCAACCAGGGACGACGATCGAGGAAGCCAGACACGCGGCGCCGCAATGGCACTCATCGCGCGCCGTTATCCTGCTGCATGCGTTGGCCGGTACACCATCGCTGTTGTCGGGCATAGCTAGCCGTTTGGAGCTGCAAGGCCTTGCCAGCGTCAATCTCGCCTATCCCAGCCTGAACGAAGGCATGAACTTTCATGCGGCCCGCGTAAGCCGCATCGTCGAGGAACTTGCCCGGGACGGGATCGAGGAAGTTTCCTTCATCGGCCACAGCATGGGCGGCCTGGTCGCACGGGCAGTCGCGACGCGGATGCCGGTTACGCTGGGACACATCGCCTATTTCGGCACGCCCAACCATGGTGCGTTGCTGGGGCAGCGTCTACATCGCCTGTCACCCTACCGGGCGGTGTTCGGCCCCGCCGGTTTCGATGTCCTGCCGGATCGCGTCGCACATCTGCCCGTGCCCGATACCGCGATGCTGGTGATCGCCGGCGGCAACGGCTATTGCGGCTTCAATCCGCTATTGTCGGGGGATGATGACGGCATCGTCACCGTCGCGGAAACGAAGTTCGAGAATGCACAATACGATTTCATGCGCGTGACCTGCCTGCATCGCTGGCTGCCGCGTCATGTTAAGGCGGCGGATACCGTGGTCGATTTCATCGTGCGCGACACATCGCGGAAAAGGATCTGAAAATGGAAATGATCGCCGTCCTGGCCCTGCTGGTCTATCTGGTCATCCCCTGGGTCAATCTGGCGCAGATCAATCGTCATCGCCGGGAGATTGCGGCGCTGAAGGCCACCCTGCGCAAGCTGCAGCCGGTGGCAGGCGCACCAAACGAAGTCGTGATGGCCGAAGAGGCGCCGCAGGAAACAGTCGTCCCGGCGGCCGTTCGTCCATGGCCATCCGAAACCGTCGAAATCCCGGCACCCCCGCCTGAGATAATTCCGACACCAAAGCAGCGCCGCAGTTTCGAACAGCAGCTGGGATCGCGCCTCTCGGTCTGGGCGGGTGGCGTCGCGCTGGCGCTGGCCGGGTTCTTCCTGGTCAAATATTCGATTCAGGCAGGATTGCTGACGCCGCCGGTGCGTATCCTGCTGGGGGCGGCGTTCGGCCTTGCTCTGATCCAAGGCGGCCGCGTCGTGCATCGCAGCGGCATGGCGGACGGCACGCGCATCTCGCAGGCGCTGATCGGCGCCGCCATCGCCGATCTCTACGGCACGGTCTACGCCGCGACCACGCTGTACGGGTTCTTAATCCCGCCGATGGGGTTCACCGGCATGGTCGTGGTGACATGCGGCGCCGTGTTCCTGTCGCTGCGCTATGGCCTGCCGATCGCCGTGCTCAGCATGATCGGAGGCTTCCTGACGCCGGCGCTGATCGCCTCGCCCGATCCCAGCGCGCCGCTGCTGTTCACCTATCTGCTGTGCCTGACGGTCGGATTGGTGGCCGTGTTCTCCCGCCGCGCCTGGTGGGTGGCCGCGCTTGCCATCGCCGCCGCGTTCGCCTGGGTGCTGCTATGGTTGCTGTCCGACAATTTCCATGCCGGCGATGCGGTGTGGCTGTCGCTGTATCTCGCCGGCACCGTTGCCTGCGTCTTCCATTTCGCCGATGAAACGCCCGAGCCGGTGACATACAACGCCCATATTAAGCGGTACCTCGCGCCGGTCAGCGGTATCGCGGCAGTGCTGCTGATGGGCCTCGTCGCGCATCGCGAGGAATTCCGGCTGCTCGACTGGGCGCTGTACGGCCTATTGTCGGCAGGCGCACTGGTACTGGCGGCGATCAGGCCGATGCGTTACCGCGAACTGCCTTTCGTGGCACTGGCTGTCAGCATCGCCATGCTGGCCGCGTGGGCCGCGCCGCCCTATGCGACCTATGCCTGGGTCGTCGCAAGCTTCGCCATCCTGCACTGCGGCGCCGGCTATGCGTTCACCTGGAATTCGCGCCGTCCCCTGCCGTGGCTGTGCCTCACCTCTGCCGCCGCCCTCGGCTACTATCTTGTCGGCTGGTATGTCCTGCGCGATGCGTATAGCCGGCAGACAATCGGCTTCCCGCTATGGGGCGCAATCGCCTTCCTGCTGGCAGTGGCTGCGGTCGAAACGACAAGGCGCATCGCCGCGCTGGCAATACCCGATCGCAGCCGCATGCTGGCGGTCGCCTCGGGCACGGCGGCGGCGTTCATCGCCATCGGCCTGACCATAGAACTGCACGGCGACTTCCTGCCCGTCGCCATTGCCGGCGAGGTGCTGGCGCTGGCCTGGATCAGCCGCGCCATCGACTGGACGATACTGCGCCATTACGCCGCCGTGCTCAGCGTCGTCTTCGTCGGGCTGCTAGCCGCGCAATTTGTGTTGCTCGCCCAGATCGCGCTCTACAGCGTGCTGGAACTGCGCGCGGATTTCGGCCTGCATGTCGAGCTTGTGGAGCGGCCGGTCTTCCAGCTGGCGATCCCCGCGATCTTGTTCGCGGTTTCCAGCGTGCTGCTTCGCCGCCGCGACGACTGGCTGGTACATTGTTTGGAGGGACTTTCCGCCTGCCTGTTCGGGCTGGCGGCGTTCTACCTGACGCGTACCCTGTTCCATGCACACGACCTGTTCACCGTCGCCAGCTTTGTCGAGCGCGGCGTCAACACCAACGTTCTGTTCGTGTGCGGGCTCGGCGGGTTGTGGGTCGGCCGCAAATACCAGCGCCGCGTAGTGTCGGGCGCGGGCATCGTTCTGGCAGCGGTCGCGCTGTTCCGCATCGCCTATTTCGACATCGGCATCGCCGATCCCTTGTGGAAATTTCAGTATGTTGGCGAGACGCCACTGTTCAACTGGTTGCTACTGCCGTATGCGCTGCCCCTGGCCTGGATCACGTTGTTCGCGGCCGAGGTGAAACGCCTGAGCCATCCGAAAATCGCCACGATATTGCGAGGCATGGTTCCCGCGCTGGCCTTCGTGCTGGTGTCGCTGGAGGTGGCGCAGCTGTTCCGCGGCAGCTACCTGTATCCCGCTACGATCGGCGATGGCGAAACCTATGCCTATTCCGTCGCGTGGCTGTTGCTCGGCATCGTGCTGCTGTTCCTCGGCACGCTGCGCCGCGATACGTTGCTACGCGTCGCCTCGCTGCCGGTGATGCTGCTGACGATCGGCAAGGTGTTCCTCTACGACGTCTCCGAGCTCGACGGGCTGTACCGCGTCTTCTCATTCCTGGGGCTGGGCCTCGCGCTGCTGGGGCTGAGCTGGTTCTATCGCCGCTTCGTGTTCACGCAGGCTGGGGAGACGACTGGCGCAGCATCGTGACCGCCTGGTGCAGCAGCTCGTAGCCGCTTTCGCTCATCACCGATTCCGGATGGAACTGGAAGCCGACGAAGTTCCGGCCCTGCATCGCGATGATACGTCCCTCGCTGTCGGTTTCCAGCATCACGCCGCTTGTCCTGGCGCGGTCGTTCATCACGGGCGAGAACGAGTTGTAGAAGCCCAGCCGGTGCGTTGCCCCGTACAGGCCGCAATCGAGCTGCAACCCCTGCGTCGAACGGTCCTGGCGCGTGACGTCGATGCCTTCCGCCACCGCCAGCGCCTGATGGCCGAGGCACACGCCCAGCATCGGGATGCCGGCGGCTTTCGCCTCGGCGATGATCTGCTGCAGGCGTGCCATGACGGGGTGGCTCATGTCGGCAGGGTCGCCCGGGCCCGGCCCCAGCACCAGAACGTGACAGGCATCGCTTTCCCTGTCGTAATCGTGCGTGTCGACCACGTTCACCGTCGCGCCCATGCTGCGCAGCAGATGGGCCAGCATATGCGCGAAGTCGTCCTCGTTGTTGACGATGGTCAACGCCATGCCACGCAGGGCC
This sequence comes from Alphaproteobacteria bacterium, assembly GCA_965199335.1. Classification (GTDB taxonomy): domain Bacteria; phylum Pseudomonadota; class Alphaproteobacteria; order CALMVH01; family CALMVH01; genus CBDAQV01. The sequence continues at coordinate 11,369 of CBDAQZ010000004.1, read as the reverse complement.
TGGCGCGCATGCCGCCGCCGCACCTGCGTGTTCATCCAGAACGGCGCCAGCGTCGCGTTGCGTGCCATGAACACGGTGTCAATCTCGGCACGCAGCTCGTCGTCCAGCCATGCCACCGCCTTGTCCGGGCCGGTCAATACGGACAGGAACCCCATCGCCTTGGCACGTGACTCGCGCACTTCCTCCTCGGGCACGGAATCGCGCACCAGGCCGCCGCCGGAGCGGACATGGAACGTGCCGTCGCCGAAGATCTCCGCGCAGCGGATCAGGATCGCGCAGTCGAGGTCGCCATTGGGTTCGTCGGTGCGCGGGCGGCGATAGATGCCGACCTCGCCGCCATAATAGCGCCGCGACTCCGGTTCGTATTTGTCGATGATGCGCGCGGCGCTTTCCATCGGCGAGCCCAGCACTGTCGGTGCATGCAGCGTGCGGCGCAGCGCGTCGATGGTATCGGTGCCGCGCTTGCCCACCAGCTCGTACTCGCTGTGCACCACCGCGCCGATCTCGCGCAGGTAAGGCCCGTTGATCCGCCCGCCATCGGGGCAGATCAGGCTCATCATCTTCATCTCCTCGTCCAGCACCTGGAAGAGCTCATTGATCTCCTTCGGGTCCTGCACGAATTTGCGCAGGCGCGTCGGAAAGGTCTCGCGGTCTTCCTTGCGCAGCGTACCGGCGATGGGGATCATGATCGTTTCGTTGCCAACGATTTCCAGGTGCCGCTCGGGCGTCGCCCCCGCGAGATACTGGTTATCGCCCGAGAACAGCACGGTCATGTATTGCCCGATCTGTCCCAGCAATTTCCGATAGATCGCCAGCGCCACATCGACGTTGAAACCGTCGAGCTTGCCCGAGAAGCGGCGCGACAGCGTGACCTGGCTGGCGTTGCCGGCCTCGATCTCGTTTTCCTGGAACAGCTTCACCAGCGCGGCATATTCGTTGTCGTCGAGCGAGGGCTGGATGTCGCCCGCGACGGTGATCGATGCCTGGGGCAGCAGGGCGATGAAATTCTCGATGGGCAGGGTAAAGGAGGTCTCCGCCGCGATCGCCAGGATCGGCTCGTCGCCCTTGGCGGCAAAGCCGCGCTCGCGCACCACGCAATAGGGCAGGGCGAACACCACATCCAGGCCCGTGCGCCGGGCTAGATCGTGAATGTCGTCCAGCTTGCGCAGCTTGTGCAGTTCGCCCTGATAGCATGTAACCCGCTCACCCTTGGCGAGGCAGGCAAATGGCTTCGAAATATCGAGCCGCGTGTGAATGGTCATGTAAGAAAAATCCGATAACCGGTCATCGAGAGCCGCGCAGGACTTTCAGTCCCCGCAGAGTGTCCATCATGCTGTGCGTATGCGCCGCCAGGTTCGCCAGTTTCCAGTTATCATGTTCCGCAGCCTGTATCAGTTGCACAAGACGCGATCCGATTATAACGCCGTCCGCGCCGGCTGCAACCATTCTCGCCGCGTGTTCAGGCTCTGAAATGCCGAATCCGGCGAAGGCCGGCAGGCGGACATGCTCGTGAACGCGGCCGAATAATTCGCTTAAACCGGCGGAATACTGCGCGTCTACACCGGTTATGCCCAGGCGGGTCACGACATAGACGAAGCCGCCACCAGCTTCTCCCAGCATTGCCAGCCGCCTTCCATCGCTGAGAGGGGAGGCAATGAAGATCAGCTCGATCCCATGCCTGGCAGCGATCGGGACCAGTTCGTGCGCGGCCTCCACAGGCAGGTCGGGCACCAGCAGCCCATCGATGCCGGCGGCGGCAAAATCGCCGATGAACCGCTCCGGCGTACGGGCGATCACCATGTTGTAATAGGCCATCAGCGTCAGCGGCGCATCGGGCGCCAGCGCGCGGATTTCGGCCACCAGCGTGACGGCATCGGCAACGGCGAAACCGTTGTCCAGCGTCTCGTTCGCCGCTGCCTGGATCACCGGTCCATCGGCGACCGGATCACGGAATGGCAAACCCAGCTCGAACCCGTCTACGTCGCACTCCGCCAGCACGCGGGCGACATCCAGCGATCTGGCCGCCGTCGGATACCCTAGCAGCACATAGGGCAGGTAAGCAGGTACGGCCGTCTGTTCGATGCGTTGCTGCAGGGCGCGATAGCGGCTCAATGGCTGGATCCCGCCGGGCTCAGGCTGCGCACCAGTTCCAGGTCCTTGTCGCCCCGTCCGGATAGGTTGATCAGGATCTGCGCGCCCGGATGGCGGGCTGCGATCTTCTTTGCCTCGGCCAGCGCATGGCTGGATTCCAGCGCCGGGATGATGCCCTCGCTGCGCGACAGCTCGTGGAACGAGGCCAGCGCCTCGTCGTCGGTGACCGCGGTGTACTCGGCGCGCTTCAGGTCGCGCAGATAGGCGTGTTCAGGCCCGATCAGCGGGTAATCCAGGCCGGCGGAAATGCTGTGCGTGTTCATCACCTGCCCATCGCCATCCTGCAGCGCCAGGCTGCGCATGCCATGCAGCACGGCAGGCACGCCCTTGACCAGCACTGCGCCGTGCCGGTCGGTATCGAGGCCCTCGCCGCCGGGTTCCGCCCCTATCAGCCGAACGCCGGGATCATCGATGAAGGCGCTGAACAGGCCGATCGCGTTCGACCCGCCGCCGACGCAGGCGACCGCGTAATCGGGCAGACGCCCCGTCGCAGTCAGGAACTGCGCCCGGGCCTCGGTCCCGATCACTTCCTGGAAGAAGCGGCACATCGTGGGGAATGGGTGCGGACCGGCGACCGTACCCAACACGTAATGCGTGGTCTCGCAGCTGGCCACCCAGTCGCGCAGCGCGTCGTTGATCGCATCCTTGAGCGTGCGGCCGCCGGTCTTGACCTCGATCACGTTTGCGCCCAGCAGGCGCATGCGCTGCACATTCGGGGCCTGCCGGGCGACGTCGACCTCGCCCATATAGACATCCACCGGCAACTGAACCTTCGCCCCGGCCATGGCGGTGGCGACGCCGTGCTGGCCGGCGCCGGTTTCCGCGATCAGGCGGGTTTTCCCCAGCCGTTTCGCCAGCAATGCCTGTCCCAGCGCGTTGTTGGTCTTGTGCGCGCCGCCATGCAGCAGGTCCTCGCGCTTCAGCCACACCGACGCGCCCCAGTTGCGCGACAGGGTTTCGGCGAAATACAGCGGCGTCGGCCGGCCCGCCCATTCGCGCATGATGCGGCGGTAATCCTCGATGAACACGGGATCAGCCTCGGCGGCGCGAAAGCCGGTCAGCAGTTCCTCGAGGACAGGCATGAGGGATTCGGTGGTGTAGGTGCCGCCATAGGCGCCGAAAAACCCGTGATCGTTTGCTAGCATCCACTGAAACTGCCGGTTATGGGCAAAAAATCAACCGCGGCGATGAACCATTTCGCCATTTGATGATTGAATCACGCGTGGGTTATCGCTAAATCGATGATCCATCTTCTGCCACAATCATAATTTAATTAAATCTTATGACGCTTGAAGACCGTAAAAAAGGGATCCCGCCCCACGCCACTGTACCTGTGCAGCAAGTCAGGTTCGTACCCAGACCCGTGCCTACGGGTGATCCTTCCTTTGCTCCATTCGAGCTTGTGCCTGTGGGCAGGGGATCGGAAACGTCACCAAGCTCGGTCAAGTATGTGCACAGGAACATGAACGACCCCGAAATAGAGGGCAACCAGCCATGGGTAGTTCATCAAGGTGGTGGCAGAAAGGACGAGCCTGCTGCCGCACCTACCAACCAGGCGGAAACATCGCATACGTGCATGGATGAAGAGACAATAGCGCGGATCGTCCAGACGGAGATCGACAAACGTGAGGCCATAGCCGTGGCTCGCGTCGAAGCCCGTGTTGAGGCACTTGGCGCGCGCGTGGATGGCTTCGGCAGAAAGCTTGATGACGTTCTTGGGCCAAGGACCAGTCTCAAGCCAACCCTGATAGAAACGGCAACGCCGGCTTCATAATCGATTTAGATCGATGGTTCTTTCGGCCTATCCACGATAGTGCTGCCCGCCATGCCCGCCAGCAACCGATCCTTCGTGGGCTGTAGCAGCAGATCCCACACACATGGCTCGCGCCCCGTCGGTCCCGCGCCCGTTACGAACAGATCGTTCGCCGCGCGCTCCAGCATTTCAGGGGAAGACGCGGCGATGATGCCGCCATCGTAGCGCCACGGCACGTAGTGTTTCCAGGTATCCATCGCCCTCGCTTCGCCGCCCAGAAGCTGGGTCAGGAACCCGCCGGCATTCTGGTCCCAGGGCCGGGTAGGGCCCAAAGCAGTGAAATCGACCTTGCCCAGCACCATGTCGGTCCACAGCCGGACGGCGGACGCGGACTCACGCAGATCGAGCACGGGGTGCGGGATGACGTCGTTATCCTTCCAGTCCTTGCGGAACAGGTCCGGGGTCCTGAACAACTCCGGCAACAGGTAGCGGGCCGAGATGACGCCGCGGGGCTTTTCATCCTCCGGCTTCGGTGAACGCTCGACAAAAGGAAGAACGCGCACGAACGGTTGCCCGATGGCGGGGCTGTGCCAGACGCCGCTTTCGGCATCCCCCATCGTCATTTCGCGATCCAGCCCGCCGCCTGGCGCGCGGGTCGTGCACAGCACCCAGGCGGCCGTGGTTGCGCCATCGTCGATGTCGTTGAACAGGACGCCGAAATCGGGCTCGCCGGTATCGCCCAGCTTGCCTTTCGCAAACCATTCCGTACCGTCCAGATCGTCCAGCACCGACCATTTTCCGAGGCCAAGCCTGTCCAGCATGTTGGCCTGTTTTTTCCGCGTCTCCTCGTTGAGGATCTCACGGTCTGGCCGCTGCGTCGCAGATGCTGCGATGACAAACTCACCCATTCCCTCGTCGGCAATCGTTGTCTTGTCCGATTCCATCGCCCCGGAGGCTGTCCGGCGCTCGCCCTTGGCCTTGATCTGGCTGGCGTCGAGCTTGCCGTAATAAGGCCAGATGCATGTCGCGCAGCCCTCGGTCAGCATGGAAGCGGTATCGAGCAGGCGGGAGGAGGGTCGGTCGGTCATCGTTATGTCCTAAGTAGCAAGGTCGATGCCGCGCGACTGCCGCGGCGAAGGCATGATTGTCGGCGCTATTATCCCCGCGCGGCTTTCGAGGCGGAATTTATCCAGGTACGCCGATGCTTCATTGGAAAGCCTGTATTGCGCCGCCCTGAATGCGGCAAGGCCAGAGGCGATGTTCGGTTTGTAGAAGACACTCATATCCGCCTCGGCCTCGATCAGATCCAGGCTGTAACGGCCCGTCTGCGCGCGCTGCGCCGGCGTCATCGGACATGTCAGCAATTCATTGCGAACCACTGAAAGCTGCAACTTGCCATTCTGCTCGGCACCTTCGAAGAAGGGCTGGGCGAAATCGGCGGTATTCCTGGCATACAGCAAGGGAATTTTCGTTGCGCCGCGCATGACGGCTTCGAAGGCCTGGGGGCGGATCATCGCCATGCCGACCGAGTCCGACTTCGTGGTCAGCGAGTCCAGAAGTTCCATCGTGCTTTTGGGCGAATGATAGCCGAAACGCTGCATGATCTCCGGCGTGAATCCCGGTCGTTTGCCGCCGTCCCTTGTGGCCAGTACGAACGGGGAAATCGTATTGTCGTAGGTGGCGCAGTTCAGGTCGACGGCGCTCAGGATGCGCACGCCCAGCTCCTCGAACGTTTCGCGCAAGGCCGTCAGCATCTTCTTTTCCGCCTCCGGTCCTTTCGGTCCTTCGACAACTTTCGGAAAGCCACCCGCGAAATGGTTCAGCATGCCTTCGCTGGCGCCGCGATTGCTGCGCTGCATCAGCAGAAGGTCGCCATCGGCAGATACGACCAGCAGCTCAATGGGATTGAAGAAATACAAGTCGGACGAGGACGCCTTGCCCAATAGAGACGATGTGCCTCGCCCGCGCAGTTCAAGCCTGATCTCGTCCGCCGAAAGCAGCCTTCCATCGGCATCCTGCCTGCGGATCGTGCCCTGATCCTTGATGATGTCCCAATTATGCGCGGCGGCTTCGGGATAGGGCAGGCAGAGGTGACTGCCGTTGCGGATCACAGGCCGGCCGTCATAGCGGTAAAGTGGAGCAAGGGGGCCGGCAACCAGTTGGCTGCTATCTTCGGGCGCGGGCTCGACCGGATAATGAGTTGTCATGAAATGCCGGAATCGAAATTACAGTAGCAATTTGTTTGTCACATTTTTAATAATTTGTAAATACTTTAGATCGTGACTCCGAGTTTCTTCAATTGAATCTCCAATGCGGCACGACCGGTAAAATGGATGCCGTTTATGCCCAGGCTGTTGGCAGCCTCGACATTGTCCATGCGGTCGTCGATGAAGACTGCATCCTGCGCGGCATAGCCCTCCGCCTGAAGTACATGCTGGTAGATGGCCGGGTCCGGCTTGCGCAGATGCAACTGGAACGAGGCGTAGAGCGCCTGCGGCTTCTTCAGTACCGGATATTCACGCATCAGGTAGCGCCAGTGGGCATCGTCGGTATTGGACAGAACGACGACACGGTATCGCGCCGCCAGATCGGCCACCAGCTCTTCCATCGCCTCGTCATGGCTGAAGTGGCAGCACCACAATGTATCGAACTCTTCGTATGTGCCGGGAAAGCCCATGTCGGAGCGCGACGTTTCGAAGAATGTCCTGACCGTGCCGTCGCCGCGATCGGCCGCCGCGGTGATCAGGTACGCCTCGATGACGCGTCTGGCATGATGCGGATCGGCGCAGGCATGGCTGAGCGCCTTGATCCAGTACTCGTTGTCATGGCGCACGATGACGTTGCCGAGATCGAAGATCAGCAGGGGCCCGGTATGCATTACGTCAAAGCCGCGCAGGCCCGCTGGATGCGGCGGCAGGCCTCTTCCAGCACCTCGGTCGAGGTGGCGTAGGAAAGGCGGAAAAACGGTTCTAGGCCGAACGCGGCACCATGCACGACGGCCACGCCCTCGCTTTCCAGCAGGTAGGTCACGAACGCCTCGTCGTTGGTGATCACCTTGCCGTCCTTCGTCTTCTTGCCGATCAGGCCGGCGCAGCTCGGGTAGACATAGAACGCGCCTTCCGGCTTGGCGCAGGTGATGCCGGTGGTCTGGTTCAGCATCGACACGATCAGGTCGCGCCGCTTCTCGAATTCCTCGATCCAGCCTTTCAGGAAGCTCTGATCGCCGTTCAACGCCTCGACCGCAGCCGCCTGGCTGATGGAGGACGGGTTGGACGTACTCTGGCTCTGCACCTTGCCCATGCCCTTGATCAGCTCCGCCGGGCCGCCACCATAGCCGATGCGCCAGCCGGTCATCGCGTAGGCTTTGGATACGCCGTTCAGGGTCAGCGTGCGATTCTTCAGGCCAGGTTCGACCTGTACGGGCGTCACGAATTCGAACCCTTCATAGACCAGATGTTCATATATGTCGTCGGTCAGCACCCAGACATGCGGATGGCGCATCAATACGTCGGTCAGGGCCTTCAGCTCGCTATGCGAGTAGGCGGCCCCGGTCGGATTGCTGGGTGAATTCAGGATCACCCATTTCGTCTTCGGCGTGATTGCCGCTTCCAGGTCGGCGGCCTGCAGCTTGAAGCCATTCTCGGCGCTGCAGGTGACGAATACCGGCGTACCCTCGGCCAGCAACACCATGTCGGGATACGACACCCAGTAGGGGGCGGAGATGATGACCTCGTCGCCCGCATCCAGAGTTGCCATGAAGGCGTTGTACAACACCTGCTTGCCACCGGTGGAGACGATCACCTCGTCAGGCCTGTAGTCCAGGCCGTTTTCACGCTTGAATTTGGCTATGACGGCACGCTTCAACTCCGGCGTGCCTTCGACATCGGTGTATTTCGTCTTGCCTTCCTGCATCGCGCGATAGGCAGCCAGCTTGATCGGCTCGGGCGTATCGAAATCGGGTTCACCGAAACCGAGGCCGATGATATCGCGCCCCTCTGCCTTCAGCTCTGCGGCTTTTCTGGTGACGGCAAAAGTAGCGGACGGTTTTACGCGCGCGAGGCGCGAGGCGAGGATGGGCATGAGTGTCTGGATTAGGTTTGGAAAAGTTCGAAGGTTCGAATTTACCCGGGTGGTCGGCGTTAGGCAAGATGTATAATGATATGTGAAATCAAATATAAAAAATTGCTTTTTGAAATACCAGAATGTAAACACTCGGTTAATTCCATGGTAAGAGTAACCAATGACTGACTCATTCGCTCCCGAATTCCTTGGCCGTTCGTTCTGGACGACGATGCCCGAAGTTGCGATCGTCGCCGGCCTCACAGATGCCTTCAAGGATCAAAAACTCAACGGCCTGCGTGACACTCTCATTGCCGGTACGGTCGCGGGCGCGCCGGGCGCCGAATTCGGGGTCACGCTTACGCCGGCGGAGTTTCTTAAGAAGCTTCGTCCAGACGGGGCCGGCATGAGTCCCCTCGACAGGATCGGACGCGCCCTGGCGCCGGCGCTGGATGTTTCCGCCAAGCCGCCCGTGCGATCCGATTTCGAGGAATTGGTACTGAAATCGTTGGCATACGACCTGGCGCAGGCACGGTCTGCGGCCAAGGCGGTCAATACCGGCGATTCCGCCGAAGCAATGACAGAGCGGCAACTCAGAGCAACGTATGAGCCGAGTGCTTCATTTTATACTGCCTCCAAGGTTCTGTCCTATGCGGCCAATGAATATGGAGCCAACGCGGCCCCGCTGCTGGGCCGCATCGTAGCACAGGCTCATGATTTCGCCCCCGACGATCATGCGCAAAACGGCAGCCTTTCCGCGATGCGCAGGGGTGTCGCCGTCGTAAGGGCAATGGACAACGTGATCAGCCAGGAGGCAAGCAGCCGCACCGGCGTCACAAGGTGGCAATACGCGGATCGTTCGACTTCTACAGGGTTTCTGAACGAACTGGGCAGGGCGCGAATATCGCTTACGAAACCCGATTTTGCGGAAATCATAAATCCAGAAACCGAACCTTCTGAAAACGCACAGGCAACGGTAAAGACCAGTTCAGAGTTGCTTCCTTTCAGGTATTCGCGTCCCTCGTCGCCGTTTCCCTTCGGGCAGAGACATCATTCATAATCGCGAGGGTACTCACATTCTGCACATGATTTCGGAGTAGGATAGAAAATCGTCCCGATCCGGAGCTTGGCAAAATGAGCATTTCTTCAGTATCGTCGATCGCCTCCAGCCTGATAGGGGCTGCCACCACCAGCGATTCGTCTGCCTCCAGCGATACGTCCCTGGAAAAGCAGAAGCAGGTGCTGGAACAGGAAATCCAGAAGGAAACGCAGAGCGGCGACGACGCCACCACCAAGGCTCAAAAGCTCAAGGACTACAACCAGCAGCTGGCGAAGATGCAGAAGGAGATCGACGCCCAGTCCAGCTCCACAAGTTCTTCGGGTTCGGTCAAGGCCGCGGGAACGACCAGCGGCCTAGTGGACGAAAGCGCCTGACCCATCTGTTCAGGCGCCGCCATGTCTGCTTTAGTGGCGCATGCTTACCCTGAAAATCGTAGAGTTGATCGCGCATCCCGCCCGCGTTGTGAACGAGGATCTGTTCGATCATGGCGGGCAGGCCGCGTGGATTTTCGACGGCGCCACCGGCATAGCCAAGGATACCATTCCCGGCGCGGGCAGCGACCCGCAATGGCTGGTGCAAACGACCAGCCAGGAGCTGAAGCGCGTCTGGGACGATGTCCTGCCAACGCGCGACCTTCTGCGCCGGGCGGCGGAAGGTACGATCGCCAGATACAACGAGATTCTGCCGTCGCCGCCGCCCTTGATCGAACGGCCAACCGCCTGTTTCGCAATGGCGCGGATATGGAAAGGGTCGCTCGAAATCTCCACCCTTTACGATTCCGGAGTCTTGTATCGCGGAAGCAATGGGACAAGGACCTTCGGATGCGAGGGCAGTCCCCTGGCGAAGAAGATTCATCATGAACGCGACCGGCTTATCGCCGAAGGTACGCCCGTTGCGCAATTGCACGAACTGCTCATGCCGATGGAACGGGACTTCCGCTCGAGGGCCAATAGCGATGGCGGCTATGATATCGTCGATACCACGACACGCTGGGCCGAGCGCATCGAGATCGAGACAGTAGAGACCCGCGCAGGCGATATGTTTCTGCTTACGACCGATGGGCTTTACCGCCTGATCGACGTGTTCGGGAAATACGATGCGGCATCGCTGGTAGAAGCGGCCGCCACCCGCGGACTTTCCTCGCTTTACGATGAACTTCGCGGCCTGGAGGCCGCCGATGCGGCCTGCACGCAATTCCCGCGCGCGAAGATCAGCGACGATGTCGCGGCGGCGCTGGTGAGCCTCGAATGAGGCTACTTATCCAGCTTGATCACTTCAGCCCCATCACCACAAAGGGCATTATTGCTGGAAATAGGTACATGTATCTCGACTTTATCGCCCTTCTCGAGCATTAGGGCATCATGGGCCGCGATACCCGGACGGCAATCGGGATGGTCCTTTTCAAATTGCATCCATGCCAGGGTCTCCAGTCCTTGATCGGTCCGAACAACGACACTGCAAGGCTTTGATCTATGCTCACCGCATCCACGGTTCTGCTCTGTTACAAAGCCACGAATAATTTTAAGCGGGGTTGCTGGCATATCCAGCCGCTTGACTGCAGAACCTTTACCGCAAAGAACATTTCCGCTTACGAACGGTATGCGGATCTCAACTTTGTCGCCTGGCCTTAGGTAGGGCGCCGTCCGGGTTACTTCCTCGGGGAAAGAGCAATCGGCATCGGGGTTGAAGCCGTTGTTCCATATAAATTCCTCCTCGCCTGCGTTGGTTTTTACAACGACGGTACAGAAGCCGTCAGCCTCGCATCCTGGTATCTGCCTTACAACCTTTCCGGTCACAGTTTTGATCGTGGAGTCGGGGGACTGGGCGTGTGTAATTGAAATGCCTAAAGTGCATATCAAAATGGCCAGTATGCTTGTTATATTCGATCTGTGTATCAGCTTCATGATTCGAACCCGCCCAGCCAGCGTTCCGTCCATTCTCGCACCGGTGTCAGCGCCGGGCTGGTCAGCGCGCGCGCCAGGTCGCGTTTGACGCGGGGGACGTGGACGCGATAGGCAGGTTTGTTGTCGCGGATCGCCAGGCGGGAGAAATTGCCGATCACGCGCATGTGCCGTTGCGCCGCGATCACCGGATACCAGGCATGGAACGCGTCATCCAGCGGCAGCGCGTCGGCATAGCGGGCGATCATGGCGTCGCGCAGGGGCTGGGGCACGTCGCGGCGGGCATCCTCCAGCAGGCAGACAAGGTCGTAGGGGCGCGGCGCGAATTCCGCGTCCTGGAAATCCAGCAGGCCGCACGCGGCGACGCCGGTGCGACCCTTCAGCAGGATCAGATTGTCGACATGGTAATCGCGCAGCATCAGTGTCGGCCTGCACTCCGGCAACG
>CBDAQZ010000003.1:700000-753992 GCA_965199335.1 Alphaproteobacteria bacterium | reverse complement strand
CCAGGCCGCCGACATAGCCGCTGCCGCTGCCGCTATTGACCGTGCCGCTGAAAGAGTCATTGGCGAGTGTGCCGGCATTATTGCCGATCAGCCCACCAGCATAGTTGAGGCCTGCCCCAAGGCTGACCGTTGACCCGGTAATGGCCAAGTTACGAATGGTACCGGTGCTCTGGCCGAACAAACCTGCAAAACCCACCGCACCATTAACCGTCAGGCCGCTGATGGAATAGGTCGCGATGCCGCCCGAGCCATCGAACAGGCCGGCAAAACTATACGGTGAAGCGTTTCCGATCGGCGTGAATGCGGTTGAGAGGGTGATATTATTCCCCAGCGCAATAGGTACCGCCGTTCGTCCCGGCGTTAACGACCGTGGCGACGCTCGACAAATTTGCCGCGGAGTTGACGAGCATGTAGGCGTTGGTTCCGGCGCTGCCGGAGACGACGCTGGTGGCGTATGTCGTGGGGGCGGCGTAGCTGGTCGGGTCGTAGTAGAGGCTGGCGGTGCCGCCGACCTTGGCCGTGCCGGTCGCCCCGAAGCTGACCGTGCCGGTGCCGTTGCCGGTGTTGTCGGCCCGCAGGATCAGGCTGCCGGCCCCGCTGGCGCTGATCGCGGCGTTGACGCTGATGCTGTTGTAGGCGCTGAGCGTCAGCGTGTTGGCGCTCGCCCAGCTGATCGCCCCCGCATCGATGATGTTGCCGCTGCCATTGTTGGCCACCGTGCCGAAGGCGCTGGTGCCGGTGTTGCTGGCGGTCGTCTGCAGCGTCACGTTGGATGTGGCGAGCGCATTGCCGATCGCCGTGCCGTCGGCGCTGTTGATCGTCAGGTCGTACGGGTCCAGCAGCCAGTTGCCGGTTTTGCCCAATGCTGCGGTCGTGTCGACCTGGGCCTGGTCGAAGGTCAGCGTGTGGCCGGAGGTCTCCACATTGCCGCCATCGCCACCCGTGGCCCCGCCCCTGGCGCTGATGCTGCCGGCGAAGTTCGTGTCGCCATCGCTCCACACCACCACGCTGCCGCCCGTCCCGCTGCCGAGGGCATCGGCCTTCAGCACCGCGCCGGTGGCGCTGACCGTCGTCGCATGCGCCAGCAGGCCCGTACCCTGGCTGCCGCCGCCAATCGCGATCGTGCCGCCGCCGGTGTAGCCCGAGGCATCGATCAGGAGGCCGGTGAAGCCGACATAAGGCGCGGGTCGCCGCGACGCTGCCGCCCTGGCCATGGCGCGAGGTGACGTCGATGCTGCCGCCATCGGCCGTGTAGGCGCTGGCGGCGTTGAGGCTGACATGGCCGCCGGCCTTGCCACCCGCCGCCTTCAGGCTGGCGTTGCTGCCGGCGATCGTCGCACCGCGCACCGCAATGCTGCCGCCCTGGCTGTAGGCCGAACTCGCATCGATGGTGCCGCCGAGACTGACGCCATTGTCGCCGCCATCGAGCACGATGGTGCCGCCCTCCTGATGGATGCTCGAGGCCTCGATGATCCCGGTGGTGTTGATGGCGTTCGAGACGATGCCCTTGGCCACATCGGCGGTGATCTCCACCGTGCCGGCCGCGGCGTAGATCTTGCCGGAGTTGTTGACCCCGGCCTCGGTACCGGCCGGCCCGCTGACATTCTGGGTGACCTTGCCGCCATCAACCGCGAAGTTGACCAGGTGATCGCCGTAGAGGTCCAGCGTCCAGGCATTGCCCGAGGCGAGGCTGACCTTGCCGAGCTTCGCCCGGATCACCCCGGAGTTGGCCACGCCGGGCGCCACCAGCGCCACCAGCCCACCCTCGGCCGCGGTGATCTTGCCCTGGTTCACCACCGTGGCCGAGCTGCTGCGCGAGGCCTGGTCGAAGACGAAGTTCCCGGCCATCGCGTTCTCGACCGAGATGCCGGTGGTGGTCGCGACCAGCCCGCCGACATTGACCGAGGCGCCCTGGCTGAACAGGATGCCGTTGGGATTGACCAGCACGACCTGGCCGTTGGCGTTGAGGTGCCCGGAGATCGTGGAGGGATCGACGCCGGTCACCCGGTTGACGGCGACCGAGGACGGGCTCGGCTGGTGGAAGTTCGTCGTCTCGCCGGCCCCGATCGAGAACGAGTGCCAGTCCAGCACCGCGCGCGCGGAGGTTTGATTTATATCCAGCTGGGTGGCACTCGTCTGCGCGATGGTCGCCGAACCGCCGACGACCTGACCATCCTGCGGCAGCGCCAGCGCCTCGACCGGATCCAAGGCAAACCCCGCCATCGCCAACCCCAGCCGGGCCAAAGCCCAGGGAGTCAGCGCCGTGCTGTTCAGCAGGCGGCGGCGGGTTAAGGTCATTTGACTTGAATTTACTCCCGGGATTGAGAAAGACTATCGCAGACGTTGGTTAAGATTTACCTGACAAAAGCAGAAAAATGAGGGAATTCCGCCACTTCCGCAGCTCTCCGTCCCCCCGATGCAACTGGCTTCTTTACCGGTTCTAAAGCATGAATTTTAACGAAAGGTAACTTTCCTTAAAATTTTAACCAACCAGACCCCTCGCGTCGCAAAATCTATGCCAAACAAGGAAAAACAAGAGCTTTGAAGGGGAAAAACGGGGGGTGAGCTGATATTGCATAATTTTCTCTCCCTGGCGGCGAAGAACAGGAAAACAAAAAACTTTTACTTCATCGATCAGATATTACATTCCGTACATTCGACAACCGAAATAAAAATGGTAGAGAGCAGCAATATAGCGAAAGTAAAAATAATCCGGCAAGAAGCCTACGGTTAACCTTAAGGACCGCAGGCCCGTCGATCACAAAAACTCATCAATATGATGTAATAATAGCCAGGGTAATCTACAAGAGCCCCAGGAAATAAAATCTGGGCAAAAAGCGCTGTAATCAGTAGTGTCCGCTTTTCCCCTGCAGCCCCTTGAACTCCAACCGGCGTCCGATGAAACACCTGATCGTCAGCTTGAAAATTCTTATCAGGCCTCGGCCTCGTCTGGCTGGTTTTCCGGCATATCGATCTTGCGCTGGCCCTGTCGCTGATGCGGGCCCATCCCTTGGCGATTGCCGGGTCAATCCTGGTTTTCCTGACCCAGGCCGTGCTGGCCGCCATGCGGTTGCCGCCAGTAGTGGCGATTTATGGCGAACAGGCCAGTTTCAAGCTGAGCCTGCGCCTGTGGTTGATCTGCACCTTCACCAGCCAGACGATGGTGACGTTCATCGCCGGCGATGCCGTGCGGATCTGGCTGCTGGGCAAGGCTGGCGTGACCCTGCGTACCGCCACCCGGGCTATCCTGTTCGACCGGATGTTCGGCCTGGTCGTCCTGCTGATGCTGGTGCTGCCTTGTGGGCTGTTGCTGCTGGGTAACCCTGCTCTCTCAGCCACCCTGCGCTCAAGTTTGTGGGGCCTGCTGACCTTAAGCGCTGGAGCGTTGCTCGGCTTCAGCCTGTCGCCATTCCTGCTGCGGCTGGTCCGCCGCCTGCCGGAGCGTCTCAACCGCAACCGGCTGGTCGTGATTTTCGCCGACATCCTGTCGATTGCCGACGATGGCTTTCGCGCCCCCGGCCCCTCCGGCTGGGTGGCACTGATCGGGGTGTTCATGCATCTGATGAATCCGCTGGCTTTCTTTATCCTGCTGAACAGCTTCGGCGCCGCAATCGGCTTCTGGCCGGTTATGCTGGTTTCGCTACCAGTAATGCTGATCGCCCTGATGCCGATCTCCTTCGCCGGCTGGGGCGTGCGCGAGGGCGGCATGGTGGCGGGGCTGGCGCTCTACGGAATCGACCCGGCACTAGCCGCCGCTGCTTCGGTTGCCTTCGGCCTGTCCTTGCTGCTCTCCAGCCTGCCGGGCGGAGTTTTGCTGCTGCACCAGACGTGGCGGCGAGACAAGCTCGTCACCAGCTGAGCGTTGTCCATTTTTATCGATCAATAAAGCTTCGCCAACCCCAGATAGGCTTCCAGCACGATCCCCAGCCAAACGGCAACGATTACCGGCCGGGTGCCGACCAGACTGCTGACGATGATTTTTTCAAGGTCCGGGCCAGTCTCTCCGGCCGCCAGACGGGCCTGCGCCAGCCGGAAACGGTTCATGCGGATCCGAATGGCGAGACGCCCGGCGATGATCAGGGCAAACAACGCCAGCTTGGTCTGCAGCCAGCCGGCCCCACGGTCGACCGGCCCATAGCCACACCACGAGGTGAGGGCAAGAACCAGCAGGATCAGGATGAACAGCACCCGCACCAGCGTCTCGATCAAACGCAGCTCCTTACGGCCCGGATGGCGAGTCATGAAGCTGACGCCGGCGATCCAGGCAAAAGCAAAACTCCAGATACCGATCAGCGCGGTAACCGTCTCGGCATCGGTCAATGTCGCGTAGCCGCCGGCCAGCGCCAGTGTCGCGCCGACTGGAAAGGTCAACAGCAGGCAAAAGCGCGGTACCAAGTCGAGAGTAAACATGATCCGGGACAGCAGCGCACGTGTAACCGGCGGCAGGTCTTCCCGCAAGGCGTGGCTGCCGCAATAGAAAACCGCCAGATCAACCCCCAGCCAGTAAACCAGCAGCAGGGCATGCAACAGCAACAGCAGCGTATAAGAGATGCTCATGAATGCTGTTTAGAGGCTTTGCGCTGGCGGGGAAAGAATTTAAGGATAAAGGACTGCCAAGGATTTTCCATGCTGACGCTGTTCCTGATTGTTTTCATCGACCTGATCGGCTTCGGGCTGATCCTGCCCCTGCTGCCTTTCTATGCCCAGCATTTCGGGGCCAGCGACCAGATGGTAAGCGTGCTGTTCACCATGTATTCGTTCGGACAGTTCTTTGCCTCGCCGTTTCTGGGTCGGCTTAGCGACCGGATCGGGCGCCGACCGGTGCTGATCTTCAGCCAGGCAGGCAACATCGTAGCCTACCTGGCCCTCGCCAACGCGCATTCGCTGCCGCTGGTGTTTCTGGCCCGGTTTTTCGCCGGCATCACCGCCGGCAATATCGCGACGGCGCAGGCCTATATCGGCGATATCACCACACCCGCCAACCGCGCCAAGGGCATGGGTGTACTGGGTGCCGCCTTTGGACTCGGCTTCATCGTCGGCCCGGCAATCGGGGGGTTGCTGGCCGGCTCGACCGTGACCGACGCGACGTTGGCCCGCCCTGCTTATCTGGCGGCCTGCATGTCGGCCATCGCCATGCTGGGCGTCATCTTCCGCCTGCCGGAAAGTGTTACCCCGGAGCGGCGGGCGGCCCTGCTGGCCAGCCCTCGGCTTTCCCGCCTGCAGGCGGCCCGTAATGTGCTGGGGCAGCTCGACCTGCAGATGCTGCTGCTGACCTATTTCATTACCACCGTGGCGGTTGCGGTAATGGAAACGAGCTATACGCTGTGGGCCAACGGCACCTTCGGCTGGGGGCCGAAGCAGGTCGGGCTGATCTTTGCCGGGATCGGTATCGTGCTGGCCGGGGTGCAGGGGGGAGCTATCGGCAAGCTCAGCCGGCGTTTCGGTGAAACCTCGTTGATCGTCGCCGGTTCGCTGCTGCTGCTGGCCGGCCTGCTGAGCCTGCCTTTCGCTAACGGGTTGACCTGGTTGCTGCTATCCTCCGCGCTGATCGCCGCCGGTTATGGCGTTGCCCAGCCAAGCTTCAACAGCCTGCTCTCGCGGCGGGCGCCTTCAACGCAGCAGGGCTTGGTCATGGGGGTGGCGCAATCGGCCTCCAGCCTGTCGCGCGTGCTTGGGCCGTTGCTGTCCGGTGCGGCTTTCTACCTTGGCCTGCGCGCGCCTTTCCTGGTCGCCGCCGCGCTTATGGTGCCGGTTGCCCTGCTGATGCTGGGCGTGCGGAAGCAGGACCGGATAAGAGAAACAGCAGGCTCACCAGCGCCGTCAGCACCGTGATCGCGCCGGCCTGGTGCAACGACCCCAGGGCAACCGGCACGCCGTAAACCAGCGTCGCGATCCCCAGGGATACTTGCACAGTCACCGCCAACCCCAGCGCAATCGACACGAAACGCACGGCTTTTGGCCGGGCCCGGTGGCTGCCCCGAATCGCCAGCAGCAGGATGATCGTGGCGGTCGTCAGCGCCAGCGCCCGATGGGTAAACTGCACGGCGGCGTGGTTGGCAAAGAAGTTCAGCCATAGGGGATGCAGGAACCACATTTCCGGGGGCAGCAGGTGCCCGCCCATCAGGGGAAAGCTGTTATAGATCAGCCCGGCCTGCAGCCCGGCGACGAATGCCCCCCAGACCATCGTGGTTGCCATTGCCATCAGGGCCAGCCAGGCGTGCCGTTTTAAAGAACCGTCAGCCTGACGGACCTTGCCAATCAAAATGGACAGTCCTGCCCAGACGAGCGCCGCGTAGAGGCTGAGCGCCAGAGCCAGGTGCATGGCCAGGCGGTAATGGCTGACGCTCGGCCGGTCGACCAGCCCGCTTCGCACCATGAACCAGCCGACAAACCCCTGCAGCGCACCCAGCAAAAATAGCAGCGCCAGCTTCGGTGCGAGGCTGCGCCGGATACGCCCGGCGGCCAGAAACCACAGGAACGGCAGCAGGAAAACGATCCCGATCAGCCGCCCCCACAGCCGGTGGAGCCATTCCCAGAAAAAGATATGCCGGTAGTCGTCAAGGGTCATGCCGGTATTGACGGTCTGGTATTGGGGCGACTGTTGATAAGCAGCAAATTGTCGGCCCCAGGCCGCGGCATCGAGCGGCGGCAGCAGATCCTGCACCGGCTGCCAGTCAACCATCGACAGGCCTGAGCCGGTCAGCCGCGTAATCGCTCCCAGCACTGCCATAATGAAGACCATGCCGGCACAAAACAGGAGCCAGAAACCAACTGGGCGTTCAGACTTCATATAACACCTTTATTTACATTTATCCTGGAACGCTTTGCATAACGAGAGGGTTACAGACTCATTCAAATGGCAAAATGGGCTTCTCCCGTCTAGCTAAACATCAAGGATACCTATCATGGCTCATCGCACTCTCGTTGCCCTTTATGATCACCTCTCCGAAGCCCAGGGCGCGCTTAGCGAACTGGTCAATGCCGGCGTGCCGCGTGACCAGATCAACCTGGTGGCCAGTGATGCTACTCGCGAATACGAAGGCGAACTGGCCTTGGATCGTAACGCACCGCGTCATGAGACAGATGCTACCGGTTCCGGCCTGACCGCTGGTACCTTTCTGGGTGGCCTTGGTGGCTTGCTGGTTGGCTTGGGTGCTTTTGCCATTCCCGGCGTTGGCCCGATTATTGCGGCCGGTCCGATTATCGCTGCCTTGACCGGTGCCGGGATTGGCGCGGCCACCCTGGGAATCGTCGGCGCCTTGACTGACCTTGGCATTTCCGAAAGTGAATCTCATGATTATGCCGAAGGTGTACGTCGTGGTGGAACACTCGTTTCGGTAAAGATGGAAGAGGAAGATGCTTCACGCGTCAGCTCGATCCTGGAAAACTATAATCCGGTCGATATCGAACAGCGTGGGGCAGCATGGCGCGAAACAGGCTGGACTGGTTTTGACTCGAGCGCCAAGCCTTATGACGCGAGCCAAATCGCTGCCGAACGCCAGCGCTATGGTGTCGAAACGCCGGCCAGCATGACCAGCGATGAAGACAGCCTTGAAGAGAGCCAGACACCGCGCTATTCCCGTATGTGATCGAAAAGAAAATCAGGAGATAATAATGAAAAAGGTAATCGCTTTCGCCGCCCTGCTGTCGCTGGGAACTTCGTCACTGGCCTTTGCCCAGACGAGCCCGGCTACTAGTGGCGCAGCTCCGGCGACAACCGGTAGCGCACCTGCCACCGGCATGATGGGTCCACAACCCAAGGTAATGCCCGGTGGTACTCCGCCCGCCGCTGAGGAATCGGCCAATCCACAGGGAGCGGCAGGTGTAGCCATGCAGACCAATACACAGGCAACAGTTATTCCGCAGCCAGGTCAGGGAACTACTGTACCCACAATGTCCGGGAATGCTGCTGGTAACGATCCTTTAAAGGGTGCCAACAGCTTCACGCAAACCGAGGCTGAAAAGCGCCTTGAGAAGCGTGGCTATACCAATGTTGCGGGCCTGGCCAAGGATAACGCTGGTGTGTGGCGCGGTACGGCGACCAACAAGAAGAACCAGTCGGTCAGCGTTGCGCTCGATTACAAGGGTCGGATTACCGAAACCAAGTAAAGCCTGATTTTCATGAAACCCTCCGCCGGGTAACTGGCGGAGGGTTTTTTATTGCAAAGTGAACTCGCCATCGACAACGCGCAACTCGGCATCGGTGATCAATCCCTGCGCTGGCGAGGCGAACCGAATGCAGCTTGCCGTGAATCTCATGCGCCCAGAAATCGAGAAACTTGTGCAGGCCAGGGAATCGCGGCGCCAGATCGTATTCCTGCCAGATGAAGCTTTGCAGCAGATTGGGATGATCCGGCATGTGGTAGAGAATTTCCGCCGTTGTCAGCCGGTAATCGTGCAATTGAACCGATAAATTAGCCATCCGTCCCTCCCTGCCGTTTTCTGCGGCTTTGCCTTCCTTTTTAGGATGCCGAAAGATGGTTAAAAAGCCCTTATGGGAGTGTGAATAATTAAAGCGGTGCGGTTACATCCTTTAGCCAGGCCGCTTCGGCAGGCCCAACCTGTGGCAGCAATGCTTCCCTCACTTGCCGATGATAGGCATTCAGCCACTGTTGTTCGGCCTCACTCAGCGCAACTCGGCTCGATAGCTTCCCGGCTGATCGGCGCGAATGACAGGGTCTCGAACTCCAGATAGCCGTCGGCCCCTTCCCGCACCACCAGCAGGTTTTCGATCCGGATGCCGTATTCGCCTTTTTCATAATAGCCCGGCTCGTTGGACAGGATCATGCCCGGCTGCAAGCGCAGTTTGCGTCGCACGGGCGCTTAGTCCCTGCGGCCCTTCGTGCACCGAAAGATAGCAGCCAACGCCATGGCCGGTGCCGTGATCGTAGTTTCGGCCGGCCTGCCACAGGAACTGCCGCGCCAGCACGTCGAGCTGGGCGCCGGTCGTGCCTTTTGGAAACCGGGCGGTGGCGATGGCGATATGCCCCTTCAGCACCAGCGTGAACATGCGCCGCTGCTCATCGCTTAGGGCGCCGATCGGGATTGTCCGGGTGATGTCGGTGGTGCCATCGAGATACTGCCCGCCGCTATCGAGCAGCAGAAAGCCATTTTCCGGCAAGGGACGGTTGCTGGCCGCATCGACCCGGGTGGTAATGCACGATAGCGCCATTCGGGCCGCTGCCGGCAATCGTCTCGAAACTCGGCCCGCGATAGAGGTTGGCGGCCGCGCGGAAGCTTTCCAGCCGGGCGACGATGTCGAGTTCGGTCAGCTCGGTCGTGTCCTGCCCGGCAAGCCAGGTGAAGAAGCCCGCCAGCGCCGCGCCGTCGCGCCGATGCGCCGCCCGCACGCCCTCCAGCTCGCTGTCGTTCTTGCAGGCTTTCAATAGCAGGCAGGGATCAGTCGCCTTGCTGGATCTTTGCGCCCGGCTTTCTCCAGCAGCTGAAACAGGGCCACCGGGGCGGAAGCCGGGATCAAGCTGCACCGCGGCCAGCCAGGCCCGGCAAAGACTGTCGCCAGTTCGAAGTCAGCTCCGGCCGACGGTCACATCCCTCCAGCCGGGTCTGCCCCAGCTTAGCCGGATCGACGAACCACTCAACCCGGCCATCCTTGCCGCAACAGCAGGCGGGAGAGCGGCAGCGGCGTATGCGGCACGTCGCCGCCGCGCACGTTCAGCAGCCAGGCGATCGAGGCCGGGATCGGTGATCGACCACCGCTGCGATCTCGCTTTCGGCAGTTTCAGCATGATTTTTTGCCGCTTCTCGCGCGAGGTTTCGCCGGCATAGGCCGGAATCGTATGGCACGATCGGCGCGGCCGGGGCGTGCCGGGCGATCCTGCCAGACCGCATCGATGGGATTAGATGGTCAATGGTTTCAGGACCACCCCCGGCACCGTCAGTTTTTCCAGTTGGCTGGGGGTATGCAACCACGGATCATAGCCAACCAGTCCTTGCCCTGCCATATGTTCTCTCAGCCACGCCTCCGGAGGGGCGTTAATCAGGTGATATTGCGCGAAACTCCGGCGCTTCGGTCGCGTGCCTGCAACGTATAGCGGCCATCGGCAAACAGGGCCGCTTCAGTCGTGGTGACAACCGCCAGGCCTGCCGAGCCGGTAAAGCCGCTGACCCAGGCCAGGCGCTCGCCAGCGGGCGGCAGCATCTCGTTCTGGTATTCATCCGCATGGGGAATTATGAAGCCATCGAGGGACTGGCGGGATAGTTCAGCACGCAGCTCAGCAAGATGGGACATGTTATCTCCTCAACACCAGCGTCATCCAGTCGCCAAGCGGCAGGCGCTTGCCACCACGCGCAGGCCGAAACGTGGCATGGGCGGCGATGACGCTCCTGTGCCTGTTTCCGCAGACAGGCCCGGAGAGGACCGCCGTGCCAGCCCGGCTGCAGGTTATGCGCCAGCTCGCGCGCCATGCGCCGCAGCGGGCGGGCCAGGATATTGGCGACGATCAGGTCGAACTTGCCGGTTTGTGTCGACCAGCCGCGTTCGATAGCCATCTCCCGCCGCGGACTGCAACAGGGCAGCCACACCATTTAGCCGGGCATTTTCACGGGTAACTCGCACGGCTTCCGCATCGATGTCGATCGCGGTAACCGTTGCAATGCCACAACTTGGCGGCGGCGATGCCCAGAATACCCGAGCCGCAGCCCATGTCGAGAACCCGGTCGATCCGGTGCTGCTTGTGCAACATCTCGATGGCGCGCAGGCACCCCTGCGTCGTGGCATGCTCGCCGGAGCCGAAGGCGGTACCGGCATCGACCTGCAGCCGCACCTGCCCCTCGCCAGGCGATGGCCGGTAATGCGAACCATGCAGGAAGAAGCGGCCAAAATGCACCGGCGGGAAATCCGGCGGCAATGCGGCTTAGCCAATCCATCTTCCGCCAGTGGCGCGATCTCGACCGGCGGATCGGCCAGCCCGGTCGTCAAAGCGGCGATACATCAAGGTGCACCTTGCAAGGCGGCCTGGTCATAACTCTGCTGCAGGACGCCGCCCAGCTGCCATTCGACCCCATCGGGATCGGCCTCGAACATGGTCAGCGATTCGGCAAACGGCTCCAGCGCCGCCAGATAAATCTCGGTCGCGGCGGCTGGCACGGTTACGGCAAGAGTGAAACGGGGAAACATCAAGGCTGACCCTTGAAGCCTTGGGCAACCAGATAGAGCTCGCTCGATTCAGCGCGGCTGGCCTCCGGTTTCGCATGTGAAACCTTGGCAAAGACCGTCTTGATCTGCGCCAGGAGCTCTTTTTCCGCGCCGCCCTGGAAGAGCTTGACCACGAACGCCCCATTCGGCGCTAGCATCTCGGTTGCAAAGGCAAAGGCGACTTCCGCCAGTGCAATAGTACGGATTTTATCGGTCCGCGCGTGGCCGGTCGTAGAGGCTGCCATATCGCTCAGTACCAGATCCGCTGCTCCGCCCAGCGCGGCGCGAATTTTAGCATCAATGGCTGAATCCTGAATGTCGCCCTCGAAAATGGTCGCCCCATCGATCGGCTCGATCGGCAGCAGATCGACCGCCACCAGGCGGCCCCGCCCTTCGACTACCTTGATCTTCGGGCCCGTCACCTGCAACCACCCACCAGGCGCTGCTCCCAGATCGACGACAGCCATGCCCGGCTTCAAGAGCTTGAATTTCTGGTCGAGCTGCAACAGCTTGAATGCCGCCCGACTGCGATAGCCGAGTTTCCGCGCCTCGGCCACATACGGGTCGTTAAGCTGGCGTTCCAGCCAGTTGGCGGAAGAATTACTGCGGCCCTCCCGCGTCTTGACTCGGATGGTCAGGTTACGGCCAGTCGGGCGGATAGGTGATTTGGTCATCTGTCAGGCAGCATAAGGCAGTTTCTCAACTGCCGGAAGCTTTCCCGTGCCCGGCTTCTGGCAGGAATAAAAAAACCCGTTCACTGCACTACCTTAACCGGCTGGCGCAGCGAACGGATTTCCGCGCGGCCTCGCTTATGGCTGCTCGTCACTCGGTGAAGCTGGCATCCCGCCGCTGAAGGCTCCCGCCAGATTAGCGCCGGCAAACTCCTCAGCCTCTCGGGCATGCAGGACAGTCGCGCCCAGACCAAAGAACTCATGTGTCATGCCGGGATAGTTGCGGAACTGAACCGGCACGCCGGCAGCCAGCAACAACTTGGCGTAGGCCCGGCCTTCCGAATTCAGCGGATCATGGCCCGCGGTAATCACCGTCGCCGGTGGCAACCCGGCAAAATTGGTTTCGCTGACTAGTGAAAGTGGCAGCTTGTTCACATCGTCCGGTGAGGCCTCGTAGTTCATTACGAACCACTTTACCATCGCCGTGTTTAGAGGCTTGGCATCGGCGTTCTCAACGTAAGAAGGCTGGTCGAAACCACCGCCGGCCACCGGATAAACCAGCAATTGATATACCGGCAGCGGCAGGTGCCGATCCCGTGCTTCGATCGCCGTGTAGGCCGCCAGGTTGCCGCCGGCGCTTTCACCAGCCACTGCGATGCGGGCCGGATCGCCACCGAACGTCGAGGCATGGCTGGTTACCCACTGATAAGCCGCCAGGGCGTCATCATGTGCCGCAGGCAGCCGATGCTCGGGGCCCTGCCGGTAATCGGCGGAAACGACGATCGCATGCGCCAGATTGGCCAGTGCGCGCGGCGTAGCATCGTAGGTATCGAGATCGGCGATCACGAAGCCGCCCCCATGCCAGTAAACGATCACCGGCAACGGCTGCTTAGTCGGGCTTTCCGGCGTGTAGATCCGGATTTTGATTTTTCCGTCCGGCCCAGGGATCGACATATTGTCGACGGAGGCGACGGCTTCAGGATCGGTCGATTTATGCTCTTCGTCCAGAAGTTCCTTCTGGCCATCGGCGACTGAAGGCTGCTCGCGCGCCTGGTCCGGCTTTAGGGTTTCGATGGGCTTGACCCCCAGCTTGGCCTGCGCATCCAGCACGGCCTGCATCTGCGGGTCGATCGGCGTTGCCGCCTGCGCCGCAAATCCCGACGCCAGCAAGCCAACCGCGGCAACCATGCCAAACCGTGAAAACCTGACCATTACGCACTCCATTCTTGGTGATAAGATGGGGTGTTAACGAAATGCGGTTGGCAAAGTTCCGGTCAGGGCTGGTGAGTCAGGATCGAGCCGACGCCAAACTGGCGGCGCATTATATCTAGGGCCGCTTTATGCAGGTAAAGGCCGCCGGACGAGCTGCAATAGTCTGTTAGAATTAGTGGCCGGATGCCGTGATCCCATAAGGCAAATGCTGTTGCGAAAACACAGGCATCTGTGTCCACGCCGGCAATCGCCACTTCTTTGCAACCCTTCAGCTGTTCCAGAACTTCGTCGGACGGAGCGTAAGTATAATGATCGAATACGCGCTCGGCCGGGGGATTGAATTGGCTGACCAACTCTGTTTGTGGCGCAACCAGGACGTCTTTCCAGTCCAGGTATTTGTGATAGAGGCTTTCCGGCTCGTTGCGAAACTTCAGCCAGAAGATTTTCTCCGCCGGATACTGGGCAACGAGACTTTCCACTCGTTTGATGAAATCACCCATCCCTGATAAAAAGCCCACCTGCATATCGATGATCAGCAGGGCATCTCCCTGAATAGCCGGGTTACTCTTCATGACAAGTGTAGCTCTTAGTGGCGATAATTATTGTAGGTTGAACCAGCTTGTTGGCTGAAGCCAAAGGAAAAATTGCCCAGGTGGTTACTGTTGTCTGACCGAGCCTGATCGGCCTGTTCACCCAGCAGGTACTGGCTGCGCGTGCGGTTCTGCGGATAGGAAGTATCGTTTGCCGTATTGGCGCCGAATTCACTTTTTTCATCCGGGTCGACAAGATTATCGGTCTGTTGCGGTGTCGCTGGCGCAGCTTCGGTCAAGGCATGGGCGCCCCCACTCAACAGCAGACTGAACATCAGGACATATAGAAAACGGGACATGGCAGACTCCATCGGTAATGGCGACTTATACCATATCGCAACTCACCATGAAGTTAAAGATTGCCAGCCACCCGGATCAGTACCCGGCCCTGCAGTCCCCGTGCCTCAAACCGCGCATGCAGGCTGGGAACTTCAGCCAACGCTACAGTTTCGGAAAGAGGAAAGCGCCATTTACCATTCGCCAGCTTACGTACCAGGCCTGGCAGATCGGCCTCGATCCTGGCATCGGCAATCGAATTAAGGTTGAAGCCGCCGACGCTCAGGCTTTTGCCGACCAGCAGGCCCACCGGCACATCAGGCGCCACCGTGCCGGAGGTAGCGCCGAGATAGAGAATGCGGCCCTGCGGCGCCATTACCTCGTAATTACGCGTTGCCTGGGCGCCCCCATTGCCATCGATGACCGCTGTAACGCCGCCGGGAACGGCAGCCCTGACCTGCTGCATCCAGTCGGGCTGGCTGTAGTCGAAAAAAATCGCCGGGCTGAACTGGCGCGCATAGGCGATTTTCGCCGCTCCTCCGGCCAGGCCAATTACCTTGGCGCCAAGCTCGCCGGCAATCTGCGCCGCCATGATACCAACTGGTCCGGCAGCCGAATGGACCAGCAGTGTCTCGTCCTGCCGCAGGTTCAGTGCCGACGTCAGCGCATACCAGGCCGCCAGGGTTGGCGTCCGCCAGGCCGTGGCAACATCCCAGCCCAGGCTTTCATCAAGCGGTACCAGCCGTTTTGCCGGCACGCAGGCATATTCCGCACAACCACCGAATTCAGAAAAACTGAGAACGGCCTTGCCCTGCCAGTGGCTCTCGACGCCTGGCCCCAGTGCTTCGACCCGGCCACTGAATTCCAAACCCGGCACGAAAGGCCATGTGCCGTTCAACCATTTGACCCGTCCTTGTCGAATGAACACATCGATAGGGGTAAGGGTTGTGTAGGCGACCTTGATCAGCACCTCGCCTGCGTTTGGCACAGGCTTAGGCACCTCTTGCAGCAACAGATTTTCCGGCATGCCGGGATAGTCAGCCTGGATGATTTGCATATTTTTTAGGCATTTGCTTTTTGTTTGTGCTTTTTGTTGAAATAGCGCTTCTGAAAGAGTATAAGAATTTACGTTCTTTAAGAATTGATTAATTACCCCCAGTGCCCATCGAGGAATAATGACCAAAGTCGCTGTCGCTGCCCGCGTGATGACAGACTACGGAAATGACTCCAATGTCATCGCTGTTTCCAAAGCAATCCCGGATTACGAAAACGACAAGCCGGGTGGCCTGACTGTCGCCAACAAAAAGGGGTTGCGGGCCGGGGACAAGTGGATCGGCATTAATGACAACAAAGCCAGCGTCGTCGGCTTCGGCCTGAAAAAATACGACCATGATGGAATTCATCATGCCAGCTTCGCCCAGCCAGTCGAATATCCAGGTTTTTACGAAGACGTCGCCAACGCTTTCTACTGGCCACTCATGCATGGGGGCAAAGCAACAACTCCCAGCAAACAGGCTCAGGCTGACTCAGCGCACGTCAATCGGATGGCTGCCGAACACGCGTTGGCCGAGGCCGATGAAAACAGCATCTTCTGGATTCACGATTACCAGCTGCTTGCCATGCCTCCCATGTTGCGGGGGATGGGTGTGTCTAATCATATCGGCTTTTTCCTGCACATCCCCTTTCCTAGCCAGGCAGATTTCAACAATCTCGACGACGAAGGAAGGGCCCTGGCTGAAAAAGACTTTAAGGCTTTGCTGGAAAGCGTCGATACGCTTGGCCTGCAGACCAAGCGCGACCGTCGGCATGTCCGCGAGTTCGCCCTGCGCATGGGCGCTGAGGTAATCGATAAAGGCACTTTGTCTCTCGGTGGACACATCATCAAGCTGGAGGTTTGCCCGGCCTCGATCGATCCGACCGTTTTCACCGGCTTCCACTACGATCCCACCAGGCAGAGCCAGACAGTCAGCGACATTCTGGCCGAAGTCGGCAACAAGAAGATGTTTCTGGGCGTCGACCGGGCGGACCCGGCCAAGGGGGTGCTTGAGCGACTTCTGGCTTTCGAACAATTGCTGACTGAAAGCCCGGAGCTGGCCGACCAGATCTCTTTCGTCCAGATCGCGCCGCAAACCCGTAACGGCGTGCCAGCCTATGACCAGTATTTCGCGGACATTCAGGACATCGCTGACCGGATCAACTCCCGCTACGAGGGGTTCCGGCCGGTCATCTTGCACACCGACAAAATTAATCGCGAAGAGCAGTTGCCCTATTTGTACCGGCGGGCCGATGTTTGCCTGGTAACCTCGATTCGCGATGGGATGAACCTGGTCGCGAAAGAGTTTATCGCCGCCCAGAATGATAACGACCCCGGTGTCCTGCTGCTTGGCAAAATGGTTGGCGCCGCAGAGGATCTGGGCCGGAAAAATAAATATATGCCTGGCGCGCAGGTTATCGATCCGGAAAACATCGCGGAAACCGTCGGTGCGATGAAAGAGGCGCTGAACCTGAAGGCTCTCAAACCCGGCCTCAATAGGGCTGAGGTTAAGTCTGCTGTTGATGAAGCCTGGAATGGCTCGCTGGACAAGCGGCAAGGCAGCTTCCGCTATATGATGGATAAAATCTGTGCCTTTACCGATGCACATTGGGGCGCACGCTTTCGGCAGGCTATCGGGGCCAGCGTGAACGATAACGAAACTCAGGCTTTCCCGGCAGTACGGCGGGCCAACGAACGCTGGTTCGGACCGACTCAACCATAAAATAACCACAAACTTTTCGTGATTCTCTTATAGCGCCGCTCTTGGCAAGTCGCCTTCGGGGGCGCTATAAGGTTTCGACCTCACGACACGTCTGGGTTACATGCCAGCTCTTCAAGCCATCGATCTTTCCGCCACCGATACCACTATCATGTCTGACGATCCTGCCCCTCAGGTGGTAACAAAATCGCCCGAATGGTGGCGTGGCGCGGTAATTTATCAGATATATCCCCTCAGCTTCGGCGACTCCAATGGCGATGGCTACGGCGATCTGCCGGGCATTATCCAGCATCTGGAGTATGTAGCGCTGTTGGGCGTCGACGCGATCTGGATTTCCCCTTTTTATAAATCGCCTTTCCACGATCTCGGCTACGATGTCGCCGACCACAAGGCCGTCGACCCGCGTTTCGGCAGCATGGCGGATTTCGACCGGCTGGTGGCGCGCGCCAAGGAGCTGGGCCTGAAGGTCATGCTCGACATGGTGTGGAACCACACCAGCTCCGAGCATCCGTGGTTCATCGAAAGCTCGATGTCGCGCGATAATCCTAAGGCCGACTGGTTTATCTGGGGCGATGCGCAGGAGGATGGCACGCCGCCGAACAACTGGATGTCGATCTTCGGAGCCAGTGCCTGGACCTGGTCGGCGATCCGCGGCCAGTACTACATGTCGCATTTTCTGAAAACGCAGCCGCAATTGAATATGCGCAACCCGGCAGTGGTCGAGGAGATGCTCAGTATCGGGCGCTTCTGGCTGGACAAGGGAGTCGAAGGCTTGCGCTTCGATGCGATCGACTGGATGTTTCATGATCCAGAGATGCGGAATAATCCCCCCTGCCCGATCCCGCCGCAGACCCTGCCGATCAAGCCGTTCCAGTTTCAGGAACATCTCTACGACTGTACCCATCCCGACTCGCTCGGTTTTATGGGGAAGGTCAATGGCATGTTGGCCGATTACCCAAACGCCGTCTCGCTGGGCGAGCTCTCGAGCCAGCCTGGCTGGCTGGCCAGGATCGGGCGCTATACCCAACTGGCCGAACCGCGGCTGAACATGGCCTATACGCTGGGCCTGATGAAGGGCAAGTTCGATACCTCCACCTTCCAGCAGCTGATCCGCGAGCAGAAGGATGCGCTGGGCGATGGCTGGATGTGCTGGTCGTTTGCCAATCACGACGTGGTGCGTTCGGTCAGCCGCTGGTCGTCCGCTCCCGAACACCGTACCATCTTTGCCCGCCTGCTGATGACGCTGCTGCTTTCCTTGCGCGGCAGCATCTGCATGTACCAGGGGGAAGAGCTGGGGCTGACGGAGGCGCAGATCGCGCCGGAATTCATCCGCGATCCCTACGGGTTGATTTTCCAGCCGCGCTTCTTCGGCCGCGATGGCTCGCGCACCCCGGTTCCCTGGAATGCGGAAGAGAGGAATGCCGGCTTCACCACGGCCAACGTGCCGTGGCTGCCGATCCCGGACGAGCATTTCGACATGTCG
The DNA here is from genome assembly GCA_965199335.1 of Alphaproteobacteria bacterium. Taxonomy (GTDB): domain Bacteria; phylum Pseudomonadota; class Alphaproteobacteria; order CALMVH01; family CALMVH01; genus CBDAQV01. The sequence goes on along the minus strand of CBDAQZ010000003.1, from coordinate 735,852 downwards.
GTCAATCGCCAGTGGAACAATCCAGCCAGCGTCCTCGCCTCCTGGCGCGAAGCACTAGCCTGGCGCAAGCAGCATTCGGCCCTGATCTATGGCGAAATCACCCTGATCGAAACCGAGGCGCCGGTGCTGGCCTTCACCCGCGAAGATGAAAACGAAAAGCTGGTTTTGGTCTTTAATCTGTCGGAATACGAAGCCTCCTTGCCTCTCAACCTGCTGCCGGGTTTCGTTCCGCTGCTCGATCGCGTTCATGCCGCCGTTATCGAGGATGAGATGGTCAAACTTTCACCTTACGGTACGTTGATCGGGCTTTGTAATTAGGGAACGAACCATACCTTTAAACCCTTTTGCTAAGTACCTTTAGGAGACCTGCCAATTGACCTTGCCGCCATGCGATTGATTGTCGTCTCCAACCGGGTTTCGTCTCTATCGAATCCCGAAGCGGCGGCAGGGGGCTTGGCGGCGGCTCTTTACGAGGGCATGCGCAAAAGTGGTGGTATCTGGTTTGGCTGGAGTGGCAAGACTGTTGAGAGTGAACCGGGCCCGACCGAAATCGTGACCTCCGGGCCGGCACAGCTTGCTACCATCGATTACCCTGAAGATGAGTTCCAGGGTTTCTACAACGGGATGGCGAATGGCACGCTATGGCCGGTAATGCACCGGCGCGTCGACCTAATGGTGTACGACGAAGCCGACCGGCAGAAATACTGCGCGATCAACCGGCTGGTTGCCACGCGCGTCGCGGCGCTGGCCGACGCCGACACCCTGATTTGGGTGCATGATTATCACTTCCTGCCGCTGGCGACCGATCTGCGTGCTGCCGGGATCGAGACACCGCTTGGCTTTTTCTTTCACACCCCTTTCGCCCCGTATTCCTGTATCGAATGCATTCCCCGGCACCAGCCACTGTTCCAGCAGCTGCTGGACTACGATCTGATCGGTTTCCAGACCAACGAAGACCTGGAAAATTTCTATCAATATGCCCTGCGCCAGCTGCCCGTCAGTGCCGCCGGAACTCATGGTCTGCACTATGGCCACCGGTCGATCCGGCTGGGCGTTTTCCCGGTCGGCATCGATGTCGACCGCTACACCGACCTGGCGGCGGTTGGCCTGCAAGAACCACAGGTGGCGAAACTGGCCGATGTGCTGGATGGCACGCAAAAGCTGATCATCGGCGTCGATCGGCTGGACTACAGCAAAGGCCTGCCACTGCGTTTTCGCGCCTTCGAGCAACTGCTGATCAATTACCCGCATAACCGCGAGCATATCAGCCTGCTGCAGATCGCGCCTTTGTCCCGTTCGGATGTTTCGGCCTACCAGTCGCTACAAGAGGAGCTGGCGGCATTGACCGGGCGCATCACCGGCCAATTCAGCAATCCCGGCTGGCAACCGTTGATGTATACGAATGACAGCTATAGCTCGGCCGTGCTGGCGGGTTATTATCGCCTGTCGCAAGTTTGCTGCATCACCCCGCTCTGCGATGGCATGAATCTGGTCGCCAAGGAATATGTCGCCTCGCAGCCCGAGGAAGATCCCGGCGTGCTGGTGCTCTCGAAATTTGCCGGCGCTGCTTTCGAGCTGGATGCCGCCCTGATCGTTAATCCCTACGACGTTGTCGAAGTGGCGCGGGCGCTGGAGGCGGCACTCGCCATGCCTCTTATCGAAAGACAGGAGCGTTGGCGGAACATGATGAAGGTGTTACGCGTCAATAACGTTGGCGCGTGGTTCGACGGTTTTATTGCCCAGTTGCAGAAAACCGGCATTTCAAGCGGCCCATGGCGTAAATTCTTGCAGCGTGTGAAACAGTGACTACAGGCATCCGGTTATATAACCTCTTCCCCTTGCTGACGGGCTCGCTGTCCCAGGGGGCAACGCATTTTCCGCGCATCGCCGGACTGGGCTTCGACTGGGTGTTCCTGAATCCCGTTCATCGCACGGGGGGCTCGCGCAGCCTCTACGCCATCGCCAGCTACGATGAGGTTGATCCCCGCTTCGTCAGCGGCCCCGACCTCTCACTGGAGGCCAACCTGCCGGTCCTGACCGGTCCTGCCGAAGCAGCTGGACTTGGCGTCATGATGGACTTGGTCATCAACCATACGGCCGACGCCCACCCGTTCACGACCGAAAAACCCCATTGGTATGCGCGGGAAGCCGATGGGCGGATCAAGTCGCCTTCCGCCGTGCATCCGGACGATCCGAGCCAGGTCACCGTCTGGGGCGATCTGGCCGAACTCGATTACCATGGTGCGGGGCGCGACCAGATCACCGCCTATTTCGTCGGCTACGTCAAACGGCTGATTAAGCTCGGTATTCGCGGGTTCCGCTGCGACGCCGCCTACATGGTGCCGGCCGATGTCTGGAAAGCCATCGTCAAAGCCGCACGCGATCTCGATCCGACAGTGCTGTTTGCCGCCGAAACGCTCGGCTGCCGGCTGGATCAGGTCGAGGCGCTGGCCAGCGTCGGCTTCGACTATTTCTTCAACAGCTCGAAATGGTGGGATTTGAAGGCCGGCTGGGCGGTCGACCAATACAATCAGTTCCGGCCCTATGCACCCTCGATCGCTTTTCCGGAAAGCCATGACACGCCGCGCGTTGCTGCTGATAACGCCGGCCTGCCGGTAGAACAGGCGGCCGCACTGGCCGAAATGCGCTATGCCATGGCTGCGTGTTTCTCGACCGGCGATAATGCTGCCACTCGGCTATGAATATGGCTTCGAGAAGCCGATGCATGTGGTAGAGACCACCCCTGCTGACTGGGAAGAGCCACGCTACGACATCAGTGGAAAAATTGCCGCCATCAATGCCGCCAAGCTCGATGCGCCGGCGCTGAATGTCGAAGGGGAAATGGAATATCGCCGCTTCCGGGAAGGCGCAGTTGGTTTTGTTCGCTACGATCATACACGGACTTACGCCACTTTGTTTCTCACCAATCCGGAGGCCAGCGGCGAGGCCTGGGCCAACCGCGAAACGATCTGCGAATGGCTGAAGATCAGCGCCGACGACCTGACCGAAGCGACGCCGGGCCGTGAAGCCGATCCCGAAACAGCCCGCGTAAAACTGCTGCCCTACGAATATCGGATCTTCAATGCGTTGGTCGATCAGACGGCACGGGCCCTGCACGACCAGTCGCCGGAAATTCTGGCACGGGCAACCGCGCATGCCGACTGGCAGGCCGATGCTCGCATCGCCATCGAGGCCGTTGCCCCGCAGATCGATGGTGGCCGCTTCCCTGTGAAACGGGTGGTCGGTGATCGCCTGTCCATCGCGGCGGATATCATGGTCGATGGCCACGAAATTTTGGCCGCGGAAATCGTCTACCGGCAGGGCAAGACTGAAAGCCGTGCCCGCCTGCGCCCCTACGACAACGACCGCTGGCGCGGCGATATTTTCGTAGAGAGGCCGGGAAGGCTCTATTTTACCATCGAAGCCTGGGTCGATAGCTTTGAGTCATGGCGGCATGACACGAAACGGAAGTTCGAGGCTGCCCAGCCCATCGTGCTCGAGCTGGAGGAAGGCCGCGAGCTGCTGGTGAAAGGCATGAAGAATGCCAATGTGGTCGGCCGCAAGGCCATCGAGACGATCCTGAAAGCTTTCGACCGTGCCGGAGACAGCAAGGGCAAGGCTGCCATTGCCTTCGCTGCGGAAACCCGCCGCTTCATGCGCCGCTGGGGCCCGCGTGACTATGTCACCCGCTACCCGCACGAGCTGGAAGTCATCGTTGACCGGCAGCGCGGCCTGTATGGCGCCTGGTACGAGATGTTCCAGCGCAGCCAAGGCACGACACCCGGCAAAAGCGCTACGTTCGACGATTGCATCAAGCGCCTGCCGGAGATTGCCGAGCTAGGTTTCGATGTTGTCTATCTTGTGCCGATCCATCCCATCGGCAAATCGCACCGCAAGGGCCCCAACAATACCCTGACCGCCGGGCCGAACGATCCGGGCGTACCCTATGCCATCGGCTCTGATGAGGGTGGCCACGATGCCGTGCACCCCGACCTTGGCACGCTGGAGGATTTTCGCCGTTTTGTTGCCGCAACCAAGCAGCACGGGATGGAAGTGGCGCTCGATTTTGCCGTGCAATGCTCGCCCGACCACCCATGGGTGAAAAAGCATAAGCGACTGGTTTTTCGTTCGCACCGACGGCACGATCAAGTACGCCGAAAACCCGCCGAAGAAGTACGAGGATATCGTCAACGTCAATTTCTTCGGCCCGCACCGCGACCGGCTGTGGACGGCGCTGCGCGATGTCGTGCTGTTCTGGGTAGCGCCAGGGCGTCGAGATTTTCCGGGTCGACAACCCGCACACCAAGCCAATGCCCTTCTGGGAATGGCTAATCCGCGAGGTGCAGGCGCGCAACCCGAACGTGATTTTCCTGGCCGAAGCCTTCACCCGCCCGAAACTGATGAAGGCGCTGGCGAAGCGCGGCTTCACCCAATCCTACACCTATTTCACCTGGCGCAACACCAAGGCGGAGCTGACGGAATATCTGACCGAGCTGACACAGACCGAAATGCGCCAGTATTTCCGTGCCAATTTCTTTGCCAATACGCCGGACATCCTGCCGGGCTTCCTGCAGAACGCGCCGGCTTCGGCCTTCAAAATCCGCGCCGCGCTGGCCGCCACTCTTTGTGCGCCACCTACGGCATCTACAATGGCTTCGAGCTTTGCGAGGGCACGCCGGTGCCGGGCAAGGAAGAATATCTCAACTCGGAGAAATACGACTACAAGGTCTGGGATTGGGACCGGCCCGGCCATATCAAGCCCTATATCAAGCAGCTCAACGATCTGCGGCGCGCCTGCCCACAGTTGCAAACTTCGCTCGGCCTGCGGTTCCATGCGTTGGAGGACGACCGCATCCTGTTCTTTTCCCGCAATCGCCCCGGTGAGCGTGGCATCGTGTGGATCGCGATCATGCTCGATCCGGCAGGCTACGCCGAGCTGACCTTGACCTTACCCATCGCCGAATACGGTTTTGCCGGCAGTCCTCGCCTGGCCGTAACCGAGCCGCTGGCCGGGTATGATTACAGCGTGGAAAACGGGCAGGTAACGGCGCGGCTATCGCCGGAAAACCCGATGGCAGTGTTCGTGGTGCGATGACCTGGGGAAATGAGTCGAATTTTATTCTCCTTGCTGCACCCTTTTATTCCGCTAAAGCATTTATCCTGACTAGCAAATGCTCACAGGGTTAAAAAAATGGCAGATATCGGCACGGGTAAGCTCGACTGGTACAAAGATGCAATCATCTACCAGCTGCATATCAAGTCGTTTTTCGATGCCGATAACGATGGGATCGGGGATTTCGCCGGGCTGACTTCGAAGCTCGACTATATCCAGGATCTGGGCGTTACCGCCATTTGGCTGCTGCCGTTCTATCCCTCGCCCCTGCGCGACGATGGCTACGATATCTCCGATTATACCGCGATCAATCCCTCATATGGGGATATGGAGACCTTCAAGGCCTTCATCGAGCAGGCCCGGGCGCGCGGGCTGAAGGTGATCACCGAGCTGGTAATCAACCATACTTCGGACCAGCATCCGTGGTTCCAGCGGGCCCGCAATGCCGCCCCCGGCTCAGACGAGCGCAAATGGTATGTGTGGAGCGACGACGACACGAAATATGCCGGCACCCGCGTCATTTTCACCGATACTGAGAAATCGAACTGGACCTGGGATCCGGTCGCCAAGCAATATTTCTGGCACCGTTTCTTCTCTCACCAACCGGACTTGAACTTCGATCATCCCCCGGTCATGGCCGCGGTTATCGAGGCGATGTATTTCTGGCTGGAGCTGGGAGTCGACGGGCTGCGCCTCGATGCCATTCCCTATCTGGTGGAGCGCGAAGGCACTTCGAACGAAAATATTCCGGAAACGCATGCCGTTATCAAGAAGCTGCGCAAGGCGCTCGATGCCCGTTTCCCCGATCGCTTTTTCCTGGCCGAAGCCAATATGTGGCCGGAGGATGTGATCCAGTATTTCGGTGAGGGCGATGAATGCCATATGGCGTTCAATTTCCCGCTGATGCCGCGCATGTACATGGCCGTTGCCCGCGAAGACCGCCATCCCATTACCGACATTCTGCGGCAGACCCCGGACCTCCGGCCCGAAAACCAATGGGCGATCTTTCTGCGCAACCATGACGAGCTGACGCTCGAGATGGTGACCGACCGGGAGCGCGATTATCTGTGGACGACCTACGCAGAGGATAAGCGCGCCCGAATCAATGTCGGCATTCGCCGCCGCCTGGCCCCGCTGATGGGCAATGATCGCCGCAAGATCGAGCTGATGAACAGCCTGCTGATGTCGATGCCCGGCACCCCGATCATGTATTATGGCGACGAACTGGGCATGGGCGACAATATCTACCTTGGCGACCGCGACGGGGTGCGCACCCCAATGCAATGGTCACCCGACCGCAGCGGCGGCTTCACCCGGGCCGATCCGGCCAAGCTGTTCCTGCCGGCGATCATGGATCCGGTCTATGGCTTCGAAGCAGTCAATGTCGAGGCCCAGAGCCGCAATACCTCATCGCTGCTCAGCTGGATGCGTCGCCTGATCGCCGTGCGCCAGAGCCGCCAGAGCTTCGGTCGTGGACGATTGGACTTCATCTACCCGAAAAACCGGGCGGTGCTGGCCTATATCCGCAGCTATGAGGCGGAGAGTGTGCTCTGTGTCGTCAATCTCTCCCGCGCCGCCCAGGCGGTAGAGGTCGATCTGGCGCAGTTCAAGGGCATGATCCCGGTAGAGCTGCTGGGGCGTACCCGCTTTCCGATGATCGGCGACCTGCCCTATCTGCTGACGCTGCCCCCTTATGGGTTTTACTGGTTCTCGCTGGAAGCAGCGGACGCCAAGACCGATACGCCGGCCCTAACCCCGGAACTGCCGCAGATGCCCGATTATATCACTCTGGTCGTTACGAACGGCCCCGAAGCCCTGGTACAGGGGCGTAACAAGCAGTTCCTCGACAGCCATATCCTGCCCCTGTTCATGCCGACGCAACGCTGGTTTCCCGAGAAGGATCGCCAGCCACAGATGGTCGATACCTCAGTGATCGGCATGATGAGCGATGGGCCCGAGCGATTTGTGATGGCGATTATCAGCGAGAACCACGAGCATGGCGAACCGGGCCGCTACTTCCTGCCGATGGGCATGGAATGGGTGGCTCCTCAGGATCTGCCGCAGGCTCTGCTGCCCCGAGCCTTCGCCAAGGTGCGGCGTGGTCCGCAGGAGGGGCTGGTGGTCGATGCCACGGCGCTTGGCCGCTTTGCCACCGCCACGGTCAAGGCGATGATCGCTACGGAAAGCCTGAAGAGCACTGCTGGGGAAATCTCCTTTGCCGCCACCAAGCATATGCCGGCCAGCGGCTTGCCGGCCGACATGCAGCCCAAACCCATCGCCGGTGAGCAGAGCAACAGCTCAGTCATCCTGCCCGATTTCGGTATTCTCAAATTCTATCGCCACCTGACGGTCGGCCTGCAGCCCGAGGTCGAGATCGGCATGCAACTGTCGCAGATCGGCGGCGTGAATGTCCCGCATGTGCTGGGCCATGCAGAGATCACCCTGCCAAGCGGTGAGACGGCAGCAGTTTCCACCCTGCATGCCTTCGTCGAGAACCAGGGCGATGGCTGGATCTATACGCTGAACCATCTCAACCGGCTGGTCGATGAATATGCCGTGCTGGCCGCGGATAAGGCAGAAACCGAGACTGATCTGCACCGCGACTACCTGGAATTTGCGAGAACCCTCGGCCAGCGCACCGCCGAGGTTCACCTGGCCCTTTCGGCCGACAAGAAAACCCCGGCTTTCTCGCCGGAGCCGGTAAGCGGTGATGACTTGCACAGATGGCTGGAGATGACGCGCGGCCAGGCAAAGGACATGTTGGCCAAGCTGGAAAGCAAAGCCGGAGACGATGCGCTGATCCACGAGGTATTGGATCATGCGCGGGATATCGATACGGCGATCGCCCAGGTGTTCGATGGCCTCAGCCCCGCAGGCAACAAAATTCGTTGTCACGGTGATTATCATTTGGGTCAGGTGCTGGTGGCGAAAAACGATGTCGTGATCGTCGACTTCGAGGGAGAACCCCGCTTGACCGTCGAGGAACGGCGCAAGAAGCAGTCGCCGATGATCGATGTGGCCGGGATGATCCGCAGCTTCGACTACGCCGCCTGGACGGCGCTGGAGCGCAGCACCACCAACTATGCCGCCAAGCGCGACCTCTTGCAGAAACTGCTGTTCGACTGGCGCGACCAGGCAGTTGCCGCGTTCTCGGCCGGTTACTGGTCAACCTTCCATCCGGACAAGTCGGACCAGCCGACGCCCTTTGAGGCGGCACTGGTCAAGCTGCTAGTTATTCGCAAGGCGTTCTACGAAGTGAACTATGAGATCGAGAACCGGCCAGCTTGGATTCATATACCGCTATCGGGGATCGCCTCGCTGCTTGCCCCGGCATAATCTTTTACGGGATCAAATCCGCCGGCAAACCGCTTAAACAGTATCGCTTCAACGACCGTATCGATAAAGGTTCTTGCCATGTGTCCTGCCAAATCGCCCGCTACGCCTGCTGCTAGCGTCAAAAAAATGAAAGTCGTCAGCCCAGCTGTCGTAACGGCGAATACTGTTGCCGATGCAGTCGATCTTATCGATCCGCCAGGCCCGGTCGCTGCCCCGCAACCAGCCGAAACATGGAGCGACGAGGGCGAGATTTTCAGCGCCTACGATCTCTACCTGCTGGGTGAAGGCAGCCACTACAAGCTATACGAAAAGCTGGGCGCACATCCCATGACTGTTCATGGCGTTGCCGGTGTCGGCTTTGCGGTATGGGCCCCGAATGCTCAGGATGTAAGCGTCGTCGGTAATTTCAATTACTGGGATGGCAGCACACACCGGATGCACAAGCACTGGAATGGCGGCGTGTGGGAGCTGTTCATTCCCGGCATCGGGGTCGGCGAAGTCTACAAATACCGTATCTTCACCCCTGAAGGCTGGGCGTTGCCGGACAAGAGCGATCCGTTTGGTTTCCAATACGAGCTGCGTCCACGCACCGCCTCGATCGTGGCCGACATGTCGACCTATCACTGGCGCGATCAGGAATGGCTGGCGAACCGCGAGCACACCCAGCGCCACGATGCGCCGATGAGCGTCTATGAAGTGCATCTGGGTTCGTGGCGGCGGCATTGGGACGATGGCAATCGCTTCTACACCTATAGCGACCTGATCATGGAGCTGGTGCCCTATGTGGCGGATATGGGCTTTACCCATGTAGAGTTCATGCCGATGACCGAATTCCCCTATGATGGCTCCTGGGGCTACCAGCCGATCGGACTGTTTGCGCCGACTTCGCGCTTCGGCACGCCTGACGAGTTCAAGGCTTTGGTCGATGCCTTTCATGAACGCGGCGTCGGCGTTATTCTCGATTTCGTTGCCGGGCATTTCCCGCTCGATCCGGGCGGACTGGCCAATTTCGATGGCACCCATCTCTACGATCATGCCGATCCGCGCCAGGGCTATCACCCGGACTGGAATACCGGCATTTTCAACTATGGCCGCAAGGAAGTAACCAACTATCTGCTGGCCAATGCCTTGTTCTGGGCCAAGGAATATCACCTTGACGGCCTGCGGTTCGATGCCGTCGCTTCGATGCTGTATCTCGATTACAGCCGCAAGGCCGGCGAATGGGTACCAAACCAGTATGGTGGCCGTGAAAATCTGGAAGCCATCGATTTCCTGAAAAAGCTGAACGAGGTTTTCTACGCCGAGAACAAGGGTGCGTTGACGATGGCTGAAGAGTCGACGGCCTGGCCCGGCGTCTCACGCCCCACATATCTTGGCGGGCTAGGCTTCGGCTATAAGTGGAATATGGGCTGGATGCACGATTCGCTGTCTTACATGGAAAAAGATCCGGCCTACCGGAAGTATGAGCACAACCACATCACCTTCAGCATGATCTATCATTTCGATGAGAATTTCATTCTGCCGCTGAGCCATGACGAGGTTGTCTACGGCAAGGGTTCGCTGCTGCAGAAAATGCCGGGCGATTGCTGGCAGCAGTTTGCCAATCTCCGGGCCTATTTCGGTTTCATGTGGGGCCACCCCGGCAAGAAGCTCCTGTTCATGGGCTGCGAATTCGGCCAGGGCGAGGAGTGGAACTACGAGCAGGGGCTCGACTGGCAGCTGCTCGATGTTTCCTGGCACGAGGGCGTGCGCCGTACCGTTTCCGATCTCAATCACCTTATGAAACGTGAACCGGCGCTTTACGAACGGGATTTCTCGCCCGAAGGCTTCGAATGGCTGGAGGCCGGGGATAGCGATAACAGTGTGCTATCCTTCCTGCGCCATTCGGCGGATCGCCACCAGACTATCCTGGTGGTCAGCAATTTCACTCCCGTCGTCCGTTACGATTATCGTATCGCCATGCCGATGGCTGCCAAGGTCTACGAGATCCTGAACACTGATGCGGGCTGGTACAACGGCAGCAATGTCGGTAACTGGGGCGATACCTGGACTGAAAACCAGCCACACAATGGCAAGGATCATTCGGTGCGGCTGACTATTCCGCCCCTGGCGACCGTCTTTTTCAGGGTTGAGCCGGTTTGAGTGGGAGAAAGGCCCGAATTCAGGGTGGCCTGCCCTACCCGTTAGGGGCGACATGGGACGGCAAAGGGGCAAATTTTGCCATTTTCTCCTCGACTGCCGAAAAGGTAGAGCTATGCCTGTTCGATGCCACCGGTCAGCGCGAACTGGAACGGATCACCCTACCTGAATACAGCAATTATGTCTGGCACGGGTACCTGCGGGATGTCCGACCGGGACTGCGCTACGGCTACCGCGTCCATGGCCCTTATGATCCGGAAAATGGCAATCGCTTCAATCCCCATAAGCTGCTGATCGATCCCTACGCCAAGCTGCTCAGCGGCAAGCTGACCTGGAGCGATGCGCATTTCGGCTACCGGATCGGCAGCCCGCGTGAGGATCTGGCGCTGGATCGACGCGACAACGCCCGTGGCATGCCGAAAGCCGTACTGATCGATCCCGCTTTTACTTGGGGTACCGACAAGGCACCCAACACCCGCCGCTCGGACAGCATCATCTACGAGATGCATGTGCGCGGGCTGCAGATGAAGAATGATCATATCCCAGTAGCTTTGCGGGGCAGTTTTGCCGGCCTTGGCAGCCAGGCGATTATCGAACACTTGGTGAAACTGGGCGTAACCGCTATTGAGCTGCTGCCAGTGCATGCCTTTGCCGATGATCGCCCGCTGACCCAGCGTGGCCTCAACAATTACTGGGGTTACAATTCGCTGGCCTTCTTCGCCCCCGACCAGCGCTTTCTGGCCAGCGGCATGGTGGAGGAATTCAAGAGCCTGGTTTCGATTATGCACGATGCCGGGATCGAGGTGCTGCTCGACGTGGTTTATAACCACACCGCCGAGGGCAACCACATGGGCCCGACGCTTTCTTTCAAGGGCATCGATAACCGCGCCTATTACTGCCTGCGCCCTGATAACGCCCGCTATTATGAGGATTACACCGGTTGCGGCAATTCGCTGAATGTCGCCCATCCTCGCGTTTTGCAGATGATCATGGACAGCTTGCGCTATTGGGTCAGCGACATGCATGTCGATGGCTTCCGCTTCGATCTGGCAACGACCCTGGGCCGCCTGCCGACCGGGTATGACCCGAACTGCCCGTTCCTGCAGGCAGTCAGCCAAGACCCCGTACTGGGCCGCACCAAGCTGATCGCCGAACCGTGGGATATCGGCCTTGGCGGGTATCAGGTGGGCAATTTCCCCCCCGGCTGGTCGGAATGGAACGATCGCTATCGCGATGTTGTCCGCCGCTACTGGCGGGGCGATGGCGGCACGGTTGGTGAGATGGCCTCGCGCCTGACCGGCTCCAGCGACATCTTCAACCATCATGGCCGACGCCCGCTGGCCAGTATCAACTTCGTGACCGCGCACGATGGTTTTACGCTGACCGATCTCGTCTCGTACAACACCAAGCGCAACGAGGCGAATGGCGAAGATAACCGGGATGGCATCAACAACAACAATTCGACCAATTCAGGAGTCGAGGGCAAGACCGGCGATCCCGAGATACTGGCCCTGCGCCATCGCCAGAAGCGCAACATCCTCGCCACGCTGTTCCTCAGCCACGGCATTCCGATGTTGCTGGCGGGCGATGAGATGGACAACACGCAGAACGGCAATAACAATACCTATTGTCAGGATAATCCGATCGGCTGGACGGACTGGCTGTCAACGGCTGAACAATCCGATCCCATCTCTATGCTGGGCTTCACCCGTTACCTGATCTCCCTGCGCAAACGCTTTCCCGGCTTGCGGGCCCGCCGCTTCGTGACCGGCCACCCGGTCGAGGGGGAATCTCTGCCCGATGTCACCTGGATCAATCCACAAGGCGAACGGATGAGTGGCGAGGACTGGACTAATCCGGAGACGCGCTGCTTCGGTTACCTGCTCGATGCTGGTGGTACGACCCGGGGCCAGGAGGCGCTACTCGTCATTCTGAACAGCCTGGAACACGGCATGGAGTTCACGCTGCCGCAGGGTATCTTCGCCGGAAAATGGGAGAAACTGCTCGATACCTCGATCGATGCCAGCAACGGGGCGAAGATCGAGAAAAGCTACGTGCCCGTGCCCGCGCGCAGCTTGTTGCTGCTGCATGGTGACTTGTCGTCGGAACAACGGTCCGACTAGCGCATTCCCAGATCATGAAACACTGCCATAACATGCCTTTCAGTGCCTCCTTCGAAGGCGAGGGGGTTCGCTTTCGCATTTGGGCCCCGGGCACAGAAAAAGTTAGTCTCAAGCTGTTTAAACCGCAGGGCAACGATCTTCACCTGCCGATGGAAAAACTCGATAACGGTTTTTTTGGCCTGACAACCGCCGAAGCTGCGACCGGCTCCCTTTACCTCTTCGATTTTGGCGAGGGCAAAGTCTATCCCGATCCGGCCAGCCGCCGGCAGCCTGAAGGTATTCACGGTCCCAGCGAAGTCGTCGATCCCTGCGCGTTCGACTGGCATGATAATAACTGGCTTGGCCGCCCCTGGAACGAAGCTATTATATACGAGCTGCATGTCGGCACGTTCAGTCAGAATCGTGATTTCGGTGGCATCGAACGGCATCTGGATCACTTACAGAAACTCGGCGTTACCGCATTGGAGCTGATGCCGATCGCCAAAGGGCCGGGGCAGCGCGGCTGGGGCTATGATGGCACTTATCTGTTCGCGCCCGAAACCGGCTATGGCACGCCGGAAGACCTGAAGCATCTGGTTCAGGCTGCGCACCAGCGCGACATGATGGTGTTTCTCGATGTCGTCTATAATCATTTTGGGCCGGAGGGTAACTATATCGGCCAGTATGCCCAGGCGATGTTCACCGATAAGCACAAGACGCCGTGGGGCGATGCAATCAATTTCGATCAGCCGGGCAGTGATGTCGTGCGCGATTTCTATTGCCACAATGCCTTGTACTGGCTGGAGGAGTATCGCCTCGACGGTTTGCGGTTCGATGCCATCCACACGATCCATGACACCAGTTCAATCGGGTTTTTCGATGAGCTGACGGATCGGGTGCAGGAACTGGCTCAGCGGCAGAATCGCCATATCCACCTGATTGCTGAAAACGAGGATAACGGCGCCAGCCTGCTGACCCGCAATGCCGGTCAGCCGGATTTCTTCACCGCCCAATGGAATGACGATTTTCACCATCCGCTGCATGCCCTGATGACGGGCGAGCACGAAACCTTCATGAAGGATTATGCCGAAAATCCGGTGGCGATGCTGGGTAAATCGCTTACTGAGGGCTTTGTCTATCAGGGCCAGCCATCATCTTTTCGCAAGGGTAAGCCGCGCGGCCAGCCAACCACCGGTATTCCGCTGGCTGCCTTTATCAATTTCCTGCAAAATCACGATCAGATCGGCAACCGTCCGTTCGGGGAACGCCTGATCAGTCTGGTGCCGGAAGTACCTTTAAAGGCGGCGCTGGCCATCCTGCTGCTGACGCCCTCGCCCCCGATGTTGTTCATGGGCGAGGAATGGGGCTGTACTCAACCCTTTCCCTATTTCTGCGATTTTGGACCGGAGCTTTCGGAGCTGGTACGTACCAGCCGCGTCAAGGAATTTGCCTTGGGCTCGGCATTTGAGAGCGAAGAATCACGGGCCCGTATTCCCGATCCAACCGCCCGTGAAACCTTTGACCGCGCCGTGCTGGACTGGAGCCGGATCAATGATGAACCCTATCGCACTTGGTTCGCCTATTACCGTAAGCTGATTGCGCTGCGCTCGATCGAGCTGGCCCCGCTGTTGGACAAGCTGGTCGTCAATGGGGCAACGGTCGAGGTTATGAAGTTCCGACTGGCCGTCCGCTGGCCGTTGACCGACGGGCGGGCGCTAGTGCTTCAAGCCAATCTCAGTAACGATCCAGTGGACCTGCCAGCGCCCTATCCAGAAAATCGCACCCTGATTTTTGCCTCTCATCCACAGGCAATAACGATCAATTTGCCAGCCTGGTCGGTGATGGTTGGGGTTGATACCGCAGGTTAATTAGGGAGCAGCATTAGGGGGACGCCGGATTGGGGGCAGTTCAAAATCCAATGCCTGACCTAGATGTGCCCTTGCCATAGCCCCTTCCAGATCGAGCCGCTGTGGCGGGGCACTTTTTGTGATGCTATTGATCGTCTGGGCCAGAACTTTGAAATCGGCGCGCAGTTCGGCTTTTCTCTCTGGGGATGTCTGGTTATGGATGCCAAACTGGACGGTAGACAGCCGGGCGTAAAGAGATTGATCGACCAGCCTGGCAAAAGCCCCCAGGCACCGGTCCATGTTCTTATCGCAAAATTCCTGAATCAAATTGCTGATTACGGTTTCCCGCCAGCCATCCAGTTGCCGCTCATGCAGTGATTTAAAGGCATCGGCAATCGGATCAGCCGCCGGCTTGGCAAAAAATGTCCCCGCTATCGCTGCGGTGAGTCCAACACCTAAAGCTGCCGCTAGAATGCGGCCAGGGCGCTTTGCGATAGCCGGTTTTATTTTACCCCAGGCGTCTTCGCCGGCTTGATTAACTCTAGCCGCCAGAATGGAAAGATCAGGTTGTATTTTCATAACACAATTATATAAAATTTTAATTACTTGTCAACTATTTTTAACGATGAAAGATAGTGCAATTAGCTACGGAACAACTTCCCGATAAATTCCTTGCGTTAGCTTGACCCAAGCCTATCAAAGCTAATGCCCTCGATCCAAGAACAAGCCCTGCAGCTCGGCCTTTCGACCCAGTATCACGATGCATTCGGGCACGAAGTGCACGTGAGCGATGAAACACTGGCGGCTATCATCGCGGCCTTGCAGACCGAGATGCCGTCAGCCGGATTGGTACCACCATGCCATATCGTCACGGCGGGCGAGGCAATCGAGCTGCCCCTGGCCAATACCATTGGCTGCGCCTGGCGGCTGACGCTTGAAGATGGCAACCATTTTGATGGGGGGAAAAAGGCTGGGGAAGAAAGCTTAAACCTGCCGTCCGATATGCCGATCGGCTACCATTATCTCGTGGTTGAGCAGGGCGGGATCGAAACTCACTCAACTATTGTCGTCGCCCCGGCGAAAGCCTTTCAGCCCTGGCAGCCTGATGCACCGCTGCGCGTCTGGGGCCTCAGTGCCCAGCTCTACGGTATTCGCTCGGCCCGTAACTGGGGCATCGGCGATTTGAGCGATCTTGCCAACCTTACTATCGGCGCCGGTCGGCTGGGAGCGGCGTTTGTCGGCATAAATCCCCTGCACGCGCTGTTCCCCGACGAGCCGGAGAATGCCAGCCCCTATTCGCCATCATCGCGGCAGTATCTCAACTGGCTATATCTAGACATCGAAGCGATCCCCGAATTCGCTGAATCGCTGGAAGCGCGCATTCTGGTCGAAAGCCATGAATTCCAGCATGAGCTGGCGCGGCTGCGGGCCGAACCACTGGTCGATTATGCCGGCGTCGCCATCGCCAAGCGGAAGGTGCTGGAGCTGGCCTATGCGCAATTCCGCAATACGCACCTGGAAAAGAACGATGCCCGCGATCGCGCTTTTACGGCCTATCGCCGCGTCCAAGGTAACAGCTTGCGGTCTTTCGCCTTGTTCCACGCCCTGCGCGAGCATCTCGGCGCCAATGACTGGGTTATGCGCGACTGGGCCAACTGGCCAGTGGAGCTGGCCAGCCCCACCGCGCCGGGAGTTGCCGGCTTTCTGGCCGAACAGGGTGAACGCGTCGAATACTATGAATACGTCCAGTTCCTGCTGGATGAGCAGCTGGCCGCTGCCCGGCAGGCAGTAAGAGATGCCGATCTGCGGATTGGCCTCTACGGCGACCTGGCGGTCGGCGTAGATCGGGGCGGAGCGGAAGCCTGGGCTAACCAACAGGTTGTGATTTCGGCGCTGAGCATCGGCGCGCCGCCCGATCCGCTGGCCCCGCACGGGCAGAACTGGGGGCTGCCGCTAGTCAATCCCGCCATGCTAAAGCAGCTGTGTTATGAGCCCTATATCAGGGTGATCCGCGCTGCGATGCAGCGTTGCGGTGCCTTGCGGATCGATCACATTCTGGGTTTGATTCGGCTTTACTGCATTCCCAACGCCAACCCACAAGGTGGCGGCACTTACATCCAGTATCCATTCGAGGATCTGGTGCGCCTGCTCATTCTCGAAAGCCATCGCCAGTGTTGTCTGGTCATCGGGGAAGATCTCGGCACACTGCCGGAAGGTTTCCGCGAAAGGCTGACTGGCTATGGCATCCTCTCCTACCGGGTGTTGTGGTTCGAGCAGCGCGGCGGCGAGTATGTTCAGCCGGCGGATTATCCCGCCCAGGCCCTGGTCACTGGCGGTACACACGATTTGCCGACCATGCTGGGCTTCTGGGAAAACGAGGATGTAAAGCTGCGGCGGGAGCTGGGCCTGGTCGCCGAAGAGGAAATGCCAGCCTTCCTGGTCGAACGCGCGCGGGAAAAACAGGGTGTCGCCACGCTCCTGCACCAGGCGGGCCTGCTGCCGGAAAACAGCATTCCCGAGAAGACCCCGCTGCTGGAAATTCACCGGCTGATAGCCCGGACGCCCTGCCACCTGATGACCGTGCAACTGGATGATGCGCTGGCCCAGCGCAACCAGGCGAACCTGCCCGGCACAGTGAACGAATATCCAAACTGGCGCCGCAAAATGCCGGTCGACCTGCAGGCGCTGTTCACTGACCAGACGATGCGGAGCCTCGCCACCGTGCTGGTGGAAGAACAGCGCACGGCCGGCAAGTTCGTGCTGCCGCCGCCCAGCACCGTCAATCCCCGGCTGGCGATCCCGGGTTCGACCTACCGGTTGCAATTCAGCGCCGATTTCACCTTCGATGACGCGACTGCGATAATCCCGTATCTCTCCGATCTGGGGATCACCCATGTCTATGCCTCCTCGTACCTCGCTGCCCGCGCCGGCTCGACACACGGCTACGACATTATCGACCACAACGCCCTGAACCCAGAGATCGGCAACGAGGAAAGCTTTTCCCGCTACCTGCAGGCGCTGAACAGCTGGCGCATGGGCCAGATTCTCGATTTCGTCCCCAACCACATGGGCGTTGGCAAATCAGATAACCAGTGGTGGATGGATGTGCTGGAATGGGGCCAGGAATCGCCCTTTGCCCATTACTTCGATATCGACTGGCAGTCCGCCGATCCTGCCTTGCGGAACCGGGTGCTGGTGCCGGTGCTGGGGGTGGCCTTCGGCGATGCAGTCATGAGCGGGGACCTTAAGCTGCACTTCGAACCGCAGATGGGCTCGTTCAGCCTGTGGTACAGCGAACATCGCTTCCCCCTGCGCCCGGTCGATTACGCCGGGATCCTGAAGCGGGCCAACCGACCGGAGCTGGCGGACCTCACCACCGGCTTCATGGCCCTGGCGAAAGTTCAACGCGGCCAGCGCCGCTCGACCGCGGGCTCGCTGAAGGCCGAGATCGTGCAACTGGTATTGCGCGACCCAACGATTACCGAAGCCTTGCAGCAAGCTGCCGATTCATTCATGGGCAGCAGCGGCAACCGCACGACCTGGCGCGATTTCGTGGCCCTGATCGAGCGGCAGAACTACCGCCTGGCCTCATGGCGCATTGCGGCGGATGAGATCAACTATCGCCGTTTCTTCGACATCAATGATCTAGCCGGCATCCGCATGGAAGACCCGGAGCTGTTCGAGCTGACGCACCGGATGATCGGGCGGCTGGTCGCCCAGGGGGCGCTGCAGGGCATCCGCCTCGACCATATCGACGGGCTTTATGATCCCCTCGATTACCTGATCCGCCTGTACCAGTATATCGGCCGCTTCGGCGCCCCGGCCGATCCGCGCGCCAGAGGCCGCGAGCGCTTCTATATCCTGGTCGAAAAAATTCTTGCCGCTGACGAGATGCTGCCGCAGCCCTGGCCGGTGGCCGGCACAACCGGCTACGATTTCATCACCGAGCTGAACGGCGTCTTTGTCGACAGCGGCGCCGAAGCGGCTTTCGACCGGTTGTACCGGGAATTCACCGGCCAAACCGAAACCTTCGATGCTATTGTGGAAACTGCCAAGCACCTGGTGATCGGGGCGATGCTGCCCTCCGACCTCGAGCGCTTGAGCAAGCGCCTGAAGACAATTGCCGATCGGGACTGGAATACCCGCGATTTCAGCTTGAATCGCCTGCGCCAGGCGTTGACCGAGATCGTTAGCGGTTTCCAGGTTTACCGTACCTACATTACGCCGCGCACAACCAGCGCCGAAGATCGCAAGCGGCTCGACCAGGCAGTAGGGACGGCCCGGGCGAACTGGCTGTGGCCGGATACTGAAATTTTCGATTTCCTGCACAAGGCGCTGACCGGCGATCTGGTGCGCGAACCAGGCAACACCTATCGCAAGACCGAGGTCTTCGCCTTTATCCAGGCCTTCCAGCAGTATACAGGGCCGGTCATGGCTAAGTCGCTGGAGGATACGAGTTTCTATCGTTATTACCGCCTCGCCTCACTGAACGAAGTTGGCAACGATCCGCGTCAGTTCGGGATCACCGTCGAACGCTTCCATCAGGCTGCCGAGGCTCGGCGCAGCGCGTCGCCGCATTCGATGCTGGGCTCATCCACCCACGACACCAAGCGTGGCGAGGATACGCGGGCCCGCATCAACGTGCTGTCGGAGCTGCCGGCTGAATGGGCGGCCCTGTTGCCGGAGCTACAGGCCATCGCCGCACCGTTCAAGACGGAAGGAATGCCGGTCGCCAACGATGAATACCTGATCTACCAGACGATGCTCGGCATCTGGTCGGAGCGCACTGGAGAAAAAGATCATCTGCTGGAACGCCTGCAACAATACCTGACCAAGGCCCTACGCGAGGGCAAGGAGCATTCGAGCTGGGTCGTGCCGAACGAACCTTATGAGAAAGCGACGCTGGATTTTGCGGCGGCTCTCTATAGCAGCAAGCCGTTCATGGATAAGCTGCGCCCGTTTGCACGGCGGGTGGTGAAATTCGGCTGTTTGAACGGCCTCAGCCAGACGGTGCTTAAACTGACCGCCCCCGGCGTGCCGGATGTCTACCAGGGCTCGGACCTGTGGAACCACTCGCTGGCCGATCCCGATAATCGGGACAAAGTTGATTACGACCGGCGCCGGCAGCTGCTGGCCGACAGTCCGCCGCTGGCAACGATGCTGGCCGAATTCAAGACGCCTGATCAACTGGAAGACGGCGCGATCAAAATCCGCCTGCTGCAGCGCCTGTTGCGCCTGCGCCGTGGCTTGCCCGAACTGTTTGAGAACGGTTCCTATCAGCCGGTCGCGATTACTGGCGAGCACGCAGGCAGCCTGCTCGGGTATACCCGCCGCTTCGGCTCAAAGGAATTGCTGGTCGTAGTGGGGCGGCTGATGGTTGGCGTCGAGGCCACCGATACTCCACCAGACCAGTTTCGCTGGAACTGGGGCAATACCACGCTCGACCTGGCCACCCATCGCTGGCGCGACATGCTGGGCGCGAACAACATCGAAGGCAGCGAGAGCTTCGCAGCAGCTGATCTGTTCGGGGCGTTGCCGGTAGGAGTATGGGTAAACGAGCTTTGAGCTGCATTTGAGGGCTATACATAAATGAGAGATGCCGGGGCTATCGTCTGGTGGATCGATCAGGATTTTCTGATCCAATCCATCGCTATTCGACCTCATGAACTCAAAAAAGGTGCAACGTATGAGTCAGAAGCAGCCTGGAAAATTCCTGAGTATGCCTATGCTGACGGACGGTATGTGGTGACGGCAAAAAATCGGCCAGACCAAGCCCGCGGCCAGCTGGATCGTTTGAAACTTAAGGCCGAAGACTTACGAAAAGCTGCCGTTCCGAAGACGTAGCCTAGATTTGCTAGGCCTTGCCGGCAGAGTATGGGCGAATTAGCTTTTATTGAGATTATGAGAGTTGAGCAGGCCTTAATTTTGCTCCAACACTTTGCAAGCTCAGAAACTTGTCGATATGTCGCGCTATTAGTCGTGCTATATCGACTGGCGAAGAATACGTCGTATCAACCTCCAAACGATTTGGATGATCTAGAAACATCATCTGCGGTTTTCCAGCGCGCATCTGGTCGCAATTGTCTGGATCGATAGTTTTGAAATTTGCCGCACGATCTGCACCGACAATACGGCGGCGGTTTTCTTCCGGGTCGCAAGTAAGGGCTATCGGGAAATATAGAGCACCTCGTGCCTCGGCAATTTTTTGAATCTGCGCGACGACCGTATTGTCCTCTTCATCCTCAACCAGCACATTGGTCATGACATAGCTGAAGCGCGGCGGAGCGTGTTGCATGGTCTGAAAAACCGCTTGCCTTACCTCACTGACCCGGTCCCATACCCAGTCCGGCAATGGCGTCATGCCATCGGCACCGAAAGTCTCAAAAATCGGATTATTGATCTTATGCCCATCAAGCAGAATATGGTTAGGACGTTTTACAATTTCCTTGGCGATCGTCAATTTGCCGACGCCCGGAAACCCGCTTAAATGGATTATCGCGCTGGTCATTTCATAATCCTGTCGTCACATGTAGCTCCATTCAGCGATGACATGTTGTAAGACAAGTTGTTTAAAGCTGCGGGTGAATACAATTTATATAATAAAACATAAGCTACCGAACTCAACCCCAATATTCTCCTCTCCCCAGGAGAGGTGGCAAACCTTAGTCTTACAACGGCTTAGGTTTGTTGGGTAATGGGCCCACCGCTTGCCTCTCACCCACCGCGTCTAGCCCTTGCAGGCTAAGACGGGGTTGCCCTCTCCGGTGAGAGGATGCCCAGCTAGACGCCCGGGTAGGTAACCCTTTCAATCCCGCTCTCACCTCTCTACAACCCCAGCATGGGCTATCTCCTCCAACAGTTGATCAACGGCCTGACACTCGGCTCGATCTACGGGCTGATCGCCATCGGCTATACGATGGTCTACGGGATCATTGGCCTGATCAACTTCGCGCATGGCGAGGTATATATGATCGGGGCGTTTGCCAGCCTGATCGCCCTGCTGGCGCTGGGCCTGCTTGGGCCGCTGCCGGTGGTCGCCGGGCTGCTGCTGGCCTTGTTCTTCAGCGTGATCGTTACTGCCGCCTATGGCTGGACGATCGAGCGGCTGGCCTACCGGCACCTACGCAAATCCACTCGGCTCGCGCCGCTGATCTCGGCAATCGGCGTTTCGATCTTCCTGCAGAACTATGTACAGCTGCTGCAGGGTGCGCGGCTGAAGGCGCTGCCGCCTTTGATCGAAGGCCATATCACCATCCTAACCGATGCTACTGGTTTTGCCGTTACCCTCAGCTATCTGCAGATCCTGGTGATCGGACTAACGCTGGTGCTGATGCTGGTCTTCCGCGCCATTATTGCGCATACGCCGCTGGGGCGCGCGCAGCGGGCGACCGCCCAGGATAAGACCATGGCCAGCCTGCTGGGCATCGATGTGGACCGCACCATCGCGCTGACCTTCATGCTGGGCGCCGGGCTTGCTGCCATCGCCGGGCTGCTAGCGGTGATCTATTATGGGGTGATCGACTTCACCCTAGGCTTCAGCGCCGGCATCAAGGCCTTCACCGCCGCTGTACTGGGCGGGATCGGATCGCTGTCCGGCGCCATGCTGGGCGGCATCCTGCTGGGGCTGATCGAGGCCCTGTGGTCGGCCTACCTGCCCGCCGAATACCGCGATGTCGCCGCCTTCGCCCTGCTGATCGCTTTCCTGATCTTCCGCCCCGCCGGCTTGCTTGGCACACCGGAGATCGAGAAAGTATGAACCGGCTGTGGCCTGTCCTGCTGGCGGCAGTGCTGGTGCTTGGCTCGTTCGTGGGTTTGCGCCTTCAGGATACCACGCCGATCTCGCTGGGATTTCACCCACTGCAGGCGGGAGTGGGAATATTTGCAGTACTGCTCTTATTTTCTCTTTCTTCAATTTTTAAAAAAATATCATTCCGGCCAAGCGAAGCGCGAGCCGGAACCCAGCGTGCCGACACTTTAGTTTCGCAAAGTCGATCTCAGGAGAGGTGGAGCACTGGATCCCGGGTCAAGCCCGGGATGACAATTTTGGTAATGCTGCTCGCCCTCGCCCTGCCCTTTATTCCCTTCATCGATCGCACCCTGCTCGATCTTGTCACGCTGGTGCTGATCTATGCCCTGCTGGCCAGCGGCCTTAATATCGTCGTCGGTTTTACCGGGCTGCTCGATCTTGGCTTCATCGCCTTCTTTGCCATCGGCGCCTATATCTATGGCATCCTCGGCACTACCCAAGGCCTGAACTTCTGGTTGTGCCTGCCGCTTGCGGCATTGATCGCTGCTGCCGCCAGCCTGCTGTTGGGCCTGCCGGTGCTCCGCCTGCGTGGCGACTATTTCGCCATCGTGACCCTCGGCTTCGGCCAGATCGTCTACACGCTGCTATTGAATTGGCGCGCGCTGACCCATGGCAGCCAGGGGATCAGCAACATTCCCCGCCCCGCCCTGCCCGGCTTGCCAACTGATCCCGCCAGCCGCGTGATCCTGCTCTACTACATCAGCCTGGCACTGGTAGCGCTGGTTTTTGCATTGGTGGCGCGCTTGCGCCGCCTGCCGATTGGCCGCGCCTGGGAAGCGTTGCGTGAGGATGAGATCGCCGCCGCCGCCCTCGGCCTCAACCGCAGCCGTATCAAGCTAGCCGCCTATGCGCTCAGCGCTGCGATTGCCGGCCTCGCCGGAGCGTTCTTTGCGGCACGGCAAGGCTTCATTTCGCCGGAAAGCTTCACTTTCATGGATTCGGCAATCGTGCTGGCCATCGTCGTGCTGGGCGGTGCCGGGCGCGGCTGGGGGCTGTTGCTGGCTGCCGCCATTCTGATCGGCCTGCCGGAAGTGATCCGCCCGCTGGCCGACTACCGCATGCTGCTGTTCGGAGCCGGCATGGTGCTAATGATGCGGCTGCGCCCCCGCGGCCTGTTCGCCACCCGCCAACCATCGGTGAAACTCCCGTGAACCTGCTCGAAGTCAAGCATTTGACGATGCGCTTCGGCGGGCTGACGGCGGTCGATGCCGTATCTTTCGATGCGACACGCGGCGAGATTACCGCGATCATCGGGCCGAATGGTGCCGGCAAGACCACCTTGTTCAATTGTCTGACCGGGTTTTACCGCCCGACCTCCGGCCATATCCTGCTGGATGGCCGGAACCTTGAAAAGCTGGACAGCGCGGCGATCTTTGCCAAGGCCCGCGTAGCGCGGACCTTTCAGAATTTGCGCCTCTTCAACGGGATGACCGTGCTGGAAAACCTGCTGGTGGCGCAACACCGCCCCTTGATGCAGGCCAGCCGCTGGTCACTGGCTGGGATCGTGCGTACCCCCGGATGGCGGGAAGCCGAGAAACTGGCGCTGGACAAGGCCCGCTTCTGGCTGGATCGTACCGGCCTGCTGCCTTTTGCCAACTTGGCCGCCGAGGGCCTGGCCTATGGCGACCGCCGCCGCCTGGAAATTGCCCGGGCGCTGGTCTCGGACCCATCCCTGCTCTGCCTCGATGAGCCCGCCGCCGGCTTGAACCCAGCGGAGTCGGCCGCCCTGAACGACCTGCTGCGCGACATCAGCGACCAGCACCGGATTACTATCCTGCTGATCGAACATGACATGAGCGTCGTCATGCGCCTGTCCGACCACATCGTGGTGCTGGACCACGGCGCGAAGATCGCCGAGGGCACGCCAGCCAAAGTGCGCGCCGATCCGGCGGTGATCGAGGCTTATCTCGGGGTAAGCGACAACGCATGACCACCCTTCTTTCCCTTGCCGATATCAGTACCTTCTATGGCCCGGTGCAGGCGCTGCGCGATGCCTCATTGACCGTTGAGCAGGGCGAGATCGTTACCCTGATCGGGGCGAATGGCGCCGGCAAGTCGACCCTGCTGATGACCGTTTGCGGCAACCCGCCTGCAAGCAGCGGCACGATCGTGTTCGATGGGCGGGATATCACGCGGCTACCCACCCACGCCATCGCCCGGCTGGGCCTCGCGCAGGTGCCGGAGGGGCGGCATATCTTCCCGAAAATGACCGTGCTGGAGAATCTGACTCTCGGCGGGCGGCTGATGGACAAGTTGAAATTCCGGCAAAATCTCGACCGCAACCTGGCGCGCTTGCCGCGCCTGGCCGAGCGGCTGAACCAACCTGGCGGCACGCTATCGGGGGGCGAACAACAGATGCTGGCCATTGCCCGGGCCCTGATGGGCAGCCCGCGCCTGCTGCTGCTGGATGAACCGTCGCTGGGCCTGGCCCCATTGCTTATCAAACAGGTGTTTGCCCTGCTGGCCGAAATCAATCGCGAAGACGGAGTGACGATCCTTCTGGTCGAACAAAACGCCACTGCCGCGCTGAAGCTGGCCAACCGCGGTTATGTGCTCGTGAACGGGCGGATTACTTTGACGGGCACCGGGGCTGAACTGCTGGTTGATCCGCAAATTAGAGCTGCTTACCTCGAGGGTAAAGCTGATGCTTAGGGAACAAATGTTTCATTACGCCTGCGGGCGTCAGGAAACATTTCAGTCAGTTTCTCTACGGCTTCAGCAACGGTCGATAGAGGCGCACTTGCATCTGCTATGGTCTCAAGCAGACTGATTTCGACCCCATGCCTTTGTTCTTCGGGCAGGTCTTTTAAGGCCTTCTGAGCAACGATAGCCAAAACAACCTGTTTATTGCGCGTCATTTCCATAGATAAAATCCTAAATTTTTTATAAAATAAAAATGTAGTATTTATTTGTCAACGTATTTGCGCATCGGGACGCAGGGTTTATAGTATATCGATGAATAAATTCATTGCCTGGACTGTGTGTTTCCTGTGCGCTTTCTCCGCCCGTGCCGACATTCTCGTCGGCCTTGCCGGCCCCTTCACCGGTCCCGATGCCTCGTTCGGGCAGCAATTCCGCTTGGGGGCTGAGATGGCGGTAAACGACCTCAATTCGCACGGAGGCGTGCTTGGCCAGCAACTGAAGCTGATCGAAGGGGATGACCAGTGCGATCCGAAGCAAGCGGTCGCGGTCGCCAACCAGTTGGCCGGGGATAAGGTGGCAGTGGTTATCGGGCATTTCTGCTCCGGTTCGTCAATCCCGGCCTCTTCGGTCTATGCCGAAGAAAATATCGTGATGATCAGCCCCGGCTCAACCAACCCGCAGCTGACCGAAGCAGGGCGGCCGAATGTGTTTCGCACCTGCGGGCGGGATGATCAGCAGGGGGAAATCGCCGGGGCTTTCATCGCCACCCACTATCCCCATGCCCGCATCGCGATTATCGATGACCGGCAGGCTTATAGCGAGGGGCTGGCCAATGAAGTACGCAAGCAATTGCACGCCAGCGGCGTTACCGAGACGCTGGACGATAAGCTGACGCCCGGCGAAAAGGACTATGCAGCCCTCGTTACCAAACTGAAGCGTGCGCATATCGATTTCCTCTATTACGGCGGCTACCAGGCCGAGGCCGGCCTGCTGGTCCGCCAGCTGCACCAGCAAGGCATGGACCACACGCCCCTGATGAGCGGCGATGCCATCGTGACCCGCGATTTCTGGTCGATCACCGGAGCCAGCGGGAACGGCACGCTGATGACCTTTCCGCCTGACCCCGCCTTGAATGCCGCCAACACGGCATTGGTCGGTCGTTTCCAGCAGCAAACTGGGGCCCCACCGGAGGGTTACACCCTCTATACCTACGGCACCGTGCAGGCCTGGGCGGCAGCCGTGCAACAGGCCGGCACTACAGAGACAAAAGCGGTCGAAACTGAGCTGCACAAGGCCAACCTGCCGACGGTGCTGGGCGATCTTTCCTTCGATGCCAAGGGCGACGTGCGCGCGCCGGGCTACGTGATCTACGAATGGCGGGATGGGATATACAAGTATCTGGAGTAAATGCGGCACCCAGCGCCCAGCTCATTTACATCGTGATTGCCGCAAAATAGATTGTCATCCTGAGCGAAACGAAGTGTAGTCGAAGAATGACATTCGAGGGATATGGGACATCATGAAGCAACTCATCCCGGTAATCCTTTTCCTGCTGTTGTTCATCACCACCGCCCATGCCGCCGATCCGAAGTCAGTCGAACTGACGGTCGATAAGCTGCCACGCACCTATCTTTATCACCAGCCCCGGCATGGCGGGGACAAGCTGCCGGTTGTGCTGGTCCTGCACGATGTCGGCAGTACGGCCGAGGCGGCACTAAAGAACTATCATTGGCTGGAAGCCAGCGACGCCAGCGGCTTTGTCGTCGTCGGGCTGCAGGCCCTGCCGGTCGAGCCAACCCGCGCCGCCATGTACCAGACCAACCCGACGATCTGGAGCGATGGCTCCGGGCGTGGCAATGCCAAGCGTGGCAAGCTTGACGATTCTGCCTATGCCCGCGCCGTGCTGGATGATCTCGGCAAGCATGTCGATGTCGATCCTAAGCGGATTTACGCGGTCGGATTTGCCAATGGCGGCTCGATGGCGCAGCTGCTGGGCGCCACGATGGCCGACAAGCTGGCCGCTGTCGCCTCCATCGCCGGGCATCGCTGGACGAAGGAACCGCTACGCGCCCCGGTATCGGTGCTGCTGATCTATGGGGCGGTCGATTTCATCGATCCCCTCGATGGGGCCGGCATCAACCCGTGGACGCGCGCGCCCGATCCCAAGCCGGCGCCGATCAAGAGCGCGGAAGCCTGGTCGGAAGCGCTCAACTGCACCAACAGCCGGGGCACCGCGACACTGGCGCATAATGTTTCGGAAACGCTCTGGCATACGTGCCGGGATGGCGGCTCGGTAACTTATCTGGTAGTGCCCGACCTTGGCCACCACTGGCCGGGTGGCGAGGATGATCAGCTGCCGCCCGATCTGACCGGCCCCAACAGTTCAGCGCTCGATGCCACGACCTTCATCTGGAACTTCTTCAAGAACCACCCGAAAAGCTGACGATTATTTTCCGTCGACCTTGTCGCCAAGGTTATGGAAAAAGTTAGCTGCCCCCTGAACCGTATCGTCGACGCCTTTCTTGACGTTATCGACCCCAACCTGGTTATCGGCCTTTTTCGCGTTGATACAGTCCGGATCATTCTGCAAATGCCCCGGATCGTTATCGCAGGTAGCGATCACGGTCTTGCGAGCATCATCGTTGGCCATGTACCAGTCGATCGCATGGTCGTAGCCGGTTAGAGCATAGGCTGGCGCTGCAATCAGCAGAGCGGCAGTGGCGAATAGAAACTTTTGCATGGTCTTCCTTTTTGTTACTTGCTTAGATAATCCTGCCGCGCCCGATTTGATCCCTGCTTGCCGTCCGGTTCGCTGCCAGCCTATAACCCAGCATGCGTTGTTGCCTTGCCCTGATCCTCAGCCTGTTGCTGGCCCTGCCCGTCCGGGCGCAGGAAATGAATATCGTCCGCGATGCGGAGATCGAGGCCGACCTGCACGCACTGGCGCGGCCCATCTTCATCGCTGCCCATTTGAAGCCGGACGATATCTCGATGGTGATCATCGAAAGCGATGACATCAACGCGTTCGTTGCCGGCGGCATGAATATGTTTCTCTACACCGCGCTGATCCTCGCGACCGACACGCCGCAGCAGCTGATCGGCGTCATGGCGCATGAAACCGGCCATATCGCTGGTGGCCACCTGGCCCGCCGCGGCGAAGGCGAGGAAAACGCCTCGATCGCCGCAATCCTGGCGACGGTAGTCGGTGTGGCGGCTGCTGTCGGCAGCCAGGGCTCCGGCGCTGGCGGGGCGCTGTCCGCCGGGCAGGGCGTCGGCCTGCAATCGATCCTCGCCTTTACCCGGACGCAGGAAGCTTCCGCCGACCAGGCCGGGATTACCTTCCTGGAGCGCGCCAATATGTCGCCCAGCGGCATGTACCAGTTTCTCGAAAAGTTGGCCGGGCAGGAGGCGCTGCCGGAAAACCGCCAGGTCGAATACACCCGGACCCACCCCCTGACCCAGGACCGTATCCAGGCGGTAAAGTTCGCTGCCGACAAGTGGGGCAAGCAGGATGCCCCGCTGCCGCCGGAAATCCAGACCGACTACGACCGGATGAAGGCCAAACTGCTCGGTTATCTACAGCCGGCGGTGGCGTTGCGCCGGTTCGGCAAGAATGCGACCGATACGACCAGCCGCTACGGGCGGGCCTATGCGCTCTACCGCTCGAACCAGACCGGCCCGGCGCTGGCGCTGATCGATCAGTTGATCGCAGTGGAGCCGCAAAACCCGTACTTCTATGAGTTCAAGGGCCAGATGCTCTTCGAAACCGGCAAGGGTGCCGAGGCTGTCGCCCCCCTATCGGCAGGCGGTGAAGTTCGCCCCGGATAGCGGCTTGATTAAGCAGGAAGCCGCCCATGCCATGCTGGAAACCGAGGATCCGGCCTATACGGATGAGGCCATCAGCGACCTGAACGCTGCCCTGAAGGATGAAGGCCGCGATCCCTTCATTCACCACCTGCTGGCAACCGGCTATGGCCGCAAAGGCAATATGGGCCAGGTTCACCTGCAACTGGCCCAGGAAGCCCAGCTTTCCGGTGATGACAAGCTGGCCAAGCGCGAGGCTAATCTGGCCATGGGCATCAGCCCGGTCGGTTCGCGTGAATATCTCGCGGCGCAGGATCTATTAAGTTCGATCAAGCCGATCAAGCCCGACAAGGATACTGACAAAGACAAATAAAACAATTTTTTGTTGTTTATTTAAGGTTGTCATCAGGGTATAACGGGGTATGACCGATCCTCGCCCGACATCCCTGCTAATTGCTGACGATGAGCCCAACCTTGCCAACACAGCTGCCCGGCTGTATCGACGCCTGGGGTTTGAAACGTCTGCCTTCCATGCCTTCACCGACCTTGGAGGTATTTCGCTGAGGGCCGAGCCAGCCAGGATGGCAGCCTTCACCAGCGATGCGCAAACCGTCCTAGCGGAAGACGTGGCAACTATGCTTGCCGGTGAGCCATCCGATTATCTGCTGTCTGATTATCACTTGAAGAATGGTTCGACCGGACGCGATCTTGCCGAGCAGGTAAAAAGTCGCTCCGATGGCTGGGGAGCGACAAAAATTATTATCCATTCGCATAGGCCCGACGCCATCACGCCTGAAGACAGTTCTTACTTTGCCGAGCATGGCATTCTTGTCTTCAGCAAAATATACACCTTGAATGAGAAAGGCCTGAAAGACGTGCTGCCGCTTTCATCGCCGAAGCCTGATTCTGCTGGCTTGAAAAGCTGACCGCCTTAAAACAAACGCATATACGTATTATTATTCTGGTAAGGTCTTTCCGCTAGACATCCTAATTGTATATTTGTTTATCCACGCGTTGCCGATTCGGCGCGTCTCAACCGGAGAATGGTCAATGTCTCTTTCCCTGCGTCATTTCGGTCTTCTTGGTCTGACAGGCATGCTGACGATTGGTCTCGCTGCCGCTTCCCATGCACAAACCCCGCCCGGCCCCGGCGTGCCGATGGGCCCGCCATCCATGGGTGCCCCAATGGGCCCTCCGGGGCCAGCCCCAGTTGCCGATGCTGGCAAGAGCATTGCCGTCAACATTCCGATGACTGCGCTGGATGATGAAATCAAGGCCTACCTCCTGGGCCACCCCGAAGTGATCATGCAGTCGATGCAGGCGGCCCAGGCCAAGCAGCAGCAGGCTCAGCAAGGTGATTCACAGAAGGGTATTACCGCCGAAGCCGACCGGATCTATAACGATCCGAATTCCCCGGTCGCCGGCAATCCGAATGGGACCGAGACAGTGGTCGAGTTCTTCGACTTCACCTGCCATTACTGTAAGCAGATGAACCCGGATCTGAAGGCGCAGCTTGCGTCTGATCCTAACCTGAAGGTCGTTTACAAGGAGCTGCCGATCCTGGGGCCGAATGGCGTTTATGCTGCCAAGGTTGCATTGGCCGCCAACCGCCAGGGCAAGTACGAGGAAATACATAATGTTTTCTTCGGCCATGAAGGCGCGCTCGATCAGGCAACTATCCTGCAGCTGGCTAGCACGGTGCCGGGCCTCGACATGGACAAGCTGAAGACTGATATGGAAGGCCCGGAAGTTGCCAAGGAGATTGCCGATGTCAGCCAGCTGGCGCAGACGCTGAATATCCACGGTACGCCAAGCCTGATCATCAACAAGCAGTTCTTCGGTGGCGCCATGCCGGCTGAGCAGCTGAAGGCCCATCTGGCCGAGCATAAGGACGGTTGATTGCCGGTCTTAGATCGTTAGTTCGCGATAGGCGGGCCAGTCGAAATGACTGGCCCGTTTTCGTATCCGGCCTCTGTATTGTACAGTTGATCATTTGTATTA
Source organism: Alphaproteobacteria bacterium (assembly GCA_965199335.1). GTDB lineage: Bacteria > Pseudomonadota > Alphaproteobacteria > CALMVH01 > CALMVH01 > CBDAQV01. Next base: position 705,060 of record CBDAQZ010000003.1, on the reverse strand, counting down.
TACATGATATCAACGGCAAATGCGGCTCTCTGGCAACTTATGGTACACCTGTACCAAACTCATCGAAGATCGCGAGGCGATGATCGACTTCGGCAGCAGGTTCGGTCACGTCATCGAATCGATCGAAGACCATCCGGGGCAATGGAAGGTCGTGGCCACCGGTTCGCTGAACGGCATGAAGAGCCTAGCGGCATTTGGCATGAACAAGGCCCTGCGGCCAAATCTCTATCCCAATGGCGTAACGCGCGATCTCAGGGCCGAAAGCGATCTCAAGGGCCGCTTTTGCCAAGGCGGTGTTGTTTTCGATGATTACTTCAACCAGTTCATTTCCCGGCCTGAACGTTTCGACGCCGAACTTATCGAGTTCGGACAAAAAAACCCGCAGGCCAAGATATTATTCGCCAGCAACCTGCGCCGCTTCATCAACGAGCAAAAAAGTTACGAATCAGAGGGCCTGCAATCCGGCGAACTGGATGTGCATCTCTACTTCGCAACCACGAGCGGAGAAAGTTGCCAGGTTCACTGCACCTTCGTAGACGACCGTCTGTTTGCGGCGATCGAGCCAGACTTCAGGGCTATTTTCGGCAATCGCCCACCGGCACCCAAGTCTGCTGATCATACACCGGCCGCCAGTTAAGCTCTGTAATCAGTAAATCTGCCCCCTGGAAATCAAATGCAACCGTCCGGTGACCGCAAAATCATCGGGCAGCAGCGGCAGGTCGGTCAACAGAACCTCGCTGCGATCTTCCGGCAGGTCGACGCGCCCATCCCGGTCGATCGTGATCTCTGCTTTCAGTAGGGCATTCCCAAAAACAAGATTGGCCAGCAATCGCTGCTGCCCGTTCTGCTCCGGCAGAGCTTTCGGTGGCGCCACCAACTCCCGAACCTGCCGGCGAACTTCCGGGTCCACCTCTTTTACCCAGGGCAGTTGCTCCCCATTCCCAAGCAGGTTCATGCGCCCATAAGGCCCGATTACATGGTTCAGGAAGAAAGCAGCATAGGGTGCTGCTGTCTGTTCGTTCAACTGCAGCTTCGCTAGGCCGTTCGCCAGATAGACGGCATCCGCCGTCTTATCCAGCAGGACGACGCCTGACGGCCCGAAGACCGCCAGACGGCGGACTGTCAGCGGTCCACGGCTATCCCGTATCTGCAGCAGTTCGCAGCTTTCGTAGAACGGCAGCTTGCTTGCCCGCAGGCTGATCGAGGAATAATCGAGCGGTCCCGGCTGGAAGATCTTCTCGTTCAGCAGTTTGAATGCTGGCGCGAAGGTCTCCTTGTCGACTTCATACCACCGGTAAGGACGCAATTTTTCGGTTAACATCAAAGTCATGATGATCTCCTTGATCGTATCAGGGCTTATCCGCCCATGCTGACGCCGCCGCCGCTGAAGCCCCCACGGGCAATCCCTGCGGACATTCCGCCTCGTGCGCCAAAACTGCTGCTCAGGCTTTCGCTGGGAGCCGCGCCGCGGGAGAACGAACTCTCGCCCGGTGTCGAGCCACCGCCAACTCGGCTGCCCGAACCTTCCGCCTGCATCGGAGTGCCGCCGCGGCTGTAGTTCGACATGGCCGCCCTAGTGGCCGGTGGCATCGAATACGTCGCCATCTGTTCGCTGCTGAAGCTTCTTGGTGGCGTATAGCCGTTAGACGGGGGCACGCCACCAACCATCGACAGATTGCCGCTGGACGTATCCCGCCGATAGACGGTCGGAGCCGTCACATAGGTTGTGCCACCATGCGATTGCGTGCCCAGCCAGTACCAGAAGAAAGGATTGCCACCGCCACCGCCACCGCCCCCTCCACCACCGGCCTGTTGCGTATCGTGTCCATTCAGTCTGTTCTGGATAATGGCCTGCGCGGTTGCTTCATCGCAGATCTTTTCCGCCTCGTCCTTGGTACGGCCATACTGGACCAGCGCGGCAACGCAGCTATCCCGGCCCTGTACCAGCTGCATATTCTTGTTCTTCTGCTGCTCATCGTCGTCGCGACAGCCGGCCAGCGCCACACCAGTCAACAACAGGGCGGCAAACATCCGTCCCACATGAGTGACTTTTTCCCGGGCCCGCAGGTTGGTGCCAACCGGCAGAACGGTTATCGTGTTGCCAAGCTTACTCATAATGAAGCTCCTTTCGCCCCGTGGGGCACCATGTAATGCGAAACGAAGCGCAGATCGGCCGAACCCGTGACCAGCGAACGGTCGCGGCGCAGGTCCATCCCGGCAACTTCGCCGTTGCCAACCACCCAGATGCCGGTTTGAAAGCGCCAGCCGGGGGTACCCGGCAGCTCCGGCAACGGATGGAATTCCTGGTAGATTTTCGGGAAGTGCCCGTAATCCGGCAGGCCGGGCGAGGCAGGCCCAGGCCCGTTACCGCCAACGACCTCGCCGTTCTTGACAACCTTGATGGCCGCCCCGATCCGACCGAAAATCGGCTTCTCGACATAGGTATCACCCAGTTTCTCCGGTGTGGCATAGGCGGGGATCAGTAGAGGATGCCCCGGATACATTTCCCACAACAGGACAGACAGGCGCTTGTTGGAGAGGATGGCCCGCCAGGCCGGCTCAAGCATTAGGGTGCGGTCGGCTTCCAGTTCCTTTGCGCGGTCTGAGGCCGCCAGATGCTCCCAGGGCTCCAGCTTGTAGAGCGCTTTGATATCCTTTTCATGCTCATCGACCAGCTTGCCATAGTCTGGGCCGGGTTTAATGCGAGCGCCAAGATGCTCAATGTCGATGAAGGCGGTTTCCCAACCGGCCTGCTCCGCCAGGTACTTCAGGTAGTTGGTGGTGGTCAGGTCCTCGTCGTTGGCCGAGACACAGGTGAAATGCAGCTTGTTGCCCAGCGGACCCGCCGCCATCTCCCGGATGTGCCCCAGCCGGGCCATCAGCTTTTCTTCCAGCGAATTGAACTGGCTCATTCCCTGCGGAATAACGCCCCGCTGCATCAGGTCTTCCACGACCTTCCACTGCACCACCGCGCATTCGTAGGCTGTCGTGTAGGTATCGGCATTGAACTCGTAAAACTTGATACTGTCCTTGCCGTCCCAGCAGAAGTCGAAGCGCCCGGCCAGTTCGGGATCGCGGGTCGAGCCATCCGGCAGCTTGCGGTTCCAGGTGGCCTTGATATAGGCCGCCTGCGCCGGCCCGATGCCGAATTCGGCGAAACGATCATCCTTGATAACCTTGTCGACCGCTTTGAGGCACATGCCATAAAGCTCGGTCGCGGCATCCTCCAGATGGTCGGCTTCCGCCTCAGATATCTGGACGACGATGTCAGGGTCGATATAGGTCGGAGAATCGGTGATGTCGTATTCGACATCGTTCTTCAACCAGTTGACCATGTCGGGCCTTGGTTTTGTTTTAATTACTTCCATGCTTTGCCTCCTGTAAAGGCAAGTATTGAAATGCCTCTACTGACGTTTAAAGACACACTATTTATACGCTATTTGCCTTAATTTGGTCAATTAGGTTTATTTTCTATTAGAGACAACATGTCGCAGGGTTATTTTCTTAAACTTACTATATAGTTTTTATTCTCTAACTTGTGCGTCATTACGTCGCATTATCGATTACTTAGATTGACAGCGCAATAATCGAGGGCCCGCCTGGATAAATAACATTGCATATTTGGTATTTATCGGTATTTTTACGGGCATGTATATTGAGCAACATATTTGCAATTTTGACGTCAATCGCCCCAGTGATGCCGTTATCGCTGAACAGCTTGCCGAGTCTATCTTAAAGCCCGGCCCGAAAACCATCATCGCCCGGTCGTTCGATGAGTTTATCGCGTTTGGCAACATGTTCAGCTCCGGGATCGAAACTTTTGCAGCCGGCGAAAGAGCAGCCGTGGTTTCTGCAACCGGCCCGGCCCGCGCCGGACGAGCGCTGCTGGCTCTGGTAATGGATCGTGCCCTGCACCCGGCACGCTATCCAACCGGATTGATAACCGGCCACTACTACAATAATTTCCTGAGACTCGATGTCTTCAAGGATACAAGGACGGTTCTTGGGTATATCAACCATCCAGATCAAGGCATCGACAACAGATTGTTTCGCCGGGAAATGAATGACTTCATGCGCGGCAGCCCCGGCATGCGGCTTTATTTTGCGGTCAATATTATCGGCGACGGCAGCACAGCCGAGGTTACTTTCCCCGAGGCTGGCGACAAAATTGATCTGGCGTTTCATATAAAGAGAGGCACCGGCGACTTCGTGAGGGAAATAACCATCGGCCAGCTCTCATCCCGCATGACCAGAGCATTGGTGAAACTATTGCCTTCCCTGGCTGGGAGCCTTGCCCGCCCCGTCGAGAACCCTGCCCTTGCCCCGGCTTATCAAGACTAAGCCATTAAGGCCTGGGCTTGCCCCGCCAGCTGCGCTCGGCTAACCTTACGGCATGCAACCCAAGAAGCTCCTGATCCTCAACGGGCCGAACCTCAATCTGCTGGGCACCCGCGAGCCGGAAATCTATGGCCACCAGACATTGGCCGACATCGAGACTTTGTGCCAAGAACAAGCCAAGACGCTCGGGCTGGCCATCGACTTTCGCCAGTCGAACCATGAAGGCGAGTTGGTCAGCTGGATTCAGGCGGCGCGGGAAGACTGTGCCGGCATCATCATCAACGGTGCCGCCTACAGCCATACGTCGGTTGCCATCCACGATGCCTTGAAGCTGGCGCGCCTGCCGGTGATCGAGGTTCATCTTTCCAACATTTACAAACGCGAAGAATTCCGCCACCACTCTTACATCGCTTCAGTGGCTGAGGGCGTGATCTGCGGACTCGGCGCACAGGGCTACCTTCTGGCAATCGAGGCGCTCGCCCGCCTGATGAAATAATGGTCGAATGAACATGGTTGATGAAAACAAGAACATAATGGGCGTCGACAGTGCCGCGATCAAGGCACTGGCCGAGCTGATGGATGAAACCGGCCTGACGGAGATCGAGCTGGAAGAAAATGGCCGGCGCCTGCGCGTCGCCCGGGGACAGACGGTGATCGCCACCGCTCCGGCCCATCACCCGGCACCGGTCGCTCCCCCTGTTGCCCCCGCCGTGCTGGCCCCC
>CBDAQZ010000003.1:0-690000 GCA_965199335.1 Alphaproteobacteria bacterium | reverse complement strand
ATCGTGTCGGCCTCGCCACCATCGATGGCTCCTTGTACGAAGCAGGCGCCAAGGCGAAGATACCGCCGCAAACTCTGGCCGCCTTCATCCGCGCCTATTCCTACAGCGTGGACTTCCAGCGCGACATCCAGTCGGGCGACAAGTTCGCCATCCTTTACGAGGCCGTGGTCAACGACAGGAACGAGCTGGTGCGGCCCGGCAATATACTGGCCGCGTTCCTGAAAAGCGGCGAGCGCGGCCAACGCATCTATCTCAACCGCTCGGCCGAGGGTTCGCTCGAGTTCTTCTCGCCCGACGGCCACAGCATCCGCCGCAGCCTGTTGCGCACCCCGGTTGCCGCCGTCAAGATCACCTCCGGCTTCGGCATGCGCATCCATCCGCTGCTGGGCTATTCCAAGATGCACAAGGGCGTCGATTTCGGCGCGCCGGTCGGAACGCCCGTCTTCGCCGCTGGCGACGGCATCGTCGACAAGATCGGCTGGTGGGGCGGTTACGGCAAATACATCCGCATCCGCCACGGCAATGACATGGGCACCGCGTATGCCCATCTAAGCCGCTTCAACCCGGCCCTGCAGGAGGGCAGCCGCGTGCGCCAGGGCCAGATCATCGCCCTTACCGGATCGACCGGCAATGTCACCGGCCCCCATCTGCATTTCGAGGTCCTGAAGCATGGCGCGCAGGTAAACCCTCTGACCGTGACGGACTCGATCGGCAATGCCCTTTCGGGCCGCGATATGGTCGCCTTCAAGAAGCTGATGGAAGCACGCGACAAAGAAATGCGGGAACTTATCCACCCGACCGAGGTTGCTGTGCGTAATGCAATCAATGTTTCAAAGATAGAATAAGGAGCCAAGATGAGCCGCCAGTCCCTCAAGTCCCTGATGCTGGGCGTTGCCCTGTGCGCCGTGTCGGGATCTGCTTTCGCCTATACGTCGGGCGGAAGCACGACAGTCACCAGCGGATCGAACTACCAGGCGAATTCGGCCTATGCGCAGGGCGTTGCGTCGCAGCCGGTCGGGTATCAGTATGTTGCACCGTCCACCAACATGCCGATGGCAACCCCTCCCGCGCCTGCGGAAGCTGTTGTGACGACCCCGACTCCTGTCGTAGCGCAGGATGATTCCGCTTATGACAGCGGCTATACCGGTTCGATGGGACCGAATGTGCAAAAGGCGTTCGAACCGCCCCAGCCTCCGGTCAATCCCAATCAGGCGGCGATGCGCGCCTCGGCGAACGGCGTCATCTCCAACCCGCAGCAGATCGGCTCGTGCCTATGCATCGAGGCGCAATACAAGGCGCTGGATAATCAGGTAACGGCCAAGAAATCGGTCTACACCCAGGCGGTATCCCAGCGCGCCGGCCTGGATGCGCAGCTTGCGGCCGGCAAGGCGGCGCCCGCTTCGCCCGACCAGGTGAACATGATCCGCCAGGTATCGGAAAAGCGCATCGACCTGCAGAAGCAGATCAACGATCAGTATATCCCCGACCTGCAGACCGCAACGCGCCAGTACAACGATGTCGTCGCCCAATACCAGCAGTCATGTGCCGGCAAATCCTTCGATACCGAGATCACGGCCCGGTTGCAGTCGAACCTGCAATGCCGCGGCGGTTGATCAACCAATCCGATGCAGCATGAAGACGGCCCCTCGAGGGGCCGTCTTTCTATGTATATTCGATCCTGATCTCAGGGGAGCAGCAGCTCCTTGACGCGGTAATCGTAACGAGGATTTATACTGATGCCCTGCCAGGCAGACACTGCATAATTGTCCTGCTGGACAATGGTTGCCACAGCCGAGCTTTGGTCTGGGGCCCAGCCATATCGCTCAAGCAGGCGGTGCACTGCCGGTATGCGGTCTGCCTGTACCAGAAACTGGTTGCTGTTTTTCAGTTCTGCCGCTGCCCAGCTTTTAAGGGCCGGGGTTGAGCCGTCCGCAAGATCCTTGATCAACGATATCGCGCCATAGGGATTTTCTTTTGCCACGCCAAGTATACCGGTGCGTAGAAACGCGAGTGCCTGGACCTGGTAATCGTCATTGCCATCCGAAAGTCTGACCACACTACAAGCAGCGTCGACCTGCATGCGCGGTGGCATACCCGGCGCAAGATTCAGCACCGTTTCGCAATAGATAGCGTGCGAATTACGATCATCATCCCATGAATTCAGCGCCCGATGCGCCTCATGGTAAGCAATCGCAACGTCATAAGGACCTTCATTTTCCATATTCATGATTATCTTGTACAATAACTGTTCAGCAAAAGCAATGTGCGGACATGGAAAAGGGCCCGTTCTGGGCCCTTTTCATCATCTATGCCGGTATGCTTCAGGCAGCGCGACGGCCACGATTGCCACCCTGCGTCGAACCGCTGCGGCGGCGGTTGTTCTGCATGTTGCCGCGCTGCGGACGTTGGTGATTGCCGACCGGGGCGTTCGAAGGCGTTTCCGACCTGAAGGGATGAATCTCCACTACATCCAGCTCGCGGCGCGTCATACGCTCGACATCGCGCAGCAAGGCACGTTCGCCGATGGCACAGAACGACAGGGCGATGCCCGAATTCCCCGCGCGGGCCGTACGGCCGATGCGGTGAACATAGGATTCCGCGTCATCGGGTAGTTCGTAGTTGACGACATGGCTGACATTGTCGACGTCGATGCCGCGCGAGGCGATATCGGTCGCGACCAGCACATGGATGCGTCCGGTCTTGAACGCGTTCAGGGCCGCCTGACGCGCATTCTGCGACTTGTTGCCGTGGATGCAGGACGCGCGAACGCCGGCATCTTCCAGCTGTTCGACGACCCGGTTGGCCCCGTGCTTGGTGCGGGTGAAGATCATGACGCGGGTCATGCTCTCGTCCTTCAGCAGTTCCATCAGCAGCGGGTGCTTGTTGTTCTGCTCCACATAGAACAGCTTCTGCTCGATGCGGTCGACCGTGGTCGCCTGCGGCGTCACTTCGACCTTCACCGGCTCGTTCAGGATGTCGCGTGCCAGGGTTTCGACCTCGGGCGGCATGGTGGCCGAGAAGAACATGGTCTGGCGCTTCTTGGGAATGGCGGCGACGATTTTGCGGACCGGCTGGATAAAGCCCATGTCCAACATGCGGTCGGCTTCGTCCAGCACCAGCATCTCGACCTTGTCGAGGCGCAGATGGCCCTGCGCGTGCAGGTCCAGCAGACGGCCCGGTGTCGCCACCAGAACGTCGACGCCCCGGGCAAGGTTCGCAACCTGCGTACCCTGGCCGACACCGCCGAGGACCAGCGCGCCCTTGAAGCGCATATGACGGCCATAGGCCTTGAAGCCGTCGGCGATCTGGACCGCAAGTTCGCGGGTGGGAGCAAGAACCAGCATGCGGGCCGATTTCGGCTCGCGCTCCATAGGCATCTTTGCCAGGCGGTCCAGCATCGGCAACGCAAAGGCCGCGGTCTTGCCGGTACCGGTCTGGGCGATGCCCAGAAGATCGTGGCCGGCCATCACGGTCGGGATCGACTGTGCCTGGATCGGGGTAGGGGTGATGTAGTTTTCTTCGACGAGCGCAGTCTGAATGGGCTCGGCAAGGCCAAGGTCGATAAAAGAAACAGAAGTCAAAACAGGAATCCTTGAAGACAGGCCGCCAAATCATGGTCGGGTCTGCCTGATAAAACGGTCACCGGCTGCGCGAGCCAAAGACCACCATTTTTGGGAGATTATCTCGGGAAGGCGTGCCCCATGCTGAAAGCTGGGCGGCAGGCCTCGCGCAATCGCGAGAGAATGGTTCGAGGCGGAACATGGCGATGTGTAACCAGGAAGTCAACAGAATTCGCCCGATCGTTACCTGAAATCATGTTTGGCGTTAACCTGAGTACAAACTATGATCTGTAGGCTTAGCGCTAAGAACAAAAAGAAATAGGACAAATCGGGATGGGGGAATCATGCGGCCAGGTACAATCGGCCTGTTGGGTATGCTCGTGCTTTCGGCATGCTCTTCGGGACAGAAAATGAGCGATGCCACTTCATATGGCTCCAGCAGCTGCGACAATATTGGCTTTGCCCCGGGCACTGCCGCCTATGAGCAATGCGAGGAGAACGTGAAAATCCGCAGCCTGGTCAACCAGCGCATCCTGTTCAACCCCAATAACAACCAGCCGGCCGGCATGCTGGTACAGCAGTACAACAAGCCGATGAGCCCGCTGCTCAACTGCACCAGCTACAGCAAGCCGATGGATGGCGCGCCCACGCTTTGCGACTAGACTGAAATTAAACTGGATAAAATAGTTTAATAATGTTAAATATGCGCATCTTTCGAGAGGCGTATGGGTTTTCTCACGGAACAGTCGAACGAACATTTGTCCACGCGACCTTTCGTGGCTCTGTTGTCGTCTGTTCCTGCAGGTAGAATTGTCGGCCAGGCCGTGCTTGCGACCGTCGTTATCCTTTCGACGGCACAAGTGCTGTCCCTCACCGGCTGCAAACGTGCCCTGCACGGCACCGAACATGACGACAGCGCCTTGCCCGTGGCCAATTATGCCCCGACGCCATCGCAGGATATGACCGAAGACCAGAAATATGCCATTCGCGAAAGCCGGGCGGAACTGGAACCCTATCTGCACGCACGCAAGTTGCTGGATCGCGACATCCGGCAGGCGCAGGGGCATCCCGATCTGCCTTCGCGGCGTCTGACGGGTTACGGCGCGATGATCGAGGATGCGCGTCGTATCGACAATCGCGTCGTCAGGGCGTTCGCGATCGATGCCTGGGTGAACAGGATTTTCGACCCTCTCGGCAACCAGGCGAAGACATCCCCGCTGCTCATGTGCGACGACCAGTCCGGAATGGAATCGATCCAGAGCGCGCTTCGCTCGGGCGTGGGACAACCTGCTACCGCAACCGCCGCAAAATACGAAGCCATGATCCGCGCCGGTTTCGATGACTCCAACCAGGTCAGGGTGACCGACCTGGACTTTACCGATGGGCGCAGGATCGTCGAAAAACGCAAGGCAATCACATTCAGGGTGGGCGATGAGGGCTACGTTCTGGATCGCGCACCGGGAAGCGATCTGCGCTCCGGGCTGGAACAGCAATCGTTCTATCTCGCCCACGTGGCGAGCGAGCCGAACGCCAAGGCCATGCCGGTCGACTCGATCGGCATTTCCAGGGACGGCCATCTGATCGCCGTCGCCTATACGGCCGGCGCTACGGATGCGCCAGAAAGACATTTCGCCGCGCTGCCAGCGGCAAGCCCGTCGGATATGCAGATATTGCATAAGATACTCGACGACGGTGCACTGTTGGCCAGCGAAGGCGCGCGTGAAATGATTTCAGACCTTCAGGCGGCGCTGAAAAGCGATGAAGGCGCCAAGCCAAGGCCGTCTCACCACCATCCCCTGAAATGGCTGCTGGCGATGCGCAGGGACGCCCATTCGCATCACCCGCACGGCTGATCCTTTCAATCCCGCGTGGGTGCCTGGTAATAGGGCAGCGAAACCGACCACACGGTATCCCGTGGCGATTGCTGCCCGGGCAGGGGCTCGGTGTTGGAATAGTTGTCCGCGTCGGCAGGTTTGAATTGCAGCGTCAGCTTGATGACGCGCGCGCCGTCGGTGCAGCCGTTCTTCAGCGCGTAGCGCTCATACCTGAACATCGACATCATCCCGCCGTCCAGCCCGAAATCCTTTGCCAGCTCGCCGCGCGTGATGCCGCGCTTGATCGCCTGAATGCTGGTCCGGCAGCCAGAGGGCAGGCGGGATAGGTCGACCAGATCCCTGGGGGCGACATCTTCCTGGTAGCGTGAAGGAAAACTGTCCGGCGGCACCGATTGCAGTGCGGCAACGATATCCCCTTCCTGTGCAGGACCGACCATCCAGATTTTATCTTTTACCAGTAGCGGACTCTTGCCGTTGGGGTCGGCGTTGCCGGAAAAGAAAACGATCACAGGCCCTGCCGGCACATCGTCGGGCGGGGAAACGAAAGTGACGAAGGGCTTGAACGGCGTGCCGAACAGGACCTTCTCCACGCTCAATGAAGCCAGATACCCGTCCCGCGTCACCCCGACGGAAATCCGGCCCTCGACGATCAGGGCGCTGTTGCGGGCGAGGTCGAGGATGATGGATTTATCCACGGGTACGGGGGCTTCAACCGCAACGGCACGCGAATTGTTCATCAAACCGACACACAGAAGACAGAACAAGCCGATGCGTATTATTGCAGGAATCCTCACGACATCCTCCTGAATTATTCCGCCGCCTCGATGATCACGGGTACGTCCAGCCGCGCCAGCATTTCCTTCGGCACCACCTGCCAAAACCTGTCGCGCACGTAATCCCAGTCTTGCACCAGCCGCGCGGCGAAGCGCGAGCCGGTTTCGTGCGCGTGCGCCTCGACCAGCGCGCGTAGCTGATCTTCGTAGAACGGCACGCAGACGCGCTGGCAGATGACGCTGTCGCCGTTCAGGCGCGCCTCGAACGTGCCGTCCTCGTCGTAGACATAGGCCATGCCGCCGGTCATGCCGGCGGCGAAATTCTCGCCGGTTCTGCCCAGCACGACGACCGTGCCGCCGGTCATGTATTCGCAGGCGTTGGAGCCCGTACCTTCGACCACCGCCTCGGCGCCGCTGTTGCGGACGGCGAACCGTTCGCCCGCCTGGCCGGCCGCGAACAGCCGGCCCGAGGTAGCGCCATACAACACGGTGTTGCCGACGATGGTGTTGACGTTCGATACCAGGCTGCTGGTGAAGGCAGGGCGCACCACGATGGTGCCGCCCGACAGGCCCTTGCCGACATAGTCGTTGGCGTCGCCGTAAACCTCCAACCGCACGCCGCGCACCAGGAACGCGCCCAGAGACTGTCCGGCCGTACCGAACAGTTCGATCCGGATATGATTTTCGGACAGTCCCGTCATGCCGTATTGCCGCACGATCAGCGACGACAGCCGCGCGCCGACGGCGCGGTCGGTGTTGTGGATGTTGTAGGCCAGCTGCATCTTCTCGGCATGTTCGAACAGCGGGCCGGCATCGCGGATGATCGCGGCATCCAGGCTGTCAGGCACTTCGTTGCGGCCCGTCATGGTACAATGCCCAACGTTATTTGGGGCCTCGCCGCCCGGATCGGCGCGCACCAGCAACGGCGACAGGTCGAGATCGTCGAGGTCGCCCGCGCCGTGGCTGATCTGGCGCAGCAGGTCGGCTCTGCCCACGATTTCGTCCAGCGACCGGAAGCCCAGCCTCGCCAGGATCTCGCGTACTTCCTCGGCGATGAAGCCGAACAGGTTCACGACCTTCTCCGGGCTGCCGCCGAATTTCTTTCGCAGTTCCTCGTCTTGCGTGCAGACCCCGACCGGGCAGGTGTTGGAATGGCACTGGCGCACCATGATGCAGCCCATCGCCACCAGCGATGCCGTGCCGATGCCGAATTCCTCAGCGCCCAGCATCGCGGCGATCACGATGTCGCGCCCGGTCTTCAACCCGCCATCGGCGCGCAGGCGGACGCGATGGCGCATGCGGTTCAGCGTCAGCACCTGATGTGTTTCGGACAGGCCCATCTCCCACGGGATGCCGGCATGCTTGATCGATGTCTGCGGCGAGGCACCGGTTCCGCCGGAATGACCCGACACCAGGATCACGTCGGCATTGGCCTTGGCGACGCCGGCGGCGATGGTGCCGATGCCCGATTTGGCCACCAGCTTGACACAGACCAGAGCCGTCGGGTTGATCTGCTTCAAATCGTAGATCAGCTGCGCCAGATCCTCGATCGAATAGATGTCGTGATGCGGCGGCGGGCTGATCAGCGTGACGCCTTGAGTCGCATGGCGCAATTTCGCGATCAGGCCTGTTACCTTGAAGCCGGGCAGCTGTCCGCCCTCGCCGGGTTTCGCGCCCTGCGCCACCTTGATCTCGATCTCGCGGCACTGGTTCAGATATTCCGCTGTGACGCCGAAACGGCCCGACGCGATCTGCTTGATGGCGCTGTTCCAGTTGTCGCCGCGATCGTCGGGCGCATAGCGCGCCGGGTCTTCGCCGCCTTCGCCCGAAACCGAACGCGCGCCGATGCGGTTCATCGCGACGTTCAGCGTGCCGTGCGCCTCGGGGCTCAGCGCACCCAGCGACATGCCGGGGGTCACGAAACGCCTGCGCAAGGCGGTGATGGACTCCACCTGGTCCAGCGAAACCGAAGATGCCGCATCGCGGAAATCCAGCAGGTCGCGTAGTGTCAGCGGTGGACGCTCGTGCACCGACGCCGAGTATTTCCTGAACAGCGCGTAGCTCTCTTCGGTGACGGCGGTCTGCAGCAAGTGGATCCGCGCCGCCTCCCAGCCATGGCGTTCGCTGTTCTCACGGAAGCGGTAGAAGCCGCCGACGGGAAGCACGGTCACCTGCTCGTCGAACGCCTTGCGATGCTGCGCCAGCACGCGTTTCTGGATGCCGTACAGTCCGATACCAGAGATGCGGCTCGAGCAGCCGAGTACGTATTCGGCGACCAGCGAGCGCGACAGGCCGATGGATTCGAAATTGCAGCCGCCGCGATAGGATGAAACGACCGAGATTCCCATCTTGGACATGATCTTCAGCAGCCCGTCATCCATCGCCTTCTTGAAGCGGCGGACGCACTCTTCGTAGGCGCGGTCGTCGAACAGGCCGCGGCGCTGGCGGTCGGCGATCGCCTCCTGCGCCAGATAGGCGTTGACCGTGGTCGCGCCGACGCCGACCAGCACGGCGGCGTAATGCACGTCGAGGCATTCGGCGCTGCGGACGTTGAGCGAGGTATAGGTGCGCAGCGAGTGCCGAATCAGGTGCGAATGCGCGGCGGCGGTGGCCAGGATCATCGGCACCGCGGCGCGCGTGTCGTCCATCGCCTCGTCGCTCAGCACCAGATGATTCGCGCCGCCGCGTACCGCTTCGGCGCAGCGGCCGCGGATATTTTCAAGAGCATCGCGCAGCACGGTCTTCGGGCCGTCGACGGGGAAGGTGCAATCGATTTCGACCGCGCTATCGCCCATGTAGCCGCGCAGGGCCTTGAATTCGGCAGTGGTCAGGATGGGACTTTCCAACCGCAGCACGCGGCACTGGCTGGCATCCTCGTCCATGATGTTGCCCAGGTTACCGAGCCGTGTGCGCAGCGTCATGCCGCGCCGTTCGCGCAATGAGTCGATCGGCGGATTGGTGACCTGGCTGAAATTCTGCCGGAAGAAATGATGCAGCCCGCGATACTGGTCCGACAGGATCGCCACGGGCGTATCGTCGCCCATCGATCCTACCGGCTCCTTTGCCTCGTCGACCATCGGATGCAGGATCAGCTCAAGGTCTTCCTGGCTGATGCCGAACGCCAGCTGGCGCTGCTTCAGAATGTCGCGTTCCAGATCCGCCGGCTCGGATATCGCGGCCTCGCGCACCAGCTCGTCGAGCTCGGTGGTGTTCGTGACCCACTCGCCATAGGGCTGCCCACCGGCGAGCCGGTCTTTCAGTTCGCGGTCGCGGTAGAGGCGCCCCTCCGCCAGGTCGACGGCGATCATCTGGCCTGGGCCGACGCGCCCCTTTTCGGCGATCGCGGCTTCGTCCAGTTTCACCAGGCCGGTCTCGGAGCCAAGGACGATCAGCCCATCGGCGGTCAGTGTATAGCGCATGGGGCGCAGGCCGTTGCGGTCCATCCCGCCCACGATCCACCTGCCGTCGTACATCGCCAGCGCGGCGGGGCCGTCCCATGGCTCCATGACCGCGGCGCAATAGGAATAGAACGCCTTGTGCGCCGGCGGCATGGTGGTGTCGAGCGGCACCGATTCCGGGATCAGCAGCGACTTCACCATTGGCGCGGAACGACCGGCGCGCACCAGCGCCTCGAACACGTTGTCCAGCGTCGCGCTGTCCGACCCGCCGGGCTGCACGACCGGCTTGATGTCGTCCATGTAGGCGCCGAACGCATCCGACTGCATGCGCGGCTCGTGCGCCTTCATCCAGTTGACGTTGCCCTTCAGCGTGTTGATCTCGCCGTTATGCGCGATCACGCGATAGGGATGCGCCAGCTTCCAGGTCGGAAAGGTATTGGTGGAATAGCGCTGGTGGTACAGAGCGAAATTGCTGGCGAAACGAGGATCGGCAAGATCGGGATAGAAGGCGCTGAGCTGCGCCGCCAGGAACATCCCCTTGTAGATGATCGAGCGCGAGGACAGCGAGCAGACATAGAAATCGGCGATCCCTGCCGCCGCGATTGCGTTCTCGATCCGGCGGCGCACGATATACAGGTCGCGCTCCAGTTTTTCCGTTTCCGCCCCACGGCTCGAGATCATGATCTGCGCGATCTCGGGCCTGGTCTGCGCCGCCTTGTCGCCCAGCACGGAAAGATCGACCGGCACCTGCCGCCAGCCGTAGATCAGGTAGCCGAAATTCAGGATTTCGGTCTCGACGATGGTGCGCGCCGTTTCCTGCCCGTCGCGGTCGATGCGCGGCAGGAAAATCTGGCCGACCGCGATGGCGCTGCCGTCCGGAACCTGGCCGGTAAGCGTGACGTGCGCGGCGAAGAAATCCTGCGGCACCTGGACGTGGATGCCCGCGCCGTCGCCGGTCTTGCCGTCGGCGTCGACCGCGCCGCGATGCCACAGCGCGCCCAGCGCCTGCAGCGCATACTCCACCACCTGCCGGCGCGGCCTGCCATCGATCGCGGCCACGAAACCGACGCCGCAGGCATCGTGTTCTGTCAGGTCGATATGGGCGTCGCGCGCGAACTGGTCGATCACTGGGCGCTTCCCTTGCCGGCTTGTGGAAAAATGCGGTCGGCAACCCATTCGGCGGCCGGTATGGTCAGGTGCCCGAAATCGTATTCGACCAGCTCGTTACGGTCATGCTCCCCGATTTGGATCAGGCAGCCATCGCCGTTGCAGAGCAGGTCGAACAGGGAAACATAGCGTATTCCCGTTTGCTGTGCGAGGGCAGCCAGCCGCCGGTCCAGCGTCGCCTCGGGATCGGGTATCGGTCGCTGTGCGCGGGGCGCAATGTAGCCACCGTGCAGGAAGGCCCGCTGAAAGGCGAATTGCTGCAGGGTCGGCAGCCATTCGGGATTCGGTCCGATCAGTACCACTTCCGCGCCGAGGCCCTTCAGGTTTTCGACCGTGTCACGCAGTCCGCCCGCCACGTCGGTGTCGTGCTGGTCGTAATATTGCCAGCGCGCATAGAGGACGATCGTGCGGGGCCGTTTCTGAGCGATCGCCTCCAGTATATGCCTGTTCAGTTCGGGGCAGGCGGGGTTGAAGAATGTCGGGGCGTTCGTGCCGAGCAAGGGCGGGCAGCTGGCCGCGGTCGCCTGCATGATGGGGATGCCGGTCAGCGACGGCGTCCTGGCGAGGCCGGACCAGATGTGATCGGCATAGGAATCGCCCCAGACCAGTACCGCCTTGTCGCTGGCGGGTTCGGACGCGCCGAAGCAAAGCGGCGGGAACTTGTCGAAGGATTCGTTGGGGCTGCGGAAACACAAACCCTTTTGCGGGCGCGCGATGGTGGCGTAGTCGGACGAGTAGCGGCTCCAGACATCCCGCACCAGCGCCGGCGCACGTTGGGGTAAACCGTGCAGCACCGCGATGCCTCCTGCCAGAATAGCGCATAGGCATATCGCGAAGGGAAAGCTGAGCCTCAGGGCGCGGCTGGCATCGCGATGGCGCAGCCTGTCGCTGGGCCGCTCGATGCCATAATACGATACCGTGCCGAGGGCGATCGACAGCAGCAGCAACAGCGCGGTCAGGCCCGGCGTCGCCGCGACATTGTAGTGCCGCGCCGCCACCCATACCGGCCAGTGCCAGAGATAGAGCGAGTAGCTGATATCGCCGAGAAACCGGCTGACGGGATTGGCCAGCAGGAACAGGTGCGACGAATTCATGACGATAATTGCCGCGCCGGCGACCGGCAGCAGGGCACGGTAGCTGGGGAATTTCATTTCCGGCCGGAACAAGCAGGCGGCGGCGATCACCAGGCAGAGACCGAACAGTGGCAATAGCCAATCGGGCAAGGGCAGACGGCGCTTGCCCAGGAAAAAGCCGATCGATCCCGCCAGGAATTCCCAAAGCCGCGTCGGCAGGTGGAAAAACGCAAGCGGTGCGTCGTAACGTGTGACGAGGGCACTGGCGAACAGCGAAGCCGCGAACAGTACAAGCAGCACGGGCATGACCCGCCTGCCATTATCGTGCTTGAGCAGGAAGACCAGGATGACGGGGAAGAAAAGATAGAACTGCATCTCGACCGACAGCGACCATAGATGCAGCAGCCAGTTCGTCTCGCGCGCCGGGGCGAAGTAGCCGGTTTCGGTCGCGAAGATGAAATTGGCGAGGGACGCCAGTGCCGCGAGGCTGTGTTTGCCGAGCAGCACGTATTCGTCGGGCGACAGGAAGCGGAAACCCGCCGCCAGCAGGAGGGCCAGCAGCGCCAGCATCGGCGGATAGATCCGCATCAGCCGCGTCCAGTAGAACGAGCGTAAGTGCCAGCGGTCCTTTGCCACGCGGTCGCCGATGATACCGGTCATCAGGAAGCCAGAGATGACGAAGAACACATCGACGCCGACAAAGCCCCCCTTGAATGGGGACACGCCGAAATGGAACAGGATCACGATCATCACCGCCACGGCGCGCAGGCCGGCGATGTCGGGGCGAAATCCCGGATTGGGGTCGGCCCGCGAAAGCAATGGACGGTTCATTCCGCCGCTGCCTGCGCCTGCCTGGCTTCGGTCAGGAATTCATGCATCGCCCTTGCCGCGTCGCGGCCGTCGCGGATCGCCCATACAACCAGCGAGGCGCCGCGCACGATGTCGCCCGCCGCGAATACGCCGGGCAGGTTCGTGCGGCAGCTGGGGAATTGAATTTTTATCGTGCCCCAGGATTGCAATTCAAGCGCGGGCGTGAAGGCCGCATGCATATCCTCGGCATCGAAGCCCAGGGCCTCGATCACCAGGTCGGCCTCCAGCGAGAACCGGCTTTCGGGCAGCAGCACCGGTGTCTGGCGACCGCTGGCATCGGCCATGCCCAGATGCATGCGCTGGGCATGCACCTGCGCGACCGCCGCGTCGCCGGTGAATTCCTGCGGCGCGCCCAGCCAGATGAATTCCACTCCCTCCTCCTCGGCATGCGCAACCTCGCGCAGCGATCCCGGCATGTTGGCGCGGTCGCGGCGGTACAGGCATTTGACCGATTTCGCGCCTTGCCGCACCGAGGTGCGCACGCAATCCATCGCGGTATCGCCGCCGCCGATCACGACCACGTTGCGGCCCCCGGCATCGATCGCATCCGCAACGCTGTCGCCTAACCCCAGTCGGTTGCTGGCGGTCAGGAAGGCCATCGCCGGCACGATGTTCT
The DNA here is from genome assembly GCA_965199335.1 of Alphaproteobacteria bacterium. Taxonomy (GTDB): domain Bacteria; phylum Pseudomonadota; class Alphaproteobacteria; order CALMVH01; family CALMVH01; genus CBDAQV01. The sequence continues at coordinate 676,708 of CBDAQZ010000003.1, read as the reverse complement.
TCAGCCTCGCGCCGTCCGCGGATAATTTGCGCGCCTTGTAGACGCCGGTTGCGATCAGCACCGTGTCGTGCCGCCCGCGCAGGTCGTCGAATGAAATGTCGCGGCCGATCTCGGTATTCAGGTGAAAGACGATCCCCTGTTCGCGCAGCAGCCCTTCGCGTCTTGCCACGATATGCTTGTCCAGCTTGAAGTTGGGAATGCCGTAGATCATCAATCCGCCGACGCGGTCGTAGCGGTCGTAGACATGCACGCCGTATCCCAGCGCGCGCAGCGCTTCTCCCGCCGCCAGTCCCGCCGGGCCGGCGCCGACGATGCCGACCGACTGCCCGCGCTCGCGGTTCGGCAGGCGCGGTTTCACCCAGCCCCGGTCGAAGGCATGTTCCGTGATATGGCGCTCGACCGCGCCTATCGTGATGGTGCCGTGGTCGGACTGCTCCAGAACGCAGGACCCTTCGCACAGGCGATCCTGCGGGCAGATGCGGCCGCAGATTTCAGGGAAGGTATTGGTGGCGGCGCTGGATTCGTAGGCTTCCAGCATCCTGCCTTCGGCAGTCAGTTTCAGCCAGTCCGGGATGTTGTTGCCGAGCGGGCAATGGACCTGGCAGAAGGGAACGCCGCACTGCGAGCAGCGGCTGGATTGTTCGGCGGCTTTCGTAGCCGCAAATTCCCGGTAGATCTCGTCGAAATCATGCGCGCGCTCGGCGGACGGCCGTTTGTCCGGCGTGGTCCGCCCAAGCGTGGTGAACTGGAGCATTTTGCGCGGCATGGCCGGTCACATTACGTCAGATGTGCTGCGGAACGCTAGCGTGCCGTAGCCTCATCCGCTTTGGCGCGCGGCGCCACTTCCATCGCCATCAGGCAGCCGAAGCCGAGCCACATGATCGATGCCGTCTTGGAACTGTAAAGCGACGTCCCGCTGATCATCAGCAGGGCGATGCAATAGACGGCGATCATGCTACGCATATGCGCGGCCGGCCCAGATACGCGCATCATGCTCAGGCGCAGCCACAGGGCGACGGACAGCAGCAGCCCGAAAATCTCGAACGTGTAGGGGATACCCATGTCGACCAGGTTCTCCGGGATGGATAGGCCGAGCAAATGGCTGACATCCATGCCGTTCATGATTTCCCCGGTTCGCGCGATACGCCCCGGCAGATTGTCGTTGTTGGGATCGGCACCGCCATAGGCCGCGTACAGCACGACGAAGGCCAGGCTGGCGATGGGAAATGCGATCAGGCTGATGCGCGGCCGCAGCACGGGAAACAGCCTGACCAGAAGCAGCACGAAGACGACCGTCCCGGCAAACCGAGAGTCGCTGGCGACCACGAAGACGAAGGCCAGGATCAGGTGCCCGATGCTCTTGCGCCATTCGCTGAATTTGTAGCTGAGGCCCCACATCGCGACGATGGCGGCATAGTTGCCCATCGATACCGGCTCGAGAAAGATCGAGGAAATTCGATGCGGGCCGAGAAACGGAAAAATAACGCGCCCGCCGGGCCGCAAGCCGCTGACGAACAGGTTGGTATGCAGGTATTTGGGCGTTATCGCATTCGGGGTGTCGGTTCGTGCCGCATAATAATGCAGGATGTCGAACACTTTCAGGTACGACGTCGTGAACGCGGCTTCGAAAAAGCCGACGAAAAGCACCAGCCCCGACACGATCCAGATGATGCGGTTGACGTCCTGCCGTTTCACGGTCCAGCCCAGCCAGAAAAACAGGGCGATGATGATCACGTCGCGCGGGGCGACCAGATCGATCTCCCCCCGTATCGCCCATAAAATCAGGAAGTTCGTTACGGCAAGGGCCAGCAGGGCCAGCTGGTAGAGCGATTGCTGGGGCAATGTTTTGGCCCCGACCAGCGCCAGGATCAATACCTCCGCCAGCACATTTGTCGTGTTGGAGGTGTGCATCCCGTGCGTGAACAGGAAACACAGCAGGAGCTGGTAACAAGTGGCCGCAAGGATCGCGAACAGGGCGAACCTGGCGGTAAAGCTTGTATCGTCTTCGGCCCCGGCGGTGCTGACAGCCGATAATGGGATGCTGGTCATACCGCTATCAATAGCGGCTTTTTCCGCTTTGAGAAGATGAGCCGAAAGGGACACCGCGTTTTCCCATCACCATGCGCGCGGGCGGCTGCAGAAGCCTGCGCGCCGCCAATGCCGCTTGCGACCTTGCCGCCCCGGTCTTGGTGACGCGCGCGAAGTTGCGCGCGATGGCCGGGTCCGGGTGGTACATGTCCTGCACGCAAGGGGCGGGATAGAACTGGGCGATCTTCAGGCATGCCGCGATCAGGCTGGGCTTGTGGAACAGCATGTAATCGACCGGCGTATATAGCTTGCGCGGACAATTTATCAGCCATTCCGCCACATCGCGCCTGATGATGTAGCCCGCTGCCCCCCAGCCGCCCGAACGCGCCTCGTACAGCTTCATGCCGTTGATTTTACCCATGAGGCCCCCGAGCCGCATGCCCTGGCGGGTGGTTTCCAGGCGTACGATGTCGGCCGTTTCCGGGATCCAGTGGTCGCTTTCCAGCAAGCCGGCCATGCCGTCGTCGAAATGGGCATCGTCCTCGAACACGGCTGCGAAAAGGTCGCTTCCGGCGGCGATCTGACGCCAGCATTCCATATGGCTGAGAAATATGCCGATCTGGGCCGGATACCAGATATGTTCGGATGGCGGGATGCCGGTGCGGAAGGCCACCATGTCCTCCTCGGCCATCTTCGTTCCATCCACAGCCGCAACGCGGGTGAAATCACAACCGATGCGAGCAAACTGACCTCGCATATGGTCCAGCCGCTCGGGAGAACGATCGAGATTGATGAGATAGCTGCGCATCGGTTGCTCCGACTGGTCAATTTTAATTATTGCGCCGGACTCATAGAATAATTTAAATTAGGCGGTCAAGAAAAATAAGGCATTCATACTCAAAAAATTAATACAACTTGCATGCTATGCGATGCGTCACGTTAACTATTCCGCTTCCTCCTGCTTGCGCCTGAATCCGCTCAGCGCCGTCTCGTCCAGCAACTGGCTTTCCTTGGCCGCCAGTTCGCGCGCCTCGATGGCGCGGGCGTTGGCTTCCGCGATTTCGAATTTCTTGACCTCGCCCATGGCGGCGCGGAGGTTGTCGCGCGCCTCATCGATCTTGCGCGCCAGCTGCCTCAGATCGGCGGCGATGCGATTGCGCTGCTTGCCGATGCCGTTGGAGAACGGACCGAACATGGCGGAAGCCTCCAGCGAGGATTTCGCGGCTTCGCGCTCGTATTCCAGCCGGTCCACCAGCATCTTGTCCTGGTCCTTCAGCTTCTGCGCCTGGCCCTGCAGGGCGTTCAGCTCACGGCTGCGCTCGTCCACTTTCCAGCGGTTCAGCCGGATCAGCGTCTCATAGTCGCGCGCCAATTACACCTCGTCCGTCCATGGCTCGCCGATCGCCTTGGCCAGATCGGCATATACGAGGTTTATGCCTGCTTTCTCGTTCTTGCCCTGGGTCAGGAAAGCGTCGAGCGTCGGCTGATACTTGATCGCCTCGTCCACCCTAGGATCGGTCCCTTGGCGATAGGCGCCCAGGCGGATCAATTCGGCCATGTCTTCATACGTCGCCATCATGCCACGGGCGCGGGCGATCAGTGCGTTCTGCTGCGGCGTATTGCAGCCGGGCATCGAGCGCGAAACGCTGCGCAGCAGATTGATCGCAGGCCAGCGGCCGCGTTCGCCGATGGCGCGCTCCAGCACGATATGGCCGTCCAGGATGCCGCGGGTCGCATCGGCGATCGGCTCGTTGTGATCGTCGCCTTCCACCAGGACGGTGAACAGCCCGGTAATGGTCCCCTGGCCCACGATACCCGGCCCCGCGCGCTCCAAAAGCCGCGCCAGTTCCGAAAAGGTCGTAGGCGGATAACCCTTGCTGGTCGGCGGCTCGCCTGCGGAAAGGCCGATCTCGCGCTGGGCCATGGCAAAGCGGGTGATGCTGTCCATCATGCACAGCACGTTGCGGCCCCGGTCGCGGAAGCTTTCGGCGATCGCCATCGTCATGTAGGCGGCCTGGCGGCGCACCAGCGGCGGCTCGTCGCCGGTCGCGATCACGACCACGCTGCGGGCAAGACCTTCGGGCCCAAGGTCGTCTTCCAGGAATTCCTGCACCTCGCGGCCACGCTCGCCGATCAGGCCGATGACGTTGACGTCGGCATGGGCAAAGCGCGCCAGCATCGACAGCAGGGTCGACTTGCCGACGCCCGAACCGGCGAAGATGCCCATGCGCTGGCCCTGGCATAGCGTCAGGAAGGAATTCATGGCGCGTACGCCCACATCCATCTTGCCGCCGACACGCTGGCGCTGATGGGCAGGCGGCGGCGTGTTGCGCAGGAACGCGGGATCGCGGCCGATCGGCAAGGGACCCAGATCGTCCATCGGCTCGCCGAAGGCATTGACCACCCGGCCCAGCCAGCCGTCGCCGGGATAGACGGAGGGACGGGCGCTGGCGATGTCGGCGCGGCAGCCGAGGCCGATCCCGTCGATCGGGCCCAGCGGCATGACCAGGGCGCGGCCATTGCGGAAACCGACCACCTCGCACGGCACGAGTCGATTGACCGTACTATGGATGACGCAGCGGCCGCCGACGGAAAGCTGGCGATCGATGCCGCCGATCTCCAGCAGCATGCCCTGGATCGCCGTAACCCTTCCGAAGAAGGAATACGCGCCTATTTCACCAAGATTATGCTCGAAATTTTCGATTGCGGATTGCATTGTTAACGAACCCTACCCACCTTCAGTTAAGCCGGGGTAAATTTATTAAAACGCTTCACCGTTCGTTAATCTTTATGATGCGATAGTGTCCGTAGTTGGTTAAGGAACAGTGCCGCGTCCGGCACCTAACAGAAACGTTCGAGGCAAAAATGCGCGTTCTCCTCATTGAAGACGATACTTCGGTTGCTCGCAGCATTGACCTGATGTTGAAGTCCGAGGGCTTCGTGGTCGATGTCACCGACCTTGGCGAGGATGGCCTCGAAATCGGCAAGCTGTACGATTACGACATTATCCTGCTCGATCTGCTTCTTCCCGACATGCATGGTTACGACGTGCTGCGCCGCCTCCGCGCCGGCCGTATCCAGACCCCGGTCCTGATCCTGTCCGGCATGACCGAAATGGACGCCAAGCTGCAAGGCCTGGGTTTCGGCGCCGACGATTATCTGACCAAGCCATTCGACAAGCGTGAGCTGGTCGCCCGCATCCAGGCCATCGTGCGCCGCAGCAAGGGCCACAGCCAGAGCATCATCGAGACGGGCCTGCTGAAGGTGAACCTCGACAGCCGCACGGTAGAGGTCGAGAACCAGCCGCTGCACCTGACCGGCAAGGAATACGGAATTCTGGAATTGTTGTCCCTGCGCAAGGGCACGACCCTGACCAAGGAAATGTTCCTCAACCACCTCTACGGCGGCATCGACGAACCCGAACTCAAGATCATCGACGTTTTCATCTGCAAGTTGCGCAAGAAGCTGGCCAGCGCCACCGGCGGATCCAACTATATCGAAACCGTCTGGGGCCGGGGCTACGTGCTGCGCGATCCGATGGAGCCGCATGTACCAGGCTCGACCAAGGTCGAGGAGCTGGAGCAGGCCGTCTAACCAACGTCTGAATGTTTATCGAAAAGCCTCCCGGCCCATGCGGGAGGCTTTTTGTTAGACGCTTGTAATAGATAAAATTTTATCGATTTCCCGAAGAAGCTGTGTATAATGCTGGAATGAAGGAAGATCTTTCCATCACGCCCGTACTCAGACAATCTCACCCGGATTTAGTGGATGCCGATGGCAATCGTGTCAAAGGCGCTCCCAAACCAGGGCTTTTTGCTGCCCGGTCCACCCTTCCGTTTCATGGTGGTTACTTTCATATTCCCGATCAATTGATCGAGGGCCTCAAGCAGGCAAATCCAGATTTGGACGAAGTGGAATGGGCTAAAGCTTATGCCAAGCAAGGCAGCCAGAGGCTTGAGAAAGCGATTTTCCTAGTAAGCCAGAGAGATTTCGGCCGCGATCTGCTTCGTGATGCCTACGAAAAGGGTACGTTCATCAATCTGGATGCAGACACTCTTGCAAAGGAGCGGTTCGGCGGATCTTACTCGAAGGAAGAGCAGATGGTCAGGCTATCGCATCGCGATGAGCCTAAAGAGATGGCTCTGATTGCCGCCCATGAGCTGAGGCACAGTGCCCATCAGGCGATCCTACCGAACAAAAACGATTCGGTGGAGTCGCGGTACAAGAAAAATAGGATCATAGAGTTCGATTCACGAACGGCCGCAGTCGTTTTTGCTTACCAGGCAAGTTTGCCGGCACCGGGGGAAAGGCCTGGCGATTACAGGCCTCCGGATTTCCTTTCAACCCTCGAAGAAATGAACCCGCACCTTGCAAGAGAAGCAAAGAAGCATCGCCACCTTGCCGAAAAAGGGGATTGGCAAGGCTTTGCAGGACAAGTCTTCGTGGCCGCGTCCAAGGAATTTATGACAAACGGCAGCTACGACCAGCGGCTTTTGCAACAGGTCCACGCAGAGTTGCAGGACATGATCAAACGCCCCGGCGGTCAAATATCGCCGCCGGACATCGTGGTTCCGGATGGAGTGCTGACAGCAAAAGCCCAGTCAAACGATGAGCTTGCACGTTCCATTCTTCTCATGGGAAAACCGTATGTCGACCCCCAGACGCTAGATGGTCCTGATTTTACGCAGCTGATGCCGCATCGGGGCGCCACAAAGGCCTATCGGCAGGTTCGCGATCTTTCCGCGCTGCTCGAAAAAGAAGGCATTCAGCTCGATACGCATCTGGAGGAGCCCGACATCTCACTTTATGCCAAGCATGCGTCCGAAATAGTATTCGACTATATCGCGACGCCGATTGCGGCAGCGGTGATCAACGCCCCGCCGACCAAAATCGGTCGTCTGGGAATCGCTTTGGGATCGGTTGCCCTTTTGACGGCGCTTGCGGTCGGCATCGATCCCGATTTGCAGAAAACGTTTCGAGCCTTGCAGCCAAAAACCATGGATCGCCTGTCGACAAATCTTCAAGCCGACGTGGCGGATGAAGTGAAGGACTATAATAATCCGGGCTTTGATTTCAGCGTGAGAAATTTCCTCGGTTTGAATCAGGTCGGTGAGGATATTGGACGGGTTGCAACCGACGACCTGCAAATGCGGTTGATCGCGAAGCCGGAAGATGTGCCTGCGTTGCAAAAAGCACGGACTGCACTTGAAGATATTCGCGATACCCAGTCACTGCTAACTGAGCAGTCGGATGTCATAGTGAGCGAGATAGAGGCCAATTCCGCTGTGATAGAAAAGCTGTCATCTACGCCCAAGGCTGTATCGCCCGTTGTCAAAACACGCCTTTCAGCCGGCGCTCGTTAAACAGGCTGCGACCGTATCGTCTCCAGAAACCAGTCCGCCTCGTCCTCCGTCGTCGCCCAGTTGGTGACCAGCCGGATCATCGGCCCGCCGGGGTCGGGCCAACGGTAGAAATCGGCGCCGGCGTTTTCCAGCGCGGCGATCCTGGCCTCGGGCATGGCGACGAACAGCTCGTTCGCTTCGACGGGGGCGGCCAGGGTGATATCTTCCAGGCCGCGAAGTCCTGTCGCCAGACGCATGGCCATCGCGTTGGCATGACCTGCCAGGCGCAGCCACAACCCATCGTTCAGATAGGCCTGCCACTGCGCTGAAACGAAGCGCATCTTAGACGGCAGATGACCCGCCTGCTTGCGGCGGAACTCGAAGTCGCGGACCTGTGCCGGATCGAAGAAGACCAGGGCTTCGGCCATCATCGCACCGTTCTTGGTCGCACCGAACGACAGCACGTCGACGCCAGCCCGCCAGGTGATGTCGGCGGGCGCACATCCCAGATGCGCCACGGCGTTGGCAAAGCGCGCCCCGTCCATATGCACCGTCAGCTTGTGGGTCCTGGCAATGTCGGCCAGGGCCGCGATCTCGCCCGCCGTGTAAACGGTGCCCCATTCGGTTGCCTGGGTCAGGCTCAGCATGGCCGGTTGCGGGCTGTGCACGCCGCGCGTGAAGTTGCCGGCGGCGCGTATCAGGGCCTGCGGGTCGATCTTGCCGTGCGCGCCTTCGACCAGCTCGAGCTTCGAGCCGCCGGTATAGAAACCCGCGCCGCCGCATTCATCGGTATGGATATGGGCGTTGCCATGGCAGAGCGTCACGCCGTAGGACGGCACGATCGTGCCCAGCGCCAAGCAATTCGCCGCGCCGCCGGTAAGGACATTGAAGACCCTGACTTCGCGTTCGAACAGATCCGAGAACAGGCCGTCCAGGCTTTCGGTCCACGCGTCCGCGCCATAGGAATGATGATAGCCGGTATTGGCGGCCTGGATCGCGGCCATGATCTCGGGCGCGATGCCGGCGCAGTTGTCGCTAGCGAAGTTCATGGGTCACTTTGGTTGCTGCACCAGCGCCGGAAACAGGTAGGTGCCTGGATGGCTGGTGGAGTTTTCGAATGTCTTCTGCGTGAAGCCGGTGTCGAGCATCTCGGTCAGGGTGACGTCGAGCATCTGCTTCAATTCGTATTCGCCTTTCGGAAGCGGAAGAACCAACGGCAAGGTGCGCAAGGGCGGTCCTGCCACAGGGCGTATCGTGTTGCCATGCGCGGCCATGAAATCGGTGGCGCTCACCATATCGTCCGGCGCGACATCCGCCTTGCCGTTTTCCACATAAAGCAACAGTTCGGACCCTTGCGTCATGTTCTGCAGGGAGACGGCCCTCGCACCGGGCAGATCCTCCGCCGCGATCTTGGACGAATATTCGCCGTCGATGGTGACCACCCTGACCGAAGGATCGTCGGCAGCGGCAAAATTGCCGTCGAAGCGCTTGTCGTCCTTCCGCACATACAGCGTATAGGGGATATAGGCGAACGGGATCGTGAAATCGGCGGACCGCGCGCGTTCGGGCGTCGATGTCAGCGGCGCGCACAAGGCGTCGTAGCGGCCGGTCCTGAAGCCTTCGAACATGGTGGCCGTGCCGACTTCCTCGGTCCACTCGATCTTCAGGCCCAGGCGCTTGCCCATTTCCGTGACGATATCGTACCAGGGGCCTTTGAACTGTCCCGAGTTGGGATCCTTCGTCAGCAAGGGCGGCCATAGCAGATAGCCGCAGCGCAGCGTGCCGGTGCGCATGACGCGCTCGTAGGCGGGTTCACTCGAGGCGCTTGCAGCTTGCGGGGATGATGCGACGGCCGTGACCATCCGCGGTGCTGCCAACCGGCCCCCTACCGCCCCGGCGACAAGCGAGATCAGGACGACAAGTGCAAACAGGCCGGACTTCATCAAGGCCTAGCGCAGGGTGAAGGTGATCTTTGCGTCCTCGACCGTCTTAGTCAGGGTGAAGCCGAAGCGGGCCGCCAGCATGCCGGTGGTGAAGGCCTGGATGGTGCGCGCGTCCAGCGCATCGGCGGAGGCGACATCGACACCCGCCAGAACGTCGTTGCGGATCGTGCCGACCTTGGATTCGCCGGTGATCGTCATCTCGCCCGGCTTTACGCCTTCCAGCGTGATCGTGCCGGCGGCACCGATGGCCTCGGCGAGGGTCAGCACGGTGTTCAGGATCAGCTTGGGGAAGCCGGGCTTTGTCGCCAGTTCCGAAGCAAGGCCTGTCTTTGGCCAGGAAAGATGGATCTTGCTCTCGCCGAAATAATCCAGCGCCAGGGTGCGGACCTCGTCCAGGCCCGGGGTCGCCGCGCCGTAGGCGTAGCGCATCACCGCCAGGCGGCTGGCCACGATCGCGGCGCTGTCGGCGATCAGGCTGAACGCATCGCCGCCCACGCCCTCTTCGGTTTCGTTGATCAGCTCGATACCGTTGTTGATGGCGCTGACCGGGCTGATCAGGTCGTGGCAGATGCGCGAACAGATCAGGTCGATGACACGCGGGCTAATGGTCAGGGTTTCGGCCATGGGGCTTTCTTCTCGAAGTGAAGGCGTGTGCCTAGCAGAAAATGCGCGCGAGGGGAATATTCAATCTCATGCTGTGGTTTCAGGCCACGCCACGCGCACCGATAATTCGCCCCCCGCGACCGTAACTATTTCCGCCGCGGATACGGTTTGCTTCAGATCTGCTAGCAAATCGTCAGGCAGTGTCTGGCTCAAGGCGATCGTCACTAGTTGCAACGGCGCCTTGATCGATACGCCTTTTTCACTTTTCGCGCCACGCACCAGCGACAGCACCTCGACTGCCATTGCCCCCGCCGCCAGCGAGGCTTCCGCCTGCGCCGTCCGGTCCGGCCGGAACTGGTCGGGCTTGGGCCAGTTGCCGCGCGCGTGCACCGAAACCAGCTTCTTTGCGGTTTTCGGCAGCGTGTCGTGCAGCACCTGTTCGGCGGCAAAGGGCAGGAACGGCGCAAACAGCTTGCACAGCGCGACCAGCGCATGGCCCAGCGTCAATTGCGCGCTCTGCTTGGCGGCGTGGTCGCCGATCTCGCCGTAGACGCGGCCCTTCACCAGTTCCAGGTAATTGTCGCAGAACTCGCCGAAGAAGAAGCGTTCGGTCGCTTCAAGCGCATCGGGATAGTCGTAGCGCTCGAACGCCGACGTCGCGGCCTGGATGACCTGAGCCAGCCGCGCCAGCAGCCATTTGTCGGTGCTGTGGGCGATGTGGCCATCCTCGATATCCTGCCATGCGGGGGCATCCTGCCCGTCGAAGGCGGCGACATGCGGGGCGACGAACTTGGCGGCGTTGGTCAGCTTGGTGACCAGGCGCTTGCCGATTTTCAGTACATCCTCGGAAAAGGCGGTATCGTGGCCCAGCCGGTAATTGGCTGCCCAGTAGCGCACCACGTCGGTGCCGTACTGGTCCAGCAACGCGACCGGCTGGACGCCGTTGCCCTTGGACTTGGACATCTTCTCGCGGTTGTCGGCGAGGCACCAGCCGCTGATGCCCATGACCGAGAAAGGCGCCTGCCCGGTGTGCAGCAGCGCCTTGGCCACGGTGTAGAAGGCCCAGGTGCGGATGATCTCGTGCGCCTGCGGGCGCAGGTCGGCAGGGAACAGCCGGCCGAAGCGGTCCTTGTCCAGCGCCTTGTCCGGAGCGATGCCCTGGGCGTTGATCTGTGGCGACACCGAACTGGTGGCCCAGGTGTCCAGCACGTCGGGATCGGGATCGACTTCGTCCGCCGTATAGCCGCGCGGCAGATCGACCAGCGGGTTGACCGGCAGGTCGTCGGGATGCGGCGTCAGGATTTTTCCTTCCTCGCCCTTGCGCTTCGAGTACCAGAACGGTACCGGCACGCCGAAGAAACGCTGGCGGCTGATGCCCCAGTCCCATTTCAGGTTCTCGACCCAGCTTTCGAACCGCGCCTCCATGTAGGCCGGGTGCCATTCCATCTGGCGGGCCAGGCGGATCAGCTCCTGCTTCTTGTCCAGCAGCTTGACCGTCCATTGTGCGCTGACCAGGATCTCCAGCGGCGCGCCCGAGCGGTCGGCGCACGGCACCATCTGCGTCACCTGGACCTCGCCCCTGACCAGGCCGGCTTCGCGCAGCGCCGTCACCATCGCTTCGCGCGCCTTGCGAACGTTCAGTCCGACGATCTTTTCGGCCGCCGCCGCGGCGCCGGCGGCATCGCGCGTCGGCCAGTCGGCGCCGCCGATCCGGTCGAGGCCGTAGAGGCGTCCATCCTTGCCGACGATGTCGCGCAGGGGCAGCTTGTGCGTCTTCCACCATTCGATGTCGGTCAGGTCGCCGAAGGTGCAGCACATCACGATGCCGCTGCCCTTCTCGAGATCGACCTTCTCGTCGGCGACGATCTGCACCGAAACCTGGAACAGGGGCGAATAGACCGTCTTGCCGACCAGATCTGCGGCGCGGGGATCCTGCGGGTGGATCATCAGCGCGACGCACGCCGCCAGCAGCTCCGGCCTTGTAGTGGCGATCTCGACATCCGCGCCGGTTTCCAGCGTGAAGGGCAGGGTGTACATCACGCCCTGCGTCTCCTTCTCCACCACCTCGGCCTGCGCCTGGGCGGTGCGGTCAGCAGGGTCCCACAAAGTCGGCTGCGGCTTGCGCTCCAGATGGCCTTTCTCGTAAAGGTCCAGCAGCGACATCTGCGAGATCTTCCATGCCAGCGGGCTGATCGTCTGGTAGGCCTGGCTCCAGTCGTAGCTGTAGGCGGCGCGCTCGAACAGGGCGCGGAACTCGTCCTCGAAGCCCTTCACCGTCTCGAAGCACAGGGCGACGAACTCCTCCCGCTTCATGTCGCTGGCGCGCACGCCCTTGACCTTCTCCACCAGCCGCTCGGTCGGCAGGCCGTTATCGTCGAAGCCTACGGTGAAGAACACGTTCATCCCGCTCATGCGCTGGAAGCGAGCGATGGTATCGGCCTGGCTGTAGCTGAAGATGTGGCCGATATGCAGCGACCCCGACACAGTCGGCGGCGGCGTGTCGATGACGTAGGATTCCTCGCGCGGGGCCTTGGCGTCCCAACGATAGATATTGTGCTGTTCCCAGTAGGCGCGCCACTGCGCTTCGATCTCGGTGGTCATGAAACTGGTTTATGGCGGAAAGCGCCGGGTGGCAACCTCACTCGAGCGACGAAGGAACCGTTGACAGGATTAAAACCGTCATGTTAGAGATTAACAAGAAATTAATTATAAGGAATTTCAAATGCTCGCTGCCGATACCTTTATCTCTAGAACCCGCGATTTCTCGAACATGCCACCGGCCGCGGAAATGACGGGTAGCGACCGAAAAGAGTTTAGGGCTGCGGAAGATCATTTTGCCATGATGGTTCGCGAGCAGCCCAACGGCGGCGCCGACCAAGCTTTCTTCTCTGCCCAGAGCCGCTATATGGACGCGATCATCCGTTTCCATGACGACGATGTGGATCCGGAAGCGATGAGCGATACGTTCAAGTTGAAATGCCTCGGCGTTCTGGCGGATGCCGGGCACCAGCCTGCCGTAACATCCAGGCTTCCCTTCCTGGGCAAGCAGGCTTCGTCCGGCGAGGCGCTGGTAATGTAATCATCCGGGCGGGAACCTTCTTCCCCCTTTCGCTGCTTCTACGGGACAATCCGCAGGAGTTCGATATGAAGGCGAAGAAGGTTACAGGTCCCAAGGTTCGTTATGGCGTCGTCGCCGGTGGCTGGATCAGCCAGGGCGCGTTCATGCCGGGCGTGCATCATACGGGCAACTCGGTGATGACGGCGCTGGTCACCGGCGACCCGGTGAAGGCCGACCGGCTGGCCAGGCATTACGATATCGAACACACTTATACCTACGAACAGTTCGGCCAGCTGCTGACCGACGATGTCGTCGACGCGCTGTATATCGCGACGCCCAACTGGCGGCATGCCGAATTTGCGGTCCCGGCGCTGAAGGCCGGTATCCACGTGCTGCTGGAAAAGCCGATCGAGATCGGAGAGGAAGCGTCACAGAAGATCATCGACGCCCAGAAGGAATCGGGTGCAAAGCTTATGGTTGCCTATCGCCTGCATTTCGAGCCAGCGACCCTGGCCGCCATCGGCATGGCGCGCGACGGCACGCTGGGCGACATCCAGTATTTCGGCTCGACCTTCGCGCAACAGGTCTCGCCCGACAACCACCGCGCCAAAAACGGGTTCGAGGCGGGGCCGGTCTACGACATGGGGCCCTATCCGATCAACGCCGTGCGCAACCTGTTCGGCGACGAGCCGGTCGAGGTCCGCGCCACCGGGTTGCGTCATGGGCTGGGCGATTTCGACGATACGGTGCATGTGATGCTGAAGTTCCCCGGCGACCGCATCGCCGATTTCATCGTCAGCTACTCTCTGCCCGCGATCGACGAATTCCGCATCGCCGGATCGGAGGGCATCATCCAGTCCAATCCCGCCTACATGTTCGGCGACGGCAAGGCCCTGGCGCACGAGATCACCATCGGCGAGGAAAAGAAGAAAAGGGAATACAAGGCAACCGACCATTTCGGCGGCGAGACGAAGTATTTCTCGGACTGCATCCTGAACGATGTCGATCCCGAACCCGATGGCGAGGAGGGGCTCTGCGACGTGCGGGTAATCGAGGCGATCCGCCGCGCGCTGGCGACCGGTGAGCCACAGACGCTGGCCCCCTATCACCGCAAGCGCCGCATATCGCTGGACCAGGAACAGACCCTGCACCCGGTCAAGCCGCCGAAATACATCGATGCCAGCAAGCCGACGGAGGGATAACATATATTACTGGTGATTTGCGGGTTTGGCCTGTGTTATCGTGGGGTATGCGGTCCCCTGTATTAAGGCTCTTCGGCACAATGGCTCTGGCTGCGTCGTCGCTGATTGCGATGGCGCAGGCCAGGCCCCAGGTGCTGCCGGCTCCCCCTGTCGCCGCGTCAAGCCAGCCGACGGGCGATGGCATGGAAAACTTCCGGCGGGAGCTCGAAGCCGCCCCGATGACCATCATCGGAGACACAAATCACGCCGATACTCTGATAAAGATCGTCAGTTCGGATGCTGTCTTGGATTTGCTGCAGGCTACCGGCAAGAAATACCTCGGGATCGAGGATGACGTTTATTCGCAACCGGCCGTCGACGAGCTGGCGGAAGGCAGGATAACCGCCGACGAATTTATGAAGCTTCGCACGGCCCAGATGGAGGCACGCGGTGAAGTTACATTCCATCGCGATGCGCAGGACCTACTTGCAGACACTACCGCTCTTATCGTGAAAGCGGCCCAACGCGGTATCAGAGTCATCTGCTTCGATGAGTCGGAAGGTCTTGCCGGCCCGCTCAGAATCTACGGTCGGGAGGTGAGAAAGGATTACGCCGCCTATAAAAAGAATGGCGGAAAAGAAACATTGGACGCTTTCGCCGACCATCGTGAAGATGACAATTTCAACAAATTTCTCGATGCCGTCATCGTAAATCGCGTCGGTGGCCGGGTGAACGCGCATATGTTGTCGAACATGACTCATACGATGCGGCAGGAATCCAAGCATCCGCTTTTACCGCTCGATCATGCAAGTCCCCATGATGGATTTGTCCTTTTCATCGGTAGCGGCCATGCGCCCAAGCTTGCGGAGAAGGCCGAGCGGCGGGGAATAGAATCGCGAACCGTTCTGCTGTTCGGAAAACAGGACCAGATACCGCCGTACGATAAGCTTCAGTCAGAACTCAATCACGACGATCATCTGGCGCTGCCGCTGACTTCTGCCAGCAAATATTTGATATTCGAAGGTAATATCTGGCACTCACCCCAGGCCCCCGCACTTCCGCAGCCTGAACTCAGGAAAGTAGCGCCACCTCGGATAGGCGAACCCTAGCCGATCAGGCCGCGCTCTTGCGCCCCTCGTAATGCTGGGCGAAATACGGCAGGAAATCCGCGATCAGTTCGATCAGTTGCGCGGTATCGCCCGAGGCGGCGACTTTCTCCATCCGGTCCAGCGCGGCTTTCACCGTCGGCAGGTCACGGATCTGCGGTGCGGCCAGCAGGATTCCGGGCAGCGCGGTCGGATCGGGCGTTTCCTCGGCCTCGAACAGGCCCTCGGTCAATTTCTCACCCGGGCGCATGCCGATGAACTTGATCTGGATATCGTGTTCCGGGCGCAGGCCCGACAGCACGATCATGCGCCGTGCCAGGTCCACGATCTTCACCGGCCGGCCCATGTCCAGCACGAACACGCGGCCTTCGCCGCCCTGGGTCTCGACCCGGTAGGCGGACGCCTGCAGCACCAGCTGCACAGCCTCGCGGATGGTCATGAAGAAACGTTCGACGTCCGGATGGGTCACGGTGATCGGGCCGCCCGCCGCGATCTGGCGCTGGAACAATGGCACCACCGATCCGGTCGAGCCCAGCACGTTGCCGAAGCGTACGGTGATGAAGCTTGTGCGCATCTGCGACACGTCGAGTGCCTGGGTATACGATTCCGCCAGTCGTTTCGACGCGCCCATGACGTTGACCGGTTGCACGGCCTTGTCGGTCGAAATCTGCACCATGGCGACGGAGCCGATCTCCAGCGCGGCGTCGGCGATCACGCGCGTGCCGCCTGTGTTGGTCAGGATGCCCTCGGCCGGGTTCTTTTCCACCAGCGGCACATGCTTCAGGGCGGCGGCGTGGAAGATGATCTCCGGCCGTTCGGCGGCGAAGATTTCGCGGATGCGCGCGACGTCGCGCACGTCGGCGATGTAGGCGGCCAGCGGCAATGTAGCGTGCGCCTCCTCCGTCTCCATCTCGGCGGTGTAGAGGTTGAATTCGCTCTGGTCCAGCAGCACCAGCCGGGCCGGGGCCAATGCCGCAACCTGGCGCGTCAGCTCGGCCCCGATCGATCCGCCCGCACCGGTGATCAGCACCCGGCGGCCCGCGACCAGGCGCTCGACAGCGGCGCGGTCCAGCACGGTCTGCGGCCGGCCCAGCAGATCCTCGACCGCGATCGGGCTCAGTTCCAGAGCATTCGTGTCGTTCGTGGCGGACGCGTCGCGAAATTCGATCAGGCTGGGCATGAGCCCCACGCTCAGGCCCAGAGCGTCCGCCTCGTCGACCAGCCAGGCCAGCCGCTCGCCGGTTATCTCGCCCGCCGGCTTGGTGATGACGACGCGCTGCGGCTGGCGGCCGCGCTGGCGCAGGGTTTCAACGGCCTTACGCAGGGCCTCGACCTCGCCCATGATGGTGACGCCGTGCATCTTGCGTCCGGTCAGGCCCTGGCCTTCGTCGTCCAGCGCCCCGACCACCCAGTAGGGCGCGTTCTGCGTCGCCATGGCTCGGATGAACTGGGCCGCGCCGCTGCCCGCGCCGACCAGGATCACCGGAATGCGGCCACGGGCATGCGTCTCGCGGCTGATCGACAGGCGACGGTCCTTGATGGCGCGGTAGAGGAAGCGTGGCGCGCCCAGCAACGTCACCATCACGAACCACATGATCAGCGGCACCGAGCGTGGGATGTTGTCGAGCAGGTTTACGTAGTAAAGCGCAGGCAGGAACAGGATCAGCGCGACGGTGACCGCCTCGACGACCAGCAGCAGATCCTGCATCGAAGCAAAGCGCCACAGCCCCCGGTACAGGCGGAAGACCAGGAAGCTGAAGGCCGCGATGCCCATGAAGATCGGCAGGGCGTCGACGGTGGCGTGGACGTACTTGCCGGTGAAATCCGGCCCCAGGCGCATGTACATCGACAGGGTGAAGGCGATCGCGGCCATCGCGATGTCGTGCGTGAAGGCAACCGCTGGCAGCAGTTTCAGCACCGGCGAACGCCGGCTGGTCTGGGATGCGTCACTCATGGGGCAAGTTTAATCAGGCCGGCGCAGACTTGCCAAGGCCGCTTCGTGCAATGCCGGCGTGGCGGCGGCCAGGATCGTGCCGTCATGGTCCGCCCCGACCGCCTGGCCGTCCCAACCCGTCACCACGCCGCCGGCGCCCTCGATCACGGGGATCAACGCCGCGTAATCGTAAAGCTTGAGCTGCGTCTCCGCGACCAGATCGATCATGCCGGTCGCCAGCAGGGCGTAGTTGTAGCAATCGCCGCCGTAGCTGGTGATGCCGGTGGCGCCGGACAAAGCCAGGAACGAGTCCGCGTCTTCGGGCGTGAACAGGCGCGGGCTGGTGGTGGCAAGGCGCGCCAGCGCCAGCGCGTTCACCCGGCTTGTGCGCACGGTATTACCGTTCAGCATCGTCGTTTGCCCGCGCGCGCCCAGCCATCTTTCGCCGGTGATCGGCTGGTCGATCACGCCCAGTATGGGAGTGTCGCCTTCCAGCAGGGCGATCAGGGTGCCGAAAAGCGGTTTGCCGCACACGAAGGCCTTGGTGCCGTCGATGGGATCGATCACCCAAGTCAGGCCGCTATGGCCCTGGATCGCTCCGCTTTCCTCGCCGAAGAAACCGTCGCCGGGCCGTTCGGTCTGCAGGATAAGCCTTATCGCCGCCTCGGCCTCGCGGTCGGCGCGGGTCACGGGCGATGAGTCGCTTTTCGTTTCGACGGCGAAGGGCTGGCGGAAATAGCGCGCAATGATGGGGCCGCTTGTCTCGGCAAGCCGCAGGGCGAGATCGACAAGGTCGGAAGAAAGCGGGGACATCAGGACCGGACGCAGACCGGTCCGGCTACGATTTTAGTAGGGGACCGAAGTCGAAAGAGCCTGCTTGGAGCTGCCATAGTCGTTGTGGCTATGAGCGCTGTACTGGGTTCCGGATGTGTATTTTTCCGTGCCATTGTAGTTGTCATGGCTGGGACCGTACTCTGTGGAACCGTTCGAGTGGTAGTTGTTGTGGCTGACGCCATAAGTCGGCGCGGCCAGGGTCAGGCGCTTGGCGTTGGAATTGTCCAGAGCGTTTGCAGGGCCTGAGGCAAGAGCCAGAACAACCATGACGGCAACAGCGAGCGTTTTAATATAACGCGTAACCATCTCTATCTCCGAATCCGATTTCACACTTCATAAAGTAAAGAGGAGCTTTCCAGAAGTCAAGTGTAAAAAGTAAAGTTCTTGTTATGTTCCCATGCCTGTGCTACGATCTTTCCATGAGCAATCCCAACTCGATCACTCGCAAAGGACGTGGCGCCATCGGCAATCGTGTGGGCCGCTACGAGGGGCACGAGCGCGAGGCCTACGACGACGGCTGGGACATCGAGGAGGAGCTTCCGGCGTTCGCGACAACCCTGTCCGCCGATGCCTCGCGCACGATCATCGCGCACAACGACAGTCCCGATGTCGGCTTCGACCAGTCGATCAATCCCTATCGCGGCTGCGAACACGGCTGCATCTACTGCTTCGCGCGGCCGACCCACGCCTATCTCGGCATGTCGCCCGGCCTCGATTTCGAAACCAGGCTGTTCTACAAGCCTGCCGCCCCCGAACTGCTGGACAAGGCGCTCAGGGCAAAGAGCTACAGGATTTCGCCGATCGCGATGGGCACGAATACCGACCCTTACCAACCGGTCGAGCGCGAACAGGCACTGACGCGCCGGATATTGCAGGTGCTGCAACGTTTCAACCACCCGGTCACCATCGTCACCAAATCGGCCCTGGTGACACGCGATATCGACATATTGGCGCCGATGGCGGCGCTGGGGCTGGCGCGCGTGGCGCTGTCGATCACCACGCTGGACCCGGCGCTGGCACGGACGATGGAGCCGCGCGCCGCCTCCCCGCGCCGGCGGCTCGAAGCGTTGCGCCTGTTGTCGGATGCCGGCATCCCGGCCACCGTGATGAGCGCGCCGATGATCCCGGCCCTCAACGACCACGAGCTGGAATCGATCCTGGAGGCTGCCGCAAAGGCAGGGGCGGGCCGGGCCGGGATGACGCTGGTCCGCCTGCCGCTGGAGGTCAAGCCGCTGTTCGAGGAATGGCTGACGGCGCATGCGCCGGGTAGGGCCGCGCATGTCATGAGCCTGATCCGGCAATGTCATGGCGGCCAAGCCTACCGCGCCGATTGGGGCACCCGCATGACCGGCGACGGGCCATACGCCGACATGATGCGCGTCAGGTTCATGGCGGCGATCAAGCGGTTCGGATTGACCCAGCTGCGCGACCCGTTGCGCACCGACCTGTTCGCGCCGCCCCCTGCGGCGGGCGACCAGATGAACCTGCTCTGATAAAAAGAACTGGCATGGTGGACTCTGGATTCGTAGACTCCGCCGCATGGGCAATGATTCGCAGGCACGCACCAGGCTGAAACGAACGCGCGAGCGGGCTGCGGGCGGCCTTGTCTGCGGCGTGGACGAGGTCGGGCGCGGTCCGCTGGCCGGGCCGGTCGTGGCGGCGGCGGTCATTTTGCCACAGCGCCTGCCGCGCGGGCTCGGCGATGCGGTCGACGACAGCAAGAAGCTGCAGCCGCATGTCCGCGAAAGGCTGGCGGCGCAAATCCACGATTTCGCGATCGTGTCGATCGGCATCGCCTCGGTCGAGGAAATCGACGAGATCAACATATTGCGTGCCAGCCTGCTGGCGATGAGCCGCGCGATCGGCGCCTTGTCGCACGCACCGGTACTGGCCCTCATCGACGGCAACATGAAGCCTCCGGTCGATCTGCCATGCGAGACGATCATCGGCGGCGACGGGCTGGAGCTGGCGATCGCCGCCGCCTCGATCGTCGCCAAGGTACACCGCGACCGGTTGATGCGCGACCTGCACGATGTGCATCCGCACTACGGCTGGAACAGCAACGCCGGCTATGCGACCTCGCATCACCGCGCCGCGTTGCGCCGGCATGGCATTACGTCGCATCACCGTACCAGCTTCGCGCCGGTGCGCGAGGCGCTGGCCGAAACCATGCCGTTCGAAACCATGGCGTCATGAAAAAAATGGACGATCAGTACGGGCGCATCATTTCCGGCGACTGCGTCGCTGCGATGAACGCCTTGCCCGCAGGATCGGTCGATCTGGTTTTCGCCGATCCGCCCTATAATCTGCAGCTGAAGGGCGATCTGTTCCGCCCCGATCAATCGGCGGTCGATGGCGTCGACAACGACTGGGACAAGTTCGACAATCTGGGCTCGTACGACAAGTTCACCCGCGAATGGCTTGCGGCCGCCCATCGCGTCCTGAAGGATGACGGTGCGATCTGGGTGATCGGCAGCTATCACAATATCTTCCGGGTCGGCGCGATCCTGCAGGATCTGGGATACTGGATACTCAACGACGTGATCTGGCGCAAAAGCAATCCGATGCCCAATTTCCGGGGCCGCCGCTTCACGAACGCCCACGAGACGATGATCTGGGCGTCCAAGCACGAGAAGTCGAAATACACCTTCAACTACGGCGCGATGAAAAGCCTGAACGAGGAGCTGCAGATGCGCAGCGACTGGTACCTGCCTCTATGCAGCGGGTCGGAACGGCTGAAGGTGGAAGGGCGCAAGGCCCATCCGACGCAAAAACCGGAATCCCTTCTGTACCGCGTCATCCTGTCCTCGACCCGCACGGGCGATGTCATCCTCGATCCGTTCTTCGGCACCGGCACCACCGGCATCGTGGCCAAGAGGCTGTCGCGGCGTTTCATCGGCATCGAGCGCGATCCGGAATACCTGACGCTTGCCCGCGCACGGATCGCCGCGGAGCCGCCGCCGGTCTCGCTCGAGCATATTAGAACCGTGGAAAAGGGCAGCGAGCCGCGCGTGCCCTTCGGGCTCGTGGTCGAGCGGGGCTGGCTGAGGGCCGGCGACCTGCTGTTCAACCAGCGTCGCGACCTGATGGCCGAGATCGTCGCCGATGGTTCCCTGCGGTCGAAAACCCTGAGCGGAATCTATTCGGGCTCGATCCACAAGGTGGGGGCGGCCGTGCAAGGCGCGCCTGCATGCAACGGCTGGCTTTTCTGGCATTTCGAGAGCGACGGCGAGGGTAAGCCGATCGATCTGCTGCGCCGCAAGCTGCGCGCGGAGATGGCGCAGGCCTAGCCGGTCGTGGCGGCCGGTCAGTGCGGGGTGACGCTGGGAATCGGCTTTTCGGGATCGGCCTGCTGTTCTTCGGTGGCGTCGATGCCCTTGAACGGAATCTTATCGATCACGCCTTCCTGTGCATGGTATATCTTCGGTGACGACTGGCCGCTCCAGAACGGGCGCGAGTAATCCGCATCCTCGTACATCGTCACATTATCCAGCCTCGCATCCAGTTTCAGCGAGCTGCGGGTCTGTTTTTCGTCGCCATCCGTGAACGTGATGGTATAGCGCCCATAGGCAAGGCGCGTTTGTGGTTCGTTGGCCGGCGTGTTCAGTTCCGCGATCACTGTCCGCGCTTCATCCTCCGAAAGTTCGATCCCATCCAGAACGACAGGTTTATCAAGCAACGCGACAAACTTGTTGGGCAGAATCTTCAGCGGGACGCCGCAATAATTGCCACCCGTGACATCCGCCAGCTGCAGCGCGCGCGTCTTCATAACCGACGAATTGTTGAGCGGGAGCATGCCGGAGGAAAAATCGTATGCGCCAAAGGATTCCGGCCGTTCGAGGTAAAGCGTATCGGGGTAATTCACCTTGTCCTGCTGGATCTTTTTCCGCAGCGCCGACCTGACCTTTCGCCAGTCGAACTCGTTGTCGTGGTACTGCCGATAGATATCGCAATACTCGACCTTGGCGAAATCGTCGATCGCATCGTCCTCGCTCATATCGAGTCCGCCATGCTTGATCGCCGCGAACAGGACATTGGGAAACGTCGCCGGGGCTCCGGAAACGGGAAAGAATGTCTTGGAGTTTTTGGCCTGGATATCCTGCGCTTGCACCGGGGTCGGAGCCTTCGGTACCACCGGAACAGTCATCGACACATCCGGACTGACGGGCTGCTGCTGCGCCCGGGCGAGAGGAGGGTAGGCAAGAAGCAGCAAAGCCGCCAGTTTTAGCCTGATAAGTCGATGCCTGGTCATTCTGAACCTGTTATGCACGCCGAAACGTTGATCATCTCATAATATCTCCAACGGCCCCTCAAGTTCCAGAGCCGGATTGCGGCAATGGCTCGCAGCATGTTCGGCAACCTTGCGCATTACGCTGGGTAACGCAATCCGGTCGAAATGATCGGGCGAGACCCAGGTGCCGTCGACATCGGGTGCCGCAACATCCAAGGTGGCCGCCACCATTTCCAGCTCGAGGTGGAAATGCGTGAAGTTGTGCTTTACCCGACCGGGCACGCTGCGCCATTTTGCCTCTATCGGCGGCCGTGCGGTTGGCAGGGACTCGAGACCTGCCCATTCGGAGGAAGGAAATTCGATCATTCCGCCCAGAAGACCGCTTTCGGCACGGCGGCGCACAAGGACCGCACCGGCATCGTCCACAGCCCAGAAAACACGTCCATAGCGTGTCGGCTTGGGTCGTTTCGCCGTTTTCAGCGGCAATCGGGCGGCATTTCCGGCGCGCAGGGCGGCGCAATCGACGGCAAGGGGGCAGGCCGTGCACCGGGGGGATGCCGGTATGCAGATCGTCGCGCCAAGGTCCATGAGCGCCTGGGCGAAATCGCCGGCGCGGCGTCGTGGTACCAGCGATTCCGCAAGCCGGCGCAATTCGGGCCGTGCCTGCGGCAGGGGTGTTTCGACATTGGCCAGCCGCGCGGTGACGCGCTCGACATTTCCGTCCACAGCGGCGAAAGGCAGGTCGAACGCGATCGCTGCGATAGCCCCTGCCGTGTAGGCGCCTATCCCGGGAAGCGTCAGTAGCAGGGCGGGTTGCGAAGGAAAGACGCCGCCATGGTCGCGCGATACGACCAGGGCGCAGGCATGCAGGTTGCGGGCGCGGGCGTAATAGCCAAGGCCGGCCCATTCGGTCAGCACGTCGTCCAGCGGCGCGGCGGCAAGGCTGTCTATGTCGGGCCAGCGTGCGACGAATCGCTTGAAGTAGGGAATTACGGTCGCGACCACCGTCTGCTGCAGCATGATTTCCGATAGCCAGACCCGGTAGGGATCGGCTGTTTCGCCCGGCCCGGCGCGCCACGGCAGCTGCCTGCGGCTGGTGTCGTACCAACCCAGCAACCGTGCCTGTATGTCGCTTGCGTTCTCGATCATGGCTTTAAATCGATATAGCGATTAAAATGCGCCCTTACGATGGCCGTGCAACCCCTTTCCTCCGCCATAAGCAGGATTACCAACCAGGCCCTGACCCGCAAGGCGGCCGCGCTGTGCGCGTTGCTGGGAGCGTGGGAAACGGTAGCGGGGCAGACACTCGCCGCCGTCTCCATCCCCGTCAAGCTGGCGCGCGCCCCCGGCGGCCGGGACCAGCCGGCCGTACTGCATCTTGCCATGCCCTCCGCTTGGAAAACGGAATTCCAGCACGAAGCGCCGATGCTGATCGCGCGAATCAATTCCTTTTTCGGCTATAGGGCGGTCGGTGAACTGCGTCTGTCGGCCCGAACCTTGCCGCAGCGGGTAAAGGCGATCGAACCCGAACGGCATTCGGCCTTGAACTCGGCGGATATTGAAGCCAAGGTGGAGTCCATCGCCGATTCCGACCTGAAAGCCGCCCTGATAAGGCTTGGACAGGCCATGGGCGCGCGGTAAGTTGGGACGATATGATTAAATCTGGCAGGAACGCACGATGAACAAGGATTTTTCCAAACGGCTGGTCGCGCTTGCAGTGGCTGCGGTAATTCTGGGCGCCGTCGCCTGGCAGGTAACCGCGCGCGCGGCCAGTACGCCCGCGACCGCGGCCGCCGAAACGGCAACCCCATCCGGGCCGCTTTATGCCGAGCGCCAGATGGGCAATCCCAAGGCCCCGATCAAGATGTACGAGTATTTCTCGCTTACCTGCCCGCACTGCGCCAAGTTCTACCAGGAAACCTTTCCGCAGCTGAAGGCCGACTACATCGACACCGGCAAGGTGCTGTTCATCAGCCGCGACTTTCCCTTCGACAAGCCGGGACTTCAGGCGGCCGAGATGGTCCGGTGCGCGCCACCCGAAAGATATTTCGCGCTGGTCGACATGCTGTTCAAGGCGCAGGAGCAATGGGCGCTCTCCACCGATCCCGTGGCGTCCCTGAAGCCGCTGGGCAAGTTCGCCGGCATGAGCGAGGCCGAGCTGAACGCCTGCTTCGCCAACAAGGACCTGGAAACGTTCATCGTAGCCGGGGTGCAGAAGGCGAGCGAGACCTACAAGGTCGT
The DNA here is from genome assembly GCA_965199335.1 of Alphaproteobacteria bacterium. Classification (GTDB taxonomy): domain Bacteria; phylum Pseudomonadota; class Alphaproteobacteria; order CALMVH01; family CALMVH01; genus CBDAQV01. The sequence goes on along the minus strand of CBDAQZ010000003.1, from coordinate 652,208 downwards.
CTCGACGCCGACCTTCATCCTGAACGACGGCGCGGACAGGATCGACGGGGCCGTGTCCTATGACAAGTTCAAGGCGACCATCGAAGGGATGCTCGCGAAGAAACAGCCGTAAGCGCGCTTGCAATTCCGGACTCTCAGACTCAGCGGCTTCAAATCCTTTGTCGAATCGACAGAGCTGGAAATCCCCCATGGCCTGACGGGGATCGTCGGCCCTAACGGTTGCGGCAAGTCCAATATCGTCGAGGCCCTGCGCTGGGTCATGGGCGAAACCTCTGCCAAGCGCATGCGCGGCGGCGAGATGGACGATGTCATTTTCGGCGGTTCCGGCGGGCGTCCGGCCCGCAACATCGCCGAGGTAGTGCTGACCCTGACCAATGACGGCGGCCCGATACCCGCGATCTTCGAGAAGTTCGAGGAGATCGAGGTACGCCGCCGCATCGAGCGTGGGGCGGGGTCGGATTACCGTGTCAACGGCAGGCCCGTGCGCGCCCGAGACGTGCAGCTTCTGTTCGCCGACGCCGCCATCGGCGCCTCTTCGCCCGCCATGGTCAGCCAGGGCCGCATCTCGGCCCTGATCGCCGCCAAGCCGTCCGAGCGCCGCTTCATCCTGGAAGACGCGGCCGGCATCGCCGGGCTGCAATCGCGCCGCCACGAAGCCGAGCTGAAACTGAAGGCGGCGGAAAACAACCTCGAACAGCTGGGCCGGGTGCTGGAAACCCTGCGTGGACAGGAGGCCGGCCTCAAGCGCCAGGCGCGCCAGGCGGAGAAATACCGTCAGGCGGCGGAACGGATGCGCGAAATCGAGGCGCTGTTGCTGCATTGCGCCTGGATCGAGGCCATTGCGCGTCAGCAGCAGGCCGGCGATGCGCTGGGTGTCGCCGAGGCGGCGGTCAGGGACGCGATGATCGCCGTCGCATCCACCGCAGCGCGCGAAAGCGCGGGCGAATCCGACATCGTCTCCCTCAGGCAGGCGGAGCATGAGGCCCAGCAGACGGTCCGCAGCCTGACCCAGCGCCAGCACGCCCTGGAAAGTGAGCGTAGTCAGATCGAAGCCGGCAGGGCCGAGGCGACGCGCGAGATCGCGCAGGCGAACACCGACCTGGAGCATGAAACGCGCGAACGCGCCGAGGCCGACGCGGCGATCACGCGGCTGAAACAGGAAACGGCCGAGATCGCGCAGCGCAAGCCGCAGGCGGCGCAGGCCCTCGAACAGGCGAGCGCCGCCGAAGCCGCGCAACGCGCCGTGGTTGCGACGGCGGAGGAAGCCTCGCTGGCCGCCCGCGCCGTCATCGCGGAGGCCGAGGCGCGCGAGGCCGCCCTGCTGCGGCAGATCCGCGATGCCGAGGCGCGGCGCCAGCAGGCGGCTTCCGTCTTCGAGCGAGCGCGGCAGGAGGTTGCGAACCTGGCCAGGACCGAAACCGACGACATCGAGGCTTTGGAAAATCAGGCCGCGGAGGCACGGGCTTTGCTGGAAACGGCGCAGGCGGCGATCGAGCCGGCAGCTCGGCAACGCGCCGAAAGCGAGACGGCGCTGACGCAATCGCGCAACGACGCAAGCACGGCCAGGGATGCCGAATCACGTCTGAAGGCGGAAATCGCCGGCGTGGAGGCAGGCCTTGCCGGCAGCACGCCGCAGGCGGGGACGAACCCGGTCACAGCCCAGATCGGCGCCAAGCCGGGCTATGAGGCGGCGCTGGCTGTGGCGCTGGGCGAGGAATCCAAGGCCAGCCTGAAAGCCGACGCCGCGCACCGCTGGGTCGAACTGCCGGCTATCGGCGAGCCGCCGAAAGGCACCGAGCCGCTGAGCGATGCCGTCACGATCCCGGCGGCTCTTGGCCGTGCCATGGCGGGTGTCGGCGTCGCGCCGCGCGACCAGGCAATGGCGCTGCAGGCGAATCTGCTGCCCGGCCAGTCGATCGTAACGCGCGAGGGTGCGCTGTTCCGTTGGGACGGGCTGGTGCGCGAGGCGGGGCTGAAGGCGACGGATCCCATCGCCGCCGCCCTGGCGCAGCGTAACCGGCTGGTGGACTTGCGCGCGCGGCTTGCCGAAGCGGTCGAGGCTGCAGCCAAGGCGCAGGCCGTGCTGGCCGAGCACCAGGGCCGGTTTGCAAGCGCACAGGCGCAGGAACGCGCGGCGCTGGATGCGGCAGGCGCGGCGCTGAGGGAGTCGCAACGCCGCGAATCGGCTCTTGCCGAGGCGCGGACCCGTGCCGAGGCCGCTTTGCGCCGCGACCGCCAGTTGCGGGAAGCCCTGGCGGTCGCGGAACGCGAGGCACAGACAACCGGCGAGACCTGCGAGGTGTTGTACAAGGAACGGGACGAACTGCCCGACCTGGCCGCCGCGCGGACTGCGCAGCACTTGTCGGCGCAGGCGTTGGGAGAGGCCCGCGATCTTTTTGCCAGGGCAGGGCAGGCTGTCGTCGATGCACGGCGCGAGAGCGACAGGCTGGCGGCAAGGCTGGAAGCCGCCGCGAACGAGAGTTCGTCGTGGCAGAACCGGATCGAAACCCGCGCCCAGCGCGTGGCCGAGCTGGAACGCCGGATCGAGCAGGCGCAGGCGCGTCTGGAAACGGCGGGCGACAGGCCGGATCACATCGCGCGGGACCTGGCCGTGGTGATAGAATCGCTGGGTCACGCCGAGCAGGCGAACCGGGTGCGCTCCGACGCGCTTATTCGCGCCGAGATGGACCTGGCCGAACGCCGCCGCCTGGCGCGCGACGCCGAGAAGAAGCTGGCGGCCACGCGCGAGGAGCGGGTACGGGCCGAAGCCGGCACCGGCGCCGCGAACGAGGCGGTCGAGGAGGTGCAGGCGCGGATCGCCGAAAAGCTCAACGTATCGGCCGAGGCCCTTGCGGAGACCGTCGCCTTCGACGGCAACCAGCCCGACCGCGCGCAGCTTGAAGGCCGGCTTGCCAGCCTGACGCGCGAGCGTGAGGCGATCGGCCCGGTCAATCTGCGCGCCGAGATCGAATTGCAGGAAGCGGAAACGGAAATCGCTAGGATCGAAAGCGAATCGGCGGAGTTGTCCGAGGCCATCGTGCGCCTGCGCCAGGCCATTGGCAAGCTGAACCGCGAGGCGCGCGAACGGCTGGGCGCTGCCTTCGAGGTGGTGCGCGTTCACTTCAAGCGCCTTTTCACGACATTGTTCGGCGGCGGCGAGGCGGAGCTGGCGCTGACCAACCTGGAGGATCCGCTGGAGGCGGGGCTGGAAATCTTCGCCAGCCCGCCGGGCAAGACGCTGCAGAATCTGTCGCTTCTGTCCGGCGGCGAACAGGCGCTGACCGCGCTGGCCCTGCTGTTTGCCATGTTCCTGGCCACGCCCGCACCGGTGTGCGTTCTGGACGAAGTCGACGCACCGCTGGACGATGCCAACGTGACCCGCTTCTGCGACCTGCTGGACGAGATATCGAGCACCACGGGTACGCGCTTCCTGATCATCACTCACCACCGCGTCACCATGGCGCGCATGGACCGGCTCTACGGCGTCACCATGGCCGAGCGCGGCGTCTCCATGCTGGTTTCGGTGGATCTGCGACAGGCGGAGATGTTCGCGGGCTATGAGCGGGCGGAAGACGAGATACCGCCGATGGAAAGAGCCAGCGCGTGAGCGAGGAGCTCCATAGCGACGAGCCTGGGGATTCGTCAGGGACATCCTCCTCGATCCATGTCGCCGCCAGCAAGCAGCCACCAAACCGAGCGGTGGCTGTTTCGCTTCTGGTACATGCGCTTGTCATCGCGATCCTGATCGTCGGCCTGCCCCATCTTCGCAGCTACAATTTCGGCGAACCGACCAAACAGAAGGCGATTTCCGTCACTTTGGTGGAAACAAAGGAGACCGACCCTGTCGTGCTCTCGCAGGCCGCCGCCCAGCAGCCGGTTCCGGTTGCGCCGCAACCTGCCCAGGAAAGCCAGGTTGGGCCGCCGCCGGCACAACCCCAGCAACAGGTGCAGGATACATCCTCCGACGCGCTTCCTTTCGATCCCAGTTTCAACCCGTTCGCCACCGCGCAACCCTCCCAGGCCGAACAAAGCGCCGATGCCAGCCAGTCGATAACGCAGTCTTCCTCGCCCGGCACCCAGCCCAGCCCGGTCGCCCAGGCTCAGCCGGGACCGCCCGATCCCGTTCCCGATGACGGCATAAAAGAATCGGCCGTCGGTCCCAATCTAGGGGGGATGGGACCGACCGGCAGCGGGTCGATGAGGGATGGGCGCCGTCATCCGCAATATCTCGAATTACAGCTGGGGGGCTTCGTGCGTTCCAGCGATTCCGGCGATCTGCATGAGTTCCTTTTGCGGCTGATCAGCTGCGGCGTGGTGCCGATCTCCTCCCCCAATCCGAATCTGTCGGTCGAGGCGAACGTCACCTTTTCACCCCAGGGGACGTTGCTTACGGCACAGTTGACGAACCAGAGCGAATTCGGGGCCGATCCCGGTTACCAGAAAGCCTCGCGCAAATTGCTCAATGCGCTGGCCAACCCGGTCTGTGCCCATATTCACCTGCCGGTACAGTATTATCCGGCATGGCGCGCGGTCCATATCAGTTTTTTCCAGCGCCTGCCGATGCAATGAACCCGGTGCTTGCCCGGCGCTTGACAGGCGCTTGACAGCTATTCCAACGCTCCGTATGGTCCGCACGCCTTCGCCCGGCAACCGCCGGCAGGGCTCATGTACCGTTGTTTCGAAGGTGGTTTTGCCAGCATCTCCCGACGATCAGGGCCAGAGCGATCTGGACCAGCGCCTGGAAGAGGCGAAACGGCGCATGTCGCCGGCTGCTGCGCCGCAAGGCACGGCACCCGACGACTCCATGGGTATCGGCATGCGCAGCGGCGTCGAATTCGTTGCCGCCCTGCTGGTTTCACTGGGGATAGGCATCGCGCTCGACCGCTGGCTGCATACCACGCCGATCGCGTTGCTGGTCATGCTGTTCCTGGGCTTCGGCGCGGGGCTGCTGAACGTCTACCGCGCAATGAACGGCATGAGCTACGGAGCAACTTACAAAAAGCAGCCAGGCAAAAGCCCGGCGGCATCCAAGGACGAACCGGACGAGATTTAAGGATCGATGCACAGCCCGCTTCTACATTTAGCCGTCCGTTTGCTGTTCCACACGCTTGACGTGGAAATGGAGAGCCCGCTTGAACAATTCGCCGTCAGGCCGTTGTTCAGCCTGCCTGTCGGCGGCTACGACCTTGCCTTCACCAATTCGTCGCTGGCGATGCTGTTCGCCTTCCTGGTCACGGTCTGGCTGTTCACCGCCGGTACGGCAAAGGCCGCGCTGGTTCCCGGACGCCTGCAGTCGACCGCCGAATCGATCTACCAGTTCATCGAAAGCATGATCGACGACAATATCGGTCATCACGGTCATCGCTTCTTCCCGCTGGTCTTCTCGATCTTCATGATCGTGCTGCTCGGCAACGTGCTGGGTCTCATCCCGCTGAACTTCACCTACACCAGCCACATCATCGTCACCGCGACGCTGGCCCTGTTCATCTTCGCCCTGGTGATCGTCATCGGCGTCGCCCGCAACGGGCTGAAATGGTTCGGCATCTTCCTGCCGTCCGGCGTACCGCTGTGGCTTGCGCCGATCATGGTGCCGGTCGAGATCATCTCCTTCCTGTCGCGGCCCATCAGCCTGTCGGTCCGTCTGTTCGCCAACATGCTGGCCGGCCACGTCATCATCCACGTCTTCGCCGGCTTCTGCGTGTTGCTGGCGGGGCTGCTGGCCGGCTTCGGCCTGGTGCTCAGCCTGCTGCCGCTGTCGGTCAACATCGCGCTGACCGGGCTGGAGCTTCTGGTCGCCGTTCTGCAGGCCTATGTTTTCGCCGTCATGAGCTGCATCTATCTTCGCGATGCGGTCGACGTTCACCACTAACACCCACAACCCAAACAACCTCACTTTCGGAGTTTTCAAGATATGGACGCAGCTTCTGCAAAACTGATCGCCGCCGGTATCGCCGTGCTGCCGCTCTTCGGCGTCGGCATCGGTCTTGGCAATCTTTTCGCCGCCTGGATCGCCGCCGTCGGTCGCAATCCAGAGGCAGCCCCCGGCCTGCGCCAGGTCGGCTTCCTTGCCTTCGCACTGACGGAAGCTATCGCTCTGTTCGCGCTGGTCATCGCCTTCCTGATCCTGTTCGTATTCTAGACCCGATGCGGCGCACTCTCACCAGCGCCGGCCTGATCAGCCTTCTCCTCTCCCTCGCCCCGGCACTCGTCCGGGCGGCGGAGGCGGAGAAGAAGGGCATGCCGCAGCTCGACCCGTCGAGCTATCCCAGCCAGATATTCTGGCTGGCGGTGTTCTTTGCGCTTTTCTACGGCTTTATGCTGACAGTCGCGATGCCGCGCCTGCACCGCATACTGGAAGCGCGCCAGGCCCGCATCTCCGACGACCTCAATCACGCTACCACCGCCTCGGGCGATGCGGCGCAGTTGAAGGCGGAGCTGGACCTGTCGCTGGCTTTGGCCCGCGACCAGGCGCGCACCGTCGTGGCGGCGGCAAACGACGATATTCGCACCCAGGCTACAGCGCGTGACGCGTCGCTGTCGGCCGAGCTTGCTACACGGATCGAAACGGCGGAAGCCTCTATCCAGGCCGCGCGCGCCCAGGCGATGTCGTCGATCGAGGACATTGCCTCGGGCATTCTGCTCGAAGCCCTGCCAAAGGTGGCCTCTGTCAGCCCGAACGGGGAAGAAGCCCGCAGCGCGGTTTCCAGGGCCGCCGGAGCAAGGAAGTAATATATGTCGTCAGCCGAACTCTGGATCGTCGCTTCCACCATCATCTTTCTGGCACTGGTATTCCGCCCGGCCCGCAAGGCAGTAACGGGCGGGCTCGATGCCCGCCGCGACGGTATCGTGCGCGAGCTTGACGAGGCGCATCGCCTGCGCCAGGAAGCCGAAGCCCTTCTGGTCGACGCCAAGGCGCGCCACCAGTCGGCGGCCAAGGATTCCGAAGAGATCGTCGCCTTCGCCCGCGACGAGGCAGCCCGGATGCGTACCCAGGCCGAAGCCGATTTGAAGGACCATGTCGCGCGCCGCGAGAAGCAGGCCACGGACCGCATAGCGCAGGCCGAGGCAAGCGCACTGGCGGATGTACGCTCGACCGCCGTCGACCTGGCGATTGCCGCTTCGGGAGAGCTTCTGGCGCAGAAACTGGCATCGGGCGGCGGCGATCGCCTGCTGGACGATGTGATCGCCTCCCTGCCGTCGAAGCTTGCAAGCGGCGCAAGCTGATCCCGGTACACGGGTCCGGTCCGCAAACGTGACCCCCTCGCTCCCCAATCCCCTCAGCGGTCGTGCCTGGGCCGGCCGTACGGTCGGATTGCTTGGCGGATCGTTCAATCCGCCGCATGAGGGACATCTTCATGACAGCCTTTTTGCCCTGCGGGCGCTCGGACTGGATCAGGTGTGGTGGCTGGTCAGCCCGCAGAACCCGCTGAAATCGCGCAGCGGCATGGCACCACTGGCCGATAGGCTAGTGGCCTGCCGCACCCTGGTGCGTCATCCGCGCATCGTCGTGACCGATATCGAGACGCAGATGGGTACGGTCTATACCGCCGATACGCTGGCGAAACTGCACCGGCTTTACCCCCGCACACGCTTCGTATGGCTGATGGGAGGCGAGAATATGATCCAGATCCGGCACTGGAAACGCTGGCGGGAAATATTCGGCACCGTGCCGGTTGCCGTTTTCGACCGGCCGCCCTATTCTACAAAAGTACAGGGGTGTCTGGCCGCACGCTATTTCGAAGATGCGCGGCGGCGGGAGAAGAACCAGATGGACTTGGCTTACGCGCCATTGCCGGCATGGGCTTTCTTTCACAATCCCTTGAAGGATATTTCGTCGACCGCATTGAGGGAAAAAGGGATTTGGCCATACCGACCGTCAGCAAAGTGAAAGCGCCAGCGCGCAGCCGCAAGAAGGCCGCCGCGATTCCCGTTTCCGAAATCACCGCAGAAGATGTCCGTGCCCGCGTCATCCAGTCGCTGGAAGACGACAAGGCGGAGGAGATCGTGACCATCCCGCTTGCAGGCCGCAGCGCCCTGGCCGATTTCATGATCATCGCCACCGGCAGGTCGACCCGACAGGTGGCGGCAATGGCCGACCATTTGCGCGAGCATATCGGCAAGCTGGGCTTTCGCGTCCGTCTCGAGGGCATGGCCGAAGCGAACTGGGTCGTGGTCGATTCTCCGGATGTGATCGTTCATCTGTTCCGGCCGGAAGTGCGCGCCTTCTACAATCTGGAAAAGATGTGGCTGGCCGATCTGGACGAATCGAGCCCGACAATCCGCCATTGACGCAAGTGACGCTGATCGCGGTCGGCCGGATGAAGGCAGGGGCCTTGTCCGATCTGGCCGATGTCTATCTGAAACGATTTACCGCCGGCGGCCTTGGGCCCCTGCGCGTGATCGAGGTCGAGGTAAAAGGCCAGCTCCCCTCCGATATCCTGAAGCAGCGCGAGGCCGAGGCGATCCGCAGCCGCATACCGGCCGCCGCCACGATCGTGGCGCTTGACGAGCGCGGCAGGACGCTGTCCAGCCCGGCCCTTGCCGAATGGATCGGCAAGAAGCGGGATGACGCGGTTCAGAATCTGGTGTTTGTTATCGGCGGTGCGGATGGGCTGGACGAAAGCCTGCGCGCCGAGGCGAAACTGGTTCTGGCGTTCGGGCAGATGACCTGGCCGCATATGCTGGCGCGGGTCATGATCCTTGAACAATTATACCGGGCGCAGCAAATCCTCGCCGGGCATCCGTATCACAGAGAATAATTACACACTTTGTGAAGGAAGTGCAGCCGCGGAACCGGTACGGGGTCCGATGATGGTTTGAGCTTCTATAAGCGCTCCCGGTATGACGGGTGCCGATATCAAAGGGCTGCCTGCGACAAAGTCGGCATAAGATACCTTGGACGGGTTCGGATAAACGGGATGATTGTCCCTCAATTGCAGCCCGTTGAGAGGCAGCGTCACCAGGCTTTGTACGCCATCCTGTTTTATGATGCTGGTGGCAATGACTTCACCCGATGATGTTTCCCTCACATAACTGGCATGGACGGCAACAGGAGGAGCGAAGACGCCTTGGTTGACCATATAGGCATTTGCCGCATGGGCAATTATCCCTTTTTCGATTCTGATATAACCTAGTTCGTGAAGCTTTTCATCTGCGCGGGTTATATCAGTGACAATTGCCATTTACTCGCCCTCATTGTTACCAAGAAACTAACAGAATTTGGTCACAATGTCCATTACAAATATGAAGCGTAGATTAACCATATTCAGGACGACGCCACGATTTCCGCATAAAGTCTTAGCGTCGCTTCGCACATCGCCTGCTTGGTGAAACGCTCCCGTACACCTGCCTCCGCCTGCGCGTCCGCTTCCGCCCGTTCCTCGGGCGGCCGCGATAGGATCGACTCGATGGCGTCGGCCCAGGCGGCGGGATCGTCCGCCTTCACCAGCATCCCGGTCCTGCCCGGCACGATGGTCTCCAGGAACCCGCCCAGCGCGCTGGCGATCACCGGCCTGCCCATGGCCTGCGCCTCGACGGGAACGCGGCCGAAGCCTTCGGGTACCTGTGACGGCGCGGCGACGATCGTCGCCAGCCCGTAGGCGGCAGGCATGTCGTCGCAATGGTCGACGATCCTGACAAACCCTTCCAGCCCGCTCGACGCGATCATCGCCTCCAGCTCGTGGCGATAGGCCCGGTCCGAGTCCGTGGCGCCGACGATGACGCAATAGACATCCTGCGCCGCGCCCCTCTGCCGGTGCAGCGCCAGGGCCTCGATCAGGACGCCATGCCCCTTGATCCGACTGAGGCGGGAGGGCATGAGCAGCACCGGCAGGTGATCGGGCACGCGCCACGCCCGCAGCAGCTTGATCATCCGTTCCTCGCCCACCTTGGCGCGGTTGAATTTATCGGTATCGACCCCGCGCGGAATGACCACGATGCGAGACGAGGCTTCCGGATAATTCTCACGGATGTGGCCGGCGATGAATTCCGAGATCGCGATGACGCGGTCGCCGCGCGCCATGATGGAATTGTAGCGCTTCTTCAAATTCGACTTGAACTTGTACGCGGCATGGAAGGTCGTGACGAAGGGTATGCCTGTCAGCCGCGCGGCGCGGTAGACGCTCCAGGCAGGGGCGCGGCTGCGGGCGTGGATGATGTCGACGCCGTGCGCCTCGATCAGATGCGCCAGCTTCGCGCCGTTGTGCCGCATGGTCAGCGGGTTCTTGCTGGCGACGTTCATCTCGATATGCAGCACGCCGCCCCGTTTCAGCTCGTGCGCCATCGGGCCGCCGCCGGAGACGATGATCGCCTTGCCGCCCGATTTCACCAGCGCGATGGCGACGTCCACCGCACCACGTTCGGCGCCGCCCGATACCAGGCCGGGCAGCACCTGCATCACCGTCAGCGGTTTGCCTGCCGTCCGCCAGGGAGAGGAGTGAGCTTGTGCCATGTGCGTCAACTGGGTATTTCGTCCGTATGAATTCCACGATGCTAGAGGATCGCGCCGGTATTTCCTATCTCGACCATGAGGGCGAACGGATCGCGTTCCGGTCGTCGGCCGGGCGCGGCCCCGGCATCTTCTTCATGCCCGGATTCGGCTCGGACATGTCGGGTTCGAAGGCAGAGTTTCTTTCCACGCTTGCACAGCAGCAGGGCATCGCCTTCATCCGGCTGGATTATACGGGGCATGGCCTTTCCAGCGGCACGATGCGGGACGGTACGCTGACGCGCTGGCTGTCCGATGCGCTGGCCGTCTTCGATGCGGCGACCACCGGGCCGCAGATTGTCGTCGGGTCGTCGATGGGCGGCTGGCTGGCGCTGCACATCGCGCTTGCCCGGCCTCAGCGGATACGGGCGCTGGTCGGAATCGCCGCCGCGCCGGATTTCACCCACGACCTGATCTGGGACCGGCTGGAAGGGGTGCAGAAGCGGCAGATGCAGACAACGGGGTTCATCGAGGTGCCGTCGGACTATGGCGCGCCGCAGATTATCACCCTCGGCTTGATCGAGTCGGGACGCGCATTGTCGCTGTTGCAGGGGACAGTCGATATCGACTGCAGTGTACGCCTGATCCACGGCATGCGCGACCGCGACGTGCCGTGGCAAACCAGCCTGCGCCTGGCCGAGGCACTGAAATCGGAAGATGTGCGCGTTCACCTCGTCAAGGATGGCGCGCATCGCCTGTCGCGAGACGAGGATATGACCCTGCTGCGCGACATCGTCCTGGATCTGGCTCTATAGCGTGTTCGAGAAGATCGCCACCAGCTGATCGCGACTATAGGGCTTGGGCAGGATGAAGAATTCCGTCCCGGCCGTAGCGGCCGCCTGGCTGTGACCGGTGGTCAGGACGATCGGCAGCGACGGGTATTGGCTCTGCACCCTGCGAGCGAGGTCGAGACCGCTCATCCCGCCGGGCATGACGATGTCGGAAAAGATGATGTCGTAATGCGCGCCGTGCGCCTGCAGCATGTCGAGCGCTTCCTGCGGCGCGCAGGCGCGATAGACCTCGAACCCGATGTCGCGGATCAACTCCTCGGTCGCGATCGCCACGTCGTCGTCGTCCTCGACCAGCAGCAGGCAGCCCGATAGCGCCGCGTCGGTCGGCATCGAGCGCTGCACCGCGGTCGTGTTGGCGGCTGCCTGCGTCGCGCGCGGCAGATAGAACGTGACGGTCGTGCCTTTGCCGATTTCGCTTTCGATCGTGGTCAGGCCGCCCGACTGACGAGCGAAGCCGTAGACCTGGCTTAGGCCCAGACCCGTACCCTTGCCCATTTCCTTGGTAGTAAAGAACGGTTCGAAGACGCGGGACAGGATGTCCGCCGGAATGCCCGTACCGGTATCGGTGATGGCAAGCCGGACGAAGTCGCCCGCGATGTCCTGCTTTGCGCCGTTGACCAGCGAAATATTGTCGCTGCGTACCTGAAGAATGCCGCCATTCGTCATGGCGTCGCGCGCATTGACGCAAACATTGATCACCGCCAGATCGAACTCGCCCGGGTCGACGCAGATGGGCCACAGATCGTCGGCAAAATGCGTATCGAATTGTATGTCGCTGCGCAGTGAGCCGCTAAGCAGCGTCTGCATGGCCTCGAAGCGCTTCTGCAGCGTGAACACTTCCGGCCGCAGCACCTGACGGCGGGAGAAGGACAGCAGCTGCTTGGTAAGGTTGGCGCCACGCTGCACAGCGCGCTCGGCGGATTCGATCAGACGGCTTGCCTGATCGTTGTCCCTGGTACGCAGTGCCAGCAGATCCAGATTGCCGTTGATCGCAGTCAGGAGATTGTTGAAGTCGTGTGCGATGCCTCCGGTCAGCTGCCCGACCGCTTCCATCTTTTGCGACTGGTGCAGCATTTCCTTCATGCGCTGCCGCTCGTCTATCTCGTGCGCCAGCGACGCCTCCGCCTGCTTGCGTGCCGTGACGTCGACCAGAACCGAATAGACGCGGTCGAACGACCCATCGCTGCGGCGCTCGATGCGGCAGGACAGCAGGGTATCGAATACCTGTCCCGATTTGCCGACGCATTGCAGCTCGGCATCGCGCACTTCGCCGTCCGCCATTACCCTGGGCCAGACCTCCGCCATCATGCGTTCTGCCGAGGCGGGCGCCATGAAGCTGCTGCCGGGCCTGCCGACCATTTCGGATCGCTCATATCCCAGCATCTGCAGCAGGTAATCGCTGACATCTATGATTCGCCCCTGCATATCCTGCGACGACAGCGGGGCGGGGGTGCGATTGTAGAGGACGCGGAACCGCTCCTGGCTTTCGCGCAGGATCGCCACCATCTGCTCGCGCTCGTCGATCTGTCGCTCAAGCTCAAGATTCACGCCCTTGAGCATGCTGGGCGAAGGGAGTTGCAGCGCCTTGGGCAGCAGGGGCCATAGCAGAGCGGCCGTTACCACCGAGACAATCGCCGTAATCGCCTTGACGATACCCTCGATCCCGTAGTCTGGGTGCCACAATGTCCATATGGCAAGAAAATGCGTGGTGCCGCAGCCGAGGATGAAAATGGCGAACAGCCAGAAGATCCATCCGAAAGCCATGTCGCGGCGGTGGATCACGAACCAGGTCAGGGCAAGGGGAATCGAAAAGTAGGCCAGCCCGATCAGCGCATCGGAAACGACATGCAGCCATAGCAGCGCCGGCCGCCACAACAGGCAAAACCCGTGCGGCGACAAGGTCGACGAATTAAATATCTGGTCGAAAAAAGGCATTCCTATCCCTTGGCTACCCAAGGTTTAGGACGACGATGGTTAATAACCGCGTAAAAGTTTCGACTTTCGCCGCATCTGTACATACAGCGCGCCGTCGCCGCCGTCATGATCGAATGCCGGCTGGATCGCGGCGACATGTGGACGCAATCCCGGCGCTTCAAGCCATAGCGGCAGGTTGCGGCGCAATATGCCACGACCCAGCCTGCCCTTGCCGGTGATGATCAGCACGACATGCCGGTTGGCGGCCGCGCAGTCTTCGATGAAGCCGGCCAGCGCGGCATGGGCTGCCGTTTCCGTCAGACCGTGCAGATCCAGCCGGGCCTCGATCTTTCCCGTACGATGTTTCAGGCGCCTGCAGGTCTCGGTGTCGAGGAATCTCGGGAGCGCCACCGATCGTACCGGTGCCAGTGGTGGACTGCGTGTTTTTGAAACGGGACCGGATGGTTTTGCCGCTACCGGCCCGAGCGAGGTTTCGATTGCCTCTTCCGGTTTGGCGGCGACGAAACGGCGCACGCCGCGCATCGCCTCGTGCCAGAGGCTGCGCTCCTCCGGTTTTACTGCCCGGCGCATGTCACGCCTGGTGGCGGGTTTCGACCAGGGTCCAGTTGGGATCGCGCGATTTGGTATCGCGGGCGAAGGTCCAGATATCTATCACATCGTCGACCTGGCGCGGGTCGCCTTCCAGTACGGTGCCGTCGCTGCCGCGCAAAACGCTGGTCTGGCCGGAACGGAATGCCACCGTGACCCGCGCGAGGTCGCCGACCATGCGCGCGGAATCGATGCTGTTGCTGATGCGGGCGACAGTCATCTCCAGCGTCTGGCCCTGTGCCTCGCGGCTTTCGATCGCCTGCTCGAACGATCGGAAGACATCCTGGCCCAGCAGGGGGCGCAACGTCTCGCGTTCGCCGCGGGCGAAGGCTGTCACGATCATTTCGAACGCCGCTTTTGCGCCGCCCAGGAACTGGCGTTCGTCGAAAGATGGATCGGCGGTCTTGATCTGCCGCAGCGACGTTTCCAGCGACATCGGATCGCCCGGACGAAATACGATGGGTTTCTGCGCAGGGGGCACCATACGGTCCACGGGCGCCGTGACTTCGCGCGGGCGCAGTTTGTCCGGCATCGCGGGCGGGGCGTCGCCATCGCGGCGGCCAAGCACCTGCCAGAGCCGGTGCGCCAGGAATACGGCGATGGCTGCGAAGAACAGAATGCCAATGATAGAATCGTCGCCCATAGCTTAAAGTCCAGTCGCTATCTCAATGTCCCTATCAAATTAAGGAGAATCGGGTCTCAAGACAAGCCCGGCCCCGATCAGCCCGTTGCCGCTTCGCTCTCTTTGGGATTATCCAGCCACGGCCGTTCCAGGCTCGGCTTGCCGAAATAGTAGCCCTGCAGGAAGTTTACCCCTTCGCCGCGCAGGTGTTCCGCCTCGGCCAGGGTTTCGACGAATTCGGCGACGATCTTCAGGTGGAAGGCGTGGGCCAGATCCACCAGGGTGCGCACGAAGGCCTGCTTGTCGGCGCTTTCCATCAGGTTCTGGATCAGCGCGCCGTCGATCTTGACGATGTCGACGGTCAGCGTCTTCAGATGACGGAAGGTGATGAAACCCGCGCCGAAATCGTCCAGCGCCACCCGGCAGCCCAGCTCGCGGATCTGGTTCACGAAGCGGATGGACTGCGCCATGTCCTTCATGGCGACCGTTTCGGTGATTTCGATGATCAGGCGGCTTGCGACGTCTGGCCGCCCGCGCAATTGCGAGTTCAGCTTGCGCAGCCACGCGGAATCCGAAACCGTGACGCCCGATATGTTCAGCGCCAGTATGACGTCGGGGCTGCGGTTGAGTTCCTCGATCGCAAGGTCCAGCGTGCGCCGGTCGATGACGTGGCTGAAGCCCAGTCGTTCCACCGCAGGGATGAAATCCTTGGCGGGGATCAGGTTGCGTTCCTCGTCCCACAGGCGCAGCAGCGCCTCGTAGAACGCGACCTGGCCGTTCTTGGCCATCACGACAGGCTGAAAAGCGAATTCAACGCGGCTTTCCTTGAGCGCGCGCAGGACGCGTTCGCCGACCGGCAGGGATTCGTGATATTCGCGGCTGACTTCCTCGGGCCATGAGAATTCGAGGAAGTTGGTAGTTCCCAGCTCGCGCGCCTGGATCATGGCATGTTCGGCGCCGTTCAGGATGTCGTAGCCGGTCAGGGCGCAGCCGGGCAGGGTGACGCCGCCAGCGGAAAGCGAAATGCGGAAAATGCCCTCGGTCGTGTGGATTTCGCCCTCGCTGAAGTTCTCCATCAGCTTCTGCGCCACTATCGCGATATCGCCGGGCGGGCAATGGGGCAGCAGGATACCGAACTCGCGCTTGCCGACACGTCCGATGATATCGCTGGCCCGCAGAGAAACCTCGATGTGATGGCTAAGCGCGATCAGGATCGCATCCTCGACCGCCGCAGCATGGCCGTTCTGGATTTCCGGCGAGTACGAATTGAGCCCGATCACCAGATAGCAGGCGGGATTGTGATAGCGCCGCGTCTGCAGCAGACGCTCGTTGACGCTGTCCAGCAGGCGAGAGCGGTTGAACTGGCCGGTCAGGCTGTCGAACAGCACCATGTGGCGCAGTGTCGCCTCGCGGTGCTTGCGCTCGTCGATCGAATGCAGGATGCCCAGCAGCTTGGCCGGTTTTCCGTCCGGGCCGATTTCGGCGCCTCCCCGCTCGTGCACCCAGCCGAACAGGCCGTTGCGCTCAAGGCGGAATTCGCTCTCGTAGATGTCGCCGGAATGATAGTGATGCATCAGCGCGTCGCTGCGCAGGGAGGCATCCTCGGGGTGGATCAGCCGTTCCAGGGATTTGCCATCCTGGGGCATGCCCGCTCCCGACGTATCGAACATGCGTTCGACAGGCCCGAACCACGTTACGCTGTCGCTTGCGAAATCCCATTCGTAAGCCACATCGTTGGCAGCGGCCAGAACGGCCTCTAGACGGGAGGTATCCATATGAATGCCGCTACTTTCCGCACGTGCTTGTATTCACGTGCATTGATCCATCATACCCGGTTAAAAAGCTTATAAGCCCCTCTGTATCTGTCAGAAGGATTTACCAGCTTTTATATGAAGATTAGCGCGTATTTATTTATAATTCGTAGCGGTTGTCAGTTCCGCTTCCAGCCGCTGACGCAGAACGACGGCATTATCCCGGCCCGGAAGCTCGGTTTCCTGGGTCACGACACCGAAACGACCCGATTTTTCGTAATATAAAATCACCCCGGCCGAGCCACTGCCGGCGCCGCATCCGGTGGCGACTTCGGAATAGGTCAGGCCACCACGCTCGACGGGAGCGCTGATCGCCGAGGAGAACTGGCCCTTGCAGTGTTTTTCCTGGATGTCCAGATCGTCCAGCATGGCGTCGATGAAAGGCTTGCGTGCCCCCGTTTCGCTGGCCGTTCCGGTAACCGTGCCCGCGCGCCACGTATAATCCGATCCGGCCCTGCGTTCGGCGGCATTGGTGATGCCGGCCTGCTGCAACATCGCGGACAGCGATCCGGCGGATGCCGTAGCGGCTGGCATGGGCGCCGTAACAGGGACTGGAACCTGGACCGGTAGAGAAGCAACGACGGCAATCGGCGCCGGTTTCGGCTGGACAGGTGGCGAAGCTGCCTGAACTGCCGGGGTAGCCGTGGCGGCGATCTCGCTATCCAGGATCATGTCGGAAGCCTGGGGGGAAGATGGCGCAACGGCTTTCGGTTGTGCCGGGGCAGGCGGTGCCGTTGCCGGTGCAGGGACGGGCGCGGCGCTTGCCACAACCAGCGGCGCAACAGGTTTCGCAGGCGCCACCGGTTGGGGCGGGGGCGTTGCAGCGGCTGCGGCCGATGCCGCGCGCGCCGCCTGCAATTTGGCCAGGGCCGCCTTTGCCGCGCTGTCGTCATTGGCCTCCAGAGTGGCCTCGGCCAGCTTCGCGGCTTCGGCCTTTGCGGCTTCCTGCCGTGCCGCTTCCGCCCTGGCGGCCTCGGCCTTCGCCCTCTCGTCTCTTGCAGCCTGCTCCTTGGCGGCGGCGATCCTGGCGGCGTCCGCTTTCGCGGCCTCATCCCGCGCGGCTTGCGCCTTTGCAGCTTCCTGGCGATCGGCTTCCGCCTTGGCGGTCTCGGCTTTCGCCGCCGCGATCTGTGCCGCCATGTCCTGATCGGCCTTGGCCTTGATGGCGGCGATCCTGGCGGCTTCCGCACGGGCCGCATCATCGCGCGCTGCCTGTTCCCTGGCGGCTTCGGCAGCGGCCGCTACCTTTGCCGCGGCATCCTGGTCCGCCTTCGCCTTCGCGGCGGCGATCTGGGCCGCTTCGGCTTTCGCCGCGTCATCGCGCGCTGCCTGCTCCCTGGCGGCTTCGGCAGCGGCCGCTATCTTTGCCGCGGCATCCTGGTCCGCCTTCGCCTTCGCGGCGGCGATCCGGGCCGCTTCGGCCTTCGCCGCATCATCACGGGCCGCTTGTTCCTTGGCTGCCTCGGCTGCAGCCGCAGCGGTCTTTGCCGTCGCCTCCTGGTCGGCCTTCGCCTTCGCGGCGACTTCGCGTTCCGCGATCAGGCGCGCGGCCTCGGCCTTGGCCGCCTGCTCATCCTGCGCCTCGAGCGATTTCTGAGCCTCTGCCTTTGCTATCTGCTCCTTGTCGGCATCGATCCTGGCCTGGTCGGCTTGCGCAGTTTGCGTATCGGCCACTACAGGGGCTGCCGGCGCCGCCATGATCGTCGGGTGGCTCGCCGCTTCCGGCGCCACGGTCACCGGCGGCAACGGCAGCGGGTTGACCATCATCTGGTCGTCCTCGGGCGCGGCGTTCGAGGCCAGTGGCCCGGTCGTCACCTGCGGGCGGGCGACGGGCCTGCCGCCGGCGCTCGTCGTTTCCGTCTTCAGGTTGTTCTCGACGCATAGCTCAAGCTGGTGCAGGGCGCTGCCCGCGCCGTCCAGGGCGAACTTAACGGAATCCTGGGGACCTTTCAGTTCGAGCAGCTTGCCGTTCTGCAGCCAGTCCAGCAGCTTGCGGTCATGTTGCAGCGGGATGACAAGGGTGGAACCGTCCGCCGAGAACCCGATCACGTCGCGCACGGGATAATTGTCGATGCCGACCATCATGCGGAACTTGGTCTTTTCCTCCAGCCGGTGTTCGGCGAAGGTAACGACGATGTTGGTGTTGAAGTCGCGGTTGCGGGCAAAGGCCAGGTTCAGCCCGTTGTCGAAGCCGCTTTCGACCGCGCAATAGGTGAATTTACCGGTGGTCTTGTCGTCGACGCTGGTCACATGCCAAAGTTCCGAACTGCGGTGTTCGGCGGCGTTCGCCTGCGATACGTCCAGCGCCAGCGGCGCAAGGCCAAGGGCTAGGACCAGAACGAAGGCAAGTATGCGCTGCATTTAGCTATGTAGAATTTTTATCAGGACCACGATCAGCGTAAAAACACCGAAAAGCCCCAGAAGGCAACCAGCAAATAGATTGATCCGGCGCAGCGTTGCCTCGGTCAGCCGGTGCTTCAGGCGCACCACCCCGAAGGTCAGGGTCAGCCACCACAGCGCCGACCCGATCCCGACGCCCAGAACCAGCGGACCGGCGAAATCGGTCTTCACAACGTCGACCCAATGCAGGCTGGTGAAGACCGTGACGAAGCCGAACAGGGTCATCGGGTTGGTTACGGTCAGGAAAAACCCGCTTACCAGCGCCCCGACCGCCTTGCCCGGCGTGTTGGTTTCGATCGGTTTCCGGGCCGCCGAATGTTTCCGGATCAGGCGAACGGCCATAACCAGCATGAAGATGCCGCCGGCAAGACGCACCGGCACGTCGTGATCCTTCAGGAAGCCGGATATCGCCGAGACGCCGAACGCCGCCGCGCCGCCGTAGAAGGCATCGGCAAGCGAGGCGCCCAGCCCGGTGGCAAAGCCGAATACCGGCCCGCGCTCCAGGGTGCGGCGCATGCACAGGATCGCGGTCGGCCCCACGGGAATCGCGAGCACAAGGCCGATCACGACGCCTATCCCGAACGACAGGAGACTCTCGAATGAAAAAATCAAGGTTGACCCTCTGTACTATTGAAGGGTCTGCACGTTCAGCCACTCTTCGACCCGCTCGCGCGCATCCTGCATCGTCTCGTCCGGGTTGTGGTAGAGATATACTCGCGCCGCAGCATCCAGCGCCCCGTAGCGCGTCGCCCCGCAATCCAGCATGCCATAGTAGGCGCGCGTCACGCTGCTGCGGCACGAGGCGGGCGTACCCGATCCTGCAGGCACCTCGAAGCTTTTCATCGCATTCACGACCTTTTCTTTCGGCCGTAAAGCTCCAGCGTGTGATCGACCAGGTCGAACCCCAGATCGGCGGCGATCTTGCGCTTAAGGGCTTCCAGCGGCTCGTTCGTGAACTCGATCACCTGGCCGGTTTCTACATCGACCAGATGGTGGTGATGTTCTTCATTGACCTCGAAACGGGAAAAGGCCTGCTTGAAATCGTGTTTCTGGACCAGGTTCAGCTCGTCCAGCAGGTTCAGGGTTCGATAGACCGTCGCCATGCTGATCGTGGTGTCGATTTCCTTGGCCCGCTTGTACACGGTTTCGACCGAGGGATGGTCCTCGGCCGTGGACAGAACCCTTAAAATCGTGCGCCGCTGCTCCGTCATCTTCAGCCCGGAGCGGATGCATTTATCTTCCAGTTCGCTCATGATGACTCCCAGCATAATCATTTAACAAGCCTAGCGCCACTAGGTTGCGTACGACGTTTACCGCGTGCCGAACAGCCGGTCGCCGGCATCGCCCAGCCCCGGCACGATATAGGCGGACTCGTTCAGATGGCTGTCGAGGGCGGCCAGGAACACGGGCAGTTGCGGGTGCGCCGCCTGCAACACGCGCACACCCTCGGGGGCGGCGACCAGCGCCATCAGGCGGATCGAATCCGCGGCGACGCCATGGCGTTTCAGCACGTCGACCGCATGCACCGCCGAATGCCCCGTCGCCAGCATGGGGTCGCACAGGATGAACAGCCGGTCCTCCGGCGAAGGCAGCTTGACGAAATATTCGTGCGGCATGTGGGTGTCGTGGTCGCGGAAGATGCCGATATGGCCCATCCGGGCCGACGGCGCCAGCTCCATCAGGGCGTCGGCCATGGCCAGACCGGCGCGCAGGATCGGCACGATCGCCAGCTTCTTGCCCGCCAGCACCGGCGCGTCCATCGGCGCCACCGGCGTTTCGATCCGCTGCGTGGTCATCGGCTGGTCGCGCAGGATTTCGTACCCCATCAGCAGCGATATCTCGCGCAATAGGGCGCGGAACTGGACGGTCGGGCAGGTACGATCGCGCATCAACGACAATTTATGCGCGATCAGCGGGTGGTCGAGGATGGTGAGGGTGGGGAAGTCAGTCATGTCGTTACCCGTACAGTTTCCGGCCATTGATGTCATTATTACCTCTCCCTGAACGGGAGAGGTCGGCCGGCTCCGCCGAAGGTGGGCCGGGCGGGTGAGGGTGCTCCTGCGCGGGCCTTAGCACCCTCACCCCGACCCTCTCCCGTTAGGGAGAGGGAGCAGCGAGCCAAGCGCTCAAAATCTACCGCTGCTTCGGCAGATTTCCGGTGTGTCTGCTGGTTGTGGGTTCGTGTCGTCACCGAAATGCTGGTCATAGATGTTGATGCAAACCCACGTATGCATAGACGGACTTATTTTCATAAGCCTTGCCGTAATCAGAGGCTTTGATTGAGGGTAAATATCGAAGATACCGCTCAGAACACATTCTGGACAGATCGCAACGAACAGTACGATATATGCAGCAACAACGACGCCAAGCACTTTAACGGCCCGGCGGTCACGTGGTGTCATAGTACGCTTTGAGCACGGTCCTTGACTACATCATCGAAGGGGACATCCGGTTCGCTGCGCCGTGACTCTGCAATCAGACCATCAAAGAAGTACTGTAGCGCCTCTTCATGCGTCTTGAGATCGATAAGGACGGCCGTCCTGTTGCCCTTCTCATCAGTTACAAATTGAATTCCATTCATGGCTCAAGTCCCGTAGAATAGTGCAATCAGTACAACACAAATCGTAACTACAATTCAATGATGCTATCCCGCCATCAGGACTGGGTGGCGGATAGACCCTTGTCAAAAGCTTTCCGTTCTTCGAAAAACTCTGCAGGCCGGTTGAATTTGGCCGGATTTTTGACATTGCATTGTATCACTTCGACCGTCTGCCATACATTGCCGGTTACATAGGGCTCCCTGGCCAGCCATTCGCGCAGTTCCTTTTCGGACGGAAAGTCCATCACCGCCATCGAGCCGATCATTTTATCGTTGTCATCCAGGAGGACGGCGCCGTACCAGCGGTCGCCCGATTTTTCCGTTTCATCGCCCAGCCGCAGGTGGGCCTCCCGCACGGCCAGCCTGCGCGCCATGGCGCTGTCATCGTTTCCGTCCCTGCCGATTACTAGAAATTGCATGAGCGCTCCCGATCTGAAGAACCCTCTCCCTCATGGGAGAAGGCAGGGTGAGGGTGTTCCATGAGCCTATCCCATCTTGCTCGTATATACCGCCTCTGTGTCACACCCTCACCCGCTTGGCTTCGCCAACCGACCTCTTCCATGAGGGAGAGGTAAATTAGCTCGCCATCCACCGTCCCTCGACCTCATCCAGCGTGCCTGTCTCGATCCCCGTCCGCACCTCGCGCATCAGCCGCGCCATCGTCGCGACGTTGTGGAGCGACAGCAGGATCATGCCGGTCATCTCGCCGGCCTTGATCAGGTGGTGGATGTAGCCGCGGCTGGCGGTGCGGCAGGCGTAGCAGCTGCACTTTTCATCCAGCGGTCCGGTGTCCTCGCGGAAGCGGGAGTTGCGCAGGTTCAGGCGTTCGTTCGGCGCGCCTTCCGCCAGCGCCCAGCCGTGGCGCGCCATGCGGGTGGGGGAGACGCAGTCGAAGGTGTCGATGCCGTTGCGCACGCCGGAAAACACGTCGCTGACGCCGCCGATACCCAGCAGATGCACCGGGCGTTCCTGGTGGATGTGCTGCATGCACATCGCCACCACCTCGTACATCTGCTGCTTGGTGCTGCCCAGCGAGCCGCCGATCGCGGTGCCGAAGAAATTGCGGTCGCGCGTGTAGTTGCTGCTCTCCTCGCGCAGGTCGGGATAGACGCCGCCCTGCACGATGCCGTAGACGGCCTGCCTGCCGTCGTCGTGGCGTTCGAACTCGGCCAGGCTGCGGTCGCCCCAGCGGTGGCTCATCGCCATCGAGCGCGCGGTGTATTCGCGGTCGACGTGGAAGGCGGTGCATTCGTCCAGCTGCAGGATGAAATCGGCGCCCAGCCTGCGCTGTATGTCCATCGATTTTTCCGGATCGAGGAACAGCTTCGCCCCGTCCATGTACGAGCGGAACATCGCGCCCTTCTCGTCGATCTTGATCAGGCTCTGCTTGCGCTCCGTGCTGCTCGACTTGCGGCCCTTGATCTCGTCCGCGACCGAGCCGTAGCCCATCGAGAAGATCTGGAAGCCGCCGCTGTCGGTCAACATCGGCCCATCCCAGCCGGTGACCTTGTGCAGGCCGCCCAGTTTTTCGATCACGTCGGCGCCGGGCTGGATCATCAGGTGATAGGTATTGGACAGGATGAAATCCGCGCCCGCTTCCTTCATCTGAGCCATGGTCAGACCCTTGATGGCAGCCTTGGTGGCGCAGAAGATGAAATTGGGCGTCTCGACGATGCCATGCGGCGTCGAGATCGTGCCGCGCCGCGCGCGCGATGCCGGATCGCGCGCCGTGATCGCAAAGGAAAAGTTCGGATAGGCCGGCATGCTACAGCGCGTGCCGTTCGTCTTTGATGTTCGCGTCCAGTTCGTCCAGCACGCGGTTGAAAACCTCTATCGCATTCGGGTCGGGATGGCCGAGGCCCGACACGATCAGCGTGTTCAGTTCACGATACTGCCACAGCGCGCCATTGATTTCCTTGTGCACCAGCGGCAGAAGCGTTTTAGAATCTTCGGTACGCTTGCCAGGGTCGGCGATCTTCGCGGCGTCGTAGATGTCGTGCAGGCGCGATTTTACCACTGCGTCCAGCAGGGTCGCGTATTGATCGGCACGGGCGTCGTTCAATTTCACGACGCCCGTCTTGCCCAGTGTCGCCAGGTCGTTGATGGCATGGCGCGTCTTGCTGTCCAGAACCGGCTTCCTGAACTGTGCGTTCAGCTCCGCGCCGTCGGGATCGGGATTGTCGTAGCTGACCTTGATCTCCAGCGCGCGCATCCTGTCCGCTTCGTCGACGTATTTAGCGACCTCGTCGTCGCTGGCCTTATCCGCGCCCTGGTCCAGCAAATCCTGGGTCGTCGCCAGCACCGACCTGACCTCTGCGACATAGTCTTTCACCGCTGGCAGGCTTGCCGTGCCCTGGACACGGGTGACAAAGTCATCGAAATCGGCAGGGTCCTTAGGGATATTCAGCGCCAGCTGGAAGCTGAACCAGTTTTTCGCGATGGTATCGGCGATCCGCTTGGCCCGCATCTCCGCCGGGGTACGGGCGACGAAGCGATCCGGCGCTTGCGACAAATCCTTGTAATTCGCACTCGCCCTGGGTTCATCGTCGGCCCGGACGGCGACCATGGGCGAAAGAGATGACAGGATGAAAAGCGACACGAGGCTTGCGGGTCTAAGGGCAGGCTTGATCATGCCCTCGTATAGCCGAGCCAGGGAGGCGTTGCCAGTCCCGCCTTGCGCCAACGGCAGCTAGAGCGACTGGCCGGCCAGCGGCGATGCCACCGCCGGCCTGTCGCCGACGCCATGATACTCGACAGTCTCGTATTTGCCCGTGTTTAGGATGATGTCCTGGACGGCCTTTTCCTCCTCGTGCGACGCCTTGGCCAAGGCCGCGGCGACGCTTCCATATTTCGCGGTCGTCTCTGCATCGCGATTGTCGCTGCCCGCGGCGATGGACTTTATGTCCAGGCGGTATTCCTCCATCAAGCCGACTGTCTGCATATGGTAGAATTTGACAAGCACAGGGCTGAGGCGCGCCCTGACCCTTGGGTCGGTAACCCCGTTTTCCTCGAAAACCGCAAGCGAGTGTCTATGGAACAGCGCCTGATTTGCCTGCTCCGGCGTCTGGCTGTCGTCGAGCCTGCTCAGAACGTCGTTGAAACCGACGATTCCACTGTTCGTAAGCGCGCGGGCTTTTCCGATGTCGATATCCGCAGGGGACGATGTCCTGTAGTCCAGCCCGTCGAGCTTGAGCCCGCCACGATTGTCGATGGCTTTCTTCGTCTGGAATACGGCCTGCGCCAGCAACGTGTACTGCATCATTTCCTCGGTCGAAACGTTGCCGGCGCCGCGCTTCAGGAAATCGACGGTCGTGTCGTACAACCGTGCAGAGGATATGACCATGGTCTGCAACAAGGGCGCTTGCACTATGCCTTGCTGCCTGGCCTTTATGAATTCGTCCAGCTTGTCGCGGCCGGCCGGCCGGTTCATGCCGATCAGCATCGCCTCCTGATTTTGCCCGATCACCCGAATCATCGTCTGGGCGTTGGATTCTCCAGGCGAATGCGGCGCGATCGAAATGATGATGCCGCTGGACAGATCGATGGTGTCAGTCGGTTGCTGATTTACCGGCGGCTTGGCGGAAGGCGCTTGGGAAAAGGCGGTGCTGGCAAGCGCCAGAAACAGGACACCTGCACGGGACATGTTCGAAGGAGCGTTCATGGATTTTATCTGTTTCAAGAAATGAGCTGGATGGGTGAAGCGACATCGGCCGCGCATGAAGCCATGGCCGACAAGACCATGCCGGCAAGAAGAAACGCCGGGCGAAGGACGGCTTTCAAGGTCATGACAGGTCCACGAAGTTCTTCATCTGGCAAACATCGCAGGAAAAAAGCTAAATGTAAACGATTTATTAATTTGGGGCTATGACTAACAATGCCGGTTTTACGTCGACCCGGCCATAGGTCCCTTCTGCGGCCTGGAAGGCACAAGCGGCGGGCGATGTTCGTGCCGGCGCAGTGTCTGCTCTGCCACCTCCGAGATGAAATCGAAGGTCTGCCTCTCGTGAAGGGTTCTGGACTGTGCGCTTTCAAGGCCGCTGGATTGTGCTGCCGCCTGCTTGTTGCCTTCGCCCGTTCCCGCCTTCAGCAGGATAGTTGCGGCATTTGCTTCAAGGCTTAGCGCGTTCAGCCAGCTTCGGGCGCCAATACCGACCCCGTCCTCAAACAAAGCCGCCTCGGGCGGCATTACATCCAGCCGCTTCTCCTGTCCCTTTATCGCAAGGGATGCCAACGCGTCCCGGCCATATTTCTTTTCCGAAAGCTCGCTGCCAAGCAGGTGGTCCTGCGCGATCGCGGTTTCGAGCGCCCGGGATCGTTCCTGCGGCACCGTCAGCTTCAGCACTGTCGCCGCCGGCGTCAAAGGAAACCGGATATCCTTGAAGGGATCAAGCTGCTTGCCGGCGCTTTCCAGCCTGGCCAGCGTCGCGTTCGTGATATTGTCGGTTCCCGCCTGCACGACGGCATCCATATCGTCCCCATAGGCGACAATGGCACGATACATCTGCTCCGCCTGCTCTGGGGGGCGCTCGGTCCGGTCGAGAAATCTTGTCCTGAATTTTTCCTCGCTGACCTGGCCACCCTTGATCTGCCAATACATGTCCAGCATGGTATCGCGACCGTCCGCGCTAAGCTCCAGCTTGACATTGTCCTGCGCGCTATCGGGGCTGGGCTTCGAATTGCAGCCTGCCAGAAAGGAAACGGTCCCGGTCCCCATTCCGATCACCAGCGCTACACGCGCAACAGTATTGTAGAGTGGGCTGGAATAAGCGTTTTTGGGCAGGTTATCGGACATGGCTCATAGTCCGTAAACTCTTGAGCGAAGTCAAGAATTCAACAGAGTCGAACTATGAAATATGCGAGAAGGAGCCGATCAGGCTGCGCGCTTCGCGATCGCCTTGTCCAGCAAACGGCGCAGACGACGGAATTCCGTGTCCAGCTTGGTCGGAGCCACGGACAGCAGATAGGCATCCAGGCCGCCGCGGTGCTCGATGGTGCGAAGGCCGTTGGCCGACAGGCGAACCTTAACGGCGCGCTGCAACACTTCGCTGAACAGCGATGTATCCTGCAGGTTCGGCAGGAAACGGCGACGGGTCTTGTTGTTGGCGTGACTGACATTGTTGCCGGTCATGACACCCTTGCCGGATACGGCGCAGCGGCGGGACATAGAGAATTCCTTCAAATCTTAATCGTGCAAGGCGTGGCATATACGGGAAACCCCTGTCGCATGTCAAGGTCCCGTGTCAAGGCGGGAAGGGGCTAAATCTGGTTTTGCGGCGGGCTGACAACAATAGGGGACCGAGGGGGCTTATCGCGATCGTTCGGGTTCACTGCCTGCCTGAGAGCTTCCAGGGTAGCCTTTAGCTTGAACCGCTGCAGGGCGACCTCCGTTTCATCCATGGCCCGCGCGATGCTTTCGACCTGAACGGGGTCGGAGCCTACGCCGACCCTGAGTTTCACGGAATCTATCGCCCATTCGTCGTCCAGGGCTCCCGTCGCCAGCAGGGCATCCGTCCGCACCGCGCGTTCGAATTCCTGGCCGTTACGAATATGCAGCGTTTCTATTTCCGTGTTGATCATTCGATCGATGACGATCTTATCCTTGCCCAGCTTGTGCAGGGCCCCGATATCGGCCAGATCGTGGCTGAAAATGCTGTTTTCCAGAAAAACGACGTTCCTGACGTCCGGTCCAGCGGTCGCCACGGGACGTTCGCCTGACGAGTGCAGGCCCGATGCACCAAGTGTCTTCAGGTCCCTGATCTCTGACCAAAACCTAAGCATGGTTACAAACGAAGCCTGCTCGGTTCCGTCCTTGACGAGTCCCGTCAGTGTATCGCCGAAGTCAAGCGATGCCGAATACAATTTGTCCGCCGCGGCGGCATCATCCTTGCCGTTCTTGGCTGCGAATTCGATTTCGAACTGCTTGACGGTAACCCTGTCGTTCCTGATGTGCCAATATTCGTCCAGAGCGATCCTGTTACCGCTTATCGCGTTCTGGACCATTTCGATGCGGTTCTCCTTTTCCCATTCCAAGCCCTTGTGCAGCAGTTCGGCTGTGACGCCCATTGCCAGCGCAATGCCCAGCAGACCGGCGGCGGGGCGGTATTTGCGTGAAATGGATGGATGTCCCATTCCTTAAAAATGGCATGCCTGCCGCAAAATGTAAACAATCTATTAATTATGCGGGTTGCAATTCCTGTTCTTCCTGCTCCGCTTTCTGCTGACGCTCCCACATCGCGCGGAAAATGCCGTTGGCCGCGATCAGATCGTCGAACCGCCCGCGCTCGACGATGGCGCCGTCGTCCAGCACCAGGATCTCGTCGGCATCGATCACGGTGGACAGGCGGTGGGCGACCACCAGTACGGTGCGCCCCTTTGCCGCCTCGCGCAGATTGGCCTGGATCTCGCGCTCGGTATTGGTGTCCAGCGCGCTTGTCGCCTCGTCGAATACCATGATCGGCGGGTCCTTCAGCAGGGCGCGGGCGATGGCGACGCGCTGCTTCTCGCCGCCCGAAAGCTTCAGGCCGCGCTCGCCGACCAGCGTTTCATAGCCGTCGGGCAACTTCTCGATAAAGCTGTCGATATGAGCCAGATGCGCGGCATGCCTGATTTCGGCATCGGTGGCGTCGGGCCGTCCATAGGCGATGTTGTAATACAGCGTGTCGTTGAACAGCACGGTATCCTGCGGCACGATCCCCACGGCGGCGCGCACGCTGATCTGGCTGACATCGCGCACATCCTGGCCATCGATCAGCACGGCGCCCTGCTCGGTGTCGTAGAAGCGGAACAGCAGCCGCGCGAGTGTCGACTTGCCCGACCCCGACGGCCCTACGACGGCCACCGTCTTGCCGGTCGGGACCGTGAAGCTGACATGCTTCAGGATCGGGCGGCGCGGGTCGTAGGCGAACGAAACGTCGCGGAACTCCAGCCGCGCGTCGGTAACCTGCAACATGGCCGCGCCCGGCTTGTCGGCGATTTCCGTGTTCACATCCAGAAGCTCGAACATCTTCTCCATGTCGACGATCGCCTGCTTCAGGCTGCCCCATGACCGGCCGAAGAAGCTGAGCGGCTGCGCGATCTGCAACAGGTAGGTATTGGCCAGCACGAAATCGCCGATGGTCAGTTCACCATGGCGGATGCCATGCGCCGCCATCATCATGATGATCGTCAGGCTGGCCGAGATGATCAGGGACTGCCCGATATTGAGCAGGCTGAGCAGAGTTTCGCCGCGCACCGCGGCGCGTTCGTAGCGTTCCAGCGCCTCGTCGTAGCGCTCGGATTCGTGGGCTTCGTTGGTGAAGTATTTCACCGTCTCGTGATTGAGCAGGCTGTCGATCGCGCGCGTGTTGGCCTTGCTGTCGCTCTCGTTCATGCGGCGCCGGATGTCCAGCCGCCAGTTGGTGACCTTGATCGTGTAGACGGTGAAGACGACCACCGTCGCCAGCGTCATCGCCGCGTACCAGATATTGAACAGGCGCCACATCACGATCGCGGCCAGCAGCATCTCGACGATGGTCGGCACGATGTTGAACAGCGCGAAGGTCAGCAGAGTATCGATGGCGCGCGTCCCGCGCTCGATCGAGCGCGACAGGCCGCCGGTCTGACGGTCGAGGTGGAAGCGGAGCGACAGGGCGTGTAGGTGACGGAAGATGCGCAGGGCGATGCGGCGCATCGCCCTCTGCCCGACCTTGACGAAGATCGCATCGCGCAGCTCGCCGAACGCCATCGAGGCTATGCGCGTCAAGCCATAGGCGGCAATGACGAAAACGGGAATCTCCAGCAGCGATATGGCGCTGTGCTTGCCGGAAATGGCATCCACGGCGCGGCCGTAGAAGATCGGCACGAAGGCGTTGGCCACCTTGGCGATGACCAGGCACATCATGGAAGCGACGACCCGGACCTTCATTTCCGTCTCGCCCCTTGGCCACAGATACGGCCAGAACTGTTTCAGGACCTGGAGATCGCTGCTGCGGAAACCGGCTTTCGCGGCGTGAGGACTGTCGCTATCGAAAAATCGCATGCGAGACTATATACGTCGACTAGGGTCGGGGTGTAGCTCTGATTGGATTTTCGAGTCATCGGGGGAAGGAATTATGAAGGCGCAATTGTCTCTGGCTTCGGCCGCATTGTTGGCGATGATCTGCGCCGGGCCTGCTTTTGCCTATTACAGGGGACCGGTTCTGGAGGATCACGTGACTCTTCCCTCGGGCGAATCCGTCACGCTGCTTTCGGCGAAACAATTGAAATCGCCTGCGGGGTGGTCCGCCCTGGCGCTTGAGTACCAGACGGCCATTCCCTTCGATAACAAGGTTGCCTTGCGCCAGGAGGCGGACGAGATATGGAATCGGACGTTCCTTGCCAGTCTCGAAAACGAGAACTACCAGCACGGCTTGCTGATCGCGTTGGAGCCGCACGAAAGCGAAGACCCGGCACCTCAACAATCGTCGAGTTTCGCTTTCCAGAAATACGATGGGTTCTGGCGCGCGGTGGATTTCACGCCAGAGCAGAAGCCCGTGCTGACCGAAGACTCGATCCGCGCCATGCTGACCCGTTACGATTCCGCCGTGGCGCTGGATGAAATGAATGCAGCCCTGCTGTATCTGGGTGCCAAATGGACCGGTTCGGGAATCCTCTCCACCTCGAGCGCCACGCCGATGCAGCCCGTCGATCGTCTGCAGTTCGTGACCGGCACGGCAAAGACTTTCGTCGCGACCAAGAAGTTCAGCCTGGCGCGCAAGATAAACGCCGTGACTATCTCGCCCGATGGCACATCCGCGGAAGTCGTCAGCGACGAGGTGATTTCCGGAATGGTGTCGGGGGCCCATGTCCAGAATGACCTGCGTACCACGGACAGCATCGGCATCGAGGGGGCCGGAATCGTACTGGCCAAGAGCGTCTCGGAAACGGTCAGATGAGGTTTCGCAGGACGATCCTCGGCATCGCCGTCGCCATGGCCGTTGTTTCATCCGTGGGGGCAGCGGACGCCCCGGTGATGCAGTCGGGCAAGCCGCTCGACATTATCTCGATCGCGCCTCTCCAATCGTCGCAGGGCTGGTCGGCGCTGGTGCTGACCTACCGCACCGCGATCCCGCTTACCGAGCTCGAGCCCTTGCATCGCGAGGCCGACGAAGTGTGGAATCATTTCGTGGTCGATGCCGAGCGGGGCAAATATCGCAGCGCCCTGATCAGCGCTACGCAGGCCGCCACGAGCGTCGATCCGAAACAGGCCAGGTCGTACAATTTCGCCTATCAGAAACAGGGCGCCAACTGGCGCGGCTACGATTTCAAGCCGGGCGAGGCGTCCAGGCTGGACGAGGGCAAGGTGCGCAACACGATTGCCCGCTTCGATGCCGCGCTGGACAGGAACGAGATCAATGCCGTGATGCTGTATCTGGGCGATAACTGGAGCCATGTCCTGAACATGGCCAATGACGGCAAGCCGTTTTCGGGAACGCTCAACCGTGTCCGTTTCATCGAGCTCACGGCGCGGACACTGGCGCGGGTCAAGGATTTCCAGCATACGCGGCGGATCGCCAGGGTCACGATCGCGCCTGACGGCCAGTCGGCCGAAATTGCAAGCGAGGAAACGGAATCGGGAACGCTCGACGGCCGGCCGGTCAACCAGATGGAGCAGACGATCGACCGGGTGGGAATCGAAGGCGCCTCGATCGTGCTGACGAAAACCGTATCCACCGAAATGGATGCCAAGTAGACTGGACCCGTAAGCTCAATCAACGAGGAATAATAAAATGAACGCTCGTCTGGGTATTGCTGCAATCGCGCTGGTCTCGCTCGGCGCCGGTCTAGCGCTAGCCGACCAGGCGGGAACGCTTCTTTCGGGAAAGACCATCACCATCATTTCCTCCGGCCCGGTTCAGATGGCCAAGGGGCCGCCGGTACTGATGCTGAAATATCGGTCCGCCATTCCGGTTTCCGACATGCCGGCCCTTCACCGCGAGGCCGACGAGGTCTGGGATCGCCTGGCGATCGGGGCCGAGAAGGGGAAATACCAGCAGGCGGTGGTAAGCGCGAACGGTCCCGAGCAGGGCATGATCGTCAAGCACAGCCAGAGCTATAATTTCGTATTCCAGAAGCAGAACGGAAGCTGGCGGGCCCTGGATTTCCAGTCCCCGCAAAGTGCGAAACTGACAGAGCCGATGGCGCGCGATGCCATGGCGCGGTTCGATGCCGCCGTCGAAACCAAGGAGATGAACGCCGCTTTGCTGTACCTGGGCGATAACTGGGCCCTGACCATCACCTACAAGGGCAAGACGCCGCGTCCGCCCGCGACGCAGAACCGGATGCAGTTTGCGACCTCTACCTACCAGGTGCTGAACAAGATGAAGGATTTCAAGCACACGCGCAGGATCGGCAAGGTCACGATCTCGCCCGATGGCAAACAGGCTCAGATCGAAAGCGACGAGACCGAGTCAGGGACGATGGACGGCAAGGCGTTGGCGATGACCGAACATTCCGTCGACGTACTGGGGATCGCGGGCAATAGCCTGGTCTTCACCAAGACGTCGTCCGAAACGACTGTCCAGTAACTTACAGCCGCATGAAGGTCACGATGGTGCTGCCGGAACGGGATATCTGCACCGGGAAAACCGATCCCGGTGCGGTATCGGCAACCCATCCCGCAACCTGCGCGCCCGATGTCACGGGATGGCCGTTGAACTTGACCAGGTGATCGCCGGCCTGCCATCCCGCGCCCGCCGCGGGTGATCCGGGCGCCACGGCGGTGATGATCAGCGTGGTCGACTTGCCCTGCTGCGGCGCAAAGGTCACGCCGAGGTCGATGTCGTTGTCGACCTCGGGCGCGGCAGGCACGTCGTCGACATAGGATTTGAAATCGGCGGTCATCTGAAGCTCGGTCGGCATGCAGCCCAGCATGTTCTGGCATTCCGCATCAAGGACGATCGAGTTTTCTTCCGGGTCCTGCTCGTTGGCGATCATCCGGGCCGAAACCACCGGATAAAGCGTATCCGGGGAAGAATCGGTGATGATCGTCTTGTCGGTCGCCTTCAGGATCGGGAAGTGCGAGTTATCCGTGATCCACGACCGCGCGCGCCGCCATTTGGCGTCGCAATCGTTGCCGGGCAGGCAGGTCAGCGGTGTGCTGGCCTGTTGCTGCAGGCGCGTCTTCTGGTCGTCGCTCATGCAGCCGGTCAATAAAACTACGCCGACAAGAGCGACAAGACGCAAAATCCGCATGATCAACTCCACAGCCGGTGCTATTACAGAGGGATGACCGATTTCCCGCCCCTTGTCGAGCCTGGCGCCGACAGCGTTCCCGTTTTCCATCTGTCCGTTGAATCGTATCGGCCCTGGCTGTCGGCGGCAGGCTCAGCCCACAGACCATGGCTGGAATCCATCGGCTATGCGCCCAAGCCGGGCAGGATAGCGCTACTGCCCGGTCCGGACGGGGCGCTGGCAGCGGTGTTGATGACCGTAGCCAAATCCCCCGGACGCTGGGGCTGGGCGGCACTTCCCGGCCAGCTGCCTGCGGGAACCTACCGTCTGGAAGGCGTGCCCGAGGACAGCGCGGATCATGCCGCGCTCTCCTGGGCGTTGGGTCATTACCGTTTCGACCGCTACAAGAAACTGGAAGCGCCTCAGGCGAAGCTGGTCTGGCCCGAGGGGGCCGACAGGGATCACGTCACCGCCGCGATCGAAGCCGTCTTCCTGATCCGCGATTTGATCAGCACACCGGCAAACGATATGGGGCCGGCCGAGATCGAGGCGGCGGCACGGACAGTGGCGGGCAAATTCGGCGTCGAGGTGACGGTGACGCAGGGCGAGGCGCTGGAGCGCGAATACCCGACCGTTCACGCCGTCGGCGTCGGCAGCCCGCGCGCCCCGCGCATGATCGATTTTATCTGGGGCGACCCCGCGCATCCGAAGGTAACGCTTGTTGGCAAGGGCGTTGCTTTCGATACCGGCGGCCTGGACATCAAGCCCGCCGACAACATGCTGACGATGAAGAAGGACATGGGCGGCGCGGCGCATGTGCTGGGTCTTGCGCATATGATCATGGCGCTGGGCGTCAAGGTCAGGCTGCGGGTGCTGATCCCGGCGGTCGAGAATTCGATCTCCGGCCGCGCGATGCGCCCGCTCGACGTGATCAAAACGCGGGCCGGGCTGACGGTCGAGGTCGGCAACACCGATGCCGAGGGACGCCTGATCCTCGCCGATGGCCTCGCCGACGCCTGCAGCGAAGATCCGGCGTTGCTGTTCGATTTCGCCACGCTGACCGGTGCGGCGCGCGTGGCGCTGGGAACCGAAATCCCGGCGTTCCTGTGCAACGACGACAAGATTGCCGATGCACTGGCCGAGGCGTCGAAGAGCGAGCACGATCCGCTGTGGCGGCTGCCGCTGTACCAACCCTACGCCGCCGATCTGGAAGGCAAGGTGGCCGACCTGTCCAACATCGTACCCGGCGCTTTCGCGGGCGCGATCTATGCCGGCCTGTTCCTGGAGCGGTTCGTCAAGGACGGCATCAGATGGGCGCATTTCGACGTCTACGGCTGGAACGCCAAGTCGCGCCCCGGCCGGCCCGAGGGCGGCGAGGCCTATGCGCTGCATGCATGCTTCAAGGTGATACGGAATCTGGCGGGATAACCGCCCCGATCAGTTGACTAGTCTTGCCTCGGACGGTGGCTGCACGACTAGGCCAAGGCGGCCCCTGAGACTGAATTCGGATTTCAGCAGCGATGACAGAGTATTGTATGTCTGGTCCTCGTCGAGGAAAGGGCGCAACAGTCTTTCATAATGCGGCGTCGGCGTGCTCGTATGCGCGAAATAATAAAGTTCGCTTTTACCGATCAGGACACGATCGGCCATCTCGTCGGGAAAGAGCTCGCGCCGCTCCCGGTTCACTTCCAGTAGATCGAGATCGGGATTGCCGCTGCCCAATCCGAAGAAATGCACGCCGTTGTGCTCCAGCCCGTTCGCTGTCTTCAGAAGGCCGAGAACTTCGGTGGGAAGCCGCAACCCTTCGGCCTGCAGTGCGCGATCGGCGCCGGCAAGCTCGGTATCCGACAGGCCGCGTGGCTGTGCAGCCATGTCGATGCCCAGGCTTTCGCCAAAAGATTTCGAAAAAGTCATGATGTCTATCGCCTAGGTTCGAAAAATACTGGAATAACGCCTCGCTTCGGGAAGCGGGGCGGGCGCGGCAGCGTAGGCGTGCCGGGCCTTCGTGTTTTCGGGCAGCGCGCCGATATGGGTATCGAGAAGCGCGTCGAGGGCGTTGGGCTCGATCTTGACGGCCTGACTTGCGCCGTAAATGAAATGGCCCTGTTCCGGACCGTTTTTGGTCTGGACCATCAACATCAGCTGGAAAGCCTGCGGGTCGCCGTTCCTGGGAAAGACAACCGGATATTGCATGTCGTGTACGCGCTGGGAATATTTGTTGATCCATTCCGGTGTCAGGAACAGGTTTCCGACCATATTGGAGCTGCCCGGCGCATCCTTGTATTCCAGCCCCAGCTGCTTTCGGTGATCTATGCCAAGTCCCGGAGGGGAGCGCCCTTCGCGCAGGCAGGTCATGCCTTCGCGGGTCATGGTGATCACATCGCGTATATCGGGGCGGTAGGTCAGGGCGCTGGGCAGGTCGTCGCGCTTGCGGATGACCGCAGAGGCAAAGTGCTCGCCGAATGAATCCGGATGCTTCTTGGCCAGCGTTCCCAGATGGCCAAGGTAGTTGGCGCGGTAACGCTCGTATTCGGCGGCTTCGGCGCGGGCGACATCCGGGTCGGCGCGGCGCACGGCATCGACGACCAGTTCCATTTTCCGGGGCATGCGGCTAATTTCATGAAAAACAGCCGCCGAGGTCTGATTGAGAAGCTTCGCAAGCGCCTTGGTCTTGTCGCTGCCCTGCTCGGCAATCAGGTTCGCCGCGCCAGCGGAGAATGTAATCTCGTGAAACGCAGCCATTCCACGCTCGTTGAGGACTTCGGCCCTTTCGCCGGCCGGAAAGCGCAGCGGCCTGCGATTTGTAAGGGTCCGTTCGAAGCCGAACAAAAGGCGTTCTGCGGGATCGCGCCGTGGCAGACTATCGAAAATCTGCGATATATTTGGGGCGTCCTCGCCCTTGTCCCCGTTCATTTAAAGAAGATTAATCCAAAACAGACTTTTTGTGAACTTATTTCGTCAGGCCATCATCAGGTGACGCAGAGTATGCTACTTGATTCCGGCAGGAAAAACCGGCTGAGATCGCTCAGCCGATTTCCAGTCACTACGGATAGAGCCGATTATTGCACGGGTTCAGCCGATGCTTCCACAATCGGACGATGCAAGGTGTTTTGCAAAGTTACAGGATGTTGCTTCAAGGCAGGGCTTGCAGTGCCGTATACCTGTGCCGGTGAGGTACCGGTTTGGGTATTGAGCATAAAGGTGGCGCCGCCGCCATCTTCCTGTAACTTGCCGTTGGTATCGTAAACGGCAAAGCCGGTCGTTGTGCCACTGCCATAATTCACCGTGACGAAACCATACGGATCGGTGGTAATGGCGCTTACAGTTTCCCCCGAAATAACAGCCGGCAGTGCTGTTATTGCGAGGTTGGACTTATTCAGCAGATAGACGGTTTCGCTTTCAGTAGTACTGATGAAGGCGACAGTGGGGGTGGCAGCGACCAATGCCGTAGCTTCTGCGCCGCCCTTGAGAGCCGGCAGAGACACGGTGGCTAACGGAGAAAAGCTAACGGTCGCGAATTCGGGCGAAATGACTTCCCTTTCCTGGAAGACGCTTAGAACTACACCATTCTTGTTTACGCCCGATGCGATATCCAGAACGCCAATGTCGCGTGTTACGGTATCATTCGGTGCCGCGGTTCCTGAGATGACCGGGCTGGTTTCGATCATTGAACCAACCTTGCCGAACGTTGGAAGCGTGCCGGAGCCGTAAGCGCCGGAAGATTGCGGCAGGTAACCTGCCACCACCCAGGAAACGCTCTTATCGGCCGGGTCGGTTTGATAGTTAGTGTACAGATGGGCATCGGCGGGGGTGTAGTTGCCGGTGGTAGCTTGTGCCTTAATGAGTTCCGGCTTCTTTTCCTGTGCACCGCCGGCCGTAGCAGTGAAAAGAGCGGCAAAAAGCGCCGATGTGGCTACAATCTGCTGCTTATATGTATCAAACATGTCCTTCTTCCTTCGTTAAGTTAAATTAACGAATGGCTAAGTAGCAAATAATTTATGGCCATGCAATACAATAATATTAATTATTAGGCTATGTTACTTCAGGTAGCCATCAGGTGGCGCAGAACATACTGCAGGATTCCGCCGCTATTATAGTATTCGACTTCGTCCAGCGTATCGATGCGGCACATCAGTTCCAGGGCCTGTTTCAAACCGTCGGCGCGCTTGATGACCAGCGTCACCTCCATGCGCGGGGTTATGCCGCCTTCGATTCCGGTCAGGTCGAAGGTTTCCGAGCCGTCGATCTTCAGCAGGTTGCGGTCCGCGCCGCCTATGAACTGTAGCGGCAACACGCCCATGCCGACCAGGTTGGAGCGATGTATGCGCTCGAAGCTCTCCGCGATTACCGCCTTGACGCCCAGCAGGCGCGTGCCCTTCGCGGCCCAGTCGCGGCTGGAGCCGGTGCCGTATTCCTTGCCCGCGACCACGATCAGCGGCGTGCCCTCCGCCTTGTAGATCATCGCCGCGTTGTAGATCGGCATCACGTCGCCTGAAGGCATGTACTTGGTCACGCCGCCCTCGGTACCCGGCACCAGCTCGTTCTTGATGCGGATATTGGCGAAGGTGCCGCGCATCATCACCTCGTGATTGCCGCGCCGCGCCCCGTAGGAGTTGAACTCCATCGGCGTCACCGCATGCTCCACCAGGTACTCGCCGGCGGGGCTGGTCTTGCGGATGTCGCCGGCGGGCGAGATGTGATCGGTGGTCACGGAATCGCCCAGTATCGCCAGCACGCGCGCATCCTTGATGTCCTTGCCGGTCTCGAACGTCGCATCGCCGAAGAAGGGCGGCTGCTTGACGTAGGTAGAAGCCGCATCCCATTTGTAGGTCTTCCCCTCGGCTCCGCCGATCGCCTGCCACGGCTTCGGCCCCTCGAACACGTTGGCATAGCGTTCGCGGAACATCTGCGGTGACAGATACTGCTCGATGGTGGCGCGAATTTCCAGGTCGCTCGGCCAGATGTCCTTCAGGTATACCGGCGCGCCATCGGCGCTGGTGCCGAGCGGTTCGGTCGCGATGTCGATCGTCATCGATCCCGCCAGCGCATAGGCGACGACCAGCGGCGGCGAGGCAAGGTAGTTCGCCTTGACGCCGGGATTGATGCGACCCTCGAAATTGCGGTTGCCGGACAGCACGGCGGCGGCGGTCAGGTTGCCCTCGTCGATCGCGGCCGAGATCGCCTCCGGCAACGGGCCCGAATTGCCGATGCAGGTGGTGCAGCCGTAGCCGACCAGATTGAAGCCCAGCGCATCCAGCGGCGCCTGCAGCCCCGCGGCCTTCAGGTATTCGGTGACCACCTGGCTGCCGGGCGCCAGCGAGGTCTTGACCCAGGGCTTGACCTTCAGCCCCTTTGCCAGCGCGTTGCGCGCAAGCAGCCCCGCCGCGACCAGCACGCTGGGGTTGGAGGTATTGGTGCAGCTGGTGATCGCCGCGATCACGACATCGCCGTGGCCGATCGTATAGTCGGTGCCCGAGACGTGCACCGTCTTCTTCACCGCCTCGCCCTCGACGCCGAAGCTTTTCAACTCGCCGGCGAACGCGGCGGCGGCTTTCGACAGCAGGACGCGATCCTGCGGGCGGCGCGGGCCGGCCAGCGAGGGCTCGACGCTGGCAAGGTCCAGTTCCAGCATGTCGCTGAATACGGGGTCGTCGGTCGCCGCGTCGCGCCACATGCCCTGCGCCTTGGCGTAGGCTTCCACCAGCTTCACGCGGTGCGGATCGCGGCCGGTGAAGTTCAGGTAACGGATGGTTTCCTTGTCGATCGGGAAGAAGCCGCAGGTCGCGCCGTATTCGGGCGCCATGTTGGCGATGGTCGCGCGGTCGGCAAGGCCCAGATTGTCGAGGCCGGGGCCAAAGAATTCGACGAACTTGTTCACCACGCCGCGCTTGCGCAGCATCTGCGTCACGCTCAGCACCAGGTCGGTGGCGGTGGTGCCTTCGCTCAACCTGCCGGTGACCTTGAAGCCAAGCACTTCGGGGATCAGCATCGATACCGGCTGGCCCAGCATCGCCGCCTCCGCCTCGATGCCGCCCACGCCCCAGCCCAGCACGGCGAGGCCGTTGACCATGGTGGTGTGGCTGTCGGTGCCGACCAGCGTATCGGGATAGGCGATCTCCGCCCCGGTCTGGTCCGTTTCCACCCACACGGTCTGGGCCAGGTATTCCAGATTGACCTGGTGGCAGATGCCGGTGCCAGGCGGCACGACGCGGAAATTGCGGAAGGCGTTCTGGCCCCAGCGCAGGAACTGGTAGCGTTCCAGGTTGCGCTCGAATTCGCGCTGCACGTTGGCGTCGAAGGCGTGCTGGGTGCCGAACTCGTCCACCATCACCGAATGGTCGATCACCAGGTCGACGGCGGACAGCGGGTTGATCCTGTCGGGATCGCCGCCCAGCTTCACGATCGCATCGCGCATCGCGGCCAGGTCGGCGACGGCGGGCACGCCGGTGAAATCCTGCATCAGGACGCGGGCGGGGCGGTAGGCGATTTCGCGCGTGCTGGACTTGGTGTCGGTCCAGGCGAGCAGCGCCTTCACGTCATCGACGCTGACGGTGCGCTCATCCTGGTAGCGCAGAAGGTTTTCAAGCAGCACCTTGAGCGAGAACGGCAGCTGGCTGACCCCGCCGGTCACGGCATCCAGGCTGTAATAGACGTAGGGCTTGCCGTCGACGGTCAGGGTACGCTTCGTCTTCAGGGTGTCGACACCGGTGACGGTCATGGGATAGCCTCGTTCTGCAACTCTGATTCCATATAAAGACTCTAATCCTTAATGACTGGTGCGACAACCGCGAGCGGCTTGAAAATAGAGGGACTTGCCTGCATTCGCGGCGAGTCTGTGCTGTTCCGGACACTGTCCTTCGCCGTCGCGCCGGGCGAGGCCCTGCTGATCCGCGGCGCCAACGGTTCGGGCAAGTCCAGCCTGCTTCGGATACTGGCGGGGCTGCTGACGCCGCTTTCGGGCACGGTCGCGCTCGACGGCAGTGCGATCGGCGACGACCTGCACGCCTATCGTCGCCAGCTTGCCTATCTGGGCCATTTGGACGGTTTGAAGGCTGCGGAGACGCCGCGCGAGGCGCTAAGCTTCCGTTTCTCCGTCATTCCGGTGTCCAATGCCGGAATCCATAACCCTGAGCCAGCGTCGAGTGTATATGGAGTTACGCCGTCCGGCCGGAATGACGATCTGGGATTGGGACTGGTCGGCATGCAGAGCCATATTGACACGCCGATACGCTACCTGTCCGCCGGCCAGAAACGCCGCGTCGCCCTGGCCGGCGTACTGGCGTCCGGGGCGCGGCTGTGGCTGCTGGACGAACCGACGACGGCGCTGGACGAGGCCGCCTTCGCGCAGGTTCAGGCGGTGCTGGCGGCGCATGTCGCTTGCGGCGGCATGGTCGTCGCGGCGACGCACGATGCCCTGCCCAATCTGGCCGCCCGCACGCTGACCCTGGGCGCGGCATGAGGTTGTTCCGTATCCTCCTCGCCCGCGAGCTGCGCCTGGCCCTGCGCCAGGGATGGCAGGTGCCGGCGACGCTGGTGTTCTTCCTGCTGGTGATCGTGCTGCTGGCCTTCGGCATCGGGCCCGATCCGGCGAAGCTGCAGCCGGTCGCGCCAGGTGCGATCTGGGTCGCGGCGCTACTGTCGGCGCTGCTGTCGCTCGACCGCCTGTTCGCCGCCGATGCCGAGGATGGCAGCCTGGACCAGATACTGACCGCCCCGATCCCCGCCGAGCTTCTGGCGCTGGCCAAGATGGCGGCGCACTGGCTGACCACCGGCCTGCCGCTGGCGCTGCTGTCGCCGGTCGCCGCGCTGCTGCTGGACATGCCCGCCGCCGCGACGCTGGCGGCGATGGCGTCGCTGCTGATCGGCACGCCGGTGCTCAGCCTGATCGGCGGCGCCATCGCGGCGCTGCTGATCGGCGCACGGCGCGGCGGGGTTCTGGTCGCGTTGCTGGCGCTGCCGCTGTGCATCCCGGTGCTGATCTTCGGCGCCGGTACGATCGACAAGGCGCTGGCTGGCGGCGCATTTTATGGCCCGCTGCTGTTCATCGCCGCCCTGCTGGCGGTCGCCCTGCCGCTGGCCCCGATCGCGGCGGCGGCGGCGCTGGAGGAATAATAGTCAACTGGACACTACATGAAAACTCATGTAGAATATTTATATAATTTTAATGAGTGTTAAAGTGGAAATTAAAAAAGCACTGCAAGGTCTTCTAGGTTTTACGCATGAAAGTGCGCTCGATTATGCCGAAACTCATTCGCAAACTCTTGCATTGTCCAGACCGGCGCTTGCCCTTGCCAGGTTCGTGTCAGCCGACCTAGATGACAGAACGCTTAGGCTTCTGGAAAACCTTGCAAGCAACAGTCCCGATGAAAAAATGCAGGCCGCATATGCCGGTCAGTGGGGCCAGGAAGCCAACAGGTTGATGGATGGATCGCTGGCGACATCAAACGAAAAACTGATCAAGACGATTTTCAACTCTGCCATTCAGATTTGCAAAAGCAGTAATTCCCTTCTGTGGCGCAGATCGCCACAGCCGCTTGTAAGCGAGGCAGCGGATTTTATCTTTTCCAATGCCGAACGAATGTCTGCCAAGTTGGCGCTGGGAGGATTACTCGCAGCCACCGAAGCTCAGCCTGTATCGGCTAAACCAACGCAGGATTTGAACGAGACGTGGAAAAGCAAGTTACAGCCCGGTGAAACCCTGTCTGCCGATGAGGCTGTCAATTTCGCGCGCCTCGGTAGCGGTTCCCCGGTACTGGGCGCGGTGTCACGACAGTTCATAAATGATACTGGATATTTGGCATCCACCACCATCGCCGAATTTTCCTATCGTTCGGCTTTGAAAAATGTCGATCCGGTAGCCGAACCATCCATCGTCCCGGGACTGCATTCGGGCTGGGTAAAAGCCGAAGAGGATTTAATTGCAGAAGGGCTGGGCACGAATGCCTTGCATCATGCCATCGCGATGACGAAAAATCCCATCGTCGCCAAGTCTGCCGACAGCCTGATAAAAGAAAATATCGAGACGGTCCTGGGGGAGAAGAAGCCCGAGGAAAGTACAAGCTGGCTGGCCGACGTACTCTCCACCGATGACTGCAAATCCGATAACACGACCGAATTGCTGGCGACGTTATGGTTCGAGCTCTGGAAGAAGATCCCGGATCGCAATCTGGCGGACCGGGAGGCAGCGCATGTCGTGTTTGTCGCCAGGCGTTTTGCACCGGAAAGCCCCATCATTCCGATTGCCGAAGCCAATACGTCCCAGACATACGTGAAGAATTACGACGGGAATTTTTCTCACGCAGGCTACATTTCCAAAGTGGCAGGCCTGATGGCAGGCGAAAAGCATCTTCCCGCTGCAACGCCCTGACGCAAACTCATCTGGCATAGCGCCCGCACTTCCGGCATAAGGGTGGGCCGCACTCGTTCCGACTGCAACCCATGAATTCACGACCCTGGCTTGCCGGCGCGAAGAACGTGCCGGCGGGAACTCCGACCTTTCTCGACGTGCTGCGCTTTGCCGCCGGCTACTGGAAGCGGCAGCCGCGGCGGCTGACCGGCGTGCTGCTGCTGATGACAGCGTCGGCGCTGCTGGAGACGTTCCTGCCGACCGCGCTGTCGTCCTTCCTCGGCGCGATCCGGCAGCATGAGGGGCAGGACGCGATCTATCGCTGCCTGTTCGTCTTCCTGGGCGTGTACGCGGCGCAGACGCTGTTCTTCTCCTGCACCTTCTTCATCTACAACGTGTTCGAGACGCATGTCTTCAAGGCGGTGGTCGACGATGTCTTCGCCCATATCTACCGGCTGCCGGAACGGTTCTTCGTCAACACCTTCACCGGCAGCATCATCGCCAAGATAAACCGCGCCCGCCGCAGCACCGAGGTGTTCGAGGACCAGATCATCATCAGGATCTTCCCCTCGCTGATGGTGCTGACCGGCAGCACGGCGTTCCTGGCGCTGCGCTTCCCGCTGCTGGCGGGGCTGATGGTGCTATATGTCGGCATCCTGCTTTCGATCAGCGCCTTCATGGTGTTCCGGGTGTCGGGGCCGGCGCAGGGCGACTACGCGGCGGCGCAGGATGTTTTCGGCGCGCACCTGGCCGACAGCCTGGGCGGCATGGCGACCACCAAATCCTATGCGCAGGAGCCCGGCGAGATCGACCGGTTCCTGGTCACCACGACGGCGCTGCGCATCGTCAACACACGCGCCTTCCTGCTGTCGGGCTGGGCGTCGCTGGTGCAGCGCATGATGCTGGCCGGCATGCTGGCGCTGCTGCTGGGCGGCGGCACGTGGTATTATTTCCACGGCCAGGCCAGCGAGGAGAACATGGCCTACCTGGCCTTCGCCTATACGATCGTGCAGTCGTACATCAAGGATCTGGGCGACAACATCAAGAGCCTGCTGACATCGTCCTACGACCTGCACGGCGTCATCGCCCTGACCCGCGAGGTGCCGGAGGCGCCGCTCGAGTTGCCGACGCTGGCCATCGCGCGGGGCGAGATCGTATTCGACCGCGTCAGCTTCACCTATCCGGGCAAGACCGTGCCGGTCTTCCACGATTTCTCCCTCACCATCCGGGCGGGGGAGCGCGTGGCGCTGGTCGGGCATTCGGGCAGCGGCAAGACCAGCTTCGCCCGGCTGGTTCAGTGCCTGTACCCGATCCAGGGCGGCGTCATCGCGGTCGACGGGCAGGACATCGCCAAGGGGTCGCGCATGTCGCTGCGCAGCGCGATCGCGCTGGTGCCGCAGGACCCGATCCTGTTCCACCGCTCCCTGGCCGAGAACATCGCCTACGGCAATCCGGGCGCCGGCATGGAGGCGATCCGCGACGCCGCGCGCCAGGCGCATATCGAGGATTTCATCATGGGCCTGCCGCAGCGCTACGAAACGCTGGTCGGCGAGCGCGGGATCAAGCTGTCGGGCGGCGAGCGCCAGCGCATCGCCATCGCCCGCGCCATCCTGGCCGACCGC
The DNA here is from genome assembly GCA_965199335.1 of Alphaproteobacteria bacterium. Lineage (GTDB taxonomy): Bacteria > Pseudomonadota > Alphaproteobacteria > CALMVH01 > CALMVH01 > CBDAQV01. The sequence goes on along the minus strand of CBDAQZ010000003.1, from coordinate 608,818 downwards.
CCGATCCTGATCCTGGACGAGGCCACCAGCTCGCTGGATTCGGCCAGCGAGCACGCGATCAAGGACGCCCTGCGGGCGCTGACCCACGGCCGCACCTCGATCATGATCGCGCACCGCCTGTCCACCATCCTGGACGCCGACCGCATCCTGGTGTTCGACAAGGGCCGGATCGTGGAGGAAGGCACGCACGACCGGCTGGTCGCAAGGCCGGGCGGCATCTATGCCGGCTTCTTCCAGCTGCAATCGGGCGGATTCATCCCCGACGACGCAGGCGAGGACGGTCCGGATGGCGAGATTGAACTGACCGGCGAACCCTGATACCTGTTACAGCAGGCACCCGTAGCTCAGCTGGATAGAGCGTTGCCCTCCGAAGGCAAAGGTCACAAGTTCGAATCTTGTCGGGTGCGCCAGATTTCTCTCTGAGGCTTGAACAAGTCATATCAAAGTATGCTGCGCGTATTCCGAATAATAAGAAGTCACCAGCTAATTTTCTTCGCTATGGAGGCATCCTGTATGCCTTACTCACAGCTTGCGTTGCCTACGGTTGGCAAATAACTCAGAATCATCTTTATATTATGGATTGTCACCGAATTGTATCGTCAGGTCTGGATTTAAAAGTATTGGCTGTTTGCACTGGGTTATTGGTGTTGCCGTTCTTGCTGGCCAAATCGTACGAAGTGTTAGTATTATGTTTTTTTGTAGAGTTATTTTATCTTAGCCTAGTGAATTTGGGAGCTTACCTTACTGCTAACAGTGAAAATTGGGAATGCTACACCACGGGTGGAAACACCAATTTCGGAGAAGATGCAATATTTCCAATGCTTTTTGGATTTTTAATTGGTGGTATACTTGTTTTATTTGCAGGATTGGATTGGTTTAAAAAAGTTTCGTAAAGTCTCGTCTTAATCATTAACCAAGTTACTATCAAAGCCCTTTGCCAGTAAATCTCCTACAGATGACTAGATCTGACATGGCGTAATCTAGCGGGCAAGCCAGACGTATATCTGTTTTGCGGTCGATAGTTATTATTTTAATCACCCTTTGCACATGAGATCAGACATCCAAACGTATTAATGTGAGTGCATGGCTATGCGCTGGAGAGGCAATTATCTCCTAGCCCACTGAAATGGAAAGCACTCTCTCATGACCGACGACAGTGCATCACACGATAGCTTCAGCACCTTCTTTCAAAAAGACACCTTCGCTGCCGAAGCCCTGTTTCCCACACCCTTTCTAAGCGCCACCATTTTAGATCATGACACCGTCAACGCAGCACTGTCGGTGCGCATTCTGGAACGGGAAAAAAGCGAGCGCGGGGTCAGTGTCAGCAATTTCGGCGGCTGGCATTCCAGTTAGTTTCTCTCGTGGGCGGGGCCGGAGGGCAGGACGATCGTCGATGCCGGCTGCCAGATTGCGAACCGCATGACCCTGCGCGATACGGGGGACGAACTGGTTCCGGCGGTGGTCGACTGGCGCGTCTCCGCCTGGGCCAACGTCAATCGCGCCGGCAACGGCAACAAGGCGCATGGCCACCCGATGGCCTACTGGTCGGGGGTCTACTGGGTCGACGATGGCGGGATCGCGCAGGATACCTCCCTCGGCGGGGAGCTGGAAGTGTCCGATCCGCGCGGCATCATTGCCGCGATGTACGCGCCGCAGCTGCGCTTCGCGTCAAGGATTGCCTCAATGACGGCGGTATACAGGGGATCGCGCCCAGGGCCGGGCTGATGGTGATGTTCCCCTCCTGGTTCATCCACGTCGCGCGTTATACCGGTGACAGGACCCGCATATCGATCGCCTTCAATCTCTCGCTTTAGTAAAGAAGGGTGCTACAGGTTTCAGAATTTGACTTCTGTAACATAGACCCCTATATTCGCTCCATCACAATCCTAAAGGATCAGCAGATGAGCGAACTCACACTCGGCGGTCGGTTTACGTTTCCCGGTACGTCGTTGACGGTCAACCGCATGGGCTATGGCGCGATGCAGCTGGCGGGGCCGGGGGTGTATGGGCCGCCGAAGGATCCCGAGGCGGCGGTCGCTGTCCTGCGCGCGGCGGTCGAGGCCGGGGTGGACCATATCGATACCAGCGATTTCTACGGCCCGCATGTCACTAACCAGATCATCCGGCAGGCCCTTCATCCCTATCCGGCGGGGCTGGTTATCGTGACCAAGCTGGGCGCGCGCCGCCCGGCGGACAAGTCGTGGCAGAAGGCGATCTCGCCCCAGGAACTGACCGACGGTTTGCACGACAACCTGCGCAACCTCGGGCTCGAGGCGATCGACATCGTCAATTACCGCATGATGGGCGCGGTCCATGGGCCGGCGGACGGGTCCGTCGCCGAACAGGTCACGGTCCTGGCCGACCTCAAGCGCCAGGGGCTGATCCGCCATATCGGCCTCAGCAACGTCACGGCGACGCAGGTGGCCGAGGCGCAGGCGATCACCGACATCGTCTGCGTGCAGAACAACTACAACCTGGCCCACCGCGACGACGACACGCTGATCGACGCGCTGGCGGCGCAGGGCATCGCCTATGTGCCGTTCTTCCCGCTGGGAGGGTTCACGCCGCTGCAATCCTCGACCCTGTCGGGCGTCGCGGACAGGCTGGGGGCGACGCCGATGCAGGTGGCGCTGGCATGGCTGCTGCACCGTTCGCCGAACATCCTGCTGATCCCAGGCACGTCGTCGCTGGCGCATCTGCGGGAGAACCTGGCGGCGGCGGAGCTGGTTTTGTCGCCGCAGATCCTGGCCGAGCTCGACGGAATCACCCTGGCGGTGGCGTCCTGACGACGGAAGGCCCCCTGACGCGCGAGCGCATACTGGACACGGCGCAGGATGTCATCCGTCGCTTCGGCCCGGCCAAGGCGACCGTGGTCGACGTGGCGCGGGCGCTGGGGGTCAGCCATGCCGCCGTCTACCGGCACGTCGCCAGCAAGGCCGAACTGCGCGACCTGGTGGTCACGCGGTGGATGGAGGCGACCATGCTGCCGTTGCGGGCGATCGCCGCCGCGCCGGGGCCGGCGCCCGAGCGGCTGCGGCACTTCTACGATACCTTGCGGGCCCTCAAGCGGCGCCGCGCCGCCGACGATCCCGAGCTGTTCGCGGCCTATCGCATACTGGCGGCGGACTCGCAGCCCATCGTCGCCGCGCATGTCGAGGAACTGGTGGAATTGACGGCGCGCATCATCCGCGCCGGCGTGACTGACGGCGCGTTCAGCACCCGCGATCCCGTCGCGGCGGGCAGGGCGGTGCTGTTCGCCACCACCCGTTTCCACCACCCGGCCCATGCCGCCGAATGGTCAGGGCCGGACATCGACGCGGCCTATGGCGAATTATGGCAATTGCTGATGGAGGGGCTGGGCGTCCGGATACGGTGACAATCCCCCGACCCTGTGCTAACTTCGCAAAAGATCTAGATAAATAACGTGTTCCTAAACACGCCGATGGTACTTTGAATATCAAGCGATGCCGCACGGGCGCGGCGAGGGTTTTTCATGGCAGAGCTGGTCGAGATCAAGCGTACCGAGCGGGCCGATCATACTGATCAGCAACCGGCTGATCCGCATCAGGTGATCGCGACCGTCAGCGGCCGCAGCAACGGCGGCACGGACTGGAAGCTGACGCATCAGCGCGCGATCGAGGGCATCGAATCCGGACGCTGGCAGTTCTTCGTCCGCCACGGCTCGAAAACGGTAGACGTGGTGATCGCCACGTACGAGGGCCAGAAATACCTCAAATCGACCGTGGACGAAATCTGGCCCGAAAGCCTGCTGGCTCTGGCCGTCATCGCATCCAATTCACCGGACGCTTCACCATGGGGGAATCAATGAAGAAACTGGCTGCCGCACTTGCGTTCGTGATCTGCATCGGAACCGCGTCATCGCCCATGGCGCAGGTCCATCGTCACCACCGCCATCATTGCCGGCATGGGCATCATTGCCATGTGGTCCATCGTCACCACTAATCGCCCGATATCTTCAATTTGAACTAAATGTGGGTGTACGTGCAGGCGTACACCATCACCCCGTAACACTTTTTTTATTTGACATCGCGTTCCAGCCGGCTATGGTCGCGTCAACTACGGGGCCGTGTAGCGGGACCACCAGCCTTTCTCGAAAGAGGTCTGTGGCTCTGCCGAAAGGCGATACAGGTTTTCAAATATCCAGCATGACAGGAGCCGCTAAGCTGGAGGCGATGGTGACAACCCCCACGACCCCCGTAGCCCCTTCCCACTACCATCTGGTAATCAATTTCGCAGCAGGTCGTTGACCGAGGTCTTGGCCCGCGTCGCCGCGTCCACGCGCTTGACGATCACGGCGCAGGCCAGCGAAACGCCGCGTTCCGGCGGCAGGGTGCCCGGCACGACCACGCTATAGGAAGGCACGCGCCCACGCAGGACCTCGCCGCCGCGTTCGCGGTCGATGATCTTTGTCGATGCGCCGATCTGCACGCCCATGGCGATCACCGCGCCTTCCTTCACGATCACGCCCTCCGTCACCGCGGAATTGGCGCCGATGAAGCAATTGTCCTCGACGATGACGGGATCGGCTTGCAGCGGCTCCAGCACCCCGCCGATCACGACGCCGCTGGAGATGTGGCAGTCCGCCCCGATCTGCGCGCAGCTGCCCACCGTGGCCCAGCTGTCGATCATCGTGTTCTCGCCCACATGCGCGCCGATGTTCACGAAGCTTGGCATCAGCACCGCGCCCGGCGCGATATAGGCGCCCCGGCGCACGATGGCCCCCGGCACGGCGCGGAACCGGGTGCTGGCGAATTCCTCCGCCGTCCAGCCGTCGAATTTCAGCGGCACCTTGTCGTACCCGCCTGCGACCGGGCTGGAGGCGGTCAGGCGGAACGACATCAGGATCGCCTTCTTGACCCATTCGTTGACCTGCCACGACTTGCCGACCTTCTCGGCGACACGCAGCTGGCCGATGTCCAGCCGCAGCAGAACCTGCTCGACGGCGTCGCGGATAGCGCCGCCCGTATCGGGATTCATGCCGTCGCGCTGTTCCCAGGCGGCGTCGATCACGGCGGAGAGAGGGGATAGGGTCATTGGGTCCGGTCTGCAGGGGTAAGGTGAACGTTCTTTGCGGGAGGCATTTACAAAGGCTTAATAGACGATTATCTCACCCGTCCCTGCCGCGCACAATACGGGACAGAATGGAAAACGCCGAAGGATCGATCGAGCAAACCTATACAAGCCTGGGCCTGACCCGCTCGCAGGTCAGGCTGGTCGCGTCGGTCGCGCTGGACGACAAGGCTTTCGAGGAAGGATCGCTGGCCTCGATCATCCTCGACGACACTGTGGAACGGTTTTCCTCGCAGACGGCGGAGAATTTGCAGGATGCCGTGCGTCGGCGCGATGCCAATCTGCTGCACCTGATGAAGAGGAAGCTCCTGCCGGAGAACCTGACGTCCACGCTGACCACCCTGGGTGACAATATCGGGACGGTCCCTGCGAAAGCGCTGCGGAAAAACCTGAACGAACTGAAGCCGGATGACCTCCTCAATCTCGGCCTGCGCGCCCATAACCGGATTGCGCTTGCCATGAGTTCGATAGTTTTCCAGATCGTGCAGAACAACTGGCTGGCGGCTCAATCCCGGCCGGTGCAGGCGGGCAAGCTGGACCATATTGCGCGCAACGGGGCGCCGACGGCGGGACGCGGCGCTTCATCGCCCGATAATGGCTAGGAAGTCGCCATTTCCTTTTCATAACAGTGATTTTGTAGTAGGTATGGGTTATGGCGACTGACGACAACGATATGGAAACGGGCGGTATGGAGGGCGAGGCGGCTGCGCCGACCGACTCCAACCTCTTGCCGCGGTTCCTGGCAATCCTGGAGACAAAGACCGGGCAAAGCGCCGCCACGGCTTTCGTCGACCGCATGCAGGCCCTCGAGGCGGCCGGCTGGCCACCGGCGCAGCGCCCCATCGACAAGCATCTTTATACCGTCGCCCCCGCCGCCTATGTCGAACTGGGCATTCCCCGCGACGGCATGATCCGTACCGTAATCGACATGGCGCCGGGAAACACGGGAAAATACCGCATCTTCGCCGAGCCGCCGGAAAAACAGGAGCCGCTGGAGCGCTGGATCGATTCGGCGGCGGCCCGCTTCGCCTTTGAAAAGCCCAGGCTGATGGAACTGGCCGGGCAGGAACCCATCACGCTGAACAATGTCGTCGACCTGCAGCTGGGCAGTACGCGCCTGAACCATGCGATCCTGAACAGCCAGCGGGCGGGTAACGTGCCGGGCGACGTGGATATCTGCGACCTGACGCGAAACCAGCTCGACAAGCTGGCCGCCCAGCCCAATGCCGGCGTCGGCACGGTGGTCGAGCTTCTGGTCCTGCGTGTGCTGATCCAAGATACCGACCGCTTCCGGACCTATGCCGATCCGGCTTCGGGCCTCGCCCGCCCCTCGGGCAAGCAGGATGGCTACACGCCGAAGTGACTGCGGCCTTGCGCCGGGCGCCATTTCATGGAAAACAGGCGCTTCCCAAGAATGAGCCGGATTTTCCGGCGCCACGAGTAACAGACACATGGCTGACGGAAGCATGACCCAATTGCCTGCGGGCGTTATCGAAACCGACGTTATCATCATCGGTGCCGGCCCTGTCGGCCTGTTCGCCGTGTTCGAGCTGGGCCTGAACGATATCAAGGCGCACCTGATCGACATCTTGGACAAGCCGGGCGGCCAGTGCGCCGAGCTGTATCCGGAAAAGCCGATCTACGACATCCCGGCGCTGCCGGTCGTTACCGGGCAGGAGCTGACCGACCGGTTGATGGAGCAGATCAAGCCGTTCCATCCCGTGTTCCACCTGAACCAGATGGCCGAATCGCTGACCAGGACCGAAACCGGCAAGTGGCGCATCGCCACCGATGCCGGCACGGTGATGGAAGCCAAGGTGATCGTGATCGCGGCGGGCGGCGGCAGCTTCATGCCGAAGAAGCCGCCGATCCAGGGTATCGACGACTACGAGGGCAAATCGGTGTTCTATGCCGTGCGCCGCATGGAAACCTTCCGCGACCGCAACATCCTGATCGCCGGCGGCGGCGATTCGGCGCTGGACTGGACGCTGAACCTTGAGCCGCTGGCCAGCCAGATGCAGCTGATCCACCGCCGCGACGATTTCCGCGCCGCACCCGATTCGGTATCGAAGATGCGCGCCCTGGTCGAGGCCGGAAAGGTCAAGCTGCATATCGGCCAAATCGTCGACTTGGTCGGCGCCGGCGGCCAGATCGAGGGCGTACGCTGCAAGCCGGACAACGGCGACGCCTATGTCATCCCCTGCGACACCCTGCTGCCGTTCTTCGGCCTGACGATGAAGCTGGGCCCGGTCGCCAATTTCGGCCTGAACCTGACCGAGAACCTGATCCCGGTCGACACCGCCAAGTTCGAGACCAGCGAGGCCGGCATCTTCGCCATCGGCGACATCAACTCGTACCCCGGAAAGCTGAAGCTGATCCTGTCCGGCTTCCACGAGGCCGCCCTGATGGCGCAGGAAGCGTTCCGCATCGTCCACCCGGACCGCAAGTACCGCTTCCAGTACACGACCAGCAGCAGCGACCTGCAGAGCAAGCTGGGCGTGGGCGGCGACGCCGAACTGAAGGTCAAGGCATGAAGGTCATCGTCAAACAGCTGGACGGCACGACAAGCGAAGTTCCGGCACGCCTGAACTGGACGGTGATGGAGCTGATCCGCGACGCCGGCCTGCCGATCCGCGCCGAATGCGGCGGCGCCTGCGCCTGCGCCACCTGCCACGTCTATGTCGACGAGGCGTGGATGGAAAAGGTCGGCCCGCGCAACGACGAGGAATCGTTCACCATGGACGGTGCCTTCAACGTCGAGGCGAACAGCCGCCTGTCCTGCCAGATCACGTTCAAGCCCGAGCTGGACGGTCTGGTGCTGACGCTGACCAAGGATGCGACGGGCTGACTGTCGCTAGGTTTATCCAGCCGCTTGCACATTTAGCAGCTCGCTCTCCAGCCCGCCCAGCCGCGCCGGATCGGTTCTGCGGATGAACAGGAAATAGCCGGTTCCCAGCGCGATCAACGCCAGGAAGATATAGGGCAGCAGATTGTGCGGATAGTCCGGCACCGGGTACAGGCACCCGCTCAGCGGCACGCAGAGCAGCGCCACCGTCACGATCGCGCCGATGACCCGCCACGCCGTTAGCTCGCCCAGTTGCCGCGCATAGAACGGCGCGGCGATCGCCACCATCAAGTACGACGCCAGGATGCTGAACGACGAGATCGTGCCGATGTAGTCGAGCTGGTCCAGCGTGCCCAGCCCGCACGCCGTCAGCGTCAGCGAGATGCCGACGCCGATGGTGGTGACGGCGGCGATCGCGTAATGCGGCGTGCCGTGGCGCTTGTGCGTCTTGCCGATCGCCGGGAAGAACAGGCCGCGATGGGCGAAGGCGTACAGCACGCGCGCGGCGGCATTGATGCAGCCGAGCGAGCTGGCCAGCAGGCTGCACAGGAACCCGCCCGTGACGATAACACCGACATGGCCGATGCCCAGCGCGCGCGACAGGGTGATCAGCGGCGAATCCTGCTGGCCGAGGTCGGGCGTGATGCCATGGAACGCGGCGACGATGCCGTAGGTGGCGATGACGAAGAACAGCGTCAGCAGGCCGACGACGATCAACAGGATGCGCGGGATCATGACGAAGGGATGCTTCGCCTCGGCTCCCAGCTCCATCGCGCTTTCGAAACCGCCGAAACACAGGAACGCCAGCACCAGGCCCAGATGGAACGGGTGAAAGGCGAACTGGCTGATGTCCAGCTGCTGGTGATCGACGATGCTGCCGCTTTTCCAGAAATATGTGCCGACCAGGAACAGCACCAGCAGCATGGTCGCCATCTCGATCACGCTGGTGACGCGCGCCGAAAGCCGGACGTCCTGCTGCGCCAGCCACCACGGCAGCAATACCGATGCGATCATGATCCCGATCTGCAGCGGCAGCCCGAACGAGATATGCAGCAAGCCGCCGATCAGGTTCGAGATCTGCGGCGGAATGGTCGCGATGAACAGCACGTAGGCCAGCAACACCGACCAGCCGGTGATGACGCCCGCCACCGGGCCAAGCCCGGCATGGACATAGGCGTACAGGGCGCCGGGCGATGCCATGCGCCGGCCGAACACGTTCATCTGCGTCGCCAGCAACAGGATGCCGCACCCTGCGAACAGCATGCACAGCCAGCTTTCCATCCCCGACTTGGCGAAGATCACCGGCAGCAGCAATCCCATGCAGGCCGACGGCGCGACCGTTCCGACAGACTGGAAGATCAGGTCGAAGCCCGAAAGGTAATTGCGGCGCAGGCCGGCGGGATTTGGCTGGGAAATCTGTTCGGCCATGGCCAATCATATTGCAATGGTCACGCGGCACAAACGGCTTTGTTACGTCAGCCCGTAGCTCTCACGCGCGGCGGCCTGGACCAGCCGCATATCGTCGAGCCCCAGATTGCCTTCGTACCTGCCTTTTTTCATCCGTGCGAAGGCCAGCGGTTTCAGTTCCACGCCCGTGACTTTACCATCGGCCATGTCCAGCAGGTCGACAGGCGCTGCGAGCACGGGGGAAAACATATTGGTCATATGGGCCGATCCGACGATCAGCATCCTGCGGTCGCGGGATGGATTCCATGGCACGGTCACGATGCTGCCCGGTGCGCCGGCAAGGCCCGGCTCCCAGCTTTCGTCCAAGCGAAAAACCTTCGCCAACGCTTTCGAAAGCGCGGTGAGGGAATCGATTCCCAATATGCCGCAATAGCTGCCGATATCCGGGCTGTCGATCGTCGTGGCCATGTCGGCCACCGCCGATTTCGGTCCATCGCCCTGCTGGATCGTGACCCGTATGCTCTTGTAGCCCATCTTGGTCGATACCGGCACGGCAGGCTGCCTGAGACCCGCCATCATGCGTTCATATGGATTTGGACCCAACAGGACGTAGGGGCGGCGGCTGGTTTCCTCGCTAGTGTAGGTTTCGCCATTGGGGCCGGTGACGATCTGCGGCGTTTGCGAAAACATCGCGCCGCGCTGGTAAGCCGTTTCCTCGAACGGCGTATCGTCGAATTGTATTGGGTCCAGGCGCATGGAGGCTTTTTAATTAAGAAAAAGTAAATTGTCAAGGTTTCTGGCTAATCCCAGCGCACCTCCGGCGGCAGGGACATCAGGATCGCCTCGATATTGCCGCCCGTCTTCAGGCCGAATGTCGTACCCCGGTCGTAGAGCAGGTTGAACTCGACATAGCGGCCGCGCTTGACCAGCAGGGCGCGGCGCTGCTCCTCGGTCCATGGCTTGTTCATGTGCCTTCGCACGATGCGCGGGTACACGTCCAGGAACGCCTCGCCGACGGCGCGGGTAAAGGCGAAGTCGGCGTCCCAGCCGGTATCCAGGTTGTCGTAGAAGATGCCGCCGATCCCGCGCGCCTCGCCGCGATGGGGCAGGAAGAAATAACGGTCGCACCACTCCTTGAAGCGGGGGTAGTAGTCGGGATCGCTGGCGTCGCAGGCGCGTTGTAGCGCGGCGTGGAAATCGGCGGTGTCCTGCGCGTCTGGAAATGTCGGCGTCATGTCGGCGCCGCCGCCGAACCAGGCATGGCTGGTTTCGATATGGCGCGTGTTCATGTGCACCGCAGGCACCAGGGGCGAACGCATATGGGCGACGATGCTGATGCCCGCGGCCCAGAATTTGCCATCCTCGGCGGCGCCCGGCATCTGCTTGGCGAATTCCGGGCTGAAGCTGCCATGCACGGTCGAGATGTTGACGCCGACCTTCTCGAACACGCGGCCCTTCATGATCGACATCGTGCCGCCGCCGCCATCGCCGCCGGCATCGTCGCGCTTCCAGTCCTTGCGCATGAAACTGCCGGCCGGCATGTCGCCATGCGTGCCGGTCAGCTCCGCCTCGATCGCGGTGAATTCGGTGCAGATACGGTCGCGCAACCGGGCAAACCACGTTGCCGCCTGTCGTTTGTGATCTTCGGTCATGCGGGCAGGTTAGCCGTCTGGCGCAAGGCTTCATAGAGCGCGATCGCCGCCGCCTGCGCGACGTTCAGCGACCGCAGGCCTGGCGCCAGCGGGATGACGACCCTTTCATCCGCAAAATCGTGTACCGCCTGCGGCACGCCCGCGCTTTCGCGACCCAGCAGCAGCGTGTCGCCAGACGCGAACCGGAAGTCGGTCAGGGGCACGGCAGCCTTTGTGCTCAACAAAATCAGGCGACCTGATCTTCGATTGCCGAACTCATCCCATGAGGCATGTCTCGTGATGTCGGCCACGCCGCCGTAATCCATTGCCGCACGGCGCAGGCGGGCATCGTCCAGGACGAAGCCGCATGGTTCGATGATGTCGACCGGTACCGCTAAACAGGCGGCAAGCCGCAGCATCGCGCCGGTGTTCTGCGGAATGTCGGGCTGATAAAGAGCGAGGCGCATGGCAGTCATAAGACCACCATGCGCCTTCGCGTCAATCCCTGCGGGTACTTAGTGTACGAACAGGTAGATGATCAGCAGGATCGGCAGGGGAACGCCCAGAGCCCAGAATAGAACGTATTTCATAGTGCGGCTCTCCTATGCCTTGGTTGAATTGTGAAGGTGACGTTCGCGGTCATGGGCCACATGCAGCGCGCCCAGCGATCCGCCCAAGGCGGCGGTCAATGCCGCAAGCAGCAGGATGATACCGGCGGCCACGGCGGCCTTGGCAGTGGCATGCGCCGCCTTGTCGGCCGTTTCCTTGGCCTTGGCTTGCAGATCGCTGACCCGCTTCTCGGCGTCGCCTGCGCTGACGCCCTGGCTCTTCAGATCGGCAACCATCCGCTTGTGGGCGATATCCGATCTGTTACCCGGCACGGCAAGCATCGGCATCTGCAGCGCGATGTCCGTCTGCGCCTGATCGGCGGACATGCCGGACGGTGGCGTGTTACCCTCGATCAGATCGCGGGCCTCGCGCTTCATCGGGTCGTTCTCGCCCATCGGGCCGCCCATGGGACCGGGCGGGCCCATGTGGAACGGCCTGCCATGCGCCATGCCGTAGCTGGTCGCGCCGCCGACGATCTTCGCCGCGCCGCCGAACAGGGAACCGGCGAAGCTGGACAGCAGGCAGGTGACGATGATCACCGTGCCGGCCCAGGATACGATCCCATGCAGGATACCCGAGTGATGGCACGAGCTCTTCGAAAGACGGGCGGCGATGAAGCCCCCGTAAAAGGCGGCCGAGACGATGCTGACCGCAGCCCACATCGAGGCTCCCAGTTCTACCGTGTCGGCAGACGGGGCGGCGTCGGGATCGGTGGCGGACGTCGTGCCGAGCCCCAGCGCGACGCCGAAGAGGCCGAGCACGATCTGGATCGCCAGCGCGGCGGCGATGCCTGCGGCCACCGGCTGCCAGGAGAATCGCTTCATCTTGCGGTGATGACGCCAATCATGTTCACCGGGGGTGAAATCATGGCCGATGGCGGCCGCTGGATATGTGGTATTGGGATCGGTCACGACTGTTTCCTGTTCTTATTCGTGATGGTGCGGCAAATGAACGCGACAGGGTGCAGACCGTTCCGCATTATTATTCGGCAGGCGCGATGAGACAGGCAACTCACAAATTCGAGATTGTCACAAGGCGGCAGGGGCTGCACGAGGTGACAGACCCGATCCTGGGCTGGACCGGGCAGCAAGGGGTCGATACCGGCTTGCTGACGATCTTCTGCCGTCACACCTCCGCCTCGCTGTTGATACAGGAAAACGCCGATCCGACGGTACGCAGCGACATGGAGGCCTATTTCAGCCGCCTGGCGCCCGAGAACGGTTTCTACCGCCACAACGACGAGGGACCCGACGACATGCCGGCGCATCTTAGGACGGCGCTGACCCAGGTGCAGCTTTCGATACCGGTGCTGGAGGGAAAGCCGGTCCTGGGCACCTGGCAGGGCATCTATTTGTTCGAACACCGTATCCGCCCGCACCGCCGCGAACTGGTGCTGCACCTGATCGGCGAATGACCAATCCTTATTTGGTATCGGAAATCAGGCAGGTGGTGGTCGCGGTCGCGTACAGCTTGCCGTCGGGGCCGATCAGCTTGCCCGCAGCCAGCGCGATCTGCCGGCCCGCCTGGACCAGCACGCCCTCCGCCGTGACGGTGCCGACATCCTGGGTCAGCTTGCGGGCGAAGTTGACCTTGAATTCAAGCGTCGTATAGGCCCGGCCCACCGGCAGGGTCGAATGCACGGCGCAGCCCATGACCGAATCCAGCATGGTGGCGATAATGCCGCCATGGACCGAGCCCATCGGATTGTAGAGGTATTCGCCGGGCGTCAGGCGCATGGTGACGCGGCCCAGCTCGATCTCGCCCATTTCCGCCCCGATCAGCGCCATTACCGGGGGCGGCGGCACCTCGCCCCGTGCCCCGGCCTGCAGGAATTCCAGTCCGGTGAGGTCAAGTCCCGCCTGCACGATCGATGCCGGGTCCGACCAGCGTACAGTCCGTTCTCTAATATCGCTCATGGCGCAATCCCTGGCTGGGCGTCGCGGCAGGCGGCGCTTCGGATCAAGCTTATCGCCGGAAGCGCCCCAACGCCAGTGGCGCGGATAATGCTGGGACTGGCGCTGCTGGACGCGGGCTGGTAAGCACCCGCCATGGAGTTGAATTCGATTTTGATCACGGGCGCCGGTAGCGGTATCGGGCGCGCTCTCGCCATTGCCTGTGCAAAGCCCGGCGCCGTGCTGCATCTGTGCGACAGAAATCAGGCAGGATTGGGCGAAACCGTTGCCGTCTGCGAACGATCGGGGGCGCAAACGCGGCCGCGGGCGATGGACGTCACCGACCAGGCCGCAATGGAAGAGTGGATCGCCGGCTGCGGCCCGCTGGACCTCGTGCTGACCTGCGCCGGCGTCATGTTCACCTCGCTGGTGGGCGAGGCCGAAACCCCGGCGCAGGCGCGTGCGACGATCGCCGTCAACCTGATGGGAACGTTGAACACGGTGCTGCCCGCGATCGAGGTCATGGCGCGCCAGCCGGAACGCGAGAAGGGCGTGCGCGGCCGCATCGCCTGCCTGGCGTCGCTCGGCTGCTTCGTTTCGGTTCCCGGCGCCTCGGCCTATTCCGCGTCGAAGGCCGCCGTCGACAACTGGGTGGTCGGGCGTTCCGCGCTGGCTCGGACCCAGGGGGTGTGGCTCACCAGCATCTGCCCCGGCTATGTGCGCACCCCGATGACCGAGCTCAATCGTTACGACATGCACGGGCTGATGGAGCCGGAATTCGCCGCGCGCACGATCCTGCGCCGGCTGGAAGCGCGGCCGGTCAGGCTCGGTTTTCCCGCACGCATGGTGTGGGCGGCTAAGCTGGGCGGCCTGATGCCGGCGGGTTTCCCGGCCCGCATGCTGGCGCGCAACTATGCGAAGCGGAAACGCGCCAGTGGCTGATCCGGTTGCGGTGGTCACAGGCGCGACCGGCGGCATAGGGCGTTCCATCGCGCTCGGCCTGGCCCGCGCCGGGCACCGCGTGATCATGATCGGGCGCGACGCGGCGCGGGGCGAAGCGGCGCAGGCCTGGATCGCGGCGCAGGTGCCGCAGGCCCGGACGGAGCTTATGCTGGCCGATCTTTCCTCGCTGGCCGAAACGCGCGCCCTTGCAACCACGATCATGGCAAGCCACCCGCGCATCTCGGTCCTGGTCAACAACGCCGGTGTCTTCCTGGCGAAGCGCGCGGTGACGGCGGAGGGCCACGAGACAGTGCTGGCCACCAACCATCTGTCGCCGTTCGTTTTCAGCATGGCTCTGCTGCCGGCGTTGAAGGCGACGGGGCAGGCGCGGATCGTGACCGTCGGGTCGGATACGTCGGACAAGGCCAGGATCGATCCGGACAATCTTGAACTGACTCACGGCTGGAATTTCGTACGCGCCTATGCGCAGGCCAAGCTGGCGCAGATGATGACCACCTTCGAACTGTCGCGCCGGCTGACCGACACCGGCGTCACCGCGAACGTGGTGCATCCCGGCGCGGTGGCGACGGGGCTGGTGCGTACGCCCGGGGTCATCGGCCTGTCGTGGAAGCTGATGGCGCCGTTCCTGCTGACGGAGGAGCAGGGGGCGGAGACGCCGCTGCATGTCGCCCTCGCGCCGGAGCTGGCGCAAAGCACGGGGCTGTATTTCAAGAAGCGCGCTACGGTGAAACCCAATCCGCGCGCGCTCGATGCCGCCCTGGTCGCCCGCGTCTGGATGGCGACCGAGAAGCTCGTGGCGGCGGCCTAGCCGGGCAGCGCCGCGATGTCTTCCAGCGTGCGGCCTTTTGTCTCCTTCACCAGACTATGCACGAAGACATACGCGCCTGCCGAACACAGCGCATAGGTCAGGAACGTGCCGCCGGGCGTCAGGAATTTCATCATGTCAAGGAAGGTCAGCGCCACGATCAGGTTGGCGGCCCAGTTGGCCATCGTCGCGATGCTCATAGCCTGCGCACGCACGTTCTGGGGGAAGATCTCCGCGATCAACAGCCAGAACACCGGCCCGAGGCCGATGGCGAAGCCGACGATGTAGAGCGCAACGCTGGCGACCGTCAGCCACGCCGCGACCGGGCCTGTGATGAAGGCGAAGCAGGCGGCGAGGCACAGCAAGCTGACGGCCATGCCGATCAACCCGCCCAGCAACAGGACGCGCCGTCCCACACGATCGATCAGGCGCATCGCGACGATGGTGATCAGAAAATTGAGCGCGCCAATGCCGGCGGTCGCCAGGATGGCGCCGGCGTTGGAAGTAAACCCTGCGCTCTGGAAAATGATCGGCGCGTAATAGATGATCGTGTTGATGCCGGTGATCTGCTGGAACACCGCAAGCCCGATGCCGACGATCAGCAGGTGCCGCAGATGGGGATGCTTCAGTTCCTTCAAGAAGACGATGCGCGCGCCGTTGCCCTGGTAGTGGGCGGCCAGCAAGTCGCGGTATTCGGCTTCGGCGGTCGCCTCGTCGCCGCGCAGGCGCAACAGGATCGCCTTTGCCTTTTCCGGCTGGCCTTTCGCCACCAGCCAGCGCGGACTTTCGGGCAGGAACAGCATGCCCAGCGAAAGAATGATTCCGGGAACCGCGCCCAACCCGACCATCCAGCGCCACGCGCCGGACGGCGCCAGCGCATAGCCGACCAGATAGGACACCAGGATGCCGAAGGTCAGCATCAGCTGGTTGAACGATACCAGCCTGCCGCGCGACCTGGCCGGGGCAAGCTCCGCCAGGTACATCGGCGTCAGCATGGAGGCGATGCCGATGCCCAGGCCGACGACGACCCTACCGGTAATGAACAGCCACAGGCTGGGCGCCGCGGCGCACAGGCAGGAGCCGGCTGCGAAGATCAGCCCGGTAACGAAGATGGTCTTGCGGCGCCCGAAACGGTCGGCCAGCCTGCCGCTGGCCAGCGGGCCCATCGCGGCCCCGGCAAGTGCCGACGCCGTGACCACGCCCTGCATGGTGCTGGACAGATCGAATTCCTGCCGCAGGAATAGAAGCGCGCCCGAGATGACGCCGGTATCGTACCCGAACAGCAAGCCGCCGAGCGCCGCAAGACCGACCATGACATAGAGGAACATAGGGCGCCTTTCCTTCGATCTCCCACTCTCGGCCAGTGCGAGCCACAAATCCATTAGATAAGTCGGGAGGCTGTGCTAGAACGCTGTGAAATATCATGGGATTGGTTTCATGCGCGCATCTAGGTTCTTGTCGGTCCTCTTCCTTCTGGTAATGGCGTGCGGCCTGTCGGGCTGCGGCGTCAACCAGGCGCCGACGCTCGACGAGAACTGCAAGGCGAAATGGTCCGAGGTGCTGAACCAGTACCAGCGCCGCTCCGACCTGATCCCGAATTTGGTCGAGACGGTGAAGGGCTATGCCGCGCATGAGAAGGATACGCTGGTCGAGGTGACCGACGCGCGGGCCAAGGCGACGCAGCCGCAGATCTCCGCCGGCGACATCACGCAGAATCCGCAGGCCTTCCAGCAATTCGAGCAAAGCCAGGCCCAGCTTGGCGGCGCGCTTTCGCGCCTGCTGGTCGTATCCGAGAAATACCCCGACCTGAAGGCCGACAAGAATTTCATGGAACTGCAATCGCAGCTCGAGGGCACGGAGAACCGCATCGCCGTCGCGCGCCGCGACTACATCGACGCCGTACAGCAATACAACACGGTGCTGCGCACGATCCCGTCCAGCTGGATCGCGCATATCATGTATCCCGACCTGAAACCACGTGAGACCTTCACCATCTCGACCGAGGCGCAGGAAGCCCCCAAGGTCAAGTTCTAGTGAAACGGCTTGCCGCCTTCGGCCTGGTGCTGGCGCTGCTGTGCGCCGGCAGCTGCCTTGCCGGCGCGATCGCCTTTCCGCCGCTGACCGGGCGGGTGGTCGACCAGGCCGGGCTGCTCGGCCAGGATGCCTCGGCCCAGCTGACGCAGGAACTGGCCCAGCAGGAATCGACCACCGGCCAGCAGGTGGTAGTCGCGATCGTATCCTCGCTGCAGGGGCAGACGATCGAGGATTACGGCTATCAGCTGGGCCGCACATGGGGCATCGGGCAAAAGGACAAGGATACCGGCGCCATCCTGCTGGTCGCCCCGAAGGAGCACAAGGTCAGGATCGAGGTCGGCTATGGGCTGGAAGGCACGCTGACCGACGCCAAGAGCGCCGACATCATCAACGAGATCATCCTGCCGCAGTTCAAGCAGGGACAGATGCAGCAGGGCGTCGTTGCCGGCGCCGGTGCGATGCTGAACGTGCTGAATGGCCGGGATATCGACGCTGCGCTGCCCACGGCTGTCGTGCAGGATCACGTCAGGCGGCAAAGCACGGGTTCGGGCATAACCATCGGCCATGTCATATTCTGGGTCATCTTCATCGCCTTCATCCTGTGGCTGCAGACCCGTCGCAGTTCGCTTGGCTGGCTGCCATTGATAGGCATGCAAAGCTGGGGTACGGGGGGTGGCGGTTTCAGCAACGGCTTTTCCGGCGGCGGCGGTTCGTTCGGCGGCGGCGGGGCGTCTGGCTCATGGTAATCAAGCACCCCGACGAGCATGCCCGCATAGAGGCCGCCATCGCCTCGGCCAAGGCCGTCACGGCAGCCGAGATTCACCTGATCGACAATCCGGCCAGCAGCCATTACGGAGCGTTTGCCCTGATCCATGCAATGATCGCGGCGCTGATCGCGGGGGCTCTGCCGGTGCTGGTTTTTCCCGCGTTGCCGGGCCCGTTCGCCATCACCATCGAATTCGCCGTGGCCCTCGCGGCCCTCGCTTGCCTTCAGAACCGCTGGCTGCGTCAGCAACTGGTGCCGAATGCGGCGCTGCACAAGGCGGCATGGCGTCAGGCGCGCCTCGCCTACGCCCATATCAAACTGAAATCGAACGGCGAAGCGCCGCTGGTACTGCTCTATTGCTCACGCCTGGAACGCTATGTGGAAATCCTGACCGAGGAACGGGTACTGGCCCATGTGCCTGCCGACATATGGCAAAGGATCGTGGCGGAGTTCAGGCCGCATATGCAGAAAGGGGATGAAGCCGCCGCTTTCGTCCATCTGATCGAGCAGAGCGCGACGGCGCTCAAGACTAATTTTCCAGCCTAGGACTTATCGTCGTCCTCGTCCGGCAACGCCCTCTGCGCCGCCATGATGCGTTGCGCGGCCTTGCGCTTCAGCTGCGCTATATCGATCGTTTCCGGAACCGATTTGGGATTGTTGAGGTGACCCTCTTCCAGCCACTTGCGCAGGCCTTCGGCAAGTTCGTTCCGGTCATCGTTTGGCATATAATGTGATTGACTGAGTTGGTGCGTGTGCAGGGACATAATATAATAATACCATTTAGACCATAAGCGTTCCCCCCATTACCCTACGCATGCGTCCGTTAACCATGATTAATCTTGAATTTTTCTTGAAGCCTGATACCAATTAGCAACACTCAACGGGTTGCAAGATCGATTCGGCGCGCGATCCCAAGGTAGAAACAAGCGCCGGGGTGTCCTGCATGGCTATCTCCGTCAGACCGGTTTCATACATAGACCCCGTGCTTTCGCCCGAAATTCTCGGACTTCGCGATCACGACAGCCTTTTGCGTCAGGTTCTCGAAGCCAGTTCCGATTGCCTCAAGCTGATCGATGCCCAGGGGCATGTCTGCTTCATCAACCGGTCCGGATTGCGCCTGCTCGGCCTCAAGGGGATCGCCCTGCTGGAAGGCCAATCCTGGCTGGATTTCTGGCCCGAGTCCGAAAAGTCCAAGATTGCCGATGCGATAACGTCGGGCATGTTCGGCAAGACCAGCAAGTTCCAGGCCTTCTGCCCCACCGCGCAAGGGACGGTCCGTTCATGGGACGTCACGGTTACGCCTATGACAAGCGAGGATGGCGACACTCTGCTGCTGGCAAATTGCCGCGATATCTCGGACCGCATGCAGGCAGCGGAAACCAGGGACCTGCTGATGCAGGAGATCCATCACCGCGTGAAGAACAGCCTGCAGTTGGTCCAGGGGCTGCTCAGCATCCAGGCCAGCAACGCCGAGACGGAACGGACATCGAGCCAGCTGCTGGAAAGCGCCGCGCGGGTCAGGACCATCGCGGCGATGCACGACCGACTCTATCGCAGCGCGGCGAGCATGGATGTCGAGGTGATGCCGTATCTCGAAAGCCTGATCGCCGACATGCGCACCGGCCTGGGATCGACCCTTGTCAACCGCGAGATTAAACTGGCGGCGGACGAGGCCAGATGGAACGCGGCCGACATCCCGACACTGGGCCTGGTCATGACCGAGCTCGTGACCAACGCCCTGAAATATGGCCAGGGCACCGTATCTGTCGGCTTCCGCCAGAACCCGGGCGAACAGGCCGTACTGACGGTCACGGACGAGGGCGACAGCCTACCCGCTGATTTTGATCCCGCCCAAAGCAAGGGGCTGGGCATGCGGCTGGTACAGGGACTGGTGCGCGAACGAGGGGGCCAGCTGACCGTGGAAAGCAGAGACGGCCGGACATCCTTCAGCGTGCGGCTGCCAAGGGCGTCGCTCATCTCTTAAGATTGGCGCTCTGCCGCTATTGATAGGTCATGCCCGCATGGATACTATGTGGGCAAACCACAGTCGGACCCGCTCTTGCCCGTAGACATGACACAGCTCGCAACGGCGCGTCGCAGGTTGATTGCCATGCACCATCTGGCGAAGGCCGGGCATATCGGCGGCAATCTCTCGGCTCTCGATGCGTTGATGGTCGTGTTTCACGATGCGATGGCGACGGATGACAGGTTCATCCTTTCCAAGGGCCATGCCGCGGGCGCGTTGTACGTCACCTTGTGGAGCAAGGGCCTGTTGTCGGACCAGGATCTCCAGACCTTCCAGATGGACGGGACCCGCCTTGCCGGTCATCCACCCCCTCACGGCATTCCCGGTGTCGAGTTCGCGACCGGCAGTCTTGGCCACGGGCTCTCGCTTGCCAGCGGCCTTGCCCTCTCGAACAAGCTGCGCCGCAGTCCCGCCCGTGTCTTCTGCATGACGTCCGATGGCGAGTGGCAGGAAGGATCGACCTGGGAGGCGCTGATTTTCGCGTCCCACCATCAGCTGGGCGGACTGACAGTCCTGATCGATCGCAACGGGTTGCAGGGGTTCGGCACAACGGACGAGATTGCCTCGATGCACGATATCGAAACCCGCCTGGCGGCTTTTGCCGTCGATATCACGCTAGTCGATGGTCACGATCCGGAAGCGATCCGCGGGGCTCTGAAAAAAACCGGACAGCGACCGCACTTCGTGGTTCTCGACACGGTGAAGGGCCGGGGGATCGGGCATATGCAGGGACAGGTCCAGTCGCATTACCTGCCCCTGAGCGAAGAACAGTTCGCCCTCGCCTACGAAGAGCTGGGCCTGGTATGAGGAATGCGGTTTGCGACGCCTTGGTTGCCCGCGCCGCCGAGCCGGAAATGATATTCCTGACCGGCGATCTGGGATTCATGGCCCTCGAGCCACTCAGAGCCGCGATGGGAGACCGGTTCATCAACGCCGGCGTTGCCGAGCAGAATATGGTCTCGGTTGCCGCGGCCATGGCGCATGCCGGGCATGAAGTCTGGACCTATAGCATCGCGCCGTTTCTCTACGCCCGCGCCTTCGAGCAGATCCGAAACGACGTCTGCCAGCATGGGCTGCCGGTCAAGCTGCTCGGCAATGGCGGCGGGTATGGTTACGGAATCTACGGCCAGAGCCACTATGCGATGGAGGATTACGGCGTACTGTGTACATTGCCGGACATGAGGGCGTTCACGCCGCTGTTTACCAGCGATGTCGGCCCGGCGGTCGAGAAACTCGCCACTCAGGATACACCCAGCTATCTGCGCCTTGGCCGCGGCGAGTTGCCGAAGGGGCAGGCGGCGCCCGCCTATGCCCCGTGGCGGCAGCTGACATCCGGTTCCGGCCCCGTCATGGTTGTCGTCGGTGCGTTGGCGGGATCGGTCTGGGAAATGGCGGCGGCCTTGCCCGAAAACGAAAGACCCTGTCTGTGGGGCGTGGCGGAATTGCCGGTGTCGCTGAGCCCGCCGCCCCTGGAATTCGCCGACCAGTTGAGGCGCGCGCGCCGTATGATCGTCGCGGAGGAGCATGTGGCGCAGGGGGGTGTGGGCGGACAGCTTTGCCAATGGACCATGGAATCCGGAATCGCTATCGATCGCTTCGTCCATCGGTGCGCGCCCGCTGTGTTGCATACGAAAAACGGCTATGGTTCACAACAATACATGCGCCGGCTTGCCGGCCTCGATCCTGAAAGTCTGGCAACTTGCATTTCCACCCTGAACTGAGTCAAAACGCCGCGGCCGCCGTCCGTGCCTTGCCGGGGCCGATACTGATCCTGGGCGCCGGCGGTTTCATCGGTGCAAATCTGTTCCTGGCGCTCAGCGCACTTCGCGACGATGTGATCGCATCCGTGCACACATTGCCGTCATGGCGGCTGGAGGGTGTCGACGCCGACAGGATACTGCATGCCGATATTTCCGATGACGAGGACGTGCGCAAGCTGCTGGACGATGCCAGGCCGCAGATCGTTTTCGATTGCATCACCTATGGCGGTTATTCCTTCGAAAAGGATGTCGACCGCATCGTCGAGACGAATTTCAGCGCCAAGGTCCGGTTGCTGGAAAAACTGGCCGATCGCCGAATCACGGCCTATGTCCATGGCGGCAGCTCTTCCGAGTATGGCCTGAACTGCAGCGCTCCCGTCGAGGACGCAAAGCTGCTGCCGAACAGCCATTATGCCGTGGCCAAGGCAGCGCTGGCGCAGCATGTCGTCTATATGGGCAAGGTGCGCAAATTGCCGTGCGTCAACCTGCGCCTCTACGCGGTCTACGGCCCGCTGGAAGATGCGTCCCGATTGATGCCGGCAGTCGTCGGCAACGGGATCGAAGGCAAGTATCCCCAGTTCGTGGATCCCGATATCAGCCGCGATTTCATCTATATCAGCGATGTATGCGAAGCGTTCGTAATGGCCGCCACCGACATCACGCCCGATCGCTTCGGCGAAAGCTTCAATATCGGCACCGGCCGGCTGACGACGATGCGGCAGCTTGCCGAAACCGCGAAGGCCGAATTCGGCATCGCGGAAGAGCCGCAGTTCGGCACGATGCAGAACCGGCACTGGGATCTGGAGAAATGGTACGCCGATCCTGCGAAGGCGCGCGAGAAACTGGGCTGGACGGCTCCGACCAGCCTTGCCGATGGCCTGCACGTCATGGCCGATTGGGCACGGGCCGGCGGACGCGCATTGACCCAGCGCGACAACCTGCCCAGCCAGGCGCGCAGCATTTCGGCGATCATCGCCTGCTACAAGGATGGGCAGGCCATACCGTACATGCACGAACGGCTGACGGCGGTCTTCACCAAGCTCAACGTCGATTACGAGATCATCTTCGTCAACGACGGCAGCCCCGACGATTCCACGCAGGTGATCGAGGAGATTTCGGCGCGCGATCCGCATGTGGTCGGTATCGTGCATTCGCGCAATTTCGGCTCGCAGATGGCATTTCGCAGCGGCATGGAAATCTCCACCATGAAATCGGTGGTGCTGCTGGACGGCGATTTGCAGGATCCGCCCGAATTGATCGAGCCGTTCTTCGCCAAATGGGTGGAAGGCTACGATGTGATTTATGGCCGCCGCGTGCAGCGTGAAATGTCATGGGCATGGGGCCTGATGTACAAGGCGTTCTATCGTGTCTTCTCGCGCGTCAGCTACATACGCATCCCGACCGACGCCGGCGATTTCTCGCTGATCGACAAGCGTGTTGTCGGCTGGCTGCTGCGTTGTCCGGAGCGCGACCTGTTCATGCGCGGCCTGCGTGCCTATGCCGGTTTCAAGCAGACGGGTGTCGACTACGTGCGGCCCGAACGAATGTTCGGCGTCAGCACCAACAACCTGATGAAGAATATCGACTGGGCGAAGAAGGCGATCTTTTCCTTCAGCAACATGCCGCTGACGGCCCTGACCAATTTCGGCGCCCTGATCCTGATGATATCGTTCCTGTTGTCGGTCGTCGTCGCGGCGATCCGCATCTTTTCCCCGGGAACGGCCCCGCCGGGCTTCACGACCGTCATCCTGCTGATCCTTGCCTTCGGCGGACTGAACCTGTTCGCCATCGGGATCGTGGGCGAGTATATCGGCAAGATATTGATCGAGACCAAGGCACGGCCGCGGTTCATCCGCGAACGCATCATCCGGCGCGGCAAGACGACGCTGCAATATGCCGACGGCCACAATCAATGAGCGAGCTTTTCTCGCAGCGCGTCAGCCGCGCCTGCCCCGTATGCGGCCATCCGGCGGATGGCTGCGCCTCGTTCCTGGAAGAACATATCGATACGGCAAGGATCACCGGCGCCAGCTACGCCTCGCGCAAGGCGCCCGAGTTCATGAACCTGAAGCTGGTGACGTGTCCCGATTGCACGACCGTCTTCGCGCCGGCTCCTCCAATTTCGGGTTCGATCATCGAGGCTTACCACCAGGCCGACTACGACAGCAGCATCGAGGCCCGGCAGGCTGCGGATACATACGCGAAAGCCCTGGGGCCGCATCTTGCCGGCGTCGCCAGGGGCGCGGCGCTGGAGGTCGGCACCGGCTCCGGTGCCTTCCTGCGCGACCTGTCGGCCATGGGGTTTGCCGAGATCGTCGGCATCGAGCCATCGGCAAAAGCGATCGCGGCCGCGGAACCCGGCGTCCGGCCCTGGATCCGGGAGGGCATTTTCCGCGAAGGCGACTTCCCCACGGGCAGGTTCGATCTGGTCTGCTGTTTCATGACGCTGGAACACGTGCCCGATCCCGGCCTTCTGGTGCGTGCTTTCTTCGATGTTCTGGCGCCGGGCGGCAAAATCGCCCTCGTGGTGCACGATCGCACCGGCACGCTAAATCGTTTGCTGGGCAAGCGGTCGCCGATCATCGATATAGAGCATCTGCAATTGTTCAGCCCTCCCTCCATGCAGTATCTTCTGCAAAAAACCGGCTTTTCGGATATCGGCATTGCGCCGTACGCAAACAAGTATCGCCTGGCATACTGGATGCGCCTTCTGCCTTTGCCTGCGCGCCTGAAGAACGGCACGATCAGATTTGCCGAGGCAATCGGGCTGGGCAATAGTCCCGTCACCCTGAATGTCGGCAATCTTTTCTGCGTCGCGACGAAACCGGCATGAGCGAAGCCCGCAAGCCCCCACCGAACACAGGGCCGCCGACAAGTTTCGTCGGCAAGCTGAAACAATCTGTCCGGCACTTTCTGGACCTGCAGGTTGCGACCGTCGCTGCGGATGTAAAGCCGTGGCTGGAGACGCGTACGGACTCGATTCTGGAGGTCGGGTGCGGCGATCAACCCTATCGCCATTTCCTGCCCCGGGACTGCAGGTACACAGGCCTCGAATGGGAACATGCGCGCGCGCAATTCGCCATGCAGGCACCGCGCGACGTGATATATTACCAGGGCGGCGCCTTTCCCTTCGACAGCGCCTCGTATGACAATATCTTTCATACCGAAGTGCTCGAGCATGTCGCCGATTACCGCACATTTCTTGCCGAATGCCGGCGCGTATGCAAACCCGGCGGCGCGATCCTGTTCAGCGTCCCGTTTCAGGCACGCTTCCATTTCATCCCGCACGATTACTGGCGCTTCACGCCCAGCGGCCTTGAAAACATAATGACCGAAGCCGGGTTCAATGACATCGGCATCAAGCCTCGTGGCACCGACATTACCATCGCCTGCTACAAGATAGTCTCCGTATTCTATCGCTGGGCCTATGGCGGCCTGCTGGGTAAACTGGCATTTGTACTTTTCTCGCCATCGATTGTCCTGCTGTTGCTGATCGCTCATGCCTCGGTTCGCTTCGGCCTCGGTTCGACCGACGATTGCCTTGGCTATACCGTTACGGCGGCCGCTTCCTGACGTGACCGGATCATGATCGGCGGCGACTCTTGGCATCGCGTCGCGATCCGTTTCCTGAACATGCAATTCGTGCGGTTTCTGGCCGTCGGTATCCTGAACGCGGCGTTCGGGTACAGCTGTTTCTGGCTACTCTGGAAAGCGGGACTCGACTACAAGCTGGCGCTGCTTTGCGCTAATATCGCCGGCGTCCTGTTCAACTTCAAATCGACCGGCAGGCTGGTGTTCAACTCGGTAGACAACCGTCGCATCGTCCGTTTCCTGATCGTCTATGCGATCGTTTACGGTGTGAACGTCCTTATGGTCAAAGCGATGATATCGACGGGCTTCAAGGTCTCCCTAGCCGCCGCACTTGCCGTTCCGCCGCTGGCGGTGCTGGGCTTCGTCCTCAACCGGGCGTTCGTCTTTCATCGGGACTGAGTTCGCATTCCGAACGCGGTTCCGGCAGGACATCGTAATCCAGGATCGTGGGCGGGTCGTTGCCGATCGTTGCGATCCAGCAGACACCTTCCGATCGCAGCGTAACCTCGTAGCCGCGTGAGTCGAAGCAGACTTCGATCGGGAAAAGATTGTCGATGAAATTATCCGGCGGTATGCCCGCGTAAGGGCCGTAAGTCCTTGCAAGATCGTCGATGTAGGCGGCGGCCTGGTCGCGTGTGTTGAACACAACGCCGCCTGTTGCCGTTTGCGCCTGGTCATTCAGAAGATATTGTGCGTTCAGCAACGACAACTGTTCGGCGTCAATGGTCTTTCGGTGGCCGGCCAGATAGCGTTTCAGCATCGTCAGCTTGATCCCCTCGTATTCCGGGCCCGCTTTCGTCTCCGGTCCGATATACGTATTCAGGGGCTTGAAACTTTGTTTGTCGTGAACGAGCGACTGCAACAGGGCTTCGCATTTTACCGTGAATGGTCCTGCAGCGCTCGCTGAGCCGGTCAGCCACGCCGACGAGAGAAACAATATCGTCCAGAAGCGCCGGATCACGGTTTCGGTTGGTAAGCCGCGCGCGGGGCAGGCAGGAACTCTTCAAGTACACCTACCTGCGCATGTTCGGCGGGATTGGGCGGCATGATATTGAACATATAAGTGCCGAACCAGTCGCTAGCCCCCCAGTAGGTCCAGCCCGTCCAGACATCTCCATTTTGCTTGATATAGTCCAGTGTATTGCGCAGGGCGCCGAGGCACACCGGATCCTTCGAGGCGCCGAACTCACCCAGGAAACCATGGTTGCCGGTGTTCCTGAGCCAATCGGTAAATCCCACCAGAGCTTTCGCGCCGACATCCTCATCGACGCAACTCGGCTTGGTGCCCGATGAATCGCTATCGAAATACTGATGAACCTCGACGGTGAAGTTTTTCGCCGGGTCCTTGATACGGGCAATCGCCTCGGCATTGGACATCTTGCCGACCTTGTTGTTCCAGCTGTGGGCGCCGGTGTAGATCGTGCCGGGCACGAGGATCAGCTGGCGCGCGCCGGTGGCGCGAATCGCGTCGATCGCACCCTGCGCGATGTCTGCCCACGCGTCGGCGTCCTGCTTGATGGGTTCGTTCATGAGACCGAACGCAACGTTTGGCTGGTCGTGGTAGTGGCTGGCAAGCTGCTTCCAGAGACTATCGTAGGCAGCGGCCGGAACGGCGGCGCTGCCGATCTGATCACCACGGTAATTGCCATAATTGTGCGGGTCCAGGATCACCAGCACGTTGGCCAGGCTGGCGGCGTCGACCACCGCGTCGATCCTTCCCAATTCCATCTGGCTCAGGGGCGCGTTCAGGTCGGGCTGCAACCGTTCCCACAGGAAGGGCAGGCGGATCGCGTTCATGCCGATGGCCGCGAACTTGGCGATGTCGGTCACGCTCGGGTAAAGGTAATCCTTGTTCGCAAGTCCGGGCAGGTGGCCGCCGCCGAACTCAGCCCCCGCCAGGTTCACGCCCCGGATCGGAACGTCGTTGCCGGAGGGCTGGGCCATGGCGCAGGGCGAAACGACAAGTGAGAGCGCCAGGAACACCGCACCGAGGTGCCTGCGTAACGACACGCCTACAGGCTTCCGTACAGCCAATGGGGAATGTGGAAGCGACGCTTGTTCAGGATCGCGCCCAGGATCTTGCCGCCATGCGTCTCGATCATGTGCTGTGCCTGCCTGACGACGGGGGAACGTGTGCGTTCTGCCTCTATCACCAGGACCGAACCGTCCACCACCTTTGCCAGTGCAAGGCACAGCGCATCCGTGTTGACGGCAGCCGACGGGATCACGATCAGATCGTATGTGGTGCGGAAACTCTCAAGCAGCTTGGCGAAAGAGCCCAGGATCGCAAGGGTCGAACCTTCGAAGCCCGGGCCACGCAGCGTGGTATAGACCAGGTTTGTACCGGCCACGAATACCTGCGTACGCGACAGCAGGCCGCTCGATTGCAGCAATGCGCCCAGTGGCAGCTCGACGCCGGCGGTCAGTTTCTGCCGCTCCGTCTTCCGGCGCCAGCGGCTCCCGGTCTTGCTGTCCCCGATCGTATCGATGAACAGAACGCGCAGGCCAAGCTGCGTCGCCGCCGTCAGCGCGGTTTCGAAAGCGATCAAATTTGTGCCTTCGCCGTGATAGGCGCTGACGAACTGGACCACGGGGCAGGCCTGCGGCACCGAATGCCGGATCGTCTGGACCAGTTTTATCAGTTCGATCGGCGGCAGCTTCAGCGAAAGGTCGATGGTGACCGATGCCGGGTTGCCCCCTATCTCGATTTCCCCGGGATTGATCTCGGAAAGCGAACGAGCATTTTCAGGCGTGGCGGCCATGCGGCGTCCTTTTGCGTGATACCGTGAAAGAGGCAAGGACCGGCACCTGCAGGAGATGCGAGACCTGCCACGGCGTGGTGAAGGTTTGGTCGAGCGTTTCGAACACGACCACAACGGCCGATCCGAACAGTATTGCGGCAAAGGCAGTCAGAAGTTCGATCAGGGGCGCCTTCGGCTGAACCGGCAGGATTGGCACGCCCGGCGCATCCAGTATCGCGATCTGGGTGATCTTTTCCTGGTTCAGCGTATCGCTGACGCGGGCCTGTTCCAGCTGGTCCTTGAACGCCTTGTAGTTCTTTTCGGCAATCTGCTCCTGCATCGACAGCTCGTTGTATTCCTTGCGCTGGCCTTCGATCTGGGCGATGCGATTATCGATATCGTTGATATGCGAAACGAGGGCGGAGGATGCCGGTGCGGACTTTCGAGCCTCGCCTGTGTCCGAGGCGGTTTCAGCCGGCGGCACATGGGTGCTGGCCAGAGTCGCTGCCCGCAGATCCTGCTGCTTGGCGTATAGCTGGCCCTCGGCCACCACCAGGCTGCGATGCAGGCTTTCCACCGTGAAGCTGTCAGGGCGGTAAGTCGTCATCAGCTCGGCTTCCTTGGCCTTGATCTGGTCGACGTTTGTCTGCGCATCCTTCACGCTTTCTATTGCGGAAGTTTGGACATCGTTCTTCTGCTCCATCAACTGCGCCAGCTCTTCGTCTATCGAAGTCATGCCGGTACGCGCCTTGAATTCCTGCAGCGTCTGTTGTTGCTTCGTCAGCTCGGCCTGCGCATGTTCCATCTGTTCGGACAGGAATTCCGTCTGCGGCTTGTTGAAGACATCCGACTGCCGGTCGACGAACACCTGGATCAAACGGCTGACGACCTGCTGCGCCAGGTGGGGGTCGGGATTCAGGACACTGATCTCGATGATATCGCCGGTCGTCGCGGGCTTGACCTCGAGATCCTTGGCCATCAGTTTGGACAGGGCGGCCCCATCGGCCTGATCGGTGGTG
The DNA here is from genome assembly GCA_965199335.1 of Alphaproteobacteria bacterium. Taxonomy (GTDB): domain Bacteria; phylum Pseudomonadota; class Alphaproteobacteria; order CALMVH01; family CALMVH01; genus CBDAQV01. The sequence goes on along the minus strand of CBDAQZ010000003.1, from coordinate 579,635 downwards.
AGGTCCAGCTTGGCTAGAGCGGGGTACAGCTTTACGCCGCCGAATTGCTTCACGACGGGCGCAAGCAGATCGTGACTTTGCAGGATCTGCGCATACGATTGCAGCATCTCCTGGCGATAATCTTCGGATACGGCGACATGGCCGCCCTGGTTGTCGCTCAGGCTCACAGTCGGGCGCGCTTCCTCGCCGAAACGTACCAGTATGCTGCCCTCGCTCTTATACAGAGGCGTCGTGAAATGCAGCAATGCCAAGCCGCCTGCCAGGATCAGTACGACCGATAACAGGAACTTGTACTTCTGGCGGAAGAATGCCGCCTGAAGGCCGCGAGGGGTTGGTTCTATACGCATGAATCCTCTTATGGAATGCCGCCGACAGCGCTCGACAATCCAAAGGATATCGGTACGAACTGTTCGAAATATTGCTGGAAGTACAGATAGACATCGCCGACATCGCTGCGCGGTACATAAACGACGTCGTAATTTACAAGCCGGACATCGCTGGCGGGATCCTGGCCGGAAGCCGCAGCGGTGAAGTTGGCAGAATAGACCTGCGGGTGTTCGCCCGATCCACGGCGCAACAGGATCAACTCGTCCGGGCGGGCGCTGTTCTTCAGGCCGCCGGCGCGGGCGATCGCCTGCAGCAGGCTGAGATTGGGGCCGACGGTGATGAATTCGCCGGGTGTGTTGACCTCACCCGTGACATAGACGCGGCTGGGGGCGAAGGAACGCAGCAGCACGGCGATGTGCGGGTTGCGCAGCTGCTTGCCGTAACGCTCTTCCAGCTCGCCCTGCAGTTCGGCCGGGGTGCGGCCGTAGGCGGTAACGTTCTGAGCGAGCGAAGTCGAGATCGTGCCGTCCGGGCTGACCGTCACCTCGTCATTCAATTCGGGATTCAGGATCAGCTTGATATCCATGACATCGCCGATCTGGAGCCGGTAGGGATCGAAGGTGGTCGCCGGCACGGCGGGCGGTATGAAATTGGTCGGGACCGGCGTCAGATTATCGGCAGGCGGGGTATTGATACATCCGGTAACGGCGGCAACCGCGCACAGGGCTGACAGCAGCCGCAAGCGTAGGAATAAACTGCGCATCATTTTTCTGATTGTTCTTTCGTAGTCTATCGAATGCGTATGTTTGGGTCGCTTTGGTTGCCGCATTGCTCATAAGAGGCAAATTGTCCCAAGGCGGTGGAAAGATATAGGAATTCTATTTAAGAATCAATAGCGTTGGTTGGGATTGTTGGCAAAAGGATTGGGTTGTACCCCGACCTTCGTATTGTCGACGCAAATGCCGTTTGCCGTGCCGGCGGCGTTATCGCACGTCGCGCGGTCCGGATAGATGCACTGACTCAGGCGCATCGAGTTTACCAGGCAGAAACGGCCATCACCCTTGGACAGGACGAAATCGGCCGGATTGACCGTGCACACGCCGCTGAGTTCGTTTGCGCGTTTCTTGCACTCGTTGGTATCGAAATAGAGGCATTCGGGAGGAACGCCCTGAATAGCCACGCAGAACGGGGCTGCGTTAACCGGTCGGGGTAACGTGGCTGTAACTATAATTAGCAAAGAAAATGTAAACAACGGTCGACTAAGGTTCATGGCTTCCTCTATAACCTGATTCGTTATCGTACAGCAAGGAACCGCCATCAGGCCGGCCTATTTTTTTGCCACGGACAGGAGTCGTTTTACCGATGCTCGTTTCGGTCATCATCCCTGCCTACAATGCGTCGCGGTTCATTCGCGAAACTTTGCACTCGGCATTGAGCCAGACTTACAAGGAGATCGAGATCGTCGTCGTCGACGATGGGTCGACCGACGATACCGCTGAAATCGTCACCAGATTCTCCGAGGCCGACGGAAGGGTCAGGCTGTTGTCGCAGCAGAACCAGGGCGCGTCTGCCGCGCGCAATCATGGCATTTCGGCATCGACCGGCGAATTCATCGCCTTCTTGGATGCCGACGATCTGTGGCATCCGACGAAACTGGAAAAGCAGGTCAAGCTGCTTCAGGAGTCGCCGGCGGATGTCGGCCTGATCTATACGTGGTGCCGGATGATCGACAACGAAGGGGCCATCACCGGCTTCTCCGGGACGTACGCAACCCGGCGCGGAACTGTTTTCGACTACCTGCTGGTCGATAATTTCGTCGCCAACGGCAGCATCGCCCTCGTTCGCCGCTGCAGCCTGCCGGGGCCGCCGCCGTTCGACACCGAGCTGTCGGGCAACGAGGATTACTATTTCTACCTGCGCATCGCCCGGTCGTGGAAGGTCGATTATGTGCCCGAGTTCCTGGTCGGCTACCGCTGGAACACGGGGCAGAACAAGTCGGCGAATTTCACCCGGCTATCGTCCTCGCGCAAGCAGATGATCGACAAATTGCTGGCGGCCGGGCCTATTTCCCGCCGGGCGCTGGCCTGGTCAAACTCCAGCTTCGACCTGGGCCTTGCCCAGCTGTGCTTCAAGCGCGGCGACCGGCGTGCGTCGATGGATTACCTGCGCAGCGCCATGAGCCGGGGCCCAAGCTTCGTTTTCGCGCCGACATTCCGCCGCTCCTCCGGCATCGTGGTGCGCTGGGTGGGACGCAAGATGAGCGCGCCGCAGAGCGTGCTGCACAAGTTCATGGAAGCCGATACGCGCCCAAGACGGTTGCAATAGGCGTGAAGTCACGTATCCAGATCGCATGAAGATCGCGATCATCGCCTCGGGCCTGCCCCCGGATATTCGCGGCGGCGGGGAAATCTCCAGTCAGGTACTGGCGGATTCGCTTGCCCGGGCCGGGGCCGACGTGCACGCCCTGTGCTGCGCGGGTACGGAGCAGCGCGGCGTGGCCGAAGGGGTCGACATCACGCGCATAAAGTCGCCGAACATCTACTGGAACTTCGGCCCCGAGCAGTCGGGCGCGAAGAAGCTGGTCTGGCACGCGCTGGAGAATTTCAATCCGGTTTCCGGATCGGCGATCAGGCATTACCTGCGCGAGATCGAGCCCGACCTGGTGGTCACCAGCACCATGGAGAATTTCGGCGCGGAGGCCTGGCGCGCCCCGGCGACGCTGGGCATCAAGAGCGTGCATATACTGCGCAGCTACTACCCGATGTGCTGGCGCGGCACGGTTTTTCGCCACGGCGAGAATTGCGCTGGCGCCTGTATCGATTGCCGCGTGCTAACGTTCGGCAGGCGCACCGCCAGCCAGCTGGTCAACGGCGTGGTAGGGCTCAGCAACGCAACGCTGGACAAGCATATCGACGCCGGGCTGTTCACGAATGCCGCCCGCGCCCTGATCCCCGACCCGGTGGCGACGCACGATCCGGTCGCCTCGCCCCGTCAGCTTACGCGGCCGCCGGTTTTCGGCTATCTGGGCTTCCTGTCGCCCAACAAGGGCATCGAAACCATCGCCGACGCGCTGCGTCTGGGCACCCTGCCGGCCGAAACGAAGGTCTTGATCGCCGGCAAGGGCGACGACGACTATGTCGCATCGCTGAAAGCCCGGTTCGAGGGGCTGAACGCCGAATTCGTCGGCTGGGTCAAGAACGACCGGTTCCTGGGCCAGGTCGAATTCCTCATCGTCCCGTCGATCTGGCACGAGCCGTTCGGCCGCATCGTGGTCGAGGCGTTTTACGAGGGGACGCCGGTGATCGGCAGCAACATGGGCGGCATCGGCGAGATGGTGACGCCCGGCCGCACCGGATTCACCTTTCCCGCCGGCGACGGCGCGGCGCTTGCCCAGGCCATGGCGTCGGCATCCGGCATCGATCCGGCGGCCTACACCGAACTGTCCCGCGCCGCCCTCGACGCGGCCAAAGGATATACCGGCGACGTGGTGGCGCGGCGGTACCTGGATTTCTTCGAGACGGTCGTGGGCAATACGGCGGGTACGGGAGCCGGTCCATAGCGGATCGCGCCGGATCGGTCCGCTGTTGTGGACACGCCGTCCGAAATCGTGGACATGTTATTGTATGACTATTGAAAGTGAAATCGCAGGGGAGGAGGGGCCGTCGCTGAAAGCGCGCGCCACCGCCGGCGCCCTGTGGATCTTGCTTGAGATGATCGGCGTGCAGGGCACGTCCTTCGCCGTATTCGCCACCATCGCCCATTTCGTCAGCCCCAGCGACGTCGGGTTGATCAGCGTCTGCTTCCTGGTGACGCAGAGCATCAAGATGCTGGCCATCGATCCCACCGTCACCGCGATCACGCGGCGGCAGCAGGCGACCGACGCGGACTACACCACCGCCTTCTGGATCACCATCGCCATATCCGTGGCCGCCGCGGCGCTGGTCGCCGGCATCGCCCCGTTCTGCGAGCGGCTGTTCAATTCGCCCGGCCTGACCCGCGTGCTGGTGGCGATGAGCACCACGCTGGTGGTGATCGGCATCGCGCGCACGCACGAAGGCTGGATGACGCGCAATTTCCGCTTCCGCCCGATGGCGATACGGGCGCTGGTCGGCGCGGTCATCGGCGGCGTGACCGGCGTCGTGCTGGCGATCCACGGCTGGGGCGTCTGGGCGTTGGTGACACAGCAGCTGGTGACGACCAGCGTCGCGATGATCCTGATCTGGATCACCTGTCCGTGGCGGCCCGGCTTCGATTTCTCCGTCACCACGGCGCGCGAGATATTCCTGTTCCTGCGCAGCATCTGGGCCAATGCCCTGGTCGGGATCACCAGCTCGAACTGCGATACGTTCCTGGTCGCCTATTCCTTCGGCCCCGCCGCCGTCGGCGTCTACAACGTCGCCAAGCGCGTGCGGCTCGCGATCCAGCTGGTCGCCTCCAATCCGATCAACGGCGTGCTGACCCCGGCGCTGGCCGAGATACAGGGCGATCCCGTCCGCCTGAAGCGCGGCATGCTGAGCGCGCTGGCCCTGATCTGCGCCGCCTGCGGCCCGGTCTTCGTCGGCGCCTCCGCCGTTTCCAACGAGGCGATCCAGGTCGTGTTCGGGGCGCGCTGGGCCGATGCCGGGCCGGTCCTGGAACTGCTGTCCTTCGGCGGCCTCGCCATCGTGCTGCTGCTGTATTGCGAGAACGTCTTCGTCACGCTCAAGCGCCCGTCCTGGAACCTGGCGGTCACCGTTGCCTATGCCGTGATCGCGCTGGCGGGGTTCCTGCTGCTGCGCGGCGACCCGCGCGTCTCGGTCGCGGTTCCGTTCGTGCTGCCCTATGTGGTCACCCTGCCGATGGCGCTGGTCATGGTATCGCGCCTGACCGGGATCTCGCTGGGCGACCAGATCGGCGCGATGGCGCCCGGCCTCGTTTCCTGCGGGCTGATGTTCGTCGTCGTCAGGGTCGCCGATCACCTGCTGGGCAATTACAGCCTGACCCTGCGCCTGGCCTTGCTGTGCCCGCTGGGCGCGGTCGTCTATACCGGTGCGATCTGGGTCTTCGGCCGCCAGACGGCGATGCTGGTCGTCGATCTTGGCAGGCGCGCCTTCAAACGCTTTGGGTAATCCGGGAAAACCGCCAGTGACCACGACCGTAAAAGACACCGCCCGCGCCCGAGCCTACAGGGTTCTTGACGCCGTGCAGCCCGTGCCCGACGAACGCAGCCGCGCCGCCTTCATCGCGCAACTGGCCGCCGCGACGGCGCCGGCCGTCATCTCCTTCGTCAATGCGCACGGATTCAACCTGGCGTGGAAGGATGGCGCCATCGCCGACGATTTCTGCCGCGCCGACCACCTGCTGCGCGACGGCGCCGGCATGTCGATCCTGATGAAGGCGCTGGACAGGCCGCCCGGCGTGAACATGAACGGCACCGACCTGACCCCGCTGATCGTGCAGGCCTTCAATGGCCGCAAGATTGCGGTGTGCGGCACGGCCGAGCCTTATCTGTCGAAGGCGGTGGCGGCGATCGAGGGGCTGGGCGGCACGGTGGTGCTGGCGATGGACGGTTTCGCCCCGCCGGAGGATTACGCCCCCCGCCTGCTGGAAGCCGCGCCCGAGCTGGTGATCCTGGGGATGGGCATGCCCAAGCAGGAACGCGTGGCGACCGATCTGCGCGACCGCGCCAGGCTGCAGGCGGTGATCGTGAACGGCGGCGCGATACTGGATTTCTGGGCCGGCCGCTTCCCGCGCGCCCCGCTGGCCTGGCAACGCGCCCGCATGGAATGGCTGTTCCGCCTGATCCAGGAGCCGCGCCGCCTATGGCGGCGTTATCTGCTCGGCAACGTTGTCTTTCTCTGCCACGTCGTCATTCTGCGGCTCGTTATGCGGCGGGCTTAGGTCGATCGTATCCGTGACCCATCCGACGCGGGCCAGGTCGCTGGCGGGATTGCCCGGCATGGGTGTGATGACGGTCATCGACGGCTGGGCACCGGCGTCGTAGACGCCGCGATCGAGGAATTTCGCGTACAGGCGGCGCGACAGACTCTTTATGCTTTTCTGCGAGGGACGCTCGATCGCGCTATGGGCGGCCCATGACGCGACGATGGACAAGGTCGCGCCCGAAACGGCGACCGCCCAGCTAGGCGCAGCGTCCAGCCCGGTAATGTTATCCGGGCCCAGCAGTTTCTGCATGAAAAAGAAGCACGGGACATGCAGCAGATAGAGGGCAAAGCTCCAGCTGCCCAGTTTTCGAAGCGCCTTGTTCGCGAAAAGCGCATCGATGATCCCGGTCGGCTGCGAAATCAGGATTATGGTGGTGCCGCACAGCAATGTGTAAGGCAGCGATCCGTAAATCCGTTCGTCCAGCGCCGGCGAAACCCCCGCAACTACCGCAACTCTGATCGGAGCATTGGATGAACTATATAAGGTATAGGCGTAAGCACTAAGCGCGACCAGCGCCCCGCATTGAAGAATGCCCAGGATTTTATCGTTCAGCTTCAGGGGCGCGGTTTGCCTGTAGCGCAGATAGCCAGCCACCACCCCGGCCAGGAAAAGCGGGATCTTCGTCGGCAGGGTCGTGCCGGGGCAATGGGGGGCTATCGCATATTGGGCCAGCGCCAGGACGGCGATCGCGATCGCCGGCGCGTATCTGCCGGCGGCGGCGCGGTCCACGGCCCACCAGATGCCGATGAAGAAGGCATAGAACTGCACTTCCGGCGGAATGGACCACAGGATCGACATGCTGCCGGAAAACAGGAGATGCCGGGCCAGGTTCTGCCGCGTCACGGCAATCGGAAAATCCGGGAAGACATGGGACGTGACCAGGTACGAACCCATCACGACCAGAAGGTAAAGCGGCGCGATCCGGGAAAACCTGCTGGTCACGTACTTGACGAGATGGGCGGCATCGAACCTCTGGGCAAGATGCAGATAGCCCATCAGAAAACCGCTCAAGGCGAAAAATATACTTACGGAGAAACCGCCTGCATATAGAGGCACCATCTTGAACGACGTAATGTCATACGAATGATAGAACATGACCAGCAAGGCCGCAGCCCCGCGCACACCATCGAGCGCAAAGATGTGGGGTTTGGATTTAATTACGACTTCACTCATTAAGTTTGTTACATATGATTAACCTATTTTGTCAATAATTTATCTATACAATTTTCCTGCGATAGATCCTCTAAACAGCTTGTTCCAAATCATTATTCTGCTGTAAGGCTTAAGGATGGGCGAAAGCCGGAATCTGATTGTTATCATGGTGGTCGATTAGACTTTAAATGTGCAGCATCTTGCTGTGAATTTTGGATACGTAATGGATATTTTGAAAAATAGTCGACAGGAGATTAAGGCATTGACAGGACTTCGCGGAATCGCGGCGCTCTGGGTCATGGGTTATCATATAAACGCAAATATGCCGGCACCAATTATTCCTCCTGCTTTCTTCGGAAGGGGAACAATCGGGGTTGATGTATTTTTTGTTCTGAGCGGTTTTATCTTAATGCGAACGCATCGCAACATGCTTGTATTTGAGTGGCCAAGTTTTTTTATAAAACGCGTTTTTAGAATTTATCCTTTGCATTTAACAGTTATGTGCTTGCTTGCACTTAAAGCATTTGTATCTCCACCCACTGGCCAAGCAGCACAGTATTACGATTGGAAAATATTTCCATACGTACTCAGTCTTACTGCCACAGCCTTTGGCTTGGATTCAAATCATTGGAATGCTTCTGTGTGGAGCCTTACGATTGAGCTCGTGTGCTACATCATTTTTCCGCTAACGGTGCTTGTTGTTGCGCAACGAAAATTGCCGGTCTGGTTATCTACTATAATCCTTCTCCTGATAGTCTGCTTTGGCATTAAATGTTTCATGGCAAGGTGGGATTTGGGGCTGGCTGAAGCCGTAGATGGTGTTCAGGCTTTTGAGCGTGGTATAGCGGGCTTTTTTTCAGGAAGCATATTATATCTTGTATGGGAGAAAGTTGATTTATCTTTCAAGGGATTTGATGTTCTCGCTGCTATTTTATTTTTGGTTTTTACATACAGCTCTGCAGCTTTTCTAAGTCCGATTACGATTGTCGTATTAATAGCTGCACTGGCATACGATAAGGGTCCGGTGGCCCAATTCCTAGGAAGTTGGCCAGTATGGAAAGTAGGTGAAATATCCTTGTCTGTTTATCTTCTGCATGCGCCGCTCCTTCACATAATAGAGCATTTTAAGCCCATTCTTGCCCAACATATGAATGAGAATCTGGCCGCATCCAGTACGGTTGTTTTAATGTTTGGCTGCGTTATTGTCATGTCTGCTGTGACATACCGCTGGATCGAACGGCCCGGGCAGAAATGCGGTCGATTTATAATCAATCGATTGCCCCCCCCCCCCGCTTTCTCCTCCTAATTTATGAATCGTTTCGTGTGTGGTGGCGATGCGATTGGGCTTACGGTTCTCTTGCCATGTAGCGATGTCACGGCGAGAACGCGGTATCAATTCAAAAATACTGCACGGTAATGGGCGTGAACGAAGTCATAACATGACGTCCGCCTTCGGGCATAAACCTAAAGATTAGATTAAAACTGTTGTCTAATTCGGCTGTATTCTCTATACGGAAATGTACTTTTTCTGCACGAGGATACGGTGAGTAAAATTCCGGAGGACATAAGGTTCTACAACACCCTTAACAACAGGATCGAAGAGTTTTCTCCGATCGAAGAAGGGAAAGTAAGCCTTTATACATGCGGTCCGACGGTGTATCACTATGCGCATATCGGCAACCTGCGCACCTATATCTTCGAGGATGTGCTCAGCCGGACCCTGCGCCACGCCGGCTACGACGTGACCCATGTCATGAACATCACCGATGTCGGCCATCTGCAGTCCGACGGCGATACCGGCGAGGACAAGATGTCGGTGGCCGCCGCGCGTGAGAAGAAGGACCCGTGGAAGGTCGCCGAATACTACGAAGGCGAGTTCTTCCGCCATGCCGGCATGCTGGGCATACGGCCGCCCGACATCGTCTGCCGCGCGACCGACCACATTCCCGAGATGATCGAGATGGTTTCAACCCTGGTCGACAAGGGCATGGCCTACGAGAGCGACGGCAACGTCTATTTCGACGTCGCCAGCTTTCCGACCTATGCCGAGCTGGCCAACCTCAAGATGGACCGGCAGCTGTCCACCGACCGCGTCGAGATCGACGACCGCAAGCGCAACCAGGCCGATTTCGCCCTGTGGTTCTCGCAATCGAAATTCCCCAACCAGATCATGCAGTGGGAATCGCCCTGGGGCGTCGGGTTCCCGGGCTGGCATATCGAATGCTCGGCGATGGCCACCAAATACCTGGGCGAGCGGATCGACATCCATTGCGGCGGCATCGACCACGTCCCCGTGCACCACACCAACGAGATCGCGCAGGCCGAGGCGACCTTCGGCCACAAATGGGTCAATACCTGGATGCACGGCGAGTTCCTGGTCGTCGACAACGGCAAGATGTCCAAGTCGAAGGGCGACACGCTGACGATCGACAAGCTGGTCAAGGACGGCTTCGATCCGCTGGCCTACCGCTACCAGGTGCTGACGTCGCACTACCGCAAGCAGCTCCAGTTCAGCTATCCCGCGCTGGAAGGCGCGCAGAGCGCCTATGAGGGCCTGCTGGATCACGTCGCGCGCTGGAAAGGCGAGGCCTCTGCCGGCGATACGGTGCGCCCGGAAGCCACCGCGCCCTATGCGAACGCCTTCTGGTCGTCGCTGCGCAACGACCTGCACACGCCCGGCGCCATCGCCACGCTGTGGAAGGCCGCGAAATCCACGGGGCTGAACGCAACCGAGAAACTGTGCCTGGCCGGGGAGTTCGACAGCATCCTGTGCCTCGACCTGATGGCCGGGCCAAAGCGGACCCTTACCCCCGAGCATGAACGGATCATGGCGGAACGCGACGAGGCGCGTCTGGGCAGGAACTGGCAGAGGGCCGATGCGCTGAGGGCCGTCCTTACGAGCGAGAAGGTCGAGGTGCAGGATCAATCGTACATGTCGCTGCGCCGTGCGCTACGGGCGAATACATCGAACACCGCACAGGGCCCGGCGCTGGCAGGCTAGCCTGCCAGCAGCTTGTGCACGGCCCTGGTGGTGATCTCCCAGCTGTACAGCTTCGCCCGTTCCTTGCCCCTGGCGACCAGCGATCGGCACAGCGCGTCGTCGCTCAGCAGCGACCGCATGCCGGCGGCGATCGCGTCGACATCCATCGGGTCGACCAGCAGCGCCGCGTCGCCGGCGACTTCGGGGCAGGAGGTCAGCGTGCCGGTCAGCACCGGCGTACCGGCGGCGAAGCCCTCCAGGATCGGGATGCCGAATCCCTCGTACAGCGACGGGAAGATCATCGCGCGCGATCCCGCCAGCAGGGCGGCCTTGACCCGCGCGTCGACATAGCCGGTGCGCACGATCAGGTCGGATCGTTTCTGCCCGGCGATGAACGCCTCGATCTCGTCATAGCCGATGCCGGGGGCGCCGATCAGCACGAACGGGCTGGTCAGCCCCTCCTCGTTCACCAGGCGGAAATAGGCCTGCAGCGCGCGCAGCAGGTTCTTGCGCGAATCCATGCGGCCGATGAAGATCAGGTAGGGCGCGGTTATGTTGTGCGCGGCCCTGGCGGCTGCGATCTCCTCGGGCGTGATGCCGACGAATTCGGCGGGGTCGAAGCCGTTGGGGATGACCGCGACCTGCTTGCCCTTCAGATTGTAGATCGTGGCGATGTCGTCGGCGACGAACTGCGAGGGCACGATGACCTTGCTCGACCATTTGACCGAGCTCCACGAATTGCCGGTCGCATGCAGGTACTGGTAGAGGCTGTAGCTCTTGCGGTAATGGCGGAAACCGGCGTCGTGGATCGTCGAGATCGTGCGCCTGGGGTGTCGCCACGGGATGATGTGGCCGGGGCTGTAGAAAACGTCGACCGGGTTCTGCTTCAGTTCCTTCGCCAGCGCCGTATGCGTCCAGAACGAGCGGTCGGGCAGGACCACCTCGGTGAAATTGTCGGGGAAGGCGGCAAGGTTCTGCCGGATCGGCACCTTGGTATAGATGCGGTACCGGTTCGCGGTGTCCAGCTTCGCCAGCTCCTCGACGATATAGTGACAGTACCACTCGATGCCCGTCTTGTGGTCCTTGCCCGCTGGCGATGCGTCGATCCCGATCAGCACGGCGTATCCTTTCCCGATTTCATAAGGAATCATAGGGTAACAAGGTTTTGCTTGTAACCCGAATGTTGCAATGAGAATGGTTAAGAATGGAAATTGTTCATATCGTGCGTCAATACGCGCCTTCGGTCGGTGGGCTGGAGGATGCGGTGTCCAACCTGTGCCGCACCCTTGCCGCCATGCCGGGCGTGCGGGTGCGGGTGGTCACGCTGGATAGCGTCTTCGCCGACCCGCAGACCAAGTTGCCCAAGACGGCGACGATCGACGGGATCGAGGTCACGCGCATCCCCTGGTCGGGCTCGCGCCGCTATCCTTTCGCGCCAAGCGTGCTGGGCGCCGTCGGGGGCGCGGACATCGTGCATGTCCACGCCATCGATTTCTTCTACGACTTCATGGCATTCACCAAACCGCTGCACCGCAGGACCCTGGTCGCCTCGACCCATGGCGGTTTCTTCCATACGGATTTTGCTTCCCGGTTGAAGAAGATATTCTTCCAGACGGTGACGCGGACCTCCTCCCTGTTCTATGCCAGGATCTGCGCGTCGAGCGAGAACGACGCCGCCACCTTTCGCCGCATCGCGGGCGACCGGGTGATCGCGATCGAGAATGGGGTGAACATCGACAAATGGCACGATTGCGGCAGCAAGGCGCCGCTGCGCAGCCTGGTGTTCATCGGCCGCTGGTCGGGCAACAAGCGCGTGCCGGCGCTGATCGAGCTGGTCGGCGCGTTGCGCCGCCTCGATCCCAGCTGGACCCTGCACATCGTGGGGCTGGCGGCGGACGAGACCGTCGATACGCTGCGCGCCGCCGCCGCAGGGGTGGATGCGGGCGATGCCGTCCACATCCATGTGTCCCCGCCCCAGGAAGAGATCGGCAGGATCCTGTCGCAGTGCAGCTACATCGCCTCGGCCTCGGCCTACGAGGGCTTCGGCCTCAGCATCGTCGAGGGTCTATCCGCCGGCCTGTTGCCCCTGCTCAGCGAAATCCCGCCGTTCGACAAACTGCGCCACGGGCTGGGCTTCGGCGAGATCGTCGATCCCGCCGACAGCGTTGCCTCGGCACAGCGCATCGAGGCTTTCCACAAGCGCGTCGAAACCGATTACGCGGCGATGCGCCAGACGGCGATGGCCTTCTCGCAGCGCTACGCCTGGAAGGGCGTCGCGGCGGCGTTCATGGACGTCTACGAGAAGGCGCTGGGGCGCTAGGCGGCGGTCTTCAGGAATGCATCCACCAGTTCCGCCTCGTCGCCATCGGGCAGGAAAGTCGCCGGCTTCCTGACCGCGCCCGCCAGCCGCCGCTTGTAATCGGGGCGCGGTATCTCGACCACGCCGAACTGCAGCAGGTGGTCGTTGACGAACTGCGTGTCCAGCAGCGTGAAGCCGCCCGCGACCAGCCTTGCGGCCAGGTGCACCAGCGCGATCTTGCTGGCGTCGGTGGCGCTGGAGAACATGCTTTCCCCGAAGAACGCGCTGCCCAGCGCCACGCCGTACAGGCCGCCGACCAGTTCCTCGCCCTGCCACGCCTCGACGCTGTGCGCGTGGCCCAGGCGGTGCAGGCCCAGGCAGGCCTCGGCGATCTCGCGGTTCAGCCAGCTGCGCGCGCCGTCGGGACGCGAAGGGCCGCAGCGGTCCAGCACCTGCGCGAACGCCGTGTCGACGCGGATGGCATAGGGCGCACGCCGGACTGAACGCCGCAGGCTGCGCGGCACGTGCAGGCGGTCCAGCGGCAATACGGCGCGCGGGTCGGGATCGAACCAGTGCAACTCGGGATCGTCCGTATCCTCCGCCATGGGAAACAGCCCGGCCTCGTAGGCGCGCAGCATGATTTCGGGCGTCAGGCGGGGTAGCATCGCTCCATTATCGCGCGATCGTGCGGCGCTGCACAGGGGGAATGGAGACAGGACCTCTTGCCACACCCGCGCGCGCGACCTAGAACCGGGGCGGTACAGTTATCTCCAAAGGGTTCAGCTCATGCGCGTTTATTACGATCGCGACGCCGATGTCGGTCTGATCAAGGGCAAGAAAATCGTCATCGTCGGCTATGGCAGCCAGGGCCACGCCCATGCCGCCAACCTGCGCGACAGCGGCGTTACCGAACTTCGCATCGCGCTGCGCAAGGGCTCGGCCACGGTGAAGAAGGCCGAGGAAGCGGGCTTCCAGGTCATGACCCCGGACGAGGCCGCCAAGTGGGCCGACGTCATCATGATGCTGACCCCGGACGAACTGCAGGGCAGGATCTGGCGTGAATCGCTGGCCCCCCACATGCGCCAGGGCGCGGCGCTGGCCTTCGCGCACGGCCTCAACATCCATTTCAACCTGATCGAGCCGCGGCCAGACCTAGACGTGTTCATGATCGCGCCCAAGGGGCCCGGACATACCGTGCGCTCGGAATACCAGAAGGGCGGCGGCGTGCCCTGCCTGATCGCGATCGCCCAGGACGCCAGCGGCAACGCCCACGACATCGCCCTGTCGTACGCGGCGGCGGTCGGCGGCGGCCGCGCCGGCGTGATCGAGACGACGTTCAAGGAAGAATGCGAGACGGATCTGTTCGGCGAGCAGGCGGTGCTGTGCGGCGGCCTGGTTTCGCTGATCAAGGCCGGGTTCGAAACGCTGGTCGAGGCGGGCTACGCGCCCGAAATGGCCTATTTCGAGTGCCTGCACGAGGTCAAGCTGATCGTCGACCTAATCTATGAAGGCGGCCTTGCCAACATGCGCTATTCGATCAGCAACACCGCCGAATACGGCGACTACACGCGCGGCCCCCGGGTCGTGACCGCCGACACCAAGGCGGAGATGAAGAAGATCCTGGCCGAGATCCAGGACGGCAAGTTCGTGCGCGACTGGATGCTGGAGAACGAAGTCGGGCAGACCAGCTTCAAGGCGACCCGCCGCCGCGAGGCCGAGCATCCGATCGAGGAAGTCGGCAGCCGCCTGCGCGGCATGATGCCGTGGATCGCCAAGAACAAGCTGGTCGACAAGGACAAGAACTGAGGCGCAGGAGTCGCACGTCTGCAAACGTGTATCTCGGGACGATCATTCGCCTAACGGAGACAGCCATGAAATTGACCCTCGCCACCGCGTCTTTCCTTATTTTATGCACCGCCGCATCGGCCCAGACGCCGCCGACCGCGGCGCCGGCCTCGGGCGGGAGGGAAGCCTGCAAGGCGGCGATCGAGAAAATCTGTCCGGGCGTCAAGCCGGGCGACGGACGCATCAAGGCGTGCCTGAAGCAGAACAACACCTCCATCGAGCAGGTCTGCCCGGGTGCCGGCAAGCATCATGGCGGCAAGGGAGGTGCCAGCTCCGGCACCTCCACCCCATCCCCCGTCGCGCAGCCCCCTGCCGGCCAATAACCACTTTCTGACTGAATCGAGCAGCGCAGCATGACCACTTTCCAAGCCCTGTTTATTGCCATTCTGCAGGGCGTGACCGAGCTGTTTCCAATCTCCAGCCTCGGTCATTCGGTCGTGCTGCCTGCCTTGTTCGGCTGGCAGATCAACCTGCACGATGCGAACTTCCTGCCGTTCCTGACGTTGCTGCACCTGGGTACGGGTATCGCGCTTCTGGTCTATTTCCGCCGTGACTGGATCCAGCTGATCAGCCAGGGCCTGCGCAAGCCCGACAAGAGCGGGCCGACGCCGGAAAACCTGGAAAGCCGCCGGCTGTTCTGGCTGCTGGTGCTGGCGACATGTCCGGCCGTCATCATCGGTGGTGGTTTCGAAAGCATATTCCGCTCGCTGTTCGCCTCGCCCGAAATCGCCGCCGCCTTCCTGATCGTGAACGGCGTGCTGCTGATAGGCGGCGAGAAGCTGCGTTCGAAGGATGCGGGCCAGGTGCCGCTATACCAGCTCAGCTGGAAACGGGCGCTGCTGATCGGGTTTTCCCAATCCCTCGCCTTGATCCCAGGCATCTCACGCTCCGGCGTCACGATGCTGGCGGGGCTGGGCACGGGGCTGAAGCATGAGGATGCCGCACGCTTTTCGTTCCTGCTGGCGACGCCGGTGATCTTTGCCGCTGGCGCCTACGAGCTCTACAAGCTGCACAGCGCGCACGAGCCGATCACCACGGTCGAAATAGTCGCCTCGGTCATCGCCGGCATCACGGCCTATGCCTCGGTCGCCTTCCTGATGCGTTATTTCGGCAAGCACGAGATCAAGGCGCTCAACCCGTTCGGCTATTACTGCCTGGCTTTCGGCGGGCTGGCGCTGGCCGTCCTGGCTCTTTAAGCGGCCTTGCGGACGAACGCATCCTGTAGCAGCGCCGAGTGCTGGGGATAGCGCTTGCGCCACACCTGACGCACCATCAGATCCAGATCCTTGCCCAGCAAGGCGCCATTCTGGCGCATGCGGTAACTGCGGAACGCCTTCCGGATGTCATGGTCGTTGTTAAGACTGCCCGCCTCGGTGACGATGCGGCCCACCTGGTCGAGGGCGAAATCGAATGTCGGGGGAACCTCGGCACGCAGCCGGTCCAGAACCTCGTAGGCGAAAGCGCGCGGAACGCCCGACGGCTTGATCGGGGTGGCAAAAGCTTCCGCCGGCGGATCGACGATCAGATGGCAAAGCTTGATCATCGCCAGAATCAGAGCCGTGGGAGGGAGCGGTGAGTCAGAGCTGCGCAGGGCCGTGATGGTTTCACTGACGCTATCGGAAAAAGAACGGCACGCGGTAACATCCGTAAGCGGGAAGATGGTTATTCCTTTCGCCCTGTGGCTGAATTCCTCGAACATATGTGCCAGGCACCGTTCTGCCTCGCTTCTTAGAATGTCGGTACCCATGACGAACTCGCTTTCTTAACTCTCCCGTTTAACCATCTTATCGATTACTACTAAAATTTGTACTAAGTTTCAAACAAAAGATAGCTGTAGAAAGTTCCGTTTTCAGCGGCGTCTTCAAAAGATCGTATTTGCATGTTAAACATCCCTATCATGATCCGCTTCCTTTTAATAACCATGGCATTCCTTGCCATTTACCATTGTGCGTCCGCCCGGGCCGATTCCGGCCAGATCGGTGCGTTTCAATCGTGGACCGCCTATGTCAGCCACAATCGCGGGCAGGACATGTGCTACATTTCGTCGCGCCCCATCAATACGGAAGGCAAGAATCATGCCGGGGTCTTTGCCGAGGTCACGCACCGCCCGTCCGAGCACCATACCGGCGTGATCGACATACTGGGCGGCTATACATTCAAGGCAGGTACGCCGGCCACGCTGTCGCTGGGCGGCAAGGATTTCGCCCTGTTCACCCATGGCGAGGCAGCTTTTGCCCAGGACGCCGATGACGAGAAGATCGTTGCGGCGATGCGGGCGGCCGATACCATGGTATTCAGCGGCACCGACAAGAAAGGCAATGTCAGCAAGGCCAGCTTCAACCTGAAAGGGATGGAGCAGGCCTACGAGGCGATCAGCAAGGCCTGCAAGGTCCAGATTCCGCCGGCGCCGCGCAAGGCGAAGAAATGAGCCTCGCCGCGCACGGCACACTCTATGTTCCTCCGATCGATGTCGAGGGCAGGCGCAGTCTGATCGGATTGGACCGGGCGGAACTCGTCGCGGCGCTGCAGGATGAAGGGCTCGAAGCCTTCCGTGCCAAGCAGGTCTGGCACTGGCTCTACTATCGCGGCGTCACCGACTTCGCGGTGATGAGCACCCTGGCCAAATCCGCCCGCGAAAAGCTGGATACGCTGTTCACGATCGGCCGCCCCGGCGTGGTGCGGCACCAGGAATCGACCGACGGCACACAGAAATTCCTGCTGCGCATGGATGCCGGGCAGGAGGTCGAGACCGTCCACATTCCCGAAGCCGAACGCGGCACGCTATGCGTTTCCAGCCAGGTAGGCTGCACCTTGACCTGCCGCTTCTGCCACACCGGCACGCAGCCGCTGGTGCGCAACCTTGGCGCCGGCGAGATCGTCAGCCAGATCATGCATGCCCGCGACGTGCTGGGCGAATGGCCCAAGCTGGGCGAGAAACAGCGCCAAGGCGAGGATCGTTCCCTGACCAACATCGTGATGATGGGCATGGGCGAGCCGCTCTATAACTACGCAAATGTCGCCAAGGCGCTGCGCATCGTCATGGACGGGGACGGGATCGCCATTTCCAAGCGCCGCATCACCCTGTCGACCTCGGGCGTGGTGCCGATGATCCGGCAATGCGGCGCCGAGCTGGGTGTCAACCTGGCGGTTTCGCTGCATGCGACCAATGACGAACTGCGCGACCATCTAATGCCGATCAACAAGAAATACCCGATCGCCGAGCTGCTGGACGCCTGCCGCACCTATCCCGGTGTGAACAATTCCCGCCGCATCACCTTCGAATACGTGATGCTGAAAGGTGTAAACGACAGCCCCGCCGAGGCGCGTGCCCTGATCGCGTTGCTGCGCAACGTCCCGGCCAAGATCAACCTGATCCCGTTCAACCCGTGGCCGGGATCTGAATACGAGGTGTCGTCGGCCAAGGCCATTGCCGCCTTCGCCGACATACTGACACAGGCCGGCTTCCCGACGCCGATCCGCCGTCCGCGCGGCGAGGACATACTGGCGGCCTGCGGTCAATTGAAGAGCGACAGCGAACGGCAGCGCAAGGTTTTGCCGACGACAGGGGAGGCATCCTCGCATGGCTGAACAAATGCCGCTGCAGGGCGAGGTGCTGCCGAAAACCACGCGCGAATTTCACATAAGCGACGTCCTGTATGTCGCCAGCGGCTTGGACATATTCCGTTCCGGCGAACCCTCTGACCGGATCGTAAGCCATCTTCTGGGCCGCGCCGCTTCCGCCGACCGGGATCGCGAGGAAGCGCGTCTGGCAATGATGCCGCAATTGGCCTGGCTGTACGATCTGGATTTTATCCGAAAAGCGAAAACTCTGACTAGCCGGGA
The DNA here is from genome assembly GCA_965199335.1 of Alphaproteobacteria bacterium. Classification (GTDB taxonomy): domain Bacteria; phylum Pseudomonadota; class Alphaproteobacteria; order CALMVH01; family CALMVH01; genus CBDAQV01. Next base: position 561,264 of record CBDAQZ010000003.1, on the reverse strand, counting down.
GCATGACGGCGCCGCGCGCGATTATATCGTGAGCGAACTGGCCGCGCGCTTCGGCGAGTATCATTTCCTGACGCCGCGGCGTTATGCACCGGTTCTGTCCTACCTATCGCGCAATCCGGGATGGTATGACAACCAGCTGCGGCATACCTGGACCTGATAGTCAAAAACTAGGTCTGTCATCGGATGGCTGGGCAGGGTAACTAGGGCCGTATGTTTGCCAATCCCTTCCTGGCCTACGAGCTTTTCGCGCTATTGACGGCCATTCCCCTGTTCGTCCTGTTCCGACGCGCCGGACTGAAGCCGTGGCCGACTGTCTTCGTGTTCGTGCCGCTGGTCGGGTTCTGCATTGCCGGCAGCGTTCTCGCTTTCCCACGCTGGCCTGTTCTGCCAGAACGTAAAAGGGCCACCCCAAAATGATTCCCTGGTTCTACTATTACATGCTTGCCGGGTTGCCGATGTGGGCCGGCTACCTGATCGTCAGCGTTGTGCTGGCCTATACCGCGACCATCATCGGCGTGATCATCGGCAAGGCGGGATATTCGCCGTTCTGGGGCTTCGTGGCGCTATCGCCTTTGCTTGCCGTGATCGCATTGGTACGCATCGCATGGGGCAGATGGCGCCAGCGGCCGATCGCCTGATATTTGAGGCAGCAATAAAAGTGCTGTACCAAAGCGTGCTGGACGTGATATTAACTTCCCATTAATTTTCGTGGGAACCATGATGTCGCAGCAATCGGAATTGAATATCAGAACCAGCGCATTTCTGGGCGATATCGTGATGGGAACGGCGCTCATACAGAATATAAAATCCTATTTCCCGACCCATGCGCTGAATGTCTACACCAAGCATCCAAGCTTGCTGGAAGGATTGAGCGAGGCCGACAACGTACGGGACGCAAAGACCGACCGGGCCGATCATTACGATGTGGATCTGCTGGACTACGTGGAGAATAACGATCCGCAAAACCTCGATCCGAAGAATTCGGGGCGCCCTTTGAAGCATTTGCTTGCATGGCAGACGGAAATCGCTGCCGGGCAGCTTGGCGTGCCGCTTCTCGAAACCATGGACGATTTCAAACTCAAGGTGAACTTGACAAGCGAGGAGATCCGTTTCGCCAGGGAACTTGCCGGGCGCCTGGCCGATGGAAAGCCGCTTGTCTGGTTGCAAACCAAAAGCAGCACGGCCCATAAGGACTGGACCCCCGAAGGCTGGCTGGGTCTGGAAACGGCACTGCCGAACGTGACATTCGTCGACCTGACCAAGATCAACCAGCCGCCCCGCATCTCGATGGCGATCACCAAATTCTGCGATGCCGGGGTAACCCTGGACAGTTTCCTGCTGCATGGATCGCAGGCCGTGGCGGCGCCGAACGTGTTGACGCTCATGATGTCGTCGAGCCCGGAAGTCGTATGCTATCCCAACCAGAAGGTGATCAAGGCCAGGGAAAACGGCGTCGAACTGCCGGATGTAGTGCGGGAAGTGTCCTCGCTGCTGGCCAGGGACGCACAGCACATGATGGGGCCCGGGATGAGGCGGCAAAATCCGGCAGTATTTTTCCCAAGGGATAGCTAGGACAATCGGTGCTTGACCATATCATAAAGCGGTCAAAGACATCAATTTTCTGTTGAACTCGTCGGCCAGCAAAGCTATAAGCATCTTAATAAATTATTAAGGCTCTTGTCCATGGTCCTGTTTCTCATCGGCATTCTTATCCTGTCGCCTCTGCCCATCCTGGCAATGCTGGGCGGTATTGCCCTGATCAGGCATCGTTTTGAAACCACGACCGCAATCCAGAACCTAACCGGTCTCAGGGCCCGCGGTTTTCGGACATCGTCGGCGGTTGCACGGGGCGCCGCCAACCGCAACCAGCGCACGGCGCTACGCAGGGCAGCTTGATCCAGTAGGCTGTGTGGCATCGGCGGGTAGATAACAACGCCGGTCCTTCCGATAATCCTCAACCACGCGACACCTGCGTTGCCCTTCGGGCCGGACCTCCCTAAAGTCCGGCGCATCATGACCGACCTGTCCCATATCCGTAACTTCTCCATCATCGCGCATATCGACCACGGCAAGTCCACGCTTGCCGACCGCCTCATCGAAACCTGCGGCGGGCTGGAGAAGCGGGAGATGACGGCGCAGGTGCTGGACAGCATGGACATCGAGAAGGAACGCGGCATCACCATCAAGGCGCAGACCGTGCGCCTCGCCTATACGGCGAAGGACGGGCAGGAATACCAGCTGAACCTGATGGACACGCCCGGCCACGTCGATTTCGCCTATGAGGTATCGCGTAGCCTGGCCGCCTGCGAGGGCTCGCTGCTGGTGGTCGATTCGACGCAAGGGGTCGAGGCGCAGACCCTCGCCAACGTCTATCAGGCGATCGACAACAACCACGAGATCGTGCCGGTGATCAACAAGGTCGACCTGCCCGCCGCCGATGTCGAGCGCGTACGCCAGCAGATCGAGGACGTGATCGGGATCGACGCCTCGAACGCGGTGCCGATCTCGGCGAAATCGGGCCTCGGCATCGACGACCTGCTGGAGGCGATCGTCGAGCGCCTGCCGCCGCCGACCGGCGACATCGACGCGCCGCTGAAGGCGCTGCTGGTCGACAGCTGGTACGACGCCTATCTGGGCGTCGTCATCCTGATCCGCGTCGTCGACGGCGAGATCCGCACCAACCAGAAGATCCGCTTCATGCAGACCGGTGCGACGCGCGACGTCGACCGCGTCGGCATGTTCACGCCCAAGCGGGTCATCATCGACCGCCTGGGGCCGGGGGAGATGGGCTTCATCACCGCCGGCATCAAGGACATCTCCGATACCAAGGTCGGCGACACGCTGACCGACGAGAAGCGGCAAGCGAGCGAAGTGCTGACCGGTTTCAAGCCGTCGGTGCCGGTCGTGTTCTGCTCGCTGTTCCCGGTCGACGCCGCCGATTTCGAGCATCTGCGCGACAGCCTCGGCCGGTTGAAACTCAACGATTCCAGCTTCCACTTCGAACCCGAATCCAGCCAGGCGCTGGGCTTCGGCTATCGCTGCGGCTTCCTGGGCCTGCTGCACATGGAAATCATCCAGGAGCGGCTGGAGCGCGAGTTCAACCTCGACCTGATCGCGACCGCGCCATCCGTCGTCTACCGCCTGCATTTGACCGACGGCACGGTACGGGAGCTGTATAACCCCGCCGACATGCCCGACCCGATGAAGATCAAGCATATCGAGGAGCCGTGGATCAAGGCGACCATCCTGCTGCCGGACGAATATATCGGCGGCATATTGCAGCTGTGTCAGGAACGGCGCGGCGAGCAGGTAGAGCTGACCTATGTCGGCCAGCGCGCCATGCTGGTCTACCGCCTGCCGCTGAACGAGGTGGTGTTCGACTTCTACGACCGGCTGAAATCGATCAGCCGCGGCTATGCCAGCTTCGACTACGCAATCGACGAGTACCGCGAGGGCGACCTGGTCAAGATGACCATCCTGGTCAACGCCGAGGAGGTCGATGCGCTGTCGATGGTCGTGCACCGCGGCCAGTCGGAACGACGCGGGCGCGGCATGTGCGAACGGCTGAAGGAGCTGATCCCGCAGCAGCTGTTCAAGATCGCCATCCAGGCGGCCATCGGCGGCAAGGTGATCGCGCGCGAAACCATCAGTGCCCTGCGCAAGGACGTGACCGCCAAGTGCTACGGCGGCGACATCAGCCGCAAGCGCAAGCTGCTGGACAAGCAGAAGGAAGGCAAGAAGCGCATGCGCCAGTTCGGCGAGGTCGACATCCCGCAATCGGCCTTCATCGCAGCGCTGAGGATGGGGGATGACAAGTGATCGCTATGAAATTTTGAAACAGATTGGTAGTAGGTAATTACTTCACGTCAAAGGAGACTGCATGTCGAATTTTGTAACGTTTTCTGCAATTCGCGGAAAAACGACTATAGTCTATGATGCTGATGCGCCATTTGGCGAGAGTTCCGGCGTCGAGGTTCGGGATGGAAAAATTATTTCTACTGTAAGTAAAGTTGAAACCAAGAATGATTTTGTGAAGCCTGATCGGTGGCTTTTGCAGGGGCCCAAGACGTTCCTTCGGATCGGGCCCGAAACCCTTCTCAGAAAAGACTCATATTTGCACCCTAGGCCTATTTCCCAACATCGTGGTTTATTGACCGATGCGCTTAGGTCCGAACTTTCGCGTTCAGCATTCTTTGGGCCTTCGGTCGAGCCCTAACTCCATCGTCATTCCCCGATTTGTTTCGGGACCCATCGCGTCATAGGCTCAACCATGTTCGTTTACATGCTGATAAAAGAAGTTTGGAATGACGATGATGCTTAAGCGCGCGCTGTTTGTCTTGTTTATGCTGCCGCCCATCGCGGCCCACGCCGATTATGCCGGCGTCCTGAACGCTTCGCCAGCGCAGACGATCGCCCAGTTGGTGCCGCCCGACAGAACGCTGGTCGCCTCGGACAATTACCTGAACTTCGTCAAGGCCGACCTGGCGCAGAGCGAACTGCAGTCCGGGCGCAAGCTGTGCGACGGGTTCACGGTGGGCACGCGCGACAAGTTCTTCCTGGTCGATCCGGCCGGGCGGTTCTATCCGCCGCCGCCGGCGCAATTGGCCGGCCCGGCCCTGCGCTGGTACGAACGCTGGACGGTCAGCAGCTGCGGCCAGCCGGGTTTTCGGGCCTTCGTGGTCGAGCGCGCGCCGAATGGGCTGCACATCACGCCGGCGTTGCCGGGCGCCAGCCACGCCGATCCTGCGCTGGAAATCCAGACGCTGGCCCGGGGGGGCGCGCTCTTCAAGAACAATGTCTGCACGCAGGATGTCTCCATACTGGATACGAAGATCATCGACGATGCCAATTTCGCCCAGCATTCCTGGCTGGAAGCCTGGACGGTGCGCCGTTGCGCCAGCGATATCGTGATGCGCCTGGTGCGCTATGCGCCGGACGGCACCGGCAATCCGAACGGGACCGCCATTGCGGTCGACGTGCCTTAGCAATATTGCAGATTGCAAGAAGACGGTCGTTAGTATATTAATATGTAATTAATTTCTTGATCGATCGACTGTCATGACTGTATCGACAAATTCCGGCGTCATGCATTGCTGGCTTATGCCCAGGATAGAGGTGGACGGCGTGTCCTCGCTGTCGTTGCGTGGCGTCAACTGGCTGGGCGAATACGATGCTTCGCGCCCGCATGCGCCAGTCGGCCGTCCGTGGTGGCATGTGCCGACGGTCAAGTTTTCGTTCGGGCAGGGGCGCACCGCCCCGGGTGTCGACGAAACGCTGGTTCAGGTCGAAAAACTGATCCATGCGGAATGGCCTGCCCTTGCCGCCGGCAGCATCGTTGGCATCGACCAGGAAACGACCGGTCATTTCGGCGGCTTCGACAAGGACGGCAGGCCCGAATCCGTGACCCGGATCGCCATCGACATGGGCGCTTCTGCGCATCTGCCGGAAATAAAGCTCTTTCCGGAACGAACCCTGCCGTGGCCCCGCCACCCCGTCACCTGGGTCAAGGCGGACAATGTCCGCATCATCCCGGTCGAACAGGCAGGCTCGAATTATCCCGAGATATTGGCCGGCAGAGATACAAAGACGTCGTATGTAGTGAGCGGCACGCAATCCCTGCGCATCGAGGCCCGTGGTGGGCCGCGCGATACCATCGTTACCGATCTGTCCTTCCAGGGCTCGGTGGCCGAGCGTTTCCTGAGGTCCTTTCCGACCATCTTCCGCGCACCCGAAGCCGTAACGGGCAACCGCCTTGGCCTTGAACGCCCCGGGTCGAAACTGGAAGGGCTGGAACGGAAGTAGTTGCTAACAGAATATTAATTCTGTATATAATGACAAAACCAGAGCAGGTTATGTCCCGTGGCCGAATTCAGCCTGAGCAAATTGCCGCCAATAGATTCGCACCACCTCGACGTGGTGATGAAGGGCTTCGCCACCGAACGATATTGTCATTTCCGTTCCGACAAGCATGGCACCAGCAAGGGCCATGAACTGAAAAGCGGCACGGCTTATTTCCTGAGGGTAGGAGAAGACCTGAAACAGGCCGGCCCGGTCTGTGCCGCGCGCCTTGGTCGGCAGAAACTGCATACGGTTCCGGACCTGACCCGGTTTTCGGAATCGGCGCTGAAGGATGACGAGGAAGCCGACGCAATCAAGTCCGGCAGGAATATACCGCCTCCTGCACAGTTCAATCCGGCCCGGATCGAGGAAGAAGAGCGGGCGAAGGACATCGAGTACATGCTGCTGCGCTGGCAGATATTGCCCGAAATCGCAGCTTCGGAACATCTCAAGCGAGATCCGGACCATGAGGTACCCTACAAGCGCCCGCCGGCAATCGCCGCGATCTTCGATGAATACCAAAAGAACAGCGGCACGGTTCAGCTAGGCGAAGTCAGGCGCGTGAGGGAACTCGCCGAGCATCTGGATCCCGCCAACAGCTATACGCGCTTGCACAGGGCTTATGTCCCCCTCGCCGGTATCGAGGCCTGCCTCGATAGCCGCGCGGTAAATTCAGAGCAGATCGCTGCCTTGCGGCTGTGGAAGGCCCAGTTGCTGAACTGGCACGAGCTCGGTACCGAGCCGATGGCCAAGGCCAACGCCCTGATAAGGCAGGTCTGTCCCCGGATGCCGACATTGAAGCCCGACGGTTTGCCCGAGATTCCGCCGCAGGGGCCAGGATTCATATTCGAAGACATGGCGGAGGACGCCGCCGGCCGTATGCGCACTCACAAGCTCGACACCGTGCTGTCGGGTTTCGGGCGCTATCGCCGTTCGCATGCCAGCCGGCGTGAACCAGACTAGCCGGCCTGAACGATTTCACGTTCCAGTATCTTGATGCGTGGCTTCACCTGCGCGTCGAAGCCGTAGACATTGAGCGCGGCACGATAGCCCGCCTCGCCGATGGCGCGCAGCTCCTCAGGATAGTCCCTGAAATAAAGGATCTTGCCCACGATCGTGTGCGGGTCGTGCGGCACGATCACCAGCTCCTTGCCATCGGCGAACTTGGAGTTGAGGCCCAGCGGATCGGTGCATAGCTGCGCCACGCGGTGCAGCATGGCATCGGAACCGCAGCCTGTGGGGAAGCCGTCGAACGCCCCCTCGCGCAGTACGAAGGGCACGTTGCACAACAGGATCATGTCCTTGTCGCGATAGAACTCGCCGAACCATTCCGGGTCGTGGCCGCCATGGAAGGTGATGCGGCCTTCCAGCCCCGTGATCGGCAGGTCGTTCTCATCGTAATTGCCGACGACATGGAAGCGGTACTCGGGGTGCAGCGCCGCCAACCGCCTGGCCACATCCAGAAAGATGTCGTAGCCCTTGTCGCGGCCGTCGGGGGTATATTTGTGCGCGGTAAAGCAGATGTCGAAGGTCTTCTTGTCCTTGCCGAAGGCGATCTTGGACGGCAGGGCGCGGGTCAGGTTCACGTCCGGTGTCACGACCCCGTAGATGAAATCGATCCGGTCGGCGGGACATAGCCGCTTCTCGACCAGATAATCGTAAGTGATCTTCTGCGTCACGATCACGCGTCGGAAGAAGCGCGAGCCGAAGACGCGGCGCATCTTGGCGTCGCACTCGTCGTCGTTCAGGTAGAAGCCGCCGCCGGGGTACAGCGTGAATACGAAGGGCAGGTGGTTCTTCTCTATGACGTCCAGGAAGCCGGCGGCGTTGTTGATGAAATCGCAATAGGCCAGCCGGGCCTTGATCTTCAGTGCCGGATCGAAAGGGCGTGTGCGGCCTGCCAGCGCAGGCGAATTCCTGTCATGATCGGCGATCACCTGCGGCAGGGTGCGCTTGTCGTTGAAGAAGGCAAAGCTGACGCCGGTGGAATAGACGACCGCCGTCTTGAAGCGCGTCAGATAGGCGTCGAACTCCTCCAGCCGGAAGGCCGATTGCGGGTGCGGAAAGACATCGTCGAACACGACCAGGTCGACGGCCTTGCCCGAAAGACCCGCGATCCAGCGTTTAAGCGTTTCTAACATTGTACGTAAATATCTGACATAAGGCACGATTTTGGCGATCCGCAGGCCTGGTGTCAATTGGGGCGCAACAAAGCGACCGATTGCGACGTATCATACAGGCGAACAACTTTGGGGACGATCCATGAAACGACTGCACGCCGCTCTTCTTGCCTTGCCACTGGTGATTCCCGCCATGGCCTATGCGAAGGAGCACAAGCCCGATTCCGAGAGCAAGGCCGACTGGCATGCCGAGATGTGCAACGACCATTACGCGCATGCGTTCGGCAAGCTTGCCTACCTTCAGGCCAAGCTTGGCATAACCGACAAACAACAGGATGCGTGGAATAAGTTCAGCCAGGCTGAGTCGGATGGCGCGGCGAAGGAACGCGATGCATGCCTGGCGGATACGTTGCCGTCCGGCGACACGCCGCCCTCGGTCCTCGACCAGGAAGATCACCTGGAAAAGATGCTAAGCGCCAAGCTGGGCCAGCTGCAAAGCTCGCGGCCGGCCCTGGTCGACCTCTACAAGGTGCTTAGCACCGAGCAGAAGGAGGAATTCGACCAGTTCGGCGAGGACATGATCCATCATGCCCATGGCGGTCACGGCCCGGAAGGCCCGAAGGGCGAACACGGCCACGACGACAAATAGGCGCGATTTAAAACCTCTCCCAATTGGGAGAGGTTTTTCTTATTCCTTCGGCGCTATCGCCGACAGGACCACATGCGCCTCGAGCGTCAGCTTCTGCTGCACGTTGATCGGCGCCGCGGCGGGTTCCGGCGCCTGCTGCGCCATGGCGTTCATCATCATCGGGCGGGCCACGCGACGCATCGGCAGCGGCTGCGCCTCGGGCGCGCCGAAATCGATCGTTCCCACGCGGAACTTGCGATCCGGTTCGCTGGCCGACAGGCGCTTCAATTCGTCGTTGACCTGCGCGTAGATCTGGTTGCGCAGCTTGGCGCGCGCCGCCTCGGTCTCGGCCAGGGTCGGCGTGAAATCGATATCCTCCACGTGCAGCTGCAGCCCCGGCTTGCTGGCCTGCTTCGCCTTGTCGGCCAGGCCGCCCAGGTCGCTTTCCTTCAGCCGCGTCTCGAGCTCGGCATGCGAGCGTTCGAGGTCCGACTGGTCCTGCGAGCGGTCGAAGGACGAAAACCGCCACGTCGCCCCGGACACCAGACCGCCGACCGCCTTCAGCATGTCCGCCCGCACCTTGCCGGCATCGCCGCCCGGCACGGCGGCATCCAGGCTGATGGTCACCCGCGCTGTCGCCGTTTCCACCCAATCCTCGGCCGACAGGTCGAGCGTGACGCTGTCCATGACAGGCGGGTAGTCGTGGCCAGGCGCGGGGGTCTGGGCTCTAGAGGACACCGAAAATAAGCAGATCGTACTCACTAAAACACTACATAATCTGCGATTTGTGGAAGGTCTGTGCGACATCACCTGATCTCCAGAATAGGAAAACAATCCAAATAGAGGCCACTGGCTAATAACACTATTCCCATCCAGAAACCTAGCCACCCGATGATATATGAGTGCTTCTCTTCGGCACTCAGCCTGCTTTTCCATTGATCGGTATGGCGTTTCTTCATTTGTTTTTTGTTGTCAGTTAGAAGTCGAAGTTTTTCCCAACTCGCCTCAATCGCAGCTGGGTTACAATATGGTTTCGCCTTAGGAAGAAGAGCGTCCTCTAAATTGTCTGGATATGTAATCTTAGATTGGAGGTTTTCAGAAATTTTGGCATCACCGGTGAAATTACAAAGCCTTGAACCGCAACGCTGTATTCGCCCTTAAGTTTTGTAAATTCCATAACCTTTGTAACATGAGTGTTATTTTGCCAAATTGGATTTGGAATTCTCGAGATTTTGCCGCCAACTTTTTGGTCCCATTGGCTTTTCGAAAAATCACCTGAAATAAAGCCCGTCCAATCTTTCGTTTCCAAGACGGCGATACCAAACTGTGTGCGAACTAGGTGGTCGATTTGCGTATATCGTTTTTCGGTTGGAGATACCCAATACGGCACATATACGTCGTGCAGGCTGTCAAAATTCAATTTGCTCAGAAGGTCCTGAATAGTCCGTTCGCCCTTGGCGCCCTTCATTCGGCGGCGGATATTCGTTTGGTATCCGTGAAACACAAACAAGGCGGCGCAGACGTAAACAAGTAGTACAAATGAATGATAGAAGATCGATAAGAACATACTTGATCTTCTAGAAATCCAGATCGGCGTAATGCGTCGCGGGTTGTATTCCCATCACCTGGTCGGCCAGCAGAGGGCGGAAGCTGGGGCGCGATTTCACCAGCGCGTACCAGTCCTTGGCCTCCGGGTGCTTGTCCCACGGCACGTCGCCGATGAAGTCGACGACCGAAAGCTGTGCCGCTGCCGAGATATCGGCAAGGCTGAACTCGTCGCCGGCCAGCCAGCGCCGCTGCTCGGACAGGTATTCGATGTATTCGAGATGATAGTGGATGTTGGAAAGACCGGCGCGGATCGCGGGCGCATGCGGATCGCCCAGGCCCAGCAGCCGCTTGGTGTATTTTTCGCCGACCAGATTCTCGGTTACCTCGTCGGCGAATTTCTGGTCGAACCAGCTTGTCAGCCGCCGCGTCTCGGCACGCTGGATCGGCGTCTTGCCGATCAGGTCGATCGCGGCGTAGGTCTCCTCCAGATATTCGCAGATCACCTGCGCGTCGACCAGCGTCGTGCCTTCGGGCTCCAGCAGCACCGGCACCTCGCCGGCGGGGTTGAGCGACAGGAACTCGACCCGGCGCTCCCAGATGCGCTCGACCTCAAGCGAGAAGATCAGTCCCTTTTCCGCCAGCGCAAGGCGCACCTTGCGCGAAGGGGCCGATAGCGGAAGATGATAGAGAGTACGCTCCATCCGCCTAAACTAGACTGACGGCAACAGGAACCAAACACATATTTGCATGTTCGGTTGGGATACAGGGACCGGCCATGGCGCGGTCTTTCCCGCTACCCATCGGAGATACGCAATGTCAGAGTCCATGAGCATCCACGATCTATTCGTCGCCGAGTTACAGGATATCTACCACGCCGAAAAGCAGCTGACCAAGGCGCTGCCGAAAATGGCCAAGGCCGCCAGCAACGACGAGCTGCGCGACGGCATCAACGAGCACCTGGAGGAAACCTATCGCCAGTGTGAACGCCTCGAGCAGATCTTCGACCAGCTGGGCATGCGCGCGAAGGCAAAGCCGTGCGAGGCGATGCGCGGCCTGATCGAGGAAGCCTCCGAAATGATGCGCGAGGACATGAGCGGCAACGTGATGGACGTCGCCCTGATTTCCTGCGCGCAAAAGGTCGAGCATTACGAGATCGCCAGCTACGGCACGCTGATCGCACTGGCGCAGGTGATGGGACACGATTCTATCGTGTCACTGCTGCAGGAGACGCTGGAGGAGGAAAAGCAGACCGACGAGAAGCTGACCGAGCTGGCGCAGAGCGAGATCAACCCGGCGGCGATGGAAAGCTTCCCGGCATCGGGCGCGCAGGGCGAAGAGCGCGGGGCGAGCGGTTACGGCCGCAATCGCCAGCAGCGCGAACGCTACGCCGAGATGCAGCACACCGTCGCCCGCGGTTCCGCGCCGGCCCCGCGCCAGCCCTCGCAGCGCCAGCCGCAGCCGCAGCCGGTGTCCCCGGGCAAGTCGACGCGCAAGAAGCAGCCGTCCAGCCGCACCCCGGCAAAGCCGACCGCCAAGGCAGCCACCCATGCAACCGGACGCAAGCCCGCCGCCAGGACAGCCGCAAAAAGCCCGCGCCGGATTCAGGCAGCGGAATAAGCCTGTCGGCTATGACGAAAAGGGGCGGAGGGGAAACTCTCCGCCCTTTTCTGATCGGGGCGAAACACCCTTGAGCCCGAGGCTCCCTTGCTTTAGAGATCGTGTCTCCCCAGACATTAGCTCAAACGCTGACGGCGCGCCCCCATGTTCGATAAAATTTTCGGTTTCCTGTCCAACGACATCGCCATCGACCTCGGGACGGCCAATACGCTGGTCTACGTCAAGGGCCGCGGCATCGTGCTGAACGAGCCGTCTGTGGTGGCGATCTCGACCCACAAGGGCAAGAACCAGGTGCTGGCGGTCGGCGACGAGGCCAAGCAGATGCTGGGCCGCACTCCCGGCAACATCCAGGCCATCCGCCCCCTGCGCGACGGCGTGATCGCCGATTTCGACATCGCCGAGCACATGATCAAGCACTTCATCCGCAAGGTGCATCCTCGCCATACCTTCCGCCGCCCGCAGGTCATCATCTGCGTGCCGTCGGGTTCCACGGCGGTCGAACGCCGCGCCATCCAGGATTCGGCCCTGACCGCCGCGCGCAACGTCTACCTGATCGAGGAGCCGATGGCGGCCGCGATCGGCGCCGGCCTGCCGGTGACCGAGCCGACCGGCTCGATGATCGTCGATATCGGCGGCGGCACCACCGAAGTCGCGGTCATCTCCCTTGCCGGCATCGTCTATGCCCGCTCCGTCCGCGTCGGCGGCGACAAGATGGACGAGGCGATCATCGCCTATATCCGCCGCAACCATAACCTTCTGGTCGGCGAAAGCAGCGCCGAGCGCATCAAGAAGGAAATCGGTAGCGCCTGCCCGCCCGAGGAAGGCGAGGGCCGCAGCATCGAAATCAAGGGCCGCGACCTGATGAATGGGCTACCGCGCGAATTGCTGATCACAGAGCGCCAGATCGCCGAAAGCTTGGCCGAGCCCGTCTCCGCCATCGTCGAGGCGGTCAAGATGGCGCTGGAGAACACCGCGCCGGAGCTTGCGGCCGATATCGTCGACAAGGGTATCGTGCTGACCGGCGGCGGGGCCTTGCTGGGCAATCTGGACCTTGTCCTGCGCCATGCGACCGGCCTGCCGGTATCGATCGCCGACGATCCCCTCTCCTGCGTCGCGCTCGGCAGTGGCCGCGCACTGGAAGAAATGCGCACGTTAAGCAACGTTACAAGCAGTTCGTTGTAAACAGAAACGATGTGGCAGCCCGTCCAGCTCTGGTTCCGGCGCGGCGGTGAGCTGACGAGACCGGCCGCCAAGCACGAAACGCACCCATGGTGGATCGTGATCTGGCTGACCGGCGTCGATTACTTCTCGACTCTTGCCTATCAAGCGGGCATCGCCTTGCTGGCGGCGGGAACGCTGGCCCCGGTCGCCACCGCCGTGCTGTCGCTGGTGACCATTTTCGGCGCGGTGCCCATCTATATCCTGGTTGCGCGGCGGTCCTATGCCGGGCAGGGGTCGATCGCGCTGCTGGAAAACCTGCTGGGCGGCTGGTGGGGCAAGCTGCTGGTGCTGGTGCTGCTGGGCTTTGCCGCGACCGATTTCGTCATCACCATGACGCTGTCCGCTGCCGACGCAGCCCGCCACGCCACCGAAAATCCCTATATGCACCCGCTGCTGGGCGATCACGCCATGCTGATAACGGTGGTGCTGCTGGCCCTGCTGGCCGCCGTGTTCATCGCCGGTTTCCGCGAGGCGATCATCCTGGCCTCGGCGGTCGCCGTCCCCTATCTGCTGATCAACACCGTGCTGCTGGTGAAATGCGCGCTGGTGGTCGCCGCCGATCCGTCCCTGATGCACAACTGGCGCCTAAATCTGGCGGGGACGGGCGATTTCTCGCATATACTGATGGCCGCCGCGATCATCTTCCCCAGCCTCGCGTTGGGCCTCAGCGGGTTCGAGACTGGCGTATCGGTCATGCCGCTGATCCGCGGCGACCCGGGCGAGGGCCGTCCGCCGGTCAAGCGGATCAAGAACACGGTCAAGCTGCTGATCACCGCCGCTGTCATCATGTGCGTGTTCCTGATGCTGTCCAGCGTCACGACCACCATGCTGATCTCCGAAACCGACTATAAAGAAGGCGGGCAGGCCAACGGCCGTGCCCTGGCCTTCCTGGCCTATCGCTATTTCGGCAACGCGTTCGGCTCGGCCTACGATATCTCCACCATCGCCATATTGTGGTTCGCCGGCGCGTCCGCCATGGCGGGGCTGCTGAACCTCATTCCCCGCTACCTGCCGCGCCTCGGCATGGCGCCGCGCTGGACCGCCTATGGCCGGCCGCTGGTGCTGGTGCTGTTCGTGATCGACCTGATCGTGACCTTCGTCTTCGATGCCGATGTCGACCGCCAGAGCGGCGCCTATGCCACCGGCGTCCTCGTCATCATCCTGTCCGCCGCAATCGCCGCCGCGATCTCCCTTTTCCGCGAGGAACGCGCGAAACCGCGCTCCTACACCACGCTCAGCACCGGCATCAACTGGGGCTCGCTGTTCTGCTGGGGCGTCGCCGGCGTGTTCGCCTACGCGCTGGTGCAGAACGTGCGCGAGCGGCCCGACGGCATCATCATCGGCTCGATCTTCATCCTGACGCTGATCACGGTCAGCATCGTCAGCCGCTATCTGCGCCAGGGCGAACTGCGCGTGCGCCGGCTCAATTTCTGCGACGCGAACTCAGCCCGGCTATGGGACGAACTGATCACCAAGCGCGTCAACGTCGTGCCGGTGAAGGAACCCTCGCCCCGCCGCTACGACGCCGAGCGCGACTGGATCATGGCCAATTTCAAGGTCGAGGGGCCGCTGGCGCTGGTCCATGTCGGCCTGCTGGACAATCGCAGCGAGTTCTACGAGGAACCGGTGATCAAGGTGGTGCGCGTTGGCGACGACTACCGCATCGAGGTCAGTGAGGCGACGGTCGTCGCCAACACCATCGCCTATCTGGCGATCGTGGTGAAGGCGCGCGCCGTCTTCCTGCGCCTGACACGTCACTCGCCGATTACCCAGGCCTTCCGCTACTTCCTGCTCGGCACCGGCGAGACGGCGCTGCTGGTGCACGAAATCCTGCTGAACCACCTGAAGCACAAGCCGGAAAACGAACGGCCCAAGCTGCATCTGGTCAGCCGGTGAATTGCATTTCCCTTCCCGCCGGGAGAGGGGAAACAAGCCGAAACCACAACTGGCATCATCTTTGCATAGATAGTCCCGGACAGTTACGGGATTGGGAATATCGATGCAAAACCTTGCCAGCCTTGCCGCAGCGCCGGAAAATGCCACGGTGGTCAGCGCCATCCGCCAGGCCAGCGCCAAGAGCGGGGTCGATTTTACCTATCTGCTGCAAAAGGCGGCGACCGAAAGCAGCCTGAACCCAACCGCGCAGGCCACCACGTCCAGCGCCTCGGGCCTTTATCAGTTCATCGACCAGACTTGGCTGACGGAAATGTCGCAGCACGGCGCGGAATACGGGCTGGGCCGCGATGCGTCGGCCATCACCATCGATTCCAGCGGGCACGCCTCGGTATCCGATCCCGCCATGCGGCGCGAGATCATGGCGATGAAGGACGATCCGACCGTGGCTGCCGAGATGGCGGCCTCTTTCACCAAGGACAATCAGAGCGCGCTTGCCGCCGCCGGGATCGGTAGTATCGGACCGACCGAATTGTATCTCGCTCATTTCCTCGGCGCGGGCGGCGCAGCCAAGTTCCTCAGCGCGATGCGCCGCAATCCAGCGCAGCCGGCGGCAGGGGTTGTGCCCGCGGCAGCCGACGCGAACGAGCCGGTATTCTATCACGCCGACGGCAGCGCGCGCTCGCTGGGCGAAGTCTACAATCGCTTCGCCGCGCGCTTCGGCGGCGCTTCGGCGAATGTTTCCCAGACGGCTGCCGCCTCCGCATCTGCGGCCTATGCCAGTGCCGGCAATTTCAGTTCGTTCGCACCGTCCACGGGCGCTTCGAGCGCGATGGATGCGGCCGACGAATGGGGTCAGGGCCGGGCATCGATCTACGAAATGATGATGCTGTCACAACTTGGCATCACCCGCCCCGCCAGCGAGGAAGACGCACGCAAATCCAGTACTTCGCTATGAAGTATTCGTGCGTAAGTGGCAAGTTTGGTTAACCTGCCCTTAAGGGGCTGTCAGAAAAAGTTCACACAACTTTCGTCGCTTTATTGGGCAGGAGATTGTACTCTTCCAACCAGTAAGTCACCGGCGCATTGCGCCATGAGGATGATGTGAAAATACCGGGTATCGTAGAACACACCAGTGACTTTGCCCTCAGCCGGCAGCAGCTGAAATTGCTGGGGGGCGTCTTCTTCCTGCTCGGGCTTCTGGAGATGGGCGGCGCCTATCTGGTCGCAAGCTCGATCACCAGCCGCCAGGCCGAGGCTGCCGATCAGGCCGTCGCCCAGGCCACCGAATGCAAGAACCGCCTGACCGGCCTCGGTTATAAGGTTACTATTAACGGCAATACGCTATCAGCTGAGATGAGCGGCCTCGACGATGCCGCTTACAAGCTCGGACAAGCTTCGATCGCATTTCTTTCGTGTCAGGGGTGGGAAGCCACCCGCTTCTGCATGGGGGAAGGCTGCGGTCCGAAGGGCGGCGAACAATTCGAACTTCAACCTGTCAAGTCACCAACCTGACCTGAATATCCAAATCACCCCTGAAGGAGCAGTAGAACCATGGCAAACTTAATCATCACCGTTATCGCTATCGCGCTTGTCGCGATCGCCTCCCTGATGGGAGCGTATTACGGTGGCTCGGCATTCCTGAACAACCAGTCGGCGGCGAACGCCTCGACCGTCCTCAACCAGGGACAGCAGCTTTCCGGCGCCTGGAACGCGTATCTCAGCGACAATCTTAACACGCCGCCTGCGGCGGGCGCTTTGTCGGTGCTGGTGGTGAACAACTACCTGGCGCAGATCCCGACGACGCCGGCAGGTCCCGGCAACGCCGTGTCCAAGTCGATGGCTGTGACGCTGAACGCCAACGGCCACTACTTCGCCTATGCCGACATGGGCGCCGGCGGCGCGACATCGCCGGGCACGTCGGCGGATAACAACTCGTCCGCTTGCGACCGCATCATCAAGACGGCAGTCGGCGGCACCGGCACGACCGGCAACGGCACGATGGGCACCGGTACGCTGGGTACCATCTACAACACGTCCACGTCCGGCAACGGCACGTTCGGTTGCGCCTATGTCGCCGCCGGCGTCTCGGCGCCGACCATCGGTGGCACGGCTATCCCCGCCAACCACTACGTGATGGAATATCTGCTACAGTAGTTCGATAAAGGGGGCGTTCGCCGAAAGGCCTACGCCCCTTTTTTCTTTTTTCTTAGTCACCGGTTATCATTCCCGGATTCTCTAAGGGCTAACAATGGCAAACCTTATCATCACCGTTATCGCTATCGCGCTTGTCGCGATCGCCTCCCTGATGGGAGCGTATTACGGTGGCTCGGCATTCCTGAACAACCAGTCGGCGGCGAACGCCTCGACCGTCCTCAACCAGGGACAGCAGCTTTCCGGCGCCTGGAACGCGTATCTCAGCGACAATCTTAACACGCCGCCTGCGGCGGGCGCTTTGTCGGTGCTGGTGGTGAACAACTACCTGGCGCAGATCCCGACGACGCCGGCAGGTCCCGGCAACGCCGTGTCCAAGTCGATGGCTGTGACGCTGAACGCCAACGGCCACTACTTCGCCTATGCCGACATGGGCGCCGGCGGCGCGACATCGCCGGGCACGTCGGCGGATAACAACTCGTCCGCTTGCGACCGCATCATCAAGACGGCAGTCGGCGGCACCGGCACGACCGGCAACGGCACGATGGGCACCGGTACGCTGGGTACCATCTACAACACGTCCACGTCCGGCAACGGCACGTTCGGTTGCGCCTATGTCGCCGCCGGCGTCTCGGCGCCGACGGTCGGGGGGACAGCAATTGCCGCCAACCATTATGTAATGGAATACAAGCTTCAGTAGTTACAACCACGAATAAGGAGCGATCGGCTGCTTCCGGCGGCCTTATCCCCAGGGACTGAACAATGGCCAACCTTATCATCACCGTTATCGCCATCGCGCTTGTCGCGATCGCCTCCCTGATGGGAGCGTATTACGGTGGATCGGCCTATATAACCAACCAGGCAAATGCCAATGCCGCGTCGGTGATCAACGAGGGCGCGCAGATCGCTGCATCGTGGAACGCCTATCTGGGCGACAACGCCAACGCCGAACCCAGCAGCACCAGCAGCCTGCTCAACAGCAACGACGTTGCCGTGGGGGGGTACCTGCAGCAGATACCGATCGTACCGGCGGGTCTGGGCGGGGTTGCCCCCTATCCCGTCTTCATCGCCTCCGCCACGGCGACAGTCGGCGGCATCTCGAAGACGCATTATTTCGCCTATTTCGATGTCGGCAGGCCTGCGTCGGCGGCGGTTGCCGGCGCATCGGACAAGAACGCCGTAGCCTGCCTGCGCATCCAGAAATCCGCTACCGGCCAGCAGCCGACCACAATTTCATCCGCCGGCCAGGGTGCGATATTCGTGCTGGGCAATTCGACCTTCGGCTGCGCCATCCTGACCGGCACTGTCGCGTCCGGCCTGGGCGGCGCGACGGTGCCCAATGGCGATCTTACAACCGGCGACTATGTGGCGGAGTATCTGCTGCAGTAGCGTCAACGATGTTCCAGGAGCGGTCAGATGCAGTTTCGATCGATGTTCACAGGCTCGCAGCGCTACCTGCGCATATTCGACTGGGCGCTGGGCGTCGTCGCGCTGGGCTACGGCATCTATGCGCATAGCGGATGGTGGATCGCGGGCGGCGTCATCGGTCTTGGACTTGCCTGGTACGATCCGGGGACGCGTATCCGCAAGCATTTCGCCTTTATCAAGCCGGGTGCGCGGGTGCCCAAATCGAAACCGTGACAAATACTTAACGATTGCTTGCGTTATTTGGGCTAGACAATAGATAGGCCCTGGCGCCGATGGAGGAACGAAGATGGTAAGTCTTGTAATCTACGGGTTGATCGCCATCGCGCTCGCGGCTTCCGCAGGCTACGCCTTCCTGACCTTCACCAGCTCGTCGCGGCAGCTGACGCAGCTGCAGGAAAACCAGGTACGCATGGAGACGGCCACCGCCGCCCTGCGCGCCAGCCTGCTGGCGCTCAACAGCAACGGCGTCCTGTTCGCGCCTGCCGGACTTACGCCGACCGGCGGATATACCCAGTTGCCGGCGACACTGGGGGTCGTCAGTTCCACCCCGTGGGGCCAGCCTTATCTTTACTGCCCGGTATCGCAGACGGGCGCGGCCAATCCGCTCGCCTCCAGCGGTACGGCTTCCACCGTCAAGTCGCCCAGCGGCGCTACCTATGCGACGACGGTGTATTCGTCATCGATCACCCAGAATATTCCGTATGTCATCACCAATGCCACGACCAACGCGGTCGCCAACGATTCGGGTTATGTCGCCTTCATCGTTTCCAGCCTGGGTCCGGGCCAGACGGTGCCCGACTGCTCAAAGGTGGTGGTCACCTCGCCGACCGGCAGCAACCTCTACGGCGGCCTGTCCGTGCCGAACGGCTCGGTGCGCGGCGTCACGGCCGGCTTTCCCTTCAACCAGCGCGTGATCGCGTCGAGCGACCGGACGGAGTTCTATGTCGGCACCACGACCAGCGGCAACAATTCTGGCCAGGACGTCAACAACCTGACCACCCTGGATAACGCGCTGGCCTTCTGGCAGGCGCTGCAGCCGCGCCTGACGACGATCTATCTCGAGGGCGGCGGCAGCTACAGCACCACCAACACGCTGAACGGCGAGACGGTGCGGACCATGGCGCAGGGCGAGAATACCAGCCTGGTCATCATGACCGATCCCAATAGCACCTCGCAGGCCAGCCTGACGTTGGCAAGTCCAACGCCTGTGGTCTTGACATCCTATACCACGTTCCAAAATCTTGCCGTCCTGCAGTCCAGCGCCAGTACTACGACCACCGTGATCACCGCCTACAAGCCCTTCACGCTGCGCAATAGCAGCTATCAGATCACCGGGGCGGCGGCAGGTATCATCGCGCTCTACAATACAGCGATGACGGTGACCGACAGTTCACTCGTGGGTGCTACAATAAATGGTGCGAACTCATCATTGGAGTTCCTGAACGATACCGGCACTGCGGCAACCTATTCCAACAGCAATACCACCATAGGCGGTAACCTGATGCGCGTCAGCTTCGACAGCACCGGCGCGGCGACGACCTATTACTTCCCCGAAGGCAACGGCAACAACACGACGCCCCCGATAAACCTGGCGGCCAGCATCGTCAACGTCGGCAGTACATCGACCTTGCAGACCTTCGCCAGCGCCCCGGGCATAGAGCTCAGCGCCAGCACACTCAATGTCAGCGGCGTCCTAAACATCCGGGCGCTGGGCAATGTCAGCGGTTTCGACGGCGGCGTGGTGGCCGTCGACGGATCGAGTGTGGCCATTGCCTCCGGTGCAACTGCGACGATGACGGCGAACGGCCAGATGAACAACGGTATCTTGGTCCGTGGCTCGAGCCTCGGGATCAGCGGCACGGTATCATCCGTCAACTCGGGCCAGGCGACGATCGGCGCGCAGGAGGCCACGGTCACGGGCACCAGTACGGGTTCGATCGTGGTCCCTACCCAGTCGGTCGCCTGCATCCAGGTGTTGAACCAGGGCGGCAAGACCGGTTTTAACAACATCCCGCTTTTTATATTCGCCAATGCGTCCTATCCCGGCGACGCGACGTTCAACGACAGCGTCTACGGTTACCCGTTATTGCTGGCCTACGAGGCGACTAACCCGGTCATCGATACGCCGGCGGCGGCCGCACTTACGCCTGCTGCCAATAAAGATCCATTCGTAATGGTGCAATCTCAGCCTACGAGTTTTCCATCTGGCCCTTACTATGTCGATCCTACGACACTGGAAGCCTCAATTCGAAGCGTAACCAACGCCGAGTTCATTTCTGGCCTGCATTTGAGTTTCCGCCTGAACGGCTGTCACACCTGACCTGATCCGTCGCCGGAGAATCTTGCGGGTGACAGCGGTTTCTTAACCATGTTGCTGTAAAACTGCAGACCTGACTTTGGCGAGGGCTAGGCTGATGGATCTAGAAATTCCAGCGATCGGTTTGCAGGGCAACCAGCGCATCGGCGACTATCTGGTGGAGCAGGGGCTGGCCGACCGCGAGGCTGTCGAAGCCGCGGTCATGGAAAGCCGCATCACCGGCGAGCGTATCGGTAACATCCTGGTCCGCAACGGATTCCTGCGCTATGCCGACCTGGTCAAGGCGATCCTGAAGCTGTCGCCGGAATACATCGTTTTCGAAAAGGCTTTCAACGCCCGCATCCCGCATGACCTGCTGGAACACTACAACATCGTCGTCTCGGCCGAGACGCACGAGAACGTCTACCTGTCGACGCTGGCCAACGAAAACGTCGTGCGGCAGGTGACGCAGAAATACTATCCCGACAAGAAGCTCGTCTTCGTCTCCCTGTCGCCGGGCGACCTGACCAATTTCATCGAGGGCATCAGCCGCGAGAACGACGACGCGCAGATGGACAAGGTCGAGGACGACGCGGAAGTCATCGACCTGATCATGAAGAAGGCCATCCTGGTCGGCGCATCGGATATCCATATCGAGCCGCGTTTGCGCTCCTATACCGTATTCTTCCGCCACCTCGGCATCCGCAAGATCATCCACGAAGGCACGCTGGAGCAGTTCGGCGTGCTGGCGGCGCAGATCAAGGATCGCAGCCGCATGGATCAGGTGGAAACCCGCATCCCGCAGGACGGCGGCTTTACCATGGAATTCCGCAACCGCCTGGTCGACATGCGTGTCGCCACGGTGCCGACGGTCAACGGCGAAGTCATCGTCATCCGGCTTCTCGATCCCGACAAGGCGCAGCGTTCGCTGTCCGAGCTGGGCATCACCCAGATCGCCAGCTGGCGATCGGCCACCAACTATCCCTTCGGTCTCTGCCTCATCTGCGGCGCGACCGGTTCGGGCAAGACGACGACTCTGAACGCCACGGTGCGCGAGATGGACCGCTTCGGCAAGGCGATCCGCACCGTCGAGGATCCGGTCGAATATCGCATTCCCTATGTCGGCCAGGTCAACGTCAACCCGATCGTCGGCCTCGACTTCGCCTTTGCCCTGCGCGCCTTCATGCGTGCCGATCCAGACGTCATCATGCTGGGCGAGGTGCGCGACGTCGAAACCGCGAAGCTGACATTGCGCGCCGCGGAAACGGGTCACCTTGTGCTGGCCACGCTGCACACTGGTACCGTCCGCGGCGCCATGGGCCGCCTGCGCTCGCTCGGCGTTTCCGACTTCGACCTGAAGCCGCTGCTGCGCGGCGTCATGGTCCAGCGCCTTGTCCGCACCGTCTGTGCCGGCTGCAAGGGCGAGGGCTGCGAGAACTGTCTGTTCACCGGCTATGCCGGCCGTACCGTCGTCGCCGAATGCGCCCTGTTCCGCAACGAGGGCGAGGTCGAGCGCGCGGTCAACGGCGAACGCTGGTGGCCGTCGATGGTCGCCGACGCCGTCAGCAAGATCCGCGAAGGCCTGACCACGGCCGAGGAAGTCTATCGCGTGTTCCAGTCGGAAATCGACAACAACGACGAAGAGACCGAAGGCATCGACATGCTGATGCAGGAGATGGAAGCGAACAAGGCGCGCAAGGGCGATAGCGGCAAGGTCCACACCGCCGGCGCCAAGCAGATCGGCGGCCACTGAGACTTTGCGATCGTCATTCCGCATGCTGTGCATGATGGAATGACAATCGCCGTTTCCCGCAGTACGTTCTATGCATGAACCTTACGCCCGCCCTGCAGGACTTCGTGCGCTATTTCGGCGAGATGGGGCCGCGCTGGGGATTGTCCGCCGCGACCTGCCGCATGCATGCGCTGCTCTATATCGCCGATGGTCCCTTGCCGCTGGCGCAGGCCGCTGCGGCGCTGGACATGCCGGAAGCGCAAGCGGCCAAGACACTGGATGACCTGCGGCAGTGGGGCATGGCGCATGAAACGCCGGCCGGCTGGGATGCACGCCGCGATCCCTGGGACATGATGCTGACCGCGTTGCAACAGCGCATGGCGCGCGAGATGCAGCCCGCCATCGCAACGATCGCCGCTTGCCGTGATAGCGCGAAAGAGGACGATGCTACGCCCGCCAGTGCGGTAAGGCGCCTGGACGATCTGGCGGGCATGTTCCACGACCTTGCCGCCATATCCCGCCAGACCGCGCGCCTGTCGCCCGCCGGCCTGGCGCGACTGATCCGCTTCGGCGGACGGGCCTCGCGGTTCGCGGGACGGTTCTAAAATACCGATATCATCCCGAGGCGTTGCCTGCATTTCGGAACAATAATTAGGTAATAAGCTAATCATTGACATGGCTCTATTGGAATTATAAAAATGCCCCATGTCCGAAGAGCGACACGACCTTCACCGGGTACATTCCCTGGTCCTGACGCCGGGCGCCAATGCGGTGCATGGACGCGTGATTTGGGAGCCGCATCATTCGTTGTGGAATGGCGGCATGCTGCTGGCGGCGCTCGTACTGGCGCCGCTTTATTTCAGCTGGGGCGCGCTGTTGACGGCGCTGGCGATCGGGGCGGTCACGTTGTGCGCCGGGCATTCGGTCGGCTTTCACCGGCGGTTGATCCATCGCAGCTTCCAGTGCCCCAAATGGGTGGAACGCATCCTGGTGCTGCTCGGCGCGGCGGTGGGCATGGGCGGCCCGTTCTGGACCATACGCACCCACGACACGCGCGACTGGGCGCAGCGCCAGCCCGAGTGCCATGATTTCTTCGCCCACCGCTACGGTATCGCGCGCGATCTGTGGGGCAACCTGCATTGCCGCATGCGTCTCGACCAGCCGCCGGGTTTCGATCCCGGCCCAGGTATCGCCGACGATCCGTTCTATGTCTTCCTCGACCGCTACTGGATGCTGCTGCAGGTGCCGATCGGCATCGCTCTGTATGCCTGCGGCGGCATGGCCTATGTGGCGTGGGGCGTCTGCGTGCGCGTGACCGCCTGCACGACGATGCACTGGTTCATCACCCGCATCGCCCATACCGACGGTCCGCAAAGCTGGCTGGTCGACGGTGCGGCGGTGCAGGCGCACGACGTACCGTGGCTGGCGATCCCGACGATGGGGGAAGCCTGGCACAACAACCATCACGCCTTCCCCGGATCGGCGCGCCATGGCCTGTATCCCGGCCAGATCGACATCGGCTACCGCTTCGTGCAGCTGCTGGAAATGCTGGGACTGGCTTGGGACGTGCAATTGCCCGAGACATTGCCGGAACGGGCAGGGATTACGCGAGCCTAAGGATGCGCTGCGCGCATGTCGGAATGACTATTAGGTAATGCATCGAGGCCGGAACTGGACGAAGTTCAAGTAAATTGCGATAATTATGCATGACCATCCAAATTCGAACCGCCGTTCATGACACTCCGGAATACTGGCAAACGGTGGCGTTGCGCCGCCGCCTGTTGCGCACGCCGCTGGGTATGGATTTCAACCACGACGATCTGATGGCGGAAAATGACGATATTCACCTTGCCGCCTGGCGAGGCGATGAAGTTCTGGGCACGGTGATCCTCAGCCTGCCGGATGAAGAGGGGCGCGCGCATTTGCGTCAGATGGCCGTTGCGCCTGAGGCACAGGGTTCCGGCATCGGCGCGAAGCTGGTCGCCGAACTGGAGCAGATCGCCATCCGGCATGGCTGGACCGAGATCGTGCTCGACGCGCGGGGAACGGCGATCCCGTTCTATGAAAAGCAGGGTTATTCGGAGGAGGGTCCAGTATACATCGGTACGCCCACCGGCCTTCCGCACATCAAAATGCACAAGCGGTTATAGTCGCTTCCCCGAACACCCGCGCAAAAATCTCGTCGACGTGACGGCTGTAGAACGCGTAGTCGAACAGCGCCGCCAGATCGTCCCGGTCGATATAGCCGGCTATTTCCTCGTCGGCTTTCAGATGGGTCAGGAAGGCCGGCTCCTTACCTGAGGTCGGTTCGTCCCACACCTTCATCGCGTTGCGCTGCACGGTCGCATAGGCGTCCTCCCGGCTCATTCCCGTTTGCGTCAGCGCCAGCAGGATGCGCTGCGAGAAGACGAGCCCGCCATGCAGGTCGAGGTTGCGCTTCATCGCATCGGGATAGATCACCATGTTCTCTATCATGTCGGCGGCGCGGCGCAGGGCGAAGTCCAGGGTTATGGTCGCGTCCGGCGCGAAGACGCGTTCGACGGCGGAGTGCGAGATGTCGCGCTCGTGCCACAGCGTCACATTCTCGAGCGCCGGGGTGACGGCGGCCCGGACGATGCGGGCAAGGCCGGTAAGGTTTTCCGACTTGATGGGGTTGCGCTTGTGCGGCATCGCGGACGAGCCCTTCTGGCCGGCCGAGAAATATTCCTCCGCCTCGCGCACTTCGCTGCGCTGCAGGTGCCTGACTTCGGTCGCCAGGTTCTCGATGCTGCTGGCGATGACGCCCAGCGTGGCGAAATACATCGCGTGGCGGTCGCGCGGGATCACCTGCGTCGATACCGCCTCGACCGTCAGGCCCAGCCGTTCGGCGACATAGGCCTCGACCCGCGGATCGACCGTGGCGAAGGTGCCGACCGGGCCGGAAATGGCGCAGACCGCGATCTCGCGCCGTGCCGCGACCAGCCGCTCCTCGGCCCGGGCAAAGGCGGCGTAGTGGCCGGCCAGCTTCAGCCCGAACGTGGTCGGTTCGGCATGGATGCCATGGCTGCGGCCGATGGTGGGCACGTATTTGTATTCCAGCGCCCGCCGCTTCAGCGCCTGGCGCACCAGGGCGACGCCCTCCAGCAAAATATCGGTCGCCTGCGCCAGCTGGTAGGACAGGCAGGTGTCCAGCACGTCCGACGATGTCATGCCCTGGTGCATGAAGCGCGCTTCCTCGCCGACATGCTCGGTGACGCTGGTCAGGAACGCGATGACGTCGTGCTTTACCTTCTCCTCGATCTCGTCGATGCGGGCGATGTCGAAATCGCCGCGCTCGCGGATGGCGACGGCGGCCTCCTTCGGGATCGTGCCCAGATCGGCCATCGCCTCGGCGGCACAGGATTCGATTTCCAGCCAGATGCGGAAGCGGTTCTCCGGCTCCCAGATGGCGGTCATTTCGGGGCGGCTGTAGCGGGGGATCATCGGCTTGCCATCTGTTGTTCCGCCAGTGCCAGAAGGCCAGCGCCGTCGCCGGAAATCAGCGACACCAGCGGCACCAGCTCCTCGAAGCGTTCGAAGCGGACATACGGGATGTTTTCGCTGCGGCAATGTACCGCCAGCTCGCCTTTGGCGAATACGAAGTCGGCGGCCCCGGCGGTGCAGAAATCGGAAAAGCCGTCGCCGATCAGCACACTCTTGCGGTTGCGCAGGCGACCCATGGCGCTGCATTTGCACAGCCCGGCCTCGATTGCGCAATCGGGGTCGGTGAATGGGAATTCGACCGCGCAGCCGCTTGATTGAAATAGCAAGCCATTCGCCAGTACATCCAGATTCTCGATCCCGTGGCGGGCGAAGACCTGCTTCACCGCGATGTCGTAGCCGTCGCTGACGATGGTCAGGGGCAGGCCGGCCCTGGAAGTTTCGGCCAGGAACGCCGGGAAGCCGGGATCGATGCTTACGGTCTGCAAATAGGCCTCCACGTCCGCCTGTCCGGCCTGCATCAGGGTCGTCTGGCGCTGGCGGGCCTCGCGGCTGCCGTATTCGCCCTCGGCCATGGCGCGGTCGATTTCGCGCCATTCCGGTTTGCCGAAGCGATCCAGTATGCCTTCGACCGTGTCATCGACCGAAATAGTGCCGTCGAAATCGCACAGAATCTGCCAGCGCAAATCACATCTCGCTTAAGTGGGGACAGGCAAAGGTCTAGCTGCTACAATCGGCAGTGTCCACGAATATGGCAGGATCGCACACATGCTAACCTGGATGATACGGCGTCTCATACCGATCGGAATGCTGACATTCGTCTGGCCCAATGGCTCGATGTACCGGTTCGGCGCACTTCTGCCGGGCATGCCGCAATTCGATATCGTACTTCGTTTCACCGACCGGCTGACCCCCTGGAAAATCGCCCTTTATCCCGAGCTTTGCTTCGGCGAGGGGTTCATGGACGGTCGTATCGTGTTCGAAAAGGGCACGCTGCCGGAGTTCTTCGACCTGTGGGTCGCCAATGTGCTGGCGCGCAAGAAGAAGCCCGGATTCTGGTCGAAGCTGCGGCTGGCGCTGATGCGGCGCTGGCAGCAGGCCAATGACCGGGTCAACGCCAAGCGCAACGTCGCGCATCATTACGATCTGTCCGACCTGCTGTACCGCCAGTTCCTGGACAAGGACCGACAGTATTCCTGCGGTTATTTCCCGACCCCCGGCAGCACGTTGGAAGAAGCGCAGGCGGCCAAGAAATATCATATCGCCGCCAAGCTGTTGTTGCAGCCGGGGCAGCGCGTCCTCGATATCGGCTGCGGCTGGGGCGGCATGGCGCTGACCCTGGCGCGGGCGGCGGATGTCCATGTCACCGGTATCACCCTGTCGGAGGAACAGCTGGCGGTCGCGCAGCAGCGGGCGGAGGAGGCGGGCCTGAGCGACCGCGTGACCTTCGAGCTGCGCGACTACCGCGACGTGACCGGCAGCTTCGACCGTATCGTCTCGGTCGGCATGTTCGAGCATGTCGGCGTGCCCAATTACGGCGACTTTTTCAAGCGCGTGTCGGACCTGCTGGCGCCCGATGGTGTGGCGCTGATCCACTCGATCGGCAGGCGCGGCGGCCCGGGCCTTACCAATCCGTGGATTCGCAAATACATCTTCCCCGGCGGCTACGTGCCGGCCCTGTCCGAGGTGGTGCCGCAGATCGAGCGTTCGGGCCTGTGGGTCACCGATATCGAGATACTGCGCCTTCATTACGCCGAGACCCTGCGCCACTGGCGCAAGCGCTTCCACGACCGGCTGTCGCTGATCCAGCAGATCTACGATGAGCGTTTCTGCCGCATGTGGGATTTCTATCTCGCCAGCTGCGAGGCGGCGTTCCGCTACAATCACCAGATGGTGTTCCAGATTCAGCTATCCAAGGCAATCGACGCGGTGCCGCTGACCCGCGATTACATGGTCGAGCAGGAAAGGATTCTGCAACAAACCACGTGATGATAAGGACAATTTTATTGCCGAAAAAACCGCTCAGCTCGGCCGGATCATAAAAGACTTCGATTTCCGATTATACGACTTGATTTCCGTTGCCCTTATAACCGGATTGGCTTCCAGAAATTCATTGAAGGACTTGTATTCGCCCATTCCCTTGATATCCAGGTCGTTCAGTTTCCAATCGTCAAAGCACAAGATCATCGGCTCGACCATAAGGGGCTTGAGAAAATCGAGAACGGCTTTCGACGAACTGTATGTGTCGCAGTCTACAAAGGCGATGCCGACTTTGCGTAAATCGAATTTCCTTATTGTTTCGTCATTAAGCGTCTGATCATACCAACCATCGACCCAGGTAATGTTGTTGGGATCAACGTTTCTTTGTAACAAACACTGCTGCATTTGTTGAAAAGAACAGGAATAAAACCCTTTTTGCCATACGCCATCATCTTCGTTTTCCGAACCGGAAGGCAAACCTTGGAAAGCATCGAAGCCAAAAAGCCTGAGTGACCTCAACCCTGCAGCCTCACGAGCATGATACATGCTTCCAATGGAATTGCCGTTAAAAACGCCAAATTCCAAATAGTCGCCTATAT
Source organism: Alphaproteobacteria bacterium (assembly GCA_965199335.1). Taxonomy (GTDB): domain Bacteria; phylum Pseudomonadota; class Alphaproteobacteria; order CALMVH01; family CALMVH01; genus CBDAQV01. Next base: position 532,751 of record CBDAQZ010000003.1, on the reverse strand, counting down.
CGTCTCCCTTGATCCGTGTCAGTTCGGCCAAGCAAGATGTGAAAAAATCAACGAGCTTTTGTGGAGGCACAAGGTTGACGGCACAAATGTCCTCCACCTCACCAGCAGTCCATGGCGATCTTGGAACAGGACTGAACAGACGATAAATCTGCTTAAGTGTTCTGGTTAAGGGAGAATACCTATAGGACATAAAAAATTATAACATGCTTCCCGCTACCTGCAATTAGCCGGCGGCATCTGTGAGACGAGGCCGCTCCTCCGAATAACGCTAGAAGCCTCCGACCGATCAAATGGTGGGCAGGAAAGGATTCTGCAACAAACCACGTGACAGTATCAGTGGCTTAATTTCCCGGACCGGGGTCCATGGACCAAACGCTCACAGCCCGCCTGTTTCTCGATCGTTTCGGCTTCGGCCCGTCCGAGGCGACGCCTGTCGGGCTGATCGCGAACAATCCCTACCAATGGCTGGAGGACCAGCTGGTCGCCGGCAGCGGCGACGACCTGACCACGCAGGCCAAGCTGGGTTCGGTGGTCCTGCCGATCAAGTACGATGCCAAGGACACGCTATGGCCGGCGGTCGACCAGCAACGGCCGCTGGTGCTGCTGGACAGGCCGATCGAGCAGGTCTGGCATCTGGCCGACGGCGGCAAGAGCCCGGGGCAGGAGCGCGGCCAGGCGCGCGACGAGGTTGCCGCCGCGACGATCACGCGCGCGGTCTGGAGCCAGGCGCAGCTGCGCGAGGTGATGGCCGATTTCTGGCATAACCATTTCAACGTCAACGCCGCCCAGGGCGACGCGGTCAGCATCGCGTTGCCGTCCTACGACCGCGACGTGATCCGCACCCACAGCCTGGGCAATTTCCGCAAGCTGCTGGAAGCGGTCGGCAGCCACGCCGCGATGCTTATCTATCTCGACAACCGCAGTTCGCGGGCGGGCGAGGCGAACGAGAATTACGGGCGCGAACTGTTCGAGCTGCACACGCTGGGCGCCGATCATTACCTGAACGCGCTGTACGACAAATGGAAGGACGTGCCGGGCGCGGCGAGGGGGGCGCCGGTCGGCTATATCGACGGCGATGTTTACGAGGCAGCCCGTTCCTTCACCGGCTGGGCGATCGAGGACGGCACAAATCTGGGCGGCGGGCAGTCGCTGCCGCAATCGGGCAAGTTCGTCTATGTCGATGCCTGGCACGACAATTACCAGAAGCGCGTCCTCGCCACAGATTTCGACCCGAACGCGCCGCCGATGAGCGACGGGCACAAGGTCTTCGACCTGCTGGCCGCACATCCCGGCACGGCCGAGTATATCTGCACCAAGCTGTGCCGCCGGCTGGTCAGCGACACGCCACCGCCGGCACTGGTGGCGAAGGCGGCCAAGACATGGATGGAAAAGCGCAACAGCCCCGACCAGATCGCGCAGGTCATCCGCACCATCGCGCTGTCGCCCGAGTTCCTGATGGCGCCGCCGCAGAAGATCAAGCGCCCGCTGGAACTGGTGGCCAGCTTCGTACGCGCGCTTGGCCTCGATTTCACAGTGACCATCGGCCTGTTGCGCGCGCTGGACGGCAGCGGCCAGAAGCTGTTCGGCTGGGGTCCCCCCAGCGGGCATCCCGATGTCAGCTCCTACTGGCTCGGCACCAACGGCTTGCGCCAACGCGTCGGGCTGCTGCTTGGCATCGCGCAGAATGCGTGGGGCACCGGTGTGTTCAATCCCGCCCAGGGATTGCCGCCCGGCGCCGATGCCCAGACAGCCGCAAAGATATTCCTGGGCCGCATGATGCCGCCGCAGGACGCGGTGGCGTGGAGCGTGCCGCTGCTGCAGGGCCTGAACTGGATGCCGCAGAAGCCGGTGCCCGCCGATGGCAAGGATCACCAGGACAGCCTGCGCAAGCTGGCCGCCTACGCCGCCCTTACACCCCCTTTCCAGGTGCGCTGACATGATCATGACCCGCCGCAGTTTCCTGAAAAGCACCCTGGCCGCGTCGGCGCTGCTGCCGACGGCGGGGATCAGCACGCTGGCCTTCGGTCAGGATACGTCGGAGGTGCTGGTGGTGGTGTTCCTGCGCGGCGGCTGCGACTCCCTGAACCTGGTGGCGCCGGTCAACGACGCCAATTATGTCGCCGAGCGTTCGCCCGACATGCGCGTGCTCGATGCGGGCGACAAGGCGGGCCTGCCGCTTGCGGGCAGCCTGGCCGGCGGCACGGATTTCCGCTGGGCGTTCGAGGCCAAGCCGTTGAGCGAACTGTACCAGTCGGGTAAGCTGGCGGTGGTCCATGCCGCCGGGCTGGAGCACGGTACGCGCAGCCATTTCGTGGCGCAGGATTACGTCGAGCGCGGCATCGCCAGCGACGCGCAATCGGGCCGCGTCGCCGATGGCTGGCTGGCGCGCTACCTGGCGACCGTGGGCCGCACCAACGGCATCGCGGCCATATCCGGCAGCGCCGGCGTCGCCAAGTCGCTGGCCGGCTATGGGCCGGCGCTGGCGGTCCCCAACCTGGGCGGCGGCATCGGCCTGTCCGGCGGCAAGCAGACCACCGATCTGCTACGCGCGTTGTATCCGGCGGGCTCGGTCGACCAGCTAGGCGCGGCGACCGGCACGATGCTGGCCAATATCGACATCATCGAACAACGCCTGCCGCGCACGCCCGACCACAAGGTGGTGGCTTACACGCCAGAGAATGGCGCGCAGTACGACGGCAACGATATCGGCAACGGGCTGCAGACGGTGGCGCGGCTGATCAAGATGGATGCCGGCCTGCACGTCGCCGCGATCGAATGCGGCGGCTGGGACACGCACGAGCACCAGCCGGGACGCTTCGCCGGTCTGGTGACGACGCTGTCGAAGAATTTGATGGCTTTCCAGAACGACATCGCCCGCTACGAGCGTAACGTCACCGTGGTGACGATGAGCGAGTTCGGGCGGCGGTTGCGGTCGAACAAGAGCCAGGGCACCGATCACGGCCATGCCGGGCTGATGATGGTGATGGGCGGCAGCGTGGCGGGTGGCCGCATGTACGGCAAGTGGCCGGGTCTTGCCGCGGGTGAACTGGATCACAGCGTCGACCTGGCGGCGACCACCGACAATCGCGCCGTCCTGTCGGAAATCCTCGCCGGCCGCCTTGGCGCGCGGCAAAACCTGACTACAGTCTTTCCCGAGTATCGCTGGAACGGGCCGCTGGGGTTCGTTCGCGCTTAAAGTCGGGTCCATGCCTATCCCTGCGTTGTTTAATGGCTTGTCCCTGCCGCTGATCGGCGCGCCGATGTTCCTGGTTTCCGGCCCTGAGCTGGTGATCGCGCAGTGCCGCGCCGGGATCGTCGGCACGTTCCCGGCGCTGAACGCGCGTCCATCGATACAGCTGGGCGAATGGCTGGCGCAGATCGAAGGCGCTATCGCAGGCGCGCCCTATGGCGTCAACCTGATCGTGCACAATACCAACACGCGGCTGGACGAGGACTTGGCCATCTGCGTCGACCACCGCGTGCCGCTGGTTGTCACCAGCGTCGGCGAGCCGTCTAAGGTGGTGGGTGCGGTGCATGGCTATGGCGGCCTGGTCTTCCACGACGTGATCTCGGTCCGCCATGCGCGCAAGGCGATTGCCGCGGGCGTCGACGGGCTGATCCTTGTCTGCGCCGGGGCGGGCGGCCATGCCGGCCTGCTCAGCCCCTTCGCGCTGGTGTCGGAAGTGCGGGAATTCTATGACGGGCCGCTGGTGCTGTCGGGCGCGATGAGCCACGGCAACCACATCCGCGCCGCGCAGGTCATGGGGGCCGACATGGCCTATATGGGAACGCGCTTCATCGCCACGCAGGAAGCGGCAGCGCCGGACGCGTACAAGCAGATGATCCTGGAGTCGAGCGCCGCCGACCTGGTCTATACGCCGGCCTTCACCGGAGTTTCGGGCAATTACCTGCGTCCCAGCATCGTCGCCGCCGGGCTGGACCCGGACAATATCGTGGGTGGCAAGGACAAGCCCAACCTGGAACTCGAAAGCCGCACCGGCGCGAAGGCGTGGAAGGATATCTGGGGCGCGGGCCAGGGCGTCGGATCGATCCACGACGTGCCGAACGTTGAGGAACTGGTGGCGCGGCTGAAGCGGGAATACGATGCCCAACACTCTCTTTCCAGCGGGAGAGGATAGGGTGACGGGCTCTGAGATCAGCCTCTCACCCGCCGCCTTTCAGGCGTCGACCTCTCCCACGGGAGAGGTGATTATGTCGTCTCGACCGGTTCGCCCTTGGGCCAGAAGATCCAGCGGCGCACGTGCAGCAGCTTTCGCACCGGCGTCTTCAGCACCACGATAAGCAGCGCGATCGAGAACAGGCACCAGATGGCCGGCCATTCGTTGATGTTGCTGGTCGACATCCGCGCCAGCATGACGCCGAAGATCAGGTGATAGGCGGTAAAGCGCCACGACCCGTACAGGAAGGGCAGGATGAAGCCGACGATCACGTACGACGGATAGCCGTTGCGCCACGGCGGGATGCCGGCCTGGTGCAGCCAGTTGCCCAGGCCATTGGCGGGAACGATCCAGGCGATGTGCCAGTCGCCGCGTACCGAGCACAGCACGTCGCCGCACAGCGGCCGCCCCAGCTCGCAATGCCCCGCCCAGGGGAAGGGGTACAGCTGGATCAGCATGACGATCGATGAGATGAAGCAGGCGATATAGACCGGGACCTGGATCTTCTTCGCCACGCGCTGGTCGATGAAGTACATCGACACGGCATTGATGAAGAACGGCTGGAAGGTGATATGCAGGTAGCCCAGCAATGTCGCTATCTGGTTCGCCGGCGCCTCGCACTGGTTGATCACCGAATAGGTGAAGGCCTGCAGCACTTCCATCAGCGAGAAATAGGCGAGCGAGATCCACAGCGGCGCAGGTTCTTTCTTGTACCACGCATAGGCCGTGGTCGCGATACCGACCGTCGCTAGGGCCGCCGAGGCCTGTCCGCTCCAACACATTTTCGATCTGGCCCTCTGTTTGTTGCAAAGGCCAAGTATCTTATCGCTGCGGAAAAGGAAACCCGAAACTAGGGATGGGTACCGAATACCCTGCTAACGCCGTTGCGAACAAGATCGCTAAGATCACCGATCTTTTCGGCAGCCGTTATAAGTACATGCACAGCGGGATTGCATCCAATACCGAAAAATCCGCCCGCCTCGGAAAGGTCATTGTCCATGATCCTGCGGCGCGCATCGGATCCGAAAATACTGGTATGGGCAGGCCGTTCGCGCATGGGTTATCCTAAATAGTTTTGTGAATTCTATGATTGTTCGGGCAGAAAATCAAATTTAAGTTCATCCCCACTACCGCCCATGGTCGCCGGCCTTCCCATGAGGGAGGTGATTCACGAATTTAAGCTACGGGATTGGGGTCCCTGCGGATGGCAAAGGTAGCGGGGAGGGCTTCCATGCCGATCCGGTTGTAAAAATTGATTGCCTTTGGCGCCGAAACCAGCAGCAATGTTGTGTCGGAGCCAACGATGCGTTTCGTTTTGGCGATCAGCGCCCGCCCGATGCCGCGTCCCTGGTAATCCTCATCCACGCACAAATCGGACAGATAGCAGCACCACGAAAAATCGCTCAGGCTGCGAGCGACGCCAATCAGTTTTCGATCCTTTTTCGCCCGCACGGTCACAAGCAAGTCCGCACGCTCCAGCATGGTGGCGATTCGAACGGGTTCATCCACCGGACGAATGAGCGTCGAACGGCGTATGACGCTGGAGAATTCTTCAACGCCAAGTTTGCCTTCTTCCCGCGAAAAGAAGAAATCGTTTGGCAGGGTTGCTAGTCTTACCCAGGTCTCATGTCCCGTAACGAGCATTATTTATTGCTTCCTTATGTTCTGAGCCGCGCCCCCGTCGCCTCGCCGACCGATTTCACGATCGCCTGGCACGCCTGCTCGATCTCGGCGTCGGTCAGGGTGCGGTCGGTGGGTTGCAGGGTTACCGATACCGCTACCGATTTCTGACCATCGTCCACGCCCTTGCCGGTGTAGACATCGAAGATATCCGCATCCGCGATCAGCGTCTTGTCGGCGTCGCGCACGGCTTTCAGCAGCGCGCCGGCGCTGACGTCCTTCGCCAGCACGAAGGCGAAATCGCGTTCCACAGCCTGGTAGGGCGATAGCGCCAGAAGTGGTTTGGCCGTGCCCTTCTGCCTGGGTTCGGGCAGGGCGTCGATGAACACTTCCGCCACCGCGACGCGGTTGCCGCAGCCCAGCGCCTTCGCGATGCGCGGGTGCAACTCGCCGAAGCAGGCCAGCGTCTTGTGCCCCAGCTTGATCGTGCCGGAACGGCCCGGGTGGTACCAGGCAGGCGCGGTCGCCTCGACACTGAAACCCTGCGGCGCGTCCAGCCCGGCCAGCAGCGCCAGCACGTCGGCCTTGACGTCGAACACGCCGGCCTCGCGCGCCGCCCCGGCCCAGCCGCGCGCCACGGCATGCCCGGCCCTGACCAGCGCGGCAACGGTCTGCTGGCCGCTTTCGCGGTAGACCGGCCCGACCTCGAACAGGCTTGCATCGTGCTGCCCGCGCGCCTCGTTGCGCGCGACGGCCTGCACCAGATTCGCCAGCAGGCTGGTCCGCATCGCGTCCAGCTCGGCGCTGATTGGGTTCAGTAGCTTCAGGCTCTCCACCTGCGGCTCGAAATGCTGCAGCACCTGCGACGAGGCGAAGGAGAAGGTGACAGCCTCGTTCAACCCGCGCGAAGCCAGCAAACGCCGCGCCATCGCCGGGCGCTTCTGCAGCGGCGTGAGGGCAGGCTTCGTGGTCGCGACGAGGCGGGGCAGGGGGATCGCCGGGATCTGGTCGTAGCCGATGATGCGCAGGACTTCCTCGACCAGGTCGGCCTCGCTCTCGACATCGGCGCGCCAGCTCGGCGGGATGATGCTGGTGCCCTCGAACCTGAAGCCCAGGGCTTCCAGTATCTGCATCTGCCGGTCGACGGGTACGGCGACGCCCCCCAGGGTTTCGGTGCGTTCGGCGCGCAGTGTCAGTTCGCGCCGCCAGTGCGGTTCGCTACCCGCTGCCACAACCTCGCTGGCCTCGCCACCGCACAATTCGATGATCGTCGCGGTCGCAAGCTCGATCGCGTCGTAGAGAAAGGCGGGATCGACGCCACGCTCGAACCGGTAGCGCGCATCGGAAGTAATGCCCAGTTCGCGCCCCACCGAAGCGACGATGCCGGGGCGGAACAGGGCGACTTCCAGGAAGACCGATGTCGTATCGTCGGTGCAGCCGGTCACCTCGCCGCCCATGATGCCGGCCAGCGACACCGGCGCGCTGTCGTCCGCGATGACGAGATGCGACGGTTTTACGTCGTAGGTCCTGCCGTTCAGGGCTTCCAGCTTTTCGCCGTCATTGCCGTGGCGGATGATCAGATTGCCGTTCAGCCGGCCGCTGTCGAAAACGTGCAACGGGCGGCCGAGGTCGAAGGTGAAATAATTGGTCAGGTCGACCAGCGCCGAAATGGGCTTCAGCCCGATCGCGCGCAGGCGGTCCTGCAGCCAGGCGGGGCTGGGCTTGTTGGTCACGCCGCGAATGGTGCGGCCCAGGAACAACGGGCAATCGGCCAGCGCCTCGGGTGCAATGGTAACGGTGGTGGCGCTGTCGTAGCCGCCGGGCACGACGCTCTTGCGCAGCGTCTTCAACTGGCCGATGCCGCTGGCGGCAAGATCGCGCGCGATGCCGTAGACCGAGGCGCAATCGGCGCGGTTGGGCGTCAGGTTGATCTCGATGACGGGATCGCTGGCGGTCAGGACATCGGTCAGCTTCTGGCCTGCCTGCGCGGCTTCCGGCAGTTCGATGATGCCGTCGATGGTCTCGGGAAAGCCCAGCTCCGCCTCCGAGCACAACATGCCCTGGCTTTCGACACCGCGAATGGTGCCGGCCTTCAGCGTCTGCCCGGTCGAGGGGATGATGTCGCCGGGCCGCGCCAGCGCAGTCTTCAACCCGGCCCGCGCATTGGGCGCGCCGCACACGATGGTCAGCGTACCGCTGCCGGTGTTCACCTCGCACACGCGCAGGCGGTCGGCATTGGGGTGCTGTTCGGCTTTGATTATTTCAGCGACGATGAACGGCTGCAGCGCCGCGCCGGGATCGACGATGTGCTCGACCTCAAGTCCGATGGCGGTCAGCTTATTGGAAATGTCCTCGAGGCTGGCGTTCGTCTCGAGATGATCCTTGAGCCATGACAGGGTGAATTTCATGTCGCTATTCTCTTTCTACCGTCATCCCCGACGAACCCGGGATGACCGATTGTTTCTTCATAACCCCGTCGCCATGCCGGGTTGGTTCAGGATCGAGAAGCCGTAATGCTTCATCCAGCGCAAATCGGAGTCGAAGAACGACTTCACATGCGGGATGCCGTATTTCAGCATGGCGATCCGGTCGATGCCGAACCCCAGCGCGAAACCCTGGTATTTGTCGGGATCGATGCCGCAGTTCTTCAGCACGGTGGGATGCACCATGCCGCAGCCACCCAGCTCAAGCCAGTCGCCGTGATTGCCCAGCCTCAGCTTGCCGCCCTTGCGTTCGCAGCCGAGGTCGACCTCGGCCGAGGGTTCGGTGAACGGGAAGAAGCTTGGGCGGAAGCGGACGGGAAGATCGTCGATGCCGAAGAAGGCGCGTCCGAATTCCTGCACCGTCCAGCGCAGGTTGGCCATCGTTACGTTCTCGTCGATCGCCAGCAGTTCGAACTGGTGGAACATGGGCGAATGGGTCGCGTCGTCCTCGTTGCGGAAGGTGCGGCCGGGCGCGATGATGCGGATCGGCGGCTTGCGTTCCATCATGGTGCGTATCTGCACGGGCGAGGTGTGCGTCCGCAGCACGCGCTTCTTCCCCTCACCGTCGCTGGGCAGGTAGAAAGTATCCTGCATCTGGCGCGCAGGATGGTCGGGCGGGATGTTGAGTGCCTCGAAATTGTACCAGTCGCTTTCGATGTCCGGCCCGTCGGCGACGCTGAACCCCATGTCGGCGAAGATCGCGATCAGCTCGTCGATGGTCTGGCTGATCGGGTGGATGGTGCCGGTCTCGACGCGTACCGGCAGTGTGACATCCAGACGCTCGTCCTCCAGCCGCTGGGTCAGCGCGCTGTCGCCCAGAATCGCCTCGCGCGTTTCCAGGGCGGTGGTGACTTCGGTCTTGGCCGCGTTGACCGTCGCGCCGAAGGCGGCGCGCTGCTCCTGCGGCATCTGGCCCAGCGCCTGCATCGCGGCGGCAAAGCTGCCCTTCTTGCCCAGGGCGGCGACACGCACTGCCTCCAGCGCGGCAAGGTCGCCCGCCCCTTCGATGGCGGACAGGGTCTGTGATTTCAGCTCGTCGATGTTTTGCATAAGGCCTCGTGTGAACGACAGCAAAAAGGGGGCTCGTCGCCCCCTTCTGTCAACCCTTTGAATCAGGTTTTGTTCAGGCTACCTTCTGCAGTCCCGCCTTTGCCTGTTCGACCAGCGTCGCGAAAGCCTCTGGCTCCTGCGCGGCAATGTCGGACAGTACCTTGCGGTCCAGGTCGATGCCGACCTTCTTCAGGCCGCCCATGAACTGGGAATAGGTCAGGCCGTGCAGGCGCGCGCCGGCGTTGATGCGCTGGATCCACAGGGCGCGGAAGTCGCGCTTCCTGTTGCGGCGATCGCGATAGGCGTATTGCAAGCCCTTCTCGACCTTTTCCAGGGCGATGCGGTAGTTGGTCGAGGACCGGCCGCGGTAACCCTTGGCAAGGTCCAGTATCTTCTTGTGACGGGCGTGGGACGTCTGGCCCCGTTTTACGTGTGCCATTGTGTTAGCCCTTCTTGCGCTGGTAAGGCAGCCACTGACGGATCAGGCCTGCATCGCATTCGTTCATGACGCCGGTGCCGCGGTTGCGGACCTTCGCCGATTTCGGCTTGCTGATCAGGCGGTGTTGCGTATTGGCGCGTTTCGCCTTGATCTTGCCGGTGGCGGTCACGCTAAAGCGCTTCTTCGCCCCGCTCTTCGTCTTCATCTTGGGCATTTTCTTCTCCTGGAATGGAAGCACCGGATTGGTGCGTTGCAGGCGATGGGGCATGCCCGGAACTCAAAAAGCTCCGCCTCGCCGCCTGACGAAGGCGCGTTTATACGGGCGGTACCGGCAAAATGCAAGGGTGTTCAGCGCTGCCGGCGACGTGCCAGCAGGACAGCCCCGCCCAGCACGGACAAGCCTATTGTCGCTGCCGCGCCGCCGACAAGCATCCGCGCCAGGCTGATATGGCGAAGATACTTGCCGATCTGCCGCCAATGGAAGGCGGCCGCCTCGTCGAAATCGGGCGCGGGACAGGCCTGGCCGAAGGATTTCGCCCATGGCACGAACGCGCCGTGCTGCAAATAAAGCCTGTAGTATTTCCGTTCCGCCGCCGGGTCGGCGGGATACATATAGCTTGCCGCCTGGCAAAGCAGGGCGGCATAGGCCTGCGACCGGGGCGGCACCAGGGTTGCCGCCTGGGCCTCATGGTCCGCGGCCGTATAGCGGTAGTGATAGCGCAGATTGGGGGTTGGGGCGCTTTTGGCGAAGCGTTGCGCCTCGTCCGCGCTGGTAAAGGCCTCCGGCAGCGACGGCGGCGAGGGAGACTGGGCAAGGTTGCCCCGCACATCGGTCTGGCCCAGGCCGCTACCGATACCGCCATCGTATACCTCCAGGTCGGGGTAGGCTTCCGTACCCAGCAGGGTCATGCCGTTCGTGCGCTCGTCCTGCGCCAGCTCGTGCAGCGCCCTGGCGCGGGCGATACGGCCATTCGTCTCGCTGGCCGCGACCATCTTCGCATAGGCCTCGGCGACCGGTTTGTCCTTGTCGGCGAAATAGGGCAGGGCGTCCTGCGGCCGTCCCTCGCGCATCAGCCGCCGCGCCAGCAATCCGCGCAGCAAAAGGCCCGGGTCTGGGAAGGTCACCGTAATGGCCGGGGTTTCGATATATTCCATCTTGCGGTCGCTTTTGGCCGGGACGGCGGGCGCATGCGCATCGACGAAGCCCTTGAGCTCGTCCACCGTCAGGATGCGTTCGGCCAGGTAGGCGACATCGCCCCAGTAGACATTCGCGTCCGGATACAACTGCGCCATCGCGACGAGGTAGTCCTGCCGCGACAGGGTCATCACCCCCTGTTCGCCGCGCAGCCGGCGACCGAAATCCGTATCCAGGGCGGCAGGGGCGGCGGCGAGAGCCTCCACCGCCTTCGCGTAAAATTTAGTCGCATCGTCAGCCTTGCCGGCACGCACGGCCAGCTTGGCCCGCACCCACAGGCCGAGCGGCGCATCCGATTTCGCGGCAAAGCCCTCGGCCAGATCGTAGCGCCCGCTGCGATAGGCCAGCGCGGCGAGGCGGTCGGCACCATCGACGCTATCCAGATGCTTTGCCTCGATCGCGCTCAATAGGTTGGTGACGGGATCGAACTCGCCGGCCGGGGCGTCGAGCAGGGTGCGGTCGAATGTGCCGATCAGCCGGTAGGGATCGCTGAAATCCAGGCTGGACGAGTCGCTGGCGCGCGACAGGGCATAGGCGATGACCAGCTTGCGCGTCGTCTCGTCCCCGATCGCCGCCTCCAGATCGGCGGTATCGAACGCCAGCTCGTCCGCGACGACAAGCAGCGAAGTGACGCCCTCCTGCGACTGCAGTGCCGCCTGTATCGCGTACAGCCGCGTGGCCTGCTGCAAAGCCTCGGCACGCTTCGCCTGCCAGCCGGGGGCCTTGCCTCGCTTCGCATCGTCGGCATGCGCGATCATGAAGCGCCCCTCCTCGCCATAGCTGGCGATGGCGACATCCAGCGGATCGGGCGCGCCGCCGGCAACGGTCTTGCGCAGGGCGGCGTAACTCTGCAGCGCAGCATCCTCGTCGCCCCGTGCCGCCTGCGCCCGCCCCAGCATGAAGGCTGCCCAGACCGTATATATGGTGGGCTGCGAAGGGCTGGCATCCATCGCTGCCTTGAACCGGGTGATGGCAAGTGGATAGGCCTTTGCCGCGAAGGCGCGCGCGCCCAGCGTGTAAAGCCGCATGTCCGCCGGCAGATCGTGGCCGCTAGCCTCCGCATCGGTATCCGTGCCGGCAAGGCGCATGCCGCGAATAGCCTGTTGCTGTTCGGGAGTCAGTTTTTCGCTTTCCAGCATCCGGCGTTCGCTGCTTGCCGGATCGGCGTCTGAATCCGCTGCTGTTTCACTCGCGGGCTTGGGCTGCCAGTTGGACGGCTTCGGCGCATCGGCAGGAACCGGTACAAGGTGCGCGGCTTCGAACGCGAAGCTGTTGTCCGGCAGCTCCTTCAGCGTACGGGGCCGGTCGTCGAGCAGCTGCCAGGGAAATTCCGGCCCGCAGGCCATGGCCCCGGCGCAACCGGCGACGAGCAGGAACAGGGCAGCGAGAAACCTATGGCGAGACATCGACGATCCCATCCGGGACAGAGCAGCGGGTCCACCCGATTATGCGAGAAGATTTGCCAGTGAGCAATCCGTCTTGGATGCGCACCAGCCGCAGTCCGTGCCGGTCCATCACGGCCTCGTACCCGTTCGCAGCATCTCCTACGGTACAAGCGGGATCAAGAGTCAGCTGCCGTGGCAAGGCAATGTCCGTATCGCCGGGGTTGAAAAGAACGATGTTTTGCAGTCCCGCCGTGTCGCCTGTTTGCAAGGTCCCGGCGGCGGAAGCGAACGAGGCGCTGCCACCCAGCACGGCGCGCCACGTCGCAGGCGACCAGCTGCGACGATCGTCGCAGCTCGGCAGGCGGAACCAGACGAGGCCGGCAAGGGTCGCCGGTGGGTCTTGCGACAGTTTGCGGACGAAGCCGGACAGGATGGCGGGGTCGGCGATCAGCTCCGCCGAACGCGCGCCCGTCACCTGGCGCGGCATCTCGGCGACTACGGCCGCCAGCCTGCCGTCCTGAGTCCAGTCGACATGGACGGCATAGGCTGGCAGGGCGACGCGGAAGGGCTTGCGCGACCGTAAGGCCCAATCGTCGATCCAGCGCCGCGCGCGGTCGGGATCGAACAGGCCCTGGGCCGGATCGCTGATCGCGTGGACCTGCAGCACGGTTTCGTCGGGCACGGAGATCACGGCGCCCAGCGCGGGCGAGGATAGCCAGCTGGGCAGGGCGGTGATCGACAGGCGCGACCCCGGCGGCAGGCCATCGCGCAGCTGCCGCAGGAAGGCCGCGTATTCGGAAAGACGTGCGGTGGCGCAGTCGAAATCTATCTCCATGCCGATGGCGGGCAAGCCGGCCTCTTTGACTGCTGCGGCCTGCCGGGCCAGGATGGCGGTGGCATCCAGGCTGCCGCTGCCGCCATCGATGCGATGCACCAGTATCAGCTTGCGTCCCGAGGCGGCCAGGCTGCGCCAGTCCGGGTTCGCGGTTCTGGCAGTGCGACCTTGCGCCGTTTCGTCGACCAGCACACGCCATGCCCGCACCGGTGCGGCGTTGTCCGCGACCGAGGCGGCGAGCGCCGGGGTCCAGGCCAGTTGCCAGATATAGGCGTCGTTCGGCAGGGTCCGCGGTGGGTCGGGGCTGGCCTTGGCGAAAGCAAGCAGAAGCAGCAGGCAGGCGAATTGCGCCAGCCTGGCCGTTCCCAGCCTAGCCATTCAGGGCATTCACCTTGAGGATCAGTGCCGTCGCGAAGCACAGCCATGCCAGCAACGGCAGCAGCATCAGCCCGGCCTTGCAGCCGCGCCTGCGTGCACGGAAGGCGATCGCGGCGGTGAACAGGAAGGTGACCAATATGCCGGCCAGACCGGCCATGCGGTCCTGCAGCCCGGCGGTGTAGAACGGATAGGCGAGGCACAGCAGGATCAGCAGAACGACCAGCCGCGCGCCCGTCCGGTCCCCCGATTTCAGCGCGTACCAGCGGGCCGTGCCCATGAAGCCGAACAGGATGGTCCAGACGATGCCGACGACATAGCCGGGCGGCGCCCAGCGCGGCTGGATGTCGCGGTCGGGCTGGGTCCAGCCGGCGGCGAAGATCAGGCCGTTGGTGGCCAGTGCCGCCAGCACGGGGACGGCGATCGACAGCGTCAGCGCCTTGCGGCCTGCTGTATCGGGCATATTTCTCTCCTGTACAGCCCTGTTGCGCGGCTATAAATACGATCCTGCGTTTATCGATAACAGACCGTTCAAGATAACAATGTCAAACGCAACGCTTTTGGCGCCGCTCAAACTGTCGGTCGTATCGCCCTGCTTCAACGAGGAAGGGTGCCTGCGCCAGCTTTACCGCCGCATCTGCGAGGCGGCGCGGCCATTGGTCGGGGAGTCGTTCGAGATCGTGCTGGTCAATGACGGCTCGCGCGACGGCACGCTGGCCCTGATGCGCGAGATGGCGGCCCGCGAGCCGCATCTGGTGATTGTCGACCTGTCGCGCAATTTCGGCCACCAGAGCGCGCTGTCGGCGGGGCTGATGCAGGCCGGCGGCGACCGCGTCTTCGTCATCGACGCCGATTTGCAGGACCCGCCGGAGCTGCTGGGCGGCATGATGCGGCTGATGGACGACGGCGCCGACGTGGTCTATGGCCAGCGCCGCCGCCGCGACGGCGAGACGCGGTTCAAGACGGTTTCGGCCAGGCTTTTCTACCGCCTGCTGCACCGGCTGATCGAGATCGACATCCCCAAGGACACCGGCGATTTCCGCCTGATGAACCGCAAGACGGTCGATACCTTCAAGGCCTTCCCCGAGCAGTTCCGCTTCATCCGCGGCCTGGTCAGCTGGATCGGCGGCAAGCAGGTGCCGCTGCTGTACGATCGCGGCCCGCGAGTGGCCGGCGAAAGCCACTATCCCCTGCGCAAGATGGTCCGCTTCGCCATCGACGCGCTGACCGGGTTTTCGATCGTGCCGCTGCGCCTCGCCTCCTATGCCGGACTGGTCATGAGCTTCGTCAGCGTGCTGATGCTGGTCTACACGCTGGGCAGCTGGGTGCTGGGCCGCGCGATCACCGGCTGGACCAGCCTGACCTCCTTCGTGCTAATCATCGGCAGCGTACAGCTGCTGGTATTGGGCGTGATCGGGGAATATTTGGGCCGGCTATACATGGAAAGCAAACGCCGTCCCCTGTTCGTGGTACAGGAAATCATCATCAGCAGGGCGGCGGACGAGGTAATGCCGTCGTGACTTTGAACGATCGATCCTATCCCGATAACCGCCGGAAAAATTGACCTAGCAGGCAAATTCGGATATGCTGACAATCAGTTAAAATCACCAAAGCACCAATCTTGACCCAGCCGACGGACCAGCCTGCCACACTCAGTCGTCGTGATGCGATGCGCGGGCTGATGGGCGTTATCGGCGTTTCGCTGACGGGTAACCCATTTGCCGAGGCAACCGAGCAGGCGACGCCACTCCAGACAAAAGCCGCCGATACGTGCTTCGCCGATCAGCTGTCGGGCCCGCAAGCGGATGCGATCGCGGCGTCCAGCGTACTGGTGGCGGTGCGCGGTAGCGACGGGAAAATCGTCAGGAGTGGCGAGGATGGAATTCTCGCGGGTTCCGGATTTATCGTCAGGGATAGCGGGTCGAAGGATAATCCGCATCTGCGCCTGATCACCGATGCCCATGTTGTGGCCGCTCTGCCGGCGGATGCAAAAATCGAAATCACCACATCCGACGGCAGCAAGGTGGGCTATGCCGCCATCGCCGCGTTAGGCACGGATTACAACAAGGATGTGCGGCGCAACGACTTGGCCGTTCTGGAGATGACCGAATTCGTCCCGGGGCAGAAGGACAGATACGATGCAGCGCCCGGGATTCCGCTGGGACCGCAATTGCGTAGCGGCTATGTAACCGGGATCGTATCGGCGCCTGCCGGCATTACCGGTGGCAATTCCGGCGGCCCGGTGATCAATGCCGCCGGGCAAGTCATCGGTGTGGTGCAGGCCTCCCTCGAGGATGACGCCACTATTGCCACACGTGGGGTCAAAATTCAGCATCCTTTCAAAACGGGAACGCACGATCTGGAAAAGGTCGACCTGACACTGGACCGGCCGAATCGCCTTTATGCGACGACCATCGTGGACGGCGCAATCCGTGACGCCCTCGGCAAGGCCGGACACGATGCGCCCGTAGTGCCGGCGATGACCGAAACACCGGTGACTATCTCCGGCGTACCGAAGGGGGTCTGCGTCATTTCCACCACCACGGTCAAGGAACTCGATTTCACGTCGATCGCGGACTTCAAGCGGATCGACGCCGAACCCGTTCCCGCAGAGCTGCAATTCAAAAACTGGAACGATCCGAAACGCGCGGCGGCGCAAGTGAATAGCCTGCTTACGGAGGCAAAGACGCAACTGCCCGACGACAAGCAACTGGCGGCAACCCATGACCGCCTGGCATCCGTGCAGGATATGAACCGGATGGATTTGACCGGGCTGCCGCAGGCGTTGATTGGATGGGCCAATGCCGTAAACGACGAGAAACTGGCTGGCAGGTTGGTGGACGCCACCTACAACGTCGACGGATGGATTCACCGTGCCGAATTCGGGGGCCCGCTCGCTCAGCCGCAGGCCGCGCCGCGCCTTGTTCCGCCGCCCAAGCCATGAATTTATCGGTGGGTCAGTTGCCTATGTGCTGCACCTACCGAAAGCACGGACAGGTTTGCCGACAGACGACTCGTTTGCCATTTCAGCCACCACCCATCCACTGTCTCGCCTATATAGGGCAAATAGGGATTTGAAGTCTGGTTGCTGGCCAGGAAACGCGGATCGCCTATCGGGGTGACGATCACGGGACGTCCACCGAACTGGTCGCCTGTCACGCACAGGACGAAGCCCTCCGCCTCGGCCCAGGCATGGTTTTGCCAGCCCTTGCCATTATTGTAGCCTTGGCCGTCCTCGCCTTTTCCAAACCGGACCGCGGCGTCGATCCCCTCGTCGCGCAGGGCACGGGCCAGGAATTCGCTGGACGGCCCGCATTCATTCCGCGAGCGGGGTTCCCAGAACCAGCAATCGTCGCGCGGCATCGACTTCCATTGCGGCTTCAGGAACGAACGTACGTCCGTCGCTATCGTCACCAGCCGTTCCGGCGCTTGTGCTTGGGACGCATCATCGCTGCGCCCGAGGGCGCTCCACAGCGCATGGAGGGGATCGATGCTTCTGAACTGCATGATGCTTCTGTAATACAGGATTTATTTCGCGGCGGCAACGTCATTGTCGCTCACATCCATTTGTCTGGCGCGCGGCAGGCTATATATTAGGACTTATGTCTTCCCCCTCCCCCCTTGTCGCCATGCCCATGCTGGGCGCCCCGGTCATCCCGTTCGACGAAAAGGGCGGAGGCGCGCTGCAGATCGTGTCCGAGTTCCGCCCCGCCGGCGACCAGCCCGAGGCGATCCGCCAGCTGATCGAGGGCGTGCGCAACGGCGATCAGGACCAGGTGCTGCTGGGCGTCACCGGCTCTGGCAAGACCTTCACCGCCGCGCACGTCATCCAGGCGATCCAGCGTCCGACGCTGATCCTGGCCCCCAACAAGACGCTGGCGGCGCAGCTCTACGGCGAGATGAAGGCCATCTTCCCGAACAACGCGGTCGAATATTTCGTCTCCTATTACGACTATTACCAGCCCGAGGCCTACGTGCCGCGCTCGGACACCTACGTGGAAAAGGAATCCTCGATCAACGAGCAGATCGACCGCATGCGCCACTCGGCCACGCGCGCGCTGCTGGAACGCAAGGACGTGATCATCGTCGCGTCGGTGTCGTGCATCTACGGCATCGGCTCGCCCGAGACCTACGCGGCGATGACCATGACGCTGTCCAAGGGGCAGAAGATCGACCGCAACGAGATGCTGAGCGGCATGACGACGCTGCAGTACAAGCGCAACGAGATGGGCTTCGGCCGAGGCAATTACCGCGCCAAGGGCGACAACGTCGAGATCTTCCCCGCCCACCTCGAGGACCGCGCCTGGCGGATCAGCCTGTTCGGCGACGAGATCGACGGCATCGTGGAGTTCGACCCGCTGACCGGCGAGAAGACGCAGGTGCTGGACGTCGTCCGCATCTTCGCCAACAGCCACTACGTCACGCCGCGCCCGACGCTGCAGCAGGCGACCAAGCAGATCAAGCAGGACCTCAAGGACCGGCTGGAACAGCTCTATGCCGACGGCAAGCTACTGGAGGCGCAGCGGCTGGAACAACGCACGCAGTTCGACCTCGAGATGATCGAGGCGACAGGGCAGTGCAACGGGATCGAGAATTACTCGCGCTACCTGTCGGGCCGCCTGCCGGGCGAGGCGCCGCCGACCCTGTTCGAATACCTGCCCAAGGACGCGCTGCTGATCATCGACGAAAGCCACGTCACGGTGCCGCAGATCGGCGCGATGTACAAAGGCGACTACAGCCGCAAGTCGACCTTGAGCGAATACGGTTTCCGCCTGCCATCGTGCATGGACAACCGGCCGCTTAAGTTCGAGGAATGGAACGCGATGCGGCCGCAGACGCTGTTCGTGTCGGCAACGCCCGCGCCGTGGGAGCTGGAACGCACCGGCGGCGTGTTCGTGGAGCAGGTGGTGCGCCCGACCGGGCTGATCGATCCGCCCGTCATCATCCGTCCGACCGCGACCCAGGTCGACGACGTGATGAACGAGGTGCGCGAACTGGCGGCGAAGGGCCAGCGGGCGCTGGTCACGACGCTGACCAAGAAGATGGCCGAGGCGCTGACCGAATACATGCACGAGGCCGGGATCAAGGTGCGCTACGTGCACAGCGACGTCGAGACGCTGGAGCGGATCGAGATCATCCGCGACCTGCGCCTCGGCGTATTCGACGTGCTGATCGGCATCAACCTGCTGCGCGAGGGCCTGGACATCCCCGAATGCGCGCTGGTGGCGGTGCTGGACGCCGACAAGGAAGGCTTCCTGCGCAGCCGCACCAGCCTGATCCAGACCATCGGCCGCGCCGCGCGCAACATCGACGGCCGCGCGATCCTGTATGCCGACGTGATGACCGGCAGCATCAAGGCCGCGATCGAGGAAACCAGCCGCCGGCGCGAGAAGCAGCAGGCCTATAACGCCGCCAACGGCATCACGCCCGAAAGCATACGCAAGGACATCGGCGACATCCTGGGATCGGTCTACGAGACTGGCGACCACGTGACCATCGGCACGGGCGAGGACGGCAATTTCGTCGGTAAGGATCTGAAGACGCGGATCAAGGAACTGGAAGTGCGCATGCGCACCGCCGCCGCCGACCTGGAATTCGAAACCGCCGCCGCCCTGCGCGACGAGATCAAGCGCCTGGAGCAGCAGGACCTGGGCATGGCGACGGAAACGGCCTATACGGGGCAGATACGCAAGGCCTACACGAAGCAGAAGCCGCCGGAGAAGCGGAAGGGGAGAAGGTAGGATTGTCTTCGATGGCTCTACTATTCAAAGCCGGATCGAGCGTCTAATATCGCGCCCATTCCCAGGGGTGAAAATGGATATCCTGACCTTTATCGCCAAGAGCGAATGGCCGATCGTGACGATCTTCGCCATGATCGTGTTCCGCGTGGAATTGACCAAGCTGATCGGCAAGGTCGCCAAGGTCAAGATCGGCAAGACCGAGATTTCCTTCCGCGATGGGCTGGCAGCCGCGGAAAAACTTTCCAGGCAGACAGTGCTTGACGCCAAGGCGAAGGCCGCGCAGCGCCCTCAGCAACAGCAACAGCAACAGCAACAGCAACAGCAACAGCAACAGCAACAGCAACAGCAACAGCAACAGCAACAGCAACAGCAACAGCAACAGCAACAGCAACAGCAACAGCAACAGCAACAGCAACAGCAACAGCAATATTATCCGGCCGAAGACGAGCGGCTGGCGCGCGACCTCGACGACCCGCTGATCGGCGAAAGGGTGATCGGCGCGATGCCGGACAGCTTTCCGCCGGATTATATCGTCACCAGATCGTGGGACAGGGTTGCCGATACGCTGATGCGATTGCCACGGGCCGGGGCGGCCTTGTCGCCTGCCGATCAGCTCCTGATCCAGGAACTGCGTCAGCTGCGTAACGCGGTGGTGCACGGCGAGGAAGACACCTTGTCGCGCGTCGATGCGCTTCGCTATCGCGATGTCGCGGCGCGGGTTATAAGATACCTGCAGTCACTTACCTGAACGACAAAGGATAACACCATGCTCAAATGGGCCATCATATTCGCGCTGATCTCGCTGGTCGCCGGCGGGCTTGGATTCTATGCGCTGGCGGGCGTCGCGGCGTTCATCGCCAAGATACTGTTCTTCATCTTCCTGGCTGTCTGCGCGCTGTTCATCCTGCTTGCCATCTTCGTGGTCGAGGAAATCACCGGGGGGTGACGTTGCGGCCCTATGCATATGCTTGACAGGCGCCCATATTCGTAATTATAAATGAATTACTAATACGGGTGGAGTTACAATACATGCTCGAGCCAGTCTACAAGATTTACAATCTGCTCGACAGGCTTCCCAGCGATCCGACCGTACAGCCCCGCGCCGTCGACCTGTTCGAGATCATCCATCAGGTCAACATGATTTCCAGGTTCGATGAGCCCGACCAGGATCTGGGCTTCAAGGCTCTGGCCGAGGTTCGCAAGCATACGTTCGAGCCCGCACAGACGGACAAACCCGAAGGTGAGCTTTTCCTGCTGGCCGCGCGCGACATGCACCTGATGCACGAACGCTCCCCCGGTAGTACCGCTTCCAGCATGTATCTGTCGGAAACCGTAGGTTCGATCAGCAACGTGCAGCACCATCTGCGTAACCTGGCCAGCGGTGCTGTCCTTCCCGATAGGCCCGCGCAACTGACCAAGCGCGTGGACGACCTTGAGCATGCGCGCAGGAAACTGGTTGCCGATACCGTGGAAGACATCTCGCGTCCCGAACTGTTCCTGCTGCCCGATGTCCAGCGCGCGGCGGTTCGGCTGCTGCATCTATGCACCGAAATGAAGGATCCGGAACGCTACAAGATCGCCTGGGCGATATCGGGACCGGAATCTCTGAACATCCAGATCGATGATTCGACGACGCAGCTCGTCGATCAGCTGATCTGGGAAAGTCCACGAGCCAGAATGGCTCGAAATGGCGCTGAGTACGGTGCTGCCACATAGCTGGCTGAATTTGAGATAAATTTTAGCCAAAAGCCGTTTCGGTGTGTTATTGTCCCGACGTGTTCACCAAAGGAGATCGTTATGTCTGCGAATAAAACGAACGTACAACCTGCTGAAACGCAAACCACGGCACAGGAGAAAGAGGCTACTTTTGTTACCTTTTCCTACAATGGTTCGGACCCTGTCGGTCATGAGATCAAGCCGAAATACAGCCTTTCCGATTTCGGACCGCGAGCAGGCTCGCCCGACGTCGCTGCCACATACAACGCCTAGGCTTTGAGATAACCAGCAAGGCGGGCCGGCGGGACTCCGTCGGTCCGCCTTTATCTTGTCCGGAATTTGGAACGGACCGGATCATGCCGGGTTAGCGACTCCAGTATCCAACGGAGGTCGCCCATGTTTTATCATCGCAAAGAACTGATGTACCCGGTCGAGGTCAAGACCAAGGACCCCAAGTTCGGCCAGTTCCTGCTCGAACAATTCGGCGGCGCCACGGGCGAGTTGAAGGCCGCCCTGCAATACTGGGTGCAATCCTTCCATGTCGAGAATGCGGGCATCCGCGACATGCTGCAGGATATCGCGATCGAGGAGTTCAGCCATCTGGAGATGGTTGGCAACATGATCGAGCAGCACACGTCGGGCGTCGACCAGACCGATGCCTATAAAAGCTCGCTGTTCGCGATCCGCGGCCTCGGGCCACATCTGCTGGACAGCCAGGGCTCGGCCTGGACGGCGGCCTATGTGGACGAGGGCGGCAATGTGGTGCGCGACCTGCGCGCCAATATTGGCGCCGAGGCCGGCGCGCGCCAGACTTACGAGGCTCTGATCAAGATGTCGCCGGACGAGGGTACGACCAAGGCTTTGACCTTCCTGCTGACCCGGGAGATCACGCATACCAAGATGTTCATGGAAGCCCTGCACTCGATCGGCAAGCTGACCGACCCGTTCTTCGGCAATGTCGATCCCGACAGCACCGTCGACCTGACGTTCAACCTGTCGAAGGGCGCGATTGACAGCCGTGGGCCGTGGAACGAGGAACCGAACTTCAAATACGACCCAAACCCCAAGCCGCACGGGCAGGAGCCGAAGGAAGTGATCAACGCGGATGACGAAAAGCTGCCTCTGGCC
Source organism: Alphaproteobacteria bacterium (assembly GCA_965199335.1). Taxonomy (GTDB): domain Bacteria; phylum Pseudomonadota; class Alphaproteobacteria; order CALMVH01; family CALMVH01; genus CBDAQV01. Next base: position 510,606 of record CBDAQZ010000003.1, on the reverse strand, counting down.
GCCGAATAGTCTGCGGACATAGCAATAGGCCGCCCTGATAGGGGCGGCCCTATTTGCATATCGGCCGATCAGCAGCCGATGTCGTCGTGCGTGCAGTTCCGAACATGATGGTCCCGGCGCATCTTGTTGCCAAGGACGATGACAAGCGCGCCAGCGCCAAATGCCAGGTATTTCAAGGGGATAGAATTTCCCTGGGGTGCTGGTTGCGTGGCTGGGGCTGGCTGGCCAGGCTGTTTTTCGACCTGTTGCCCGTGAATGGTGGCCGGGGCAAAACTGGTCAGTGCCAGTATGCCGGTGGCTAAGGTCAGGGAAGGAGTCTTCATTTTACGGTTCCGGTAAGCAGAGCTGCCCCAAGGCAACGGGATGACGTTAATCTTTGCATAAAAATTTTATAAAGACCAGAACAAAGTACAAATAATATCAATGATCTGGATGAACGTTTGCTGGAATACCGCATTAACCTCGCCTATCGTGGCGACTCGAGAAAGCGCAGCCGATGGCTATCAACGGGCTTCTCGCCACGGGTCGAATGCGCTATGATTTCATGTGTCGAACCATTGGCGAGAGTCGCGATCGTGACCCTGACAACCGAGCTGCATATCACGCGCAATCCCCGGGCACGGCGTCTGATTCTGCGGCTTGCGGTCCAGGGCGACGGGATCGAGGTCGTCGCGCCGCGCCGGGTCAGCCTGCGCGAGATCAACCGCTTCGTCGACCGTAACCGCGACTGGATCGACGAGCATCTGGCCTCCCGCCCGCCGCATGTCCCTTTTGCCCATGGCACCACCATCCCTGTCGCCGGCGTGCCGCACCGGATCGAGCTTGCTTCGGCCACCCGCGGCACCATGGCCTGCGCCAGCGGTGTGCTGAGCGTGCCCAGCCTGCCCGAGCACCTGCCGCGCCGCGTGCGCGACTACCTGATGCGCGAGGCACGGACCGCGCTGACCGCCTGCATTACGCGCCAGGCAAAGGCGCTGGGCGTATCGGTGCCGAGCATGACCCTGCGCGATACGACGACGCGCTGGGGCAGCTGCAGCCCCAGCGGCAAGCTGTCGTTCTCGTGGCGGCTTATCCTCGCGCCGCCCAGCATCCTGGACTATGTCGCGGCCCACGAGATGGCGCATCTGAAGCATATGAACCACGGGCCTGATTTCTGGGCCCTGTGCGAAGACCTCGCACCGCAGACGCCCGAGGCGCGCAACTGGCTGAAACGCAACGGCGCGACGCTGCACCGCTACGGATGAAGCCGCCGCGCTTCCTGAGGGAAATCCGGGCCTTCCTGTTCAGCCTGATACTGGGTGCCCTGGCGGCAACCGGTATCATCTATCTGACCCAGGACAGCATGATCTATCACCCGCGTACCTACGCCTCCGGCGCGGAGATGGAAGCTGGCCGTGCGATCGTGCGCCTGCCGTACCGGACGACGCAGGGTGGGCAGGTGGCGTTCTACCTGCCTCCCGCAGACGGCGAACCGCCGCGGCGGCTCTGGATGATGTTCGGCGGCAATGGCGGCCTGATCCTGCAATACCGCGACGGCCTCCCTGCACAGCCCGCGTTGGCCGACGATGGCTTTCTGATGGTCGATTATCCGGGCTACGGCTATGACCAAGGCAAGCCGTCGGGGGCGGCGATCCAGGATAACGCCGATACGGCATTCAAAACCCTGGCCGGCCATCTTGGCATCGACGAACAGGCATTGCTGGCGCGTACCGGCATCGTGGGACATTCTCTGGGCACCGGGGTCGGGCTGGAATTCGCGCTGGCCCATCCCGAAATTGGCCGCATCGTCCTGGTCGCTCCGTTCACCAGCCTGCACGACATGGCTTTCCGCGTCGTCGGTCCGATCGCCTTTCTGCTGCATCACAACTTCGCCAACGCTGCCGTGCTGCAACAGCTGGGCCAGCGCGCCCCGGCGCCGCAGGTGGTCATCTTCACCGGCGACCAGGACCAGATCATCCCTGTCGCCATGTCGCGGACGCTGGCGCGGGACAATCCCTGGCTGACCTATCACGAGCTGCCGGGGTTCGAGCATAACGAGATCGTCCGCGAGGCCGCACCCCAGATCGCAGTCGCCATGGCAGAGATGAAGTAGTAAATTATCGTCCCGGCTCAAGCCCGGGATGATATAGAGCGGCCGAATGCATCTCGCCTTGAAAATGCCGCCTTATCGCGCTTAAGGCTTGTGGGTGAAATCCGGTAAATCGAAATCCTCCTCCCGGTCGCCCGCGCGCAAGCCGAAACGGGATGCGTGGCATGAAAAGGCGGCGGGGGGGCTGGCTGCCGTGAACCCGTTTCGCTTCCGCGTCTTCCGGCGTGGCGCGATCCTGGTCACGCTTTGGGGCATGCTGGCGGTTGCGCTGGTGGTCGGCTACTACGCGATCGGCCTGCCCGACCCGCGCCAGGCGGTGGCGCTGAAGCGCAAGCCGACCATCACCATCCTGGCCGCCGACGGCTCGACCGTCGCGCGCTATGGCGACATGTACGGGACCACCGTCACCGTCGACCAGCTGCCCAAATACGTGCCCGAGGCGGTGCTGGCGACCGAGGATTCACGCTTCTACCACCATTTCGGCATTGACCCGATCGGCATCGTGCGCGCGATGTGGGTCAACGAGCGCGCAGGGCATCTGGTGCAGGGCGGATCGACCATCACGCAGCAGCTGGCCAAGAACCTGCTGTTGACCCCCGAGCGCACGATGGGACGCAAGATCCAGGAGATGCTGCTGGCGGTGTGGATCGAACATCTCTACAGCAAGGACCAGATCCTGACCGGCTACCTGAACCGGGTCTATTTCGGCGAGGGCGCCTACGGCATCGACGCCGCCGCGCACACCTATTTCGGCAAGTCCGCGACCGAGCTGACGCTGCAGGAGGCGGCGACGCTGGCCGGGTGCCTGAAGGCCCCGTCGCGCTACAATCCCGATGCCTCGGGCAACGCCTCGGTCAGCCGCACGCGCGTCGTGCTGCAGCGCATGGAGGATGTCGGCTACATCAGCGAGGAACAGCTCAAGCAGTTCAACGACATCGCGCCCGCGCCGCCGCACAAGCCGGGCAGCAGCGCCGACGCCTACCGCTATTTCTCCGACTGGATCGTCGACCGCCTGTCCGATTACATCGAACACAGCGACGGCGACCTGACCGTGCAGACGACTTTCGATACGGCGCTGGAACGCGACGCGGAGCACCATCTGGAAACCGTGTTGGAGGGCAAGCAGGCGACCGCCGCGCGCGCCAGCCAGGGGGCGGTGGTGACGCTGGCGCATGACGGTGCGATCATGGCGATGGTCGGTGGCCGCGATTACGAGCAGAGCCAGTTCAACCGCGCGACGCAGGCGCTGCGCCAGCCCGGCTCGTCGTTCAAGCCTGTCTATTACCTGTGTGCGCTGCAGGACGGCATGCATCCCGACACGATGGTCGAGGATGCGCCGATCACCATCGGCGACTGGTCGCCGGAGAATTTCGAACCGGAATATCGCGGCGCGATCCCCTTGCGCGATGCGCTGGCCTATTCGATCAACACCGCCGCCGTGCGCGTCTTGCAGACGGTGGGCGTGAACAAGGCGCGGGAGATGGCCAAGCGCCTGGGCATCACCGAACCGATGGGCAGGGATTACAGCCTGGCGCTCGGCACCAGCGAGGTGACGCTGCTGGAGATGGCGGGCGTCTATGCCAGCTTCGCCGATGACGGCAAGGTGGTGCATCCCTATGCCATCACCTCGATCAAGGACCGCGACGGCAATCTGCTATACCAGCGGCAGCCGCAACCGCAGGCGACGGCGGCGATGCCCTGGAACGTGTCCGAGCTGGTGTCGATGCTGGAGGCGGTGATCGAATACGGCACTGGCAAGGGCGCGAAGCTTGACCGGCCAGCGGCGGGCAAGACCGGCACCAGCCAGGACTACCGCGACGCGTGGTTCTTCGGCTTCACCGGCGATTACACTACAGGCGTCTGGATCGGTAACGACGACAACAGCTCGATGAAGCGCATCACCGGCGGCAGCCTGCCGGTGCAGGTCTGGCGCGGCGTGATGAGCGATGCGGAGAAGGGCAAGCCGGTCATCGGCCTGTCGCACCTGCCCGACGCGCCGCCTGCGCCGGTCGAGGGCCCGGCGTCGCCGGGCGCGACCACCGCGACGGTGGACGGCATGGAGCTGTCGGAAGTTCCGGCGTCGGCGGCCCATGTGGTCCCACGCCGCGACGACGAGGAAACGACCTCGGATTCCGTCGGCGATGAGTTCTCGCGGTTGATCGGCGGCCTGACCAAGTGAGTTTTGCGGGAGAAGAACCTTTAGGCGAACTGCTGCTGCGCATTCGCGGCTGCACCCATTGCGCGCAGCATCTCAGCCACGGGCCGCGCCCGACATTGCGCGCGCACGGCCAGGCGCGGATACTGATCGTGGGGCAGGCGCCGGGCAGCAAGGTGCATGCGACCGGCATCCCGTGGAACGACCGCAGCGGCGACCGCCTGCGCGACTGGCTGGGCCTCGACCGCGAACGGTTCTACGACGAGAGCAACATCGCTATCGTGCCGATGGGGTTCTGCTATCCCGGCGTGGACAGGAACGGCGGCGACCGCCCCCCGCGCAAGGAATGCGCGCCGATGTGGCATGCGCCGGTGATGGCGGCGATGCCGAAGCTGGAGCTGACGCTTCTGGTCGGCTCCTACGCGCAGAAATATTACCTGAAAACCGCCGGGCCGATGTCGGATACGGTGCAACGCTGGCGCGACTATCTGCCCCGTTTCATTCCGCTGCCGCACCCCAGCTGGCGCAATACCGCATGGCTGCGCAGGAACCCATGGTTCGAGGCCGAACTGGTACCGGTACTGCGTGACCGGGTTTCGCAGTTGCTCAGCGCGGCGGCTGTGCCCACTCGGTCCTGACAACCACTTTCGGCCAGGTCACGGTACAATCGTTCTTTTTCTTGCCACCCTCCGGGTGAACCGCGCAGTCCTGCCGGGCAAGGATCGTGTTCTGGGTGTCGCTGCAGATCGTGACCGTCGGGGCATGCGACTTCCTGTGGGCCTTCTCACCCGCTTGCAGGCAAGGCTCGACGCCCAGCACCGTCAGCCCGGCGGGCGGCTTGCCCTCGACGGTGATCGTCGCGCGGACGATCGGGATCGTCTTGTCGCCCGGCCAGACACGATCGCCCGCCGATTGCGGCGTGAACTGTGCCAGCATCAAACCGGTTTCCGGCCGATAAGCCTCGTCATAGCAATCCCGGCCCGTCGCATCCGCCCCCGACACCAGCCGGTTCAGGCTGGTCACAGGGCATTTGCGGCCCGTCGTTTCAGGATTTTGGGCCCTTACGGTCGCATTGGTTCCCAGGACACCCAGCGCAGCAAGCAGGACGACGCCCCGGCAATCTTGCAGATCGATACCCATTGGTCTTACCTCGCCGGCGAACTTCGTTAAACGGGTTGCGGCGGGGTTTTGTATGCTGGAAATCTCAAGGCTTCGGTCAATTCCTTGACCTCCTCGATGCGATCCAAGAGTGCATTGAACTTGTAACCGATAATCTCGGACGCGCTGGCGATTTCGTCACTTTGATGCCTTGGGTCCACGCCCATTTCTACCAGCAAGGCTACCTTGCCGACATGTTCCTCGTCGGTTGCAATAGCCAGCTCTTGATAGACGGCTTCATCGGCGTTTCTACCCATATCCGTTATAGGGGTGAGCTTCGTGGCGGCGGTCAGGTTTTCCAGGCGCTCCACGCGACCGTAAAGCTCTTCGGCCTTCATAAGCATCAAGACAGTGCTTATCGGATCATCAGCTCCAAGAGCTTTCAAAAGTCGAATGGAACTCGGCGTCTCAGTCAAAACAGCAATGTTCAGGGGAGTAATCTGACTATGGTAGAGCGGCGAGTTGATATCGGCTATCTGCGAAATCTCGAATATCCGGCCAAGCAATCCACGGGTAACCGCGTTTTCCATTTCCTGGCTCAGCGCGGCATTGCCAGTGAGGCTCTGCCTGCGTTCGATCGGTTCAAAAAATGCCATAACTCGTCTCCATTAAAATTTTCTTAAAATAACCAATTTTATTATATTGTCAAGCATAGTCACGTACAATCATGAAACGAAAAAAGCCGCAGCTTTTTGGGGCGCGGCTTGATCGTGCAAATCCGAGAAATCAGGGCTGTTGCGAACCGGCTTCGTCCGTCGGCTGCTTGCGCGCCTTTGCGCGCGACGGCAGCCGGGTCGGCTTGAGCCCCAGCTATTTCTGCATGTCGAGGACCGCGTGCATCTGGATATCAGGCTTGGCAGGGGCTTCTGTGGCCGCCCGGGGCGCGACAGCTCCGATGGTCAGAAGCGCCGTCCAGGCAATTGTGCCGAAGGCGATGTTCCTGAGGCTGGAAGTCTTGCTTTGCATGAATGATGACCCGCATAGATATGATTGCGGACCTAACGGCAAAGGTTACGATCGGTTCCCGCAATACACTCGACAAAGCGCACTTATAAATGATAGATTAAATCTGTGTTTCGCAGAGGTACCAATGCATTTGCCGCCCGCAGACAATCGATCCCCGGAGCAGAAAGCCGACGATGATGCTTTCGGCCTCCAGCTTTACGAACAGCGGGGATTTCTTGTGCGCTTCGCGGGGCGGATGAGGTCTACCCAGGAGGAACGTAAGGAGCTTGCGGACGAGACGATCATGAGGGCCTGGAAATACAGGCACCTGTACCGTGCCGAAGCAAAACTGGGGACATGGCTTTGCGGTATAATGAAGAATGTCGATATCAGGGACTTCAACAGCGGCAAAAAAAGGTCGGATGTCATATCGTTGGAAATGGAGGATGGCAGGCCGTTGCCGATACCTGTTGCGCCCACCCAGCACAGACAGGCGGAACTGCATGAAAAAATGGATTTGTTGCAGGCCGGCACGCAAACGATTCCTCCCATCCAGCGCCAGGTCGTGGCCATGACCCTGGCAGGAATGAGTTACGAGGAAATAGCGGCCGATCTGAAGCGTTCTGTAGGAACCATCAAAAGCGACAGATCACGCGCCCAGGCATCCCTTGCCGACTATTATCGTCGGCATACACAGCCCGCCCAGACGTCCTCACCTTCGCAATAGCGTCTGCTACCCCAGACGGGCGAACACCCGTTTCAGTCCCGCCAATATCTCCTCGTCGCTGAACGGCTTGCCGACGAATTCGGCGTGCATGTCCTCCATGCCCTTGACCGCCACATCCAGGTTGGCGGTCACGAACAGCAGGGCGGTATCGTAGCGCGAAGATAGCTCACGCCCGACCGTGATGCCGTCGATCGTACCCATGAGGTGCACGTCCACAAGCGCCACCTTCGGGCGGGTACGCTCCGCCATTACCAGGGCGGCCTCGAACTCGTCGGCGGTACCGACGACGTCATAGCCGTTCTCCAGCAGCAGGATCGACAGATGCGCCGCAATGATCGGATCATCCTCGATTACCAATACCGCTCCTGCGGTCGGGGCCGGCGAATTCATCGAGTGTTTGCTGCTTTCCATGCCTGTGTAACCCTTCATATCGCATCAAGGCTTCAGGACGGCGAACTTTTTTAGGTTAACGGTGTTCTAACATGCAGGAGCCGCGTTAATCGGTTCTTTAGGTAAAAAACGAGGGACTTAATACATGACGACGGAATTCAGCAGCGATCTGGTTGGCTTCATTCCCCATCTGCGCGCTTTCGCTCGGATGATCACGCAAAATCACGACCGCGCCAACGACCTGGTACAGGATACGATCGTACGCGCCCTGAAGGCCGAACATCAGTATACGCCGGGCACGAACATGAAGGCGTGGCTTTTCACCATCCTGCGCAATCTTCACGTCAACAATCTGCGCCGGAACAAGATCCGCTTCGATTCGATCGAAGACGGGGCGCTGGACTATTTCGCGGTCGCTGCGAACCAGGAAGCTCATCTGGAGTTGCAGGAACTGCGCCGCTGCATGACCAAGCTGTCGCGCGAACATCGCGAGATCCTGATTCTGGTCGGCGCCAGCGGTTTCTCGTACGAGGAAGCGGCCCATATCTGCGGCTGCGCTGTCGGCACGATCAAGAGTCGCCTGTCGCGCGGACGCCAGGAACTGTACCAGCTGATGATGCATGGCGAGGATTCCACCAAGCGTATCCGTGCCGCCGCCGCGCGCAAGATTCGTCTGGCGCTCGACGAAAAAATGCTCGGCGACAGCAAAGCCGCTTGACCTTTGGACCGTTTACCATTTTTAAATCGCGCAGGCGCTTTACACTTGGGTAAATCGATCTTTCAAGGGTGGTGATCGTGCACAGCAAGCTTCCAGCCGGATATCGTCCGACCGAGGACGAAGAATACATGAACCCGACCATGCTGGATTATTTCCGGCATAAGTTGCTGACATGGCGGGCGGAGCTGCTGGCCGATTCCGACGAGACGCTGATCAATCTGCAGGATGGCGGCATACAGGAACCGGACCTAGCCGATCGCGCCTCGGCCGAGACGGACAAGGGTCTGGAACTGCGCACCCGCAATCGCGAACTGAAGCTGCTCAGCAAGATCGACGAGGCCATCGGCCGCATCGTCGATGGCTCCTATGGCTATTGCGAGGAAACGGGCGATCCGATCGGCGTTCGCCGGCTGGAAGCTCGTCCGAACGCAACGCTGAGCGTCGAGGCCCAGGAACGCCACGAGCGCATGGAGCGGGTCCAGCGGGAGGAGTAGTTCCACGCCGCGCCCATCCGTCGATTATTTGGGCTCAGACAATTGGGCCGAAACCTTCACATTGCCCGTGTCTTCCTGAAGCATGGCGATGACGGCGCCCCCCGGTGACATTCCTGGATTGTTGCGCAGTATTCCCATCAGCCGCGGAGAAACCGCCAGCAAACCGGGATATTCTAAGGCAGGCGCGGGGGTGGCGTCCTTTTCGTTGAATGTCGTCAACAACGTGCTGAGCCCGGCCCGCGCTCCGTAAGCCGCGTCATCCCAATTATCACGCAATTGCCTTAGCTCGCCATTGGTCGTTTCGAGGTTCGCCCCGTTGTTGTGAGGAGTCCAGATACCGTTCAGCATGACACCGATCGTCCTGTTCGAGCCTATAAGATCTTCCTCGATGGCGCTGCGCAGTAAACGGCGCGTATCGTTGTCCGTGTGGATATCCAGATTCCAGGTATCGTCGAAATCGCTCTCGATAGGGAAACGGTCGGTCGGCAACTGCATCATAATCCCCACTATTCAGAGAGAGGCGGTCAGTAATGCGTATGAGCCACAGCGTCAAGGAATTGATTGCAGTCCCCAAAGACGATCCCCCGGTTTCTCGCCGAAGGATCGTCGCGGCTGGTTACTTCAGTGAGCCGACCAGCGTGCCGTAAGGCGGAAGGACGATGGTCTTGCCGTCCAGCGTCGCCACATGCGCACGGTCGAGCAGGGGCGAGAATGGCGGCAGGCTGGACAGCGGCACGGTTATCTCTTCTTCCGAGATATTGAACAGCAACATCAGGCTCTCGTCGGTATTGCTGCGCTTGTAGGCGAGCAACGGCGCATCGGTTGGGATCAGTTCGATCGAGCCGGTGCTGAGCGAGGAGTGCAGCTTGCGCCAGCCGATCGTCTCGCGCCAGGTGACCAGAAGGCTGGCCGGATCGCTCCACTGGCGGTTGACCGACAAGCCGACATGTTCGTCGGGAATCGGCAGCCATGGCGCGTTGGCGGTGGTGAAGCCGGCATGACGCTCCTCCGCGTTCCACGGCACCGGGGTACGCGATCCGTCGCGGCCGGGGAAGCGGGGATGGAAGGCAAGGCCATAGGGGTCGCGGCGGAATTCCGGGGCGACTTCCGCCTCGGTCAGGCCCAGCTCCTCGCCCTGATACATGCAGATGCTGCCCTTCAGGGTCAGCAGCAGCAACATCAGCAGGCGGCCGAAGGCGCCGCGATGTTCCGGCATCGACGACCAGCGGCTGATCGGCCGCATCACGTCGTGATTGGCGAAGGACCAGCACATCCAGCCATCGCCCAGCACATCGATCTGTTCGCGGATCAGGTCCTGGAACATGGTGGCGTTGAACTTGCCCTTCATCAAGCCCAGAGTGTAGGCCATGTGCAGGCGATTTTCGGCGGCGCTGGTGATCTGGCCGATGCGCGAGAACCAGCCTGGCTGGCTGGAAAGCTCGCCCAGCGACACCGATCCCGGGTAATCCTCCAGCATGCGGCGCACGCGCGCCATGAAATTGGAACTGTCCGGATGCATGCAATCATACAGATGCTGCTGGAACTGGAACGGCTTGATCGGCAGCTGGTCCGGCGCGATCGGCGAGGAAGGGTTGTCGCGCAGTTCGGGATCGTGAAACATCCAGTCGATTGCGTCGAAGCGCAGCCCGTCGACGCCGCGGTCCAGCCAGAAGCGACCGATCGACAGCAGTTCCTGGACAACGGCCTCGTTGCGCAGGTTCAGTTTCGGCTGGCTCTTCAGGAAGTGCGACAGGTAATACTGGCCGCGCGTCGCGGACCAGGTCCAGGCGGTGGCGGCAAACACCGACATCCAGTTGTTCGGCGGCGAGCCGTCGGGCTTGGCGTCGGCCCAGATGAACCAGTCGGATTTATCGTTGTCGCGGCTGGACGAGCTTTCCTTGAACCATTGGTGATCGTCGCTGGTATGTGCCCACACCATGTCGATGATGATCTTGAGGCCCAGGCTTTTGGCGCGCGCGATCAGGCGGTCGAAATCGTCGAGGTTGCCGAAACGCGGATCGACCGCGAGGTGATCGGAAACGTCGTATCCCAGATCGTGGAACGGGGATTTGTAGAAGGGCGATATCCAGATCGCGTCGACGCCCAATAGCGCAACGTATTCCAGATGCTCGATGATGCCGGGCAGATCGCCGTAGCCATCGCCGTTCGAGTCACCAAAGCTGAGGGGGTAAATCTGATAGATTATCCCACCCCGCCACCAGGCGGAGGTAAGGGGATCGGTCATTGTATCGTGTCCACGGGGAGCCATGTTGAGCCTGCTCGTTGGCATATTCCACAATCTAATGATACGGCACGTGTGTGCCGGAATTGTGGCAGGAGCGGTCTTATAGGATCTGTACTACCTATTTGACAAGGAAAATTGTTCTTTTATTAATAAATGGAGCACACATGTTGCATTTATATCGCAGCATAATTCGGGTCTTGCGCGGCGACTCGATGGCCGGATGCAAGACTATTGTAAACGCTACAGCCAACCCAGCTAAGTATAAGGCATGAAGAAGCTCTCAGCCGATGGACCGGGCAGCCCGGATGTTCTGCGCGTAAGGGAGGGGCCCATTCCAATACCAGGGGAAGGGGAGGCCCTGATAAAGGTCGCCTATGCCGTTCTCAATCCCCTCGACGTGCTGGTCAGGCAGGGGCGCGCGCAGTGGATGGCGGGGAAATGGCCGTTTACGCCGGGACTGGAATATGGCGGCATCGTCGAGGGCGTCGGGCCTGGCGTCAGCCAGGATATCATCGGCCGCAGGGTCGTCAGCTTTTCGGAATTCGGCGGTTGCGCGGACTACGCGGTAGCGCCTGCCGCGCGGCTGCTGCCGTTGCGGCAGGACCTCGGCTGGCGCATCGGCATCGCCTGGCGCACGCCGACGCTGACCGCGTGGCACCTGCTGAACGACGCGATCAAGCTGACAAAGGGCGAGACGATCATGATCCATTCGGCGGCGGGGCCGGTGGGCGTGATGGCCACGCAGTTCGCCAAGGAGATGGGCGCGCGTGTCATAGGCTTGGCGGGCGGGGCGGCCAAGATCGCCTTCGCCCGCGAATTCGGCGCCGACATATTGTTCGATTACCGCGACGACCAGTGGGCGGCCCAGGTCGGACGCTATACCGGCGGCGACGGCGTCAATGTCATCATCGATGGCAATGGCGGCCCGCAGACGCTGCGCAACTACGAGCTGGTCGCGCCCAATGGCCGGGTCTTCCATATCGGCGCCTCCTCGGGCATGGGCGCGCCGCAGGTCGCGCCGCAGATGCTGATCGCCAAGAGTTTTTCCATCGGGGGGTTCAACCTCAATTCGATCGCGGAGGAAAGGCTGCTGGCGGACGAAGCGAAGCTGGCTGTGAAGATGGCGCGCGGATTGCTGCGCTTTCCCCTTGGCGAAGTGGTCCGGCTCGAGGATGTGACGGCGCTGCATACCCGCTTCGAGGCGCGGCAGGTGGCGGGCAGGGCGTTGATCGAAATTGGCGGTGAACTTTGATCCTGTGCACCGTGTTCATTCCCCATGGGCTTGTTTTACGCTACGATCGTCCATCATACGAGGGCCGTTCCATGAAATCGCTGCTGCTGCTATCCGCCTTGTTGCTTGCCGTTTCCAGCCCGGTACACGCGATGACCGAGGAATCGAGCCATTACGACACCGCCAGCCAGCGCTCTCACTACGCCGACGAGGACGACGCGCTGGAACAGTCGAACACCGCGCCGACAAGCAACTTCCAGGGCCAGAGTGCCCGTGAACAGTCGTTGCTATACGGCAATTCCGCCGATCACGGGCAGACCTACGGTTTCGGCGGCTACGACGACCATTCGGGTTACTACAACGAGTACGGCTCGTCGTCGCGGTCCTACGGGTTTCACTAACCCGTTGACGGCTCGGGTTTCCGGCTTCTAATCTGGACCCCGATGCAGAGAAGCCATCGCAAATATGCCGACAGCTCGATAGAATCGGTTCCCGTCGACGCTCTAATCGTCGGCGACATGCAGAACGGATTCCTGAACGGTCAGCGCGACCTTGTATCCAGGGTCGGCGATCTGGCGCGTTCCTTTCCCGCCGACCGCACCTGGTGGCTTAAATACAGGAACCATCCTGACAGCCTGTTCACCAAGCACCTCCACTGGAGCGAGGTGATGGTGTCGCCGCAGACCGATATTGAACCGTCGCTGCGTCCTATGGTCCGGAATGTCATGGAACATATTTCGTATGATCCGCCTGAGGAAATGGCGGCAGCCCTGGAGGGCTGCAAGCATGTCGGGATCGCCGGAACGGATACCGATGCCTGCGTCCAGGCCGCAGCTTTCTTTCTATGGCGGCACAATATCTTTCCGGTAATCCTGCAGAACCATTGCGGCTCGTCCGGCGGCGATAATTTTCATAAGGTTGCCTTGGACCTGATGCGCCGCCAGTTCGAAGTGGAGGCGATCGTGAATAACGTTACGGCCTCGATCATGGCGCTCCAGCTCAGCCGACGGCCGGAAACGTCGCTTTCGACCCCCACAACCTGAAAATATTCGGGTTGCGTATTATTTCTTGTCGTGGCGGCTCAACCACATACGGTTGCATTTGCCGGTTCAGTAAATTTATACGCTGGAAGGTGGTTAATGGTATCGCCCAACGAAGAAGGCAGTGCCATGGCCGATATACTCCTTGCAGAAGACAGCCCCATTCTTTCGGATATATATGCGTCGACCCTAGAGACGGTCGGCCACTCGGTCGCGCGTGCAACCAGCGCGAGCGAAGTTCATGAGATGCTGGACAAGAAATCCTTTGCCCTGGTGCTGCTGGCGCTGCACCTTCCCGACATGGATACGCCCAGCCTGCTGCGCCGGATCAAGTCCGCCGAGAACGGGCCCAGCATCATCGTCATCACGCCCTACAGCCTGATCAATCACGCCATGGAGGCGATGCGCCACGGCGCGCACGATTTCCTGTCGAAGCCGTTCCCGATGGCGCGGCTGGTCGTGACGGTGAACAACGCCCTGACGACGCACCGGCTGCATGGCGAACTGGCACAGCATAGGGCGCCGCGCGTCCCACGCTGGCGCTCATGGGCATCGAAGATGCGCGAACCGGCCGCGGTCAGCGCGGATGCTCGTCCAGACCGAGCGCACGGTTAGCCTCGGTCACGCGCGCGGCGATGGCGGTTCGGATTTCGGGTGGCGCGGTGGCGGCCAGCGCCTGCCAGTCGGCCAGCGCGCCTTTCCAGTCGCCCTGCTGCGATTTTTCAAGCGCGAGATAGTAGCGCGATGTCGGATCGTCCTTCGCCCGGTCGAACCAGGCGCGCGCATCCGGCCCGACCGCGCCGCCGTTCTGCATCACCAGCACCTGCCCGACCATCGCCTTGTAGGCCGGAACCCTGTCATCCAGGTTGGCGGCGCGGCCATAGGCATCGGCCGCCTCGCCATAGCGCCTGATCTTGCCGTAGACATCGCCCAGCAGGATCCAGGCCTGGATGTCGGTCGGATTGTCATGCGCCTCGCGCGTCATCTTCTCGACCGAGGCGGCGATGAACGGCGGCAGTTGCTGGCGCGTGCGCCATTGCGTCAGCGCGGGGCGGCCGAGCGTCAGGTAAAGTCCCAGCGTCGCCAGCGGCACCACGCCCATGACGACCAAAGCCGCCCGCCGCGCCGCCGCGCCGGAGGCCGGCACGAGGGGGCGCAGCAGCAGCGTGACGGCAAGGGCCGTCAGCGCCCCGGCGGCGATCCAGAACACCAACTGCGCGGCTGTCACACCATGCATCACGTGCGCCGCCTGCGCGGGCGGCGCCATGCGACGACAACGATCGCGCCCCCCGTCCCCAGTGCCAGCGGCGGCGCCAGCCACAGCAAGGCGGTGCGCGGTTCGAACGGCGGGTCCATCAATACGAAATCGCCGTAGCGGCTGCGGATATAGGCGACGATCTGTTGGTCGCTCTGGCCCTGCGCCAGGCGCTCGCGGATCAGCAGCCGCATGTCGTGGGCGAAATCGGCCTGCGAGCTGTCGATGTCTTCGTTCTGGCAGACCATGCAGCGCAATTCATGGCTGATGACCCGGGCGCGGGCCTCGAGCGCGGGATCGTGCAGCATCTCCGACGGCTCGACCGCCTGCGCCGGCGCCGCGATCAGCAGCAGCCACAGCAGGAAGATCATTTCGCCGGCTGTTGCAGCGATTTCATCAGCCGCACCACGCCGTCGTCGTCCAGCTGCCCGACGTGACGGGCGACGATCATGCCGTTGGCGTCGATGGCGAAGGTCTCGGGCACGCCCGACACGCCCCAGTCGATCGCGGTCCGTCCTGCCTCGTCCAGCGCGACCACGTCGTAGGGGTTGCCATGGCGGCGCAGGTAATCGTGCAACGGGTCCGCGTTATCCTTCATCGCGACCCCCAGGATGTCGATCTGATGACTTCTGGCGATGCCCATCAGGATGGAATTCTCCTCGGCACACGGGCCGCACCACGAGGCGAAGAAGTTCAGAAGATGCGGCTTGCCCTTCAGCGTCGCCGTGGTCAGGCGCGGGCCGACGCCGTCCAGCGTCGCCACGTCCAGCGCCGGCGCAACCTCCCCGGTCAGGGGCGAGGCGACGGCATCGGGATCGCCGCCATGCAACAGCGTCATGCCCAGCACGCCGGTAAGGACCAGCAGCGCGAAAAGAGGTATCCACAGCAGCGGACGCTTCATGAGGCGGTCTTTCCAAATCGCATTGGGCCAAAACGCAGGCGGGACGAAAGCGACACCAGGCCGCCGCAGGCCATGACAACGCCGCCGATCCAGATCCATGGCACCAGGGGATGATAATACATCCGCGTGACGTAGGCCGATGGATCGGCACGGTCAACCTCGCCGATCGTCACGTACAGGTCCGAGACCAGGTCGGTACGGATGGCGGCCTGGGTCGTGAACCGTTCCTGCAGCGGGTAGAAACGGTGCTGCGGCCGCATGTCGGCAATGAATGTTCCGCCGCGCCTGACCGCGAAATCGCCCTCGACGGCGGTGTAGTTCTTGCCTGCCGTATTGCGCACGCCGGTAAAGGTCAGGTCGTACCCGGCAAGATGGATGGTGTCGTTGGGGCGTACCGTGGTGATGGCCTCCCCCATCCACAGGGCCGAGCCGGTCATGCCGGCGATGGCGATGCCCAGCCCGGCATGGGCCAGCGTGCGTCCCCATGTCTCGCGCGGCAAAGCGATCAGGCGTGTCGGGGAATATTTCGCCTGCGTCAGCGGCTCGGCCAGCGCGCCGAAGAACGTCCATCCCGCCAGGAAGATGCCCAGCGGCGCCAGTGCCGGCTTGAAGCCGTGCATGTACAGCGCCAGCATCACGGCGGCGATTGTCACGACCGCTGCCAGTTTCAGCCGCTGCAGGGCGGGCGCCAGGTCGCCGCGCTTCCACCCCAGCAGCGGGCCTATCGCCATGGCGATCAGTAGCGGGACCATCAGCGGGATGAAGGTGCGGTTGAAATAGGGCGGTCCGACCGACACGGTGTGGCCCCGGCTCTCGTCCAGGAACAGCGGGTACAGCGTGCCGGTGAACACGGTGGCGGTGGCGGTGACCAGCAGCAGGTTGTTCAGCACCAGCGTCCCCTCACGGCTGATCGGCAGGAACAGGCCGCCCAGCTTCAGGCGATGCGCGCGCAGGGCGTACAGGGTCAGCGCGCCGCCGGTCGCCAGCACCAGCATGACCAGGATGAAGAAGCCGCGCCTGGGGTCGTTGGCGAAGGAATGGACCGAGGTCAGCACGCCCGAGCGCACCAGGAAGGTGCCAAGCAGCGACAGGCTGAAGGTCAGTATCGCCAGCAGCAGCGTCCAGCTGCGCAGGGCGGCGCGTTTCTCGACCACGCACAGGCAATGCAGCAGGGCGGTGCCGGCAAGCCACGGCATCAGGCTGGCATTCTCCACGGGGTCCCAGAACCACCATCCGCCCCAGCCCAGCGTGTAGTAAGCCCACCAGCTGCCCATGGCGATGCCGACGGTCAGCGACGACCACGCCAGCAACGCCCAGGGCCGCACGACGCGGCCCCAGGCGCGGTCGCAGGTGCCTTCCAGCAGCGCGGCGACGGCGAACGAGAACACGATCGAGAATCCGACATAGCCCAGATAGAGAAACGGCGGATGGAAGGCGAGGCCGGGATCCTGCAGCACCGGGTTCAGCCCCACGCCGTTGGGTGGTGGCGGATAGACGCGCAGGAACGGGTTGGAGGTGAACAGGATGAACGCCAGGAAGCCGGCGGCGATCATCGCCTGCACCGCCAGCGTGCGCGCCTTCAGCGACAGCGGCATGACGCCGAACGCGGCCACCAGCGCCCCGAACAAGGCGAGGATCAGCACCCACAGCACCAGCGATCCCTCGTGATTGCCCCAGACGCCCGCGATCTTGTACAGCACCGGCTTCAGCGTGTGGCTGTTGGCCGCGACGGTGGAGACGGAGAAATCGTCGGTCACGCTGGCGGCGACCAGCGCGGCGAAGGCGA
Organism: Alphaproteobacteria bacterium; assembly: GCA_965199335.1. Lineage (GTDB taxonomy): Bacteria > Pseudomonadota > Alphaproteobacteria > CALMVH01 > CALMVH01 > CBDAQV01. The sequence goes on along the minus strand of CBDAQZ010000003.1, from coordinate 493,472 downwards.
TGCCGACCAGCAGCAATTGCAGCCCGGCGGCGGGAAGGGCGACGCGCATAAGCCCCTCGTTAGCCCGCGCCGCGCCGACCAGCGGTACGGCCGCCTGTACGACCGCGATCACGAAGGCGAGGATCAGCGCGAAATGACCGAGTTCGGGGATCAACTTTATGCTGCTCCATCAACCTGCGCGGATCGCGTCTGCCGTCAAGGCGCGGACTATGAACAGCGTTGTTTCGATTTGCTTATAAAATAGAACGTGATTTCCTGTTGTTATGCTTTGCAAGCCCGAAACCAGATCTTCGCGCAGCCTGCCAATTCCAGGATGGTCGGCTATCAAGGTAACAAGTTTTATGATGACATCGATTACCCCGTTCGCCCCACGAACGTTTCCTGACTGAACAGCTATGTAGTCCCAAATCTCGGTAAGGTCCTGTTCAGCAGTTTCTGTCCAGCTAATCCTCATGGTCGGAGCGAGATTTGGAACCGAACAGTCGTGACATTCCTCGTTGTTTCAATTGTTCACCAAATCCTTCGAGATAGGCCGCATCCATTGTACGAAACCGGCCGTTCTCGATGTCATCCATGCCGATTTGAACGTCTATGTGCAGTCTTTCAAAGTTATTATTCTGCTCTCGAAGAAGGTTGAGGCCCTCCATGAGTGCGGTTTGCACATCTGAAAAACGACCGCTTTCTATACCCTCGCAGATAAAAGTTTCCAGTTCGGGCGTAAGATGGATTTCCATAAGTAAAAAGTAGTCGCTTTGGCTGATTCTGTCAATTTTCGTGCCTTCCGCCTTCCACCAGCGTATCGGTCTCGTGATGCTCCGATCCCGGCTTGCCGATGGCGCGCGCCACTTCGGGCGGCATGTAGCGCTCGTCGTGCTTGGCCAGGATCGTGTCGGCTTGGAAGATGCCGTCATCCCCCAGCCGGCCCTGCGCCACCACGCCCTGGCCCTCGCGGAACAGGTCGGGCAGGATGCCGGTATAGGTCACAGGCAACGTCTTCTTGAAATCGGTGACGGCGAAGGCGACATGGTCGCCGCTGTGTTGCACGCTGCCCTTCTCCACCATGCCGCCCAGCCGGAACATCTCGCCCGGGCGCGTGCCGTTGGCGGCGATGTCGGACGGGCTATAGAAGAACACCAGCGTATCCCGGAACGCAGTCGCGCTCAGCACCGCCGCCGTGCCGATCCCCAGCGCGCACAGCCCGATCATGGTCAGGCGGCGCTGCTTGCGTGTCATTCCTCTTCGCCCAGCGCCGCGGCCTCGCGCTGTCGTCTGCGCAGGCCAAGCAGCGAGGTAACGGTGATGCCGATCAGGCCGAAGGCGGCGACGCCATAGGCCGGCCAGATATAGGCTGCGTACCCGTCCATCGCGAAGAAATGCGCGACAATCTGCAGGGTCATCGCGCCATCCGTTTCTGCCTGATGCGCCGGGCCAGCAGTTCGGTCTCCATGCGCATCAGCACCAGCGCGACGAACAGGCACAGATAGGCGCCGCCCATGATGAACAGCGGACGCAGCATGACCATCGGCATGGTGGGGCCGTCGAGGCGCAGGATGCTGGCGGGCTGGTGCAGCGTGTTCCACCATTCGACCGAGAACTTGATGATCGGCAGGTTGACCGCGCCGATCATCACCAGGATCGACCCCGCGCGCAGGCCCCGGGCGGGATCGTCGAAGGCGCGGGTCAGCTCGATATAGCCGATATACAGGAAGAACAGCACCAGCACGCTGGTCAGGCGCGCGTCCCACACCCACCACGTGCCCCACATCGGCTCGCCCCACAGGCTGCCGGTTATCAGGCAGATGGCGGTGAACACAGCGCCCAGGGGGGCGGCCGATCTGGTGAAGACGTCGGCCAGCGGATGACGCCACACGAATCCGACCAACGCCGACACCGCCATCGCGGCATAGACCATCATCGCCATCCAGGCGGCCGGGACATGGACATACATGATGCGCACCGCCTCGCCCTGCTGGTAGTCGGGCGGCGAGGCGACCAGCGCGAACCACAGGCCGGCGACGAACAGCAGAAAGGCAACGGCCGCCGCCACGGGCCGCACGCGCCGAGAAACGCGCTGGAAAGCACGCGGCCTGGCGAGGGCCGTAAGGGTGGGAAATGCCATGCCGGAAACTAGGGCGCGAGCACAGGCGCGGCAAGCGGATTATAGCCATTCTCCGCCATGATCAGCCAGGCAACGGGCGCTACGGCGACGCGGCGATAATAGGCCCAGGGCTCACCCTTGCCGCCATTGCCGAGCTGCAATCCGGTCGATAGTTGCGCAAGCAGCGCGCCGTCGATGCCCTGAACGGTGTAGATGCCGCCATCGGGGCCGGCATCTCTCTTCCGGACGGTGATCAAGGCATCTGCCTCCTTGCTGTTGCCCATCACGCGGTACAGCAGCGCCGCCTGCGCCGTGCCCTCCGCCCAGACGCCATCGTGCTTGTCGGTGTAATCGAAGCCACCCGGCACGCCATGCACTTGCTGGGCGTAGGACAGGGCTTTCTGAAACGCATTGTTATCAAACTCAAAGATACTCAGTGGCGAAGCCAGCAGCGGCAGGATTTGCGCGTCCAGCGCCGAATAGGCCTTGTTGACCGTCTTGCCATCGGCGGTGGTGCCGACCTCGAACCGCTTGCCGCTCCACATTCGCCTTAAAAAGCCTGATGTCTCACTGATACCCATATCGAAACCGTCCTTGGGATAGGCTTTGCTCAGCAGCCGGAACAGCGCCAGCGCGTCCACGTTATGCTCGGTCGAGCGCCAGGTGAGGGTGGTGGGATTGGTCTCGAAATCCTCAAACCCGCCGCGCAGGCCCAGAACTCCGGCGCTGTCGGTGTTCCAATCGGGGGCAATGCCAACCAGCCAATGGCCGATGCGCCGCGCACCCTCGGCGTAACGCTGGTCGCCGCTGGCCAGCGATAGGCGCATCAGCGCGATCCCGGCCCAGGCGTTGTTGCCGGTGGCGCTGCCGGCCTGATAGCCATCCTCGATCCACTGCTTCTTGTCCGCATCCCAATAACCCGGCAGCTTCACCGGATTGTCGATCGCCAGCCCCGCCGCATAGGCGTTGCGCAGCCGGCCATCGTGGTAGAAGCGGTCGTGATCCTGCGCCCATAGCAGCGCATCGCCGATCCGCCGCGCATGGGCGATATCGCCGCTGGCGAGGTAGGCGCAGATCGCCAGCGACTCGTCATATGTGAAGGCGGCATTGGCGTTGGCCTTGTCGAACACCGTCTTGTCCGGCTGTACGTCGTAGCTGGCGATGAAGGCCGGCGCGCTGATTGGTGTAATCGCATCCAGCCGCTGCGCCAGCCAGCTTGGCAGGTCGCCGGCATGGGCGGGCAGGACGGCGAACAAGAGGCAGGCAAGCAGTAAATATCTCATGCCTAATATCCCTGTCATTCTGAGCGCAACGAAGAATCTCACTTGAGATGCTTCACTTCGTTCAACATGACAAGCGGATTGCTATGAAAACCCGTTTGAACAAAGCGCCGGTTCGGCTATTCTGCCGCGCATGAAGCCGAAAGAAATCATCACCGTCGAAACCACCCGCCCGTCTTGCGATGGCGGCGGTGGGGCGCTGGGCCACCCGAAAGTCTATCTGTCGCTGGCCGACAAGCCGGCGATCGAATGCCCCTATTGCGGTCGTCACTTCCAGCTCGGCGAAAGCGCTGCGACCGCCGCTCATTGATGCTGGCGTAGAGTCTAGCTGGCGCGCAGCTGCTCGCCGCGATCGCGTGACGCCAGGGGGCCGATCGCATCGGCAAGAGATATGGCGAATCCGGCCAGCGGCCTTACGACCAGCGAAGGCCCGGCAACCAGGACGGCGTCGTCTTCCGCCGTGCAAACGGCCACTTGGGGATACAACGCGTGGAATTCGGCACGATGATCCATTGCCACGGCCGATGTTCTTATGCCGCGGTACAAATGGTTCAGCTGGGTACGATTCGCGGGAAGCTCTCCAGGCAACATGACATCCAGCAAGGCTTCGGCATCTTCGCGCCTGTAGGAAAACTCGGTTATCCTGCCCGTGCACAAGGCCCATATCATCTGCGTGGGGGCGTTATGCGTGCCGTCTTCATTCGGCGTGATGAGTGCAGCGTCTGACATTTATCATTCTCCCTGATGGGGTATCTAACAAATCCGCAATATTTACGCAATGAAATTGTATTTAATGAATCGCGTCAGGTTGCAGGCCTGCGGACTATGGCTTAACTGAGCGGGATGAGATTTGTCTTCGTCCTGGCCATGACCCTGTGCGCACTGTCCGCCCACGCCGCCTGTATCTCGCCCTTGCCGCCCTACATCCCCGACCCGGCGGCATCGACCCGGATATTCGGCGAATCGCGGCAGGCTGTGGTGATCTATGTACGCGCGCTCGACGGCTACATGTCATGCGTCAAGGACGAGGCGACGGGGCTGAAGCCGCTGGAGGCGAAGGCTGCCTATGACGATTACGCCCGCGCGCTGGTGCTGATGCACCAGACGGTCGATGCCTACAACGCCGCGCTGGCCGCGCACGGGGCCGGGTCGTGAGCGCAGATAAACGCCTCTATCTGATCGACGGCTCGGGCTACATCTTCCGCGCCTTCCACGCGCTGCCGATGTTCAACCGGCCCAGCGACGGCACGCCGGTCAATGCGGTGATGGGCTTCTGCAACATGTTCCTGAAGCTGCTGACCGACTTCCACGCCGGGCAGATCGCGGTGATCTTCGACGCCAGCCGCGCCAATTTCCGTAACGACATCTACGACCAGTACAAGGCCAACCGCTCCGAAGCCCCGGACGAGCTGATCCCGCAATTCGCGATTATCCGCGAGGCGGTGGCGGCGTTCAGCCTGCCGTCGCTTGAACTGGAAGGGTTCGAGGCGGACGACCTGATCGCCACCTACGCCCGGCTGGCGCGCGAGCGCGGGCAGGAGGTGACGATCGTTTCCTCCGACAAGGACCTGATGCAGCTGGTGCGCGAGGGGATCGAGATGTTCGACCCGATCAAGAACCGCACCATCGGCCCCGACGAGGTGTTCGAGAAATTCGGCGTGCTGCCCGACAAGATGATCGAGGTCCAGGCGCTGATCGGCGACAGCGTCGACAACGTTCCGGGCGTGCCGGGCATCGGGCCCAAGACGGCGGCGCAGCTGATCGGCGAGTTCGGCGATCTGGAAACGCTGCTGGCCAACGCCCATACGATCAAGCAGGACAAGCGGCGTGAATCGCTGATCCAGTATGCCGAGCAGGCGCGGCTGTCGCGGCGGCTGGTCGAGCTGGATTGCAACGTGCCGGTGCCGGCGGCGCTGGAAGACCTGGTGGTGCATCCGTTCGATCCCGACCGGCTGATCGCCTTCTGCCGCCAGCAGGGCTTCCGCGCCATCATCGCGCGGCTGGAGGCGCAGGGCATACGCCCCGTCGCGCCGCTACCCGATGCCGAATTCTTCGAAGTGCCGTTCGAGCCGCTGGAGACCACGCTGGAGGCCGCCCCCGCTGCGCAGTACCAGCTGGTCGATACGCTGGCGGCGCTGGACCATTGGATCGCGTTGGCGCGGGACAAGGGCCACGTGGCGCTCACCGCGTTCTTCGATGCCGATTGCGCCTGCGCATCGCAGCTGGTCGGACTGTCGCTGGCGGTGGCGCCGGGGCAGGCGTGCTACATCCCGTTCTGCCACATCGCGCCCGAGGCGATCGGGGGCGACACGCTGGACTTCACGCCGGCGCCGAAACAGATTGCGCTGGCCGACGGCGCCGACCGGCTGCGTCCGCTGCTGGCCGACAGGGCGGTGCTCAAGATCGGGCATAACCTGAAGGCCCTGTCGCAGGTCCTGCACGCGCTGCACCTGCTGCTGACGCCGTACGACGACGTGCAGCTGCTGTCCTACGCGCTGGACGGCACGACGCGCGGCAACAGCCTGCCCGAGCTGGCCGAGGCGATGCTGAGCCACACCACGATCCCGTTCGCCGAGGTGATCGGCAGCGGCAAGGCCAAGCTGACGATCGAGCGCGTCGCGCCGGAAAAGGCGATGCCCTTCGCCGCCGAGGAAGCGGACATGGCGCTGCGCCTGCACGGCCTGCTGCGCAACCGCCTGGTGCCCGAGCGCATGGTGACCCTGTACGAGACCTTCGAGCGCCCGCTGGTGCCCGTGGTTGCCGACATGGAGCGCAACGGCATCAAGGTCGATGTCGCCACGCTGCGCGACCTGTCGGCGCGCTTCGCCGAGCGGCTGGCGCGGCTTGAGGGCGAGATTTCGGAAAAGGCGGGCCGGCCGTTCAACATCGGCAGCCCCAAGCAGCTGGGCGAGGTGCTGTTCGGCGAGCTGAAGCTGGAGGGCGGTCGCAAGACCAAGACCGGCGAATGGTCGACCGATGCCAGCATCCTGGAGCCGCTGGCCGAGGCGGGGCACGAGATCGTCGGCAAGGTGCTGGAATGGCGCCAGACGGCGAAGCTGAAGAACACCTATACCGACTCGCTGCAGAACGAGATCCAGCCGCGGACCGGCCGCGTGCATACCAGCTATTCGCTGGCGGCGACCAATACCGGCCGCCTGTCGTCGACCGCGCCCAACCTGCAGAACATCCCGATCCGGACGGAGGAGGGGCGCGAGATCCGCCGCGCCTTCATCGCCGAGGACGGGCACCGCCTGCTATCGATCGACTACAGCCAGATCGAGCTGCGGCTGGCGGCGGAGATCGCGGGCATCACGGCGCTGGTCCAGGCGTTCCGGAACGGCGACGACATCCACGCGTTGACCGCGAGCCAGGTCTTCGAAGTGCCGATGGCCGACATGACCGCCGACCTGCGCCGCGCCGCCAAGGCGATCAATTTCGGCATCATCTACGGCATCAGCGGCTTCGGCCTGGCGCAGCAGCTGGGCATATCGTCGTCGCAGGCGGGCACCTATATCCGCCAGTACCTCGACCGCTTTTCCGAGCTGCGCGCCTACATGGAGGAAACCAAGGCCTTCGCCCGCCGCACCGGCTACGTCGAAACCCTGTTCGGGCGCAAGTGCCACATGCCCGGCATCAACGAGAAGAATCCCGCCCGCCGCAGCGCCGCCGAGCGCCAGGCGATCAACGCCCGCCTGCAGGGCACGGCCGCCGACATCATGCGCCGCGCGATGATCCGCGTCGACCACGCCATCCGCCGCGAAAACCTGCCCGCGCGCCTGCTGCTGCAGGTGCACGACGAACTGGTGCTGGAAGTGCCTGAGGGCGACGTCGAAACCGTCGCCGCGCGGCTGAAGGCGGTGATGGAGGGGGCTGCCCACGTGAACGGCAAGGCGCTAGGCGTGCCGCTGGTGTGCGAGGCGGGCAGCGGGCTGAACTGGGGCAAGGCGCATTAAGCAATCCGACGAATCGCAAGGAGACACGCATGTCCAACCATCTTATCCGCCCCACACAGGAAAAAGACATCGCCGACATATTACGGCTGGTGAAGGAACTGGCAGAATTCGGCGGCGATCTGGCCGATGTCACTGCGACCGAAGCCGACCTGTACAATGTTTTCTTTGCTCCCATACCATCGGCAGAGGCACTGGTCGCGGAGGTAGACGGCCAGATCGTCGGCTATGCCGTTTTCTTCAAGATCAACTCGACCTATAGCGGCAGGCAGGGGCTGTTCCTGGAAGACCTGTACGTCACGCCGGATCACCGGGCAAAAGGCATCGGACGCGCGCTGTTTGTCGATGTTGTTCGCATCGGGCACGAAGGCGGCTACGTCAAGGTCGACTGGAAGGCCTATGACTGGAACACGGAGGCGATCAGGTTCTACTTTTCGCTCGGCGCGGTCGCCCTGGATACGCAGACATATTACCGGTTGAAGCCCGAAGCGATGGCAAAGCTGGCGCAGAAGTAAAGCTATTGACCTGTTGGTCCTAATAGTTTACAAGTAATTAATATTTATGCCAATTCCCTCCATCTCACTAACCGATCCCGCCGCATCACCCTTGCCCGACAAGCCGGCGCCGGATTTTCTCAATGCCAATCCGGCGGATACGATCGGGCTGTGCCTGTCGGGCGGCGGGTATCGGGCGATGCTTTATCATGTCGGCGCGCTGATCCGCATGAACGAGATGGGGCTGCTGCCGCGCCTGGGCGAAATCTCCGTCGTGTCGGGCGCGGCCCTCGTCGGGGCGCAGCTGGGATTGGCCTGGAAGGACCTGACATTCAATGACAAAGGCGTCGCCACCAACCTGATCGAAGAAGTGGCCGAGCCGCTGGTCAGGTTCGCGCATGTGAAGGCCGATATCCCCTCCGTCATCAAGGGCGTGCTCAAGGGCCTGCTGCTGCCGCATGCCGGTCCGGCGATGGAGCTGGCGGCCGTGTACGACAAACACCTGTTCCACGGCGCGCGGCTGGCCGATTTGCCCGATGCGCCGCGCATCGCCATCCAGGCCTCCAACCTGCAGACGCTTGAGGGTTTCCAGTTCACCAAGGCCGAGGCGACGGACGACCGCGTCGGCTTCATCCGCGACCCCGCCTTCCGGCTGGCACGCGCGGTGGCAGCCTCGTCGGCGTTTCCGCCGTTCCTGTCGCCGGTTCATCTCGACATGACCCGGCAGGTCGTGGTCAAGCGCCCGGGCGATGATTTGCACGACGCGCCGTTCATCGACGAGGCGGTGCTGACCGATGGCGGCGTGCGCGACAACATGGGGTTGAAGGATGTGCTGATGAACTGCCGCACCGTGCTGGTCAGCAACGCCGGCGCCATCGTGCCGCAGATCGGCGAGCCGACGGGGCGGTGGCTGGGCCAGTTCGCGCGCGTCGTCAACATGATGCAGTACCAGGCGGAACAGGCCGACGAGACGACACTCAACGGCCTCGACGCCATCGGCCAGCGCCATGTCGCCGTGTGGAAGATCGGCAGGCCGGTCACGGATTACGGCGTCGCCGACCCGCTGCCGCTTACCCCGGTGGAAAGCCAGGACGCCGCCGCCCTGCGCACACGGCTCAGCACGTTCAGCAATGGCGAGATCGCGCTTGCGATGCGGGCGGGCTATGCCGGAGCGGATGCCTCGCTGCGGGTGAAGGGCTTCGGCACGGACGCCCCGGCGGGTGACTTTGCGCATCTGCCACGGCCCGATACCGGACGGTGCGTGGCACTTGTTCGCTAGAGCGAACACAGACTCGGCAGCGACCGAAGCCGGGCGGCTGTGGTCAAAAGCAAGCGTAATCATCCGGGCCGATTTCCGGCCAGTCAGTTTTCGTTTAAATATATGATTTAACTGGATAAATTGCTTGTTCGAAAACTACAATGATAATCCGTTCAGAATAGCGCCTGCACGCCGAAATGCAACCGAATTGATTCCTTGCGTTTTACACGGCCAGCCGCCTAAAAGCGGGCGAAAAATACCCCCAGGCATACAGGGCAACCCGCATGACGACCGACTATCCCGTCCATAACGAAACGGGGCCGCCCGCGCCCGATGGTACGATCTATACGAATTTGCGTCCGGGCCTGCGCCTCGACCTCGACATACGAATCAGTCCGCTGACCGGCCGTCCGGTTCTCCATTTTCCTTTCCAGTCCTTTTCCGACGTTCACTGGGGCTCGAAGTTCAGCCGCGCCAAGCGCGGGTGCATGGTGATGCGCGACAACGAAAGCGACGTCCTGTTCGTGGTCGGCGACATGATCGGCGGCATCGAGATGATGCGCAAGGATACCCAGCATACGCCGCCCTATCACCGGCAGGGCGCGGGCCTGCTTATCCGGAAGGCGGAGACGGGGCTTACGGATGTCACTGTCGTCGGCGGCAATCACGAGATCGGGCTGGAACGGCATCTGAACCGGCCCTTCACCCTGTTCGGCATGAATGTACGCGACGAGTCATCCTATCTCGATCCCAAGGGCCGTCTGTTCCTGGTCGAGCACGGGCACAAGCGGCGCTATGAGGCGATGGGCTTCCTCGATCCGGAAAAGGGCGACAAGCTGGGCGATGCGTTGCTGAACGCCGCGGGCGAGGTCGACCATTTCCTGCAGGAGGACTGCCACCTGGAAAACGCCTCGGTGGCGATGTGGAGCAAGAAACGGTTCAAGACCTTCATCAACGGCAAGATGGGCGTCTTGGGACACACAGAACGGGCCATCGACGCCAGCCGTTATGATGGCAGCATCAGCGGCGACACGCACATGAAGGATTTCCACCTGACGCCGGGCGGCAAGCTGCTGATCAACGACGGTAGCTGGTGCGACCATGTCGAGGACGCGGTGCATGACAAACACGGCAATTTCGCCGTCCGCACGCTGCACCGCCACCACATGGATATCGAGATGGAGGACGGGAACAGATACACCGTGCTCTACCGCGACATCGGCCTGTCGCACTTCGCCGAGGATCCGGTCCCTGTCGAAAACGAATATACCGCCAAGGCCGACCACCTGTTCCGCCTCGCCGGGCGGATGTGGCCGGCGAAGGACCGCCAGGGCATCTGGCAGAAGGTCGAGGATCAGGCATACCATGTCGACCGGCTGTGCCGCATCCTGAACGTCGACCCGGGGCACAAGGACGACAACGGGCTGATCGTGCTGCCGGACGGCGCATCCCGCCGCGCCGTCAAGACCTTGCGCCAGGCCGAGACGATCCTCGCCACGCTCGAGGATGCGAGGAGGGACGGCAACCTGCCGCCGCGCAGCCCGCGTCTTGAAGAGGTCCTGCCGCTGCGCCCGTATCTGGTTGGCCCCGAACTGGCGCTGGCCGTATGATCACCCACCGACACTTCATTTCCAAAAAGGTATCCAATGGTACAGCTTAATCCCATCAGCCGTGAAACCCGCAAGGCCCTGACCCAGTACGCAGGCCCGCTGCAGCGCATGATTTCCGACATGGCGAACCGCGAATGCGGCAGCGAGCCGCCGCAATGGGCCGGCACGCTGGACGGCGGCAGCGTGGTGGTCGCAGGCCGCGACATCGCCATCGGCCGCCACTACGTGGTCGCCGAATTCGGATCGGAAAGCCAGCCAGTAGCGTCGGAAATCGCCGTGGCGAACGCGGTCAATACCATCGTGCCCCGTTTCGAACAGGAAGGCGACGCCATATTCGCGGGCCAACGCCCGCTGAAGGGCAGCGACGGCCTGCGCAAACTGCTGCAAACCTCGGCCGGCTACAAGCACCATCTGCGCATGGGAGACGTGCCGCTGGAGCCGCTGGGGTTAAGCGGGTAAGCTTGTCACCGGCGGTGGAGGAATCCAACGACGTATTCGTCGCATCGTGTAAAGGGCGATGGGATGGCCCATGCCCGTTGCATCGTGTATGGCTCGTCTTTCAGCGAAAGGACCAGTCATGCCCGATAACGCCATTCCCGCCGACGATCCGGCACGCACGCTGACCCTGGCCAACCCGGCGACCGACGGCACGTTGAAGCACCTTTCGATCGCGGGCGGCACCTATACCATCCTGGTCACGGGGCAGGATACAGGGGGACGCTACTGCCTGATCGACATGCTGGTGCCGCCGGGCAGCGGGCCGCCGATGCACCGCCACGATTTCGAGGAAATGTTCACCGTGCTGGAGGGGCAGATCGAGCTGACCTTCCGTGGCCGGACGACCACCGCCCGCGTCGGCGACACCGTGAATATCCCGGCTAACGCGCCGCACCGGTTCCGTACCACCTCGTCCATGCCGGCGCACCTGCTGTGCATGTGCACGCCTGCGGGGCAGGATGAATTCTTCCTCGCGGTGGGCGTGCCGATGGACAGCCGCGACGCCCCGCCGCCGCAGATCGGCGATGCGGAAAAAGTGGAGCGCGGCGCAAAGGCCAAGGCACTGGCCGCGCAGTACAAGACGGAGTTCGTGCCGGCTGATTTTTAAGGCTGGCCGCCGCCGCCCGCCGCGCCATAGATCTGTCCGGTCGCGTAGCTGGCATCGCTGGCGGCCAGCTGGACATAGATCGAACCCAGCTCCGCCGGCTGACCGGCGCGGCCCAGCGGGGTCTGGCCGCCGAAATGCATCAGTTTCTCCTGCGTCGCGCCGCCGCTGACCTGCAACGGCGTCCAGATCGGGCCGGGAGCGACGCCGTTGACGCGGATGCCCTTGGGCGCCAGCTGCTTGGCCAGCGACTTGACGTAGTTCATAGTCGCCGCCTTGGTCTGGGCGTAATCGTACAGGTTTTCGGACGGGTCGTAGGCCTGTTCGGACGTCGTGGCGATGATCGTGGCACCCGGCGGCAGGTGCGGCAGCGCCGCCTTGATGATCCAGAACGGCGCGTAGATGTTGGTTTTCATCGTCCAGTCGAACTGCTCGGTCGAGATGTCGAGGATCGAGGCGTGGACCTGCTGCCGGCCCGCGTTGTTGACCAGGATGTCCAGCCCGCCCAGGCCCTTGACCGCATCGGCCACCAGCTTGTTGCAGAACCCTTCGTCGCGGATGTCACCGGGCAAAGCGAGGCCGACGCGGCCCTCGGCCTTGATCAGGGCGATGACTTCCTGTGCGTCCGGTTCCTCGTCCGGCAGATAGTTGATCGCCACGTCCGCGCCTTCCCGTGCGTAGGCGATGGCGGCGGCGCGGCCCATCCCGGAGTCGCCGCCGGTGATCAGCGCCTTGCGCCCGCGCAGGCGGCCCGATCCGCGATAGCTGGTTTCGCCATGATCCGGTTTCGGGTCCATCTTGCCGGCAAGGCCCGGCCAGGGCTGGCTCTGGCTCTTGTACGGCGGCCGCGGATATTTGCTGCCGGGATCCTGCAACGGCTGCGCCGGCACCATTGCCGGGGCGGGGGTTTGTCCCAGCGCGGGCACGGCCGCGACGGCGGCCAAGCCGACACCCATGCCGCCGATGACCTGGCGGCGGGAAAACGGCTTGCTGTCCTTGGTATCCATGCGGGAACTCCTGTGTGTGGTCGATGAACGGGACGCGGGCTCGATTGTTCCTGCCGTAATTCACACTTCAAACCTGCGACTCGGATGTGCTATGAAACATAATGGCATTCGATCTGCAGGCAGATGTTGAGGCAATTGGACGAATCGCGGCGGTGCCGACGATTCTCGAGGTCGTGTGCCGCACCACCGGCATGGGCATGGCTGCCATCGCCCGGGTGACCGAGGATCGCTGGATCGCCTGCAGTGTGCGCGACGAGATCGAGTTCGGCCTGAAAGCGGGTGGCGAATTGAAGGTCGATACCACGATCTGCGCCGAAATCCGCCAAAGCCGAGAGCCCGTGGTCATCAATCACGTCTCGCAGGACAAATCCTACTGCCACCACCCGACGCCGATGTTGTATGGCTTCGAAAGCTATATCTCGATGCCGATCATACTGGCCGATGGCTCGTTCTTCGGCACGCTATGCGCCATCGACATGAAGCCGGCGCAGGTCAACACGCCCGAAGTCATCGGCATGTTCCGCTTGTTCGCCGAGCTGATCGCCTTTCACCTGGATGCCACGAAAAAGCTGGAGGCCAGCGAGGCGCGCCTGGCCGATGCGCGCGCCACCGCCGATCTGCGCGAGGAGTTCATTGCCGTGCTGGGCCACGATCTGCGCAATCCGCTGGCCTCGATCGGCGCCGGGGTGCGGCTGCTGCGCAAGACACCGCTGAACGATCGTGCGATCGAACTGCTGGGCCTGATGCAAAACAGCGTCGTACGCATGTCGGGCCTGATCGACAATGTGCTGGACCTGGCGCGCGGCCGCCTGGGCGGCGGCATCGCCCTGCGCCGCGATCCCGACGAGACACTGGAATTCAGCCTGTCGCAGATCATCGCCGAACTCAAGGTCACCTCGCCGGGCCGCCGGATCGACACAGAAATCGACTTGACCCAGCCGGTCGATTGCGACCGTGGCCGTATCGGGCAGATGTTCTCCAACCTGCTCGGTAACGCGCTGACATACAGCCCGCCTGAAAAGCCCGTGCGCGTCCGCGCTTTCACGCGCGGCGACATGTTCGAGCTATCGGTGGCCAATACCGGCGAACCGATCCCGGAAGCGATGATGGAGCACCTGTTCCAGCCGTTCACGCGCGGCAGCTTCCACGCCAATCAGCAGGGGCTCGGGCTTGGCCTGTACATCGCGATGGAAATCGCCAAGGCGCATGGCGGCACGCTGACCGTAAGCTCCACGCGGGAAGAGACTTGCTTCACCTTCCGCATGCCGCTGATGAAGGCTGCGGGCGCTGCCGAGGCCGAACGGGTCGCTAGCGCCTAGGCTCCCAGGGTTTTCAGCGCCGCCGCGACCGAGGCGGCGAACGGTGTCGTCGCCTTGCCTGTCAGCCGACTCAGATCATGGCCATCATCGAACAGCGCGCCATTGGCCGCCTGCACGTCACTGTCGGCCAGCAGGGCAGCCAGCGGTTCGGGCAGGCCCGCGCCCAGCAAAGCGGCCTTGTATTCCGCCTCCGGTAGATTGGTGAACACCACCGGCTTGCCCGACTGCCGCGCGATTTCGGCGGCCAGCTGGGCCAGCGTATAGGATTCGTCGCCTGCCAACTCGTATATCTTGCCGGCTTGCGGTTCGTCCGAGGCTAGTACGGTGGCTGCGGCATCGGCGTAGTCGGCGCGCGCCGCCGACGAGATCCTGCCGTCCCCTGCGCTGCCGATGATCGCCCCGTGCTGCAAGGCAAAGGGCAGTGAATTCAGGTAGTTCTCGTTATACCACCCGTTACGCAGCAGCGCGAAAGGCACACCAGACTGCCGCAGCGCGGTTTCGGTTTCCAGATGCTCGGCCGCGAGCTTCATCGGCGTCGTGTCGGCGCGCAGGATGCTGGTATAGGCCAGCAGGCTGACTCCGGCTTTCCTGGCCGCCTCGATTACGTTGCCGTGTTGTACAGCGCGTTGCCCGACCTGGTTGGAGGAAACCAGCAGCACCCGGTCGATACCGGCCAGCGCCTTGTCCAGCGTTGCGGGATCGGCATAATCGCCTTCGCGGATTTCGACGCCGCGCCCGGCAAGATCGGCGCCCTTCGCCGCATCGCGCACCATCGCCACGATCCGGGGGGCGGGCAGGGTCTGTGAAAGACGCTCGACGACGAGACGGCCAAGCTGGCCACTGGCGCCGGTGACGAGAATACGAGACTGCCGGTCTGACATGCGTAGGTTTCCTGGAAAGTTGATGTCTACCTAATCTAGGTGCTGCACCCATTGCCGATAAGACGGCATCTTTTTGTTTCCAGGTAACTTTAAGAGAACCAGACCGGGCTATGGGCCGGAAAGCTTCATCTGAACAAGCTTCACCGCTTGCGGGTTTATCGATCCATCCGTGTTCGATACCATCCGGATATTGTTTTCGTGATCCATGCCGTTACAGGCAAGCGCAACCCCACCCACGGTTGCCGCAAGTCCGCTTAACATTGCAACGCCTACCGCAACGCCTGCTTTGGCGATTCCAGGCGTCAGGGCTGCCAGCATGAATGGAGTTCCCACGGCGGTTGCTACCACTGCCAGCCCTATACCGACGGCCATGCCGACGCCGACCGCATAGTTTGCATTGCGTGGGCTCATATCGAGATATTCGACAAGTTTATCACTTATCGAGTGTTTGAACCTGTCGACGATACTCATTTCGTTTTTATAGCCGATATTGACAGTAACTTCGTCGAAGGTCGTGGGCGCGGTCGTGGTCGTTTCGTAGGAGATTGCACGAAACAGACCGGTACTCGGTGTCGTATCTACATTAACCTGAACCATTTCAACTCCCGGGAACCCATCGATTATATTAGGGCAGGGATGGTTGATAATTCTCGTATTTATATTGTTATTTTATATTAAATACCCCCTCTTTTATTATTCAAGAACCTATCAGCCCCCCAGGCAAATCCCCAGTGAGCGTGCGGTCTGGACCATCAGGCCGTTCACGTCGACGCCCTGGTAATGCTCGATCGCGTCGGTGATCGCGACATCGACCAGCCCGCGGTTCTGCCAGGCGACCATGCGGTCGTACTTGCCCTGGTGCACCAGGTCGACGGCATGCGCGCCGAAGGCCGAGGCCAGGACGCGGTCGGTTGCGGAGGGCGGGCTACCGCGCTGGACATGGCCCAGCACGGTGACACGGGTCTCGGCCCCGGTCATCTCGGCCAGGACGCCGGCCAGATACTGCCCGATGCCGCCGAAACGCTGTGCGCCGCCATGGTATTTGATCTTCATCGCGCGGCCTTCGGCGGTGCGGACCGCTTCGGACACCACGACAAGGGCGAAATTACGCCCGGACTTGCGGATATCCGTGATCTTCTCGGCGACCTGCGCGATGTCGTAGGGGATCTCGGGGATCAGGATCACGTCGGCACCGCCGGCGATGCCGGCATGCAGGGCGATGTGCCCGGCGTCGCGGCCCATGACCTCCAGAATCATGACGCGTGCGTGGCTGGCGGCGGTCGGCTGCAGGCGGTCCAGCGCCTCGGTCGCCACGGAGACGGCGGTATCGAAGCCGACCGCAAGCTCTGTCAGGCCGATGTCGTTGTCGATCGTCTTGGGCACGCCGACCAGGTTGAAGCCGCCTTCCTGCGCCAGGCGGCGTAGGATTGCGAAGCTGCCGTCGCCGCCGATGCCGATGATGGCGTCGAGGCCCAGCATCTTCACGCCTTCCGCTATTTCCTGGCTGCGATCCTTGACCGAGCCGTCCGGCATCGGAAAGGCGAAGGGATTGCCCTTGTTGGTGGTGCCTAAAATGGTGCCGCCCATGCGCATCATCGTCAGGTCGACGTTGTGGCGATGCAGATGCTCGTAACGCAGGGGCCTGTCCAGCAGGCCCATCGTGCCGTCGCGGATACCGTAAACTTCGGCTTTATAGTGCTCCGCCCTGCAAACGGCGGCCCGAATCACTGCATTGAGTCCGGCGCAATCGCCCCCGCTCGTCAGAATGCCAATACGCATTTTACCCGAATCCTCTTGTACCGGGGCACGTTTTTCCACGGTCAGTGCGATCAGTACAGCACTTTCTGATTTGCCCGGTGTTTTTAGCTTCTGTTTTTTTGGCCGATTTCGTGTTAGGGCCAACAAATGATTGACGAAGATCAGGTTCGACAGAAGCTGGAAGAGATGAGAAGCGAGCACCGCGACCTGGACGCGGTGATCGAAGTGCTGGTCGCGTCCCCCCCTTACGACCAGCTCCGCCTGCAGCGACTCAAGAAACGCAAGCTGATGGTCAAGGACATGATCATCAGGCTGGAAAGCATGCTTGTCCCGGACATCATCGCCTAAGTGAGCGAGCCGATTGCCCTTGTCGCGATCGTCATGGGTAGCCAGTCGGACTGGCAGACCCTGCAGCATGGCGCGCGGCTCCTGGAGGAACTACAAATTCCCCACGTAGTCAAAATCGTATCGGCGCACCGTACGCCCGAACGAATGTTCGCCTTTGCCCGGGGCGCGCGGGAGGCAGGCCATCAGGTCATCGTCGCCGGCGCCGGCGGAGCCGCGCACCTTCCCGGCATGATCGCGGCGCTGACGCCGCTGCCGGTGCTGGGCGTGCCTGTGGAAAGCAAAGCGCTCAAGGGCATGGATAGCCTGCTGTCGATCGTGCAGATGCCTGGCGGCATACCGGTGGGCACGCTGGCGATCGGCGAGGCCGGGGCCAAGAACGCCGCCATCCTTGCCGCCTCGATCCTGGCGTTGAACGACAAGCCTCTGGCGGCGCGGCTGGACGCCTTCCGGGCGGCGCAAACCAACTCGGTGGCCGAAACGCCGACTTCATGACCGGTATCCATGTCCTGAAACCCGGTTCGGTCATCGGAATGCTGGGCGGTGGCCAGCTGGGCCGAATGGCGGCGCTGGCGGCGGCGCGTCTGGGCTACCATGTGCATGTCTACACGCCCGAAATCGACAGCCCGGCGACCGAGGTTTCCGCTGTCGCCACGGTTGCCCCCTGGGACGATCACGAAGCCCTGGAGCGCTTTGCCGCGGGCGTCGACGCGATCACCCTGGAATTCGAGAACGTGCCGGTGGATGCGGTGCGGCTGCTGTCCACGTTGAAGCCGATGTTTCCCGGCCCGGGCGCGCTGTCCGTCGCGCAGGACCGCATCGCGGAGAAATTCTTCCTCAATGACCTCGGCGTGCCGACCTGCGCCTGGGAAGCTGCAGGCGATACCGAGGGTCTGGCACGTGCCGTCGCGCAGATCGGCACGCCCGCGATCGTGAAGACCGCGCGCATGGGCTATGACGGCAAGGGGCAGGTGCGCATTTCCGACATCGGCGTGGCCGAAGCCGCGTGGGCCAGCCTGGGACGCGTGCCCGTGGTGGTCGAGGCGATGCTGGAGCTGGAAAGCGAATTCTCGATCGTGCTGGCGCGCGGTCAGGATGGCGTGGTTGCCGCCTATCCCGCTGTCGAGAACCGGCACGAGAACGGCATCCTGGCCGAAACCATCGCTCCCGCCATACTGCGCGACGGCATCGCCGAACAGGGCGAGCACCTGGCCCGCCATATCGCCGAAGCGCTGGAGTATGTCGGCGTGCTGGCGGTGGAATTCTTCGTCACCCGCGACGGCCGCCTGCTGGTGAACGAAATCGCGCCGCGTCCGCACAATTCCGGCCATTGGACAATCGACGCCTGCTATGTCAGCCAGTTCGAACAGCAGATCAGGGCGGTGGCGGGCCTGCCGCTAGGTCCCACCGTAAGACACTCGAACGCCGTCATGGTCAACCTGATCGGCGAGGCGGCGCTGGATTGGCAAAGCCATGTCGGCGACCCCGGCGCGCACCTGCACCTGTACGGAAAAAGCCAAATCCGCCCCGGCCGGAAAATGGGCCATGTGACAAGGCTGACGCCGCTGAAGGGGTGAAATAGAGTTTAGCCCGCGCGCCTATACAAGTTCCATTGGAAACCAACCAGACCCCAATAGGGAAACACTACAGGCGCGTTAAATGTCTGCCGACAGGCGGATGGACCGGCGGTTACCGTCGCGGGCGGTGCGGCATTCTCGAAGGTATAGGTCAGGTACCAGTCCGGGGACCCGGCGCACCATGAGCCGGCGGGTACATAGGTGGCATCCACGCCCAGCCTGCTTGCATAGAAGTCGACCACCATCGGATTGCGGAAAGCATCGTCGGTGCCGTAGCGCGCCGGCCCGTTCCGGGTCATCGCCTGCACCGCCTCGCGGTAATGGCCACGCCCGTCGCGCAGGAAGCGGAACAGATAATCGGTATTCTGCCCGACCAGCACCATCGCGATCGCGGCGGTCGCGATCCGGATTGCCGCGCCGCGCCGGATCGCAATTCCCAGCAGGTCGCCCAGCAGAAGCAGATATGCCGTGCCGCCTACCATCAGGTAACGCGGCTGGCTGGTGTTCGACAGGTGCAGGCAAAAGACGATCAGCGGCAACAACGCGATGGCGATGAGGTACAGGCTGAAGCGCAGGCCCAGCGCGCGCCGCCAGCGCCATGTCGGGATGAAGGCAAGGCACGGCGCGATCAGGTAGTAAAGCTCCTCCTTCCTCTCCGGGATGCCCGACAGGGTGCTGAGCAGGAAGCCGTAGGCGCGGCCGAAATTGCCGGCATCGAACGGCAGCCGCATGCCGATCGTGAAGTCGTGGCGATGCAGCACATACGCCATCCACAGCATCACGGGCGCGACGCACAGGACTGTCGGCAGGAAGATTCGGGTCGTGCCCCAGGCCGCCTTCACCAGATCGGTGCTGCGCTCGATCTGTACGGATGCCACCCACAGCCCGATCACGGCGAAGACCAGGATCATGCTGAAGTGGCAGACAATGCCTAGCAGGCAGGCCAGCGCCAGCAGCCAGCGCCGATCCTCGCCGTTCAGGATTTTTTCGCAGAATATGAAAGCGAGGATAGTGCACAGAATCAAACCGGAATAGCCGCGCGCTTCCGATCCGAACTGCACCATGCCGTAGGAAAAGGCGAAGATCGCCATGGTGGCCAGGCAGGTGGCGGTGCCGCGCGATTTCCCCCACAGTCCCGCCGCCGCGACGCCCAGCGTACCGAGCGCGACGGTCAGCGCACGCTGCAGCAGAACGGGCGCGCCGGGACCGGTATAATAAAGCCACAGCGAATTCAGCCAGTGATTGTTGTCGTGATGGATCTTCCACACGATCTGGTCGGGGCTGGCGACCGGCTGCAACAGTTTCAGCGTCCAGATCTCGTCGAGCGCAAGCTCTCCGTGCGCGCCCAGCAGGCGCAGGGCCAGCGCCAGCAAAAGCAGGGCAAGAACCGCGAAATGAAATCGAGTGGGACGGGTCATCGCGCGGCCTTGCGATAGAGGCTCCACTGGAAGCCGGACATGCCCCAGTACGGGAATACGGACGGCGCGTCGAATAGCTGCTTGCAGGTGGCGGGTCCGGCGATCACCGTGGCGGGCGGGGCATCGTGGGAAAAGGCATAGACCAGGTACCAGTCGGGCGGCGCGGCGCACCATTCGCTATCGGGTATATACGTCGCGCTAGCGCCAAGCTGGCGTGCGTAATAATCGACCAGCAGCGGATTGCGGAAGGCGTCGTTGCTGCCATAGCGCGCCGGGCCCTGTGTCGTCATCGCCTGTACGGCCTCGCGGTAATGGCCGCGCCCGTCGATGAAGAAATGCTGCAGGAAGCCGGCATTCTGGTTGGCGAAGACCAGCAGCACGGCCACGCCGGCCACGCGGATCGTCGCCCCATGCCGGAAGGCTATACCCATCAGCTCGCCGACCAGCAGCAGATAGGCGGTGCCGCTGACCAGGAAATAGCGTGGCTGATCGGTGTTCGGCAGTCGTAGCGCGAACATCAGAGCCGGCAGCACCACCAGTGCGATCACATACAGGCTGAATCGTCCGTTCAGGGCTCGCCGCCACAGCCACGCAAGGGCCAGCGCGTTGCTGGGCAGCAGCAGATAGAACGCAGGCGCGGTCAGTCCCGGAAGTCCAGTCATGGCGCGAATCAGCAAGCCATAGGCGCTGGTGAAACGATCGGCGGCGAACGGGTTCAGCATGCCGATGGTGAACACGCGGCTGTGCAGCGTGTAGACGACCCACAGGACGAGGGGCGACGTACACAGCGCGGCCGGGTACAGAAGCTTGATCGTCGCCCAGCCCGCCTGCATCAGATCGCTCTGGCGGCGGATCTGGATAAAGCCGACCCAGATTCCGATGACGACGAACAGGAAGACCATGTTGAGATGGCAGAGAAGCCCCAGCAGGCATGCCAGTGCCAGCCACCACCGCCTGTCCTCGCCGTTCAGCGTTTTCTCGCACAGGACCAGCGCGGCGACGGCGAACAGGACCAGACCGGAGTAACCGCGCGCCTCCGACCCGTACTGCACCATCGCGAAACAGCCCTCGAACAAGGCCATGGTGACCAGGCACGCAGCGGGCCCGCGTTCACAGGCCCACAGGCCCGCGACGACGATGCCGGCCGCACCGAGCGCTATGGCCAGTGCGCGCTGTGCCAACACCGATGCACCAGGGCCGATGGCGTAGAGCCAGAGTGAATTCAGGAAGTGGTTGTTGTCGTGATTGATCTTCCAGAAAATCTGGTCGGGCCGGCCGATCGACTGCAGCAGTTTCAGGCTCCAGACCTCATCCAGCGCCAGCTCGCCATTGGCGCCGATCAGGCGCAGGGCGATGCCCAGAACGACGATCAGGGATGCGGCCACGAGGAAGGCGCGCTTTTGCAGCAGGGTCATGGCGACCGCCGATAGACGATCCAGCTGCTGCCGGAAAGACCCCAGGCAGGAAAAAGCTGAGGAGAGTCAAAGCTTGCAGGACAGGATGCCGGGCCGAAACGAGTTTTCGCTGCGGGTGCTTCGTGATCTTCCTGGTACAGCAGAAGGAAGGGTGGCGGCGCGGCACACCAGCGATCGAAGGGTACATATTCGGGGGTGATACCCAGCTCACGCGCAAAATGCTGCTCGACGATCGCGTTATGATAATCCGGCGCGCCATAGCGGGCAACGCCATCTACCGTCATTGCCGCCATCGCCTCGCGATAATGGCCGCGACCGTTCTGGTAGAACTTGTACAGGAAAACCGCATTTCCCGCCATCAGCACCGCCAGCAGACAAAGGGCGGCAAGACGGGCGCGATTTGCATTTTGCCATAGAAAGCCGGCCATATCGGCGATCAGCAGCATCAATGCCATGCCGCTGAAGATGAAATACCGCGCGAGCGTTGCGACCGGCATATGCGCCATGAACATCAGCAACGGGATCAGAGTGATGCCGATCAGGTACAGGGCCGGTCGGCAGTCCGCGCGGTTGCGTTGAAGATACCACGCCACCCCGACAATCTGCGCCACTGCTGCATAGGTCAGAGCATTGTCGAGAACAGGCAGCTTGAGACAGGATTCGATCAACCGCCCGAAGCCATGAATAAAATTCTCCGGATCGAAATCGTAACGGGGGCCAATGGTGAACTGGTGCCGTAGAACCGCGCGACCGACCACGATGACGATGGGCGACGTCAGCACCAGCGCAGGAAGAAAAAGCAGCGTCGTACCGCGAACGGCATGCAGGAAATCGCCATTGCGTTTCGTCATGCTCCACAACGCCCAGGCGACAAGGACGACGATCGCCATGATCATCAATATCTGCGACAGCATGCCAAACAATATGACAAGGCCGAGAAGCCATTTTCGATCTGTGCCGTCTGTCGCGTCCTCGACAAATCGGAGGGCGAGCAGAGTGGCCAGCAGCAGCCCGGCATAGCCGCGCGCCTCCGATCCCAGATCGACCATGATATAGGATACGGCGATCAACAGCATTGCCGTCAGGATGGCGAAACGGCCGCGCCGGATGTTCCAGTATCCTGCCGCCGCGACCATCGCCGTACCGAACAAGACTGCCGGCAAGCGCAGCAAGAGACCGGGCGCATCGGGTCCCAGCTCGTACATCCACAGCGAGTTGAGGAAATGATTGTTGGCGTGATTGATCTTCCAGAATATCTGATCCGGGCTTCTGATAGGCTCCAGAAGTTTCAGGCTCCAGATTTCGTCAAGCCACAGTTCGCCGTTTGCCGCAACGATGCGCATGACGAACGCCAGGGCGACGATCAATCCGGCGGCGAGCCAGAACAGCCGGTTCTTTTGCGTTTCTGAAAGTTCGTTCATCGCGCGGCCGTTTGCCTGAACAATATCCAGGTCACGCCGGTAAGGCCCCATGACGGATAGACCTGTCGTTCCTCGTAATGCGCCTGGCAGCCTGCCGGTCCCCACTCGATGCCGCTGGCCGGCAATGCCTGCTTGCCGGCGCGGTTGAGGATCAGCCATTGCGGCGCACCTTTTTCGCACCAGCTGGTTTCGGGTACATCGACCGGTGGCGTCGCGCCCAGCCTGTCCGCAAAGTATTGCACCATGAACGACAGCTGGGGCGAGGCCATGGCGTATGTCGCCGGTCCCTCCGCGGTCATGCGGGCAACGGCGGCGCTGTAATCTCCCCTGCCGATGCGAAAGAACTTCGCCAGCAGAATGCCGTTGCCGGCCATGATCGCGACCAGGAACGCAATCGTGACGACCCGTGAGGTTCTGCCGCGTTGCCATGCCCATCCCGCGATGTCGGCGCCGAGCAGGACAAAAGCGACGTCGCAGGGAATTTCATGACGCGGATAATTGGTGTTCGGCACATGCGCCGCCCAGATCAGCAATGGCAGTGCGACGATCGAGGAGACATAGAGCGCCGGCCAGGTTTCGCGCTGGCGCGGGATGAACCATGCCGTCGCCAGGACGGCGCACAGCACGATGTCCGAGAACGGCAGCGTCAGGCCCGGCAGGTTCAGCGCGCATTCGAGCGAGAGATCGTAGGCCTTCATGAAGCGGCCGAGGTCGAACGGGCTGACACTGCCGACGCTGAAACCCCCGAAGACCACCGGCAGGATCGCCAGCGTCAGCAAAGCCACCGGCCATGCGAAGATGCGCAGGCTGGTATTGAAGGCGGCAGCCAGGCTGGTCGAGCGCCGCCAAGACACCCAGAAGCAGCAGATGCCGAATGCGACCAGCACCAAGCACATGTCGAAATGGAAGAGGTAGCCGCATACGGCATAAAGACCGAAGACAAGCCTTCGATCCTTGCCGTCCAGCGTATCCTGCAGCGCCATCGCCGCCAGTATCGTGCACAGGATCAAACCGGAATAACCGCGTGCCTCCGACCCGTAGCCGACCATCAGGTACGAGGTCGCGAACAGCATCATCGCGACCAGGCCGGTGAACCGGCTGCGCCTCAATCCCCACGCGCCGGCCGCCGCGACGCAACCGACGCCCAGCGCGATCGAGAACGCGCGCATGACAAGGAACGGCGCTTTGGATCCGACGATATACAGCCACGCCGAATTCATCGGATGGTTGTTGTCGACGTTGATGGCCCAGAAAACCTTATCGATCCGGTCTATCCGACCGACCAGGGTGACGCTGGTGATCTCGTCCTGGCCCAGGTCGCCCATCGCGCCGCAGATACGCAGCGCTGCCGCCAGCAGCAGGATCGCCGCCGCGCACAGGCGGTAGGAGCGTAGGCTCATTGGCGGCGATACAGCAGCCATTCAAGGCCGGTCAGCCCCCAGACCGGATAGTCCGCCGGCCTGGCATAGGTTATGCGGCATTCCTTCGGTCCGATGACGATTTCCTTCGGCGTCGCCGCCGGCACGACGCGATCCATCAGGTACCAGTCCGGTGGGGTCGTGCACCATTCGGAAAGCGGCGGGTAGGTCGCGGTTCGATTATTCCGTGCGGCGTAATAATCGACCATGTTCGTCAGATGGCCCATGCTGACGGCATAGGTCGCCGGGCCGTTTGCGGTCATGGCCAGCACCGCCTGTTCGTAATGCCCGCGCGTACTGGCGTAGAATTTTTGAAGGTTCAGGCCGTTGCCGACGACGACAGCCAGCACCACGATGGCGGCGGCAAGGCGCGCTTTTGCGTTCAGTGCCCAGGCCCATCCCAGCAGATCGGCGCAGATCAGGAAGAAGGCGAGCGCCACCATCGTCAGATGCCGGGGATAGGTCAGGTTCGGCAGATGCCCTAGGGACAACACGCCGGGCACGACGACCAGCATGCAGAGGTAAAGCGTAGCGCGAAAATCCTCCGGTTTCTTCACGAACAGGCCGATGGCGAGGACCACGCTTATGCCGGCATAGACATAGCTGCGATGCAGTTCGGGCAGTGCCACCGAAAATCCCGCGGCATCGCCGTACGTCGCCAGGAAGACAGGCCAGTGAAAGGGCAGCACATCGCCGACCGTGTAGCTCAGCAGCAGGATCGGCGAGACCGCGATCGCACCCATGATCAGCGACCAGGTGAATGTGCGCAGCGTGAACTCCGCGGCCCCCTGCAGGCTGCGTTCCCGCTTCCATACGATCCACAGGCAGGTCACGGCCATCGCCGCCCCGGCGAAGATCACGTAGGGGTGGAACAGGAATCCGCCCAGCAGCGCGAAGGCGAGGGGCAGGCGGCGATCCTTGCCCTCCAGGATAGACTCCAGCGCCATT
Organism: Alphaproteobacteria bacterium; assembly: GCA_965199335.1. Taxonomy (GTDB): domain Bacteria; phylum Pseudomonadota; class Alphaproteobacteria; order CALMVH01; family CALMVH01; genus CBDAQV01. The sequence continues at coordinate 468,173 of CBDAQZ010000003.1, read as the reverse complement.
GACGCCAGCAGCATGCACAGAACCAGGCCGGCATAGCCGCGGGCCTCGGACTGGTAGTTGACCATGAAATACGATGTCGCCATCAGCAACATGCCGATCAGTCCCGTGACCCGGCTGCGCCGCGCACCCCAGATTCCCGCCGCGACCACGGTGCCAAGGCCCAGCGCGATGGAAAACGCGCGCAGGACCAGATAGGAGGCATGCGCGCCGACGATGTACAGCCATGCCGAGTTCAGCGGGTGGTTGTTGTCGAAATTGACCGCCCAGAATATCCTGTCGATCCGCTTCACCTTTGCGACGGTGCTCAGGCTCAGGATTTCGTCCTGGCCCAGGTCGCCCCGCGCCCCGATCAGCCGCAGGATCAGCGCCAGGACGAGGATCGCCACCCCGATGATGCGGAAATTCCGCTCGGATATGTCCGGCCGTGTCGAATTCACGTCTCTTTACCTCGTGCGTTGCCGGTTGCATGGTGCGGGCATCGCGCCGATGGATCAAGACACGATATGGGGGATTTGACGGATGGCAGGCAAAACCACGCGCATGGAAAGCGATTCGATGGGCGAAGTCGCGGTTCTGGCCGACCGCTACTGGGGCGCGCAGACGCAACGTTCGCTGCAGAACTTCAAGATCGGCAGCGAACGCATGCCGGAGGCCCTTATCATGGCATTCGGACTGCAGAAGAAAGCCGCCGCCTTGGCCAACATGGAGCTGGGTGTTCTGGATGGTAAGATAGGTCAGGCTATCGTGGACGCTGCCGAAGAGGTTTCAGCGGGCAAATTGAGGGAGCATTTTCCTCTTGTGGTCTGGCAAACCGGCTCCGGTACGCAAACCAACATGAATCTCAATGAAGTAATCTCGAATCGCGCGATCGAAATGCTGGATGGCACGATAGGGTCAAAGACGCCGGTCCATCCCAACGACCACGTCAATATGGGCCAGTCTTCGAACGACAGCTTTCCTACCGCAATGCACATCGCTGCGGTACTCGGCGTCGAGACGAATCTTAAACCAAGCCTGAAAGGAATGCAGAGTACTCTGCAAAAGAAAATCGAAGAGTTTCAGAATATTATCAAAGTAGGGCGCACTCACTTGCAGGATGCTACGCCTATGACTCTGGGGCAGGAGTTTTCCGGCTACGAAACGCAGGTCCGTTACGGGATCGACCGGCTGGATAGCGTGATGCCCCGCCTGCTACAGCTTGCCCAAGGCGGAACGGCCGTCGGCACAGGGTTGAATACCAAAGAAGGCTTTGCCGAGCTTTTTGCCGCGAAAGTGGCCGAGATCACCGGCTTTCCTTTCCGCACCGCGGAAAACAAGTTCGAAGCTTTGGCCGCACACGACGCGCTGGTCGAGCTATCGGGTGTTTTAAACACAATCGCATGCTCATTGATGAAAATCGCCAATGACATCCGCCTGTTGGGATCGGGTCCTCGTTGCGGCATAGGCGAACTGCGTTTGCCTGAAAACGAGCCCGGATCATCGATCATGCCGGGCAAGGTCAATCCAACCCAATCGGAAGCGATGACGATGGTCGCGGCACAGGTAATGGGTAATCACGTCGCTGTAACGATTGCAGGGGCTACAGGCCATTTCGAACTAAACGTCTTCAAGCCGGTAATCATATACAATGTCCTGCAGTCAATTCAGCTCCTGGCCGATGCCGTTTACAGCTTTTACAATAATTGCCTCTATGGCATCGAGGCACGGGAAGAGCGAATTGGCCGCCTCTTGGATAGTAGCCTCATGCTGGTCACGGCCCTAAACCCGCACATCGGCTACGACAACGCCGCAAAGGTCGCCAAAAAAGCCTATGCCGAAAACAAGACACTTAGAAACGCTGCTGTGGAACTTGGGTTTCTTACTGTCGAACAATTCGAGCAATGGGTTCGTCCGCAAGATATGCTGAATCCCAGTGACTAAAATCGTCAAGCGCTCGCTGACCATCTCGGGGCATTCCACCTCGATCAGCCTCGAGGAGCCGTTCTGGCGGGAACTGCGCCGGATCGCGGAGGGGCGCGGGATATCGCTGGCGGCTCTGGTAGCGGCGGTCGACACCGAACGCCAGAGCAACCTGTCCAGCGCGCTCAGGGTGTTCGTGCTGGAATCGGTCCGCGCCGGTCAGTGAGTGGCGGACTGGGGCGCGCCTTCCAGCTTGGCCATGCAGGCGTTGAACTCGTCGGAGCCCGGCAACATGCCTAGATCGGCGCAACGGGTCGAATCGCGTTGCTGGACCTGGTATTCCACCGCCTCGTGCTGGGTCGACTGCTCGTGCGCGGCGACACAGCCGGCAAGGATTAGACAGCCGGCGATGACGCTGGCGCGGTTTGCAAATCGATTCATATGAGTTTCTATGGGCAAATCCGGCGTTTCCTGCAAGGCGGTTGTTACAGCGCGGTCAAATCGTTAAAGGGTTGCTTACCATATGGGTTAATACTCGAAACACTACCAACGCGACACCAGATCAAGACTTATGACGATTTCAGACGATCCCAACTTCAACGAAGCCATCCCCGCCGCCCTGACCGTGGGCGTGCCGATACCAACCCGCACCGCCTGTGTCTATTGCGGTTCCTCCCATGGCGCCGACCCGATGTTTGCCGAAATCACGGCCGAGCTCGGCACGATCATGGCCAAGAGCGGCGTGCGCCTGGTCTATGGCGGCGGCCGCGTCGGCCTGATGGGCGTGGTCGCGGACGCCGTGATGGATGCGGGCGGCGAGGCCATCGGCATCATTCCGCAGCACCTGCACGACATCGAGCCGCAGCACAATTCCCTGACCGAGCTGATCGTGGTCGACAGCATGCACACGCGCAAGCGCATGATGGCGGACCGCTCGCAGGCCTTCGTCATCCTGCCTGGCGGCTTCGGCACCATGGACGAATGCTTCGAGATCATCACCTGGAAGCATCTGAGACTGCACAACCATCCTATCGTCATCTTCAACGTCGACGGCTATTGGGAGCCGCTGCTGAAACTGATCGCGCACATGGTTGAATCGGGCTTCGCCCCGGCCAGCTACACGCACCTGTTCAACGTCGCCACCACGGTCGACGAAGTCATGGGCTTCCTGCTGTCCATGGACACGCATGAGCCTGTCGTTCAAACGGATATACGCTGATGAACAAGATCAAGGTAAAGACCCCCGTTGTCGAGCTGGACGGCGACGAGATGACCCGCGTCATCTGGGCGGCGATCAAGGACAAGCTGATCCTGCCGTTCCTGGACATCGACCTGAAATACTACGATTTGGGGATCGAGGAGCGCGACCGTACCGAGGACAAGGTGACGGTGGACTCCGCCAACGCCATCGCGCAATATGGCGTTGGCATCAAATGCGCCACTATCACGCCGGACGAGGCGCGGGTGAAGGAGTTCGGGCTGAAGAAGATGTGGAAGTCGCCCAACGGCACCATCCGCAACATCCTGGACGGCACCGTCTTCCGCGAGCCGATCATCTGCAGGAACGTGCCGCGCTACGTCGGCGGCTGGACCAAGCCGATCATCATCGGCCGCCATGCCTTCGGCGACCAGTACAAGGCGACCGATCTGAAGATACCGGGGCCGGGTACCCTGAAGCTAGTGTTCACGCCGGACGGTGGGGCGGCGGAGGAACACGAGGTGTTCAAGTTCACGGGGCCCGGCGTCGCCATGGGCATGTACAATGTCGACGAGTCGATCGTCGGCTTCGCGCGCGCCTGCTTCAACTACGCGCTGCAGCGCAAATATCCGCTTTACCTGTCGACCAAGAACACGATCCTGAAAGCCTATGACGGCAAGTTCAAGGATATCTTCCAGTCGATTTACGAAGCTGAATTCAAGACTGCTTTCGACGCCGCGAAGCTGACCTACGAGCATCGCCTGATCGACGACATGGTCGCCTCGGCGATGAAGTGGGAAGGCGGCTTCCTGTGGGCGTGCAAGAACTACGACGGCGACGTGCAGTCCGACTCGGTGGCGCAGGGCTTCGGCAGCCTGGGCATGATGACCTCGGTGCTGCTGACGCCCGACGGCAACACGGTCGAGGCCGAGGCGGCGCATGGCACCGTGACGCGGCATTACCGCCTGTGGCAGCAGGGCAAGGAAACCAGCACCAACCCGGTCGCCTCGATCTTCGCCTGGACGCGCGGGCTGGAGTATCGCGGCAAGTTCGACGACACGCCGGACGTGGTCGCCTTCGCGCAGACGCTGGAGAAGGTCTGCGTCGACACGGTGGAAGCGGGCCACATGACCAAGGATCTGTCGATTCTGATCGGTCCCGATCAATCGTGGCTGACGACGACGCAGTTCATCGACAGGCTGGCGGAGGGGCTGGGACGGGCACTATAAGTGCTGCCCCTATCGTTCCGTCGTGAAGCGACGCACTCCATACGCTTTCGCAAATCGGCCAGACGATGGACTCTGGACGCTGCGCATCCGGAATGACGATCTCAGGTTAAGCTCGCGAGCCACGTATTCAGCCGTTTCAGGAACGAACCGTTCTCCTTGAAATAGTCTGCGCCATAGGTCGGGTTCTGCCACATCGCCTGATAGGCGATTGTTTCCTGCTGCGTGTACAATTTTGTGATTTCAAAGCAAGTGGTGTTGCTGTCCCAGTCGCACGTGCGAAATCCATGGTTCGCCATTTCGGGCTGGAAGCTGGCATCCAAGCTACGCCAGGCACCGTCGATTTCCGCCTCTACCCAGAAATGGGTGACAAGAAACCGGTCGGAATACAGTGCAATGATGTCTTGCGGGATCAGAGAGGCGTCCCAAAAGGTTTCGCCGATGCGGCCGCGCACCGTATAACCATGCGCGCCGAGGCGCTGCAGCAATTCAATGCCCTTGAAGTAACAATTGTCGGCTGCGACGCCCAGCTTTTCCGATACCCGGTAGGGCCGCGCACGGATTTCATAAAAATATTTTTTGCGTGGGTATGAAGCATGAAATCAGGCTAATCTGGACAACGCGGCATGGCAAGCCGAGCAGGTTTGATTTAGACTGTCATTCCGTCGTGAAGCGATGGAATGACATACGCTCTTGCAGCTCGGACAGACAATGGATTCCGGACGCTGCGCATCCGGAATGACAGCAAGGTTCACTCCTCTCGCTGATGAGAGAGGGTAAGGCGAGGGGCTAGGGTTTATGTAATCAGCCCCTCACGCGCCCGCTTCGCGGTGGACCTCTCCCAGTAGGGAGAGGTGAACGTTATTTATGCCAGTTCGCCGCCACCGCTGCCTGTACGCCGCTTCCGAAATAGCTGTCGCCAGTCGTCGTGTGCGTCGTCGTCAGCGGATTGAACCCGCCATTGGCCGCGGAGAACGCGGCCATAGCCTGAACCAGGTTCTGCAAGCCGGCGTCCAGCGTCATCGCGTCGCTGCCGACGACCTTGGACAGCTGCTCCCACGGGGTCGTCGTGTTGGCGTACCAGTTTTGGATCGTGACCTGCTGGTTGGTGCCCAGCACGTCGACGACCAGGTTGTTGCCGGACTCGACGAACCACAGCCGGTTGGAGGCGACGCCCATGTCCAGCGCGCCGCTGGCGGCGGTGCCGGTCGCGACGCCGTTCACGATCCTGTCGGCGGTGTCCTGGGCGCTGATCGTATAGGTGTCGGCGCCGCCATTGCCGCTCAGCAGGTTGGCGCCGCCGCTGGTGGTCAGCGTGTCATTGCCCGATGTGCCCGATTGCAGCGTGGCCAGCGCGGTGGTGGTCTTGTTGCCGGCGGTGTCGGTAGCGACCGCAGACAGGGCGTAGGTGCCGGTCGGCAAAATGGTGGTGTAGGTCCACGCACCGTTATTGACCGTGGCGGCGCCCAGGTCGGTGGCGCCGCTGAATATCTCGACGCTGGTACCCGTTGCCGACTGCACCGTGCCGGCAAGGCTGATGTTGTAGCTGGCGACCTTGGTCGTCGGCGTTGCCGCCTCCAGGTCGAAGGTCAGGGCCGAGATGGTGCCGTCGCTTGCGGGCGGGGTGTCGCCGGCGACGATGGTGTGAACACCGTTGGCCAGCCCGGTGAGGGTGTAGGCCCACGCGCCGTTCGCGTTCGTCGTGGTGGTCGCCAGCAATGTACCGTCTTCCGACAGATAGATCGTGCTGTTCGCCGCGCCGGTGCCGGTCAGCGCCGCACTGGCGACCGTCGCATACGCGCCAGTGTATTTGTCCAGCACTGCCATCTGCGGGGCAGGCGTGCCATCGACACCGGGCTCGACCGACAGCGGATAGCTTCCCAGCCAGGGGCCACCGCCCCAATAGGTGACCTGCAGGTTGCTCGCCTTGGCATAGGCCAGCGTGTTGTCGAGCGAGGCGAGCCAGTCGGCGCTGTCGTTGCCCGCCCCGATCTCGCCGATGTCGCCTTTCAGATTGTTGGCCTGCAGCCACCCGACAAAATCGGAAAGCTGCTGCACGCCCAGCTGCGTGGTGTCGCCGGCCGCGGCCTGCTGCGCCCAGTCGAAATGCGTACCGCTATTGTCCGTGTCGAGATAGAGATGCGCCGAAAAGACCAGATTGTTCGATGGGTCGAACAGGTTGGCGAGGGTAGGGTTGTTTTCCGCCCACGATCCAGCGCTGGACCAGTCGTCGCCCTCGACATAGATCGCGGTGCTTCGGTCCGCCGTGCGGATCGCGGTGATCGCGGCCTGCGCGGCATCGGGCCAGGCGGTGGCATTGGGCATGCCGTTGGGCTCGTTCATCAGGTCGTAGCCGCCAATGCCGGGATTGCCGGCAAAGGTCGTCGCCACCTGCTGCCAGACATTGGCGAACTGGGCATCGGTCAGCGTACCGTTGCCCAGCTTGTCGCTGCCGTAGCCGCCGTAGTCGTGCATGTCGATGATGACCTTCATGCCCAGCGCCGCCGCCTGGTTCACGACGCCTTCGATCTCGCTCAGATAGGTCTGGTTGAGCGCACCGCCGAGGGTGGGCTGCAGCGTTTCCCAGGAAATGGGCAGCCGGATCAGGTCGTTCCCCTGCGAGTGGTAGTAGGCCAGTTCCTGCTGCGACGGCACGGCATAGTCGTAATAGGCCTGCGCCGACGCGCCCCCATTATATTCCATGCCCGAAAGGTTGACGCCGACGGTGAAGGCGCCACCTGCCAGCGTCTCGGTCGGGACCGGCACGGTAGCTGCGTTCGCGAGCGTCATCGACAGGGTGGTGGACGTCGACGTTGTGCTGGCCGATACCGCCGACGTGATGGCAGTCGCACCGGTGACGAAGTTGGCGCTCAGGGAATCGCCGGTCAGGCCGACGACGGGGCCCGAGGCGACCACGGTGATCGGGGAGGCGGCGGCGCTTTGCACCGCATGGCCCTGCGGGTCGGCCGCAACCGCATGCAGGCTGTGCGTGCCGTTGCCGAGGGTCGTCGTGTAGGTCCAGGCGCCGCTGCCGTTCAGCGTCGCCTGGCCCAGGTTCGTAGTGCCGTCATAGATCGATACCGTCGTGCCGGCGGTACCGGTTTCGGTGCCCTTCAGCGTAACCGTGCCGTTGCTGGTGATCTGGTCGCTGGCGCTGGTGCCGGTATCGTGCGCCAGCGTCTCGGACGCCAGCGCGACGGTGGGCAGTACGATCGGCGCGGCCACGGATGTCGCGGCGATCTTGTAGGTCTGCGTGCCGTTCGATTTCAGCTCCGCATTCTCCGTTACCGTGGTGCCCTTGTAGGAGATCGAATTGACGTAAAGGTTGCGATCCGTAGCCGCCGAGCCGCCATAGGCGTCGTTCAGGAATTTCACGGACACGGTTTGGGCGCCGGTGCCGAAATTGCCGTTCACCGTCAGGGCCTGCGACTGGCCCGCGCCATGGATGGCGGTCGCGGTCAGCACGCCGCCGATCTGGACGCCGTTGACATAGACGGCGAACTGGGCGTCGCCCTGCCACGCATCTTCCGCAAGCTGCAGCACGAAACTGTCTGGACCGGTTCCGACCGACAGCGCCGCCGGTGTTTTCAGAGCGCCCTGTACCTGGAAGTTCTTCGTGCCGTTGGATCCCAGCTTCGCGTTTTCGGCTATCGTCGTTCCGTTATAGGAAAGCGAGTCGAGATATAGATTGCGATCCTTGGCCGACGAACCGCCATAAGCATCGTTCAGGAAGTCGATCGCGACGGTATGTGTGCCGTTGCCGAAAGTCCCGTTGATCGTGAACAGCTGGCTTTGCCCCGAGGCATGCAGGGCCCCCGCTACCGTCTGCACCCCGCCGACCTGCACGCCATCGATCACGATGGTGAACTGCGCGTTGCCGAGATAGGCGTCCTCGGACAGGCCGAGGACGAATTTGTCCGGGCCGGTGCCGATCGAAACCGGCGCGATCGATGCGGATGACGTATTGGCCATGATAACTCCCGTGGCTGTCGAGATGGTCCAGCCCGTTCCGGGTCTATTTTTCGAGGTCGCGCGTCTTTTACTTGTCGCGGCGAAGGACATGATTATCATGTGCAAATAAACTACAGGTTATTGAGTGTGGATAACTCATGTTAACCAGTAAAAATACCTATTGAAACAAGTATTGCTGAAACTAATTACAAAGTTTTGTAGAATTTTAGGAGTATGTTCGCGAGTTTCACGCGAAACGGCACAGAAGGCTTGTGTCACCCGGACTTGATCAAGGGTCCATTTCGACGTTTCAAAAACCTGGTTAGATTGTATCGCCTTGCAAGCGCCATGGAGTCCAGATCGCGAGGCAATGCCTCACGTACAGAATGACGATAAGGTGATGACAGAGGTCGCGCGCCTATCCCTTCTCCTTCATGATCCGCGCTTTTTCCTTCTGCCAGTCGCGCTTCTTCTCGGTCTCGCGCTTGTCGTGTTGCTTCTTGCCCTTGGCCAGGCCGATCTTGACCTTGGCCAGGCCGCGCTCGTTGAAATACAGGCTGACCGGCACGATCGTCATGCCCTCGCGCTTGATCGCGCCCAGCAGCTTGTTCATCTCCTTGCGATGGACCAGCAGCTTGCGGGGGCGCCGCGGTTCGTGCTGGCGGTCCTTGGGGCCGGCCTTGGTGTATTCGGGGATGTGGGCGTTCATCAGGTACAGCTCGCCCTTCATCTCACCGGCGTAGCTCTCGTTCAGGCTGGCCTGTCCGCCGCGCAGCGATTTGACCTCGGTGCCGGTCAGCATGATGCCGGCCTCAAGCGTGTTCTCGATGAAGTAGTCGTAGCGCGCGCGGCGGTTCTCCGCGACGGTGCCGTGGGCGATCTCGACCATCAGTTGAGCAGATGCGCGTTGCGCATCGCCTGCGTCACCAGTTGACGGGTCGGCTCGCTGCATTCGACCAGCGGCAGGCGTATGTCGGGCGTGCACAGGCCCAGCAGGCTGGACGCATACTTGACCGGCGCCGGGCTGGTCTCGGCGAACATGGCGTGGTGAAGCGGCTGCAACAGGTCGCGCAGGCGTCCCATCTCGCCCATGTCGCGGCGGTCCCATGCCGCATGCAGCCGGGCGCATTCGGCGGGCGCGATGTTCGAGGTCACGGAGATGCAGCCATGCCCGCCCTGCGCCAGGAAGGCGGGAGCGGTCGCGTCTTCCCCCGATAGCTGACAGAAATCGGGACCGCAGGCGAGGCGGATACGCACCGGGCGTTCCAGGTCGGCGGTCGCGTCCTTGACGCCGACGATGTGCGGCAGGGCCGCCAGCCGCGCCATCGTCTCCACCTTCATGTCGATCACCGAGCGGCCGGGGATATTGTAGATCACGATCGGCAGATCGACCGCGTCGTGGATCGCCTTGTAATGGCGATAGAGGCCTTCTTGCGTCGGCTTGTTGTAGTACGGCGTCACGATCAGCGCCGCCGCCGCGCCCGAGTCTTTTGCGTGGCGGGTCAGGCTGATCGCTTCCTCCGTCGAATTCGAGCCTGCGCCGGCGATCACCGGCACACGCCCCGCCGCCGCCTCGATGCACAGCGAAACGACGCGGTGATGCTCGGCATGGCTCAGCGTCGGCGATTCGCCGGTGGTGCCGCAGGGCACAAGCGCGCTGGTGCCAGCCGCGATCTGCCGTTCGCACAGGGCCTGGAAGGCCCGTTCGTCGACTTTGCCGTCGCGGAACGGGGTGATAAGGGCGGTAATGGAACCGGAAAACATCGTCTGTCCTGAAACTGCTTCTAACACCACTTTAATTCGTGTTCTAAAAGGAGTCATGCGCATTCGATCATTCGCCGTCCTTCTCGCTGTTCTGACGCTGATGGCAGCCCCTGCCCAGGCAAAGCTGCATCTGCCGCATCGCAAGCCCGTGGCGGCCAAGCCGTCGGGAACAGTGGCGGCGCAGGCGATCCGGGCGGCGGACGGCAACCGCTGGTCCGAGGCGCACGATATCGCCGCACGTTCCGGCGATCCCATCCTAGTCAAGCTGATCGAATGGCTGGATTGCGCGCGGCCCGGCACCGATGCCGGGTTCAACCGCATCGCCGCCTTCGTCAACGCCAACAGCGACTGGCCCAACCTTGGCGCGCTGCGCAAGCGGGCGGAGGATGGCCTGCCGGCGCTGGACGCCGCGCAGGCCGCCGCCTGGTTCGACCAGTCGCCGCCACAGAATCCCGATAGCATGACGCCGTATTACGACGCGCTGGTGCAGCTGGGCCGCCAGGCCGAGGCCGAGCAGAAGATGCGCGCGCTGTGGGTCAATGGCACTTTCACCAACAGCCAGCTCAGCGACTATGCGGCACGTTATTCACAGTTGCTGCGGCCCGAGGATTACGTCGAACGCACTGACCGGCTGATCTGGGACAAGGCCTATTTCGACGCCCGCGCGATGCTGCCGTATCTGGGTCACGACGATCAGGCGGCGGCAAATCTGCGCATCGTGCTGGGTGCGCATAGCGGCGGTGCGGATGCCGCGCTGGCCGAGGTGCCTGCCGATCGCCAGCGCGATCCCGGCGTGCTGTTCGCCCGTGCCGCCTACGCAATGAGCGAGATGCGGGAAGAGGATGCCGCCACCCTGCTGGAAAAGGCGCCCGAAGACCCTCCCCATCCCGAAGCCTGGTCGACGCTGCGGCTTTCGCTGGCGCGCAGGTTGCTGGAGAGCCGCAATTACCAGCAGGCCTACAAGGTGGCGGGGGAAGACCGCGCGACGCAGGCCTCGCAGATCGCGGAGTCGCAGTTCCTGGCGGGCTGGATCGCGTTGCGGTTCCTGAACGATCCCGATACGGCGGCCCGGCATTTCGCCACCATGTATACCCATGTCGAAACGCCGGTCAGCAAGGCGCGCGCGGCGTACTGGGCGGCGCAGACGGATGTCGCACCCGAAGGCGTGACGACGCAGCAATGGCTGCAGCGCGCCGCCGAGCATCCGACAGCTTTCTACGGCCAGCTCGCCGCCGAGGCGCTGGGCCGGAGCCTGGTCATTCCGCCCGAGCCGCAGCCCAGCAGCGCCGAGCTGGCGCATTTCGAGCGGACCGACCTGGTACGCGCGGCACGCCTGCTGCACCAGGCGGGCGATGCCAGCCGGGTCACGATGTTCGTCAACCGCCTGGCCGAGCTGGCGAAGGCGCCGACGCAGGAAGCGGCGATCGTGCATCTGGCGCGCGACCTGGGAGCGGTGCCGGTATCGGTGGTGATCGCCAAGAAGGCGCTGCAGAACAATATCTGCACCCTGTCCAGCGGCTATCCGCTGCTTGCCGGCGTGCATGTCGCAAGGCCGGAACTGGCTTTGGTACATAGCATCATCCGGCAGGAAAGCCTGTTCAATCCGGTGATCGTCAGCCCATCGGGCGCGATCGGCCTGATGCAACTGATGCCGGCGACGGCGGCGGGCGAGGCGAAGAAGCTGGGACTGCACAGCAGCACACCGGCGCTCAGCCAGAATCCGGCGCTGAACGTATCGCTGGGATCGGGCTATCTGCAGAACATGATCGACAATTTCGGCGGCTCGTACGTGCTGGCGATCGCGGCCTATAACGGCGGGCCGGGGCGTGTGCATGGCTGGCTGAACGACATCGGCGATCCGCGCACCGGCACCATCGATCCGATCGACTGGATCGAATTGATCCCCGTTCAGGAAACCCGCAATTACGTGCAGCGCGTGCTGGAAAATCTGCAGGTCTATCGCGCGCGGCTCGCCGGCGGGTCGGCCCCGGTGCAGCTGGCCGAGGATCTGCGGCGGTGACATTCAACCCTATACGCGTAAGCTGACCCGCATGTTCGAAGAACACACCATCCCCGCCGCCGACGGCAAGACGCTGTATTACCGCGAGTACAACACGCAAGGAACCGGCCTGCCGGTGCTGTGCCTGCCCGGCATCACCCGCAATGCCAACGACTACGACCAACTTGCCGGCCATCTGGCGGGGCTGGGACGGCGGGTCATCGCGCTGGATTACCGCGGCCGCGGCAAGTCGCAGTGGGATCCCAACTGGCGCAATTACCGCCCGCTGAAACTGCTGCGCGATGTCGCCTGGGTGCTGCACAAGCTGCATATCAAGCACACGATCGTGATCGGGACATCCCTGGGCGGTTTGCTGGCGATGGGGCTGGCGGCGCTGCACCCCGGGCTGGTGTCGGCGGCGGTGATCAACGACATCGGACCGGACCTCGGCACCGAGGGCATTCCGCGCATCGTCGCCTATATCGGGCATGAACATTCCGTGCCCGACTGGGATCACGCCGTCGACCACATGAAGAAGGCCTTCGCCAACATAGGCATCACCGACGAGGACGAATGGCGCTTCCTGGCGCAGGGCACGTTCCGCCCTGGCCAAGACGGCCAGCTGCATTCCGACTGGGATCCGGCGCTGGCGAAAACGCTGGCCAGCGGTGCGCGCAGCCCGTTGCCGCTCTGGCTGGTCTATCGCGCCCTGCTGTGGACGCCGACCCTGGTTGTGCGCGGCGGCCAGTCCGATGTGCTGAGCCAAGCCACCTACGACCGCATGGCCGAGATCAAGCCGGATTTGATGCGTGTCACGATCCCTAGCGCCGGCCATACGCCGACGCTGAACGAACCGGCGGCGCGCGAGGCCATCGATGCGTTGCTGGCTAAAGTACAGTAGTTTGCAGTTGACACTAGATAGTTAACTCAATATTAAGCCCCCAATTATCCAAGGGGAAAATATGAATACCGCAGATTTCAAGTTCGAAGCGCTTTCCCAATTGATATCGGACTGGAAAAAAACCAATGAAGTCAGGCTAGGGCCGGTTACAGGCCCAATGGTCTGTGAATTCGTAAAGGACGAGAAGGTTCTCGAGCGCCTGGAGCCGGTCGATCAGATCAATATTCTGAACGTTGCTTATCAGTTCGAGGAAGAAGGGGAGGAGAAACTCGGTTTCGCCCGTCAGCTGCTTGGCGTGTTGCAGAAACACAAAACCCAGCTGACACCGCAGGATACTCTCAATATCGCATTCAACTTTGCAAACGAGATAAATGAGCTTGGCTCTGTTGCTGAGCAAGCCGCATCTTCGATCGGCAGGGAAGCTACCACTTTTTCATTCATGAGCTTGTTCAAGCCTGACGAGGAGATGGAGGCGGCGGCAATACTGCACTTCGCCGTAGAAGAGCATTTGATCGATTTCAGCAAGGGTGTCGGCAAGGTCGAAACGGCGTTGCTCGGTGTTGCCGCCGATGCGGTCACCAATACGAGGCCGGGAACGCTGACAAATGAAGAACGCTTCCGCGGTGCAAGCGCCTTGCTTGACCGAAACAGAAGCCTCGAACCGATGCCCCGCGATGTCGTCGCGGGTATTGTCCTCGACGGGCTGCGCAATCCCGAAGCCTACGGGGAAGCTGTGAAGAGCCATCCCATAAGTGATCAATTGGCGACGGCGTTTGCAGTTGCCGTCACTAAATCCTTCGGCAACGCCAGGCAAACCGAGGCGATGCAGGTGGGCGACAATTTGATCGTCAAGGCCGCTGGTGACGATTACCGCGATGCGAAAGCGTATATCGATATAACGCAGGCGCTTGGCGAGCAATTTGATAGCCAGGCCCTCGCGCAGCACCTCGCTGCCGAGCGTGCGCAGCTGCGGCCGATGAATATCATGTGGCGCGCATTGGGCACCGTCATGCCCAATACGATTTCGCAACAGCTGCATATGAACGAAGCGCCCGATTCCATCGCGGCGAAAATCCATCGCTCCAATGTCGAACATCACACTGTCCTGCGCTCGCTTGGCAATGTAGTGCGTGATTCGGTGGTCGAAGGCATAGAGCGTCTAACTGGGAATAACTCGCGCGCCTTCATAACGTCGGCGGACATCGGACCGGAATAAACCGTGGGAACAGTCTGTTAACTATTGCTTAAATAAGACTAATGATTTATTAGTTTTTCATGAAAATGGCTGATGAACATCTGGACGGTTTCAGGACCCTTGCTGAAAGGATCGAGAAGGATCCTCACGAGGTCCTGAGCCGGCCCGATGTAGACACGATCCTATGCTGTGCCACCGAGCCGGCTCTTGCCGGGCAGATAAAGCCGGGCGTCATGCTGCGCATGCTCGACGGTATCTTCGGAAACTCCCATAAGCAAAGGCCGGAAACGCTCCTGTCGGCAGCTATGCTGAGCCATGAGCTTCTTGCCGATCCGGAAACGAAAATCACGGACTCGAACCGATTGAACTTTGCCGTCCGCACGGCGAATTACATGGAAGACTGGGCTTCCTGGGCGGGTGCCGCGGATGTAAAACTTACAATTGCGGAGGAGGAAAGCAGGCTTGAGGCTCAGTACGATCTGGCGCACAGGCCGGATATTTTCTTTGCCAAGGCACAACCGATCGATCCGCGCAAGGCCGAGTTCCATCATGAAGTCGCCGCGCAGGCCAAGGCGTTTTCCGAGATGGGCCGGAAGTTGACCAGGCTGGCGGCCGACATCCTGCAGGACCCGGATGCCGAAATAAGCCCGATGGAGAAGTTCGCGCAGGCTTCCAATCTTATTTTCAACCTGGCGCAGCAGGACGATACGGTCTGCAACACGGTAGAGAATATCATCCTGAAGGATGCGCGCGACCCCACCGTGGCGACGCGCGACAACAAAACGGTCTATGGGCTGGAAATCGCGAATATAGAGTTTCCCGGAAGCGAGCGGCAAGCCGCTGCCCTGCAACTGGTCAGCCAGAGCATGGTCGATTTCGTCGGCAGCGATAAAGTATACGCCAAAGAACTTCTGCAGAGCTGGTCGCATAACCGGGACAACAATTCAGGCGTGCACGATTACATCAGGCAACAGCTCTGGCACCTAAGCCCCGTCAGCCGCACCCTGCGATTTCTGGGCCTCGATGTCGGCAGGGATTCTATCGCCGCTGGGATCGAGCAGCTGCAAAGCGAAAACGGCCTGCATGTCGTGCCGATGGTCCCGTACGCACCGAAGTAGGATCATCGCCAGACCGTAGACAGCCCAGGTGCCGAATGGGATACAAGACCAACACAACAGGTTGTCATCGTGATCGAGATCATCTCCCCGGCGCGGTTCATAGAGCGGGAAACAATATCGCGTGCTGTCGGTAGGGCCACGCAGGCGGGGCTGACGCTGCTGGTCGCCCCCGCGTGCCATTTGCGCGACGGCATATTCGCCGGCAGCGACGACCAGCGCGCCTACGATTTCATCCGCGCCTGGAACAGCGGCTCCGAAACATTGTGGTGCGCGCGCGGCGGGTACGGGGCGGGCCGCATCCTGCCGCATGTCCGTGGACGCCTGGCGCGGGGCCCGAAGGTGCTGGCGGGCTACAGCGACCAGACCTATCTGCTGGCACATGTGGCGAAATACAAACTGGGCAAGGCGGTGCACGGACCGATGCCGGTGGATCTGATGGCCGTGGGCAAGCAGGACGCGGTGGATACCCTGCTGGCGCGGATGGAGCATGACAATTTCGCCTTCAAGTGGACTTCGGACGAGCCCGCGAACATGGTCCAGGCTGGCAGGGCCGAGGGCCGGACGATCGTCGGCAACCTTTCGATCCTGACCCGGCTGATCGGCACGCTTGACGAACCGGAATGGGACGGCGCGATCCTGATGCTCGAGGATGTGGAGGAATATCTCTACGCCGTCGACCGCATGTTCCTGCATCTGGCCGAGGCGGGGGTTCTGAACCGCATCGCCGGGCTGGTTCTGGGGGGCTTCGATGCGATGAAGGACAACGACCCGCCCTTCGGCCTGACCGTGCCGCAGATCGCGCTGCACCACCTGAACGGGCGGGCCATCCCCGTGGCCTGCGGCGCGCCGTTCGGTCACGGCGTGACCAATCAGCCAATCGTTTTCGGTGCGCGCTGCACTATGCTATGCTCCGGCGACCTGGTCCGGATCGATGCCGAGGGATGATGGCCGAGTTGGAATACATAACCGCCCCGCTGGCGGCGCTGCGCAGCGAGCCGGACGGGCACGGGCCGCTGATCAGCGAATTGCTGCATGGCGAGCAGGTCAGGATCGTCGATCGCGGCAGGGACTGGACGCGCGTCGAGAACCTGGCCGACCGGCATACGGGATATGTGGCGGCGAATGCCACCGGCCCGGGAGATGAACCGACACATGTCGTGACGACGCTGGGCAGTTTTCTGTATCGCGATGCGAGCTTCAAGTCACAGGCGCTGGGCCGGCTCAGCTTCTTGTCGAAAGTCGCGGTGGCAGATAGCGACGGCGATTATGCGCGGACGGCTCACGGTTATCTGCATGCCGCAACCATAGCGCCGATGAACGAGTTCCGTGCCGACCCGGTCACCGTGGCGCGCATGTTCGCCGGGGTGCCTTACAAATGGGGTGGCCGCTCATCCGAAGGACTGGATTGTTCTTCGCTGACACAGCTCGCTTTTGCCGCCGAAGGGATAAAATTGCCAAAGAATGCCGGGCCCCAGCGCAAGGTATTGCAAAGCGACACGACATTCGACGCACTTGAATCCGGCGACCTTCTGTTCCTGCCGGGTCATGTCATGATCTGGACGGGTGCGAACACGGTCATTCATGCCGACGGCAAGGCGATGATGGTGCGTGAAATGCCGCTGGATCGCGCGCTGGCGGACCGCAATGCGACGCGAGAAAAACTCATCCTGAAAAGACGCCCTACGCCCGAAGATGCCGGTGCTGCGCTCAAGCTGCTGCGCCACCAGCTGGGATCGGGCCGTAACCCCATCGACCGCGATGCCTTCCTCGGCCTGTCCGGGCCGGACATCATGTCCTAGGATCATCGATGGACGCCACCCCAGACGATCCGGTGCCCCTGGTCGAGGGCATCGCGCCGCAGATCGAGCCCGAGCGGTTGCAGGAAGCGCC
The DNA here is from genome assembly GCA_965199335.1 of Alphaproteobacteria bacterium. Classification (GTDB taxonomy): domain Bacteria; phylum Pseudomonadota; class Alphaproteobacteria; order CALMVH01; family CALMVH01; genus CBDAQV01. The sequence continues at coordinate 451,032 of CBDAQZ010000003.1, read as the reverse complement.
ACAGAAGGAGCCGGTGCTGTTCGCCGTCGACCTCGACGCCATGCCGCCGATCGACGTGTCGGTGGTGACATTCAAGTCGCGGCGCTGGTTCGCCTCGTTCTTCGCAAGCCTGGAGGCGCAGAACTATCCGCTGGAAAAGATCAACCTGATCCTGACCGATCATACGCCAGACGATAGCGAGATCGAGGCGCTGGTCGACGCCGTGCTGCCGTTCCAGACACGCCTCGCCTCATGCAGCATCGAGCACCGCGAGAACAGGGGATTCGGCGCGGGGCATAACCGCGCGCTGACGGCAGGAAATTCCGAGTTCGTGCTGGTCACGAATATCGACCTGTCCTTCGAGCCCGATACGCTGACGCGGCTGGTCAGCACCGCCGTATCCGGTCCCGCCGATATCGGCTCGTGGGAATGCCGGCAGAAACCGTACGAGCATCCCAAGGCCTACGACATCATCACCCAGACGACGAAATGGTCGTCCGCCGCCTGTCTACTGCTGCGCCGCAAGGCTTTCGCCGACGTGAAGGGATTCGACGAGAAGATATTCATGTATGGCGAAGACGTGGACCTGTCCGGCCGCCTGCGCGCCAGGGGGTGGAAGCTGCGCTACTGCCCACGCGCGGTGGTCTGGCACTACAGCTACGCGTCGGCGAACGAGGTCAAGGAGACGCAGTATTTCCAAGGCGCGCTGGGCAACATGTACCTGCGCCTGCGCTACGGCAGCCTGTGGGATATCGCCGCCGGGCTGGCAATGCAGGCCGCGCTGCTGGTGCATCGCCAGCGCTTTCCGGGCAAGACCGGGAAGCTGCTGCGCAATTACGGCGCCATCGCCACGCATGGCTGGCATTTCCTGGCGTCGCGCGCGCGCAAAGGACGGCCTTTTTCCTTTCGCAACTGGGATTACGTGCCGCAACGCCACGGTGCGTTCGTCGCGGCGGCGACGGACGAGCTGCCGGAGCGGCCACCGGTCACTTTGGTCATCCGCACCTATCCAGGCCGACTGCCGCTGCTGCGCGAGGCGATCCATTCGGCAGGGCTGCAGACCTATCGCCCGCTGGAACTGGTCGTGGTCGAGGATGGCGGCAGCACGGCCGCCGAGTTCTGCGCCCGGCTGAGCGAGACCAGCGATCTGGACATCATCTATTATTCCGCGCCGCGCCGCGGCCGCTGCTATACCGGCAATGTCGGGCTGGCTCTGGCGCGCGGCAAATATATCGGCTTCCTGGACGACGACGATCTGCTGTTCGCCGACCATGTCGAGACGATGGTCGAGGCGTTGCTGGCCGGCCGCGCACATCTGGTCTACGGACACGCCTGGGATGTCGAGACCAAGTTTGCGTGCGACAACTGGGTGCCCTATCGCGAAAAAAGACCGCAGGCGCGGTTGGCGCAAAGCTTCGACCGCGTGCGCCTGTGGCAGGAAAATTACATTCCGATCCAGGCCGCGCTGTTCGATCGCATCCTGTACGAAACCTATGGCGGTTTCGCCGAGGAGCTGGAGAACCTGGAAGACTGGGACCTGTGGCAGCGTTACGCGCTGGCGGGCGATTTCGAAACCGTGGAAAAGACCACGTCGCTCTATCGTACCCCCGCCGATCCCGAAGTGCGGCGCCGGCGCATGCGGATGATCCACGATTATTACCCCAGGGTCACGGCGCGCCAGGACCAGATGCAATGGTGCACGACCGTCGGCGATTTGCGCCGCGCCACCGGCGGCGACCGCATTGCGAAACGTAACCGGCTTGCCGAACGGTTGGCGAAATATCCGGCGCTGTATGCTCTGGCCCGATGGGGGCGGCGGTTATTCTGACCTCTCCCCGTGGGAGGGGTCGACTGGCGTAGCCGGGCGGGGGAAGGGCCGCAGCTGCCTCAATCAGCCCCTCACCCAACCCCCTCCCGCTGGGAGAGGGGGGGCAGATCGAACTTGCCCGCCTTGTTTCAGTGCCATAAACAATCCATCCCATGCGCATCTTCGACCGCATCTTCCCCAAGGCAGAAAACTTCCGCGATTTCTCGCCGCCGGAAGGTGAGTTGCCGCGTGCGGCGGGGCCGTTCATCTGGGTCTTCGTCAAGGCGCTGCGCTGGTCGATCGCTTTTGCCATCGCCACCCACACAATTTCTGTCATCTGCATGTCCGTGGAGCCATGGTTCTTCGGCCGTATCGTCGATGCGCTGACCCATGCCGACCGCGAACGGGCATGGCATGCGGCATTGCCTTTCGTCGTCGCGTATATCGTGATCTGCCTGGCTTGCAGCAAGGTGCTGAGTAAACTCAGCCAGATGGCCGACGGACGGTATCTTCCGGTGTTGATCATGATCGTGCGCCGCCGCCTGGCCGCATACTTGTTCTCGCACAGCTATCGCTATTTTCAGGACGATTTCGCCGGGCGGCTCGCGGGCAAGGTGATCGAGATGCCGCAGGCAGTGCACGACACGGTCAGCAATACCATCGGCCAATTGCTGTGGTTCTTGATCAATGGCGTGACGTCGATCCTGCTGTTCTCTGTGCTCGGCTGGCAATTCGCGCTGGCCGGCGTGATGTTCTTCGTCGCCAACACGCTGCTGTACCGCTGGGGCATCCCGATCATATCCCGCTATGCCGGGGATACGGCGGCCAAGAACCAGGTCATGCGTGGTCGTTACCTCGACAGCATCACGAATATCCTGCTGGTCAAGCTCTTCAGCCGCGAACGTCACGAGGACGATCTGTTCTCGGGCGCGATGATCGTGTCGGGGGTCGCGCGCCAGGTCGAACTGCGCCGTGGCGGATGGATATGGACGGGGCAGGAGATCGTCAACGTCACGTTCCAGATCACGGTACTGCTATTGTGCATCGGAGGATATCGCTCTGGCGCCTTGTCGTTGGGGCAGGTCGCGATGGCGCTATCGCTCTGCCTGTCGCTGGTCATGAACATCTGGTGGCTGCTGATGACGATGACGAGTTACTTCACCAACATCGCCACCATCAACGAGGCGCTGGCGACCATCGTGGTGCCGGCGGAGGTGCAGGATGCACCGCACCCGTTATCCTTCGCACCCGCTGCCCACGACGTGATGTTCGACAACGTGACCTTCGCTTATCCGGGAAGGCCCGTATTCGATGGCTTCACTCTAACGATACCGCAAGGCCAGCGTGTCGGGCTGGTCGGTCCCAGCGGTGCGGGCAAATCGACCCTGGTGCAGCTGGTCCTGCGCCTGTTCGACGTGCAGGACGGCGCGATCCGGATCGGCGGCCAGGACATCCGCGCCGTGTCGCAATCCGACCTGCGCCACGCCATCGCTGTGATCCCGCAGGCGACCGACCTGATGCATCGCTCGATCCGCGACAACATCGCCTATGGCGATCCCGGGGCCAGCGAGGAACAGGTCGTCGCGGCGGCACGGAAGGCGTTCATCCACGATACCATCCTGGGGCTGGCGGACAGCCACGGCAATACCGGCTACGACGCGCTGGTAGGCGAGCGCGGGGTCAAGCTGTCGGGCGGCCAGCGCCAGCGCATCGCCATCGCCCGCGCCTTCCTGAAGAACGCACCGATCCTGATACTGGACGAGGCGACATCGGCGCTGGACAGCGAAAGCGAACGGCTGATCCAGGAAAGCCTCGCCGAGTTGTTCAAGGGCCGCACCGTGATCGTGATCGCGCACCGCCTTTCGACCATCGCACATCTGGACCGGATCGTGGTGCTGGAGAACGGCGCGATCGTCGAGGATGCGCCGCATGCGCGGCTGATCGAGGCAGGCGGCCTGTACGCGCGCCTGTGGCAGCTGCAATCGGCCGGATTTATCGGGGAGACGCCGGGAACGTAACGGTGACGCGGACACCGGACGGTTTCCGGTTTTCAAACTGCACCATGCCGCGCAGATTGCTGTGTGCCAGGCGGTCGATCAGCAATAGCCCGGTATTGGCCGATTCTATCGGGTCGAAATCGGAAGGCAGGTTATTTCCCTCGTTGCTTACGACCAGTGTGGCGATATCCGCCTTCACTGTAAAACTCACATCTATGCCGCCATTGCCATGCTTGATCGCGTTGCTGATCAACTCGCTGAGCAGCAGGGACAGCGATGTGACCATCGCGGTCGGCAATTGCAGATCGTCGATCCGGGCGGTCAGCCTGCGGTCGGGCACGGTACTTTGTACCAGCGGTATGATGCGGTTCAGGAAGTCGGAAACGCTCATCTGACCGAACTCATTGGCCTTGATGGCGCTTTGCGTCAGGACATCCTGGATGGCGGCCAGCGACCGCACATGCAGCGCCACCTTGCGGTAATCCTCGCCGGAGGCATCGACGCCCTTGCGCCCGATCTGTATCTCCAGCTGCGAGGCCAAAGTCTGGAAACTGTTCTTGATGCGGTGATGGACCTCGATCATCTCGTCCCTGAGCAACCGGTTCAGGTCGACGATCTTCTCGGCCGCGGCGCTGGCGTTCAGCCGCTCGTAGCGCATCAGCTCCTCGGTCAGCTTCCAATTGCTGATGTCCACGATGGTGTTGGCGAAACCGCGCAGCTGTCCCGCCTCGTCGCGCAGGGGGATCATGGTCGATGCCGCCCAGAAGCGCGAACCGGTCTTGGAAGAGTAATTGCGCTCGGCGGACAGGCGACCCTGGACCAGCGCCTTGTCCAGATCGTCTTTCAGGGCGAGGATGCCCTCATTGCCCCTGCCGAACAGGAAGGAACCCGATGTGCCGAGGACCTCCCTTTCGGAATAGCCGAGCAGAAGCTCCGCCCCCTTGTTCCATTTCCGGATCACGCCGGTACGGTCCAGCAGGATGAAGGCGTGGTTGTCGACGTTGGAGTCCAGCAGCTGCAGCAGCTCCGCAGCGTCGACCGGTACGCCCGGTTCCAGGTCGATCTGTTTCAGAGTGGAATGGCTGCACATGGAACTCTCCATAGTCGTATCCCGCGTCATATCTCAGCTTGGCGCTTTTGCCTTGAACGAGACAATCGATGCAAAACTTGTGCTAAGGATGGCCGCAAGATGGTGACAATGTGGATTCTGCGCGCGCTTCCCTACTCCGCCGCTACCACCATCGCCGTGCCGCGCCCAAAGTAGAGCGCGCCGTTCATGACGCCGACATGCACGGTTTCGCCGTCCAGGATCGAGCCTTCCAGGATCTTCTGCGCCAGCGGGTTCTGCAATTCGCGCTGGATGACGCGGCGCAGCGGGCGTGCGCCGTATACGGGGTCGTAGCCCTGATCGCCCAGCCATTCGATCGCCTCGTCGTCCAGTTCCAGAGTGATCTTGCGGTCCTCAAGCAGCGTCCGCAAGCGGCCCAGCTGGATATGCACGATGGTCGACATCTGCTCGCGCCCCAAACGGTGGAACAGCAGGATCTCGTCAAGCCGGTTCAGGAATTCCGGACGAAAATGCGAACGCACGATCGCCATGACCTCGCCGCGGATCGCGGACAGGTCCTGATTGGCATCGTGCGCGGCGATAACGTCAGCGCCCATGTTCGAGGTCAGGATGATGAGCGTGTTGCTGAAATCGACCGTACGGCCCTGGCCGTCGGTCAGGCGGCCGTCATCGAGCACCTGCAACAGGACGTTGAACACGTCAGGGTGTGCCTTCTCCACCTCATCGAACAGCACGACCTGGTAGGGCCGGCGGCGCACGGCTTCGGTCAGGACGCCGCCCTCGTCGTAGCCGACATAGCCCGGAGGCGCACCGATGATGCGGGCGACCGAATGCTTTTCCATGTATTCCGACATGTCGAGGCGGACCATCGCGCTTTCGTCGTCGAACAGGAAATCGGCCAGCGACTTGGTAAGCTCGGTCTTGCCGACGCCGGTCGGTCCCAGGAACAGGAACGAGCCGATCGGGCGGTTGGGATCCTGCAGGCCGGCGCGGCTGCGGCGCACGGCGTGCGATACCGCGGCGATCGCTTCGGGCTGGCCGACAACGCGCTTCTCGATGATCGACTCCATCTGCAGCAAACGGTCGCGTTCGCCCTGCAGCATCTTGTCTATCGGGATTCCGGTCCACCGGCTGACGACGCCTGCGATTTCGTGATCGCCGACCTCTTCGTTCAGCATACGGTCGGAGGCTTCCTTTTCCGCCTCGTGCAGCTTCGATTGCAGGTCGGGTATGACGCCATAGGCAAGCTCGCCCGCCCTGGCGAAGTTGCCGCCGCGCTGCGCCTGTTCCATTTCGGTCTTGGCGCGCTCGATGTCTTCCTTCAGCCGCTGCGCCATGGTCAGCTTTTCTTTCTCGGCCAGCCAGCGCTCGGTCATGCTGGCCGATTTCTTCTCGATATCGGCCAGTTCAACCTGCAGCTTGCCCAGCCGGTCGATGCTGGCAGGATCGCTTTCCTTCGACAGCGCCTCGCGTTCGATCTTCAGCTGGATGATGCGCCGGTCCAACTCGTCGATGGCTTCGGGCTTGGAATCGACTTCCATGCGCAGCCGCGCCGCAGCCTCGTCGACCAGGTCGATCGCCTTGTCGGGCAGGAAGCGCCCGGTGATATAGCGGCTGGACAGTGTGGCGGCGGCGATGATGGCGGCGTCCGTGATGCGTACGCCGTGATGGACCTCGTATTTCTCCTTCAGTCCGCGCAGGATCGATATGGTATCCTCGACCGTCGGCTCGGACACGAACACCGGTTGGAAGCGCCGTGCCAGGGCCGCATCCTTTTCGATGTGCACGCGGTATTCGTTCAGCGTCGTGGCGCCGACGCAACGCAGCTCGCCGCGGGCAAGCGCGGGTTTCAGCATGTTGGAGGCGTCCATCGCGCCGTCCGCCTTGCCCGCGCCGACCAGCGTGTGCAATTCGTCGATGAAGACGATGATCTCGCCGGCGGCGGCGGTGATTTCCTGCAGGACGGCGCGCAAACGCTCCTCGAACTCGCCGCGGAATTTCGCTCCGGCGATCATCGCGCCGAGGTCGAGCGCCAGCAGCTTCTTGTTCTTCAGGCTCTCGGGTACGTCGCCATATACGATACGCTGCGCCAGGCCCTCGACGATGGCAGTCTTGCCGACGCCGGGTTCGCCGATCAGGACGGGATTGTTCTTGGTGCGGCGGGACAGGACCTGGATGGTCCGGCGGATTTCCTCGTCACGGCCGATGACCGGGTCCAACTTGCCGGCGCGCGCGGCTTCGGTCAGGTCGCGCGAATACCGTTTCAGCGCGTCGTAGCGTTCTTCGGACGTGGCGCTGTCGGCCTTTGCGCCCTTGCGCAGGGCATCGATCTCGGTGGTAAGTTTCTGCGGCGTCACCTTGGCATTGGTCAGCGCCTTGCCGGCAGGCGTGGGACTGCTGGCGATCGCCAGCAATACCCGCTCGGCGGTGACGAAGCTGTCGCCCGCGCGCTCCGCCATACGCTGCGCATTTTCCAGTACGCGCTGCAATTCCGGGGCAAGGTAGACCTGGCCGTCGGTGCCTTCGACCTTCGGAAGCTTGCTTACGGCAAGATCGTTCGCGATCTTGATCGCCTCGACATCGCCGCCCGCACCCCGGATCAGCATGGCGGCAAATCCGTCCTTGTCGTCCAGCAGCGCCTTCAGCACGTGCTCGGGCGTCAGATGCTGATTCTTGCCCCCCTGGGCGACAGTCTGCGCCGCCTGAATGAAACCGCGCGCCCGTTCGGTAAATTTCTCGAAATCCATCCTGACACCCTATCGCTGCGAGCTCCGTGATCGGCGCTCAAAGTCTAACACAGCCATACCCGTGGGGTACAGCGTGAGGCTTAGGTGGTGGCGATATTCGGCAGGTGCAAGGTCAGGAAACGAGGGTGTAGCCTAACTCATTCGCTCTGTAGGCAGCCGATAGAGGATTCTCTTTTATAGCTGGTTCCTTGTACAGCGGAATACCCGGGAATTTTTCTTCCATCAGGGCGGCGATATCTGCCTTCTTGCTCAGAAATGCTTCTGCCTTGGGCGCCAGTTCCTTGCTGTGGCGCAAGCTTGTAAGAGTATCGAATGTCTCGGCGAAAGTTTCCGGCGTGATGTTGGTCATCCGGCTTGCCACCACCGTATCCCAGATAGCGTGCATCTTTTTTACGGTGGGAGACGTTACCTCCAATACGTCGATCTTCGGGCGCAGGAATTGTGATAAAACTTCGAAGTTCGAACCGTGGTTATCCGTTTTGGCGGCGATGTCGAGAAAACTTAGTATGCCGCATTCGCTAAGGTCGCCCCTTGTGGAGTCGGCCAGTTCGTTGGCGCGCCGCAGGGCGGGTTGAGGATCCGTCGCGCCTGAAATCGGCGATATCTGTGTAGCGGCGCGCAGGTTTGCATCGGCAAATTGTTCGAGAACGTCGGGAAGCGCATCGCGCGGCGCTGCAATCGCAACATGGAAAAGAGTCTGCGCCGCGAGATGAGGCTCGGCGCTCGGAGCAAATTTTTCCACCAGTCTGTGGGCGCTGAAACCAGCCCAGCTTGCCACGTCGGCAGCTACCATAACCGTGTTGCTTACGAACTGAGACATTGAATGCTCCGGTTTTAATACCTGGTTAATACCTGTTATCGATGGCCGTGTCAAGATATTGCCACAAAGCGCTGGACCGGCAGTCGAAGCGGTATATATGACGGCAGAGTATAACAGAAAGTAACCAGCCGACATGATTCAGAACCTGATCGCCTACATGGTAACCGCCGTATTGTTCTTCGGCATGGATTTCGCGTGGCTGTCCCTGTCTTTGGCCCCTGTCTACAAAAAACACCTGGGCGGACTGCTGATGGACAAGCCAAACCTGCCGGTCGCCGGGTTGTTCTATCTGGTCTATGTTGTTGGGATCGTGGTATTCGCCGTCCTGCCGGCACTGGAGGCGGGCAGCTGGATACGCGCCCTGTGGGCGGGCGCCCTGCTGGGGCTGGTGGCCTATGGGACATACGACATGACCAATCTGGCGACGCTTTCCGGCTGGTCGCCCGTTGTATCGCTGGTCGACATGGCCTGGGGCACCTTTGCGACGGGGGGTGCTGCGACCGCCGCCTATTTCATCATCCGCCTGATCTGACCGGTACGCCGCAAGCACCATGCGCATCGCGGTCATCGGCAGCGGGATAGCGGGGCTGGGCGCCGCCTGGCAGCTGCGGCACATTGCCGAGGTGACGATCTTCGAGAAGAACGATCGCATAGGCGGCCATAGCAATACTGTCATGGTGGATGACGAAACCCCGGTCGATACCGGCTTCATCGTCTATAACGAGGCGACCTATCCCAATCTGATCGCCTTGTTCGAAACACTGGATGTGCCCACCCTCGCCAGCGACATGTCCTTCGCCGCCAGCCTGGACGACGGCCGGGTCGAGTATGCCGGCGACAATCTAGGAAAACTTGTCGGTCATTGGCGCAACCTGCTGCGCCCGCGTCATTGGCGCATGCTGGCAGACCTGATCCGTTTCCTGAAACAAGGCGCGCTGTTGTCTAAGACGCCAGCGACGATGACGCTGGGACAGTTCCTGCAGCAGCACGGATATTCTGACGCCTTCCGCGACGATCACCTGCTGCCGATGGCGGGGGCGATCTGGTCGATGCCGACGCACAAGATACTGGATTTTCCCGCGCGCAGCTTCGGCGACTTCTTTCGCAACCATGGCCTGCTGGAGCTGGATACCGCCAGACGGCCCGAATGGCGCACCGTGGCTGGCGGAAGCCGCGCCTATGTCGAGCGCCTGGTGCAGGACAGCGAAGCACACATCGTTACCGGTGCGCGGATCGCGCGGGTCGCCGGAACGCAGATTCATTTCGAGGACGGCGACAGGCAGGATTTCGACCATGTCGTGATCGCGGCCCATGCCGACGAGGCACTGGCGCTGCTGCCGGATGCGCCAGCGGAAACGCTGGCCGTCCTGAGCGCATTCAGCTATTCGGCCAACGAAACCTGGCTCCACCGCGACGAAACGCTGATGCCACGCCGCAAGCGGCTATGGGCGAGCTGGAACTATATGCGGCAGGGCGGCGGCCAGCCGGGTATCTATGTCAGCTACTGGATGAACCGGCTGCAATCGCTGGACCGGCGCTCACCTTATTTCGTGACGCTCAACCCGCCGACGCCGCCCGCTTCGGAAAAAACCGTCTTGCACCAGGTCTACCATCATCCGCAGTTCGACCTTGCCACCATCGCCGCGCAGGCGCGACTGCGCGCGATACAGGGGCGGGGCGGGGTCTGGCTGTGCGGCAGCTATTTCGGCTTTGGCTTCCACGAGGATGCGCTGGCCTCGGGCCTTGCCGTCGCCGCCGCGCTGGGCGCACCGCGCGCCTGGACGGTCACCGATGTTTCGCCCGCCTTTGCCAATGCGACTCCCGCCGGTGGCTGACGTGACCTCCGCCATCTATCGCGGCCTGGTCACGCATCAGCGCCTGATCCCGCTTAAGCATCGGCTGGCATACCGCGTGTTCATGCTGCTGCTCGACCTGGGCGAAGTCGCAACCCTAGACCGGGGTGGACCGTGGTTCGGGTACAACCGCCGTGCCCTGTTCAGCTTCCACGACGCCGACCACGGCGCGCACCGGGCCGGTATCTCCCTGCGCGACTGGGTACACGAACAACTGGGTCGTGCGGCTATCGACTGTACCGACGGCAGGGTGCGGATACTCTGCTTTCCGCGTGTGCTCGGCTATGCATTCAATCCGCTCTCGATCCTGTTCTGCCACGATCGCGACGGGCAGTTGCGCGCGGTGCTGTACGAGGTGAACAACACGTTCGGCGAAAGGCACGGCTACCTGTTCGCCGTGCCGGCGCCTTGCCCGCCGGTGCTGGAGCAGGCCTGCGCCAAATCCTTCTACGTCTCGCCATTCATGGCGATGAAGGCCGACTACGATTTCCGCCTGTCGCCGCCAGGCGAGACATTCGGCCTTGTGATCCGGCAGAAAATCGAAAGCGGCGACCAGATGATCGCAAGCTGGACAGGCAAACGGCAGGACTGGTCGGACAACGCCCTGAAAGCCTGTTTCTGGCGCTACCCGTTGCTGACGTTCAAGATCATTGGCGCTATCCATTGGCACGGTTTGCGGGTTTATCTCAAGGGGGCAAAGTTCCATCGCCGTCCGCCTTTGCCGCGGGACAGAATAAGCGTAGAAGATAATGGTGGTTCGCATGAATGATATAAGCCTCTCCACGGCCTGTGCCGCCGACGACCTTGCCGCCTGCGTGAAGATGGCGGCGGCCGGCTGGAAGTCGGCGAAGCCGTATCGTCCCGGTCTGGCCATGAAACTGCTGCTGAAACTGGCCGAGAAGATCCATACAGGGGGTCTGCATGCTGGTCATGCCTGACGGTACCGTCAGGGTCCTGGGGCGAGACGAAGGCGGCAAGCCCGCGATCTGCATGATCCGCAACGACCGGCTGGCGTGGAAATTCCTGGTGCGCGGCATACTTGGCTTCTGTGAGTCCCATCTCGACGGCGATTGGGACAGCCCGGACATGACGGCATTGTTCGTTTTCGCCCTGCGCAACGAGCAAACCCTGACGGAGCTGATAGAAGGCAACCGGCTGTGGCGCGTGGTCGAGGGCGTGAACAACACTTTCCGGCGCAATACCAAGCGTGGCAGCAAGCGTAACATCGCGCGTCATTACGATCTGGGCAACGCTTTCTATGAATGCTGGCTGGACCACGGCATGACTTACTCGGCGGCGTTGTTCGGCGAAACTACCGTGGCCAACGACAGGCTGTACGAGGCGCAGGAGAACAAATACGCCTCGCTGGGCCGGATGCTCGACCTGCGCGCCGATCATCACCTGTTGGAAATCGGCTGCGGCTGGGGCGGCTTTGCCGAATATGCCGCCCGCACCTATGGTTGCCGTGTGACAGCACTGACCATCAGCCGCGAACAATACGATTACGCCTCGCGCCGCATCGCCGATGCCGGACTGGCCGACCTGGTCGACATCCAGTTCCGCGATTACCGCGACAGCGTCGGCACCTACGACCGCATCGCCTCGATCGAGATGTTCGAGGCCGTCGGCGAGAAATACTGGCCATTGTTTTTCTCGACCCTTCGCGAACGCCTGCTGCCGGGCGGCATCGCCGCGCTGCAGGTCATCACCATCTCCGACCGGTTCTTCGATACCTACCGGCGCGGCGCGGACTATATACAGAAATACATCTTTCCCGGTGGGCTGCTGCCGACCTTCGAGCATTTGCGCGGGCAGGGCGCAATGGCGAAGCTGACCTGGCTGCAATCGCGCAATTTCGGCAGCCACTACGCCCGCACGCTGGAAGAATGGCGCAACCGTTTCGTCGCCTCGTGGTCGGATATTTCAAAGCTGGGTTTCGACGAGCAGTTCCGCCGGATGTGGGAGCAGTATCTGTGCTATTGCGAGGCGGGCTTCACCACCGGCACGATCGACGTTCACCAGATATCGCTGACCAGGCCTCTGGAAGCCTAGGCCTTTCTGCCGACTCCCGTCTGCTTGCCGATGATCGGGAAATACAGCGCGTAGGGTAGCAGACGCAGCAGCTTCATCAGCAGGAACATCTGCCACGGGAACACGATTTCGAAGCGGCTGGATTTCAGGCCGCGCGCGATGATCCCGGCCGCTTTCTCGGGCGAGATAATGAACGGCATCGGGAAGTCATTCTTGTCGGTCAGCGGTGTTTTCACGAAGCCGGGGCATACGACCTGCAATTTGATCCTGCGCTCGGCAAATCCAAGCTTCAACGCCTCGGCCATGTTGATCAGCGCCGCCTTGGTCGGGCCGTAGCCGGCGGCATTGGGCAGGCCGCGGTAACCGGCGACGCTGGCGACAATGGCGATGTGCCCACCACCCTGCCTGTCCAGCTGCGGCAGCAGCGCGTCGATGGTCCTGACGGTACCCATGACGTTGAGAGTCAGCTGGCTTTCGATTTCCTTCACGTCGAACTTGCCCGGCTCATCCGGCGTGTATGTCCCGGCGGAAAGCACGGCGATATCGATACGGCCAAGATCGGCGACGATCTTGCTGACCGTCGTTTTCAGCGCGCCGGCATCGGTGATGTCCACGGGATAGGAAACGATCCGGCCGCTGCCGTAAGCCTGCCCGGCCAATGCCGACAATTTATCGGCGGACCGGGCGCTGATCGCCACGACATACCCCGACCTGGCCATGTACTGCGCAAGGGCGGCGCCTATTCCGCTCGACGCGCCTGTAATCCATACGATTCCGGCACCAGACATAGAAGCCATCCCATCCGGGACAGCTGTCCCTAGTTCAAAATGTTTCTCTTTTTACGCGAATGCTCATGCGAACTATATACAGTTCTGCTAATCACTTCGAGTTCTTCATAAATGAGCTCGTCGGTTACCAGGGTTTCAGCCACCGATTCCAAAGCCCGCTGCAACCGGGGTGATAATTTAGAATAGTCCATCTGGATCGACCCCTAATGCTAGCTCCTTGAGTATCATTGTATGTAATTTTAAATTTTCGTACAACAAGCACTCAGTAACAATCTAAATGGACTTGATCGATTGAAAGTGAAGTGCCCGCTTCATAATCAAGCAGTCTTGTCGCATTCAGATGCAGACTGTCGCTGTTAAATTACAGCTGCCATTGCCATGCCTTCATTAGGGGGCTTATCTAAGCAGCTTTTAAGGTGTTTCCTCGTTTTAGATTGTCTTTCCCATGCCGTTTATCGTGAATACAGTAGCCATCGCCCGTACCCTGGAGGCGCGTGGCTATACCGAACCCACCCCTGTGCAGGAGGCCATCCTGGCGCCCGATGCCGCCGGCCGCGACCTGCTGGTGTCGGCACAGACGGGATCGGGCAAGACGGTGGCATTCGGCCTTGCCATCGCCGAAACCCTGCTGGGCGGCCAACCGAGATTCGAGACGGCTGCGGCGCCGCTGGCCCTGATCGTGGCGCCGACGCGCGAGCTGGCGATGCAGGTGCAACGCGAACTGGAATGGCTCTATGGCGAAACCGGTGCGCGCATCGTGTCGTGCATCGGCGGCATGGACCCGCGTGCCGAGAGCAAGGCGCTGCATGCCGGCTCGCATATCGTCGTCGGCACGCCGGGCCGTCTGTGCGACCATCTGCGCCGGGGCCGGCTGGAGCTGTCCGCCCTGCGCGCCGTCGTCCTTGACGAAGCGGACGAGATGCTGGATTTGGGCTTCCGCGAGGAACTGGAGGCGTTGCTGGATGCCGCCCCGACCGAGCGCCGCACGCTGCTGTTCTCCGCCACCATAGCGAAGCACATCGCCGCGCTGGCCGGACGCTACCAGAAGAACGCGCTGCGCATCGATACGCTGGTGCGCAACGAACAGCACGCCGACATCGAATACCGCGCCGTGACTGTCGCGCCGTCCGACATGGAACATGCCGTCGTCAACGTGCTGCGTTATTTCGAGGCGCCCAACGCGCTGGTTTTCTGTTCGCGGCGCGAGGAGGTGCGGCACTTGCATCTCAGCCTGCTGGAGCGCGGCTTCCTGTCGGTGGCGCTGTCGGGAGAGATGACGCAGATCGAACGCAGCCGTGCCCTGCAATCGATGCGCGACGGCCATGCGCGTGTCTGCGTCGCGACGGACGTTGCGGCGCGCGGCATCGACCTGCCCCAGCTCGAGCTCGTGATCCATGGCAGCCTGCCGACGAACTCGGCGACGTTGCTGCACCGTAGCGGACGCACCGGGCGCGCGGGCAGGAAAGGTACCTGTGTCCTGATCGTGCCCCATAACCAGCAGCGCCGTGCCGCACAGCTTTTGTACCAGGCGGGTGTGGAAGCCGATTGGGGCGGTCCTCCGCCGGCGGAGGTTATCCGCGAGCGCGACGCCAAGCGCCTGCTGGAAGATCCCATCCTGGCCGAGCCGATGGCGGAGGAAGACCTGGCGCTGGCGCGCAGGTTGCTGGACGGCCGCACGCCGGAGGAGATCGCCGCCGCGCTGATCCGCCTGCACCGTGCCCGCCTGCCTGCGCCCGAGGACATCACCCCGCCGCAGGAACATCCGACTGCCTATCGAAACGATCGTGTCCACGATCACAAACCGCGCGGCAAGCCACCGGAGCGCAAGGGCGATTTCAAGAAGTTCAAGCATGGCGCAGGCAAGCCGAAGCATGCGCCGGGTGGGAAGAAGCGGAAGACGTGAGTTTACCGTCGACGGAGCAGGCTTATTCCAAGACGTGCCAGCCGGCAGGGTAGTTTTTTGATCCGCTCATCGCCATGCGCCAGTGCGATGTAGGCCAGGAACAAGCTGGCGTCCTTTTGTCGAACGCTGCGAAAATGCGGGTATAGGCGGTTGTGCCGTGCCGTGGCGGCGCGCGTGCGGGTCATGGCCAGCAATCCCTCCGCACCGCGGGTCGGGCCGAAGCCGCTGTTGCGCCGGCCCTCGAACGGCAGGCGGGGATCGGCGGTGGGTACGATCAGGTCGTTGACGACGACCGACCCGGCATCGACCCGCGCCGCGAACACTTCCGCCTCGGCGACAGGGCCGAAGACCGATGCGCCCAGTCCGTGCGGCGACATGGTCGACATGAGCAACGCCTGGTCGGGACTGTCTACCGGGATCAGCGACAATATGGGGGCAAAAAAATCTTCCGTCATGATGCGCGCGTCCGGTGGAGGCGCGATGACCAGCGCGGGATTCATGCCGGTATCGTTCACCGCGCCGCCGGCAATCCGCGCCCCCTTGTCCCGCGCATCCTGCAACAGAGCGTTTACATGCGTCCGCGAAGCCGGCAACACAGGAAAAGAGTCGTCGCCGAGCAATCGGTGCAGAATGCCGGTTTCGATAGCAGGCAGCATTTCCTTTGGAACGAATACGCGGCGCGGTGCGATGCAGGTCGCGCCGCCGTTCAGGCGCAGGCCATAGGCGAGAGCTTGCGTCACGATGCCTACATCCGCGCCGGGCAGCACGAACGCAGCGTCGTTTCCGGATAATTCCACGATGGCGGGTAGCAGGCGCTGAGCGGCGCGGTGCAGCACGGCGCGTCCGGCATCCCCCGATCCGGTCAGGACGATCAGGTCGATTCCCGAATCGATTGCCGCCTCCGCCGCATGAACGCTTTCCTCCAGCACGACGAACAGATCGACCGGCAGGCCGGCTTCGGCCAGGCAGGCGGCCAGCAATGTCATTGGCGCCGTGCAATTCGGCGCGGGCTTGACCTGCACGGCATTCCCGGCGACCAGCGCCTGCAACGCCTGCACCCCAGGCAGGAACAACGGGTAATTGAACGGCGCGATGATCAGAACCACGCCGAACGGTTCGCGTTGGACCGTCGATTCGATGCCCCAGAGCCATAAGGGACGGCCTTTCCGCCCCAGCCGTCGGGGGTGCAACAGCTCTACCGCCTTGCGTTCCAGGAAGCGTATCGCCTCCAGGAGCGGGATGACTTCCAGTGGCAGGGTTTCGGCGGCTTCGCGCCGGCCCGAGGCGGAAACGGAAGCCATTGCCTGTTCGGCGCGAAGCGCGATAAGCTGCCGCGTCCGCCGCAAAACCTTGATGCGATCCGGAACCGACCTAGATTGCCAGTCTGTCTGTGCATTTCGCTGTTTCTGGAGGGCGACGCTGCTCATTTATCGACATAGCCCCCTGAACGCGGTTTCCATTCCGGCCGTATGGCCGACCATACCACCGGGACAGCAATGCGAAAGAAAATAGTCGTCATCGGCGCGGGTCCGGGCGGCCTTGCCAGTGCCATGATGCTGGGCACGACCGATGCCGAGGTCACGGTGATCGAACGGCAGAAAGTCGTGGGCGGCCGCACCGCGCCGCTGGATCGCGGCGGTTTCAGGTTCGATACCGGCCCGACCTTCTTCCTGTATCCGCGCGTACTGTGCGAGATATACGCCGCCTGCGGCCACAGCTTCACGCGCCATGTCGACCTGAAGCGCCTCGATCCGCAATACGAAGTCCGGTTCGAGAACGGCGAGCGCGTCAAGGCAACCTCCGACATAAAGCGCATGGCGGCGCAGATCGCCGGCTTCGCGCCGGAGGATGCCGCCAATTTGCCGAAATTCCTGGCCGAGAACCGGGCCAAGCTGGAGGCGTTCAGGCCGGTCCTGGAGCAGCCGTTCAATTCGCTGAGGGATCTGCTCAAGCCTGAGATCATCGCCGCGTTGCGCTACCTCAACCCTCACCGCTCGGTCGAGCGCGACCTTGCCCGTTTCTTCGCCGATCCGCGCACGCGCCTGATCTTCTCGTTCCAGACCAAATATCTCGGCATGTCGCCGTTCCGCTGCCCCAGCCTGTTCACCATCCTGTCGTTCCTGGAATACGAGCATGGCGTCTATCACCCGATCGGGGGCTGCGGCGGGGTGATGGAGAACATGGCCACGCTCGCCGCCGAAAACGGGGTGAGCGTACGAACCGGCGAGGATGTGACGCGGCTGCATTTCGAGGGCCGCAAGATCGTCGCCGTGGAAACCGATCGCCAAGTCTATCCCGCCGACGCCGTGGTGATAAACGCCGATTTCTCGCGCGCAATGCAGCGTCTTGTCCCCGATCACCTGCGCCGCCGCTGGACCGACGCCAAGCTGGCGAAGAAGCGCTATTCCTGTTCGACCTACATGATGTATCTCGGCATCGAAGGACGGATCGACGACCTGGAACATCACACCATCTTCCTGGCCGAGGATTACGTCCGCAACATCGCAGAGATCGAGGCAGGCAACGTGCTGACCGAGGCACCGTCCTTCTACGTGCAGAATGCCTGCGTCACCGACCCCGGTCTGGCGCCCGACGGTCACTCGACGCTCTACGTTCTGGTGCCCGTGCCCCACCATACCGGCCGCATCGACTGGACGGACTCCGCAAGCGCTTCGTATCGCGGCCGGGTGCTGGAACGGCTGAAGCAGATCGGCATCGCCGACATCGAAAAGCGTATCCGGTTCGAACAGACGACGACCCCGCTCAACTGGCAGCACGATCACCAGATCTATAATGGCGCCACGTTCAACCTGACGCACTCGCTGGGCCAGATGCTGCTGCTGCGCCCCAAGAACCGTTTCGACGAACTTGACGGCGTCTATCTGGTCGGTGGCGGCACGCATCCGGGCAGCGGACTGCCGGTGATATTCGAGTCGGCCAAGATAACCGCGCGCCTGATCGAGGACGACCTGTCGCTGCGCAGCCCGATACGCTGGCCGATGCCCGCGAACGCGGCCCACGCCGACCCCACCTATCACTATGAAAGAGCCTGACATGCCGCAGGAAAAACCGGTCGCCGTGATCGGTGCGGGCCTTGGCGGTCTTGCCGCGGCCTCGACGCTGGCAAGCCGCGGTCACAAGGTGATACTGTTCGAAGCCAACGACTGGGTCGGCGGCAAGGCGGCCGTGCTGCAGGAAGACGGGTTCCGCTTCGATATGGGCCCGACGATCCTGACGCTGCCCCGCGTCCTTGCGCGGCTCTACCAGGAAGCCGGCGAGGATGTACACCAGCGGCTCGACCTTGTGCGGCTCGATCCGCAATGGCGTTGTTTTTTCGAAGACGGCAGCCGCCTGGATCTCGTGGAATCCATCGACGACATGGCTGCCAGCATCGGCGGATTTTCCAGCGATGCGGGCGATGCAGACGGATATCGGAAATTCCAGGACCTGTCCGAAACGCTATACGATATTTCCGAGCGCGTGTTCTTCTGGAAGTCGGTGAACAGCGTCATCGACACGCTCGACTTCCGCAAGAGCGCGGCGGGCCTGAAGGATTTCCTCAACCTCAAGATGGGCAGCACCGTCGCCGGTGCGATCAGGGGCAAGGTCAGCGACAAGCGCGTGGCGCAGATGCTCGACCATTTCGTGCAATATGTCGGTTCCTCGCCCTATGGTTCGCCTGCCGTTCTGTGTAGCATCGCGCGGATTCAGACCGGCGACGGCATCTGGTATCCCATGGGCGGCACGCGCGCGGTCGCGGAGGGGCTTGCCGCGCTGGCGACGCGGCAGGGCGTCGACATCCGCACCGGCTGTAGCATCGCCGAAATCGTGCGGCAGGACGGCACCGTCGCCGCGGTGCGTACCGCCGGCGGTGAAACGATCCCGGTGTCGGCGGTAGTGTCCAACAGGGATGCGGTGCGTACCTATCGCGAACTGATCGGCGGCAAGGCGGCAAGGCGGTTCGATGCCGCGCGGTCCTACGAGCCTGCCTGTTCGGGCGTCGTGCTCTATCTCGGACTGAACAAACGCTACGACCATCTGCTGCATCACGATTTCGTCTTCTCGCGCGATCCGGAGGAAGAGTTCGACTGGATCTATCGCAAAGGCGAGCCGGCCCCCGATCCCAGCTGCTATATCGCGGCGCCGTCCGGCACCGATCCCAGTGTCGCGCCCGAGGGCGGCGAGGCGCTATACGTTCTGGTGCACACGCCGTATCTCAGGCCGCATCACGATTGGTCGAAGATGCTGCCGGCCTATCGCCGGGTGATCCTGGACAAGCTCAAGCGCAGCGCCGGCATGGCCGATATCGAGGAGCGCATCGTGTTCGAGCGCGTGCTGACGCCGCAGGATATCCACGACCGCTACAGCGTGTTGAACGGCGCGATCTACGGCCTGACCAGCCATGGCCGTTTCCTCGGCGCGTTCAAGCCGGGCAATCGCAGCCCCTATGTCGACGGGCTGTATCTGGCAGGCGGCGCGGCGCATCCCGGTCCCGGCATGCCGATGGTGATGATGTCCGGTTGGATCGCTGCCGATGCGCTGGACGGCGACCTGCGCAAATCGGCCACGAAAGCCGCCTGAATCCGATGCCGACTACCGCACTGACGGCGAAGGTGATCCAGCTGATGTGGCTGGTATGGGCGCTGTGCTGGCTGGCCGCCGCCTGGCAGAACAAGAAACCGCGCGCCAGGGAGCCATGGCATACCCGCATCCGCTACCAGCTGGTCGTCACCGGCGGCATCGCGCTGATGATGATCGGGGTTCCGCGCGATGACGAAATGGGTGTCATGCCGCGCGGCACGGGTTTGAACGTAG
This sequence comes from Alphaproteobacteria bacterium, assembly GCA_965199335.1. GTDB lineage: Bacteria > Pseudomonadota > Alphaproteobacteria > CALMVH01 > CALMVH01 > CBDAQV01. Next base: position 431,223 of record CBDAQZ010000003.1, on the reverse strand, counting down.
TCTGCATTCTGCTGGTAGGGCTGGGCCTTGGGTGGGCTCTTTATGCCCGCCACCACCTCGGCCGCAACTGGAGCGGCACGGTCCAGTTGAAGGAAGATCACAGCCTGATCCGCAGCGGCCCCTACCGTTATTCGCGCCATCCGATCTATACCGGATTGCTGCTGGGCTTTATCGGGCTGGGCCTGTTTTTCGATAACTTGATTCAGATACCGGCGATCGCGCTGGTGGTGATCGGCTTCCGCATGAAGATCGCGCGCGAGGAAGCCTTCATGGGCGATGCGTTCGGCAGCACGTACGACGACTACAAGCGCCATGCACGCATGCTGATTCCCTACATTTGGTAGTGCCGTAGTCGACCTCGACGTTGCGCGCATGCGTTACATTTCGCGAAGTGGGAACCGGCGGCCGTTGTCGTGCTATAAGTAGTGCTGTACAGTCGAAGCGCAACTTGACGGACGGAGCATGAGTTCATGCGAAAATCAAAGATTCTACCTGTCGTTCTATTGTCCCTTGCCGCCTATCCTGTCGCCAGGGCCCATGCCGACTTCATGATCGCCTCCGCGATCGTGGAGTTCACGCAGGACGGTCCGCGCCAGCAGGATATCGAGCTGATCAGCCGGTCGAAGGAAAACGATTACATAGAAACCCAGATCAACGAGGTCATCCATCCCGGCCAGCCGGACGAGACGCGCCGCCTCATCGACGATCCCTCGCAATCCGCTTTGCTGGTGACGCCGGACAAGACGGTATTGACCGGCGGCGGCCGAAAGATATTGCGCTTCGTGCTGCTGAAGGAACCGGACAGCGAAGAACATATCTACCGCGTCGCGATCAAGCCGGTCATCAAGGGGCTGGACAGCAAGGCCAAGATCGGCCTGAAGATCCTCGTCGGCTACGAGGCGCTGGTGATCGTGCGTCCCGTCGCGCCCGATCCGCACTACGTGGCGAAGCGCATCGGCAAGACGCTGACCATCCAGAATACAGGCAATACCAACATCCTGTTCCAGAACGGAAAGCAATGCGATGCTGCCAAGGAGTGCAAGGTGCTTCCGGTGGCCCGGGTATATCCCGGCGCTACCGACACTGTGACGCTGGGCACCGATGCGCCGGCATCCTATTCGGTATGGGACGGCGGCATGACTAGCGAGAAGCAGTTTGAGTGATCGGCAGGCAGGGCAGGGCCTCCTTGTAGAGCAGGACGCCGTTGACCGGCTTGACCGATTGCGGCAGTGCCACTTGGCATGTCGCGCCGTTGCCGCTTTCGAAGGTAAGGCTTGCAGGCTTCGATAGCTCTGCCTGCATGCGGCCGTTCCTGTCGGTTGAGACCTGCGCCTTGCTTTCCTTCAGTGTCGCCTGGACCAGCGGTTTGTCGTCCGGCGTCACGATGCGGGCACTGACGACATAAAACTTGTTTATGCTCCAGTGCAGCTTGGAGACATTGCCGGGGTAAAGCGTGACGCGCTTGTTGTCGCTCTCGTAATCCAGCAGCGCGTTCTTCGCCGGGGCCAGGCGGATGTCATAGGTGTGGAACGGCATCAGATAAAGGATCTGCCGGCCGCCCGATTTTATGGTGCCGCGCTCGACATTGTTGACGAAAATCTTCATCGGCGCATCGGCATCGCCCGACGTCTCGACGATCACCGCGCTCTTGCCCGACTGATCGCCGCCGATGTCGATCTCGTCGTCCAGCTGCGTGGCATTGACGGCGAAACTGCCGCCGTAACCGAATCCGGAGTTGTTATGGCCCAGGGATTCCTGAGCGCTGCCGCGCAGCTGTCCGAAATTGTTCTGCCAGTCGGCATCGCCGCTGAAGACCTGCTGACTGTTGCCCGTACTGACGCCACCGCCCAGCGTCAGCGCGTTGCCCGGCGTATTGTCGGTATGCATCACATGCAGGTTGCCGACGGGCCCGGTGCGATGATTGTCGAAACTGACCCCGCCCGCGCCACTGACATTGTAGTCGCCGAAGCTGTATGAGAAATGCAGCAGCGTGCTGGCCTCGTTCTGGTGATCGGTATGGGCTGCCGCTACCGTCAACCCTAATGACGCTTCGCCCTCGCTCCAGATCCGCCATTCGCTATAGGGGCCGACCGAGGTCGAGACCTGCGCGTTCTCGCTGGAATAGCTGGCGCGCATGCCCAGACTCAGATCTGTATCGATTGCGTAGTTCATCGTCGCCGATGCCTGCGTGATGTTTCCCGACTGATCCTCGAAGCCCGGGATCGGGCTCTTGACCATCCATGTCTTGCGCACATCGATGGAGGTATTGAAATCGCCCATCGTCTGCAGGTAGCTGCCCTGGAAGCCCAGATCGCCGCGCGTCGAGGTCAGGGCTGTCGCACTTACTTTCGTGCCCTGGTCGATCCAGACCGCACCGGTCTCGGCCAGGGCGCGGTCCTGTACGCCCAGCACGCTGAAGCTCATGCCGACATTCTCGGCGACCCGCTCCACGATGCCGGTGCGCAGGATGGGCTTGCTCGTGATCTGCGGAACCGTCTCGTCGGTTGCCGCCGTTTTGCGGATTAGTCCGCCATCGAAATAGAAAGTCGGCTGATCGGGGGGCGGGATATCCTGAGTCTTGGCGAAAAAGCGTTTCTCCTCGCGCGTCTCGCCGTCAGAATCCTGTATCTTCAGGGTGATCTCGTATGCGCCATCGGGCAGTTCGGAAGTGTCGATACGCTGGTTGCCCGCCTCGTAGGCCTGCGAGGAATAGAGCCTGCCTTCGCGGTAGATGGAGACATAGGAGCGGCGGGGCAGATACAATATGACATCGTTGCCGCGCGTCTTCTGGTCGTCCAGCCGCGTTTTCATCGATGTCGAATAGGAGACGCCGGCCATGTCGCGGTCCGATAGCAGCTGCATGGCATGGCTGCGGAACAGGCCACCGCCGGCGGTCCAGCCATTGCGATCGACGCTGGCATTGGCGGTATCGAAGCGCAGGCCCGTCTGGCCCGCCGTGGTCTGGGTCGACAGCTTAGCCTCGCCGACCGAAAAGACCGTATCGTTGCTGACCGTGTAGTTGGTACCCTGGCCATTGGCACCGTTCACCGCGCCGTTGAAGCTCGAGACGGTGGAGAAATTTCGCTCGGGCAGGGGCAGGTAGCGCAGAGTGTTCTGATCGACCACCGCTAGGTAATCGCGATTGACGAACAGCTCCGCGCTGAGTGTGCTTTCGTCGAAAATCACGCCCGCCACGTCGGGAACCAGCGATCCGCAATTTTCTGTGCGCTTTGCGGTGCAGAGCAGGTCGGGATGCGTTTCCATCGGCTTCGACAGCGCGGCGCTTACACGCTGCCTGTCGGTAACCGAAGGCAGCTTGTCCAGGATTGCTGCGGGATTGTCGAAGCTGATCCGGCCGGGCGAGAAATGAGCTGGGACGGGGCCGAGGGCATCGCCGCCATAGCGCAGCATGACGACCGTTTGCCTCGGGGCATCCAGCGCCTCGAACCCTTCCGGCGCGCCGCTTTGCACCTTCACCTCGGCGAAAGCCGGAGACACGGAACAAAGCATTGCGATCGCACATGGAAGCGCCAGGAGACGTGGCAGCCGTTTCATGGCGGGCTGACCATCAGCGTAATGGTGCCGGTATAGGTGCCGGCCAGGGCCGCGGTCATGTCGGCCTGCGTAATTTTTATATGCAACCGCGCCGTGGGACCGCCGATCAAGCACAGGGTCGGGGTCGCGGTATAGGCAGCGGCCTGGCCATCCAGAAAAACGCCGCTGCTCAACTGGGTGCCGCTATTGGTTCCTAATGCGCCCGCTCCGGAATCTTCCCAGGCGAGCGTGTACGGGATGTGGTTCGAACCGCTGATCAGGGTGAAGCCGCTGCTGCCCGTCGCGGTAATGGCATAGCCGCCCGCGGGCACGGTGGAGGTAGCCGCCGCGCAAACGTCGATGTAGGAGGACACGGCGGGATCGCCGATACCCCAGCTGCCGAGGCTGAGGTCGCTGATACCGCTGATCTGGACCGCCATCCCCGCGTATGCCGGCACCGCCGGCACCGCTGTCAGGATCAGTATTCCGAGAAGCCGGAACATGGGAGGCGTCTACCAGTTTGTCCAGATCGATACCGTTCGATCAGTAAGGCGTGATCAGCATTGTCAGCGTGCCGGTGTACGGCGTGCTGCTGGATGCTGCGGCGGTGATATCGGTGTTGGCGATATTGACCACCACGCGCGCCGTATCGTTCGCGCTGCCGCCGCCGTTGCATGTCGCGCTGGCTGTACTGGCGTTGCTCAGCGATGCCGATTGCACGTTCGGCAAAAGGGTGGCGCCGCTATTGGCAAGTGCGCCCGCGCCCGACGAATTCCAGACCACGGAATAGGGCATGATGTTCAGCCCGCTTGCCACCGTGAAGATATTGGCCAGGCCGCTGCCCGTCGCCGTTACCTTGTAGCTGCCGGTCGAGGAATAGATGCAGACATTGCTGTACAGCTGGACCGCGCCCTGGCCGATGTTCCAGCTGGACAGGGTCATGTCGCTGAGATCGCTGATCTGTGCCTGAACGGATTTCGTGATCGAGATATTGGCGCTGCCGGTCGATGTCGATCCCAGTGTGCCCTGCGTCGCGGCGCTGGCCGAAGCCATGCATGCCGTACCGATCAACATCGACAGGATCAAGGATCGCTGCGCCTTATATGAAACTCTCATAATCGTCTCCCCCAGATATCCAAAAAAGAAATTCACAAGGGAAGATACATCAGTCCTGTAAATAAAAATTGAAGCGTCAGTATAAAACTAATTTATTACTATGGTTAACTTTGAATACTGATGCGCATACTACCGAATGTATACTGTAATAATTTTATGTACGAGTCGACTTTTCTTAATTTATATTCCAATAATGCATGCATATCACCGTATGTCAAAATCTGGTCTCGTGGACAGAAGTTGTTGCCTTGGGTTGCCTCCGCCTGTTTGCCCGATACGTCGCATTGTGGTCTGCCCGTCGCTGCGCTAGAACGCAGGGTATATGCAGACATCGGCGGCAACTATCCGGGCGGACCTCGAGGATCCCAAGCAGCGCGTCCTGAAGGATGTGTTCGGTTTCGACGATTTCCGTCCCGGCCAGCAGCAGGCGATGGAGGCATTGCTGGAGGGGCGGCATGTGCTGGCGGTAATGCCGACCGGCGCGGGCAAGTCGCTATGCTATCAGGTTCCGGCGCTGGTCCTCGGCGGCCTTGCCATCGTCGTGTCGCCGCTGGTGGCACTGATGCAGGATCAGGTCGCGGCGCTGCGGCTTGCAGGTGTCGCGGCCGATACCATCAATTCATCGCTCGACCGTCATGTCAACGTTGCCGCTTGGCGACGCGTCGCGGCGGGCGAGACGCGACTGCTGTATCTGGCGCCCGAACGGCTCATGACCGAGCCGATGCTCGCGGCGCTCGGGCGGCTGGATGTCCGGCTGATCGCCATCGACGAGGCACATTGCATTTCCCAATGGGGACCGGCGTTCAGGCGTGAATACGAGGATCTGTCGCGGCTACGCGATCTTTTCCCCACGGTGCCGATCATCGCCCTGACCGCGACGGCGGACGAAACCACGCGTACCGATATCGCCGCGCGTATCTTCGCCGGCAAGGTCGAGACGATGGTGCTGGGCTTCGACAGGCCGAATATCAAGCTGGGCATGACCGCCAGGCGGGATGGCAGGCGGCAATTGCTGGATTTCGTGCGGCGCCATCCGGGCCGCAGCGGCATCGTCTACTGCCTGTCGCGCAAGAAGACGGAGGAAGTCGCTGCCTTCCTGAGCCAGAACGGGGTGCCGGCGCTTTCCTATCACGCCGGCATGGCCAAGGAAGCACGCGACGCCAACCAAAACAGCTTCATGACCGAATCCGGCATCGTGATGGTGGCGACCATCGCTTTCGGCATGGGGATCGACAAGCCCGATGTCGCCTATGTCTTCCACACCGACCTGCCGGGTAGCCTGGAAGCCTATTACCAGGAGATCGGGCGTGCCGGCCGCGACGGGCGCCCTGCCGAGGCGCAGATGCTGTACGGCCTCGGCGACATACGCATGCGGCGGATGTTCATCGAGGACGAGGATGCGCCGCCCGAGCACAAACGCCGCGCGCATGGCCGCCTGGATACGCTGATCGGCTACTGCGAGACGGCGCAGTGCCGTCGCCAGATCCTGCTGAATTATTTCGGCGAGACCGCGCCGCCCTGCGGCAACTGCGACAATTGCCTGGACCAGGCGCCGCGCGTGGACGGCGCGGCCGAGGCGCGGCTGATCCTGGCGGCGGTCGCGCAAACCGGCGAACGTTTCGGCCAGGCTCATATCGTGGATGTCCTGCGCGGCCATGAAACGCCGAAGATACTGGAGCGGGGCCATGAACGCCTCGCCAGCTTCGGCACCGGTCAGGACCGCAAGAAGGACGAATGGCAGTCGCTGATCCGCCAGCTTGTGGCGGGCGGTTTCCTGACGCTGGATATAGGCGGTCACGGCGGCATCGCCATAGCGGAAAAGGGGAACGCGCTGGAGCGGGGCGAAATCCCGTTCGAATACCGCGCCAGTGCGCCTCGCGAATTCCGCGACAAGACGCGCATGGCGTTTGACTCGGAAATGGGCATGCAACCTGGTGACTCAGCCTTGCTGGCCGCGCTGAAGACGGTACGCCTGCGCCTGGCGCGCGAACGCCAGGTGCCGGCCTACGTGATCTTCTCCGACCGTACGCTGATCGACATGGCCCAGCGGTGCCCGCGCGACATGGATGCTTTCGCCGCGGTCAACGGCGTAGGCGCAACGAAGCTCAAGGATTTCGGCGAGATATTCCTGAGCGCCATTGCCGCGCATCGATCGGCCGTTGTCGCCGATTAGAAACGAGCGGCCGGACCGACCTGGTTGACGCCGTTCATGGGATCGCTTTCGGTCGACCCACTGCCCAGATTTCCTGTTCCGGTGATGGGGTCGCCGTTCGCCGCATCGGCCCCGTTCATCGCGCCGCTGGCGTGGGTTTCCAGATCGCTGGACACGGCGCCCGAAGCGCCCCCGCCGGGATCGTTCCTGACATGCCCGCCCATATCCGCACGGGCGCAGGCCGCAAGGCCGATCGTAAGCAGGGGAAGGAAAATAAGCTTCGCTTTGTTGATCGCTGGCATCGGTTACCGCCGTAGAAAATAGGATTGATCGTTCCGATAACACGCGCCGCACCGGATCGGGCCCACAAGGGGTCTATCTCAACTACGCATGGATTTTTTATGGGCTGAAAGCGTGATGTAACCTCAACCAAGGAGGTTGATATGTCAAATCGCCCGCTAGTCGCGGCCATCGCCGCATTGACCCTGACGATAAGCCTGCCCGCCTGGGCGCAAACCGCCGATGTTCCCGTCAAGGGACCGAACGATGCCGCGCCGCAGACCGCCGATGTTCCCGCGCCGGACAAATCCGGCTATACCTTGTTCGATCCTGTGCCGGACAACGAGATGCGGTCCTTCAATACCGATCGCCCGACCAAGTCGAACTCGCCCTACACCGTCGATGCGGGGCATTTCCAGTACGAGGCCGACATCGTCAACTGGACCTACGACCATTACAATTACGGCCGCACCACGACATCTGACATGATCGTCGCCGATCCGACGCTGAAGCTGGGCCTGACCAACCAGACCGACCTCGAGATCGCGCTGGCGCCGGTAAACTACGTGCGCACCACCGACCGCGCCACGGCGTCGCGGTTCCAGGGCAACGGTTTCGGCGATGTCTATACCCGCGTGAAGTTCAACCTGCTGGGCGACGATGGCGGCGACTACGCGCTGGCTATCGTACCATATGTCAAGGCACCCACGGCGGCGCGCAGCATCGGCAACGGTCATTGGGAGGGAGGCGGCTATGCCCCGTTCTCCTTCGCCCTGCCGGACGACTGGACGGGCCTGGTCATGACCGAACTGGATTTCCAGGAAAATGCAAACCTGACCGGCGTACACCAGAACTATCAGAACCTGATCAATTTCAGCCATGCCATCGGCACGGATACCAACCTGACCGGCTACGTGGAATTTTACAGCGACGTGAATACCGATACCGGTGTACAGCCCTACTATACGGCCGACTTCGCCGTTGCCTGGCTGGTGCGCGGCGACCTGCAACTGGACATGGGCACGAATATAGGCCTCAATAAGCAGGCACCGGATTTGCAGGCCTATATCGGCATATCGCAACGGTTCTAGCGGGGATGGACGCTTATCGGTGAGCTTTACGATACCGGTCGTGGCCGGCTGAAGATATTCATGGGCGCGGCGCCCGGTGTCGGCAAGACCTACCAGATGCTGACGGCGGGCGCTGCATTGCGCGCGGCCGGCACGGATGTGGTCGCGGCGGTGATAGAGACGCATGGCCGCAGGGAAACCGAGGCGCTGCTGCACGGTTTCGAGATCGTTCCGCGCCGCCAGATCGAATATAAGGGCCAGCGCCTGACCGAAATGGACCTGGACGCGGTCCTGGTTCGCCGGCCGCAGGTCGCGCTGGTGGACGAGCTGGCGCACACCAACGCGCCGGACTCGCGGCATGCCAAGCGCTACATGGACATCGAGGAATTGCTGGCCGCCGGCATCGATGTCTATACGACGCTGAACGTGCAGCATGTCGAAAGCCTGAACGACGTGGTGGCGCAGATCACGCGCATCCGCATCCGCGAAACCGTACCCGACAGCATCATCGACGCCGCCGATCAGGTCGAGCTGATCGACCTGACGCCCGACGACCTGTTGCAGCGCCTGGCCGACGGCAAGGTCTATGTGAACGAGCAGGCCGAGCGCGCCGTGCGCAACTACTTCAAGCCCGGCAACCTGACCGCCCTGCGCGAACTGGCGTTGCGCCGCACCGCCGACCGCGTCGAGGATCAGGTGGTCGCGCACATGAAGGTCAACGCGATCGAAGGGCCTTGGAACACCAACGAACGCGTGATGGTGTGCATCAGCGATCACCCCAGCTCGCCACAGCTGGTACGGTATGCGCGCCGTGCCGCCGACCGGCTGCACGCCGATTGGAGCGCGCTGTATATCGAAGGCCCGCGCCACCTGACGCTGACAGAGGAACAGAAGGACAAGGTGCAGGAGGTGCTCCGCCTGACCGAACAACTGGGCGGCGAGGCGGTCTCGATCCCCGGACCGGGGCCCGGCGGCAGCATCGCCGACGAGATCGTCGACTACGCGCGCTCCATCAATGCGACCCACATCATCGTCGGTAAGTCGCGCCGCTCGAAATGGTTCGAGTTCTGGCACGGCTCGGTGGTCGATTCGCTGGTACGAAACAACGCCGGGATCAGCATCCATGTCGTGGCCGAGGAGACGCTGAACCGGCAGGCGGGGAACGCCCCGCCCGCGCCGTTGCGGCAGGCGGTCAAGGCCGTGCCGCGAGCGGGCTGGCTGGATTACGCGATAAGCGCCGGCATCGTCGGGGTGGCGACCGGCGTGGGCGAGCTGATATCGCTGGCGGTCGCACTGCCCAATATCGCGCTGATCTATCTGACCGCCGTGCTGGTCAGCGCCGTATCCTACGGGCTGTGGCCTTCGCTGATGGCGTCGGTACTGTCGGCACTGGCGTATAATTTCTTTTTCCTGCCGCCGCTCTATACCTTCACCATCGCCGAACCGGCGAATATCCTGTCGCTGGTCTTCTTCTTCGCCGTCGCCATGCTGGTCAGCAACCTGACGGGGCGCGCGCGCGAACAATCGGTGATGCTGCGCCAGCAGTCGCGTACCACCGTCGAACTCTATTCCTTCTCGCGCCGCCTGGCCGCGACCGCTTCGCTTGCCGACCTGATGCGTGCCACGGCGCAGCAGACATCGAACATGCTGAAGCTGTCGGCGGTGGTGCTGATGCCCAGGCGCGGTAGCGGCAAGACGGAGCTGGAGGTGCAGGCCGCGCATCCCACCGCGCAGAACCTGGACGTCCGCGAGCTGGCGGCGGCGCACTGGACTCTGAACAACGGCAAGCCGTCAGGACGCGGCGCCGAGACGCTGCCGGGCGGCAAATGGCTGTTCCTGCCGATCAAGACCGAGCGCGAGGTGACTGCCGTGCTGGGCCTGTGCAGCGACGAGGAGCCGGTCGATGCGGGGCCGCCGCCGCCGCTGCTGATGCCGCGCCAGCGCCGCCAGCTGAACGCGCTGATCGACCAGGTGGCGGTCGCGGTCGAGCGCGTGCGTCTGGTCGAGGATATCGACAGCGCGCGGCTGGAGGCGGAGACCGAGCGGTTGCGGTCGGCGCTGCTGGATTCTCTGTCGCACGATCTGCGCACGCCGCTGGCCTCGATCCTGGGCGCGATCACATCGCTGCAAAGCTACGACAAGCTGTATAGCGGGGCGGAGCGCGACGAGCTGCTGGCGACCGCGCATGACGAGACCGAACGGCTCAATCGTTTCGTCGGCAATCTGCTGGACATGACCAAGCTGCAATCGGGCGTCGTCGCGGCGCGGCTTGAGCCGGTCGATCTGCCGGACCTGATCGGCACCGTGCTGCGCCGCGCCGTGAACCTGCTGAGCCATCATCATGTCGTGATCGACATCGATCCCGATTTTCCCGAATTGCTTCTGGACCATACGCTGATGGAGCAGGTGCTGTTCAACCTGCTGGACAACGCGGCGAAGTTCGCACCCGTGGACTCGAACATTGCCATCGCGGCGAAGCTGGGCAGCGGCGTGACGATCACGGTCAGCGACGAGGGGCCGGGCATTCCTGCCGGCGACCTCGACCATGTCTTCGACAAGTTCTACCGCGTCAATGCCGGCGATCGGCAACGCGCAGGCACGGGTCTGGGCCTGTCCATCTGCCGTGGCCTGTTGCAGGCGATGGGTGGCACGATCAGGGCCTGCCAGCCGCAGACCGGGCAGGGCGCGATCCTTGAAATCGGCCTACTCGCGTCTTCCATCGTCACCGCCCCGGCGATGCGCGAATGACGAAGACCCTCAGTACCGTGCTTGTGGTGGACGACGAGCCGCAGATCCGCCGGTTCATCCGTACCAGCCTGTCGGCGCAGGGCTATGCGATCCGCGAGGCTGCCACAGGCACGCTGGCGCTGTCGATGCTGGGCGCGCGGCCCGATGTCATCATCCTCGACCTCGGCCTGCCCGACATCGACGGGCTGGAGGTGATACGTCGCGTGCGTGCAACCTCCACCGTGCCGATCATCGTGCTGTCGATCCGCAACGAGGAAGCGGGCAAGGTCATGGCGCTGGACCTCGGTGCCGACGATTACGTCACCAAGCCGTTCGGCATGGTCGAACTGACCGCCCGCGTTCGCACCGCGCTGCGTCATCGCCTGCAACGCGACGGTGTGGAGGCGGTAACGCGCATCGGCGCCCTGTCCGTCGACTTGATCCACCGCCGCATCGGCCTGGCCGAGGCCGAAATAAAGCTGACGCCCAAGGAATACGACCTGCTGGCCTATCTGGCGCAGAACGCCGGCAGGGTGATGCGCCACAAGCAGATCCTGAGGGAAGTCTGGGGCCCGGCGCAGGAGGACGACATCCAGTACCTGCGCGTCTATATCCGTTCGCTACGACAGAAGATCGAGCCCGATCCGCTGCAGCCGACCTATGTGGTCACGGAGCCGGGGGTGGGGTACCGGCTGTGGGATGGGGAGTAAGCCTCCCTACTAGTCCAGACTACTCCACATTCCACATCGATTTTTTATGCCGCCTGCGCCTAGCCTCGGATCAGTGATCGATCCGATGGGGGCTTCATGCTCGATATGTTGTGGATTGCCGCCATGTGCGGCGCATTCGGGATAGGCATCGCCTATCTGTCTTTCTGCGAGCGCGTGAAATGAGCCTCGACTACATCCTCGGCGCCTGCGTCGCGTCCGGCCTGTTCTGCTACCTGATCTACGTCCTGATCCGTCCGGAGAAATTCTGATGACTGGCAACGGCATCTTCCAGATCGCCCTGTTCACCGTCGTGGTGCTGGCGCTTGCGGCGCCCATGGGCGGGTTCATGACGCGCGTGTTCGAATCCAAACGCAGCACGCTGCTGGAGCGCGGCTTCTACAAGCTGTCGGGCGTGCGCCCCGATATCGAGCAGGACTGGATCCGCTACGGCGTCGCCATGCTGCTGTTCAACCTTGCCGGCGGCATCGTGCTTTATGCGCTTGAGCGGGTGCAGGACCTGCTGCCGCTCAATCCGCAGCACTTCCCCGCCGTGCCGCCCGATCTGGCGTTCAACACCGCGATCAGCTTCATCACCAATACCAATTGGCAGGCCTATAGCGGCGAATCCACCATGAGCTATCTGGTGCAGATGCTGGGCTTGACGGTGCACAACTTCCTGTCGGCGGCCACGGGCATCGCGCTGGCCGTGGCGCTGATTCGCGGCTTCTCGCGCCAGTCGGCGCGGACGATCGGCAATTTCTGGGTCGATATGACGCGCTGCACCCTGTACGTGCTGCTGCCGGTCAGCCTGATTATCGCGCTGTTCCTCGTCTGGCAGGGTGTGCCGCAGACGCTGGGCGCCTATGTCGACGCGACGACGCTGGAGGGCGCCAAGCAGACCATCGCGCTGGGTCCCGTCGCCAGCCAGGAAGCGATCAAGATGTTCGGCACCAACGGTGGCGGCTTCTTCAACGCCAACTCCGCCCATCCGTTCGAAAACCCGACCGCGCTGAGCAACTTCGTAGAGATGATCGCCATCTTTGCCATCGGCGCGGGCCTGACCAACGTGTTCGGGCGCATGGTCGGCAACCAGCGCCAGGGCTGGGCGATACTGGGCGTCATGACGCTGCTGTTCCTTGCCGGCGTCGCGGTGCTGTATCCGGCCGAGGCCGGTGGCAACCCCGCCTTCGCCGCGCTGCATGTCGACCAGACGGCCAGTGCCATGCAGGCCGGCGGCAACATGGAGGGCAAGGAGGTGCGCTTCGGCATCGCCAACTCCGCCCTGTTCGCCACCGCCACCACCGATGCCAGCTGCGGCGCGGTCAACACGATGCATGACAGCCTGACGCCGCTGGGCGGCATGGTGCCGCTGGTAAACATAATGCTGGGCGAGGTGATCTTCGGCGGTGTCGGCTCGGGCCTTTACGGCATGCTGCTGTTCGCCATCATCGCCGTGTTCGTCGCCGGGCTGATGGTCGGGCGCACGCCGGAATATATCGGCAAGAAGATCGAATCACGCGAGGTCAAGATGGCCATGCTGGCGATCCTGGTCCTGCCGCTGTCGATGCTGGGCTTCACCGCCATCGCCGTCGTCGCCAAGGACGGGCTGGCGGGAATCGCCAACCAGGGGCCGCACGGGTTCAGCGAGATCCTGTATGCCTATGTCTCGTCGACCGGCAACAACGGCAGCGCCTTCGCCGGCCTGTCGGCCAACACGCGCTTCTACAATTTGACCACGGCGGCCGCGATGTTCATGGGACGCTTCCTGTTCATCGTGCCGATGCTGGCGGTCGCCGGGTCGCTGGCGGCCAAGAAGACGGTGCCGCCGTCGCCGGGCACGTTCCCGACCGATGGCGCGCTATTCGTGGCGCTGCTGATCGGCGTGATCCTGATCGTCGGCGGCCTGACCTTTTTCCCCGCGCTCGCGCTCGGTCCCATCGTCGAGCATCTCGCCATGCAGGCCGGAACGCTTTTCTAGAGGTAGCATCATGACACGCAAGAAAACCGGCATGCTGGATCCCGCCATCTTCGGGCCGGCGATGATCGAAAGCTTCCGCAAGCTGGACCCCCGGACGCTGGTCCGCAACCCGGTCATGTTCGTGGTCGAGGTGGTGACGCTGCTGACCACCTTCGTCTTCGTGCGCGACCTGGCGAGCGGCGGCGGCGATCCGCTGTTCGACGGCCAGATCTCGCTGTGGCTGTGGTTCACGGTGCTGTTCGGGAATTTCGCTGAATCGGTGGCGGAGGGCAGGGGCAAGGCGCAGGCCGACGAGCTGCGCAAGACGCGCTCGACGACGCTGGCGAAGAAGCTCAGCGATCCGGCAAAGCTGCTGTTCCGCTCGGTGCCGTCGCAGGACCTGCACATGGGCGATGTCGTGCTGTGCGAACCGGGCGACATCATTCCCTCGGACGGCGAGGTGATCGAGGGTATCGCCAGCGTCGACGAATCCGCCATCACCGGCGAGTCCGCGCCCGTCATCCGCGAAAGCGGCGGCGACCGTTCCGCCGTCACAGGTGGTACGCGCGTGCTGTCCGACCGCATCAAGGTGCGCATCACCGCCGCGCCGGGCTCGACGTTCCTCGATCGCATGATCGCGCTGGTCGAAGGCGCCTCGCGCCAGAAGACGCCGAACGAGATCGCGCTGACCATCCTTCTGGTCGGCATGACGCTGATCTTCGTCATGGCGACAGTGACGATTCCCAGCTTCGCCGCCTATGCCAAGGGCAACATATCGGTAGTCGTGCTGGTGGCTCTGTTCGTGACACTGATCCCCACCACCATCGGTGCGCTGCTGTCCGCGATCGGCATCGCAGGCATGGACCGACTGGTGAAATTCAACGTGCTGGCGATGTCGGGCCGTGCCGTAGAGGCGGCGGGCGATGTCGATACGCTGTTGCTGGACAAGACCGGCACGATCACGCTGGGCAATCGCCAGGCATCCGAATTCGTACCGCTGCCGGGCGTTTCCGAGCAGGAACTGGCAGAGGCGGCGCAACTGTCGTCGCTCAGCGACGAAACGCCGGAAGGCCGTTCGATCGTCGTGCTGGCCAAGGACAAATACGGACTGCGCGGCCGCGACATGGCGGAGCTGAAGGCCGAGTTCGTGCCCTTCACGGCGCAGACGCGGATGAGCGGCGTCAATTTCGGCGGCAGCGAAATCCGCAAGGGCGCGGTCGATTCCGTAGTCTCCTATACCGGCCAGGCGGCGACCGCCGAACTGAACGCCATCGTCGAGCGCATCGCCAAGGCGGGCGGCACGCCGCTGGCCGTCGCACGGGACAGGAAACTGCTGGGCGTCATCTACCTGAAGGACATCGTCAAGGGCGGCATCGCCGAGCGGTTCTCGGAACTGCGCCGCATGGGTATCCGTACCGTTATGATCACCGGCGACAACCCGCTGACCGCCGCCGCCATCGCCGCCGAGGCGGGAGTCGACGATTTCCTGGCGCAGGCAACGCCCGAGGCGAAACTGAAACTGATGCGCGACGAGCAGGCCAAGGGCAAGCTGGTCGCCATGTGCGGCGACGGTACCAACGATGCCCCGGCACTGGCACAGGCCGATGTCGGGGTCGCGATGCAGACCGGCACGGTAGCGGCGCGCGAAGCCGGCAACATGATCGACCTCGACAGCGACCCGACCAAGCTGATCGAGATCGTGGGCATCGGCAAGCAGCTTCTGATGACGCGCGGGGCGCTGACCACATTCTCCATCGCCAACGACGTGGCGAAATACTTCGCCATCATCCCGGCGATGTTCGCCGTGCTGTATCCGCAGCTGCAGGCGCTCAACGTCATGCATCTGGCGACGCCGCAAAGCGCGATCCTGTCGGCGATCATCTTCAACGCGCTGATCATCATCGCGCTGATCCCGCTGGCCCTGCGCGGCGTCAAGTACCGTCCGCGCGAAGCGGCGGCGCTGCTGGGCCATAACCTGCTGGTCTACGGCGTCGGCGGCCTCGCCGTGCCCTTTATCGGCATCAAGGCCATCGACATGGCCGTCACCGCCCTTGGCCTGGCATAGGAGATACCGATGATACGCGAACTGCGCCCCGCTCTTGTCATGCTGATCCTGTTCTCCATACTGACGGGGCTGGTCTATCCGCTGGCCGTCACCGGCATCGCCGGACTGGTATTCCCGCATCAGGCCGGGGGCAGCCTGATCGAACGCAATGGCAAGGTCGTCGGCTCCGGGCTGATCGGCCAGACCTTCACCGGCGACCGGTATTTCCATAGTCGTCCCTCGGCGATTACCAGCACCGACGCGCAGAATAATTCGACGCCCGACCCTTACGATCCGACATCGTCGGCAGGATCGAATCTGGGTCCGACCAGCCAGGCCCTGATCGACAGGGTCAAGGCGGATGGCGCCAAACTCGTGCTGGAAAACGATACGCCCGTGCCAGTCGATCTGGTCACGACGTCGGCCAGCGGCCTCGACCCGGACATCACTCCCGCGGCGGCAGCTTTCCAGGCCGCAAGAGTCGCAAAGGCGCGCGGGTTGCCCGTCGGTCTCGTACAGCGGGCAATCGACCAGGTAACGCACGAACGAACCCTGGGCGTCTTGGGCGAGCGTACCGTGAACGTGCTGGAGCTGAACCTGGTCCTTGACGAAAAGACCGCCCAGTAACGATCGCCACTAACGATGCCCGGTCAGTAGCCCCGGATCATCAGCGATCCCGAACACGTATTCGAGATGCTGGGGCCGCCGCTTTTCAGGCAGGCGACCTGCTCGTTCTGATCGTCGGTCACCTTTCCATCGCCGGGGCTCTCGCTCAGGGTTGCGACGAGCGCCTGCAATGGGAAGGCATTCGAGCCTTGGGACAGGCCTGAAACGGTCGTGCTGGTGGTCGAGGTCTGGAATATCTGGTTGTTGACGACCTGGGCCAGGATCAGGCTGCTGGCAGGGGCTGTGGTGGTGCTGCCGGTGTTTGCACTGGCCGGCTGCGTTGCCTGGGAGACAACGGTCAGGGTACCTGGCACGTATGTGATCGAGTAATCCAGCGCGCTGCCGCCGAAGGGGAGGATCTGGTAGGAGCCGGCGGGCGAGTTCAGCTGCGCGCCCGACAGGAACGACAGGCCGGTGACGACGGCCTGGCTGTCGTTGTTGACCAGGCCGGTATAGACGGCGCTGAAGGACGGATCGGCCTGGCCCTGGGTGCGGCTGGCGTTGTTGGCGGTGATAACCAGCGGCGCGGCGATTACGGTCAGCGTGCCGGGTTCGTAGACGATGGTGTAGTCGGGCGCGACGGCGTTGGACAGGGTGATCTGGTACTGGCCGACGTTCGACGCTGCGGTCGCGGTGGTGTTGTAGGTGATTCCGGTGACGCTGTCGCCCGGCTGCAGGCCGATATAGGTGACGCCGTAGGTCTGGTTGCTGGACCCGTAGGTGCGCGACGTGTCGTTGGCGACGATGGTCAGCGCGGCCTTGGTGACGTCCAGCGTGCCGTTGACGTAGGAGATGGCGTAGTTCGACGCCGCGCCGTTGGCGGCCGTGATTGTCCAGCTGCTGCCGGATGGTGCATTGGCCGGATCGTTGGCGGTTACGGTCAGTCCGGTGACGACGCTCGAGGTCTGTCCGAGCACCAGGCCGCTGAAGGTGGCGCTGAAGGCAGGATCGGACTGGCCGAAGATGCGGGTGGAGTCGTTGGCGGTGATCGTCAGCGGTGCCTTGGTGACCGTATAGGTGCCGGTGCCGTCGATGACGTTGTAGTTACCAGCGGTGCCATTGGTGGCGGAGACGTTGTACGTGCCAACGTCGGACGATGCGGTTGCCGTGGTGCTGTATCCGAGGCCGCTGACCAGGCTGCCGCCCTGTCCCGCGTCGGCGGCGATCAGGCCGGTATAGCTGTAGCTGACGGCGACGTTCGTTCCGCCATAGGTCTGGCTGCCGGTCGGCGTGACCGTCAGGTCGGCCTTGTTGATGGTCAGGTTGTTGCCGACATACGCGATGGTGTAGTTCGATCCGGCGGACAGGTTGTTCTGGCCGATCGCATATGTGCCGGCATTCTCACCGCTCGCGCGGCTCAGGGCTCCGGTCAGGATACCGCTGCCGTCACTGAACTGGTAGCCGGTCGCGGTGTAGGCCAGCGTCGGGTCGCTCGATCCATAGACCTTGCTTTCGGCGGTGGCCGATACCGTCAGCGTTGCCGGGGTGATCGTCAGGTTGTTGCCGACGTAAGAGATCGTGTAGTTGCTGCCGGCACTCAGCGTATTCTGGCCGATGGCGTAAGAGCCGACATTCTGGCCGGCAACACGGCTGAGCGATCCGCTCAGGACGCTGCTGCCGTCGCTGAACTGGTAGCCTGTAGCGGTGTAAGCGAGTGCCGGATCGCTCGACCCATAGACCTTGCTTTCCGCCGTGGCGGATACGGTCAGCGTCGCCGGCGTTACGGTCAGGTTGTTGCCGACATAGGTGATCGTGTAATTCGATCCGGCCGATAGCGTGTTCTGCCCGATGGCATAGCTGCCGACGTTCTGGCCGGCGGCGCGGCTCAGCGTACCGGTGAATATGCCGCTGCCGTCGCTATACTGGTAGCCGGTCGCGGTGTAGGCCAGCACCGGATCGCTCGCGCCGTAGACCTTGCTCTCTGCACTGGCGGATACGGTCAGTGCTGCCGGCGTCACCGTCAGCGTACCGGGCGTGTAGACGATCGAATAGTTCGAAGCGCTGGCGCCGTAACCGAGGATCGAGTACGAGCCGACCGATGCCGATGCCGGATCGGTGCTGATGAAATGCAGTCCCGAAACCACACTGGACGTATCGCCGTTCACCAGTCCCGAATATCCGGCGCTATAAGCCGGATCGGCAACGCCATAGGTTCGGCTGGCATTGTTTGCGCTGACCGTAAGGGATGCCGGCGTAATCGTCAGGTTGTTGCCGACATAGCTGATCGTGTAGTTCGATCCGGCCGACAGCGTGTTCTGTCCGATCGCGTAGCTGCCGACGTTCTGGCCGGGGGCGCGGCTGAGTGCGCCCGTCAGTATGCCGCTGCCGTCGCTGAACTGATAGCCGGTCGCGGTGTAGGCCAGCGTCGGATCGCTGGCGCCGTAGACCTTGCTCTCGGCAGTGGCCGATACCGTCAGCGTCGCCGGGGTGATGGTCAGGTTGTTGCCGACGTAGCTGATCGTGTAGTTCGATCCGGCCGACAGCGTGTTCTGTCCGATCGCGTAGCTGCCGACGTTCTCGCCCGCTACCCGGTTCAACGCGCCCGTGAAGATACTGCTGGTGTCGCTGAGCTGGTAGCCGGTTGCGGTGTAGGCCAGCGTCGGATCGCTCGCGCCGTAGACCTTGCTTTCGGCCGTAGCCGATACCGTCAGCGTCGCAGGCGTCACCGTCAGGTTGTTGCCGACATAGGTGATCGTGTAGTTGCCGCCTGCCGACAGCGTGTTCTGGCCGATGGCGTAAGAGCCGACGTTCTCGCCCGCCGCGCGGCCGAGCGTACCGGTGAATATGCCGCTGCCGTCGCTGTACTGGTAGCCGGTCGCGGTGTACGCCAGTGTCGGATCGCTCGCACCGTAGACCTTGCTCTCCGCCATGGCCGAGACTGTCAATGCTGCGGGTGTCACGGTCAACGTGCCGTTCGTATAGACGATCGAGTAGTTCGAAGCCGTGGCGCCGTAACCGAGGATCGAGTACGAACCGACCGATGCCGATGCCGGATCGGTGCTGGTAAAGTGCAGATTGGAAACGACACCGGACGTATCGCCGTTTACCAGTCCCGAATATCCGGCGCTATAAGCCGGGTCGGCGGCGCCATAGGTCCGGCTGGCGTTGTTTGCGCTTATTGTAAGTGATGCCGGCGTGATCGTCAGGTTGTTGCCGACATAGCTGATTGTGTAGTTCGATCCAGCGCTGAGCGTATTCTGGCCGATGGCGTAAGAGCCGACGTTCTGGCCGGGGGCGCGGCTGAGTGCGCCGGTCAGTATGCCGCTGCCGTCGCTGAACTGATAGCCGGTCGCGGTGTAGGCCAGCGTCGGATCGCTTACACCGTAGACCTTGCTCTCCGCCGTGGCAGATACCGTCAGCGTCGCCGGCGTGATCGTCAGGTTGTTGCCGACGTAGCTAATCGTGTAGTTGCCGCCTGCCGACAGCGTGTTCTGGCCGATGGCGTAGCTGCCGACGTTCTCCCCAGCTGTACGGCTGAGCGCACCCGTGAATACCGAACTGCCATCGCTCAGCTGGTAGCCGGTCGCGGTGTAGGCCAGCGTCGGATCGCTCGCGCCGTAGACCTTGCTCTCGGCGGTCGCGCTGACCGTCAGCGTCGCCGGCGTGATCGTCAGGTTGTTGCCGACGTAAGAGATCGTGTAATTGCCGCCTGCCGACAGCGTGTTCTGGCCGATGGCGTAGCTGCCGACGTTCTCGCCGGTCGTACGGCTGAGCGTACCGGTGAATATGCCGCTGCCGTCGCTGTACTGGTAGCCGGTCGCCGTGTAGGCCAGCGTCGGGTCGGAAGCGCCGTAGACCTTGCTCTCCGCCGTGGCCGATACTGTCAGCGTCGCCTTGTTGATGGTCTCGTTGGCGCTGACATAGGTGATCGTGTAGTCCAGCGCCGCGTAGGGCGAGGTCAGCGCCACGCTGCCCTGGCCGATCGCGTAGGTGCCCGCCGCCGTGACGCCGCCGTCGCTGACGCCGCCCGACAGGATCGAGCCGTAGGTATCGCCGCTCTCGAGCGTACCCGACGACGTATAGCTCAGCGCGCCGACCGACGTGCCGTAGGTCGTGGTCGCCGCCCCGGCCGTGACCGTGATCGCCTGCTGGCCCGGCGTCAGGGACCCGCCGGCGTTCAGGTCATCGCCGATCTGGTTGCCGCCGTGGATGTACGTGCTGCCCGCGCCCGCCGTCACGCCGCCCGTGCCGCTGTCGCCCGCCACCGTGGCGCCGGTGTAGTTCAGCCCCACCAGCCCGCCGACCGCGAAGCTGTTCGTGCCCACCGAGACGTTGCCACCGAACGTGCTGGCCGTGACCGTGCCCGTGTTGTAGCCGGCGATGCCGCCGACCGCGCTGCCGGACGCCGCGCCGGTGACGCTGTTCGTCGCCGCAAGTCCCGTCACCAGGCCGGCATTGTAGCCGACGATGCCGCCGACATTCTGTGCGCCGCCGACCGCCTCGCTGGCCGTGCCGCCGCTGATCGTGCTGCCGACATCGTTGTAGCCGACCAGGCCGCCGATCGCCGTGCCGCCGGGGGTGGAAAGGGTGGCTGTGCCAAGCACCGTGCCGCCGCTGACCTTCGAAGTGACCGACGTACCGGTGCCGTAGCCGCTATAGCCGACCAGGCCGCCGACCTGCTGGCTGTTGCTGCCGACCGACACTACACCAGAAACCGTACCGCCGCTGATCGTGCCGCCGTTGTTGTAGCCGACCAGGCCGCCGACCGCCGTGTTGGCCAAACCGGTGTTGATCGTGCCGCTGAACAGGCCCGCGCTCAACGTCTGGCTATTGGTCAGATAGCCGATCAAGCCACCTAATTGCTGAGCGCCCGTGCCTGCCGAGATAGCGCCCGAGAATGTTCCCAGGTTGGTGAAAGTACCGCCGTTGTAACCGATCAGGCCACCGACCTTGATCGCGTTCGCACCGACATTGATCGTTATGGCGGCGGATCCGCCGGTGATGCCGGCATTGTTGGAGCCGATCAGGCCGCCGATAAACTGCGCGCCATTGGATATGTCGGTAATCGTGCCGCTCAGCACGTTCGAGGCGGATACCACGCCGGTACTACGATTGTAGCCGACCAGGCCGCCGATCTGCGGGCTACTGGCGGTAATCTGGATGCCAGATGCCGTCGCCGAAACGATCGTGCCCTGGTTCTGACCGACCACGCCACCGACAATTTGTGCAGGGGCGGTCAAGGTGACGTTGGTTGCGGTTGCCCCGGTGAGAGTTCCGGAATTCGAACCGATCACGCCACCGACGACGGAGGCGAGCGAACCAAGCGAGATCGTGCCACCGCTTTCTCCCGAAGCCGTAACGATGCCATTGTTGAAGCCGATCAAACCGCCGACTGTTCCTACGCCGGTACTGCCGGTGACATTGTTGGTCGCTGTCACACCCGTCACGAGGCCATTATTGTATCCGATATAACCGCCGATAGTGGCCAGACCGCTGACGGTTTCCAGCGCCGTGCCGCCGCTGATCGTGCTGCCGGCATCGTTGTAGCCGACCAGGCCGCCGATGCTGGTGCCGCTGGGCGTTGACAATGTCGCGGTGCCCAGCACCGTGCCGCCGGAAATCGAGGCGACAGTCGTTACCGTGCCGATGACGGTCTGGGTACTATAACCGACCAGGCCGCCCACGTTCTGGCTGTTGCTGCCGACACTGACGGCGCCCGAAACGACGTTGCCCGCCCCCAGCGTGCCGCCGTAATTGCCGCCGATGATGCCGCCGACATCGGCGGCGGCGGTACCCGCCGTTGCCGCGGTTCCGGCAAGGATCGTACCTGCGAAGGTGTTGTTGCTGAATGTCTGGCTTACACCGCCATAGCCGGCGATGCCGCCGACGAAGCTGGTGCCCGACAAGGTCGATATCGTGCCCGCGAAGTTGTTGTTCAGGATGTTGTAGTAACCCGAATAACCGACGACGCCGCCGATATCGGTACCGGCACCCGTCTGGACGACGCTGCCGGTGAAGCTGTTCCCGTTGACTGTTCCGACATTGCCCGAACCGTATCCCAGGATGCCGCCTATATAAGCGCCACCCTGTACGACACCGTTCGTCACGGTGCTGTTCAGGATCGTTTTTCCTTGTTCCAGAAGTCCGACAAGGCCGCCCGCATCGCTGTTCGCCGAAACGGTGCCGCCGGTAAAGGTGTCGCCGATCATCGAACCGTTCTCATCGCCGACCAGGCCGCCCGCGCGTGTCGTCGCGGTTACATTCGCGGTTACGGTGACGCCGGAAACAATGCCGCCCGTAAAGTCGTATCCCACGGCGCCGCCTACGCGCCAATTGCCGGAGCCCGTGCCCAGTACGGTACCCGAGGATATCACGACATTTGCCAGCGTACCGGCGTTATAGCCCGCGATGCCGCCGACGGAGCTTGTTCCAGTAACGGCCACGCTGGCCACCGTAATCCCGGTAATAAGTCCTGCGTTCGTGCCTGCGATTCCGCCGATGGAGGTAAAGCCGCTGACCGCTTCGCTCGCCGTGCCGCCGCTGATCGTGCTACCTACGTCGTTGTAGCCGACCAGGCCGCCGATGCTCGTGCCACCTGGCGTGGATAACGTCGCGGTGCCCAGCACAGTGCCGCCACTGATCTTTCCAACTCCGGCGGTGCCGGTGCCATAGCCGCTGTAGCCAACCAAGCCGCCAACATCCATGCTGTTGCTGCCGACGCTGATCGCGCCCGACACAGTGCCGTTGAGGATTGTGCCATTATCATTGTAGCCGATCAGGCCGCCAATCGCCGTGCTGGCACTGCCGGCATTGATCGTGCCGGCAAAACTGCCGTTGTTGATTGGCCCACCGGTTAGCATAAATCCAATGAAGCCGCCGACATCGCTGCTGGCGCTGCCTACCGAGATCAGGGCCGTGGATGCAACCGTTCCCGTCGAGCCGACACCGCCGGTGGAAGATCCTGCTATGCCACCGACATTGAGTGCCGATGCGCCCGCCAGTATCGTGCCTGAGAAGGTATTGCCCAGAGCAAAGTAACTGTTCGACGCCCCGAAAATTCCGCCTACATTTGTCGCCGCTGTTCCAACGATAATCGTACCGCTGTCGGAGTTACCCGTTGCATAGCCGCCCGCATTGGTTCCGATCAGGCCACCGACATTGCTGACACTTGCACCCAGCGAGACCGTACCGGTGAAACCGTCGTTAATCACCCCGTATCCCGTAGCATTGGTGGCTAGATTCTGGCCTACCAATCCACCAACCACGGCGGTGCCGCCGGTAACATTATTGGCTGCCGTAACGCCCGTGATTAGGCCAGCGTTGAAGCCGACATAACCGCCAACCGTTTTTGCGGCACTGACGGTTTCCAGCGCCGTGCCGCCGCTGATCGTGCTGCCTGCATCGTTGTAGCCGACCAGGCCGCCTACTGCCGTGCCACCGGGGGTGGAAAGCGTGGCCGTCCCAAGCACCGTGCCGCCGCTAATCGTCGATGTAACCGACGTACCGGTGCCGTAGCCGCTATAACCCACCAGGCCGCCGACGTTCTGGCTGTTGCTGCCAACCGATACGGCGCCCGATACCGTGCCATTGGCGACCGTACCGGAATTATAGCCGACCAGGCCGCCGACCGCCGTATTGGCCGAGCCGGCGTTGATCGTGCCGCTGAAGGTGCCGCCCAGTATTGTGCGGCCCGAGGATTGGGTACCAGCCAGACCACCAATATTATAACTGGCGGATCCAGCCGAAATCGAAACCGATGAGGCGATTGTACTACCGATAGTACCGTATTGATTAAGGCCTATCAAACCACCCAGATTGTAGCTGCCGGCACCCACAGAAATCTGGCCTGCAGCCGAGACCGCTCCCGAAATCGTGCTGTTGCCGCCATTCATGTCGCCGACCAGACCGCCGACATTATAGACCCCGGTGCCACCGGTTATGTTCGTCGTGGCAGAAGAGGCTGTAATGCTGCCATTGTTCAGCCCGACCAGGCCGCCGATAGTATTATCACCTGCCGCGACCGAGATCGTGCCGCTCAAAACGGTCGAGTTCGAGATTACCGCGGTCGAAGCGCTGTTATAGCCGACCAGCCCACCATCATTATTGGCGTTGGATCCAGCAGTTATCTGGATGCCCGAAGCGACAGCCGAAACTACCGTTCCAGCATTCAATCCGATCACGCCGCCCGTATTGGGGCCAAATGTTTCAAGCACCGTGACGTTTGTAACAGTCGCGTTCGTGACCGTTCCCGCGTTCCAGCCGATCAGGCCGCCATCGTCGTAAGTCGTCACCGATGATACTGTACCGCCGTTGGCGCCGACGGCGGTAGCTACCCCGGAATTGTAACCGATCAGCCCGCCAATCGCAGTCGAGGTTCCCGTGGCATTGACATTGTTCGTCGCCGTGACGCCTGTCACCAGTCCGGCGTTATAGCCAACATAGCCACCGACATTGCTGATGCCGGTCACTGCCTCGCTGGCAGTACCGCCGCTGATCGTGCTACCGGCATCGTTGTAGCCGACCAGACCGCCGATCGCGGTGCTGGCCGGGGTTGATAGGATCGCGGCAGCAGCCACGGTGCCACCCGTGATCAAGCTGCTTGTCCCCGTGGCATAGCCAACTAGCCCGCCGACATCCTGTGCGCCCGAGCCGACTGAAATGGCTCCGGTTACCGTGCCGCCTGTAAGTGTGCCCTGGTTGTAACCCACAAGCCCGCCGACATAACTGGCTGCCGTCCCGGTCGTGACGGCAGTGGCTGCCAGGATAGTGCCCGAGAAAGTGCCGGCCGTGACCGTGCCCGCCTGCAGATTGCCGATCAGGCCACCGATGTTCTGGCTTGCCGATCCGACAATGATGGTGTTTGCAGCGGAGCCGCCCGTAATGAAAGCGCCTGTGCCGGTGATCGTATTGTTGAGTCCTACCAGACCACCGATCGAGGTGACGGCCGCACCCGCAGAAATAGTACCGCCGGTGACCGTACCATATGAAACGACGGCGGATGTGCCGGAGCCGCGGTTATACCCCACCAGACCGCCTACATAGCTGGTTATGCCGCTCAGGGTGACATTGACCGAAGCCACTGCGGAAGTAACCGTACCCTGGTTGAGGCCGACCGCCCCGCCGATCTGGGAACCGGCCGTTGCCACCATTGTGCCGCCACTGGCCGTAACGCCCGAGACGATCCCGTAATTGACGCCCGCGATTTCGCCGATGCCCAGGTTGGAACTGACACCGGTCACTGTACCTGTGGTTACCGTGTCGCCTGAGATCGTTCCCGCATTATTGCCGACCAGGCCACCGGCATAAGAGCCGCCACTGGCAATCGTAACATGAACGCCGGTTGCGGTGATACCCGAAACCACGCCGGCATTGTAGCCGACATAACCACCGACATTGCCGATGCCGCTCACGGCCTCGTTCGCCGTACCGCCGCTGATCGTGCTGCCAACGTCGTTATAGCCGACCAGGCCGCCGATAGCGGTGCCGCCGGGGGTGGAGAAGGTGGTCGTACCGACCACCGTACCGCCAAGAATGTTCGAAGTGACCGACGTGCCGGTGCCATAGCCGCTGTAGCCGACAAGGCCGCCGACATCCTGGGAATTGCTGCCGACCGAGACGATACCGGTAACGGTGCCATCGGTGATCGTGCCGCCATTCTCGTAGCCGACCAGGCCGCCGACATTGCTGGCGGCAATGGCCGTGCCCGCGACCGCCGTTCCGGCCAGTATCGTCCCGGAAAACACGTTTCCGCCGCCGACCGTACCTTTGTTGAAGCCGATCAGCCCGCCGATATCCACGATACTGCCGAGACTACCGGTGCTGCTGATCGAGATCAGGCCGGAGAAAGTGCTGGCGGTGATCGTGCCCGAGTTTGCGCCGGCTATGCCACCGACATAGGTCGAACTCGTTGGGCCGATGATGGTGCCTCCCGCGGAAGCGCCCGAAATGTAGCCGGTGTTCTGCCCTACGAATCCACCGACGCTGATATCGGTCGGAGTCAGGTTTATCGTGCTCGACGAGAGTACGGTGCTGTTGAGGATCGTACCGCCCTGATTGTATCCTACCAGCCCACCGATATTGGCATCGTTCAGGTTCAGTCCCAAAACACTGTTGCCGGCGGTACTGTTGACGATCGTACCGGTATTGAAGCCTACCAGGCCACCCACACCGTAACCTGCGGATACGGTTCCGCTCACAGCGGTGACGCCGGAAATATAGCCGGCGTTGGTGGCGGCTATCGCGCCCGCCCCATTATGCCCATTGACGTTCTCGTTCGCCGTACCCCCGGTAATGGTACTTCCGGCGGCATTGATGCCGACCAGTCCGCCGAGCTCGACACCACCGCCTATGCTTACGAACGTCGTCGTCGCGGCGACCAGACCGCCGGTGATCAGGCTGGCAGTGCCGGTGGCATAGCCGACCAGTCCGCCGAAATTGGCTGCGGCGGCCGCTCCGGAAATCTTGGCGTTCACCGTGCCGATGACGGCGGTGACCACGGTTCCGACCGTCTGCGTGCCGTTGCCGATGCTGCCGGTATTATAGCCCACGAGCCCGCCGACATCGAGCGCCACTGTGCCTGCGGTTCCGTCGGTACCAGCAAGTATCGTGCCGCCGTACCCGTCGCCCAGCAATGTACCGGCGTTGTAGCCGGCAAGTCCTCCCAGCGCGGTAACGCCGCTATTGGCGAAAACCTGGTTGGTGTTGGTCATGGCGGTAACCGTACCGGCATTGTAACCCACCAGGCCGCCCACGGTCTGGCCGCCGGTGACGACTTCGCTGGCAACGCCGCCGCTGATCGTGGAACCGCTATCGTTGTATCCGACCAGTCCGCCGACCATCGTGCCGCCCGATGCCGACAGGCTTGCCGAGCTGACGGTACCGCCGATGATCTGCGATGTGACCGACGTGCCGGTGCCATAACCGCTGTAGCCGACCAGACCGCCGACCCTCTGGCTGCCTGAGGCCAAAGTAATGACACCCGATACTGTGCCGCCGCTGATCGTGCCGCCATTGTTGTAACCGACCAGTCCGCCCACGGCGAGATTGTTTGCCCCGGCGCTGATCGTGCCGTTGAACAGGCCGCCCGTCAGGGATTTTCCTGCGGCCTCGAAACCGATCAGGCCACCTGTATTCGTACTGCCGGCACCCACGGTGATAGCCCCGCTTACGGTACCGGTACCATCGTAAGTGCCATTGTTACTGCCGATCAGTCCGCCGACGTTATTGGCGGCACTGCCGGCAACGATCGTGCCGGTGAATTTCTCGCCGGACACCGATCCGGTGTTGTAGCCGACGATACCGCCTATAGTGCCGACGCCGCTGGCAGCGGTAACGTTTTGCGCCACGGTGACGCCCGATACTGTGCCGGCATTGTAACCTGCCAAGCCGCCAACGATGCTCGAACCGGAACCGACCGAGAAGACCGTCGTCGATAGAACCGTACCGGAAGTGATCGTGCCGGCGTTGTAACCGACCAAGCCGCCTACGATATTGCTGCCCGTACCCGCCGAAATCGTGCCCGAGACCGTGACCGCGGTACCGATGGATCCGTTGTTGTAGCCGGCCAGACCGCCGACATAGCTTGCCGCGGAAGCAACGACCGCCGTCGTGCCGGCAAGTACCGTTCCGGTGAAACTGTCGTTGACGATGGTGCCCGTATTATAGCCGACCAGTCCGCCGACATATTTCGCGCCGTTGCCGGGCGCGGATACGACCTCGGCCGTCGATGTCAGGTTGCGGATCGTGCCTGCGTTGTCGCCTATCAGGCCGACGAAAGTGCTGCCCGTGACGGTAACGGCGCTGAGGCTATATGTCGCCAGGCCGCCATTGCCGTCCAGCAGGCCGGTGAACGGCGCGGCACTGGTGCCGAAACTTGCGAAGCTACCGCTTGTGATGTTGTTGCCAAGCGCATAAGTGCCGGCGAGGTTGTTCTTGATATTGCCGAAATCGGTTGCGTTGTTGACCAGCATATAGGCAGTAGCGGTGGCGCCGCTGCCCAGCGTTATATTAGGCACGTAATTGACCGCGCTGGCATAGCCGCCGGCTGGATCGTAATACAAATTGGCCGTGGCGCTTGTGCCCAGGACCAGTGCTCCGGAACCGCCAAAGCCGATCGTTCCGGTATCGTCACCGGTATTGTCGGCGCGGAGGAGGGCGGCGGTGCTGGCCGCGACGCTGACCGTGCCGGTAACGCTGATCGAGGCGTAGTCGCTGAGAGTGAGCCCGCCGGTCGCGGTCAGGCCCGAGACCGTGAGGCTTGCATGATCCGTAACGCTCACCGCAGCCCCGACCGCGCTGAGAGACGTGATGCTGTTGGCCGCGTTCGTCAGCGTTATCGCGCCGCCGGTAGCCGTCAGCGATCCCGCTGTCAGCGCGCCGGTTTGCGAGATCGCGGTCGTCGTGTTCAGTACCACGCTGCCGGTCGATACCAGGACGCTATCTATGGTTATGGTGTTGGTGCCGCCCTCCAGATCGATCTTGGTACCGCTGCTGGCCGTGACCGTGCCGCCGCTTGTCGTATAGAGTATGCCTGCGGTCTGTGTGCCCGCGGCCTGGGACAGCGCAGACACGGTCAACGGCAGGCCGTCCGAGGTTTCGGTGACAACGTTGTTGTATATATTCAGTCCGGTCTCGACGCCGCTGCCGCCGATCACGCGGACCGCATCGCCCGACCCGCCGACCAGATAGGTTACCAGATCGGATCCGCTCGTCAGTAGCATCTGGTTGATGCTGATGCCGTAAAGGCCGCCGGTACCCGCCGTGACCGTGCCGTACGAGACGCCATTGAGGTAGGCGCCGATAACCGAGCCCGCATCCCCGATGGCCGTACCGACGACGGCCGAGGGGATTGCCGTCAGATAGGGATAGAGGATGAAACTGTTGAGCGCCCAGGAAGAGTCGAATCCGGTCGGGATCGTGCCCTGCAGTGTCGCCGACGTTTCCCCGACGCCGCCCGAGCTGGTTGCCTGGCCGGATGTATCCGTGGTCCAGTAGCCGTAATTGATCGTGCCGGTGTTGTGACCTACCAGACCGCCGACACTGACGCCCGACAGCACGGACACTACCGAATCCGTGCTATAGAATTGTGTCATCGTTCCGGTATTGGAACCTGCAAAGCCGCCAACGTTGCTTGATCCCGATCCGGCGCTGACTGTACCGCCGCTGGCGATGCCGTAGATAAGGGATCCGGAATTGAGGCCGATGGCGCCGCCGATATTGCTCGACGCCGTCGTGCCGAAGACGCTGCCGTTTACCGAAACGGTATTGATCGATCCCAGGTTGTAGCCGACGAGGCCGCCTGTGTTGGATGTGCCGCTTACGGTTGCGCTACTGATATTCTTGTTCAGCGTTCCCGATGCGATGACCTCGCCGGCGATGCCGCCGGTATCGGTTCCATTCAGGTTCGAGATCAGAGCGACGCTCTCGGCATATCCGCCGACGATCGACCCGGTGTCGTAGCCGACAATGCCACCGACATTGGTGCCGGTCTGTACGGAAACGGTGCCTCCGAATATGGCGTTGTTGATGGTGCCCGTATTATAGCCGATCACGCCGCCGATATTATTTCCGCCCGTGCCGCCGGTTACCGTCGCGGATGAGAAGACTGACTGGACCGAGCCTGCATTGTAACCGGCAATCCCACCGACATTGCTCGTTCCGGTCACGGCGCCCGTGTCGGTCTCGGTGCCGCCTCCGATCGTGGAGCCGACATCGTTGTAGCCGACCAGCCCGCCGACTGCCGTGCCTCCCGGCGTTGATACGGCGGCGGTACTCGATGCGATCCCACCGATAATCTGGGGGGTAACTGTGCCGGTTCCATAGCCGCTATAACCGACAAGGCCGCCAACCTGATAGCTGCCCGATCCGGCTGCGACCGTGCCCGCGACGGTACCACCTGCTATGGTGCCGCCATTGTTGTACCCGACCAGGCCGCCGACCGCCGTGTTCGCGCTGCCCGCATTGATCCGGCCGCTGAAAGTGCCGGCGCTCAGGGTAAGACCCGACAGTTCACGACCGATCAATCCGCCAATTCCGTTGCTGGCGCTGCCGGCGTTGATCGTGCCGCTGAAAGTGCCGGCCCCCAGAAAGGAGCCATTATTCTGGCCGATCAATCCGCCTACGCTGGTGGTGGCGGAGCCAACCGAAATAATTCCAGAAACCGAGCCGCCATTGACCACGCCGCCACTGTTGGATCCGACCAGTCCACCGACGAGGGAAGCGGCGGATCCCGCCGTGCCTGATACGTTGGCCAGGATGGTGCCGCTGAAGGTGCTGGCCGATACGGTGCCGATCTGCCCGCTTGTGCTGATTATTCCGGCGATACCGCCGATAGTGTTGGCGCCGGCGTCGGTTGTAATCGTGCCGGTAGCGGTATCGCCACCGATCAATCCAAAATTCAGACCTCCAACGCCACCGATATTGGACGAAGCGGTTGCACCGGAGACGTTTCCGGTAGCGGTCGAGTTCAGGACGCTGCCGTAGTTGTCGCCGACGATTCCGCCGAAGCTGCTCGCGCCGCTACCGCCCGTAACGTTGCCCGTAGCCGTAACACCGGTAACCATTCCCAGGTTCAGGCCGACGATATCGCCAAAGTTCTTGACCGCGCTAACGGCTTCGTTTGCGGTGCTGCTGCTGATCGTGGATCCGGTATCGTTATCGCCGATCAGCCCACCGACGGCAGTGCTCCCGGGCGTGGAAAGAACCGCCGTCGCCGATACCAGGCCACCCGAAATCAGGCTGCCGGCACCGCTGGCATAACCTACCAGGCCGCCAACGCTGCTGCCACCCGTACCGGCGCTTAACGTGCCACTGAAAGTACTATTAAGCAGCGAGGCATTATTGTAGCCGGCTACGCCGCCCACCTGCTGATCGTTTGTGCCGACCGTGATCGTGCCCGATACCGTACCGCTGGCAAGTCCCGTAGCATTGCCGCCCACCAATCCACCGACGCCAGTTGCGAAGTTTCCGGCAACAAGGGTGCCGCTGAACGAGGTGGCCGTCACGGTGCCGAGATTGTAGCCGACCGCGCCACCAATGCCGCCGATGCCGGCTGCGGTCGATATATAACCTGTGGCAGCAACCCCGCTTATCGTGGCACCGGCATCTTGCTTGCCGGCAACAAGACCTTCACTTCCTACGCCACCGCTGATCAACACCGTGCCCGAAGCCGTACCACCGTTTATCAGGTACTGGTTTTCACCGACCAGGCCGCCATTGTTATAGGCCGTTGCGCCCGGCTCGATAAAAGTTCCTGAGAAAATCCCATTGGTCAGCGTGCCGGAATTGAAGCCGATGACGCCGCCGGACTGGATGTAACCAGTAACCGTCCCACTATATGTCGCGTTTATAACCGTGCCGTAATTACGACCTACGATTCCGCCGATCGCGGCTGAACCGGCAGTAACCGAAACCGTGTTGCTATCGCTTACACCCGAGATCAGGCCGTAATTAATGCCTGCAAAACCGGCGATAAAGTTTCCACCGCCGGTCACCGCCTCAAGCGCCGTCCCCGCAATGGCCGAACTGCCAGTATCGTTCTTGCCGATGAAGCCGCCGATTGTGCCGCCTCCGACATCGGATATGGTTGCCGCCGCCGATACCACGCCGCCGGTGATCAGGCTGCTCGTACCTGTCGCATAGCCGATCAGGCCACCGACATCCAGGCTGCCGGTGCCGGCGGTGATGGCCGCCGATGCCGTGCCGAGGCTGACGATGCCCGTATTGTAGCCGATCAGACCGCCGACATAGGTTGCCCCTACGCCGGAGGCAGCGCTGGTGCCGGCGAGGATCGTGCCGGTGAAGCTGTCGTTGCCGACGGTACCGGTATTGTAGCCGACCAGGCCGCCGATATAGGCAGCGCCGCTTGCCGTTGCCGAGATCGTCCCGCCGTTTACGGTAAGATTGCGAATTGTGCCGCTGTTGTAGCCGAAGAAACCGACATAGCTGGTCCCGGTAATCGTACCGCCTGTTGCAACGACGGAATAGTTGGTGCCCAGGCCGCCATTGCCGTCGAACAGTCCGCTGAACGGGGTGGCGCTGGTCCCGATGCCTGGGAACGAACCGCTGACGGTGATATTCCCGCCCAGCGCGTAAGTGCCGGTCATGTTGTTGACATTGGCGAGGTCGGTCGTGTTGTCGACCAGCATGTAGGCGGTCACGCCGCCGGTTCCGGTCAGGCCGGTATAGGTGCTTGGGCTGGCATAGCCGCCGCTGGGGTCGTAGTAGAGGCTGACCGACCCGCCGGTGCTGACCGTCGCGCTGTTGGTGACGCTGCCGCCGCCCGCACCCAGGGTCGTGGTGCCGACGCCGGCGTTGTCGGCGCGAAGCACGATGCCACCCGTGCCGGTGTTGGTGATGTTCTGGTTGATCAGGATGCTGTTGTAGGCGCTGAGCGTCAGGCTGTTGGCGCTGTTCCAGCCGATCGCGCTGTTGACGCTGATGTTGCCGCCCGCGCCGCTGATCGCCGTGCCGTAGCTGCTGGTCGAGCTGGTGCCCGAGGTCGCCGCCGTCGTCTGCACCGTGACGTTGGATGTCGCCAGCGCGGTGGCGATCGCACTGGCGCCGCTGGCGTTGATGGAGAGATCGTAGGGATCGAGCAGCCAGTTGCCGGTGGCGCCGCTGGCGGCGCTGGTGTCGACATGGCCGCCGGTGACGTTCAGGTCGTGGCCCGATGTCTCGATGCCGCCGCCATTGCCCGAGACGCTGCCGCCCCTGGCGCTGGCCGTGCCTTCGAAGTCGGTGGCGCCGTCCGACCACACCGTGATCGCTCCGCCGTTGCCCTGGCTCAGCGCGTCAACCACCAGCTTCGTCGCCGCATCCACCGTGACGGCCTGGGCATGATGCAGGCTGCCGCTACCCTGGGGGCCGCCGCCGATCGCGATCGTGCCGCCGCCCTTCGCCCCCGACGCGTCCACCGTCGCACCCGTCAGCGCGACAGTGTTGCCCGTCACCTCGACCGTGCCGCCCGTAGCCCCCCTGGCCACCAGCCTGCCCGTCACAGACACGTCGCCGTCGACGCCGCCGTCCAGGATTATCGTTCCACCGTCCCGGCGGACGGTGCTGGCCTCGATCACGCCGCCCATGTTGATCGCGTTGCCCACGATCCCCTTGGCCGCGTTCGCCGTCAGCGCGACCGTGCCAGCCTTCACCACGCCGTCGTTCGTCACGCTGCCGTTCACCTGGTCCGTCACGTCGAAGCTGACCAGGTTGTCGCCGTAGAGGTCCAGCGTCCACTTGTCGCCCGAGGACAGGGAGACCTTGCCGAGCTTCGCGCTGATGATGCCGTCGTTGACCACGTTGGGCGCCACCAGCGCCACAAGGCCGCCCGTGCGCGCCGTGATCGTGCCGTCGTTGCGGATCGTCGCACCCGCCTGGCCCGGCCGGTCGAACACCATGATCCCGTTCATCGCGTTCTGCGTCGAGATGCCCGCCGTGCTCGCCACCAGGCCGCCCACGTTCACCGCCGCGCCCTTGCCGAACAATATCCCGTTCGGGTTCACGAGCACCACCTGGCCGTTCGCCGTCAGGCGGCCCATGATCGAACTGGGGTCCACACCCGTCACGCGGTTGACCGCGACCGACGAGGCGTCCGGCTGGATGAACCGCGTCGTCTCACCCGCTCCGATCGAGAACGAACGCCAGTCGATCACCGCGCGCGACGAGGACTGCGTGATGTCAAGCTCGGACGGGCCCGCCTGCGCGATGCTCGCGGACCCACCCACCACCTGACCCTGTTGCGGCAGCGCATAAGCCTCGCCGCTGCCCAATGGCTGACCGCCATACGCCGCCAAGCCGAACGCCAGCGCGCCCACGCGCGTCAGCGCCGTGCTCAGTAACAGACGTTGGGAGAAAACGGTCATGGAGAACGTGGATACTCTCAATTGGGGTACTCGATATTACTCATTAGAGTACGCCGCGATTCGTTAAATTCTGGCTTCCTCGTCACCACATATTTAAAAAATTCATTCAAAATTGTCTTAATTATCAGAGGCCTCTCTCTTTCGTATGTCAAAAATCGTTGCGTATAAAAGCGTGCAGTAAATAGTTGCTGAATGAATCCGGGGAGACGGTCGGGAGGGGGTTAATAAAAAACTTACCTTTCTAAAATGCGGGGGGGCGCATGCGATCGGTCAGCCTTGCCGCCCACCGTGGCTGGGGAAAGGAAAAAGTTGTCATGTCCGTTGTGTGCGCCACCCTGAGGCTGTAAAGATTAGCGAGCGCTCACAGTCTGCATCGGCCCATGAACGAATTTCTGGCGGATCACAATTTCTCTCTTTCCATGGTCGAGCCTGTCATCGGTCTGATTACGGCAGTGTTGATACTGTTGCTGGCAAGTCTTGTGCTGCGGGCTCACAATCAGGGTAAGAAATTCAGGGATAGCCAGGCATTGAACAGGGCCGTCCTGTTTCACGGCGGATCGACCATAATTGCCGTCGATCTGGAAGGGATAGTCCTGGTTTTCAATCCCGCGGCCGAGCAGGTTCTAGGCTACAGCTCTTCCGAAATAATCGGCAAGCACACACCGGCGATATGGCACGATCACAATGAAGTCGAGCAGCATGCCGCAGCGCTTTCGAAAGAAGTCGGCTACCATGTGGCGCCGGGGTTCGAGGCGCTTGTATTCAGAGCGAAGCGCGACGGTGCCGAAGGGCGGGAATGGACCTACATCCGCAAGGATGGCTCGCGCTTCACGGGGTTTCTGACCGTAACGCCGCTGCGTGACGGCAAGGGGACGCTTATCGGCTATGTCGGTATCGGTCAGGACATCACGCAGCAGAAAGAGCAGCAGCAGGCGCTCAAGACCAGTGAGGAAACCTTCCGGACGGCAATGGAAGGCGCCGCCATCGGAATGGCACTCGTCGCACCCAACGGTTCCTGGCTCCGAGTTAACGACGCCTTGTGCAGCCTGCTGGACTACGACAGGGAGGTATTTCTAAAGACCAACGTCCAGAAACTTACCTATCCCGAGGACATGCCCCAGAGCCTCAACAATATTCAATTGCTTCTGTCTGGAAAAGTTCAGTCCTTCGCTTCTGAAAAACGCTATCTGCATAGTAGTGGCAGACCGGTCTGGGTGCAGCTGAACGTCACGCTGGTCAGGCATAACGATGGCACGCCCAACTATATGATCGCCCAGATTCAGGACATTACGGGGCGAAAGGAACTCGATCATGTGAAGAGCGAGTTCATTTCCGTGGTCAGCCACGAGCTGCGTACGCCGCTTACGTCCATTCGCGGGTCGCTGGGGCTTATCTCGGGCGCACTTTCCAAGGATCTGCCGCCCCAGATCGTGCAATTGATAAACATAGCCTACAAGAACTCAGAGCGTCTCATCCTGCTGATCAACGACATCCTGGACATGGACAAGATCGCGGCCGGACAGATGCGTTTCGACATGAAGGCGGAATCCCTGGCGCTATTGATGCGACAGGCCGTCGATGCCAATCGCGCCTACGCGCAGGAATTCGATGTCGATATCTTTCTGGAAAAGATCCCGCCCGAGCTGACGATCAGCGTCGATACGAGCAGGTTCATACAGGTCCTTTCGAATCTCTTGTCCAATGCCGCCAAATTTTCGCATTCGCATACTGCGATCCGGGTAACGACGGCAGTCCATAACGGCAAGGTGCGCATCAGCGTGAAGGATAACGGGCCGGGCATACCCGATGAATTCCGCACCCGTATCTTCGGCAAGTTCCTGCAGGCCGATTCTTCAGTCCGCCGCGAGAAAGGGGGAACCGGTCTCGGCCTCCACATCACGCGCGAGATCGTCGTCCATATGGGCGGCCAGATCGGTTTCGATTCCACCGCGGGCAAAGGCGCGACCTTCTGGATAGAATTTCCGGTATCGTCGGTCGGTTTCATTCCCCCTGCCATATCGATGAGCAATCTGATCGTGCGCGATCCCGATATGATCGGCCGCAGGGTTCTGGTTTGCGAGGACAGCGAGGCCGTCGCCGAGATACTGAAGAAACAGATAGAGGCGGCAGGATTTACGGTCGATGTCGCCCTGACCATCGCGGATGCACGGTTCAAGCTGAGGTTCCACGACTATGTCGCCATGACGCTGGATATTACGTTCCCGGAAGAGAACGGTATGGATTTTATTGCCGAGCTGCGCGCGGACAGGACGACCGCAAATCTGGCTATTGTCGTCGTCTCCGCTACGGCGGAGGAAAATCGCCAGAACCTGAAAGGCGATGCTGTCGGTATCCTGGGTTGGTTGACCAAGCCGCTGGATGCAGAAAAGCTGATCACCGCCCTACGACGCGCGTCCGAGATAAAGCCCCTTGTGCTGCATGTGGAGGATGACCGCGATCTGAGCAACGTACTGTCGACCGCACTTGGGGATCGGGCCGAGCTGATCAATGCCCCGACCCTGCAGGAAGCGAGACAGCACCTGCAGAACAAGTCCTTCGCCCTGATTATCCTGGACATTGCCTTGCCGGATGGAAACGGTCTGGCATTGCTTAGCGAGCTGGACGAATGGACAGGGCGTCCGGTGCCCGTCCTGATCCTGTCGGCCAACGAACCCCCACCGGATATCCAGCTTCTGGTCGGTGCCGCGATGGTGAAATCGCGCATGTCCGAAACCAGAGTCGTCGAAACAATTCTGTCCCTCATAAAATCAAACGAAAGCGGGATCCATGCCATCTGAACTCAAGCGCATACTATGTGTGGACGATGACGTCGATATTCTCGAGGTTGCGAAAATCTCCCTCCAGGTCGTAGGCGGATTCGAGGTCCTTACCTGGTCGACGGGGGTCGATGCAATCGAGCATATACGCGAGGTAAAGCCTGACCTCGTACTGCTCGATGTCATGATGCCCGGAATGGACGGACCTACGATCATGAAAGCCATGCAAATCGATCCGGAACTGCGTACATTGCCGGTCATTTTCATGACGGCCCGCATTCAGTCGGGCGAGGTCAAGGAATATCTCAGCTACGGCGCCGCCGCGGTCATCGCCAAGCCGTTCGATCCAATGCAGCTTGCGGGTCAGATTCAGGATGTATGGAAACGATGCGGGGCCGTCGCCTAGGCCGCCAGGCCATGGGCATGCAGAAATTCCGTTGCCTCGCCCAAGGCCGGCTTCAGTTCGGCGACGCGGGCAAGCAGCATGTCGTTGTCCAGCCCTTCGGAATGCTCGATCGATTTTGCCAGGCGCTGTAGCTCGATCAATCCGAACTGCCCGCAGCTAGATGTCATCTTGTGCGCGGTCGCCATCGCGGCAGTCCGGTCTCCTGCGGTCAGTGCGCTGGCGACATCGTCGATATAGGTCTTCGTATTGTGCAGGAAGTTCTGCACCATGCGGGGATAGTTTTCCGCCAGCATAAGCTTCAATTTTTCCACGCGTTCCTTGTCGACCGCATCGTCTTCCATGGCATCCTCGTCAGTTGTTGAAGCCGATCTCGAACAGGGCTTTTTCCATCTTCGCTTCATGCGCCGATACCGGCTGCGCCGCCGGCTTGTCGGTCGCCGAATCCGGTTCTGGTTGCCATGTCTGGCCCAGAACGCTGTAAAGCTGGATCAGATCGGTGGCGAGGGCGGCATTGGACAAAGTCAGTTCGTTATCCGCATCCAGCTGGTTGTTCTCTGCTGTCAGCAAATCCAGCTGGGTCGTTGCGCCGACCTTGTATTGTTCGCGCGCGACTTCCGCCGCCTTGCCCTGCTCCTGCGCCGCCGCGCTCAGCAGGCCTTGTCGCTTCTGTTCGTTCATGTAAGCGGTCAGGGCATTCTCGATCTGCTCCAGCGCCAGCAGCACCGTCTGCTGATAGGTATAGAACGCTTCCTGCTGGCGTGCCTTCGCCGCATCGATCTGGCCGTGCAGGCGCCCCCAGTCGAGCAACGGCATCAGGACGCTGGCGGTGGCGTTTATCGGTGTCGAATAGCCATAGACCTGCGACATCTGGCTACCGAAGAAAGCCTGCAGGCTGATCTTGGGGTAAAGCTGAGAAAGCGCCGCGCCGGACAGGGCGGTGGCTTCGGCAAGGCGTCGTTCGCTGGACTGGATATCCGGACGGCGTTCGATCGCGGCGATCGGCGTATCGACTACGACGTCCAATGGTACGAACGGTATCGGTTGTGGCGCCGCCAGCGCCGCGTTCAGAGTCGTCGGGTCTTCGCCGGTCAATACGCTCAGGCGGTTCAATGCCGCCACCGTCGCCGTATCGATCTGCGGCAGGCGGGCCTCGGTGCCGCTGACCTGCGCCTTGGCGCGGGAGACCTCCAGGTCACTGATCGATCCCTCCGCGCGCTGGCCCTGCGTTACCTTGAGCGTGTCGTTCTGCATCGCTAGGTTCCTGACGGTCAGGCGGGCCTGCTGTTGCAGGCTGCGCAGCTGGATGTAGTTGGTCGCCACGTCGGTGACCAGCGTCAGCAGCGTACGGTCGTGATCGGCCTGGGTCGCCTGCACCTCGGCCAGCGCCGCTTCTATGCTGCGGCTGTCGCCACCGAAGATGTCGATGTCCCATGAACCGCTGATACCGATCTGCTTGACGGTATCGGGCGGTGTCGCGGTGTTGCGCAGTGCGCCGGTGCGGCCCACCGAGCCGCTGGCATTGAGCTGCGGCAATTGCGAGGCATCGGCGACGCGGGCATTGCCGCGCGCCTCCACGATGCGCGCCAGGGCGACCTTCAGGTCGTTGTTGTCGGCCTTCGCCTTTTCCATCAGGTGCGAAAGCTGCGGGTCCCTGAACCGTTCCCACCACGCGGCGTTCGATGCTACCGGCGACTGGGCGACGATAACCGCGTTCGTCTGCACCATGCCGTCGGCCGTCGCTGCCTGACCCTGAGGCGGGGCAGGGTGATTTTGTGCTGCGACCAGCGCCTGCCATCTGTCGCTGAATTTCATCTTCGGCTTCTGATAGTCTTCGCCGACCGTACAGGCGCCCAGAAACAGGCACGCCATGATCGGCAGCATGCTATTTTTCATGGAACGCCCCCTCGGCCGCGACGTATATGGGCTTTAGGAGATATTGCAGGATTGTCTTGTCGCCGGTGATGATGTCCGCCTGAACGGTCATGCCCGGAGTGATCCGGTTGCCGGCGACCGTGTTGCCGACAAAGCCCTGGTCCAGCTTGATCAGGGCCTTGTAGAACGAGTGCCCGTCCTGTCCCTGAAACGTCGTGGCGGAAACGCTTTCCAGCCGGCCGGAAACGCTGCCGTAGCGCGAATAATCGAAGGCGGAGACCTTGATCTTCACACGTTCGTTCGGAAACAGATGGCCGACATCGTTGGGCTGGACGATCGCTTCCACTTTCAATTCCTCACCGACAGGTACGATTTCCAGCAACACCTTGCCCTGTTCGACGACGGCGCCGATGGTGTGAACGGACAGACCCTTCACGATCCCGCGCACCGGGCTGGTGATCATATTGTGACCCGCAGTTTCCTGATATTTCTCAAGGCTCTGGTCCAGCTCCGTCAGCTGCGCCTCGACATCGCCCAGAGTCTTCATTGCCTGTTGTTTCAGGTCCGCGTTCAGCGAACGCACGCGTCCGCGCGCTTCGTTGATCGCATCGCGGGCGCGATGTTCCTGGTTGACCGCGTCGCTGAGCTGGCCCTGCATCTGGTTCAGCTCGCGTTGGCTGGTCAGGGCCAGCAGTTCCGACCCGTATCCCTTTTGAGCCAGCCGCTGGTGGATGGCATTTTCCTGGTCCATCAGCGCAACGTTCTTGCTCAGCGCCTCGCGCGTCGCGGTCAGGGATTTCAGTTCCTTTTCCTTCTGCGCGATCTGGTCCAGCAGCACCTGGCGCTGGCTATTGCGCGATTCCTCCATGCTGCTCAGGATCGCCTTGTCGTCGTCGTCCTGTAGTGGTCCGTCCTGCCCGGCGCCGCGTCCGGCGAACTGCCGCAGCCTGCGCACCTGCGCCTGCAACGCGGCCTGCCGGGCGCGCATCTGGTTGAGGTCCGCGCCGGCGCTGGTATTGTCGAGTTGCAGCAGGGGCTGGCCCGCTTCGACCAGGTCGCCGTCATGCACGAAGATTTCCTTGACGACGCCGCCTTCCAGATGCTGCACCGACTGGACATATCCGCTGGGAATCACCTGGCCGCTGGCCGACGTCACTTCGGCGAGGTGGGTGAACCCTGCCCAGGTTATGAACAGAAACAGGAATGCGCCGATCAGAATGATCCCTGCGCGCAGCACGTGCGGCAGGCTGGATTCCTGCAGGGCGATTGATTGAGTCAGGCCCGCAGGGGCCTGGCTTGGGCGCAGCAGCTCAACCATCCACCTATTGAATTTTTCAAACATGATTGTACTCGGACTGGTTATTCACAATCTAGCCCAAATAATTACATGCGCTTACCTCTAAGAACGGTTAACACCTGATCGGGAGGACCAGCATGTGTTAACTCTCCATTGTTGAGAACAAGTAATATGTCAGACAATAGCATGTGGTCTTCACGATGTGTTACGATTATGACTGTGCTTTTCCCCCGTAATCCAGAAATTACTCTTGAAAATGCGATATCGTTCTCTTTTCCAAGCGAATGGGACGCTTCGTCGAAAAGCACGATCGGAGCCGGGCGCAGATACGAACGCGCCAGGTTCAACCGTTGCTTGAGCAGGAACGAAATCGTTTCCGCGCCTTCGCCTGCAACAATTGAATCGAGGCCGTGGGGCAAGCGGTTGACCTCCTCGAGCGCGCAGGCGGTTTCAAGGGCTTGCATGCAGGCCTCATCGGTCGCAAGCGGATAGGCTAGCAACAGATTGTCCCGTAGCGTACCGGGGAAGAAATCGACAGTCTGCGGCACATAGGTGATCGTCTGACGCAGGGTAAGGGGATTGATCTGGCGGATATCGACGCCATTCAGTCGCACGCTGCCGCCTTGCGGCTGATACAATCCCAGCGCCAGTTTCAGCACCGAGGATTTTCCCGAACCGTTGCCGCCGCGGATGGCGACGATCTGGCCCGGCTTCGCCTCGAAGCTGACTCCGAGCAGCGCGGGTTCCGCATCCTGCGCATAGCGCATGGTCACGCGGTGAAACGATAGATGGCCGCCCGTCGGAATCAGCAGGGCCGATGGCATGTTGGGATCGTACTCGGTCGGCATCGACAGCAGGCGCTGGACCTGTCTTGTACTCGACCCCAGCTGCTGTACACGCGTGATCGAGGCGCAGGCCAGCTGCATGGGCGCGACGATGCGCCAGATCAGCATCATGGAGGCGATCAGCGCGCCGGTCGTCATATACTGGTCGATGACCGCCATGACGCCGAAGCCCAGCGTTGCGACGCCACCAAGAGTCATCAGCACATAGGAGGCAACCTCGACGATCTGCGCGGTGAAGCCGGCGCGGAAACTGGCCATAGAGGCTGCGGCCGAAACCTGTTTCCAGCGTTCCTGCCAGACCGCTTCCAGACCGCTCAGGCGGATGGCGCGCAGCCGCGTCATCGTCTCCAGCAGGAATTCGTGGCGCAGGGAAACGGCATTGGCCGAGGCACGCGCAAGCTCCTTTACCCGGCTGTTCATTACCCATAGCAGGATGGCGTAGGCCGCCAGCAGGAATACCGGCACCAGCGCAAGCCATGAGCTGAGGGCGGCCATCACGACCAGGTAGACGCCGATCAGCGGCATTTCGAAAAATAGCGAAGACAGCGGGCCAGTGAAGAAATCGCGTACCGAGGTGAAATCCCGCAGGCGGGCCAGCTGTGCCGAAACCGAGGCGCGTTCGGTAAAGGCTGGCGGCAGGAACAACAATCTCTCGAATACCGAGCAGCTGATGAAATGATCGATGCGCGCCCCGAAATAGGCCAGCCGCTTGGCCCGCAGGTGGCGCATGAAGACTTCGGCACCCAGGGCCAGCATGACGCCGACCCACAGCATCGTCAGTTCGTTCGACGAACCTGACGAGATGACATGATCGTAGAGCGCCATGTTGAAGAATGTCGGCGCCAGCGAAATTCCGCCGATCATCAGGCTGAGGAAAATTGATTGCTGCAATAATGGACGGAACCGCTTCAGCGTCTTTATCAGCGACGGCGGGGTCGGATCGATGACCGGCGCTTCGCTGGGTGTGAACAATAGAATTTTCCTGGTGGCATTCGGCGCTGCCGCCAGATCTTCCGGTGTAACCAGCAGAGTGGGCGCGCCCGCCTTGTCCAGCCAGATCGCAGGCAGCCAGCCGACATCCAGAGCGCTTGGATTTCCCCGTCGGATCCTGCTGGTGAATCCCAGCCGTGCCACCGTGTCGCGGAACCCTTCCATGTCCAGCTGCGCCGCCGCCGCCGGCAGGGCCTCGAACAGGGCGCGCTCACTTCCTTTCCAGGCAAGCCCGGCAAGCAAGGGACGTGTGAGCTTTAGCCAGGCGGATGGTTCGCCTGCCGTATCGACATGGGTGTGACGCCGTTCGTGCAAGTCGGCCGACATCGCCGCGGCCCCGGTCATCCTACACCTGTAAGCGGAACGAGACGCGACAGTATCTGGGCATCCGAATGCGTCGTCTCATGCAGTTTTCCCTGCTCTAGCACATAGCCGCGATCGGCGAAGCTGAGCAGGTTCTGGTCGTGCGATACCATCACGATGCTGCATCTGCCCTTCAGGCGGCCGATCAGGCGGAACAGGCGGTTGTAACCTTCCTTGTCCAGGGCATGATCGGCATCGTCGAACATAAGAACGGCGGGGCGGTGACGCAGCACGCGCGCCAGCACGATGCGCTGCTTGACGCCCGGTGGAACCGGATCGGCGGCACTGTCGGACAGCATCGTGGCATAGCCCTTGGAGAGTATGTTCACCACGGTGTCCAGGCCGAGTTCGCGCCCGATGGTCTTGGCGCTTTCCACGCTATCCTCGTCGTTCACGAAGCCGGTTATATTGTCCAGGATGCTGCCCTTCAGCACGATGCCCTGCTGCGGCAAATAGCCGATATGAGCCGACATCTCCGCCATGCTGCGCGCCGCAGGATCGAAATTATCCAGGCGCACGATACCGCCCGTCGGTGCCAGCAATCCCGCCATGAGCTGCAGCAGCGTGGACTTCCCGCTGCCCTTGTCGCCGGAGATGGAAACGACTTCCCCGCGCTCGACGCTCAGCGAAATGCCTTGCAGTGCAAGGCCACCCTGTTCGCCATAGGCGAAATCCACGTTCTGCAATTGCAACGTTCCTTGCGGTGGTGGCAGGGGGTCCTGTTCACGCAGTTGCATCGGCATGGCGAAAAGCGTCGCCACCTGCTGCCGCGAAACGCTCAGATCCTGCAGGCGCAACCACGTGCCCAGGACGCGCTGCACCGGCTGCAGGGCGCGACCCGCCAGCATCGTGCAGGCGGACAGGCCGCCGACGCTAAGATGACCATGAATTACCAGCAGGCTGCCAGCTGCCGCCGTCAGTATCAGGGACATCTGGCTGAATGCGGTGCTCATCGTGGCCGCAAGACCGCTGGCGAGCGCGACATCGTAGCTGCCCTTCGTCACGTCCTTCTGGTAACCCTCGAACCGGCGCGAAAGCAGACGTTCCATGCCGAATGACTTGGCCGTGTGAATTCCGCTTAGCACCGCAATCATGTGGCTGGCCTTGCGATGGTCGGCCTGGTCGCGTTCCTGGATAGCCGTCTTGAGCCACGCGCCCGCGTAGTGCGAAAACAGCACGAACGCCAGCAGCAGGATCGTCGGTACAAGGACCAGGATGCCGCCAAGATAGCCGACCATCAGCAGGAACAGCGCAGCGAAGGGCAGGTCGACCACGGCGGTCAGCGATTGCCCGCTGTAGAATTCGCGCAGGCGTTCCAGCGCGCTGAAATTATGCATATGCGTGCCGATGCTGGTCTGCTCGAAGACATCCAGCTTCGAATTGGCGATCCGCTCCATCGCGGCGCAGGCCGCAACGTGTTCGTGCGATGCCGCCGACCAACCGGAAAGCCACGCCCGCGCCAGGCGCAGCATCGCATCGAGCGCCAGCGCCACCAGCACGCCGGAAACCAGCAGGGTCAACGTGCCGTAGGCCTGGTGCGGTATGATGCGGTCATAGACCTGCAGCATCATGATCGGGACGGCCAGCGACAGGATATTCAGCATCAGCGCAAGCGCGATATGCCATGCGGCGGAAAGGCCGAAGACCTGGGAGCGATAAGCCTCCGGCAACAGCAAAGCCGGAACCAGCCATCTCAGCAGTGGGGAAGGGGATGCCGTCCTTGTCACAGGGAACACACCCTATCCCGTGTGCGCTGTCTGGAAGACATGGATAAGATCGGTGGTGGCGGGAGAAACATGAACGGTGACATCCTGGTTTGCGCTGGCCGAAAGACCGTTGCTGGTTTCGGTCGTTGTAGCTGCCAGCGACAGATGGATGTCGCCGACGACATTGCTTGGCGTGGTCAGGGTTACATGGGCCAGATCCTGCACGTGCAGCGTCCATGATCCATTGCCGTTGTTCAGGCCCGCGGAAAGGGTGGCACCGGTCGGCACGCCGGTGATGACGGCGCTATAGTTTTCCGCGTTTGCCGTGACAGCGGGCGTCGCCGCAAGGTGCAGCTCGATCGCGGTTCCCGCCTGACCGCTCGAATCCGATCCCGAGACGGTCGGCGCGATGGCGATGGCATTTACATGTACCGGGATCGACGCGGTCGTGCTGGCCGTGGGACCTGCAACGCCGACCTGCGACGTGGCGGTCACGGACAGCGTGGCGTCACCGCTCCAATGCGTCGGTGGCACCAGTTGCACCGAACTCAGCTGGGAGGGCG
This sequence comes from Alphaproteobacteria bacterium, assembly GCA_965199335.1. Lineage (GTDB taxonomy): Bacteria > Pseudomonadota > Alphaproteobacteria > CALMVH01 > CALMVH01 > CBDAQV01. The sequence continues at coordinate 386,351 of CBDAQZ010000003.1, read as the reverse complement.
TCACGCTCCATGTGCCGTCGTTATTGTTGGTCGCGCCTACCAGCGTCCCGCCTGTCGGTACGCCCGAGATGGTAACGGCGCTCAGCTGTTCCGAACTGTCGGCCAGACCGATGCTGAGATGAAGGGGAACGGTCTGGTCCTCTGTACCCGTGACGGCTACTGTCGCAACCGTCGGCGCGTAGGCCATCGCGTTTACGTGCAAATGGCCGGTGGCGCTGGCCGTGATCGAATCGCCTTCGCGTTCGGTTGTCGTGGCGACCACCGTGAACGTCGCATCTCCGGTAAAGCCCGCAGCCGGCTTGATGCTCAGGCCTGCCAGCTCGCTGGCTGACAATGTCCATGTGCCGTGACCATTATCGATGCCCGCCGATGGCGTGAACCCGGCAGGCAGGCCCTGCAACGCGATGGAAAGCGATTCCGACCCGTCGGTCAGCGGCAGGGCGCTGGCGATCGAGATGGGGATGCCGGCGCTGTCCTCGTTTCCGGTCGCTGCCGCAACACTCAGGCTGGCCACCTCGGCCACGCCGATGACATGCACGGCGGTGGTGGCAAGCGGTATGTTCAGGTAACCCAGCAATGGTGTCCCGGCGGTGGCGGCCACCGACAGGGTGAAGTCGGCGTCGCTGTTGGCGGGCGGTGCGAGTGTCAGGCCGACCAGCTGCGCAGGCGTCACTGTCCACGTGCCGTCGGAATTATGAATGCCGGCGGACAACGTCGCCCCGGTCGGCAATCCGCCGAAGGTCACCCCGACGATATTCGGTACCAGGGACAGTAGGCTGCCGGCATCGCCAAGGGCGATTGATGTGTTCTCCATCACGACAAGGCCACCCGTCGCCAGCAGGCCGCCGGTATTGGCTGTTACGCCTGCGGCCATGCCGACACCGATGCCGGATGCGCCGATACCCAGACCCAGGTTCAAGTTCAGAAGCGATGCATTGCCGACATCCACCGCAAAACCGGCACTGGCGCTCTGTGCCGTCGATCCGTCGCTTTCATGTGCGACGGCTGTGGCCGTGAGGTGCAGCGAACCCTGGAAATTATAGGGAGACGTCAGCGACAGTCCCGCCAACTGGCTGGATGTAAGCGTCCAGGTATTGTCACCGTTGTTGCTGCCATGGTTCAGGGCGAAGCCGTCGGGAACGCCACCGATCGTATAGGTCAGGCTCTCGCTGCCGTCGGTGTTGGTAAGCGCGCCGGAGATCGCGATCGGGGTTGCGGTATTGATCGCGCCGGTGGCATCGCTGACGCTGATCGTCGGCACGGTGGCCACGCCGGCGATCGTGATCGGCAACGATGCGGTTTCGACCGCCGTCGAAGCACCGTTGGTAGTGGTGGCGGCGACCGTCAGGGTGAAGGGCGTATCGCTGTTGGCGGGCGGGTGCAGCGTCAATCCCGTCAGCTGCGCCGATGTCAGCGTCCACGAGCCGTCGGAATTATGGGTACCGGCCGAGAGGTTGGCGCCTGTCGGCAGCCCCGAGATATTTACTGCCAACGTTTCCGAGGCGTCGATGCCGGTCAGGGCCGCCGCGATCGAAAGCGGGATGTCAACGTTCTCGACGCCTGCGGCTGCCTGCACCGTCAGCGAAGGCGTGTCGGCCAGCGGTGCGACGGTTACGGCCAGCGGCAAATTCACGGTCGCGGCCGTACCGTCCTGTTCGGTGGAGACCGCCGTTACACCCAGCGCGATCGTGCCGCTGGCGCCATGTGGGGTGAGGGTCAGTCCCTGCAGGTCCGAGGCCGCAAGAGTCCAGGTGCCGTTGCCGTCGCTGATGCCGGCCGACAGGACCGCTTCGGCAGGCACGCCGCTGATGACGACGCTGAGCGCCTGGGTGTTATCGGTACCGGCAAGGCCCGCGCTGATGGAAAGCGGAATGGCGGCGCTTTCGATACCCGCTGCCGCCGATACCGAAAGGACCGGCAACGTGGCCGTGGGTTCGACCGTGACCGGCAACGTGCCGCTCAGGCTGGCGGTGGTACCGTTTTCGCCGGCCGTGGCGGTGACGCCCAGTTCCAGGGTGCCGCTGTAATGCAGCGGCGGCGTCAGGGTCAGCCCCGTCAACTGCGCCGATGTCAGGGTCCATGACCCGTCGGCGTTATGCACCCCTGCGGACAGGGTGGCGCCTGCGGGCAGGTTGTCGACGGTGACGGATAATGTTTCCGAGGGGTCGATGTTGGGCAGCGCGGCCGCAATGGTCAGGGGAATGGCGTTGTCTTCGATCCCGACAGCGGCCGCCATCGTTATGATCGGTACCTGGGCGTCGGCCAGCACTGTGATAGGCAGGCTTGCGGTAGCCGTGGCAGTGGTGCCGTTTTCGCCGGCGGTAGCGGTTACGGCGAGATCGAGATTGCCGGTGTAGCCGACGGGCGGCGTCACGGTCAGGCCGGTCAGCTGTGCCGAGGTCAGTGTCCATGAACCGTCGGTGTTGTGCACGCCGGCGGACAGGGTCGCCCCTGTGGGCAAGCTGTCGATCGTGATGGACAATGTTTCCGATGGATCGAGGTTCGGCAGTGCTGCCGCGATGGTCAGCGGGATTGCATGGTCCTCGATACCGGCCGCCGCCGACAGGGCAAGCGTCGGCAGCTGTGCCGCGGCCAGTACCGTTACCGGCAGGTTGGCCGTGGCGCTGGCTGTGGTGCCGTTCTCGCTGGTGGTAGCGGTAACGGCGAGATCGAGCATGCCGCTGTAGTTGGCGGGCGGCGTCAGGGTCAAGCCTGTCAGCTGTGCCGATGTCAGCGTCCACGAGCCGTCCGAGTTGTGTACGCCAGCCGACAACGTCGTGCCTGCCGGCAAGTTGCCCACGGTAACGGAAAGAGTTTCCGAGGGATCGATATTCGGCAAGGCTGCGGCAAGGGTGAGCGGGATTGCACTATTTTCGATGCCGAGGCCGGCCAATATAGTGATGTTCGGTATCTGCGCCGAAGCCAGCACCGTTATCGGCAGGCTTGCCGTGGTAACGGCGGTCGTGCCGTTCTCGCTTGCCATGGCCGTGACGGATAAATCGAGGTTACCGCTGTAACTGGCGGGCGGCGTCAGCGTCAGGCCGGCCAGTTGCGCCGATGTCAGCGTCCATGAACCGTCGGCGTTGTGCACGCCCGCAGACAGGGTTGCACCAGCCGGCACATTATCGACAGTGACGGATAAAGTCTCCGACGGATCGAGGTTCGGCAGAGCGGCTGCAATGCCAAGCGGGATCGCATGGTCCTGAAGGCCGACAGCCGCCGATATGGCAAGTGTGGGCAGTTGCGCTGACGCCAATACCGTTATCGGCATGTTTGCAGTGGCGCTGGCGGTCGTACCGTTCTCGCTGGCAGTCGCGGTGACCGACAGGTCGAGGTTACCGGTATAGCTGGCAGGCGGCGTAAGGGTCAGTCCTGTCAACTGCGCCGATGTAAGCGTCCACGAGCCATCGGCGTTATGCATGCCTGCAGACAGTGTTGCACCTGCGGGCAGATTGTCGACGGTGATGGACAGGGCCTCGGCCGGGTCCAGATTTGGTAGTGCGGCTGTGATGGTCAGCGGAATGGCGTGATCTTCGATGCCGACAGCGGCGGAAAGGGCAATGGCCGGAATCTGCGCGGCAGCCATTACGGTGACAGGCAGGCTTGTGGTCGTGCTGGCACCGACTCCGTTCTCGCTGGCAGTGGCGGTTACGGCCAGATCCAGATTGCCGCTGTAACTGGCCGGCGGCGTCAATGTCAGGCCGGTCAATTGAGCGGTCGTCAGCGTCCACGAGCCATTGGAATTATGCACACCGGCGGACAGGCTCGCCCCCGCGGGCAGGTTGTTGATCGTGACGGATAAATTTTCCGACGGGTCCGGTATGGGCAATGCCGCCGCGATGGTCAGCGGGATGGCGCTGTCTTCCATACCTGCGGCGGCCGCGACTGTGACGGCCGGTATCTGGGCGACTGTCGTCACGGTTACCGGCAGGCTTGCCGTGGTGCTGACGCTGGTGCCGTTCTCGCTCGCCGTGGCGGTGACGGAAAGGTCCAGCGTGCCGTTGTAGTGCGGGGGCGGCGTCAGGGTCAGGCCGGACAGCTGCGCGGTTGTCAGCGTCCATGATCCATCCGAATTGTGCACACCCGCGGATAACGTCGCGCCCGACGGTATGCCTGCGAATGTCACCGACAGGGTTTCGGCGGGGTCCGCCGTCAGCAACGATGCACCAACCGCCAAGGCGATGGGAGTGTCCTGGCTGCCGATCGCGCTGTGCAGCGTCAGGGCAGGGGGCAGCGCCACGCCCGCGACGACGACCGGCAGGTTGGCCGATGTGCTGGCCGTCGTGCCGTTTTCTGTGACGGTCGCGGTGATGCCAAGCGCCAGTGTGCCGTTGAAGTGCGTGGGCGGGGTCAGCATCAGGCCGGCCAGCTGGGCGGAGGCAACCGTCCACGAGCCATCGCTGTTCTGAGTTCCCGCCGAAAGGCTGGCGCCGCTGGGCAGGCCGCTTACCGTAACCGTCAGCGCGCCCGTGGGGTCGAGACCGTCGAGCGCCGCGCCGATGGAAAGCGGAATTGCGGTGTCCTCGATTCCCGCAGCCGCCGTTACGGTCAGCGCGGGTGAGAGGGCGGCGGCGTCCACCGTAACCGGCAAGGTAGCCGATACGCCGGCGACTGTACCATGCTCGGTCGAAGTGGCGGTGACGCCAAGGTCCAGCGTACCATTGTAATTGACGGGCGGGGTCAGAGTCAGGCCAGGCAGTTGATCGGGCGTCAGCGTCCATGTGCCGTCGGTATTGTGGATACCGGCGGAAAGCTGCGCGCCGACAGGCAGGCCGCCGATGGTAACGCTGAGCGAACCGGTGCTGTCGATCGCGGCCAATCCTGCGTCGATATGCAACGGAATCCCGGTATTCTCGAGCCCGACATTCGTGGTGACGTTCAGGCTCGGCGCAAGGGCGACGCTTTGCACGGTGACCGGCAGGTTGCCGGTTACGGACAGGGTCGTGCCGCCAAGCGTTGCTTCCGCCTTGACCGACAGGTCAAGGGCGCCGTTCCAGTGCTGCGGTGGTGTCAGGGTCAGGCCAGGCAGTTGCGGAGCGGTAACGGTCCAGCTGCCGTCGCCGTTCTGGATACCGGCGGATAGCGTACCACCCGCGGGAACGCCGTCGATGATCACGGTGGTCGAAACGAGAGGGTCCGGCTGCGCCGCCAGCCCGATGTTCAGGCCGATGGGATGATCTTCCAGCCCGACTGAGGCTGCGATCGTCAATCCCGGCGTCGTAAGATGGACGTCGACGCCGGTGCCGGTTGATGGATTGGACCCGCCATCGCCGTTGCCGGAAGACGTGCCCGTACCCGGTGAAGTGCCGCTACCGGTTCCCACACCCACACCGACACCCACGCCGACGCCGACACCAGTCCCGGTCCCGACTCCCACGCCAACGCCGGTTCCATCACTGCCACCGGAAGATGTGCTCGCACCTGTTCCGGGCGAAGTACCGCTACCGCCTCCGGCAGGAGGATTATCGCTTCCTGTGTTGCCGCCCGAACCTCCAGTAGGGCCAGTGCCAGTGCCGGTGCCGGGAGGATTGTCGCCACCCGTTCCGCCCGTATTGATCGGCGTGGTGCCATTGCCGGGGCTATTGGTGCCCCCGTTGCCGCCATCGGATGAAGACCCCGTTCCGGGACTGCCGCCGGTGCCGGTATTTCCGGATCCTGTCGACGGGGTGTCGCCGCCACCGTCTTGCGTTCCACCTATGGAAAATAGGGAGTGAGCGACAAAACGGCCACTCGCATCATCGCTGGACACCGTCTGACCGGCATCGCTTGTCGAAGACGCGTTCGAAGCCGAACTTGACGTGGTCGCGTTATCGACATTCTGAACGACCGAAGAGGCCTGCGCAGTCGGCGAAGCATCCTTCGTGGGCGCAGCGGCGGCGGCAACGACACTGGAGGCGACGGCGTTGCTGTCCGCGTGGCTTGATTCAACTGTTGACGACGATGCGCCCGACTGGAATTCGATCGATGAAAGATTGTCCGAGGGCAGGCTGACGTCATCGGCGCGGGCGAACGAAACCGCAGTTGCCGTTGATGCGTTCAGTTCGCTTGACAGGCCTTGCGCGGTTGCCGTGGCAATCGAGCCGCTGTCGCGGATATCGCCGTTTACAAAACGGACCAGGCCCTGGAACAGATCGGCCAGGCTGAAGACGCCATCCTTGTGCGTGGTGGCATAGCCCAGATTGCTGCTAAGCAGATTGCCGCCATGGGTGTGTTCGCTGGTCGGATCGTAGCTCTGGTGAAGCTTGGCGTCCAGCTCGGTCAAATGAGGATTGGGGGGAATGACTACGGACGGTTTATTGTCTGCCGATGAACGAGGACTATTGGATTCGGACATCGATATTCCTTTATTTGGACCACGAAATCTAAGTTTGCACCGTTTAATAACGAGTTATTGGCGTGCATAAGCCCGCACGTATAGATTGTAGAAATTTTCGCGTGCGCTTTCTGCATTACATTTTTCCACGCTAAGAAAATCCGCGGTCATACAGGAGTATTCAGACAGTTTTTTCTTAATTATTATCGGTGTTGTCTGGTGTCGAGCCATAGGAGAAAATCTTGGAACATATACTTTTGGTAGAAGACGAACCCACCAACCGGATGATCATGTCAGCCTGTCTGAGACAGGCGGGATATGGTGTCGACGAGGCCGAGGATGGCCTGGTCGCGTGGGAGAAATTATCGAAGCGCACCGACTACGCGCTGATCGTCACGGATAGGTGCATGCCCAACATGGATGGGCTGGAACTCGCCCTGCGTTTGAAGGAGCATCCCATACTGCGCTACACGCCGGTTCTGATCCAGACCGCCTCCGACAGGCCCGAGGAAGTCGTCGAAGGCATCACTGTGGGCGTCTATTACTATCTGATCAAACCGTACAAGGAAGAGACCCTGCTTGCGCTGGTCAAGGCCGGTATCCGCGAACGCAGGCAGCACGAATGGTTCGAGCAGCGGGTACATCGCCAGAAGGAAGCGCTGGACACATTCGTCAAGGGCGAATTCCATATCCGCACACTCGACGAGGCGCAGAATATTTCGTTCATGCTGGGCAGCCTGTTCCCGCGTCCTGCGCTTGCGGTATCGGGACTGTACGAGTTGATGCTGAACGCCATCGAGCATGGAAACCTAGCGATAGGATTCGAGGAGAAGGCGCGGCTGCTCGGCGCTTCGAGCTGGGAGCAGGAGGTGGCGAACAGGATGAAACTGCCGCAATACGCCGGCCGGAAAGTGACCGTGCAATTCACGCATCTGCCCGAGCAGCTGGAGGTCGTCATCAGCGACGAGGGGAATGGATTCGACTGGCGCCCTTTTCTGGAAATCGAGCCGTCGCGTGCCACGCAGGGCAATGGCAGGGGCATCGCCAAGGCGAACCTGCTCAGCTTCGAGGAGCTGGCCTATATAGGCAACGGCAACCAGGTCCAGGTATCGGCACCGCTGAACGTCAACTAGACGGGGTTTTGGAAAAGCGTGACCTGACCGCTTTCGCCTGTTCAGGATATCTTCGCTGCAGGAATCGCAGGATCGAAAGCGCTACCCGTATCGCGAAACGCAGCCGCCAGTAGATCCGGCCGACACGCCGCAGGATCATGAGCCTGACCAGCCAGACGATGATCCGTCGCAGCACCGCAATACAGAATCTACGCAGCCAACTCTCCGTCGGTTCGTTTGTTGTAGAGGCTGATTGCGCGCATGGCCCCAATGCCGGGGCAGCTTATATCGATCGGTACGATCTTATGAAGAGGTTATATGGTTACGTTTGCAAGACGATGCCATCGGGCTTTGTCACCGCGTGATCGGCGCTTCCGGCCAGTTCACGGGTTTTGCCGGCGGTCTGCCGGCAAAGAGTTCCTGCTGAGTCTGGAGGCGCGGGGCAAGGCCGGACAGGCGTTGTGATGCTTGCCTGACCCTGCCCCGTCGACCCAATCAATTGCCGTAGGTGGCTGTCGACGAGGTCGTGTTCGTCGTCTTGTTGAACAGCCCCTTCGGATCCGTGCTTGTCTTGGTCGTGGTGTTCACGATCTTGTTGCCGTTCGGATCGACGGCGACATTGGTCGTGGTGTTCTTATCGACCGCGGTGCCATTCGCATCGGTCGAGCTGGTCGAGGATTTGTATTGTCCCGGCGCAAGGTCGGCAGCCTTGTCGTGGGAGCAGGCGGCAACGCCGAGGCAGGTAAAGGCAAGCAGGGCAGCGAGTCTAGTATTCATCGAAAAGGTCCTGTCGTCAGAGAAAAAGCGACCTGACTGTATGTCTTACAGCTGTCGTTTCACAATCAATGAAATACTGTTCGCAATGTTCCCTGTTCGAAACCAGAAGAAGCCGGATGTTTCAACTCTCGCGGATACATTCCATTCATCTCACAATAGCCATTTTCAAGGTCTTACAATGGTGTTCAATTAAGCCAGAGTTTGCCACTTATCCGGCAGGCAGAAAAGAGTTTATTCTGACTAACCAGTCTACTTTAAAGCGTTTTCTCGATCTCCCTCGTTACCGCCGCCTTGTGCTGGAGCAATGGCTGCGGCAAATGGTTTTTTGGACAGGAGCGCTGTTAGTTGCGCTAACTTGCATCGTTTTTGCCAAAGGCAGCGATATGGCATATGGGTTGTTTCAAAAAGCAATATCCCGTCATCCGTGGTTTGTCCTGCCGATTTGTCCTGCCGGATTGGCGTTGGCGATCTTTTTGACGCGGCGGACTTTTCCGGGGGCGGAAGGCAGTGGCATTCCACAGACGATCGCAGCGATCCACGCACCCCAGGCGGCGGCAAGGCAAGGTATGCTTTCCTTAAGGACGGCCCTAGGAAAAATGCTTGTCACAATGCTGGGGCTCGCCAGTGGCGCATCGATCGGGCGTGAAGGTCCGTCGGTTCAGATTGGCGCGACCATCATGTATAATCTTGGACGTATCAGCCGTTCCATGCCGCGCAGCACAGCGCACGCCTTGATTCTGGCCGGCGGAGCCGGCGGTGTCGCGGCGGCTTTCAACACTCCACTGGCGGGGATCGTGTTTGCTATAGAAGAATTAAGCCGCTCGTTCGACGAGCGCACCAGTGGGCGCGTTTTCACGGCTGTTATCATTGCCGGCATCGTTTCGATGGCAGCTTTGGGGAGCTATACCTATTTCGGTCAGACACATGCGACGATCAATCTTGTCAGAGGATGGTGGCCGGTTCTGGTGACAGGTGTTATCGGCGGTATTCTTGGTGGTGGATTCTCACAGCTCATCATCAAATTTTCACATGGATTGCCCGGGCTTGCTGGAAAATGGATTGCAGAAAATCCAATTGGTTTTGCCGCCGTATGCGGCCTGGCCCTGGCGCTCCTGGGTCTGCTTAGCGGAGGGGCCACATATGGCACCGGTTACGAACAAACCAAGGCAGTCCTGGCGGGCACGCAGCCTGTCAGCTTTGGCTGGGGCTTCGAGAAGCTGGCAGCGACGATTATATCCTACGTCAGCGGTATCCCCGGGGGCATCTTCGCCCCTTCGCTTGCAGTAGGCGCAGGTATCGGGGCGGATTTATCGGCATTGTTTCCCGATATTCCTGTGGGCGCCCTGATTATACTGGGCATGGGGTCGTACTTCACTGGCGTTGTGCAGGCGCCGATTACGGCAGTCGTTATCTTGATGGAGATGACCGACGATCAGACGATTACAATTCCACTGATGGCCGCATCGCTGATTTCATACAGCGTCTCACGACTTGTCTGCCCAAAACCGCTTTATAAGGCGCTGGCCGAGAAATTCATAGCCGCTATGCCTGTGCCCGAATCTGGCGAGATCGCTGTCGCGCAACGAGCCGAAATCGGCGTTGGAGATACCGAGCCCATGTTGTGATCAGCCTGTGCCCAGCATCTGTTCCGGTAGACTTTTAAGGGTGCGCCTGAACAGGGCGTCGGTGCCCATGCCGCGCGTCATTATCAACGCGCCCTGAAGCTGGGTCAGCCAGTTCTCGGCCCGCATGCGTGCCTGGGCCGGCTTTATTCCTGCTTCGATGGCCACGGACGCCAGCGCCCCGACCCACATTTCGATCCCCGCGCCGATCTCGGTGCGAAACAGGTCGTGGGCGCTACTGAGCGCAAACAGGCCCGTCAGGCAATTCAGCTTGCCGCCCGCGTAGAAGTCGTCGACCGCCTTCATCATGTGTTTCAGGCGTGTTTGGGGGCTGCTTCCCGCTTGCAGCGGCTCGAGGATGGTTTCCCGGACGATGCCGCCAAGATCGTCCAGAACCGCATGGGCCATGTCTTCCTTGCCGCCGGGAAAGTAGTGATAAAGGCTGGCCCGGTGCAGGCCGGTCGCCTTTGATAATTCCGATAGCGTTGCCCCCTCGTATCCAACCCTGCGGAAAACCTCCGTCAGCCGTTCAAGCACATCTTCCTTGGGTATCGAGGGAGGCCGCATCGTTCTACTTCGCCTTGTCGTTTGCTTTCGTCAGCATAAAGTGACGTACGAGCGGCGCAATCCGCTGCACATCTTCCTCAAGGGCGAAATGCCCCGTGTCGAACAGATGCGTTTCGACGTCTTTCAGGTCATGCGTGTAGCCATCGATATTGGCAAGCCCAAAGACCTTATCGTTCTTGCCCCATACGATCAGCGCGGGCGGCTGATATTTCTGCATGTAGCTATGCCAGACCGGGTACTGGGCAAGGTTCGTCTGATAGTCCGCTTGCAGCTCTATCTGAATATCCTTGTCGCCCGGTCTGTCCAGCCCCGCCTGGTCGGTCATCCATGCGTCGGGGCTGATATGGGACGGATCGCGCACGCCCGTGAAATACTGCGCCTTGGTGCCGTCCAGTTCCGATAGTTTGCGAGCCGTCACCTCGGATTCTTCATTACGCTCTTTCCAGAGAGGTCCCAGAGCCTGCCAGACCGCGGGCAAGATGCCTTCCTTGTACGCGTTGGCATTCTGGATGATCAGGCCGGTCACGCGTTCCGGGTGTTTGACGGCAAGACGAAATCCGACCGGGCCACCGTAGTCCTGCATATAGAGGGCATAACGCCCAAGTCCCAGTTGCTGCGTAAAATCGTTCACCACCTGCGCCAGATGATCGAAGCTGTAGGCAAAGTCCTTCGGCAACGGCATGTCGCTATAGCCGAAGCCCGGATAATCGAGGGCGATGACATGCACCCTGTCGTCGACCAAGGGTATCAGGTCGCGGAACATATGCGACGAGGAGGGATAACCATGCAACAGAAGCAGGACCGGTCCGTCGCTTGGCCCGGCTTCGCGGTAAAAAACCTTTACCCCATCCACTACGACGGTTTTGTATGCGATCGGACGGGGCGTATTCCCTATTTCAGCCGACTTTGCCGGATGAGAGGTAAGCAACAGGCCGCCAAGGCCGATAACGGACAGCACCCGGGCGACTGCGGTAGATTTGCGGACCATATTAGCTCCTGCTTTGCGTGTAAGGGGCGATTGAATTAGGTCATATATTACCAAACGTTAGGTAAAATAAAACGATAATTTTCGACTTTGACTCAAGTTATTGCATTGTCTGTAATATGTAGTGACATCACGGACGCCGATCGTTGAGGATCCTCCGGCTCGAAAACCTTCAGCGTGTGCGGCAATGCCCCAGATCGATCGCCGTACCTGCAACGTAGCCGTGATGAAGGCGCCAGCCGGCCAAGCCCTCGATAGCGACAGGATAACGCGCAAGGCAAATCAGCTGCCTGGGATCAAATGGCAGGGTCAGCCGTTATATTGACCAGAGGGTTTCCGACGTATCGTGATTCGTGCGGGCGTTGGTACACGCTCTTTATATGACCAGGGAGAGATACATGAGCGTCAAGGGTGAAGTTAAAGAGGCCGCAGGCTTCGTTAAAGAAGAAGCTTACGAACATGGCAAATCCGCATCGAGCCAGGCAAAAGCTCAGGATGGGCGTAATTTTAGGAATGAAGGTCGGGTAGAGGACGGGAAAGAAGCAAAGACTACCAAACCTGGTACGGGTCATAAGGAAAAATAATAAAGAACTCGCCGCTTCAAGTTATTTGAGGCGGCGAGCCTTATTTCCAAAGATATGCAACGATGGCAAGCTTCCGATCTGGCACAACGCCTAGTCAGAGACGGCTTTGACCGCGACATTCGCGGCCTTGACGGTGCCAGCGACCATGCGCCGGCATGGATAAGTTTGAGCAAAGGCTGGCGCGGGCAGCAATTTTTAGGGTAGTCGAATCGTTCTTATGAAGCGGGCACCGTAGCCGGGTACAAAATCACTGTTTCTCTAAGGTCAAATTCGCCAGAACCGTCTCAAGGTCTGAAAGGCTGACGGGCTTAACAAGATGATGGGTGAAGCCGGCTTCGGCGGCGGCACTCTTATGCTGATCCTGCCCCCAACCAGTCATGGCGACAATCGGGGTATGATGAAAAAGTTCTTCCTCTCGAAGCGCTTTGCAAACGCTGTAGCCATCCATGCCAGGCAGTCCGATATCCAAAAGGATTACATCGGGTCTGTATTTTATTGCACTCGCGACAGCCGCACGGCCATCGTGAATCGTGATGTAATCATGGTTGATCGCTTCCAGCATCCAACCGATCGCTTCAGCCACCTCGATAGTATCATCCACCAAAAGTATTCTTAGCGGGGCTGTCGAAGCGGGCGGTGTCGTTGCATTCAGGGCCTGGGGCTGAAACGATGGGGGATCCACCAGCGGAATGCTTACTGTAAATGAGCTACCTTTCCCTGCGCCCTCGCTCTTTGCGCTGACCGTGCCGCCGTGCATTGATACAAGGCGTTTGACCAACGCCAGGCCGATGCCGAGGCCACCTTGCGAGCGATCTAGGTGATCCTCTACCTGCGCGAACAGATCGAACACTTCGGATTGCATCTCCGCGGGAATACCGACGCCATTGTCCGAGATCACAATATTGGCCGCTCCGCCCTCAGGCCGGGTGGATAGCCTTATCTGTCCGCCGGATGGAGTATATTTTGCTGCGTTGTTCAGAAGATTGCCAAGAACCTGCGAAAGCCGGGTCAGATCTGCGTCGATCCATAGCGGTTCTGCAGATAGGTCCACCGTTAGTGTATGATTTTGAGCGTCGATCAGGGGCTGGCTCGCCTCTACAGCGTTGCGAACAACGTCGGCAACTTCGATCTTTTCTGTGCGCAGTTCGATCTTTCCCTGGCTGACACGTGAAACATCCAGAAGATCGTCGATCAATCTTATCAAATGGACCATTTGGCGATCCATCATATCCAATATGTTTGAGGTTCCTGTGTCCGACGAACCTTTGCGCAGGACATCCAACCCATGACGTATTGGGGCAAGCGGATTACGCAATTCGTGCGCCAGGATAGCAAGAAACTCGTCTTTGCGCCTGTCGGCCTCCTGAAGCGCCTCAGCCTGCACCTGCAGCTCATCGCGTTGCATGGTGATCTGCTGCTGCTGCCGATAAAGTTCAAAGAAAACGGCGACCTTGCTGCGCAATATATCTGGCTCGATCGGCTTTTGGATGAAATCGACCGCGCCAGCCTCATATCCGCGGAAGCGGCGCTGGCTATCGGTACTGCCTGCTGTGACAAAAATGATTGGAATGCGCCGTGTCCGCTCATTCCCTCGCATCAACTCGGCTAGTTCGAACCCATTCAGGCCTGGCATCTGAACATCGATCAAAGCCAGCGCAACCTCGTTATGGAGAAGGAGTTCGAGCGCTTCGTCCCCCGAACGTGCCTTCAAAAGCACAAGCTCGTCGCGGCGCAATAAGGCCTCAAGCGAGAGCAGGTTTTCTTCAAGATCGTCCACCAGCAGAAAATGAATTGGGGGCATCTATTGAATAACCTCTTGAAGATAGGCCGCTATGGCGGCTAGCGGCAAAACTTTAGCTGTGGGGCACATAACTATCGCAGCCTGCGGCATCGCTGAGGCATAGGCGTTGTCGGGTGTCTGGATGATACCCTTGCCGCCAGCGTCTATCACTGCCTTCATTCCTGCCGCACCATCGCTGTTTGCGCCGGTCAACACGAGGCAGATCAGAGCCGGTCCATAGGCATCGGCTGCGCTTTCGAATAGTACATCGATCGAGGGGCGTGAGTAGAGGACTGGTTCGTCACTGGAGAGAGAGAGAGTTTTGTCTTGTTCAATCAGCACATGGTAATTTGGCGGCGCAAAGTAGACAGTGCCGCCCTGGAGAGCTTCCTTATCTTCTGCCTCACGAACGGCAAGTTTGCATTTTGCCTGAAAAAGTTGAGCCAGCATGCTTTGCTTATCTGGCGGCAGGTGGACAACGATAATCACGGGCAGCTTAAACTGCTCAGGCAGAGCTGGCAGGATAGTTGATAATGCGTCCAGTGCCCCTGCAGAGGCTCCAATGACCACGGCCTCTGGTGCGATTTCGGTCATTCGCCAAGCCTCTGATAAATCTTCTCCTCACGCACGAATTCGGTGAAGGAAGCGGAATGCTTTGAAAAGCGGAGCGTTTCCTTTGCGCCGAGCCCTAGAAAACCCTTGCGCGCCAGGGAATCATTGAACAAGCCGACGGCTCGATCCTGCAATGGACGATCGAAATAGATCAGGACGTTGCGGCAGGAAATCAGATTCATCTCCGCGAATACGGCATCAGTCACCAGGCTATGGTCAGAAAATACCACCTGCTTGCGCAGACTCTTGTCGAATGACGCTCTGCCGTAGGCGGCACTGTAATAGTCGGATAGGGACGATTTACCGCCGGACCTGCGGTGGTTCTCGGTAAACAATTGCATCCGGTCCAGAGAAAAGACGCCAGACTCAGCTTTCTCCAACGCATTTTGATTGATGTCGGTTGCGTAAAAGATAGTTCGGTCTTCCAGCCCTTCTTCCCTGAAAAGGATAACGAAAGAATATAATTCTTCGCCCTCGCTGCAACCTGCAATCCAGATTTTCAGCGAGGGATATGTTCGAAGATGCGGCACTACCTTTTCGCGGATAGCCTGAAAATACGAGGGATCGCGAAACATCTCGCTGACCTGGACTGTCAAGAATCCCAGCAAGCGGGGCAACATCGTGGGATCGTGCAGTAGGCTTTCCTGAAGGACAGAAAAGTTTACAAATCCAAGTTGTAGGCAAGCCTGCTTCAGCCGCCGCTTTACCGACGCAAAGGCGTAATTACGAAAATCGTAGTGATATCGCAGGTAAAGCGCCTCCAGTAGCAGACGGATTTCGATGTCTTCGGTCTTTTCAGGCATGCGGAGATCTCATCGCGGCATCCACACGCGTACCAGAGACAAGAGCTTCTCCACATCGAGCGGTTTGGCCATATAATCGTTTGCACCCGCCTCTATGCATCGCTGCTGGTCATCGGGCATCGCCTTTGCCGTCAGCGTGATGATTGGCAGCCTTTTCCAGTCGGGATTTTTGCGGATTTCTCTGGTGGCCGTGAGGCCATCCATCACCGGCATCATCACATCCATTAGGACGAGATCAATTTCCAATCCGGGCTGCCCAGAAAATTTTCCGATAATATCGAGCGCTTCCTTGCCATTACGCGCGATCTCGACGACAGCCCCGCGCGGCTCAAGAATATTCGTAAGGGCGTAGACGTTTCTTACGTCGTCTTCAACGACCAGGATTCTTCGACCTTCAAGCAATCCATCCCTGTTCCTGGCCTTTCGGATCATCTTCTGTTGTTCATCCGGCAATTCCGCCACGACCTGATGCAGGAACAATGTCACTTCATCGAGCAAGCGTTCCGGTGACTTCGCGCCCTTGATGATGATGGATTTTGAATACCGGCGAAGACGCTGTTCATCGCCAGCTGAAAGATCGCGGCCGGTGTAGACGATTACGGGTGGAAAGGAATAGGCATCTTCCTGACTCAATGTCTCCAGCAATGAATAGCCCGATGCGTCCGGAAGCGAGAGGTCCAGAACCATGCAATCGAACGTTTCCGTCTTCAATAGTTCCAAGCACTCGGCGGCTGTACCTGCAGCTACCGTCTCGACATCATGTGAGGTTAACAGCTTGCCGACTGCCTCGCGCTGCACCTGATCGTCTTCCACGATCAATACGCGGCGCATGCCCTGAGATAGCTTGGCTTCCAGCTTCTTGAGAACATCGACCAGTTCTTCTCGCTTGACTGGCTTCAACATGTATCCGATTGCGCCGAGCGCCAGCGCAGCTTCGGCATGATCGCCCGCCGAGACGATATGGATTGGAATATGACGCGTTTTCACATCATATTTGAGCCGATCGAGCACTGAAAGTCCGGACTGGTCAGGTAGGCCGACATCAAGAACGATTGCGTTAGGCATGAATTCCTTTGCCAAGGCGAGAGCTTCTTCTGCCGTACCCGCCACGAGTGAGCGAAAGCCCAGCTCGCGCGATAGATCACGCAAAATGCCGGCAAACGTTTCATCGTCTTCCACTACGAGCAATGTCCGTCGATTGTCAGTGCCTGTGTCTCGATCATCTTCTACGATGCGGAGCCGTTTGGGTATCGAAACGCTGGGAGCTTCCGGTATCAACGTTGGCCCAGAAATTATGGGATGACCTTCCGCTTTGCGTGAGGTTACCTTTGCCGGATCGTAAGCCTCCGGAATGAGCGCCGTAAAAGTGCTGCCCTGGCCAAGACTGCTTTTCAGCTGGATTGAACCGTCTAATAGGCGGACCAATTCTCGCGAGATGGAAAGGCCGAGGCCCGTTCCGCCATACTTCCGACTGATAGTGCCGTCAGCTTGATGAAAAGCCTCGAATACGATCTGCTGCTGCTGTTCGGAAATTCCAATGCCGGTGTCGGTTACGGACCATGCGATCTGGCCATCGTCAGCCTGTCGGATTGCCAAACCGACTTGCCCCGCCTCTGTAAATTTAAAGGCATTGGAAAGAAGGTTCTTTAGAACTTGTTCCAGACGCTGTGCATCAGTCTCAATATTTACAGGGCATTCGGGCGCGACGTCGATTAGGAAATCGACCCGTTTGTCCTTCGCAATCGGGTCGAATAGCTGACGCAGATTATCAGTGATGCGCCTTACGGATATGACTGTCGGTCTGATCTCAACATGGCCTGCCTCGATCTTGGAAAGATCCAGAATGTCATTGATGAGGGTGAGGAGGTCGTTACCAGACGACTGAATCGTCTGGGCAAATTTTACCTGTTCCGGGGTTAGATTATCGTCGGGATTATCCGCTAGTAGTTTTGCAAGGATCAAGGATGAATTAAGGGGGGTGCGCAATTCATGGGACATGTTCGCCAGGAAGTCCGATTTATACTTGCTGGCTTGTTCTAGCTCCCTTGCCTTCAGCTCCACTGCCGCATTCGCACGGGAAAGGTTATCACGCTCGGCTTCCAGCTGCTGGGCCTGTCCTTCCAGCTGAGAATTGATCTGCTCAAGCTCGACCTGTTGCTGCTCGAGCCGGGCCTGAGACTCTTTGAGAGCGTTGCTTTGCTCTTCCAGCTCTTCGTTAGAAACACGCAGTTCTTCCCCCTGAGCCTGCACTTCTTCGGATTGACGCTGTGTCTCCTCAAGCAGCGATTGCAATTCGCCACGGTAACTGGCCGAACGAACGGCAATCGCAATCGATGCCGAAGCTTGGCTGAGCAGTTCCAGAATCATGTCATTTGACGGGCTGAGAAAGCCAAGTTCGATCACCGTATTGACTGCGTCATCGACGCTGCCAGGAGAAATGATGAGATGCTTGGGCTTGCTTCTGCCCATCGAAGTTCCGAATGAAAGATATCCATCCGGCACATCATCAATGAGTATGGAATTGCCGTCGGCGGCAGCCTGGCCCAGCAAGCCTTCCTTCAATTTGAAGGTCTCAAGAATTCCTGAATCGGCGGGCACACCATATGTCGAAGTCTGCAAATAGTTACCGTTATCTCCAACAAAGAGCGCGCCGGCGACCGCGCCAACATATTTCACAAGGAAGCGTAAGATATTTTGACCGAGCTGGTCGATCGTCTGATCGCCCTGCATAACAACAGCCAATTCGGCGCGACCCGATTGAAGCCACTCTTCGCGCTGGCGGGCGCGCATTGCTTTATGGATTAGCAGGCCCACAGCCAGCGTCAGAAGCATACCTGTGAGGCTGGATAATAAGGCTGTGCCCAGCGCGGTCTTATAGGCATTGTCCATCTCGGCCAAACGCTTGCTGCGCACATTCTCTTCTTCCAGAGCCATTTGTGCAATCTGCGTACGGATCGCATCCATTTCCATCTTGCCGCGGTCGGTATTGACCACTGTGAGGGCTGCTTCGGGGCCCTGGGTCTTCCGCAATTCGATAGTTTGTTCAAGCTCTGAAAGCTTGGCGTCCACGTGCTTTCTAAGCGCTCCTATATTTGCCTGCTGAATGGAACTATCGGCTGTTAGTTGTGTGATTTCGTCAAACCGCTTGGGAATGGCATTTATGGCTTCGCTATAGGGATCCAGATATTTTTCATTTCCCGTCAACAGGAAACCACGCTGGCCCGTTTCAGCGTCCTGCATGCTGGATAACAATCCGTCCAGGTCGGTGATAACCCGATGGGAATGAATTATCTTCTGATTATCTTCGCGGAGCGTATGAAGATTACGGTAGGCAAATGCACCTGAAACTATAAAAAAAACAAGCACGCCTATCAAACCAATTGTAATAACTGGGTCAAAGCCGGACTTCCTTGTCGAGCTGTCTGACGTCTTGTTTCGTTTCATTCGTCTTCTCGTCTTATTTTTACTGCCCCAAACACTTGCCCGTTGCATGCCGCCCAAAGCAGCCGCAATCAGTCAGGCGATCGGTCAGGCTTCGCCGCCTATGTCTTAAGGGGGCCGAGGAAAGCCAGCCACACATTTCAACGGTCAATGACCAAAACTGTTGCAACCTATTTGAGCGCGATCATAGAAATTGAAGTGCCAGCGCTTTGTCGCCCAGATTGGCCCGTCGGAATTCAAAAATTCGATGTTTGGGACAATCCCTGGAATCGTACCTGCAAAAAATCGGTGGCCCGTAGGTTTGCCAACCATATCAGCGAGGGCCGGCTCATTCATATGAGCAACTGATGCTTCGGTTGAGCCATTTGGTGGCCGTTGCCGCTGGTGGAGCTGAGACGTTTTCTGCCCCAAGTACCGCTCAATGCTTCAAAGTCACTTAAGCTGGCTGTCTTTGCTGCCCCGTCGGTTGAAGCCGATATCGACGGGACGGCGATCATGATTCGACTGACAGGAAACGCAAGTACGGACGCCAGGGATCGCCAGACGTCGCCGTTCTGGAATTTCCTCATCGCACTCTACGCAGTGCGATAGTCCCTCACCGATGGTAAGGCGGGCTCGAGCTCTTGCCACCTCATCTCTAATCGTATCGTCAATCTGGTCTTGTACCGCCCCGTCAGGAGCCCATCCGCTTGCCATGACAACATCCATTTTGCTTGGTCTTAAAGAGGTGGGTACTGCCAAAGCGATTGCAAATGTTCACCGACGATAACATTTTGCGAAGACGCTTCATCGCTTTCCATCAGGCGGCAGTTACGTCGACGTAATCTATCGATTGTCGCAGCTAAGATACTGATGTCACTTGCTGAGTGCCGCCGCGATGATCCATTGCCTACTACAGCCATGTCTCGCGTGACGACGCCCGGAACCGGGCGACGGTGCGGATAGTTTAAGTCATTGTCATATAGGAAAAAAATCATGGCGGTGGACGCAGTCTGCGTCGAACGCCTTTCTGTACCCTATTCCCTGTTTATCAGGGAAATAAAGGGAATTCTCAGCAAGGTACCAGTGAAATAATTTTCACGAACAGGATCGTTGAGTGGAACAACAGCGATTAGAATGCAGCCCACTCTGTTAGTTAGGGCACGGTATTCGCAGCCTCATATTGACATTAATTGAAGCCCTTTCTCTCATTTTCAGCGCGTTAATAATTTGGGACAAATACAAATAATTAACAAAAAATATAGCATTTCAAAATAACATCTACTATCAACGAGTTTTCTGGGGAATTAATTGCTTATACTATAGATTAAGGACTATGCTTCCCTTGGTGCTCCCTATCACCCGACATCTACTTGCTAGTACCGCACTTACTCGGATCAGCGCGCTTGCGCTGGGCATTGCCGTGTTCAGCGGCGAGCCGCTAGGACTGGAGGCACTCGCCCTGCCGCAGCAGGGTCAGGCGGTTGGGGGCTCTGCGACCATTTCGCAGACGGGCAGCGAGTTGGATGTTACGCAGACTACCGGGCGCGCGGTCATCAACTGGCAGTCTTTCTCCATCGGGTCGGGCGAGACGTCAAGGTTCATCCAGCCGAACAGTTCCTCGGTGGCGGTCAACCGGGTCACCGGCGTCGATCCTTCCGCCATCGCCGGGCGCCTGACCGCCAACGGCCAGGTGGTGCTGGTCAACCCCAACGGTATCCTGTTTTCCAAGGGCGCGCAGGTCAATGTCGGCGGGCTGGTAGCATCGACTGCCAACATCTCGAACCAGAACGCCATGGCCGGGAACTTCGTGTTCGACCAGCCGGGCAACTCAGGCGCCACCATCCAGAACGATGGTCATATAAGCGCGCGGGAGGGCGGGCTGGTGGCGCTGGTCGCGCCCAACGTCATCAATAACGGCGTCATCAACGCTCACCTGGGCAAGGTATCGCTGGCATCGGGCGACAAGTGGACGCTCGACCTTTACGGCGACCGCCTGGTCAGCTTCGATGTCACCGATCAGGTCAACGGGTCGGTCACCAACGCCGGCGTGGTCAAGGGCGGCACGGTGCAGCTTACCGCCAACGCTGCCAAGGGCATCGTCGGCAACGCGATCAACATGAGCGGCGTGATCGAGGCGACTGGCGTTCACAATGAGGGCGGCGTCATCGTCCTGGATGGCGGGGATGGCAACGTACTGGTGAAGGGTGCCTTGATTGCCGATGCCAAAGGCAGCGGCAATGGCGGCACCATCACCGCGATCACCAACGGCACGATGGACTTCGAAGGTTCGGCCAGCGCCAAAGGCGGAAGCACCGGCGGCAATGGCGGCAGCATCGAGACATCCGGCAGCGTGCTGATTGCCAACCCGACCAAGATCGATACCAGTGCCGCGCACGGCACCACCGGCAACTGGCTGCTCGATCCCTATGAGTTGGTGATCAATGCCAGCGGCGCGGCGGCAATCGATACCGCGCTGGCCAGCAGCAACGTCACCGTGCAGACCACGGCAGCCACCAGCGCTACTTCCAGCACCAGCAGCTATGGCAGCGCCGTCAGCGTTGCCGCCAGCCTGGGCGGCAATATCAGCGTTGCCAGCGCTATTGCGTGGAGCAGCAATAACAGCCTGACGCTCAGCGCGTATAACAGCGTTGTGGTTGCGTCCACAATCCAGAACAGCGGCACGGGCAATATTGTTTTGCGCGGCGATAACACAGGCGTCGGCACGGCAACCCTAGGGTCGGGCAAGGGCACTGTCACCAACAATTCGACCATTTCCACTGGCGGCGGGATCTCGATCTATTACGATCCTTCCGGCGGCTATACGACGCCTGCCACTTATACCGGGCTCACAGCCGCCAGCGGCGCCACTGCCTATATGCTGGTCAATACTAAAACCAACCTCACTAACGTCAACAACAACCTGACCGGCACCTACGCGCTCGGTAACAGCATTACCGCTATCGGAACGTTTGCCGGCATCGGCAGTAGTGCGACGGCTTTCAGCGGCATATTCGACGGCAATGGCGGCATTGGCAGCACGTACACCATCGCCGGCGCAAACATCAGCGGTACAACGGATGTCGGTCTGTTCAACAACAGCTCGGGCAAGATCCGAAATGTGACGGTCACATCGGGAAATGTCACCGGTTTGTCCAATATCGGCGAACTGGTTGGCAACAATACCGGTACCGTCAGCAACGTCACGGTAACCGCCAATGTGACTGGCACCAGTGGCTCACAAAATGTAGGGGGAATTGTCGGTTACAGCCTGGGTTTGGTGAGCGCAGTATCCAGCGCCGCATCCGTCTTTGCGGCCACAGCTTCCACCAATATCGGCGATATAGTTGGCAACGACGCCTATGGCGGCACAATATTGAATTCATATGCTTCGGGCCCCATCAGTGTGGGCACAAACGCCGAAATAGTCGGGGGCCTGGCGGGGGCCGGTGGCCCCCTTGTAGCCAACTCTACCTATTCAGGGACCATCACCGCGCCTCTCACATATGGCTTGGGCGGTATCGTAGGCCAGAATACGGGTACGATTTCCTCCGTCAGTTTTACCGGCGCGGTGGTTGGCTCGATTTACAATAGTGTCTGGGGTGGGATCGCCGGCATTAACAGCGCTTTGTATTCAAACGCGATCATCACCGGCGCCAACGTGGTTTCCGGGACTCTATCGCCAGGACAGGCAGCGCAGGAAATCGGCGGACTGGTGGGTCTAAATCAGGGCCCACTAGTAAGCGGCACGTTCAGCGGCCTGATTTCAGTTGGCACACAAAGCAATAATATCGGCGGCCTGGTTGGCTTTGCCACCTCTACTTTCAGCACAATTACCGGCGGCATCGTGTCCGGTACTATCTCTGTCGGCTCCGAAACATATAATGTTGGAGGACTGGTAGGCGGCAACGATGTCGGTAGCACGATCAGCGGCGGGATCGTTTCAGCGACGGTAGGGATAAATCCTGGTCAATATAACACTGCCGTCGGGGCGCTGGTTGGTTATAACGGCGGCGTGATCATCGGCCTGACGGCTACCAACAACGTGACGGCAGGCAGTGGTAGCCTGGGCATTGGCGGGTTGGTTGGCCAGAACACAGGCACCATATTGGGCGGCGGTTTTACCGGAACGGTTCTGGCCGGAACCGATACCACGTTCAGCTCGGCTGTCACCTATGTCGGCGGACTGGCGGGCTATAACAGTGGCACCATCGCCAATAACGGCACCTCGATCGGTACGGTTTCGGGCAGCATTACCGTAGGTACCAATACGCAGGATGTCGGCGGCTTGGTCGGTTACGCTACCGGTACTGCCAGTCTGATCACAGGTGGGCTGGTGGCCAGCACCGCAATACTTTCTGCCCCCGGCGGCACGGCGATCGGCGGGTTGGTCGGCTATAACGACGCCGGCAGCACGATCAGCGGTGGCGTCGCAAACGAAACAGTCACCATCGTTTCCACTGGTTCCTTCGTCGGAGGCTATGTCGGTGTTAACGTAGGGCTTATAAGCGGTGTAACGGCCAGCAACAATATAACGGCCGTCGGTGGCCCCTACGCCGGTGCCCCGAACGTAGGCGGTCTGGTTGGCTATAACGACGGCACTGTAGCCAATGCGGCGTATTCCGGCACCGTCGCAGGTTACAGCAACGAAGTAGGCGGGATCGCGGGCAACAATGACGACACCATCATCGGCAGTACATTCACCGGCAGCCTGACGACCCCCGGCAACACCTATTCTTTCGGCGGCATTGCGGGGATAAATAGTGGCGATCTAATCAACGATACCTTCGCTGCAACTGCGCGCATAATCGGATCGGATGGCAGCCAAAATACCGGTGGGATTGTCGGCTCGAATGTTTACGGCGGTTTTGTAAGCAGCAGCACGGCGCTTGGTTCCATCACAGTCGGCACTCAATCCACGGCGATCGGCGGCGTGTTGGGTTATGAGATTTATGGCAGTGCCATTACTGCAAGCAGTTTTAATGGTACGATTGTTGCCGGCAATAATAGCTCGTACATCGGGGGCTTGGCCGGTTATCTAGATGACGCCACTGGCTTCTTGATTGCGGGATCGACCGTTCTTGCCTCGGCCGTTCTATCCACCACTGGCGGCACGGCGATTGGTGGCCTGGTCGGCTATAACGGCACCACCAATACAATCACCGACAGTGTGGCGCTGGAGACTGTCAGCGGTCTATCGGCGATCGGTGGCATAGTGGGCATCAATGCTGGCACAATCCTTGGCGGGGTTGCAGCAAACGTCGTGACCCTGGCCAGTGGTGGCAGTTCTGCCGGCGGGCTGGTTGGATATAATCGTACCGGCATCATCGCGGGCGGCACGTTCAGCGGTACGATCTTGGCAGGTATCAGCACAACAGCCGGTGCAGCGGCATACTATGTCGGCGGTCTGGCAGGGTGGAACTACGGCGGCACAATCAGCGACGGCACGGTATCAGGCAAGGTCAGCGCCGGCAGCAACGCCCAGGACGTCGGCGGGCTGGCCGGTTACAGCGGTTATTTAACAAATACGCCAGTCGCTTCTAACATCATTGGCGGCACGGTGCTGGCCACAGCCAGTTTTTCAACACCGGGCGGCACGGCGATCGGCGGCTTGGTTGGTTACAACGATGCCAACAGTATTATCAGCGGCGGCACCGCGAACGCGCCGTTGAGCGGCACAAATTATATTGGCGGTATAGCAGGTAAAAATGTCGGCTCAATTTCAGGTGTCACAGTTGCAAACAATGTGACGGGTTCCGGCACGGGAATTGGCGGCGTGGTGGGATACAACGTAAATACGGTCTCCAATGCTTACAGAACTGGCGGTACGGTTTCGGGTTCCACCGAGACCGGAGGTATAGCGGGATGGAATGCAGGCCTCATCAGTTCGGTAAGTGCTGCCGGAACAGTGCAGGGCGGTGCCAGCATTTCATATCTTGGCGGCATTGCTGGTTTTAATGCCGGAACGGTAAGCACGGCAACCTGGTCAGGATATGTCAGCGCCGGCACCAGTAGTTCATATGTCGGCGGCATAGCTGGCTCGAACGGCGGGGTTGTGAACTATTCCACAGCTACGGGCACGGTACTGGCCGGGAACAGCTCATCGGCAGTAGGCGGTATTGCCGGTTACAATTATGCATCCGGCAGCGGCTACATCAATAATGATACGTTCAGCGGCACCGTAACCGTAGGTAACAACACGCAGGCTATTGGTGGGCTGGTTGGCAACAATGCAAGCGGTTCGGTTGGCGCCGATGTGATGTCCGGAACGGTTCTGGCAGGCTTGACTGCGGCGTCGGTTGGTGGCGGAGTTGGTGTAAATAACAGCTTGATTGGAACCGGGGTAATCGTCAGCGGCGCGATCACCGTTGGCAGTGCCAGCTTTGCCATTGGGGGAATTAACGGCCTCAACATCGGGGGTACCGTCAGCGGCACGATGTCCGGTACGATTTCTGCAGGCACCAACAGCCGGGAGATCGGTGGGTTGGTCGGTTATTCTTCCGGCACCGGCGCAGTGATTTCCAGCGGTGTGGTAACGGGCACGGCTTCTATCTCAGACCCCGGCGGCACTTATGTCGGCGGCCTAGTCGGCTATAACGACACGGGGTCGACAATCAATAGCGGCACCGCGCTGGAAGCCGTCAGCGGAACCAGCAATGTTGGCGGTTATGTCGGATACAACGCCGGGGTGATCAGCGGCGTTTCAGCCACCAATTCGGTAACCGGCAGTGCGCTCAGCAATTATGTCGGCGGGTTGGTGGGCAGGAACGCCGCAACAGGCAAGGTGCTCAAGAGCGTAGCGACCGGCGGCGTTTCGGCAGGATCCGGTTCCAGCTATATCGGCGGGCTGATAGGCGGGAACGCCGGCACAGTTTCGCAATCCTACGCGCTGGGATCGGTGGTCGCCGGCAGCGCCAATAACTACGTCGGCGGCCTGATCGGCACCAACAGCAGCGTGGTAAGCCAGGTTTATAGCGCTGGATCTGTTACCGCAGGTGCAGGCAGCGCCAGTATCGGCGGGCTGATCGGGGCCGGCACCGGCACGGTGACCTACGCCTATTGGGACACGCAGGCATCGGGCCAGGCGACCAGCGCCGCCGGCACCGGCGAGACCACTGCACAGCTGACTGGCACCCTTCCCACCGGCTTCAGCACAGCGGTCTGGGGCGTTACAAGCGGCAGCTATCCCTACCTTAGCGGGATCGCGGCACCCTATACGCCGCCGGTTGCCTACGAAATCATCTCGGGCACCGTGGTCGGCAGCGGCGTCGTGGGCGGCACGGTAAGCGCACTGGTCAACGGCACGGCGCTGGCTGGCACCGGGATCATCGCTGCGGACGGCACTTACAGCCTGCAGGTCGCATCTGATTCGTTTTCGTCCGGGCAGGATATCGAGACCTATCTGACCAACGGCCTGTCCGGCAACGCGGTACGCCAGGCAAGCGGCACAACAGAGACCGGCGTCAACATCACCACTGGCGCGGTTAACGAGACCAGCGATGCGGGCGCGGCACTTTACAGCTCGTGGCTGTCGACCGCGATCGGCGGCCTGACCAATAGCAATATACTCTATAGTATTAGTGGCAGCACGATCCTCTTCAACAGCGGGATCAATTACAACGTGGTCGGCGGGGCTGCGACGATCACCATCGACAAGGCGATCAGTACCACTGGCACGGTGACGCTGAATACCACAAGCACCGGTACGCAAACTACGGCGATCACGGCGGGCACGCTGAACGTGCAAGGCGCGGGCGGCAGCTTTGCGCTGACGAATGCCAGCAACAATGTCGGCACGCTGACCGGCAGCACAGGCTCGCTGAACTTCGTCGATAACGCGGCCCTGAACCTTGGCACTCTGACCGTTACCGGTATTGCAACTTTAAGCGCCACAGGGGCGGTTACGCAAAGTGGCGCTCTAACCGCCGGCACTGTGGTTCTCAATGGCACGGGACAGACCTGGACACTGGGCAATGCCGGCAACGCGATCGCGACGCTGAACGGCAATACTGGATCGATCAGCCTGGTCGACAGCAGCGCCCTGAACATCTCAGCCACCACGGCCACCGGCGCAGTATCGGTTACCGGCACCAGCGGCATTTCGGTTACCGGCGCGCTGGTATCGGGCGGCAACGTGCTGCTGCGCGCCGATAGCGCCGGCGCGGACAATGCCAGCCACAGCACGATCACCGGCAGCATCAGCGCCGCAGGATCGGTGGCGATCTACTACGACCCGACCTCCTACGCCGCGCCCACCACCTTCGCCAACATCACCGCAGGCAGCGGCGCTACCGAGTACATGCTGGTCAACAGCGTGAGCGACCTTGGCAATGTCAGCACCAACCTTGATGGCACTTATGCGCTGGGCAAAAATATCACGGCGGTTGGTGCGTTTGCCGGCATCGGCAGCAGCGTCACGGCGTTCAGCGGCCTGTTCGATGGTAATGGCGGCATTGGGACTTATTCGATCGCCGGCGCCAGCGTGACCAATACGGTTTCAGGCGCGATCGATGTCGGATTTTTCAACAACAACAGCGGCACAATTCGCAATCTGACTCTCAGTTCCCTGTCGGTATCGGTCGGAAACAATGCAACCAGCGTCGGTGGATTGGTTGGCCTTAACTCCGGCACAATCAACAATGATTTGGTGACGGGCGGCAACGGTGTAGCAGCCGGAACTGGTGTCAATAACATAGGTGGTCTGATCGGCGGCAATGTGTCGGGCAGCATCATATCATCGACCGCGAATATCTACGTTCAGGCGCAAAACAACGCCGTCAATCTAGGTGGTTTGGTTGGCTACAATACCGGCACAGTTACCGGCGGCAGCGTCACCGATAATTTTGGACTGTATTACTACAGCTACAATAATATCGGTGGCGTGATTGGCGACAACGTCGGCTACTTAAATGGAGTCAACGCCTATGGGACGATTTCATCGGCCGGCGGCAATTACACAGGTGGGCTGGTAGGCGTTAACGCTGGCACCATTGCTGGCGGCACTGCTGCAGTTTCGATTACTGTCGCTGGCAGTGGTTCTGGAAATGTCGGTGGGCTTGCTGGTGGCAATACCAGCACGGTTTCGAACGGCCTGTTCAGTGGAAATATCACGGCCAGCAGCGGCTCGACAATTATCGGTGGGCTGGTAGGCAGCAACACTGGCAGGATCAGCGGCGGGACGGTGTCAGGCACGGTCAGCGCCGGCAGCAACGCGCAGGATGTCGGTGGGCTTGTTGGTTATGCCAGCGGCGCTGCTAGCCTGATAACCGGCGGTACGGTACTTGGCACAGCGGCTCTTTCGACGCCGAACGGCACGGCGATTGGCGGCCTGGTCGGTTACAATGATTACGGCAGCACGATCAGCGGCGGCACTGCAAACGAGGCGGTGAGCGGTGCAACTTATGTCGGCGGCGTGGTCGGTTACGACAGCGGCGTTGTGACCGGCATAACTGCGACAAACACGGCATCCGGGACACAATTCGCAGGCGGCATTGCCGGGTTTGTCTATAACGGCGGCACGATCGTCAATTCTACCTTCAGCGGTTCCCTTACCGGCACTATGCAGAGCGGCGGCATCGTCGGCTTCAGCAATGGCACGGTGCAGAACGACGTGTTCTCCGGCACAGCAACCTTTGTAACGGGCGGTTATAACGACGGTGGACTGGTTGGAGAGGAACAGGCGGGTGCGGTAATTTCCGGCGGCACGGCATCGGGAACGGTTTTGGTGAATGCAGGTAACTTTGGATATGATGGCCTTGTCGTAGGTGTTATCGATAGCGGTGCGTCGATCGCCGGGATAACCGCATCCGGCGCGATATCCTCGGCAAGCGGCGTCAGCGTCATCGGTGGGCTGGTTGGCTGGAACTTGGGTACGATATCGTCAGGCGTTTTCAGCGGTACGGTCAATGCCGGTTCGGCTACCAGCATGGTTGGCGGGTTGGCCGGGTGGAACTACGGCGGCACGGTCAGCGGTGGTACTCTATCGGGCTCGGTTTCAGTGGGCAGCAACAGCCAGCAAGTGGGCGGACTCGTTGGTTACAGTGGCTACGGCACCGGCACGTCGGTCACTTCCACGATCAGCGGTGGCACGGTGGTGGGTACGGCAGTGCTTTCGACGCCCGGCGGCACGGCGATCGGCGGTCTGGTGGGCTATAACGACTATGGCTCGACTGTAAGCGGCGGCACGGCGAACGAGGCGGTGAGCGGCGTCAGCCAGATCGGCGGCGTAGTAGGCGTCAATGCCGGCGTGGTCAGCGGTATCACGGCGGCAAATAACGTGACCGGTGCGGCTTTCTCGGGCGCGCTTGGGGGTATTGCCGGTTACAATTCGGGCACTTTGAGCAACGATGTTGTGAACGGCGGTATCGTAAGCGGTGGAACCTTCGCCTATGATCTGGGTGGCCTAGTCGGCACGAACAGCGGATCTATTATTGGCGGCAGTGCTTCCGATTCTATCCTGGCAGGCGGCGGAAATTATATCGGCGGAATCGCTGGTTCGAACAGCGGAACCGTAACCGCCTCCAGCTTCTCCGGCACGGTGTCGGGCCTGAACAATATCGGCGGCATCCTTGGCCAAAATGTTTTCGGGCACATAACCGCCGTTACCTCCAGCGGTACGGTTTCGGGGGCTGCTGGCAGCAACGCCATTGGTGGGCTAGTCGGCTGGAATGACGCGGCGACGGTAGTCGGCGGTACGTTCTCTGGTATCGTTATTGTAGGCAGCGGATCAACCGTCATTGGTGGCCTGATCGGCCTCAATCAGGGGGCCGTTACCAGCTATGTCTCCGGCACGACAACCACCTCGCCTGCCGTATCCGGCACGATCAACGCGGGTTCTGGCAGCCAGCAGATCGGCGGACTGATCGGCCTCCAGGGGATCGGGCAAAGCCTTACTGCCGGCACCTTCAGCGGCACGATCAACGCCGGTTCGGCCAATACCGGAATCGGCGGACTGATTGGCTACAACAACCGCGGCACGGTCAGCGGCGGCACGGTATCCGGCGCTGTCAGCGTCGGCAGCAACAGCAGCCAAGTTGGAGGGCTTGTCGGTTACAGCGGCTATGGAACTGCCGTATCGGTAACCTCCAGCATCAGCGGTGGCACGGTGCTAGGTACGGCGGTGCTGTCTACCCCCGGCGGCACGTCGGTTGGCGGGCTGGTCGGTTATAACGATACCGGAAGCACGATCAGCGGCGGCACGTCGAACGAGGCGGTCAGTGGTGCCAGCGCCGTGGGCGGCCTCGTCGGCTACAACGCCGGGGTGGTGACCGGCATGGCTGCGATAAACAGCGTCACCGGCGGCGCTTCCAGCACGGCAATCGGTGGCATCGTCGGCTATAATAGTGGAAACCTGACAGCCAGCACGTTCAGCGGCAACGTCTCGGTTGGCACCGGCAGCTTTGCGGTCGGTGGCCTTGCCGGCTTCAACTACACCAGCGGCACGGTGGCGAGCGATAGCGGCACCGGCGGCGTGACTGCGGGCGCAGGCAGCACCTACATCCATGGTGGCAACCAGATCGGTTCCGACCTGAACAACGGCGGCTCCAGCACGCCGGGCCAGCAATCGATCACCGTCACCGCCGGATCAGCGACCACCACCTACGGCACGGCAGTTGGCGCGCTGACCTATAGCAGCTCGGGAACGCTGGAAAGCGGTGACACCTACAGCTCAATCCTGTCAGGCAGCCTATCTGCTGGCAGTACTGCCGCTGGCACCTACGCTATCGGGCAGGGCTCGGTGGCGCTGACTTCACCCTATGCGGCGCTGGACTACACGCTGACCTATGTCAGCGCTAACGAGGTCATCAACAAGGCTGCCCTGACCGTTACCGCCACTGCCGAGAGCAAGAGCTACGGCGCTGCCGATCCAACGCTGGCCTATACGGCTACGGGTTATCAGTACAGCGATGGCGCAGGCATTTTCACCGGCGCGCTCAGCCGCGCTGCGGGTGAGAATGTTGGCACTTATGCCATTGGCCAGAACACATTATCGGCCGGCAGCAACTATACCATTACCTATGTCGGCAACAACCTGACTATCGGTACCGTTGCGCTGGTGGTAACCGCGACCGCTGAAAGCAAGACTTACGGCGCCTCGGATCCAACGCTGGCCTATACCGCATCCGGCTACCAGAACGGCGATGGGGCAGGCATCTTCACCGGCGCGCTGAGCCGTGCGGCTGGCGAAAACGTGGGCAGCTATGCCATTGGCCAGAACACTCTGTCCGCCGGGTCTAACTATGTCATCTCGTATACCGGCAACAACCTGACGATCACGCCGGCAACGCTGACGGTGTCTGCCACCGCCGAAAGCAAGACGTACGGTGCATCAGATCCAACGCTGGCCTACACTGCTACTGGTTACCAGTACAGCGACGGCAGTAGCATCCTGACGGGCGCGCTCAGCCGCGCTGCCGGGCAGAACGTTGGCAGCCACGCCATCGGCCAGAACACGCTGTCTGCTGGTAGCAACTACACCATCGTCTACACCGGCAATAGCCTGACGGTGACCCCGGCAACGCTGACGGTATCGGCAACTGCCGAAAGCAAGACATACGGCAGTAGCGACCCGACGCTGACCTATACCGCGACCGGTTACCAGTATAGCGACGGCACGGGCGTTTTTACCGGCGCGCTGAACCGCACGGCAGGCGAGAACGTCGGCAGCTACGCCATCGGCCAGAACACTCTGTCGGCCGGCAGCAACTACACGATCGCTTACGTTGACAACAACCTCACCATCACGCCGGCAACCGTGACCGTGACGGCCAATGGCAGCCAGACCTATGGCGGCACCAATGTCGGTGTTTCCTACGCTTATAGTGGCCTGGTCAACGGTGATGCTTCCGGTGTGATCGGTGGCATGGGGTACAGCACGCCGGCAAACAGCGCTAGCAATGTCGGCAGCTACAGCGTGACCGCGACGGGTGGCAGCGCTGTCAACTACACCGTGGTCGACGCCGCCGGCACCTATGTTGTGAACAAGGCAGACCTTACCATCACCGCCAACGATGCCGGCCGGCTTTACAACTCCCCAGACCCGACCTTTACGGCGGCCTTCACCGGTTTGGTATTGGGCCAGAGCGCGAGCGTCATCACCAACCTTGCTATTACCGCCAACGATCCCGCCAATGCCAATGCCGGCACCACCTGGACGATCACGGCGGCAGGCGGCACCAACTCGAACTACAACATCAGCTATGCCACCGGCACGCTGACCGTCGGCAAGTCAAACTTGACCATCACACCGGTCGATACTTCGAAGACATATGGTTCGGCCAACCCGACCTTTACCTCAAGCTACCAGGGGCTGCAGACCGGCGATACAGTAACTGGCATCAGCTACACGACGACGGCGACTACGGGATCGAATGTCGGCCAGTACCAGATCATTGCATCGAACGCGGTCGCTAACGATTACGTCATCGTCTACATGCCGGGCGCGCTGACCATCACACCGGCACCGCTGACGATCACGGCAGGCGATGTCACACGCACGCAAAGCCAGCCCGATCCGGCGTTCGGCGCTACCTATACTGGCCTTGTCAATGGCGACACGCCGGGCGTGGTCACCGGCCTTGCCTATCTGGCGGGCGATCAGGGCAGCTCAGTCGTTGGCCGGTACAACCTCACCGCCTATGGCGCAATGGCCAACAACTATAATATCTCCTACGTACCCGGCACGATCACCGTCACCCCAGACCGCAACCAGCCCTTAACAACGACGTTGCCTCAAGGGACTAACAGCTCGATCCTCAGCCTCGTGGTATCAAACCAAATCGCAACCTCGGTGACGCCGCAAGGCGAGCATGAACCTTCCTCACCCTACACACAGTCAGGTTTTGAGAATGTTCTCGTGAATCTGCTCGAAACAGGCGATGACAGGCAGAATGACAAGGTTGTGTGCCTTAAAAATAGTGCACTCTCCGCAACCTGCGCGGGTTCCCTCGTCATCCACGGATTTCCGGACGCACCGTAGAATTTTACGACCCACCACGTCGTCGAATCTGTATTATGGAAAATCCCTCATTGGATCACGCTCAAGACCATGCCAGAAATTCCAAATTAGCCTCGCTTACCGTGGTATGCCTGTCATCTAATATCCTACGAGAAACCAGGCTGAAATTAATAGGTCGGTTTGTAGGTCGGTTTGGATCTGACTGTTTAGCTCTCGATGGTCTGCCAGAATTCATTTTAGGTTTTGGAGGTGGGGCGAATTGAAGTCTATAGGACAATCTTCGCGCCAATCTGCACAGCTATATCCAGGCCTTCTCCTCCGACGTGCGGGACATTTTCGAACGGTTCGATTTCGCCGCCCAGGTGGAGCGGCTACATAAGGCTAACCTGCTGTACTTGGTTACGGAGAAGTTCGCGAACTTCGATCTCAGCCCCGAGCGGGTCGAAAGCCGGCAAATGGGGCTTGTCTTCGAAGAGCTGATCCGCCGTTTTGCAGAACTCTCAAACGAGACGGCGGGAGAGCATTTCACGCCCCGAGACGTGATCCAGCTCATGGTTGAGCTGTTGCTCGGAGAGGATGAAACCGCCCTGAACAAGCCGGGTTCGGTCCGCACGATCTATGACCCTACCGCTGGAACGGGCGGGATCCGGTCTATCGGGGGCAAGTTCGGCACAAGGGGTTGCTTCATACCGGTCAGCACTCTGCCATCATCGATGAGGATCTCTGGCAGGAAACCCAGGCCAGGCTTGACGGAAACTGGCAGGGCAACAAACGTCAGCCGACCAGTCGTGATACCAGCTCGCTTCAGGGAAAGCTCACCGACGAGGCGGGTGATTTGCGAGCGTTTCCAGAAGTCTCTGGTCTATGATCGGAGCGGAACTGCGGCAGTGTGCGCCGCGAAAAAAATCGATCAAAAAAATCAATAATATAAAGCACTTAACGTGGCGGAGGGGATGAGATTCGAACTCACGATACAGGTTAACCCCGTATAACGGTTTAGCAAACCGTCGCCTTCAGCCACTCGGCCACCCCTCCGTCGGTTTTTATTACTACAGGAAGGGCGGGGGCACAACATGAGGTTTTGCCCCTGGACTTTTGCCGTCGCCGGAACAACTACCTGCCAACGGCGTTGTTTTTTTTAGTAAAACACAAAGTACCTTACCATGCTGATGCCGGTTGGAAAAACACGTTGGGCCCTTCCCGAAACCTATGCCTCGCCTGGGTCTGCGGTACAGGGGCATGAGACGATCTCGATCTTCAACGGTGCCGCCCTCGAAGCCCGGGTGTTCGTGACAATCTATTCCAAGGGGCGTGCGCCGACAGTCCCGCATATGCTGCTCGGCCCACCGCATCGGACCATCCATACGCAGATCGACCAGCTGATCGATCCCGCTTCGATCGAGCCGGGACGTAAATATCTCTGCCTGTTCGAAAGCGACATGCCGATCGTCGTGCGGCACACAACCATCGATCAAATGGCAGATGACGCAGCGCCACTGAGAAGGATTGCCTGACAGTCCGGTATTTGCTTCAGCCGATCAGCTTGCCGACCACCTTCGCCGTGTAATCAACCAGCGGGATGATGCGCGCGTAATTGAGCCGCAACGGGCCGATGACGCCGATGGCGCCGACGATCTGTTCGCTGCGGTTGGTATAGGGCGTCACGATCATCGAACATCCGGCATGGTCGAACAAAGCGTTTTCCGCGCCGATGAAGATCTGTACGCCCTC
Organism: Alphaproteobacteria bacterium; assembly: GCA_965199335.1. Taxonomy (GTDB): domain Bacteria; phylum Pseudomonadota; class Alphaproteobacteria; order CALMVH01; family CALMVH01; genus CBDAQV01. The sequence goes on along the minus strand of CBDAQZ010000003.1, from coordinate 352,088 downwards.
GCCGTTGCCGGTCACTTCGATCAGCTTCAGCAGTGCTTCGCGCGTTTCCAGCGCCTCGAACAGCGCACGGATGCGGTCGATGTCCTGCGCGCCGCCTTCGCCGACGGTCAGCAGATTGGCCTGCCCGCGCACGATCAGCTGGCCGGTATCGCCGCCGGTCCATGTCGCGATCCCGGCTTGCACCACCTTAGCTGTTAGCTGGTCCAGCTCGCTCTGCTGCGCCGTGATCTCGGTCAGGACCTCGTCGCGCGCCTCGCCCAGCGTGCGCCCCGATAGCCGCGTCGTCAGGTAGTTGCTGGCCATGGTCAGGCTGGAGATGGGAATGTCCAAAGGCACTTCGATGACGCGGTTCTCCACCACGCCGTCGGCCGTGACCAGCACCACCAGCGCGCGGCCCGGCCCCAGGCTGACGAACTCTATATGCTTCAACGGCCGGTCGGTCTTGGGAGCCAGCACCAGGCCGGCGCAACCCGAAAGCCCGGATAGCAGGGTGGTCGCCTCGCCCAGCGCATCTGACAGCGAACGGCCATCGATGGCGCATTGGGATTCGATGCTGGTCCGCTCGTCCTGCGACAGCGCGCCCATCTGCAGCAGGCCGTTCACGAACAGGCGCAGCCCCGCGCTGGTCGGCAGGCGCCCCGCCGATGTGTGCGGCGCGTATAGCAGCCCTGCATCTTCCAGGTCGGCCATGACGTTACGGATGGTTGCGGGCGACATCGTCTGGCTGAGCCGGCGCGACAGGGTGCGCGACCCGACCGGTTCGCCGCTTTCGACATAGGTATCGACAATCAGCCGCAGGATTTCACGCGCACGCGCGTTAAGGTCGGCCGACATCAGAAGCCGGGCGTATCCGGGCGCTGGTTGTTGCGGGTGCTGAAGGGGATTGTGGTTTCGGACGCAGGAATATGCCTGTCGTCGTCGGCAGTGCCCGAAGGCGCCGGTGCAATCGACCACACGCGCTTGGGGTCGAGAGTGAAAAGGGTAAGCGGCGAGACGGACAACTGCGTAATGCCGTGCAAAGCACCATCGACGCGTTCGAAGGCAACACCGGCACTGGATAATGCATCGGCATATCTATCAAGCGTATCGACCGCTGCCGACGAGAGAACCAGGGAGGCCGGTCGATCCTTGTTCGTGCCGGTCAATTTCCATTTTGCCAGATCCGGAAGATTGGGCACCAGCTTCAATCCGAAAGCCTTCGCGCTGCCTTCCAGCGCATCGAGGGCCAAAGGCAGCGCCTGTTCGATTTTTGTCGCCCTGGCTTCGGTAATTTCGGAGAGGTGCATCTGCTCGATGCGTATCGCGTAAGGGTCCGACGAAATAGGCAGGTGGGTAATGCCGTAATGTGCCAGAACGCCATCGACCATCTGCGCTTCTTTGGCGTTTGCAAGCGTTAGCAGGACGTGTGGCGTCGCAGGTCCAAACAAAGTCGAACGATCGTCCAGGTCGGCGTTCTTCGCTACTGAATTTTCCGCCAATCTCGATTCCCAGATGGGGGAAAAGAATACATTTAAAGGGGTCAGCAGCAACGAGGCCGTGATCCTGTTAAGGCGGTCGAGCGCGGCACCATAAACAGATTGTCCAGCTTCGTTGGCTGTCTGTGCAGGGGCGGTATCCAGGCTGGCCGGACCGGCCTGCGGCACCGCATCGCCGGTTCTTACACGCATCTCTACAGCATGCATGAAAAGATCCGTTCTTATGCGCAGGTCCGTGCTCTGCTTGCCGGTCTGCATCGCCATCAGTTCGGGGATATGGGCTTTGACCTCGCCCTGCAGCAAGGCGAACTCCTGATTGGGACCGTTTAGAGCCATTTCCAGCAATTCATCGGCAGCGGCAATGCGCAGCCGGGTCTTTTCATACGGATTGATCAGCACGTGCATGACCGTTGTGGCGGTCTGCCTAGGAGTATCCTGTGCTGTCGTCCGATTGGTCATTCACAGATAGATTATGGCAGATAGAATAATTTGCAAAGCCTAATACCATCCCGCCGGAACTATTCCGGCTGTCCCGCCTCGTCGAATTCTTCTTCGTTGCCGCTGTCCGACAGTTCCTCACGCGGCAGCGGGCCGGTTTTCTGCTCGTGTTCAGGAGTCTGTGGGTAAGGCTGCGGCTCGTCGCCGGTGAAGCGCGGCGCTCGGCTATAAGGCTGTTCCGGGCCGAAAGGCTGATCGTTACCTTGGTTCTGATCGCCATGGCCCTGGTCGTTCTGATGCCGGTCGTTCCGATTGCGATCGTTCCGGTGACGATCGTCTCTCTGGCCGTCATCGCGCTGGCGGTCGTCCCGGGGCCGCTCGTCCCGTTGGCGATCGTCGCGGGGGCGTTCGTTCTGCCCATCCGGACCCTGCGGCTCGTCGCCTCCCTGCTGGTCGGATTGTTCGCCGAACTGATCGCCGTTGTATTGCTGCTGGCCCTGGTTGTTGTAGCTGTCGGAACGCGGGCGGCGCTGGTCGTCAGGGCCGTATTCCATCACGTTGATGACGCGGTAGTAGTGCTCGGCATGCTGGTAGTAGCTTTCAGCCATGATGCGGTCGCCTGCCGCGGTGGCGTCGCGCGCTAGATTCAGGTATTTTTCAAACACCTGGTAGGCGCTGCCGCGAATGCGCACATCGGGGCCGTTGCTGTCGAAGCTCTGATTGCGGTTGGGCGTATGCGGCCGGCGATTGCCGCCGTTGTTGCCGCCGCCATTGCCACCGCCATGCTGCGGATTGCCGCTACGGCTACGGCCGCGCTTGTTGTTATTGTTGGGGCCTTGCCTCATCACTGCCGATCACCTTCAGGAAAAAACGCCAAGCGTGGAAAATGGAGACCTGCGCCGCATTCACCGCCTAGGAACGGGTGTGGTCGTGGCTCCGATCGGAGGACTATAGCGAGACCGGCAGCCGATGCCAAGACTTTAGCAAAAGGAGCCTGCTAGGTGCGTGGCCCGGGCTGAGAGTCGGTCCTTGGCGGCTGGAAAGGAATGACCTTTGCCAACCCATCCGCGCGCGGTTCGCCCGCCTGATGCCCCGGGCTTCGCGGGGTAATCCGGACGACCTGCCTTGCCCCTTGCGTTGCCGGCCCGGGAGCTTCGTATGCGAACCCGTCACCGATCTCGCTCCAGATCACTCCTGTATCGAACGAGGCACAGTTGAGTGCCAGGGTTTGTGCCAGGCGGCCGGCACGTTGCCGGTCGTTCTGCGCTTCCAAGATGACGAAAACATCGCCGGCAAGTTTTTCCGCACGGGGATGCAAGCCGTATTTCGGGTTCAGTGCGCGTTCGATCCATTGGATTGTCGTGTCGCTTGGCGCACCGCTCTCCCGTATCGCAGACCGATTTATGGTGTCGAATGTCCTGCCGATGGTTTCAAGGGACTCCCACGTCACGAAACCCTTGCACAGGCCCTGCATCAGGAGTTCGCCGGCATTCAGCAAAGTTTCGTTGGCAGAGGCGGTTTTGCCCGCGCTCGCTTCCCGGTGGGCAATGCCGATCAGGATGCCTACGGCCGTCGTACGCAAAACGGGGTGCGACAGGCCTTTCAGCGCTTCGGGGGTTGCATTTTCGGATCCAGCCGCGACGAGGGACTGCGCCCGCAGGTTCCATTGCTTCAGGACGTCGCGGCGCTCGTCCGCCGGGACCGTGTCCGAAAGTGCGCCCAGGGCCGAGGCGGCAACCGCATGCTCCGCATGGGGAATAAGGAATTTCGTGAGGCTCAATCCCGGGCGTCTCAGGGAAAATGAATCGACCATGAGATCGACGGCGGTCGGCAAAACGAAACTGGCGGCTTTCATCCTCACCGATTTTATAAATTTATCCCTGTCCATGCGCCCCTCTAATCATTTATAAATTATTAATATACAGTACGATTCATGTCAACCGATGAAACGCTAGACCTTTCGTGCCGTAATCACACGATCGACATTGCCCAGGTCCTTCCAGCGCTCGAAGCCCGTGAACGCAGCAGCGAATATCTGCTCTACCGCCTCGGCCTGGCCGATCCCGACTTCCAGGGCCAGCAGGCCACCGGATTTGAGAACATCGGGCACCAGGGTCGCCAATGCCCGGTAGGCGTCCAGTCCATCCAGCCCGCCGTCGAGCGCGGCATGGGGGTCGTAATCCTTGACCTCCGGCTCCAGGCCCGCGATGTCGCCCGCTGGAATGTAAGGGGGATTAGACACCACGATGTCGAACTGGCCGTCGACCCCGTCATGCCAGTCCCGCATCAGGAAGTCGACGCGCTCCTGCATGCCCAGCTCCAGCGCGTTCGCCGCCGCGGTGGCAGTCGCTTCTTCCGATATATCCAGTCCGACGCCCTTTGCATTCGGCATCTCGTTCAGCAGCGCCAGCACAATGGCCCCCGAACCGGTTCCGAGATCCAGGATGGACAGCGGCGCATGCTGGTCGGGCACCAGTTTCAGAACCGCCATGACAAGCGCCTCGGTATCGGGTCGAGGGTCGAGGGTCGATGGGCTGATCGCCAGATCGAACTTCCAGAAGCCGCGCCGGCCGACGATACGGCTGATGGGTTCGCGCGTCAGGCGGCGGCGAAGCAGGGCGTCGATCGTGTCGGTCTCGAACTGCGTCAGTTCGCGGTCGGGGCCGGTGAACAACGCCGCCCAATCGACGCCCAGGGCGAATTGCAGCAACAGCCGCGCATCCAGCACCGGCATGTCGATACCGCTGTCCTTCAGGCGCTTGACGGCGTCCTTCAGCGCGCCACGCTGGGTAATCGTCATTCCAGAGATCCCAGGCGCTCGGCCTGATCGGCAGCGGTCAGGGCCTGGATGAATTCATCCAGGGCCTCGCCCGTCATCACCTTGGCGATGTTGTAGGTCGTCAGGTTGATGCGGTGATCGCTGACGCGGCCCTGCGGGAAGTTATAGGTGCGGATGCGCTCGGAGCGATCGCCAGTGCCGACCTGGCCGCGGCGGGTTGCCGAGCGTTCCGCATCGACGCGGCTGCGTTCCGCATCGTACAGGCGCGCACGCAGGATCTTCATCGCCTTGGCCTTGTTCTTCAGCTGCGATTTCTCGTCCTGTTGCGAAACCACAGTGCCGGTCGGGATATGCGTGATCCGCACCGCGCTGTCAGTCGTGTTGACCGACTGCCCGCCGGGACCGGACGAGCGGAAGACATCGATGCGCAGATCCTTTTCCTGGATGTCGATGTCGACTTCCTCGGCTTCCGGCAGTACGGCGACCGTGGCGGTGGAAGTGTGGATGCGTCCCTGCGTCTCCGTCGTGGGCACGCGCTGCACGCGGTGCACGCCGGATTCGAACTTAAGCCTTGCGAACACGGTTCGCCCCGAGATCGCGGCGGTGGCGTCGCGGAACCCGCCGACATCGTTGGTCGAGATTTCCATCGGCTCGAACCGCCACCCCTGCAGCCCGGCATATTTCTGGTACATGGCGAACAGGTCGCTGGCGAACAGGGCCGCTTCGTCGCCGCCGGTGCCGGCGCGGATTTCCAGGATGGCGTTCTTCTCGTCCGCCGGATCGCGGGGCAGCAGCGCCAGCCTGATCTGGTGCTCGAGCTCGGGCAGGCGCTTGTCAAGCGCGTTCAGGTCGTCCTGGGCCAATCCCCGCATTTCGGCGTCGGTCGCCGGGTCGGCAAGCATGGCGGCCAGGTCTGCCCGCTCGGCGCTGGCGCGCCTGACCTCGGCTATCGCTTCGGCCACGGGCGTCAGCTCCGCGTATTCCTTGGAGAACTTGCCGTAGTCCTCGGCGCTGACGCCGGGTTTCGACAGCAGCGCGGACAGTTCCTCGTGACGCGAGGCGACGCGTTCCAGATTATGATCGATTTTCACGGGGACTAGGTAGCCGGGATGCGGGCAGGGGGCAATGGTGCACCGTCTTTTCGCTGGTATAAAGACGAAGAGGGGGTATCTTGCCTGCCATAATCATACGGACAGGGAATGGCAGATCATCTTGCACCAGATGATATTCTGGACCGGCTTTTCAAATGGGAAAGCCTTCGTGGTTCTGCCGTCCCGATGGCCGATGCGGCCGCGTTGTCGAAATTGCAGGAAGCCGGCTTAAGCGAGGCCGACAGAAACGAAAAACTCGACAGGCTGACTGTAAACGGCGAAAAGGCATCCTTGCGGGTGTTGGCGGGCTATACGGATCTTCATGCCCTGGACAGGCTTGCCGAGGCGGACCTCGGGATCGACCTTACCCGCAATCGCCGTGCGGGAAATCTCCGTGCGGTCTTGCAGGCGGCAGAGATCGCGATCTTGAATACGCGCGACCTGGCAGGGCGCGTAGCGCGGGATATCGAAGACGGGAAATTCGGCGATGCCGAGGAAAAATATCGTTGGATAAGCTCCTTCCAGGAAACGCTCTATTCTCTTTTCACGCTCGCCGAAAAGTTGCCGGGTTGGGATAAGGGGTATTGCATCAGGATTTCGGATTCACCCAGTGGCGGTGCGTGTCTCGCTGACTTGAGGATCTTGCACGAGACTATCGCGAAGGCCGGCATGATAAACCCCGATCAAATAGGCGGGCATGATATCCACGAAGCCAGCCGCAACATCACCCACCAGGCTTTTGTCGACAGCACCTACACAAATCTTTGGGCAAGCCAGACCGTCAATGTTCCCGGCGTGCAACCGGGAGCGGAAGAAGATGCGAAGGCATTTTATATAAGACTTGTAGGAACCGAAGCCCTCGACCTGGCGGTGAACGAGATCGACCAGACGGGAGATAATTTTCTGCGGCAGTTCCGCGCCTATCACCAGATGAGCGAGATTCTGGTGAGCCAGGCCAACAGGCTTATCGCCGACTCGATCAGGGCCCTTCTTTCACCGGACGGGGACGTTCTTCGGGCGCTGGATGACATGCATATCGTGCTCGCCATGCTTGCCGTCGTGAACCGGAATGTCGTACCGATCCTCAGGAACCTCAGCGTCAACAGGTACCAGGACATACGCGGGTCCCTCGGCATCACGAGCGGCAGCCACTCCCCCAATATCAAGCAAGGCCTGTTCGCGCCGCTGTATGAACTTTTTTGTGCGGCGGTCAAATCCTGCGCGATGGACAAGCGTCCCTTCGGCGAGGAGGAGCTTGCCGCTGGCCTGCAACGGATCGTGAGCGATCCCGCACAGGACCGCGCCACCCACGATAAATACGAGCTGCTTTGCCGGGCGAACCAGCTGCATCTGGCGATACGGACGTGGCGGGACCTGCACATGCAGTACGTCAAGACGCAGATCGGACTGCCCCCGCAGGAGGCGACGCCGACGGCATCGATATCGGGCTCGCCGAATGCCATGCGGGCAGCCCATGGCATGCGCCAGGGCGCGCACGGAGCATACGATCCGATCGTCCCCATCTATGAAGCGCTGCTCGGCAAGGCTTTCCCTGCCGTAGAGCCCTTTGCCAGCGTGTTCCGCGAACAGGGATCGACCGATAATTTCGTCGACCAAATGCTTGTGAATACCGCATGCGTCGTCGAGGCACGGTCAGCGGGCGTTCAGATGCGTATCCATGGCGGGAATTCGACCGATGCGCTACCTTCCGATATCCGCGAGGATTAGGGCGGTCCCATCCGTCCGGATACCGGCAAGCCTGTAATCGGTCGTCTTACAGACCGGTTATGCGCAGCGATTTCACGACCATGCCGTGACCTTCGGGATGATCGGGCACTTTTCCGTTCGCCCAGTCCGCCAGTGCGGCGGATAGCCACACATTGGCAGACCCCTTGATGGCGCCATTGGTGGTCAGTGCCGCCACAGGTTCCCCATCGACTTCGAAAATCAGGTCGTTCGCCGTCCAGAGGACCCCATAATCGTGAAAGCCATAAGATAGATTATCGGCAAAATGCGCTCCAAACCCGACACCCGCATGTGTCTCGGTCTTGTCCACGGGCCAATATTGCAGACCTATATGGCTATAGTTCGGATACTGAACCTCGCCGACATCGATCTCGTAGTGGTCTTGCGTGGTCAGCCAGAACGCATTGTTCATGCCCTTGATATCGGCGATTTTCATCGTTGCTTCGAAGAAGCCGTAACTGTACTGGGCCTTGGTAAAGATCGAACCTGTGGACCAGTGCGCACGGCAATCGGTTGCAACCAGGGTCTTGAACCTTACCCCCACATTCGATGTCTCCACGTTGCCGTCGCGCCGACACGACTTAAGGCCGGGCTGATCGTCTTTCTGAAACGTCCACTCCGACTGAAGGTCTTCCGGCTTCGAAAATGCCGTCGAAAAGATGGGCGACTTCGAACGGTAGTTCTGGACAAGGGCACGATCCGCGGCGGTAACGGGCCGCCTTCTGCCGAAAGCCAGGTCGGGCGATCCAAACGTGACCGGTTCGGAAAGGCTGGTCGCCATTGCAACGGAACTTATGGTGATGGCGAAAGAGGCGGCAATAAGTCTTGCAATGAGACTTGTGCGCGATGACGACATTCAAGCCTCGCCCACCGGATCCAGTATCGAGGCGCAGATGGCTTCCTCAGGTGTCTTGCCGGCCCACATGACCAGCTGGAAGGCGGGGTAGTAACGGTCGCATTCGGCCAGGGCCAGTTGCACCAGGTCCTCGATGATCTCGGAACTAATGGAAGTGATGCCGCGCAGCAGCGAGGTGTGGCGGAAGACGATCACCTGGTCCTCGCCCGACAGGTCGAAATGGCCGACCCACAGACGCTCGTTGATCCGTGCCAGCAATTCGCTGACGGCACTGCGGCTGGCGGCTATGATCTTGCCGTCGATGCGGCAGCAGAAATGCAGGGCGCTCGATTCTTCCTGCCAGACGAAGAACAGGCGGTGTTCGCACCAGCGGCCTGCGATCTCGATCACCAGCTCGTGATCCTCGGAACGCTGGAACGGCCAGTCGTTGGCCAGCACCAGCTCCTCCACGATGTCCAGGGGGTTGATCGCGGGCTCGTGGTGCTCGAACGACTGCAGTCTCATATCTCGTCGCCTCCGGGTGCTACGGTTTCATCCGTGGTCTTGTTTATTCCGATTTGTGCTTCCAGCGCCGCGATCCGCTTCAGCAGGGCGTCCTGGACTTCGCGCGCCTTGGCCGCCATGGCGGCGACCGCTTCGAACTCGGCACGGGAAACGCTGTCGTGGACGGGGGCAGGCCGTGCAAACGGGCTGTGCGCCTCGACCTGTTCGCGCAGGCCGGAAAGGGCGCTGGCGGCGCCGCTTGCCAGCCGCGACATGTCTTCGAACAGCGTTTCGTTAAACTTCATGAATCGGCTCTACCACGTCATAGCCGAGGATACAAAATTATTTCTGCTGATTTGTGTCTCCTTTTGTCTATAACGCCCGAATGATCATCGTCACCGGCGGCGCCGGATTCATCGGTTCCAACCTCATCGCCCTGCTTGAACGCAGCGGGGCCGAGAACATTGTAGTGTGCGACCGCCTGCGCAGCGGCGAGAAATGGCGCAACATCGCCAAGCGCGAGATCTACGACTTCGTGCAGCCCGAACAGCTGAAGGATTACCTTGAGGAGCATGCGAACAGCATCGAGATGATCTTCCATCTCGGCGCCATCTCCTCGACCACGCAGACCGATGCCGACCTGGTGGTGTCGAACAATTTCGAACTGACGTCGTATCTGTGGGACTGGTGCGTGAACCATGAGGTGCGTCTGGTCTATGCCTCGTCCGGCTCGACCTATGGCGACGGCTCGGACGGTTTCGTCGATCATGAGACGCCCGAGGCGCTGGCGCTGCTGAAGCCGTTGAACAGCTATGCCTGGAGCAAGCACGCCTTCGATCGCCGCACGGCGCGCATCGTCGCCAATGGCGGCAGGACGCCGCCGCAATGGGTCGGGCTGAAGTTCTTCAATGTCTACGGACCGAACGAATATCACAAGGGTGGCCAGGTCAGTGTCGCCTACACCGTCTACAATACGATTGCCTCGGGTAAATCGGCCCGCCTCTTCATGGCGCCGGACGGTGCCGAGGCCCCCCGGCGCGACTTCGTCTGGGTCGGCAACTGCGCAGCCGTGATGAAGTTCTTCTGGGAGACGCCGGACAAATCCGGGATCTACAATGTCGGCACAGGCGAAGCGCGTACGTTCGACGATCTGGCGGTAGCGGCTTATGATGCGGTCGGTTTGAAGCCGCGCATCGAATATGTCGATATCCCGGAAAACATTCGTAACAAGTACCAGGCCTTCACGCAGGCCGACATCGGCAAGCTGCGCGCCGCCGGCTTCCTTGCGCCGTTCCTGTCGATCGAGGAAGGCGTCAGGCGCTACGTCACCGAATTCCTGTCCTCCAGCGACCCGTACCGCTGATGGCGCTGATGTTCCCACAGATCGATCCGGTCGCGCTCGCGCTCGGGCCGCTCAAGATACGCTGGTACGCGCTGGCATATCTGGCCGGCATCCTGCTGGGCTGGCGCTATGCCGTGTACCTTGTCAGGAAGCAATCGTTCCGCCCCAACGCCGAGGATATCGACGAATTCATCACCTGGCTGGTGCTGGGCATCATCCTGGGCGGGCGGATCGGCTATGTGCTGGTCTACCAGCCGGGGCATTATCTTGCCGACCCGTGGGAGCTGGTAAAGGTCTGGCATGGCGGCATGTCGTTCCACGGCGGCATGATCGGCGTGGCGATCGCCATGTTCGGCTTTGCCCGCTTCAGGCAGATCCGCTTTCTGGCGCTGACCGACGTGGTCGGTTGCGTCACGCCGATCGGACTGTTCTGCGGCCGCGTCGCCAATTTCATCAACGGCGAATTGTGGGGCCGCAGGACGGACATGCCATGGGGCATGATCTTCCCGGGGCCGCGCGCCGGCGACGTGCCGCGCCATCCCAGCCAGCTTTACCAGGCGGTGATGGAGGGGCTGATGCTTCTGCTGTTGCTGGCATGGCTGGAAAAGAAACCGGCGATCCGCAACCGGCCCGGCACGCTGACCGGCGTGTTCCTGATCTGGTACGGCATGGTCCGCATCATCGGCGAGCAATTCCGCGAGCCCGATCCTCAGATGGGCTATTACCTCGGCGGCCTGGTCACCATGGGCCAGATATTGTCGCTGCCGATGATCTTCCTCGGCCTGTTCCTGATCTGGTACGCCAACCGCCATCCGATCGTCCGCGTTGACCAATCAGCTTGAGGACCGCATCCGGCGGCTGATCGAGCGTCACGGGCCCGTCACCGTCGCCGAGTACATGGGGCTGGCGCTGGGCCATCGCGATCATGGTTATTACCAGACGCGCGACCCGTTCGGCCGCGCCGGCGACTTTACCACCGCGCCCGAGATCACGCAGATGTTCGGCGAGCTGGTCGGTGCATGGTGCATCGACGCCTGGCAGCGCATGGGCCGCAAGCGCTTCAACCTGATCGAATTCGGTCCCGGCCGCGGCACGCTGATGCGCGACCTGCTGCGCATCGCCTCCCGGATCGCTCCAGATTTCGTCGGTGCGGCCACGCTGCATCTGGTCGAGACCAGCCCCATCCTGCGGGACGCGCAGGAGGAGCTGCTGGCCGGCTATTCACCGCGCTGGCACGAAAGCATCGAGGACGTTCCCGAAGGTACTGCCATCCATGTGATGAACGAATTCCTGGACGCCTTGCCGGTGCGCCAGTTCGTGCTGACCGAAGCCGGGCTGTGCGAGCGCCGGGTGGGCCTGGCAGGGGGCAAGTTCGTGTTCCTGGTGGACCGGCAGGCGCGCATGCCGCGTGCCGCTCTGCAGCCGGCGATCCGCGACCTGGCTAATGGCAGCATCGTCGAAACCTGTCCCGCAGCGCTGGCCACGGTACGCGAAGTCGGCCACCGCATCGCCCAGGATGGCGGCGCCGCGCTGATCGTGGATTACGGCTACGACGCACCGGCGGGCGAGGACACGTTCCAGGCCGTGCGCAACCACGCGCATGTCGACCCCCTGGAACATCCCGGCCAGGCCGACCTGACCGCGCATGTCGATTTCGCCGCCATCGCCGAGGTATCCCGGCAGTCGGGCGCCATCGTCGCCGGGCCGGTCGGGCAGGGCGAGTTCCTGATGTCGCTGGGCATCGCGCAACGGACACAGACCCTGGTCGAGGCGGGCGATGCGAATGCCGAGGGTGCGATGCGCCGCCTGACGGGGGCTGACCAGATGGGAGAGTTGTTCAAGGTGCTGACGATTACATCCTGATTGTCATTACGTGCAAGGCATGGAATCCGTAGGCTGCTTTGGCATCGCATGGATTCCGGCGCTGCGCACCGGAATGACGAAGGAGGTTAGTTTCGTGAAGACGACGTGGGTCTATATACTGGCCAGCAAGCCGTACGGCACGTTGTATGTCGGCGTAACCAGCGAGCTTGTTAAGCGGATTTATCAGCGAAGATAATCCGGACTGGCAGGATTTATATCCGGGCTTGCTGGAATAAATCCACTATAGATAATGTTATTCGGTGCGCAGCGCCGGAATCCATGCGATGTCGATACAGCCGATGGATTCGTGCTGCGCACGGAATGACGATGCCAGGAACTCATGCCTCCCCACCTCACATCCGCCGCCCTCTCCGCCATCCCCTCCCTCCGCCATGGCTTCTTCACCCGCCAGGGCGGCCGGAGCGCCGGCATCTTCGATAGCCTGAACTGTGGTCCCGGGTCGGGCGATCAAACGGCGAATGTCGCGGCCAACCGGGCGCTGGTCGCGGCGGCTCTGGGCGTCGACAGGGTGGTGACAGCCTATCAGGTCCACAGCACCGATGTCGTGGTTGTGGACGGGCCGTTCGCGGGCGAGGCGCCCCGGGCGGATGCCATCGTCACCGCGACCCCGGGACTTGCCATCGGGATCGTGACCGCCGATTGCGGGCCGATCCTGTTCGCTGCGGCGGATGGCAGCGTGGCCGGGGTGGCGCATGCGGGGTGGAAGGGAGCGTTGTACGGCATCGTCGAGAACACGGTCGCCGCGATGGAGACTCTCGGCGCATCGCGCTCTACTATATATACGTCGGTCGGACCGTGCATCGGCCAGCCCTCCTACCAGGTCGGCGGCGAGTTCCGTGATAACTTCCTGGCGGTCGATGCGGCGTTCGAAAGCTGGTTTGTTGCCGATGGCGACAAATACCGCTTCGACCTGCCCGGCTTCATCGCCATGCGCCTGCGCCAGGCGGGCGTGGCGGCGGTCGACGAGCTCGGCTGCGATACCTATCCCGATGCAAAACGGTTCTTTTCCTATAGGCGCACCACCCATGCGGGGGAAGCCGATTATGGCCGCCAGATATCGGCCATGGCGATTGGCAGTCCCGCATGACGCTGCTATGGTCCGGCCTTCTTCAGAATAGGTCACGGCCATGGAACTGATCGCCTGCAACAGCAACCGCCCGCTTGCCGCCGCGATTTCCGCCCATCTCGGAATTCCCCTGGCCAACGCCTCGGTGCAGCGTTTCGCCGATCAGGAAGTGTTCGTCGAGATCAACGAGAACGTACGCGGCAAGGATGTCTTCGTCATCCAGTCCACCAGCTTCCCGGCGAACGACCACCTGATGGAGCTGCTGGTCACCATCGACGCGCTGCGCCGCAGCTCCGCCCGCCGCATCACGGCGGTGATGCCTTATTTCGGTTATGCACGGCAGGATCGCAAGACCGCGCCGCGCACGCCGATCTCGGCCAAGCTGGTCGCTAACCTGATCACCGAAGCAGGCGCGAACCGCGTCCTGACGCTGGACCTGCATGCGGGGCAGATACAGGGCTTCTTCGACATCCCGGTGGACAATCTGTTCTCGGCCCCCGTTTTCTCGCAGGACATCCTGGAACGCTACGATGGCGATATCGGCAGCGTGACCGTCGTATCGCCCGATGTCGGCGGCGTGCTGCGTGCGCGCAACCTGGCCAAGCGGCTGGATGCCGACCTGGCGATCATCGACAAACGGCGCGAACGTGCCGGCGTTTCCGAGGTCATGCACATCATCGGCGATGTCAAGGGCAGGCGCTGCATCATGATCGACGACATCGTCGACAGCGCCGGCACCCTGGTCAACGCCGCGACCGCCCTGCGTGAACATGGCGCGGTTTCGGTCAGCGCCTATGTCACCCATGCCGTCCTGTCCGGCGGCGCGGTCGACCGGGTCGCCGCCTCGCCATTGGACGAGATCGTCTCGACCGACAGCATCCTGGCGACCCCGGCTTCCCTGGTCTCCGGCAAGCTGCGTCAGTTGACTGTGGCCCCCCTGCTGGCCGAGGCCATACGGCGCACGGCCGAGGAAAAATCGGTTTCCAGTCTTTTTAATTAAAATTTCAGCAATTCTCTTGTCATGTGCCCATATTTACGCCATAGTGGCGAAATGTAGGCACATAGGAGAGTGTATCCATGGAAGATTTCAGCGGTAAAACCCCCAACGGTATCGAGCTAGAGCAACAGGATGTGCGTCTGCGCACCCGCGCACGGATCGACAGCATCCTTGGCGTCGATCTGATCCCGGCGGCAACGTCATCGGTCCCCGACGTTTTGTTGCTGCGCCAGGCAGCCGGGAAACTCAATGTTGCAGGCCCTGCTGCCCGGCAACCCAACGCATAGTACTGAAATGGAAGGTTGATCTCTGATCACCTCTCATTTATAGACCTCGGATCGAGCCCGCACCCCTGGAGGCGGGCTCTTTCTTTGAAAGGATTTTGAAATGGCAACAGCGACCAAACTGACGGCCGCTTCGCGTGAACGGGCCGGCAAGGGGGTGGCTCGGGCAACGCGTCGTGAGGGCCGTATTCCGTGTGTGATCTATGGTGGCAAGGAGCCGCCGGCGATGATTTCGATCGAAAGCGCCCTGCTGGAGAAGCAGGCGCACGCGTCGAACTTCGTGACCCGCGTTTTCGACATCGTCGTCGATGGCAAGACGACGCAGGTGTTGCCGCGCGACGTGCAGTTCCACCCGATCACCGACCGCCCGATGCATATCGACTTTCTCCGCATCGCCGCCGATAGCGAGCTGACAGTCGAGGTGCCGTTCGAATTCATCAACAGCGACGCGGCTCCGGGCATCAAGCGCGGCGGCACGCTGAACATCGTCCATCACGAGATCGAAGTGCGGTGCCGTCCCAGCGACATTCCGGCGCACCTCACCATCGATCTGGCTGGCGGCGACATCGGTACGTCCTACCACCTCAGCGCGATCGCGCTGCCAAAGGGCGTCACCCTGGTGACGCACGAGAAGGACTTCACCATCGCGACCATCGCGGCTCCGTCCGCACTGCGCGGCAAGGAAGAAGAAACGGCGGACGCGGCAGCGACACCTGCTGCCGGCACGGCCGCTTCCGAACCTGCCAAGTCGTAAGGTCGGGTCTCGATGTGGCTGATCGCCGGACTGGGTAATCCCGGCCCGGCCCATAGCGGCCACCGCCACAATATCGGTTTCATGGCGGTGGACAGGATCGTGGGGCGCTACTGGCCGATGGGCAAGTGGCGCGAGCGCTTCCAGGGCCAGACGATGGAATTCTCCCTCGACGAACACAAGGTCCTGGCCCTGAAGCCCGAGACGTTCATGAACGCGTCGGGCAATTCGCTGGGCGAGGCCGCCAAGTTCTACAAGATACCTTCATCGAAGGTTATCGTGCTGCACGACGATCTCGATCTCGATCCCGGCCGGATCGAGGTCAAGAAGGGCGGCGGCCACGGCGGTCACAATGGCCTCAGGTCCATCGATTCACAGATCGGCGCCGATTACTGGCGCGTCCGCCTCGGCATCGGGCATCCGGTGAAGAAGCTGGGCGTGCTTCATGTTCCCAAGGAGCATAAGGACATGCTGGTCAACCAGCACGTCCTGAGCAACTTCGCCAAGGATGAGCTGGCCATACATGGACCGTCCCTGGACCGGCTGGTGGCATCCCTGCCGCTGCTGCTCAAGGGCGAGGACGAGGCATTCCGTGCGGCGATGCGCGGCGAAGTTTCGGAACCGGCCGCATCCTAATCTCAAGCTAGAAAAGAAGCAGTCATGGGTTTTCAATGCGGCATCGTCGGACTGCCCAATGTCGGCAAGTCCACCTTGTTCAACGCGCTGACCGCGACACAGGCGGCGCAGGCGGCCAACTATCCGTTCTGCACAATCGAACCCAATGTCGGCCGGGTGTCCGTACCCGATACTAGACTGGACGATCTGGCGCGCATCGCGCATTCGGCCCAGATCGTGCCGACCCAGCTGGAGTTCGTCGATATCGCCGGCCTGGTACGCGGTGCGTCGAAGGGTGAGGGGCTGGGCAACCAGTTCCTGTCGCATATCCGCGAAGTCGACGCCGTGCTGTACGTGCTGCGCTGCTTCGAGAACGACGACATCACCCATGTCGAGGGATCGGTCGATCCCTTGCGCGACGCGATCACGGTCGAGACCGAGCTGATGCTGGCCGACATGGAAAGCCTGGAAAAACGTATCACCGCTGCCGGCAAGAAGGCCAAGGGCGGCGACCGCGACGCCAAGCTGCAGATCGAAGTGATGGAGCCGGTGTTGAAACTTCTGCAGGACGGCAAGCCTGCGCGCACCTACAAGCCCGAAGGCGAACTGAAGCTGGTATTCAAGCAGTTGCAACTGCTGACCGGCAAGCCGGTCCTGTATATCTGCAACGTCAGCGAGGACGACGCGGCCGCCGGCAACGCTCAGTCCAGCGCCGTCGCCGCGCAGGCCAAGGCCGAAGGCGCCGAATGCGTGCATATCTCGGCGGCCATCGAATCAGAAGTGGCGCAGTTGCCGGATGCCGAGAAGATGGAGTTCCTCGCGGATCTGGGCCTGGAAGAGCCCGGCCTCAACAAGGTGATCCGCGC
The DNA here is from genome assembly GCA_965199335.1 of Alphaproteobacteria bacterium. Classification (GTDB taxonomy): domain Bacteria; phylum Pseudomonadota; class Alphaproteobacteria; order CALMVH01; family CALMVH01; genus CBDAQV01. The sequence goes on along the minus strand of CBDAQZ010000003.1, from coordinate 335,415 downwards.
CGGATACAGCCTGCTCGACCTCATCACCTTCTTCACCGTCGGCCCTAAGGAAGCGCGCGCCTGGACCGTGCACCGCAACGCCAAGGCGCCGGAAGCGGCAGGCGTCATCCACACCGATTTCGAACGCGGCTTCATCAAGGCCGAAACCATGGATTTCGCTTCGTTCAAGGCTCTGGGCGGTGAACAGGCCTGCCGCGATAATGGCAAGCTGCGCCAGGAAGGCCGCGATTACGTGGTGCAGGATGGCGACATCATGAACTTCAAGTTCAATGTCTGAGCGGGCTCACTTCGCGTTGATGAACAGCTTCCAGGCCATATAGGCGATGAAGCCGCCGACGCCGATGCAGGCCAGGGCGGGCAATACCATGAGAGCCATGCCGGAAGTCGAGACGATTCCCCGGATCAGGCCGCCTCCGATCTGCTTCTTGGGCATGGCGCCCTCGAGCTGGTATTCCCGCAGATAGGGATCGGTCCACGAATCCAGCGTCTTGTTGTCCAGCAGGTGCTTGATCTCCGCCTCGCGGAATTTGTGCTGCGATCCTGGGCTCTTCAGCTTGCGCGCCTTGCCGCCGATCCAGATCGTATCGATGTTGCCGATATCGACGGTAAAGCTCTTCTGGTCCTCGGGGTGGCTCAGCGCCATGATCACCGCGCTGTCGGACTCGCGAATGCGGATTCCGTTATACACAGCGTTTTTGATGGTCGTGGTCCCCGTGGGTGCACGGTAACGCACTGATATTACTTTTTTAGGCGGCGGCGTCATTGCGGATCCTCGATAGCACGGCGCAGTCTTTCATGCGCTGCTTGAAAATACCTTAAGGCGGGCGCATCTCTGCCAAGCCTATATTTACAAGGAGCTTCACGCCATGACCCCGCAGGAACGCGACGTATTGACGCCTTTGCTCGACAAGCTGCGGCAGACGCAGGTCCCGGACAAGGACGCCGAGGCCGACCAGCTGATCCGCCAGACCCTTCAGGCGCAGCCCGATGGCGCCTACATCCTGGCACAGACCGTGCTGATGCAGGATTATGCGTTGCACGCGGCGCAGGATCGCATTCACGCGCTGGAGCAGCAGCAATCGTCCTCGGCCCCGTCATCGGGTGGTTTCCTGGGCGGTCTGTTCGGCGGCGGCCGTCCGGCGCAACCGGCGCAAGGCGGTCCCTGGGGCACCGCGCCGCAACAATCATCCTATGGCCCACAGATCGCCAGTGCAGTGCAGCTGCAATACGGGCAGCCTTCCTTCCTGCGCGGCGCCGCGCAGACCGCGGCAGGAATCGCCGGCGGCGCGCTGCTGTTCCAGGGGCTCGAAGGATTGTTCGGCGGCCGGGGTGGCGGCTTCGGCGGTGGAATGGGCGGTGGTTTCCTGGGCGGCGGTTTCGGCCAGCAAGGCATCGTCGAGAATACGGAAGTCGTGAACAATTACTACGACCAGCCCGCACAAGCCGATCAGGGGAGCGATGACATCTCCGACCAGGGCAATTTCGACACCGGCGGCGGGGACGACAGCTTCAACACCTAGACGTCCAGCTGTTTCTCCAGCGGGTCCGGGCCAAAGCGGTTCGGGCCCGTTGTGCCTTTCAGGAACCCGGTTTCGACATAGAACCAGATCGTGCCGAACAAGGGGATCAGGCCGATGAACATCCACCAGCCGGATTTGTTGCGGTCATGGTAGCGGCGGATGACTCCGAATATGGAGATTACGGCCAGAGGTATCTGAATTATCTGCGTGATGGCGCCAAGTATCGTGAAGATCGGATTGTCCCTGGGCGTCATCGCCGCCTCGATGTTGACGGTCTGCGGATCGCCGACGATATCAAAGATATGCGGATACTGAAGCAGCACCAATGCCGTGGCCACAACGCCGAAGGCCAGTATCGGCAATTGGAAATACAGCCAGAACTGCGAGCGTGAGACGCGTCCCTTGGGCGTGAAGTAGTAGAGGAGACTTAGCTTGGGCATTGGGAACCTCTTTTAGTTATCTGCCTTAAAAATACAGCAGGGGGGGGGGGGGAACCCGTCCATCGTCCTGATCAGCCGTGGGGAACGAACATGCCGGAAAGCGAAAAACAGAAGACCAAGGTCGAAAAAGTCATGCACGAGTTCAAGGAAGGCGATCTCAAGAGCGGCTCTGGGGCAAAGGTAAAGAACCCGAAACAGGCTGTCGCGATCGCCCTGCGCGAGGCGCACGTGCCGAAAAAGAAAAAGTAGTCGGGAAAGCGGCGTCGCGGAGTTTGCCCTATCCGTGACGCTCTTCCTGTTATGCGGTCAATAGTGGTACCGGGTCCGAACCGAAGTTGTTGGCACCATCGGTTCCCTTCAGGAAACCGAGCTCGACCAGCAGCCAGATCGCGCCTACCAGGGGAATGAAGGCGATCAGCATCCACCAGCCCGATTTATTGCGATCGTGGAAGCGGCGAATGCCCGCTACGATGCTTGGTATGAAAAGCACCAGCGTCAGGATGCCTGAAATGGCGGCCAGTGAGTCGGCCAAAGATCCCAGCACGGAAAACAGCACGGATAAAACGAAGATCGGGAGCTGGAAATATATCCAATACTCGAACCTGCTGATCCGGCCCTGGATGGTAAAGTAGTACGCGGGGGTAAGTTTTTTCATGCCGAGGTCCCTCTTTTTTATTATTGCGACGAGCGCATGATACCACATAGGACCGCCCCGTCGCCATATCGTAATGTGCGTGCCTACGATCTGAAAAAAATTGCTACGGATGTTCGAGATTATATATCGACCTAACGGTGGTCGAATTGCGATGCTCCAAACGACATGTGCCTGCGATTCCAAATGGCGGTTCGATGATCCGAGTCGGTGCGCCCGGGGTGGCCGATGACGATCGAAGGTCGAAGTTTTTTCGATATGACAAAATTTTTTTGCCGAAAAAATATCGCCGGCCGATCCGGCCATTCCAATTCCGATCCCGACCGATCGATTTAAAAGAAGACATCTTCGATCCCGGATGCCATCCCGAGGCATCTTCCTTGATCGGACATTTCAGATGGAAAATGGAATCGCAATTGCTGGTCAGGACGTTACGAACAACGCGCTGTATGGAAAATTCCTGTCACAAAAGACAACGACATTTTCGGTTGCCGGATTCTTCTGTCGGCCCGTTTTTCTCGGTGGACGCTATCGGTAGGCAAAGCCGTTCCAAGATACGCTGCGCATCGGCTCTTGCCGTGTAAGCTTCGTCTTGCGAAGCGCGCTTATGCCCGGAGAATTATGAAGCGTGCGTCAAATCCCCAGCCGTTCCGCGGCCTTTTGACGGGTCGTTCGATTCGGCTGCATTGTTGTTCGTCCGGCCGTGCCGCGATGGCAGGTATCGAATACGGTGATCGCGCATTGGTGGAAGATGCATTCAGCGGCGAGATATCGAACGAGAGGAAAATCATATCGGAGAAAAAAATCGCGGATATTTTTTTGTCTCAATTACATCCGCGGCATAAATTTTTTTATGACTGTAGAGTTTAGTCATTTCGATATTCATCGATGTTATACACGATTGTCGATTGGGCGAATGCAAGAAGAATTGATTCAAAAAAATCACACCTGTCGAAAAAGTTTTCGATAGTCGAACAATTGGAATCGGACGTGTGTTATGAGGACAACATGCGTGCAAGGTTTTGCACCATACGACGAAGCTTCTTATCTGTTGTTTAACCAAATTCAACATAGAAGCGGATGATCCCGATTGAGCGCATCACGCGCTCGCAAAACGAGAAGGAGACGGAAGTGGCCCAAACGAAAAATCAGAAAGCCAAAGTTGGCAAGGTCGTGCACGAGTACAAGAACGGCATGATCAAGAGCAGCACCGGAACGACGACGCCTGCGAAGCCAGTAGCGATCGCTCTCACGCAGGTTGGCGCAACGCGCACGCAGGCAGTGAAGAAGGCAGCTCCGAAGAAGCCGACAGCATCTGCTAAGAAGCCAGCGGTGAAGAAGGCCGTTGCCAAGAAGCCAGCTGCCAAGGCTGCTACGGCCAAGAAGCCGGCAGTGAAAAAGGCTGCAGTGAAGAAGGCCGTTGCCAAGAAGCCGGCAGCCAAGAAGGCTATTGCCAAGAAGCCGGCTGCCAAGAAGGCCGTTGCCAAGAAGCCAGCGGTCAAGAAGGCCGTTGCCAAGAAGCCGGCTGCAAAAGCGGCTGTGAAGAAGCCGGCCGTAAAGGCAGTTGCGGCCAAGCCGGCAGTCAAGAAGTAGTCTGGGAAACTCCGCGCAAGCGGAGTTTTTTGTTCCAGTCGCTATTTGCTGGATCAGGGCGAGTCCTAATCGGACTCGCCTCCCAGCTGCAGGCTCTGCTGTGATTGCGCCGGCTGCCCGACCATTTTTTCAATACCATCGATGACAACAATCGCTTCGCCATCGCGCAGCGTTCTATATTTCATGCCGTGCGCTTCCAGGTATCGCACGACATCCTCCATGACCGCCGCTTCCGGATGATCCGAACGGTAATGTGGCACAACCGAATAATCGATCAATCCCAGCCCGCTCCAGTCGACCTCGGATTTATATCCCGGTGGCACTATGGTGGAATCGTCGCAAAGGTCTATTCCCGCCATTGTCGGCATCAACACCATGATCGCGGCGCTGAACCCGCCATAGACGATTTCGTCGCGCTGCAGCATGCCGGCAATGACTCGGTCGAAGCCGCTTTGCTCGAAGGCGCGTTTCAGGACGAAGCAATTGCCGCCCGCTATCCATACCAGCCCGAAATCGTGCATACGCGTTTCAAGCGCGTCCGGCTTGCCGAAATAATGTCGCAGGTCCAGATGCTCGCAAACGCATCCAAGGGGCTCCAGCTGCTCCATCTGATGCGCGAAACGGTCTGCCTGCCCGGCATCGTCCAGATACGGGTCCGTTGCGTTGGTTATAACGGCAGTGCGCTTGTTCGCGCCTAGCAGCTTGCCCAGCTCTCGAGGAGCCGAGCCAATTCGATAAGAGGAGAGATAAAGCCGCAGCGGCTTACTGCGCGGCGGCCTGAGCCTGCCAGGAAGCGTCGTTGCCGACAGGCATCAATTCGTCGGCCAGCATGTCGACTTCGATCCAGGCGCCGGGGGTCGCGAACAGGGCGTGCAGCAGCTGGTTGTTCATGGCATGGCCGGACCGTTCGCCCTCGAAATGGCCGATGATCGGTTTGCCGGCCAGATACAGGTCGCCGACGGCATCCAGCAGCTTGTGGCGAACGAACTCGTCCTGGAAGCGCAGGCCGCCATCGTTCATGATGCGGTCGCCGTTGATGACCACGGCGTTATCCAGCGAGCCGCCACGGGCCAGGCCGACGCGGCGCAGCGCATCGACTTCGTGCAGAAAGCCGAAGGTACGGGCCTGTGCCAAGTCTTGCTTGAAGCTTTCCCTGCCCAGCACCATCGAACGGCGCTGCTTGCCGACCACGGCGGTATCGAAGTCGATTTCCAGTGTGAAGGAAGATACCGGAGCGGGACGGAAGGAGGCGTGCTTGTCGCCTTCGTTCAGTACGATCGGCTTCACTATCTTGATCGCCTTGCGAGCGGCGTTCTGCGAAACCAAGCCGGCACATTCCAGCAGGAACACGAACGCCTCGGAACTGCCGTCCATGATCGGCACTTCAGCGCCGTCGATCTCGACGATGGTGTTGTCGACGCCGCAACCGGCAAGGGCGGCCATCAGGTGCTCGATCGTTCCGACCGTGGCGCCGGACTCGTTGCCGATGACGGTGCACAGGCGCGTGTCGACAACGTTATTCCACGTGGCTCTGATCTCCTGAACCGGGTTCAGGTCGACGCGGCGGAAAACGATGCCGTGGCCGGTGGGGGCGGGCAGAAGGCGCAGGGTCACGGGCAGACCGGAGTGAACGCCGATGCCGGTGCAGTGAATAGGCTTGTTCAGCGTCCGCTGCCGTGCGTGGACGCTTGAAACCTTGTTTTCGATATCCTGCATTTCGTACGGCATTCTGCACCGTTGGTAACCAAACTCTTGCGATTATGCTTACCTGCAGGCCACGCCGATCTCAAATCACGGTGTGTTACGCTTTGTTACGCGGTCGGCGGCAGTCGGCCCAGCGGCTTGCGTTCTTGACCCGGATGGTCCCTCTGATTCTGCCTCGGAATCGGTGCCGAAGCTAATGCCCCTGGAAGCAAAGAATTGTTTCAATTCGGCCGTATTATGAGGGATTCTGGGCTGGTTGTGCTCCTCGGGGGGAAGCAGGGCCTCGTATTGCGACTTGGAAAGTGGCTTGGTGCTGGCCAATTGCTCGGGCGTCAGGCCTGTTTCTCCATTTTGGAGAAGGTTGGCGGTAAGCTGCCGCGCTCTTTCGAAGCTCTGGTTATCCACCAGAAACTCAACATACAGATGCGCGTTTCCATAGTCCTGCCCCGCTTTTGTGGGGAAATGGCTTTTACGAGGCGGCGGCTCGATCTCGTGCGCTTTGAGAAAGCCCTTCAGGTAATGTCCCATGGCCGTAAGGGTATTGCCATCGGCCTGTTCGCTTGCGGTGATCGAAATCAGAGACGTCCCCTGATATTGGTAAGAGCTGTCGACCACGGTAACGCTATGGTACTTTCCAGGATATTTTAAAGACTCCTGGACGAAGTCCGCGCTCACCGGCGTTCTGCCAATCTCGTCCCTTAGTTCCAGGAACGTCGCGGCGTTTGTTTCGATCTCGTAGCGCTTTTTATCTGTAATCTCGGACATGAGCCGGGCCCTGTTTATTTGGGCTCACAATACTCGTTATCACCTGGATTTACCAGCAAGTTTTGTAAAAAACAGTGGTAAACGGGTGATGCGTATCGTCTTCGCATCACCCGTCATTGCCGTTAGTTTGCCTGGCGTCGCAGGAACGCCGGGATATCCAGCATTTCTTCCTCGGACTTCGAAGCGACCTGACGTACAGGCGATTCGATGCCCAGATTGGCCTGGCTCGGCGCCGTCGCCGTACTGACCTGTGCCTGGCGGCTGGGGACGGGCTGGGGGGCCGCCGGCTCGGGCTGGCGCGGGCCCAGCATGCGCTCGAACAGGCCCTGCTTCCTGGTATCGCCGGATACCGAGGCGGGAGGGGCGGGTGGGCGTGCCGCCTGCTGTGCTACCGGGCGCGGACCGGCAGAAACCGGGCGCGGGGCGATGAACGAGCCTTCGACGCGCTGCGCCTGGATTGCAACGGGGGCCTGTGTCGCTTCGGCCTGCTCGAAAGCGGCTTCTTCCTGTGCGTAGACTTCCGGTTCTGCTTCCAGAACATCGGCTGCTGCCGTTTCGAAGACCTGTACCGGTTCGGGCTGCGGCACCGGACGCACCGGCGCTGCCGGCACTTCCATCGCGCGTGCCGCCGGCTGGGCGACGGGGCGGTTGTCGTGAACACCCGCGAACGCAGCCGGGCGGCGGCGTTCGGTGATGATCTGCGGGCGCGGTCCGCTGCCGCTTTCGCGCATCGCTGCGGCATCGATACCGGTGGCGACCACGGAAACGCGCATGCGGCCTTCCATCGCCTCGTCGAATGTCGAGCCGAAGATCACGTTAGCGTCGGGGTCGACTTCGCTGCGGACGCGGTTCACGGCCTCGTCGACCTCGAACAGGCTGATATCCATGCCCGCCGTGATGTTGATCAGCATGGCGCGTGCGCCCTTCAGCGACACTTCGTCCAGCAGCGGGTTTGAAATTGCGGCTTCGGCGGCGGCGATGGCGCGCTGTTCGCCCTCGGCCTCGCCGGTGCCCATCATCGCCTTGCCCATTTCGCTCATCACCGCGCGGATGTCGGCGAAGTCGAGGTTGATGAGGCCGGGCATGACCATCAGGTCGGTCACGCCGCGCACACCGGAATACAGCACGTCGTCGGCCATCTTGAAGGCTTCGGCGAAAGTCGTCTTCTGGTTGGCGATGCGGAACAGGTTCTGATTGGGAATGACGATCAGTGTGTCGACATATTGCTGCAGCTCGCGGATGCCTTCCTCCGCCAGGCGCATGCGATGCGCGCCCTCGAAGTGGAACGGCTTGGTCACGACGCCGACGGTCAGGATGTCCTGCTCGCGCGCGGCGCGGGCGATCACCGGGCCTGCGCCCGTGCCCGTGCCACCGCCCATGCCGGCGGTGATGAAGGCCATGTTCGAGCCTTCCAGATAGGCGATGATGTCGTCGATCGCTTCCTCGGCGGCGGCGCGTCCACGCTCGGGCTGGGCGCCCGCGCCAAGACCCTTGGTGATGTTGAGCCCAAGCTGCAGGCGCTGTTCCGCATTCGATCCCTTGAGGGACTGCGCGTCTGTGTTGCAGACCAGGAACTCGACCCCTTCGAGGTTCGAGCGGATCATATTGTTGACCGCATTGCAGCCGGCGCCACCGACGCCGATTACGGTGATGCGGGGCTGAAGATTCGCCTCATCGGCGGGTACGCGAACGTTGATCATTGAAAGGCCTCCATTGCTCAAGCTGTTGAGCAGAAATCGAAGAAAAACGCTACATCTTGTTGTTGGCCGGTCACAAATTCTCTTTTAGCCAGCCGCCGATCTTGTTCCAGACCGTTGGAGAAATCGAAGTTTTTACCGCGATACCAGGGACATCGCGGCCGTCGCGTAGAGCATGGATTAACAGCCCTGCCGCAGTGGCGAAGGCGGCGCCCCCCGTCGCCTCGGGCAGGCCCGACACGTGCTGCGGGCGTCCGACTCGAATCTGCTTGTCGAGAATCAGCTGCGCCAGATCGCGGATGCCCGACATCTGGCTGGCACCCCCCGTCAGGACCACGCGGCGGCCGGCGGCATGGGCGTAGCCGCTCTGCTCCAAACGGGCGCGCACCATCTCGAAGGTTTCCTCAAGCCGGGGCTGGATGATGCCGACCAGCAGCGAGCGGGGAATGTGGTGGGCTTCCGACGGCTGGTCCTCGCCCATCTGCGGCACCTCGATCAGCTCGCGCTCGTCCTTGGCGCTGGACAGGGCGCTGCCGTACAGCGTCTTGACCCGCTCGGCATGGGCGACCGTGGTGGTCAGCCCGCGCGCGATGTCGTTGGTCACATGGCTGCCGCCGACCGGCAGGCTTTCCACATGGACCAGGTCGCCGGCGACGAACACCGCGATCTCGGTCGTGCCGCCGCCCATCTCGATCAGGGTGCAGCCTAGCTGGATCTCATCCTCGACCAGGCAGGACAGGCCCGAGGCGTAGGGCGACACGCACATCGACCCGACCTGCAGATGGCTTGAGCCGATGCAACTGGCCATGTTGCGCGCGGCGCTGGAATTGGCGGTGACCGCATGCAGCGACACGCCCAGCATGTTGCCGTACATGCCGCGCGGGTCCTCGATGCCCTTGTTGCCGTCGATCGAATAGCCGATGGGGATGGCGTGGGCCAGTTCGGTCTCGCCCTGTTTTTCCACCTGATAGGCGTAAGCCAGCGCGCGGCGCATATCGAGATCCGAAACCTGATGGCCGTCTACCGCAATCTCTATGTTGACCTTGTGCGATATCGCATGCGCGGCGGACAGGCTGGCGACTACTTCGCGCACCGTTTCGCCCGCCATCTGCTCGGCGCTGTTGACCGCGTTGCCTATGGCGGTCGACGCGGCTTCCATGTCCACGATCGTGCCGGCGCGCACACCGTGGCTGACCTGATGCCCGATACCGATCACCTGCAGCGAATCGTGGTCCTCCACCCGCGCGATGAAGCACACCACCTTGGTGCTGCCGACATCGAGCGCCGTGATTAGGCTGCCGCGCGGCTTGGTCTTCAGTTTCTTGGCTCCGTTCACGGTCATATCAAATTCCCTGCTGCTGTGCCGGCTTGTGTTTCGGGTCGCGCAGCTGGCTGGTTTCGATGACCAGCTTGCCGGGCAGGCGCATATCCACCGTCACCACGTCGTGTTCCAGAAGGCCGTTCCTGGCCTCGAGCTCCGAGAGGCGGTGCAGCGCTGCATCCTGCCCCGTTTCCGGCAGCTTGACCTCGACGTTGTTATCCATCTTCAGATTCCAGCGGCGATCGCCGACGCGGATGCAGGCAGTGACGCGCTTCGCCAGGTCCGGCTCCTTCGCTAGCGACTCAAGTATTTCCGATGCCGCCTTTCCGGCGCCTTCACCGACGACGCGGGGCAGGCTGCCGTAATCGGCCAGCTGTGTATCGCCAAGGACGATGCCGTCGCGGTCGACCAGGACCATCTTGCCGTTGCGCTGCCAGATGGCGACGGGCGCACGTTCCACGATGCGCACGGTGATCGTGTTGGGCAGGTGCCGGTCGACCTCGGCGGAGGCGACGCGGGGCAGGGCTTCCAGCGCCGCCCGCGCCTTCGCCGGATCGAATGCCAGCATGGGATCGCCTTCATGCACGGCAAGGGCGCCGGCGATATCCTCGCGCGGGGTGAATTCGCGCCCCTCCAGCGTCAGGTCGGCGACGCGCAGGCCCAGCCGGGCGGTATCTTTATATATAAGGGAAGCAAGGCTCTGCTGCGTGCGATCGAACGTGCCGCTGCAATACCCGCCGAGTAGGGAAAAGAAGACGACCGCGATAGCGACGCGCAGCGCCAGCTGCCGCCATCTGGCGCGCCGCGAGCGCGGCCTGTTCGCTTCACCCTTATTGTAGGAAAGTGTACGTTGACGCTTCAACCGTGACATTGAGCACCCTCCACCAGCCACGAAACGAGATCGGCGAACGACAGGCCCAGATAGGCTGCCTGTTCGGGGACAAGCGATAGCGGCGTCATCCCGGGCTGGGTGTTGATCTCCAGGAAATAAAGGCCCTTGGCCCCTGCCTGGCTGTCGTCCCAGCGAAAATCGCTGCGGGTGACGCCGCTGCAACCAAGCGTCTGGTGTGCGATCACGGCAATCTGCTTCACGGCGGCTGTAATCTCGTTCGGAATTTGCGCGGGCACGATGTGCTCGGCGCGGCCATCGGTATATTTCGCTTCGTAATCGTAGAAGCCCTGGCGGGGCTGAATCTCGGTGACCGTCATCGCTTCCGCTATGCCGCCGGTAAAGCCCATCACGCCGACCGTCAGTTCACGGCCCGGAACATAGCGTTCGATCAACAGCCGGGTACCGGCGTCGAATTCATCGCTGGGAAAACGGTTGTCGCCGGGCTGCATGATATGGACGCCTACGCTCGACCCCTCCGCCGCCGGCTTGACAACATAAGGCGGTGGGAAAGGGACGGAAATACCGTTCAGGGTTTCGGGCGTCACGACAATGCCTTCCGGGCTTGGCACGCCCAGGCTGCGCAACAATGTCTTGGTCGCTGGCTTGTCCATTGCGATGGCCGATGCCAGTACACCCGAATGCGTGTAGGGGATCTGCATCATTTCCAGAACGCCCTGGATGCAGCCATCCTCGCCGCCATGCCCGTGCAATGCGTTGAAGACCGCGTCCGGACGAGGCGCCAGCGCGGATACCAGAGCGCCCAGGTCGCGTTGCACGTCGACCCGCGTAACCGTATAGCCGCCGTTTTCCAGTGCGGTGGCGACGGCATCGCCGCTGACCAAGGACACTTCGCGCTCCGCCGACCATCCGCCCATCAATACGGCGACGTTCTGGAATTTCTTGGTCATGATGCGCCTATCCCGATGCGTTTGATTTCCCAGCGCAGGTCGATGCCGCTGGTATCCTGCACGCGGCGGCGCACGTCCTCGCCCAGGGTTTCCAGGTCGGCGGCGGTCGCGTCACCGGTATTGATCATGAAATTGCAATGCTTCTCGCTCATCTGCGCGCCGCCGACGGTCAGGCCGCGACAGCCGGCCGCATCGATCAGCTGCCAGGCCTTGTGGCCCTCGGGATTGGCGAAGGTCGAGCCGCCGGTGCGCGCGCGCGTCGGTTGCGAATCCTCCCGTGCCGCCTTGATCTCGGCCATGCGCGCGGCGATGGCGGCGGGATCGCCGGGAGCCGCGCGGAAGGTCGCATCCAGCACCATGGCATCGGCGGGCAGGTCGGAATGGCGGTAGGTGAGATTCAGCTGCTCGGCGGTCATCGTCATGATGGCACCATTCCGCCCCATGATTGTGGCATTCAGGAGAATATCCCCGATCTCGCTGCCATAGCAGCCCGCATTCATGAACACCGCGCCGCCGATGGTGCCTGGGATGCCGGAAAGGAATTCCAGTCCGGCGATTTCTTCCCTCGCGGCGATTTCCGCCACGGTGGCATCCAGCGCCCCGGCGAAGGCGAAGATCTGCCCATCCTCGACCAGTATGCCGGCAAGCGCATTCCGGTCCTCAAAAACACCAAGCCGGATCACTACGCCCGGAATGCCGCCGTCGCGCACCAGAAGGTTGGAAGCGGCGCCCAGGATCGTGACCGGCATATCTGCGGGACAGTTGGATAGGAAGTGCGACAGGTCGTCCTGATCGGCGGGCCGAAACAATACCTCGGCAGGGCCACCGACGCGGAACCATGTCCGCTGCGCCAGCGGCGCGTTCGCGGTCAGGCGGCCGCGGACCTGCGGGAGGCGGTCGATCAGATGCGGTTCGAAGTGCTGCGCCGGCATCATCCGCCACCTCGCGCTTCCAGCCGGCCCAGCTCGTCCGGCAGGGCGTTGGCCCAGGCGGTGATGCTGCCCGCGCCTAGGCAGATCACGTAATCGTTGGGCTCGGTTTCCTCGCCTATCATTTCGGCCAAGTCGGTGGGATCGGACAAGGGCAGCACGCGGCGGTGGCCGTGGCGGCGCAGGCCCTCCACCAGCGCGTCGCGGCTCGCGCCTTCGATTGGCGATTCGCCGGCCGCGTAGACGTCGGACACGATCACGACATCGGCGTCGTTGAAGGCGGTGCAGAATTCGTCGAACAAGCTGTGCAAGCGGGAATAGCGATGCGGCTGCATCACCGCGATCACGCACGCGCCGGGCGTCGCGGACACGGCAAGGCGCGCGGCTTTCAGGACCGCCATGATCTCGACCGGGTGGTGGCCGTAATCGTCGACGATGGTGACGCCGTTCACGACGCCGGTCTTGGTAAAGCGGCGCTTGACGCCGGTGAAGGCGGCCAGCCCCTTACGGATCAGGTCGGGCGTGACGCCCAGTTGCAGGGCGATGGCGATGGCGGCCAGCGAGTTCTGCACGTTGTGCAGCCCCAGCACCGACATATGCAGATTGTCTATCCGCGTCTCCTCGCCGCTTTTGCGGTCATGGACCAGCACGGCGAAATGCGAGCCGTCGGCGCCGGGATTGACCTCGATCGCGCGGATGTCGGCCTGCGCGCCGAAGCCGTAGGTGACGATGCGGCGGTCGACGATGCGCGGGATCAGCGCCTGCACCTCGGGATGATCGATGCACAGCACCGCGAAGCCGTAGAACGGGATATTCTCGACGAACTGCGCGAAGGCGTTGCGCACGCCGTCGAAGGTTTCGAAATGATCCAGGTGCTCGGGATCGATGTTGGTCACCACGGCCACGGTCGCGGGCAGCTTCAGGAAACTGCCGTCGCTCTCGTCGGCCTCGACCACCATCCATTCGCCCTGACCCAGACGCGTGTTGGTGCCATAGGCGTTGACGATGCCGCCGTTGATCACGGTGGGGTCCATGCCTGCCGTTTCCAGCACGGTGCCGACCATCGATGTCGTCGTGGTCTTGCCGTGCGTGCCGCCGACCGCGACCGACCATTTCAGGCGCATCAGTTCGCCCAGCATCTCTGCGCGGCGCACGATGGGAATCAGCGCCGCGCGTGCGGCGATCACTTCGGGGTTGTCCTTCTTGACGGCGGTCGATGTGACGACGACGCCGGCGTCGCCCAGATTGGCGGCGTCATGGCCGACAGAGACCGAGACCCCAAGCGCGCGCAGGCGCTTGACGTTGGCGCTTTCCGCCATGTCGGAGCCCTGCACCTTGTAGCCAAGGTTGTGCAACACCTCGGCGATGCCGCTCATGCCGATACCGCCGATGCCGACGAAATGGATCGTGCCGACCTGCAGGGGGATCGAGCGCATCATGTCGTCACCCTGCCATCCGGATGTTCGATCATGTCGCCGACCAGATCGGCCAGCGTCTCGGCGGCGCGGGGCTTGCCGGCATCGCGGGCGGCGCGCGCCATCTGCGCCAGGCGCTCGGGATCGTTGAGCAGGACTTCCAATCTCGTGGCGAGATAGTCGGGCGTGAAGTCGACCTGCTTTATCATGATCGCCGCGCCGGCGGTTTCCATGCCCCAGGCGTTCGACGTCTGCTCGTCGCTGATCGCATAGGGCAGGGGCACGAAGATCGACGGCCGGCCGGCAATGGCGCTTTCGATCACGGTCGAGGCGCCCGAACGGCCGATTGCCAGATGTGCGGCCGCCAAGCGCGCGGCGAGGTCTGAAAAGAACGGGGCCGTTTCCGCGTCCACGCCCATCTCGCGATACCGCGCGGCTACGCGCTCGAGGTCGTCGGCGCGGCATTGCTGCGTGACGTGCAGGCGACGTCGCAGGTCTTCGGGCAGCTTCGCTACGGCATCGGGAACGATGCTGCCGAACACGGTCGCGCCCTGGCTGCCGCCGGTGACCAGCAGGCGTATCCGCTCGCCCGGCTTCGGCGCATCGTATTCGGTTTCGCGCAGTGCCTCGAACTCCGCGCGCACGGGATGACCGACATAGACCAGCTTGCGCGCCAGCCGGTCCGAAACCCGATCGACATGCGGGAACGACGTCGCGATGGCGTCCGCCAGCGGCGCCAGCGCACGGTTGGCACGGCCCATAACCGTATTCTGTTCATGGATCAGGGTCGGGATCGCCAGCAATTGCCCGGCCATGACCCCCGGCCACGAGGGATAGCCGCCGAAACCGACGACCAGGGCGGGGGACAGGCGTTGCAGATGCCCAATCGCCTGAAGCAGGCCGCGCCCGATCGACGCCGCGCTCAGCACCTTGGCCACGGGCGTCTTGCCGCTGCGGCGCAAATTCAGGTGATGGATTTCGACGCCGCTGGCCTTGTCGGCGAAATCGGTGCCGCGGCTATCGGTCAGCAATGCGACGCGGCAACCGCGCGCCAAAAGGACGCTGGCCAGCGACTCCGCCGGGAACAGGTGGCCGCCGGTGCCGCCGCTGGCCAGGACGATGGTGGGTGCGCTCATGAGCGTGGCACCGGATGGAAGACTTCGTTCTGCTCGTGCGGGCCGAAGCGGCGGCGGGTCAGCGCCAGCATCATGCCTGTGCCGATGCCCAGCGCCAGCAGCGACGAGCCGCCATAGCTGATGAAGGGCAGCGTCATGCCCTTGGCCGGCAGCAAATGCAGCGACGATCCCATGTGGATCAACGCCTGCAATCCGAACTGGATCAACAGGCCGCTGGCCCCCAGCATCACGAACAGATCGTTTTCCCTGGACACGCGCGTGAAGCCGCGCAGTACGATGAAGGCGAACAGGCAGACGATCAGCACGGTGCAGATCAGCCCCAGCTCCTCTCCTGCGACGGCAAAGATGAAGTCGGCATGCGCGTCGGGCAGGTTGAACTTGACCTGGCCCTGGCCCGGGCCGACGCCGAAGATGCCGCCATGGGTGAAGGCGTTGATCGACTGGTCGATCTGGTAGGTATCGCCCGCCGCTGGATTCAGGAAACGGTCGATGCGGCTCTGCACGTGCGGGAACACGAAATAGGCGCCGACCAGCCCGCAGACCACGAACACCAGCGAGCCGACGACGAACACGATCGGCAGACCGGCCAGGAAGAACTCGCCGAAGAAGATGGCGGTGATGACCACGGTCATGCCGAAATCGGGTTGCAGCAGCAGCAGCAGCGCCACCAGCAGATACAGGCCGATGGCGATCATGTGCCCGGCATTGCCCGCCCCCGCATGCTTGCGCGAGAAGGCCCAGGCGGCGGTTACGGCAAAGGCGGGCTTCAGGAACTCCGATGGCTGCAGCGAGAAACCGCCGAACTGGATCCAGCGCCTTGCACCCTTGATCTCGACCCCCATGATTGGCGTCAGGACCAGGCAGACCAGCGTGACCGCCAGCATGACCAGAGCAAACCGCCTCACGGTCTTGGGCGTCATCAGCGAAATGCCGATCATCAGGATCAGCGTCGGCACCAGCATCACCAGGTGATGCCAGACGAAGAAATACGAACCGATATGGATGCGCTCGGCCACCGCAGGGCTGGCCGCCGCTACCAGCCACGCACCCATGCCGATGATCGTCGCCAGCGCCAGCAACGTCCAATGGTCGACGGT
Source organism: Alphaproteobacteria bacterium (assembly GCA_965199335.1). GTDB lineage: Bacteria > Pseudomonadota > Alphaproteobacteria > CALMVH01 > CALMVH01 > CBDAQV01. The sequence continues at coordinate 319,346 of CBDAQZ010000003.1, read as the reverse complement.
CCACCACCAGCGGCCGAACACCGAATGATCGGTACGGGCGAAAGTCGGGATCATGCCGCCACTCCGTTCTGCAGCTCGTGCACCAGCTCGATGAAACGATTGCCGCGGTGCTCGAAGGATTTGAACTGGTCGAAAGAGGCGCAGGCAGGCGACAGCAGAATCACCGCGCCCTTTACATGCTCGGACTGGGCAAGATCGTGCGCCGTCTTCAATGCAACATCCAGCGTACCGCAGCGTGTGTAGGCGGCCCTGCCTTCAAGCCACGTTGCGAACTGCGTTTCGGCATCGCCGATCAGGAAGGCGTGCCTGACACGCTTCATCATGCGTTCCAGGCCGTTCAGGCCGCCATCCTTTGGCTGCCCCCCTGCGATCCAGTAGATTACATCGTAGCTGGACAAGGCTTTCTCGGCGGCATTGGCATTGGTTGCCTTGCTGTCGTTGATATAGGAGACGCCATCTATCTCGGCGACGAGTTGCTGGCGATGTTCCAATCCGGGAAAGCTCTCCATCGCCTGCAGAATATCGCGTGGCGCAATTCCGATGGCCCGAGTCGCATAGAACGCAGCGGCCATGTTTTCCCAGTTATGTTTCCCGCGCAACGCCTTAACGTTGCCCAGATCGGCCGCCGTACCGCTGAGAACCGAGATCATCACCCCGTCATCGACCATCAGGGGCGCCTGTATCCCGGTCAGGGACAGCGTGAACACCTCGAAATGCTTTTCGGCTTCCAGCCTGCGCGCGATGTCGCGGCAGTATTTGTCGTCGATGCAGACGATCGCTATCTGACGGCGCGCGCCCTTGCGGAACAGGCTTTCCTTTGCCGCGACATACCCCTCCATTCCACCATGGCGGTCGAGGTGGTCGGGCGTGATGTTGAGCAGCACGGCGATGTTGGGTGTCAGCGCGTGCGTTATCTCGATCTGATAGGACGACATCTCGATCACATAGACGCCGCCCTGGCCCAGCTGCTCGAAACCCAGCACGCCCTGACCCAGATTGCCGCCGACCTGGCAGCGTACGCCGCATTCGCGCAGGATATGGCCGACCAGGGCCGTGGTCGTCGACTTGCCGTTCGTGCCGGTGATGCAGACATAGCGGGCGTGCGGATCGGCGCCGAACAGCAGGTCGATGTCGCTGACGATCGTAAGACCGGCTTCGCGTGCGCGCGTCACGATAGGATGCGGGGCGGGGTGCGTGTGCGGTATGCCGGGCGACAGTACAAGATATTCGATCCCGGAAAGATCGGCTGTATTCAGGTCGGTAACGTCGATTCCGGCTTCCCGCGCCGCCTCGACCTGCGCCGGGGCATCGTCCCACGCCCAGACCTGCACGCCGCTCTTGTACAAGGCAATCGCGGCGGTAAGGCCGGTGCGCCCCAGCCCCAGCACCGCGACCGGGTGCTCGCGCAGGTAGGAAAGATCGATCATCGCAGCTTCAACGTCGACAGCCCGGCAAGGGCAAGAACGCAGGAGATGATCCAGAATCGGATGGTGACGGTCGTCTCCGCCCAGCCTTTCTTCTCGAAATGGTGGTGCAGCGGCGCCATGCGGAAGACGCGCTTGCCGGTCAGCTTGAAGCTGGCGACCTGGATGATGACCGACAGCGTCTCGACCACGAACAGGCCGCCGATGATGACCAGGACCAGCTCATGCTTGGTGATGACGCTGATCGTGCCCAGCGCACTCCCCATCGACAGCGATCCGATATCGCCCATGAACACCATGGCCGGCGGGGCGTTGAACCACAGGAAGCCCAGCCCGGCTCCGACCAGCGCTCCGCACAGGACCGCCAGCTCGCCGGTGCCGGCGACGTAGTGGAGGTCGAGATAGTCGGCGAACTTGATGTTGCCGACCAGATAGGCGATCAGGCCGAAGCACGCGGTCGCGATCATCATCGGTACGATGGCGAGCCCATCCAACCCATCGGTGAAATTGACCGCGTTCGACGCGCCGACGATGACCAGCATCGAGAACGGCACGAAGAACCAGCCGAAATTCAGCAGCAGGTTCTTGAAGAACGGCACCGCCAGCGTGGTGTTGAGAGGCGGTTTCAGCAGGTACATGATTACCACCGCGGCGGCGGCGGCCATGATGAACTGGCACACCAGCCGGAAGCGGGCGGAAAGCCCCTTGGTGTTGCGCTTGGTCAGCTTCAGGTAATCGTCGCCGAAACCGACCACGCCGAAGCCGATGGTCACCAGCAGCACGACCCAGATATAATCGTTGGAAAGATCGGCCCAGAGCAGCGTCGACGTCACCAGAGAGGCCAGGATCATGATCCCGCCCATGGTCGGCGTACCCTGTTTTTTCAGGTGAGTTTCAGGCCCGTCGCTGCGGATCGGCTGGCCGCTGCCCTGTTTCGATTTCAGCCAGCGTATGACGCCCGGGCCGATCACCAGGCTGAGGATCAGCGATGTCGCGACGGCGCCGCCGGTGCGGAACGTGATGTACCGCATCAGGTTGAACAGTGCGAAACTGTGGGCGTAGGGAGTCAGCAGGTTATACAGCATGTTTGACCGCCGACTGGCGCAATCCCTCAATTATTATTTTCATCTGGCTGCCACGCGAGCCCTTGACCAGCACAATGTCACCGGCACGAAGCGCACCTGCGACGATCGGCAGCAATCCCGTGCTATCGGGCGCGTGGCCTCCGCGCAAATGTTGTGGCAGGGCCTCATACAAATGGGCCATATTTGAACCACTTAGATAGGCAAGGTCGATCCCGGCGGAAACGATGTTTTCGGCCAGTTCGACGTGAAATCGTTCCGACTCGGGGCCCAGTTCCAGCATGTCGCCCAGCACCGCGATGCGCCGCCCGCCACCGGTCGGGTGGCTCATCCCCAGCACGGTCAGCGCCGCGCGCGCTGCGACCGGGCTGGAATTATGCGTCTCGTCGATCAGCGTGACGGCGCCCGCCGGCAGGTCGATCACCATGCGGTCGCCGCGTCCGCCGACGGGGTCCAGCGTCGCATAGGAAGCAGCGGCGGCCCTGACATTGCCGCCGATGGCGGAAACCGTCAGCAAAACCCCCAGCGAATTCTCCGCATGGTGGATGCCGGGGACTGGAACGCGATAGGTATATTCGTTGCTGCAGATCCGGGCGCGAACGGTGGTGCCTTCGCTGTCGGGATGGACGTCCTCCATATACGCGTCGGTCTGCTCGAGATCGGACGAGAAGGTCAGCGAGCAATCGGGGGCGTGCAGGTGCAGCAATTCGGAATGGTTGGTCTCGTCGTTGATGATGGCGCAGCCGTCCGGTTCCAGCCCGGCGAAGATTTCCGCCTTGGCGATGGCGATGGCTTCAAGCGTCTTCATCGGTCCGAGGTGCACGGGATGTATGTTGGTGATCAGCGCGACATGGGGACGTACCATGCGCGACAGAGGCTCGATCTCGCCGGGGTGATTCATGCCCAGCTCGAAAATCGCATAGCGCGCGGTCTGCGGCAGCAGCGCCAGCGACAGCGGTGCGCCCCAGTGGTTGTTGAAGCTGGCGGCGCTGGCATGCGTTTCTCCCTGCGCCGACAACACATGGCGCAAGGCTTCCTTTGTACTGGTCTTGCCGACCGATCCGGTCAACGCGATGACACGGGCGGATGAGCGCGCGCGGGCCGCCACGGCAAGATCGCGCAGGGCCTGCAGCGTATCCGGTACGATCAGTAGCGGGCCGGGCGCCTCGACCGGGCGCGAAACGAGGGCCGCCACCGCGCCCCGGGCGAAGGCGTCGGTCACGAAATCGTTGCCGTCTAAATGCGGCCCCTGCAACGCGATGAACAGATCGCCGGGTTTCGTGGTGCGGCTGTCGATGGATAGGCCGGTTGCCGCCCAATCGCTATTACTTGTACCACCGGTCGCGGCGATGGCGTCTGCCGATGTCCAAAGCACCCGGGTCATGCGCGCCTCACGTTAGAGTCGCGATTGCCGCGCGCGCGACCTCCGCGTCGTTGAACGGGATTGTCGTCGCACCGATGATCTGGCCGTGTTCGTGACCCTTGCCGGCAACGATCAACATGTCGCCCGGTTTCAGTTCTCGCGTCGCGGCATGGATCGCCTCGGCGCGATCGCCGATCTCGATCGCGCCCGGTGCCGCCGCCATGATCGCCGCGCGGATCGCGGCCGGGTCCTCGCCGCGCGGATTGTCGTCGGTGACATAGACGACATCGGCCAGCCGGGTCGCAATCTCGCCCATCAAGGGGCGCTTGCCGCGGTCGCGATCTCCGCCGCAGCCGACGACCAGCACCAGCCGCCCCTGGACGTGCGGGCGCAGGGCCGTCAGTACGGTTTCAAGCGCGCCGGGCTTGTGCGCGTAATCGACGAAAACCTGCGCGCCGTTCGGCGTCGCGCCGACCAGCTCGGCACGGCCCGGAACCCCGGTCAGATGTTCCAGCGCGGCGATCGCCGTCTCGACATCCTCGCCGCCGGCCAGCACCAGCCCCAGGGCGGCCAGCACGTTCATCGCCTGGAAGCTGCCCATCAGCTTCAGGCTCACACGGTACGCGCGGCCCCGCACCGCCAGGTCCAGAACTTGACCATGGGGGAGGGGGGTTTGTGTGACAAGCTCCAGGTCCGGCGCTCGGCTATGGTTGGGGGTTTGCCCATAGCTGAGTACGGCGAGGCCACGCGACTCTGAGACCGCACGAAGCGGCTCGTATTCGGGAATATCGGCATTCAGCACCGCCGTTCCGCCATCCCCGAGCAGGGACAGGAACAGGCGCAGCTTGGCCGCGAAATAGGCGTTCGTATCCAGATGGTAATCCAGATGGTCACGGCTGAAATTGGTGAAGGCGGCGGCGGAGACTTTCACGCCGTCGAGCCGAAATTGATCGAGCCCGTGACTCGAGGCTTCCATCGCCACATGCGTCACGCCGCGCTCCGCCAGCATGGCAAGGTCGGCATGCAGTTCGACCGGGTCCGGCGTGGTCAGCGAACCATACCGTTCGATGCCGGGCGCGATCAGGCCAATTGTCCCCAGCGCCGCCGCCTGCTTGCCGAGGGCTGTCCAGATCTGGCGCGCAAACTGCGCAGTGGAAGTCTTGCCGCTGGTACCGGTGACGGCCGCGATCGTTTCGGGCTGGCGACCATAGAAGGCGGCAGCCATCAATGCGAAGGCGCGGCGCGGTTCGGCGCTTTCGATCAGGCGTACCGGACCCTGCGGATGCATGGTGCCGGAGGGGGCGAGGATCGCGGCGGCGCCATGGCGAACCGCGTCGGAAATATAATCGCGCCCATCCGACTTCGCACCAGGCAGGGCGGCGAACAGATAGCCGGGCTTCACCGCGCGCGAATCGGCGGTCAGGCCGGTAATCTCCTGCGCCGCGCCGGTGGATTGGTTCAGGACTTCCATCAGGTCACTCAGTGGTCGTGAGGGCAACTTTGTGCACCTTTCCATCGGTTTCGAGCGCCATGGCTTCGGTAACTTCCGGCGTCGTCTCGTCCATCGGGTCGAGACCCAGCAGCGGCCCGATCTGCGAGATCACCCTGCCGACGGGCGGGGCCGAGACCCAGCCGCCGGTAGCGAAGCCATAGCTGTGCGCGTTGGGCTTGGGCTCGTCGACCATGGCGAGGACCAGGTATTTCGGATCGGTCATCGGGAACACGCCGACGAAGGAGGAGAGCAGCGCCTTCTTACCGTAGGAACCATGCACCACCTTTTCCGCCGTGCCGGTCTTGCCGCCGACCAGGTAACCGGTGACATTGGCGTTCTTGCCCGTGCCTTCGACCACCTGCAGGCGCATCAGCCGCCGCATGGTGTCGGACGTTTCGGGCGAAATCACGCGCACACCGGCGGGCTGCGTGCCATCGGCATTCTTGAGCAGGGTCGGCTTGTGCAGGACGCCGCCATTGATGATCGCGGCGACGCCGGTCGCCAGCTGTATCGGACTGACCGACATGCCGTGTCCGAAGGCGATGGTCATGGTGTTGACCTTGGTCCACGGGTTCGGCGCCATCGGATCGCCGACTTCCCGCAGCTCGATCGGCGAACGATGGGTCAGCCCCAGAGAGGCAAGGAACCGCTGCTGCGTCTCGGTGCCGACGACCAGCGCCTCCTGCAGCGAACCGATATTGGACGAATAGGCAAAGATCTCCGACACGTTCAGCCACGGCTTGATGCGTTCGAAATCGTGGATCGTGAACTTGCCGATCTTGATCGGATGGCCGACATCGAAGCTGTCGGTCAGCTTGACCTTGCCCGAATCGAGCGCCATCGCGGTGTTGAACACCTTGAAGGTCGAACCCATCTCGTAAACGCCGAGCGTGCTGCGGTCGAAGCGTGCTTCCTCGCTGGCGCTGCCTGCCTCGTGCGGATCGAAATCGGGCAGCGACACCATGGCGATCACCTCGCCGGTGTGGACGTCCATCACTAGGCCGCAGCCGCCGATGCCGTTGAAATCGACGATCGCCTGGCCCAGTTCGCGGCGCAGGATGTGCTGCACCCGCATGTCGACGGAAAGCTGAAGCTGCTGGCCCTGGCCGAGCAGGCTGTTGAACGAATGCTCGACCCCGGCGGTGCCCTTGCCGTCGATATCGGTGAACCCAACGACATGCACGGGCTCCGCGCCATAGGGATAGAAACGTGTCTCGCCGTGTTTGAAATCGACGCCTGGCAGGCCCAGCAACTGGACCTGGTATTCCTGCTTGGGCGAGATCTCGCGCTTCAGCCAAACGAATTTCTCGTCGCTCTGCAGCTTCTGCAGCAGCTCGCCATAGCTCATGTCGGGGAAAACGCCGGCCAGCTTCTTTGCCGCGTCCTTGGCGTCCTGTACCTTGGAAGGATCGGCATAGAGAGATGCGGTATCCAACGATGTCGCCAGCAGGTTGCCGTTGCGATCGATGATGTTGCCGCGGCCGGAATGCGGCAACTCCTCCGTCGCCTGCGCAACCGGCGCTGTCGGATTGTGCCGGAAGACGGCAAGCTCGGTCAGCCGCCCGATGACGACGCTGCAGCACAACGCAAACAGCGTGCCCAATACGAACAGGCGGATGCGTGCCTGCTCGACCGACTGCCTCATCGTGCCGTCGACCGCTACGGTGCGTTGCCGCGCCTCCTCTGACTCACGGATCGTGAAATCAGTCATCCACCGTTCCCGGTTTCAGACTGGCCAGAATCGGACGTACCGTCGGCGCTGCCGGGGCAGGCGCCTTGGCCAGCAGCTTGGTGGTCGTGGCGGTTTCGGGCACCGGCGATTTAGTCGGCACGACATCGATGCCGACGATCTGCGCCGGCGTCGCGGGGGCCATGTTCAGGTGGCGGCGCGCCAACGACTCAAGACGTGCCGGATCGTTCAGCTTGTTCCACTCGGCCTGCAGGACGCGGATCTTCTCCTGCTCCTGAGCGATCTGGCGATTGACCACGACAAGATGTTTCTGCAGGTGCTGCACGCGATAGCTGACACGGAACAGCGCGCCGGAAACGGCGACGGCCAGGACGATCCAGAGGAAGGTGACGGACTTGATCATGCTGCGACTTTCTTGAGAGGCCCGTATACGGGAGCTTCGGTGCGAATGGCAGCACGAAGTTTCGCGGAGCGGGCGCGGGGGTTTACGGCGATTTCCGAAGCGGTTGGATCGACCGGTTTGCGTCCGATCAGCGTGAACGAAGGCTGGCACCCCGACGAATCGGCGGGCATGTGACGCGAGGGCGCGCCGTCGCCGCCCGAGCGGGTGCGCAGGAACGTCTTCACGATGCGATCTTCCAGGGAATGGAAGGTGACCACGGCCAGGCGTCCACCGGGACGCAGCAGTTTTTCCGCGGCCACGAGCCCGGTCTCCAGCTGTCCCAGTTCGTCGTTGACGGCGATGCGCAGCGCCTGGAAGGTACGGGTCGCGGGATCGATCTCGTTGCGCTTTCCCGGCACCACGCGGCGCACCAGATCGGCCAGCTGCTTCGTCGTGGCGAAAGGCGTCGCGGCGCGTACCGCGACGATCTCGCGCGCGACTCGCCGCGCATGCCGCTCTTCGCCGTATAGATAGATGATGTCGGCAAGCTCGGTCTCGCTGGCGCCATTCACCAGGTCGGCGGCCGAGTTGCCCTCGGCGCTCATGCGCATGTCGAGCGGACCATCGAAGCGGAACGAGAATCCACGTTCGGCCCGGTCGATCTGCATCGACGAAACGCCCAGGTCGAAGGCGACGCCATCCACTGGCAATAAGACATGCGCCGTCATCTCGGCAAAGCTGGCATGCACCAGCGTCAGCCTGTCCGATGCGCTTGCCGCCGCGATGGCGTTGGGGTCGCGGTCGAAGGCGATGACCCTGCAGTTCGCCGCGTCCAGGATCGCGCTCGTGTAACCGCCCGCGCCGAACGTCGCGTCGATATAGATACCGTCGGCCTTGACGGCCAGCGCCTCGACGACTTCCTTCATCAGCACGGGGGTGTGAGGCGACTGGCTCATGCGTGGCCTCCCGGCGGCTTGCGCAGGAGCTGCAGGCCGTAGCCCTGCGTCTTCACGCCGGCGATCGCGCTCTGCGCATGCTTGGCCAATGCCGACGGCTCCCAGATCTGGAACGTCTCGCCCTGGCCCAGGAAGGAAGCCTCGCTGGATATCCCGGCGTAATCGCACAGCGACTTGGGCAGGCTGCAGCGCCCTTCCTTGTCGATCACGAGGTCCTGCGCCGAGCCGAAGATAGCGGTCGCGAGGTATGCGCGTTCCTGCGAGAAGACGTCCAGGCCGTCCAGGCTCTCGCTCAGCGACTGCATGCGTTCTGCCGGCCAGCCTTCGATCGCGGGGTGGCTAAGCGACTGGAACAGCACGACGCCTGCGGAGTTGCGAGTGGTCAGTGCGGTGCGGAAGGAGGCGGGGAAGGAGATTCGTCCCTTCCCATCGATGCGGTTGGCATGGGTGTTCAGGAACAAGGCTGTATTCAGGAACAGCGACATGACCTTGCTACACCCCTCCCGATTGCGCGTCCTCCCATCATTTATGGGATGAAATGGGATACCATGGGATAAAATGGGACGTCAACGTAATTTGGCGGGAAAGTGTCAATTACTTGACCTGCTAAGTCTTTATTCAAACTCTGTTAAACGCGTGTAAGTAAATCGTTCCGCTAACGTTCTATTTTCGGAAAATTTCACTGTTTCGGTGCCTCGCTTGCCGCACATCCCGCACTGGGCTAAGGCATGCCTATGACCTTTGCCCACAAGCACGACCGCCTGCATTGCGACGACGTCGATCTGGCAGCGCTGGCCGATCAGTACGGTACCCCGGCCTATGTCTATTCCGCCGCGATGATCCGCAGGAATTTCCATGCCTACGAGGATGCGCTGGCGGGCATGCCGCACCGTATCTGTTATGCGGTCAAGGCGAACTCGAACCTGTCGATATTGTCGCTTTTGGCAAAAGAGGGCGCAGGGTTCGACATCGTTTCGGGCGGCGAGCTTTATCGTGTGGTGGCAGCGGGCGGCGATCCCGCGACTGTCGTGTTCTCGGGTGTCGGCAAGACGGATGACGAGATACGTTATGGGCTGGACCAGAAGATCCATAGCTTCAACTGCGAGTCAGAAACCGAAATCAATTCTATCTCGCGCATCGCATCGTCGATGGGCGTGTCGGCTTCGATCGCGGTCCGCGTCAATCCGGATGTCGATGCGAAGACATATCCGTATCTTTCAACCGGTATGCGCGAACATAAATTCGGTATCGATATCGACGTGGCAGAAGATATTTATCGCCGTGCCGCCGATCTGCCCGGGATCGTCGTCGATGGCGTCAGCTGCCATATCGGTTCGCAGCTGCTGACCGCCGCACCGTTTCTCGATGCCGTCGACAAGGTTCTGGCGCTGGTCGCACGATTGCGCGCGGCCGGCTTGCCGATCGAGACCCTGGATATCGGCGGCGGCCTGGGTGTGCCGTATCATGCCGGTGAAACAGCGATCTCCATCGACTCGTTCATCCGTCAGATGCGTGACAGGGTAGAGGGGCTCGATTTGAAGCTGATGCTGGAGCCGGGACGTTCGATCGTGGGCGAGGCAGGTGTATTGTTGGCGCGCGTCATCCTGGTCAAGGACAACGGCGAAAAGACATTCGTCATCGTCGATGCCGGGATGAACGACCTGATCCGACCAGCGCTGTACGAAGCGCATCACGAGATCGAGCCGCTGATAAAACAGGATCGCGCGCGGATACTCGCCGACATCGTCGGGCCGGTATGCGAAACCGGCGACTTCCTGGCTCTTGGCCGCGAAATACCGGAAATGAAAAGCGGTGAACTGGTCGCGATCCGCACTGCGGGTGCTTATGGAATGACCATGGCGTCCAACTACAACACGCGCCCGCGCGTCTGTGAATTGCTGGTCGATGGGGTGAAGGTGATTCTAGCGCGCACGCGTGAGAGCTACGAAGATTTGCTCAGAGGAGAAGTTCAAGCGGGGCCCGTAAAGGGATAGGCAAGTCAGAAAGGCTGAGAGATAGATCAGCATCCAGATCGTTTGCAGGTTTTTCTAGAACCTGACCCAGGCCCATGCTCTCAAAACATTTATCCCGCGCCGCATCGAAAAAGGGCGCCTGTTCGCCGGGCCGATTCCTCCAGCTGTAATGAATGTGACTCAAGGCGCGCAGCAAGCTGATCTGTGACAGCGGCGCCTGCATACATTCGAACTGGTCGCCCGATATTCCGTAGCCATCACAATAGGCTTTCACTACGCCTGGGCCTTTATCGAACGTTGCTATGGTAGCCAGTTCGGAAATTGCGCCATAGCCGCCCCCGGCACCCTCATAATCTATGAGGCTCACCTCGCCTGAGGCGCCCATGATCGTATTCTTGGGTGTGAGGTCGAAGTGGACCAGCACAGGTGAAAAATCCAGCTTGTAGAGTTCGCCTACGGTATCTTTTGCCAGCTGGTTCTGTTCGGCGGTGAATACGCGATGGCGAAGGAAGAGGTCCTCGCCAAATAAATGTTCGATCCTGGCATCCAGGCACTCACTCCAGCTTTTTACGGGAGACAGTTGCTTTCCGGAATACTGAATGTCGTCCCAATATCCGCCGACCGGTATTGTATGAAGCATCGCCGATAGCCGCCCCAGCTGTTTCCACAACTGCAATGGATTTCCACTCCACTCGCTCCCGACCGTTCCTTCGATCTTGCTTTGCAACATCCAGGCCGTACCATCATTTATGCCGGAGCCGATAGGGACAGCACTGGGAATGCCAACCTTTGCCGCTGCCTCCATGCACCAGGCTTCCTTGTGATAAGTATCCAGCTCATGCTTGTGATTAAGGCGCAGGATGAGCGAGTCCCTGCCGCTGGATATGTCCCACACTTCGTTGCACAAGGCTTTTCCGCTGGCGCGTTTGACATTGTGAGGCGTTAGTCCCGTCACCGCCTCGAAGAAAGAGTAGATGTCATCAGTAAATCTTGAAACCGGAACTACGCCATCGTCTCCGAAAGCCATCCAATCCTCATGCCAGCGACAGAATATAAGAATGGAAATAATGGCAATTTACAAGATCTAAATTTACCTTGCAGTATTCGCACCTCGACAGTGATCGAACAGTCGTGAACAATAATTGCCAGATGGCCTGTAAGCCGGGTTCTGTTCGTATTTCTACGAGATGACCATTCCTCTGGGACGCATGTCGCCATGCGCCTCGCGCGACCTACCCGGGCGGCCGCCGGAAAAGGCTTAGCACCGCCCCTATTTGGTCTTGCTCCCGGTGGGGTTTGCCGTGCCGGACGACGTTACCGCCGCCGCGGTGCGCTCTTGCCGCACCGTTTCACCCTTGCCGCTTGATCCTTGCGGATCCGCCCGGCGGTTTGTTTTCTGTGGCACTGTCCCTGGGGTCGCCCCCGCCGGGCGTTACCCGGCACCGTTCTTCCGTGGAGCCCGGACTTTCCTCCCTGCCCCTGGGGGCACAGCGGTCATCCGGCCATCTGGCGGGCGGACACTAGGCGCAAACGCCGGGCGTGTCGACAGCCCGCTTTACGTGTTCGGGGTAGGGTGCTTTACCGGCACGTCGCGCGGGCCTGCAACGATCTCCAGGGCCCCGATCTGCTGGCACAGGGAGTCCAGCAATTCGTGGCATTCCTCGTCCAGGATGCCATCGGTCTTTTCCGGGCGGTAATGGCGCTGGAAGGCGACGGCGCTGCAGCAATTGACAGCCGAATCGCCGGTTTCGTACCCGTAGCGGGCCAGCAGGGTCTCCGCCGGTTCGCCGGAGCGGGCGCCGGTCGGCTGGGGCCAGATACCAACGCCGTTATCGGCCAGGTATTTCCATGGGAACTTGCCACCCGGGCAGTACCAGCGGCGGATGCTGGCGACGTCGCTGTGGCCCAGCACATGCTCGGGCGGGATTGGATGACGCGACAATATATCCAGGCTCAGGGCCAGGACGGAGTCCATCTGCGCCTTGGGAAATTCGGTATAGGCGAACTGGGCGCCGGGGTTGACGATCTCGATCCCGACGGAGCGGCTGTTGATGCTCTGCACGCCGCCCCAGAAGCTGACACCGGCATGATGGGCCTTTTCGCTTTCGGGAACCAGGCGATAGATCGTGCCGTCTTCCTCCACCACGTAATGCGCGCTGACCTCTGTCGCCGGATCGCACAGGCGCTCTATCGCCATCTCGCCGGTCGGCATGCCGGTGCAGTGCAGGATAAGGAAATCGATCGGCTCCCCTGCCGGACGCGGCGAGAAATTCGGTGACGGCAATTCAACGATATCCAGCGTCTTCATATCTGTCTTTCTTTCAATATCTGGTCATAGGCGGCGTTGATCCGTGCCAGCTTGGCGGTCGCCTGATCGACTTCCTTCTTGCTCTTGCCGGCCGCGACCATGCTATCGGGGTGGTTCTCGCGCACCAGCTTGCGGTATTTCAGCTTGATTTCCTGATCGGTGCTGGAGGATGGCACGCCCAGCAGGGAATAGGGATCGGCCAGCATCTCGTTGCCGCGCGGCTGCTGGCGCTGCTGTCCGTTGGAAGAACTGTTCTGGCTGTAATTGCTTGAATGGGAACTGACCTGCTCCTCCATCCGGCGCTGGAAATAGCTGTCGCTGAAGCCGAATATCTTGGATACCCGGCGGATATAATTGGTTTCCGCCGCCTGCATCGGCCCGTCGGCCAACGCGACGTGGAACAGGCAGCTTATGACCTCGTCCAACGTTCCGTGATCCGCACCGAACATCTGCGATAGCTGCTGGGCGTAGGATTCGTAACCGTGCGAACTGGCGCGGGCTCGGTCGAACATGGTGCCGACATTGTGCAGTTCCTCCGGCGGCACGCGAAAGACTTCCTTGAAGGCCGCGATCTCCGCCTTGCTGACCGCGCCGTCGATCTTTGCCAGCTTCGCGCCCAGCGTCACGACGCACAGGGTAAAGGTATAGCGCGATCCTGCATTGCGCCGTTCCTCGCCGGCCTGCTTCGCACGTGCACCTGCGACCGGTGCATGCGCCTCGGCCCAGGCCGTGTACATGTCGACGCAATGGCCCGCGACCATGCCGACCAGCGCCCCAATTCCGCCATCCAGGGCGTAACCGGTTACGGTGCCAATGATTTTACCCCATACGTTCATGAAAGGCGGGCTTGCGGCTCTGAAGTTTGATTCAAGGACATAAAAACAGGATTCAGTGTTGATTTCCTTATAAAAAAACTTCCAATTTTGGAATGTCTTATATGAGCCACCATACGAAAAACCTCTCCTGTCTCTTTTATATTACCGTCAGCCGCCCAGATTGGGTATGATCTATTTCGGCAACCCGGCAAGGGTAAGGCTCAATTGCCAATGGTAACAAGTTTCGACCTGCGGGAAGATATGATGCAGCATCTGCCGCATCTTCGAGCGTTCGCGCGGACTCTAACGGGCAATCGTGAGCGTGCGGACGATCTTGTCCAGGATACGATCATCCGGGCTTTGAACGCGGAACAGCAGTTCATAGCCGGGACGAACCTGAAGGCCTGGCTGATGACGATCCTGCGCAATCACTACATTAACGGCTTGCGCCGCCTCCGTCTGGAGGGAGATTCGCTCGATCAGGTGCCGGAGTCCGTTTTTGCCACGGCGGCGGTTCAGGACGACAAGATCGAACTGCAGGAGGTCAGCGCCGCCCTGCAGAAAATGTCGCCGGAGCATCGCGAGGTCCTGATCCTGATCTCGGCCAGCGGTCTGAGCTATGAAGAAACGGCTCAAATCTGCGGCTGTGCCATCGGTACGGTCAAATCCCGACTCAACCGGGCACGGTCCGAACTCAAGAAGCTGGTCGACAGCGACGTAAAACATTGATTTCAGTTTGTTGCCTGCTAAGAAATCGATGAACTTTTCAGGGCAGTTGGTGTTTTTCGAGTTAGGATATATATTTCTGCAACAACACCAACGCGTATGCCGTTACCCCGAGGACTCTGATGCCCAGCATCTCTGACGAAATCGTCCGTTCGATCCCCTACCTGCGTCGTTATGCTCGCGCCCTGACCGGATCACAGGCAACAGGCGATCAATATGTAAGGCTTTGCCTTGAGGCGATTATCGAGGAGCCGGACAAGATTCGTCCCAACGGTGACTTTCACCTGCAGCTTTTCACGGTTTTCCACGATTGCTTCCGGATTTTCGATCAGGCTTTGGGCGATGCGGTTCCCGAAGGCGTGTTGAAGGATCCTTTCGGCAAGCAGCTGGCGGCTCTTCCTTCGCTCGAGCGGCAGGTTTTGCTGCTGATATCGCTTGAAAATTTCTCGGTTTCCGAAGCAGGGCGAATTCTATCGCTCAGCGATGCGGAAGTTGTGGAAAACCTCACCCTGGCCCATGACGAGTTGAAGCGCCAGGCCTCGGCCAAAGTCCTGATCATCGAGGACGAACCGGTGATTGCCATGGATATCGCCAGCATCGTTGAGGGTCTGGGCCACGATGTGGTGGGTGTCGCCGGCCGCAAGGACGAGGCAGTGGAACTGGCGAAGCGCCATCTGCCCGATCTGGTGCTGGCAGACGTTCAGCTGCTGGACGGCGACAGCGGTATCGTGACGGTGCAGGAGATTCTCAAATCGATGACGGCGCCCGTTATCTTCGTAACCGGATTTCCCGAGCGCCTGCTTACCGGCAATGGAATGGAGCCGGCTTTCATCGTGACCAAGCCCTTCGATCCCGAGACGCTGAAGGTCACGATCGGTCAGGCGCTATCGTTTGCCCAACCGGCCGATGTGCTTGTCTAATCGATACTGAAGTTTGTTTTGGAATGGCCGCCTGGCAACCTGGCGGCCATTTTCGTTTCAGCCTTTATCGAGCTTCTTGCGCAAAAGGTCGATCAGGTCCTGCGGAACGGGTTCATCAAGAACCGATCCATAAGCACTTTTAAGCTTCTTATCCAGCCAGCGTTCGAAGGGAGCCGCATCGCCGCTGGGGGGCTCGTCGCCGGATTGGGTGTTGCCGGTCAAATCTCCTTTCCCAGACATTTCATCCTCAATCTTGCTCAACCCACACTCCGGAATGATTAATACGCGCGTACGCAACGATACCCGTCTATTGCGAACGATCCGGCACATGCTATCGTTCCCGCTGCAGACTCAATTCGCAAGGAACAATGGCGCTTATGTCACGTTCACTTTGCGACATAAGGTCAGGTAGCAACGAATGAAGCGGCAAAAAAAGAAAAAGGACGACAACGACGGCATCGCTGCGAACCTTGCCAAGCAACAGCTGCGCGACGAGAAGGAGCTTAACAAGGGCCACCCCCTTGGCGAGCAGAACCCGCCCGCCGACAATTCTTCCAAAGGAGACTGACATGAGCGAGACAATTGTAAAGGCGACCAAGGTCGACACCATAGACGCCGATATCGACACCGTGAAAAACGACCTGTCAAAACTGCGGTCGGATATCGCATCGTTGAAGGATTCGTTTCAGTCCTTCGCCACCGACCGGGTGCGCTCCAAGTTCAACAGCGCGCAGGAAACCGTCGACGAATGGACCGACAAGGCCCGCACCCGCAGCCGTGAATCACTCGAGGATCTTTCCGAGGAGATCGAGGAACGTCCGCTTACAAGCATCCTTCTTGCATTCGGCGTCGGCGTCCTTCTCGGCCGTCTGTTCAACTAGATGATCGATACCCTTCTGTTCCTGGCCGAGGAGCTTGGCGAGACTTTCGTCCAGCCGCGGATAGACAAGGCAAAGGTCAATTTCCAGCTGGCGATCGTCACGACCCTGGTCGTTGCGATTTTTGCCCTGCTGGCGCTGGTCTGCCTCTTCCTGGTCGTCTTCCTGCATATCGCCGATACCATGAAGCCGGAAAATGCGGCGCTGATCCTGTTCGCCTTCAGCGTGCTGATGTGCGCGGGGGCTGTGGCAGCCTATATCATCGGCAAGCGAGTGGAAGAATCCGTCTACGAACGCAGGCGTGAGGAGGACAGACTGTTCACCGGCAAGGGATTGAAGTTGCCCGACCTGCATATCGGCAGGCGGGCGAACGAGGCGTTCTCGGATAACAAGATTCCGGTGCTGGTCGGCGCCGCCGTCATCGGCATGCTGTTCGGCGTAAGGCCCGGAATGGTAATTCGCACCACATCGCGGCTGGTGTTCGGAAAGCCGCGCCCGCGTGAGCGGGATGAGCGCGAACGCGTACGTCATCACCGACGCCGCAGATAAATAAGAGAAGGTTGGTGGAGCCACGGAGAGTCGAACTCCGGACCTCTACAATGCCATCGTAGCGCTCTACCAGCTGAGCTATGACCCCGACCTTGCGGTGCCGTTGCCCGTGGGCAACGCACCAGTAACTTGCAAATCGAACCTATGATGCCCGGGGCGCGCTTTCAAGCCTAAACTGAAATCGCCCGGTATGTCAGGTCTCGTCCGGCTCGATCTCGACATCCTCGATCTCGGCATCGACATCGTCCGCATCGTCTTCCAGAAGCGTATCGTCGTCGGCTTCCACGTCGGCAGGCTCGATGTCCTCGGCTTCGACATCGGGTTCCACCGCCTCCAGATCGTCACCCACGTCCGGCAGTTCATCCCCCTCGACGATCGCGGGGGCCTTCTTGCGCTTGACCACCGGCTCGTCCACGACGGCGGTGCGGCCACGGCGCGACTTCAGCAGCGCCTCCGGGTCGTAGGCGGTACCACAGACCGGGCATGCCGGCGGGTTCTTCTGGAAATCGTAGTAGCGTGTCGCGCAGCTTGGGCAGATGCGCTTCATGCCCCATTCTGGGTTGCTCACCGGTTTATATCCTAATTGCTAAAGAGTGGGTGGCGTGTGCCATGCTTATGCCCGGATGTCAAAAGCAAATCGAATCCGGGCTCTTTGAAATGTTGCGCCATGGGCCCCAAGGCAATAGGCATAAGCCATGACAAGGACGGAAACTGAGGGCACACGGTCGGGCTGGGCATCGCTGAAAGGCGTCGACTCCGTGGTATTGCGGCCCTTGAGACGTCCCATCGGCGGGACGCTGAATATTCCCGGCAGCAAGAGCGTTACCAATCGTGCCATCATCATGGCCGGCGCGGCGGCGGGGACGTCTTTCGTGCGTCAGGTGTTGCGCAGCGACGATTCGTTCTGGTGCGCCGAGGCGTTGCGGCAGCTTGGCGTGCAGGTCGACGACGACGGTACCACGCTACGGATCGCCGGATCGGGGACATGGCGCGAACCTGCGCAGCCGGTCTTCATCGGCTCGGCGGGTACAACCGGGCGGTTCCTGACCAGCGTGCTTGCCCTTTCGACCACGGTGCCGGTCACGATCGCAGCCAGCGAACAATTGTCGTCGCGTCCGATGCTGCCGCTGTTCGAGGCGCTGGCGACGCTGGGTGCGCGATTCAGCTATGGCGAGGGGGAAGGGCGCTTTCCGGTGACTATACAGCCCCGGCAGGGGGGCGCGGCCCGGGTCGGCATATCCGGCTCGGTCTCCAGCCAGTTCATCAGCGGCGTGCTGATGGCCGCGCCGCTGCTCGATCGCTCGACCGAGGTGGCGATCACCGACGGCATCGTCCAGGCCGATTACGTCCGCATCACGATCGCCATGATGAAGGAATTCGGCATCGATATCGATGTTGCGCCGGGCTTCGACCGGTTCACGATCGTGCCTGCCGCCTACCGACCGACCGATTACGTGGTCGAAGCCGACGCCTCGACCGCCAGCTATTTCCTGGCGCTGGCGGCGGCGACGGGCGGGCAGGTGACACTGGAAAATCTCCCGGCGCAGACCTTCCAGCCCGATATCCGCTTCATCGACGTGCTGGAACGCATGGGCTGCCAGGTGACGAGGACGGGCGGCGGCACCACTCTGAAGGGACCGCGCACGCTGACGGGCGGCTTCACGGTCGACATGAACGCCTGTTCCGACACAGCGCTGACCCTGGCCGCGATCGCCCCCTATGCCGATGGCGCGATCGACATCACCGGCGTCGAGCATATCCGCAAGCACGAATGCGACCGTGTCGCGGCCATGACCGGGGCGCTGCAGGCTGTCGGGGTCCCCGTGGAGGAACGCCGCGACGGCTGGCGCATCGAACCCGCCAGGCCCGCTTATGCAAGGCTGGACACGCACGATGACCACCGCATCGCCATGTCGCTGGCCGTGCTGGGCGTGGCCGGAAGCGGCATCGCACTGACCGATCCGGGCTGCGTGTCGAAGACCTGTCCCGATTTTTTCGGGATGATCGGAAGGCTGGGCGTGGAAATGGAATTTCAGCGAAAGGAAGTAGGGTGACTGCTCCGATCATCGCCATCGACGGCCCGACCGCCAGCGGTAAAGGTACCCTGGCGCGGCGGCTTTCCGTTCATTACGGATACGACTGGTTGGATACCGGCTTGTTGTACCGCGCCGTGGGACTGGCGATGCTGGATGCGGGACACGATCCGGCCGACGCGGAAAAGGCGGCGGCCACCGCCCTGCGTCTGCGCCAGCTGCCTGGCCTCGACCTGTCGGACGAGCGTTTGCGCCACGAAACCAGCGGCGGGGCGGCCAGCAAGGTCGGCTCTGTCCCTGCCGTCCGCGCCGCTTTACTGGATTTGCAGCATGATTTCGCCGCCCGTCCGCCGGGCGGGAAGGGCGCGGTTCTGGACGGCCGCGACATCGGTACGATCGTATGCCCGGACGCGCCGGTTAAGCTTTACGTGGTCGCCGATGTCGAGATTCGTGCGACTCGGCGGCTCAAGGAGTTGCAAGGCAGGGAAATCCACGCTATCTATGACGCCGTCTTGCAAGACCTGAAGCAGCGCGATGCGCGCGACAGCGGGCGGGAGATTGCTCCCTTGAAGCCGGCTGCCGATGCGCATGTGCTAGATGTCAGCAGGCTGGACGCGGATCAGGCTTTCGCCGCCGCGCTCGCCCTGGTCGAGCCGGTCCTCGGACCGGCGCGCTGATATCGCTGGATTTGCAGGGCATCTTATCAACCCGCCGCGGGACATGCCCAACGCACAACCCCGGTCGTTATCCGCCAGATTGGCGCGACGACCGGACGACATGAAAAAGGATTTTTAATGGCCCGCGCCTCCGCAGCAGTGAAATTCAAGGAAGACAACAACACCCAGGCCGCATCGGGCGGCATGGAAAGCTTTGCGGCGTTGCTGCAGGAATCGCTCGGCGAACGCCAGAGCTTCGAAGGCTCAGTGGTCAAGGGCATCGTCGTCAGCATCGATAACGATGCGGCTATGATCGATGTCGGACTGAAGTCGGAAGGCCGCGTGCCGTTGCGCGAATTCGGCGCCCCCGGCCAGTCGCACGGCCTCAAGGTTGGCGACACGGTCGAGGTGTTCGTCGAACGCCTGGAAGACAAGAACGGCGAGGCTGTACTGTCGCGTGAGAAGGCCAAGCGCGAGGAATCGTGGCAGTTGCTGGAGCGCGTGCACGAAAAGCAGGAGCGTGTGACGGGCGTGATCTTCGGCCGCGTCAAGGGTGGTTTCACCGTCGATCTGGACGGCGCCATCGCCTTCCTGCCGGGCAGCCAGGTCGATATCCGTCCGGTACGCGATGTCGGCCCGCTGATGGGTACGCCGCAGCCGTTCCAGATTCTGAAGATGGACCGCAGCCGCGGCAACATCGTCGTATCCCGCCGCGCGGTGCTCGAGGAAAGCCGCGCTGAAGCCCGCACCGAGCTGGTATCGACCCTGAAGGAGGGCCAGATCCTGCAGGGCGTGGTCAAGAACATCACCGATTACGGCGCGTTCGTCGATCTCGGCGGCGTCGATGGCCTGCTGCACGTCACCGACATCGCATGGCGCCGCGTCAATCATCCGTCCGAGGCGCTGCAGATCGGCCAGACCGTCAAGGTTCAGGTCATCCGCTTCGACCAGGAGAAGCAGCGCATCAGCCTCGGCATGAAGCAGCTCGAGTCCGATCCGTGGGAAGGCGTCGCCGCCAAGTACCCGGCCGGAGCCAAGTTCGTCGGTCGCGTCACCAATATCACCGACTACGGCGCGTTCGTGGAGCTGGAGCCCGGCATCGAAGGCCTGGTGCACGTTTCCGAAATGTCGTGGACCAAGAAGAACGTCCACCCCGGCAAGATCGTATCGACCAGCCAGGAAGTGGAAGTCGTGGTCCTGGATGTCGATTCGTCCAAGCGCCGTATCAGCCTGGGCATCAAGCAGTGCCAGACCAATCCCTGGGAGACGCTGACGGGCGAACACCCGGTCGGCTCGATCGTCGAGGGCGAAGTCAAGAACATCACCGAATTTGGTTTGTTCGTCGGCCTGACGCAGGACATCGACGGCATGGTGCACCTGTCCGACATCTCGTGGGATGTCGAGGGCGAGGAAGCCTTGAAGACCTTCAAGAAGGGCGACATGGTCAAGGCGAAGATCCTCGAGATCGACGTCGAGAAGGAACGCGTCGGCCTCGGCATCAAGCAGGTCTCCGGTGGCGATCCGCTGGAAGACGAGTTCAGCAGCCTGAAGAAGGGCCTCGTGGTCACTTCCACCGTGTCCGCGATCAACGATGGCGGTATCGAGGTTCTGGTCAACGGCAAGGTTCCGGGCTTCATCAAGCGTGGCGACCTGTCGCGTGAGCGGTCCGAACAGCGCACCGACCGCTTCGCCGTGGGCGAGAAGGTCGATGCCAAGATCATGACCGTCGAGCGCGGTGCCCGGAAGATCACGCTGTCGATCAAGGCGCGCGAGACCGAGGAAGACAAGCAGGCGATGGCCGAGTTCGGTTCGTCCGACAGCGGCGCATCGCTGGGCGACATCCTGGGCGCGGCTTTGAAGAAGGCGGAAAAGACGGCGGCCCCGGAAAAGGCCAAGGGCAAGGCCAAGGCCAAGGAAGTCGAGACCGAGACCGAAGAAGAGTAGAAAACCTGAAAAGCCCTCCCTTAGCGGAGGGCTTTTTATGTTGCCCAAAGCAAATGCAGGTGCAGGTGAGGATGATCGATGGATGATGCCCCGTCGTCTCAGATACTGTCCCGGCCGGGACAGACTGTTCCGGGACTGGACCCGCACAACGTGAAACCCAGGATGCGGCGCAGGACGCTCATAGCCTTTCTGGTCGCGCCGCTCTGGGGACCGGTTTTTGTAATGGGTGTCTATTTTTTTATATCGGGTGGAAACACCAGCGCGAGCGGGCTCAGTCTTGCAGCGTTCCTGCTTCTGGTATCAGCAGTGCTTTCCTACGCGGCCGTACTGATATTAGGGCCTGTCCTGTATCTTATATTGCAGAGATATGGGTGCTTTAAATTCTGGCCGGCGGCTTTGTGCGGGGCCACGTTCACGCCCTTATTGTTATTCTCGCTTCATATGCTGGACTTGTTCGTGAACCATTGGACCGCCGTAGCGGTCTTTTCCCGTGATGATCTCTATGTTTATTCGTCTGGCGCCGCCCTTGGATTTGCTGTTGGCGCCACTA
Source organism: Alphaproteobacteria bacterium (assembly GCA_965199335.1). GTDB lineage: Bacteria > Pseudomonadota > Alphaproteobacteria > CALMVH01 > CALMVH01 > CBDAQV01. The sequence continues at coordinate 297,605 of CBDAQZ010000003.1, read as the reverse complement.
TCTGGTTGATCGCGCGGCTTAATCGTCGGATAATGGGACATGACTAGGTCCGAACTGGTACGACAAGTGGCGGCGCTCAACCCGCATCTCATGCAACGCGACGCCGAATTGATCGTCGCGGCGATCTTCGATCGGATCGTCCAGGCCCTGGCCGATGGCGACCGGGTCGAGCTGCGCGGCTTCGGCACGTTCTCGATCAAGCAGCGCGACGCACGCACGGGCCGCAACCCGCGCACCGGCGAGGCCGTAACCGTGGACGAGAAGGTGGTGCCGTTCTTCAAGACCGGCAAGCAGCTGCGTGAGCGCCTGAACAAGCAGGACAAGAAAGGGAAATAGCATTGCGCTACCTTTCCGGCTTTCTAAGCTTTCTGCTGGTGGCGATCCTGGTACTGTTCGCCTCCTCCAACAAGGAGGAGACGAAGCTGGAGCTGTTTCCGCTGCCGCAGGAAATCACCGCGCCGCTCTATTTGATCGCTTTCCTGCTGATTTTCGCCGGCTTCGTGCTGGGCGGGCTTGCCGCCTGGAACGCTGGTCGGAGGCATCGCCGGTCGGCGAAACATGCCAACAAGCGCGTGCAGATCCTCGAAGGCGATTTGACATCGATGCGTAGCCGCGCCGAATCCGCCGAGGAACGCGCGGCCCAGCTGGCGTCGTCCAGCCGCCACGAACCCTCTCAGCCCGCGTTGATCGACAATCCGGAGATGCTGTGAAGTCCCCCGTCTTCGTCGCGCTCGACACGCCCACACTGGGCGAGGCGAAGCTTATGGCTGCCAGCGTTGCGCCGCATGTCGGCGGCCTCAAGGCCGGCCTGGAATTCTACTCCGCCAATGGACCCGATGGTGTCACGGCGCTGCTCGACCTCGGCTTGCCGCTGTTCCTCGACCTCAAGCTGCACGACATTCCCAACACGGTTGCCGGTGCGGTGCGCGCGCTGGGAAGGCTGGGCGTCGACTTCCTGACCCTCCATGTTTCGGGCGGCCCCGCGATGTTGCGCGCGGCTGTCGAAGCCACGGAGGAAGCGCCGAAGAAACTGAGCCTGCTCGGCGTCACGGTGCTGACCAGCCTCGACGATTGCGATCTTCACAGCGTCGGTCAGGTCGGCCCGGCCGAGGATCAGGTGCTGCGCCTGGCCGAACTGGCGATGGAATGCGGGCTGGACGGCATCGTCTGCGCCCCGTCGGAAATCGCGGCCGTCCGTGCCCGCATCGGCGGCGGACCGATCCTGATGGTCCCCGGCATAAGGCCGGAAGGCGCGGCCAGCGACGACCAGAAACGAGCATTGACGCCAACGGCCGCGATCGAATTCGGGGCCACTTACCTTGTCGTCGGCCGCCCGATCACCAAAGCTGATAATCCGGCCGAGGCAGCACAGGCAATTGATCATTCATTGAAGCAAACGGCGTGAAATTTCAAAAACAGACAGGCCGTACCATACGTTTTAACGGTATCGATGGGGTCGCATATACCTCTGCAAAAGACTGCGCTTCTGGCGATGTTGCCCTTCTACAAGTTGATGGGAGGCACGGCCTTACCAAGACCACGCTAAGCGACAGATTTTATTTTGTTATCGAAGGAAGTGGCGTTTTCAAACTCGATGGCGCGGATATATCCGTTGCCAAGGATGATGTAATCTTGGTGCCAAAGAACACATCCTATGATTTTTCGGGATCGATGCGTCTTGTTATTTTCTGCACTCCCGCCTTCGATCCGGCAGCGGAAATCGATCTGGAAGCGTGATGACGGTCGCCGTCAAGATTTGCGGCGTTCGTGATCCGGAAATGGCGCAGGTTGCTATCGCTGCCGGCGCGGCCCATATCGGCCTGGTTTTTTTCGAACGTTCGCCTCGCTTCGTGACCATCGAACAGGCGAGGGACGTCGGGCAGGCTGTTTCCGTCAGCCGTGTCGGCCTGTTCGTCGATCCGGATGACGCCCTGCTAGAGAAGACGCTGGCGAAAGTGCCCCTGGACATGCTGCAGCTGCATGGTGGTGAAACGCCGGAACGGGTCGCCGAGGTCAAACGCCGTTTCGGCCTGCCGGTCATGAAGGCTTTCGGCATCGCCGATGCCGGAGACCTTGCCGCCATTGCTGCTTACGAAGACAGCACCGACTGGCTGCTATTCGATGCCCGCCCCCCCAGGGAAGCCGTCCTGCCCGGTGGTAACGGCGTATCGTTCGACTGGAATTTGTTATCCGGCCATGCATGGAAACGGCCCTGGATGCTGTCCGGTGGCCTGACTGCCGCCAATGTTGCCCAGGCCATCAGGATCAGCGGGGCAAAGGCGGTCGATGTCTCTTCGGGCGTCGAAACCGGTCCCGGCGTCAAGAACGCGGCTCTTGTCCGGGATTTTATTGCGGCTACACTATCGCCATGAACTGGATCACCAACTACGTCCGCCCCAAGATTCGCGCGCTGGTCAAGCCGCGCGACGTGCCCGAGAACCTCTGGCAGAAATGCCCGTCCTGCGGGCAGATGCTGTTCCAGCGTGACCTTGAACAGAACATGCATGTCTGCACCCATTGCGGCGCGCATCTGCGCATCGGGCCGAAGCTGCGGCTGCAGTATCTGTTCGACGAAGGAAAGTATGAAACGATCGAGTTGCCGAAGACGGCACCCGATCCGCTCAAGTTCCGCGACAGCAAGCGTTACAGCGACCGCCTGAAGGACGCGCAGACCAAGACCGGCGCCAATGATGCCCTGGTGGTCGCGCATGGCAGCATGGGGGGCTACGCCACCGTGATCGCCGCGTTCGATTTCTCGTTCATGGGCGGCTCGATGGGCGTGGCCGTGGGCGAAGGCATCGTGGCTGCGGCAAAACTGGCGGTGCTGCAGAAGGCTTCGCTGATCGTCGTACCAGCGTCCGGCGGCGCCCGCATGCAGGAGGGTATCCTGTCGCTGATGCAGATGCCGCGCACGATCATCGCCACCCAGATGGTGAAGGAAGCTGAGCTGCCCTACATCGTGCTGCTGACCGATCCCACGACCGGCGGCGTGTCGGCATCGTTCGCGATGCTGGGCGATGTGCAGATCGCGGAGCCGGGGGCGCAGATCGGTTTCGCCGGGGCGCGCGTGATCGAGGAGACGATCCGCGAGACCCTGCCCGAAGGCTTCCAGCGCGCCGAGTACCTTCTGGAGCACGGCATGGTCGACATGGTGGTGCCACGCAAGGATCTGCGGCAGACGCTGATCACCATCTTCGACCTGCTGCGCCGGCCCGGCCCCACCGCCGAAATCCTGCGTCTGAAAGGCACATCCAAAACCGCGACGGAAGAAGCCGAAGTTGAAGGTCATCCCAGCTGAGGCGCGGCCTGTAACGCCGGACCTTTTCGACGCATCGACCCGAAACCTCGATCCCGCTCTGGAAAGGCTGAAGCGGTTCCACCCCGCCGGGATGGAACTGACCCTCGGGCGCATCCACCGCCTGCTGGATGCTCTGGGCAATCCGCAAAATAACTTGCCCCCGGTCTTTCATGTCGGCGGCACGAACGGCAAGGGGTCCACGGTCGCTTTCCTGCGTGCCATCCTCGAAGCATCCGGGCTTACGGTCCATGCTTATACGTCGCCCCATCTGGTCAAATACAACGAACGCATCCGTATCGCGGGCAAGCTGATCGAGGACGATGCGCTGCATGCATTGATCGAGGAGGTCGAGAACGTAAACGACCTGCAGGAGATAAGTTTCTTCGAGATCACTACCGCCCTGGCGCTGCACGCCTTCGCGCAAACGCCTGCGGATGCCGTACTGCTGGAGGTCGGGCTTGGCGGCATACTCGATGCCACCAACGTGATCGAACGTCCGGCTGCGACGGCGATCACGCGCATTTCCTACGATCATACCCATATTCTGGGCGACACGATCGAGGAGATCGCGGGCGAGAAGGCAGGTATCCTGAAAGCCGGTACGCCGGCGATCCTGGCATGGCAGAAGGAAGCCGCCGCACAACAGTTGATCGAGGCGCGCGCAGCAGAAATCGGAGCGCCTCTGTTCCAGTACGGGGTCGACTGGACGGTTGAAGGCAAGGGCGACTGTTTCACGTACCGCGACGCGCAGGGGCAGTTCGATCTGCCGATGCCGGCGCTGCTGGGTGAACACCAGATGATGAATGCCGGTACGGCCTTGGCGATGCTGCGCTGCTCGGGCCAGTTCCAGTCCTGGAAGCTGGATCTTGCCGGCGGCATGAACAAAGTCGAATGGCCGGGCCGATTGCAGCGCATCGAGACGGGCGCTCTGGCCGAATTGCTGCCGCCGCACTGGGAGCTGTGGCTGGATGGCGGCCACAACGATTCCGGTGGCGAGGTGCTGGCACGGCAGGCGATGAACTGGGCGGTGGAAGAGGAAGCCCTGCCGCTGACCCTGATCTTCGGCATGCTGAATACCAAGAAGCCTGCCGATTTTCTGGCGCCGATGGCGCCGTATGTCCGCGAGCTGCGCGCGATCGCCATTCCCGACGAACCCCTGTCGCTGTCTGCCGACGAAGCCGCCGCCGCCGCGCGCGATGCGACCATCGTGGCACGCCCGGCGGCATCGATTGCCGAGGCGGTAACCGACCTGGCCGCTTCGGGCGCTGGCCCCCGGCGCATACTGATTTGCGGCTCGCTGTATCTGGCAGGCAAAATCCTGGCGATGTCGGCATGAACCTTACGGGGTGGCGCAAGCGTGTTCTATGTTTCGATATCACCATCGTGGTGGCGCTGCTGGGGTCGCTGGCGATGCTGGCAGGGTTTCTGGCGGCAGGTTATGCGCCTGCGGCACACGGGCTGGATCACAGGGGCGTCCAGATCGGGCGCGATTTCATCAATGTCTGGATCGCGCCGCATTTGGCGGCAGATGGTGACATCGCCGCGCTGTTCGACCTCAAGGCATACACGGCAGCGGCGGGCGAACGGTTCGGTCAGGCGGTTCCCAATTGCTACTGGAGCTATCCGCCGAACGCACTGGTGGTCTATTACCCGTTTTCGATATTGCCGTATTTCCCATCCCTTGCATTGTGGACCTTCTGCGGCATCGCCGCCACGATCGCGGTTTTTCGGATATGGTATCCACAAAAGCCATGGGCCGTGCTGGCGCTGGTGCTGGCCCCTGCCTGCCTGATCAATCTGCTCAGCGGACAGAACGGGTTCCTGACGGCGGCCTTGCTCATCGGGGGGCTGCTGGCAATCAAACGGCACCCTGTCCTGGCAGGAGTCGCATTCGGGATACTGACGTTCAAGCCGCAGCTGGGCCTTGTCCTGCCCTTCGCGCTGATTGCCATGCGCGCGTGGAAACCGATCCTATCGGCCTGCGTCACGTCGATCGCCATCGGTGCTGTCTCCATGTTGGCCTTCGGCCTCGATATCTGGAAGCAATATTTCGCCGATACCGCAAAGGTCGAGATGGCGTATCTTTACCACTTCAAGGGCTTCTATGCGGTCATGATCCAGTCGCCCTATGCCGGGTTCAGGCGCGTGGGATTCAATTATTTCGACGCCATCGCCCTGCAGGTCGGATGCGCGCTTGCCGTTGTCGCCCTGGTCGTTGCGGCCTTGCGACGGACCGACGATGTCAGGCAGCAGGCCTTTATCGTGGTCACTGCCGTGCCACTGGTAACGCCTTACATCTTCAACTACGACCTTGTCCTGCTGGCCATTCCACTGGCCTGCATAGTGTGGCCCGGTTCGGGCGCGACATGGTGGCAGCGCACGATCTGCCTGGTCGCCTGGTTCGCTCCGATGCTGGCCATGGCGGCAGGCGCCAGCCGCTTCCCCGTGCTGCAGGCTTTCGCGCCGATCGGCTTTGCCGCCCTATTCTGGCTGGCGATCTCCCATCGCGTGTCGATGAAATTCTGCATTGCATCCCCATGAACGAGCGCAGTTACAACACCATCGCGTTCTGGCTGACACTTTCCGTGCTGCTGGTAATTCTGATCGTGCCGTTGCTGGTCGCCGAAATTCCACCCGTACTCGATTACCCCAATCATCTGGCCCGGATGTACATACTGGCGCATCCCGAGGATCCCTATCTCAGCAGGATGTATGCGCCGCACTGGACGCTGATCCCGAACATAGCGATCGATGTCGTAATGCCGCGAATGGCGCATATCATGCCACTCTACACTGCCGGGCGCATCATGTTGGGGTTGGCGATCATCCTGCCTGTGTTCGGTACGCTGCTTTACGCACGCGCGGCCTTCGGCAGGGTCAGCTGGTGGCAGCTGGCTTCCGGGCTGATCGCCTATCACGGATTGATCCTGATGGGATTCCTGAATTTCGACCTTGGCATCGGGCTGGCCCTGCTGTGCGCTTCCGGATGGGTGGCATTTCGTGAGCGCTGGCCGCGGACCGTGATGGTACTGGCCTGCATCTGCTCCGTAAGTCTGTTCTTCGTTCATTTGTTCAGCATGGCGTTTTTTCTGCTGCTGATCGGCTCAAGCGAACTGATTCATCTGCATCGGCAGGCAGGCGAAGAAAATAATCCCGCCAACCCCTTCCGGCCATGGCGGACGAGGATACTGCCGCTGGCGGTCATAGCCGGCATTCCCGCTGTGCTCTATCTGTGCGCGCCGATCAGCGACGTGAACAGCAATGCGATCGAATGGACTGACGCAGATCATATGATTTCCAACCTGCTGATTTCTTTTCTGACCTATCGCAACGCGATCGATCTGATGATGGGCGGGGTCGTCCTTGCGTTCGTTCTGTATTGCTGGAAGCGGCGCTATATGGACATCTATCCGCCCGCTGTACTGACCGGGGCGATCCTGTTTTTCATATTTCTTCTCTGCCCGGCGACAGCCATGGGAACCGCGTTTCTAAATGTACGATTTCCTGCGATGGGCGGATTCATGCTGTTCGCGGCCATTCAGCCAACCCGTCTTCCCAGATCGCAGAAATACGCGGCCATCGCCTGCATCAGCCTGTTCGTCTGTTTGAAAATGAGTCACCTGACCAAAGTGTGGGCGGCTTCGACCAAAGATATTGCCGATATGCGCAAAACGATCGCGCCGGTTCCGCCGGGAAGCCGGGTCTTGCTGGTCATGGTGGGAATTAAGGATAATCGCAGTTACTGGCAAATGATGCCGGAAAGCCGGATGATCCAGGGTTTTTTCCCGACATTTCTGCATTTGCCGTCTCTGCTCACCACGGAGCACGAATCGTTCTGGTCGATGATATTCAGCGCGCCGAGCAAACAGCCGATCATAGTGCTTGCCCCCTATGATCATCTGGCAATGTACGAGGGGATGCCCTTCAGCTATAAAGTGTTGAAATTCAATAGTATGCCGGATGTCATAGTGGAGAATGCGCCTTATCTGCACCATTGGCAGCGGGACTTCGATTACGTGCTGGTCCTGCTGGGCGGCGGACTTCCCGATCCCGGCCACCTTCAGCCGGACAAGCTGACTTTCATCGACGGTACCGACATTGCGGAACTCTACAAGATCCGCAAGCCGGACGATAAAGCGCCATAAAGTGGAATTGCAGGGCCGAACTGTTCTAGACTTCGACCATGGCAACTGAGTCATCGGCATCGCAAGCGGCCCCGCGGAGGATAACAGCCGCCGACGGGGTAAATTACCTGAACATCGGGTTGATGATCCTGTCGGCCGTGCTGGCCGAATCGTGGCCGTTCGCCCTGTTCCTGTTTTCCTACGCCGTGCTGGGGCCGCTGCACTACCTGACTGAAATCTCATGGCTGCACGACCGCAAGTATTTTACCCGGGGCCGGCACGATTATCTCATTCTCGGGCTGCTGTGTCTGCTGACGGTTATTCCCGGACTAGGAGTGATCCCGGTTTCCGCAAAAGCGACGGTGATCGTCACCTATCTGTCCTTCGCGGCTGCGGGCATCTTTGCTTTCACATCCGCGTGGCGCGAGCGGGCCAGATTGATGGTATTTGCCAGCGTTTTCGTCCCCGTCATTCTCGGTCAGGGACTGCTACTGGTGATTTTCGGCGTGCTGTTGCCGACGATCGTGCATGTCTTTCTGTTCACCGGCATGTTCATCCTTGCCGGAACGCTGAGGCAGAAGAGCGTTTCAGGCGTGCTGTCCCTTGCCGCGTTCGTAGGGATCGCCCTGGGCCTGATACTGTGGCATCCCGCCTTCGCCGGTCATCCCATGCCCGGCGATTACGTCCGCCGGGCCTACGGCGAGGCGAGCAAGAATAACTATGGCCGTTTCCTCCAGGTGAATTTCGCGTTGGTCAGATTGCTGGCGCCGCACAGTTTTCCCAGTGCCGAAACAGCCATCCAGGGGGTGAACGCCTTCCTGTATGGCCACCCGGTCGCGCGTTCGGTCATGGCGTTTATCGCTTTCTCCTATACCTATCACTACCTCAACTGGTTCTCGAAGACGTCGGTCATAGGCTGGCACAAGGTGCCAAAGGGCAGGCTGACCGTCGTGATGGCGATCTGGTGCGCCTCGCTGGGATTGTACGCGGCGGACTACCAGTTGGGCGCCAGCTGGCTGTATTTCCTCAGTTTCCTGCACGTCGTGCTTGAATTGCCCCTGAACCACCTGACGATGCGGGGCATCGTTGCCGCGCTGAAAACGCCCAGAGCCGCGCCTGCATAGCGGCCACAATCCGGCCTGAAATCGGGTGCAGTGTGATACTTTAAACCGGGAGGATAATGATGGCACAGACCATCGCCCTAGTGGACGACGACAAGAACATCCTGACATCCGTATCCATCGCGCTGGAAGGCGAGGGGTACGAGGTGCGTACCTTCAGCGATGGGGAGGAAGCCCTGCGCGGCCTCACCGCCCGCCCGGTCTCGCTGGTCGTGCTGGACATCAAGATGCCGCGCATGGACGGCATGGAACTGCTGACCCGGCTGCGCCAGAATTCGAACGTGCCCGCCATCTTCCTGACCTCGAAGGACGATGAGCTGGACGAGGTCGAAGGGTTGCGCCGCGGCGCGGACGACTACATCACCAAGCCGTTCTCGCAGCGCCTGCTGATCGAACGCGTGCGCGCCCTGCTGCGCCGCGAGGAGAACCGGTTGCTGTCGTCCTCGGAGCCGAGCAGCGTCATGACGCGCGGCGAGCTGGTTCTGGACAGCGACAAGCATATCTGCACCTGGAAGGGCAAGCAGGTCGACCTTACAGTTACCGAGTTCCTGCTGATCAAGACGCTGGCGCAGCGGCCCGGACATGTCAAAACCCGCAACCAGCTGATCGACGCTGCCTATGGCGAGCATATCTATGTCGACGATCGTACGGTCGATAGCCATATCAAGCGGGTGCGGCGCAAGTTCAAGGATGTCGATCCCGATTTCAGCGAGGTCGAGACCCTGTACGGCGCCGGTTACCGGTACCGCGACATTTGAGACTTCGCGGCTCGCCGCTCGTCAGGCTGACGCGGCGCCGGTTGCGCGCCGTCTCGCCGCTGACGGTGCGCATCCTGTTCGTCAATTTGCTGGCGCTTGCCGTCCCGGTTGTCGGCAGCCTGTACCTTGCCCAGTACCAGGACCGTTTGATCGAGAATGAGCTGGCGGCGATGCAGACCGAGGCCAAATTGTTCTCGGTCGCTATCGCCGAAGGCTGCGTGACGCATGACGAGGACGACAATCCGTTCATCATGCAGCAGCTGGCGCGGCAGATGATCCGGCACCTGGTCGGCACCACCACGATCTGGAGCCAGCTGATCGATACCAACGAGAAGCTTCTCGTCGACAGCCATCAGCTTGTCGGCCCGGGCGGCGTCGTCCAGCTGGAGGAACTGCCGCCGCCGCATCCGCCCCATACGCTGATCGGGGATAGCCTGGAGCAGGCCGGCGAGTGGCTCAGCAGCATACCGGGCCGCGAACATATTCCTCATGTCGGCGCAAAGGGTTTGCAGAAATCGATGATCCTGCAGACCATGCGTCCGGCGCTCGACGGCAACATGGCGACGCAGGTCTGGATCAACCGTTCCGGCGGCCTGATCCTGGTGGCGGCGGCGCCGGTACAGAACCTCGAAACCGTGCTTGGCGCGGTCATGATCGTGCATGACGGGCAGAAGATCGACAGCGCCTTGCGTTCGCTGCGGCTCGACCTGCTCAAGGTGTTCGGCCTCGCCCTTGCCATCACGACATTCCTGTCGTTTTACCTGGCGGGTAAGATCTCCCGACCGCTTCGCAAGCTTGCAGCGGCGGCCATTGCCCAGACCCAGGACGTGGGACAGGGGCGGCGTATCGACATTCCCGACTTTGCTTCCCGCCGGGACGAGATCGGCGATCTTTCCGTCGCGCTGCGCCAGATGATCGAAGCGCTGTGGCAGCGCATGGATGCGATCGAGCGTTTCGCCGCCGACGTGGCGCACGAGTTGAAGAATCCCCTGACATCGCTGCGCAGCGCGGTGGAGACGGCGGCCCGCATCTCCGATCCGGCGCAGAAGGCACGGCTGATGGACATCGTGGCCGACGATGTCGGGCGTATGGACCGTTTGATCAGCGATATTTCGAATGCCTCCCGCCTCGACGCGGAACTGTCGCGGGTCGAACCTGCGCCAGTCAATCTGTGCGAGATGCTGCGCATCGCCGCCGATATCAACTCGACGCCCGAAATTCCTGTGGAAATCGCCGCCGGTTGCCGCGACGATCAGAAAATTATCGTTCCTGGCCTTGAGGGCCGCCTGATGCAGGTCTTCCAGAATCTTATCGGCAATGCGATCTCGTTTTCACCCAAGGGAGGCAGGGTGACCATTCGCATCACACCGCGCGAAAGGGAGGTCGAAGTCACGATTGAGGATCAGGGCCCAGGCATTCCTGACAACAAGCTGCTGGAAATCTTCAACCGTTTTTATACCGAACGCCCGCCAGGCGAGGCATTCGGCAAGCATTCCGGCCTGGGTCTCAGTATAGCCAAGCAAATTGTAGAAGCTCACAGGGGCAGTATTTTCGCTGAAAATCGGATGGCCGTCGACGGAACACAACTCGGATCGCGATTTACCGTTATTCTGCCACAGGGCAAAAAACGCAGCGCTTGATTGATTAGTAATATTATGTTATTTATTAGCCAAATCGTTAGGGAGGGATTTCGATGCCTGCAACTTCGCCGTATGAAAGAATCGATGTCGAACAACCCGACATCAGACAGCGTGTCGTTGCCTCAAGCAGCAACATCCCGCTGGCGCGCCTGGGTGGGGCTTACATGGACTCCAGCATAAATGTGTCTGACAGGTCCATCACGATCGACGGATTGTCCACGACGGCTTTCAGTGCCCTGAAACACTCATTCACTGATCTCAGCGCTTCGGGGCGTCCTGGCCAGACCAGAAACGATAAAGACATTGTCTATCTTCCATCCAACGATGGTATCGACGGCCGTTCGTCGATTTTAACGCTGGCGGTTACAGGTGTCAGATCCGATCTTGGCAGCGGCTCGAATTTCGATCTGGTCGTCTCGAAACATGACAAGGAATTCATTTCCGAAAGATACCCTTCATCGGGCGAGCTGAAGCATGCCGGCGCTGTTCAGTACGGGACTGAATACGAAGGCTTTGAAAGCAAGACACGCCAAGCGCTGACTGCTGACGATGTAACCAGGGTGTATGACAGCATCGCCGCCGCCGCCGCCAAGTCCGGGGTGACTTTCTATCCCGAAGCCAGGGAGCTTGTGCGCGAACGGCATGCGGACAGGGTGGCCAAGTCGGGTGCGGCCTCGCCCCAGGTAGCTGTCCCTGAAACGATTGCTGAAGCTGTTCCTGCTGCCGCAGTTTCCAGTCCTGCTACCGTACAGCCTGTTTCGAGGTTTAAATTAGGCACGTAAGTAATTCTTGCCATGCAGATTGAATTGAAGATCTAAAGTCTTTAATTCTTCGGCATGGAAACGCTGCATGCGACCTGTGTCGTGGTTGAGGGCAAGGGAGTCCTGCTGTGCGGGCCTCCCGGCAGCGGTAAATCCGACCTTGCGCTGCGGCTGATCGATGGCGGGGCCACTCTGGTGGCCGACGATGTCGTGGCGGTCAAGGCATCCGGCGGCACCGTCATTGCCAGTTTTCCCGATGGTCCAGACAATCTAAAAGGCGTGATCGAGGTGCGTGGGCTGGGGTTGGTGCGCGTTGTATCCAGCCAGGAAACACCTGTAACCCTCTGCGTTCATCTCTCGCCGTTGCAAATCGCGCGCCTGCCCGAAGCCGTCACGAGCATTATCGCCGGCCTTGAAATCCCCGCACTGACCCTGTCCGCTTTCGAATCCAGCACGCCGGCAAAGATACGGGCAGCACTTATACGCGAACGGGTTGCCATCGATGGATAAGCGCCCTGTCGTCCTCATCACAGGCATGTCCGGCGCCGGGCAGTCGACATCGCTCAAGATCCTGGAAGACCTCGGCTACGAGGCGCTGGACAATCTACCGCTTTTCCTGCTGCCGCCGCTTCTGGCCCAGGACGAGCTGATCCAAAGCCCGGTCGCGGTCAGGATCGATGCCCGTACCCGCGATTTCAGCGCCGCCAGCGTGATCGAGCATATCCGCCTGCTGCGCCAGAATCCGGCTTTCAAGGCGCGCCTGCTGTTCCTCGAAGCCGACGACGAGGCGCTCCAGCGGCGCTTCACCGAAACCCGCCGCCGTCACCCGCTGGCCATCGACCGTCCGGTCAGCGACGGCATACGCCGCGAACGCCAGCTTTTCGCGTCTTTGGTGGATGAAGCCGATCTGGTCCTGGATACTTCCGACTTCAACATTCATGAGCTGAAACGACGCGTAATGGGCGAATTCTCGCTGGATACCACGCCCGAGCTGCACGTCTCGATCATGTCTTTTTCCTACCGCCTCGGCATCCCGCGCGAGGCCGATCTGGTCTTCGACGTACGTTTCCTGCGCAATCCCCACTACGACCGGACGCTGAAGCCCCAGACCGGAAAGGACAAGGCGGTCGGCGATTATGTCAGTGCCGATCCCGAATATGCGGCGTTCTTCGAGCGTCTGACCGGCTTCCTGCTGCCGCTTTTGCCGCGTTTTCGCGGGGAGGGAAAAAGCTACCTGACGGTAGCCATCGGTTGTACCGGCGGCCAGCACCGCTCGGTTTTCGTTGCCGAAGAACTGGCTAGGGCCTTGACCTCGCACGCTGGCGGGGTGACGGTACACCACCGCGATCTGGAACGTGCCCTGATGCGGCTGTCGAAAGGGAATACGGAAGTGCAAATGTCTGATACGCAGGTAATCGCATGATCGGACTTGTCCTTGTAACCCATGGCCGCCTGGGCGAAGAGTTCACGGCGGCCCTGGAGCACGTGGTGGGCAAGCAGGTTCAGATAAAGGCGATTTCGATCGGTCCGGAGGATGACATGGCCAAGCGCCGGGCTGAAATCCTGGAAGCGGTCAAGAGCGTCGACACGGGCAAGGGCGTGGTGGTCCTGACCGACATGTTCGGGGGCACGCCGTCCAATCTGGCGATCTCTATCATGGAGCATGCCAAGGTCGAGGTCGTATCCGGCGTGAACCTGCCGATGCTGATCAAGTTGGCCACTGCCCGTACGACCGAGACATTGCACAATGCCGCCGTGCAGGCCCAGGATGCCGGGAAGAAATACATCAACATCGCCGATGCCACGTAGCAAGATTGCCGCCAAGCCAGCCGTTCGCCTGGCCACGATCGTCAACACGCGCGGGCTGCATGCACGCGCGGCGGCGAAATTCGTCAAGCTGGCCGATGGCTTCGACGCCGAAATTTCGATTTCGCATGGTGAACTTACGGTCAGCGCCCGGTCGATCATGGGGTTGCTGATGCTGGGCGCGGCAAAAGGCGCATCGATCACGCTGGCGGCATCCGGCAAGGACGCCAAGCCGGCATTGGAAGCTCTGGCGACACTGGTCGCGGACGGTTTCGGTGAGACCTGAATGGCTTTGGGTATCGTCTGCGGCTACCGGGCCGAGGAACGGATCGCCATCGAGATCAGCGATCTGACGGCCATCGGCTGGCGCAATCCCGATGCCGCGAGCCAGTTGATAGAGCGCGGCGCCACGACGTTGCTCAGCTTCGGCGTCGCCGGCGGTCTCGACCCCGACCTGCATCCCGGCGACCTGCTGCTGCCCGAGCACGTTCTGGTCGATGGGGCATACCTGCCGGTCAGCGCCGACCTGCACGGTCATCTTGCCGCCAGGTTCACCATGGCGCGATGCGAGCCTATGGTTTCCAGTAATGAAGTCGTCGCGACCTCGACCGAGAAACGGCGAATCTTCGAAGAAACGAACGCTATCGCGACGGATATGGAAAGTGGCGCACTGGCGCAGGTAGCGATCGAAGCGGGCGTGGCGTTCGCCATCATCCGTGCGGTCAGCGACCCGGTGGATCATACCCTGCCGCCTGCCGCCCGTGACTCCCTGACGCCGGAGGGACATATCGATTACGGGGCAGTTATCATGGCCCTATTGCGCGATCCCAGGCAATTGCCCGACCTGATCCGCACGGGCCAGCAGAACAATCTGGCGCTGAGGCGGCTTGGCAGCCTGATACCGGATATCCGCGAACTGCTGGTCTGATTACACCTCTCCCACTGGGAGAGGGTTTCATTACTGCTCCAAGGGCTTCACGTCCAGCGCAGCATGGTTCTCGACCGGTTGTGCAGGCTTTGCTTCAGGATCGGCAAGACCATCGTGCAGTCTTGCCTTGAATGAATCGACCGCCGGGCCGGACGCGTTCAGCAGCGCATGCCGCCACTGGAAACGGGCATCGCTGATCCGTCCCACGCGCCAATAGGCATCGCCCAGATGACCGTTGATCTCGCTATCGCCGGGCCTTAGCTGCACGGCCTGCTCCAGGTGGATGACGGCATTGTTGTAGTCGCCCATCTGATAGAAGACCCAGCCCAGGCTGTCCGCGATCGCGCCATCGGTAGGGGCAAGTGCGAACGCATGGTCAAGCATCGTATGCGCCTGCGGCAAATTCTCTCCCCGGCTGGCCCAGAAGAATCCGAGATAGTTGAGGATCGTCGCCCGATCCGGTGCCAGCGACACGGCCTGCTTCAAATCGGCTTCGGCGGCGGAGTCGTTGTGCAGCCCGTCATAGGCGATGGCGCGGGCGAAGATCACATCCGCAAGGTCCGGATCGTTCGGCTTCAAAAGGGCCAGCGCACGGTTGTAGGTGGCGATCGCCTTGTTGTCCTCATCGTGACGGCGATACAGATCCCCCAGCTCCATCAACGGTTCCGCCAGCCCGGGATGGACTTTTGCCACATCCTCCGCGGTGGCGATGGCCTTTTCGGGATGGCCGGCCTGTTCGTATGCCAGAACCGCGTCCAGCCGTGCCAGAAGGCCGAAATCCGCTTTCGATGACACAGAGACAAAATCGGACGCTGCCTGGGAATGACGGCCCTCGGCCTGTTCGATCTCGCCCAGCAGCAGATGCGTATCGGGCTTGGCAGGTTCCAGATGCGTGGCGATCGCGGCATAGAACAAGCCGATATCGGGGTGATCGGCTTCCAGCAGCAACTCCGCCATGTTGTAGAAACCCTCCGCCGCGCCGCCGGCGACGGTCGGCTTCGACCTCACCAGTCCCTGCTCGTTCCTGACGCTGATGGCAGCTATGCTACCGCTTGCCGGCAACAGGTTCAGTGCGCCGCTCGCCAATTCCGGCCGGCCCGTGCGGCGGTAGTAATCGGCGATGACGGATACGATGCGCGGTACCGGCGACCCGTCCTTCAGCGCGGCATAACCGGCATCGGCCCGGCCGCGATCGTTCATGAACTCGTCGATCATGGCGGTATGCAGCTTGCGATAGGTATCGAATTGCTTCAGCCCGTCCAGGTTCCTCATGGCGGCGGCGCGGTCGCCATGAGCGGCATCGATCCATGCGGTCAGGATACCTTTCAACGGTACGCTGATGCCATGGTCGGGCAGGGTGGCCAGCAGCTTCGTCGCGCCGGCCAGGTCATTGCGTTTCATCGCATCGGCAGCCAGCAAGGCGGTCGACACCGCCGCTTCCGGCATATCCTGACGGATATCGTTGGATAGTTTCAGCGCTTCGCCGATGTCGCCCGCGCCCAGCGAGATCAGAAAGGCCTGGCGCAATGTCGAAGGATCGTGGCTGCGCTGCCAGATACTGGCCAGCAGGCTGGAGGCGGTTTTCCAGTCGCCATTATATTCGGCCGATTGCGCGATCAGGTAATCGCCGGTGATCGTGCTGGCGGGACGCACCACGGTGCCGGCCGCACTCGCCGTTCCCGAGGAAAGCGCAATCAATGCGGCAAGAAAGGAATGCCGGGTCAGTGTTCCCATACGCAGGCGACCTCCCCCGGGAACTGGAAGCGGATGGCGTGACCGTCCGCGCCTTCGAGCGCGGCATGCTGCGCGCCCTTGGCGCAATACAGGTAGACGCGGTCGCGGTCGTAGATGCCGGTGCCGTTCTGGAAGCATCGCACATGCCAGGGGCCGCTGCGGATCGTGCCCTCCTTTGTATACATGCGCTGTTCGATATCGGTCAGGAAGTCGGGCGGGCAGGCCAGGCTGTAATTGGGTCCCGTACTCTGCTCGGCGGCATGCGCAGAGCCGCACAGCGCGAGGCCGGCCAGCAGTCCTGAAACGATGATCCGTGCCAATCCAGTCATTGAAACCTGCTATTATCCCAGATTAATCGTAACGTTCGGGATTTTAAGATAACCTTACGCATGTCGGAAATGAGGCAGGGATGAAAATTCGCACCGTTTACTTCAAGGTCTCACAATTAAAAAATGTTGTTTCTTTCTGGCAGGCTTTTCTTGAAGTCAAACCACACAAGAATACAAAAGCCTGGGCCGAATTTCGCTGTGGCGATTTGAATTTCGCATTATTGGCGATGCCGGGATTTGCCATTCCGCCTGATGGCGCGAATTTCGTGCCGGTATTCGAATTTGCCGATAAGGCTCTGGAAGACGCAAAAACGCGGGCGCTAGGTTTAGGTGCGCGGATCGTGGTCGATGTCGCGGACCATCCCGACCGCATGAGCTACGTGCTGGTGGACCCGTTCGGCAACGAGTTCGAGATCACGCGGTTTCACGACTGACGCGTGACTTCTTAAGGCAGCGCGTCGTGAGCACGTTTCAGCCGTTCATGCGGCTACCGGGCGACGACGGATTCGAGGACAGCAATTGAGGACTGACGCGCTGGGCAGCGACCATGGCGGCTTCCGATGGCGTGAAAACTGCTCTGTAAGCCGAATTTTCCACCCCGACCTTGTTTTCCAGCCGGGAAAGTGGACGGCCTTCCAGATCGAGCGGCGGCTTCCCTGCTACTTTTTCATAAGCGCGTGCGATGTTCCGGGCGTCGACCGCTGCCATGTCGGCTTCGACCGAGACCAAGCCGCCAGGCAAGGTCACTTGCTGCGACTGCCGCGTAAAACGAGTGAACTGAGATTGCAGTTCGCCTGCCGTCATTGTCAGGGGTGCGGGCGAGGCTGACCACGGCTCATGCAAATCGTATGTAGAACGAGTCCACGAATTCTCGTTGAACTGCGGTTGGAGATCGTGCTGAACCAGCTCAGTCAGACTCGTCAAATGCACGTCACGTAAGATTTCGTAACGGAAATTCAAATCACCGACGCGCGGGTCTTTCCTGTCGTTAGCCGCGTGCAACAACAGTTCGAAATCGTGCCGGGTTTCGCGCGCACTTTTTTCAGTTATGAAAAAGGGTGCGGAGCGATTCTGCTCACGCTGGATCACGTCGGTATAGGTTGCGGTGCCTGTATCGACAGGCACCCCTGCGTTCCTGACGGCCTCGATCACAGGCCGCAAGCGCTCGATCGCGATGGAATGCATTCTGTCGGCATCTTGCTGGCTGCGGCCCTCATAGTTGACGCTCAAATCGATCGATCGGCGGGAAAGCTGCTGGGACAGTTCGCGTGCCATCTCCTGGTCGAAATACTCGCGGCGGCCGTTAGCCAGGTGCTGTTCCAGCACCTGGCCAGCTTGACGAAGCACATCGTCCCGATTCCCCGGCGTCGGCGTGAACGCAATTTGAAAGTCGGGTTTCTTTTCCGGCGCAGCCGCCGCCACCGCTTCAGCCGCCGCCGGCTGGGATGAGACACTGGCGGCTATCGCCGCTGCCGCGGCTGGCTGAACCGCAGGCTCGACAGGGGAAACAGTTGCCGCTGCTTCCGGTGCGCGGAAAGAAGCGTAAAGCTTTCTTTCTTGCTGCCGGTACGCTTCGTTATGTTCGCGTGTTTGAATCTCCGTCTCGATCAACCTGACCTGGCGTTCCCTCATATCATTGGCAAGGGAGTTTACGCCGTTCGGAAATGTGTCGGAGGCCATATCCTGCTTTAGGTAAGACGCGTTCCGCTCCAAGGAGCCCTGGTCGGCTTTAGCCTCAATCTGGTAGTGCGCAACGATGCGTTGCGATGGCGAATATTTGTCCAACGGCAGGCCGTGCTGATCCATCTCGCGCACAATTGTAAGGTGCTGCGCGCGCAACTCGGCGTAACGCGTCGCGTAGTCAGCAAGATAGGAATCTTCTTTTGCGTGCGCGGTTCTTACTTGCGGTTCGAAATCGGATCGTGCCTGCGCAGCTTCTCTCTCAAGGTTCTGGGCGCCATATTTATAGGCGTCGCGGTGGTCATTTGCCGTGCTCAGCAGCAGTTCGTACATCTGGTTCACGCTGGCGCCGTCCATGTGGCCGTGCCCCGGGTTTACGGTAACGCCGCGCGCTTCTGCCCGTGCAATAAAGGGTGATATGCGCGCCAGCTGTTCATTGTGGCGTTCGGTAAACTGTTCCTGCCCCGCAGATAGATTAGCCATGCTGTAATTCTGCGAAAGGTCGACCGAGGGTTGGCCGCTCTGTCCTTTGGCCCAAGCTTCGCTCCATACGGCCTCAAAAAGCTTACCGGAGAGATCGTATTTCTGAGCAATCTCCGGCAATGATCTCTGATAGGCCTGTATATCGTGACCCAGCTGAAACAAGGCGGCTTTGCGTTCCATTTCGGGATCGGCGGGCGCCGGGGCTGCAGGCGTCTGAACGATGGCCACAGGGGCAGGCGGGGTTGTGAGCGCCTGCAATCCCGCTACAGCTTCTTCACTGGACTTATCTGTGCCCCATGAAAATAGTCTCATATTATTTCCCCTCATGATCCCCGTCACATAAATAACATTTTATTTACAAATTTACAATCTACATTTCGACGTAATTCGGCCCGCCACCGCCCTCGGGCACTGTCCAGTTGATATTCTGCGTCGGGTCCTTG
The DNA here is from genome assembly GCA_965199335.1 of Alphaproteobacteria bacterium. Taxonomy (GTDB): domain Bacteria; phylum Pseudomonadota; class Alphaproteobacteria; order CALMVH01; family CALMVH01; genus CBDAQV01. Next base: position 278,500 of record CBDAQZ010000003.1, on the reverse strand, counting down.
ATGTCGCAGGTTTTGCAGTGGACGCAATTCTGCGCGTTGATCTGCAGGCGCGGCGTTCCCTCGGGCGATTTCACGATTTCATAGACGGCCGCGGGGCAATACCGCGTCTCGGGCGAGGCGTAGATGTCATAGTTGACGTCGATCGCTATCTTCGGGTCCAGCAACTGCAGATGCGCAGGCTGGTTTTCCTCGTGGTTGACGCCCGAGACGAACACGGACGACAGCCGGTCGAAAGTCAGCTTGTTGTCGGGCTTGGGGTATTCGATCGGCTTGCACTCTGCCGCCGGTTTCAGCTGCTTATGGTCGGCATGGTTCCTGAATGTCCATGGCGCACGTCCCAGCAGCAGCACCGTGTCGATCGCCGAATATAAAAAGCCGCCCAACAGGCCGTAACGGAAGCTGGGGCGGATGTTGCGTACGTGGTGCAGTTCCTCCCAGATCCAGCTTTCCTCGATCTTGATCGCGTAGTCGGTGCACTCTCCGTTTCCGGCGCCGTCCAGGTAGGACACCAGCGCCTCGGCCGCGACCATGCCCGATTTCATCGCCAGGTGGTTACCCTTGATCTTGGGCACGTTCAGGAAGCCCGCGGCGTCGCCGACGATCACGCCGCCGGGAAAGGTCAGCTTCGGCAGCGACTGCAAGCCGCCCTCGCTCAGGGCGCGGCTGCCGTAGGCGATGCGTTTGCCGCCTTCCAGCAGGCCACGGATAGCCGGATGGGTCTTGTAGCGCTGCATCTCCTCGAACGGCGACAAATACGGGTTGGTATAGTCCAGCCCGACGACGAAACCGATCGAGATCAGGTTCTTCTCGAAATGGTACAGCCAGCTACCGCCGTAAGTCCGGTGGTCCAATGGCCAGCCGACCGTATGCAGGATTGCGCCGGGCCTGTGTTTGGCCGGATCGATTTCCCAGATCTCCTTGATCCCGATCGCATAGGTCTGGGGATCGCACTTGTCGCGCAGGTTGAATTTCTTGAACAGCTGCTTGGTCAACGAACCACGGCAGCCCTCGGCGAAGATCGTCTGGCGGCCGATCAGTTCGACGCCGGGCGTGTGCGCGCCTGTGGGCTGGCCGTCCTTGCCGATGCCTTGGTCACCGGTGGCGACGCCCCGCACCTCGCCTCGCTCGCCATACAGGATCTCGGCGGCCGCGAAGCCGGGATAGATTTCGACGCCAAGGGCTTCGGCCTGCGCGGCCAGCCAGCGCCCGAGCTGCGAAAGGCTGATGACGTAGTTGCCGTGGTTTCTCTGCTGGGGCGGGGTCGGCAGGCGGAAGGATTTCGTTCGGGTCAGGTACAGCAGGCGGTCCGTGGTCGCCTGAACTGTCAGCGGCGCGCCCCGTTCCTTCCAGTCCGGGAACAGCTCGTTCAGCGCGCGGGGTTCGAACACAGCGCCGGACAGCAGATGCGCGCCGACTTCCGAGCCTTTCTCGATCACGCAGACGGTCAGGCCGGCGTTCAGCTGCTTCAGCCGTATCGCGGCGGACAGACCCGCCGGGCCCGCCCCGACCACGACCACATCGTATTCCATGCTTTCGCGCGCTTCTACCTGTTCCATATTGCTTCCCGAGCCCCGCCTTCATACGTTGAGTGAGAAACTACCTGAACTGGCGGCCGGGGCAAATGGATCGTAAACCACTTATCGACGCCCTCAACTGGCAAATCATGATTGGCGCGGACGAGGCAATTACCGACGAGCCGCAGAATCACCTTGCCGAAAGGAAGCCCTCGCCCGAAATTCCTGCCGCTGCCGCCAAAACGCCCGTTGCGCCGCTACCGGCTGCCGGCTCGACCGTTTTACTGGCGGAAAGCGCCAGGACCCTGGACGAGCTTCGCGCTGTCATTGCCGCATTCGACGGGCTGGAAGTGAAGCATACGGCAACCAACCTGGTGTTCGCCGACGGCAATCCGGAAGCCCGGATCATGGTGATAGGGGAAGCCCCGGGCTCGGATGAGGACCGGCAGGGCAAGCCGTTCGTCGGTGTTTCCGGGCAATTGCTGGACCGCATCATGGCCGGCATCGGGCTGGACCGCTCGACCGTCTATATCACCAACGTGCTGAACTGGCGGCCGCCCGGCAACCGCAAGCCGACTCCGGCGGAGGTTGCGCTGTCGCTGCCCTTCCTGATGCGTCATATCGAGCTGATAAACCCGAAACTGATCCTGCTGTCGGGCGACAGCGCGGCAAAAGCCGTGACCGGGTCGAAGGAGGGGATCACCCGGATGCGCGGGAAATGGCAGCAGATCGTGACACCGAATGGCACGAATTATCGTGTCCTGCCAACATTTCATCCTGCATTTCTGCTGCGTACACCGATCCATAAACGCGAGGCGTGGAGCGACATGCTTGCTCTCAAAAGCGAAATTTTAAGGCTGTAAACACACTTTGTTCCCGGTTCGGGCTGCTCAGATGCAAAAATATTTTACTTTTCTTTTACCAAAAGACCGCTTAGACGAGCGGCCATGCGTCAAGGGTATGAACGCGCGGCGCCGTTTCGGCTAAGCGCGACACAAAACCTTGTGCTCCGAGCAGGATTTTGCCTGGCCCTCGCTTTAAACGCGGTGCCGGCCAGTCCCTCGAGCACCGCCGGATTGAGTGGGGCAAGCGTTCATGCTGTCCTGGTCGGACCGGTCGCGGTAAACAATTCAGCTGGAGTCCGCATCGGATCCAACGACAATTCCACTCTTGGCAGAGGGATGGAAGGCGGAGCCATTGCCGAGCCGATGGAACAACCGCCGTTCCATGTTCAGGGCCTTGTAACTCCTGCCCGTTTCCACCTTTCCGGGATCTACGAGCCTGCGGACCGCACCGATGCCCGGCATTATGCCGACGCTATCATGGCCCACTTGCGCGACGAGGCGCCGCTGACGGCCAGGCGCGTGCTGGAAGAGCAGGCGGTATCCTATCTGGACCCCGACGATTTTACCGCGCTGAGGACACGGGTTGCCGCCGGTCTGCTGCACGCCGGTTATAACAAGGCTGCCCTGAATCTTGCCGAGCAAAGTCTTGCCGATCATTCGGACGAGGCGCTGTGGACGGCCGGTCTGGCCGCCTACCGGCTGGAGCAGAACGACAAGGCGGCACATTATTTCAAGGCGGTCGCCAATCAGAACCTCGATTCCTGGACCACGGGCGCGGCCGCCTTCTGGGCTGCCCGCTCGCTTACCAATGCGGGCGATCCTGCCGGGGCGCGTCACTGGCTGGCGCTGGCGGCGGGGCATGGCGGCACATTCTACGGCATGCTGGCGCAACGCGCGATCGACGCTGCCGATGCCGGCCCGCGCAAGCCTGCGGCCCGCGTATTCGTATCCTATACGGTTCCGCACTGGAAACCGCGCGAAGGCTTCACAGTCGATCCGGCCCTGATCTATGCGATCATGCGACAGGAATCCAAGTTCGATCCCGATGCGGAAAGCGATGCCGGTGCGCTCGGCCTGATGCAGGTGATGCCGCGAACGGCGGGCGAAGTCACCCAGCGCCACGCCGACTGGAAGACCCTGCTGTTCGATCCGCAGACCAACCTGGACATCGGCCAGCGCTATGTCAGCAAACTTCTGCAGAGCGACGGCGTGTCCAACAACCTGATGATGATGGCGGTAGCGTATAATGGCGGCCCCACGACGCTGGACCGCTGGCGCCGCAACAACGACGAGAACGATCCGCTGTTGTTCCTGGAAACCATCCCCGTGAACGAAACGAGGGGCTTCATCGAACAGGTCCTGACCAACTACTGGAACTACCGCGCCCAGCTTGGCGAAGACACGGCCAGCCTGGACGACCTTGCCGCGGGCAAATGGCCGATGTACGCGACCGGCGCTGCCAAACCGACATTGGTTGCGGATTCACGCTAAGAGGCCGCCAAGGCATCAATCGTGGCGGAACGGGTCGTACTCTCCCGCCAACGGTGGCCGCTCCCCCGTATATCTTGCCAGTTCCCCGTTCTTATCCACGACAAAGAACGTAGAGATCTGAGGTTGATTCCCTGTTGAAATAGCCATGTAATAGAGGTTCGTCGACGCTTTGGGCGTGGTCGGTGTTTCTTCGCGTGCCGGTATGTTCTTCGGCGTTTCGGGAAGGACAGCGACGCTGCCATCCGGTCCAATCCGGTAATAATGCCTGGATGGCGGCTTCTTGAAATCCGCAACCGAAGTTCCGGTTCGGCCGGAAACAGTAATGTAAAGTTTGTCGTCAACCCACCCCTCGGCAAAAGCCGTCATCGAGACCGCGATGTCCGAAGGCTGCGGTATCTCGGCCAGTTTGGCGATGCTCATATCGTCTGCCCGAATCAGATAGATCACGATGGCGGATTCGAGGATCCGCGGGGCGCCCCCGTCTGGAAAAGTCGCGATACCTTTCGGCTGGCGTCTTATCTGCTGGATATCCACGACAGCGATTTGATCCGTGCCGTTTCTTGTAATCGCATTTTGAATTTCCGCGTATGGTTCGGGAGGGCCATAAAACAAACCCGCTACACCGCTGCTGGCCATAAGCGTCAAGCCCGCCACAACCAGCCAGCCCTTCCGCATGTCAGGCCACTGCCGTCCCGCCGACGGTGATCCCGTCCAGCCGCAACGTCGGCTGCCCCAGCCCTACCGGCAGGCTCTGGCCGGCCTTGCCGCAGGTACCGATGCCGCTGTCCAGCTTCATGTCGTTGCCCACCATCGACACCTTGGTCAGGTCGACCGGGCCATTGCCGATCAGCGTCACGCCCTTGACCGCCGGGCCCAGCTTCCCGTTCTCGATCAGGTAGGCCTCGGTGGCCGAGAAGACGTATTTGCCGGACACGATATCCACCTGGCCGCCGCCGAAGTCGGGGGCGTAGAGACCGTTCTTGACCGAGGCGATGATTTCCTCGGGCGCCATCGTGCCGTTGCGCATATAGGTGTTGGTCATGCGCGGAAGCGGCACATGCTGGAAGCTTTCGCGCCGGCCGTTGCCGGTGCCCGCCACGCCCATCAGGCGCGCGTTCATCCGGTCCTGCATGTAGCCGACCAGGATGCCGTCCTCGATCAGCGTCGTGCATTGCGTCGGCGTGCCCTCGTCGTCGACGGTCAGGGAACCGCGCCGGTTCTCGATCGTGCCGTCGTCGACGATGGTGACGCCGGGCGCGGCGACGCGCTGCCCGATCATGTCGGTAAAGGCCGAGGTGCGCTTGCGGTTGAAGTCTCCCTCCAGCCCGTGGCCGATCGCCTCGTGCAGCAGCACGCCCGGCCAGCCCGGGCCCATGACCACCGTCATTTCCCCGGCAGGGGCGGCGACGCTGCCCAGGTTCACAACGGCGCGGCGGATCGCCTCGTCCACCGAGGCCTGCCAGCTTTCCGGCTGCAGGAAATCGTCGTAGGACACGCGGCCGCCGCAGCCGTAGCTGCCGGTTTCCTGGCGATCTCCTTCGCCCAGCATGACAGTGACATTCAAGCGCACCAGCGGCCTTATATCGGCGATCGGCGGCATGCCGGGGCGGATGATCTGCACCGCCTGCCAGCTGGCCGCCAGCGAGATCATGACCTGACGCACGCGGGTGTCCTTGCCGCGGGCATAGGCGTCGATGTCGGTCATCACCTTCAGCTTGGTTGCCAGTTCCTGCCGTTCCAGCGGGCTTTCCGGCATGTACAGGCGGCTGTTGGTGCCGCGCGGCGCCATGGCCAAGCTGCCGTCATGGCCCGCCGTCACGGCCCGCACCGTGGCGGCGGCGCGCTTGATCGCATCCTCGCTCAGCTCGGCCGCGTGGGCGTAGCCCGATATCTCGCCCGTGACCGCGCGCATGCCGAAACCCTGGGTGGTGTCGTAGCTGGCGTTCTTCAGCTTGCCGTCGTCCCAGGACAGCATTTCCGACTTGCGGTATTCCAGGTAGAGCTCGCCGTCGTCGGCGCCGTGTAGAGCGTCGGCCACGATCCCCTCGACCCTGACACGGTCCAGGCCGGTCTTTTCAAAGAACACTTCGTTGGTTTCGGCCAGATTGCTCATGGGATCGTTCCTGAATTCGTATATACGTAATCTAGATAGTGCGCGGGATTTTACTACGGGGATGTAAAAATTTGCACAGAGCCGTCCCGCGCCTCGTCCGGCCGTATTCGCTGATCTGGATGGTGGGATCGGCGGCCTGGGTGGCATTCCTGATTACCCGTGCCTTGCATCCAGCGCCCGTTTCGCCGGAACAGCATGCGATTCTGGAGGAAGGCTTCCGCAACCATGCGCTGACCGCCTGGTTCATGCTGGGCGTGGTGCTTGCGGCGCCCTTGGCGCTGCTGTGGATCGGGCTGCTGGTGGCGCAGGACATAATCACCAGGGCGCGGGGCAGGTGAGCAGCCGCTGGGTTAGCTGTCGTGGCCCATCGAGCTAAGGGCCAGGGTCACGAAACCCCCCAGCCCCAGGGTGTAGGCCAGAATGCCGTAACCGACGGTTTTATGAACCTGAGCGGCGCTCATGGTATGGCCGATATCCCCCCCCGCCGCCTTGTCGATCTGGTTTCCGCCATGAAGAGTGGTTGCCAGCAAGCCTGCGCCGAGAGCTAGCTTCAGAAAGGTCGACCAGGGCGACCGGGATGTGCTGTCATGTTCGGGCATTGTCTATTCCTGAGTGTCTATGGCCCGTTTCTACAATGCGCCCCGACCTCAAGCAACAAATTGACGGCGCCCATCGGTACGACTAAGACATCCTCGTCGGAGAGGTGGCAGAGCGGTTGAACGCGCCGGTCTCGAAAACCGGAATGCCTTCACGGGCATCGGGGGTTCGAATCCCCCCCTCTCCGCCAGCAACTCCCTAGATCTGCGAATTCCAGCGCGTATTGCGGTTGATCGCGCCCAGTTCTGTCCGCACTTCGGTGCTGATCTGAGACGAGATGATTTTCAGGGAATTGTCCACTTCGGTCAGCGTCTTGTTCAGGTCGCGCAGGCGGGACAGCATCAGGATGCCGAATATGCCGGCTCCAGCCATAAAGACGATGACAACGACGATCAGCAGGTAAAGCTGTGCTTCCATCGCGCGCTCCACATTAGCATGCAAGCGTGTGCCGGATTTTTTAAAACGAAGTTAACGGGCCTGCGCCAGCAGCATGGCCACCGCCATGGCCGCCATGCCGAAATCCTCGATCAGGGTCACGGTCGATACCGGCAGGTTCAGCACCGCGCCCAGGCAGGCGCAACGTATGACCTGCTTGCGCGTCATCGAACGGACGACGCCCAGCCCGCTAACGATGGTGAGCGCCAGCGTCGCGAAAAGTGCGGGCTGCAGGTTCCAGGCAAAAAGATAGGCGAGGCCCAGGCCCAGCTCCAGGAAGGGGTAGAGCGAGCCGTATGGTTTCCAGCGACCCGCGATCAGGTCGTACATCGCATATGACTCGGCGAAGGCGCGGATATCCAGAAGCTTGAAGAACGAGAAGACCAGAAAGAAACCGGCCATGAAATGACGCATCCAGTCGCCGGCCCCCTGCGCACCGGCGAACGACCCCACGGTCAGGAAAGCGGCTATCAGCAGCAGCGGGTAATACCGGGAAAGGCCGGTCTCCGTTTCCTGAGCCGTCACCGGCTCCGCCATGGCGGAAAGCTTGTAGTCGCCGATCGCGGCCAGCGTCCGGTTCATCGCGTCGAGGGTCGCGGTGGGAGACGAAATCCGCAGCGAAGCCGTTGCATGATCCACCGTCACACTGGTGCCGAAACCGCCAAGCGCCGTCTCTATCTTGCGCGCGCATCCCTGGCAATGCATGCCGCTTACCGAATAGGCCTGGTCCATGATGATGAGATGGGCCTTACCGCGCCGGATATCCAGAGCCGAATTAAGGGTCGATATCCAGGGCGGCGCTTAGCCCAGCAGGCTCTCGATCCGGATCGGCAGGTCGCGCACGCGGATGCCAGTGGCGTGGTAGACGGCGTTGGCGACGGCGGCGTTCATGCCGACGATGCCCAGCTCGCCCACGCCCTTGATGCCCAGCGGATTTATTTTCGTGTCTTCCTCCGGCACCATGATGACGTCGATCTCGCCGATATCGGCGTTCACGGCGATCAAGTATTCGCCTAGATTGTCGTTCATGTAGCGGGCGGAGCGTTCGTCGATCTCGGTCGCCTCCAGCAGCGCCGCGCCGATGCCCCAGATCATGCCGCCCATCAGCTGGCTGTAGGCCGTCAGCGGATTCATGATCCGGCCCGCGGCAAAGGCGCCCACCGCCCGCGATACCCTGATCTCCCGCGTCAGCCTGTGCACGCGAACCTCGACGAACTGTGCGCCGAAGGAATAGCGCAGTTCCTCCTTCAGCTTGTCGCCGCGGGCCATCGCCATCTTGCCCTTGTATGTCTTCTCCATCGCGCCCTTGCCGGTCTGGTCCGGTACGTTCTCGGCATAGACCTCGACCATGCCGCCGACGCGCGCGACCGCTTTCGCCAATGGTTCGGAACCGGCGGGCCCCGCCAGACTGCCGTTCACGAAAGCCAGCTGCGAAGGATCGGCGTTGGCGAAGATGCCGCCGCCGGCCGCCGCGGCCTGGGCGATGCGGACGCGCATGTCCTCGCAGGCTTTCGCGACACCGTTGCAGATGCTGGCAGTGTGGTTCGATCCGGCGGCGATGCCTCCGGGCGGCAAATCGCTGTCGCCGATATCGACTTTGATATTGCCGATCGGCAGGCCGAGTTTGTCGGCGGCGGTCAATGCGATCACGGTATAGGCGCCGTTGCCGATATCTTGCGCGCTGAGCTGCACCAGCGCCTGGCCGTCCGGGCTCAATCGCAACCGCACGGCGCAGGGCATGATGTTGACCGGATAGGCTGCCGTGGCGCAGCCCCAGCCGACCAGCCAGTCGCCATCGGTCATCGATCCCGGCTGCGGGTTGCGTCTGGCCCAGCCGAACCGCTCCGCCGCCTGGTCGAAGCATTTCATCAGCGAGCGGCTGGTGAAGGTCCGCTGCTTGATGACGTCGACATCGGTATCGTTGATCCGGCGCAGCTCGACCGGATCGATCTTCAGCGCCACCGCCAGCTCGTCCATCGCGCTTTCCAGGGGGAACATGTACGGCGTCTCGGGCGGGGCGCGCATGAAGCCGGGCGTGTTGCGGTCGGTGTGGACAACCTCGACCTTCGTGCTCACGTTGGCGGCGTTATACAGGATAGCCGTCGTGTCGGTACCCGACACATTGTAGGTCGACGGGCGCGATGTCGTTTCCTGCGCTTCGTGGATCAGGGCTTCGATCTTGCCGTCGCGATCGGCGGCAAGCCTGATGCGATGGCGCGTTTCGGCGCGATAGGTCACGATTGTGAAGCCCTGGTCGCGGCTTGCCACCAGCTTCACCGGCCGGTTCAAACGCTGCGCGGCGATGGCGATCCACGCCGTGCGCGCGGTCAGCCCGCCCTTCGATCCGAACGCCCCGCCGATCAGCTTCGAAACGACGCGAACGTCTTTCTGCTCGAGCCCCAGCTGCTGCGCGATTGCACTTTGAAAGCCGCTGACCGACTGGCTGGGTTCCAGCACGGTCAGCTTGCCGCCTTCCCAGAAGCAGGTGGTGCTGAACAGCTCGATCGGATTGTGGTGCTGCGTCGGCGTCGAATAGCGCGCGTCGATCTTCACCGCCGCCTTTTCGAAAGCCGTATCGGCATCGCCTGTCTTCAGGCTTTCGTGTTCACTGAAGATGCCTTTGAGAGACTCTACGTCCGCGCCCTTGCTGTCGAACGTCGCCGAAGGCGCTTGCTCGTCGTAATCGGCAACGACCTTGAAGGCTGCCTCGCGCGCCGCCTCGAAGCTTTCGGCGACGACGACCGCAATGATCTGGCCATCGTGCCAGATCCTGTCCGACTCCAGGGTGGTCGTGGTCTTGCCGCCCTGGCCGCCGGGCGGGGGAGGGCGCTTGGCCTTGTCACCGACATTTTCATGCGTCAATATATCCAGCACGCCGGGTACGGCCTTCGCTTCATCCAGCTTAAGCCCCGTTAGCGTACCGCGCGCGATCGCGCTGGTGACAAGATAGGCATAGGCGGTGTTGGCGACCGGCTCGTCGGCGGGATAGCGCGCCTCGCCCGTGACTTTCGACCGCCCTTCGATACGCGGTACCGCCGTGCCGATCTTCGCGCCGGTGATACCCTGATCGCCTTGAACGGTTTCGGCATACATCTGGTCGTCCATCGGGGTCATAACTCCATCGCCTGGGCCTGAAGCAACGCCCGTACCAGCGTGCGTTTGCCAAGCTCGATCTTGAATTTGCTTTGGCCGTCGCTGCGCGCATTCGCGAAGGCGGTATCGGCAGCCTTGCGCGCGCTGTCGGCGGTCAAGGACTTGCCGGTCAGCAACGCCTCGGCCTCACGCGCACGCCATGGTTTCGCGGCAACGCCACCCAGTGCGATGCGCGCCTGTTTTACGGTCGCACCATCCATGTCCAGCGCCACGGCTGCGGAGGTCAGGGCAAAGTCGTAGGAAGCCCTGTCGCGAATCTTGAGATAAAGCGATCTGCGCGTCCACGGGGCTGAGGGAATTGTGAAGCCGGTGATGATCTCGCCCGGCTTCAAAGTTGTTTCGATGTGAGGCGTATCGCCCGGCAGCGTGTGCAAATCCTCGAAGCGAATGACCCTTGCACCGGAGGGGCCCGCGATGTCCACCGTGGCATCGAGAACGACTAGGGCCTGCGCGAAATCACCAGGATAGTTGGCGATGCATTTATCGCTTGTACCCAATACGCCCAGCCGGCGATCGACGCCGCCGATGGCGGAGCAACCGCTGCCAGGATTGCGCTTGTTGCAGGCCTGGTAGCTGGTATCGCGGAAATAGCTGCACCGCGTGCGTTGCAGCACGTTTCCGCCCAGGGACGCCATGTTGCGCAGCTGCGGGCTGGCCGCCAGCATCAGGGACTGTGCGATAACCGGATAGTCGCGCTTGATCGCATCGTGGTTCTCGGCCTCGGTCATGCGTACCAGCGCGCCGATTTTCAGTCCGGATGCATCGGCGACGATCGTACCATAGCGGTTCTGCAAGCCGTTGATGTCGATCAGTGCTTGCGGCTGCATGACTTCCAGCTTGGCAAGGTCCAGCATCGTCGTACCGCCGGCGAGGTACTGGCCCGACGCACCGGCTTGTATTGCCTGCCCGATGTCGCCGGCGCGTTGATAGGTGAAGGGTCGCATCAGCCGTTTTCCGTCTGCTGGCGCGCCTGTTTCACAGCCACCACGATCTTGGGATAGGCGGCGCAACGGCACAGGTTGCCGCTCATGTATTCACGGATGTCGTCGTCGGTATTCGCATGGCCTTCCTTGACGCAGGCGACCGCCGACATGATCTGCCCGGGCGTGCAGTAGCCGCATTGATAGGCGTCGTTGTCGATGAAGGCCTGCTGCATCGGGTGCAGCGTTTTGCCGTCTGCCAGCCCTTCGATCGTCGTGACCTTGCGCCCCTCGGCCATCGCCGCCAGCGTCAGGCACGACAGGACGCGCTTGCCGTCGACATGGACGGTACAGGCGCCGCACTGGCCCTGATCGCAGCCTTTCTTCGAACCCGTTAGGCCGATATTGTCGCGCAAGGCATCCAGCAGGGTTACACGGGGATCGAGGTTCAGGCGGTGATCCTTGCCGTTTACGGTCAGGATCACGGGGATGGTCTGGCCGATCCGTGCCGTTTTGGTTTCGCTCTCTGCCTGGGCAAGCCCCGCACCCAGCGGTATCGCCGCCGCTGCGATCGCGGCGCCTCCCAGGAACTGGCGGCGATTGACTTCACCCAGCAGTGGCTTATTTTCCGACATAGAACCCCCGAACCGTGTAACGGTGAACCTGCCAGGGGGCGCTTGGTTCCTTCGACAGAAGCGAGATCGATGTGAAACAGATCACCATTCGTTATTTCGCCATCCTGAAAGACCAGCGCGGCCTGCGCGACGAGACTATCGACACCGGGGCCGCCACGGCGGCCGAACTGTACGATAAGCTGGCCTCGGCCTACAATTTCACCCTGACCCGCGACCGGTTGCGCGTCGCCGTCAACGATGTCTTCGCCGACTGGCAGACGCCGATCCGGGCGAACGATACCATCGTATTCATTCCACCCGTTGCGGGTGGCTAGCATGAACCGTTTCGTTATTTCGCCCTCCAGGATCGACGGCGTTGCCGAGGCGTGCGCGCTGGGAGACCCGCAGGCAGGCGCGATGGTCACGTTCGAAGGCTGGATCCGCAACCACAACGAGGGCCAGGCCGTCGACCGGCTGGAATACGAGGTGTTCGAGCCGTTGGCGCTGAGCGAAGGTGCCTTGATCCTTTCGGAAGCGGTCAAACGCTTCGGCCTGCACGGCGCGACCTGCGTCCACCGTTCGGGCGTGCTGTCGATCGGCGACATGGCAGTATGGGTTGGCGTTACGTCATCGCACCGCGATGCGGCGTTTCGGGCCTGCCGCTATATCATCGACGAGATCAAGACGCGCCTGCCGATCTGGAAGCGCGAAGTCTACGCCGATGGCCGGATCGAATGGGTTAACTGCAAGGCCTGTGGCGATCACGGCGCGACGAAGGTCGATGATTCTGAATTCTACGATCGTCAGGTTCGCTTACCCGAAATCGGCATTGCCGGTCAGGCGAAGCTGAAGGCATCGTCGGTACTGGTCGTCGGACTGGGCGGCCTGGGTTGCGCGGCTGCACAGTCGCTGGCCGGCGCTGGCGTCGGCAGGCTGGCGCTGTGCGATTTCGACCGCCTGGGCGCAAGCAACCTGCATCGCCAGTTTCTTTATTCCTACGACGATGTTGGCAAGCCTAAAGTGGAGATCGCCACCGAACGGTTGCGCCATGCCAATCCCTTCATCGAGATCGTGCCGCAACCGGAACGGTTCGATGCCGGCTCTGCCGACAGGCTGCTGGCGGACTGCACGGTCGTTCTGGATTGCACTGATAATCTGGAGACGAAATTCGCGCTCAGCGACGCCTGCAGCCGGTTGAAGATTCCCTTGGTAAGCGCCAGCTTGCATCGCTTCGACGGCGAGTTGCTGGCGATAACGCCTGAAGGTGTGGGTGGCTGCTTGAGGTGCCTGTGGCCGCAGCTTGCCGATGTTTCCGGGATCGACACTTGTTCGGAAGCCGGCGTGATTGGCGTGGTGCCTGCGCTGCTGGGCACGATGCAGGCGCTGGAGGTGATCAAGCTGATCGTTGGGTTGGAAAGCCGTGCCGAGGATCACCTGATCCTGTTCGATGGACTGACGTTGCAAACATCCGAGGTGCGTCGCGGCAGGCACATGGATTGTCCTGCCTGCGGTAATGGACAGTCTGGTATCGCGTCGTCTCCGAAATGGGAATTGTCGATCGCCGACCTGGCGATACGCAGCCTGAAGGATTTCGAATTGCTGGATCTGCGCAGCGACGAGGAACGCAAGTTGTTCGCTGGGCCGGCTGCGCGCATCGCGAGCGAAGCCGATCTGGAACAGGACAGGTCGTACCTGGCCTTCTGCGCCCGGGGATCGCGCAGCCGCAGTTTCGCCGCCGAATGGCAAGCCAGGGGCTGGCGCAATGTCCACGCCGCTATCTGTACGCCTGGCGAACTGGCGGAGCTCATGCGGGAAGAACAGTCCTGACGCTCCACGATATTTCGATCCATCCGCGTGTGCTGCGCCATGCCCGCGCCATTGCGCGCGTGCGCGGGCATCATATCGCACCGACGCCGGATCAGTACGCCGTTGTTCGTATCGCGGCGGTTCAAGCAGCGAAAAGCGCAAGCCAGCTGATCCCCTGCTGCCATCCCGCACCGCTCGAGTCAGCGGAGGTGGATTTCGAAACCGGCGCGGATTTCATCGATGTGACCGTCATGCTACAGGCGATCCATCGTACGCATCTGGATACCGAAGCCATGACCGCCGCTGCCATCGCCGCCGTGACGCTGGCGAGCATGTTGCCGGGCGCTGCGATCGAGTTTGTCAGGCTGGCGCCGGGCGTAAAAAAGGAACCGGTGGACGGCATCGTCCGGCGCGCCGGCGTTCTGGTCCTGTCGGACACCATGGCAGCCGGCAAGAGCGAGGACCGTTCCGGCGCGCTGATCCGGCAGGCGTTGGAAAATCACGATGTCCAGGTGGTTGAATTCGCCATCCTGCCAGACGAGCCGAGGCAGATCCGCGATACGCTGCTGAACTGGTGCGATACGCTGGCGCTGGATCTGGTGGTGACGACCGGCGGCACCGGCCTCGGCCCGCGCGACAATACGCCCGATGCCTTCGACGACCTTCTCGAACGACCTTTCCCCGGTATCGTGGACGCGATGCGCAGCCATGGGCAGGAACGGACGGCGCGGGCAATGCTGTCGCGCGGCCGTGCAGGCCAGCGCGGTCGGACGGTGATGGTGGCGCTGCCCGGATCGGCAAGGGCGGTTGCGGAATGCCTGGCTGTGCTGTTTCCCGCGGTGCTGCATGCGTTCCCGATCATGGAAGGCGGGGGGCATGGCGCTCCTTGAACTGGATGCCGCTCTGGAGCGGCTGAACCGGATCGCAGTTCCTTCCACAGCGCCCGAGACGATCGCGCTGGCCGAAGCGAGAGGTCGCATTCTGGCACAGGATGTCGTCGCCGCTTTCGACCTGCCTTCATTCGATAATTCGGCTGTCGACGGCTATGCCGTCAGGGCTGTGGATGTGTCGGCCGGGTGCGTGTTGCGGGTCGCCGGAACCTCCTTCGCCGGTACACCGTATCAGGGTGCGCTCGAGGCGGGAACGGCGGTACGCATCGCGACCGGCGGCATGCTTCCGCAGGGTGCGGATGCCATTGCCATGCAGGAGGTTTGCGAGGACCGTCAGTCCGAAGTCCTGATCCGCGAAGTGCCGGAGCCGGGTGTGCACTGCCGCCGCGCCGGTCAGGATGTGAAGCAGGGCGTCACGGTCCTGAAAGCCGGCACTCGCCTTGCCGCGCCGACACTGGCGATGGCGACGGCGCTGGGAACGCAGACCGTCACCGTCAGGAAGCGCCTGCGCGTCGCCATAGCTTCGACCGGCAGCGAATTAATCGAATGGGGCGTACCTGCGCCGGGACAGATATTCGATAGCAACCGCATCCTGTTGCGCTCCGCCCTGCATCCCTACGAGGTCGAGATCGTCGATCTCGGCATATTGCAGGACGAGCCCGAGGCGACCCATCGCATACTGGTCGAGGCTGCACGCACCGCCGATCTGATCCTGACGTCGGGTGGCGTGTCGGTCGGCGCGCGCGACTATGTGCGCGATACGATCGAGGCCATGGGAGACGTCTTGTTCTGGCGGCTGGCGCTGCGGCCGGGCAAGCCGCTGCTGTGCGGCCGCATCGACGGAACGCCGATCATCGGATTGCCTGGCAATCCGGTATCCTCATTCGTGACTTTCCAACTGGTCTGCCGCCCACTGTTGCTGCGGCTGGCAGGATGTCCGCCGATGCCGCCCTTGCGCGTTCCCGTCACCATGGCGTTCACCCACCGCAAGCCGGCCACTTTGCGTGAATTCGTTCGAGTCGGCGTCGCACGAGAGGGAGATGTGCTGACGGCAAGGCCATTTCGCAGCCAGCTTTCCAACCTCGTCTCGTCGTTGCTGGAAAGCGACGGCATTCTGGACCTGCCCACGGGGCGCGACGGCATAGCGGAGGGCGAGGTCGTCGATTTCATGCCATGGAGCGGTTTCGGCGTTTAGGCGTTCATCCCATGATGCATATCGACGAACTCGAGATACTGGCAGGTTGGCTGCGGCAGGGACAAGAAGCTGCCGTGGCGACCGTCATATCGACATGGGGGTCGGCGCCGCGCCCGATCGGCAGCCTGCTGGTGATCCGCGCCGACGGCGTGTTCGAGGGGTCGGTTTCGGGTGGCTGCGTCGAAGCCGCGGTCATCGAACAGGCGCTGGCGGCGATCGGGGACGGCCGGACCCGTGACCTGTCGTTCGGCGTCAGCAACGAGACTGCATTCTCGCTGGGCTTGGCCTGCGGTGGTACGATCCGTGTGCATATCGATCCCTGCACCCCCGTCGGCGCGCTGGATCATGCCTTGCGCTTGCGGGCCGCGCGCAAGCCGTTCACGCGCATGTTCGCGCTGGACACGCCGGGCTGGTCTTTGCGTGAGGACGCCGAGGAGACCGGTCGCCTGGACGGTGATGTCTTCCATCACGTCATCGCGCCGCAACCGCGCTTGATCATCTTCGGCGCCGTGCATATCGCCCAGTTCCTGGCGAGTATCGCCGACATGGCAGGCTACGAGGTGATCGTGGTCGATCCGCGCCAGGCCTATGCCACGGCGGAGCGGTTTGCAGGCATACGCCTGCTGGCCGCATGGCCGGCGGAGGCGCTGGCGGAGCTGGCGCCCGATTACCGCACCGCGATCGTGCTGCTGACGCACGATGTCAAGCTGGACGATCCTGCTCTGGCCGGGGCGCTGGCCACGCCTGCCTTCTACATCGCCGCGCTGGGCAGCCGCAGGACACATGCGGCACGACGTGAAAGGCTGGCGGCGGCGGGGTTCGACGAAGCGGCGTTGAAGCGCATTCACGGGCCGGCGGGCATCGCGATCGGCGCACTGTCGCCGGCGGAGATCGCGGTTTCGATCATGGCCGAACTGACGGCTGCGTATCGCGGGCGCACCCTGGACGCCGATGCGCACCTCACCAATCCGCGCCGGGTCGGCCCGCGTGTCTCGGCCATCGTATTGGCAGCAGGTTTGTCCAGCCGCATGGCTCCCAGGAACAAGCTGCTGCTGGACCATGGCGGCCAGACAATGATCCGCAAGGTTGTCGAGACAATAACGTCGGCAGGCCCGCACGAGGTCATCGTGGTCACGGGCCACATGAGCCAGGACATTACGGAAGCCTTGGCCGGTACGAACGTTCGCTTCGTCCATAATCACGATTACAGCAACGGCATGGGATCATCGATCGCGTTTGGCGTGCGTGCGGTGATGCCGGGTAGCGATGCCGTGTTGGTCTGTCTTGGCGACATGCCGGACATTTCGCCCGCTACGATCCAGGCATTATTCGCCGCCTACGATCCTGCTGGCAATGTCGCAATTTGCGTGCCTGCATATCAGGGCATATCCGGACACCCGGTGCTGTTCGACCGCATGTTCCTGTCCAGTCTAGGCAGGCTGGAAGGCGATAGCGGGGCGAAGTCGTTGCTGGCGGCATGGGCCGACAGGGTGCGCGAGGTCGATACCGACGATGCCGGCATCCTGCTGGACATCGACCACCTTTAGACTTTGTCGACGTCAGCCCTTTGCGGGTTGTGCCGCAGAAGCAGCGGCAATAGCTGGAGCCAGTGTCTTGAGAAACGCGAGGTGCTGGTGAACTTCGGATATCACGGTAGCGCCGTCACCAACGGCTCCGCCCACGCGTTTAACCGATCCATGGCGAACGTCGCCTGCGGCGAATATGCCCTGGATGCTGGTTTCGTGCGTATGCCGTGTCTGGTTCAGCCCCGATGGCAGGTCGGCGCCGGTAAGGACAAATCCATCCTTGTCCAGGTCGATACCGCTGCCGGCAAGATAACGGGTTGCGGGCCTTGCACCGGTGTAGACGAACAGATGCCGCGTATCGCAGGTTTCCGTTTGCGGGCCGTTTTCGGTCTGGGTCGTGATCTGGACCTTGCGCAGTCCGGCTTCATCCACGGTCAGGCTGTCGACCTGTGTCGATGTCCTGACTTCGATCTTCGGATTGGCGTTCAAACGTTCGATCAGGTATTGCGACATCGTGGTCGATAGTTCGCGGCGAACCAGCATCGTCACCTTTTCGGCATATTCGCTGCGTGCGAGAAAATCCGCAGCCTGACCTGCCGAGTTGCCGCCGCCGATGATGAAGATTTCCTGGCCCTTGCATAGCTTGGCCTCGGTTTGCGATGCCCAGTAATGTACGCCGCCGGCTTTTTCGGCCTCCACCAGACCGGGTGTGTCGGGGCGGTTGTATTCCGCACCGGTGGCGATCACGACGGCGCGTGCCTGTACACTACCATCGCCATTGATGTGCAGCTTGAAAGCATGGCCGTCGGCGCCTGCGTTGGCTTCGATGCCATCGATGCCGGCCGATACCGCAAACTCGACACCCTGCTTGACCGCCTGGGCAAACCCCTTGTCCATCAGCCTCTGACCTGAAACACCTTCCGGAAAGCCGAACAGATTCTCGATGCGTGCCGATGCCCCGGCCTGTCCACCGATAAATGATTTTTCGCAAACCAGCACCGACAGGCCTTCCGTGGCCGCGTAGCTGGCGGCCGCAAGGCCGGCGGGGCCGGAACCGATAATCACGACATCGTAGCAACGATCTGGATCAAAAGGCTTGAGCAGGCCCAGCTTGGTCGCGAGGGTGGTTTCGGACACTTTCAGGAAAATCTCTCCATCCGGCATGACGGCGATGGGCCAGGTTTTTTCGTCCTTCACATGCACGGCCAGAAAGCCGAAGGCTTCCGTCTCGCACGGCGCCACCGCAGAATAACCGATTCCGTTTCGTCCCAGGAACGCCTGGATACGCTGGGTATTATGATCTTCCTTCGGGCCGATCAAGGTCGGGCCGTTGGTTCCGCAATCTACCAGCGCCGCATGCCGCAACATGAGCGAAGTCATGATGCGTTCGCCCAGCTGCGCACTGTGTACCATGACCGTGCGCAATGCTTCCGGCTTGATCAGGATCGCTTCCACGTCGCTGACGGCTTCGCTGTCGAAAGTCGCAGGCTTGCCGGTTGCAAGTTCGCTCAGTTCACCGACGAATTCTCCCGGTCCCTGCTTGGCAAGACAGGTGCGGGATTTGAAGCCGTCGTGAGTGGTCATGGTGGCTTCGCCGCTCAGAAGCACCAGCAGACCTACCGACGGCTTTCCAGCCTGCAACAGGTGGTCGCCGGCTTTGAAGGATTTGATCTCGCCGTAACGGCGCATCAGGGTGATGTCGTCGTCTCGCAGGATGGGGAACGTATCGTCGATGGAACTAAAATGCATTTTTGCGACACCCTTATATTTACTATTTCTTTATACTTATAAACACCGAAATTGCAAATAAATTATTTGTAAAATTTTGCTCGTGTTGCTTGTCACGGCAAGCTTTTGGCGGTTTTTCTTTGACCTGTACGCAAAAATGATGTAATAAATAATCATTCATTAAGAGGCTGTCCGATGACCGATTCCCGCGGAAAGATACAACTTGCGCGTATACAGGACGATGCCTGGCTGTGGTCGACTCTGGTCCGTCAGCTTATGGCCGACGATTTCAACGAGGGTATGAAAGCGGCGTTGAGCGGTGCGACAAGAGGGGGGCCGGGAAGCGAGATCAAGGCGGACGCAGTCCGTTTGATCGTCGCGCATCTGGACCAGGCGGCTCAGGTCGATTTGAAGAATGCAATGGATGCAGCCGTGACCGCCGCGATCTATTCGGCCCCCGATAGCGAGGACCGCGCAGCGGCAACCGCCTTCATCGTGGCCAATCTCGAGCCGCTTGCCGCGATCGACAGCGACCTCGCCGCCAACAATTCTCAGTTTGCCCTCGGCTGGGCCCGCCCGGACAGCGATGTCGGCCGCGAAGCCGCGCGGATGTGGGGGCGCCTGAGTGTCAATCGTCCAGAGCAGGAAGCTGAAAGCGGTTATTGCGAGCATGACATACTGGGGCAGGACGATATGGCCGCGACGGCGAAACACGCCTAACGTCGCGGTGGATGTCCGCTAAACGATCGCCCAACCGCCTGTCCATGCACATTCTCGACTTCGCGCGCAGGAAAGCGATACACTGATTTTTGCGCTGGGAACCGCCTGCGACGTTATCCTGATCGCCAAGGGCGGCCTGGAGCGCAATCTCTATTTTTCCTACACCGCGATCGCCGCCACGACAGGCAATATGCTGATGCTGGCACCCAGGGTCGTGGAAACGAAGGCCGACAAAGAAAAAGCCAGCGCATCGCGGCCAGATTGAAAAAAGTGGCAGGTCCGATTCACAACTCCGCCGGCATCGGCATGATCCTGTCCGGCTGCGGGCTTGGCCATACCGGACTCAGCGCGGCCGAGATGGTGCTGGGGGTCTGCTCGAGTTCGGGCAGCCTGATGCAGTTCTGGGGCGACGAGATCCTGCATGCGACAAGACTGGATAAAACGCGGGCCTTTGCAAACCTTCATGGCGGACGGCTGGCGTTGATATTCTACTCACCGGGCATAGTGTCGTTGTTTGCCGATGCGTGGCGCTTGCATTCGCCCTTGATCGCGACGGCGGGCATGGCGGGGTTGGGTGTGGTCACCTTCCTGTGGAACAAGGAACTCCGGGGTAAAACTCTTAGGCTTGAAGTACAGGGCAATCCTGTGCCAGCATCAGGCCAGAAAAACTAACCCATAAGCAGGATAACATGACCCCCGAAGATTATATGCGCCGCGCAATCGAATTGTCCTTTATCGGAATGGAGACCAACCAGGGTGGCCCTTTCGGTGCCGTTATCGTTCGTGACGGGGCCATTATCGGGGAGGGCTTCAACCGGGTCACCTCGACCAACGATCCAACCGCCCATGGGGAGGTTGTCGCCATCCGCGACGCGACAAGCAAGGCAGGCACCTTCGAGTTGCCGGGCGCCGATATCTATACCAGTTGCGAACCGTGCCCGATGTGTTACGGAGCGATCCGCTGGGCCCGGATAAACAATATATACTTTGGCAATACCGCGCAGGACGCCGATGATATCGGGTTCAGCGACAAGCAACTATACGTCGAAATCGCCAAGCCGAACGAACTGCGCGACACTCCAGCTGTCCAGCTATTGCGCGAGGAAGCCCTGAAAGGATTCCAGGCGTGGACGGCGAAGATGGATCGCATTCACTATTAGAGGAACAGCCCGTATGGCCAGCCGTTAAGAACCCGATTCAAAGAAGGAATAAAGCCATGGCCATCAAACTTAAACCCGTGAACGAGCAGGTCATCGTCATAACCGGCGCGACCAGCGGCATCGGGCTGGCGACGGCCAAGCGCGCGGCGCGGCATGGGGCGAAGCTGGCGCTGGCGGCGCGCAATGCCGAACAGCTGCAGAAGATCGTGAACGAGATCGTCGAACAGGGTGGCGAGGCGATCTCCTACGCGCTCGATGTCGCCAATCGCGGCGAGGTCGAGAAGCTGGCCGAAGCGGCCTTGCAGAAATTCGGGCGCATCGATACCTGGATCAACGATGCCGGCATCGGCATCTGGGGCAAGCTGGAAGACGTGAAGGAGGAGGATAGCCGCCGGATGTTCGACACGAACTTCTGGGGTCTGGTCAACGGCTCGCTGGTCGCGTCAAGGCACCTGCGGGAAAATGGCGGTGCGATCATCAACCTGGGCAGCGTGGCGGCGGATATCACGCTGGCGCTGCAATCGATGTACAGCGCGACCAAACATGCCATCAAGGGCTTCACCGACGGCCTGCGCCAGGAGCTGGAGATGGACAACGCGCCGATCTCGGTCACGCTGATCAAGCCGTCCGCCATCGGTACGCCGTTTGCCGAAAAAGCCAAGAACTACCTGAGCCGCGAACCGCAATTGCCGCCGCCGATCTACGACGCGGAGGAGGTTGCGATCGCCATCCTCTATGCCGCCTCGCACCAAACGCGCGATGTTTATGTCGGCGCGGGCGGAAAGGTGCTGAGCACGCTCAACAAGCTTGCACCGCGCGTCATGGACCTGCTGGCGGAAAACTTCCTGATCAAGGCCGAGCTGAAGGACGAACCGGCAAAGCCGCGCTGGGACAATTTGTTCCGCTCGGCAAGCGAGGGCAAGACCGCAGCCAAGTCAGGAACGTTGCCGCAGACGCCGATGCGCAGCGCCTATACGCGCGCAATCACCCATCCAACCGCAACCGTCGGCGTCATCACCGCCGTCATCGGTGTCGGCGCGGCGGTCGCCTTTGCGCTTGCCGAGCAAAGGGCGCAACGCGGCATCGAACGCGAGATCGCCCGCAAGGGCATGCGCCTGGGCAAGCGGGTCAAGCACTGGGCAGACGACGAAGCCTCGCCGCGCCTGCGCAAGTACGGTCGTAAATACGGCGAGTATGCCTCGCGCCTGAAGAAAACGCGCCGGTTCTGGGACTGAGGGTCATCGAGATTATATCTCCTGAGAAAGATTTGGCTGTCTGCCGCTTGCTGGCCGGCTGGCATAGTCTGGAAAAAAATCTGGGGGGCGGCTCCATCATCGACTTCAACCTGCCCGGGTTCGTAGATCCGGACAGCGGTAAACGTTACAGCGCCCGTAGCAATGTCCTGGACGATCTGAAGGCCTTGCAGGACGATCCTGAAATCAAAGCCTATCCGCGCCTGCTGCAGAAACTACGCGCCCAGGAGGTCTATCTGCGCAACGTGATGGGCGAACATTGGGATTTCGTCCCTTACATCGAAAGCATTCTGGGTTTCCTGCCTGCTTATATCAGCGAAGACGATCTGGCCGCGCAGCGCGAGAAAATAGAAGCGCCGCTTCGGCCATGGAATATCCGCGTCGACAAAGACCTCAGCGAAAATTTTGCCTCGATACAGAAGACCATCGAGAAAGAGCGCGTGATCGGTTTTTTTCATGAATTGTTCGGTCGTAACGCGGAGCTTCTTTCGTCGATGATCGGTTCGCTTCCGGGTTTCGATTTCCGGATCGAATTCCACGACGTCGATGCGTACTGGCAGAACTGGGTGGATGGCAGTGGGAAAGATTATTTATTGCGTTTCAACGCCCGCGTATTTTCCAGATACGAGATCGGTCATTGCGTGAAATTGGCGTTTCATGAAGTGCTGGTTCACATGGTTCAGGCGGCGCTGGTCTGCGAGAAAATCGAAAGCGGCGACATGCCGCGCTGCATGGGACTGACAACCGTCCACGAGCCGGAGCAGTTTCAGTCCGAAGGCTTGGCGCAGACGCTGACTTATTTTCTGGATAGCGAGGATTCGAGGTCGCCGCTTCTAGTCGCAGCAAATGAAATCGATCTCTATCGGCGGATGGTCATGCAGAACAACGCCCACATCATGATCAATTCCGGTCGTTCGATAGAGGATTGCACCGATTACATAGTGACCCGCATGCCTTATGAAAACCCACGCGATGTGGCGCATAGCTTGTGCGCGAAGGTAAACAACCCTCAATTTCGGGCTTACGAACACGTCTATGCCGCAAGCGCGTTATTTTTCAGGGAAGTGGCCACGAACACCGATGCCGAACAGAAACGGACTTTCCTGAAGCGCGTCTATCATGAGTGGCTGTCGCCAAGAGAACTGGCGGAATTTCGATTGAAACTATAGTCGCGTCGGTCGCAGCCGGGCTACAGATGCGTCGCCAGCCAGGTATAGATGCGCTCACCCGGATTGGCGCTCTGCCAGTCGATGACGTAGACCAGTGTAGCACCGTGTAGCTCGACCGATGGATGCGGGCCGGTGGTACAGATCACGCTTTTTATGGTCTTGGCGATCCGTTCCTTGGCGACGGGATTCTCGCAGGCTTCATCGATCGCCTGCAGGGCCGCGCCGCAGGCATCCGCCGGGCTGTAGCGATGGGTTTCCAGCGGGCTGACCATCGTCCAGTCGATGCGCGCCTTGAAGCTGCCGTCGCATGAATCCGAAACGCGCTCGGCGTAGGCCGAGACATCGTCGTCGGCCTGCTTGCGGATCGCCTGGTCGGTGGCCACCTCGCTCGCGCTGGGTGGGCGCGGCAGGACCAGGGTCGGCTGGATCGAGCTTTCCGGTATAGGCCGCGTCACAGTCATCCCGTACGTCGTGCCGGTCCCGGTTGTGCCCGTCCCGGTTACACCGGCCGCGGTGCCGGTGCCGGTGCCGTTGGCCGTGCCCGTCGCCGGTAACGCGCCAGACTGACTGCCCATCGTATCGGGTCCCGGCGTATGTATCACCGGAATGGTCGCGCCGCTGACGCCGCCGTTTTCCGGACCTGCGGGTTGGGGCGTGCTGTCCTGCGCGAACGCCGCGGATGACATAGCCACGATCGCCAGCAAGGCGAAGATGTGAAGCTTCATTTCGGTTTCCTTGCGGACTTCGCGTCCGGGTCTTCCTTGGCCGCGAAATCCTTCAACGACGACAGCAGCAGGTCGCCGCGATAGGGGGGCAATTTATAAAGCCATTTGGCGTGGAACGCATTGAACTGCCTGACCGTGTCGCCATCACCGCTTTCGCTGACCCTGGCCCAGATGTCCTTGTCGGTGCCGTACGCCTGTATGCGATAGCTTATCCCGCCCGAAAATGCCTGGAACGTGGCGCTGCGCGTGGCGTCTTCGTCGTTCGCCGAGACGGCGCGAATATCGTCGAAGGATAGCGACACCGGCATGGTCGCAAGACGCAGTGCCTTGCCCTGATCCAGCCGGCCCGGCGGCGCCGGGACCACGGTGAAGTCTTCGTCTTCCGGCTTGTTGCGGCTGACGGTCACGATCGTTTTTTCATCCTCAGATACCACGGCGCTCCTGATCGTGCCGGGATCGGACAGGCCGAAAAGATTGTGCTTCGTCCATTCCATCGCTGTCTGAGGAATCTCGATCATGCCTTCCACCAGCCAGCTTGCCGGTTGATCGGCGCGGCGCACGTAGAAGCCGCCGCCGGTACGGCCAAGGCTCATCGCGTTGCGTCCGATCACGGCATCGGCCATCACGCCACCCTTGGCGTCCAGCAGCTTTATCTCCTTGCCGGCACCCAGATCCTTGCCGGGCGGGCCGAGGCCGAGGTCGGCATAGCGTGCCGCATCGGAGGTTTTCTCTTCCAGCAAATCCAGATGCGCGATCGTCCCCAGCAACTGTCCGATACGATCGGGATCGGCCGGGTAGTTGCTTTTCGCAGGCAGGATCCAGCTATTGTCGCGCCGCTCCAGGACCGTGGCTTCGCCCGCACTGTCGATCTCGATACGCACGATGTCGCCCGTTCGTGTCGGCAGGTCGGGAAAAAGCAGTTTGCCCTTTGCGGAATTCTGCGCGGGATGGTCGGCGTTCCGCACCGCATAGCCGGCAACGCCCGTCGCCAGCACGGCCAGTGTACCCAGCAGTGCCAGCGAACGGCTGTTCATCGGCCGCGCCTCCGGCCGCCGAACGCCAGCAGCAGGGCGAAGATCACGACAGCCAGCGGCACCAGCACGATATTGGCGAATTCGATCTCGCCCTCCAGCTGTTCGATGTCGCGGCGAAGATTGTGCTGCACGTCGCGCAATTGATTGCGCGTATCCGCCATCTCGGCGCGGAACTGCTTGACCGTCGCCTGTTGTTCCTCGTTCAGCACCGGGGCCGCGCTGTCGCTGTCCGCGCTCTTGGCCGGGGCGAGGCTGAGCAGTTTACGCCGCGCTTCGTCCAGCTTCTTGGACAATTCATCCTTGGTCGCGCGGTATTTCTCGTCGGCAACGCGTTGCAGGTCCTCGATGCGTGTCAGCGGGCGGCTGGAGATACCGCGTCCGCGCAGCGTGGCGAGGGCAGGGCTGCCGGTCAGGTTCTCTAGTGCGTTCACCAGGAAATCGCCGTTGCTGGCAAAGGGCGCGGCGACCTGCTGCCCCATCATGTCGCGGATATCGACCCAGGTATGGTTGGCCAGCATGTCGACATCGGCGACCACGATGACATCGACCGGCTTGAGCGCCGTCTTCAGAATCTTGTCCGCCGCGATCTTGCTGTCCTTCGGCGGTCCGTTCGGGAAGGCGGTATTGGCGGGTCCGACGATGCGGGCGGCCATGACGAAATTCTGATCGCCCTGCTTGTACTTCGACAGGAATGCCAGCGGGTCCGCATTGCCGACGGCATCCTCGGCGTTCGCCAGCGCCGAATGAGCGGACGAGGTGATCAGCGGCGTCATCGTCGTCTTCGCATCCTGTGCCTGCAGCAGCGCGCCGACCGTGACCATGTTGATGACCTTCAGATCGCCGGTCACGGGATCGTCGGGGTCGAGATGCGGCGGCTTGATCTCGATATAAGGCGGGAACTGGGTCACGATCGGGCGGTCGAAGCTTTCGCCCTCGACCCGCATCGACTGGCCCCAGTCGGCCACGATCTTGTGCGGGTCGTAATCGATGCCCCATGCCTTGAACAGCGCAGGCAGGTCCGAGGCCCCGCCGCCCGGCGTGCCGCTGCTCATCATCTCCGACATCGGCGCGGCGACGCTCTCGGCATCGGGATCGACGAAGACCAAGGCGTGACCGCCACCCAGCACATACTGGTCGATGGCGAATTGCGTGATCGGGCTGAGGTCCTTGGGATGAACGATCAGCAGAACGGGAATCGCCGGATCGATGGTGCTGGTCAGCTGGTCGATGCGGCGGATCGTGAACAGCGTGCGTGCCTGTTCCAGGCTGACCCATGGCTTGCCCTGGTCGCCGCCCTGCATCCCGCCCGCGCCGGTGCCGTCGATCAGGCCGACGACCGGTTTCTTGGGCTGGCCCAGGCTGGCGATCAGGCGGGTCAGGTCGTATTCCAGGAAGACTTCGCGGTCGGGCGTCAGGAACGGGATCGTCTGCGTCTGGTCGGTCGAGTTGGTGGCGACGATACCGAAATAGGCCTGGTTCCCTTCATCGTCGACCGGCACGCCGTGCAAGCCGAAGCTGAAGGCACGGTCCTCCTCCGCCGAATAGGGTTCGGGCGCGATATCGTCGACCGTGATCCTGCCGTGGCTGTGGCGGGCGTAGACATCCAGCAGGGCACGGACATGCTGTTCGTAACCCGTATACTGCCCCGAAGCCTCGGTCAGCGCAGGCGAGGCGTAGAAGCGCAATGTGATCGGTTCGTTCAACGTCTTCAACAGGTCGACGGTCGCGGGCGACAACGTGTAGATGCGTCCCTGCGTCAGGTCGAGCTTGACCGAGCCGAGGCTGAGACCAGCCGCCAGATTGATCGCCAGGAAAGCGACGATCGCCAGCAGCAGGGCGGCCACCGCCCCCAGCGAATTTGCGCGCGCCGGCTTCATTGCGCCTTCCTTGCGCCCAGGACGGCGGCGGTCGCGAACAGGCCCAGCGCCATCAGGCTGCAGAAGAAGATCAGGCCGGGCAGGTCGATCACGCCCTTGGTGATGGCAGTGAAATGCGTGAGCAGGCTAAGCCCCGTGACCATTTCCAGCACCGCATGTGGCGCCCACGAACGGAAGAACGCCAGCACGATTTCAAGCCCGCTCATCAGCAGCAGGAACAGCACGATGACGGACAGGATGAAGGCGACCACCTGGTTGCGCGTGGTGGCCGAGAAACAGGAGGCTACGGCCAGCATCGCGCCGGCCAGCAGCCAGCTGCCGATATAGCTGGCCAGGATGACCCCGTTATCGGGGCTGCCCAGGTAGTTGACCGTGACCCACATCGGAACGGTCAGCAGCAACCCCAGCGTGACGAACGCCCAGGCGGCCAGGAACTTGCCCACGACAGCCTCGCCCATGGTCAGCGGCAACGTCATCAGCAGCTCCAGCGTGCCGCTCTTGCGCTCCTCGGCCCACAGCCGCATGCCGATGGCGGGTACCAGCACCAGATACAGCCAGGGATGGAAGCTGAAAAAGGACTGCAGGTCGGCCTGATTACGCTCGAAGAAGCCGCCGATGAAGAAGGGGAGCGCGGCAGATACGCCCAGGAAGATGACCAGGAACACCGGGGCCAGCGGCGTCGCGAAATAGCTGGCGAACTCACGCCGGGCGATGACGGCGATGCCTCGCATCACAATGCCTCCTCGGTCGTATCGATGCCGCCGCTGCGCGCATCGGAGGTCAGGCCACGAAACACCTCGTCGAGCCGTCCGCGTTCGACCGCGATGGTTTCGAATACGATCTCGGCCTCCGCCAGAAGGGATTCGACTTCCGATACGATCGGCTTGTTGCCGACAGGCCGCACGATCAGCTCGACGAAGCCATTGCCCAGCTTGAGCGAGGCGACGCTTTCGACGGCCGCGGACCCGCGAAGAGATGTTTCGGCAATCAGGCTGCTTTCGGCGCGCAGAGTCACTACGACGGCGTTGTGATAGGCCGAACGCTTGCGCAGGGATTCGGGCGTGCCGTCGAAGCGGATTGTGCCGGCATCGATGATGATTGCGCGCGTGCAGACGGCGTCGACTTCTTCAAGCAGATGGGTCGAGATCACGATCGTCTTGTGCTCTGCCATCTCGTTGATCAGCGCCCGCATCTCGTGCTTCTGGTTGGGGTCCAGCCCATCCGTAGGCTCGTCGAGGATCAGGACGGGCGGGTTGTGCACGATCGCCTGCGCGATTCCGACGCGGCGGCGAAAGCCCTTGGACAGCATGTCGATGCGCCGGTCCATCACCGCTTCCAGCGCCAGGCGTTGCGTGATCCGGCCGATGGCTTCCGGCCGTTCCCTCTTGGTCAATCCCCTCGCGGCGGCCGCAAACTCAAGAAAGGCCCGCGTTGTCATGTCGCCATAAAGGGGCGCGCCTTCGGGCAGGTAACCGATCCTGGATTTGGCGAGGACCGGCTGCTTCGCCACATCGATGCCGTCGATACGCGCCATGCCCGAATCGGGCGTCAGGTAGCCCGCGATCATGCGCATCGTGGTGGTCTTGCCGGCGCCGTTGGGTCCCAGAAATCCAACGACCTCGCCCTTGTCAGCGGCGAATGTCACGCCGGCGACGGCCCGCGTCCTGCCAAAGGATTTTGTCAGAGCCGAAATCTCTATCAACGGCGGCATCGCCAAGCATCACCAGTATGAAATGAACGGTGTCGACCGATACGCAACAAGCACGGCAAGTTCAAGCCCATAACGTGTTTCATCATGCCGCTTGCGGGAACAAAGCGCGGACAGTACGTGTTTGCGGTCAGTTCGTTACCAAACCATAGGAATCCCGGAATGAAGAAGCAGCCCCTCCTAGCCGCCACCCTGGGTGCGCTAATTTTGATGCCAGTCGTCGCGCAAGCGGACAATACGACCACGACGACAACGACAAGTGGCGCGGTTGCGGCGACCCTATCGGCCAACGACAAGGATTTCATCACGAAGGCCTCGCAGGGCGGCATGATCGAAATCCAGACCTCCAAGCTGGCCAAGAAGGTTTCGACCAATGACAGCGTCAAGGTCTTCGCCCAGACCATGATCGACGACCATACCAAGGCATCCAAGAAGCTGAGCGCAATTGCCAAGAAGCTTGGCGCAACCGTGCCGAAGGACCTCGATACCGAGCATAAAGGTCAGCTCGACCAGTTGAAGGCTGCCAGCGTCGGCGATTTCGACCAGAAATTCATCGCGATCCAGGACAAGGATCACAACGAGGCCGTGAATGCCTTCCAGAAGGAAGCCAGCACCGGCGACGATCCGCAGCTGAAGAGCTTTGCCGCCAAGACCCTGCCCACCCTGCAGGGCCACCTTGAGATGGTAAAGCAGCTGGAAACCAAGTTCCCGCCTGCAGCAACCAGCGGAACGAAGTAACGAGACGCAGCCGGGGCCGTACGGCTCCGGCTGCCTTTCATGGGCCTCGCGCAGGATCTATTTTTATGCTAGATTTGTTTACAAACTAGGATAAATGCGTGGGGACTTTCATGAACAAGCGCCTGATAGCAACATCCGCACTGGTTCTGTGTGGCCTCGTTCCGATCATAGCAAAAGCCCAATCCCCTTGGGAAAGCGGTACATACAAGGATTACGCCCCGGAAGCGCCGTCATCCGAAACGCCGTCCACTGACGTGCAGGGCGGGTCCGGGCTGGAGGGGTTCAGCCTTTCCCCCGTTCAGCAACAGCCGATAGCCCCGACGCCCGGCAACCCCATGCAGGCACCGGCTACAGCCGAATCCATATTTTCAAAGCCAGCAGTCCCCACCTTCGCCAGTACATCGCCACGGGTCAATACACAGGATCCCGCATATCAAAAGCTTATACTGCCTGCCAACGAAAGTGCTTTCGTGGCCGTCAATCTGGAGAGCAGCCAGACCATGCTGGATGCCGCGCAGATCGCCGCAAAGAATGGTAGCAAGCAGTCGAAAGCGATCGCCGCGCAGGTCACGTCCTTCTACGATCCTTTCCAGGCCGAGATGCGTGACTTGGCGGACAAGAACAACATTTCATACAACGTATCCCCTATCCGCGAGCAGATCGCGATGGACAGGCTGAATGCCTCGCCGGGCGATTTCGACAAGCAGTATCTGCGGCTTGCGGATCGCGAGCTTTACAAGACCAGCTCGAACCTCAACAAGGAGGCGACCAAGGGCGACAATGAAGCGCTGAAGGAGTTTGCCTCCAAGCATCTGCAGGATGCCGAAACCCTGTTGCAATCGATGCAGCAACTAAGCGCGCAGAATATGCAGGTTGCAACGCAGGCGCAGCCGGTAACAACGCCGCAACAGCAGAGAAGCAGAAGCGGCGTGCCGAACTTCAGCGGCTCCCCGACGACCCCGTAATTGGTGCCGGATCGCGCTTACCCGGATCGCCCCCTGGTCGGCGTAGGCGTTGTGGTATGGCGCGAGGGGCGCGTGCTTCTGATAAAGCGTGCCCGTGCCCCGCGTGCCGGCCAGTGGGCGTTGCCGGGCGGCCTGCTGGAACTGGGTGAAACCCTTTTCGAAGCCGCTAGCCGTGAAGTCAGGGAGGAAACTTCCCTGACGGTCTGGCCGTACAGGATCATCACGGCACTGGATTTGATCGAGCGCGACGATGCCGGAAAACCGCGCTATCATTATACACTGGTGGAAATCGCTGCCGAATATCGTTCGGGCGAACTCCTGGCCGGTGACGACGCGACCGAAGCCGGCTGGTTCGAGCCCGATGAAATCGCCCGGCTTGACGCGTGGGAACAAGTGGAGAAAATGGTCCGTCTCAGCGAGATGGATCAACATCTTCCCGCAGGTGTTTAAAAGTCAGGAGATCGATATGAGATATATTCTGCTGCTTCTGACTGTCATGACCCTGTCCGGCTGCATTGGCGATGCCGTGCGTGGCGTTGCGGACGGCGCGGCCGATATAGGTACGGGTGCGGTCGATGTGGTGACCGCGCCTATACCGTAATCATTCGGAACGCTTCAGTACAAAGCCATGTGCGCGGGGATGGGATATGACGAGGCCTTCCGCCGTGAAGTCCAGCAGATAGCCCTGGGCGTAGAACAGGTTGTCCCCGGCATAGGTCAGTTTCTGCGGCGGGAGCCGGGGACGCAGCCAGTATAGCTGGCCATCTGATAATTCGATTTCATGAGTTGCGGCCAGTCCGCCGGATTTATAGGTGCCGACGTGTGCGGCAAGATTATCGTTCCATTCTAGATCCAGTGCAGGAATAGCGTTCCGGGTTGCAGCAAGATCGGAAGATATGGTCAGTGTCCGGAGCGCAGGATCGATTTCATAGGCGGTGAGCGCACCCTGGGCAGCGTAAGTCGTAGTCCCGGTTCTATGCAGCGTGGCTGCGTATGTGCCGGAAATGCGCAGGATATCTCCGCATCGCTCCACAAGCCTCAGGTCGCCATTCAGGGGAGTGCCGAAAGCCGCCACGCTTTTCCAGTCATTGTGGCTCGAAGCCACCGGCGCGTAGAAAGCGACGCTCTGCTCTAGTACCCGGCATAGATCGTCCGGCAGTGTCATATGGCTCATTAGGAGCCACGCGGCGACTGCCTCCAGTGCAAGGTGTGTTCCGTTCGAAAAAACCGCCGCTCCGATCCGGTGTTCGGGCAAATAGATGGACTGGGCGCTGAAATTATAATCGAGGCCGGAATGGGACAGGGTCTTCATGCCGCCGAGAGTTCCGCAGACACGCCCGAAGCCATAAGCGATACCGGTTCCATCGTCGAGCTGACCACGGGCGTGCATCATGTCATGCAACCCCGAATTCTCGATGTCCTGCAGGAACGCCGTCCATTTTGCGAAATCGCCTATGGTTGTTTGCAAAGACGATGCGCCAATCGTTTTGTATGGCGGCGTTGTACAGACATATGTCTCGCCTTCGCGGGCGTAGCATACGGCTTCGTGGGGCAGGGTTGCCCTGTAATCCTCGCGAAATCTGGTGTGCGCCATGTCAAGAGGGTGAAATACTTCCCGATCCAGAAACTGCTGAAGGGACAAGCCGCTGACCTTGCGGACAACCTCGCCCATCAGCGTATAGCCGGTATTGCAATAGAGGTATTTCGTTCCCGGCTCGTGGTTCAGCCCGTCAAGCAGAATGACGAACCGCAAAACGTCATCGGTGGAAATCGGATCGCCCGGACGCCAGCCCATCAGGTCGAGCGTATTCCACTGATCGCGCAGGCCGCTGGTATGATGAACCAGGTGGCGCACCAGAATACGTTCATCAAGGGGCAGGTCGCCCAGGATCGAACGTACCGATTGATCCATGGACAGCATTCCGCGCGAAGCAAGCAGCGCGATGGCATAGGCGGTGAACTGCTTGGACAGCGAGGCGACATGAAACGACGTTTCGCTGTCTATAGGCTGCCTGCGCTCGACATCGGCATAGCCGAAGGCGTAGCTGTCGAGCAGGGCGCCGTCACGGAAAATGCCGGCGGCAATACCAGGACCGTTTTCAGGACACAGGCTCTGCAGAACCGCTTCGATATGCGCGCGATCCATGCTGCTGCTAGATATGGATCGGACGCCCCTCCACCGCCAGCGCCGCTTCCTTGACCGCTTCGTTCAGCGTCGGATGGGCGTGGCAGGTGCGGGCAATGTCCTCGGCCGATGCGCCGAATTCCATTCCGACCGCGATTTCATGGATTAGCGTGCCGGCTTCCGCGCCGATGATGTGCGCGCCCAGAATCCGGTCCGTCGTGGCGTCGGCAAGAATCTTCACGAACCCGTCCGTCATGTCGATGGCGCGTGCGCGGCCGTTGGCGGAGAAGGGGAACTTGCCGATCTTGTACGCGATGCCCGCCTGCTTCAGCTGCTCCTCCGTCTTGCCGATGCTGGCGACTTCCGGCCAGGTATAGACGACGCCCGGTACCAGGTCGTAATCGATATGGCCGGCCTGTCCCGCCAGCATTTCGGCCAGCACGCTGCCCTCGTCCTCGGCCTTGTGCGCCAGCATCGGACCGGTACGCACGTCGCCGATCGCATAGATGTTCGGTGCCGTGGTACGGAAAGCCTCGTCCGAAATCACCCGCCCGCGCTCGTCCAGCTTCACGCCGGCGGCTTCAAGGTCGAGGTCGGCGGTATAGGCGCGGCGGCCGACCGCCAGCAGCACGGCATCCGCCTCCAGCGTCTCGGACGCACCGCCACCGGCTGGTTCAAGAGTCAGCGTGACCTTATCGCCGCTGGTCTCGGCGCTGGTCACCTTGGTCGACAGCTTGAAATCGATGCCCTGCTTGGCAAGGATGCGCTGCATCTGCTTTGATACCTCGCCGTCCATGCCGGGCAGGATGCGGTCCAGGAACTCGACCACCGTGACATCCGATCCCAGCCGCCGCCACACCGTGCCCAGTTCCAGGCCGATATAGCCGCCGCCGATCACGACCAGTTTTTCCGGCACCTTCTCCAGCGCCAGCGCGCCGGTAGACGATACGATGCGCTTTTCGTCGACGGTAATGCCGTTCAGCGGCATGACCTCCGATCCGGTGGCGATCACGATGTGCCTTGCGGTAATCTCCTGGTGCTTGCCTTCACCCTTTTGTCCTTCGACCATGACGGTGGTCGCATTCTTGAAATGCGCCGTGCCCTGTATCCAGTCGACCTTGTTCTTCTTGAACAGGAATGCGACGCCATCCGTGTTGGCCTTCACCACGCCGTCCTTGAACGCCATCATCTTGTCCAGATGTAGCCCGACCTCGCCCAGCGTGATGCCGATATGATCGAAGTGGTGGTTGGCCTCGGCGAATTTTTCGGACGCGCTCAGCAGCGCCTTGGACGGGATGCAGCCGACGTTCAGGCATGTGCCGCCCAGCGTCGCGCGTTTCTCGATGCAAGCGGTCCTGAAGCCTAGCTGCGCGGCACGGATGGCGCAGACATAGCCGCCGGGGCCGGAGCCGATGACAAGAACGTCGTAGTTGGTATCAGCCATGGGACAAATATCCTGTTTGTAGCGTCAGTCTTCTTGCGTCTTGCCGGGTTTCGAAGAAGTGAAGTCGCGTTTCTTCCAGTCCTCGCCCCACATCGCCCGGCCTTCGCGGATGCAATCGCGGACCCGCGTCATGCCCCAGATATCCTGTAGATGGGTACTGAGTTCCCTGAAACCACCCGGACCCAGTTTGCGATCCATGAACAGCCAGCCGTTCTTGTAGCGCGTACCGCTTTCCACCAGGCCGAAGGACCGTGCCATGAGGTAACCCTGCGGACCGGTGCAGACAACGCCGACCCGGTCGACGCGGTTCTTGAATTCGTGCGCCTCCGCCTGGTCGAAAATGGCGGAAAGGCATTTGGCGAAGATTCCGGGCTTTTCGCTGACGACCGCGGCCACCCAGAAGATCGCCTTGCCGTCTTCCGGACGCCACGGGTCGAGTTCGGTTTCCTTGCGCCTGCCCTCCAGCATGTCGTCGTACATGGCGTAGGAAATGAACATGCAACTGGCCAGCCCCAGGACCTTGGGCGGCAGTGCCGAGAAGTCGCCATAGGGCTGATAGAACTGTACGCCCTCCATTCGGTGCTTCGTCAGGTAATCGACCGGGAAGGCATCGCCCGCGCCGAATTCGGCCTCGGTGTAGGCCTGGCATTCCGGCAGGTAGGTTACGGCTTCCTCCGCCGTGAAAAGCCGTTCCGCGTTATGCAACTGGTCCATCATGACACGCCGTCCACGGTATCGGGCTGCAGGTATTTCGCCGCAAGACCGCGCCAGTCGCCTTTGGGCCGGGCGCCATGGGCGCGAAGAACGGCGGCGGCAGTTTCCGAACCAAGGCGGGCGCAGTCGGGCAGGGGCACGTCATGCGTGTATCCGAACAGGAAACCGGCGGCGAACTGGTCGCCCGCACCGACGAAATTCGGCACCGCGACGTGCTCGTCGGGAACCAGTTGCAGGGGAGGGCAATGAAAGAAATGTCCCTTGCCGGAGATATGGGCCCCTCTCGCGCCGTCGGTCACTATGAAGATGGCATCCTGGTTCTGCAGATCGATCAATTCCTTGCCCGGAAACTCCGTCCGAAACTCACGCATGTTGGCGAAGATGAAATCGGCTTCGGCAAGGAACGACCGGTCGTGAGCCGGTTTCAGGTACAGATCGTTCAGGCTGATGGCAACCTTGCGCTTGGCCCGTTCCGCCACCTTGGTCGCAAACAGGATCGCTTCCCTGCTTTCGGGCGAGTTGAACAAATGGCCCTGGATCAGCAACACTTTCGATTCTGCGATGATATCCGGAAACACGTCCTTTGTCGTCAGCCGGTCGGCGATGCCGCGGCTATAGGCCATGGTTATGGTGCCGTCAGGCGTGCTCAGGACGAAGCACGTCGCGGAGATCGCGTTGGGCTCGTCCGGATATACGGAATTGGGAAAGAAAACCTCACCGCGCTGGAAGGCATTGCGAAACGCGCGGCCGCTTATGTCTTCGCAAACCTTGCCCAGGAATGCAGCCTTTCCGCCCAGGGCGGCAACGCCGGCGACGGTGTTTGAGGGTGAGCCGCCTGGCAACAGCGTATATGTCGTAAGCTGGCTGCGGATCGCCAGCAGCTCGGTGGGCAGGGTTTCGATCCCACGCCCTTTTATCAGGCCGCTTTCCTTCAGGAAGTCGTCATCGACCTCGGCAATGATATCGGTGAAGGCTCTGCCGATGCCCGTAACGTCGAAGTTCATGTCTGTGCACCTTCCGCAAGGATGGGACGGCGCAGCGATGCCGGTGCGCTCTGCAAGTATTTATCGGCTATATTTTTCCAGCTGCCGACGGGCCGCGCGCCCGGGATATCCAGAACGGCGTTTGCCGCTTCGGCTCCCAGTTCGCCGCATTTGCGTAAAGCCAGGCCGTTGACATAGCCGTAAAAGAAACCGGCGGCGAAGGCGTCGCCGGCGCCTACCGTATTGTCGGGCGCGGAAACGGCATGCGGCGGAACATGGATCCGCTCGCCTCGTCCCAGTATGTAGGCGCCATTGCCGCCATCGGTCATGACGATCAGGCGGTTCTGGTCGGCCAGCGCCTTCATATCCAGCTGTCCGAACAGAATCTCGAATTCATCCCTGTTGCCGACCAGCATGTCCGCTTTCTTCATGTGCTGTTCCAGGAATATCGTCTTGCGTTCGGGATTGAAGCGATGGCCGTGCAACGACAATGCAACAATTCTCTTCGCCGCCTTTGCCGCTTCGATCGCCTTCCCGACGGCGGCCTTGCTGGTGTCGACGGTGAAGAAATGCGCCTGGAGGAACAGTATGCGCGAGTCCGCGATCAGGTCGGGAAAGATATCGGCTTCGGTCAGGTAGTCGCCGACACCCGGATTGGCGACAACCGTGGCGGCATCGTCGGGCGTCATCATCACGATGACGATCCCCGATGTCGCCCGTGGGTCCTTTCCGTAAGGCCGATTGGGAAATAGCACGTTGCCCGCCGGAAAAGCATTGCGGAAGGCGCGGCCTGTCGCATCGTCGCACACACGTCCCATGAAGACCGCCTTGCCCCCCAGCGCATGGATGCCTGCGCAGGTGTTGGAAGGGGAACCGCCGGGATAGACGGTGTAATCGGTCAGCTCGCTGCGGATCGCCAGAATTTGTGCCGGTTGCAGGTCGCGCACCGTGCGCTTTACAAGGCCGAAACGCTCGAGGAAGGAGTCCTCGACACGCACGATGATGTCGATATAGGGCAGTCCGATAGCCGCAAGATCGTACTGAGCGTCTAGCATGGCTGGGCGTTCATGGTTGTGTCTGACCCGACGTCACCGGACGGCGCAGGGATGCCGGGGCAGCCTGCAGGTATTTATCCGCCATGTCCTTCCAGCTGCTGACCGGGCGGGCGCCCGGCAGGTCGAGGATGGCGCTGGCGGCTTCGGCCCCCAGTTGACCGCAATTCATCAGCGACAAGCCGTTGACGTAGCCATGGAAAAGACCCGCGGCGAAGGCATCGCCGGCCCCGACCGTATTATCCCGCGCCTTCAGCAGGTGCGGGGGAATGTGAAGCTGATCGTCGCGGCCGACGAGGTAAGCGCCGTTGGCTCCATCCGTCATGACGACGAGCGTCGCCCCACTGGCGGCGCCATCCATGTCGGATTGCGAGAACAGGGGTTCGAATTCCTCGCGATTGCCGATCAGCATATCGGTCATAGGAAGATAACGATCCTTGAAGATCGCCATACGCTCCGCATTCATACGGTGATCGTGCAGGGAGATCGCGACTTCCCGCCGTGCCGACTTTGCAACCTCGATCGCTTTTGCAACGGCATCGCGGCTGGTATCGGCGAACAGGAAATGCGCCTGCAGATACAGGATCTTGGAATCCCGAATCA
Source organism: Alphaproteobacteria bacterium (assembly GCA_965199335.1). Taxonomy (GTDB): domain Bacteria; phylum Pseudomonadota; class Alphaproteobacteria; order CALMVH01; family CALMVH01; genus CBDAQV01. The sequence goes on along the minus strand of CBDAQZ010000003.1, from coordinate 241,403 downwards.
GGTCGGGAAACATATCGGCGTCGCTGAGACGGTCGCCGACCCCGGGGCAGTTGACTACCGTACCCACGTCGTCCGGCGTTATCAGGACAAGACAGGTGCCCGATAGCGCGCTGGCATCCGCAGGATAATTCTCATTCGGGAACAACACGTCGCCGGGTGGAAAACCTTTGCGAAACGCGCGGCCGCTGACATCGTCGCAGACCTTGCCCAGGAACACGGCCTGGCCGCCGAGCGCCTGGACGCAAGCACACGTATTGGGGGGCGAGCCGCCCGGGTATATGGTGTAATCGGTCAGTTCGCTGCGTATGGCGAGCATCATCGCCGACGAGATTTCCCTGATCCGGCCTTTTTCCAAGCCGAAATTACGCACTATCCCTTCGTCGACATGGACGATGATGTCCGTATAGGGACGCCCGATGGCCGTAAGGTCGTACTGCGCATCCAGCATGGTCTACAGGTCCAGCAGCAGGCGCTCCGGCGTTTCGATCGCTTCCTTGACCTTGACTAGGAAGGACACGGCCTCGCGGCCGTCGATGATGCGGTGATCGTAGGACAGCGCCAGGTACATCATCGGGCGCACGACGACCTGCCCCTTGATCGCGACCGGGCGCTCCATCGTCTTGTGCATGCCGAGGATGGCGGACTGCGGCGGGTTGATGATCGGCGTCGACATCATCGAGCCGAACACGCCGCCATTGGTCACGGTGAAGGTGCCGCCGTTGAGTTCCTCCAGCGCCAGCTTGCCGTCGCGGGCGCGCATGCCCAGGTCGCCGATGGTCTTTTCGATGTCGGCAAAGCTTTTCGCGTCGCAATCCTTGACCACGGGAACGACCAGCCCGCTGGGGGTCGAGACGGCGACGCCGATGTCGTAGTAATTCTTGTAGACGATGTCCTGGCCGTCGATCTCGGCGTTGACCGACGGGAATTCCTTCAGCGCATTGACCGCAGCTTTGACGAAGAACGACATGAAGCCGAGCTTGACGCCATGCTTCTTCTCGAACGCGTCCTTGTGTTCGCTGCGCAGCGCCATGACCACGCTCATATCCACCTCGTTGAAGGTGGTCAGCATCGCGGCGGTGTTCTGCGCTTCCTTCAGGCGCTCGGCGATGCGCTGGCGCAGGCGCGTCATGCGGACGCGCTGTTCACGTTCATGCGGCGCGCGGGGCGCGGACGGTGGTACCGGAGCGCTGGGCGCACCGGCGCCGAGGGCGTCACCCTTGGTGATGCGGCCGCCCTTGCCAGTGCCTTCGATCGCGGCCGGGTCCAGGCCACGTTCCTCCACCAGCTTGCGCGCGGCGGGGCCGGACAGTTCGATCGCGGTTTTGGCGCCGTTCGGTTTGTTTTCGGTCTTGGGCTGTTGCGGTGCAGGCTCGGACTTTTTCTCGGGAACAGGGGCCTTCGCCGCCGGTGCGCCGCTGCCTTCGCCGATGGTGCCCAGCAGGGCGCCGACGGAAACCGTGTCGCCTTCCTTGGCCGCGATCTCGCCCATCGTGCCGGCTTGCGGGGCGTTGACTTCCAGCGTCACCTTGTCGGTTTCCAGCTCCACCACAGCTTCGTCGGCTGCGACCGCCTGGCCCGGCTGCTTCAGCCAGCGCGCCACGGTCGCCTCCGTTACCGATTCGCCAAGCTGCGGAACCTTGATCTCAACGCCCATGGTGTCTCTCCAATGTATTCAGTTGCTTGTAAACTAGGGCGCGTTTTGTGCAAGGGGACTGCTTAATGCTTCAACCGATCGTCAACGCCTCATCCACCAGCTTTGCCTGTTCCAGATTGTGACGCTTCAACAGGCCGGTGGCGGGTGCAGCGGCGTCGTGACGGCCGATATAGACGGGACGGCCGGCCCTGTGCCCGATCTGGGTCAATACGGCTTCCAGCCTGCGGTCGATGAAAGTCCACGCGCCCATGTTCTGCGGCTCTTCCTGAGCCCATACGATTGCCGCCTCGGGGTACTTGGCCAGTTCGGCCGCCACTTCGTCGGCGGGGAAGGGGTAGAGCTGCTCGACCCGGATTATGGCTACATCCGTGACATTGCGTTTCTGCCGTTCCTCGAACAGATCATAATAGACCTTGCCGGTGCACAGGACGACGCGTTTCACGTTCTGGGCCACGGTATCCCCGATCACCTTCTGGAATCCGGCGTCGCTGAAATCGCTCAGCTTCGATACCGCCAGCTTGTGGCGCAACAGCGATTTGGGCGTCATCAGGATCAGCGGTTTGCGGTGATTGCGATGCACCTGGCGGCGCAGGATATGGAAGTAGTTCGCCGGCGTGGTGCAGTTCGCGACCTGCCAGTTGTCCTCGGCGCTGTTCTGCAGGAAGCGTTCCAGGCGTGCGGAGGAGTGTTCCGGCCCCTGGCCCTCGTAGCCATGCGGCAGCAGCATCACCAGGCCGGACATGCGCAGCCATTTCGCCTCGCCCGAGCTGATGAACTGGTCGATGATGACCTGTGCGCCGTTGACGAAATCGCCGAACTGGCCTTCCCACAACACCAGGGCGCGCGGTTCGGCCAGGCTGTAGCCGTATTCGAAGCCCAGCACCGCCGCTTCGCTGAGCGGACTGTCCACAACTTCGAATGCCGCCTTTGCCCCTTCGACATTCTGGAGGGCGATATAGCGCTGCTCGGTCTGCTGGTCGTAGACCACCGCATGGCGGTGACTGAACGTGCCGCGCCCCGAATCCTGGCCGGACAGGCGCACCGGATAGCCTTCGAGCAGCAAGGTGCCGAAGGCCAGGGCCTCGCCGGTTCCCCAGTCGATACCTTCGCCGCTGGCGAACATCTCCTCCTTGGTCTTCAGCTGGCGCACGATCTTGCTGTTCGTGTCGAAGCCGTCCGGCGTCCGGCTCAGGGCGCGGCCCACCGTTTGCAGGGCGTCGGCAGGTACGGTGGTCGGATGCGGCTCGGCGTCCTGCGCCGCCGATTGCAGACCGCTCCAGCGCCCTTCCAGCCAGTCGGCCTTGTTAGGCTTGAAGCTTGCCGAGGTCGCGAAGTCCTCTTCCAGCCGGCGCTGGAATGATGCGGAGATTTCGGCCGCCTCTTCCTTCGAAATCGCACCGGAATCCGCCAGCGTCCGCGCATATAATTCCAGCGTCGTCGCATGTTCGCGAATGGCGCGGTACATGATCGGCTGGGTAAAGCCCGGCTCGTCACCCTCGTTGTGTCCCTGGCGGCGATAGCAGACGATATCCAGAACCACATCCTTCTGGAATTCATGGCGATAATCGGCGGCGATGCGCGCGGCCTGGACCACCATTTCCGGATCGTCGCCGTTGACGTGCAGGATCGGCGCCTGGATCATCTTGGCGACGTCCGTAGCGTAGGGACCGCTGCGCGAATATTTCGGCGCGGTGGTGAAGCCGATCTGGTTGTTGATCACGACATGCATCGTGCCGCCCGTGCGGTAGCCCTTGAGTTCCGACAGCATCAGGCATTCGGCGACCAGGCCCTGGCCGGCCATCGCGGCGTCGCCGTGGATGACCAGTCCCATGACCTCGCATCGTTCGACATCGCGGGTCTGGTCCTGCTTGGCGCGCACCTTGCCGAGGACGACAGGGTTCACCGCCTCGAGATGGGACGGGTTGGCGGAAAGCGAAACGTGGATCGCCTTGCCGCCGAATTCGCGGTCGTTCGATGTTCCAAGATGGTACTTCACGTCGCCCGAACCCTGCACATCCTCGGGATTGGCCGAGTTGCCCTGGAATTCGGAGAAGATCGCGGTATAGGGCTTCCCAAGTACATTGGTCAGGACGTTCAACCGTCCGCGATGCGCCATGCCGAACACGACATCGCGCACGCCGTAATGGCCGGAAACCTTCAGGATCTCGTCGATCGCCGGAATCAGCGCCTCGCCGCCCTCCAGGCCGAAGCGCTTGGTGCCGGTATACTTGACCTGCAGGAATTTCTCGAAGCCTTCGGCGGCGGTCAGGCTTTTCAATATGTCGCGTTTGCCTTCGGTCGGAATTTGCACCGAGGGCAGATTCTCCAGCCGCTGTTGCATCCAGGCACGCTCGTCCGCGTTCTGGACATGCATGAATTCGGTGCCCAGCGAGCCGCAATAGATCCGGTGCAGCATCGCCACCAGCTCGGACAGGGTGGGGCGGTCCAGCCCCATGACGCCGCCCAGGCGGATCTGCCGTTTATAATCGTCGGGCTGGAAGCCGTAGGTGGCGGGATCGAGGTCCGGATGGGGTGCGCGGTTCTCGAGGCCCAGAGGGTCCAGCTTCGCCTCGAGATGGCCGCGCACGCGGAAGGCACGCACCAGCATCAGGGCACGGATGGCATCCTGCGCCGCCAGTTCGGCGCTGGCTTCGGCAGTCTCGGAACGGGAGCTTGGACCGGCCTTGGTTTCCGGCTCGGCGAACAGGGCATGGCCATTGGACCTTGACGCGACAGGGGGCGAGGGGTGATCGGCCCATGAAAAGCCTTTGACATCGCTCCACAGCGTCTTCGGATCGTCATGCAGGTCGGCAAAGAACGCGCGCCAGCTGGGATCGACACTGGCCGGATCGGCGGCGTATTTGCCGTAAAGTTCGGCGATAAAGGAGGCGTTGGTTCCGGTAAGGAACCCGGTTGGCAGGTCTGGCAGCATTCGTTTGCCGCATAGGCGGCCTCGACTGGTTACGTATACGGAATGATATACGCCTTCGTCCCCTTCGACTCAACGGGCATGGGGCTGGAAACGGAAAAAATGGCTTGAAAATACTGCGCGGCTGGGTAAATTCCGGCGCGAAAATGTCAAATGAAGGAAGAAGACGAAATGTCCGCTCGTTCGATACGTACCGCAAAAGCGAATACAGGCCATAAAACGCCCCTGCGCCATGTGCCGAAAATTCTGGCGGGAATTGCGGTGTTTCTGGTTCTGGGAGAGATGTTCCTGCTGGCAACCGGATCCCGCATCCTAGTCAACGAACATAAGAACAATGGATTGTATCCCTACACCATCGTCAACATCGATGGATCCTCGGACACGATCTGGCCAGGTGCCTGGGAATGTTCTTACTTCAACGGCAAAACCGTCGGTCCCGTACGCGAGGCTTCGTCGACATGGCTGTTTGCCTGTCCGTTGGCAGGCGGACCCGGGAACTGATCGATTTCTGATAGAGGTGCGTGCGTAATGGCGAACAATCTTCCCTCTGCCCCTCGAACGAACGTGACCTATCGGCATCGCTCGCCGCTGATGCTCCTGAAGATACTGGGCCTGACGATCGTTGCGGCCCTGGCGCTGGGAGAGATCGTCATGGCGGCTACCAGCGGCCGCATCCTGATCGATGAGGAACGCAACAAGGGCGCTTATCCCTACAGTGTAATCGATGCCAACGGCGCGACCGATTCGGTCTGGCCAAACGCATGGGAATGCACTTACTTCAGCGGCAAGGATTTCAGCGTTCAGCATGAATCGGCTGATTCAGGCCTTGCTTCCTGCGCCTTTTACACCGGCCCGCTGCCAAAAAACTGACAGGCTGACGATTTCACTTCATTTTGCTTGAGATACCAGCCGGGGCGTCCTACAGTCCGCACTTCATGAGTGATCTCAGGCAAGATTCATCCGCGCCGGTTTCCGGCCTGGAGCCCAGACAAAGCGTGAACCGATCGACACCCGCACAGGCTGCCCCGCAAGGCGCGCCGGCGGTCGACATCGCGCGCATGAGCTTCGAGGAGGCCATGACCGAGTTGGACCGCATCGTGCGCCAGATCGAGGAAGGCCGCGGCGAGCTGGACCAGGCGATCACGGCGTATGAGCGGGGCGTCCAGCTGAAGCGGCATTGCGAGTCGAAGCTGAAGGAAGCCGAGGCCCGGATCGAAAAGATAACCATAACGGCGGAGGGCGGCCTGGCCGCGAGCGCATTTGACCCTTGAAGTTGTAACCGCGAACGACGCGTTTTCCCTGTCCGAACTCATGTCGGATACGGCAGCCCAGGTAGAACGGGCGATCGAAACCCTGCTGGGTCATACCGGCCCGACCGACAGCCAGCTATACGAGGCGATGCGGCACGGATGCCTGAACGGCGGCAAGCGCATGCGCCCCTTCATGGTCATGCAGAGCTCGGCCATGTTCGGTGTCGGCGAGGATCGTGCGATCCGCGTCGCGGCCGCGATCGAGTTCGTGCATTCCTATTCCCTGGTCCATGACGACCTGCCGGCTATGGACAACGCCGATCTGCGCCGCGGCAAGCCGACCGTGCACAAGGTTTTCGACGACGCGACTGCCGTTCTGGCGGGCGATGGGCTGTTGACCTATGCCTTCGAGATCCTGTCGGAACATGAAACGCACGAGGATCCCAACGTGCGCTGCCAGCTGATCAAGACGCTGGCCTGTGCCGCTGGCCCTGCCGGCATGGTTGGCGGGCAGATGCTCGACCTTCTGGCAGAAAAGACCCCGATCGAGGATGCCGCCGCCATTACCCGGCTGCAACGCATGAAGACCGGTGCGCTGATCGCCTTTTCCTGCGAGGCGGGGGCCATTCTCGGCCGTGCCTCGCCGCAACTGCGCGCGGCATTGCGCAACTATGCACATGACCTTGGCCTGGCCTTCCAGATCGTCGACGACCTGCTGGACGTCGAAAGCACGGAGGAGGAGACAGGCAAGCCGGTCGGCCGCGACAGCGATGCCGGCAAGGCGACGTTCGTTTCGATCCTTGGCGCCGAACGGGCGCGCGAGCAGGCGGATATGCTGGCCCAGCAGGCCGCGAACCATCTCGATGTATTCGAGGAGCGCGCGGCGCCCCTTCAGGCTTTGGCACGATTTGTAGTGGAGCGCAGAACATGACTATTCCGAACACGAAAACGCCTCTTCTCGACACCATCAACGTGCCGGACGACATCCGCAAGCTGAAGCCGAGCGAGCTGACGCAGCTTGCCGACGAGCTGCGCCTCGAAACCATCGATGCCGTCTCCAATGTCGGCGGCCATCTCGGCGCCGGCCTCGGCGTGGTCGAGCTTACGGTTGCGCTGCATTACCTGTTCGATACCCCCGAGGACCGCCTGATCTGGGACGTCGGCCACCAGGCCTACCCGCACAAGATCCTGACCGGTCGCCGCGACCGTATCCGTACCATCCGCACCGGTGGCGGCCTGTCCGGCTACTGCAAGCGTTCGGAAAGCCCCTACGACGCGTTCGGCGCCGGCCACACCTCGACCTCGATCTCGTCTGCGCTGGGCATGCAGGTCGGCTCCGAGATGAACGGCACGCCGCGCCGCTGCATCGCCGTAATCGGCGACGGTGCGATGAGCGCCGGCATGGCTTACGAAGCATTGAACAACGCCGGCGCGATGAAGGGCCGGCTGATCGTCATCCTGAACGACAACGACATGTCGATCGCACCGCCCGTCGGCGCCATGAGCGCCTACCTGTCGCGCCTGATTTCGTCCCGTCCTTACCGCTCGATGCGTCACCTCGCGCTCGATATGGCCGAGAAGCTGCCCGATTCCCTGGCAAAGGGCGTGCAGAAGGCCGAATCCTACGCCCGTGGCCTGGTCACAGGCGGCACGATGTTCGAGGAGCTGGGCTTCTATTACGTCGGCCCGATCGACGGCCACAACCTCGATCACCTGCTGCCGGTTTTGCAGAACGTGCGCGATTCGGAAGATGAGGGCCCGATCCTGGTCCATGTGGTGACCAAGAAGGGGCATGGCTATGCCCCGGCCGAGGCATCGGCCGACAAGCTGCATGCTGTCGCCAAGTTCGACGTCGTCACAGGTGCGCAGGCCAAGTCGACCCCATCGGCCCCGACCTACACCAACGTGTTTGCGCAGGCGCTGATCGACGAAGCCACGCGCGATCCCAAGATCGTCGCGATCAACGCCGCCATGCCCTCGGGCACCGGCCTCGACAAGTTCGAGAAGGCATTCCCGGATCGCTGCTTCGATGTCGGCATCGCCGAACAGCATGCGGTGACCTTTGCCTCCGGCCTTGCCTGCGAAGGCATCAGGCCGTTCTGCGCGATCTATTCGACTTTCCTGCAGCGTGCCTACGACCAGATCGTGCACGATGTCGCGATCCAGAACCTTCCGGTACGTTTTGCCATCGATCGTGCCGGCCTTGTCGGCGCCGACGGCGCGACGCACTCGGGCGCGTTCGACATAGCCTATCTTACCTGCCTGCCGAACTTCGTGGTCATGGCTGCCGGTGACGAGGCGGAACTGATGCACATGGTGGCGACCGCCGCCGCCCTGGACGATCATCCTTCGGCCTTCCGCTATCCGCGCGGCGAAGGCACCGGCGTCGAGTTGCCGACGCGCGGCGAAGTGCTGCAGCTGGGCAAGGGCCGGGTTATCCAGGAAGGCAGCAAGGTTGCGATCCTGAGTTTCGGCGGCCGCCTGGCGGAATGCCGCAAGGCCGCAGCCGAGCTGAACGCCAAGGGTCTTTCGACGACCCTCGCCGATGCGCGTTTCGCCAAGCCGCTGGATACCGCGCTGATCGAGCAGCTGGCCCGGCACCATGAAGTCCTGATCACGATCGAGGAAGGCTCGCTGGGCGGCTTCGGCGCCTATGTGCTGCATCATCTGGCCGAAAGCGGCATGCTGGATAGCGGCGTCAAGATTCGCACCATGACCCTGCCGGACATCTTCCAGGACCATGAAGCGCCCGCCAAGCAGTACGACACGGCAGGATTGAACGCCCGCCATATCGTCGCCAAGGCCATGGAAGCTTTGGGCATCAGCGAAACCGTGGCGGAACGCGTTCGGGGCTAGTTCCCGGCCGGATAGCGACCGATGGACAAAGCCAGGGAGCGAATCGCCGGGATTCCCCTCTGGCTTTTTCCTGGTTTTGCCATAGCCGTTCCCCTGCTGTTGCGGCTGGCCCATTTCGGCTTTCATATCCCCGCCGACGTATTGCGCGATCCCGATACGCTGATGCGCCTTGCCGCGATCAGGCAGATAATGGCTGCCGGATGGCGTCAGGGATATTTTTCCCGCGTGGACACACCCGCGGGAATGGTGCTGCACTGGACCAAGCCTTTCAATTATCTGCTGATTGCACTGATCCGGGTTTTGCAGAGTTTCCATGTGCGCGATGCGGCACTTTATGCAGGGTATTTCATAGGCCCCTTGCTTGGCATGGCGGCAGGCAGTGCGGCTTACTGGTCGAGCCGTTCGATTCTATCGCCGCGCGTGGCGCTGACCGTGGCGCTCGGCGTCGTCATCGCCCCCGGGTTCCGGCATTATTTCGGCCCTGCCGGCGCAACCCACCATACGCTTCTGATCCTTGGCTTTATCCTGATGACAGGCTTTGCGCTGCGGTTAGCGCAGAGGCCGGATCGCCCCATCGCCATGCTGGCCGGTTTCGTTTGCGGCGGCGCTATCTGGGTAAGCCCCGAGATGCTGGGTTTTTCGGGTGTGCTGGCGCTTCTGCTGTTCGCGCTGTGGATCGACGAGGGCAGCGACCGGCGAAAGGATGCGCTGGGTTTTGCCGTGTGCCTTTCCGGCATCTTAAGCGTGGCGCTTCTGGTCGATCCTCCCTATGGCGGTTATCGCTCGCTGGTGCTGGACCGGATAGGAATTCCACTTTTCGATCTTGCAACCATCCCCCTGGCCGTCATCCTGGCTTCGGGGATGGTGCGGCCGGAGATAAGACGGGCAAGGCTCGTTTATTTCTGCTTTTCCTCCGCCCTGCTTTTGGGCACATGGGCCCTGTTCTTTCTTTTCATTCACGACGCGCAGATACAGAAACCGAATCCGGTGATCGTGACCGAGCTTCTGCCCGCCATTACCGAAAATCGTCATGTTACCAGCCTGTCGGCGATAATCGCTGTTCTGGGTAATGGCCTGGCAGGCCTGGCGTTGCTGTTTTGGAAACGCTCGGCAGGCCGGTTTGCGGCCCCTGTGATCTGCGTGCTGATAGTCATGGCGATCATGGGGCAATCGGCGGAACGCTTCAGTCTCTATTTCTGGATTGCCGGAACGGTCGCTCTTGGTTGGGGCGTGGAACTTGCCCTCCGGCAGGGATCGAATTTACCTGCCGCCTGCCTTGCGGCGTTCACCATTATGGGCTGCACCCTTGTGTGGCCTGCTTTCGTTGCCGCGCCAACCGCTTCAGCCGCATTGCCCAGATGCTCCCTTGCTGATGCCATGCCTGCCCTGAACGATGAAGAGTGGCTCGGCAATTCGGGGGTGGCGACCGTTTTCGCGACCGAGTTCAGTGCAGCTCCCGCCATGCTTTACTATACCCCGTATGACGTTCTGGCCGGGGGATATCACCGCGATGTGGAGGGCGTAAACGACAGCCTGCTGTTCTTTCGATCCTACGATGAGCGTGTGTCCCATGCGATCGCCCGGCAGCATCGAATAACCTATGTCATCATCTGTGACGATCCGGGCAGGAACAGCCTGGAAGCGCCCAGCCATGCCTTGTTCGTCAAATACCGTGGTGAGGCAAATCCACCGTGGGCGCCGACGCTTTTCAAGCGGCTGGAAGCCCACGACCCGCCAGAATGGCTGGAGGCCAAGCCATGGCCCCAATCGTTGCATTCCGACCTGAAGCTGTTCCGGGTTCGCCAGCCTGGGGAAATTCCCTGACGGTAACAGTTTCCTGCTGTTCACGGCGGCCTATATAGATTATCGCTTGATTAAGATTGCTTGAGTCAGCTCCAACCGGGAATATCGCATTGGCCTCGTCCACACCCCCCTCGGTACTCTGCATCGGCGCCGGTCCGGCCTGCTTGACGGCTGGGTATTTCCTCAGTCGCGCGGGTCACCCGGTCACGATCCTGGAGCGCGATCCGCATCTGGTCGGCGGCATCTCGCGCACCGAGAATTACAAGGGCTTCCTGTTCGACATCGGCGGACATCGCTTCTTCTCGAAATCGGGCACGATCACCAAGCTGTGGCAGGAATTGCTGGGCGACGAATTCCTGCAACGCCCCCGCAAGTCGCGCATCTATTATCGCGGCAAGCTGTTCGACTATCCCCTGAAGGCCAGCAACGCGCTAAAGCAGCTGGGCATAATCGAAGCGATCAAATGCGTGGCCTCCTACGGCATGGCGCGTGTCAGCCCGGTGCGCGATCCCGCCAATTTCCAGGACTGGGTCAGCAACCAGTTCGGCAAGCGCCTGTTCAGCATCTTCTTTAAGACCTACACCGAGAAGGTCTGGGGGATGAAGTGCACCGAGATCTCCGCCGACTGGGCGGCGCAACGCATCAAGGGCCTCTCGCTCGGCAAGGCGATCTGGTACGCGCTGCCGTTCAGCAAGATTATGCCTTGGATCAAAAGTAAGCTACCGGGTGCCAGCAAGTCCTCGGGCCCTGTCATCAAGACGCTGATCGACAAATTCCACTACCCTCGCAAGGGCCCCGGCATGATGTGGGAGTCGACGGTCAGGAAGATTGAGACTGCCGGCGGCCAGGTCGTCATGGGCATGGACGTGACCGGTGCTGTCTGGGACGACGCGGCAAAACTGTGGACGGTTACGGCCAAGGCCGAGGACGGATCGATCAGACAGTTCACCGCCGAACATTTGATTTCATCCGCCGCGATCCGTGACCTGGTGCCAGGTCTTATGCCGAAGGTATCGCCGGACGTGCTGGCTGCCTCCGAGGCTCTGCGCTATCGCGACTTCCTGGTCGTGGCCCTGATCGTCAAGGACCGCAACACGTTCGACGACAACTGGATCTATATCCACGATCCGGGTGTGAAGGTTGGCCGCATCCAGAACTTCAAGTCGTGGTCGCCAGAGATGGTGCCCGACCCGATGCTGAACTGCTACGGTCTGGAATATTTCTGTTTCGAGGGCGACAATCTCTGGACTTCGTCCGATCCCGACCTGGTATCGCTGGGTTCGAAGGAGCTGGTGAAGCTGAACCTCGCCGCGCCGGAGGATATCGTGGACGGCCATGTGATCCGCCAGATCAAGGCCTATCCGGTGTATGACGATGCCTATCAGGGCCATGTCACTACCATCGCCACGGGCCTGGCCGCCCAGTTCCCGACGCTGCATCTGGTCGGACGCAACGGCATGCACAAGTACAACAACCAGGATCACGCGATGATGACCGGCATGCTGACGGCCGAGAACATCATCGCCGGCAAGGCATTGTTCGACCCGTGGAACGTCAATTCGGACGCCGAGTATCACGAGGAAGGATCCTCGGAGGGCGAGGGTGCGGTTTCCGAACGGCTGGTGCCGGGCCGCGTCGCCGCCTCGTAGTCGCGATGCTGCTTCTGCCGCCGATCCTGGTCCTGGCGGTGTTGTATTTCGCCAGGATGTCTCAGACGGGATTCCATGTCGATCCCGCCGCGATCGTCGATACAGACACGATGATGCGGCTGTCGTACCTGCGCGAGATCCTCGCCCATGGCTGGCAGCAGGGCTATTTCTGGCGCGACAACGCCCCATACGGATCGATGCTGCACTGGACCAAGCCTTTCTATTGCATCGTGCTTGCGCTCTACGAGGTGTTCAGGACCGTCCTGCCGCCGGAGCGCGCCTTGGTCTATGCCGGTTATTTCACCGGACCGTTCATGGCGCTGGTCGCCTGCGGCGCGACATACTGGGCGGCGCGGGCTGTCGTGTCGCGGCAGGTGGCGTCGGTCACGACACTGGCCATCGTGCTGTCGAACAGCTTTTTCGTCTACAACAAGTTGGGCACCGCCAACCATCACAGCCTGCTGCTGATCGACTACATCGTCATGATCGGCTTCATGATCCACATGGCGCAGCGGCCGCAAAGCCTGCTCATCGCCCTCGGGTCGGGGCTGGCCGCGGCTTTCGCGGTCTGGACCAGTTTCGAGATGCTGGTCGCCGCCGGGCTTGTCTACGGGTTCGTGTTCTATCTCTGGGTGCTGGACGGACAGGCGCGCTACCGGCAGGTCCTGGCCTTCGCGACGTCCTACGCCGCGCTGATCACGGTTTCGTGCCTGATCGATCCGCCTTTGGGCGGCTATCACGCCATGGCTTTCGATCATCCTGCCGTGCCGGGCGTCGTCTTGGCGGCGCTGCCGCTGACGATCGTTCTGATCATGCGCCTGTTGCCGATGCCCGACTGGCGGCAGCGACTGGCCTATGTGGCGATCGCGGGATCGGCGGCGCTGTCGTTCTGGTTCTGGCTGTATTTCGTCCATCTTGCCGCCGTGATGCAGCACATGGACCCCGCGGTCTCGACCGAGATGGACCCGACCATCCTGGAATGGGTTCACATCACGCGCCTGTGGTCGACCCTGGCCATCCTGGGTAACGGCATCGTCGGCCTGGTCGTCGGGGCGGCCTTCCTGCCGCGCAACCGCTATTACCCGCTGATCATCGGCTTCCTGCTGGTGCTCGGCTTCGCCGCGCGCGAGCACCTGCGCTTCGCCGGCTATTTCTGGGTGGCGGGCACGTTCGTGACGGCGACGGTCCTGCAGCGCGGCCTGGATCGCAAGCCGGACATGACGCGCATGCTGGCCCTGATGGCGGCCGGCGCGGCATTGATCCTGTTCTGCCAGGGACTGGGCACCGTGCTGCACAATCGCAGCGACCCCCATTGGCAGGATGCGGGCGAGGCCTGCTCCATCCCCGATGTCGCGCCGGTCCTGAACGATCCGGCCTGGCTGAGGTCAAACGGACCCAACCCGATCTTCGCCGGCGAGCTGGAATTCACCCCCGCATTGCTGTTCTGGACTCAGGTCCGTACCGTGGCGGGATATTATCACCGCGACATTCCCGGCGTTGCCGACGACATGTCCCTGTTTCGCGATACCGGGGATATGATGGCGCGGGGCATCATCGCCGATCGCGGCATCCAGTACCTGCTGATCTGTCCCGGCATGGGAGGTAGCCTCTTCGGCGCGCCCAGCCTGGCGCTCTACTACAAGCGGGTGAAGGAACTGGCCGGCAACGGACCGCCGACACTATACACCCGCCTGACGATCGGCCGCATTCCCGATTGGCTGACGCCGCGGCCCTGGCCGAAAGGCGTCGACAGCGATCTGAAGTTGTTTCAGGTGAATGACAGGGCTGATCCTGCGGAAAAATAACGGTTTCCACTTCCCTCGACGGCGCGGCTTTGCTTTAGTCTGCCCATGACCAGAGATTACAAGGATACTGTGTTCCTGCCGCAGACGGACTTCCCGATGCGGGGCGGACTGGCGACGAAAGAGCCTGAGCTGCTGCAGCAATGGCAGGAGGCGGGGCTTTACCGGCAGCTGCGTGAGGGGTCGAAGGGCAGGCCCAAGTTCATCCTGCATGACGGGCCACCGTTCGCGAACGGCGACCTGCATGTCGGCCATGCGCTGGGATCGGTGCTCAAGGATTTCGCCAACCGCCTGAAACAGATGTCCGGCTTCGACGCGCCCTATGTGCTGGGCTGGGATTGCCACGGCCTGCCGATCGAATGGAAGGTCGAGGAAAAATACCGCAACGCCGGCAAGGACAAGGAAGACGTTCCCGTCCTGGAATTCCGCGCCGAATGCCGCGAGTTCGCCAGGTATTGGGTAAAGCGCCAGTCCGATGCCTTCCAGCGAATGGGCCTGGTCGCGGATTTCGACAATCCCTATTTGACGATGACCAACCACGCCGAAGCACGTATCGCCGGCGAGATCCACAAATTCCTGATGAGCGGCAGCCTGTACCAGGGCGTCAAGCCGGTAATGTGGTCGACGGTTGAAAGGACGGCTCTGGCCGAGGCGGAAGTCGAATACAAGGATTACAAATCGGCCACCATCTGGGTGAAGTTTCCGGTCATCGCCGGCAAGTGGCAGGGCGCTTCCATCGTGATCTGGACGACCACGCCCTGGACCATCCCGGCCAACCGCGCCGTCGCCTGCGGCGCCGAGATCGAATACGGCCTGTACGAAGTCGAGCAGGTCGCTGAAAACGCAGGCGCCCAGCCCGGTGAAAAACTGATTGTCGCCTGTTCGCTTGCTGAAGCGACATTTCAGAAAGCGGGCGTAACTTCCTGGAAACTGATAGAAAAAACTTCTGGCAGTGCGCTTGACGGCACGGTCATGGCCCATCCGTTGCGCGGGCAGGGCTTCGAATTCGACGTGCGCCTGCTACAGGGCGATTTCGTGACCGAGGAAACCGGCACCGGCTTCGTGCACATTGCGCCCGAACACGGCGCGGACGATTTCAACCTCGGCAAGGCGAACGGGGTCGAGATCACGCGCTCGATGGACGACGAGGGCAAATACCGCGCCAACGTGCCGCTGTTTGCCGGGCTGGCGGTCTATACGCCCGACGGCAAGCCGGGCGAGGCGAACGGCGCGGTGATCAAGACCCTGATCGCCGCCGGCAAGCTGCTGGCCAAGGGATCGCTGACCCATTCCTATCCGCATTCGTGGCGGTCCAAGGCACCGGTCATCTTCCGTACCACGCCGCAATGGTTCATCTCGATGGACACCAACGACCTGCGTGCCAAGGCGCTCGACGCCATCGAGCAGACCCAGTGGCTGCCCGAGCAGGGGAAAAATCGCATCCGCTCGATGGTCGAGGGACGTCCCGACTGGTGCATCAGCCGGCAGCGCGTCTGGGGCGTGCCGATCGCGTTCTTCGTCGACAAGGAAAGCGGCGCGCCGCTGAAGGACCAGGCGGTGCTGGATCGCATCGTCGAGATATTCCAGGCCGAGGGCTCAGACGCCTGGTATGCGCGCCCGTCGGAGGATTTCCTCGGGGCAGGGCATGAGGCAAGCCGCTACAACAAGGTCATGGACATCGTCGACGTCTGGTTCGAAAGCGGCTCGACCCAGGTGTTCGTGCTGCAGGACAGGCCGGAACTTGGCTGGCCCGCCGATCTGTACCTGGAAGGGTCGGACCAGCATCGCGGCTGGTTCCAGTCCTCCCTGCTCGAAGCCTGCGGCACGCGCGGGCAATCGCCGTTCAGGACGGTGCTGACGCATGGCTTCCTTCTTGATGAGAAGGGCTACAAGATGTCGAAATCGCTGGGCAACGTGGTCTCGGCGGAAAGCGTGTGGAACCGCGAGGGCGCGGACATACTGCGCCTGTGGGCGGTGTCGTCCAACTACGTGGAGGACGTGGCCTTCGGTCCCGAAATCCTCAAGCAGGTAGGCGAATCTTATCGCCGCCTGCGCAATACGCTGCGTTACCTGCTGGGCGCGCTCGCCGGTTTCGCGGACGAGGAAAAGGTCGAGCCGAAGGACATGGCCCCGCTGGAACGCTGGGTGCTGCATCGCCTGTGGAGCGTCGACCAGGAACGACGGGCGGCGATCGAGTCTTATGACTTCATGGCCATGATCAACCGCCTGCACCATTTCGCCTCGCTCGACCTGTCGGCCTTCTATTTCGACATCCGCAAGGACAGCCTGTATTGCGACCGCCCCGACAGCGACCGCCGCCGCGCCGTGCGCACGGTGATGCGCCACCTGTTCGAATGTCTGGTGTCCTGGCTGGCGCCGGTGCTGTGCTTCACGGCGGAGGAAGCCTGGCAGGCCAGCGGCGGCCAGGGCAGCATCCACCTGCAGCAATTCCCCACGTTGCCGGATAGCTGGCGCGACGATGCGCTGGCGGCCGACTGGGAGCGCCTGCGGGCCATCCGCGCAGTGGTCACGGGCGCGGTCGAGCTGGAACGGGCCGAAAAGAAGATCGGCGCGTCGCTGCAGGCCAACGTGGAACTGCTGGTCGAAAGCGCGCAGGATTTCCAGTGGCTGACGAAATACGATTTCCCGCTCGATACGCTGGCGATCGTTTCGCAACTGCACGTGTCGCAGGGCATGCCCGCCGAGGGGTTCATGCTGGCTGAGGTGAAGGGCTTCGGGGCTATCGTCCGCGCCGCCGACGGCGAAAAGTGCGAACGCTGCTGGCGGGTGCTCGACGAGGTCGGCCAGAACGTGACGCATGAAGCCTTGTGCGAACGCTGCGTCGAGGCCGTGACCGTCTACGACCAGGCCGCCGAATGATCTGGTGGCGCCGGCTGGCGGCGGCGGAGGCGATCGTGGTCCTGGTGCTGGACCAGCTCAGCAAGTTCCTTGTCTTCCACGAGGTGCAGGTGCCCGAAGACGGCATGTACAAAATCCTGCCGATATTCGCCATCGTGCACTGGTGGAACAAGGGCGTCAGCTTCGGCATGTTCAACGGCGCGCAGGACTCGGGCATGCAGTTCGGCATTCTGGTGATCCTGACATTGATCATCGTTACGCTGCTGCTCTACAGCCTCAGCCGGTCGACGCGGCGGGTCACGATCTGCGCCCTGGGGCTCATCATCGGCGGCGCTATCGGCAATCTGGCCGATCGCTTCATCCATGGCGCGGTGGCGGATTTCCTGTATTTTCACTGGGGTCCGCATGGCTTTCCCGCTTTCAATCTGGCTGACAGTTGCGTCTGCGTCGGTGTGGGCCTACTTCTTCTCGACGGTCTGCGCTCGCAAAAGGCGGACAAATCGGTTTCCTTCATCGATTCATGAGTGAACGAATGCAAAAAACAAAAGTCTCAGGCGCTCTGTTTGCCCTAACCGCCCTCGTCTGCCTAAGCGGCTGCGACGACATCGGCGCGGCGCTCGGAATGAACCACGCCAAGCCGGACGAGGGGCCGGTCACGACCAACCAGCCGTTGGCCCTGCCGCCGGACTACACCCTGAAGCCGCCGCGCGAGACGGCCAAGGGCACCGACCCGCAGAGCACGGATCATCCGGCATCGACCGATCCCGATCTGGAGAAGCATCATTAAGGCATCGTTCGCCGCCGCGGCTCTTGCCGCGGTGCTGATCGTCGCGGGCACGGCGCGCGCCGCCGTGTTCAGCCCGACCGTGTTCACGCTGCCCAACGGGCTGACCTGCGTCGTGGTCGAGGACCATATCGCCCCGGTCGTGACCCAGATGCTGTGGTACAAGGTGGGTTCGGGCGACGAGTTGCGCGGCAAGTCCGGTGTGGCGCATTTCCTCGAACATCTGATGTTCAAGGGCACCAGGAAGGTGAAGCCGGGCGATTTTTCCAAGACCGTTGCGCGCAACGGCGGCAACGACAATGCCTTCACATCGTGGGATTTCACCGCCTATTTCCAGTCGATCGCCAAGGACCGCTTGCCGCTGATCATGCAGCTGGAAGCCGATCGCATGCAGAACCTGCAGATATCGGATGGGGTGCTGTTGCCGGAGCGCGACGTGATCCTGGCCGAACGCCGGCAGACGCTGGAGAGCAATCCCTCCGCCCGCCTGAACGAGGCCGTGGACGCCGCTTTCTTTCGCAATAGCGCCTATCACACGCCGATCCTGGGCTGGCGCGCCGAGATGGAGCACCTGAACGTCGCCGACGAAACGGCCTGGTACAAGCGGTGGTACGCGCCCAATAACGCCATCCTGGTCGTTTCCGGCGATGTGACCCCCGCGGAATTCAGGACGCTGGCGGAAAAATATTTCGGCCCGGTGCCCCGCAAGGATATCCCGCAGCATGCCCGCCCGCAGGAGCCGCCCTTTACCGTCGAGCAGACGATCGTGCTGCGCGATGGCCAGGTTCGCCAGCCGAGCGTCGAGCGCCTGTATCCTGCTCCCAACTTCCGTACGGCCCAGGGCAGCGAGGCCTATGCGCTGGAAGTCGGGGCCGAGATCATAGGCGGCGATAACGCCAGCCGGCTCTACAATCATCTGGTGGTGGAACAGCGCCTCGCCAGCGGTGCCGCCGCCGGTTACTCGCAGGATACGGTCGATCCGCGCGGTTTCACCATCGTTGCCAGCCCGGCGGCTGGAATCGACATCAACAAGCTGACCGGCGCGATCGACGCCGAGGTGACCGCCCTGGTCAAGGACGGCGTAACCGAACAGGAGCTCGCCGCGGCCAAGCAGCGCCTGACCCAGGCAGCGACCCTGGCGCGTGACAGCGTCACTGGCCCCGCCGAGATATTCGGCCAGGCGCTGGCGATCGGCGAGGATGTGGATGCGGTCGAGAAATGGCCCGAACACATCGATGCCGTTACCAAGGCCGATGTGGATGCCGCGCTGAAGAAGGTGCTGACCCAGCCGGCGACGACCGGCAAGCTGCTGCCGCTGGAGGGAACGGTCGGTTCCGACGCCCCGCCGGTGATGATGGCCCCCGCCAGCGTCGGAGGGCCGGTTCGATGAGGAAGCTGTTGTTGTCACTGGCGGTCCTGCCTCTGCTGGCCTTAGCGGCGAATGCAGCCGACACCCGTCCCGTCGCGTCGCAGCGTGAGGTGACCCGTGAGGTCCTGCCACCGGGACACGACAATGTGCAGAAGATCGTCAGCCCGAAGGGCATCGAGATCTGGCTGATCGAGGATCATCGCCTGCCGATATTGTCGCTGGCATTCGCGTTTCGCGGCGGGATGTCGCTGGATCCGCCCGACAAGGCGGGACTCGCCAATTTCGTTTCCGATGTGCTTGACGAAGGGGCAGGGTCCCGTGACTCCGAGGCCTACCAGACGGCGCTTGCCGACAATTCGATTTCGCTGGGTTTTTCGGCTGCGCGGGACAGCCTGAACGGCAGTATAAAGACGCTGACGACACATCGCGACCTTGTCGCCGAGCTGCTGCACGACGCTCTGACATCCCCGCATCTGGAGCCCAAGGACGTCGAGCGCATGCGCGACGGGATCGCGGCCGAGATAAAGCGCAACATGGCGAACCCGGAATGGGTGGCGCAACGCAATTTCAACAATACCCTCTATCATGGCCAGCCCTACGGGCAGCCAGGCTTTGGGTCGCTGGACACGCTGGCCAAGATAACGCCGGACGATCTGCGCGGTTACGTAAAGGGGCATTTTGGGCGCGACCAGCTGCTGGTCACCGCGACAGGCGATATCGACGCCAAGACCCTGGGCGATCTTGCCGACAAGATCTTCGGGGACCTGCCTGAAAAGACCGCCGATATTTCCCAGCCGGACGTGAAGCCGCAAGGGCTGGGCCAGCTCTACGTAATCGACAAGCCGATCCCCGAAAGCGTGCTTCTGCTAGGCGCCGCCGGGCTGAAACGCGACGATCCCGACTGGTACGCGGCGGAAATCATGAACTACGCCCTTGGCGGGGGCGGCTTCAACTCCCGCCTGATGGAGGAGGTCCGGGCAAAGAATGCACTGACCTATGGCATCAGCTCGTCGCTGGTGCCGTATCAGCACTCCGGTCTGATCATCATCAACGGTTCGACGAAGAACGAGGATGCGGGAAAGGCCCTGACCCTGGTCAAGCAGCAGCTCTCCCTCATGCAAACCGGCGGGATTACGGATAGCGAGCTGCGCGATGCGAAAATCTACCTGACCGGCTCCATCCCGCTCAGCATGACCTCGACGATGAGTGTCGCCGATACGCTGCTTTCGCTGCGCCTCGACCGCCTGCCCAGTGATTTCCTGGGCCAGATCGATGCGAAACTGAACGCGGTGACCCGCGCGGATGTGGCGCGGGTAGCCAAGCGCCTGCTCGATCCTGCCGGGTTTGCGTTTTTCGTATTGGGCCAGCCGACCGACGTGAAAGCGACCGCCGAAATTCCCAAATAGACTAGGCCGATCCGTCGAGGAAATCGATCAGGTGCACGGTCTTCAGCTGCGAGATGATGGCGTAGGAAGTCTGTAACTGCGACTCCAGGTTGGTCAGCTTGGTGCTGGCGGCGGCCATTTCGGTCGTGCTCAGATCGTCGATATTGGAGATCGAGGTGGACAATACCGATTGCGTCGCGGTTATCTGCGTCTGCGTGTCGGCCATCGACTTGGTGGCGATGCCCAGCTTGGCCTGGTCCGCGGTTACGGCCGTCATGCCGGAATTGATACTTGCGACCGCACCGTTGTAGACGGTCCAGAAGCTGGACTGATCGGCGGAATTGTATTGCAGGTTGGCTATGATCGACAGGCCCTGCATCACCTTCTGGAAGCCGGTATTGTCCGCCTTGACCGTGTAGTCGGTGTCGACATTGTTGCCGGTACGCACCGAAACGTTGGGGGCAGCGGCAAGGGTGGTCGAATACCCCATCTGCGCCGCCGTATAGGTGCTGGTATTGGAGAGCAGCGTTGCCGCCGATTCGGTGCCTGCGTAATAGGCCGCCAGATCGGTCTGGACCGAAGTGTTGAGGGCCGTCGTATCGGCAACCGGCGCGTTGGAAGTATCCGCCGCCGCGAAAACGTATGTGCCGCTGCTCTGGGTGTTGAGGGCGCTCTGGATCGAAGCCAGCGCGCCCTTGGCCGCGGCGTTGAGGGTTGTCATGCCGGGATCTGTGCTGCCCTGCACGACCGCCTGCAGGCTGGAAAGCACCGACTGGGCGGAATTGGTGGTGCTGGTCATCGCCGAATCCATCGCCGACGTGACGTTGGTGACCGAGTTGATCGCGGTGTTGTAGGCATCCAGCGTGTTGCTCTGCGATGTCAGGGACAGGGACTGGTATGTCATCAGCCCGCCAAGGCCCGAATAGGTCTGGGCGCGCAGGCCGCTTGAGATCTGCACCTGGAGATCGTCCAGCTGCTGTTGAGAGCTCTGAACGATGCTCTGCATGAGCAGGTTCTGACCGGTATCGCTGATCGAGGTTACCATGGTTTATTCCCTTACCCTTGAATGACGCCGAGTAGATCGGTCATGAGCTTTTGCTCGGTCTGAACCACCTGGGCGCAGCAACTATAGGCGTTTTCGTAGATCGTCAGATTCGCGACTTCCTTGTCCAGATTGACGCTGCTGCCGTTCGACAGGCTGGTCTGGAGGGAAGTTGCGTAAGAAGCCGTATAGCTGGCCTGCGATTTATAGGAGGCTGCCTGGCTTGCCTGGGTGGAAAGAACATCCTGCGAGAAGGTTTCCAATGTAGCCGTGGCGGGCACGCCGGTGAGCGAGATGGTGCCGCTGGTGCCAAGGCCGGTGGTATTGAAAGCTGTGTTGGCTAGGCCGGCGGCGTTCTGGTTCAGGCCGAATGTATAATTCAACACGCTGTCGATCACGCTGTTGTCGCCGCTATCGATAGGTGTTCCCGTCGTGCCCTGCTGGACAAGGGTGTTGTTGGCGGTGATCGTGGAATTGACCTGCAGGGTGCTTGCGAGGCCGACATAGCCTGTGGCTGGGGTCGTGGGCGGCACGTTTCCATTCGGATCGGTGAATAGCTTCAGGCCCTGGGTGCTGAACCGGCTGGCCGTCTGCTCGGCAACCTCGTCCAGCTGCGCCTGCTGCTGGGGCAGGATCTGGTCGCGCAGTTGCAAAAGCCCTCCAAGAGTGCCGCCGGTCTGGTCGGTATTGGCGGCAAGATCGGGCCCGGTAGTCGCCGAATCGATGTAAACCCCCGAAAGAGAGGTGGGATAGGTCGAACCCGCGCCGATCGATTGGCTTTGGAAAACCAGTGAATGGGCCGACGTATCGGCTAGGATGTCGCCGTTTTTCGTTTGCACCACCATCACGCCGGTCGATTGTGTGTAGGTGCTGATGCTCATTTCCGACGACAGCGAATTGACTGCTATGTCCCGCTGGTCCTGAAGATCGGCCGTGGATTGACCCGCTCCCTGCGCCTGCGCGATTTGAAGATTGAGCGACGCGATCGACTGTAGCTGGGTATTGATCGTAGTAACGGTGGCGGCGATCCCGCTTTCGGCACTGTTTCGGGCCGTGGTCACCGCCGTCGCCGTGGTATTCAATGTGCTGGCGAAGGTCTGTGCGTCGGCTACGGTCTGGGATTGCAGCGCTGTCGAGTTGGGGCTGCCGGATAATTGGGTGAAATCGTTCTTGAGCGTCGTGAGGTCGGAGGAGAAATCTGTGCCGGCCGTGGATGTCCCATAAAGCGACTGGATATTGGCAAGCGCCGTATTGACGGTAGAGGCCTGTGAGGAAAGCGCGTTCTGCGTCCAGACGCTTTTCTGCAATGCGGTATCGACACTGCGCTGAACGTTGCCGGTAAGCACGCCGATGACCTGCCCCCCAGCCGCCTGCGTGTTCACGGGCAGCGTTTTCGCGGTGTAGCCCGTCGTCGTTGCGTTCGAGACGTTCTGGGACGTAACGTCCAGAAGCTGCTGTGCGACGTTCAGGCCGGACAGTGCGGATTGCAGGGCATTGACGGTTAAATTGCTCATTCCGTATCCAGGTCCAAAGTGACTGGAAGACATATTGCAAGAACCGTGCCGGAATTATCCCATGCGCTCTTTCGTAAGGGATGGTGCAGCTAAGCAAGGAGCGCGCCACTTCGTTGCAGGCAGGGCACAAAAAAAGCGCCCGGATTTCTCCGGGCGCTGATCCTGACCGGCAGATTTTGCCGTTATTGGAACTGGTTGAAGTCGAAGGTACGCTGCTGAAGGTTCAACTGCTCGCTCTGTACTTCGCTGACTTCCATCTCTTGGATGTACCGCTTGTACTCGATACGGTTGAGAAGCAGCATTTCGTTTGCGATGAAGGCAAGCAGAGGCTGGTTACCCATGGCATGGAAGTTCTTGGCAAAGTTGGGGTCTTCCGCCGGCTGTATGTACATGGCTTCATCAAGCGCCTTGGGGCTGACCTGACCGTTGAAGACATATTTGGAAGGTGCAAACCCTGCCGCCTGGAAGATGGCACTGACCGAATTTGCCGCTCCCGAATTAACAGCGCTGTGATAGGAGCTGTTATGAACAATGGCGCGGTTTGCAAGGTTGTATACGGCCAGCTTTTCCTGGTGAGCGACATAAGCCGGGTCGTACACGGCTGTATTAGACTTGAAGGTCGAATTGTTCGAAACAGGCTGGCCGGGCTGGCCTGCCAGATATATCGACAACAGGTTATGGGCCTGCTTCTCGGTATCGTTGAATGTGTGAAGGTCCGACAGCGTCAAGGCATCGACATCCAGATGTGTTGCCGGTGTCGTTGCCGTGGCGCCCGTCAGTTGCTTTCCGTCATCGGACGCGTTTCCGGTTTCCGACGAGCCCATGAAGCCCTTGGCTGCCTTTGCGATGTCGTGAATGCGCGAGGCAACGGGGCGAGGGCTGTATTCGTCGCTGGGAACGCCTGCGGGTGCCCAGGTACTGCCATTTACGGCGCCGCCGCAAGGGCTGCAGGTGCTGGCGCTGGGAATGCCCGTGTAGACCGACGTGCCTGTTGCCAGGACGGGCGACTCGGCGTTGGCTATATAGCTATTATAGGAATCTTCCTCGAGCTCTACCGAGTTGCTCATCGAGGAAGCGCCGGCTTCGTCGGATGTAATCTGGCAGTTGTTACCGTTCTGATAGGTAAGGCCACCGGAAGCCATGGTTTGTGCCTGGGTCGCCTGATCTGCCTGGTCGTTCAACGTAACGGCATCCTGGCTGGCCTTGTCGACGCCTTTGGCTGAAATGCTAGTCTGCAAGGTTGCGTCATTAGTGTCCGAAGCGCCCAACAAGCCAAACGCATCTTGCAAATCTTCATCGATTCCAGCCATTTCAGCCATTAAAGCTGTATGATCAGCATCCAGCTCGGCAACGATCTCGTCGCCCTGAGTATTTACTGCAGCGGAGATTGTGGTGGTGCCTGTGGTTATGTCGCCATCGGTTATGGCGAGATCCGAGGTCAATGTGACGTCATCACAAACGGCGGGAACGGTAGCGGTTGCAGGTCCGGAATTGACAGCCACAAATACGGTTGCAAATGAAGCTGCCACTAAAACTGGCCTTACCGATCTGAAAATTCTGCCCATGTCGATCTCCTGCTTGTCCGCATCACGCACACGATACTCTAATTCACTACTTTATCAATTTGGGTAAAATTGTAAAGAGTTTTTTGCCGAAACGGGGACGGGGCCGAAACCGAGGGGTTTTATGTAAAATTGTTGACAAAATATAAAGCCGACTTTAAGTTTTTAATCGGATTGTCGGGTAATTGTTTGATGATTTTCGGATTGTCGGGCAATTGTAATCTGGTAAGCGCCCACTTATTGCGGCATATGTAAGATGCCCGGCGCATGGGTTTGCTGAGGAGAATAAAATATGGCAGGTCCGGACGCCTTGAGCTCCGTGGTAAATAGGAACGATTTCTATCGTGACGGTTATCGGCGCATGCAGAAAATCGTCCTGATAGAGGCTGTTGCCATTCTGGCTCTGATCGGGGTTTTGGCCGTTACGATAACGGTGACGCGCGGAAAGGACCGGTTTTTCGCAACGACGTCCGATGGCCGCCTTTTGCAGATGGTCCCGCTCGATCAGCCCAACCTGCCGACTGCCAAGCTGACGTCCTGGGCCGCCGCTGCCGCCTCCGAGATCATGACTTTCGGCTTCAACGATTATCGAAAGCGCCTCCAGGAATCGAGCCGCTTCTTCACACGGTCGGGCTGGCAGACATTCAACGATGCCCTGACAAGATCGAACCTGTTGCAACTCGTTACCGCCAATCAGCAAGTGCTTACGGCCGCGCCCAGGGCCGCACCGGTCGTTTCTCAGGAAGGTGTGGTCAGGGGAGTCTATCGCTGGTACGTCCAGATGCCTTTGAATGTGACCTATACCGTCAATACAAAGGAAGATAACAAGCCGCAGCTTGTAACGATGGCCATAGTCAGGGTATCGACATTGGAAACCGCCGACGGTGTTGCAATTGATCAGTGGATCGCAGAGGATTTAAAATGAACAGCGAGTTTTTCCGCAAGTTCGCGTTGATGATGGCTGTTTGCGCGGCGGCAACGCCGGCATTTGCGCAGGCACCGCAACCTGCAAAGGCGTCGGCATCTCCGCCCGTGGCGGCCCCTGCGTCGACAGGCCAGGTTCCGCTAAACGGGATCCAGCCGGTGGATAACCAGGCGATTATGAATGGCCTTGCGGAGGCATCAAGCGAATCAGGGCAAATCAATCCCAACGATCCTGCCGAAGTATCGCGCAAAGCGGCATTCAATGCCGCCCTGAACGGTCTTTTCCCGATGCGGCCCGAAGAGATCGAGGCGCTTATCGAGAAGCTGCATGCCAATGAACGCGCGATCGTCGGTCCTGCCATCGGCAATCCAAAGGCCGAAGTCAAGGTTGAGACAATTTCGCTCGAGCCGGGAGCCCAGCCGCGCGAAATAGATACCGACGTAGGTTTCGTGACGACCATATCCATCTTGGACGCGACAGGAAGCCCCTGGCCTATACAGGACGTTGGCGTAGGCGGGAATTTCGATGTGCCGGCACCTGAGGAGGGGGGCAACGTCCTTCGGATGACGCCTTTGGCAAAGTATGCCGTGGGCAACATGTCGGTCAGGCTGGTCGGTCTGAATACGCCGCTGACCTTCAAGTTGCGCGCCACGACGGGGACGATTTACTATCTGTACGATGCGCGCATTCCGAAATTCGGCCCCAAGGCTGCGGCTCCTCTGATAGATCATGGTAACGATCTGGTCGCCGGCGATGCCTTGCTGATGAGCATACTGGACGGAATGCCCCCGCTGGACTCGACTCGTTTGCCCGTAACCGGAGCCGATCAGAGAACGGCAGCCTGGCGCGTGGGAACCAAGGTCTATCTGCGCACCCCTCTTACATTGCTATCGCCGGGCTGGGAGGGCAGCGTCGGGTCCGGTGACGGGACCCATGTCTATCTTATCCCGGACACCCCTGTGCTGCTGTTGTCCGAAAATGGCAACATGGTGCACGCCCGGATTGGAAACAATGCGAAGCCGGATGAGCAACCGGTTCCTGCGGTAGAAGATGGAATGGCGCATCCCCTGCGGATGTCGGCGGCCGTTGCCGACCAGCAATCGTCCAATCAGCTGATCACGCCGCCGGGAAGCGATCAGATGATGCCTTCGCCGAATGCGTCACGAACCTTGATCCGTCCGGTTCCGGTTCGTGCGCCCGCCCAGAACAATACGTCTAACGCTGCGCCGCAGGCCGGATCTGCAAACGCCGCACCTGCCGGAAACACAACACAAACCCAGAGTGGTCAATAATGAGCGATAACGACTCTCTCCGCCCTGAGGATTTCGAACCTCACCGGGTTGAATCCGAAACGCGCAGCCCGCGCGCGACCATGACGGCCATTTTCCGTCAGAATCCGCTGTTGCGGCTGGCGGTCATCATCCTGCCTGTGATTCTGGCCGTTGTCGTGATCATCGGCCTGTTCGGCGGATCCAAGAAAGTAGAGCTTCAGTCGAAGGTTGCTTCCGGCTCGAACCAGAAGGACCTTACCAACACGGGTACGACCAACGAGAGCTACAAAAAGGCTGTCGACGAGGCAAACAAGCAGAAGATCGAGAAAGCGGAGCAGACGGGCGGCAGCGTAATCGTAAGCGCACCGACTGCAACGGCGCCCAGCAATGCAAAGGCGGCAGACGATCCGCTTGCGGCCTTCACACAAACGCCCGTCGTACCGATCACTCCTCCGCCGGTTCAGGCAGTCAGGCCCGCTACTGTTGCCGCACCGCCGCCGCCGCCGCCGCCGCCCGCTCAAAAGCTCGATCAGCAGCTTGCCCAAAGTTTTGGCAATGAGATGCGGACCATTATCGGCGGTTTGAATCCCAAGCCCGTTGTCATAACGCGTGTGACACAGCACGTGTCGGCGCCGGAAGCTTCAAGCCAGAACGACCAGAACCAGGGTAACAACAATAACAGTGGCAACCACGAAGGCCCACCGCTTGTAATGGCTGGCACTGTGCTATACGGGCAGACGCTGACCGAAGCCGATTCCGATATTCCGGCTCCGATCCTGGTGTCGGTTCTGTCCGGTCCCTTCCAGGGGTCGCGTGCGATAGGCACCTTCCAGAAAGCTGACGAATACCTAATTCTGGCCTTCGGTACGATCATCAAGGGCAAGAGGGAATACCACGTGAACGCGATTGCGATGGACCCCGAAACCACGCTCGTCGCATTGGAAACCGACATCGATCACCATTATTTCGAACGGTTCGTTTTACCGGCCGCCGCCGGATTCATCTCCGGTGTCGGGACATACACCCAGCAAGCGGGATCGACGGTGACTTACAGCACCTATGGCGTTTCCCAGAGCTATCCGCCGCTCAATACCCACCAGGAAATTCTTTCGGGTCTAGGGCAGGGCGCCAATTCGATCGCAAATGCCATCCAGCAGGAGGCGAACGTTCCGATCACCATCCACGTCGCTAGTGGGACACCCATTGGCATATTGTTCGTGAATACTGTGCATGAGGTATACCAGTGATCGAAAAGAAGCCGCCGACGGTTTCGGATTTTCCCGCCATGGACGAGGAAGGTCGCCTTATACCTGGCGTAGATCCGACGGAAGATGACGCTGCCGCCGATGAGGAACATCTTCATACCGATGAGCTGCACGATCATAGCGAGGATGACTACGAGGCTCTGGACGATGATCTGGACAGCGATCCGGAGGCCGACGCCGCAAGGCGAAAGCGCAATGGGAACCTGATTTTCTATGGCGGCATTGCCGGCATCGTCGTTATTGTCGGGTTTTTGATGTATCCCAAGATAGAGAAGTACATCTCTCCGCCAAAGCCCCAGCAGGCGATGGGAATCGCCGTTCCGGAAAGCGCCCGGAAAAATCCCTTCAAGAATATGGATGCCGAGGACACGGCCAAGCCGGAAGTTCCATCGGGGGCAGGCGGTAATCTGCCGGTAACAGAGCCGGCCGGAACCATCCAGCCGGGCCAGATACCCGTCGCCCCCCCCGTCGCTACCGTCCCGGATGTTACGCCGACGGGGCAGGCGACTCCTTTCCAGGCCACGGCTTTGCCGCCAGGGCCGTTGCCGGCGGCAGGCGATAACGCTGGCTCCATGATGGCTCCGGCCGTCGCGCCGGCCCCGGCATCAGTGCCGGTCCAGCCCGTACCGGCGGTGGCACCGCAAAATCCTGCTTCGCAAGCGGCGGATGTAAAAGCGTTAACACCGGAGGTGCAATCGCATCTGGCCGATCTATCGGGCAAGGTAGACACTCTACAGGCAAGCGTTGCCTCGCTTTCAAGCGATAAAAACGCCGAAGACGCGAAGCTGCAGCAGATGCAGTCGACTCTCGACAGCCTGCAGGCGCAGATCGCGGCCTTGGCCGAGGTCAAGACCACGGCGTCGCCGGCCGCCTCCAAGCAACCGGCGGCTCCAAAGACTGTGCCCAACCATCATGCGGCGTCCCCGACCCATGCCTCCAAATGGATATTGCGTTCGGCGACACCGGATATGGCCCTGCTTGCACAGCCTGGCACGAACGATCTGCAACGAGTTTCCGTGGGGGATATGGTTTCCGGCTTAGGAAGAATTACATCTATTTCTGACCAAACTGGTCATTGGGTGGTAAAAGGTACAAGCGGGAGCGTTGCGCAATGAAGTTCAACCGCGTCAAAACCGGGTCGGCATTTCTAACAATCCTGGCCATTGCCTCGATCATGCCTCATCCCGTTCTGGCGCAGGGCGCGACCAATGGC
Source organism: Alphaproteobacteria bacterium (assembly GCA_965199335.1). Classification (GTDB taxonomy): domain Bacteria; phylum Pseudomonadota; class Alphaproteobacteria; order CALMVH01; family CALMVH01; genus CBDAQV01. The sequence continues at coordinate 212,271 of CBDAQZ010000003.1, read as the reverse complement.
CTTGGCAGCACGCTCAACAACGTCGCTTATCAAACCTATTTCAGTATTGTCGCCAGTACCTTGTCGTACGTACTCGGTATCTGCTTGGCGATGTGGGGTGTAATTCGCCTGAAGTCGTGGGTCGACGGCCAGGCCAGTATCGCCGAGGGCCTTTTCCGGATATTCGGCGGCGCCCTGATGATCGCGATCCCGTCGCTGACCAGCAACATCATCAACAGCATGTTCGGTAGCGGAAGCTGGAGCGGCACATCGGGCGGATACAATCGTATCAATGGGCTTACCACCAATTATGGTAATTCCGGCGGCTGGCTTGGCCTTGATCAGGCGATGGAAAATTTCGTCATCGATATCTACGCGCCCGGCAAGCTGGTAACCAGCTGGGCGGCCTATTTCGTCGGCATTGGATGCATGATGAACGGCGTTTACCGGCTGGCTCAGGCCGGTCAGGCCGCTTCTGGACGTGCGCCCAGTACAAAGGGAACCGTAGGATATCTGGTCGGCGGCGCCTTGTTATGGTCTGCCGGCGAATTGATGGATGCGATCACCACTTCGCTGTTCGGAACTGCGGATCCAGGTCAGTTTAGCTCCCTTACCTACGCGCCTGCCGGTCTCGATACGACAGCCGTGAACAATGCGGTCGCCGCTGCCTTCGCCTTCGTCGAGGTATTGGGCTGGATTGCCTTCGTGCGCGGCATTTTCCTGCTGGTCAAGATTGCGAATTCAGGCCCTGGGGAGCGGACGCACGCTCATGCCTTTACACACATCGTTTTCGGGGCAGCAGCCGTGAACATGTACAAGGTGGTGGAGGTTGTACAGAATTCGCTTGGCGTCAGCATAGTAAATTAGGATACTTTTATTTCTAAGGAATTGTTATATTACAGTTTTGTACCGTTATCGAATTCATAAAAATTTACTAGCCTTTAAAAAAACTGTTGACACAGTGGACGCATTACCTACAATGCAAAGTAGTTTCAACCCAAGGAGAACGTTATGAAACTGACTTTGACTAACCCAATGACCAAGCTCGGCGCAGCCGTTTCGACTTACCTGCTGGCTTCCAGCGCGTATGCTCAGACCGGTACAGATGTTTCATCGATGTCATCGGCAGCCGCCAGCAACATCTATGCAACGACCGAAGTCCTCAGCACCATTTCCTACGTGATCGGTGCTTTCTTCGGCCTTGTCGGCATCATGTCGCTGAAGGCACATGCTGATAACCCCGGCCAGGTGCCGATGGGCAAGGGCATCGGCCGTCTGGCTGTCGGCGCTCTGCTTTGCGCTCTGCCGTTCGCTCTCAACACGGCCTTCAACTCGATGGGTGTCAACGAGACCCAGGGCGTTGGTGTCAGCGGCGCTTCGGACCGCTTCTAAATCGTCCTTCACAGGACAATGGGAATGGGGCTGCTTTGGCAGCCCCATTTTTTTGTTTTCTTGATAACTTGCATTTAAAATAATTGGAATGCCTGCCAGTTGCGTGGTTTTGTTGGTTCGAAATATCACAAATACATTTCCTGAATGGCGACCGGTGTAGCGGAAAGAACGAAAATCTGCTTATCAGTTTTATCTCTGCAAACTGTGTTTGCACTTAATAACGCAGACCTTGCGTCCGTTAAACTGTTGACACCGAAGACGAAATCCATATAATGCAATGTAGTTTCAACCCAAGGAGAACGTTATGAAACTGACTTTGACCAACCCAATGACCAAGCTCGGCGCAGCCGTATCGACCTATCTATTGGCCTCCAGCGCGTATGCACAGGGCATAACCGTAGGTGATATGTCTGCGACAGCCGCCAGCAACATCTACGCAACGACCGAAGTCCTCAGCACCATTTCCTACGTGATCGGTGCTTTCTTCGGCCTCGTCGGCATCATGTCACTGAAGGCACATGCTGATAACCCCGGCCAGGTGCCGATGGGCAAGGGCATCGGCCGTCTGGCTGTCGGCGCTCTGCTTTGCGCTCTGCCGTTCGCTCTCAACACGGCCTTCAACTCGATGGGTGTCAACGAGACCCAGGGCGTTGGTGTCAGCGGCGCTTCGGACCGCTTCTAAATCGTCCTTCACGGGACAAGGGGGAATGGGGCTGCTTCGGCAGCCCCATTTTTTTGGGTTTTCTTGACAATTTAACTAAAATATCTATTTTAACATCTATCAATTAGCCTGATTGCTCAAAGACATCGTTTGCAAACGAAGGCATGAAACGAGCAAAGATTTGCTAATACCAGAAGCTCGCACCGGAGTTCACAGATGAGCCTTTTGCCACTTCGACTGGGGGTTACACGCAGTTCGCTGGAAAAGCGCGATCGCACCATATTCTCGCAACCCGTCGATGAGGCCGCGGCCCGTGCTTCCGTATTCAAGACGGACCAGAACGCGTGCAGATTTTGCGGCTTCATGGCTTCCAAATATCAGCAAATTCATTTTCTGAACGGCGACCGGCGCGACTGGAAGCATGAGAATCTGGTCACAAGCTGTATCTTCTGCGATCAATGCTTTGCCCTCGAGCGTGTAACGCCCATGCGCTCCGGCAAGCTGATCTGGCTGCCTGAGATATCGCAGGCGGCCTTGCATCACATCTGCCGTTCGATCTATGTCGCCCGCATATCGCCGGGGGTTATGGCGGATGCGGCGCGTAGCGCGCATGAGATACTGCTTTCCCGGGGGGAGGAAGCCAAGCGCCGTATCGGTACGGATGACCCTGCCACTTTATCGATGGTTCTTCAGGACTATTTAGAAGATGGAGATTATAAAAAACGTCAGCTGAAGCTTGAAGGGGTTCGGTTAATGCCGCTAGACCGGCGAATCGTTCAAGAGGCGGATATTGAATTCAACCAGTTTCCGCAGATACTGGCATATTGGCGTTCCAAGGATGGGCCCTTCGGGCGTATGCTTCCTTCCACGTGGGAGGAATCGTTCAAGAACGTTGCCGCGATGGCGGCTTGAGGTAAATCGATGGCTATAATAGACAAAATCGCTGCAGTCTTTCTTCGCGCGCTTCGCCAGCCGATCGAATCCTTTATTCGTCTGGAAACCGCGGATGATGAAACGACCTTTGTTTCCAAGGACGGTTCCATGGTCACGCTCGTGGCCGTGCATGGCAGCAACCAGATCATCGGCGACACCGAATATCGTTCCATCGTCGAACGTGCCACCATGAAGCTGGGTTCGCGGTTCGACCGGCCCGGCCAGGCATGGCAGATTTATTTCGCCCGCAATCCCGATGACACGGCAAACGAACTTAAGCGCCTGATCCGACCCGTTCGGATAACGGCAAGGGCGATCGGCCTGGATGTGGAGGATTTGCTGGACGAGCGCGAACGGCATCTTTCACACTACATTTCCTCGGAAAAGGCATTTTTCGTTCTTTGGACCAGGCCTGCCGTTCTTACCAAGGCAGCGGTTGCGGATGAAAAGAAGCGCAGCAAGGAAAAGAAATGGGTCAATGCGCGTGAATCGCAGTACCCGCATGCCGCCATGGAATCGATGCGGGCACGCCACAAGAGTTTCGTCGGTGGCGTGACCACCGTCCTTGACGAGCTGCAGATCCGGACGACCGTCCTGGAAGTGCATGAGGCGATGCGGCAAATGCGTACCAGCATCTTTCCGGCGCGCGAACATAATCAGTTCCAGGCCTGCTTGCCGGGCGATCCCGTGCCCCCGCGCGCGACTTCCAGCAATGCCGACTACTCTGAAATTCTCTGGCCAACTCTTGCCTCGCAACTTGCAATCGGAGAGGCGGAAGTGTTGTCTCCGACGCTGGTGCGGATAGACAATCTCGTCTGGGGAGCGATGGATCTTACATTGGCTCCCATGGATCCGATGCCGTTTCCTCAGCTTCTGGGCCGTATGCAGGAAGGTGGAATTCCCTTCCGCATTTCCTACCTGGTCGAAAGCGGCGGTATTCAGGGAGCTGCGTTCCGCAAAGCCGTAGCCTCGATCCTTGCGTTCACCAGCGAGTCGAACAAGCAAATCCGCCGCAGCCTCGAGGGGTTGGCCGAATATGCCCGTAACAAACCCGTGGTGCGCCTTCGCGTCACGCTTGCGACCTGGGCGCCGGCGAATAACGTTCCGCTGCTTGAACAGCGTGTCTCGATGCTGATGCAGGCCGTGGAAAGCTGGGGCTATTGCCAGGTCAGCCAGACCAGCGGCGATCCGCTCGATGCGGTCATGTCGTCCGCCCTCGGCATCGCCTGCGCCTCGACGGCGCCGGCTGCGGTCGCTCCCCTGCAGGAGGTCGTGAAGATATTGCCATGGCAGCGTGCCTGCAGTCCGTTCGAAAGCGGACCGATTCTTCTGCGCACGGCGGACGGCAAGGTATGGCCGTACGAAACCGGCTCGGCGCTCAGCACATTGTGGTTCGATCTGATCTACGCACAACCTGGTGCGGGTAAATCGGTGCTTCTGAACGCGCTGAACCTGGGCACATGCCTCAAGCCCGGTCTTTCGAACCTGCCTTACGTTTCCATCATCGACATCGGTCCGTCCTCGTCCGGATTGATCGCGATGTTGCGCGATGCCCTGCCGCCCGAGCGGCGGCATGAGGTTGCCCACTACAAGCTGAGAATGACGCCCGAATACGCGGTCAATCCCTTCGATACGCAGTTGGGCTGCCGCTATCCCCTGATCGACGAGCGCAGCTACCTCGTTGAACTGCTGACACTCATTTCGACGGCACCCGGCCAGACTACGCCGTATGACGGTATCGGCCAGCTGGCCGGCATGGTCGTGGACGAGATGTTCCGCTGGCGTGCCGACAAGATCGCCAACTCTGAACCGCGCCCCTACATCTCGCGCATCGATCACGCGATCGACGACGCCGTGATGGAGCACAAGGTCGAAGTCGGACCGGATACTACGTGGTGGGATATTGTCGACGGCCTGTTCGAAGCCAACGACATTCACCATGCAGCCATGGCGCAGCGTTATGCCGTGCCGACCCTGACCGATGCGGCGATCGCCGCCAGGCGGCCGCAGATCAGGGCGCTTCTGGACGAGACATCCATCGGCAGCAGCTCCGAAGGCGTTATCCACGCGTTCGAACGTATGATCGCATCGGCGATTCGCGAATTTCCGATCCTGAGTTCGATCACCAAGTTCGATATCAGCGGCGCCCGCGTTTGCGCTCTCGACCTGCAGGACGTGTCGCCGCAGGGTGACGAGACTGCGGATCGGCAGACGGCGCTGATGTACATGCTGGCGCGCCATACCCTGGTTCGGAGCTGGTGGCTTGGTGAAGACGCCTTGAAGAACATGCCGCGCAAATACGTGCCCTATCACGGCAAGCGACTGACGGACATCAAGGAAACGGCGAAGCGCATCTGTTTCGACGAATTCCACCGTACCAGCCGAAGCACCGCGGTTCGATCTCAGGTTATCCGCGACGTTCGTGAAGGACGTAAATGGGGTGTGCAGATTGCCCTGTCCTCCCAGCTTCTGGACGATTTCTCGGACGACATGGTCGATCTGGCGACTGGCGTGTGGATTCTGGGCGCCGCACTCAGCGAGCGCGCCGTCAACTTCTCCGTCGAGCGCTTCGGTCTTTCCGATACCGCGAAATGGGTCATGCGCAATCGTCTGACCGGTCCGCGCGCCAGCGGTGCGCCGGCATTGTTCATCCTGGGTACGAACGAAGGCCGCTACGAGCAGTTCCTGATCAATACCCTGGGGCCGATCGAGCTATGGGCGCTTTCCACCTCGCAGGAAGACGTCGCGATTCGCAGCCGTCTTTATCAGCGTATCGGTGGTGCGAAGGCCCGGCGCGTTCTGGCGCGTGCCTATCCACGCGGATCGGCGAGAACCGAGCTGCGTCGTCGCATCACACAGCGTACGGAAGCAGGCGAGGTCGAGAACGCGGCGGTTTCCATCGTCACCGACGAGATGGTCGAAGAATTGATCCGGATGTCGGAAGAACGTCCGGCTCTCGATAACCGCCGGGGACGAAATATGAGCCAGGCGGCCGAATAACCCACCTGACCGTATGCAAAAATGGGGCGCTCGAGGTTATCTCGAGCGCCCCATTGCTTTGACGGTTTGATTGGCGTTATCGGGCGGTCTGGATCACGGCGTCGCTGTGATCCACGTAGATGACCGAGTTTTTCTCAGTCGCGGTGAGTCCAAGCGGGGTTACTACGCTGCGCAGAACGTCACGCCACGGCTTCCCGCCTTTCCAGTTGACCAGCGTGCCAAGGTTCAAGCCATCGGCATAGGCGAATTGGTAGGACGCCGGCACGATCTCGCGCAGGGCGATCACCAGGGGAACCTGCGTACCGAAACCGTTTATGACATCGCCACCCGTCATTTCGGTGGATGTCGTCATCGATGTCGGTTGTGGCGAAACCGGCATGCGCTGGACCGGCGTGGTCGTCACCGTCGAGCTTGTCGCCGGCTCGTTGGCGCCGGCACCACCGTCGGTGTTCGGGATATACTTGAAGTTCGCGTGCGCCGTGCCTGATATGCACAGAAACGCAACCGACGCCAGTACGGGAATTAAACCTGTTTGCAGAGTGCGGCTAATCATCGTCCGTAGTCCTTCAACTTCCTTAAAGAGGTAAAAGCCGTTGCCGGGCGTTTGGGGCCAACGATCAGGCTGCGCACACGGCGCAACACAGCGTTGAACTCATAACCCGCGCGTTCGGCCGCCCAGAATACGCCGATCAAACTAAACGCTAGCATCAAGGTCCACAAGCGAATGTGGATAATTACCAGCAGGATGCCCAGTACCGATCGCGCATCGAACGAGAAGAACCGCGCTGAACGCATGCTGTTGCGCCAATGATAGTCGCTTGCTTCTTCGCTCATTTGCCCTCATTCCCCGCGTCCGCATCAGTCCGCTGCGAAAGCAGCATGAACTGCCTGCGGTCAATTATTTCCTTATCGTACAGCATTTCGGCGGATTGGGCCATGCTTTGCCCTCGTTCGGGCAAAATTCGTTGCAATTCGGATGTCCAGGTATCCTGGTTCATGCTTAAGAGGCGTTCCCGGATATCGTCGTCGAAGGTCAACCATTCACGAACGCCGATGCGGCCGCCGCCGATCTTGGGCACGAGTGCCTGGCTGACGATCAGGCGCAGGGTTTCCATGAGGGCGAAGGCGCGCTCCGTACGTTCGCTGGGTTCGAAGGCCGACATCATGCGCCGGACGGTCGAGGCGACGCCGATCGTGTGAACCGTGGCATAGACGGCGTGACCCGTCTGAGCGGCTTCGATGGCGGCGCTGACCGTTTCGCGGTCACGCGCCTCACCCACCAGGATGATATTGGGTTTGCGGCGAAGGGCGTTACGGACACCGTCGGCAAAACTGGGTAGATGCCGGCCGATTTCGGTCTGGGCTACGAGGCTTTGCGGACCGGTGATGCTGTCATAGACATATTCGATCGGCGCTTCGTAGGTCAGCATCTTGCCGCAGCCTTCCGGGCGTTCGATCATCATGCGATTTCCAGCGGCAAGCAGGGTGGACTTACCGCTGCCCGTAGGTCCGGTGACCAGGATCAGGCCCTGGCGGGGCGCCCAGTTACGAACGATCTCGTCCTCGATCCCCAGATCGGACATGCGCGGGGGAGAATTGGGCAGAACGCGCAAGGTAACCTGCACGGCGTCGCGGCCGCGCGCCAGGATCGCCGTCGCGTTGACACGAAAGCGGATACGTTCGTTCTTGTCGGTCCGGACTTCGTAGGCAAGATCGAGATCGCGGCCGCCGGCCAGCTTGGCCAGCGCCTCTGCGCCGTAGAGGCGGCGCAGGGTAACATCGATATCTGCAGCATCGAGCGCACGCCGGGAAACGGGACGCAGGTAGCCACCGATTTCGCAATAGATCGGCCTGTCGGTCTGGAGGCTGATATCCGATGTGCCTTCGCTCGCGCACCAGGCGAGCATGATGTCCACATCCTCCTCGCGCAGGCGAGGAGGCTCGTTAGGCCAGAACTTCTCTTCCAGCCCGCCGGGGGGTAATGGTCCTGCCTCGCCGCTCAATGATCAGCCGGTTTCCACTGGCCCGATCTCGGATTGAGTTGTGACGTGCCTGTGATCGTAATCGCCTGATCGCCAACACGCATCTCGTTCCCGCCGCCCGTCGTTCCACGGTCCACAAGGGCCGCATAGGGGGCTGTTATCGTGCCTTGCGCAAGCAGGCTGCGATATCTGACCATGCCGGTGAAATCACGAACCAGACGATCCAGATCGGCCTGGAAGATGTCGTCGGCCTGCTGATATCCCTCGGCCCAGCCGATTTCGACGTATTTGCGCCAGATGTCCCGCTCGTCGTCGTCCTGCGGCAGCAATATTTCCGGCGGCGGCGTAACCTCGCCCCAATCGCGCTCAAGATAGGCATGCCAGTTGCGAGGAGCCGTTACGATCCGCGCGTTCTGGTTGATGCGATAGATTTTTTCCGCGATGGCAGCCTGCTGGCCACGATCGGCAACGACGGAAGCGTCATCGGCCTCGTTGACGATCGGCGGTTCCATAAGCAGGCCCGACGAAACCGGAACCAGAAGCTTGCCGAAATCGAAGGTCTTGTCCAAGGCCGCCGTGTTTTGCTTCAGCTGCTGCATGACCTCATAGGTATGACGGGCAAGACCGCCACGGGCGCCGAAAGACAGGGCAGCTTCCTTTAGCGCCTGTTCGCGCAACTGAAGGCCGCTTGGGGCGGTGTCTATGCCTTGTTCGATTTCCTTCAGGTCATCCAGCTGTGGCGGCGGAGCGGGCTGAATGGCAACCGGCCCGCGATCGGGCACTTCCTTTGCCATGGCGCCGACAGGGCCAAGCGAAATGATGGCCGCGAGGCCGAGGGCGAAAAGCTTGCCCATCGAGTTATTGGCCGACTGAGGCATATTCCAGCTCTACCACGTGGCGGTTGGAGTCGATGACCAGGTTGGCGCGTGAACCCATCTGTAGACCGACATCGCGCAGGATATCGATGATCGGCTGTTCGATCACATCCACGGTAACCGTGGGCGGAACGACAGGAGGCTTGCCGATCTGACGGAAATGATAGCCGACTCGTACGGCCAGGCGCTCGGCCAGGGGCGCTGCGGGACCGGTCCATGCGACCGACATTGTCTTTTGCAGATCGTCAGCGGGTGTAGGCGTAACCGGCGGCAGCGGCGAGGGAGTCCGTACCTGCTCGACCGCGGCAAGCGACTGCAGCGCCGAAGAGGCTTTCTGGGCCGCATCCGAAAGACGAACCGTTATCGGATCGGGCGTAGCCACGACCGGATGGGGCTCATCATACCCCCATGGGCTGCTCTCGGAACACGCTCCAAGGCCAGCGACCAAAATCATGCAAGCGGTCAAGTTATAACCCGCCGCCTTCATGCCTCTCGTTTTTTTTCTCATTTTAGTCCGCATTTGTGGTGGTGCCCAATGGAGGGGTTTGCGTTTGATCCCTGCTGTTATCCCTTATTAGCCCGAAACGCCTCATCACGGCTACTACTTTCCGGGCATAATCGGTTCCCAGCACGGGAGTGGCCGAATGATAGTTCGAAATGCCGCCGATTAGATAGCCTGTTTTGTTGATATTGCGCTTCAAAATCCAAGCTGCAACCTCGACATTCACGCATCCATCGTCACGGACCCAGTGATAAGCGGTCTTTTCGTCCACGTTCCAGCGGCGCGCCAGTTCCGGCAACCAGCTGGTATTGACCTGCATCGGGCCCAGATCGTACGTGCCGTTGGTATTCGGCACGGCCTGGCCGACATGCCCCCCCTCGACCCGCATGATACCTATCAGCACGGCTGCAGGAACCGAGTGGGTTTGTGACGCCATTACCAGGCATGCGGCAAAAGCGGTGGGTGTCATGCGCCACCTGCATTCGTCTGAGGTGGCCCGTCTGCACCGGGCAGGTAAGCCGTCAGCGCTTCCAGCATGCCCATCCTGAGGCCAAGCCGTTCCCAGACAGGCTCCATCGGGATTTTGCGATTATGCGCCTGGACATATTCCTTGCGCTCTTCAGGGGCCATTTCCAGCAGCCTGTCCATTTCGGTGAAATGGCTTTCCATGTAGAATTCGCCCGCAACTTCCAGCACGGCGTAATACAGCGGGCTGCCGGCACCGCCGCCGCCCGCCTCGCTTCGCCCCAGCTTTCCGGCCACGTCGGTGGCAATCGCGGTGAGCCGGCGTGCAACCTCGGCCAGCAATTCCATCGGGTCGCGCCCGAATGAAAAACGGGCTATCGCACTGGCGGAGGGAGCCAGAGCCTTCAGGCTTCGGCCAAGGAGGGACGCATTTTCGTCCTGGGTACCGGTCGGCATCGCAAGCCCATCCAGGCTTTTCAATACCGCACCCTTGAGCGCCGTTACGACGTCCGTTGCCTCGTCCTGCGACAAGGCCCGACTGGTGGCGCGATAATGGGCCGCTACGATCTCGGCCGCTGAGGCGGCCGCCAGCCAGCGGGAATCGCTAGCCGTTTCATCGAGCCGCAAGGTTCCGGAAATATGGTGGTTCAGAGAGATCGTGCTGTCGATCAATTCGGCGAATTGAACGGCGCTTTGGTTCAGGCTGTTGGCCTCCTGTTCCCGACCGCTCCAGCCGGCGACCACGGCCATCAGGGGCGCTGCTATCCGGCGGAAAACAAGCAACTGGCGTTCGATGCTGGCCTGCGAACCCAAATCAGGATCCGCCCGCAGCGATTCCAGGCTGCCAGGCGCATCAAGCTCCAGTCCGGATCGTACAGGTGTCTCGTCCGACATCAGGTTAGCATCCATTATTAGTCCGGCCCTCGATTGCGAGAGCTTCCACTATTTGCTTGAAGGAAATAGCCGACAAAACTTTTAAAATCTCTAATGGGTCGTGTCGGGGCCAAGATCGGCAATCAACTCGTCCATATCCTTCGGTACTCCGAGAATGATTTTAACCTTGCCATCCTTGTTGCGATAGATAAGGGCGGGCGTCCCGGTCAAATGCCAATCGCGCATGATCTGGTGGTTTTTATCTATCTTGGTGGGCGAATCGCTGGCGATCGCAGGCAAATCGGCAATATTGTTATGCTCGATTTCGTCCCACAGCTTCGCAGCGTCAGGAGAAGAAACAACCTGGTTCGCCTCCTTCGCACTATCTGCCCCCAATATGCCGACAGGTATGACGCGGAGCTGGACAGCGTTGTTTGCCAGATATTTAGAGGAAACCGCCGTATAGAAATCGTGGCAGAAATGGCAGCGTGGATCCATGATCGCATAGAGTGGGGGGGCCGAATCCGAACCCATTTTCAGGTAGGTGCTGGAAAGGACCTGTTTCCACAAGCGTTCGCTTGGCGGTTCACCGCTTTTGCCTGCCGGGGCGGCAATGCCTTGTTCCACAGGCGGGGCGCTTGCAACTGCCGCGGGAACGATCGTCATCGGTGCCGGTGCAGCGCCGGCTGCAACATTGGCCGGCAACTGGCCCTTATCCTTGGCAGCCAGCAACTGGCCGTTCGTGATGAGGTTGCCCGTGGGGCCATAAAGCGTACCCAGGACCGCGCCTTGACCATCGCCTGTGGTGTACATCACCTGAATACTGCCGTCCTTTACCAGAAGCCAGCCATCCAGGCCGTACTGGCGTCCCAGGTAGTCAACGGTGACGCCCTGATTCTTGAACAGTTTCAGAACGGGGATCTTGTCGATCGAAGGGGGGGTGTCGGTGGAAGGCTTGGCTTTGCCGGCATCGACCGCGAGCGCTGTCGAATAGTGCGCGGAAATGCCGGAAAATAGAATGACCGTCAGCCCTAAAACAGAAAATACGCGGTAAAGACGTGTCATTCCATCATCCTTCAAGAAGAACCATATCTATCACTCTTGAGAGCGCAGGGCAAGTTCGCTAAAATTTTAAGATAAAGCCCTGCGTTATTGAATCAACCGTTTCCACCAGCCTTGCCGGGGACTTTCCGGCTCCTGATTGACGGTTTCGTAATCGCGTACCGCTGGCGAAGACGTTTCCGGCTCACGGCGGGGCGCTGCCTGAGTCGCCTCGATCGTCTGTGCGCTCGAGGGACCGCTCATCACCGATTCCGTAATGTCCGCATGTTGCTCGGAGGTCACAGGTTCGGGCTCAGGCGAAACCTGCGGTCCGGAAAATGCTTCATGCTCTTCGTATTCAGGCGAAAACGGATCGTTCGCACCCTGTGCGGCCTCTTCGAAAGCCTCGCCGTCCTGACCCTGTTCGCCGAAAGCGTTCAGGTCGGATGACTGCTCGCCGCCCTGCCGCTTGCGTCCGCCTCTGCGACCGCGCCGCCTGCGACCGGACCGTTCGCCCAGCGGCGAAGTCTCACCTGTAGGAACCGCCTCTGGAGGATAGGTGAAATCGGGCTGTTCGCCAATCTGTGCGGCGCCCTCATGGCCCTCTTCCTCAAGGCCGCCGAAACTCGCGCTCTGCTGTTCGCCCGAAGAATCGCCCATACGATCGGATGGTCCGCCCGAACGTCTGCCACGGCTGCGCCGCCGGCGTCCGCCACGCCGGTTGCCGCCCTGTTCGCCGTCGGCATCGCGCGATTCGGCGAAGTCTTCGGTTTCGGCCACATCCTCGTCCGGCAGGTCGTCCTCTTCCTCCTCGATTTCGGGGAGCGGCTGCAACATGACCGGCGGCACGAAGCCGGGCGGGTGCGCGCGCAGGCGCTCGATCCGGTAGTCCGGGCTTATCAGGCTGCCATCGGCCTCGACCGTGATCTTGAGGGCGTAGCGTTCCTCGAGCGTCATGAGGTTGCGGCGCTTGCTGTTCAGGACATACAGCGCCACCGACGGATGGACGTGGAAAGCGATTTCCGCGGCCTTGCCCTTGATGCCCTCTTCCTCGATCGCCCGCAGGGCGACGAAAGCCGCCGATTCCATCGACCTGACGATGCCGGCGCCCCGGCAGGCGGGGCAGGTGTGGAAGTTGCTTTCCAGCAGGCTGGGGTGCAGGCGTTGACGTGAGAGCTCAAGCAGGCCAAAGGCCGAGACGCGACCGATCTGGATGCGAGCGCGATCGTTGCGCATTGCGTCCTTCAACCGCCGCTCGACGGCCGTATCGTGGCGCTGATCCTCCATATCGATGAAATCGATGACGATCAGGCCGCCCATGTCGCGCAGGCGCAACTGCCGAGCGATCTCGTCGGCAGCCTCGAGATTGGTCTTGTAAGCCGTTTCCTCGATATTGCGCTCGCGCGTCGAGCGTCCCGAGTTGACGTCGATCGAAACCAGCGCCTCGGTCTGGTTGATCACGATGTACCCCCCCGAGCGCAACTGGGCGACCGGGTTGTGAATCGCGTCGATCTGGCTTTCGACCTGGTAACGGAAGAACAGAGGAACCGGATCGCGGTAAAGCTGGACGCGGCGCGCATGGCTGGGCATCAGCATCCGCATGAAATCCTTCGCCTGGCGATAGCCTTCCTCGCCCGCGACCTGGATGTCGGTAATGTCCTTGCCGTAGATGTCGCGTATCGACCGCTTGATCAGGTTGCCTTCCTCGTAAACCAGCGCCGGCGCGGTAGAGCGCAACGTCAGGTCGCGGACCGCTTCCCAAAGCCGCAGCAGATAATCCAGGTCTCGCTTGATCTCGATCTTGCTGCGCTCGACCCCGGCCGTGCGCAGGATGACCGACATGCCGGGAGGCAGCTCCAGGTCACCGATCAGCTCCTTCATCCGCTTGCGATCCTGCGGATTGGCGATCTTGCGGCTGATGCCGCCGCCGCGCGGGGTGTTCGGCATCAATACGCAGTAACGGCCGGGCAGGGACAGGAATGTGGTGACGGCCGCACCCTTGTTGCCGCGTTCTTCCTTCGATATCTGGATCAGCATGATCTGGCGGCGCTTGATCACCTCCTGAATCTTGTAGCGCGGCATCGAGCTGCGGCGGCGATGCTGCATCTCGTCGACCTCGTCGCCGCCGACGGTTTCCACCGTCTTGACCTGCGGCTGCGATGGGCCGTGTTCCGCCTCGCCTGCAGGCTGCGACTCGTCGCCCTGCTGATAGTCATGCTCACCGGCATCGGACTCGTGATAGGCGCCGTGATGTTCGTCCAGAGCCGGAACTGCGCCATCGACATGCTGTGTCTCGCCATGATCGCTGTCGGCGTAATCTTGGGGTTGTTCGTCATGCTGAAACGAGTAACGGACGCTTTCGAACGCCTCGGAAATCTCGTCCGGGTAAGCCTGGTGCAAGGCCTGGGCCGATTCGCCGCTTAAGGCGCCTTCGGGAAACTGTTCGATGCTGGCATCGTTGTCGTCGTCGTCGTGATCGTCATAGCCGTGCGGCCGATCGCCGATCGGTATACGGTAATAATCCGAATGAATTTCGGGAAAGGGCAGGAAGGCGTGACGATTGCCACCATATTCCACGAAGGCTGCCTGGAGCGAGGGTTCGACCCTGGTCACCTTGGCAAGATAGATGTTGCTTTTCAGCTGTTTGCGAAACTCGGTTTCGTAGTCGAACTCTTCGAGCCTGGTGCCGTTTACGACCGCTACCCGGGTTTCCTCGGGATGGGTCGCATCGATGATCATGCGCCTGGTCACTATATAAAATCCTCCGGCGGCGCGACCCATCCAGTCCCGCGCGACAACGGGAGAGGCGGCCTGCGGCCTGTATCGGATGAGACAACGCTTTCAATTGCGTGATCGTCGAACGGCGCGGCTAGAGGCCAGCGGCCAGGACAAACACCTTTATCGAAACCAGCCACGAAGATGGCTGGGCGTCTCATCAATTCTGTTCCAGGATGCTACGGGCCGAAACCCGGTCGACAGTCCTGTGTCGCGATTCTGGAGCTTATAGTGTGCCGGCCCCGGGCTCAATCCCCATTCTCAAAAAATTGCCACACAGTTGAGAGATTTTAGAAGCCGGTTGCGCGAAGTTACTGATTCTATTATTATCCTGGTTCACAGTAAGGCTGATTTGCCGTGATTCGAAACATCGTTGCGCTTATGCTGATCGCGCTTGTTGTGTCCTGTCCCATCCCGGGGCGGGCGGCAACGAACCAGCTTATCGCGTCCGCATCGCAGCCGAAATTGACATCGATCGCCGTCCAGGTCGCGGAAAACGCCACCCGGTTCGTCATAGGGCTTTCGTCCTCCACCCCTTTCAGGGTGGCGGCCAGATCCGATCCCGACCGGGTCGAGATCGATTTTCCGGCGCTCGCCTGGTCTCCGGCGGTGGCGGCCAGCGGCACCGGCGCCGGCCTGATTACTGTTTATCGCCAGGCAACATTGCCGGAAGGCGGCACGCGAATCGTGCTGGAAACAACCGGACCGGTAAAGATAGCCGGCGCGGGAACGGGTCTGGCCGCGCCCCTTCAGCCGACCGAATTCATGCTGACGCTGACCAGCGCCGACGGTTCGCCGGTGGACGTACCGCAAACGCCGAAACTGGTCGCGTTCGCCCCGCCCGTACCGCAGGCCAAAATTGCGCCTGCCAGGGTCGTGCCGCCGCCCCTGCCCGAGGCCCTGCCGGATACTCTGGCGGATATGCATGAGGCGCTCGACGTCAGGCCGTCGCGCAAGCCGGTACATGTAAGGCACGTCGTCGCCATCGATCCGGGCCATGGCGGCATCGATCCGGGTACGGCCAGCGCCGATGGGGTTTGGGAAAAGACGCTCACGCTGCAATCGGGACTGGCGTTGAAGGCGGCCCTGGAAGCCACCGGACGCTACACGGTCGTGATGACGCGGGACGAGGATCGCTTCGTGCAGCTGCAGGACCGCGTCAAGCTAGCGCGGGCGGCCGGGGCCGAGCTGTTCGTTTCGCTGCATTGCGATGCGATGGAAGGCAGGGATGCCCACGGCGCCACTATATATACGTTGTCGCAGAACGCCTCCGACGCGGTATCCGACCGCCTGGCGGAACAGGAGAACAAGTCGGCGGCGATCGGCGGCGTCGACCTTGCCAAACAGGATAACGGCACGGCGGCGACCCTGATCGATCTGTCGATGCGCGACAGCCTGAACCAGTCGAATCGCTTTGCCGAGCTGCTGGTAACCAGTTTTGCCGAGCGGCGTATCGGCCTGCAGGAACTGAAACCCCACCGTTCCGCCGGCTTTGCCGTGCTCAAAGCCGCCGACATGCCGTCCGTGCTGATCGAAATGGGATATCTCTCCGACCTGCGCGATGCCGAACAACTGGGAAACCCCAGGCATCAGCATGAGGTCGCGGAAGCGATTACGGCGGGTGTGGACAAGTATTTCCGGGTGAAATAAGCGTCAGATCGTCGACTTCCGGCTGGGCATCATCTCGGGCGCTTCGATGCCCAGCAGATCCAGGCACAGGGTCATGTGTCGCCTGACGACAGCCACCAGACGCAAACGCGAGGCTTTCAGGTCAGGGTCGGACTCGTTCAGCACGGGCGAGCTCGCATAGAATGTGCTGTAGGCCTGCGCCACGGAAAAAGCATGCTCGGCGATGAGGCTGGGCTCGAACCCGGCCACCGCGGCGTTCAGCGCCGCCGGGAAGGCAAGCAGTTCCAGCACCAGCGATCGCTCGGCGGCGTTCGAGATCGCCACGCTTCCAGCAACTGGCGGCGCACCGGCCTTTGCCAGGATCGCGTTGCAGCGCACCACCGCGTATTGCAGGTAGGGGCCGGTCTTGCCTTCGAACTTGGCGAAGCTGTCGACATCGAAGATGTAATCCGACAGGCGATTGTTCTTGAGGTCCTGGAACTTGATCGCGGCGACCGAGATTTGATCGGCCAGCCGGTTGAGCGCTTCCGCATTCATGCCGGATTCGGACGCTTCGGGCAGTTCCTCCATCGCGCGTGCATGGGCGATGTCCAGCAATTCTTCCAGCCGCATCACGCCGCCTTCGCGGGTTTTGAACGGCTTGCCGTCCTTGCCGTTGATCGTGCCGTATGAGATATGGCGCAAATCGACACCGGGGGCATAGCCGGCGATTTTCGCGGCATGAAACATCAGTTCGAAATATTGGCTCTGCCGATTGTCGACGACGTGAAGCTCGAGCTGCGGCGCGAAATCGCGAACCCGCTGTATGATCGTGGCGATATCGGTGGTGCCGTAGGTAAAGCCGCCATCGCTCTTTTCCAGGATAAGCGGCGCCTCCGGTTTCTCCGGCGTGCCCTTGGGCGAAGGAATCACTATGGCGCCTTCGCTTTCCACAGCGATGCCTTTTCGCTTCAACTCCTCGACCATGTCCCGCAACATATCGGCGGTATCGCTCTCTCCCAGCCACCAGTCGAAATGGATGCCGAGCCGATCGTAATTGCGCTTCACTGCCTCGAAGGTGACGGTACGGAAATGCTGCCATAGCGCGTAATAGCCGGGCCGCTTGCGTTGCAGTTCGTCGGTTACTTCCCGGGCCTGCTTGCGTATGGCTTCGTCTTCCTTGAAACGCGTCGAGGCCCTCCGATACAGCTCGGACAGGCCCTCGATATCGATGGGCGTATCGGATGGATAACCGGTGGTGATGGCGGGATCGAAATAGGGCAGGCCTGGTTGTTCGCGTTCCAGCTCGGCGATGATCATGCCCATCGGCGTGCCCCAATCGCCGAAATGCACGTCGCTGACGACGTGATCGCCCAGAAACCGCAGGATGCGCTGCAGACTTTCGCCCAGAATGGCTGTCCGCAGGTGGCCGGCGTGCATTTCCTTGGCGATGTTCGGGCCACCGAAATCGATGATCACCTTGCGTGGCTTGTGCGTGGCCGGATCATAGCCCTGCTTCGGGTCGTCCAGCAGCGCGCCCGCCCGTTCGCCGATCCAGCCATCCTGCAGCCGCAAATTGATGAAGCCCGGTCCCGCCACCGATACGTCCGAAAACAAGTCGGTCCGCGCCTTCAATCGCTCGGCGATATCCTCGGCGATGGCGCGGGGCGGCTTGCCGGCGGTCTTGGCCGCCGCCATCGCGCCGTTGCACTGGTAGTCGGCAAGATCGGCGCGCTGCGACCGCACGGCACGCGCGGCCTGCGGTTCGTAGCCGGCAAGGGTGAAGGTATCGATGAGGAGCTGGTCGAGCTGTGCTGAAACTGACATGCGGCGACCATACGCGAAGGATCCGCCAAGGATCAACGCGGCATAATTTTTGCCGCGTTGGTCCGCTATCCTCCATTGAGGCCTGTAAATAATCCTCTATAGTCCGCAATCATGCGTTTCCTGCTGTATCTCCTGTCCGGCCTTGTCCTGATCGCCATCGCCGGTCTGGTGGCGATATTCCTAGTCGTGGCTCATTTCGGGCGCGACCTGCCCGACTATCGGCAGCTGGCCGATTACGATCCCAAGGTTACGACCCGCATCCAGGCCGGCGACGGCCAGCTGCTGGCCGAGTTCGCGGTCGAGAAGCGTACCTTCGTCCCCTACGACGCCATTCCCAAGCGCGTGATCAATGCCTTCCTGGCGGCGGAGGACAAGGACTTCTTCAAGCATGGCGGCATCGACCCGGTGCGCATGTCCAAGGCGGTGTTCGAGGATCTGATCCATCGCCATTCGGGCAAGCGGCCCCAGGGCGCCTCGACCATCACGCAGCAGGTGGCGAAGAACTTCCTGCTGACCAACGAGCTTTCCTATACGCGCAAGATCAAGGAGGCGATCCTGGCCTTCCGGATCGAGGAGACCTTCTCCAAGCAGCGCATCCTGGAACTGTACCTGAACCAGATCTACCTGGGACAGGGCACATACGGGATCGCGGCAGCCGCGATGAATTATTTCGACAAGCCGCTGGACCAGCTGACCATCGCCGAGGCGGCGTTCCTGGGCGAGCTGCCGAAAGCCCCCAACAATTTCAACCCGGACAAGAAATCCGACGCCGCGCTGGAGCGGCGCAACTGGGTCATCGGCCGCATGGCGGAGGATGGCTTCATCAGCCAGGAAGAGGCCGCCGCGGCGCAAACCGATCCGCTGGGCATCCATCACGGGCACGAGACCGACGCCGTGACCGCCAACTACTTCACCGAGGAAGTGCGCAAGCAGCTGGCGGAGAAATACGGCGACCAGGGTGTCTATGGCGGCGGCCTGTCGGTGCGGACCTCGCTCGATCCCAAGCTGCAGGCGATCGCCGTCAAGTCGCTGCGCGACGGGCTGGTGGCCTATGACCAGCGTCACGGCTGGCGCGGCGTGATGGCGCATATCGCGACCGGCACCGGCTGGGAAAAACGCTTCGCCGCGGTGCCGTTGCCCGATGGCGCGGAGGCATGGCGGAAGGCGCTGGTGATCGATGCCGGCAAGACGGCAACGCTTTACCTGGACGACAAGACCAGGGCCACGTTGACGGAGGCGGGATTCAAATGGACCCACCAGGTTCACGCGTCCGAGTTGATGAAGACGGGCGACATCGTCCTGGTCGAAAGCGTGACCGAGCCGGTGGTGGAGGAGCCGAAGAAGACGAAGAAGGGCAAGGCCGCCGCCAACGACAATGCCGCCCTGCCGGTGACGGAGGAAACGCACTGGGTGCTGCACCAGATGCCCGCGATCAGCGGCGCGGTCATGGCGATGGACCCACATACAGGACGCGTCCTGGCCATGGTCGGCGGACTCAGCGCCTCGCCCAACGAATTCAACCGCGCGACCCAGGCGCAGCGCCAGCCGGGTTCGTCGTTCAAGCCCTTCGTCTACATGGCCGCGCTGGAAAAGGGCTTTACGCCATCGACCATCGTGGTCGATGGTCCGATCTCCCTCAGCCAGGGGCCGGGCCTCCCGCTATGGCGGCCGGTCAACTACGAACACGATTTCCTGGGGGCGCAGCCGTTGCGCGTCGGGATCGAGAAGTCGCGCAACGCGATGACTGTCCGCATCGCGTCCTATATCGGCATGCCGGCAGTGGTCGACATGGCCAAGAAATTCGGCGTGCTGGACAATCCGCCGGTCAATTTCTCGCTGGCCATCGGTTCGGGCGAGACGACGCTGATGCGGATGGTGACGGCCTATTCGATGATTGTGAATGGCGGCCAGCGCATTCAGCCGACACTGATCGACCGCGTGCAGGACCGCGAAGGCAAGACTGTGTACCGGCACGACACGCGCACCTGTCCCGAATGCATGAACATCGCCTGGGGCAGCCAGAAAGTGCCGGTGCCGCAAGGCCAGGTGGAGCAGGTCGAAGACCCGCGCACAGCGTACCAGATGACGCATATCATGGAGGGCGTGGTGCAACGCGGCACGGCCTCGCAGCTCAACAAGCTGGAATGGCCGCTGGCGGGCAAGACCGGCACCACCAACGAAAGCAAGGACGTCTGGTTCATCGGCTTCACCCCCGATCTGACGGTCGGCGTGTTTGTCGGCTTCGACCAGCCCAAATCTTTGGGCAAGCATGAAACCGGCGCCAGCACGGCCGTGCCGATCTTCGGCGAGTTCATGAAAGCCGCGCTGGAAGGCAAACCGGCGACGCCGTTCCGCATCCCGCCGGGCGTGCGCCTGCTCAAGGTCGACCTTGCCACCGGCCAGCCGGATTTCGCCGCGCCGAACGGAATCTACGAGGCGTTCATCCCAGGCAACGAGCCCGGCGATCCCGATTACATCTCCAGCGGCGCGGCGCTGGCGGCCAGGCTGAACGGCGGCGCCTCGCCACCGGCGGAAGAAGAAGGGCAGATGCCGACGCCGACCGGAACTAGCGCCGGCGCCGATGCCAGCGGCGACGAGGACAGCGAAAGCACAGCGCCGGACAGCGGTGGGCAGGCCGTGGAAACGGGTGGCGTCCAGCCCATGCCGGCGGCAGCGTCGCCCGCCGTGGTCGCGCCGGCCGTACCCACGACGCCCAGCAGCGCGGGCGAGGGAACC
Source organism: Alphaproteobacteria bacterium (assembly GCA_965199335.1). Taxonomy (GTDB): domain Bacteria; phylum Pseudomonadota; class Alphaproteobacteria; order CALMVH01; family CALMVH01; genus CBDAQV01. Next base: position 191,622 of record CBDAQZ010000003.1, on the reverse strand, counting down.
GGCGGCCTGTACTGATGCTGTACCTGATCGGCGGCGCGCCGCGTGCGGGCAAGGGGACGCTGGCGCTGCGCCTGGCCCGCGAGCATGGCATCCCCTATTTCGGCCTCGATCTCATCCGCGATGTCTTCCATTGGGGTGCGCCGGAGCTTGGCATCGCACACACCCAGCGAATGTGGGAACAGGCCCCCATGATGTGGGAGCGGATCAGCTTTGCCGTGTGCTCGCTGCGCGACGTCGCGATCGACCAGGTCGTCGAGGGTGCCTATCTGCTGCCGGACAAGCTTGCCGATTGCCGCGATTTTTTCGGTACCCAAGCGCGAATGTGCTGGCTGGGCTATGCCGATGCCGATCCAGAGGAAAAGCTCAGCATCATGCGGGCCGTGCCAAGTGAAACCAACGATCATACGAAATGGAAATCCGACGAGCAGCTGAGGCCGGAGATTGCTGAGAGTATCGCCTTCAGCCGCTATTTGCGGGACGAGTGCAACAAGTATGAGTTGGCGTATTTCGACACCTCGCATGATTTTAAGGGGCAGGTCGAAGCAGCGCGGCGCTATCTCTTAAATTCGTCAGGATGACGGAGGATAGAATGACGCAGCCCTTCCTCGTTCTCGGCCATCGCGGCTGCCGTAACGGCCGCATCCACCAGAACTCGATGTCTGCGTTCCGCGAGGCGATGGCGGCTGCCGACGGGTTCGAGACCGATACGGCCATCAGCCGCGACGGCGTGATCTATCTGATCCACGACATCACCTATATCCACGCCGTCGAGTACACGCTGTGCGAGATGCTGGACGCGGACAGCGCGGCGCGCGCCGGGACGCGGCGGCTGAACCAGATGGACTCCGCCGAGATCGACACGCTGCGGCTGAAGAACGGCGAACCCCTGCCGCGCCTGACCGAGGCGCTGGCGCTGTTTCAGGGCCGGCCCGATGCGGTGCTGAACATAGAACTGAAAAGCGACAATACCGCCGCGCCCGTGGTCGATCTGTTGCGCCGCACCATCGCGGCCGGCGGAATAAAGCGCGAGCAGCTGATCCTGAGTTCCTTCAACCTGCCCGCGATGGTGTGGGTGCGCGAACATGCGCCGGAGTTCACGCGCGGCGCGTTGTTCTCGCTCGAAACGCAGAAGCCGGAATTGATCTATCCATGGTCGGACAACAGAATGTCCCGCTATACACCCTTCGACGCGCGGACTTTCGACACGCCTGAACTGCGTACGATCGATCCCGCATTTTTCAGCCTGTCTCTGGCGACGACGAGCATCGCCAATATCGCGGCCATACTGGCACGGTTTCCCCAGGCGCGATTCATCGTATGGCCGCTATACGAACCGACCGAGGCCGAGGTGCCTTATGTACTGGAAGCGCTGCGCGATCTGGCGAAACGAAACCTGATTTACGCGTGGATTTCGGATGAGCCGAGGCTGCGGAAGGAAGCGCTTGCAAGCTAATTTCATTCCGACATGCGCTACGCACCGGAATGATGATATTATTTACTCACCGCATTCGATTTCGGAAATAGTTCCATCTTTCAGGCTGAAGATCACATCCTGCCTGGGCGTAGGCAGGGTGGCGAGGCCGGCTTCGTCCAATCCCAGATAGGTCGCGCGCAGCACCAGGCCGAACAGGCCGTGCGAAACGGCGATGGTGGGGCGGTCGATGCTTTCCAGCCAGCCGCGTCCACGGACCAGCGTGTCCTCGAATCTTTCGCCGTTCGGGACATGGAATTGTGGGTATTTGCTAACCGTGTCGCGTGGGCCCAGTGCATCGATCTCCGGCCAGGTCTTGCCCTCCCACGAACCCATGCCGATTTCCTTCAGTCGTTCGTCGGCAACCGGTTGAAGCCCGCAGGCTGCGCCGACGATACCGGCGGTGCGCCACGCCCGCAGGATCGGGCTGGACAGGAACTGCCAGTCCTCCGGGTGGTCGAGAACGTCGGCCAGGGTGCGGCCCATTGCGGCGGCCTGCTTCAGGCCCTTTTCCGTCAGCGGTGAATCGTCGCGCCCCTGCCGCTTGTCATCGCGATTGGACTCGGTCTGGCCGTGACGCAGCAGGTAGATCGGAAACGCTGGTATCATTCTGGATGCTTTCGATGAATGTGATCTGCCCCTCGGCCAGCAAGTAAAATCCGTTCTGGCTGACAGCAAATCCCGCAATCAGGTCGACGTCGGTCTGGCCGCAGTAAAGCGCGCGCACGACACGGCTCAGCATGCCGTGGCAGACCGCGATTGTCGGGCCCGAGACGGAGGCCAGCCAGTCCGCCGCGCGGGCGGAAATGGCGTCGTAGCTTTCGCCGCCGGGGGAAAAGAAGTTCCAGCCGGGCCGGGCGGTCAGTTCCGGATTGCTGGCGCGCACATCGTCCGCCATCAGACCGTCCCATGCGCCCAGGCTGATCTCGCGCAGGCGATGATCGAAACGCAGGTCCATGCCGGTCATTCCCGCGATGATCCCGGCCGTGCACGCGGCTCGACCCTGCGGGCTTGCCACCAGATCCCAGTCCAGCGTTGGATCGAGGCGGCTTGCAAGCGTCGCACCCATGGCGCGTGCCTGCTGCACGCCGCGGGCCGTCAGCGGAGAATCCACGGCGCCTTGCACGCGCCGGATCGCGTTCCATTCGGTCTGGCCATGGCGCAGCAGGTAGATAGGGAAGGGGGGCTGCATCAGACCGGCTCCAGATAGTCGAGGTCCCGCCCATGCGTTTCGTCGAGCCGGGTCAGGGCGAACAGGGCGATGGGATAGATCGCCAGCGCAATCCACACGGCGGCGCCATCGATGCCCGTATGCGGTTTCAGCGCCTGCAGGATGAAGACAAGCGGGATGGTAAAGCCCCGCACCAGATTGGTCACCACGATGGACGTGGTCGCGCGGATATTGGTGCCGAAATGCTCGGCAGCGACAGTGGTGATGAGGACCCAGAACCCACCGGAGATACCGATCAGGAAATAAATGCCGTAGAACATCGGCGCGGACAGTTTCACGATCGGTCCGACGATCAGCACGCCCGAGATCAGCCCCCAGCCGAATATCAGGAAGATGGCAATCGTCTTGCGCCGGCTCCCCAATATCTGCGTCATTGCGCCGCTGACTACGTCGCCGCAGGCCGTGCCGAGATAGAAGGCGATCAGCGGCAGCTTGGGACTGAAAACCGCGCCCTCGCGCAACATCGAATGCCCGAACTCGGCGGAGAAGAAATTGATCAGGTTCCAGCTATAGGTCAGCGGTACGCCCGCCAGCAGGCACCACAGCAGGGCCAGTGCCGGACGACGCTTCGCCAGCAGCTTCAACGAGCCGCGCATCACTGGCTGGTCGGCAAACTTGGCGAACAGCAGCGGTTCCGAAAGCGCCTTGCGAAGCACAAGCAACAGCAGCCCCATTACCCCGGCTATGACGTAGGTGATGCGCCAGTCCAGCAGCCATGAGATTGCGACCGCTGCCGCCGGGCCGAGGAAAGCGAAGCCCGCCAGGATCATGATGCCCAATGCGCGGCTTCTCGCGGGCATGAGTTCCGCGACCAGGGTCACGGCGGCGCCGGTTTCGCCGGCAAGGCCGAAGCCGGAAAGGAAACGATAGGCGCCGTAGGTGACGGGATCGTGCACGATGCTGCATAGCAGCGTGCCGATCGAATAGATCAGGATCGACCCGTACAGGGCCCGCAGCCGCCCGAACCGGTCGCCCAGCCAGCCCCACAGGAAGCCGCCCAGAATCATGCCGGCCATCTGGGCGTTCAGGATGTAGCCGGCGATGATAGGCAGACGCTCGGGCGATACGCCCAGTTCCGTCAGGCTGGATACGCGCAGTACGGCGAAAAGCTGGATGTCGAAGACATCGATGAAATAGCCCAGCGCGCCGATGACGATGGCGCGGCGGATCAGTTTGGCCGGGTCGCTCATCCGCCGATCAGTCCAGTTGCAGCGTCAGCGCTTTCAGATAGGCGCTTTCGGGCAGCAGGGGGTGGACGGGATGATCGGCGCCGGCGCCGCTGGTGAGCAGGATGCGACCGCTGCGCTTGGCATCGGACACGCCGCGCCCGACGGCGGTGGTGAAATCGGGCAGATGGGCGTTGTAGCTGCAACTGGCGATGAACAGGAAGCCACCAGGCTTGACCAGCGCTGCCGCAAGCTTCGCCAACTTGGAATAGGCCTTCAGGCCCGGGTTCACATCCTTGCGCGTCTTGATGAAGGCGGGCGGGTCGGTGATGACGACATCGAACTTCTCGGCGCGGTCGCGCAGTTCCTCCAGCGCGCGGAAGGCCTCGCCGCGTTTGGTCGTGACCTTGCCCAATACGCCGTTCAGCGCCGCCGCTTTCGCAACCAGTTCCAGCGCCGGTTCGGAGCGGTCGATGGCGACGACCTGCTTCGCGCCCGCCAGCGCGCATTGCACCGCGAAGCCGCCGGCATAGGTATAGACATCCAGCACGCGGCCGGCGTCCTTGGCCAGCTCGGCCATGAAGGCGCGGTTGTCGCGCTGGTCGTAGAACCAGCCTGTCTTCTGGCCGCCGATAAGCTCGACGGCGAATTTGGCCCCGTTCTCCTCTACGATCACCGGACCGTCCAGCGACCCACGCACGATCTCGCTGCTTTCCTCCAGCCCCTCCAGTTCACGTACCGGGCTGTCGTTGCGCAGCACGATGGCGCGCGGCGACAGGATTTCCTGCAGCGCGTCGAGCAGGGGATCGAGCAAAAGCTCCGACCCGGCCGCGTTGGTCTGCACCACCACGACATCGCCATAACGGTCGACGATCGTGCCGGGCATGCCGTCGGCCTCGGCATGGATCAGGCGATAATAGGGGGCGTCGTACAGTCTTGTCCGCAGTGCCAGCGCCTTGCGCAGCCGCGTGGCGAAGAACGCCTGCTCGATCGGCTCGGCAGCATCGCGGGTCAGGATCCGTGCGGCCAGCAGGGTCTTGGGATTGTAGGTCGCAATCCCCAGCGCCTTGCCGCCCTCCGAAATCACCTGCACCAGGCTGCCCGCTTCGAGCGCCTGCAGCTTGGGATCGGAGGCGATCTCGTTGGAATAGACCCAGGGATGCCCGGCGGACACGCGCCTGTCGCGTCCGGGCTGCAATTTCAGAATAGGAAGATCGGTCATTACAGGCAGGTGATATACATATCCCGCCTAAAGAGAAAGGCCGCTAAACCTTCGAGCTCATCACCATGACCATCTGCTTGCCTTCGAGCTGGGGGAACTGCTCCACCTTGGCAACGTCGTCCATTTCGGCGCGAACGCGGTTCAATACGTCCATGCCCAAATTCTGGTGCATCATCTCGCGGCCCTTGAAGCGCAGGCTGAACTTGACCTTGTCGCCCTCGGCGAAGAACTCGCGCGCGTGCTTCATCTTGGTGTTGTAGTCGTGGTCGTCGATGTTGGGGCGGAGCTTGACCTCCTTGACCTCGATCACCTTCTGCTTCTTGCGCGCTTCGTTGCGCTTCTTTTGCTGCTCGTACTTGAACTTGCCGTAGTCGAGGATCTTGCAGACGGGCGGGGCGGCATTGGGGGAAATCTCCACCAGGTCCAGCCCGACTTCCTCCGCCTGGATCAACGCCTGCCTGGTCGGCACGACACCCAGCATCTCCCCATCCGGTCCTACAAGGCGAACACTTGGAACGTTGATATCGTAATTGACTCTCGGTCCATCCCGATTATCTCGATGACTTTCACGACCGGTCGGCGCGTCGCCTGTGATACGAACTATGAGCTGCTCCTTCGAAGCGTTGCAATGTAAGCTGTGGCGGCTTACTACCACGATAGGGTTGATACAAGATTAAATATGAGTTTCTGGCACAGAATCGCGTTGCCATGTGTTTAGCACTTAAACCACGGAGATTTATATGTCTGGCAATCTGCTAAGCACATTCACCATCGGCGGCGATCTTGAGGTGGAACGCCTGGGTTTCGGCGCCATGCGCATCACGGGCGAGGGCGTCTGGGGCGAGCCCAAGGACCGCGACGGCGCGCTAAAGCTGCTGAAGCATGTCGTGACCTCAGGCTGCAATTTCATCGATACCGCCGATGCCTACGGGCCCGATGTAAGCGAAATCCTGATCGCCGAGGCGCTGCATCCCTATCCCGAGGATCTGGTGATCGCCACCAAGGGCGGGCTGACGCGCCAGGGCCCCGGGCAATGGTCGCCCGATTGCCGTCCTGAACGGCTGATCGCCTGCTGCGAGGGAAGCCTGCAGCGGCTGAGGCTGGACCGCATCGATCTTTACCAGCTGCACCGCATCGACCCCAAGGTGCCGCTCGCAGACCAGATGGGCGCGCTGAAGAAGCTGCAGGACCAGGGTAAGATCAGGCATATCGGCCTGTCCGAGGTCAGCGTCGAGCAGTTGCGCGAGGCGGAGAAGTTTGTCGAGATCGCCACGGTCCAGAACAAGTACAATCTGGGCGATCGCGCCAGCGAGGCGCTATTGGACATTTGCGGCCAGGAAGGCATCGGCTTCATCCCCTGGTACCCGCTGGGCGCCGGCGACCTTGCCAAGGTCGAAGGCAAGCTGAAAGCCGCCGCCGAGCGTACCCGGGCGACCCCCTCGCAGATAGCCCTGGCCTGGCTGCTCGAGCGTTCGCCTGTCATGCTGCCGATCCCCGGCACATCCTCAATCGCGCATTTCGACGAGAATATGGGCGCGCTGGAGGTCGATCTGGCGGACGAGGATTTTGAGTCCTTGCTTGCGGCTTAAACGTCTGCTATGATCTCAACGAATCATTAATGGTTGTTAAGGGGGGTTGCATGACTGCTGAAACGAGGCCTAGCGAAACTCTGGTTCCCGATATCCTTATGAGCCATCATCTCATTCCGGCTCCCGAGCTATGCCCCGGCCAGTCGGGTGGACCGGTCGTAGCCTCTAAAAGCCGCGACATGACACTCGACCAGACCGGTCTCGATGTTGCTGCAAATGTCAACCTGGCCGATCTGTTGCAGTTGCCGTCCGATACGGCTATTGAGTACCGAGCGTAAATGACTAAAGTCCCGGCTCCTTGGAGCTGGGACATTTAGGGAGGAAGAGGCGCAAAAAAGCCTCGAGAAAAATGTAAGTTTGGTAGAGTACCATTGGTAAAAGCCTTTCTCGCCGGTTCATGCTGTCCGCATGGATTAGTGAAAAGGCTAAATCTGTCGGCCCTCTGGCAAATCAACTGTTAAAATCCAAAACCTAACCCGCAGTAGATGATGAACGAAATGAACGAAGAAAATTATCAGCCCGGCACCGAACTTTATGGCGATGAGCCGAGCTTTTACCGCCCATGGCAGGAAAACACGGAAGGCGCGGCTGAAAGATTTCGCCCGCATGTGGCCCTGACGGCTTTGGGTCAGCTTATGTATCCGACCGCGGAAAATCTGCGCGCGCGGGATCTGTCGATGGGACCGCATCCCCTGGACAACCATGATGAGATTCAGGCCATGCGCGAGACCTTCTACGTTTCCAAGAAGGAGGCACAGCCCCCTCAGGCCAAAATGGTCATGTCGGATGAGCTGTTTGCATCGCTTGTACTTGCCATGGAGCAAGGTTCGGTATCCGACAAGGCTCCAGGGCCGGTCAATCAAGGTCCCGTGGTTCACCCGCGCCACCATGATACCGTGCATGCCGTGCACCATTCGCATGCCCTACGCGACCATCTTCCCGCCCGCGAAATGCATAGGCCGCTGGCTCAGGCAAAGGCGTGCGCCTGATCCGGGCAGATTTATTGGGACAATTTTAATCCGTCACCCTATTTAGTGGCGGCATGAGCAATCCCAGGATCATTCCCGTCATTCTCTCCGGCGGCTCGGGCTCGCGCCTGTGGCCGCAATCGCGGGAGCAATATCCCAAGCAGCTTCTGGCGCTGACCTCGCAGCATACGCTGATCCAGGAATCGGTGATGCGCGTCGGCGAGGCCGAGCTGTTCGGCCCCTCCGTAATCGTCTGCAACGACGATCAGCGCTTCATCATCGCCGAGCAGATGCGCCAGATCGGGGCCAGCCTCGGCTCCATCATCGTCGAACCGGTCGCGCGCAATACGGCCGCCGCCATCGCAGCCGCCGCCTGTTCGCTGGACGATCACGAGGCGCTGATGCTGGTGACGCCCGCCGATCACCTTATCACCGACCGTGCCGCCTTCGTGGCTGCCATCCGGCGTGGCGCCGTCGCCGCACGCCAGGGCAAGCTGGTCACCTTCGGCATGACGCCCACCTTTCCCGAAACGGGCTACGGCTACATCCGCCGCGGCGAGGCGACCGATGCCGAGGGGGCGTACGCCGTGGCGCAGTTCGTCGAAAAACCGACGCGCGATGTCGCAGAAACCTACCTGGCATCAGGTGAGTTCTTCTGGAACAGCGGCATCTTCCTGTTTTCAGCCGCGACTTTCCTGAAGGAATTGCAGGATTACGCGCCCGAGATCGCCACCCAATCGCGCCTTTCGGTCGAAAGGGCGAAGCGCGACCTGGACTTCATCAGGCTGGACAAGGAGGCTTTCGCCGCCAGCCCGTCAAACTCCATAGACTATGCGGTTATGGAACATACAAAACAGGCCGTTGTCGTTCCCGCCGCAATGGGCTGGACTGATATCGGCTCGTGGTCGGCGCTGTGGGATGTCGCCTTGAAGGATGAAAACGGCAACGCCTGGCTGGGCGACGTGATCGTGGAAGGATCGCGCGATTGCTATGTCGATAGCGTCGGCAAGCTGACCGCCATCGTCGGCCTGCACGACATCGTGGTGGTTTCGACCGCCGACGCCGTGCTGGTCGCGGCCAAGGACAAGGCGCAGGACGTCAAGAAGATTGTCGAGCAGCTGAAGCGGGACGGTCGGATCGAGCATGCCTCGCACCGCCGCGTGTTCCGCCCCTGGGGGAATTACGACACCGTCTACACCGGTGAACACTGCCAGGTCCGCCACATCCATGTCGCGCCGGGCGGCACCGTCGGCCTGCAGAAACACGCCCACCGCGCCGAGCACTGGGTGGTGGTGCGCGGCACCGCGACGGTCACGCGCGGCGAGGAACAGTTCGAGGCGGTCGAGAACCAGTCGGTCTGGATACCGGCGGGCTCGCCGCACCGGCTGGAGAACAAGGGCGCTGGGCCGTTGGATTTGATCGAGGTACAGTCGGGTGCCGTGCTGGACGAGGGCGATATCGAGCGGCTAGAGAATGCTTATTGATATGAACCGTCATGGGTATGTCGAAAAACGAAATCTAATTTTAACCATAACCCCGTGAGGGTAAGCCGTTATCAAAAGACGGACTAGCAATGACCGAGCCACGCAAAGTAGCCCTGATTTCCGGCGCCACCGGCCAGGATGGCGCCTATCTCGCCGAATTCCTGCTGGGCAAGGGTTATACGGTGCACGGCATGAAGCGCCGCTCCTCGATGATCAACACGCACCGCGTCGATCATCTGTACCGCGACCCGCACGAGGAGGATGTGCGCTTCCACCTGCATTACGGCGATTTGACCGATGCCACCAACCTGATCAGGCTGGTGCAGGAAGTGCAGCCGACCGAGATCTATAACCTGGCGGCTCAGAGCCACGTCCAGGTCAGCTTCGAAACGCCCGAATACACCGCCAACGCCGACGGCATCGGCACGCTGCGCCTGCTGGAGGCGATCCGCATCCTGGGCCTCAAGGATACCGCCAAGTTCTATCAGGCCTCCACCTCCGAGCTGTATGGCAAGGTGCAGGAGACGCCGCAGCGCGAGACGACGCCGTTCTATCCGCGCAGCCCCTATGCCGTGGCCAAGCTATACGCCTACTGGATCACGGTGAACTACCGCGAGGCCTATGGTATCCACGCTTCGAACGGCATCCTGTTCAACCACGAAAGCCCGACCCGCGGCGAAACCTTCGTAACACGCAAGATCACAAGGGCGGTGGCCTCGATCGTGCTCGGCAAGCAGGAGAAGCTGTTCCTCGGCAATCTGGACGCCAAGCGCGACTGGGGCCATGCGCGCGACTATATCGAAGGCATGTGGATGATCGTCCAGCAGGAAGAACCGGACGATTACGTGCTCGCGACCGGCGAGACGCACACGGTGCGCGAATTCGTCGAACTGGCGTTCCACCATGTCGGCCGTCCGATCGAATGGCGCGGCAGCGGCGTGGCGGAAAAAGGCTACGACACCCGCACCGGCAAGGTCGTGGTCGAGATCGACGAGCGTTATTTCCGCCCGACCGAGGTCGATTTGCTGCTGGGCGACCCGCGCAAGGCGCACCAGCGCCTCGGCTGGCGGCACAAGATCAGTTTCCAGGACCTGGTGGTCGAAATGGTCGAAAGCGACATGGCCAAGGTCAAGGTCGAAACCGAGCGCCACGATTTCAGTTATTAGCCATATGGACGTTCCCTACACGCTCAGCGGAAAGAAAGTCTGGATAGCCGGCCAGGGCGGCATGGTGGGACAGGCGCTGACCCGCCGCCTTGCCGGCGCGGGCGCGGAACTGCTGACCACCAGCCGGGCGCAAGTCGACCTGCGCCGTCAGGACCAGGTCGAGACATGGATGCAGTCGGCGCGGCCGCAGGCGATTTTCCTGGCAGCGGCGACGGTGGGAGGCATCCTGGCTAACGATACCCGTCCTGCGGAATTTCTGTACGACAATCTGATGATCGAGGCGAACATCATTCATGCCGCGGCCCAGACCGGGGTGGAGAAGCTGCTGTTCCTCGGCTCGTCCTGCATCTATCCCAAATTCGCCCAGCAGCCGATCAACGAGGCGATGCTGCTGACCGGTCCGCTGGAGCCGACCAACGAATGGTACGCGGTGGCCAAGATCGCGGGCATAAAGCTGGCGCAGGCCTATCGCAAGCAACATGGCTGCGATTTCATTTCCGCCATGCCGACCAACCTGTTCGGTTACGGCGATCTGTTCGACCTCAACTCCGGCCATGTCATCCCGGCGCTGATGATGAAGATCCACGAAGCGAAATCGTCTGGCGGTCCCGTGCCGATCTGGGGAACAGGCATGGCAAGGCGCGAATTCCTGTTTAGCGAGGACCTTGCCGACGCGCTGGTCTATTTGATGGAAAACTATACAGGCGCCGAACACGTCAATGTCGGCACTGGCGAGGACATTCCGATATCGGAGCTGGCAACCTGCATCGGAGACGTGGTGGGTTACACGGGCGGCTTCGAATACGACACGTCCAAGCCCGACGGCACGCCGCGCAAGCTGCTGGATGTATCGAAAGTGCAGGCGCTGGGCTGGAGACACCGCACCGGCCTGAAGCAAGGCTTGCAACTTACCTACGACTGGTTCGTCGAAAATCACGACAATTTGCGCAAAATGCCCGGAACATAATTTGGGCACATATGTTTCAGGATCACAGGAGAAAATGAAAATGCCCCGTGCGCCTTTTGCCATCATGATCGCGATGACCAGCTTCCTTGCCCTGCCAATCCACGGCGTGCACGCGCAGGAGGCAGCCAGCGACGCCACGACACCGATGGACAAGCAGGTCGGCAATCAGCAGACGCCGCAGGACGACACGCTGTCGAATACCGAGGTAAAGCAGCTGATGCACCAGGAAAACACCACGGGTCAGCAGCAGACGACAGGGAGCACCTTGACAACGGGCGAGGCGGCACCGGCAGTTTCCGGGACGACAGCCATTTACAAGGAAAAATCGGGATCGGCCGCCAAGACCGAGGGTGGCGCGGTTACGCAGTAGACTTTCTCTGGGCCCAGATTCTTTTCAATTCGGCAAAGCATTCCTGCCGTGTTGGAGCGAAATTCTCTCCGATCCACCATTGTTCGACATGGCCCAGTAATTCCCCGAAGATCGGTCCGGGCTTCAAACCCATTTCCATGAGCGCGTCGCCGCCCAGCGGGAACTTGGGCTGGGTCCAGCTTTTCAGGAACGTGAACAGCCCATAAAGCTCGACCTCGTCGTCCTCGGTACTGTCCAGTATGGCCAGGTCGATGACGGATTGCGGGTCCGCGCCATAAAGGGCGGCCCCATAGTTCCCGGCCCTGATCCTTGCCAGCCGGGTTTCGTCATGAGCCGCCACCAGCCGCTCGTAATGGGCATTGCTCAATTTCAACCGGTCGGCGATCGTCGCCAGCGACGGCACGGTCATGACCGCGATCAGCCGCCTGAACCCGTCGTTGAGACCGTGTTCCTGCTCGATCTCGATCACGCGTTTCAACCGCCTGGTGTCCGTCGCCCCCCCCAGTATCGCCGCGACGACGCCGGTGTCGATGATCAATTGCCACATCTCGACCGCGCGTGGGCTGGCCAGCAGCTTCAGTATCTCCGACTGGATGCGCTCGCCCGATAGCTGCGTCATCCGCGGTGAAAGCCGGTTGATCGCCGCCAGTGCGTCGCCGTCCGGCTCCCCCTTGCCGTAGCGGGCTGTAAAGCGGAAGAAGCGCAATATGCGCAGGTAATCCTCGGCGATCCGCTCTTCGGCCTTGCCGATGAATCGTACCCGGCCGGCCTGGAGGTCTTCCACACCGCCGAAATAATCGAACACCTTGCCATCGATGGCGCAGGATAGCGCGTTCATCGTGAAATCCCGCCGCGCTGCGTCTTCCTGCCAGTCATCGGTGAAGGCAACGGTCGCATGCCGGCCATCGGTATCGACATCGCGGCGCAGCGTGGTGATCTCGACATGGCCGCGCTCCAGTATGGCGGTCACCGTGCCATGGTCCAGACCGGTCGGCACGATATGAAACCCCGAGGCCCTGGCATGTTTCATGACGGTATCCGGCAGGGCCGGGGTCGCAAGGTCCAGATCGTTATGCTCGATGCCCAAAATGGCATCGCGTACCGAGCCGCCGATAAAGCGTATCTCGCCGGTCTCACCCAGCGTTTTCAGCAGCCGGGCAAGCTCGGGATCGGACAGCCAGTGCGCAATGTCGATTTTACTAGGATTAACCAAACTCAACTTCCACGGTTTGCCAGACTGGAGTATAAAGGTTTTACGTTATCCAGGTTCTAAGGATTCCACGTGAGCGACGATCGGGCAAACGGTTTGATCAGTCCACAAGAGGCCAGGATACTCAATAGTCCCGCCTTGCGGATATGGTTGCTGACATCGGGTATCATCGAACGTGAGGCCGATTTCATGAAGAGTGCCGAAGCCCAGGAAATCGGGCGGCAAACGGACAGCGCCTATAAAGTGATTTTCGGCAGACACAGGCATGCAACGGATGAGGCACGCCAGCGGCTTGTTCAGGAAAAGCTTTCCGCTTTGCCTGTAGACAGCCGTATCGGCTATGGCGCTGTGGCGAATAATAAGGATTTGTTCAACTTCCTGGATGAGGCAGCCAAGTTGGAAATTTTGCCCAAGAGGCAGCGTTTCGATCGTTGGACTTTCGAGGTCTAGGGTTTATCCCAAAACAAGGAACTGCCCACTGCTCCAGACACCCGGATTGTCCGATTCCGCAAGAGCCAGTTCCATCAGATCGTAATAAACGCTGCGGGACAGTACTGCCTCCAGCCGTTTGCGAATTTCGACGTAAATGCGTGGATCGTCCTTTTCGGATCGAAGGGGATGCGCGGCATCCGCCGTCACCCACTCGTCCAGATTGGTACGAAAACGCAGTGTCTGCTCTTGCCCGCTGCCCTCGACCTGCATCTCGACCGCGACGAACGGCGCGTCCTCGACCACGATCTTTCCGCGCTCGGCGGGGGTGACGAGCCAAAAATTGCCATCATCGTCGCGCTGCAATACGGATGCGAACAGCTTGACGAGGCCCATCCGCTCGATCCTGGCGCCTTCGTGCCACCACGATCCGTCGCGGGCGATGCGGATGTCGTAACTTTCCAGCGTCGCGTCATGGTTTAGGTTGCCGGTCATGCGGGCAGGCTGTACATGCTGATGATTACGAAATTCCGATCAGGCGGGGTGTGATGACGATCATAGATACCGGTTATAACACGGCAACCGCCAGCGACGTTTCCCAGGCCGTGGATGCCGCCGGCGCAAAGCTGCGCGATGTGCGCGCCGCCTTGGGCAAGGTCATCTTCGGCCAGGGCCGCGTGATCGACGAAACGCTGGTGACCCTGCTGTCCGGCGGGCACCTGCTGCTGATCGGCGTGCCGGGCCTCGCCAAGACCAAGCTGGTCGACTCGCTGGGCCGCGTCATGGGCCTGGACGCCAAGCGCATCCAGTGTACGCCAGACCTGATGCCGTCCGACATCATCGGCTCGGAAATCCTGGACGAGGATGAAACGGGCAAGCGCAGCTTCCGCTTCCTGAAAGGACCTGTCTTTGCGCAGGTGCTGATGGCCGACGAAATCAACCGCGCCAGCCCGCGTACCCAATCGGCCCTGTTGCAGGCGATGCAGGAACGGCGGGTGTCCATCGCAGGCAATACGCACATGCTGCCGGCGCCGTTCCACGTACTGGCGACCCAGAACCCGCTGGAACAGGAGGGCACCTATCCGCTGCCCGAAGCCCAGCTGGACCGCTTCCTGATGCAGGTGGACATCGGTTATCCCGACCGCGAGGCGGAACGCACCATGCTGCTGGCTACCACCGGCACCGACGAATTCGTGCCGTCTGCATTGTTGAACGGGGACGAGCTGATCAAGTACCAGTCCCTGGTCCGCCAGCTTCCCGTTGGCGAAAAGATTGTCGAGGCGATCCTGACCCTCGTGCGCCAGGGGCGCCCGGAGGAAAGCCCGATTTCCGATGTGAAACGCTATGTATCATGGGGTCCCGGGCCGCGTGCCAGCCAGGCATTGATGCTGGCCTGCCGCGCCCGCGCGTTGATGGACGGGCGGCTGTCGCCGTCGATGGACGATGTCGCGGCCCTGGCAGAACCCGTTCTGAAGCACCGTATGGCGCTGGGCTTCGCGGCGCGCGCCGAAGGCATCACAACCGCCTCGATCGTGCAGCGGCTCGTTTCCGGTCTTGGCTAATCCAAGATCCGGTTCGCGTCCCACCTCCGGCGACGCATCCGCACTCGGCGGTGGCCTGCCCGCGCTGCTGATCGAGGCAAGCCGCGTCGCCGAAACCATGCTGCAGGGAACGCACGGCCGCCGCCGTGTCGGCCTGGGCGAAAGCTTCTGGCAATTCCGCGCCTACGAGCAAGGTGACGCAGCGACACGCGTCGACTGGAGGCAATCGGCCAAGGGCGATCGCCTGTATGTACGGGAAACCGAATGGGAAGCGGCTCATTCGCTCTGGCTGTGGCGCGATACCTCGGCCTCGATGGATTATGCGTCTTCCGGCACCTTGCCGACCAAGCGCCTGCGGGCGGACCTCCTGTTGCTGGCGCTGGCCAATCTGGCACTGCGCGGCGGCGAGCGCGTCGGACTTCTGGGGCAGGCACCGGTCAACACGCAATCGGGATTCGAGCGTTTCGCCGCCGGCATGGATGTCGTGCCGCCTGGTCCGGCCGATCTGCCGCCGGCCCTGCACTTGCGCCGCCATTCCACGCTGATCCTGTTCGGTGACTTCCTGGGCCCGCTCGGTGAGATCGCCGAGGCCATCGGCAGGCTGGCGGTTCAGGGCGTCGGCGGGATCATCGTGCAGATACTCGATCCGGCCGAACTGTCGCTGCCGTTCACTGGGCGCGTCCGCTTCGAAGGCGTCGAGGGCGAGGCTGCGGAGGTCGTACCCCGTGCAGAACGCGTTGCCGAACAGTACCGCGAACGTCTCGCGGCACAGCAGCAGGGTCTCGAGCGGATCGCGTTGCAATCCGGTTGGCGCATCGTGCTTGACCGGACCGATCGCGGCGCGCTGCAGTCATTGATGCCGTTACATCAAATATTGGCGGGCGAGGCCTGATGTTCATCCTCGGCCCCCTCGGTTTCACGGCACCCTATGCGCTATTGGTCCTTCTGGTGCTGCCGCTGTTGTGGTGGCTGCTGCGCGTCACGCCGCCCCCGCCGAAGGTCATCGCCTTTCCCGCGATCCGCCTGCTGCGCGACCTAGTCCCGCCCGAGGAGACCGCTTCGCGCACGCCGCTCTGGCTGATCCTGTTCCGCATGTTCCTTGCCGCCTGCATCATCGTCGGGCTCGCAGGGCCGGTGCTGCATCCCGAAACACAGGCAAGTGCCACGGGCCCGTTGCTGATTATCGTCGATAACGGCTGGGCGTCGGGCGTCAACTGGGCGGCGCGGCAGGCAGTGCTAGGACAGGCGCTGGACCGTGCCGAGCATTCCGGTCGTACGCTGGCCGTATTGCCGACCGCCCCGACCGCCGATGGCACCTTGCCCGTCGTCATCGGCCCGGGACGCGCCGCCAGTCTGCGCGGCGCCATCGAAGCCCTGCAACCGCAGCCATGGCCGGTTAAGCGAGTAGACGCGGCGAAGGCGCTGGGCAAGCTGTCGCTTTCCAGCGATGCCGAAGTGCTCTGGCTTTCCGATGGGCTGGATACGCCTGACTCGGGTGTGCTGGCGGACGCGCTGGCGAAGTTTACCGATCCCAAGCTGATCCTTCCCGGCGCTGTCGGTACCGCCGACCTGCTGCTGCCGCCCTCGCTCACGGAAGCGAAGCTGACCGTCGGCGTCGTACGCCCCGTCAATGGCGCCGAAACCGAAACGGAAGTGCGCGCCCTTGCCAACGATGGCCGTATCATCGGTTCGGCCAGAGCGAAATTCTCCAGCGATGCCAAGACGGCGAATGCGGTGTTCAACCTGCCGGTGGAACTCTCCAACGAGATCGACCGGCTGGAAATCGCCGGGCAGCATTCGGTCGGGGCCACCGTGCTGCTGGACAATCGCTGGCGCAGGCGTCCCGTCGGCGTCGTTTCCGGTGCCGGCAGCACGCAGTCGCTGCTCAGCGGCAATCCCTACCTGAAGGCGGCCCTGCAGCCCTTCGCCGATCTGCGCGAGGGGACGCTGGACACACTGCTGAAGCATCCTTTGTCTACTTTGATACTCGACGATCCGCCTTCGCTGTCCGAAGCCGATCAGGCGACCCTGTTCAAATGGATCGAAAGCGGCGGCGTGCTGATCCGGTTCGCCGGTCCACATCTCAGCGCGTCCGGAGACACATTGCTGCCGGTCAAGCTGCGGACCGGCGATCGTGCCCTGGGCGGGGCGCTGTCGTGGTCCAAGCCGGAAAACCTGGCGCCGTTTCCCGACGGCAGCCCGTTCGCCGGCCTCGCCGTACCGCAGGATGTCACCGTCAGCCGTCAGCTTCTGGCCGAGCCCTCGCCCGATCTGGCCTCGCATACGTGGGCAGCGCTGACCGATGGCACGCCGCTGGTCACCGCGACGGCCAAGGGCAAGGGCTGGCTGGTCCTGGTGCACACTACGGCCGGCCCCGACTGGTCCAATCTGAGCCTGTCGGGATTGTTCGCGAACATGCTGCGCCGGGTATCGGAACTGGCCGCCGGTGTTGCCGAGGACGGGCAGAAAGCGGGCACGCTTGCACCGCTTTCGACACTTGACGGCCTTGCATCCCTGCACGATGCGCCGCCGACCGCGTTGCCTGTCGAGGCCGCCAAATTCGACGCCACCGAAATCGCTCCCTCCCATCCGCCAGGTTATTACGGCGCAGGCGGCGGCAGGCGTGCGCTGAACCTGTCGCAGCACTTTACCACCATGTCTCCGCTTCCTGCATTCTCCGGCCTGAAGGTGACGACCTACCAGGCACCGGTCGAGCGCAGCCTTATGCCGCTATTGCTGGGCCTGTCGCTGCTGTTGCTGGCCGCCGATACGATCATCGGTCTGTGGTTGAAGGGACTGCTCGGCGCACGGATGTCGCGATCGGCCTTGGCGGGTGCGTTGCTGCTGCTTGCCGGAACCCTGGCCGCCCATGCGCAAGTGTCGAGGGAAATCGGCAATGGCAGCAAGATCGAACAGGCGGCGACCGCGACGACGCTCGGCTATGTCCGTACCGGCGATTCCGAAGTCGACATGCTAAGTGCGGTGGGGCTGAAATCCCTGATGAGTGTCGTCGTCGGACGCACATCGGTGGAGGAGGGGCTGGTGCAGCCGGTGGACCTCGCCACCGACGATCTGGCGGTTTATCCGCTGCTGTACTGGCCGGTGACGGATGTCCAGGCGACCCCTGACAAGGCGACCATCGGCAAGCTGAACACATACCTTGCCAATGGCGGGCTGATCCTGTTCGACAAGCGCAGTCCGGAAGACAGCGTGGCCGGCAATACCGCGACGCTGCGCCGGCTGACCGAGGGGCTCGATATTCCCGCGCTGGAGCCGGTGCCGGACGGGCATACGCTTGGCAAGTCCTTTTATCTGCTGGACAGTTTTCCGGGCCGCTATACCGACGGCACCGTGTGGGTCGAGAAAACGCCGAGCGACCAGAACGACGCGGTATCCTCCGTCGTGGTCGGCAGCAACGACTGGGCCGCCGCCTGGGCGGAAGATGAGACCGGCTCGCCGATGGTGCAGATTGACGGTGGCCAACACCAGCGCGAGATGGCCTACCGCTTTGGCGTCAACCTGGTGATGTACGCGCTGACCGGCAATTACAAATCCGACCAGATCCACACACCGATCATCCTGCAACGGCTGGGTAAATGAACGCGACCCTGCTCTCCACCGCGCCGCTGATCCCCTGGCCTTATCTCGGGCCGCTGCTGGCGATCGCCGCGTTGCCTGTCGTGCTGGCGCTGCTGCGCCGTGCGCGCGGCGCGTGGCTGCGAGGCCTCGCCGTCCTGGCCCTGGCGGCGGTGCTGGTCAATCCTGCGCTGGTCAAGGAAAAACGTGAGCCGATCAGGGATGTTGCCGTAATCGCGGTCGATCGCAGCCAGAGCCAGGGTCTGGGCGATCGTACCAGGCGTACCGACCAGGCGCTGGCCTATCTGAAACAGAAGCTGGCGATTTTCCCCGACCTCGAAACGCGCATCGTGACGGTGGGGGAGAACAGCGCGGTCAGCGGCGAGACGGATGTGTTCGGTCCCCTCTCCGAAGCCGTGGGTGACGTACCGCGCGGGCGGCTGGCGGGAACGATCGTGTTGACCGACGGGCAGGTACACGACATTCCCCCGCATCCCGAAGAGCTGGGCGATACCGGACCGGTGCAGACATTGCTCACCGGACGGCACGACGAGCGCGACCGCAAGCTGGCGATCGTTTCCGCGCCGACATATGGCATCGTCGGCAAGAGCGTGCAGGTCACGATCCGCGTCGAGGATACCGACAATATCCATGAGGACGAGGCCAAGGTGACATGGTCGCAGGATGGCGGCGATGCCCAGGAGCTGAGCGTGCCCGTCGGCAAGGATACCATCATCGACGTGCCGCTGGCGCATGAAGGTCGCAGCATCGTCGCTTTCCAGGCCGCCTCGGTACCGGACGAACTGACCACGGCGAACAATACCGCGGCTGTGGCGATCAATGCCGTGCGCGACCGGCTGAAGGTGCTGCTGATATCGGGCGAGCCCTATCCGGGCGAGCGCACATGGCGCAACCTGCTCAAGGCCGATCCCTCGGTCGATCTGGTACACTTCACTATTCTGCGCCCGCCCGAGAAGCAGGACATGACGCCGGTCAAGGAGTTGTCGCTGATCGCGTTCCCGATCAAGGAGCTGTTCGAGGTCAAGCTGAAACAGTTCGATCTCGTAATCTTCGATCGCTATGAGCAACGCGGCATCCTGCCGCAGCAATATTACCGCAACATCGTCGACTACGTGCGCGGCGGCGGCGCGTTGCTGGATGCCAGCGGCCCGGTTCTGGCGCATCCGATGTCGCTGTATTATTCACCGCTGGCGGAGATCCTGCCGGCAGTCCCAGGGCAGGCGCTCAGCGGCAAGTTCAAGCCGCATGTGACGACCATCGGGCGGCGCCACCCGGTTACGGCCGGCCTGTCAGGCGATGCGCCGCAGGGCAGCGAACCGTCATGGGGCAACTGGTTCCGCCAGACCGATGTCGATGTGCGCGAAAGCGGCACGGTGCTGATGTCCGGCATCAACGATCGCCCCTTGCTGGTGCTGAGCCACGTCGGCGAGGGCAGAGTGGCCGAGCTGACCAGCGACCAGATCTGGCTATGGTCGCGCGGCTTCGACGGTGGCGGCCCGCATGCCGAGCTGATGAAGCGCCTGGCGCACTGGCTGATGAAGGAACCGGCGCTCGAGGAAAACGATCTGCGCGCCCATGTCGCCGGCACGATTCTGACGGTCGAGCGCGTCAGCCTGACCCCTGGCGGCCCCGATGCGACGGTGACCGCTCCCTCGGGTGCGACCGCGACGGTGAAGCTGGCCGATAACGGCGCAGGGCTGGAGACCGGTACTACCGACGCCAACGAGATCGGCGTCTACAAGGTCACGGCGGGCAAGAAGACGGCATTCGTGATCGCGGGTTCGCTAGACTCGCCCGAGTTCCGCGACGTACTGACGACGCCCGATCGCATGGGACCGGTCGCGGATGCCACCGGCGGGTCGGTTCACTGGCTGGTGGACGATCCCACCATCGATGTACGCCGTGTTGCCGCCGGAAGGTCGATGAGCGGCGGCTCCTGGATCGGCCTTCGCCAGAATGGCGGCTATACCGTCAGCGGTATCGACCAGGTGCCCTTGCTGCCCCCGATCCTGATGTTGATCGTGGCCATCGGCGCACTGATCTGGGGCTGGCGTCGCGAGGGCAGATAGGATGCTGGATGTACAGGCATTGCGCGGTCGTCCTATTCCCGATCTGGCCGATGCCAGAAAACTGCGGGTCGATTATCGCAGCCATGCCATCGATAAGCAGAACCCGCTCTACGATGAACTTCTGGTCGATCTCGCTACGCTGGGAATCGATGGGCGTAACCATTTCAGTCATGCTGAAAATCCGCCATATCACGAACGTTTCGAAGGATCGATCCAGCACCTGTTGCTGCGTAAAACGGCGTCTGCCAGGCTGGCCGGAGTAGATGCAAGCTTGCGAGCCGTTGGCCTCAAACTGTTCGTCTACGACGCCTATCGTCCCACCGCCGTACAGGCCTACGCCCACGATGTCTGGATGCCGACGCGCCTGCGGGAACGCGATGCCTCACTGGCAGGGGAGGCGCTGATGGCGGCGGTGGAACAGTACTGGGCCCGGCCGACCAGCGACCCGGCGTCGCCCTCGCCGCACAAGACGGGTGGCGCGGTCGACCTGACGCTGGCACATGTATCCACGGGCCATCCGCTTTTCATGGGTACGATCTTCGACGATGTCAGCGCCCTGGCGCATACCGACAGTTTCGAACCCCGGCTGAACTCGGAATCCTATTCCGACCGCGAAGCGATCGCCAACCGCAGGATATTATATTGGGCCATGCTCCAGGGTGGCTTCGCCGGCAACCCGAACGAATGGTGGCACTACAGCTGGGGCGACCAGATGTGGGCGCGGCTGACGGGCGCCAGGTCCGCGGTTTACGGTCCGGCTGGGCCGGACTAGCTAGTGTACCAGATCGATGGCAGGGCGCTGTACAGGAATTTCGTCCAGGATGTCCCGCAAGACGGGAACCTCAAGATCGTAATCGCAGAAAGTGGATACCGATCTCGCCACGGCTCTGAGGTTGGCGGATTCCGCGTTTTTCGAAGCCGAGTAAACGTCGAGATAGTCGTAGTCGAGTTCGCTGATCAGGTCCGCTTCGATCGCCAGCCTGCCCCATTCGACAGCCGCTTCCCAGCTCAGGGCGGGCTTTATCGCAAAAAGGTCCTCGGACATTATGGCGGCGTGATACATCGGGGCATTCGCCTTGCACGACATGCGGAACTCGGGCGTGAAATTATTGTACTTGCCGCGTGAAACTTCCGGCATGTCCGAGCGTGGATCGCGCGTTTCGTTTATCTGCTTCCACTTGGTCCAGCACCATCTCTCCTCGTCGCTGCCGGCCGGGCTGGCCATGATATGCTTTTCCAGGAATTTTAATGCCCTGCCGGGGTTTTTCGCGGCGTCGCGATCGAAAAAGGGCTCGAAAGCGACCCAGTCGATTTCCTTGTCCTGGCCCTGATAGTTAAAGTTGGACATAGTTTCTTTATTTTGAAGAGTAATCTCTGCTTAACATATTGATTGCTGAAGAACAAGTATTTGCGTGGCTTTTATAAAAATTCGTTGTTCATGGTTAATGACGCGCAGGTTACGCCTCCTTCACACGTGTATAATTACAGTCGTTGCGGAGGTTAATATGCGTCTGCCTGTCGTCTTGCTCGCGTTCGGCCTTTCCGTTCCTGCGTGTATCTTCGTCCAGGCCGCCAGCGCGCAGGCTGCGAACGATGGCGAAACCGAGCGCGCGTATTACGTGCTGACACGCCTTGGCTACGGACCCGCCGGCAATCAGGTGGCGCAGGTAACGCAAATGGGCGTCGACAATTATATCGACCAGCAGCTGCATCCCGACAAGATCCCGATGCCCGACGCGCTGCAAAGCCAGCTGGACCAGTTCCACACCCTGTATGAATCGCCGATGGAATTGTTCATGCAGTTTCGCGATGCCAGGGCGCAACGCAAGGATGCCGACCCTGCGGACAAGAAAGAGCTCGAGCGGCAGCTGAACGCCCCCGTGCGCGAGGCACGTGACGCACGCCTTCTCAAGGCGATCGAAAGCCCCCGCCAATTGCAGGAGGTTCTGGTCGATTTCTGGTTCAATCACTTCAATGTCTACGACAAGAAGGAAGTCGATCGCGCCTTCGTGGGCAATTACGAACAGCAGGCGATCCGTCCCTACGTCTTTGGTCATTTTCGCGACATGCTGGAGGCGACGGCCAAGCATCCGGCGATGCTGTATTACCTCGACCAGTGGAAGAACGTCGCGCCCTCGACCAAGCCCTCGCTGCCGGACAAGAACGGCAAGCCGAAGGAAGAAGGCATCAACGAGAACTATGCGCGCGAGGTGATGGAGCTGCACACGCTGGGTGTCGATGGCGGCTACACCCAGACCGATGTCACGCAGCTTGCGCGCATCCTGAGCGGCTGGGGTTTCGGAGGCGGCGCAAAGCAACGCGGCGCGGCATTGCGCAACAACCAGGAAGCAAAGGAGCAGTTGAAGGCGCAGAACAGCAGCGCCTTCTTCTTTAACCCCGATCACCACGATTTCGGGGAGAAGGTTTTCCTGGGCCGAACCTTCCACGGCACCGGGCAGGAGGAAGGTGAGCAGGCGCTGGACATGCTGGCATACAGCCCGGTTACCGCCAGGCACGTCTCCTACGAACTGGCGCAGTTCTTCGTCGCCGACGAGCCGCCCGCCAGCCTGGTGCAGAAGATGGCTTCGGTCTGGATGAGCACCAACGGCGATCTGCGCGCCGTGACATCCGCCATGATCAAAAGTCCCGAATTCTGGGACAGGAAATATCGCGGCGACAAATACCGTACGCCGCTGCAATACGTCGTCGCCGCCGTCAGGGCCTCCGGCGCGCCGATTGATACGCAGGTCCTGGCTGCGACACTGAACAGGATGGGCGAGGAAATTTACGGCTGCCTGACGCCCGACGGCTACAAGAACACGATCGATGCCTGGCTGAACACCTCCGCAACCGAAACCCGCCTGACCTTCGCCACGGCGGTCGGCAGCGGCAAGCTGGAAGCGATGCATATCGAGCAGGGCGAGAACGGGCCCGAGGTAAAAGCGGGCGATGGCGACAAGGCGGAACCGCTCGACCCGAAGAAGATCGAGGCGACACTGGCCTATTTCTTTTCCCCCCAGACAATGGCGGCGGTCGATGCCGCGGAGCCCAAGCTGCAGGCGGCATTGCTGCTGGGCAGTCCCGAAATGATGCGGAGGTAGGTCATGGTAATGTACTCACGGCGTGAAATTCTGAAGACCATCCTGCTCGGTTCGGGCGTGACGCTGATGCCGTTGTGGAACGGCGCATGGGCGGCCCAGGGGGAACCGACGACGCCGAACCGGCTGGTGGTGGTGTTCCTGCGCGGCGCGGTCGATGGGCTCAGCCTCGTCTCGCCGTATCGCGAGCAGGCCTATTACGGCATGCGCCCGACCATCGCGGTCGCGGCGCCGGGGTCGGAAAACGGGTCTATCAATCTGGACAATTATTTCGGCCTCAACCCGGCGCTGTCCAGCCTGATGCCGATGTGGCAGGCGAAGCAGCTTGCCTTCGTGCAGGCGGCGGGTTCGCCCAATCCCTCGCGCTCGCACTTCGATGCGCAGGCCTACATGGAAAGCGGCACGCCGGGCGTGGCGGGCAGCGATGGCTGGATGAACCGCGTGCTGGCATCGCTGCCGGGGCCGCATGGACCGACGCAGGGTATCAGCTTCGGCCCGACGCTGCCGCTGATCATGAAAGGGCCCGTTCCGGTCGAAAGTATCGACGGCGGCAATCCTGGCAAGCCCAGCGTACTCGATCGTCCGATGGTCGCGCAGGCCTTCGACCGTATGTATGCCAACAGCAACGATATCCTGGGCCAGTCCTATGTGCAGGGGCAACAGGCGCGGCGGGAGATCGCGACCGACATGAACGAGGAACAGGTGGCCGCCAACAACGGTGCGCCGCTGCCAGGGGGCGGCTTCGCCAAGAACGCGTCGCAATTGGCCAAGCTGATGAACAAGGACGGATCGGTGCAGCTCGCGTTCATGGCGCTGGGCGGCTGGGATACGCATGTGGGGCAGGGCAACGGCAAGGGCAAGCTGGCCAATCTGCTGAAGCCGCTGGGCGACGGCCTTGCGGTGCTGGCGCAGCAGCTGGGGCCGACATGGAACAACACGGTGGTGATGGTGGTGTCCGAGTTCGGCCGCACCGCGCATGAGAACGGCGGCGGTGGTACCGATCACGGCCATGGCAACGTGATGTGGGTGATGGGCGGTGCCGTCAACGGCGGCAAAGTCTACGGCGAATGGCCAGGTCTCAATTCCAACCAGCTGTACCAGGGCCGCGACCTGGCGGTGACGACCGATTTTCGCACGGTCATCTCCGCCGTTCTGGAACGCCACCTGCGCCTGCCGGATTCATCCATGGCAT
Organism: Alphaproteobacteria bacterium; assembly: GCA_965199335.1. Classification (GTDB taxonomy): domain Bacteria; phylum Pseudomonadota; class Alphaproteobacteria; order CALMVH01; family CALMVH01; genus CBDAQV01. Next base: position 166,852 of record CBDAQZ010000003.1, on the reverse strand, counting down.
CGATCTTCCCGGACGCGCCGGGTGGCACGCAAAGATGGGCCGGGTTGCTGAAGGCCTAGGCTGCCTCAGTCGCTCCAGACCCAGTTCTTGATATCCGGCAGGTCGTCGAAATGCTCGCGGATATAGGTTTCGTGTTCTGCCAGCATGTCGGTGCAGATCTTCGATAGTTCGCCGCTGTTCAGGATCAGTTCGGGCACGTAGCGCAGCACGTCGAGGCACAGATGCAGGCGGCTGATCTTGTTCAGCACCACCATGTCGAACGGTGTCGTCGTCGTGCCTTCTTCGATATAGCCGCGTACGTGGAAACGGTCATGTGCCGGCCGGCCGTGGATCACCTGGTGGATAACGCCGGGATAGCCGTGGAACGCCATCACCACCGGTGTGCTGGCGGTGAAGACATGCACGAAATCCTCGTCGCTCATGCCGTGCGGATGGCGGTCGCGCGGGCTCAGGCTCATCAGGTCTACGACGTTGACCACGCGCACTTTCAGCGACGGCACGTATTTGCGCAGCATCCACGCCGCCGCGACGATTTCCTGCGTCGGGATATCGCCGGCGCAGACCAGGATGATGTCCGGTTCTTCGGGCTGGTTGCTGTACATCGGCCAGATGCCCGCGCCCAGCGCGCAGTGCGTTTTCGCCTCTTCCATCGTCAGCCACTGCAGCTGCGGCTGCTTGTCGATCACGATCAGGTTCAGGTAGTTTCTGCTGCGCAGGCAATGATCCGCGACGGACAGCAGGCAGTTGGCGTCGGGCGGCAGATAGATGCGCACCACCGCCGCCTTGTGCTGCAGCAGTGTGTTTATGAAGCCCGGACCCTGGTGGCTGAAGCCGTTATGATCGTTGCGCCAGCAGGTCGAGGTCAGCAGATAATTCAGCGACGGGATCGGCACGCGCCACGGCACGGTGCCCGAATGCTCGATCCACTTGGCATGTTGCGCCGCCATCGAGTCGATGATCATGGCAAAGGCTTCGTAGGAGGCGAACAGGCCATGCCGCCCGGTCAGCGTGTAGCCTTCCAGCCAGCCATGGCAGCAATGTTCGCTCAGCACTTCCATCACCCGGCCCTGATGCGACACATGATCATCGATCGGGATGATGTCGCTAACCAGGCAGCGATCGGAAACCTCGAACACCGCGCCCAGCTTGTTGGAGTTGGTTTCGTCGGGACAGAACAGGCGGAAATTATCCGGATTGTCGCGATAGATGTCGCGCAGCATTTCACCGAATACCTTGGTCGAGCTTTGCCGTTCTGCGGCACGTTTTTTGAACGTCACCTGATAGCCGGCAAAATCGGGCAGCTTAAGCGGCACCGTCAGCTTGCCGCCGTTGGCGCTCGGGTTCGATCCCATGCGGCGATCGCCGACCGGCGCCAGGTCCGCGTATTCCTGGCGGAACCTGCCTTGCCCGTCGAACAATTCCTCGGGCTTGTAGCTGCGCATCCAGTCTTCGAGAATCTTCAGATGCTCGGGTCTGGTCTTGACGTCTTCTACCGGTACCTGGTGCGCGCGGAACGTGCCCTCGACCGGCATACCGTCGACGACCTTTGGCCCTGTCCATCCCTTTAGTGTCCGCATGATTATGATCGGCCATAACGGCCTGTCCGGCAGGCCCTCTTCACGCGCCTGCTTTTGTATGGCGCGGATTTTCACGACCGCCGTTTCCATCGTCGCGGCCATGTCAAGATGCACCTGCATCGGGTCATCGCCCTCGACGAACATCGGCTCGTATCCCAGCCCGTCGAAGAATTTGGCAAGTTGTTCGTCGCTGCGCCGCCCCCACACCGTCGGACCGGAAATCTTGTAGCCGTTCAGGTGCAGGATGGGCAGCACCGCGCCATCGCGCGCGGGGTTCAGGAAATCGATGCTCTTCCAGCTGCCCGCGAGCGGGCCGGTTTCGGATTCACCGTCGCCGACGACCGCGACCGCCAGCAGGCCGGGATTGTCGAACACCGCGCCGAAGGCATGCATCAGGACATAGCCAAGCTCGCCGCCTTCGTGGATCGAACCCGGGGTCGGCACGCTGACATGGCTGGGAATCCCGCCCGGCGTCGAAAACTGCCGGAACAGTTTCAGCATGCCAGGTTCGTCGCGGGTGATCTGGGGGAAATGCTCCGTATAACTGCCTTCCAGCCAGACATTGGCGATTATGGCGGGGCCACCATGGCCGGGACCGGCAAGGTAGAGCGCGTTCAAATCGTATTGCTTGATCAGCCGGTTCATGTGGACATAGATCAGGTTCAGTCCGGGGGAGGTGCCCCAGTGACCCAGCAGGCGCGGCTTGATCTGGTCGGCGGTAAGTGTCTCCCGCAGCAGGGGATTGGCCTGCAGATAGATCTGTCCGACATTGAGATAATTCGCCGCGCGCCACCACGCGTTCATCTTGTGCAGCTGGTCGTCGGAAAGCGGTTCGATGGTCATGAGATCCCTAACAGTCGCCGCGTCGTCTCGGCCATGAAGCGTTCCTCGTCGGTCGCCAGCGCGAACACTAGCACCTTTGAACGCGGCGCGCTGATACATTGTTCGCCATGCGCGTTGGCCCCCATGTCGAGGGTGATACCCATCCAGTCGAGGTCGTCGCAGATGCGTTGCCGTATCACCTGCGAATGCTGGCCGATGCCGCCGGTGAACACCAGCACGTCAAGCCCTTCCAGCGCCGCGGTCAGCGCGCCGATCCCTTTACGCACCGAGTAACAGAAAATCCGCACCGCTTCCGCCGCGCGCGGATCGCTGCCTTCATGTGCCAGCAGATCGCGGATGTCCTTCGCGGTTTCGGATATCCCCAGAAGGCCGGATTCGGCATAGACCATATGCTCATAGTCCTCGGAGCTGGTGCCGTGTGTCTTGTGCAGATATTCGGCGATGCCGGGGTCCAGGTCGCCGCTGCGCGTCGCCATCACCAGGCCGCCCAGCGGCGTCAGCCCCATCGTGGTGTCGACGCTTTTGCCATTCTTTACCGCAGCCATGCTGCAGCCGCTGCCAAGATGCGCGACGATTACGCGGCCATTGGCCCTGTCGCCGATATGATCGGGCAGCTTGCCCATGATGTAGGAATAGGAAAGGCCGTGAAAGCCATAACGACGCACGCCCTGCGCCGCCAGCCGGCGCGGCAGGGGCAGCAGCTTTGCGACCTCGGGCATGTCGCGGTGGAAGACGGTGTCGAAACAGGCGAAATGCGGCACGTCCGGGAATTGCCTCTGGGCCGCATCGATCAGGTCGATTTCCGGCGGCAGGTGATTGGGTGCCAGAGCGGTGATCCTGCGCAGGCCGTCAAGCAGGGCAGGGGTCACGCGCTGGTGGTCGGTGAAATCGGGACCACCATGCACGATGCGGTGGGCAACCGCCACAGGCGTGGCTTTTATCCGCTCGGCAATCTGCTTCAGGGCATCGGGCCCCTGTTCGACTTCGCCGCCTGCCAGGAACTCCATTTCCGTTGAAGTGTCATGCAGCGCGAATTTCAGGCTGGAAGAGCCGATGTTCAGGGCAAGGACAGGGCCGGAGGCAGACTGGGTCATGGTCGGAAAAACAACTATAGGCAAAAACGTTCCTTGCATAGACTGAACCGTTCAGTCTAATATTGGGAATGGCAAGTTCGCGCCCCTCAACCAAACCAGCCTCCACGGCCAACCACATCATAGTGGCGGCGCGTGACGTTTTCCTGGCTGAGGGCTATGAGGCGGCCAGCATGGATGCGATCGCCCGCCAGGCCGATGTATCCAAGGCGACGCTGTATGCCCATTTCGTCAGCAAGGAAACGCTGTTCACAGCCGTGATGATGGAGCAGCGCGATGCCTATGCCAACCAGCTGGACCAGATTATCAACGATCGCAGCGGCGACTTGGCACAGCAGCTGACGCGCGCCGGTATCAGCCTGCTGACATTTCTGATCAGCGATGCAAAGATCAGAATGTTCAGGGTCATTTTCTCCGAAGGCAACCGCATCCCGGAAATCTGCCGCAATTTCCTTGCCACGACGCGCAAGCACTCTTTTACGAGAATTGCCGAAATATTCCGCAATGGCACCATCCCCGGCCAGTTCTCCGAGACGGAATGCGAAGAAGCCGCGCGCCTGTTCATCTCGACGCTGCGCGGCGACCTGCTGTGGAATTGCCTGATCGATTGCCGCCTCCAGCCCGATGCCGTGGAAATCGAGGCCCGGGTGCTGCCCGTTGTACAGATGTTCGCGAAGTTGTACGCACCGCAACTGACGCTATCCAAACCTGATTCGCTCGCGTAGGAACTTTCATGGCCACTAAAAACACCACCGGTTATACGAAGGCGGATGACGATCACGGGCAATTACTGGGCCGTAAGACGCCGGGCGGTGAAAGCCAGGTCAGGCAGGAGCCTGCACAGGGTCAGCGGCCGCAAGGCCAGCCGGGCGGTGACGTCCAGAAGCAGGGCGGCGACCAGCAACAGGACGGCGAGGAGCCTAAGAAGCGCAGCAAGAAGCCGCTGATCATCCTGGGTATCGTCATCCTCGTGCTTCTGGTCGGCGGCGCACTCTATTCGTTCCTTACCCGCAATCAGGTGGGTACGGACGATGCCTATACCGAAGGCAACGTCGTCACCATTGCGCCCAAGATCGCGGGTTATGTGGTGGAGCTGAACATCAACGACAACACATTCGTGCATGCCGGCGACGTCATGCTGCGGATCGACCCGCGCGACTACATCAACGCGCGCGATACCGCCGCCGCCAATCTGGCGCTGGCCAAGGCACAGCTATTGGGCGCTCAGGCCAATTACGATATCGCCAAGGTCAAATATCCGGCGCAGCTGACGCAGGCCCTGGCGCAGAAGCAGCAATCGGAAGCCAGCCAGTTCCAGGCCGATCAGGAATACAAGCGCCAGCACAGCGTCAACCAGCGCGCGACCACGCAGGAGAATGTCGACACGGCGACGGCGCAGCAACGCTCCGCACTGGGACAGGTCACGCAAAGCCAGGCGCAGATCGATATCGCCAAGCCGATCTCGCAATATCTTCGCGCTGCCGAGGCGCAGGTGAAGCAGTGGGAGGCGCAGGTCGCGCAAGCGCAGGCGCAGCTGGACCAGGCCGAACTGAACCTGTCCTGGACCGATGTGCGCGCGCCTCAGGACGGCTGGGTTACGCGCCGCAACGTTCAACTGGGCACATATCTGACCGCTGGCCAGTCATTGTTCGAACTGGTGACCAAGGATGTCTGGATCGTCGCCAATTTCAAGGAAACGCAGCTTGACCGCATGCGTGGCGGCCAGCTGGTCGATATCTCTGTCGATGCCTATCCGGACCTTACGCTGAAGGGGCATATCGATACGGTGCAGATGGGCAGCGGCTCGCGCTTCAGCGCCTTCCCGGCAGAAAATGCGACCGGTAATTTCGTCAAGATCGTGCAGCGCGTTCCGGTCAAGATCATCATCGACGGCAACAAGGACGGCAAGCAACGGAACGACTGGCCGATGCTGCCGATAGGGCTTTCGGTGGAACCGACGGTTCGCCTGGACAGCAAGCCGGCGCAGGGACGGGAAAACCAGATAAACCCCTTCGTCGATTTCAGGACCGATCCGAAGACGGCGCCGCAGGATACCGGGCAGGGCACGGATAAGTGAGCGCTGGTGCCGCACAGGAACAGAAGCAATGGAAACCGGCAGCCAATCCCTGGCTGATCGCCGTGACCGTGACGCTGGCCGCGTTCATGGAAATCCTGGACACGACCATCGTCAACGTCGCCCTGCCGCATATCGCGGGCAGCTTGTCCGCCAGCCAGGATGACGCAACCTGGACGCTGACCTCCTATCTGGTCGCCAACGGCATCGTGCTGCCGATCTCGGGCTTCCTGGGTAAGCTGATCGGGCGCAAGCGTTATTTCCTGATCTGCATCGCATCCTTTACCGCCTGCTCGCTGATGTGCGGATTGTCGACCAGCCTGCCCGAGCTGATCATCTTCCGCCTGCTGCAGGGTTTCTTCGGCGGCGGCCTGCAGCCGAACCAGCAATCGATCATCCTCGATACGTTTCCGCCCTCGATGCGCTCCAAGGCGTTCTCGATCACCGCCGTCGCCACCATCGTCGCGCCGGTTCTGGGGCCGACTCTCGGCGGCTACCTGGTCGATACCTATAACTGGCGCTGGATATTCCTGATCAACCTGCCGGTCGGCATGTTGTGCTTCTTCGGCGTGCTGAGCCTGGTGGAAGATCCACCATGGCAGAAGAGCGCGCTCAAGACCGGGGAGAAGCTGAACATCGACTGGACAGGCATCGGCCTGATCACGCTGGGCCTGGGCTGCCTGCAGGTATTCCTCGATCGTGGCGAGGACGACGACTGGCTGTCATCGCCCTTTATCGCGACGATGGCGGTAATGGCCGCCGTCGGCCTCAGCACTGCCGTGTGCTGGTTGCTGTATGCAAAGAAACCGGTGGTCGATATCCGCGTGCTGAAGGACCGCAACTTTGCCCTTGGCTGTTTCGCGATCTTCTGCATGGCCTTCATTCTCTATTCCAGCGCGGTGCTGATTCCGCAACTGGCGCAGCGCGAGCTGGGATGGACGGCCACCTGGGCTGGACTGGTGCTTTCGCCGGGCGCGCTGATGATCGTGTTCCTGATTCCGATTCTGGGCAAACTGATCCTGCCCAGGGTGCAGACACGCTATCTGATCGCGTTCGGATTTTTCTCCATGGGCTGTGCGATGGTCTATTCGCATCACCTGGCCCCGAATATCGATTTCAGGACCTTGACCTCGATGCGCATGGCGCAGACGTTCTCGCTCGCCTTCCTGTTCGTGCCGATCAGCACCATCTCTTTCATGACGATCCCGAAGCGATTGAACGGCGATGCCGCCTCGCTCTACACGATGTTCCGCAATATCGCCGGCTCGATCGGTATTTCGGTCGCAACTGCGCTCATCACGTCGCGCTCGCAGATCAGGATGGCGCATCTGTCGCAATACATGACGCCTCTCTACCAGCCGTTCAACGAAGCGCTGTCGCAGATCAGAAACGGCCTGCAGGCGAACGGCACGTCGACCAGTCTTGCAGTCCCGCTGCTGTATCACAATTTCACGACGCAGGCGGCAATCCTGGCCTACGAAGATGTATTCGCCATCTGCTCGATCATGGCGTTTTGCGTCGTACCGTTCGCTTTCATGTTTTCGTCCAAGAAGGCTTCGCCTGGCGGCGGAGGGGGAGGCCACTGATGCCCCGGTTACGTCTTGTCCTGCTTATGTCCACGATGCTGTCCGCATGCAGTGTCGGGCCCGATTTCTTCGCGCCCGACCCGAACGTGCCACCGGCGTTCAACGACCCCTCGACCAAGGTTGCCGCGCCCGCCGGGCACAGCAATGTCATGACCGTCACCAATCCGGATCCGCATTGGTGGGAAAGCTTCAACGACCCCGAATTGAACTCGCTGGTCACGCGCGCCGCAAGCGCCAACCTGACCCTGCGCCAGACGGTGTTGCGGATCGAGGAGGCCCGTTCGAACGTCGTCAGCGCCGCCGCAGCAGGCCTGCCGCATCTGGGCGCCAGCGGATCGTATATGCGCGAGCAGCTGGGACTGAAAGGCATCGTAAAAGAAAGCGGTTTCAGCGGCAGCACATCCGGCTCGACCGGTGCCGATAGCTCCGGTTTCGTCAACCAGCTCTACAATCCGGTCGATTTGTTCCAGGACAGCCTGAACGCGTCATGGGAGCTCGACCTTTTCGGCAAGGTGAGGCGCGAGACGGAAGAGGCGCATGCCAATTTCGAAGCTGTAGTGGAAGCGCGCAACGATGCGTTGGTATCGGCCGAGGCGCAGGTGGCGCAGACCTATGCCCAGCTGCGCGGCGCCCAGGCGCAGACACGAATCGCCAACGAGGACATCAAGGTCGAGACCGACGTATTGCAGCTGACGCAGGATCGCGTGCAGCGGGGACTGGCAAGCGACCTGGATGTCGACAATGCCCGTACACAGCTGGACATCACGACCTCGTCTCTGCCGCAGTTCCAGCAACTGACGGAAGTGTCTTCCAATAACCTTGCCGTTCTTCTGGGCGAACCGCCCGGCGCCCTGGACGGCGAACTGATGGCGTCATCGAAGGATGTGCCGCTGCTGCCACCGGATATTCCGATCGGAACGCCGGCATCGCTTGCCGAGCGCCGTCCCGATATACGCGAAGCGGTCGCCAAGCTGCACGCCGCAACCGCGGCGACGGGCGTTGCGATCGCACAGACCTATCCCGACATATCGCTGACCGGGCAGGTCGGTACACGCGCACTGGAAGGCCAGTACCTGACGCACTGGTCCAATCTTTTCTATTCGGCGGGCCCGACCATCTCGCTGCCGATTTTCGAGGGCGGATCGCTGAGCGCCAATATAGAGCTGACCACGAACCAGCAGCAGGAAGCGGCTCTTGCCTATCAGCAATCCGTGCTGAACGCATTGCAGGAAGTAGAGAATGCGCTTGCGTCCTACCGCGCCGATCGCGCTCGCCAGTTAAGCCTGGCCGATACCGTGAAAAGTGCGTCGGACGGATTGTACCTTGCCAGCGAACGCTACAAGCATGGCCTGTCCAGCTTCATCGACGTGTTGACGACGGAAAATCAGCTGGTGACGGCACGTCAGCAATATACCGACTCGGCCGTTGCGGTAACTCTGGACGTCGTGACATTGTATCGCGCTTTGGGCGGCGGCTGGCAGGGCCTGACGGAGGACAAGCAGGCTGTGCCGGACATGGACAATCCCTTGCAGCACGTTCTGGAGCAATAGTCGTAGGCTATTCCTGCACGTCGCGCACGTCGCGGACGAAAGCCAGCCTTCGCAGATCGTTGATGATCGCCAATACTTGACGTGCCGAGACATGCGACAGGGAGACTGTGATCTCGTCCACCTCCGCTAGCTCTCCCTGGCGAACGACGAACTGCTTTACCTTGACGTTGCGTGGACCCAAAGCCTCGTTCAGCGTCGCCAGCGTCATCTCGCCTTTCGTCGCCTGCACGTAAAGCTCGGTGGTATGGCGCGAAGCGCGGTATTTTTCCTCGATCGGCTTCATGCCGCCCAGAATTCCCAGGATGATGATGGTGGCCGCGACCGCCGCGACATACAGGCCGCCCCCGACGGCAAGCCCGATACCCGCGACCGCCCACAGGCTGGCGGCGGTGGTCAGCCCGCGGATCACCTCGCCGCGCAGCAGGATCGAGCCCGCGCCCAGGAAACCGATGCCCGAAACCACCTGCGCCGCCATCCGCGAGGGATCGAGGTTGACGTTGGGAGTGCCCAATATGTCGGAGAAGCCGAAGGCGGAGACGATCATGACCAGGCAGGCGCCGACGCAGACCAGCATGTGGGTTCGCAGCCCCGCCGCCCAGGAAAGCCGCTCACGCTCGAACCCGATGACACTGCCAAGGGCCGCAGCCATGAGCAATCGCTCTATTTCCACCCAGTCAGACAGCATCCTGCGGCACCTTATTCGAGTTATTGCGTTATCATCCTCCAACAATCGAGGATGGTAAAGCCTGTCTGATAAATCGGCTTGTTTATTGCCGTATATGTCGATGAGTGGTATTTACCGGACGATTACAGGGGTTTGATCCTTGAGCGAACATTACAAGACGGTCGATCCGGCCAGCATTGACTTCACCCATGCGCGGCTGGCGCAAAAGACGGCCTGGGTCGCCGCGCGTCCGGCGCGCGAGGAGGAGCGGATAACGACCGTCCTGCGCGGTGCCAAAGCCGAGACCACGAACACCGCCAGGGCCGGCGACATGGTGGTGACCAATCCGGGTGGCGAACGCTATATCATAGAGGCGCGCAAGTTCTTCGAACTCTATCGCGCGGCCGGGGTGGCGGGAATGTTCGAACCGCGCAGCCTTCCGGTATACGTCGTGACCGTAAGCGAAAATGTCGAGTTCCAAGCGCCTTGGAACAGGAAGATGCGCATCAGGGCCGGCGGCGTGCTGGTTCGTGACGAGAACGGCGCAGTCCATGGCATACAGGCGGACGAGTTCGCGTCGACCTACAGCTATCTGGACGAAGCCGGGACGTGACCCTGAAGATCGCCATCGTCGGTGCTGGCACGGCCGGGCTGGCGATTGCCGCATTCCTTTCCCGCGACGACCATGATCTTACCATCTTCGAACAGTTCGAAACGCCGCATCCGATCGGAGCCGGGCTTCTGTTGCAGCCGACCGGGCTGGCCGTGCTTGCGGCCCTGGGCCTAGCGAAAGGCGTCATCGACAGCAGCGCCATTATCCGGCATCTATACGGGCGCGGGGCCGTGAACAAACGTGTGGTGTTCGATATCGGCTATGGCGACCTTGCGCCGGGTCTATTCGGCGTCGGTATTCATCGCGGTACCTTGTTCTCGCTGCTTTATGCCAACGTGATGCGGCTTGCCGTTCCGATCGTGACCGGCACACGCGTCGCATCGTTGCATTATGAAGCCGGACGCCCGGTGTTGACGGACCAGGCAGGTGCCAGCCACGGTCCCTTCGATCTGGTGATCGACGCACATGGCATACGCTCCTGCATCCGCGATACGCATGCGGAAATAAAGCGCAACAGGGTCTACCCCTATGGCGCGATCTGGGGCGTGTGCCGCGATCAGACAGGGGCATTCGCTTCCGATACGCTAACGCAGCGTTATCAATCCGCGCGTCACATGATCGGCGTTCTGCCCGTAGGGCGGATCGGCGGCGATGCCTGCAATAGCGTCGCCTTTTTCTGGAGCATGCCGGTCGCGGATTATCCCGCATGGAAGAACAAGCCGTTGGCGGAATGGGGGGCCGAAGTCGTCGGCTTATGGCCGGAAACGTCCGTGCTGCTGGACCAGATCGAAAGCCACGACGACCTGACCTTCTCGACCTATTCCGACATCGTATTGAAGCGTCCCTATGCCGAGCGCATCGCCTTCATCGGGGACGCCGCGCATTGCACCAGCCCGCAGCTGGGGCAGGGGGCAAACTTGGCGCTGCTGGACGCGATGGTGCTGGCGAACTGCCTGCGTTGCGGCGACATAACGCAGGCGCTGCGCGACTATGCCAGAGCACGCCGTCGCCATGTCGGTTTCTATCAGATGGCAAGCCGCTGGCTGACGCCGTTCTTTCAATCCAACGGCCGGATCATGCCGGCGATACGCGACCATGGTTTTGCGCTGTCGGCGCGCATCCCTTATTTCCGGACGCAGATGCTGCAGACGCTGGCGGGGCTGAAGACGGGACTGTTGACGCACCGGTCCGCGGAGAGCTGGCGCGATCAGTGAGGCTTCGACTTCCGCAGCTGCGCCTCTACAAGGGGCAGCATCCCCTTCACCAGGATTGCCACGCCCTTTTCGTTCGGATGGATGCCGTCCTTCTGCATGAGGTCGGGATGGAATATGACATCCTGCAGGACAAAGGGATAAAGCGGCGCATCGTATTGTTTGGCCAGATCGGGATAGATCGCATCGAATTTCTGCACATAGGCTGATCCCAGGCTGGTCGGCGCCATCATCCCGGCCAGCACCATCGGCACGTGCTTCGCGGCGATCGCACCGCAGATGCGATCCAGATTGTCGCGCGTTATCGCGGGGTCGAAGGCGCGTAGCACGTCGTTGCCTCCCAGCTCGACAATGACCAGCGCCGGATCGTCGCCCAGCATCCAGTCGACCCGGCTAAGGCCGCCGGCGCTGGTATCGCCGGAAACGGCGGCTGTCACCACGTCGACATCGAAACCATCCTTTACCAGCGCCGCCTGCAGGCGCGCGGGGAAGGCATCGGCTTCCTGCAGGCCGAAACCAGCGAACAGGCTATCGCCGAAAGCTTCGACTTTGAGCGGCTGCGCCCGTGCAACCACCGGCAGCATCGCCACAAGCATTAGGACTGCAACCTTATGCAGCCTTCGTGTATTCCTAGTCACAGCCATGTCGAACCCGCTCCTGAAACTTGCCGATGTCAGCCTCGCCTACGAAAGCGCCGCAGGGCGCGTCGAGGCATTGAAGGATATTAGCCTGGAAATCGCCGCTGGCGAGACTGTTGGCCTAGTCGGCCCCTCGGGATCGGGGAAATCCTCGCTGATGATGGCGGTCGCCGGGCTGGAAAAGCCGCAGACAGGCAGCATAACGCTGGAGGGGCGCGATCTGGTGCCGCTGGACGAGGATACGCTGGCCAGGGTTCGCGGAACGAGCCTGGGTATCGTTTTCCAGAGCTTCCATCTGATCGCCACCATGACCGCGCTGGAAAACGTCGCGTTGCCGCTGGAGTTCGCCGGCCGTGCCAGGCCGGACCGGACCGCGCGTGAAATGCTGCAAGCTGTCGGGCTCGAGGCACGGGTGGATCACTATCCGGGCCAGCTTTCGGGCGGCGAGCAGCAGCGTGTGGCGCTGGCGCGGGCGCTGGTGGCCAAGCCCAGATTGCTGCTGGCAGACGAGCCGACCGGAAATCTCGATCAGGACACCGGTGCCAAGGTGATCGACCTGATCTTCGGCCTTGCCGCCGAAACAGGCGCCGGCCTGTTGCTGATCACGCATGACATGACCCTTGCCGGTAAATGCAGCCGTCGCCTTACCATGCGCGACGGGCGGCTGTCGGCGTGAGGCTCGCATTTCGTCTGGCCGCAAGGAATCTGCGCGGCGGCTTCGGGCGGTTCACCATTTTCATCGCCTGCCTTGCTCTCGGCATCGCTACGATCTCCGCCGTGGATACGGTATCGCGCGGAATCGAATCCGCGTTGCGCGAGGATGGCAGGGCGATACTGGGCGGCGATTTCACACTGCGCAGTGTCTACCTACAGGCGATGCCGGAACAACTGGCTGCGCTGAAAAACCTGGGCGATGTCAGCGAAACCATCCAGATGCGCGCCAATGCCATCGAGGGCGATCGTTCCATCCTGGTCGAACTGAAGGCCGTCGATACTCTGTACCCGCTTTACGGTGCGCTGACGCTTGAGGATGGCGGCGACATCCACAAGGCGCTGGGCGGAACGGGCGCGGTCGTGGCGCGCGACGTGCTCGACCGGCTGGACCTGAAACCGGGGGACAGCTTCACGATGGGGCAGGGCCGGTTCACGATCGCAGGCGTGATCGAACGCGAACCAGACGCGGCCAGCGCCAGCGGGATCGTGCTGGGGCCGCGTGTGCTGGTGACCAAAGAGGCCCTTGCCGCCAGCGGCTTGTTGCAGCCTGGCACGCTGTTTTACTGGAACTACGCGATCCGCCTGCATCCGGATGTGGCGTTCGAAAAAGCGCGTATCGCAGTCGAGGAAAACGCTACGAAATTCGGCTGGGAAGCGCATTCCTATATACACGCCTCGCCCACGATCCAGAACGTGCTGGATAGCCTGCTGCAGTTCCTGACGCTGGTCGGCGTCTCGGCCCTGATCGTCGGCGGCATCGGTATCGGCAACGCCGTTACCGCCGCGCTCGAGGCGCGCTATCATACCATCGCCACGATGAAGTGTTTGGGTGCATCACGGCGGCTGGTGTTCTGGATCTTCCTGATCGAAACGCTTGCCGTCGCGCTGATCGCAATCGTCATCGGAATCATCGTTGGCGTCGGTGTCCCGGTAGTGCTGGGGCCTTGGCTGGCGCGAATATTGCCGATCGCGCCCCGGCTGACGGTCGAGGCAGGCACGATCGCCTCCTCGTTCGGCTACGGTATGCTCATCACACTGATGTTCGCGCTGCCGGCCCTGTTTCATTCCGGCCAGGTATCGCCCGTTCTGCTGTTCCGCAGCCGCCTCGCCATGCCGCCCTTGTATCTTGGATATCGCCAGATGTTTACCGTGGCGCTGGTCCTTGCCCTGTTCTGCCTGCTGCTGTTCGGTCGCAGTCACGATCCCCATCTGGCCGGCGTGTTCCTGTTCATGCTGACGGCGATGATCTGCGCTTTCGCCTGGGCCGGGCAGATGGTGGTTACCGTCGCACGTCGTTTGCAACCGTATGCGCCGCCGGCCGCGGAGGTACGGCTGGCGTTGGCCAATCTTCACCGGCCGGGCAATCGCACCCGCGACATGATGATCTCGCTCGGCATGGGGCTTGCCGTGCTGATCGCCATCGGGCTGGTGGAAACGAACTTCAGGCAGGAACTGGCGAGCCGTGTCAATGGCGAGGCACCGACATTCTTTTTCCTCGATATCCAGCGCAACCAGTTCGCCCAGTTCAAGCAGGTCCTGACCGGCATCGACGCGACATCGGATTTTGAATCGACGCCGTCGATGCGCGGACGTATCGCCGCGGTCAATGGCATCCAGGCCGACAAGGCCCTGAAGGATACGGCATTTCGCTGGGTGCTGGGCAGCGATCGCGGGATCACCTATGCGACCGACCTGCCGAAGGGGTCACGCCTGACCGAGGGGACGTGGTGGAAGGCGGATGACAAGCCGGGCGAACCGCAGCTATCGATCACCACGGGTATCGCACACGCTTTCGGCATCCACCCGGGCGATCACATGACCCTGAACATCACGGGCCGCAACGTCACAGCCCGCGTCGCCAATGTGCGCGAGGTGAACTGGGGAACGTTCAATATCAACTTCACGCTGGTCTTTGCGCCGGGGACGCTGGAGGCGGCCCCCCAGACATGGCTGGCGACGATCCGGGCCACGCCTGGTGCCAAGCGGCAGATCGAAACGATCATTGCGCGACAGTTTCCGAACATCAGCGCCATCGACGTGACCCAGATCATGCTGACGATCAACAAGATCATGGATCAGATAGCGACCGCTATCAGCCTTGCCGCCGGCATTATCCTGGCCACCGGCGTTCTTGTGCTGCTCGGCGCGGTCTTCGCGGGATTCGAGCGCCGCACCGGCGATGCGGTGATCATGAAGGTACTGGGTGCGACGCGCCCCCGCCTGTTCAGGATATTCCTGATCGAATACGGCGTGCTGGGCCTCTGCGCCGCCTTCATCGCCTTTGTCTCGGGCACTGCGGCGTCCTTGCTGGTGACGCGCGGCATCTTTCATTTCGAGTGGAACTTTTATTTGCGCCCCGCCGTTCTGACTTTGTTACTCGGGCTCGGCCTCACCCTTGCCATCGGTTTCGGCGTCACAATCGTGGTTCTGGGCAGGAAAGCCGGCCCCTATCTGCGTAACGAGTAATAATTATTGACCACAGCCTATATCAATCGCATCGCCACGGCCGTGCCACGACATGACGTGCACGATGCCTTTGTCCAGTTCGCGGGCGATATGCTGCAGGAGCCGCGAGCAAAAAAACTGTTCGATCGCATGGCGGGCAGGGCGGCCATCGAACATCGTTATTCCGTACTGGGCACCAGCCACGACGCCGCGGGCAGGATCACCAATGCCTGGGATTATTTTCGCCTCGGCCAGTCGCCGACCACGGCCAGTCGCATGGGCATTTACGAGCGTCACGCACCGGAGGTCCTGCGCGATGCGCTCGACCGGCTGCAGGTCAGCGCCGACGAGGCCCGCAACATCGGCCATGTGATCGTCACCAGCTGCACCGGCCTCTATGCGCCGGGTCTGGACTTCGAGATCGTGGACCATCTGGGCCTCGATCCGGCGGTGGAGCGGACGATGATCGGCTTCATGGGCTGCTATGCTGCGATCAATGCCCTGAAGATCGCGCGTCATATCGTACGCTCCGAACCGTCGACAAAGGTGTTGGTGGTCAATCTTGAGCTATGCACGCTGCATCTGCAGGAAACGCAGGACCTGGAGCAGGTTCTGTCGTTCCTGGTCTTCGGCGATGGCTGCGCTGCCAGCCTGGTCAGCGCCGATCCTGTCGGCTTCGCGATCGACAGCGCGCGCGCCCTGCCGATCGCCGGTACGCGCGACCTGATCACATGGCGCGTGGGCGAGCTTGGCTTCGACATGTTGCTGTCCGGCAAGGTGCCGGGTGAGATCGGCAAGGCGTTGGAAATCAATGGTTCGACCGCGATTGGCGGCCAGACGAACGAAATCGACCTATGGGCCGTGCATCCGGGCGGCCGTTCGATCCTCGATGCGGTGGAGCAGGCATTGAAGCTTGCCCCGCAGGCTCTTGCAGCATCGCGCGACGTGCTGGCGCGCTTTGGCAATATGTCCTCGGCCACCGTGATGTTCGTGCTTCAGGCGCTGCTGAAGGAGGCCCAAAGCGGCCAGCGCGGCTGCGCCATGTCGTTCGGGCCGGGACTCACCGCCGAAACTTTGCTATTCCATGCGGCATGATCGACTGGAGCCAACGCGCACATACGCCCGAACTGATGGATGGGCCCTGTAGCTACGAGGAATTTCGTGCCTGCCTGCACGATCTGGCGCGGGTCAATATCCGGACGCTGGCCTATGCGCCGACACTGGCATTCCTGGATAGCCTGCCGCGACGCAACGAACCGTTGCGCATCGTGGATGTGGGTAGCGGCTACGGCGACATGCTGCGACATATCGGCCGTTGGGCTTCCGAGAGGGAAATCGACGTCGAACTGACGGGCGTCGATCTCAATCCCTATTCGGCACGCGCTGCCGGCGAAGTGACGGCCGCAGAGCGCGGTATCAACTGGATAACCGCAGATATCTTCGACTATAAGCCCGCAGGCGGCATCGATGTCGTGTTGAGCTCGCTGTTCACGCACCATTTGCGCGATCCCGAAATCGTGCGCTTCCTGCAATGGATGGAGGGCACCGCCAGGCTGGGCTGGTTCGTCAACGACCTGCATCGCAACCGCCTGCCATATACCGGATTCCGGATATGGTCCCGGCTAGCCGGCTGGCACAAATTCGTACAGAGCGATGGACCCATATCCATCACCCGCAGTTTTATCCGCAGCGACTGGAAGCGGCTGTGCGCGGAGGCCGGGCTCGATTTGCACGATGTCCGTATCAGATGGCATATTCCGTTTCGCTATTGCGTGGGCAGGAAGAGATGAGCGGCCGCCGGTTCAAAGCGAGAGGTCCCGAATGCGATTGATCACGCTGCTGAAGAGCAAGATACATCATGCGATCGTGACCGATGCGGATGTCGATTATATCGGAAGCATCACCATCGACAGCGTGTTGCTGGAACGTGTCGATATCGTGCCTGGCGAACTGGTGCATGTCTGGAACGTGACCAACGGCAATCGCTTCGAGACATATGCGCTGGCTGGCGAACCGGACTCGGGGGTCGTCGTGATCAATGGTGCTGCGGCGCACCTGGCGAAAACGGGCGACAAGATCATCGTCGCCGCTTTCTGCCAGAGCGACGAGGTCGTGGTACCACGCCAGATCGTTGTCGATGCGCGCAACCGCTACCTGCACGACCTGCCGCCTTTCTCCGCGCAGGGTGGATGACCGAAATCGTTATCGTGGGCGGCGGCCTGGCCGGAGCCGCCGCCGCCATACACCTGGCGCGTGCCGGACGCGATGTGACGCTGATCGAGAAGGAAACGGCTGCGCATGACAAGGTCTGCGGCGAGTTTCTGAGCCACGAGGCCGTCGGATATCTGTCGGCACTTGGCGTCGACCTCGATACCCTGGGCGCGGTGCCGATCGATAGGGTGCGATTTGCGGGGCGTGAACGCAGATTGCCGTTCGCGGCAAGGTCTTTATCGCGGCGCGTCCTTGACGAAGCGTTGCTGGCATGCGCGGGTCGGGCGGGCGCAACGATAAGGCGCGGACAGTCGGTGCAGAAGCTATCCCCGGCCGGCACGCAGGGTTACGAGATTTCGTTGCGCGACGGTGACAATCGGCAAGCCGCCAACGTTTTCCTTGCCAGCGGCAAGCACGATGTGCGCGGCCTGAAACGGCCCGATGGCCGGCAGAACGATCTGGTGGCCTTCAAGATGCACTACCGGCTGGATCCCGAGCAGCAGCGCCGGCTGTCAGGAACCGTCGAACTGTTCCTGTTTCCCGGCGGCTATGGCGGGCTTGAGCCGATCGAGGAAGACAAGGCCAATCTATGCTTTCTGGTTCGCCGCGCCACGCTCGAAAAAAACGCGGGCCGGTGGGAGGCGCTTGTGACACTGATCGGCAACGCTTTGCCATTGCTTTCGAAGCGCCTGGCGGGTGGCCTCGCCTTGTGGGAAAAGCCGCTTGCCATAAGCGCCATTCCCTATGGCTATGTGCGCCGTGGCAGCGGCGGGTTATGGTATCTTGGCGACCAAGCGGCGGTGATCCCGTCCTTCTCGGGCGACGGCATGTCGATCGCGCTGCACAGCGCGCAACGGGCGGCATCGATCTATCTCGCCGGCGGAACGGCGAACGCATATCAGGCGCAGCTTGCACGCGATGTCGGAAGGCAGGTCTGGCTGGCGACCGCCATCAGTAGCGCGCTGGTCGATCCAGCAGGGCGGCACCTGTGCAGCATCGGGGCCGCATGGGTGCCGCGCCTGATCGGCATCGCCGCCAAAGCGACGCGTATCCCGGATCGGGTCCTGGCTGCCTAGGCGGCTTCCAGCGACTTCATGTCGATCACGAAGCGATATTTCACGTCGCTTTTTATCATCCGCTCGTAAGCTTCGTTGATCTGCGACATCGGGATCATCTCGATGTCGGACGTGATGTTGTGCTCGGCACAGAAATCCAGCATCTCCTGCGTTTCCTTGATGCCGCCGATCAGCGATCCGGCGAAGTTGCGGCGACGGAAGATCATGCCGAACGCGGCGATCGGCAGCGGCTCCGGCGGTGCGCCGACCAGGGTCAGCGTGCCGTCGCGCTTCAGCAGGTTCAGATAGGCGTTCATGTCGTGCTGCGCCGAAACCGTGTCCAGGATGAAATCGAACGATCCGGCATGCTTCGCCATTTCGTCCGCGTTCTTCGATATGACGACTTCGTCCGCGCCCAGGCGCTTCGCGTCGTCGCTCTTGCCCGGGCTGGTCGTGAACAGGACGACATGCGCGCCGAAGGCATGCGCGAACTTGACGCCCATATGGCCAAGGCCGCCGAGGCCGACGATGCCGACCTTCTGTCCCTTGCCGACCTTCCAGTGGCGCAACGGTGAGTACGTCGTGATGCCTGCACACAGCAACGGGGCGACGGCCTTCAGGTCGAGCTTGTCCGAAATCCTGAGCACGAAATGCTGGTCGACCACGATGCTCTGCGAATAGCCGCCGAACGTATGGCCGCCGCTATGCTTGTCCTGGCTGTTATAGGTCAGCGTCATGCCCGGATCGCAGAACTGCTCCAGGTCGTCCTTGCAGTTAGGGCATTCGCCACAGGAATCGACCATGCAGCCGACGCCGGCAAGATCGCCAACCTTGAATGTCTTCACGTCGCTGCCGACACGGCTGACCCTGCCCACGATCTCGTGGCCGGGAACGCAAGGGAACTGGCTTCCCGCCCACTCGCCACGGGCGGTGTGCAGGTCGGAGTGACAGACCCCGCAATATTCGATCTGTATCTCGACATCGTTAGCGCCGGGCTCTCGGCGCTGGATGCTGAACGGGGCAAGCGGAGACTGGGCGGTCTGTGCGGCGTAGGCTTTGGCAGTCGTCATGAACATCCTCGAAGGTGCGAAACTTCCACCTACATAGGGCGCTCACTTGTGTCTGGAAAGACTAAAGCGGCAATGAACCGACGTTGTCACCTGCGTATGATCATGCCCTCGCGGAAACTGAAGGTGCTTTTGATGAAATAACACTTGCAGCAACTGCAGGTGCACTTTCAACAGCATTGCGTTGCTGTATCTCCTCGAGCTGTTTGACCATCCATGGCTGCGTCACTTCGGCGCCTTTGGCTTTCAGACGATCTGCCATCTCCGCGAACATTTCCCTGTCTTCCGGCTTGGCAGTCAGCGCGCCGACCTCGGCCCTGAACAGGGGAGAACCGGGTCCAGCCTGACCGGCCTGTATGGTTATTCCCGCAACCTGAGCTTCCATGTCCAGGACAGGCAAGTCGATGATACGATCGAACGCTTCCTTCTTTCCCATGGCAACGCTGACCTCAAGAGGGGTATAATCGTCTTTGCCGGCGTAAAATGGCAGTCTTGGCGCCGCATCCATCAGCGCTGTAACGAGGCGCTTATTTTCAGGTCCATCAGGTTGGAAAAGCGCAATATTAAGTGGATTATCCAAGCCATTCTTGCCGTAGGCTGTGTTACGCGCGTCGATTTGCACTTCTTTTGGATGGGTTTCGATCCAAGCAGGCATCTTGTATTCGACGGCAGTAGCTACTGGGTTCTGGTTCATGGCATTTGTGAATTTAGATCCGTAGAGTTCCTGCCTTTCGGAAAACTCACTATAGGCTTCGGCAAATTTTGCTTCTTCGTTTGTCGACATTTAAGGCTCCGGATATTCCACAAATATAAATTGAACTTATCTTAATTTGCATTTTCTGTCAATTTCCATGGTCTGTATCGGCATTGACCCGCTTCCCCCCGTGTGTACAGTGCCGCCACCTCAACCGATGGAGTACGCTTGATGCTACGCAAGATTTTGATCACCCTTGGCCTGATGATGCCGATCACAGCCGCCGCCCCGGCAATGGCGCAGGGCAGCGGCCCCAGCGATTTCCCCGCCGATGGCAAGTATCAGGTAACGACCCCGTCGGGCTTGCAGTACACCGACGTCAAGGTCGGCAGCGGCGCAACGCCGAAGACCGGCCAGGACGTTACGGTTCATTACGCCGGCTACCTGGTCGACGGCACCAAGTTCGATGCCTCCAAGGACCACGGCGGACCCTTCACCTTCACCATAGGCGAAGGCCAGGTGATCAAGGGCTGGGACGAAGGCGTGATGGGCATGAAGATCGGCGGCGAGCGCCAGCTTCGCATCCCCTCCGACCTTGGCTACGGCAGCCGCGGCGCGGGCGCTTCCATCCCGCCGAATGCGACCTTGCTGTTCGATGTCGAACTGCTCGGTGTGAAGTAAGATGAAAGGCGGCTCCCACGAGCCGCCTTTTTCATTTCCGGCGCATGCAACCCGGGGCCGGGTCATGGGTTCTATACCCAACTCGAATTCGTCACCGGAAGATTGCCATGTTCAAGAAGACCGCCCTTATCGCCCTGACGCTGACCTTGCTGGCCGGCGGCTCCAAACAGGTGTATGCCGCCGAATGCCAGGGCTTGCCCGGCTACGATGCCTTGAAGAAGGCGTTGAGCGCAGCGCGCAACGACAGCAATGGCGGTCTGAACAACGATATGTGGGGTGCGATCGTGGACCGTACCGGGCAAGTGTGCAGCGTGGCTTATACGGGCGAGAACCTGGGTGACCAGTGGCCGGGTAGCCGCGCCATCGCCGTTGAAAAGGCCAATACCGCAAATGCCTTCAGCCTGCCTGGCTTTGCCCTGTCGACCGCCAACCTGTATGCCGGAACGCAGCCGGGCGGTTTTCTGTTCGGTCTTCCAGGTACCAATCCGGTCGAGCCGCACGATATCGCGGCCGGATCGCCCAAGGATTACGGTACGGCAAACGATCCCCTGGTCGGCAAACGCCCGGGCGGTATCGTGGTGTTCGGCGGAGGCCTGGCGCTGTACGATACCAAGGGCGCGCTTCTGGGCGCAGTCGGCGTCAGCGGCGATACATCCTGCGCCGATCACAATATCGCGTGGAAAACGCGCAGCGGCCTGGGCCTCGATTATGTGCCGAACGGTCCTGGCGACAAGCATAATGATCAGATCATCTACGACATTGGCCTGACCGGCAAAAGCGCCAGCGGCTTCGGTCAGCCGGGTTGCGGCGGCAAGGAAGAAGACATGGCGAAGAAGCTGCCCGCGACGGAGACGGTCGCCAAATAAGTGGCTAGGGATTAAGCGGGATTATATCCAATATCTGTCCGGTTCCCTGCGCCACCAGCAGCGCATTCTGGTTGGCGAATACGTAGATCGTGCCGGGCGGTGCTGCGGGAAGCTGACTGAGAAGCTGGCTCGGGAAAGGCGCGTAAGTGCCGCCCCCGATATAGCCGCCGACCTGATAAGGCACGTAGCTGCCGGTATAGCCGCAGGCCGGGCATAGCCAGTAGCTGCGGAAATAATCGCCGATCGTGCCGCGATCGGTATAGCTGAATCCGTTCGTACCGCCGGGAAAAAATCCTGGCGGCACGGGTGAACCCGGGCCCATCTGCGGCTTGACCGGTATCGCCGTTCCGGGACCATAAGGCGGTCCATGATAGGTGCTGCCGTTGTCCGCCATCGCACCGTCAGTACAAGCCAATAGAAGCAGCGCAGCGATAAGGAATTTATACCTCATGCGACATCGGCCCGGCGTGGCGAAAGGCTGCCTGGACGCGGGTTTTCCGTGGCCAGCGGATTTGAATGCAGCGGATTTGTGATCAGCAGGCTTCCCGTGCTCTGATGACGCTCATAGGCGTCGGCCCAGATCTTGCCCATTCTCTGCGCGAATCCTTCGGTTTCTCCGAATTTTACATTTGCCGGGTCGATGCTGTGGCCGTTCCTCAGAAAACTCGACATCGCCGCCCAGACAACGCTCTCGTCGGCGTTCGGCATGACGCGGCAGCCCCTGAACTTGCCGGAATCGTCCTGCAATATTTGCATGACTTCATGACCGCCTGCCGTAGGGATCAGGAACATGGGATTGCCCTGCCGGCTCCATGTGACACCTGCGATACGCGGCGCGATCTCCTTGGTCGTATAATGCAGCAGGTAGCTTTGCTCGGGCGCTTCCAGCACCTCGAGGCCTTTCAAGCGCCACAGGCGCAGGCGCTCGGCGATATCGAACGGGAATTCATGCTGGTCGAAGCCGCCGGCCTCGAACACCGGCTGTTGCGCTTGCTCGGTCATACCTATCTCCTTATTTGGCCTTGTCCGTAGCTTCGCCCAGCGTGTCGGCCATTACAGCGCGGCGTTCTCCCATCGGTCGCGAGGCGCCGATGGTGGTGTCTTTTGCGGTCTGGTGTTCGGTTTCGGCGTTGATTTCCGCCCCGATCAGTATCAGGTACGATGTGATGTACAGCCACATCAGCAGCACGATGACCGCGCCCAGCGAGCCGTAGGTCTTGTTGTACGAGGCAAAGCTGGACACGTAGTAGGAAAACGCCGCCGAGCCTGCGACCCATAATATCGTGGTTATAGCCGCGCCGGGACTGACCCATAGCCACTGCGCCCTGTCCCGGCTGGGAGCGACGCGGTAGACGATTGCCAGCGCCGCCATGACCATCACGATCAGGATCGGCCAGCGGATCATGCCCACCAGGCTTTTCATGTCGTTCGACAGGGGTAAATAGCCGATGATGGCTGGCAACAGGGCAATCAGGGCCAGCGCGACGATGATGAACAACACCGCGCCCAGTGTCAGGCCCAGCGCCAGAAGATTGCGTCGCACGTAGCCGCGGGTCTCGGTCTCGCCGTAGGCGATGTTCAGGGCGGTCATCAGAGTGGTAAGACCGCTATGCGAACTCCACAGCGCGAACAGGATACCGGTGATGGCGCCAAAGCTCAGCCCGGTGCTGGGCTGGTTGATCAGTGCCGTCATCTCGTCCGCTAGAATTTTGTTGGCCGAACCCGGAATGACGCGTCCGGTAAGATCGACCAGTGCCTGAACGTCGGACGGATTGGCGATCAACCCGTAGAGCGACACCAGCGCAGCCAGGCCGGGGAAAATTGCCAGCAGCGAATAGAAGGCGCAGCCTGCCGATACGATGCCCAGGTTTTTCGATGCAATGCCACGGAAGCTTCTGATCAGGACATCCTTCCAGCCCTTCGGCGGGATCTGCGTCGGCTTTTCGGCCTGCCGGCCACGCCCGATTTCGTTTGCCGCTTCCGGCGGGGCATGAAGCGGTATGACCCTGCCGCCCGGAGCCTTGTCGTTCAGGGCATGCTCTTTGCTCACTGCGGGGCGTCCAGCACTTGATGCGGGGCAGGGGCAGGTTTGCCCTGTTCCTTGTCCTGGAGGAAGCTGATTCCATAGCCCGCCAACAGGACCAGGATCACGGCAAGCAGAAGCCGTTTCTTGCCCATCAGCTGCTTGCGTGAACGGGCGACCGGCATATTGCACGCGGGGCAACGCCTCTGTGCGATGTCGACCTGGGTGCCGCATCCGGCGCAGGTGATGGTTTCACTCATTACTGCAGTTCCGCCGTCAGGTAGACGGGGCTGCCGTTGCGGATCACGGTGATTGCAACCTGCTGTCCATGCTGCGAATGGATTTCCTGGTCGCGCAGTTGCGGCAGGTTGGTGATGGAATGGCCATTGAAGGAAACGATCTTGTCCAATGGCTGGAAGCCTTCCGCCGCCGCCGCCGATCCGGGCGTGACCGTGCGCACCATGGCGGCGTTTTCGCTGAACCATTCCGGCTCCAGATCGACACCAAGTTGGGGTCGATAATCCATCGCCTGCTTCGCGGCCTTCTGTTCCGGGGTCATGCAGCCACCCAGCAGCAGTAACGTGCAGATGGTCAGAACTCTTGATTTCATGGTGCCTCGACTATGGGTCTGGCAGTCTCGTAGCATTTTCAACTAGTTAAAATCTAGTTATTTATCAGACTCCGGGACACATCGCCTCTATCTCGACCAGCAGTTCCGGACGGCAGATTTCCGCATGCAGGAACAGCATGTCGCGGACGCCGGGGAATTCGGCTCTGACAATCGTGCGAACCGCGTCTAGATCGTCGGGATTGCGCAGATAGACTTTGAATCGCATGCGGGCCTTGTCGGCGGTAAAACCCTGCTTTTGCGCTTCTACCATCACGATTCGCAGGTTTTCCGCCGTCTCATGCGTCTGGGCGGCGACATCGCCCCTGTGCCGGCTCTCATGCCCGACGATGCTGGCCGTGCCCGACACGAACAGGGTTCGTTCCCTGCCGGTTACTACCAGGGTGGCGCGCGAGAAGGTGGGGCTGCGCGGGCCGTATTGTGGCGGATAATCATAGGCACTGACCTGGCGCGGGTTTTCGATCGCGATCGCCTTTGCCTCGCCGGCCAGGAAGTAGATCAGGACATCGCCTCCGGCGCTGCCCAGCGCACTGGCGGCGGGCGGTACGGACGGCGCGCTCTTCCAGTTGGCGAAAGCCTGAGCGCGGCCGGTGTTGAAACGGCGATAGCGTTCGGTGCCATCTTCCTCGGCAGTGATGCCCGGCAGGTAATTCCAGACCCTGAGCAAGGATTGCTCGGCACCGTCGATCAGGTCGAAAATCCGCCCATATGCATCTTCGGCAACCGCGTCCAGCGGCTGGGTGGCCAGCTGGTCGGGTTCCATCAGCGCCATAATGACACCAGGGGCACGCGCGACAGCGAAACCGCGCGCCGCGTCGTACCGGACACGACTGGACGCCGTCCACACCTCATACTCCAGCGAAGTCAGCGGTTTCATCGCCAGCTGGGCGAAAGGGCACCCGATCGGTACCCAGTCGGGGCAGGAAACGCCGTAGCCGATCACGCATAGCAGGGAGGCGGCGGCGAGCGCCGAGAGGTTGTTAAGCTGCTCGCGGTCGAGATATTGAACCTGGATGGACACTATGCAGGTTTTTAGTAGGCATACCGGCGAACTCAAGTTAAAAAGGCGTCCTGTCGAAAATGAGGAGCGAACATATGCCGGACGCCAGCGCCGCCGCACTTTCAGGCATGGATAGCGAAACCAAATGCGATGTCTTCGTTGCCGGCGGAGGACCCGCGGGATCCACCATTGCCGCCCTGCTGGCGGAACGCGGATTCGATGTCGCGCTGGCCGACAAGGACATCCATCCTCGTTTCCATATCGGCGAGTCGCTGCTGCCATATAACGTTCCCCTGTTCGAGACGCTGGGCGTGGCCGAGGAAGTCAAGCGGATGGGCATGCTGAAGCTGGGGATCGAATTCGTGTCGCCCTATCATGAAAAAGGCACCCAGTGTCTGGAGTTCGGGCGCTCGTGGGACAAGGCGAAGTCGTATTCCTATCAGGTGCGGCGTTCGGAATTCGACCACATCCTGTTGAAGAACGCCGCGGCGAAGGGTGCCCACGTATCGGAGGGATGCCGTATTACCGACGTCGAATTTCTCCCGGAAGGCGGGGCAGTCGTGGCTGGCCGTGATGCCGTCGGGAATGCCTGCACATGGCGCGCCAGGTTCTTCGTCGACGCCACCGGCCGCGAAACGCTGCTGGCCGGCAAGATGCAGCTGAAACGGCGCAACCGCCGCAACAACAGCGCCGCGATATACGGTCACTTCACCGGCGCAAAACGCCTCGAGGGCGACAAGGAAGGCAACATTTCGATCTTCTGGTTCGACGGCGGCTGGATCTGGTTCATCCCGCTCAGCGACGGCACGACAAGCATAGGGGCGGTCTGCAGGCCCGAATACATCAAGACGCGAAAAACCGATCTGACGCAGTTCCTGCAAGACACGATCGCTCTTGCACCGCCGCTGGCAGACCGTCTCGAACATGCGCAGTTGATGGGCGAACCCACGGCGACGGGCAATTACTCATACAGCTCGTCGCGCATGTCGGGGCCAAGCTATCTGATGGTGGGCGATGCCTTTGCATTTGTCGATCCGGTATTCTCCAGCGGTGTCTATCTTGCCATGCGCAGCGGATCTCTGGGCGCCGATGTCGTGACCGAATGCCTGCGCAATCCTGCCAATGCCGCGCGCGCGAAGCGGCGCTTCAGCCGCGATGTGCGCTATGCGATCAAGACATTCTCGTGGTTCATCTATCGCATTAACCGGCCCGCGATCCGCAACCTGTTCATGAACCCGCAAAACATCCTGCGGATGGAGGAGGCGGTGTTGTCGCTGTTGGCTGGCGATGTTTCGCCCCGCTCGCCCATCCATACGCGGTTGCGCCTGTTCAAGGGCGTCTATTACATGAACGCCGCGATATTGAAGCTGCGCGGCATCAAGCCGGAAGCCGTACATAGCGGACAGGCCGCGCCGATGGCGAAGGAAGCGGCAGAGATGGAAGCGGCTTGAGTTGTGCGGTGAGAGTTCCAGCCATCTTGTCCTGATCCCCAGCTACAACACCGGCCCCAAACTGTTCGAGACCGTGCGCGACGCCTGCGCCGCATGGACTCCGGTCTGGGTCGTGATCGATGGCAGCACCGACGGCACGGGCGAGGAACTGGAACGCCGCCTCGCCGAATTTCCGGGATTGCAAATATCGAGGCTGGAAAGAAACCGAGGCAAGGGCGCGGCTATTTTGCATGGCCTGCGCGAAGCGGCGGGGGCGGGATATACCCATGCGTTGACGATGGATTCCGATGGGCAGCATTCACCTGCCTGCATCGCGCCGTTCATGACGGCCTCGATGGAAAATCCCGAGGCGCTGATCCTAGGCAAGCCGGTTTTCGACGATAGTGCACCATGGGAACGTGTGCTGTTTCGCAAATTGTGCAATTGGTGGGCGAACGTCGAAACATTATGGGCGGGCATCGGCGATTCGTTGTTCGGCATGCGCGTCTATCCGATACGCGACCTGCTTGCGGTGATGGAAAACGGCCGCTGGGCGAGGCGCTTCGATTTCGATGCCGAAACCGCCGTTCGTTTATGCTGGCGGGGGCTGAAGCCCCTCAACATCCCCGCTCCGGTGCATTATTTCCACAAGCAGGAAGGCGGCGTTTCCCATTTCAACTACATCCGCGACAATCTGCTATTGAGCTGGATGCATCTGCGCCTGTTCTGCGGATTTGCGATCAGGCTACCGATGCTATTGGGACGCCGGACTAGATCATCCCGCCATTGATCGAGATGATCTGGCCCGAGATATAGGCGGCGCGATCCGAGGCAAGGAAGGCCACCAGGTCGGCGACTTCCTCGGGAGTTCCGGCGCGTTTCATCGGCACCAGCTGCGCGATCGTTTCCTTGGGAAAGGCACCCTCGCTCATCGGGCTGTCGATGATGCCCGGTGCGACGGCGTTGACCGTGATGTTGCGGCTGGCAAGTTCCAGGGACAGCGATTTCGTCGCGCCATGCAAGCCAGCCTTGGCGGCGGCATAGTTCGTCTGGCCGCGATTGCCGGTGATCGCCGCCACCGATGAGATATTCACGATGCGGCCCCAGCGCGTACCGATCATCGGCATCAGCAACGGCTGCGTCACGTTGAAGAAGCCGTTGAGCGATACGTCGATGACACGGCGCCATTGTTCGGCCTGCATGCCGGGCATGACCGCGTCGTCATGGATGCCCGCGTTGTTGACCAGGACTTGGATCGGCCCGGCTTCCAGTACGCGGGCAAGGGTGCCTGACGTTTCCGCCGCGTCGGCGACGTCGAAGGATATTGCCTCCGCCGATCCGCCCGCATCCGTTATCATCGCGACGACAGCCGCTGCGCGGTCGATGCCGCTATTGGCGTGGACATAGACATGGTGGCCGTCGGCCGCCAGCTTGTGGCAGATCGCAGCGCCGATCGCGCCGCTGCCGCCCGTAACCAAGGCATTTTTCATCTGGGGTCTACCTCCAGTATCACGGCGGCGCGTCCACCAATCAGAAATTGATCGCCGGCCCCGATACCGAAGGTGTAGATTACCTGCTTGCCATCCCCCATGACTTTTTTGACCTTAATTGTTAGCGGAGTGGCGAGGGTGTCCAAGCGTTCTACATGTACCGAAACATCACGTACGCTGACAAGATAGCCAGCCCGCGGACGCTGGGCAATGGCATCACCTAATGCGCCATGCAAGGCCATTGCCTGTGCGGCATACTCGATGCCGCACAATGCTGAAAGCATGCCATCGCCACGCAGCGGATTGCTGTCGTCAGTGTGGCTGATAGCCTTGCAACTGATAGCAGTGCTGTTCCACCAGAGGACCTGCTCCAGCAGACACATCGCTCCGGCATGCGGGATCAGCTTTGCGATTTCATCTTTGCCGATCACAGAGCTTCTACCGTTATGGCAATAGTGCTGCCGGACAAATATTCGATGGCGACAGTCCCGTCTATCCCGCGCGCAAGAACTTCAAGCAAGGACAGGCTGCGGGCAGCGGGGTTGCCGGTACGCAGATGTTCGAGGCCTCTATCCCGCGATGCCGTCGACTGGGAATTCGCTACGATTTCCAAAGCAAGGCAGGCAAACGAATTTTCGTTTCGCTCCGGCGTCAATGCCAGCCCGACGCCGAATACGGTTTCTATTCGCCGCACACTGGCCAGGGGTTCGGGATAGGGCAGGTCGTAGGCGACCAGCAACACGGCGCGCCGGTCGATCGTCGCCTGCACCGCCGCATCCAGAAGGCCGGCGGCGAAGCTGGCATCGTAGGCGCACAGGCTGGTGGTCGGTTCGTGCGAACCTACGGCGATGTTCCAGTAGCCCGAGGGGGCGTTGTGCACCGAGTTATGAAACCTCGTCGGTGACACCTCGCGAACGGGGGAGGCAAGCACGTCCAGGATCGAATGCACCGTCTCGCCATCGCCCCCCGAGGAGGCAAAGACCGTGGCGGTGCCTTTCGGATCTCGTCTTGCGTTCTCCAGCGCCTCGATGCCGACCGCCAATGCAAGCCGCACGGTCGGTACCGTGCGGCGTCGCTCGGTGGGCGGCAGCAGGACAGGCACGGGAATGATCGCCGGCGCGTATTGGTAGGAAATCTCTCCCGACAATATCCGTCTGCCCGCGTTCCAGCTTTCGAAGCCGGGGCCACACAGGCCGATGCCCTCGACGAAAACTTCCATCACGCCCGGCCCAGGATCAGGCTGCAATTGCTGCCGCCGAAGCCGAAGGAATTGCTCATCACGTGCGCCAAATTCGCCTGCTCGCCGTGTTGCAGTAAACTTGCCTTCAACTCCGGATCGAAGCTTTGCGCACCGACGGTCCCGGGCATGAAGCCTTCACGCAGGCACAGGGCCGAGATGATCGCCTCCACGATTCCGGATGCTCCCAGCGTGTGACCGGTGAACCCCTTGATCGAACTGCACGGTGTGCGCCCGCCAAAAATATCCAGTATCGCCCGGTCCTCCGCGGCATCGCCGACGCGTGTCGCGGTGCCGTGCAGATTCACGTAATCTATGTCATCCGCCTGCAGCCCCGCCGAGTGCAGGGCCCGCTCCATCGCCAGACGCGCGCCCAGCCCTTCGGGATGCGGGGTCGACATGTGATGCGCGTCGCTGCTTTCACCAATCCCCATGAACAGGACATCGTCCCGGTCGCGCGGCTTTTCCAGCAGTACGAAACCGGCGCCCTCGCCGATGGAGATGCCGTCGCGCTGCGGATCGAACGGGCGGCATGGCTGCGGCGATGTCAGCAGCAGCGAGTTGAAGCCGTACAGGGTCGTCAGGCACAGGCTGTCGGCCCCGCCGACGATCGCGGCATCGCATAATCCGGCGGCGATCATCCGCGCGGCATTGCCGAACGCCTTGCTGGTCGAAGCACAGGCGGCGGAGATGACTTCGGCGGGGCCATCCAGCTTCAGATACCGGCGGACAAAATCGGCGACCGAAAACGTGTTGTGGGTCTCGGCATACGGAAAGCCAGGCGCCAGCGCACCCGCATCCCGCGTGCGATAGGCGATTTCCGTTTCCAGGATACCGGATGTGCTGGTGCCCAGGAAAACGCCGATGCGATGCGCACCATATCTTTCGCGCGCTTGAGCGACGGCATCCGCGAAACCGTCCAGCCGCAGGGCCTTGGCGGCCAGGCGGTTGTTGCGACAATCGAACGCGGCAAGTTCACCGGCAACCGGTTCTTCCAGATCCGGCACCTCGCCAACATAAGTCGGCAGGTCGACAGTATCGAAGTTGCACGGTTCCAAACCGCTCCGCTCGTCGCGCAGGGCCGCCATGGTTTCCTCCCGGCCCGCACCGATACAGGTCAGGATGGTGGAATGTGTCAGGGCAATGGGCTCCACGTGTATCGATCCTTTATTGTCGGGACACGGCAGCGGAATCGATCAGATCGATATCGGCGTCGGTTTGCCGCTTCATCCGCTCGATATAGGCGAAATAGGCGGAATAGAAGATTTTGAAACCCGGCTCGCCGGTGAAGGCATACTCGTTCATCGGTTTGCGTCCTGCCTCGACACGGCGATAAAGGTCCGAGAAATAGAGGAGATTGGAACGCAGATCGGTATAGCGGGGTTCCAGGAATATATCCCGCAGTCGCGGTTCGTAAGTGCCGAGCACACCCTCGTCGAAGAAAATCAGGCGCGAATGCGTGCTGTAGATATCGTTGGGCGCGATGACCGACGAGAATTCCGCCAGCGCGCCCGGCTCGTCCGGCAGGAAGCCGTAATGCATCAGCCCGTCGCGGATCGTGCGATCGGCATAAAGCGCATCCAGATCGTTCAGATCCATATCGTTGGTGTGACGCATCAGGTTGACGAATTCGTTCTTGGGAACCGGAAAATTCAGTGCCGCCAGGATCATCGAGTCATTGTGCGGCCACGCATCCCATACACCGGCGGCGGCGACGGTATTATGGACCATGTGCGTGCAGTTATCGCGCAGCACATCCCAATGGAATTCCTTTTCGCCCGCGCGATAAGGCGCGTTCAGGCGGTTGAGGTAGCGCACCGCATCCTGCATCTGCTCCTTCGAAACCGGCGCGCGGGAACACAGGCGGTTGCGGGCGAAGTCGGGTGCGAAATCGGTGCCGATGGAAATGTCGTAATCGTAATCCTGCCGGCTCATCGTTGCGGGCTGTCCGGCATAAACCTCGTCGTGGAACCGGACGCCATCATAGATTTTCTGCGCCTGCGCCTGCGCCACGGTTGCGTCGTAGGACTCGCGGGTCAGGCCTTCGCCGGGTTTCACCGTGCCATGGAAAAAGAAATCGCGGCCCTGCGTGGCCACCCAGTTGGCATTTTGAAAATGGTCGTTGACGCTGAGACCGACGCCGCGCTGCTCCAGGGGCACGCTGTCGTCGCACATCTTCAACACCGGGTAACCGCCGCTGGTGTCGCGGCACACGCCACTGAGATAGAGCAACGAGTGCCCGCCCGGGCCTCCGCTTTCGATCGTGGCGCCGAACTGCGCCGTCTTGTTGATCTCGGAAACCGCGCATTGTTCGACATAATAGGGATACAGGCCGGAATAGGTTTTCTCGTCCGGCTGGACGGGCGCCGCCGGGTATGAACTGCACGCCGCCAGCGCGATAGCGATAAAGGGAACAATGCGTCTCATGCGGCGCTCCGATGCGGCGGGATCAAAATGGCGGCAAAAAGCAGGCTCAGGAATGCGCCGATGGCAACGGTACCGCCGATCCCGTGCAGCACCGGTATGCCCGAGAATGACAATATACCGAAACCGATTACGGTGCACAGGTTGGCCAGTACCAAAGAGGAGACGGTGCGGCCGTGATGTGCCGGATCGATCTTCTCGCGCTCGAAGAACAGGCAGTAGTTCGACCCGATCGCAACGGTCAACAGCAATCCGAACAAGGTAAAAATCGACAGCTTGCCGCTGGAGGCGACCAGCGCCGTCACCACCAGTACCGCCAGCGCCAATGGCAGCAGAACCAGCGCGACACGGCGAAGTGAACGCAGGCTGAACGACAGCAGCGCGACAATGGCGACGCTGCCGACCAGCGATAGGGTGATCGCCTCGCGCCTGTACTGACGCAACAGATTGTCGGATTCCGATTTCATATCCAGAAGTACGCCGCTGCTGCCGCTTGCAACGGCGGCAACGGCAGCCGGATCGCGCACCCCATGCAATGACAGCATCGCCATCCAGCCATCGCTACGCTGTACCAGCAAAGTGTCGACCTTCAGCCCCAGTGCGGTGCCGTCGAGCGTGGGGCGCGTGACAAGAGGCTGGGTGCGTGCGGATTCGACATCGCTCAGGAAAGACTGGAAAATATCCGGTTTGAACGGCAATCCAGCCAGCGCCAGCGTTAAATCGGCTTTGACCGTGTCGGGTGCGGGCAGGGCCGCCTGTCTGAGTTTCTGCGCCGCTTCGCTGGGCAGATATTGCGAGGGTGAGTCAAAACCTTCAAGCGCGCCCTGCGCGACAAGCGGACGCAGTTTCGCGGCCATCGTCTCGCTGGCTTGCAGGGCCTGTTCGCGGTCGGGCGAAGCGATCGCCAGCAGATAGCGCACATCGGGCGCGCCGGTATCCTGGCGTAGCTGGCGGTCGAGTGTCTGCTCGGCGGGTGACAGGGGGCTCATGCTCGAAATCTCGTCTTCCCAGAAACCGCCGCTGTGAAAGCACAGCGTTCCGATCGCCGCCACGGCGACGACGGCAAGTGCGGGCCTGGCTTTTGGCAGATGCCCGGCAATGGCTGCCATTCCCGTCATTGCCGATCCTCTCGTCGCAAAATCCTTCGGCAGCAATTGCGGCAGAATATACCGTGTCACGGCCAGGGCGACGACCAGCCCGGCAATCGTGAACAGGCCCAGCTGGGCAAAGCCGGTGAAGCTTGAAAACAGCATCGCCGCGAACCCGACGACGCTGGTCAGCATGCCGAGGCGCAATGTGGGCCAGATACGGGGCAGGGTGCTTTCGGGCGGCGCGCCTGGCTCTGTCTGCGTGAAAAGATAGATCGCGTAATCCACCGCTTCACCGATCAGCGTAACCCCGAAACCGAGCGTGATGCCGTGTACGTAGCCGTATCCCAGGCTGACGATGGCGATGCCCGCCAGGGCGCCGCTGGCGACTGGAAGCAAAGCCAGCACCAGAACGCGGGGCGATCGATACGCCGCCAGCAGGATCGCGGCGACCAGCAGTGTCGCGATGGTGGAAAAGCGCGTGGCATCCCCCTTCATCCGATCTCGCGAATGGACCGCGAAGACGCCGGGCC
Source organism: Alphaproteobacteria bacterium (assembly GCA_965199335.1). GTDB lineage: Bacteria > Pseudomonadota > Alphaproteobacteria > CALMVH01 > CALMVH01 > CBDAQV01. Next base: position 133,419 of record CBDAQZ010000003.1, on the reverse strand, counting down.
CGGTTTCAAGCAGATGCGCGCTGCCGATATCGGAGGCCTGCTTCGCCGCGGCGAAATCCCGCTCGATTGCCTGCAACCCCTGTTGCTGAGCATCGATGTCGAATCCCGCGGCCCGTGTCTGCACCAGCAGGACGGCACGGCTGCTGTCCTTCGACACCCATACGCCTGCCTTTGTGGCGGGGTGCGAAGCGCTGGAAAAGTTTTCGATCAATCCCAGCATGGCACCGGTCGGATCGCCGCCGATCATCGGCTCGACCAAGCCCGACATTTCCGAGCCTAGCAGCTTAAGGTCGTGCGTGAGCGCGTTGTGCAGGCCATTCCGCGTGAAACGGTCCGGCGTGGTTTCGGGGCTTAGAAGGTAGCGGTTCTTCCACAGGAATTCGTGGTCCGCGGCGAAAGCTCCGGCTTCGCCGTTGCTGACAGATGCGAAATCCGGCTCGGCGCGCAGGCTTTTCGCCAGGTCCTTCGACAGTACCGCCAGCATCTCGACCGGTGCGCCGGTAACGCCCAGCAATATCAGGCGCGAGACCGTGCCATCGTGCAGCTGGTCGACCAGCACCTGCTGCGCCGGGGTCGGCGCACCGGGAAGGAAGGCCGACATATCGGTGCTGAGCTTAGTATGTGAAACAATGGCAATGCAAAGTGCCAAGCCCGCCAGCCAGACAAAAAGGGCCAGGCGCTTCACGGCGTGATTGTCATTTCCGAACGGTCCCCGTTGGGCGCCAGGGTTTCGATGCTATCCAGCTGCTCGTATTTGCCGGCGATGCGGATCGACGTCACCATCTGCTGTACGGTCGAATCGTTCGGCTGCAACAAGAGCTGCCATTTCGCGGGCGTGCCGCTGAAGCCGACCGTATAATATTGCTGCAGGGCGGGGAGGTCGCCGGCCAATGTCGATCGCACGCTTTCGACGAATGCCTGGATCTCGGGATGATCGGACAGGTCCAGCGTGCGCGACTGACCGTCGCGCTCGATGGTCAATTCCCCGCCCGTGACGGCAAGGCGCTCGCGTTCGGGGCTGGTGGTCAGCTTTTCCACATGGTCTGGCGCTTTATAGGACAAAGTGCCCTCGCTTTGCAGCGGCTCGGTCAGGGACTGGATGTATTTGTCCTCGACGAAATGACCGCTGGCGGAGCGCACGTCGGCCAGGTTGTGCATCACCACCGACAGCACGGACAGATCGGCGCTGGATTGTGCCGATACACGCAAGGGGACCAGCAGACAGGCTAAAAAAAAGACTCTAGCGCCAGAAATCATAGAAATTGAACCAGTTGTAAGGTGCCAAGCGGCAGAAATGCTCGAGACGGTCGACATAGCGTTGCATCAGCGTATCGAAATCGCATTCGCCGGGCTGGGCCAGCAGTTCGAAATGGATGTCGTAGCGGTTGCCGCCGCGATAAAGGCCGAACATCAGCACCACGGGATGCTTCAGGATCGCCGCCATGCGGAAAGGGCCGGTGGGAAATTTCGCCGGCGAACCCAGGAAGGGCAGGGATACCATTCCCTCCTCGCCAAGGCCTCGATCGGCCAGCACGCCTGCAAACTGTCCATTCGCCAATTTCTGCTCGACCGCCAGCAGCGAGCCCGACTGGCCCAGGCTGATGACATCCATGGACAGCGAAGGATTTATGATGCCCAGCGCCGCACTGATCTTGCGCGCGTTTTCCTCGTACATCACCATGGCAACCTTGAGGTCCGGCTGGCGGCGGCCCACGGTGCGCAGGACCTCGAAACTGCCGAGATGGGCGCCGAGCAGCAGGCAACCCTGCTTTTGCTGCAGGATGCCGGTCACGATGTCCTCGCCATGCATGCGCAAATCGTAAAGCTCGACCTGGTCGTTCAGGAGATAGATACGGTCCAGGACGCAGGTGGCAAAGGCATGCAGATGCCTGAAAATATCTCCTGGTGTCGGCTTATGCGGCAGTACGCGCGCCAGATAGTTGCGCGAATCGGCACGCGTGCGGCCCGAAACCGCCATGTAATAGGCGCAGCCGCCGTAAGCCAGGATGCGCGCGGCGCGGCGACCCAGGTGCAGGGCCAGCCAGACGAAGGCCTTCATCACGGGGATGGAGCCGCGTTCGCGCCGCGTCAGCCATTCCTGATCTGGCTGTGTCTCGGTCTGTGGGTTGCGCATCAGCATGGGGCGTCCATAAAGGCGACCGTGCCGGTCAGCACGCGGGTATCCGTATCGCATGCGAATGCGATCTGCTCGTTCTGGGTGGTCCAAACGACAGTAACCGTATCGCCGGGACGTACGGGGTGAATGAATTTGGCCGATTTGATCTGGCAAGGCGAGGCAGCAATATCCTTCGCTGCGGCGATACTCCGGATCACCCGATCGAGCAGCAATGCACCCGGTATGATCGGGTTGCCGGGAAAATGACCGGGACCGGCAGGATGGTCCACGGCGAAATCAAGCGACAGGCTCTGCGTCATGTCAGTTCTTTGCCGCCCGTTTCGACGGTGTGCGAGGCTTGGTCGACCGTGGTTTCCTAACCTTGGCTTTCACCGTCATATCGGCCAAACGCAGCGAGGCGTCCCGCGGCAGCTTGCCGAGTTCGTTACGCGGCAGGGCGTCGACGATATGCAGGGGCCGGGGAAGGAAAGCCGGATCGACATGCTGGCGCAAGGCAGCCATGATCGTATCGGCACCGATGCCCGGTGCAACGACGAACGCCATAAGTCGCGTAGCATCGCCTTCGGGCAAAACGAAGGCGCCATCAATGACTCCGGGGATAGAGTTCAGATGATGGGTGAGGTGGGACAACGAATTACGCTTGCCGGCGATGTTGATAAGGTCGGCGGTCCGGCCCTGAAGAATAAAATGAGTTTTATCAAACAGATTCAGGGTATCGTTGAGCAACACCTCGTCGCCCACGGCATCGCCCTGGGCCCACGATCCGCTTTCGTCCTGGCGCAGTGTTATGCCATCGAAACATTCCCACCGGTCTTCGCGGGCAGTGCGGCGGGTCGCGATTTGGCCGGCTTCGGAACAGCCGTAGATTTCGAATAGGGGAGCATCGAAGGCGGCTTCGGCTTTTGCCGCAAGTTCCTGACTCAGGGGGGCCGTTGCCGATAGGACCAGATCGGCAGCCGGCATATCCTCGCCGTCCGCCAGCAGGGCCTTGAGGTGGATCGGTGCGCTGACCAGGATGCGCGGCCTTGGCGCATCCTCGATAGCTGCGCAGATGTCGGCGGGCAGAAGAGGGCGCGTATCGCTTATCGTTAGCCCGTGTTGCAAAGCCAGAAGCACGGTCGATTCGATACCGTAGCTGTGCTGGTGCGGCACGGTGCCGATGACGGTAGCCCCTGGAAGAGACGCGATATCCAGCCGTTCGCCGGCAGACAGCGTGCTGCGTACGAATCCCCCCCAGGTCTTTGCCTGTGCCCTGGGCCTGCCTGTGGAGCCTGAGGTGAAAAGCAGCGCCGCGATCTGGCCTGCGGGAAACACCGGATTTTCGATCTCGAGCCCGCCGATGGGAACGACATCGGGAAAGCGCAAGACCGGCAGGTCGCCAGGAGCTACGTCGCGGTCGGTCAGGCAATACAAATCCGGATAATCCTCCCCAAGCTGCTTCAGCGTTCCCGGCGCATCGTTCGGCGGCAGCAGGCTCACCTGGTTGCAGACCATGGCGGCAGCCAGGCCAAGTGTGAAATTGTAGCGGCTGCTGCACAGGTTCACGACGTATTTGCGCGCCGGCAGCGCAGCGGCCAATGCTGCGACCTCGGCCAGGAATCGGGACGCCGATACGGCCTCGCCGGCACGCCAGGCAAAAACATCTTCGGGCTCGTAGCGGCGGATCAGGGAATAGGCGCTCATGGCGAACGCAGGAATCCCCTGAACTGCTTCATCAGGCGCACCATATCGGCGGGACTTTCATGACGGATATGACGATAGCGGACCAGGCGGTAGCTATACTCTGCCACAGCCATCAACGCCAGCAATGGCAGGTTCAGCGCCGTAACGAAATACACCCAGGCATGAGGCGCAAGAAGCAGAAGAAGCAGCGAACAAGCCAGATCGCAGGCAAAGAAGCCGCACCATGCAATGGTTACCCTGCGCGTATACAAGGTCAGTTCAGGTGACAAATCGCCACGTACGAAGCGGGCGATCCTGGTCACGACAGGCATATGTCCCGGCAGCAGGGACGACGCAAAAGCGACCAATAGAAAAATGTAGATCGCAGCCTGCCCTATTCCCGCCGAGGCCGTCAGAAGTGAAGCGAGACGGTACCAGCCGGCATAGCCAAGACCATAATGCAGAACAGGAAGAGCCATGACTGCCGCCAGGCATGCCGCAATCGCAAAGCCGGTGCGGCCGTGCTTCATGTGGCCTTGCTGGTAACGGAAATATGCCGTGACAAGGCGCGCAGGGAACTGAAGATCTCACCGTTATCCTTGTCATCTGACTTAAGCTTAACTCCGTAAGTCTGTGATATTGCCAAAGAAAGCTCCAGCAAATCGATCGAATCGAGACCAAGGCCTTCACCATATAGCGGTGCTGCCGGATCGATGGCAGCCGGATCGACATCCAGATTGAGTGTCTTGACGATCAGCTGCGCAAGAGCCGTTTCCCCGTCGGAAACTTGGGTGTTGGTGTCGGTCATTTTCCTGTGATCCGTCTTTGCGACGGTGCCTGAAATAATTAGTGCATCAGTATATTTCCTGTGCACTCAAACCGCAATCGGCTATCCATCCGCCATGAGTAAAACAATTATCGTGGCGGGGGGGGCAGGTTATATCGGCAGCCATGTGTGCAAGGCCTTGCATGCTGCCGGATATGTGCCGGTTGTGCTGGACGATCTATCGGCCGGCAGGCGCGATTTCGTCCGCTGGGGGCCGCTGTGCGAGGCTTCGGTTTCCGACCTGGATACCGTTCGCCGGCTAGCCTTGGAGCATAAGCCGCAGGCCGTTATCGATCTCGCCGGTTCTATCGAGGTTGGCGAATCGGTGCGCGATCCCCTGAAATACTACGCCAACAACGCCGCTGCGAAACTTTCGTTTCTAGGCGTATTGCAGGAATCCGGGGTAAAGGCGTTCGTATTTTCCTCCACGGCCGCGGTTTATGGCGAACCTGAAGCTGTACCCATTCCCGAAACCCATCGCTTGCAGCCCAAGAATCCCTACGGCTGGTCGAAGCTGATGTTCGAACAGATCCTGCGCGACTTTCATGTTGCCGGTGGCCCGGCCTGGACGGCCTTGCGCTATTTCAATGCTGCCGGTGCTTCGCCCGATGGCGATATTGGCGAATGCCACGATCCCGAAACGCACCTGATTCCCCGGGCCTGCCTTGCCGCGCTGAGGCGTATCCCGGCACTGGATATCTTCGGCGACGATTTCCCAACCCGCGATGGCACGTGCGAGCGCGACTATATCCATGTGTCCGATCTGGCATCCGCCCATGTGCTGGCGGTATCCAGCCTGCTAAAGGGCGCTGAACCGGCCGCTTACAATCTGGGCAATGGTGCGGGCACGACGATTGCCGAGGTCCTGAGCTGTTTCGAAGCGATGGGACACAAGGTGCCCCACAAATTCGGTCCGCGCCGGCAGGGCGATCCCGCGCGCCTGGTTGCCGACTCCACAAAAGCGAAAGAGGCGCTTGGCTGGCAACCGAGGCATGCCGATATCGCAGCAATCGTGAAATCTGCCTATGCTTGGCATTCGGCACATTCATGAGCCGCTATCTTGTAACGGGCGGTGCGGGCTTCATCGGTTCTCATCTGGTCGATGCGCTGCTCGCAGCCGGTCATGGGGTGGATGTGCTCGACGATCTTTCCACGGGCAGGATGGAAAACCTGCCGCCACAAGCCAAACTGATCCATGGGTCGGTGATCGATGCGGCGTTGGTGTGGTCGGCCATGGCCGAGTGCGATGGGTGCTTCCACCTGGCCGCCGTTTCATCGGTCGAGCTGTGCAATACCGACTGGATCGGCACGCACGAAATCAACATGACGGGCGCGATTACGGTTCTCGATGCGGCGCGAGCACGCAAGACGCCGGTCGTTTACGCGTCCTCGGCCGCCGTATTCGGCAATAATCAGGACTTACCCCTGACCGAATCCTCTCATACCCAGCCGCTATCGGCCTATGGAGCGGACAAGCTGGGAGTAGAGTTGCACGCATATGCCGCCTGGTCTGTGCATGGCGTCCCCACGACCGGCTTTCGCTTTTTCAATATTTACGGCCCACGCCAGAACCCGAAATCATCTTATTCCGGCGTCATCTCGATCTTCGCCGATCGTCTTGCCGCCGGGCAGGGGATTAAGGTTTTTGGCGATGGCCGGCAAACGCGAGACTTTGTCTTTGTCGGCGATGCGGTCGAGGCGATGGTACGGGCGATGCGCTCGCCCCCTTCCGGTGCAACGGTACTGAATGTCTGCACGGGCCGGGAAACATCGTTGCTGGAACTGGCGGCCACGCTGGGAAGAACACTGGCCATCGAACCGGCGATCGCTTTTCAGGCCGCACGTCCGGGCGATATCGCCCGATCGGTCGGTGATCCTGGACGGCTTGAGTCGCAGCTTGGGTTCCGGCCTGCTGTCTCGCTGGAGCAAGGTCTATCCGATTTGTTCAGCCACTAATGCGCTGAACAAGCGCCTTCTCCAGGGATTGGCCTACTGCGTTCCTCGGTTATCGGCACCCCGTTCTCGGCCAGCACGTCGCGCAGGTCGCGGATCACAGGGAAGACCTCCTGGTTCCAGTCTCCGCCCTGTTCGTCATGGGCGCGCTGTTCCATTTCCACGATGTCGCGGTCTTCCTTGAAGATACGTTCTGTAAACCAGACCAGGAACGGCCAGCCCATATCCAGCAGGAACGGTACCTTCTTCGGCTTCTGCACCGACAATAGCCCGAACGTGCGATGGGTTCGCTGTTCCTTGTCCAGCGGCACATAGATGATCCACAGATCCATCACCGGCAGCTCCTCGGCGGTCTGGATCTTGAGTGTCTGATAGGGGTATTCGGTGCGGATCGTCATCAGGTCCTTGTGATCGTGCTCGCCCAGGCCGCGGCGCTGTCCGAAGATCGCGGCCTCGCCCAGAGGCTGCTTGCCGTCAGTGCGGGCAAACGTATAGCGCACCTCCGCCCAGTCCAGGCCCCGATCCGAGCCACGATAGCGCGGGGTCATCTGCCCCATCTGCTTGCGGTGCAGGAACTGGTGGTTCATGTCCATCAGGTTCTCATGCATGAACGTGTAGTGGCACGCCACTTCACGGCCCAGGCGGCGGGTCTTGAAACGCTTGTCCCCGGACGAACCGAGTCTTGGAAACGGCTTGGTCTCGGCCAGTGCCGGATCGCCGGGGAATACGAAGATCATCCCGGAAGCTTCGCGGCAGGGATAGGCCTTGACCCCGTTCGGCAGCTTGCCCTTGCCCAGGTAAGGCACGTCGATGCACTTGCCCGATGCGTCGTAGGTCCACCCGTGATAGCCGCAACGTACGGCGCAGCCGTCGACGACGCCCTTGTCCAGCGGCACCTGACGATGGGCGCAACGGTTTTCCAGCGCGAAGACGTCGCCCTCTTCCGGACGGATCAATACGATCGGTTCGCCGGCGAAGCGCACGGCAAGGGTCTTGCCGGCCTTCAGCTCACGGCTCCAGGCGACCGGATACCAGAAATCGGGATGCGCGCCGACGCGGCGCAGATCGACCTTGGTATCGTCGCGAACCATATCTGGATAGTCGTCAAGCTGTAGAGAGACCATGCCCTCGAAACCCTGTTCGTTGAATTGTGAGGATTGCAACATAGCATAGTGTGATTTTGATCCTAGCTATCTTGTGAATTCGACGGGGCTTATGTTTAATCCGGCCATGACAAACGCTTCCGGCACGATCAAGACCATCACTTTTGCCAGCGAAACGCCGGGTCCCAGGCTGCTGGTCCTGGGCGGCGTGCATGGCAACGAAATCTGTGGACCGATCGCCATAAGGCGCGCGCTGGAAGAGTTCGAAAGCGGGGCGCTGTCGCTGCAAAGGGGGCGGGTAACCTTCATCCCGGTCTGCAATCCCGAGGCGGCGCGGCGCAACGTGCGCTATATCGAGCGCAACCTGAACCGTTTCCTGGTGCCGACGGAAGATCCGCAGACCTACGAGGCGCGGCTGGGCAACGTCCTGTGTCCGATCCTGGAAGACTGCGACGTGCTGCTGGATCTGCATTCCTACGATTCCGGCGATGTGCCGTTCGTGTTCGTGAACAGCCCCGAAGACCCCAGGGAACGTGGCTTCGCCGACTGCCTGGGACCGGAACACCTGGTTACCGGCTGGGAAAATGCCTACGCCGCCGCAGGGCGCAAGCCGCCGGAGAATCCGGACGAACCGACCGGGACCGCGGAATATGCCAGGCGTTTCGGCGTCGTCGGGGTCACGACGGAATGCGGCCAGCACCTCGACCCGCAGGCTCCGGAAGTCGCCTATCGCGCGATCCGTAACGCGATGCATTATCTTGGACTGGCGGATTTTCCTGGTGGAAGAACGGGAGAGCACAAGACCCGCCTGGTCCGTGCCTGCAATGTCGTCTACCGCCAGCAGGAAGGGACCTTTGCCAAAGACTGGAAAAATTTGGTCGAGTTGAAGCAGGGTGAATTGATCGGCACCTACCCCGACGGCACCCGGTTCCACGCCGACCGCGACGGCTTCATCATCATGCCGCACGCGACACAGCCCATCGGGGCGGAATGGTATTATTACGGGACGGAATGACTTTGAAGTCCCTCAAGCCTCTTGGCGGCGTGGCCCACGACATTGCACATCATTCGCAAAGCTTCTTCAGCTATCTGCATCCGCATCTGTCGCAGGCATGCCGGACGGTAGGCACCGATATTGTCCAGGTAGACCTGCTTGATGTCGATCCCTATCCAGCCGGCTTGCCCAGGTGGAAGCCTCTGGAGACAGCGCTTCCGAATTTGCTTCCGATGTTCTGGAAGATACTCGACGCAACCGGACTCGATCGCACTCGCGTGAAGTCGGTCCGACTTCGGTTCGAGTTTACTGAAAATCGCAGTGACGATCATTCCTGCGCGGTCGAATGCGAAATTGCCTCAAGCGATGGAAAAATTTTCAAGCACCTTGTTCCCTAGCGCCTGGATCTAATGAAATCAATTTCTTACCCGCACTGACCTGCATCGGAGGCCAGAACGGGATTGCTGGCTGGATAGCAGTCGCTGTCGGCCTTGCAGCTTTGCATTTAATGCCAGTCAATTCCGATAATCGATCTTAGCTGCTTGTTCGCCGAAATGAGATTCTGAGCAGGGACAAGTGCCGCGATGAAAGAGCATCCGATGAGTCTTATTAACGAACCTGGCACTGCATGTTTTCGCAAACGGAAACGACACTGGGTGCCTGGCACTCCAAAAGCCTGCATCTGGCCTGCGTATCGGGTGAGGCAAGGCTGCTGAAAAGCTTGCCATGGTTCTGCTCGACCAGCGTGCGGTACTTGACGTTCACCGAGGTCATTCTGCAGCAATCAAGGAAGTCATTCACTGCCACGCAATCGGCATCGCTTTGGCAGCTTTTCAATTGATCGTAACCGACGCCGATCACAGCCTTTAGCCCATCGTCCGTACTCTGTGCCTGCGCGCTTGCCGAAACGATCATCAGCGCCGGCAGTAGAAAGCGAAAAAGCATTTGGTCTACTCCGCCGCGTGCAGTGCAGCTTCTTCTTCCGCCTTGCGGGCCTCTTCGATCTTGGCGGCCTTTTCCTCGACCAGTTTTACCAGGTGGTCGACGATGTTCTGGTCCTTCAGGCGGTGCGCGGGCTGGCCGGCGATGTAAACCTGATGGGTGTCGTTGCCGCCGCCGGTGAAGCCGATATCGGTTTCACGCGCCTCACCCGGGCCGTTTACGACGCAGCCGATAACCGAAACGCTCATCGGGGTCGAGATATGGGCCAAGCGTTCCTCCAGTACCTTCACCGTCTCGATGACGTTGAAATTCTGGCGTGCGCATGACGGGCATGAGATGACGTTGACACCGCGGTGACGCAGGCCCAGCGACTTCAATATGTCGAAACCGACGCGGATCTCCTCGACCGGATCGGCCGATAGCGAAACGCGGATCGTGTCGCCGACGCCGGCCCACAGCAGGGAGCCCATGCCGATGGAAGACTTCACCGTGCCCGAGCGCAGGCCGCCGGCTTCGGTAATTCCGACATGCAGCGGATAATCGCACGCATCGGCCAGGGCGTTATAGGCAGCCACGGCCAAGAACACGTCCGAGGCCTTGCAGCTGATCTTGAATTCGAAGAAATCGTTGTCTTCCAGGATCTTGATGTGGTTCAGCGCGGATTCGACCATCGCCTCCGGGCAGGGCTCGCCGTATTTTTCCAGCAATTCCTTTTCCAGCGACCCGGCATTGACGCCTATACGCATGGAGCAGCCGTGATCCTTGGCGGCTTTGATGACTTCGCGCACGCGGTCGGCCGAGCCGATATTGCCGGGGTTGATGCGCAGGCAGGCCGCACCGCTTTCGGCGGCCTCGATGGCGCGCTTGTAGTGGAAATGGATGTCGGCGACAATCGGCACCGTCACCTGGGACACGATGCCCTTCAGCGCGCGGGACGATTCCTCGTCCGGGCAGGAAACGCGCACGATGTCGGCGCCGGCTTCCTCCAGCTCGTGGATCTGGCGCACCGTCGCGTCGATGTCCGTAGTCAACGTGTTGGTCATCGACTGCACGGTGATCGGGGCGTCACCGCCGACCTTGACCTTGCCGACGCTGATCTGGCGGCAGTTACGGCGTTGGATTTGGCGGTACGGACGAACGCTGCTCATCTGTCTGGTGTCCAGTCTGAATGGGATATAACGGGAAAATAGGCCAGCCTGGCCAAAAAACCAAGTTATTTATGCCGAACGGTTACGGGTGCTGTGTTGCAACCGATGCCGTATCCAGCGGGACATTCCTTGCAACTTCGCCGGCCGCCCCCAGTGGCGCGCCGTTCTTGCCGTCCAGCGCCAGGATGATCCCGCCCGAATTTCCGGCCGTCATCGTCCAGCCCGGCCGATCGGGAACCCGGTAGGTATCGCCCGGGTGCATGACCCCGGTATAGACGACCTTGCCGCTGTCGCGGATCTGAACCCAGGACTCGGCAAGCGATACGATCTGGACGTGATACGGTCCCGTATCGCCGCTCAGCTCGTGGCCCGCGGGGACCGCCGCAGCTTGCGTGGCGGCCCGGTTCGGGATTTGCGCGCCAGCCTCGTGATTATAGGTCTCGTCCCGGGCTTCGTCGGATTCCGTACTATCGGCAGCCGTCACCGGCGCCGGTGTGGCGGGTGCGGGCGTTGCAGACGGTACGGCTGGGGGTACCGGGGCGGCGGCTTCGGCCTGCACCGGTTTTTCCTGCAGCCGTTCAGGCACGGGAGGCACTTCGTCGGCCATGGTTCGGTCCGAACGATGCAGGAAGGCCCAGCTGACCCAGCAGGCGGCAATCAAAACCAGTACGATGCCGATCACGCTGATGGTCGGCGTGCGGCTGTCGCTGATGGGGACACGTACGCGCAGGGGGGTCTTCTGCGTGCTGGCGACCTGTTCCTTGCGAAACAGCGCCACCGCTTCCTCGACGTCCAGGTTCAGGGCGCTGGCATAGCTTTTGATGAAGCCAATGCGATAGGCGTTTCCAGGCGGAAGCTCGTTGAACGCATCGTTTTCGATCGATTGCAGGAAGGGAAGGCGGATACGCAGATACGTCGCCATCGCGGGAAGGTCGAGGCCCAGCTTCTCCCGCTGTTCACGCAACATACTACCGACTGTCATCCTGCATTTTCCTCGACAAGGATCTGATGGTCGTGTGCGAATGCACGCAACTTGTCGCGCAACGAGTGATCGCGCGACCGGATCGCCTGTCCTAGATAGGCCGAGATGCGCTGCATCTCAAGCGATCTGACCATGGCCTTGACCGGGCCGATGGCGGCGGCAGGCATCGACAGGCTTTCGATGCCAAGCCCTACCAGGGCCATGGCATCCAGCGGGCGCGAAGCCATATCGCCGCAAACGCTCAGGGGAACGCGGGCGGCGCGGCATTTCTCGTTCAGCCAGGACAGGGCGTTGAGCAAAGGCGGCGAAAGGGTATCGTAGCGCTTGTTGACGCGGCCGTTGTTCCGATCGGCGGCATAGAGGTATTGCATCAGGTCATTGCTGCCGACCGATACGAAATCGATGTCGCGCAGCAGCATGTCCAGCTGGAACAGCAGCGACGGGACTTCGATCATGACACCGATCTTCAGCGATGAGGGAGCAGAATTCCGCTGTTGCGCGCGCAGCATCTCGCGGTTCAGAAGTTCGCGGGCCCGGTCCAGCTCGGCCACCTCGGCGACCAGCGGGAACATCAGGCGCAGGTCGCGTCCCTCCGCGGCGGCGATCAGGGCGCGCAGCTGGGTGCGCAGCATGGCGGGACGGTCCAGCCCGATGCGCAACGCGCGCCAGCCCAGGGCCGGGTTTTCCTCCGTCGGGACGGCGAAGGAGGGCAAGGGCTTGTCGCCGCCGACATCCAGCGTCCGGAATGTCACCGGCTTGCCCTGCGCAGCGTCGAGCACCTCGCGGTAAAGCTCAACCTGCGTCTTCATGTCGGGATATTCGGCCCGCACCATGAAGGGGATTTCGGTGCGATACAGTCCGACGCCGTCCGCCTGCACGTCGTGCAGCTGCGGCATCTCGATCACCAGCCCGGCATTGACCATCAGCGAAATCGGGACGCCGTCGAGCGTGACCGAGGGCAGATTGCGGGTTTCGCGGTAAAGACCGCTACGCGCCTTGCGCAGGGCCATGGTCTGTTTGAAGCCGGCAATCAGGTCTTCCGAGGGACGGACATGGATCTGGCCCATGTCGCCGTCGAGGATCAGCGGGTCGCCCGGCTCGATCCGGGTCAGCGCATCGGTGCAATGGCCGACCATCGGAATGCCCAGCGCCCGCGCCACGATGGCGACGTGGCTGGAAGTGGATCCTTCCTCGAGCAGTACGCCACGCAGCTTTTCGCGGTCGTAATCCAGCAATTCCGCCGGCCCCAGCGCGCGGGCCACCAGGATGAAATCGCCGGGCGGAACCGGTTTTTCCAGCTTGCCGTCGCTCGACAGGTGCTTCAGCAGCCGCATCGAAAGGTCTTCAAGGTCCAGCAGCCGTTCGCGCAAATACGGATCGGCGATTTGCGTCAGCCGGGCACGGTTGCCGTTCTGCACCTGCGCCACGGCGGCTTCGGCGGTCAGGCCCTGACCGATGGCTTCCTCGATCCGCGACAGCCAGCCGCGATCGTCGGCGAACAGGCGGTAGGTTTCCAGGATCTCGACATGCTCGCCGCCCCCGATCAGGCCGCTGGTGACCAGCATGGTGTCGATCTCGCGCCGCATGCTCTGCAACGCGCCGTCAAGCCGCGTTTCCTCGACTGCAGGATCGTCGGCGACGATCTGGTGCAGGGTCAGTTGCGGGCGGTGCAGGACCGCCAGGCCCCGTGCCATGCCCCCGTTCATGCCCATGCCGGTAAGCCGCTGCGGTACAAGGCCGGCATCGCCGGCATTGGCCAGTTCGCGCGGATCGACCAGATTGCCGCCGGCCACCAACTCGGCCACGACCATCGCCACGGTCTGTAGCGTATCGATCTCGTCGGAGGTGTATGTACGTTCGCTGCGGTTCTGGATCACCAGCACGCCGCGTACGCGCCCGCCGCGCAGGATCGGCACGCCGGCCAGGGAATGGTACGGATCCTCGCCGGTTTCGGGCCGGTAGGCGAAATTGGGATGCGAAGGGGCGTCGGAAAGCGACAGCGGCTGTGCCTGCGCCGCGATGATGCCGACCAGGCCCTCGCCCACGCGCAGGCGCGTCTGCCGCACCGCCGCGCGGTTCAGGCCGACCGTGGCGAACAGCTCCAGCACCTCGCCGGCGCGCATGACGTAGCAAGAGCAAACCTCGGCCACCAGCTCGGCCGCTATCAGGGAAACGATCTTTTCCAGCCGTTCGTCGCCCGAGCCTTCGCCCGCCATGATGTCGCGCAGGCGCGCGATCAGCCGGCGCGAGGCGGCATTGCTCCGCCGCGCGCCCTTGCGGCGCGTCGTCGTTGTCAGGGAGATATTGTCGGAGGAGGCGCCGTTTCCCCAGGCGCCGCCACCCGGCGTGTCGGTCACTAGACTTCCCGTTCCTTTACAGCAGACAAATTTTCAACTCGGGGCAATATGGAGCAAGCCCCTTGCACAAGCTTTAACGTCGCTAGGCCGCGTCCATGCCATAGGCGGTGTGCAGCGCGCGCAGGGCCAGTTCGGTGTATTCCTCGTCGATAAGGACGCTGATCTTGATCTCCGAGGTCGAGATTACCTGGATGTTGATGCCGCGCTCGGCCAGGGCATGGAACATACGTTGCGCCACCCCGGCATGGCTGCGCATGCCGACGCCTATGACAGAAATCTTGACCACGTTCGAATCCGACAGCAGCGACTCGTAGGTGATCGCATCCATGCCCCTGATGACTTCGATCGCGCGGTCGAAATCGGCCTTAGGCACGGTAAAGGTCACGTCGGTCGTGCCGTCCTTGGAGATGTTCTGCACGATCATGTCGACATTGATCTGCGCCGCCGCCAGCGGGCCGAAGATCGCTGCCGCCACGCCGGGCCGGTCCATGACCCGCACCAGGGTTATCTTCGCCTCGTCCCGGCTGTAGGCGATACCGCTGACCGTTTCCTGTTCCAATGTCTCATCCTCATGTACGACCAGCGTTCCCGGCAGGTCGCTGCCGATGGCTTCGCCGAAAGACGATAGCACCTGGACCTTTACCCCGTGACGCATGGCCATTTCAACAGAGCGGGTCTGCAGCACCTTGGCGCCCTGCGACGCCATCTCCAGCATTTCCTCGTAAGTGATGCGCGAAAGCTTGCGTGCCTTGGTGACCAGGCGCGGATCGGTGGTATATACACCGTCGACATCAGTGTAGATATCGCAGCGCTCGGCGCCCAGCGCCGCTGCCAGAGCGACCGCCGACGTATCCGATCCCCCCCGTCCCAGCGTGGTGATGCGCCCGGTTTCGGTGACGCCCTGGAACCCGCTGATCACCGGCACTTCGCCGCCGAGCATGCGTGGCTTGATGCTGTCGATGCCGATCCGGTGGATACGCGCTATCGAATGAGCGTCATCGGTGACGATTGGCACTTGCCAGCCCTGATACGAATGGGCCTTCAGGCCATGGGTCTGCAATGCCAGCGCCATAAGACCGCTGGTGACCTGCTCGCCCGAGGCGATGACGCTGTCGTATTCGTGGCTGTGGCGCGACTGGGTCAGGGACTGGCAGTATTCCACCAGCTGGTTGGTGACGCCGGCCATCGCCGACACCACCACCGCGACATGGTTGCCCCGGTCGATCTCCGCCTTTACCTTGAGGGCGGCGGCCTTGATCCGCTCGACGGTGCCGACCGAGGTCCCGCCGAATTTCTGCACTATGAGAGCCATGGGAGTTGCTTAAAGAATGAACGGCGGCACGGCAACACCGGAAGGCTCTACCATCGACGGCGCCGAGGTCGAGAAATTCGGCCGCATGGCCGCAACCTGGTGGGACGAGAGCGGAACCTCAGGCCCGCTGCACCGCCTGAACCCTGTGCGGATGGGCTATATCCGGCGACAGGTGGAAACTCACCTCTCCCTGGAGGAGGTGAGTCATTTGAAACCCTTCGCCGGCCTGGCAATGGCCGATATCGGCTGCGGTGGCGGGATCGTCTGCGAGCCACTGGCCCGACTGGGCGCCTCGGTTACCGGCGTCGATGCCAGCCTTGACGCGATCGAAGTGGCGAAGGTGCATGCCGTCGAAGCCGGGCTGCAGATCAATTATCGCGCCGGGACAAGCGATCAATTGGCCGCGACCGGCGCGCGTTTCGACGTCGTGCTGGCGCTGGAGGTGGTCGAACACGTTGCCGACGTGCCTGCGTTCATCGCCAGTTTAAAGGCGCTGTTGAAGCCGAATGGGCTTTTGATCATGTCCACGCCAAACCGTACCGCCAAGTCGTTCGCCGCCGTGATCGTCGGTGCGGAATACGTGATGCGCTGGCTGCCGCGCGGCACGCATGACTGGCGGCGCTTTCTGCGACCATCCGAACTGGCACGGGAGCTGCGTGCGAATGGGCTGGCAGTGCAGGATGTGAGCGGGATCGTTTACGATCCGGTCAAACGGGAATTTTCGTTGAGCGGAGTGGACGTCGCTGTGAATTATCTGATGAGTGCAACAGCCAAACCCTGACGGGAAAACCTAGGCATCACCCTTCTTGATCCAGGGGATCGGCGCGATGTCGATGCCTTCGTCCTTCAGCGCCACGACCTCGGCTTTCGACGCCTCGCCGTAGATACCGCGTGCCCCTGTCTCGCCATAGTGGATCTTGCGCGCTTCCTCCGGGAATTCCTTGCCGACGTAATCGCAACTGGCTTCGACGGTCTTGCAGAACTCGCCTATGATCTCTGCCAGTTTTACAGCGGCTTCGGGCGGCGGCGCAGCGTTGGTTGCAGGCATGCCGGCCGCGCGTTCCGAGGCGGGCGCACGGGCTTGCTTGCCGATGCGCGGGGCCATCGGCGCCCGTGTCACGCCGTGGTCGTCGCAGACGGGACAGGCGATCTGGCCCGCCTCGCTCTGCCGTTCGAATTCCGCAGACGAGCCGAACCAGCCTTCGAAGCCGTGACGATGCGTGCAGGTAAGCTCGTAAAGGATCATGGGAAAATCATATTGTAACGGAAGTTAATTTCTCAATCACTTGATCACCCGCGCTGCGCACAGGACATCGACCTGCGCTGCGCCGGCGCGGCGCAAAACACGACAGCATTCGCCGATCGTCGCGCCGGTGGTGAAGACATCGTCGACCAGCAGCACGCGCTTGCCCTTGATTCGCTCCACCCATCGCGGGTGGATGGAGAACGCACCGCGCACGTTGCGCTGCCGTCCGCTGCGGCTGAGGCCGCCCTGGCTGACGGTGCGGCGATGGCGGCGCAACAGGTCGGGCACCGTCGCCGTCCCGCTACGCCTCGCCACCGCAGCGGCCAGCAAAGCCGCCTGGTTGTAGCCACGCCTGAGCAGGCGCCAGCGGTGCAGCGGTACGGCGCAGATCAGGTCGGCTTCCGCCGCCAATTTATGTCCCGGGCGCAGCATCCAGGTGGCCAGGGTGGAGACGCTGTGCAGGCGCTCATGCTTCAGCCCGACCAAAATCGAACGGCTGCCGTCGTCATAGGCCAGCGCCGCGCGGGCGCGATCGAACAGTGGGGATTCACCGGCGCAGGCTCCGCACAGCGAGCCCTCGCCGGGATCATAGTCGAACGGCAGACCGCAGCGGGCGCATTGCGGATCGGCGATGAAGGTCAGGCGCTTCCAGCATATTGCACAGACGCCGCCCATGCGATCAACATCCTGCCCGCAGGAAAGGCAGCGCGGCGGATACAGGAAATCCAGCGCTTTCGATCCTACCGCGCGAAGGGATGCAGTAATCGGCATGTGCCGCTATATTACAGGCATGAGCGATCCCGTCATCCCCTTCGACCGTCATTTGCTGCGACTGCGGCGCGACCGTGCCGCCGCCGGTTTCGCCGAGTACGATTTCCTGCTGCGCCATGCCACGGCGGAAATCGCCGACCGGCTGGCTGACGTCAAGCGCAGCTTCCAGCGTGTACTGGTGCTGGGTTGTCATACCGGATTATCCGATATGTTTGCCGAGCCGCCGGAACTGGTGGTCCAGGCCGACTTATCCTCGGCCATGGCGGCTCAGGCCAGGAGGCCCACTCTCGTCGCGGACGAGGAATTCCTTCCCTTTCGCCCACACGCCTTCGATTTGGTAATCGCGCCGCTGACCCTGCACTGGGTCAACGACCTGCCCGGCACACTGTTGCAGATACGCCGGATACTGCAGCCTGATGGCTTGTTCCTCGGCACGCTACTGGGCGGTGAGACGCTGTGGCAGTTGCGGCAGGTACTTCTGCAGGCGGAAAGCGAAACGGCAGCCGCGGTGGGGCCGCGCATTTCACCCTTTGCCGATCTGCGCGACATGGGCAGCCTGATGCAGCGGGCAAACTTCGCGCTGCCGGTCGTCGACAGCGACACGGTAACGGCCACCTATGACGATCTGTTCCGCTTGTTGCGCGATCTGCGCGGCATGGCGGCGGCACACACGTCAAACGGCCCGCGCCAGGCACTATCCCGGGCCACCTTGTTTCGTGCCGCCACGATTTATGCCGAACGCTTCGGGGAACCGGATGGCCGTATCCCCGCTACATTCCAAATGATCCATGTCGCCGGCTGGGCGCCGCACGCCAGTCAGCAACAGGCACTGAAACCCGGCAGCGCCAAGGTCAGGTTAGCCGATGTGCTGGGCGTTGAGGAGATAAAGCCGATCTGACGGTTACGCCGGTTTCTTCTGGAAGTCCTTGCGCAACTCGTCCTTCGCCGCATCTATCTTCTTGCGCTGATTGGCCGGCAGATTCTTGCCTGCGCGGTTTTCATAGAAATTGAGCATGGACATGGCGGACTGAAAAGGACCCGACTTGCGGCGTTTGCTGGTTTCGGCCGAATGCTTGACCGATTTTTCTATTTCTTTCGCGCTGCCGGATTTGAAGACATCTTTTTTCAGATCCATTGCATCACTGGTTTTTGTAACTTTGGCGGACCATTTGCGGGTAGCTTGTTTCCTGGGCATCGGGAGTCTCCTTTATCCAGGAAAACAGGCTAACGGCTCGCCGGTTCCCTGCCTACAATACCGGCTTGTCCTTCCAGTGAGGGCCCCAGCGCGCGCGGCCGACCTCGATCACGTCCTTTGCCTTTGTGATATTCCAGGTGTCGTACAGAATATCGCCGGCCTGATTCAATTCATGTGGCGTGATCGCACGCTCCATGAATGGCCAGCCTTCCTTGTAGTCGACGCCTATCGGCTGCAATCCGAAGGTCTGCGCCATCAGGTAGCCCTGCGCACCGGTGCAGAACATCGAGATCGTATCGACCAGCGGCTTGCAGGGATGACGATCCAGCTGGTCCAGCACGCCCGCGATGCACTTGGTGGCGATACCAGGCGCGTCGCTGATGACGACGTCGACCCACAATACGACCGGCCCTTCTTCGCCAGGGCGCCATGGCATGACCTGGCTGTCCCTTAGTTGGTGCGATTTCAACGCAGCCAGCTCGGCATGCGTGATCGGGATGCAGGTGACAAGCCCCAGAAGGGTGGGCGGGCTGGTGTCGAAATCGCCGTACGCCTGGTGGACGTGACCGCCTTCATCGTGCTGCTTGCGCCAGTTTTCCATCGAACTGCAGCTGTCGTCGCCGAATTCCTGCATCACATAGGCGCGGCAATGATCCAGCCAGGTCGATGTTTCGCCATATGTCAGCAGCCGCAGCATGGGATAAGGTTATAGCCCCTTGCGCGTTCGGTTCAATCCGGCTTCAGTGCGCCTGTGACTTCTCCAGATCCCACCGTCGCCGTCGACCCGCTGCGAAGCCGGCCGCTTTCCTATCCCGATTTCCGCGCTTTTGTCCTGCAGCGCCTGCTGTCGACCATGGCGACTTCGATCCAGAGCGTGGTCGTTGGCTATCAGATCTACGACATGACCGGCAGCACGCTGAACCTGGGCTTTGTCGGACTGGCACAGTTCCTGCCGAACATATCTCTGGCGCTGGTGGCGGGGCAGGTGGCGGACAGATACGACCGTCGTCATATCCTGCGGGTGGCGATCGCCATCCAGATGCTGTGCTCGCTGGCGCTGATCCTGATGACGGTGACCGGCAACGAAAGGGTGCTGCCCATCTACGCCGTCCTGGTCGTGTTCGGCGGCGCGCGGGCCTTCATGGCCCCTGCCAGCCAGTCGATCATACCCCGTTTGGTGCATCGCGACGCCCTCAGCGGCGCGATCGCGCTGGGCTCGTCCATGTTCATGACGGCGCAGATCTTCGGCCCGGCGCTGGGTGGGTTGCTGTATGCCTGGAGCGCCGCGGCGGCCTTTGCGGCGTCATGGTGCCTTTTTGCGGGCGCGTTGCTCGCCAACGCTCGGATAAAACTGACGCTACGGCCCGAAACCAGTACAGGCACCGTCAACAGGGACATTCTTGGCGGAATCAAGTTCATCCGCGCCAACCCGGCCATACTGGGCGCGATTTCCCTCGACCTGTTCGCGGTATTGCTGGGCGGGGTGACCGCGCTGCTGCCGGTCTATGCCAAGGATATCCTGATGGTCGGGTCGACCGGTTTGGGCCTGATGCGCGCCGCGCCGGCTGCGGGGGCGCTGGTCGTTTCCCTGCTGCTGGCTCGTGTCTCGCTCGGTGACCATTCCGGCATCAAGATGTTCATGGCGGTACTGGCCTACGGCATCGCCACGATCGTATTCGGCTTCTCCACCAGCTTCCCGCTGTCGCTGGCGGCACTGGCCCTGCTGGGGGCGGCGGATGTCGTCAGCGTCTATATGCGCTCCAATTTGGTGCAGCGTATCACGCCGGACAACATGCGCGGGCGGGTCAATGCCGTGAATTTCGTTTTCATCGGCGCTTCGAACGAGCTGGGGGAGATGGAGTCCGGCTTTACCGCCTCGCTGTTCGGCAGCTCGATCGTGGCGGTGGTGGCGGGTGGCATCGGCACCTGCGCGGTGGTAGGGCTATGGGCCTGGAAATTTCCCGGCCTGCGCAAGGTGCGAAGGCTGGAGGATATCCCGGTCGCCGCCTAATGCTTGGTGTCGAAGCTCTCGTTCTTGTCCAGGCCCCACAGCTCGCTTTCCTTCATCCACCCCTCATAGGCGTCGAATTTGATCGCGCACCAGCCCGAAGCGCAGGACTGGACCTTCGCGATCGTGCCCGGCTCGGCCAGCGCCACGGCTTCGGCATCGTCCCTCGGGTCATGCCGCAGGGTCCGCTGCTTGCCCTTGACCAGCACCGTCCGCTTGTCGGAAAGCATGGTTTCCTGCACCCAGCCGGTCGTGCCGTCGGGATCGACCACCTTTTTCCATACGTCGTAACTGCCTGTGATCTCCACCGGCAGGCCACGGCGCTGATAGACCCATAGCACCGGGTATTGCTGGCCGGGCCCGGCATGCATGTTTACCTTCACGAAGCGCAGGGCCTCGTATTTCGGCGCGGCTGCCGGTACAGCATCGCCGGCATGGGCGCGGGCCGTCGACAGGACGGCGATTAGGATAAAAAGAACGATACGCATGGCACTTATGGAAAAGATGCAAGAAACACGTTAGTTTCCAGACAGATGTTAAAATTTCCTCTCTCAGTCGCGCCGATGATGGACTGGACCGACCGGCATTGCCGCGCGTTCCATCGCATTCTTGCGCCCGAAGCGGTACTGTATACCGAAATGGTGACCGCGGCTGCGATCAAATTCGGCAAGCGCGACCGCCTGCTGGCTTTCGATGCCGTCGAGCATCCGGTGGTGCTGCAACTGGGTGGCAGCGATCCCGCCTTGCTGGCCGATGCCGCCGGAGTGGGGCAGGATTACGGCTACGATGCGATCAATCTCAATTGCGGCTGTCCCAGCGACCGCGTGCAGGCAGGTCGTTTCGGTGCCTGCCTGATGGCCGAACCCGCGCTGGTGGCCGAGTGCGTGGCCGCTATGCAGGCGGCGACCCGTCTGCCGGTCACGGTCAAGACCCGCATCGGCATCGACGACACCGAAGGGTTCGATTTCCTGGCCGCCTTCGTCGAGACGGTAAGCCGCGCGGGCTGCGACAGTTTCATCGTGCATGCGCGCAAGGCCTGGCTGAAGGGCCTCAGCCCCAGGGAAAACCGTGAGGTGCCACCGCTGGATTATGCCATCGTGCATCGCCTGAAACGCGAATTTCCGGCGTTGACCATCGGGATCAACGGCGGCATCGCCACGCTGGACGCCATTCGCGAACAGCTGCATGCCGTCGACAGCGTCATGATCGGCCGCGAAGCTTACCAGAACCCGGTTTTCCTGGCGCAGGCCGCCGCGATGCTGTCGGGCCGGGAACCGGTAACGCGGACAGAGGCCGTAAAGAGCTACCGGCCCTACATGGAAGCCCGGCTTGCCGAAGGCGTTCGCCTGCATGCGATGACCAAGCACATGCTGGGCCTTTTCAACAATATGCCCGGCGGCCGCCTATGGCGCCGCTATCTTAGTGAAAACGCAACGCGTGAGGGGGCAGGACTTGCCGTTCTCGACGAGGCGCTGAGCCTCGTGACCGCTACACAATTCGAAAGCGCAGCATGACCGACACGATCATCGAAACCCCGACCATCCTGCCGCCGTCGCTGGATACCTCGCTGGCGGAGCATTTCCGGACCGCCAACCAGTTGCACAGCGAAGGCCGCCTGCGCGAGGCCAGCAACGAGATCAGGCGCGCCCTGCAGGTCAAGCCTGACTCGCCCGAGGCGCATTTCAATCTGGCCAACATCGTGCGCGACGCCGGTGAGGTGGAGCTTGCCGCGCATGGGTTCCAGGCCGCGGTCGATTTCGCCAGAATGAAGCGTCATGTCTATCCGGATGCGCTGATCAACCTGGGCGATGTCCAGCGCCGGCTGGGCAGGTACGACGAAGCGACGGCGGCGGTGGAGGAGGCGATCCGCCTGCAGCCGAAACGGCCGGAGGCTCATATCGGCCTGGCGCTGATATTGCAGGCCCAGGGCAAGCAGTCGGCCGCCGTGGCGCGACTGGTCAAGGCAACCAGGCTTGCGCCGGATAACGCGACCGCATTCTTTCAACTGGGTCTGGCCTGTCACTGGAACAGCCGCTGGGAGGAAGCGCTGGAAGCCTACGACCGCGTTATCGAACTCAGCCCCGATTTCCTGCAGGCGCACATCGAACGCGCCCGCACCCTGTTTCGGCTCGGGCGGATCGAGGAAGGCTTCGCTGAATACGAATCCCGCCTGAGGTCATCGTCGTTGCAGAAAATGTTGCCGACGGATCTGAAGGCCGCATGGAACGGCAAGGCAAAGCTGAAGGGCAAGAACGTCCTTGTCTATTCCGAACCGGGCTATATCGACGAGATACAGTTCGCGCGTTTCGTGCCGCTTCTGGTGAAGCAGGGCGCAACCGTCACGGTGATGGTACAGGAACCCCTGCGGGAATTGTTCGGTACGCTGCCGGGCCTCCATGCCGTCATCGCCCTCGGCGGCGCGGTGCCCGAGCATGATGTGTCGGTGCCGCTCATGAGCCTGCCACACCTGCTGGGTACGACCAGCGAGACCATTCCGAACGATGTCCCTTATCTGAGCGCCAACGCATCCAGTGCGCAGGCATGGGCGGGCAATCTTGCCTCCGCCAAAGGGCGCAAGATCGGCGTCGCCTGGATCAGCGGTCTGGAGAACGGTCCGATGCATGGCCGCGCCCTGACGGCGGAGAATTTTTCCGCGCTCGCCAGCGTGCGGGATGTCGCGCTGGTATCGCTGCAACAGCGCCAGCCGAACGAACAGGTTGCGGGTATCCTGTCACCGGGCCTGCTGACCGATTTCGCGCGCGCCGCCGGCCTGATCGCCAATCTCGACCTCGTGATCTCGGTCGAGGCGGCGGTGGCGCATCTGGCTGCCGCGATGGGCAAGCCGGTCTGGCTGCTGCTGCCGGTCATCCCCGACGCACCGTGGAGCGCCAGCGGCGACACCCATCCCTGGTACCCGACGATGCGCGTCTTCCGACAGCGCCGCAAAGGCAACTGGGACGAGGTGATGAAGCGTGTGGCGAAGGAGCTGCCGAGCTTCAAGTCGTAGGCCGTCTGCTAATCGGCTAGAAGGTGGCCGTACCCTTCCACTTGCTGAAATCCTTGTGGCGGTCGATCACCTGTCCGGCTTCGGTGAAAATTCCCTGGCCGTGATAGTGGATCGTCTTGGAATGCCTTGGTGACGATGCGACATGTGCCGCGACGATTTCCAGGATGAAGAAATTATAATCCTTGATCATGCGCTTGTCGCTGATTCTGCATTCGAAGCTGGCGAAGCATTCGCCGATCGTCGGCGCCGCGACCTCGGTTCCGTCGATGGCCGTCATGTCGAACTCGGTGAACTTGTCATGGGTGTCACCGGAGCAGTTGCCGATCGCCACCACCGTGTCGACCAGGTTGGCCATCGGCACGTTGATGGTGCATTCGCCGCTTTTGCGGATCATCTCGAAACTGTGATTGGAGGAAGCGATCACGCAGCCCAGAAGCGACGGCTTGAATTCCATGATCGTGTGCCAGCCCATCGTCATTATGTTGGTCCTGCCCTTCCACGCCGACGCGACGAGGACGGTGGGGCCGGGTTCGAGAATCCGGCGTGCCTTGTCTACGGGAAAATGCTTTTTAGAGTAGCTTTTCACGGGAACTATGATGTCCGCCTCTCGGGTCTTCCAAGGTACCGTTTTCCAGATATACCGGCCCGACAGGAATCTTTCCATGGCCGCCCGGAATGTCCAGCATATAGGTAGGTAACGCCAGCCCCGACAGGCGCGCGCGCAGATCGCGCATCAGGGTCTGGCCTTCGACGATGCTGGTGCGGAAATGCGACGTGCCGCGGGCGAGGTCGCCATGGTGCAGGTAATAGGGTTTGATGCGCAATTCGACGAAGCGGCGGAACAGCGCATCAAGTGTTTCGACATCGTCATTCACGCCTTTTAGCAGCACTGTCTGCGATACCAGCGGAATGCCGGCATCGGCCAGTAATGTGAGCGCGGCGCGCGTTTTTTCGGTCAACTCGTCGCGGTGGTTGCAATGCACCGCGACCCAGACGGCCTTGCTGCATTTCAGCGTCGCGACCAGTTCGGGCGTGATCGTTTCGGGGGCGGAGACCGGCTGCCGGGTGTGGATGCGGATCGTGCCGACATGCGCGATGCTTGCCAGCGCGTCGATGATGTATTTCAGGCGGCGCGGCGACAGCACCAGCGGGTCGCCGCCCGACAGTATGACCTCCCAGATGCCGGGCGTGGCGCGGATATAGTCCAGCGCCGTATCCAGCTCGGCATCGCTGAGTACCCCGCCGTTGTCGCCCAGCTGTTCGCGCCGGAAACAGAAGCGGCAATAGGCGGCGCAGACCGTCACCGGCTTCAGCAGCACGCGGTCGGGCTCGCGGTGCACGATCCCCTTGACGGGCGTATGCGGATCGTCGCCGATCGGATCGTGCAGTTCCTCCGGCAGGATCGTATTTTCCGCAAGGCTGGGCATGAACTGGCGCGCGATCGCGCCATCGGGAGCAGCATCTATCAGCTCGGCCAGATGCGGCGTTATCAGGGTGGCGAAGGAAATCGCATCCATGGCGGTACGGTCATTATCCACCTAGCGGATGCTGGCTTGGCGTGGATAAAATGTCAGGGGCAGTGGAATCTGATCGCGCAGGAATATCTTGCCCGATGTCATCATCTTTTCCTCGGCACTCGCCGCCGCCGCTGCCAGTCTTGGAGAGTCGGAAGCCTTCAGCTCACCGACCGCGCCACGAATTTCCGTAAGCAGATCGCCGAACTCACCGCTTTTCAGCGAAAACATCACCGGCACGAACTGTTGAAGCAGAACGATCTTGCTGCGAATGGAGAATTTCGGATGCTCCAGATCCTCGACGCAGATCGTCCCGGCCTCTTGAATTCCTGGGGCGTTCACGCCACGGCCGATCGGGCATGTTTGATAATCGTGAAGATCCAGTCTTTTGATGTACTCTGCCATATCGGCCAGTTTAACAGGATCGTCCACGGCCTGATATTCATCGTGAATGACGCCGGCCATCGTAAAGGGACGTTCGCACTCGCGCATAAGGCTCGGAATCGTTTTCGACATGAGATTATACTATGGTTCGGTGATCGAGTAATGCCAGCATCGGCAGGTCATGGGGATCGTTTCCGTATCCCCAAGTCTCATCGGGTTTGTAGCGATCAAGCCAGGACTGTACAATATCCCTTTTGGCGGTGCGTACGCAGTTCATGCCGTCGATGCGGCCGGTCAGGCGCCCGCCGGCGATTTCCAGCTTTGTGCCCAGTATTTCGTCCACCGGCAGGTCTTCCAGCAGCATGGGCAGATAGATCGTAGCGGCGCCGCTGACTACGATCACCTTGTCGCCATTGGCATGGTGATCGCGCAGCCTGGCCACGATATCGTCCTGCCAGCGGATTTTGCGTTTCACCTTGGCCCCGGCGGCGGCTGCGCGTTCGGCGGTGATGCCGCGTACCGTCAGTTGCAGCAGAGCGGTCTTGATCCGACCGCGCCGGTCGAATGCGCCCTTTGCCGGAATGAACCCGCCGATCGTGCCGGCGATCAGATAGGCGGCAATCGTCCACGGCCAACCGCGCAATGCGACCAGCCAGAGCGGCAAAGTATCGCCATGGGTCAAAGTGTCGTCGAAGTCGAAGAAGGCGGCTTTAAAATTCGTTTGTTCGAAAACTGGCATATTTGAGCTTGATTAACAAAAAAGTAATGTTGTAAGGTCGCCGATGCCTGAAAGGTTCGAACGAAGCGGCAAGTTGATATGTATTGGCGGTTTGCCCGCCTCTGGCAAGACCAGAACGGCCACTCTGATTGCCGATAGGCTTTCGCCCGACGCCATTATCATCGATCCCGATGCCTTATGGTGCGGCTTGTTGGAACCAGCAGGTAATCGGCCCCTGCAGAGCAGCGACATCAGCTCGGAAATGTCCATATTCGTTGCCGAGATGGCTCGTGAACGCTGTGCGATGGCTTTGGGCGAAGGCAGAACGGTGATCGTACCAACGGCCTTTATGCTCGATGTGCAACGCACAAGCTTTGAGACCCTGGCGCGCGAACAAAATGCCGAATTTCATCCGTTCTGGCTCATAACGGAAGTTGAAACAACCATGCAACGTGCGGCGGAACGTAGGTATAAGTGGGATTCCGGCATTCGCGAGCCGAACAACATGTCGGTAGTCGATGCTTACCTCGGCGACCCGCATTTCTTTCAGCAGGAAGTGCCGCAGCACTGGATGAGAGTAAGCTCCAGCCAGGCACCTGAAATCGTGGCCGATAAAATTTGCCGGACCTTGTCAGGCCAAAGCGCGCTGCCAGTGGAACCGGCCCTTTATGATATTCCGCGGAGCGTGCCTATGGATATGCTGATTGGTCCTTCATCATAATCATGTTGCGATTTTCTTTGCTCGAGCCGGTCACCAAAGCTAAAACGCGTGCGCGTGCCATACCGCACGAAATCGATGGAGGCTGCCATGCGCAAGAATCAAGACGTGACCTTTCGAGGTGATGAGTAAAAGACGGAGGGGTTTTCAATAGCGAGACCCATGTCAAGCGGGGCGATCGCATCGTTCACGGCGACAAGGAATTGATCGAGAAACTCGGGCGCAATGATCGCTGTCCCTGCGGGTCCGGCAGACGGTTCAAAGCCTGCTGCCTCACCAAAGACTGCTTTCAAGGAAATGGATTACTACACGCGCTAGCTACAGGACCCTGCCAATGCAAGTTGGCGGGGTTTTCCGCTCTTATGTTGAATGGCAGCCCGAAACCCGCTACATCCAGCGGCACATTCCCCCATTCACGAGCACCGCGCCCATGGCTTCCTATCAATACGTCTATGTCATGAAAGACCTGTCCAAGTCCTATTCGGGCGGCAAGAAGGTTCTGGATGGCATCTACCTGTCGTTCTATCCCGGTGCCAAGATCGGGGTGCTGGGGCCGAACGGGTCGGGCAAGTCGACCCTGATGAAGATCATGGCCGGCATGGACACCGAATATTCCGGCGAGGCCTGGGCGGCGGAGGGGGCGAAGGTCGGCTATCTGCCGCAGGAACCGCAGCTGGACACCACCAAGACCGTGCATGAAAACGTCATGGAGGCGCTGGCCGAGACGCGCGACATCGTCAAGCGCTTCGAGGACGTCTCGATGCGGCTGGGCGAGGTTACCGACGAGGAGGAAATGAACTCCCTGATCGTCGAACAGGCCGAGCTGCAGGAGAAGATCGAGAACGCCAACGCCTGGGACCTCGACCGCACGGTGGAGATCGCGATGGACGCGCTGCGCTGCCCGCCGGGCGATGCCGATGTCGCCACGCTGTCGGGCGGCGAGAAGCGCCGTGTCGCGCTGGCCAAGCTGCTGCTGGAAAAACCCGACATGCTGCTGCTCGACGAGCCGACCAACCATCTGGACGCCGAATCCGTCGCCTGGCTGGAACGTACCCTGCGCGAATATACCGGCACTGTGGTGCTGGTGACCCACGATCGCTATTTCCTCGACAACGTGACCGGCTGGATCCTGGAATTGGATCGCGGCAAGGGCATCCCGTACGAGGGCAATTATTCCGCCTGGCTTGAGCAGAAGGGCAAGCGCCTGGAGCAGGAGAAGAGCGAGGAGTCGGGCCGCCAGAAGACGTTGGCGGCGGAGCTGGAATGGATCAGGGCCTCGCCCAAGGCGCGCCAGACCAAGAGCAAGGCGCGCATCACCGCCTATGAATCGCTGCTGGCCGATACCAAGGACGCGGCGAACGACACGGCGACCATCGTCATCCCGACGCCGCCGCGCCTCGGCGATGTCGTGGTCGAGGCCAACCATCTGAAAAAGGCGTTCGGCGATCGCCTGCTGATCGAGGATCTATCCTTCAAGCTGCCGCCGGGTGGCATCGTCGGCGTCATCGGCCCCAACGGCGCCGGCAAGACGACTTTGTTCAAGATGATCACCGGCCAGGACAAGGCCGATGGCGGCACGTTCAAGGTCGGCGAGACCGTGGTCATGGGCTATGTCGACCAGAGCCGCGACACGCTGGGTGACAAGAAATCGGTGTGGGAGGAAATCTCCGAAGGCAAGGATGTGATCGAGCTGGGCAAGCGTTCGATGCCCAGCCGCGCCTATGTCTCTGCCTTCAACTTCAAGGGTTCGGACCAGCAGAAGAAAGTCGGCCAGCTGTCGGGCGGCGAGCGCAACCGTGTTCACCTCGCCAAGATGCTGAAGTCCGGCGCCAACCTGCTGCTGCTCGACGAGCCGACCAATGATCTGGACGTCGACACGCTGCGCGCGCTTGAGGAGGCACTGACCAACTTTGCCGGCTGTGCCGTCGTCATCAGCCACGACCGCTGGTTCCTGGACCGCATTGCGACCCACATACTGGCGTTCGAGGGCGACAGCCAGGTAGTGTGGATCGAAGGCAATTACGAAACCTACGAGCAAGATAAGCGCCGCCGCCTGGGCGCGGATGCCGACCAGCCGCACCGGATCAAGTACAGGCCGATCCGGCGGTAGTCGTGATATGCAGGAAGACTATCCGTTCAACGACTTGGTGCCGGAACTCAAGGTAGCCGATATTAGGGACAGCCTGCGCTTCTGGTGCGAAGGGCTGGGCTTCCGGATCGCATATGACCGGCCGGAAGAGGGTTTCGCCTATCTGGAGCGCGGTTCGCTTCAGGTGATGCTGGACCAGTTCGATGAAACATCGCGCTGGAACGTGGGCAGTATGCAGCGTCCCTTGGGGCAGGGGATCAACCTGCAGATGTTCGTCAGCGAGATCGCCTCGATCCTCGCCGGGCTTGAATGGCTGAACTGGCCCCTTTTCTGGCCGGTCGAGGAAAAATGGTATCGCACGCGCGATGGCGAGGGTGGCAACCGTCAGTTCCTGGTCCAGGACCCGGACGGCTACCTGCTCCGCTTCGCCGAAAGCCTTGGCACGCGGTCAGTGTCCCTTCAGCAGGCGTAATGCTGGATCATGAGGCGATCTGGTCTACTCCAGCGTACCGTATTTCAAATCGCTGTCATGGCGTGGTGCCGGCCTGCTCGGCAGGACCCACTCCCTGATCTCGGCGGCATGGTGTTCCGCGGCGATTGCCGTAGATTCGGTCTGATGCGGCGCCGTAGCGGGCGTCACATCCAGGCTGCCCAGCAGGCGCACAGCCGGATTGACCCGTGAGGTCGTTACATCCTCACGCACCAGCAGCGCGGTGGGGAATTTTTCGATCAGGTCGCTGATCCTGACATCCCGGCCACCCTGGAACGTGTCGCCGGTGAACCGATTGCGCCATTTTCCTTCCGGCAGCGACAGCGTGGTTTCGGTATCGTCCGGCGTCATGCTCAGCCGCAGGATTGGTTCGATCGCCAGAACCTTCGGGCCTTCGTCGTCGCCGCGCAGCTGCGTCACGATATGGTCGGCGTTGGGACCGTTGACAAGAACCGGGTCATAGTCACCCATGTCGCTGAAAGAGTCGTTATATTCCTGGCGGACTGCCAGGGCGACCGCCGTCTGCCAGACCGTGACACCATTCGCATCTTCCAGGCTCAGCCTTTCCTCGATCGGCTTCTGCTTCAATTGCTCGACTATGGATTGCGCGCGGCCGTAATCGACCGGCAGGCGGCTATCGGGATCGACGTTGCAGAAATCCACGCCGAATGTCCTGAAGTAATCCGGGATGCCGGGGCTCATCGCCTTCAGGAGAGACAGGGACAGGGAATTCTTAAGCCCGGCCTCGGCCAACGGCGCGACGAAGGCGTCCATGCTGGCCTGGAAGGCGCTGTCCTTGTAGCGGTTGGTAATGAACTGATGCACGCCGGCCTCGTAGGCCTTCGCCGCAGGCTCATCCTTGCGCAGCCAGGACGTATGTTCCTTGGCCTCCTTCATCGCCTTGTTGGCGTATGTCTGCATGCGCTCTTCGCTGATCGGCCATGAGCCAACCATGGTCTGGTACAACGCATATTCCAGATTGCGGTCGATCTTGCCGAGCACCTTGTCCTTGGGCTCGCTGGGATCGTTGTCGTAGGCAAGCTGATCGAAATTCTGGTTGTGTGTCGTCCAGCTGGTGACCGCACGCTCCCAGCGTTCCGGTATTTCCGACAGCACGCTGAGGCGCGCGCGAATGTCACCGCTGCGCTTGGTGTCGTGCGTCGATGTCGTGTTCATCTGCCGCGGCGTATGCTTCTGAACCTCGGCGCAATATTCGTGGAATTCCTGGATCAATGTCGCAGGCACCGTATCCGCGGCACCTGGGGCCGGATTGCCGCCGACTTCGTTTTTCGCCAAGAAGCGGTTGTACTGATAAAAAGTCGTGTCCTCGACTGCCTTCGCCATCACTGGACCGGTCACCTGCTGGAAACGGGCGATGAATTCCGACTGCGCCGGTCCCTGGTTTTTCAGCAACAGGACATCGCTGATCGTATCGAACAGTTTTGGATCGATATCGGGGCGATGCGCCTTGGCCCCCTCGATCGCGTGATCGATCTGCGCCCGGTCACGCGCGGAAACGACGCCATCGGATGGGCGGACATAGGTGCGGTAAACCTGGAAATTCGCGATGACTTCCTTGACCGCGTTTCCCGTGTCGATATCGACGGCTTCGCCATTAGGAGACATCGCATCGGTTAGGTGGGTGATCGCGCGATTGACTTGCGCCGCGATCACATCGCGCATCACGACATGCTTGTTGTCATGGCATAAGGTTTCGTAGTCCCGGCTTTCCCCGGTGAAGCGCTCATAGATACCGGTAAGCGCCGCCTCGTTGCGTGGATCGATCAGCAGGCCGCCCGCGCGGTTCAGGAAGTCGTAACCGGTCGTGCCGTCGCCCTTCCATTCCTTGGGCAGCGTTTCGTTGATTTCGAAGGCGAGGATTTTCTCGTAGACGATACGCGTGCCTTGAGGCAGGGCCGCGGACAGGCGCTCCCCATATTCGCGCGGGTCGCGCAGGCCGTCGGGGTGATCGATCCTGACCCCATCGATATCGCCGTTTTCCGCCAGAGTGACAATCCGTTGGTGCGTGGCGTTGAACACCGTCTCCTTCTCGACCCTCAGGGCAGGCAGGCCGTGGACGTCGAAGAAGGGACGATAGTTCAGCTTCTGGTTGGCATCGCGGAAATCTGCCAAGACATAATTCTGACGCTGCAGGATCGCGTCCTTGCGGGTGGGGTCGGCATTGATCTTTTCCAGCGCATCCGGGTCGCGCGCGAGTTCTTCCGTCAGCTCCGCCAACGTCTCCTCGGACAAGGGCCAGTCGTTCTGGAACGGCGGATTGTATTCAGCCCAATAACCGACGCGCAGCTCGCCACGCAGCATCTGGATTTTTATATCCGGCAACTGGCTTTCATATGTATTGCCGAGAACCGGCACCATAATCTTGCCCTTGATCTCCGGGTACGGCGAGTTCCAGTCGATATCGAATTGTTCGGCGTGCGGGCTGGCGGCGCCGTTCTTCAACACGCCCTGCCAGGCAGGGCTACCGGTCGACATATGGTTCGGAACCAGGTCGACGATCTGCTTCAGGCCGGTTTCGCGAGTCCTCTGCGTAAATCGGGTACGACCATCCTCGCCGCCCAGTTCAGGATTGGTCCGGCTATGATCGGCGACATCGTAGCCATGCAGACTGCCCGGGTTGGCTGCGGCAGTCGGGGGCAGGTAGGCATGGCTGATGCCGACTTCCGCGGCATAGGTCGTGATGGTCCCGGCCTCGTCGAATCCGAATGCGGGCACTTCGACGCCGCTCGCGCTTTTGTAGGCTGGATAGAGCATCAGTCGCAACGTGGCGACGGGGAAGTTGACGACGTCTGGCATAGCGAGTTTCTAAAAGGATTATTAAAACATACTGCCTAGTTCTTAGGCTGATGTCCAGAAAATACTCACTTAAAAGTCAAAAATCCAACACATTCTAAATCTTTTCGTAAGATCGGCCTTTTACTCGCCAGCTTTCGTGGGAACCGGTTTGCGGGGGATTGGCCGAAATTTGAAGGCCATCTTGTAGGCCTGGTATATGGCTATGGCGTAGAAAATCAGGTCCAGCGGCTTGAAGAAGATAACCATCAGCCGTTGCATCAGGGCTGGGGTCAGGGAAGTGGCGGCCTCGATCAGGGGCATGCCGCGTATGGTGGCGTAGTAGGTGATGTCGGTCAGAACGTCGCCGATGCCGCAGCCCAGCAGGGCGCACAGCATGGCCAGGTAGCCGAAGCGTTTGTCGATGCCCTTGCCCGTCTCGCGCACGGCGTAGCCGACCAGGACGCCGACACCGATCGAGAACAGGCCCATCCGCATGTGTGTGGTCACCGTCAACACCGCCCACGCTATGGCGCTGACGATGGCGGCGCCGATCCCTGCGGCGACCGCCAGCGGAAAGTTCTGCGCGGCCCGGGCGTCGGCAACGCTTACAGCAGGGGGCGAAACGCGCGTCGGAGGCTGCTCGGAGACCATCAATCACCTTGTTTTTCTTGTTATGGACGGCTAGTCGTAGCGAAATTCCAGCGTCGTGAAAAGCCGGGCTTTGCCCTGAGGAACGCCAGCGATGATCACCACGCTTCTGATACTCCTGAAGGCGCTGATACCTGTCGGCACGATGGTGCTGACCATCGGCGTCTACGCGATGGCGTTCGGCTGGCCGTTCGCCATCGGTTTCGTGGCCCTGCTCTTCATCCACGAGATGGGGCATTACCTGGCCGCAAAGCAGCGCGGGCTCAAGGTAGGCGCGCCGATGTTCATCCCCTTCGTCGGCGCTTATATCGCACTGAAGGAAGTGCCGCATAATGTCGAGACCGAGGCTTATGTCGCCCTGGCGGGTCCGCTGGCGGGCACGCTGGGGGCGCTGGCCTGCTATTACATGGGGCGCGGCAGCAACGACCAGCTGTTGCTCAGCCTCGCCTATTCGGCCTTCATGCTGAACCTGTTCAACCTGATCCCGGTGTCGCCGCTGGATGGCGGCCGCGTTACCGCCGTGCTCAGCCCGCGTGTCTGGCTGGCGGGGTTTCCGATCCTGATCGGGTTCTTCCTGTTCCATCCCAGCCCGTTGCTGATCCTGATCGGCGTCGTGGCCTTCCCGCAACTGAAGCGGGCGTGGCGCTACGACAAGAACGACCCGGCCAACGCCGCCTACTACACCATCCGGCCCGACCTGCGGATCCTGTATGCGGTCTACTACCTGTTGCTGGTGGTCTTCCTGGCGCTGATGACCGACAGCCTAAACCACAGGCTCGACCTGCACTGATGTCGATGCAGCATGCGCTTCTGTGGCTGGCGCTCTTCTTCGCGCTGGGGTTCGAGTTCATCAACGGCTTCCACGATACGGCCAATGCCGTGGCGACGGTCATCTATACCAAGACCCTGCGGCCCATATGGGCGGTGCTGTGGTCGGGGCTATGGAATTTCGCCGGCGCGCTCAGCTCCACCGGCGCGGTCGCCTACGGCATCATCCGGCTGCTGCCGCCCGAGCTGATGGACAGCCATTCGATCTCGGGCATCGCCGTCATTTTCTCCTTCCTGATCTCGGCGATCATCTGGAACCTGGGCACGTGGTGGTTCGGGCTGCCGATCTCCAGCAGCCATACGCTGATCGGCTCGATCATGGGCGTCGGCATCGCGGCATCGCTGATCCTGCCGCAGGGCGACATCGCCCACGGCATCAACTGGGACCAGCTGGGGCAGGCGCTGCTGGCGCTGCTGGTCTCGCCGCTGGTCGGGTTCGGCATCAGCTACCTGCTGATGCTTCTGGCCAAGCGCCTGAATGTCGGCGTCAACCGGCCGCCGCCCGACCTGGACAAGCCGCCGCCGGCACGCATGCGGGCGTTCCTGCTGCTGACATCGATGGGCGTCAGCTTCGCCCATGGCTCCAACGACGGCCAGAAGGGCATGGGCATCATCATGCTGGTGCTGTTCGGCCTGTTCCCGCATGACTACCACCTGGACCCGGCGACCAACGCGATCCCGTTCTGGGTCAAGATGATCGTGGCCGTGATGCTGGGGCTGGGCACGATGATCGGCTGGAAGCGCGTCGTGACCACGATCGGCGAGCGCATCGGCCGCGAGCACCTGACCTATCGCCAGGGCGCGGTGGCAGAGCTGGTGGCGGCCTGCACCATCTTCACCTCCGACCGGTTCGGCCTGCCGGTCAGCACGACGCACGTCCTGTCCAGCGGCATCGCCGGCACGATGATCGCCAACCATTCGGGCGTCCAGCGCCGGACCATCCGCAACATCGCCCTGGCCTGGGTGCTGACCCTGCCGGTCTGCGTCCTGCTGGGCGCGGCGGTGCTGAGCGGGGTGCTGTTGCTGGTGACGAACGTGCTGGGCTGAAAAGGGTCGAAAATGGCGGAACGACCCCATGTACAGTAGCTATAATGCTAATAAAAATGATTTTATTACCTTTTCCGCTTTGTCTCTTTATCTCCAACGTGAGCGAGATAATACCAAGATGCTCCACGGCTTTTACGGCTATTGTGTCGGTCTAGAATTTTCCTTAATCGCAAGTTTTCTAATTTTTCGCTTGCAGTACCCCAACGAGATATATTTGTAATCCGCATAACTTGTGAAACGTTAATTTTTTGATGTTCAATCAAGTAGTTGACTATTTTTTTGTCATTATCATCAAGCGTCAACGCCAGCATTTGTCCAATTTCTTGATAAGCTTCAGTATCGAGGGAGTTTTTGCGATTAATAATATCGTTTCGTAAAGTCGCACGAACGGTTGAGTGGTCGCTTTGAACCTCACGAAATATAGGATCAGGCAGACCAAGCTTTTGCATCTCTCGCCTTATACGGCTAGTTCCTTCATTAAGGCACAAAACTTCTCCAAATTCCCGCAGGACTCTCATGATAACGGGATTTCTTGGCCTATGAATTTCATAAATATTTTCGGGGGTTACCTGAGGCATGAAACCACCAGGACTTTCAACCCTTAGTTCATCATCAAATACCTTTACGAAAGTGGGAGCATTACGAATGTGATATGAACGATGTACGCATGCATTGACGATTAGCTCATACCATGCGTCCCGTGGATACTCTTCAGCAGTGACAAATTTTCCATCATCTGTGAATCTAGTGAACTCTCGTAGCTGGGATTGGAGCATCTCAGCTGCTTCCTTGATCATATCGAACAGAGTGCCATCATACTGACGATCCTTGACTTTGTTTATTTCCCTTCCTGTTTTGGCATCTGTGCCTTCATATCGTATGAAATGAATGTAGGAGCCTGGGAAAATTGCTCGCGGGTCCTGTGCAAAAAGAAGAGCACATGCATTATTGGGTATAAAATTGCCGCCGTCTCGTTTGCCTAAATGATACAATTCAAGAATTTGCTCATCGGATTTTTCAGTAGAAGCTCCATGCTCTTCTCGTACTTTTGCCACGAATTTTCTAATAAGGTGTGCTGTAAACGCAGTCGGATAAATTAGGCCACAAGGTCGCTTCTCAAATGAAACTTCCCCTTTATTCATGCGTATTTCGTCTTTTGCAAATTCATTGAGAACTTTGTTTCTATTTGTATACCTTACATACGCTGAACGATCAGTAAGTTCTACGAGCCTATCTTCGACATAATATATTCGTGCCAGAATAATAAAATCACGATCACCTTTCGAGTTAACTGCAGGAAGTTTTCGCACAGAAAATTTTCCATCTGGGCAGCGATCTGCTCCCATGCGCATCAGCTCTGCTATCTTTTCCTCTCCAAAATGAGAGCAGCCTTCGATAGTTTTATCATTGGCAATACCAATTGCTACGACACCACCCTCTGTGCTTGGGTGGTTACCAAATGCGGATAGATTTTCTGCTAAATCTTTAGGCTCAATCTTAGCACTTTTTCGATCATATTTTTCGTTTTCACCTAAATAAGAAAAAAGTGTCGCATCTGATACGGCATAGATTTCATCTGGATGCATTAAAGCCATATCGACCGACTTGGGGATCGCCCAATCGAGTAACGGTAATTGTGTCGACATGTCTTCTATCTTATTCATTTATATGATAAAAATTTCCATTTCCATGTTGACACCTTTTTTCCTACGTTGTCACCGCTGTTATTTCAGTGCGCCGAACCCACCGTCCGTACCGTGTCGCAGGCAAGTATCTGGTGCTCACCAGTTCCGTCGGCTATGCCCGCCAAAAAGCGGTCGGCTTCCAGCGCGGCCATGCAGCCCATGCCGGCGGCGGTGACGGCCTGGCGGAAGACCTTGTCCTGCACGTCGCCCGCCGCGAACACGCCGGCAATGCTGGTTTCGGTGCTGTCGGGCCTGGTCACCACGTAGCCCTCGTCGTCCATGGTCAACTGGCCCTTGAACAGGCTGGTCGCGGGGTCGTGGCCGATGGCGACGAACAGGCCGTCGGCAGCGATCTCGCTCAACTCACCTGTCTGCGTGTTCTTCAGCCGCGCGCCGGTGAAGGATTTGAAGCCGCCCTCGCTGGTGCCCAGCATCTCGTCGACGGTGTTGTTCCAGATCGTCCTGACCTTGGGATGCGCGAACAGGCGGTCCTGCATCACGCGCTCGGCGCGCAGGGTGTCGCGGCGATGGATCAGCGTCACCTCGCTGGCGATGTTGGCCAGGTACAGGGCTTCCTCGACCGCGGTGTTGCCGCCGCCGACCACCAGCACCTTCTTGTTGCGGAAAAAGAACCCGTCGCAGGTGGCGCAGGCCGATACGCCCGACCCGGCATACTCCATTTCGCCCGGTACGTGCAGCCAGCGTGCCTGCGCACCCGTGCAGATGATCACGGTTTCACCGACATAGACGCGGCCTGAATCGCCCACGGCGCGGAAGGGGCGCTGCGACAGGTCGATGGAGGTGATCATGTCCTCGAACATCTCCGTTCCCACATGCACGGCCTGCGCGCGCATCTGCTCCATCAGCCAGGGCCCGCCGATCGGATCGCGGAAACCGGGATAATTCTCGACGTCGCTGGTGATGGTCAATTGGCCGCCGGGCACCAGGCCCAGCACCTGCACCGGCTGCAGATTGGCTCTGGCGGCATAGATCGCGGCGGTATAGCCGGCGGGACCGGAGCCGATGATCAGGACTTTGGTCTGGATTGTTTCGGTGGTCATCTTTTTACTTCAGCAGCGGACGAACGGCCGACGCTGCCTTTTGTGTGTCGTCCAATACAATATTGGTCCAGTTTTCTATTTTTCCAGTAAAAGGCCGTGTAACGCCGGCGTCTTCCATCAGCTTGTGGAACGCCCGGAACTTGGCATCGCCGCCCGATAGGGGAATGACATAGACCGGCTTGCCGCTGGTCGCGGCCTCGGAAACCATGGACAGGCTGTCGACCGTCGGCAACACCGCATCGGCGAAGCCCAGCATGGCGAAAAAGGGATTGTCGCCCTTGCCGTCCCAGAACCAGATATTGGGCGCGGTCAGTGCGGCGCGCAGGATCGCCTCGTTTTCCTCCCCGGTGCGGCGCGACGCGGTGACCATCACGCTGTAGCCCGAGGCGGCAAGTGCGCTGAGCTGCGCCGCCAGTGTCTCGGCATCGGCCTTTTCGAAGGTATAGCACCGGTTCGTGCCGCCCAGCAGTACCGCGACGCGCGGGGCAGGCAGGGCGGCAAGCTGCGGAAACCGGGTCATCGCATCGTCTATCTTGGCCCGGGTGACGCGGTTGAGCGCGCCCTTGATGACGACGACGTTGCCGCCCTCCGCCACGTTATCGTGTTCGCCCACGACCAGCACGTCGAACCTTGTGGGCTTGATGTGCGGGTTCTGCACCTGCACCGTCACCGTCCTGCCGCCGCTCGCCTTCTTGACGAACAGGCTGATGGCCGCGCCGGTGCGGCCGCCGGTGATCAGCAGGTCGGGCCACGCCCCGGTCAGGACACCCTCCGGTGTGAACGCCTTTTCCAGGGGCAGCGGCACGAAGGGAAACAACTGTTTCCATGGCGCGCGCAACTCGACATGCTTGACGATCGGTTCCAGGCCCAGCGCCTCGGCCAGGCCGATGCATTGATTGTCGATACCGATCTTTCCGTCGCTGGCGACCCAGCAGGTTTTTTGTGTCATAGCTGTTTCTAACCTGTTCATCCCATGGGATAAAGCCCCGGCTATGACTTATATTCTTACCATCACCTGCGCCGACACCGTCGGCATCGTGGCGTCGGTATCATCGTTTTTGGCCGAGCAGGGCGGGTTCATCATCGAATCCTCGCATTTCGGCGATGCGGTCAGCAACCGGTTCTTCATGCGCACTGTGTTCCGCGGCGCGCGCGGCGATTTCGCCGCGCTGGATGAAATCCGC
Organism: Alphaproteobacteria bacterium; assembly: GCA_965199335.1. Lineage (GTDB taxonomy): Bacteria > Pseudomonadota > Alphaproteobacteria > CALMVH01 > CALMVH01 > CBDAQV01. The sequence goes on along the minus strand of CBDAQZ010000003.1, from coordinate 94,614 downwards.
AACCGCTTCGAACCGCTGGCCGCGCGCTTCGGCATGGCGTGGTCGATCGACGATGCGGCGCGGCGGGCGCGGGTGGTGATCGCGGTTTCGAAGTTCGGGCACTGCCTGCACGATCTGCTGTATCGCTGGCAGATCGGCACTTTGCCGATCGACATCGCCGGGGTGGTCTCGAACCACGAGGACATGCGCCGCCTGGTCGAATGGCACGGCATTCCGTATCACTATCTTCCGGTTGCGAAGGACGGCAAGGCGCAGCAGGAAGCCGCGTTCCTGGACGTGGTGCACGCCGCGGATGCCGACCTGGTGGTGCTGGCGCGCTACATGCAGATATTGTCGGACGCGATGAGCCGGACGCTGTCGGGACGGTGCATCAATATCCACCATTCCTTCCTGCCCAGCTTCAAGGGCGCCAAGCCGTATCACCAGGCCTTCGCGCGCGGGGTCAAGATCATCGGCGCCACCGCGCATTACGTCACCAGCGACCTGGACGAGGGCCCGATCATCGAGCAGGAGATCGCCCGCGTCGACCACGCCAGCGATCCCGAGCGGCTGGTGGCGGTGGGCCGCGATATCGAGGCGATCGTGCTGGCCCGCGCGGTGCAGTGGCATGTGGAAAAGCGGGTACTTCCGAACGGCGAGAAAACGGTGGTATTTCGCTAGGCAATAATTGAAATATTCTGTGAAATATCGGGGGATTACTTAGCGTCTTGCGCGTTGTAAAGCATCTGCGTACAAGCCGATTGTAATATTCGGAACACAAGGAGAGCGTTACATGAATCAATTCGAAGAATTGGCGAAGATTGCCTTCGAAGCCAAGGGCCGCACGATACGTGTGGAAGAAGGCGACGGCAAATATCTCGTCTTCGAAAATGTGGGTGAGTCGGTTGTCATGCATATCGGCGGCAAGCCGTTCGCGCATTTCCGTCACGCAGGAGGCTTCAAGGCCGAACGGCACGAGGCAGCCGACCGTGACGGTTGGGCCTGCTACGACAAGTGCGTCGCCGGTTGCGGTGGCACCTTGGGCTGCGCCCATAAATGCGCCGACGATTGCGGCGTTACCTGACCACCGGCAAGCAGCGAAATATTTGTGGCCGAAAGCACTCTCGTCGATCTGCTTCTAACGTGGTTTCCGGAAGCCCCGCCGCATCTGGATGCGGCAATCGACGAGGCATTGCCGGCTCAGCTATTGCCGGACAAGCCGAACCGGGTGAAGCACATACTGGGTGTGACCGGCTTCGCGCGCGAGCTTGGGGCTGCCGGCGGCAATCCCGCCTTTGCCGAACGGCTGGCAACGACCGCGCTGGCGCATGACATCGGCTATGCCGAAAGCCTGCGCCGCACCGGATTTCATCCGTTGGACGGCGCGATCTTCCTGGCGCATCGCGGTGCGGAGGACGCCGTCATCCATGCGGTGCTGCATCACACCGGTGCGCGGGAAGAGGCGAAGCATATTCCGGCCGCTGCGCCTTTTTATGAAATTGTACCGTTCGTGCCGACATTGCTGGACGACGCGATCACGTTCTGCGATACGCAGACCTCGCCGGTCGGGCAGCGGGTCACGGTCGAGGAACGCATAAGCGAGATCGTCGACCGCTACGGGGCCGACAGCCAGGTGTCGCAGGTCATGCGCCGCATGCAGCCCGAATTCATGGCGATATTCGGCCGGGTGTCGCCGTTGTTGTCACGCAATGGCGGCCCGGATTAGACAGGCTCGGCGAAACGCTGCTGGATGCCGCGGTTCCACTGAACAAGGCGCTGTTTGTAATAGGCCGTTTCATCGCTGCTCGCGACGGGTGCCACGGGAGATTGGGCGTGCGGCGATACCGAATGTGCCGAGGCGTCATAACCCATTTCTTCTGCCGAAAAGTCGATGCAACTGCCGGTCGCGGGACGAAAAACCCATTGCAGAACATTTTCCGTGGCAACGACGGCTGTCGCCAGCCTGTCAATCGTAGGCATGCCGGCGCTTTGCACCTGATCGCCAAACCCGCGCGCAAGGGCGCGGCCCAGCGGGCGGGCGGCTAAGAATTCGATTGCATTTTCAGTCAGGCTTTTTGCCATTTCTATCTCCCTTGGCAGAGATATAGACAAGCGATACCACAAACGCAACATAATCATTTACACATGATTAATTTACGCGACGAAGGGGTTCTCGTCGGCGCTCGGGCCGTAGATGGACGGCACGGCTACGTCAAGCAGGCGCAGATAGACGGATAGCTGGCCGCGGTGATGATACCAGTGGTTCAGGATCATGATGCGGACCACGGAGATGCGCGGCATGTCCATCACCGTTTTTTCGCCGAACTTCGCGCTCCAGCGATCACCCCATTTTTCATCCGGGATCTGGCCCAGCGCATCGTGAAGTTTCACGATGCTTTCGTCGAAGGCATCCAGCACATCCTGGCGGCTGGCGGGCGGACTGAGTGGTGGATTGCCGCCAAGGACGAAATCGTCCTTTGCCGCTGCCTGAGCAAGGCCGCCCGGCATCTTGGCGATATGCATCGCCAGCTTGCCCAGTGTGCTCGACTTCTCGTGCGGCTTCCAGTCCAGCCTGTCTTCGGGCAGGCGTTCGAGCAGCTTGCGCGTGGTTTTTGCCTCGCGGTCGAACTCGGCGATGTACGGATCGATCTGCTTCACTGAGCCACTTTCCTCACTCCGCGAACGCTACCTCGGTGATCTCGTAGGCCTTGCTGCCGCCCGGCGTCGTGACTTCCACGCTGTCGCCCTGCTTCTTGCCGATCAGCGCGCGCGCCAGCGGGGCGGTGATCGAGATCTGGCCCTGGTTGATGTCGGCCTCGTAGGCGCCGACGATCTGGTAGGTCGTCTGCTCCTCCGTGTCCTCGTCGATCAGGGTCACGTTGGCACCGAACTTGACGATGTCGCCCGAAAGCTTCGATACGTCGATCACTTCGGCGCGGCTGATCCGATCCTCCAGCTCCATGACGCGGCCCTCGATGAAGCTCTGCCGTTCACGCGCAGCGTGATATTCGGCATTCTCCGAAAGGTCCCCATGCTCGCGCGCGTCCGCAATGGCCTTGATTATGGCCGGACGCTCGTTTGATTTCAGATGTTTCAGCTCTTCCTGCAGCTTGTCGAAGCCTGCCGCCGTCATCGGCACCTTTTCCATCGAATTCGTATCCCCCAAAAAACAGACTTCAATAAGCCCCGTGCAGATAGGTCTGCAATGGCGCCACTTCAAGCTTTCCTTTGCGTAAAGCCTCGATCGCCGCAACGGCTGCTTTAGCGCCGGCGACGGTCGTGTAATAGGGAATACTATTCACCAAGGCCGTTCTACGCAAGCTTTGGCTGTCGGCAATCGCCCGCGTGCTCTCCGTCGTGTTGATAACGAACTGAATTTCGCCGTTTATCATGGCGTCCACGATGTGCGGCGAACCCTGCAGGACCTTGTTGATCCGCGTCACCTCCAGCCCGCAATCGCGCAAATAGGCCGCCGTGCCGCCGGTCGCGACCAGGGTGAAGCCGATCGACAGCAGGTTGCGCGCGATCGGGATCAGGGCTTCCTTGTCGCTGTCGCGCACCGAAATGAACACCTGGCCGCCGGTCGGCAGGCGCACCCCGGCCCCCAGCTGCGCCTTGGCGAAGGCCGAGGCGAAATCGTGCGCCAGTCCCATGACCTCGCCCGTGGAACGCATTTCCGGGCCCAGGATGACGTCGACCCCCGGGAAGCGGGCGAAGGGGAAGACCGATTCCTTGACGGCGGTATGGTCTTTCGGCATGCCGGAGAGGGTGAATGCCGCCAGCTTTTCCCCCGCCATTATGCGGGCCGCGATCTTGGCGATCGGCACGCCGGTCGCCTTGGCGACGAAAGGCACGGTGCGGCTGGCGCGCGGGTTGACCTCCAGGACATAGATGTCGTCGCCCTTGATCGCGAACTGCACGTTCATAAGCCCGACGATGCCCAGCGCCCGCGCCATCGCCTCGGACTGGACGCCAAGTTCGGCCACGATATGCGGCTGCAGCGAATAGGGGGGCAGGGCGCAGGCGCTGTCGCCCGAATGGATGCCCGCCTCCTCGATATGCTCCATGATGCCGGCGACATACACATCGGTGCCGTCGGCCAGTACGTCGACGTCGACCTCGATCGCGCTGGACAGGTAGGAATCGATCAGCACCGGGTTGCTGCCCGATACTTTGACCGCGTTGTCGATGTAGCGTTCCAGCCCGGCCGTATCGTGCACGATCTCCATCGCCCGGCCGCCCAGCACGTAGGACGGGCGGATGACGACGGGGAAACCGATGGTTTCCACCACCTTCAGCGCTTCCTCCTTCGACCGCGCCAGGCCGTTGGGCGGCTGCTTCAGGTTCAGCTGGTGCAACAGCTTCTGGAAGCGTTCGCGATCCTCGGCCAGGTCGATGGCGTCGGGGCTGGTGCCCAGGATGCGGATGCCGGTCTGCTCCAGGTGATGCGCCAGCTTCAGCGGCGTCTGGCCGCCCAGCTGGACGATGACGCCCTCCAGCGTGCCGTTCTTCATTTCGGCATGCAGCAGCTCGCTGACGTCTTCGTTGGTCAGCGGCTCGAAATACAGCCGGTCGGAGGTGTCGTAGTCGGTCGAGACGGTTTCGGGATTGCAGTTGACCATGATGGTCTCGAACCCGGCCTCGCGCAGGGCATAGGCGGCGTGGACGCAGCAATAGTCGAACTCGATGCCCTGGCCGATGCGGTTGGGGCCGCCGCCCAGTATGGCGATCTTGCGCCGGGCCGTCGGCTCGGACTCATCCTCGTCGCCATGGTACGTGCCGTACATGTAGGGCGTGTAGGAGGCGAATTCCCCGGCGCAGGTGTCGATGCGCTTGAACACCGGGCGCACGTTCAGCGCGCGGCGCGTTTCCTCTATATCCTGCTGCTTCTGGTTCAGGCACTTGGCCAGGCGCGCATCCGAAAAGCCCATCCCTTTCAGGTGCTGCCACTGCCGTGCCGTGCTGGTTTCCTGGCCAGAGTGATCCTTGAGACGTTGTTCCTGCTTCACGATCTCCTCGATCTGGCGCAGGAACCAGCGGTCGTATTTGCACAGGCTGTATATATCGTCGACCGACCAGCCCTGGCGGAACGCCTGCGCGACCTTCAGAATGCGGTCAGGCGTCGGCGACGACAACGCGGCTTCGATCGTATCGCGGTCCTCGCCGATCTCGATCTCATCCAGTCCTTCCAGCCCTGTTTCCAGTGAACGCAACGCCTTCTGCAGCGATTCCTGGAAGCTGCGACCGATGGCCATGACCTCGCCGACCGATTTCATCGCCGTGGTGAGCACGTTCGACGCGCCCGGGAATTTCTCGAAGGCGAAGCGCGGGATCTTGGTCACGACATAGTCGATCGACGGCTCGAAGGCGGCGGGGGTCGAGCCTGTGATGTCGTTCTTGATCTCGTCCAGCGTATAGCCGACCGCCAGCTTGGCCGCGACCTTGGCGATGGGGAAGCCGGTCGCCTTCGACGCCAGCGCCGAGGAGCGCGACACACGCGGGTTCATCTCGATCACCACCAGCTTGCCGGTATCGGGGTTGACCGCGAACTGCACGTTCGACCCGCCGGTATCGACCCCGATCTCGCGCAGCACCGCGATCGAGGCATCGCGCATGATCTGGTATTCCTTGTCGGTCAGCGTCAGCGCCGGGGCGACGGTGATCGAATCGCCGGTATGCACGCCCATCGGATCGATGTTCTCGATACTGCAGATGATGATGCAGTTGTCGGCGCGGTCGCGCACGACCTCCATCTCGTATTCCTTCCAGCCCAGCACCGACTCCTCGACCAGGATCTCGTGCACGGGGGAGGCGGCGAGGCCGGACTTGATCAGCTCCTCGAACTGCGGGCGGTTATAGGCGATGCCGCCGCCGGTGCCGCCCAGCGTGAAGGACGGGCGGATGATGGCGGGCAGGCCGACCACGGATTGCGCCGCCAGCCCTTCGTCGAACGTGCGGACTACGACGCTCCTGGGCGATTCGAGGCCGATGCGGTCCATCGCCTCGCGGAACAGCTTGCGGTCCTCGGCCTTGGCGATCGACTCTGCATTGGCGCCGATCAGCTCGATCCCCAGCCGGTCCAGCGTCCCGTTCTCCACCAGCGCCATGGCGGTGTTCAGCGCGGTCTGGCCGCCCATGGTCGGCAACAGCGCCTGCGGACGTTCGATTTCGAGGATTTGCGCCACGATCTCCGGCGTGATCGGCTCGATATACGTCGCATCGGCGAAGTTCGGATCGGTCATGATCGTGGCCGGATTGGAGTTGATCAGGACGACCCTGTATCCCTCCTCCTTCAGCGCCTTGCAGGCCTGGACGCCGGAATAATCGAACTCGCACGCCTGGCCTATGACGATGGGGCCCGCGCCGATGATGGCGATGGTCTGTATATCTGTACGTTTGGGCATGGGGCCGTTTTGTCGGGGTGGGCAAACGGCCTAGTTGAGCCTAAGCGGGCAACGGGTGCAAGAGGACTCTTGGAGCCTCGATGAAAGGCGGCGCGGACCCCGGCAGATCCCCGCCGCCGCGACATCATTGAGTAAGGATCGCCGCGGGCGTCGTTTTCTCCGTCGATACGGTCACGATTTCGCGTAGCTGGTCCAGTAGAGTCGTTGCGTGCGCTTTAAGCCCGGGATGCACTATATTTGCCTGATCCCTTTGCGCAAAATCGAATGCCTTTGTTTGAAGAAACGATCCCGGCGGTGCCTCCATAGCGGCGGTATGATCATGAATGAATGCAACATCATGAACACCGGCCTCAGCAAAAAATGTCGCCTGCTTCAGATGTCCCACCACCAGTTGATGCTGGATGCTTGCGATACGTTCCTCCGGTGTCGCCTTGGTTTCGCTATCGGTCATAACTCTCTCCTTGGTTCAAAGCCAAATCGAGAATTTCATACTTTCTTAATCATGGCAACCGGTTTTACAAAAACACCGGCTCGTCGTGGACCCTGCCGGTCAGATGGCTGTAGTAGGTCGCGCTGACATAGCTGGCGCAGGCCATAACGGCAAAGGCCGCGAACTGGTAGGCGATCGAGACGGCAATATTGAGCGGCATGGGAAGTATGCCGGCGCCGCTTCTGTATATCAGCGCATATCCGGCGACTTCCACGAGCAGAAACAGCGCGCAGGTCAGGAACCATGCGCCGCAATAACCCAGAACCTTGCCGCGCATCAGTGTCGATGCCTGCTTCCATGTCATTTCCATGTCGCCTGCGGCGCGGGCCGACAGCACGATGATACGGCGGATCATCCACCAGAAAGGAGGTACCAGAGGCATAACCAGCAGAATCGTAATCACGACCCACTGACCGTCCGACACCAGGCTGGGGTCGATCTTGGGGATATCGTTGCCGGCGACGCCGCCGGGCGGCAACACGACCATCTTGGACAACAGGGGCGCGACGACAATACTGGCGGGGATGTAACAGACCGTCGCAATCAACCCGTAGACGAGGCTGAGCAGCAGGAACGTCCCGAAATAATTCCAGTACGGCGCGTCGAAATAGATGATGCCCGGTTTCGTGCCCAGCAGCAGATGCCTGCGCCATGAAACGGTGAAGGAAAGCCCGACGAGAAGACCAAGCATGCCGGCCAGGGCAGCGACCAGAGTGGCCGTGGGATCGACATCGCCGGGGTTTGCCGGATGCGGCATGTAGCCGGTGGCCACGCCAAGTGCTATGGCCGGGATAGCGACGACTTTCAGGAAAGCGACACGATTGGCCCAGAGATAGGACAGCCCCGAAGATGCCACGACGACAGGATTAAGCGATGCGGCGATCGGCTCAGCAGTGGGGTTCATGTGTCCATTCCGGCGATAGTGTTCACGTAATCTGCTGAGGGCTCTTGGAAAGCACAAGCGATTTATAGAGCAAGTCGCCCTTCATCGCGTGCTGTCCGGCCCCCCGCCATTGACCAGGAAATCATAGGCCAGCGCCGCGATCGAGGAGGTCAGCGAGCAGCTGGCGAACATCGTCGCGGCCGTGATCAGGCCCATCACGATCGATCCAAACAGATTGCCGGGCGCGAACAGCGCGCCGTCGATCTCCGACAGTACGTTATTGAGGAAATTGACACCCAGTATCGCCAGCGCCCAAGTAGTACCGTAGCGCAGTACGTTGCCTTTCATGAAGGCACCGGCTTCGCGAAAGGTCATCGTGTAATTCTCGACCGTACTGGCGGTGAACAGCAGGATGTAGCGAACCACCAGGAACATGGCCGTGACCATGGACAGCAGCATGCACAGCGCGCTTATCACCGGCAGGGCGAACGCATCCTTGCCGCTGCCAAGCTGCAATAGTCCCAGCAGGATATTCATCAGGATCATGCCGGCAAAGGTGACGCCGAAATAGGCGATCACGAACATGACCAGGTAGCGACGGAACGGCCTGGCGACGATCACGGCGGCCGGCGGTATGTCCAGCAGCAGGTACCGCCGCCAGCTGACGCTGAACATCAGCAGCAGCACTATTCCCGCCAGCCCGGCGGCGATCCACGGCAGCCAGTGACCGGCGGGAATGCCCTTCAGGATGTCGGCGACCTGCTCGGGCTTCGCGCCCGCCAGCTTGTCGGTGGCCAGTGCGGCGACGGCGGCCAGAAGCAGAACGGGAGGCACGGCAAGGTGAAACTGCAGCTTGCGATGTATCCACATCAGCTGGGCCGCGCGGCGCAGGGTAAGAAATACCGGCAGCCGTCGTTGCCGGGCTATCGTCCCGTAGGTGTCGCTCATGCCGCCTTGCCCGTCTTTTCCACCCCCAGCTGCTCGTTGAACTCGCGCCACTCGCGGCCCGACATGCCGCTGGCTTCCTGGGATACCGTCTCGCCGCTCAGCATGCGCCGCAGCGTCTCCATCGCCTTGGCCGAGAATGTCGTCGCGCCCAGGCGGTAATCCTCGAACGCGGCATAGGTAGCCGGCACCCAGCGTTTCAGAGTGTCCAGCATCGCATCGGCATAGACGCGGATTTCGTACTGCGCGTGCGCGTCGGCACGCAGCCGCAGGAAATGCATCAAATTGTGCAGGTCGGTCTTCCAGTACCACTGCGTATAGGTGCCAAGCGTCAGGTTGATCCGCGCCAGTTCGCGCGCCAGGCCCTGGCGGCCGGGATCTTCCTCGTTCTCGTTCAGCATCCAGCTGTAGTTGCGGTAGCAGCGGTCGGCATCCTCGCGCAGCATGTCCATGACCTTCGCCGCTTCCTCCCCCTGCAGTACCTCGCCGCGTCCCTGGCGGTTGCTGGCGGCCTGGGCCGCCAGATGGTCCGGGGTCGGCACGTAGAATTCGTTGTCCAGGATCGAATAGCGCGCCGAATATTCGTTCACGTTGGCGGTGCGATGGCGAATCCATTGCCGGGCGACGAAGATCGGCAGCTTCACGTGGTACTTGATCTCGCACATCTCGAACGGGGTCGAATGCCAGTGGCGCATCAGGTAATTGATCAGGCTGGCGTCGTCGCTCAGCTTCTTGGTGCCCTTGCCGTAGGAGACCCGCGCCGCCTGCACGATGGCCGAATCGTCGCCCATATAGTCGATCACGCGTACGAAGCCATGATCCAGGACCGGCAGCGGCTCGTACAGGATTTCCTCCAGCGCCGGTACGCTGGGGCGCAGGGTCTGGGTACGGGCGGCGCGCTGCTGGTCGATTTCGGCACGCTGTTCTGTAGTTAACTGCATCAAGCCTCTGGCGCTGAAGGAATGGAATTGCTATATTAGATACGCCGGTTCGTCCGGCTATGGCAATAAACGCTGATTGGAATAAGCGTTGCGGACCCGGGGGCAGTGCCCGGCGCCTCCACCATTCTCCTCTCCCCACCGGGAGGGGCATCATGGGGGCGAGCCAGGATCGACGCGCGTAGTAAAGGTTCAGTTTTTGCTCGGCATTGTACCGCCGTTATCGGGCTTACTTTAGATGCAAACGATAACGTCCGCGAGGACGTCGTAGCTCTCGCCGCCTAAGGAATTAGGTAGCGCGGTTCGGAGGGGCACCGGGCAACAGAAGCCCCTCCACTTAATTTTGCCAGTCGTATTGTCATTCCGGCCGCTGGGCCGGAATCCATTCCAGCGGAAGATGGATCGCGGGCCTTCGCCCGCATGGCGATAATAGGCGAATCAGAAATGATTTCCTTTACCTTCTGGCGGGTAGTATCGTTCATTACCTGACCTCTGACGGCCCATAATACCCATGTCCAAAGATCTGATGCGTTACGATGTGATCGTGGAGGAAGCCCTGCGCAGCGTGGTGCGGCGGGTGCTTAACAACGTCGCGTCGAACGGGCTGGCGGGCAACCACCATTTCTTCATCACCTTTCGCACCGACCATCCACTGTCGGAAGTGCCGGACTCGCTGCGTGAACGTTACCCGGACGAGATGACGATCGTGCTGCAGTTCCAGTACTGGGACCTGGAGATCGGGGACAAGACGTTCAACGTCACTCTGAAATTCAACAATGCGCCGGAGCGGCTGGTCGTGCCGTTCGACGCTATCACGGTATTCGCCGACCCCTCCGTCAACTTCGCGCTTCAGTTCGAAAGCGTGGAGGAAGACGAGATGGACGAGGACGAGCCGGAAGAGAAGAAACCCGACGCCAAGGACAAGAAATCCGGCGGCGAGAAAAGCGGCGAAGTCGTATCCCTGGACCAGTTCCGGCGTAAATAAGCCTTATCAATTAGCTGTCATTCCGTCATGCGCGCAGTGCAGCCGGAATCCATGTGCTGTATCGCCAGCCAATGGATTCCGGCGCGCGCACCGGAATGACAAACTCCCTTTAGTATCGCCAGTACGGATCGTGCCGGTGTTCGTAATAAACCGGCGGTGGCGGCGGTGGGCCGTAGACCAGCGGGGCGGGCGCGACATAGACGGGCGCGGGGGCGACCACGGGGGTCGGCACGCCATAGTTCTGGATGCGCCATGTGCCGTCAGGCTGCTTGCAAGCCGTCCCGTCGAGCTGGTGCGGATTGCCGCCGATGTTCACGACCCGGCTATAGGGTTCGCACGCGCCGACGGGATAATAGGCGGCTGATGGCGGCGGCACGTTCTGCACCACCACAGGCGCACGGCGCACGATGGCCACAGGGGTGGGGCTCAGCGTCGTGGCCGACACGAAACCGCCCGACGCCAGCTGATACCAGCTCGGGTTGCCCGGCACGGGACCTACGATCTGGACGGCGTCGTTGACGTGCAGCTTGCCGATCACGCTGTAGGCCTTGCCAGCGCCGGCGCGGATGTTCGCGCTCTTGGCCGCGTACATGGTCGGCGCCTGGGCAGCCCCGGGGGGCAGGCCGGCAGGACCCGGAGCGGTTACCGGCTCCTGCGCACTGGTGACCGGCGCGCCGGGAATCGGCGGTCCGGGCGCGATCGGCTGTTCCTGCGCCCAGGCTGCGGATGTGCCCAGAAGCGCGATGGCGCTGGCGGCTAGCAAAAGTCTACGCATGCAAGAATCTCCCTGTTTCATATACCTTACACGGATCAGCATCAGGAACACCTTCGCCGTTGCGACGTTCTAGCATCAATATATCGGAGACATGCAATGGCCATCGAAACCTATCACGAAGATGCAAAGCACCTGTTCGACATGATCAGGCACATCAAGTTCGCGATGCTGACCACGACCGACGAGGATGGATCGCTGCGGTCCCGTCCGATGGCCAACAAGCAAGCGGACGAGTTCGATGGCACGCTGTGGTTCTTCACCCATGCCAGCTCGCACAAGGTCGAGGAGGTCGAAACCTCGCAGGAGGTCAATGTGAGCTACGCCGATCCCGACAAGCAAAGCTACGTATCGATTTCCGGCAAGGCCGAACTGGTACGCGACCGCGCCAAGGCGGAGGAATTGTGGACCCCGATGACCAAGCTGTGGTTCGCGAACGGCATAGACGATCCCGACCTGGCGCTGTTGAAGGTCACCGTCAGCAAGGCCGAGTTCTGGGACGGTCCTTCCAGTAAGATGGTGCAGGCTTTCGGGATTGCGAAGGCGGCGATCTCAGGCGATTACAGCGGTCTTGGCGAGAATAAGAAGCTTAACTTCGCCTGATTAGTGCTGACTGTCGCAGGACTGTTCCTTGAAGCCGTCGACCAGCCAGCGGTCATTTATCTTCTCCAGCGTGAAGGACGCGCCCGAGCCTTCCTCTGCCGGAAACAGGATTTCCTTTGAGGAGGAAACGTGTTTTACGGCATACCCCATGTCCGCGCGCATTGTATCGGCTGACATAGCGGTCACGAGCTGCCGCGCCAGGGTTTCCGTCGTTGTATAGCCGGCCAGCGCCTGTATATCGTGCCGATGCGCGTATTCGGTTACCTTGGCAACAGTGTTGAAATCGGGACGGTTGATCTGGGTCGAAACATACCGGATTCCGTTCGGCGACAGGTCGTAAGTGTCGAGGTAGCACAAGGTTGCATAGTCCCACCAATCGACGGAACTGAACTCGCAATAGGGAAGGGAAAGACGGCTATCCGATACTGTCAGTTTGCCTACAGATGAAAAGCGGGCCTTGCCAGAAGGTTTGCCGGATGAATCGGTTTCCGTTACCTCCTCGTAATCGACGAGATTCAGCACACCGTGCTGCGACAAGAGGGTATCGAGCGCAGTGCCTTCACCTACATTCCATTCATAGACCTCATATTTCACGCCGATCGTATTTCCCGCACACCCATCCCATGTCAACGTTGTCAGGAAGCGGGGCTTTCCATCCGCCGCCGATTTCAAGGGTGTAATTTCGACATGTTGCCCCCTGGGCTGGTCCTCGAAGATGGATTCTCCGGCATTGATCCAGGCTTTTCCGTATTGTGGCTTGGCGGGCTTGCCCAAGGCGAAGAACTGCTCCTTGTCGCGAAAACTTATCTGAACGACGAATAGCGAAGGGAAACGGAAAAGTTTGTAGTGGAAACGACTTTCATCAGGCCAGGCGGCATTGATGTCCTTGCTGGCGTCGACAAGGGTTTGGAGGATGGGAGCTATATCCTTTTCGGGGTTGGAACTGGCGTTCATCCCTGTAAGAACTACGTTTCGCGCAGGACCGAAGATACCGCGCTCGTTGTTGCCTGCCTCGAATGCATTACCGGGCCCGGCACAGGTGTCGGACGCCGCATCGCGGAACTTCTCCAGCGCCGCACGGAAGGTCGGCATCGGATCGGGCGTGGATCCGGCTTGCACGGATGGGGCGAATAATTGAGCCACCATCACCAAACCGATTATCCGCGCCCGCATCGTCTTCTCCTTATGGATAAGATCGATAGTAAATCATTGGCTCTTTACTGTCGAGAGCCGTTTCCGTGACGTTTAATTATTTCAAGTCTGAAGTCTTGTAAATTCCTCGTCTGCCGCATGCTTCTGGTGCCGCAGGATGAATAGGCCCGAACCCGCCACGATCACGGCTCCTACCATCACCGAAACGGCAGGTACGTTGTGCCAGATCAGGTAGCCCATGAATGCGCCGCCGATGATCTGCGTGTAGTGATAGGGCGCGACGATGGCGATCGGGGCATAGCGTAGCGATATGTTTGTCAGGAACCCGCCCATCGCGCCCATGATTCCGACGCAGATGGGGTAGATCAGGCGCGGTGTATGCCAGTCGAAGCTGTGCCCCTGCCAGACCAGGAAAGTCACGAAACAGATAAAACCCAGCACGCGAGGCCAGAAGGTGAAGGCGTAATCGGTTTCGCCCGGCGCGGCGCGGACCAGCAGCATGGCGAAGGAAAAAGTGACGGCGGTGCCGGTGGTGACCAGGATGCCGATCCAGGACAGCGTATGCCCCGGCGAAGCGGAAAAGCGCACGGCGATGATCACGCCGATGAAGCCCGCGATGGTGGCGAGCCAGATGCGGCGGTCCGGCCTCTCCTTGAGGAATACACGGCCAAGCACCGTCGTGATCAGGGGCGAGGTGAAAACGATGGTATAGAAATCCGCCAGCGACAGGTAGACCACGCCTGCGATCGCGCACACGGTCGCCGACACGACCAGGGCAGAGGACAAAAGCTGGAACCAGGGCCGCCTGCTGGCCAGCTGCCTGTAGCCGCCATCGAAATGGGCGATGAATGGAATCAGGAAAAGCCCGACCGTGCATTCCATGGCGAATATCTGCGGGATCGTGAACGTCTCGGCCGCCAGCTTGACGAAGACGTCGGCGGCGACCCAGGCGGAGTAGCCTGCGAAGGAAAGCAGGATACCGATTTCATTTCTGGAACGTGGCATTGGAACTTTCAACTCTGGTATTCCGGCTTGCCGAGCCGTAGCTTTAGCGAAGGCTGGTGGGTCCTGCCGGAATCGAACCGGCACGTCCTTGCGGACTCAAGATTTTAAGTCTTGTGCGTCTACCAATTCCGCCAAGGACCCTATCGCCTGTCGCAGCGCCACTCTTTTTGCCTTTTGCGCATAAGTCAATTACCAGCAGGCGATGAACTTCGAATTGGCGATTTAAAATGACCGCCGCGCTGGTCACGGGGGCCGGGAAACGGATCGGGCGGGCGCTTGCCTTCTCGCTGGCAAGGGCCGGGCACGATGTCTATCTGCACTACCGTTCGTCCGCTCCTGATACGCTGGTGGACGATATCGTGGCGCTGGGCCGTCGCGCGGTCGCCGTGCAGGCCGACCTGGCCGATGCGGGTCAGTCTGCCAGCCTTATCGCGCGTTGTACCGAACTCGGACCGGTCGCGTGCCTGGTCAACAACGCGGCTGTCTACGAACACGATACCGCCGGCGACCTGACGGCGGAGGGGATCGACCGGCACCATGCCGTCAACCTGCGTGCGCCGCTGTTGCTGGCGCAGGCCTTCGCGCGCCAGTTGCCGGACGGGCAGGCGGGGCTGATCGTCAACATGCTGGACTTCCATGTCGCCGCGCCGACGCCACGGTTCTTCAGCTACGGCGTGTCCAAGTCCGCCCTGGCGGCGGCCACCGAAATGCTGGCGATCGCGCTGGCACCGCGCATTCGCGTCTGCGGCATCGCGCCCGGGCTGGTGCTGCCCAGCCCCAGCGAGTCGGGCGAACGCTTCGACCGTCTGCGCGCGCAGACGTTGCTGGGGCGGGGGCCCGATATCGCCGACATCGTCGCCGCTTTCGAATATCTGCTTGCCGCGTCCAATGTTACCGGCCAGATCATTCATGTCGATGGCGGTCAGCGCCTTATCTCGAAACGGAACCCGCATGTTTGATCAGCCGCATACGCGCATCTTTGTCGAAGACCTGATGGTGGAGGTGCATGTCGGCTTCGCGGCGTGGGAGAAGCATCCGGAGAAGCGTGTCCCCCTGCTGGTGACAGTGGACATGTACACACGGCAGACGAACTGGCCCGATCCCACGCTGGACAATCTGATCGATTATACCAGAGTTTATGAATATGTGGCGACGTGGCCGAACCGCCCCCATGTGGAATCCCTGGAGGCGTTATGCGAGGATATGCTGGATTTCTGCTTCTCCGACAGCCGGGTGGCGGCTTGCCGCGTACGCCTGAAGAAGCCGCATGTCATGGCCAACGCCAGGGGCGCCGGGGTCGAGATCTACCGAATGCGGGCGTCTGCCGAGAAATGAGAGTCCGGTCAAGAAGAATCTTTGGCTGAAACGCCGATCTTGCGAGAAAATTGTACACAGGGGCAGCGGCAGGGCCGCAAAGCCTCGCGCCACTATCGACATCGGGCAGAAATTTCGGCCTTTTCAAGGCGTTGCAAAATTAATCAAGGAAAAACAGATACTTGACATTAGTGTCTAGTTTTTAAGCAAAAAGGTACAAACGTTGATTTTCTTGGCTTCCCTCTGGCAATCCCCGAAACCTCTCACAAGCTTATCCACAGATATCGTGGATAAGCGAATCGGCTTTTGAAGGCAGAAATTTAATGGATAGTTAGCACAGATGAAGACGCCCCAGGATCGTCCGTCGCTGGCCGCCGGAACCGATATCATCAAGGGTTTTGTAAAGACCCTGCCCAATGCGCCGGGCGTCTATCGCATGCTGGATGCGGCGGGCGAGGCGATCTATGTCGGCAAGGCGCGCAGCCTGGCCAAGCGCGTGATCAACTACACGACGGGAACGCGGCTTCCGACGCGGCTGCAGCGCATGGTGTCGGAAACGCGCTCGATGATGTTCGTGCGCACGCATACCGAGGTCGAGGCGCTGCTGCTCGAATCCAACCTGATCAAGCGCCTGCGTCCGCGCTACAACGTGCTGCTGCGTGACGACAAGTCGTTTCCCTATATCGAGATCTCTGTCGATCATCCCTATCCGCGGCTGACCAAGCATCGCGGCGGCCGCGATCCCAAGGCAGCCTATTACGGACCGTTCGCCTCGGCGGGGGCGGTCGACCGCACGATCCAGGCCTTGCAGCGCGCCTTCCTGATCCGCTCGTGCCCCGACACGATCTTCTCGGCGCGCTCGCGTCCCTGCCTGCAATACCAGATCAAGCGCTGCACCGCGCCCTGCGTCGATCTGGTGAGCAAGGACGACTACGAAAAACAGGTCGGCGAAGCGCGCGCCTTCCTGGAGGGCAAGAGCCGGGACGTGCAGGATCACTTCCAGGGCGAAATGCAGCGCGCGGCGGACGCGATGGATTTCGAGGGCGCGGCGAAGTTCCGCGACCGTATCCGCGCGCTGACCGCGATCCAGGGACAGCAGGACATCAACGTCGAAGGCATCGACGAGGCCGACGTGATCGCGGCATGGCAGGATGGCGGGCATACCGCGATCGAGGTGTTCTTTTTCCGCGGCGGGCGCAATTACGGCAACCGCACCTACTTCCCCGCGCACGACACCAACCTGGAACCCGCCGAGGTGCTGCAGGCCTTCATCCCGCAGTTCTACGAGGACAAGATGCCGCCCAGCGCCGTCTTCCTTAGCCACGATGTCGAGGAACAGGACCTGATCGCCGAGGCGCTGACGATCAAGTCGGACCGCAAGGTCAGCGTCCTGTCGCCAAAGCGCGGCGACAAGAAGCGGCTGATCGACATGGCCAGCAACAATGCGCGCGAGGCGATCCAGAGGCGGCTGGCGGAAACCGCGACGCAGGCGAAACTGCTGGACGGTGTTGCGCAAGTGTTCGGCCTGCCCAAACCGCCGGAACGGATCGAGGTCTACGACAACAGCCACATCCAGGGCACCAACGCGGTCGGCGGCATGATCGTCGCCGGGCCGAACGGGTTTCACAAGAACGCCTATCGCAAGTTCAACGTCAGTTCCGAAGCGGCGGCGGGCGACGATTTCGCCATGATGCGCGAGGTGCTGCATCGGCGTTTCAGCCGCGCCTTGAAGGAAGATCCGGATCGCACCGGCGACTCCTGGCCGGGCCTTGTGCTGATCGACGGCGGGGCAGGGCAGCTTTCTTCGGCCTTGCAGGTCATGGAGGAGCTCGGCCTCGAAAACCTGCCGGTCGTCGGTATCTCGAAGGGGCCGGAGCGCGATGCCGGCCGTGAACGATTCTTCATGGCGGGGCGCGAGCCGTTCACGCTGGAGCCGCGCGATCCGGTGATGTTCTTCCTGCAACGTTTGCGCGACGAGGCGCACCGCTTCGCCATCGGCACACACCGAGCCAAACGCATCAAGGCGATCGGCGCGTCACCGCTTGACGAGGTCGGCGGCATCGGCCCGGGCCGCAAGCGCGCGTTGCTGTTGCATTTCGGGTCGGCGGTTGCAGTGTCGCGCGCTGGACTTGCCGACCTGTCGGCCGTGCCGGGCATCAGCAAGGCCGTGGCACAGAAGATCTATGACCATTTTCACGGCGGGCAGTCAGGATAAGTCAGGCCGAGTAGGTGTTATCCATTGTATGTGGCGCGCGGTGCAGATCGTTCAGCGACTGGCTGGTCTTCGATTCCTTGAATTCGAAATTTCTGTAGGCGACAGCCGGCGCGATTTCCAAAGCACCAGCCAGGTGCAAAGCGGTTTGCGTCAACTGCCCGTCGCGGGTACCGCCATGGTGAACGACCTTGCCCGAGATAAAGCTGGTCATGTTGTTGCCGGCCATTTTTCTATCATTGCTGTTTGCATTCGCTGCATCGGCTTCTTCGTCACGATTGGTCTGGATAATTTCGATCATGAAGTTCTGCAGGTCAGTGGGTGTGCGAACATCCTTGTCTGCCAACAGCGCGAAAACCTCGGGCATCCTTTCTACCAGGCCTGCAATTTCATCGAAGGGGGCGTTCATATCGATGCCGTTGCCCTTTTCGATGTCGCTGCCCTTTTTCACCTTGGTGGCCTTCTTTTTTTCCGTTTCTTCCTCTGGCTTGGCCAGTCGCTCGGCCATGATCCGGCGATAGACTTCCGTTGCCCTGGCATCAAGGCTGAGCAGGAGTATTTCGGAGGGCTCGCTCGTTTCGCTACGGGGATGAATGGGTGAGTTCGTCTCGGGCTTCGGATCGATTCTGGAGCGCCGGGCCAGATCGGCCATGGCTTCGGGTGTCCCGGGTGCGATATCTTCGCCCAAATCCTGCTTGGCGGCGACGATGTTTTCCTTCGCCGCGACCAGTGCCTTGAAATGCGGCATCTCGCGCACTTGCTCGGACGCCTTGCTCTCGAAATAATTCGCGACATCGATCAGCAATTCGCTCTTCGGCATCATGCCGGAAAACACGTCCATCAATCTTCCGAGAGCTTTCGAATCCTGCGGTACGAGCTGGTTCGGGCGCTCGTTCAGCCGGTTGATCAGCTTCAGCTCGGCCGCGACGAATTTGCAGTGCCGTTGAACATTCAGGCAACCGGACGCAAAGCGATCGTCGTTTCTGACATCCTGGTTTTCCAGCAAGGTTTCGGGCGTCATAGTCCCTTCGACGGCGTCGGTGAACCAGCTGGTTACGATGTTCAGGCCGGACGGCATCCGACTGAATCGCCTAAGGAGAACGGCGCTGTTCTCCAGGATCACCTGGCGTGGATCGACCGCCGCGTCCATCATCAGACTTCCTGCGTTGCAACGGCGGGCGCCGCCGGTCTTTCCGCAATGTTGTCCAGGATGCCACGGATTGCCTGCTTGTAGGCTTTCCGCGCAGGGATCTGTCCGGCATCCGCCAGCATCAGCGCATCGTCCGTCAGGGTGTTGCGAACCGGGTCTACGATCTGGCCGCTCAGCAGCCTGCCCACGCGCTCGATGGCTTCGGGTTTCGGAACGTTTCTGGCGACGTGCAACTGGACCAGATCATCCTCGCGGACATGGCCTTTGCGCAACAGGCCCAGAAGCAGCTTCGGCGCCTGGTTTAGCAGAAATGGATTCTCGCACAGCAGGTCGCTGCGCGGCGCTGCCGGTTCCTGCACGGCCGTCAGCATCCTGACGACGGGAAGCTCGGCAATCTTGATCTCGATTACCGGTTCAGGCGCGGTAACGAACGGATTTGCCGGGGCCGGATTCGCGCCTTTATCCGTTTCCACTACAACGATCTTGATATCGTCGCCTAAACTCGTCCGGGCCGCTGCCGCCGCAAGGGCAGGAGCATAGACGGCCTCGTCGATGCCGAAGCGCTGCGCCATCTTGGCCGCGAACATGCTGGGTTTCGCTGGATCGGTTGGGCTGGATACAGTGCCGTTCAGATAGGCGTGCAACGCGCCTATGGCCTTGTCATGAGGCCAGATTCCCCGAGCCGCGTGGACCAGATCGATATATTTTACAGCCCCGGCCCTTTCCATTCCCTTCAGAAGATCCGGCAAGTCCTGCATGATCTTGTGATCGCGAAGGAATACCGGTTGACCGTTATGCGGATGCTTCGGCGTGCCTAGCACGGCAGCCGATGGCGCCACAGCGGGGATGATCGGTTCTGCCGTCGGTTGGATTTCAGCTATGGGCTCAGGAGCCGGTAATGCTGCGGCGGTGACCGATTGCTCGACAACCTGCGGCGTTGCTTCGGGAGCAATAACAGCCGGCAGCAGGGGAGCGAAAAGCTTGGTGGGGTCCTTGCCGACCAGCTTTGCCACCAACACCGCGTAAGGTGTCGGCTCGCCCGCGTGGCCGGGCTTTTTGCTGAACACGTCCCCATCCAGGAAAGCACCGTTCTGAAAGGATGCGTTTGCGTCCAGGATCGGTGGCACGGTGGCCGCCTGGATAGCTTTCCATAACTGGACGCGCGTGGTGTGCCCCAGACTGGCCAGATCGGCTTCCAGCTCCGGCAGGCGCTGGATCACCGCGTAATCGCGCAGGTGAACGGGATGGCCAAATCTCATTTCCACGGGTCCAGGCGTGCCGGCCGGCGTTCCGACAGCGGCGGCCTTCGTGTCGGTATTTTTTACAACCGGTTGTGGAGGTAACGGGGCATCGGCGGCCGACTCTGGCGTTGGGTGCGGAGAGGGCTTGGCTTCTTGCTGAAAGACCGGTGCCGCTATGGGAACAGGCGGCGCGGACAGCAGGGGGGCATAGAGCTTGGCGGGGTCCTTGTCCACTACCTTTGCCACAAGAACTGCCCAGGACGTCGGCTGGTTATGGGGGAGGGTGCGCTGATTGAAAACGTGCCCCTCCAGGAAATCGCCATTCTGCAACGAGGCATAGGCGTCGGAAAAAACGGGATTGGAAACTGCCTGCACCGCCTTCGATAATTCGCCCCGTCTAGTATATCCAAGACTCGCCAGGGCAGCCTCCAGTTCGGGCAGGCGCTGAATCACCTTGTAGTCCCGCAGGTAAACGGGATAGCCGAATTTCATTTCCACGGGTGCAGGCTTGCCGGCAGGCGTTTCCGTGCCGGCTTCATTCGCGGGCGTGGCAGGGGAGTTTTGCATTGGGTTCAATTCATTGTCGATAATGGGGGAGGAAGGTGCCGTTTTCAGCGCCGCTATCTGCGACGGTGCGGCAACGGTAATTGTCGTGTTTTCACCGGGGGATCGTACCGCCTGTGCGGGAGCCCGATGGTCGGTATCGTCGTCGCTATCCGGGGCTGGCGTCCTTGATGTCGCAATACGGCGTGGCTTGTCCCTTACGACTTTGCCATTGCCGAAAGAACCGCCCGGCTTGCTGCTGCCGCTGAAGCCTGCGGAAGACGCTTGTCTCTGCAACAGCTCATTATATTCATCCGATGCAATAACGCGGCGATTGCCGGTACCGAAACCCGCATCCTTTGCGCCGACCGCGCGTTGGGCGATATCTTCCTGGTCTTCCTTGCTGGGCGCTTTCCCGGTCTTGCGCCGAAAATGCAGCAGCTGCTCCGCCATGCCGTCGAGAACGGCAAGCTGGTCCAGCTTTTCCATCGCCCGCCCGCTTTCCAGATGGTCGCCCAGCGCGATCAGCACCTGGTCGCGCGGAGCCATGGCAGGGCGGCCGGGAAGAATGCTGGTTTGTGGCCGGGGTTGCGTCAGCGTGTTCAGAAGCTTGGAGACGTTGCTGTTGATCGCGTCGACAACGGTCCTGTCGTAATACATCGGTACGCCGGTTATGCCGTGGTCTACCGCGCGGCCACCTTCAATTGCCTTGCAGATGTTCACGATTTCGCGGCATTCGGTCATGAAGGTGGTCGGCCTGCCATGAAATGTCTGTTCCAGGAGTTTTTCGGGCGGCATGACATCGGGGCCCTTGGTCGCGCCGTCGATGTAGAAGCTCTTCAACACGGCAAGTCCTACCGGATGGTCGACCAGCGAGGTCAGCAGCTTTCTGCGGGCATCTGCCGATTTGTCCCATGTGCCGAATTCGCTATGAGGCGGGAGAACAGGGCTGGGAGGGGAAACAATGTTTGTCGACATAGATTATTCTTGCCTTTATATAAATCACAGAGAGGTCATATCAAATTGACCTATGGCTTACAATCAATCATTTGTTAATATATTGAGCAGGCCAGTTTACGGCTTTGTCAGCGCAAGGCTTTCGCCGCCAGGCCGTGTAGGCTAGGGTGGCATCATGTCACTGAAAGAGAAAATTCCCAACGCGCTGACAGCGTTTCGCATCATCGTCATCCCGGTAATCGGCATGCTGGTGTTCGTACCCTATGCCGAGGCCGCCTATGCCGCGTTCGCACTGTTCGTGCTGGCGGGCATCAGCGATTTCCTGGACGGCTATCTGGCGCGGCTGTGGAACGTCGGGTCGCCGCTGGGCCGCGTATTCGATCCCATCGCCGACAAGCTGCTGGTGGCGGCGCTGCTGCTTTGCCTGGTGGCGAACGGCATCATCGTGACCATCGACCTGATCCCTACCGCTGCGATCCTGCTGCGCGAATTGCTGATCTCGGGGGTGCGCGAGTACCTCAGCCCGATGGGCATCGTCCTGCCGGTCAGCAAATTCGCCAAGTGGAAGACCGCCAGCCAGATGGTCGCGCTGGGCATGCTGCTGCTGATCGTGGTGTTGCCGCAGCTTGAGACGGCGGGCCTGATCATGCTGTGGGTTGCAGCGGGACTCAGCGTCTGGACCGCCTACGAATATATGCGCGTGACCTGGAGCTCGCTGACCAAGGCTTGATCAGGCGCTTGGCTGCTGCCCGTCCGGTCCGTGCAGCGGCCGGCTGAAGTCCAGGCGGGATTGTATCCCTGCTTTCGGTGATGCGGATTCAAAGCTGCCATAGAACGCCTTCGCATCGTCAAGCGCGGCGCAATGCGCCATGTAAAGCCCGTTCTGGATTCCATCCAGGTAATCATCCGCGATTGCGACCCAGATGTCGTTCACCAGAACGGGATGTGTGTCTTCCAGTCTTTCAAGGGCGCTGCAGGTAGCGCCGTCGTTGAGGTCGGGGAATTCCGTCAGGGGCACGCTCATCGCCTCGGCAAACGATGTCGCCTTGTTGTTCAGGATTTCGGCCCGCATGAGCAGCTTGCTCATGGCGAAGACATCGCTGACCTTCATCGCCGGATGGACCGGTATCACCAGGTCTATTTCGAACGGTGCGATCTGGCAGCCGATGGAAAAGTGCGGATAATTATTCGCTTCCACGAGAGCACTGCGCGCGATGGCGCCTTGGACGCGTTCACGCTTCTGCGCTGGAATCAGCAGCAGTCGCGAAGGCTGCTCGTGGCGGACCACCAGTTCGAAATCCTTCCTGTTGGGTAGGCGCGAGAAGTCATAGCTCTCCCGCGTGTCCTCGCCCCCATGATGATCCGCACCGTTTTCCACGAAGGTTATAACGGTTCGTTCGTGTCGGCCTTTGGCTGCCGGTGCAGGAATTTTCTCATGTCCGCGATGGAGGCAGGCTTTTCCTCGCCCGGGCCACGAAAAATTTCCGCAGGGTCGGGATAGCGGGCCTCGAATCCTTCCGGTCCGGCGTAGAGACCGATGACGAATTCACCCAGATCGGTGTTGTTTCGCAGGCCTTCGACCACGCCGTGCGCCTGGATGTGACGGACGCCTTCGGGCGGCTGTTCGATATCCGGCGAAACTGCGACGAGGTTGTAAACTTCAAGCGTTTCAGTGCTGTCGTTTTTCGTTACGTCTGCAATCCAGGCCAGACCTTCGGTCGATGTCGATGACATAAAATACCCATAGTGTTGTTACCGATTGCCATAGTAGCAAAGCATGAGAAGGTAGCAAGCTTATTAATCAAATATTTATAAATCAGGTGCGGTATCGCGCCTCTTCCGTCCGGTTCTTCCTGTCCCTATCGAGTAAATCCAATAGACGTTCTCGCTAACTCACCTGCGGGTCGCTTCCTGATCCGCACGGTCGAGAAATATCCGTTACGCACCTTTGCCGTGATGGGACTGCTCGGCGACGGATTGGTGGCGGCGTCCGGGGCGCAGTACAACGGTGTCAGGCTGGTGGCGGGCCTGGTCGGACTCGCCGGGTCAGCCGTGCTGCTGTTCTATGGCGACCGCCAGAAACGCAACGACCTGCTGGCCGAGATCGACAATCAGGACAGGCCGACCTCACGCCTGCGGCGCATGCTGGATTTCAGGCATTATCCGGTGGAGACCGGTTTTATGCTGGGCACGATCGAGGCCACGCTGCTGATCCCCGCCGGTGCCGGCGCCTTCCTGCTGGAAAAGGCAGGCAAGGCGCGCCCGATCGAGGTGGCCAGCGCCGTGACGGACCTCGGCGCGCTGCTGATCGGGAACCTGGTGAAGCAAATATCGCCCGATACCCCCAGGCCACCGCCGGTATGGGAAACGCGTGATGGAAACCTGGATATCCACATCGGCCAGATCGTGCCGCACATGAAGGACTACGTGCAGCGCAATCCCATGAAGGTATCGGAGGTGCTGTTTCAGGTCGGTGCGGTTTCCTACATGATCTCGGGCTTCGCCGCGGGCGATCACACTGCTGCCGCAGCCGGAACGCTGTACACGGTGGGCAACCTGGCGCTGAACTGGGCCTCTAAGCGCGGTCAGGGTGCGACGCCGTCTGTGCTTTAACTATAAAGCAGCAATATTGTAGTCGGCGGAATTTGGTGCAACAAACTATCCATGGGGCTGATTTGTGCACTGGTTTCGGCAGTTTTGTACGGCTTGTTTCCGTCAGCTTTCAAAGAAGTATACGCGGCCGGCGGCAACGTCGCGCTTGTTACGGTTTTAAGTATGTGGTTGAGAGCGTCTTTTGTAGCGGGAACGTGTATAAAGAAAGGGCATCACTTATTTGCCACGCGCTCCGATATAAAAGTTAGTATTTTATCCGGCCTGCTTCAGGCTATCGCGCTTTTGTCGCAATACGCATCCATCAAATTTCTTCCCAGTCCGATAGCGATCATCATTTTCTATACCCATACCCTTATGCTCCTTTTTTTCATGGCATGGCGGGGCGAGGTGATATTGGACAAGCTTACAGTCATTACAACAGCCATGGCCTTGCTAGGCCTAAGCTTTGTTATTGATGTCTGGCACGTTCATAATGAAGCGAGGTTGATCGGTATCGGGCTTGGATTTTTAGGAGCGGCCTGCACGGTCGGCACCCTGTACATGGTCGGCAAGCAATCGAAAATCCGCAATCCGCTTGTCGTGAGTGCTGAAACATTCATGATCGCTGCGATTTTCGCAACGGCGATTTGTTTTGTGCAACATCCGACATTGCCAAATGGTGGTCCCGCATACGGCTGGCTCGGATTGGGCTGCGCTTGCCTGATTGTCAGTACGTTTTTGCGCGCCTACGGAATCGCTTTCCTCGGTACATTTCGCTGGAGTCTGTATCTAAAACTAGAACCTGTTTTTACAGCTTTATTTTCCGCCGTGGTGATTGGCGAATATCTCAAACTGTCTCAATATGCAGGAATACTTATCGTTCTTAGCAGCCTGGCGACATTTCAGATTGTCGAGCAGAGAAAAAAATCAAAGGTGCAAACCTAGCGATCTTATCACAACTCATTTGTCTCACTCAGCAGCAACCGCTCCGCTATGAACACGCGGGCGCAGCAGGCCGGGCATGGCGTTGATCATGCTGGTCGTGATCGCGGCGATGAAGGGCAGGGACTGCACCACCAGCAGCACGGCCCACAGCAGTGCCTCCATGTTGTGCCAGTTCTCGGCCAGGATCACCAGCAAGGCCGACAGCCATAGCGCGGCCAACCACAGCAACTCGGTCCGCGCCATCAGGATGCCCTGGACGAAGGCGGGCTGGTTCTCGCATTTGGGTGTGCGCACGAAGGGGCGGCCCTCGGTGAACAGGCCTTGCCAGACGGCGCTGCCGACCGTGTAGGTCAGCGCCATGCCGGCCACGGCCGCGCCGACCTTCTGCCAGAAGCTGCACTTGATCTTCATCTGGTACAGGCTGAACCCGCCCAGCACCTTCAGCAGGAAGGCGGCGATGGTCGGGATCATGAAGGCGGTCGGCGGGAAGCCCAGCTTGAACGGCGACGTGACCTCGACATGCCAGTTGTTCAGCGGGTCGACCGGGATGGCCAGGTGCGCCTCCAGCCAGTGGCGCGTCAGCGGCGCGGTGGCCTGCAGCCAGTCGCCGACATAGAACACCGACAGGTTGAACAGGTAGCACAGCCAGTTGGAGATCACGAGGAACGACCAGAACACCGACGCGGCGGCGAACAGCAGGTGCGCGGCGTCGGCGAACCAGGGCATCCAGCCGGCGATGAAGTGATAGCGCTGGCCGCGCGTCAATACCTTCGATCCTGGCAGCATGGCGCGCCAATGCTTCTTGACGATCTGCACCGCACCGTAGGCCCAGCGGAAACGCTGGGTCTTGTAGGCGTTGTAGCTGTCCGGCACCAGGCCGCGGCCGAAGCTTTCGGGCGAATAGGTCGCCAGCCAGCCCAGCTCGAACAGCTTCAGCCCCAACTCCGCGTCCTCGGTGATGCACCATTCGGCCCAGCCATCGGCCTGTTCCAGCGCGCTCTTGCGGATCATGGTCATCGTGCCGTGCTGAATGATGGCGTTGCGCTCGTTGCGCTGCACCATGCCGATGTTGAAGAAACCGGCATATTCCCAGTGGCACATCGCCTTGAAGGTCTCGCCCTCCCAATCGTGGTAATCCTGCGGCGACTGGACCAGGCCGATCTGCGGGTCGTCGAAATTCGGCACCATCGCCGACAGCCAGTCGGGGTCGACCAGGTAGTCGCTGTCGATCACCGCAATGATGGTCGCGTCGGGCGCGGTTTCACGCAGCCCGAAATTCAGCGCGCCGGCCTTGTAACCGGGCCAGTTGGCGAGGTGGAAGAAGCGGAAGCGGCCGGGGCCGAACTGCTCCGTCAGGAGGGCGCAATGCGCCTCGACCGGTTTCCATACCGCTTCGTTCTTGGTGTTGTTGTCGATCAGCAGGACTTCGAAGTTCGGGTAGTCGAGGCGTGCCAGGCGGTCCAGCGTCTCGATCACCATGTGCGGCGGCTCGTTGTAGCACGGCACGTGGATCGACACCTTGGGCGCGGTCTCCGGATTGGCGATCGAGGTATGGCGCAGCGGCGTGATCGCCCGCGTCCATTTGTTGCGCCACAGCACTTCCGTCAGCTCGAACCCGTCGGACAGGATCACGGTGAACAGGATCAGCTGGGTCAGCATCAGGACGCTCCACGCGATCCAGACGCTGAGCTTGAACGCCTCGTGCGCCACTTCGCTGACCGTCCAGATCAGGATCGAGGCGACGGCCTGGATCAGCAGGGCGTAGAAGAAGCGGCCGCCGCGGCGTAGATCCTCCGAGCGGCTGAGGAATAGCAGCACGCCGGGAAGGGCCAGGAGGGTGGCCAGGCCGTACAGCAGCAGCCAGGCGGGATTCTCCACCACCTCGCCCACCATCGGGTATTTTTCCTGGCGATCGGCTGTCAGCAGCCCCCAGCTGGTGCCGGCGGGACCTTCAAGCGCGAATTTCCATGGCTGGTCGATGCCCTCCATGATCGTATAGTTCAGGTGCCGGGCGCGCGCGGCGTTCAGGAAGTCGCGGATGAACCGCGCCTGGTTGACCTTGCTCGGCTCCGCGCCCTTGATATAGGGTCCCGCAGACGGCCAGCCCACCTCGGCCAGCATGATCGGCTTGTCCGGGTATTTGGCGTGCAGCAGGTCATATTTGTCCATGACATAGCCGACCGCCTGGTCGACCGGGACTCCCTCCCAGTAGGGCAGGGCATGGACGGCCAGGTAATCGGCCGATTCGGCCAGTTCGGGATTGTTGGCCCATACGCTCCACACATCGGCGGTCGAAACCGGCACGGTGGTCTGTTTCTTGACCTGCTTTATCAACTCGGCCATCTGGTGCGGCGTGTAATCGCCCCGCAGGACAGCCTCGTTGCCGATCACCAGGTTGGAAACGTTGGCGTTGCGGCGGGCGGTGGAGACGGCGGCGTCGATTTCCGCCTTGTCCACCGGGTTGTCGGCCAGCACATCGTCGGCCTTGCTGTGGTTGATGTTCTCGACCCAGGCGCCGGCGATGACATGCATGCCGTATTGCTGCGCCATCTCGGGCACCTTGTCCTCGCCATGCATCGAAGTATAGGTGCGAACGCCGTCGACCTGGCGCGAAAGCTGGCGGATATCCTCGAAAATCTGTTCGTAGCTGGGATATTTGTTCTGCAAGGGGTTCTGGTCGCGCTGGAAAGGCGCGAACGAGACGCAGTTTATGCTGCCGATCCACGGACGCTCCGCCACGGGCCGGTTGAGCAAGGCCCAGACCCCGAGATTGGCAGCAAAAACAACGGCCAGGATGATGATTGTGTCGCGTGTGGCGCGGATCAGCGGCTTCAGGCGAACCTCTTTGGCATTGAGCTTGTTAAACTATCGGACGGAATTGCGGACTTTCTATGGCAGTCATGCCACCTTGTGAAGTGCCGTCAAGGTTGAAGCGCCGGGATTTTCGTGCTAGATATACGGATTAGATATTAACGGTCCCGGGAGTCGGCGTCATGTCATACCAACAAACTGCGGATTCCGGCGCCCCCCTACGCGGTCGGATCGCCGACACCGTATCCAATGTCATCGACGATGTCATCAAGCTGCAGCGCCGGATTACCAGCCGCGCGGCCGATTATGCGCATGACGGAAACATCGACCGCGCCATCGAGACGCTGGAAGTCGGCCTGGACCAGTATCCCGACAACATCTATTTCCTGGGCCAGCTGGGCCAGCTGTACCGCCGCGCCGGCTACATGGAAGATGCGCGCCAGTGCCTGGAACGCAGTTTCGAACTGAAGCCCAGCGACATCCGCACCGTGACCTCGCTTGCCGGCGTCTATGTCGAGCTGGGCCTGGACGC
This sequence comes from Alphaproteobacteria bacterium, assembly GCA_965199335.1. Classification (GTDB taxonomy): domain Bacteria; phylum Pseudomonadota; class Alphaproteobacteria; order CALMVH01; family CALMVH01; genus CBDAQV01. The sequence continues at coordinate 66,161 of CBDAQZ010000003.1, read as the reverse complement.
GCAGGCCGAGGCGATGCTAGCCAAGGCGCGCCAGCTGGACCGCAACGACAAGTTCGTGATCGTGTCCCTCGCCAAGCTGATGAGCGAGCAGGGCCGGTACGAGGAAGCCGCCGACCTGCTGAAATCGTCGGGCGGGCTGGAACAGGGCAACAAGTTCATCATGGCGTCGTATGGCGTCGTGCAGGCCCTGCTGGGCAATGCCGACGTCGCGCGCGACGTGCTGGAACGCGGCTACACGCTGCATTCGCGCGATCCCTACATCATCAACCTGCTGGGCAGCATCCGCGCCGAGATGGGCGACTATGCCGCCGCCGAGGACGTGCTGATCGCCGGTAGCCGGATCGATCCGCATAACCGCCACATTTGCGCTTCGCTGGCATCGGTTTATTCGCGCCAGAAGAAATACGACGAAGCCGAGCGTGCCCTGCTGGCCGGCCGCCGCTTCAACGCGCGTGACACCGTGCTGATCAATTCGCTGGGCAATGTCTATGCCCATATCGGCCAGTTCGAACGCGCCGAGGAGACGCTGCTGGAAGGCCGCAAGTACGATCCCGCCAACCTGGCGATCGTGACCACGCTGGGACACACCTACCTGAAGACCGCGGAATACGGCCGCTACGAGGCGCTGATCGAGCAGACCCAGGACAATGGCGTCGATGACGACTCCTATCAGTACCTGATTGCGAAGGGCGCCTTGCTGCAAGGCAAGCAGTCCCAGGCGCTGGCTGCCTGCCGCCGCCTAATCGAGATGCGCGGCGTCGATGCCCAGAGCGCGATCCTGTACATCGCCTGCGCCGAGGATGGCGACGCGATGCTGGGTTCGTTCGCTGTCGAGTTCGGCACCGAAGCCTTCGAGGACCTGAAGTCGCGTGCCGCCGACATCCGCGACAACCCGCGCCTGATCGACCTGTACGATCCGAAGTTCCTGACCAGCGACCTGTCGCAGTTCGTGATCCAGCCGCGCGACACCCGCCCGAACGAGCGCCGCGTCGTCCGCGCCGCCTCGTTGCTGATCGCGGCGCTGGTGGTGGGGGCTACCGGCCTGCACTTCTCCGGCGTGCCGGTGGAATCGATGGCTGCCGCCGACCTGACGGGCGCGCCGATGAACGTGTGGATGACGATCGTCCTGGCCCTGTGCTGCTGCACGCCCGACGTGCCGCAGGCGCGCCGGATCAGCTGGGCGCTGCGGAGATAAGGTATATCCCGTGAAGACCCAGAAGGCTTCGCTTTGGATGCTTCCGTTTTTTGGATTCGTGTTTATTGCGCTGGCTTTCATCGATATCGTTTTGCATAAGGTCGATGCAATAACGACAGTCTTCATCTTCTTCGGAACTTTATCCTTTGCCGTCAATTATTGCCTGCAGGCAATAGAGAAGCGGCTTACGATGCTTGAACAGTCGTTGCGTGCGAACGAGGGCGAGTAGGCTTTACTCCGCCTTTCATACTGTAACAGGGCGGCGGACTATTTCGCCGTGAAGCTCAGCGCCACCTTTTCCAGACGCGTCTTCAGTTGCGCCAGCCTTTCGGCGGGAATGCTGTCTTCGGCATCCGCGTTGGCGACGATGATTTTTTCGAGGATTTCGAAGCAGGCGCCGTTGCTCTGGACCAGATAGAAATATTCCCTGTCCAGCCTTGGGCCGGTTCGTGCCGCACCGACGCCGCCGTAGAATTTCAGCGGGCCGACCGTTTTCTCGCCCATGCCCACCGTGGTGCAGCCCAATTCCGTCGAGGGGAGAATCGTGCCGATGGATACACCGGCGCCCGCCACACCGGGGATGCCGGCGGCATCATCCGCTATGAACGATTCGATGATCTTGCCTTTTGCCAGCTTCAGATCGAGGTCGTCGAAAACAGTACCGTCAGGCCCTGCCACTGCGCGCAGGTCGGGTCCGTAGCTAATTGAAAAGCCATGTGTGTGGTCCTGATAGATGCCGTCTTCAGCCGAGGCGGCGTGGCAAGGCTCAGCCAGCAATCCCCCCACTAAGGAAACATGCAACAGGCGTTTGAAATAACGTGCGGTACAATCGGCCATACAATCCTCCGGGAACGGTATGGCCGATAGTCTTACGCCGGATCCGAGATTTATGCCACTTCGGCCGAGCGTTCCGCGCGCTTGCGGGCGTTGGGGTCCAGGTGCTTCTTGCGCAGGCGGATGTTCTGCGGGGTGACTTCCACCAGCTCGTCCTCGCCGATATAGGCGATCGCCTTTTCCAGCGTCATGCGGATCGGCGGGGTCAGCTTGACCGCCTCGTCCTTGCCGGCGGCGCGGATGTTGGTCAGCTGCTTGCCCTTCAGCACGTTCACTTCCAGGTCGTTGTCGCGGGTGTGTTCGCCGATGATCATGCCCTGGTAAACCTTGACGCCGGGATCGATCATCATCGGGCCGCGCTCTTCAAGGTTCCACATCGCGTAAGCCACGGCCTCGCCGTCGCCGTTAGAGATCAGGACGCCGTTGCGGCGTGCCGGGATCGGGCCCTTGAAAGGGCCGTATTCGTGGAACAGGCGGTTCATGATGCCGGTGCCGCGCGTGTCGGTCAGGAACTCGCCGTAATAGCCGATCAGGCCACGCGACGGTGCATAGAAGGTCAGGCGCTGCTTGCCGCCGCCCGAAGGCTTCATCTCGATCAGGTCGGCCTTGCGCTCGGACAATTTCTGCACGACGACGCCCGAAAAGCCTTCGTCGACGTCGACCTGGACTTCCTCGATCGGCTCCAGGCGGTTGCCCTTGTCGTCGGTGCGGAACAGCACGCGGGGACGGCCGATGGAAAGCTCGAAGCCTTCGCGGCGCATCTGCTCGATCAGCACGCCCAGCTGCAACTCGCCGCGGCCGGCGACCTCGAAACTGTCCTTGCCGTCGCTTTCGCTGACCTGGAGGGCGACGTTGCCTTCCACTTCGCGGAACAGGCGGTCGCGGATCATGCGGCTGGTCACCTTGTCGCCTTCGCGCCCCGCCAGCGGCGAGTCGTTGACCTGGAATGTCATCGCGATGGTCGGCGGATCGATCGGCTGCGCCGGGATCGCCTCGCTGACCGAGGGGTCGCAGATCGTGTCGGCAACGGTCGTCTTCTCGAACCCGGCGATGGCGACGATGTCGCCTGCCATGGCTTCGTCCAGGCTGATGCGCTCCAGGCCGCGGAAGGCCAGGATCTTGGAGATGCGGCCGTTCTCGATCAGCTTGCCGTCGCGGGTCATGGTCTTGGCGATCATGTTCGCCTTCAGGCGGCCGGTCTGGATGCGGCCGGTCAGCAGGCGGCCCAGGAACGGGTTCGGCTCGAGGATGGTGGCCAGCATCGAGAACGGCGCGTCCAGATCGACGACAGGTTCCGGTACGTGGCGCATGACCAGCTCGAACAACGGCTCCATGTTCTCGCGCGGGCCGTCCAGCGTGTCCGATGCCCAGCCGTTGCGGCCCGAGGCGAACAGGGTCGGGAAGTCCAGCTGCTCCTCGGTCGCGTCAAGCGCCGAGAACAGGTCGAAAATCTGGTTGTGCACGACTTCCGGCTCGGCGTCGCCACGGTCGATCTTGTTCACGACCACGATCGGCTTCAGGCCGCGCTTCAGCGCCTTGCCCAGCACGAACTTGGTCTGCGGCAGCACGCCCTCCGCGGCATCGACAAGCAGCAGCACGCCGTCGACCATCGACAGGATGCGCTCGACCTCGCCGCCGAAATCGGCGTGGCCGGGTGTATCGACGATGTTGATGCGGTTGCCCTTCCACTCGATGGAAGTGCACTTCGCCAGGATGGTGATCCCGCGTTCCTTTTCCAGGTCGTTGGAGTCCATGGCGCGTTCGGCCACGTGCTGGTTGTCGCGGAACGTGCCGCTCTGCCGCAGCAGCTGGTCGACGAGGGTGGTCTTGCCATGATCGACGTGGGCGATGATGGCGATGTTGCGCAACGACATAAGAAATCCAATCGTAAATAGTCATGCTGCGCGCGGCGAAGCACCCGGTCGTTGGGGTTATCACCGCGCGTCGAAAGACGGTTGTTTAGTCGGCTAGTTCAGCGGCACGGGCAGCGCCGGCCTGCAAAGCCGAGGCATATATAGTAGGTAACGCGTCGTTTTGCAGCAAAATTCTTATCGCCGCTTCGGTCGTGCCTGCTTTGCTGGTCACTCGGGCGCGCAGGACGGCGGCGTCCTCGGACGATTGCGCCAGCAATTGCGCCGTTCCGATGATGGTTTCTCGGGCCAGCGTACTGGCCAGAACCGGGTCTAGGCCAAGGGTCTCTGCGGCCTGCTGCAGCATCTCCAGCAACAGGAAGACATGTGCAGGGCCGCCGCCCGACAGCGCGGTCACGGCGTTCATGTCCGCCTCCTCGATCCAGTGCACTGTGCCGATGGCTTGCAGCAACGTCGTCACCATGTCGCGCTGTGCCGGCGTGACGGCGGTACTGGCGCAACAGGGTGTCGCGCCCATGCGGACCGTGGCGGGCAGATTCGGCATCGAGCGGATCACGGCGGCATCCGGCCCCAGCTGCCGTTCGAAATAGGCCAGCGTCTTGCCGGCGGCGAGCGACAGAAACGGCGCATGACCGGCGTAATGCCGGTAGGCGGGCAACACGTCGTTCAGTATCTGCGGCTTGACGCCAAGCACGACCAGGTCGGCGCGGAATTCCTCCGGCACGCCCTGTTCCGGGCTGACGGCGCGAAGCGCCGGGTGCTTGAGGGCCAGCGGGGAGGGTTTGACCACGACTGCCTGCGCTACCAGCCCGGCATCCAGCCATCCGGCCAGCATCGCGCCTGCCATGTTGCCGCAGCCGACGAGAAGGAGGTTATATCCAGTCATGGCAAAAGCTTATGATCTGCAAGCCGATTTAGCAAATTGCCGATTGGGTAAGACGAGAGTCGGGGAACAATTAGCTCAAGAATCTCTTTAAACCTGCGTCTCTCATTCGAAAGACAAGTCCAGTTTTTTTGGAGGATACCATGTCAGAAATGACATTCGACAAACTTTGCGGTCAGGTTTTGAAGGCAACTTATTATGCCGAGCAAGAGATCACGAAGGCTTTGCCAAAGATGATCGAAGCGGCCTCCAACCCTGAGTTGAAGCAGGCTTTCACACAGCACTTGAAGGAAACGAACAATCAGGTGCGTCGCCTCGAGGATGTGTTCGAAGCCATGGGCGAAGAGCCTGAAACTGAAAGGTGCCCGGTCATCGACGCACTGATCGAAAGCTGTGAAAAGCTGATCAAGAAAAGCGAGCCGGGCGCGGTTCGAGATGCCGGCCTGATCTTCTCCGGTCAGGGCGTCGAGCATTACGAAATGGCGCATTACGGCACGATGATCGCCTGGGCACAAGCTGCCGGCAAGGACGAGATCGTATCGATACTGGAGGAAACCCTTGCCGAGGAGAAGACTGCCGATTCCATCCTCAACAAGGTAGCCAACAGCGTTGTCAACGAACAGGCAGCTCAATTCAAGCGCGCCGCCTGATATCGTTTTCTATGTACAGGAAAGGCCGTTTTCGACCGGAAGCGGCCTTTTTTGTGGCCTATATCATACAGGAATGCCATTATTTCGCCCGGGTTATCCCTTATGAATCCGATCGCATTGACGCACGGCAAATAGCGGACTAGCTAGAGTCGGTCAGCAAAGGGATGTCTTGATGAAATCGCAGTTTTTCCGGTTTTCGTTTCGTGCCGCGCTTGCCATAGCCCTGCTGCTGTCGCTCAATAAGGCAGCCCTTGCCGCCGGCACATCCTTCTCGCTGGTCCCAGCCGCCTATACCTCGCCGAACAGCTTTGCCGACGAAGCCGAGGCCCTGTTGCCGGCGGTGGTCAACATCTCGACCACGATCAAATCGACCAACGCCAAGCAGCCGGCAATGGAAATGCCGCAGTTCCCGCCCGGCTCGCCGTTCGAGGAGTTCTTCAAGGACTTCATGGACAAGCAAAACCAGCAGCAGAACGCGGCCCCGCACCATGCCGCCTCGCTGGGCTCGGGCTTCATCATCGACGCCAAGAAGGGCCTGGTCGTCACCAATAACCACGTGATCGCCGATGCGGAGGAGATCAACGTCATCCTGCAGGATAACACCTCGATCAAGGCCGAGCTGGTCGGCAAGGATCTCAAGACCGATCTGGCGGTATTGCGGATCAAGACCACGCATGCGCTGACCGACGTGAAATGGGGCGACAGCGACAAGGAACGCGTCGGCGACTGGATACTGGCCATCGGAAACCCGTTCGGCCTCGGCGGCACGGTGACCGCCGGCATCGTGTCGGCCCGGGCGCGTAACATCAACGCCGGCCCCTATGACGACTTTCTGCAGATCGACGCGCCGATCAACCGCGGCAACTCGGGTGGGCCGACCTTCAATACCGATGGCCAGGTGATCGGTATCAATACTGCAATCTTCTCGCCATCCGGCGGCTCGGTCGGAATCGGCTTCGCCATCCCGTCCAACCTCGCCAAGCCGGTCGTCGACCAGCTGATCGCCTTCGGCAAGACCAAGCGCGGCTGGCTGGGCGTGCGCATCCAGGGCGTGACCGACGACATCGCCGACAGCCTGGGCCTGGGCAAGGCGCGTGGCGCGCTGATTGCCAGCGTGACGCCGGACGGCCCCGCGGCGAAGGCCGGCATACAGGCCGGCGACGTCATCACCGAATTCGACGGCAAGCCGATCGACGAGATGCGCAAGCTGCCGCGCTATGTCGCCGATACCGAGATCGACAAGACCTCGACGGTGACGCTGATCCGCAACGGCAAGGAAATGACCAAGCAGGTCAAGGTCGCCGAGATGCCGCAAAGCGACGAGCAGGAAGATCAGGCCAGCGAAAAGGACACCGACGATCTGGACCAGCCCGCCGGCAGCAAGATCCCGGCCCTGGGTGTCGAGGTCAGCGCCATCACCCCAGAGCTGAAGCAGCAGTTCAGCGTGCCTGAGGACGTGAAGGGCCTGGTGGTTACCAAGGTCGATCCCAACGGCGCCGCCGCCGATCGCGGTGTCGCCCCCGGCGACGTGATCAAGGCGATCAACCAGGAGGCCGTGACCAAACCCGCCGACCTGAACACCAAGATTGCGGACGCCCGGAAGGCGGGCAAGAAGTCCGTGCTTCTGCTGGTCGACCGTCATGACGAAATCCGCTTCGTCGCGGTGACGCTGACGGCATCGACAGACAAGCCGGACAGTAAACCCGACAAGCCGGATCCCAAGCAGGAGAAGGCGCAGTAATAAACGGACGTAATATCCTTCTCTTCACGGGAGAAGTAGCGATCTGAAAGGATCATCGGATGAGGTTCTATCCGCACTAGCAAGTAATCAGCACTTCATCGATCCTTTTATGCCAAGCTTCAGAAAAGACCTCTTACGTTAAGAGGGAAGGAATGTGCACCTTGCATGTTTAGCCAATGGAAATATCGCGGCGCTTTTTACGCGATGGCATATGATGTATGGATATCTGATCTCATAACGATGGAGTATGGACCATGCGGCTGACCATGTTGCCATTTGTTATTTTCTTCATAGTGCTGATTAGTTTTTTCATTGTTGTTTTTGCTCAGGGCTATCAACTTCAAAGCCGGGCGCACACACAGTACAAGCCGGCTGAGGCTGTAATCACCCGTTCGGAAGTGGTGTGCGGTAAGGGAAAGAACAGAACTTGTAATGCATCGATTGAATATAAATACAGCGTCTCTGGTCAGCTATATACGGCTAACCGGATTGCCTATATATCGCACCAAATATCGGCTGAGGCACAGGTCGATCAATTTCCCATAGGAATGCATGTTACCGCTTACTTCGACCCGGCTAATCCGGGTGAGGCAGTTCTGGATAACTCGGCTTGGCCGCTGACTAGGCTGGCAGGAATGCTTGGACCGCCGCTGATCATTTTTATCGCAATCATAGGTGGCGGGTGGATAATATTAAGGCGAATACGCCGTCGCTATTATCCAGGCTTCAATCGCTGAAGAAATATTCGCGGCGGTAACCCTGAGCGTAGAGCAGCGCGGATAGATCGGCGTGATCCAGGCGGAATTTCGCCACAGCGCGTACGGCAGGCTTGGCATGATAGGCGACGCCGAACCCGGCCTGGTTGAGCATCGGGATATCGTTGGCGCCGTCACCCACCGCTACCACCTCATCCGATGAAAAGCCGCCATCGCGCATTTCCTGCTCCAGCACCGCCACCTTGTAACTACGGTCCTTGATCGGGGGCACCAGCCGGCCCGACATCAGCCCGCGCTCGAATTCCAGCTCGTTGCCGTGATCCACGTCGAAGCCCAGCTTCTCGCGCAGCTTGCCGGTAAAGATTGTGAACCCGCCCGATACCAGCACCGTGCGCGCACCGCGGCGGCGCATCGTGTTCACGAGCAGCTTGGCGCCTGGCATTAAGGTCACGCGCTGCCAGGCATCGTGCAGGCTGGATACGGAGATGCCGGCCAGCAGGGCCACCCGCGCCTCCAGCGCTTCGCGGAATTCCAGTTCGCCGTTCATCGCCCGCGCGGTGACCGCCGCGATCTGCTGGCGGATGCCCTTCAGCTCCGCCAGCTCGTCCAGCATCTCCTCGCGGATCATGGTCGATTCCATGTCCGCGATCAGCAGGCGCTTGCGGCGGGTGGCGACCTCCTGCGTCAATACGTCGATTTCGGCGTCGCCCAGGCAGCGCCGCGCCGTGACATCGGCGTCCAGCATTTCCATGCCGTCGAACAACAGGTCGCACGAGGCGGGGCCGAGCCAGTGCGGGCGCTGAACGGTAGCCCCGGCATCGGCCAGCGCCTCGCGCACGGCGTCGGCCGTCTCGACCGGGAACGCGTCGATGGTTGCGGCGGCGAGTGTGAGTACGTACTTCATAGCCCTATGTTTACGATCAACACGCACGCTGTCCATGGGTAAACGCCGCGAAGTGGTGGTGATCGCGGGACCGACGGCCAGCGGCAAGTCGGGACTGGCGGCAGCGCTGGCGCAAAATGCCGGCGGCGTGGTGATCAACGCCGACAGCCTGCAGCTTTACGACGCGCTGCCGATCCTGACCGCAAGCCCCGGGCCGGAGCTGACAAGCCGTGCGCCGCATGCCCTCTACGGCGTGGTGGAGGCGACAAGCCGCGTCACCGCCGCATGGTGGGCAACGCAGGCCCGGGCCACGATCGACAAGGCGCATGCGGCGGGGCAGGTGCCGATCCTTGTCGGCGGCACGGGGCTGTACCTGGAAGCCCTGATGCAGGGCATCGCGCCGGTGCCCGAAATTCCCGCAGCGGTAAAACGACAGGCGCAGGCCGATATGGAGACCCTGGGCCACGAAGCCTTCCGGGACCGCCTGGTGGCCGCGGATCCTTCGTCCCAAGTTCTGAAATCTGGCGACACTCATCGCTTGCTGCGGGCGTGGGAGGTGTTGCAGGCCACCGGCAGGCCCCTGAGCGCGTGGCATGGTGACGATACGAAACGCAGCGATTACGATTACCTGTCCGTACTGATCCTGCCGCCGCGCGACATACTGCGGGCCGCCTGCGACCTGCGGTTCCTGGCCATGATCGAGGTAGGCGCGGTGGAGGAGGTGCGTGGCTTCCTGGGGCGTTACGATGCCGCCGCTCCGGTGACGCGCGCCCTGGGTTTTGCCGGGATCGCAGCGTCGCTGACCGGCGGGATTTCGCAACGGGAAGCGATCGAGCGCGGGCAGGCTGAAACCCGGCAATATGCCAAGCGGCAATCGACCTGGTTCCGCAATCGCTTCCGTAAACGCACGCCCTCGGCCCTTGTCCTGGAGACGGCACAGGGTGAGGCGGCGTCCCATTTGCTGGAGCGTTTACGGGGATTTAACCACAATCAGGCCTTTATTGCCGGAACAGAGTAAATACCGGAGTACCCAATGTTTCGACGCCGCCTTCTTGCCTTTGCAGGTCTGTCGTTACTGATTCCCGTCGCCGCGAATGCGCAGAACTCGGCGAATTATCCTTACAATCCAAGTTCCGACTATGGTTCGCCCCATGCCAGTTCGGCGGCTCCGTCCGGCGGCGACGACTTCCTTGGCATCCCCGCGGGCGAGATCACGGCCGGCATCAAGGCAGGAACGCTGGGCATAGGCGGCGAGGTCGGATACCGGCCCTTCGCGATGTTCGGCGCTCGTATCGACGGCGAGGCGTTCAGCTTCAGCGACACGATCAATGCCGGCCACATAAACTACGACGCCAGCGCCAATCTGCAGAGCTACGGCGCCCTGGCCGATTTCTACCCGTTCGGTCAAAGCTTTCGCCTTACCGGGGGCCTGCGCCTGAACCAGAACGAGCTGCGCGGCCAGAGCGAAAGCGTCAGCGTCGGCGGCGTGACCGTGCCGACCAGCGAATTCGGCAGCGTGGGAGCCAAGGTGACGTTCGACAAGTTCTCGCCCTATGTCGGCGTCGGCTGGGGCGGCACGATCACACCGGGGCTCAATTTCACCAGCGATATCGGCGTGATGTTCAACGGCAATCCCAAGGCTTCGCTGACGGCTTCGCCCAACGCGACGGGCGCGGCATTGCTGGCCTCCACCGGCACCAACCTCAACGCCCTGACGGCCTCGGAACGCTCTTCGCTGCAGAATGCGGTCAACGGCTACCAGTACTACCCGGTCATCGAAATCGGCCTTACCTACAAATTCTAGCGTTTTCGACTCGGGTGCGTTGACGGAATCCCTTGCCGGGCTTAGGTTCCTGGCATGGAGAGCGTAAGCATGACCGAATCAGATACCGTTACCGAAACCCGCACCATGACCGGTGCCGAGATGGTGATTCAGGCCCTGGTCGACCAGGGCGTCGATACCATCTTCGGCTATCCGGGCGGCGCCGTGCTTCCGATTTACGATGCGCTGTTCAAGCAGAACAGGCTGCGTCACATCCTGGTGCGCCACGAACAGGCGGCGGTGCACGCGGCGGAAGGCTATGCCCGCTCCACCGGCAAGGTCGGTTGCGTACTGGTGACCTCCGGCCCCGGCGCGACCAATGCGGTGACCGGCCTTACCGACGCGCTGATGGATTCGATCCCGATCTTCTGCATCACCGGGCAGGTGCCGACGCACATGATCGGCAACGATGCGTTCCAGGAGGCCGACACCACCGGCATCACCCGCCCCTGCACCAAGCACAACTATCTGGTGAAGGATGTGAACCGCCTGTGCGAGGTCCTGCACGAGGCCTATCACATCGCCCATACCGGCAGGCCCGGCCCGGTGCTGGTCGACCTGCCCAAGGACATCCAGTTCGCCAGCGGTCCCTACAGCCCTCCGCAACTCGGCAAGGCCTATCGCAGCTATGCGCCGCAGACCACGCCCACCCGCAGCGCGATCGAGGCGGCGGTCGAGCTGATCGAGAATGCGGAACGTCCGATCTTCTACACCGGCGGCGGCGTCATCAATGCCGGGCCGAACGCATCGAAGCTGCTGGTCGAACTGGTGCGCGCGACCGGCTTCCCCTGCACCAGTACCCTGATGGGGCTGGGCGCGTTCCCGACGACCGACAGGCAGTTCCTGGGGATGCTGGGCATGCACGGCACCTATGAAGCGAATCTGTCGATGCATGGCTGCGACGTCATGATCAATGTCGGCGCCCGCTTCGACGACCGCATCACCGGCAAGATCGCCGATTTCTCGCCGGGGTCGAAGAAGATCCACATCGACATCGATCCTTCCAGCATCAACAAGAGCGTGGCGGTGGACCTGCCGATCGTCGGCGATGCCGGTACCGTGCTGGCAGCGATACTGGAATTGTGGAAGGCGCGCGGATCGAAGACGCACAAGGACGGCATGGCGAAATGGTGGAAGCAGATCGACACATGGCGCGAGCGCGATTGCCTGCGCTACGACCGCGACGCGACGATCATCAAGCCGCAATACGCGCTTGAACGCCTGCGCGACCTGACCCGCGGCCTGAACCCCTACATCACGACAGAGGTCGGCCAGCACCAGATGTGGGCGGCCCAGTTCCTGCCGTTCGAGGAGCCGAACCACTGGATGACCTCCGGCGGCCTCGGCACCATGGGCTATGGCCTGCCGGCCGCGATCGGCGTGCAGCTGGCGCACCCGGAAGCGACCGTGATCGACGTCGCGGGCGAGGCCTCGATCATGATGAACATCCAGGAGATGGCGACGGCGGTGCAGTACCGCCTGCCGGTCAAGATCTACATCCTGAACAACCGCTGGATGGGCATGGTCAAGCAGTGGCAGGAGCTGCTGCATGGCAGCCGTTTCTCCGAAAGCTATTCCGAGGCGCTGCCCGATTTCGTGAAGCTGGCCGACGCATTCGGTGGCGTCGGCTTCAGGGTCGACGACAAGGGCAGCCTGGATGGCGTCATCGGCGAGATGCTGGCGGTGCGCGACCGTCCGGTGATCGTCGACGTGCAGGTCGACCCGAACGAGAACTGCTTCCCGATGATTCCCGGAGGCGCGGCGCATAACGAAATGCTGTTTGGCCCGAGCGATCGGCAGAGTGCCGAGAAGTTCGAAGAGGGAATGGTTCTGGTCTGATGGACATCATCGAACGCAACACATTCGCCGTCATCGTCGATGACGAGCCGGGCGTGCTGGCCCGCGTCATCGGCCTGTTTTCCGGCCGTGGCTACAATATCGAAAGCCTGACCGTCGCGCGGGTCGAGAACGACACCAGCCGTTCGCGCATCACGCTGGTGACCAGCGGCACCAAGATGGTCATCGAGCAGATCGAGGCGCAGCTGAACCGGCTGGTGCCGACGCACAAGGTATCGAACCTTACCAAGGCGGGCCCTGCGGTGGAGCGCGAGCTGGCGCTGGTCAAGGTGCGCGGCATAGGAATCGACCGCATCGAGGCGATGCGCATCGCCGAAATCTTCCGCGCCCGCTCGGTCGATACCAAGACCGACAGCTTCGTGTTCGAGATCACCGGACCGGGGGACAAGCTGGATGCCTTCATCGGCCTGATGATCCCGTTGGGGCTTGTCGAGGTGGCGCGTACCGGCGTTGCCTCACTAAGCAGGGGCGGGGACAGGCTGGGGGATTAGCGCGGCAGGCTGGCAAGAAGGGGCGCTTGAATGCCGCCATTGCCACGGGTGAAACTTTGACCAAGCTGGCTTTTCAGACACTCCGCGGCACACTCCGGATCGAATGCCTTTAACGCACCGAACGCCATAGAGGCTACCCGGGCATCGTCGTGCGTTTTCACAGCTTCAGCCAGGATCGCGGTGGCCTGTTCACGATATGCCGGTAGTGCAGCCTTGGCGGAAATCTGTTCGATGATGATTCCCGTATGTTCGAAGTAATCGTGACTTTGCAGAATCGTGCCGGCAAAGGCGAGGCCCTTCCTGCCGCCATTGTCGATCATCTGGATCACGGCTTCTTCACGAACCTGCGGCACATCGTGGCGGGCGCGGACCTGACTTAAGGTTTCCACCGTTTTTTCATGTCCACTGGCGCCGATTTCCTTGACCAGCGTCACATGCGCCATGGCCGGTGCACCCTCTAGCAAGGTAACGGCATGACTGAAACCATGAGGATTGTTCACCAGCGCCCGCGCTACGAAAGCCAATCCCGTATCGGCTTCAGGCGTTGCTGCGAAATGCTTGATCCGACTTTCGAGATTGGCTCTCAGCAGAACGATTGCAACCGGATTGTCCGCCTCCTGAAGCAATCTGGCGGCGGTTTCCACACACTGTGGATCGTTAAGTTCCTTTATGCCGTAGTCACCCAGAATCTTGTAAAGATGCTTTCTGTCGCTGGCCGATAGAGGTTTTGGCGAGGATTGCCCGGAAGAAGAATGGGGCGACCGGCTTCTGGGAAAGAACATGGGTACTCCTGAATCAGCAAGGATTCATAAGGCATTCACGCGAAAAAATCCAGTAATATCACTTAACGTGTAGGAACGACGATGACTTGCCGTAGACGAAGATAACCGCCCAGGGCCGCCAGCAAAGGCGACATGGTCAGGAATACCGCCTGTTTCCATAGCGGATCGGCCGAATGGCCCGATGCCATCGTATATAGCCCGCCGGCGACACAAAGGATCGAAGCGAATGCGCCGTTCAACACCTCGTCATGGTCGGCGATGACCGCCGACACGTAGCCCCCCAGCATCGAACACATGAAGCCAAGGAAAAGCGAGATCGCGAAATAAGTCGTATCGTCCTTCATCAGGGCGGCGACCGTACTGGATATCTCCGCCGGCGCGGTGACGGTCTTCATCACCCCGTGCATGATGTAGAACACCAGCGGCAGCATGACGATATTGGTCGAGACGATATCGGTGACCGAACCGATGATGATGGCTTTGGGCGACAGGCGCATGGATCACATCCCTGTCCCTGTCCTGGCGAACATGCGCGGGGACGCGTCGATGACGGTGGGGCCGGCGGGACTGACCTGCAGCACGGACAGGCCCCGTTCGATCTGGCCGTTCTGACCGAAGCGGAATACGCCGTCCAGGCCCGCAAAACCGCTATCCTTGCCGATTGTCGCCTGGGTGAAAGCGGGCTGGCCGGCGGGGGCCTGCTTGTCCAGTACGATGGCCAGGGCCGTGGCGTCATAGGCCAGGGTAGACAGGCGCTGCGGCTTGTATTTGTAGGTCGTCAGGAACCGCTTCTCGAAATCCGCACGAGCGGTCGGGGCGGTGCCGGCGTACCAGCCGCCGATCAGCGCCGGCTCCTGCGCCAGCGCCGGATCGTCCCACAGGCCGGTACCAAGCAAATGCACCTGTTTGGGATCGATGCCGCCGGCCGCGATCGCCTTCGCGATGCCGCGCAGAGTATCGCCGCCTTCAGGTAGAAGGATGGCACCGGGCGCAGCAGCCTTCAACTGCTGTACGGGCAGCGGAGAAATCCATCGCGCCTGCCGGAAAGCGAACCACGGTGGCGTTCGGTACCAGCGTCTGCAACGTCGTGGCCGTAAGCGCGCCATAGGCGTTGTCGGGCGCCAGCATGGCAAAACTGTGCACGTTCTGCCGCTGGGCGAAGCCGACGATGCGCTGCACCTCGAGGCTGGGCAGGAAGCCCATGACATAGACGTTGCCGCTCGCCTGCGCGGCGTCGGTGGTAAAGCTGATCACCGTCAGGTGCGCCGCCGCTGCGATCGGAGCCACCGCGGCGACCGAGGGGGCGAACAGGGGACCAAGCATCAGCTGCGCGCCCTCCGCCACGGCATGCTGGGCGGCCTGTGTCGCCCGCTCGGGTGTGTCGCCGGTATCCTCGGGCAGCAATTCGAAATTCCTTGCCGGCCTGGTCGAAAACCGCAAGGTTGGGCCGAATCCAGCATCGACTGGCCCAGCTGCGCGTTGCTTCCGGTCAGGGGGAGCAGCAGGGCAACCCGTGTGCGGTTGCCTGCAACGGGGGGTGTAACCATGGCCAGGGGCGGCGCTACCACGGGCGGCGCGACGGGCGGCCTAGGCTGCGGTTTTGCCTGGCTGGGCGGCATCCTCGTCGCTGGCTCCGGTTCATCGGCGCAGCCGGCGCAGACTAGGACCCCCGCGACCAGCAGCGCGCGCACTGGATATCGCATGGCGTTTAGGATTAGCTTGGATGACGATGATATCTGTTTCATTTTCTTCATTTGCCCGGCGCTTTCAAAACTCCGGTGAGGCGAGGTCGATATCGCCTGGCGCGGCGCGGACGCAAACGTCGCGTTCATCGAGGTCAAGTTCCGGCCCGACCTGACGCGGGCGGCGCAGGCCATCAGCCCTGGTCAGCCAGGCGCGCATCCGCAACGCCTCGACTTGGTTCCTCGCGCAGCCGTCGCTGCGTGTCTTGCACAGCACAACTGTGATCGCATGCGACGCGATACGTTCGTCTACGCCGGTTAACATGGTTGCCGGCCTATGAGGTCTGGAAACCGCTGCATCGCTATGACGACCACAAGGACCCAGGTGATGGACACAATGAGTCCAAAAGCCGTCATCGCGTTCCGGATCGTCAGGCGGGCCCGCGGATGGGCAAAGGCGGTCCCGGTCGCAGTGCTGCTGACGCGGGTGCGGCACTGATCTCCGATCACTGGCTTCAAGTTGGCGCGCGATTGCGCGGCGGCCTGGAAAACCCTGATCACTGCCGGTACGCGACGCGCCAAGCGCCGCTGCCTGGCAGCTTTGATCCATCCGGACGCAGGCTTTTTACCTGACATCGTTCCTGTTCGGACGGCGTTGTTGCCCGCGACCTGAAACGGCGCGCAAATCTGCCGTCGCCGCAGACCTGGCCGTGATAAAGGCTACGCTGGTGCTTTTTCGAAGCATGGCAGGACGTCTGGCGAACAATGCTGGCGTGAAGCTAATTGCACGAGATACTGAAGGTAACCGTCCGAGCGCCGACACGACCTATGCCCGCGACATGACCAAACTGTTCGATGACCCTGACGCGACGCGGTTGACCCTTGCGATCAACTCGTGGAACATTCATGCTGCGAGCGGCGCTCCTAAGGTGAGATCGTTAGAGCGATCGGCGCGCGTGAAGTCTACCTGCATGGGGGCGAATGACGCAATCCGCCTTGACGAATTACTTAACAATGGTGCTGCAATCAGCTTGCATTGCAATGTCGGCGCGTGGCAAGGTCGTAAACTACATAACAGTGCGTGAATGGCGCGGCGGAGCAGTGCAAAGCTCTTGACCCTGACCTTCGGTCGCCAGACCAGCGATGGACCCGCTCGCAACAGCGTTGCAGATCGAGATCGACTCACACCCTCATGCATGGCAACGAGAGGCCGCTGTCGGCGTGGGTACATGCGTGGCAAGTGGTTACCGCAGCCTGGCACGGCGCTGTCGCTGGGCCAGGTCAGGTTTAACCGACATAATCGCCTGCCGCCGCGGCATGCTGCTGTTCGACGAGGTCACGGAAACGTGGTCTGACCCGGCGATCTCCCCTCAGCGTGGCGACCTCACGGGAGAAATCCGTGGTGCTGGTGCGGCATGGATCCGCGCCAGTTCGAGCATGGCGTGGTCCGTCACGGCGACAATACCTGCTGCAGCATCGATAAGGCTCGGACGTGCATGGTGGTGAACGATCCGCGCAGGCCCTGCGCAACGCCCCGGAAAAGCTTCTGCCCATGGAGTTTCCGGACCTGATGCCGCCAACGCTGATCAGTTCGGACAATGGACCTGAAGAAATTAGCGTATATCCGTTTCGGGAAACACGGGTATGCCTGTTGTTCTCGAAACCGCTCTACCGCGCTTGGCAGGATGCGCAGATCGGGTAATCTACCTGGGTTCGAGGTCGATCCCAATTTGGATGTCGACAGCGATATACAGGAAACTGCTTCATGTGCAGATGGCGGCTGAACCATCATGGCGCAAAAGTTCATTCCCCGAAGGTTATGGTGTCCGAGGGCGACGTAAGCGCATACCGTGACGGTGGATAAACGAGCAGGAAGTCGCGTGGCTTCGGTGCTGGAGGCAGCCCGCAGACGGATGGCGGCAAGCAGGTCGCGAACAATCTCCAGATCGGGGGGTGTCATCGTACCCGTCCGAACTGCAAGGATCACGTGACCACGAGCAAGCTACGGACGCGCCTGAGATTTGCCATGCCATCGGACCGGGGTTATCAAAGACCAGGATTGATGCTGGCTGGAATCGAGACGCTGATCGGTACCCTGGTCTGACCTGATGGGGCTTGCAACACAACGTCGCCTGGAACTGCTGACAGAAGGTCAGAGCAGTTTGACGAAGCGACGTCGGGCATAGCGTCAAGGTCGTTCTGGGATGCGGTCGAGGTCGAAACGGTGCCGGCTTGAGTATCAGAAGGCCGATTAATTCGACCCGGATGGAAATAGGCTTGTATACGCGGTCCGCGATAGGCCATCTGCAGGGCCGCGTTCAGTTCCCATGGTCCTACGCACTGATGGTAGTCGCCCCCCAACTTCAATCTCGGCACAGAAAGCCGCACCAATCGAGACAGGGTCGCGCACCGTGATGGCGAGCACGACAGCGTTCCATGACAAACGATGGTCAGGAACGGATGCCTCGCTTGACCATGTAGCCAAACGCGACGGTTTTCGGCATGAACCTTTTTCAGTTCCTCCGAGCGTGAACTTGTTCTTGGGCCGGGTTCTTCCATTCAATGCCCGCTCATGCCGGCTGCTGGAACCCTGCTGCTCCTTCAGTTCCTTCATGCGCGTTCCTGGCGCAGCTTGTAGAAGTCCTGGGCTTTCAGCTGGGCGGCCATGCGCGTCTTCACGTCGGCGGAGATCGCATCCATGCCGAGGCGTTCGGGTCCTGGTTCGCCTTCATCATGGCGTAGACCCAGCGGGGAAGTTGGCTTGATCTTCGACATTCTTCGATTTTGATGCGCTGTATCACGCCCTCAGGCTACCATCCGATTGGTTAAGGGTGTGCGAAAGGAAATCGCCTCCGCTATGTGGATGCTTGCCTTACTGACGTCGGCGGCTTCCAGATCCGCCAGCGTGCGGGCCAGGCGCAGCACGCGGTAGTACCCTGCGCGCCGACAGGCGGAACTTGATCCATGCGCGCGGATTGAGCAACAGCGACTGCCCGGGTTCGGCATCGGGCGTGGCGATACTGTTCGAGGTAGTCGCCCGATGCCGTACAGTTGATGGCGTTGAGCTTCGCCTTGTTCGCCGTGCAAGACGCGCTCGTTGTTGTCTGAATGTCGCGGGCCTTCGCCACCCGGTTGCCGCTACCGTGGCCGAGGGCTTTCACCAGGCGCGACCCGCGACAGTTCGCGCAACCTTCACCGCCTTCTACCTCCAGGTGGATGTCGATGCGGTCCAGCAATGGCCCCGAAAGGCTTCGACTGGTACTCCGGCGCGCATTTCGGCGCGCGTCCAGCACGCAAGTCCCGGCGTTGCCCAGGTAACCGCAACGGCATGGGATTCATGGCCGCGACGAACTGGAAGCGGGCGGGGTAGGTGACATGGTGATTGGCCCGCGCCACGACCGCGCGGCCCGTTTCCAGAGGCTGGCGCAGGGCTTCCAGCGCGCCGCGATTGAATTCCGGCAGCTCGTCGAGGAACAGGACGCCGTTATGCGCCCAGCCGAAATTTCGCCGGGCTTCGCCTTTAGTCCACCCCCGACCAGGGCGGCCAGCGAGGCGGAATGGTGCGGGTCGCGGAACGGGCGCGTGCGTACCAGCCCCTCCTCCCTGCAGCAGCCCCGCGACACTGTGGATCATGGACACTTCCAGCGCCTCTGCCGCGGTCAGAGGCGGCAGAAGCGAGGGCAGGCGGGCGGACAGCATGGATTTTCCCGAGCCGGGTGGGCCGATCAGCAACATGTTGTGGCCACCGGCGGCGGCCACTTCCAGCGCCCGCTTCGCCGTTTCCTGCCCCTTGACCTCGGACATGTCGGGCTGCGGCGGCACCCTTGGCCTTGATGATGGGTTGCGGCGGGGTCAGCACCTGCGTGCCCTTGAAGTGGTTGATCAGCGACAGCAGGTCGCGCGGGGCCAGTATGCCCTTGTTGCCGCCCCAGGCCGCCTCGCTGCCCAGGGAGGCGGCACATATGATGCCGTAATCGTGGGCCGAGGCATGGACGGAAGCTGGCAGGACGCCCGTCACCGCCCCGATCGTGCCATCCAGCGCCAGCTCGCCCATCGCCACATAGCCTGCAATCTCGTCCTTCGGGATGATGTCCATCGCCGCCAGCAGGGCCAGCGCAATCGGCAGGTCGTAATGCGCGCCTTCCTTGGCGACGTCGGCAGGGGCGAGGTTGATGGTGATGCGCTTGGGCGGCAGCGCCAGACCCAGTGCATGCAGGGCGGAGCGTACCCGTTCGCGGCTTTCGGCCACGGCCTTGTCGGGCAGGCCGACCAGCGTCAGCGCCGGCATGCCGTTGCTGATCTGGACCTGGACGTCGACTTCAAGGATGTCGATGCCCTGAAAAGCGACCGTTTTTACGCGCGTAACCAGAATCGTACCTCAAGAAAGATATCTGTAGGTACTTTGCACACGGGGTGTTTGTTGGCTAGACTATTTGCCACTGTCCAACAACGGATGACCTTATTGACCGCCTACGATCCGACCGAGGGATTTGCCAACATGGAGGAAGCCGCCGATGCGCGGCTGCTTCTGTTTGCCACGGGTTACATCCTCGAATGCATCAGCGAGAAGTTCGGTTCGGACATCCAGCCCAAGGAAATCGCGCAGCGCACGCGTTCGGCCGCCAGCATCATCCACCACCCAGGTAGGACACGACGGCTGCATGGCCATGGAGGGCTACGAGGTGCAGGATCTTCTGTGCCGACTGTCGGGCCTGTTCACCGAGCTCAGCACCTCGATGCGGCGGCTCGAGGCTTCGAACGCGTCATCCCTGTGCGCCTTGCTTTCGGGCCGGCTGGGCATATTCTGCGGCCGCACGGGCAGCAGCGACCGCCGTTCCTACAAGGCGCAGACCAAATACAGCCCGACTGCAAAAGCGCCCAAGATGGGCCGCTAGGTCAGGTTTCAGGCAGCATGTGCGGCATGTGCCGGCCGGCCAGGACATGAACATGGTAGTGCGGCACTTCCTGGCCGCCATCCGGGCCGTTGTTGGAGATCAGGCGGTAGCCGCCGTCTTCCAGGCCGGACAGTTTGATCACAGCGCCCACAGCGCGGGTAAAATCCAGGATTTCCGCATCGCTGGCCTGTGCCGCGAATTCGTCCATCGTGCGGTAAAAACCTTTGGGTATGACCAGCACATGCACCGGGGTCTTGGGATTGATATCCTTGAATGCCAGCGCATGGGTATTTTCGAACAGCCGGGCCGCCGGGATCTCGCCCCGAACGATTCTGGCGAATATATTGTTTTGGTCGTACGACATGCAAACCCCCATTTAGGAGCTTCCATTATGACCGGCCTGCCCTGGAAGACAATCTGGTTGGGACTTGTCCTGCTGGCCCTGCCGGCGCGGGCCGGCACGATCGAGCAGAACGGCTCGGTCATCGTGATCGGGCCGGATGCGCAGTGGACGCCGGGAGATGCCTGCACCGCGCCGGTGCGCCCGGTAGGGAACGGCGATTCCGGAGCGATCTCGAATTACCAAGCCGCGCGCGACAAGTTCATGGACTGCGTTCGGCACGAAGCCGATACGGACAAGGAGAAGTTCCAGCACGATCTGGACATGTCCCTGGCCGCGATCGGCGACGACCCATCGCAGCAGACCGATATCATACAGCAGGAAACGCGCGGTGCCGCAAACCGGCTGGGCGCAGGCGGTTACAGGAAGTAATGCAAGACGTGCAAGGAGATAGAACCGTTTCCTATGTCGTGACCGTCTATAACAAGGCGGCATTCCTGCCGGCTGTTCTTGAAGCACTGTATCAGGAACGCGAGACGACGGGCGGGGAGATTGTTCTGGTCGATGACGGATCGACCGACGGCTCGTCCGATATCGTCTCACAATTCAGTTCATATAATCCCAATACAATATTGATATTACAGAAAAATGCTGGCGTCGTCGCTGCGACCAACAAAGGTGTCGAGACCGCCTGCCACCCCTATCTCAGGCTGGTCGATGCCGACGATATCGTGACGCCCGGCAGTACGAAACGTCTGATGCAGGCGCTGGACACGACCGGCTGTGCGTTCGCTTTCGGCAGGCTTGGCCATGAAGGCGATCAGGTTGCATCCGTTCAATCCGCCGCGACGATCGTCGATGATCCCCTGTCGCGCATGTTGACCAGCCAGCCCTTCATACCGGCGACGACGCTGGGTCTGACTGCCGTAATCAAGCAGGTCCTTCCCTTGCCCGCCGGTTTCGTCACCGCGCAGGATTTCTCCCTCGGCCTGAAGCTTGCGCCCCTGACACGCTTTGCCGAGATTCAGGACATCTGCTGTATCTGTCCCAAATCCTCGGGCGGTCTAAGCGCCAGCAAGGCGCGGATGTTTCGCGATACGGTATTGCTGGCGCTGATGCTGGGCGAGGAGCAGGGATGGTCGCAGCGCCACCGGCGGCTGGCCATAGCACGCAGCGCGGGCAGGGCGCGCAACTATCTGCGCCGTCATGCCAGGGGGGCGATCGGCAGGAAAATCGGCGTCAGCGTTCTGGCAGTCGTGGCGCGCGCGCCTTTCCTCTGGCCATACCGGCCCCTGATGACCTATATCGCAGGAGCCTATATTCCGCCGTTCGCCCCGGCCCAAGACCGCGCATGACGTAAAGCGCGTAAAAAGAGGGATTTACGGATGCGTTTCATCGTTCTTTGCCTGATCGGCCTGCTGATTGCCGGCCCTACATATGCGGCGGAACCGGCCAAGAATTCCGAATTGCTGCACTTCAATCATATCATCGTGATCTATCTCGAGAATCACAGCTTCGATAATCTTTATGGCTTGTTTCCCGAAGCCGACGGCATCGAGAAAGCGGCATTGACCGAGGTGCAGGTCAATCCGCAGGGCATCCCCTTCAAATATCTGCCGTCGGTTCTGGATACCAGCAAGAATCCGCCCGCCATCGACGAGCGCTTCCCTGACGACCTGCCCAATCTGCCATTCGTGGGAAACAAATATGCCGGGTTGAGCCAGAAATCCGACAATCCGGTACATCGCTTCTATCAGGAGCAGATGCAGATAGATGGCGGCAAGATGGACCGTTTCGTCCTGGCCGGCGATTCCGGCGCGTTGCCGATGATGTATTATGACGCCGCCGCCCTGCCGCTATGGCAGTATGCCAAGCGCTATATCATCGCCGACCAGTTCTTCCATGCGGCTTATGGCGGCTCGTTTCTCAATCATTTCTGGCTGGTATGCGCCTGCACGCCGCGTTTTCCGAACGCACCGGCGGATATCGTCGCCCAGATCGACGACAAGGGATATCTTACCAAGGACGGCGCGGTTACGCCCGACGGTTACGCGGTCAACACCCTCGAGCCGGCGGGCTATCCCCATCCGGCCAATGTTCCGGCGGATCATCTGTTGCCGCCGCAGACCGCGCCGACTATCGGCGACCGCCTCAGCGCGAAGGATGTAAGCTGGGCCTGGTATGCAGGCGGCTACAACGACGCCATCGCCGGCCATCCCGACCCCTTCTTCGAATTCCATCATCAGCCGTTCCTGTATTTTGCCAATTACGATTACGGAACGAAGGCGCGGGCCGAGCATCTTCAGGACGAGACCGACCTGGTGAAGGCACTGGATAACGACGATCTGCCGTCGGTCGTGTTCTGGAAGCCGCTGGGTACGAATTCGGAGCATCCCGGGTACACGGATGTCATGTCGGGCGACCAGCATGTCGCCCAGATGCTCAAGCACATCGAGACCAGTCTGGCCTGGAACAGCTCGCTGATCATCATCACCTATGACGAGAACGGCGGGTTCTGGGACCATGTGCCCCCCCATCCGGCGGATCGCTGGGGGCCGGGTACGCGTGTCCCCACGATCATCATCTCCCAGTACATCAAGACCGGGCTGGTCGATCACACGGTCTACGATACCACATCCATCGCCAAGCTGATCGAAACGCGTTTCGGCCTCGAGCCGCTGGGAACCCGCGATGCGGCACAGCCGCTTCTGACCAACCAGATCAAGTTCAACGGCCATTTCATGCTGCTCGAGCCAAAGACGGCACCTGTAGTGCCGCCCGCCGCTGCCCCGCCGGGAACGCCCGCTCAACCATGATCCAGCCGAAGCGGCAGATCATCATAGATACCGACCCGGGGTGCGACGACGCGATCGCGTTGCTGCTGGCCCTCGCCTCGCCGGATATCGAGGTTCTTGGGATCACGACGATCATGGGCAATTCCACCATCGATCGCACCACGGGCAACGCGCTCAAGCTCTGCGAGCTGGTGGACCGTCCCGATATCGGGGTTTACCCCGGCTGCCCTGTTCCGATGCTTGTCCCGCTCGATACCGCCGAAATCGTGCATGGCAGCGACGGCATGGCCGAACTCGACCTGCCCGATCCGGTCATGCAGCCCGGCAACCGGCATGCGGTGGATTTCATTATCGATACGGTGATGGCGCATCCGCCGGGTTCGATCACCCTGTGTGCATTGGGGCCGCTGACCAACGTGGCGCTGGCGATCGTCAAGGATCGGCGCATCGCCGGGCGGCTGGACCGGATCGCCATCATGGGCGGATCGTTGTTCGCCGGCAGCAACCACAATACGTTCATCGCCGCCGAAACCAATTTCGCCAACGATCCCCATGCCGCCCGGATCGTCTTCGAAAGCGGCGCCAAACTGGTGCTTGCCCCGCTCGATCTGACCCATGCGACGCTGGCGACGCCGGAACGGATCGCTGCGATTCGCGCGGTCGGAACACGGATGACGGCCCATGTCGCAGACATAATGACCTTCTACAGCCGCTACGATGTCGAGAAGATGGGATTGGCGGGCGGCCCCATTCACGATCCCTGCATCATCGCTTGGCTGATCGCACCGCAACTTTTCAAGTCAAAACAGATATTTGCAGAGGTCGAGACGCAATCTGAAAGGACGATGGGAATGGTTGTCGCCGACTGGTGGGGCGTCACCGGCAAGCCTGCCAACGTCACCGTGCTGCACGAAATCGATTCCGATGGATTTTTTAACCTCCTCGCGGATAGATTGTCGCAACTATGAATGGGAAACCTTCGATCATCGTTTTCGGCAACGAAAAGGGCGGCTCCGGCAAGTCGACCGCCGCGCTTCACGTTGCCGTCGGACTCATGCTTCAGGGCCACAAGGTCGGCACGATCGACCTCGATCTGCGCCAGGGAACGCTGACCCGCTATCTGGAGCACCGCGATCGCGCGGCAAAGGCATCCGATCCGGGTCGTCTTCCCATGCCGCGTCACATGCCGATCCCGCGCAGCAACGAGACGGAGGAGCGCGAACGTCTGGCCGATGCAATCGCGCGCCTGTCCGAGGACTGCACGACGATCATCATCGATACGCCCGGCACCGACAATTTCCTCAGTCGCCTCGGCCATTCCTATGCCGATACGCTGGTCACGCCGATCAACGACAGCTTCATCGACCTCGACCTGCTGGCCAAGATCGATCCCGAGACGCATGCCATCACCGGCCCCAGCGTCTACAGCGAAATGGTATGGGATCAGCGCAAGCAGCGCGCCCTGCGCGATCGCGGCAGCATCGACTGGGTGGTGATGCGCAACCGGCTGGGACATCTTGACGCACGCAACAAGCGCGACATCGCCGACATCATGGAGAAGCTGTCGCGCCGCATCGGCTTCCGGCTGGCGCATGGCTTCGGCGAACGCGTCATCTTCCGCGAATTGTTTCTCAAGGGCCTGACCCTGCTCGATCCGCGCAGCGGCGGCCTGACCATGAGCCAGATCGCCGCGCGTCACGAGGTGCGCTCGCTGATCGAAACCATCCTGCAGGGCAGCAAGCAGCCCCGAATCCAGCCCGCCGCTGCCGAAAGCAACGCGGCGTGATCCACACAAAATTTCCAACGACATGGCAGACACGATGACCCACGCCCCCGTCCGCAAGGCGGTATTCCCGATCGCCGGTCTCGGCACACGCTTTCTTCCTGCCACCAAGGTGATGGCCAAGGAGATGTTGCCGCTGGTCGACATGCCGCTGGTGCAGAACGCGGTCGAGGAGGCGCGGGCGGCAGGGATAGAGGAATTCATATTCGTGACCAGCCGCGGCAAATCGATGATCGAGGATCAGTTCGACATCTCGCCCGAGTTGTTGCGGACGCTGGAAGCGCGCGGCAAGACAGCGGAGATCGCGCTGGTGAAAGCCTGCCAGATCGAACCGGGGAAACTGAGCGCCGTGCGCCAGCCCGAACCGCTCGGCCTCGGTCACGCCGTCTGGTGCGCCCGCGACCTGGTCGGCGACGAGCCATTCGCCGTGCTGCTGTGCGACGACGTGATCCTGGCCGACACGCCCTGCCTGGCGCAGATGACGGCGGCGCATCGCAATCTTGGCGGCAACATGGTCGCCGTCGTCGACGTGCCGCGCGAACACACCAGCCGCTACGGAATCCTGGATGTCGAAAGCGATGACGGCAAGGTCGCCAAAATCCGTGGCCTGGTTGAAAAGCCGAAGCCTGAGGAAGCGCCGTCGACCCTGTCGATCATCGGTCGCTACATTTTGCAGCCTGAGGTTTTCAAGGAGCTTGCCGGTGCGCGCAAGGGTGCGGGCGGCGAGATACAATTGACCGACGGCATGGCGGCTCTGATCGGCCGGCAGCCGTTTCACGGCCTGCGTTTCGAGGGCAAGCGCTACGATTGCGGCGACAAGGTCGGCTTCATCGAGGCCAATGTCGCGTTTGCGTTGAAGCGCAAGGATATCGGCGACAAGGTCCGCGCAGCCATCACCGCCCTGCTCTAGAAAGATAGCATCATGAAAATCGCCATGATCGGCGCCGGCTATGTTGGGCTGGTTTCAGGCGCCTGCTTTTCGGAGTTCGGCGTCGAAACGGTCTGTATCGACAAGGATGCGGGCAAGCTGGAAAGATTGCAACGCGGCGAGATCCCGATCTATGAGCCGGGACTGGACAATCTGGTCGCCAAGAACGTCAAGGCCGGTCGGCTTTCCTTTTCCGGCGACCTGGTCAGCGCAGTCGCGGATGCCGATGCGGTTTTCATCGCCGTAGGCACTCCGTCCCGCCGCGGCGATGGCCATGCCGACCTGACCTATGTCTACGATGCCGCGCGCGAGATTGCGGTGGCGCTCACCGGATATACCGTCATCGTCACCAAATCGACGGTTCCGGTTGGAACGGCGCGCGAGGTCGAAAGCATAATCCGCAAGGCAAATCCGACCGCCGATTTCGACGTATGCTCGAACCCGGAATTCCTGCGCGAAGGATCGGCGATCAACGATTTCATGCGTCCCGACCGCGTGGTGATCGGCACGCCCACGGATCGTGCGCGCGACTTGCTGCGCGCCCTGTATCGCCCACTCTATTTGATCGAAACGCCGATCGTATTCACGACGCTGGAAACAGCGGAGATGACCAAGTACGCGGCGAACGCGTTCCTGGCCACCAAGATCACCTTCATCAACGAGATCGCCGATCTGTGCGAGAAACTGGGGGCCGACGTGCAGGACGTCGCGCGCGGCATCGGCCTCGACGGACGCATCGGCCGCAAGTTCCTTCACGCGGGCGCGGGGTTCGGCGGATCGTGCTTTCCCAAGGACACGCTGGCGCTGGCACGCATCGGGCAGGACAACGGCTCGCCGATCCGGATCGTAGAAACGGTCATCGACGTCAATGACAAGCGCAAGCGCGCCATGGCGGCGCGCATCTCCGATGCCTGCGGCGGATCGGTTTCGGGCAAGACCATCGCGGTCCTGGGCGTGGCCTTCAAACCCAACACCGACGACATGCGAGATGCGCCCAGCCTGGACATCATTCCCGCATTGCAGCAGGAGGGCGCGACAGTCGTCGCCTACGATCCCGCCGCCATGCACGAGGCCGGGAAACTGCTGCCGCATGTGCGCTGGGCCGCCGATCCCTACGACGCCGTCCAAGGCGCCCATGCGGTCGTGATCCTGACCGAATGGAACGAATTCCGCGCGCTGCAACTTGATCGCATCGGGTCGAGCATGGCCACCCGGGTCATGATCGATCTGCGCAACGTCTACAAACCCGCCGAAATCTCGGCGGAAGGTTTCGACTATCATTCCATCGGCCGTCCCTCGGCCAAAAGAGGAAACAAGCTATGACCGCATACGACTTTCATCCGACCATCCTGCGCGAATATGACGTCCGCGGCGTTGTCGGTAAGACATTGCACACCTCGGATGCGACCGCTCTGGGACGCAGCTTCGCCACGATGGTCAAGCGCCTGGGCGGCGATACGATCGCCGTCGGCTACGATGGCCGCCAGAGCTCGCCGGAGATGGCCGCCAGGGTGATCGAGGGCGTACGCTCGACCGGCATCAACGTCATCTCCGTCGGCCTGGGACCGACGCCGATGTTGTATTACGCGGTCAAGGAACTGCACACCTCCGCCGGCATCATGATCACCGGGTCGCACAACCCGTCGGAATATAACGGTTTCAAGATGCTGCATTACAGCGGCCCCGTTTACGGAGAGGCGATCCTGGAAATGGGGCGCATCTCGAGCGCCGGCGACCACGAGAAAGGCGAAGGCACGCTGGAGGAGATCGACCTGCGCGATCGCTATGTCGAGCGCCTGCTGAAGGATTATACGGGCGAGAAGCCGCTGCATGTCGCCTGGGATTCCGGCAACGGCGCGGCGGGTGAAGTGCTGCGCAAGCTGGTCGCAAAGCTGCCTGGCACGCACGAAGTCATCTATGACGAGATCGACGGCAATTTCCCACATCACCATCCCGATCCTACCGTCGCCGAGAACTTGCACGATTTGCAGAAGCTGGTCGCCGACAAGAAGTGCGACCTGGGCATCGCCTTCGATGGCGACGCCGATCGCATCGGCGCGGTGGACGGGCAGGGGCGTATCGTCTGGGGCGATCAGCTGCTGGCGATCTATGCCGCCGAGGTGCTGAAGACCCATCCAGGGGCGACGATCATCGGCGAGGTGAAGTCGAGCCAGGTGCTGTATGATGAGATCGCCCGGCTGGGCGGCAAGCCGTTGATGTGGAAGACCGGACACTCATTGATCAAGGCCAAGATGGCAGAGACGAAATCGCCGCTGGCGGGCGAGATGAGCGGCCATATCTTCTTCGGCGACAAATGGTACGGCTTCGACGACGCGCTGTATTGCGCCGTCCGTTTGATCTCGCTGGTCAGCCGCTCGGGCAAGACGCTGGGCGACCTGCTCGACCAGCTGCCTAAGGTATTCAATACACCCGAAACCCGTTTCGAGGTCGACGAAAGCCGCAAATTCGCGGTCATCGGCGAGGTCAAGGCCCGCCTGGCCGCGATCGGCGGCCTGGACATCACAGACATCGACGGCGTGCGTGTGAAGACGGCCGACGGTTGGTGGCTGGTGCGCGCGTCCAACACGCAGAACGTGCTGGTGGCGCGAGCCGAGGCGTCGGACGAGGCGAAGCTGGAACACCTGAAGGACCAGATCAAGGACCAGCTGAAGCAGAGCGGGATCGAGGCGCCGGCGGGGTTTTGACATAGTTCGTCATTCCGGAGCGTAGCGCCGGAATCCATGCGATGTATCAACCGCCTATGGATTCCGGATGCGCTGCACGCATGTCGGAATGACGTTGTTATAGGGTAGTCAACCCGACGAATCTTTCCAGTGCTGCAAACTCCAGCCGAACTGCGTCCAGCCGTTCCCGCGCGTCTTCGTCTTCGCCCCATTTCCTGATCTGGTACAGTTCATCGCAGTTGGCGGCTTCGAAAGCCCGGTCACCGCCCAGCTCACCGTCGCTGAGAGCCAGCGCGATGACCAGCGACGAGGCGAGTGCCGCACCGACCTGGATCGCCGTCACCGCCTCGGCAGATTTGGTTTGCAGCCAGGCGGCAACGGCGGCGATGGTTTCGTCCGGCTGCTCCACCGGCATCACGCCGCGCGCCACGACCAACGCCGCGCCGGTCTGTTCCTCGAACCATTCAAGCAATGGGTCGAACAGTGCCGATTGCGAGGCGACCAATTCATCCGGCTCCGTGGCGCGGTAGCAGACCAGGTCGGTCTTGGCATATTCCAGCAGGTCATCGATTACGTTCGCGAGATTGGGCGCCACCCGGTCGATCGCGGTGCTGGCCAGCTGCGTCAGCGGCATCGAATGCGGAACGATGAACACTTCCTGCGCGCGCCATTCATCGGCGATGGCCTCGGCCAAGGTTGCGGTGCGGACCGTCAGCAAGGTTTTCATCGGTGTCTTGACCGGCTTGCCGTCGAGATGGATGGAGTGGCCATTATCGACCGCGGTAATTGTTACATTCGTATAGAAACGACGCATCAGGCCTACTCGACGTCCCTGAACGGATCGCCATCACTCGATCCGAAACCGAAATATTTCCAGGTCGGTTTCAGGTCATTGGGCAGCGGCGCGGTGATGTCCAGCGTGCCCTTGCCGCTGGGGTGAGGCAGGATGATGCGGCGGGCGTGCAGGTGCAGGCGCTGCGGTTCCTCGGCCAGTTCGATCTCGCTCTCGCGGTTATGGTATTTGTGGTCGCCCAAGATCGGCGTGCCGATCGCCTCCATGTGCGCGCGCAGCTGGTGGGTGCGCCCGGTCAGCGGCCATAGCGCGACCCAGGCGGCCTTCATCGCGTGGTCGACCACCTGGTACAGGGTCGAGGCGTATTTGCCGTCCTCGTCGACCTGCATGCGTTCGCCGCGCCGCACAGATCCCAGGGCGGCCTGCTTGGTCAGCGAGGCATCGATCTTGCCCTGGTGGATTTTCGGTACGCCGATGGTGACGGCCCAATAGTATTTGCGCGCCTTGCGGTCGTGGAAGCTCTTGGTCAGAAGCTGCGCCGCCCGCCGGTTGCGCGCCAGCAGCAGGACGCCGGAGGTTTCGCGGTCCAGGCGGTGCACCAGCTTCGGGCGTTCGCCGTCGACCGCCAGCGTGTCCAGCATGCCGTCCAGATGCTTGTCGAGGCCGGTGCCGCCCTGCACGGCCAGGCCTGCCGGCTTGTCGATCGCGATCACCCAGTCGTCCTTGTACAGGATCATCCGGCGCAATGCTTCGGCGTCCTTGGCCGATACCGGTGGCTTCTCGGGTTTCGGACCGGCTTCGGGCAGTGGCGGGATGCGCACCATCTGGCCGGGCGCCAGCCGCGTCTTCGCCTCGACGCGCTTGCCGTCGACGCGGATCTGACCGGTGCGTAGCAACTTCTGGATCTGCCCCTGGTTGATGTGCGGGTACAGCCTGCCGAACCAGCGGTCCAGCCGCATGTCGACATCGTCCGGTTGTACCTCGAGCGTCTGGACAAATCCCATCAGACGCGCCCCGCGATGTGCTGGCCCAGGAAGAAGGCGGCAATCCCGCCCGCTACCGATGCCGTAATGTAAAAAATCGCCATGCCGTATGTCCCGTTGTCGATCAGTCGCCCAGCGTCGAACGAGAAGGAGGAGAATGTGGTGAAGCCGCCCAGCAGCCCGGTGGTCAGTGCCAGCCGTACAGGTTCGGGCCAGTCTGTCCGTTGCAGGACCAGCAGCGAGAACAGGCCCATGACGAAGCAGCCGATCAGGTTGATGCCCAGGGTCGCCCAGTACGGCATCGCGCCTACGATCTTGATCGTGAACAGCACGCCGATATAGCGCAGCATGCTGCCGGTCGCGCCACCCAGCGCCACGGCCAGGAAATTCATGGGCAAATGTCTTTACGAAGTGTTAAAATAGGTTTGTCTTTTGGCAAGAATGCGTTTATGGTGACGATAAGAGATTAGTACACGATCGGCTCTTAAGAGCAAAAACGATTCATGCGAGAGAATATGACCAGTATCGCAGTTCCCGATCCACTTGCCTCCTTATTGGATATCGGCAGTTCCGTCCGTCGGCTTTTCGGGCGGTGGTACAAGCCCGAATATACGGTGCTTGCAGGCAAGTTTGTTGCCGGTGCCATGGCAGGCGCGGCTTCTGAGTATCTGGGTATCATGAATCTTCCTAGCTCATCGGCCGCCTCTGACGTATTGGGCTTTGGGCTTCCTTTTATGCCAGCAGTAGCACCTTATATTGCCGACAAGGTAATGGACGTAGGATTCAAAAAAGAACTGGTCGATGCACCAAATCCCATCTCGCCGCGTACGATGGGCATTTTATCGACGGTCGCATCCTACACAGGATATATGGTGGGGTTCACCGCACCAGCCATAGCGCAAAGATCGAATGCTGCTATTTTCTGTTCAGCGCTATTCAATGCGCAGGCGAGTCTTGCGATGATTGCCGTTGGACTGCATCGTAGTACGAGCGATCCTTCCAACGGTCCGCCTACAAACGATTTGGGATAGTAATCCGCTCGCACTATCCGGTTCTTTCCTCCCGCAGCTTTGCCCAGTATTCAAGCCGCTTGGTCAGTTCGCGCTCGAAGCCGCGTTCGACCGGCTGATAATAAATCTCCCGCGGCATGTCGTCGGGAAAATAGTTCTGGCCCGAGAACGCCTCGGGCGCGTCGTGATCGTATTCGTATCCCTTGCCGTAGCCTAGCGTCTTCATCAGCTTGGTCGGCGCATTCAGTATATGCTTGGGCGGCATCAGCGAGCCATGGGTCTTCGCCGCGGCCATCGCCGCTTTGTACGCGATGTAGGAGGCATTCGATTTTGGGGCGCTGGCCATGTAGATGACGATTTCCGCCAGCGCCAACTCACCCTCGGGCGAGCCTAGCCTCTCGTACGTTTCCCACGCCGCCACCGCCATGGGCAGGGCCTGCGGGTCGGCAAGACCGATATCCTCGATTGCCATGCGGGTCAGGCGGCGGGCGAGGTAACGCGGGTCTTCGCCGCCGTCCAGCATGCGGCAGAACCAGTACAGCGCCCCGTCGACATCCGACCCGCGCACCGATTTATGCAGCGCGCTGATCAGGTTGTAATGGCCTTCCTCGCTCTTGTCGTACAGCGGGGCGCGACGCTGTACCGCATCGGTCAGCTTGTGCTCGTCCAGCAACGTGCCGTCTGGCAGGGCGAACAGCATCTCGCACAGGTTGAGGGCGAAGCGACCGTCGCCGTCCGCCAGCGCTTTCAAGTGCTGGCGCGCGCTATCCGTCAGGGGCAGGGCGCGTTTTTCGGCGACTTCGGCGCGCTGCAACAGAACTTCCATAGCCGCGCTATCCAGACGGTTGAGCACGAAGACCTGGGCGCGCGACAGCAACGCGCCGTTCAGCTCGAAACTGGGATTCTCGGTGGTTGCACCGACCAGCACTACGGTGCCGTTCTCGACATAGGGCAGGAAGCCATCCTGTTGCGCCCGGTTGAAGCGATGGATCTCGTCGACGAACAGCAGCGTGCCTTGCCCGGCCTCGCGCCTTTTGCCGGCGGCATCGAATATCTTGCGCAGATCGGCAACGCCCGAAAAAACGGCCGACAGGGGTTCGAAATGCAGATCGGTGCCGATGGCCAGCAGGCGAGCGATGGTGGTCTTACCACAGCCGGGTGGCCCCCACAGGATCATCGAGGTCAGGCGGCGATCGGCTACCATGCGCCCGATCGGCGCTTCGGGCCCCAGCAGATGCTGCTGACCGACGACGTCGGCCAGCGCCTGGGGGCGCAGGCGGTCGGCCAGCGGGCGGGGCGCCTGGGATTCGAATAATGTGACGGGCATGCTGGTTTCTAGCAGAAAATATTGCGACCTGCTTGCAAAGTTTTGCGACAGCTATGTTCATATTTTCATGCCCAAAAAAACCTTGTGGATCGAAGTAAAATTCTATAATAATAAGTTAACAAAAGGATATTATATGCCTATTCAACGATTGGGAAATGCCGTCTCATCCCCAACGCTTCTGGAGCGGACACAGGGTTTTCTGCTGGATCGTCTCGCCAGTGCAACCGTCAACTTAAACAAATACACGATCGATTACGCAGATAATCCTGCCTTGCCTGTGTTCATCACCAGCGGGATCGCCTTACTGGCTGCAATTCCCTGTGGGTTCGCTACGCGCAAATTGGCGCAAAGCATGCAGCCCGATCAGGCTGGAGAAATTCTAAGGCCGTATCAAAATGCAGTAAAAAGAGAATTCCCGGGTCTTTGATTTGTAAGCTTCGTTGAAACCAGTTATTTGCCTTTGTAGAAAAATAACAAAAATAGGTGGCTAAACCATGCGTAAGATCTGGGTGGTGATCGTCAATATAGTTGCCGGGCCTTTCATCGGCTTTTGCTCCGTTGGCCGCGCGCGTTATGCTTTTGCATATGAAATATTGTCCATCGGTGTCCAGCTGCTATGCCGTTCGGGGCCGGTCGGCTCTTTTCGTGGCTGCGGGTGCATGGCTGCCTATTCGCCGCATGCCGTCGACTACATAATCGCCGATCTTATCTTCAGGATCGTAAGCGCTTATCTGTGCGTCCAGATTATATCGGATGCCAAAGGTTCCTATGGACGCCTTGCCATGCCGCAGGGCGGCGATGCGTTTCCCGCCGATGGTTATTCCGGAACGCAATCTGCCGGCGATACCAATAAATGGTATTCGGCGTGGCCGATCATTATTGCGCTATGGGTGGGCAGCTACGGTGTCAACGGCCTGTCACTGGTGATCAAGGGGACCATCATCCAGCCGGTCACCAACGGCACGGATTCGATGAGCCCCACATTGCACAAGGGCGAGGAGAGCTGGATCTACCGGCTGGCCTACCTGAATGCCCCACCGCGGCGTGGCGATATCATCGAAGCGGAAGGCTACATCAGGCGCGTGGTCGGCGTGACCGGCGATCGCATCCAGGTGAAGAAGGGATTGCTGTGGATCAACGATGTCGCCGTCGATGAAAAGCGAATCGAGGATTATCCCGATCCCGCAACGGGGCAGCCGGTGGCGCAATATATCGAAACCCTGCCCGGCGGTCATTCGCACCGGATCATCGTCAGGTCGCCTGACGATCCTGTAAACAATACGGAAGTGTTCACTGTGCCCGGCAGCGCAGTTGCGCAGGGCTCGGTGTTCATACTCGGCGACAACCGTAGCGACTCCATCGACAGCCGGGCCAGCGATGTGAGGGCCGTTTCGGTTCAGGAAATTGGCGGACGGATATCGCGGGACTAGTTTTGCCGATCAGCCGCGAAACATCACATTGATGATCTGATCGCCGCGACGGATCGTCATGCGCCATTGCGTTTGCGGGGTTGCCACCAGCTCGGCCAGCTTGGCGACCGTATCGACTTTCACGGTGTTGACGGCGAGGATGATATCGGCGGTACGAATGCCGAAGCGGGCGGCGCTGCTGCCGTCGGCCACGGCGCTGACGATTACGCCGGTGCCCTGGTTGATGATGCCCATATCCTCGGTCACGGCGGGGGACAGGTTTTCAACCGTCGCCCCCGCCAGCGGTTCGCGGCCATCCAGCAGTTTAAGATCGCGCGGCGTGGTTTCGGGCGCGGCGACCGGTATAATCGCCAATGTCTGCAACTGGCCATTGCGGAAAATGGCGGCCGGCACTTCGACGCCGGGCTTCAGCGTGCTCAGCCGCGTACGCAATGACGGCGTGTCGAGTATGTCGCGGTCGCCCAGCGTCATCAGCACGTCGCCCTGCTTGATGCCGGCCTTGTCGGCGGGACCGTCCTTGGTCACGTTGTCGATCAACAGGCCGGTCGGGCGCTTCATGCCCAGGCTGCCGGCAATGTCGGTGGTCACGGCTTGCCCGTTGAGGCCGATCCAGGGGTGAACCGGGGCCTTGCCGGTTTCCGCGGCGTCGACGAACACGCGCACGGCGTTGGCGGGGATGGCGAAGCCGATGCCGAGCGAACCGCCATCGCGCGAGAAGATCGCGGCGTTGATGCCCAGCAGCTTGCCGTTCATCGACAGCAGCGCGCCACCGGAATTGCCCGGATTGATCGGCGCATCGGTCTGGATGAACTCGTTGAATTCTGAGATGCCTTCGGCGCTGCGGCCAAGCGCGGAAACGATGCCGTTGGTCACCGTCTGGCCGACACCGAACGGGTTGCCGATGGCCAGCACCAGGTCGCCGACCTGTGCCTCGTCGCTGTCCTCGAGCTGCAGGGTCGGCAGCTTTTCGCCGTCGGTTTCGATCCGCAGCACGGCCAGGTCGGCATGCTCGTCGTGCACTATGATCTTCGCCGGGAATTCGCGGCGGTCGTTCAGCACCACCCGGATCGCATCGGCGTCATGGATCACGTGGTTGTTGGTGACGATCAGCCCGTCCTCGCGCACGATTACGCCGGAACCGAGCGAGTTCTGCACGCGCGTCGCCATCTGTCCACCCGGCATGTTGTTGCCGAAGAACTGGCGCATGAACGGGTCGTTGAACATGGGATTGACCGGCTGGCGCACCCGGCTGGTCGCATAGATATTGACGACGGCGGGGGCTGCCTGCTTGACCAGCGGCGCGAAGGAATAGGTCAAGTCGGCGCGGCTGTGGGGTGTTTCAGCGTGGGCTGACGATAGGAAAAAAGCTATAACAAAACAGAATGCACGCCACGCAACGTGGAGTCTTATATGGATTCCGCAGTCAACTTTATGATCAAAGGCCACGAGATACGTGTTCCATCAAGCAGTTAAACAAAACTTGGTATGATCCAATTGTATTTTGTTGTTTGGCACAACTTCTGATCGCACTCATCGAAGGAACTTCATCATCCCAGAAAGATCCTGATAAACCTGCATTCCATGCATTTTGAGAGGCGGTTTTCCACCGAGACTCTTTCTCTAGACACTCAGTCTCGAAGTGCTGTTTGCAGTATGCATTCGTATCATACTTCGGAAAACTAAGTGGAGTTGGCTGAGGTCCATAACCATTTATCCATAAACCCTCTAGAGCGATTAGAACTGCGAGTAAAGAGCCTATAATTATAGTCTTCTTTCTCGTCATTTACCCGCCGCAGGTATTCAGACAGCTGCGCAGGTGATCCTTGCAGTCGGACTGGCCGCCGATCAGGTTGCTGGTGGCGCTGTTGGAATTGCGCAGCGTGTCCTCGTTGCCGGGCAGGGCGTCGTCCTGGTCCATGCAGACCTCGAAGCTGCGGTTGCAGCTGTCGGTGCAGGTCTGCGCGTTCGAGCCGGTCGTGTCACGCCCTCCGCCATGCGATTTCGGAGCGCTGGGCCCCGTGGTCGCCGACGGTGCCGAATCGACTGCGGGATATGCTGCGCCCTGCTGGGCTAAGGCCGCACCTGAAAACAGGAGCAGCGACAATGCGGCAATGGCAGGAACCTTCAGCATTGTCGCGTCTCCTTTAATAAAGCGGCTTAGGCGGCTTCTTCCGTGAAGTCTTCCTCGAAGGTCTGCTTCGGACCGCTGTCGAGGCCCTTGGCGTTCACGTCGCGGTCGACCAGTTCGATGATCGCCATCGGGGCGGCATCGCCATAGCGGAAACCGGCTTTCAGCACGCGCGCGTAACCGCCGGAACGGTCGGCGTAGCGGGTGGCGATGACGTCGAACAGCTTGGTCACGATGACATCGTCGCGCAGCACGGCATAAGCGCGGCGGCGATTGGCGAGGCCACCCTTCTTGCCTAGCGTTATCAGCTTCTCCACAACCGGGCGAAGTTCCTTCGCCTTTGGCAGGGTCGTCTTGATCTGCTCGTGCTTGATCAGGGCGTGCGCCATGTTCATGAACATCGCCTTGCGATGGCTCGAGGTGCGGCCGAGTTTCCGGCCGTGCATTCCGTGACGCATAACTAATGTTCCTTCCTATGGCGCTGCCATAATTTGGGGCCCGCAACGCGGATCCGATTGCGATACGGACGACCTGAAGATCAGTATCGTCCGTGCGGGCGGTGTGCCCTTTTTAGAATTCCCTCTCCCGCGGGGAGAGGAAATTACTTAGTACGGCTCGTCCAGCTTGCGGGCGAGGTCCTCGATGTTTTCAGGCGGCCAACCGGCGACCTGCATGCCGAGGTGCAGGCCCATGGTGGACAGCACTTCCTTGATCTCGTTCAGCGACTTGCGGCCGAAGTTCGGGGTGCGCAGCATCTCGCCTTCGCTCTTCTGAACCAGGTCGCCGATGTAGATGATGTTGTCGTTCTTCAGGCAGTTCGCCGAACGGACCGACAGCTCCAGCTCGTCGACCTTGCGCAGCAGGTTACGGTTGAACGGCAGGTCTTCCTGGCGTTCCGCGCCGGCACCGGCTGTCGGCTCGTGGAAGTTGATGAAAACCTGCAGCTGGTCCTGCATGATGCGCGCGGCGTAGGCCACGGCATCCTCGGGCGTCACGGCGCCGGTGGTCTCGATCTGCATCGTCAGCTTGTCGTAGTCGGTGATCTGGCCGACGCGGGTGTTGTCCACGCGGCAGGTAACCTTGCGAACCGGGCTGAACACGCTGTCGATCGGGATCAGGCCGATCGGCGCATCTTCCGGACGGTTGTTGGCGGCGGAGCGATAGCCCTTGCCGTTCTGTACCGTCAGTTCCATCGTCAGGCTGGTGTCGCGGTCGAGGGTGCAGATCACCAGCTCGGGGTTCATGATCTCGATGTCGGCGCCGGTCTCGATCTGGGCGGCGGTGACTTCGCCCGGGCCTTCGGCCTTCAGGCGCATCTTCTTCGGGCCTTCGGCGTGCATGCGCAGCGCCAGCGACTTGATGTTCAGCACCACGTCGGTCACGTCCTCGCGGACACCGGGGATCGACGAGAATTCGTGCAGTACGCCCTCGATCTGAATCGAGGTCACGGCCGCGCCCTGCAGGGACGACAGCAGGATGCGGCGCAGGCTGTTGCCCAGCGTCACGCCATAGCCGCGCTCCAGCGGCTCGGCGACAATGTTACCGAAGCGACGGGGGTCGTGCCCGGCGTTTACGCCCAGCTTGCTCGGCTTGATCAACTCGTTCCAGTTCTTGTGCATCTAATCCTCGAATGGCTCTCGGAAAAATCCGGTGCGAAATAGTTTTTTGCCAGCAAAACCGTCTGGAATCAGACGCGGCGCTTCTTTGGCGGACGGCAGCCGTTGTGCGGGATCGGCGTGATGTCCTTGATCGCGGTGATGTTGAAACCGACCGACTGCAAGGCGCGCAGGGCCGATTCACGTCCCGAACCGGGACCGGTCACTTCGACCTCCAGGGTCTGCATGCCGTGTTCCTGCGCCTTGCGGCCCGCGTTCTCGGCAGCGATCTGCGCGGCGTACGGGGTCGACTTGCGCGATCCCTTGAACTCCGAACTTCCGGCCGAGGCCCACGCGATCGTGTTGCCCTGGGCGTCGGTGATCGTGATGATCGTGTTGTTGAAGCTTGCGTTCACATGCGCAACGCCAGAAATGATATTCTTGCGTTCCTTGCGGCGCAGGCGATTTGCGCCTGGTTTTTCGGCCATCTGATTCGAATCCCGTCGAGTTTACTTGGTGACTTTTTTCTTGCCGGCGATCGGCTTTGCCGGACCCTTGCGGGTGCGGGCATTGGTGTGCGTGCGCTGGCCACGAACCGGCAGACCCTTGCGATGACGCAGGCCGCGATAGCAGCCAAGGTCCATCAGGCGCTTGATATTCATCGCGACTTCGCGGCGCAGATCGCCCTCGACCTTGTAGGTCTGGTCGATCATCTCGCGGATGCGGAAGATCTCGTCCTCGCTCAATTCGGATACGCGGCGCTCGGCCGGGATACCCAGCTTCTCGCAGATCACTTTCGCCTGGTACGGCCCGATGC
The DNA here is from genome assembly GCA_965199335.1 of Alphaproteobacteria bacterium. GTDB lineage: Bacteria > Pseudomonadota > Alphaproteobacteria > CALMVH01 > CALMVH01 > CBDAQV01. The sequence goes on along the minus strand of CBDAQZ010000003.1, from coordinate 27,246 downwards.
CGTACAGATAACGCAGCGAAATCTCTACCCGCTTGCCCGCCGGAATGTTCACACCTGCAATACGCGCCACGTTAAACTCCCTGAACCCCGGCATATGCCGGGCAGCTGAAATACGAAACGCGCCAGCCAACGGTTAGGTCACCGTTTCTTGAGGCGCGCACAAACGAACCCGCATCGAAATGCCGGAAGATGCGGCAATATAGGGGAAATCGGCCGAGCGTCAACACTAAATTTACTGCATCGCCCGCGCCAGCATGCCGGTGTTGTACCGAACCATGTCGATGTAGGACGAGGCGGGGCCGGATGGGACCGACAATGCGTCCGAATACAGCTCCCCGGTGACATCCACCCCGGCTTCGGTGGCAATCTGCCTGGTCAGGCGCGGGTCGCTCATATTCTCGATGAATACGGCGTGGACGTGCTGTTGCTTTATTTGAGAGATCAGATTGGAGATGGCCTGCGCCGTCGGTTCGCTTTCAGTGCTTAACCCCTCTGGAGCAAGAAAACGGATTCCGTATTCCTGACCGTAATATCCGAAGGCATCATGTGTTGTGATGACAATACGCTTTGCCGGAGCGATGTTTACAAAAGTAGCATGCACATCATCATCCAGCATTCTCAATGTTTTACGATAGGCATTGGCACGCTTCTGATAGTCTGCTTCATGCGCCGGATCGACTTTTTCCAATCCGGCCTCGATTGCATCGACATAGCCGATGGCATTTCGGACCGACTGCCAGGCATGGGGATCGATACCAGCACCATGGCCCGGATGGACCGGATCGATGTTTGCCGTCCCGACGACAACAGGCCCTTTGTAGCCGGATGCCTCCTTCAGCCGCTCCATCCAGCCTTCGAGTCCCAGCCCGTTGACGACCAGCAGATCGGCAGCGGCGATTGCCTGCGCATCGGAGGGCCTGGGCTCGTACTCATGGGTGTCGCCGTTCGGTCCGACAAGAGTCGTTACCGCGACATCGTCCCCGCCGACCTGTTCGACCAGATCGCCAAGGATGCTGAAGCTGGCTATCACCTTCATCGGCGCGGCTGTGGCGGGTAAAGGAAAGGCAAGAAACAGGGCAAGCAGGTAACGATGCATGTCAACCACATGATGTTATAATATAACACCATGTGCCAGCTTGCCGTCAGCCTGGCAAGGTCATTGTGCGATCAGTTCCAGTTCAGCCTCGGAAAAAGGCTGCTCGGAAAGGACGTAGACGCAATGCCACAGATCGTCCTTGGTCGCCGATGTGATGCATTTGCAGCCGACATGGAAGCCCGCGGCCTCGCCCGCATCCATGAACGTGCCGCTCTCGAAAGCGGACCAGACCAGCAATACGCCGGTGCCGTTCAGGCATTTGCGCAGTTCCGTCAGTCCCTGTTCGATATACAGCAGGCTGTTCACGGATTGGGACAGAGCCACCGGGCCATTGTCCACGTCCAGCGCGATGACGTCGAAATGCCGTCCCGACTTCACGATCTCGGCGACGTCGGCATGCATGATGCTGACATTCTCGGGAAGGCGGGGGAAGAATTGCGACTGCAGAAAGCGGTCGAACCAGCCGATCACGGCTTCGGAAACTTCGGCGACGACGATGGTCCCGGCGCTGCCCATCGTTCGGCACAGGCTTGCCAGCGTATAGCCCAGCCCCAGGCCGCCGATCAGGACGTGGGGATCGGCGCGCCGTGCGAACTGGAACGCGATATCTCCCAGCACGTCTTCCGATTTGTGCCAGTTGCCGTTCATCAGCTCGTAGCCGTCGACGCGCACCATGTAGATGCCTGCCTGCTCGTACAGGTCGAACACGCTGCCGTTTACACTGGAACTATCCAGGTGATCCCAAGTCATGACTCTCTCCCGGGAACGTGAAGGATCAGCGGCGCGTGGCCGGTCTGATTCAGGAAACGATGCAGATCGTCCCGTGCGATCACCACGGTCGCCGTATTGACGAGGGGGTGACACTGGATGCGGGGGTGAGCCCATACATCCTCGTCGACGATCAGGGCGACCTTATGCGCCGTATCGTGGAAAACGCCAAGGATGGTGACCGAGCCCGGCTCGACGCCAAGGAACTCCTTGAGGTGTTCGGGCGAGCCGAAGCTGAGCTTGGGCAGGCCATGCAGCCGCGCGAACGCCTTGAGGTCGACGCGCTTGTCGTGCGTCGTCGCCAGCAGGAAGAAGCGGCTGCCCCGATCGGTCAGGAACAGGTTCTTGGTATCCGCCCCGTCGATGTTCAGCCCCAGCGCCGCGACATCGCCGCAGGTAAAGGCGGCGGGATGCGCGTGATATTCGTAAGCGATCGCCTCGTCCTTCAGATGATCGAGAAGCTGCTGTTCCCCCGTCACAAGGCCGGTTCCACCTGCAGGTGCGTTTCCAGGCGCTTCAGGATCTGCGTCAGGTCGGCCGGCGACGATCGCGGCACTGTCAGCAAATTGCTGACCCGCTGCCATTGCGCCTCGTCGAGAACCGGCGCGGCCTCCATCATCTCCATCGTGTGGGCGAAGTCGCGGCTGCTGTCACCGTGCAGCACGATGTCGCATCCCGCCGCCAGAGCGCGTTTGGTGATTTCCCCGATCATGCCAGGTTTTGGCAGCGGCATGCGGAACTGGTCGACACCAAGCTCCTTGGAGAATGCATCCGGCCAGATGGCGCTCATCTCGATGGCATCGGTGATCAGCAGGTTCCTGAAGCCTATGCGCTCGCGCACGATCCGCATCACCTTCGGCGAAAGCGTAGACGAAGCTTCGGGATCGAGCTGCGTGAAGGTCACGTGCCCCGTCATTGCCGCCGGCATATCGGACAGGGCGCGGAAGGGCATGAAATCCTGCGCTTCCAGTTCCTCGAGGCCGTGATCGACTTTTGTGAAGGTATAATGCGGGTCCGCCTTCACGCGGCCATAGCCGGGAATGTGCTTGATCACCGGGACGACGCCCTGGTCCATCAAACCCTCGCAGAATGCCCGTCCCAGCTGGGCGACGATGCGGGGATCGTGGCCCAGCATGCGGCCGCGCAGATCGCCGCTGGCAGCATGCAGGCCCTCGTCGGCCTCGCCGCGGAACGTATCCTCGGTAAAGACATCGACGACCGGCGCGCAGTTGACCGTCACATCCAGCTCGCGCATGTCGGCGGCGATCAGCTGGGCATTTAGATAGACGGCCTCGCGCGCCTGTTTCAGGTCGCGCTCGGACAGGGCGGCGAAGACGATGGCAGCGGGAATTGTGCGCCAGCCATGGCCGAAACTTGCCCTCAGCCGGTTGACCGATCCCCCTTCCTGGTCCATCAGCGCCGGCGCGTCCGGCCTGCCGACGGCATCGCGGAACTGGCGGATCACATGGCGCACGGCGTCCTTGCCCGCCTTGGCCGGCTCGGCGAAGACGATCAGGCCAAGGGGCCTTAGCGCGCGGAAGGCGTCCAGTTGCTCGGGCGGGAAATCGTCGGTGCGGCAGCCGACAATGACGGGGCGTATCATTTTTAGCCTATGTCTTTGCTGAAACTTCGCTAGCCTACGATTGTTCTGTTGTCGTTTCGAGGTAATTTTATGACCGTTCGAGCCTATCTCTACGACGCGACCGCCACGGACAGGGAGGTAATCCCGACCATCGACATGATCACCGGCCTGCACGAAAAGCAGCTGCTATGGATCGATGTCAGCGATTTCGAAGACGAGGAACTTCGCCAGGCCGCCAAGCTGGTTAACCTGCGGCGGGAGTCGGTCGAGTCCCTACTTCAGACCCAGCATCGCCCGCGCCTCGACAGCTATGGGCGCTATGTGCAGCTGAACATCAATACCATCCAGGAAGATGACGGCCACTACCGGCAGGTGGAGGTGGATTTCATCCTGGCGCCCAATCTGGTCATGACCTTCCATCGCAAGCCGGTGCTGTTTCTGGAAAGTTTCGACCGAAGGGTCAAGTCCGATACGGATCTCGGCCAGCTGGATGCGGCAACGTTGCTGGCGGCTTTGCTCGACTGGCACGTGACCGCCTATTTCCGCATCGTCGAGGATCTGGAGATCAACATCGACAAGATCGATGCCCATGCACTGCGCCCGCGCCACCGCCGCGACCTGCTATCGGAGATGGCGCATCTACGCCAAAAGGTTGCCTATGTACGCCGCGCCCTGACGCCGCACCGCGAAGTGTATGCGGCGCTGGCGCGGCCCGATTTCCAGACGCTGACCAGGTCGGACTCCATGGCGCATTTCGGGGCGCTGTTCGAACGGCTGGAGCGGGCGATCGACGCTGTCGAGAATGCGCGCGAACTGCTGATCGGTTCGTTCGATATCTTCACCACCCAGACCAGCCTGCGCACCAACGAGGCGATGAAAGTGCTGACTCTGGTATCCTTCGTCTGGTTTCCGGCCAGCGTCATCGTCAGCATCGCCGCGATGCTGTTGGGCGCGCCGGTCAATCCCATGGGCACGCCCGGCTTCTGGGTCATGATCGTCGCGATCGTCCTGATCGGGTTCCTGACGCTTGGCTTCGCGCGCTGGAGACGCTGGATATGAACGACGACGATACGCGTGTCCGCGAGCATCTGGCCAACGAGCGTACCTACCTTGCGTGGCTGCGCACCGGTATATCGCTGATGGGTTTCGGCGTGGTGATCGCCAAGTTGCGCTATTTGTTTCCTGGTGCGGACATTCAGGCCTCAACCGGTATATTGCATGCGGCCGAAATCGGACTGGTTTTTAGTGGGATCGGCGTGCTGGTCGTGATCGTATCCGTCTGGCGTTTTACGGTTGTACAGGCGCAACTGCGACAGCAAAGCTATCGCAGTTCCAAAGGGCTTGTTCTGACGCTATCTGCGATCGTGATCGTGCTGGGCGCGACGATCGTCGCCTATCTGGCAGGAGTATGACCCGTCATTGCACGGTACGGGTGTCCAGCGCGCTGTCCAGCATCATCTCTTGTGGGCCTTCGGCTTTGGGCTGAACCGGGACGGGCGGGCTTTTTACGGTGGCGACCTCGTTTGAGTCCAGCATCATCTGCTGTCCAGGGGTGGTGGGAATGGCGCGCATCGGCGCGGTATTGAGCGACTGCGTATTCAGTTCGGCGTTATCCTGCTTTTCCATCTGCGACAGCGACTGATCCAGCGCACGCTCCTCCGGGCCTTCATAAGCCTGAGCGGGAATGGTAAGGCTTATGGCGGCGATCAGGGCTGCAGCAGCCAGAAGGGGCATACGGATCATGTTCGATCTCCTTTCAATGGTTCACGTCTATTAACATCTCAAACCTGCGGATGATCCTGTAGTCAGGAACATGCGAGGATAAATACCGTTCTGTCAGCACATCATAGCGGAAATAAGATCATGCCCTTCATCCAGAGCAAAGACGGTACGCAGCTTTTCTACAACGATTGGGGTACGGGACGGCCTGTGGTCCTGATCCATGGCTGGCCGTTGAATTCCGATATGTGGGAATACCAGGCGCCGTATCTGGCGCACAAGGATTTGCGCGTCATCGCCTATGACCGGCGCGGTTTCGGCAAGTCGTCGCAAAGCTGGACCGGCTACGATTACGACACGCTGGCGGACGATCTGGCGGCGATCATGGACGGGCTGGACCTGAAGGATGCCGTACTGGTCGGTTTTTCGATGGCGGGGGGCGAGGTTGCACGCTACCTGTCGCGGCACGGGACAGCCCGTGTCGGCAAGGCCGTACTGGTCAGCTGCGTCACCCCGATCCTGGGCAAGTCGCCGACCAATTCGAACGGCGTCGATATATCGGTGTTCGACGGGATGGTGGCGAAGTTGCGGGAAGACCGCCCCGCGTTCCTTACGGCCTTCGGCAAGATGTTCTATGGCGTCGGCATGCTGAAGACGCCGGTATCGACGGAGCTGCTGGAATGGACATCGATGATGGCCCTGGCCGGTTCGCCCAAGGCGACGATCGACTGCGTGCGTGCGTTTTCCGAAACCGATTTCAGACCGGACATGAAGGCGTTCACCATGCCGACACTGGTCATCCACGGCGATGCCGACGCAACGGTACCGGCGGAAACCACCGGCCATGAAGCGGCCGCTTCGATCGCGGGTTCTACGTTGAAAATATACTCGGGCGCGCCGCACGGGCTGTTCGTGACGGACAAGGAGAAGCTGTGCCAGGATCTGCTGGATTTCGCCAAATCCTGAACGCCCTTTAGGATGAAACTGTCTGGCTGTTCTGTATCGGTACCGAGCCGATTCCAGGTCGGACCCTGAGTATTACGGGTTTATTAGCCCGTTAAACATCCACATCCGCAGCATCCGCGAACCGCGCATTCTCCTGGATGAAGCGGAAGCGCGGCTCGACGTTACGGCCCATCAGGTCGTCCACCAGTCCATCCAGCGCCTCTGCGTCCGGCACCGTCACGCGCAACAGGGTGCGCTTGTCGGGGTCCATGGTGGTCTCCTTCAGCTGTGCGGCGGGCATTTCGCCCAGGCCCTTGAAGCGGCTGGTGTCGATCTTGCCCTTGCCTTCCATCTTCTTCATCAGGCGTTCGCGGTCGGCATCGTCGGCGGCGTAGACCGATTTGTTGCCCTGTGTCAGGCGGTAGAGCGGCGGCAGAGCCAGGTAAAGGCGGCCTGCCGTGATCAAAGCCCGCATCTCGCGCCAGAAGAAGGTCATCAGCAGGCTAGCGATATGCGCGCCGTCGACATCGGCATCTGTCATGATGATGATGCGTTCGTAGCGCAGCTTGGCCAGGTCGAACTGCTTGCCGGTGCCGCAGCCCAGGGTCAGGATCAAATCGGCCAGTTCCTTGTTGGCGCCGAATTTCTCGGCACTGGCGCTGGCGACGTTCATAACCTTGCCGCGCAAAGGCAGGATCGCCTGTGTCTCGCGGCGTCGGGCCTGCTTGGCGGAGCCGCCTGCGGAATCACCCTCGACGATGAACAGTTCGGTATCGACGGCGGACGAGCTGGAGCAATCGGCCAGCTTGCCGGGCAGGCGCAGGCGGCGGCCGCCGGTGTTGCGCTGCAGCTCGCGGTCATCCTTTTTCTTCTGCCGCTCGACCGAGCGTTCGATCACGCGTTCCAGCAGCGCGCGGGCGGCGGTGGCGTTTTCGGCCAGCCAGTGGTCGAAATGATCCTTAACCACCGCGTCCACGACCTTGGCGGCCTCGGCCGACGACAGGCGCTCCTTGGTCTGGCCCTGGAACTGCGGGTCGCGGATGAACAGCGACAGCACGATGGCCGCGCCGCCCACGATGTCGTCGGCGGTGATGGACTGGGCCTTCGCCACCTTGACCAGCTCGCCATAGGATTTCAGACCCCTTGTCAGGGCCGAGCGCAATCCCTGCTCGTGCGTGCCGCCCTCGGGCGTCGGGATGGTGTTGCAATAGGAATTCAGGAAGCCGCTGCCGTTCTCGGGCCAGGCGATCGCCCATTCGACGCGGCCGCCATTGGCGGGCAGCTTGCCCTCGCCGCTGAAAGGCAGCGGAGTCAGCAGCTCTTCACCCGCCAGCGAGGATAGTAGAAAATCCTCGAGGCCGCCGGGGAAATGCAGCGTTTCCTCGGACGCGATCTCGCTATCCGCCGGCAGCAGGGAGGGATCGCACTTCCAGCGGATCTCGACGCCGCGATGCAGATACGCCTTGGACCGCGCCATGCGGTAGATACGCTCCGCCTTGAAATGCAGGTCCTCGCCGAAGATCTTCGGATCGGGCTGGAAGATGATCGTGGTGCCGCGCCGGTTCGGGGCGCCGCCGACATTGAGCAGCTTGGTCTGCGGTGCGCCCTCGGCATATTCCTGTCGCCACACCTGCTTGTCGCGCGCCACCTCGACGGTCAGCCGCCGCGACAGCGCGTTGACGACGGACGAGCCGACGCCGTGCAAGCCGCCCGATGTCTCGTAGACCTTGCCGCTGAACTTGCCGCCCGAATGCAGCGTGGTGAAGATCACCTCCAGCGCCGACTTGCCGGGGTATTTGGAATGCTCGTCCACAGGAATACCGCGCCCGTTGTCGCGCACGGTCACCGTGTCGTCGATCCCCAATTCCAGGTCGATGCGGCTGGCGTGGCCGGCGACGGCCTCGTCCATCGCGTTGTCCATGATTTCGGCCACAAGATGATGCAGCGCGCGCTCGTCCGTGCCGCCGATATACATGCCGGGACGACGGCGCACGGGCTCCAGCCCCTCGAGGACCTCGATATGGTCGGCGGAATAGCTGGGGTCGGCCTTACGGGCCGCGTTCGATTGGAAGAGGTCTGACATGAACCCCGATTATGGGGAGCAATGTCATCCCAGCGCAAGAGGCTCAGCCCGAAATCATGTCAGCCGCTCAATATAGCCGCAACCGGATCGAAGCCCGGAGAAGAGGGCCGTTCTAGAATGGACGCCAGCCAAAGGGCACGTCCCGTATGTACGAATACGCGTAAATCGTTCGGGTCCGTTGCCTGGGTGTCCGTACCATACTGCTTCTGCAACGAATCGTTCGAATCCAGAAGCATGAAACCGGCATCCTCGGCTTTCAAATTCCGAGCAATGACATGTACTTCGGGCGTTTCACGGTCTTGTCGCTTTACCTCGGCCAGGGAATAGCGGTCGGTCTGGTTGGGCAGCAACACGAAATAGTGATCCGTCCAGTTCACATCCGAGGAATTGCCGGCTTGCTCGTAATGAGCCTGGGAACCGACGCCACTTACAACGCCGTCGTTTCGCATCAAATCCTGGATTGTATTTTTTTCGTCCAGCCATGCCAGGAAACGATTTGCTGCCAGTGTGTCCGGACTTGTTGTCCACGGCCCAGAATGAAATGAGGAAGGTCTTGCATGATATGCCATGATTTTCTCCAAAATTAACTTTTTGTAAAAATACTGTTTTTCTTCCTAGCGTCAATACTGCGTTTGCCAGCGGTAAACTTTTCCGGCGGTATACAGGAAATCATGAGCAAGGCCGGGATCAACTTCGAAGCTGCAAAAGCCATGCTGGCGCAGGGGCATCACACGGATGCGCGCACAATGCTGCAGCAACTGGCTGAGCAGGGCGATGCCGACTCGCAAAACCTACTTGGCTATATCTACAGCGAAGGCGTTGGCGTGCCGCAGGATCTGGACCGGGCGGCGGCCCTGTTCGAAAGCGCGGCGCGGCAAGGACAGGTGCTGGCGGAATGCAATCTGGCGATCGCCTACGATTTCGGGCGCGGCAAGAAACAGGACACGCTGACCGCGGCGCGATGGTACCTGCGCGCGGCTGAGCAGGGCGACCCTCAGGCCCAGAACAACCTGGCGGCATTGTATCACCGGGGTGACGGCGAGAATGCGGATTATTTCGAGGCTTTGCGCTGGTATCTGCGTGCAGCCGACCACGATTACGCACAGTCGGAATTCACCCTTGGCCGGTTTTACGAACAAGGGCTGGGTGTGACGGTCGATCATGGCGAAGCGCGGCGCTGGTATGAGCGCGCCAAGGCCCATGGCCATCCCGAGGCCGCAAAGGCAATGGCGCTTCTGGACCAGCTTGCCAGCGTCGAAAGCGATTAGGGAGAGGCCGTTTCCAGGCCGTTGCCGGCGACGTACCTGTTCGCGGCTTTCAACGACTGCGACGCATCGTATGTTTTGCCGTCAAGATAATTGCCGATGCCACTATGGGTAGCGTTCAGGTGGGCGTCGATCGTATTCAGCATATCCACGCCCCGGGCGTAGGATACCGGGTCGCCGATAAAGCTCTCCGTCTGCCCATCGTTGCTGATTACGTCGAACTGGCCAGGTATACGGACACTGCTACCGACAGTGCATATATAATCGGTGCGAACCTTCAGGCTGCCCGCTTCGGCGCATGGCTGGGTGATATACTGCGTTTCGTGGGCAGTTCCTGTCGAAACAGGAAGAACCTGGGTTCGCTGGGTATCTAGCCAGCCAAGCATGCGCCATCCGGACATGGTAATTCCTTTAGTTAATTTTATGTAAAGATGATGGCTTAGTTTAAATGCGAAATCAAATGGTTTGTGTACCGACCGTATCGCTTCGCATTATGCAATAAACGCAATATATAAGCGGCATGGACACCAGAATCCCCGCGCTTCGCATGTTCGCCATGCCCAAGGATACCAACTCGGCCGGCGATATTTTCGGTGGCTGGCTGCTGAGCCTGATGGACATGGCCGGCGGCTCCGTCGCGGCGCAACGCGCCAAGGGTCGGGTGGTAACCATCGGCATCGAGGCGATCAAGTTCCACAAGCCGGTCCTGGTGGGGGACGAGATCAGCTGCTACGCCGAAGTGGTCAGGGTCGGCACCACCTCGATCGCGGTGCACATCGAAACCTATGTCCGCCGCCTGAGCAGCCCAGAACCGTTCAAGGTGACCGAGGGTACGTATACCTATGTCGCGTTAGGGCCCGATCACAAGAAGCGGGCGGTGGATTAGCGACCTGGCCGAAAGCTTTCCATTGCAACGACCACACCGACTGGCAGCATGGCCAAGGCAACCGCAGCGGCTGTTTCGAGAGGATTTTCGGCCGGCGCGGTATCCGGCGCACGAAGCGAGCGCTTATCGAAATGCTTTGGATTTATGGGACCCTGCAGGGCTTCGGCATGCTGCGGGGCCAAGCCTGCAGAGCAAGAAGAAGCGAGGCAATAAACGGGACCTTTTGACTTGGACGCATGATAATCTCCATGATTTATATATAATTAATAACTTATTTAGAATTCGGACGCAAATAAAAATCTTATAAAAACTGCTAAGCGAACCTGTTCTGTGCATCCAGCACCAGACCCAGGCCAACGCTGCCGAATTTGTCTCCCTCAACGATGCGGCTATCGGGCAGCAGGCGTGTACAGGCGCTGAAGACCGAGGGTACTGCGGTCGAGCCGCCGGTCAGGAATACCGCGCTGACATCCGAGGCACCGATTCCGGCATCCGCCAGGATGCCCGCTATCGTGCGTTCGATCGAGTCCAGTTCCCGGGTGATGGAGGCTTCGAACCCGGCGCGGCTGGCAAGGGCGTGCAATCCTTCCTCGATGAAATCCAGATCGATGGCCTGGCTGTCCGTGTCCGAAAGGCCTACCTTGGCCGCCTCGACGCTGCCTGCCAGCCGATGTCCTTGCCGTTCCCGCACGACCTCGGCAAAACGGCGGATCAGGTCGGGGGACAGCGATATCCGCTCGACATTGTTCAGTTCGGCCATGAACTTGTGCGTGTAGAGGAAGACGATGCGGTGCCAGGTGGCGAGGTCGTAGTAATATGATGTCGGCACCGCGACCTCGCCGCCGTTGCTGAGGCGCATGCGCGAACCGTGGCCCAGCAAGGGCATCACCTGGCCGAGGCTCAGGCGCGTATCGAGGTCGGTGCCGCCGACATGGACGCCGGCATTGGCCAGTATATCCTCACGCCGGTCCTGCTTTCCGCGCCGCCCGGGTCCGACACGCACTAGCGAGAAATCCGACGTGCCGCCGCCGATATCGGCCACCAGCACCAGCTCCTCGCGGGGTACCTCCAACTCGTAGCTCAACGCGGCAGCGACCGGTTCGTACTGGAACAGCACGTCATGGAACCCCGCCGCACGGACGATCTGCTCCATCTGGTCCTGCGCCTGGCCATCCGCGTCGTCGTCGCCATCGACGAAATGCACGGGCCTGCCGATGACGACCTGGGTCAGCGTCTTGCCAGCAGCCGCTTCCGCCTGCGCCTTCAAATACCTTACGAACGTACCGATAACCGCCTTGAACGACAGCGAGCGCGTGCCGACCAGAGTGGTATCCTCGATCAGGTTGGAGCCGAGGATGCTTTTGAGCGATCGCAGCAGCCGGCCATCGTGATGCGCGGTATAGGCCGCCACGGCATCGCGGCCGAAGCGGGTCAGGTGATCTTCCAAATCGTAGAACACGGCGCTGGGCAGGGTGACGTTCTCGCCCTCCAGCGGGATCAGCCGCGCCACGCCGCCGGACGCCAGTCCCACCGTCGAATTGGATGTGCCGAAATCGATGCCGCAAACCAAGGCAACTCTCCATTGGGGTCGTGGGGCGTTGCGTATAGCCGGTTTACGGCGCGAAGGCCAGAGACGGAATAAGCATTGCCAGCGTCGTGCAATGGTCTAGTCTTGGAAGCATGACATCGCACAATCTGGTTATCTCGGATCTCGAACCCGCCGCGACCGATGCGGAGAAGGGGCGTTCGGAAGAACAACAGGTGGCGTACTCGATCGCCGTCAGCCTGAAGCGCATCGCCGATCACTACGAGCGCGAGGCGCCGCCGCGCCCGGCCGCCCTGGCGCCGCGCAAGCTCTAAGCAGTCAGTCCTGCTGGGGCTTCGCCCCGGTAAAGGAAGATGGCAGCCTAAGCATTTCCCGCAGTTCCGATCTGGCCGGCAGCATATGCGTGGCGTAGATACTTGTCAGGCAGTTGACGACCGTTCCGGCAACGCCATGCCCCGACTTGATGCCGGCGTACTCGGCGATCCATCCCGCTGCGGTGAAACCCACCAGTCCCACCATCCTGCCTTGAGGCTTTACAGAGAGAAGCGCCGCCATCCGCTCCGATGGCCGCATCAGCAGGGACGCCGCATAGGCCGCCGCGACACCCGCCCAACGATCGTGCCCGGTGCCCAGGCAGGCGAGGGTAACGCCCAGCGCGACAAGGCCCGAGGCAAGTTTGAGACGCTGCGTTTCGTGGCATTCGGGCCGTATCATGGTCCTGGGTCCGCCTGTGAGGAAGCCCGATGGAAACCCGCCCTCGTGGCATCAGTATGGCGGACTAGCGCAAGGGGCCGCTGTACCAGTCCCAACCATCGGCATCCCAGCCCTTGGCCTCCATGCAGCTGACGACCGCCTGGGTGCGGGCGGTATCGACGAACAGGCCGCTTGGCTCGTATTCGCCGTCATCGTCCATTTCGGAAATGTGATCGGGATCGAACTGCTGCACGCACGCCGTAAGGTCGGGGCGGAACGTATCGTCAGTCTGGTCCGAATACCATTCGGTCGCCGGCGTATAGATCGGGGCGCAAGCGGTGGCGAGGAGCAGCAGGCAAAGAGGGAGATATTTTTTCATTTCAACCTTGATTGTCATTCCGGCGCGAAGCGCCGGAATCCATGCGCATATCACCGCTTAGGCACCGTATGGATTCCGGATGGGCATGCCCATCCGGAATGACAGTGAGCAAACATCAAACCGAATAGTACATGTCGTATTCGATCGGGTGCGGCGTCGTTTCGTACGCCATCACTTCCTCCATCTTCAGGTCGATGTAGGAGTCGATCATGTCCTTGCCGAACACGTCGCCTTTCAACAGGAACTCGTGGTCCGCCTTCAGGGCGTTCAACGCGTCGCGCAGGGATCCGCAGACGGTCGGCACCTTGGCCAGCTCGTCGGGGGGCAGGTGGTACAGGTCCTTGTCCATCGGCTCGCCCGGATGGATCTTGTTCTGGATACCGTCGAGGCCGGCCATGAGCATCGCCGCGAACGCCAGATACGGGTTCGCGCCCGGATCGGGGAAACGCACCTCGACGCGCTTGGCCTTCGGGTTCGTCACGTACGGGATGCGGCACGAGGCCGACCGGTTGCGCGAGGAATAGGCCAGCAGTACCGGCGCCTCGTAGCCCGGGACCAGGCGCTTGTAGCTGTTGGTCAGCGGATTGGTGATCGCGTTCAGCGCCTTGGCGTGCTTGATGATGCCGCCGATGTAGAACAGGCACATCTCCGACAGGCCGGCATAGCCGTCGCCCGCGAACAGGGCCTTGCCGTCCTTCCACAGCGACTGGTGGCAGTGCATGCCCGAACCGTTGTCGCCGAAGACGGGCTTGGGCATGAAGGTCGCCGTCTTGCCGTAGGCCTGCGCCACGTTGTGCACGACGTATTTGTAGATCTGCATGTTGTCGGCGCATTTCACCAGCGGCGCGAACTTGATCCCCAGCTCGTGCTGCGACGGCGCGACCTCGTGGTGGTGCTTTTCGACATCGACGCCCATCTCGGCCATGACCGTGACCATCTCGGCGCGCAGGTCGACACCGCTGTCCATCGGGGCGACCGGGAAGTAGCCGCCCTTGACGCGGGGACGGTGGGCCAGGTTGCCGTTGCTATCCTCGCGCCCCGTGTTGTACGGGCCTTCCTCGCTGTTCACCTTGAAGAAGTTTCCGTTCATCTGCACGTCGTAGCGCACGTCGTCGAACACGAAGAACTCGGCTTCCGGACCGAAATAGATCGTGTCGCAGATACCGGCGGACAGGCCGTAAGCCTCGGCCGCCTTGGCGATCGAGCGCGGGTCGCGGGTGTAGTTCTTGCCGGTCGAGGGCTCGAACACGTCGCAGAACACGTTGATCGAGGGCTGCGCCGCGAAGGGGTCCATGACCGCCGTGCCTGCGTCAAGCTTCAGGATCATGTCGGATTCGTTGATCGCCTTCCAGCCGGCGATCGACGAGCCGTCGAACATGATGCCGTCCTTGAACACATCCTCGTCGATGGTGGCGACGTGCTGCGACGTCTGCTGCATCTTGCCCTTGAGGTCGGTGAAGCGGAGGTTCACGTACTTGGCGTCGTGCTCCTTGATCAGATCCATCACTTTTTTAGCGTCAGACATTCCCCTAAATCCTCCTGGTCGGTTCCGTTGTTCGTTGCAAGGCACCGCTCAGATAGCGTTCGCTCCCCGTTCGCCCGTTCTAATGCGGACGACTTCTTCTATTGCCGATATGAAAATCTTTCCGTCGCCGATGCGGCCGGTGAAGGCGGCCTGCTGGATCGCCTCGATGGCGCGTTCCACCAGGTCATCCTCGAGCACCAGCTCGATCTTGACCTTGGGCAGGAAGTCGACGACGTATTCAGCGCCGCGATACAGCTCCGTATGGCCCTTCTGGCGGCCGAATCCCTTGACCTCGATCACCGTCAGGCCCTGTACGCCGATTCCGTGAAGGGCTTCCTTCACATCGTCGAGCTTGAACGGCTTGATGACTGCTTCCAGTTTTTTCATGGTGAGGACAGGGATAAATCAGGACGCGCGCCGTGTCGATACGGATTCAATCCCGATCCGATACTATTGCCCGATTATGATTTCAGGGAACCGAACCCAACTGCTCGAAGAATGCCCCGCGGGACCCGAACGCTTTTTCAACATCCGATGTCGTGGCTGCCAGCACCTGCCGCTCGGTAAAGGAGGTAGTCGAGTGCTTAAAGGCGGGAAGGGCGGGGACTACCTTAATTCCCGGCGCACCAAGCGCCAGAATGGTCTGGAAAGCCATTGCCGGTTCAGGCTGGGCATCCGGGGTGTTCACAAGGCGTGAGTTGTTCGTTTCACTCATTCTTCTGCTTTCTCTAACAAAATGGATTATCTGGTTAGCTGTAGCAAATTGCTGTCTTTGGGGTTCAAGAGAGTCGCCTGAAGTGTTCCAAGCGCCGCTTGCTGATGAGGCTCTATAACCTTAAACCAGCCGATGCCAATGTCATTGGCAGGAATTGTTTGACCTCCTTCATCAATGGAGGGTTGAAATAGAAAATCCAGAATCGTTTCCTGATCCGATGGTCCAATCCGTCGCATCACAAACTCTTCAAGCGTGTGAAGAAGTTCAAATCGTCTTTCCTTAGTAGAAACATCGATCTGCGGGGGGACGGTACAAACCATGGCGCCATGACCCTTGTCCGGGACACACTTAGTCCAATCAGGCTCGCGGCTGGTAATATCTATATAAACGAAAGCGGGTTGTGCGCCCTGCCAGGGCAGGCCGATATCATATCGATAGCTTTGTCCCCAGCCTAGATTTTCTGGCTTGGACGCTTGCATCTCTGTCGACGGTTGCGAAGGTATTGCGGTTAATTCCAGCATATTATCTCCTCACTATGCTTCGAAATTAACATTTTAGTAATAAGGCGTCAACCTAAAAACCGCCTCATGCGTTCCACCGCCTCGCGGATCACATCGATGTCGGCGGCGTAGGACAAGCGCAGGTAGCCCTCGCCGTATTGGCCGAAGCTAGTGCCGGACAGGCAGGCTACCCCGGCTTCATCGAGCAGACGCTGTTGCAGCACCGCCGATTTGAAGCCGGTGCCGCTGACGTTCGGGAAGGCGTAGAACGCGCCTGCCGGCATGCGGCAGGTGACGCCGGGCAGGGAGTTCAGTCCTTCGACGATCACCTTGCGCCGCGCGTCGAAGGCGGCAAGCATGGCGTCGACCGCGTCCGTCGGGCCTTCCAGCGCCGCGACGCCGCCGTACTGGACGAACGTGGTGACGCAGGAATGGCAGTTGATCGCGATGCGGCGCGCATGCTCGACCATCACTGGCGGAAACACGGCGTAGCCGAGGCGCCAGCCGGTCATGGCGAAACCCTTGCTGAACCCGTCCAGCAGGATCAGCCGGTCGCGGATCGAGGGATAGGACAGCAGCGTGTGGTGCGGGATGCCGTCATAGACGATGCGGCTGTAGATCTCGTCGGACAGGATGGCGACGTGCGGATGTTCCTCCAGCCCGGCGATCAGCGCGTCCAGCTGCTGCTTGTCGATCACGCCGCCGGTCGGATTGGCGGGGCTGTTCAGCACGATCAGGCGGGTGTCGGGCGTGATCTTCTCCAGCACCTCGTCGGCGTGGAAGGAAAATCCCGTCTCCTCGGAAATGCGGTACGGTACGCCCTTGGCGCCGGTGAATTTCAGAATCGATTCATAGCCGGGATAGGCGGGGTTGGGATAAATGATCTCCGTCCCCGGTTCGCCCAGCATCAGCATGGTATAGAACAGCGCCACCTTGCTGCCTGGCGTCACCAGCACGTTTTCCGGATCGATGCCGGCGTTGAAGCGGCGGTGCAGGTCGGCGGCGATCGCCTCGCGCAGTTTCGGGATGCCGGGGGCGGCGGTATAGCCGTGATGCCCGTCCGCCAGCGCCTTCTGCGCTGCCTCGATCACCTGCGGCGGCGGGGCGAAGTCGGGCTGGCCGATGCACAGGTTCACGACCGACTTGCCCTGCGCCATCATCGCCTGGGCGCGCGCCAGAACCTCGAACGCGGACTCGGTGCCCAGGCGGAACATCGCGGAAGAAATCTGAACCATTGGTGCCTCGATTGATAATAAGTCTAAAAAGCACGGGTTCGGGGCGCGGGCAATACTTGACCTCACCCCCTTCGGCCAGCTACATCAGACCGTATGGCGGCCGTAGCTCAGTGGTAGAGCCCTCGGTTGTGGTCCGAGTTGTCGTGGGTTCAATCCCCATCGGTCGCCCCATTTATTCCGGATGAATACAAAACTCGAACTCCTCTCCCCTGCCGAAATGACCGTAGCCGACCGGCTGACGGTCGAGGCCGGCACGAATTTCGGCGAGCTTATGAACCGCGCCGGCCAGGCGGTCGCCGACATCATCGTTTCCCGTTATACGCCACGCGCGACGCTGGTTCTGTGCGGCCCGGGCAATAACGGTGGCGACGGCTTCGTGGTGGCGCGCATCCTGGCCGCGGGTCGCTGGCCTGTGCGCGTGGCGTTGGCGGGGCACGCCTCAGAACTGAAGGGCGAAGCGGCCCAGGCGGCGGCCAGCTGGCCGGGCCCGATCGAGCATCTGTCCGACAGCCTGCTGACCGGGCAGGAGCTGATCGTGGACGCGCTGTTCGGCGCGGGGCTGGATCGCCCGCTGGACGGCGCGGTTCGCAAGATCGTGGAGGCGGTCAACGGCCGCGAGATCGAAACGGTGTCGATCGATGTGCCCAGCGGCGTCTCCGGCGGCAATGGCGAGATACTGGGCGCGGCGATCAATGCCGCCCTGACCGTTACATTTTTCCGCAGGAAGCCGGGTCATGTGCTGCTGCCAGGCGCCGCGCAGTGCGGTGAGATCGTGATCGCCGATATCGGCATCGACGAGGCGGTACTGCCCACGATCCGCCCCAACACGTGGGAGAACGGGCCGGGCGTGTGGCAGAAGCGTTTCCCCTGGCCGAAGGGCGACACCAACAAATACGCGCGCGGTCATGCGCTGGTCGTGGGCGGTGAGATGACGGGCGCGGGCCGGCTGGCCAGCCACGCGGCGCAGCGGATCGGGGCAGGGCTGGTGACGGTGGCATGCCCGCCTGACACCAAGGCGATCTATTCAAGCATGAGCCCCAGCCTGATCGTCCATACGGTCGAACGGGCGAAGGAAGTGTCGCTGCTGGTCGAAAGCCGCAAGGTGAAGGCCGTGCTGGTCGGCCCCGGCGGCGGTGTCGGCGAGGCGCTGGAGGCCGTGGTCGCCCGCATGATCGACAGCGGCATACCGGCGGTCTTCGACGCCGACGCGCTGACCGTGCTGGGCGAGAAGAGGGATTTGCTGGAACGCCTGGATTCACACCACGTGCTGACCCCGCACGAGGGTGAGTTCAAGCGCATGTTCGATGTCGAGGGCAGCCGGATCGACCGGGCCCGCGCCGCCGCCAAATCATGCGGCGCGGTGGTGCTGCTGAAAGGCCTCGACACCATCGTCGCCGCGCCGGACGGCAAGACGGTCATCAATACCAACGCCACGCCCTGGCTGGCTACGGCAGGGTCGGGCGATACGCTGGCCGGGTTCATCACCGGTCTGCTGGCACAGGGCTGCTCCCCCCTGGACGCCGCTTGCATCGGCGCCTGGATGCATGGCGAATGCGCGCGGACTTTCGGGCCGGGATTGATCGCCGACGATCTTGCCGGGCAGGTGCCGGCGGTGTTGCGAGGGCTAAGTTCCTGATTTGTCATTCCGGTGCTGAGCGCCAGAATCCATAGGCCTGTGCCGCTGCGTGGACCGTATGGATTCCGTGCTGCGCACGGAATGACGGCGCTTTTTATTGATTCAGGACGTTAAATCGGTTTATATGAATTCATTATCCGCTTTACCGAGATCGTCCAATGGATGCCGAAGATAATAAGCCTTCCCCGTGGAGCAGACTTACCAACGCTACCACATTGATAGGAACGGGTGCTCTAGCCCTTATTGCCGACGGTATTATGCTGGACAGTGGCCCCAGCTCGTTTGAGAAAAAAGTAATCGTAGGTCTGGCTGTCGTAGGCACCGCTCTCGTCATGGCCGGCGTGAAGAAAGATATAGCCGATTTTCAGGCGGAACAGAAATCCAATCCTGACTCAACCACGCCGAAAACCGCTGCAAATCCCGGAGTAGTGTTTGGTCGCTTTGGTGTGTGATCGCAGGCAATGTTGCAAAAGATCATTACCTAACCCGTCATTCCGCCGCGTCCCTTAAACTTCGAAACAACTCCTCGTCCGTGATCACGCGCGGCACCTTGTTCTGCGCGCCCAGCTTGCCGCGGCTTTTCATCCAGGCGGCGAAGGTGCCGGGCCTCACCGTCTGCACCAGGGGCGGCAGCATCTGCACGTTGTTGGCACGGTGCTCGCGGTAATCCAGGTTCGCTTGGCTCAGCGACTGGTCCAGCACATCGGCGAACCGCTCGACGCCGCTGGCGTTCAGTTCGGGTGAGAATTCGACGATGAACAGATGTCGTCCTTTCTCGCCGGGTTTCTCGGGATACAGCGCGCCGACGGAATAATCCGTCACGTTCGCATCCACGGCGGCGGCGGCCATCTCGACACTGGTCTCGATCTCCTCACCGATCAGATGTTCGCCGAAGGCAGACAGGAAATACGAGGTCCGACCCGTCACCAGCAGGCGCGGCGTTTTCTTGTCCATGAAGCGTACCGTGTCGCCCAGCAGATAAGACCACAGCCCGGCATTCGTGGTAAGCACGATTGCGTAGTTCTGCCCGGTCTCGACCGTTCCGATCCAATGGCGCGTAGGCCTGTCCGCTTCCAGCTCCTCGACCGGCACGAACTCGAAGAAGATGCCGTTGTCCAGCATCAGCCGCAGCCCCTCGCCCGAGCGGCGATCGGCCAGCGCCACGAAGCCTTCGCTGGCGGGATAGACCTCGCGCGTCTCGGCGTGGCTGTTCGCCAGTAGCGCGTCGAAGCGGCGCTTGTACGGCGCGAAATTGACCCCGCCATGCACCAGCAGGTCCAGGTCGGGGTAGATATCGCCGATGCCGCTCGCGCCCGGTTTCAGCGCGATGGCGCGTTCGATGAACGCCAGCAGCCAGCTGACCGTGCCGCCCAGCATGCGGATATCCTGCGACAGCGACAGCGGGGCGAGGCGGTCGACCTTCTCATCCCAGTCGGCGATGCGCGACAGGGTCTCGTCGGGAAAGTAGCGGCCCTTGGTCCACCAGGGCAGTTCGTTCGCGGCGATGCCGGACAGGTCGCCGCTGGCGACGCCTGCCGCGCGACGGGCCAGGTCGGCATTGCCGCCCAGAAGAAAATTCTTGCCGCCCATGATCCGCGTACCGGGCTGCGCCTGGTAGTGGAAGCTGAGCAGGTCGAGCGCCGCCTTGCGGTTCGAATTCACCATCTGCGGGCTGACCGGAATGTATTTCGTGTTACCGGATGTCGTGCCGGAACTGGCGGCGAAATAGGGGATCTTGCCCGGCCACGTGACATTGTCCAAAGTGGGGAAGGGCGTACGCCAGTACGAATTCCAGAAATCCTCGTACCGACGCAACGGCACGCGCTTCTGGTAATCGGTAACGCCGGTGATGGACGCAAAGCCGTATTCCCGGCCGAACTTCGTATCGCCGGCCTGGCGTAGCAGGGACAGCAACTGCGCCTCCTGTGTCGCCGCCGGATCGAGCCGGCTCAAGCGCGACAGCCGCCGCCTGGCGTAAAGGCCAAGGATCGGCGTCGCGTTCAGCATCAGCCGGGCTTCACGATCGTGCGGTGCGGGAAACTGGCCCTCACCGCATCGAGCGACAGCGGCACCTTGATGTAGCGCCCCTCGCGCCACAGCGGTATCTGGTCCAACATGGTGTTGCTGCCCAGCCAGCCGTCCTGGCCGCCCAGCAGGCAGAAATAATTCTCGTTGGGGTCGGACAGGTCCGAGACGTGGCGCGCGATCGAGCCGTACGATACGCCATGCACGCCGATGGAAGTCGGCACGCCGGTCTTCATCACTGTATCCTCGTTGCCGCCGACGCCCCATTCGTCGAACTGGAAGCGGCGGCCGACGCCGGGCAGGATCGCCAGCGGGTGGCGCAGCCGCATGCGATGCACCGCGCCCCAGGTGCGATGGCGCTGCATCAGTGGCACTGCCCGCAGCACAGCCTTCGCCACCATTTTGGAGGCCCGTTCGGGCGGTTCGGCGGCCAGCGAATGCTCGGTCAGCACGCGCGTGTGCCAGACCGAGGAAAAGGCCGCCCGTTCGGCCGGGGGGTGCAGCGAGTAGAACAGGAAGCTCTGCACCATCTCGAACGCCAAGGCACCGGCGGAACCCTCGTCGTAGGAGCCGTCCCACTCGCGCAGGGCACTGATTACCGGCTGGATGTACCGCGTCAGGCTCGGCTTGAGCGGCGCCTGTTGCATCCGCTCCAGGATCAGGTCGCGAAAGCTCAGGACCGGAACCAGGCTGACGTCGCGCTGCAGAGACCCCAGCACGTCGAGGTCGACCTTATTTGCTTCCTCCAGCACCTGGCTGATGCGCCGGATGCGATCGGGGGAGGAAAAGAAGACGCCCAGCGGATAGCCAACATCGGGCGGTTCGTTATTGGCCGATGCGACGAAGCCGCGTTCGGGATCGTATTCGCGCGGCATGTCTTTCGACGCCGCAAGCTGGTCCCAGTCGTTCATCTCTTCGGGCGAGGACAGCATCTTGCTCGACGGCTTGTTCTTGCGACGCGGCACGATCGTGGCGATCAGCTTGCCGATATGACCCTTGGTATCGGTATAGGTGAAGTTCTGCCCGGGAACGGCGAACGTATCCGCTGCCCCGGCGAATTCTTCCCAGTTGGTGGCGCGGTTGAAGCCCAGCATGGCGCTGAACTCGTCCGTGTCCTCATGCCCCGCCCAGCGCAGGGCGAAGATGTCGCCGGTACCGACCAGCGAAGAGTCGGAGATCACCGGCCCGAAACGTGAATCGCGGATGGTGCGGGTGACCGAGGGGCGGCCACGAATCTTGATCGTCTCGCTGCGCGTCGTCAGCTTTGCCGGATCTTCCTCCGACAGATCGACCAGGTCGGTATTGGCGCCATGCAGGTTGGTGCCGCCCCAGGCGATGTCGGGATTGCGGCCGAGGCCGATGAAGGGCAGGGCGGGCAGCATGAAACCCAGCACGTGGTAGCTGGGGCATTTGTATCCGGCCAGCAGCCAGATATTGGGCAGCGTCACCGGCAGATGCGGGTCGCTGGCGATGAAGCCGCTGCCGGTTCCGGTCTTGGCGCCGCCGGCCGCGAAGGAATTGCTGCCGGTCCTGCCACTGGCAAGGATGGTACCCAGAGGCCCATCCTGCTTGCCCATGGCGTAGCGGTCGATATTGCCGACGCCCTCCACCAACAGCCGGTCCCACAAGGTCGGCCATTCGGTGCCGCGGCGAAAGCGCAGTAGCTTCAGCCAGATCATCCAGTGCACATCGGCGCCGGACATGCGGCCAATGGTCAGGATATCGCCCAGCGTCCACGGTTCGCGCGCCAGGCCCAGCCACGCGAACTCGGGCGGCAATTCGGCGGTGTTGATCAGGTAGTGATTGATGCCGGCGACGAAATTCTCCAGCCAGGCCCGCGTGTGGTCGGGCAGCTTTTCGATGCTGCGCTTTGTCGTGCGGCCGAAATGGAAGGCGCGCAGGGCATGGTCCAACTCGACGCCGCCTGGGCCGATCATCTCCGAGGTGCGGCCATGGGCGATGCGGCGCATCATCTCCATCTGCGCGAGCCGCAGATGCGCGTGCACCATGCCGAGGGCAACCGCGCCGTCACGATCGGTCTGGGCCTCGACGAACGGAATGTGGTTCTCGTTCCAGTGGATCGTGACGTTCTGGTCCAACGGAGCGCCCGCCAGCGGGATCTGGCGCAGCCGGTCGGCGATCATGCGCGACGGCGGCATCCGGCTGCCCAGCAACGACCCGGTCAGGATCGCAAAGGAATTCAGCCCGTTAAGTTTGGCCTTTAGTTTCATTACGTCCTGTTTCGCCTTCTCACTCGATCCCAGCACTCCTATAAGGGCCATACTAACAGAAAGTTTCATGATCCATGAGCGACAATAACGAACCCGTGCATGCCTACCGCCAGGCCCGCCTCGACAAGCTGGAACAGATCAGGGCGCTGGGACTGGACCCATACCCGCATCATTTCGACGTCACGATCAAATCCGACGAGCTGGCGGCGAAATACGGCCATCTGCAACCGGGCGAGGTGACGGAAGACACGGTACGCATGGCGGGCCGGATCATGGCGATCCGCAACAACGGCATGTTCATCGACCTGATGGACGCGGCGGGCAAGATGCAGGCCTTCTGCCACAAGGACTTCCTGCCCGAAGCGGGGATGCAGTTCCTGAAGCTGCTGGACCTGGGCGACATCATCGGGATCGAGGGCATCGTGCGCCGCACGCCGCGGGGCGAACTGACGGTCAACGTGCGCGCACTGACCATGCTGTCGAAGACGTTGCTGCCGCCGCCCGAGAAATGGCACGGCCTGGCCGATGTCGATACGCGCTACCGCCAGCGCTACATCGACCTGATCGCGAACGAGGAGACACGGCTGACCCTGCGTCGCCGCAGCCAGATCGTCGCCTTCATGCGCCAGTTCCTGGAGGCACGCGGCTTCCTGGAGGTGGAAACGCCTATGCTGCACCCGATCCCCGGCGGCACCAACGCCAAGCCGTTCACCACCCATCACAACGCGCTGGACCTCGAGCTTTTCCTGCGCATCGCGCCCGAGCTGTACCTGAAGCGCCTGATGGTCGGCGGCCTGTCGGACAAGGTGTTCGAGATCAACCGCAATTTCCGCAACGAAGGGCTGTCGACCCGCCACAATCCCGAATTTACCATGCTTGAGCTTTATCAGGCCTATGCCGACTATAACGACATCATGGTGCTGACCGAGACGTTGATAAGCGAAACCGCACAGGCGGTGCTGGGCACCACGGTGGTGCAGGTCGGTGAAAACAGCATCGACTTCAAGGCCCCCTGGCGCCGGGCGACCATGTGCGAACTGGTCAGGGAGGCGACCGGCATCGATTTCATGGCTGTCGACGATGCCAGAAGTGCCGCCAAGGGAGTTGGCGTCCACATGAAGGGCGATGAAAGCTGGGGCAAGGTGGTTGAAACCGTGTTCGGCGAGAAGGTCGAGCATACGCTGATCCAGCCGGTCCATGTGACCGACATGCCAAAGGATATCTCGCCGCTAGCCAAGGTTCATCGCTCCAATCAGCTACTGGCGGAGCGGTTCGAGAGCTATGTTAACGGATACGAGATCGCCAACGCGTTCTCTGAACTCAACGATCCGCAGGAACAGTTGATGCGTTTCCAGGAACAGGTCGCCAACCGGGAAAAGGGCGACGATGAGGCGCAGTATCTAGACCAGGACTATGTCGTGGCACTGGAACATGGCATGCCACCCACCGGAGGCCTTGGCGTTGGTGTCGATCGCGTCATCATGCTGCTGACCGGCAGTACGACGATCCGCGACGTGATCGCCTTTCCGACGATGCGTCCGAAAGTTTGATTTACGCAAATAACACGATTGGTTGGTAATCTGTCCTTGACAGTCACCCTTATACTTTAATAAGTTGGTAATAATCTCTAACGTGCACCTTAGGACCAATTCGACATGAGCAATTCCGATACCGCCCAGGGCGAGCGTGGAAGCGAACGCCGTCCTGTAACAGCTTTCTTCGAGACAGCTTTTGAGCTGGTTCGCCATCCTCGGTCCTTTCCGGCATTTGTCACCGCCATGATCGAGGACAGCAAGCGTGAGGCGACTCGCGCCGACAAGGCCGAGCAACGTGCTGGCACCGACGCACTGACTCAGCTTCCTAACAGGGGCACTTTCGACGACCAGATGAAGAAGGCGATTTCTCTCGCTACCAGGCGCGAAGATCTACCGGTTTCTCTCATCATCATCGATGTCGACCATTTCAAGACCAAGGTGAACGACGTGCACGGCCATCCCGCTGGAGATGCGGTGTTAAAGACAGTGGGCAAGGTGTTGAACAACCATCATCGGACCGAAGATATGGTTGCACGCATCGGGACTGAAGGCACCGCCGAGCAAATCGGTTTGATCAAGCAACCAGCGCGTTACGGCGGCGAGGAATTCGGCGTTATCCTTTTAGGCTGCTCGCTAGAGGATGCGAAAATCATCGCTCAGGAAATCAGGCATGATATCGCTACCTCGCCAACCAAACTGCCTCTGGAAAAAGATGGTCAAACTCATATCAGCGTGACCGCAAGCCTCGGGGTCGCCACTTATGATCATGTGAAGGATGGTAACGACCAGATGCCTATGATCGGCCGCGCCGATGCCGCCATGTATATCGCGAAACAGATGGGCAGAAATCAGGTGGGATACAGCACCCCCATGGGCGCGGAAATCCTGCCCCGCGACGTTCCTGCCACACGCCAGCCCCGGATCGCATCCGGCTTCAAGTTCGGTGGCAGTCCCGGCAGTTAAGGCAGTCTGGTAAGGACCGTCAATCATCGATATGATCCGACAGCTTAACGCTATCAATCATATCGTAGAAACGGTGCCATGAAAGACATCGATAAGTTCATTGCTGGATTCGAGCGTTTCCAGGCGAAGTATTTTCGTGATGATACCAGCCTGTTCTCCAGCCTCAGTCGGCGTCAGAGGCCTCGCACGCTGGTGATTTCCTGTTGTGATTCCCGTGTCGATCCCGGGATGCTGACAGGGGCCGATCCCGGCGACCTGTTCGTCATCCGCAACGTAGCCAATCTGGTCCCGCCCTATGTCTACACCGGCGAGGGCCCCGGCATGCGCGCAGCCATAGAATTCGCGGTCAAAGGCCTTGAGGTCGAGCATATCATCGTCCTCGGACATTCCAACTGCGGCGGCATCAAGGCCCTGATGGATGGCGAAGGAATAACCCAGCACAGCTACGAATTCATCGGTACCTGGGTCAAGATCGCCCTTCGCGCCCGGGAGTGGGTGCTGCGCGAACTGCCCGATCAGCCCGCCGCCATCCAGTGCCGCGCGTGCGAGGAAGCCGGTATCCTTGTCTCCCTCGAAAACCTGCTGTCCTTCCCTTGGGTACGCGAGCGCATCGAAAATAATACACTAGTGCTGCACGGCTGGTATTTCGATATCGACCAAGGCAAATTGCTGGCCTATTCCGCCGAGACGGCATCGTTCGAGATGCTGGTCCCAAACAGCGAAACGGTATGATAGTAGAAAAGAAATGGGATATCGGAACGCCGGATAGTCATAGAATTCACGGTGTCAGGAATTCATCGGGCGAGGATGTAAGATCCGCCGTCTTCATCGTCCATGGCCTGACGGGCAACATGTACGAATATACCCTGAAACGTGCCGCCGATTTTCTGTCGCAGAAGCACGATGTCTATCGTTTCAACCTGTACGACGGCGAACCCGGCGCGCGCAGGCTCCTGGATTGCACGCTGCAAACGCATGCGGACGATCTGAATACGGTGCTGGACCATTTTTCGGCTTCGTACGAAAAGATTTTTCTGATCGGGCACAGCTATGGCGGCCCCACGATCATGATTGCGCGATCAAGGCGGGTTACTGCCGTCAGCCTTTGGGATCCGTCCTTCGATCTGAAATCTCTCAGTTCGAAATTTGCCAATATCTACGATGAGAAAGACGAATTCGTCATCATCAACTGGGGTGTCGCGACGCTGATCGGCAAAAAGATGTATCGGGAAAAAGAAAATTTCGACAACGACGCCTGTTGTGAGCTTGCGAGAGTCTACGAACATCCGGTCCAGGTGGTTCACGCGGGAAAGGGCGTTTTGAAGGATAATCCTGTTTCGTATCATTCATTCGGCAACCCGCTGAATATCAGCGATGTCGTCGCTGAGGCAGGCCATTGTTTTTACGAAGGCAGCAGTTGCGACGAACTGCTGGAAAAAACCAGCGGTTGGTTCGATCGGTTCTAGCGCGGTCCCCGCGCCGGCTGCTTATCGGTCAGTGAATGCTTGTAGCTGTCCAGGTCGGTCGCGCGTTGCAAGGCGTCCAGGAACACATCGGCCGACGAACTTTTGGCCAGGATCAGGCTGCGGTTGGCGGCGATGAAATCCATCAGCGCCCGGTTACGCTTGGTCAAATCTTCGCTTACGGCAGATCGGTCCATGCTATCGAAAACATGCTGCGCTTCCAGCCGTGCCAGGTCGGCCTGCGTCGCCTGGTCGGCGCTAGCCCGCGCCGCCACTGCAGGATGCGGGCTGGCTGCAATCCCGTTTGCGACCTTCCTCAGGCTGTCCTCGAAAGTACCGGGAACGGTGTCGCCGGAACCGCCGGCTACGATCGCGGGATGCCCGGACAGGTTCCGGGCCCACAATCCCAGCGTCAGGACATTCTGCGGCACCGTAAGGGAAAACAGGGTAACGAGT
>CBDAQZ010000002.1:0-317119 GCA_965199335.1 Alphaproteobacteria bacterium | reverse complement strand
ACCGAGTGCAAACAGGGCTTGTTCTTGCCCCGTGAAAGACGCCTGGATTTCGACCAGGCGAGAGACCATGGCCATGAATTGTTCCGGCGAGGCATTATTATAGAAGTCTTCGCCGGCGATCTCCGCCAGCAACATGCGGCCACCTTCATAGCCAATGACTTTCGGCACATACCGATCGGCCAGCCGGGACAGCAGAGCGCCTTCGTGAGCGAAAAATGGCGGTACGACTTTCAACCAGAGGGTCTGGCCCACGATCGGGATGCGCCATAGGCTGGACAGGTTCCAGGTGCGAACCTGGATCGGAACGCCGTCGCGCACATAGCCCTGCGCTTCCAGACAATCATACGCCCATTCCAGATCGGCTGCCGGTCCTCCGCAGCAGGCATAGGGATGGCGCAAAGCCTGCTCGTCAAGCGTGCCGTGCCACGGCTGCACGGCACCGCAAGCCGTGGTGGTTTCTGCAAGATAGGTTACCCGATCACCACCTATGGGATCGTTCTCTCCATGGAGCAGGCGCAGGATCGTTACATCGATTCCGTAACGCTCGCAGGCGCTAAGAACGACGGCTCCGGCGTCGTTCCACCATGGCGTAGGCACCGCAATAGGCGGCAGGCAACCGAGCAGGGCTCCTTCATGCGTAACCAGCACAAGCTCCGCCGATCGTTGCATCGACGTTAAATCATCAGAAGGTTTGAAAGGCCTGGATCAGGCCGCGGTTGTCGTGTTGGTCGACATGCCGGAGTATTCGATCATCGTCGACCAGAAGCGTTCCAGGCGCTGCAGGGTTTCGTTGGTGACGCCCATGTCCTCGGGACCCATTCCGATCTGCTGCAGTGAACGGACGTGGCGCTCGAACATGATCTTGATCTTGTCGCGCAGGTCGGTGCCCTTCTGCGACAGGCGGACGCGGACGCTACGGCGGTCGTGGATCGAGCGCTCCTGTTGCAGGTAGCCGTTCTCGACCATTTTCTTGACGTTGTAGGAAACGTTGGAGCCGAGGTAGTAACCACGCATCGTCAGCTCGCCGACCGTCAGGTCGTCTTCGCCGATATTATAAAGAATGAGCGTCTGGACGTTGTTGATGTCCTGAATACCCTGCCGGTCCAGTTCGACCTTCAGGACATCCAGCGAATGCCGATGGAGGCGCTCGATGAGGTGGATCGTCTCGTAATAGCCTTTCGAGACCGCCTCGCTGTCCATCTTTTTCATTAGAGATCCTTTCGCCCTTTGCGAGCCGTCCATTAAACGCAAATTGGTAAACCAATTTCCGCTATTAAACCAGATAGGCGCAATAGGTTAATATTGTATGGTAAACGCCGGGAATTTACAACAACTCCCGCATATCTTCGTCGCGGCTTGATCCGACAACCGGTTCGGTGCCACAAACCGTTATGACAGCCTCAACTTTCCCCACTGTTCGTTCGCGCCGGTTGCGCTCAAGCGAGACTTTGCGCGGTCTAGTCCGTGAATCGTCGCTCTCGGCACATGACCTGATCTATCCCATGTTCGTCGAGGAAGGGATCGATGAACCGTTCCCGATCTCCTCGATGCCCGGCATTTCCCGGGTCCCGGAAAAACTGTTGGAGCGCGAGATCGAGGCGATTGCGGCCGAGGGAATCAAGTCGGTGATGCTGTTCGGCGTTTCCCACGCCAAGGACGCCACGGGCAGCGATGCCTGGAATCCACAGGGCCTGCTGTCGCGGATGATCCGCAATACCAAGGCGACAGCGCCCGAGCTGGTCGTGATCGCCGATACGTGCTTTTGCGAATACACCGACCATGGCCATTGCGGCGTGATCGTCGATGGCCAGGTGCACAACGACCTTACGCTGGAGAATTTGGCGAGACAGGCCGTGACCTCGGCCGAGGCCGGGGCCGACATCATCGCCCCCTCGGCGATGATGGACGGGCAGGTGGCTACTATCCGGCAGGCGCTGGACAAGGCGGGGTTTCCGGAACTGCCGGTCATGGCCTATTCCTCGAAATTCGCCTCGTCTTTCTATGGCCCTTTTCGCGCCGCAGCCGGCTGCGACCTGAAGGGCGACCGCAAGACCTACCAGATGGACCCAGCCAATGGGCGCGAAGCCCTTCGCGAGTCGATGCTGGACGAGGCGGAAGGCGCGGATTTCCTGATGGTAAAGCCGGGAATACCGTATCTCGATGTACTGGTGAATCTGCGGCGGCAGACGCTGTTGCCCCTGGCCGTCTACCAGGTGAGCGGTGAATACGCGATGATCAAGTTCGCCGCGCAGGCCGGTGCGATCGACGAGCGACGGGTGGTGCGTGAGTCCATGACCGCCTTCAAGCGGGCGGGGGCCGACCTGATCCTGACCTATTTCGCACGCGACCTGCTGCGCGAAGGGCTTTGATGAAACCAGGACGGTTCCATATCGGAATCTCCGGCTGGACCTACAAGCCCTGGCGAGAGAACTTCTATCCCGAGGGGCTCAGCCAGAAGAAGGAACTGGAATACGCCAGCAGCAAGCTGAATACGATCGAGATCAACGGCACGTTCTATCGCCTGCAAACGCCTAAATCCTTTGCCCACTGGCACGATGCCACGCCGCCTGGCTTTGTGTTCTCGGTCAAGGCCAGCCGATATCTGACCCATATCCAGCGGCTGAAGGATTTCGAGAATGGGGTCGCCAATTTCATGGGCTCGGGCCTGTTCGCGTTGAAAGAGAAGCTGGGGCCGATCCTGTGGCAATTTCCACCGAACTTTACCTTCAAGCGCGACCGTATCGAACCGTTTTTGGCGCATCTGCCGCACGATACTGACGAGGCCGCGAAGTTGGCGCGGCGCGGAACGCTGCCTGCCGACAAGTCTCTGCTCGAGCCGGACGAGATCCGCCCGATGCATCATGTCATTGAAATCCGGCATGATAGCTTCAAGACCCAGGAATTCGTCGAGCTGCTGCGACAATACAACGTATCGCTGGTTTTTGCCGATACGGTGAAATGGCCATATATGGAGGATGTGACGGGCGACGTGATCTATGCGCGCCTGCACGGCTCGGAGGAACTTTACGTCAGCGGCTATTCGGAGGAAGCACTGGACAAATGGGCGCCGCGGTTCCGGCTATGGGCCGAAGGCCTTGAGCCTGACGACTCAAGGCGCATCGGCGACGGAACGCCCGCCAGAAAGCCGCGCGATGTGTTCGTTTATTTCGACAATGACGTCAAGGTCCACGCGCCGTTCAACGCGCAATCGCTGATGAAACGGCTGGAAGGCTAGGAAGCCGCCAGCATTTTGTGGTTGCGCCCGAAACCGCTGGCGACCAGCCGTCCCGCACTCCACAGCGCAAACAGGATCGCCAGATATACGATTAGCTGCGACTCAGTGGGACGCGCGGTGTAGCCGAACAGGATATGAAGGGTCCGGCCCGCCAAGCTATCGTCGGATAAGATGCGCGAGGTGTTCCAGAGCTGGCGCTGGCCCGTTTGCAATACGTCGCCCTGCGCCAGGAAGGCGACAGCCTGTGCACCAAGCCCCGCCGCCAGGAAGGCGATCAGGACCCCGGTAACCTTGAACAGATGTTTCATGGGAATGCGGACCAGGCCAAAATAGATCAGGAAAGTCACGGCCACGCCGCCCAGAAGCCCAAGCGCCGAACCGGTAGCTATGCCTGCGAAAGTCTCATGGCTGGAAACGGCGATACCGTAGAGAAACAGTACGACTTCGGAGCCTTCCCGCAGGACGGCGATGCCGATTACGACGGCAAGTGCATAGAGCGGACGCTTGCCCGATGCGATCGCACGGCCAAGATCGCCGGCTTCCTTTGCCAGTTCGCGGCCATGATGCGCCATCCAGACATTGTGCCAGCCCAGCATCAGAACGGCCAGGCCGAGCACCGAGGCGTTGAATACTTCCTGCCCGCTGCCGGCCAGCGCATCGGAAATCGCACCGGCGCAGGCGGCAACGATGCAGGCACCGGCAATTCCGGCCAGGATACCGCCCGAAACGAACAAATTCCGGCCCTTCATGCCGCGTGTTGCCGCCAGCACGATACCGGTAATTATTCCCGCTTCGAGCACTTCGCGGAAAACGATGATCAAACTTGCCAGCATGTTCTGTGAACCGGAGCTATCACTAGGGGCCTCCTACATACTAAGAATGAGAACGATTTGCAACCAATCTACTTACACGGTATTGAAATGCGACATTCCGAGTGAACCATCTATCTGTTACGCCTCGACACGCTCTGGGCCCGTCTGTAGATTGCCAACCATGCCACGCCAGTCTGGAAGTTTGATCGCTATCATCGCGGTGCCGTTGGTGCTGCTTATGCTTGGTACGGCGCTGTTCGCCTATCATTCGGCACGGGATATGGAAGATAGCCGTACTCTGGTCAATGTTACCAACGAGGTGCTGGGCGAAACACAGCAGCTTCTGAACCTGGCGCAGGCAGCCGAGTCGTCGCAGCGGGGATTCATGCTGACTGGTAATGAAGATTACCTGAAACCCTATCACGACGCTGAGACCCAGATTCCGCAAACCGTGCTGAAGCTGCATGGCCTTCTGACCGAAGCGCCAGGGCAACTGGCACGACTGGAAAGCCTGAACGGCTATTTGCAGGTCAAGCTTCGCGAACTGGGCGATACCATCGAAACGCGGCGGGCCAAGGGATACGATGCCGCGCAGGCTATCATCATGAACAATAGCGGCGAAGCGGCGATGGTTTCGATTCGCGGACTGGTCAGCGACATGACGATCGCTGAACGCACCCTGCTTGAGCAGCGGCTTGAGGAATATCGCACGGCCGAGCGTCAGACATTCCTGATTACCGGCGTGCTGTTCGTCGGCCTGACGTTTCTTTCTTTCGGCGGCGGATATGTATTCCTGCGCAGCTTCGAGCGGTTGGCCCGGACCGAGAACGAGCTGGAGATCAAGGCGCGGCTGCTGCAGACGACACTGGATACGGTAGACGAGGGAATAGGCGCATTCGATGGGTCTTCGCGTCTGGTTGCCTCGAACCGGCGCTTCTTCGAGGTCTTCGGGCTCAATCCGGCTCAGGCCAGCACGGTCCGTCAGCTTGAGGATATGATTGCGGTCGATAGGGAAGTCGATGGCACGTTCGCTCGGATGTCAACACTGCCTGCCTCCGACATGCGCCCGGCTGCAGGCACATTCGAACGCAAGGATGGCCGGACGCTGGATGTCGCCAAGAGCCTTATGTCGACGGGCGGCATGGTATTCACGGCCCGCGACATAACCGACAGCGTTCGCGCGGAAAGTACGCTGCGGCAGGCACAGAAGATGGAGACAGTCGGCCAGCTGACCGGCGGCATCGCGCACGACTTCAACAATCTGCTGCAGATCATCATGGCCAATCTGGATCTTGCCCTAAGGCAGGTACAGGAACCGGCGATCCAGAAGCGTCTGAAGGATGCGCTGGTGGGGGCCGAGCGTGGCAGCAAGCTGACGCGCCAATTGCTCGCCTTCGCCCGCCGCCAGCCATTGAAGCCGGAGCCCGTCAACATGGGCAAGCTGGCGCGCGAGCTGACGGAACTGTTGCGGCGCACGCTGGGCGAGTCGATCGAGATCGAGGAGACGACGGCGGCGGGACTGTGGACCGCGATGGTCGATCGCAGCCAGCTGGAAAACGCCATCGTCAACCTGGCGATCAATGCCCGCGATGCGATGCCGGACGGGGGACGCCTGACCATAGAAAGCGGCAACGCCTACCTGGACGACGATTACGCCCGCCTGCACGACGAGGTCAGGCCGGGTCAGTATGTGATGCTGGCGGTGACCGATACCGGCACGGGCATGAGCAAGGAAACCCTCAACCGCGCCTTCGATCCCTTCTTCTCGACAAAGCCGGAAGGCAAGGGAACGGGGCTGGGCCTCAGCATGGTCTACGGTTTCGCGCGCCAGTCGGGCGGCCATGCGAAGATCTATAGCGAACAGGGCGTGGGTACGACGATCAAGCTGTACTTGCCACGTTCGATACAGGTCGAGACGGCTCAGATAATGCCCACGCTGGATGCGGTCAACGGGCAGGGCGAGGTGATCTTGGTGGTCGAGGATGAAGCAAACGTGCGCTCGGCCGTCGTCGCCATCCTGCAAGACCTTGGCTATCGCACGCTGGAAGCGGCGAATGGTCAGGCCGCGCTTGAAATCCTGCAGACCGACGAAAAGATCGACCTGATGTTCACCGACGTGGTCATGCCGGGCGAGATACAGGGTCGCAGGCTGGCGCAGGAGGCTAACAAGCTGCGCGAAGGCCTGTGCATCGTGTTCACGTCTGGTTACACCGAGAACTCGATCATTCATCACGGACGGCTTGATGACGGCGTGCATCTGCTAAGCAAGCCGTATCGCAAGGAGGATCTGGCACGCAAGATGCGGGCCGTCCTGAACGAATGCATGCCGAAGGACAACGTCCCGTTACCTGTCGCCGAACCTGCTCCCGAAGTTCTCGTTCAACCTGAACCGGTTATCGCTGAATCGCCGCTGCAAACGTTCGAGGGTTCGACTCTGGCGGGGCGGAAGATCGTCTTCGTAGAGGACGACCCTATGGTTCAGATGGCGACCGTCGACATGCTGGAAGAATTCGGGATCGAGGTCACGGCAACCGCAGACCTCAAAGGCGCGATGGCAGCGCTTGCCGTTCGCCGGCCCGATGCGCTGCTGGTGGACGTAAATCTGGGCGATGCGGACGGGCGGCAGGTCGCCATCGCGGCCCGCAAACTTTTTCCGGATCTTAAGGTTGTGTTCGCCACGGGCCGTGATCCGGGGGATCTGCTGACGCTCGTTCCCGGGTCGGTGTTACTGAGCAAGCCCTATGGCCTGCCAGAATTGCGGACACTGTTCGAAGCTTTGTTCGTGGCATGAAATATCTGCGGCTGCTCGTGCTCATCGGCGTGCCGGTGCTTGCCGGCCTGTTTTCGGTCGTCATGGGCAAGGATTCGAACTGGGACTTTCTCAACTATCGCTGGTACGCGCCCTATGCGCTTCTGCATGGCCGGTTGCTGACCGACGTTCTGGTGTCGGAGCATGCCACTTTCTACAACCCACTTCTCGAACTGCCGTTTTTCCTGATCGCCACGCACCTGCCATCGATCGTCGCGGGATTTCTGGTTGCGCTTGCAGCAAGCATCGCTTTCGTGCCGCTTTGTCTGCTGGCAGAACAATCGTTGAGCATCGAGAACGAGCGCCACCGTTTCATGGCCGCAGCCGGCATCGCGCTCAGCGGCTTGCTGGGTGGCGGCGTGCTGGGGCAGGTGGGTGTCGTCTCATGGGACCTGCCGCTCGGGACGCCGACATTCCTTGCCCTCTACGTGCTGGCCAAGGATGGCGGAAAGGCAATCACACAACCACGCGAGGTCACGCGCCTGCTGCTGGCGGGCCTACTGGCGGGAAGTGCGGCGGGGCTTAAACTGACGGCTGCCGTCTATCCGCTGGGAATGGCCCTCGGCCTGTTGATCGCGTCACGCGGCAATGCCCGCAGCCGCGTCGAGCGGACCGTTCTGTTCGGCCTTGGTGGCGCCATCGGCATGGCACTGCTAGGCGGCTACTGGATGTGGCGGCTGCAGGATGCGTTCGGTAATCCCGTGTTCCCCTATTTCAACAATCTTTTCAAATCGCCCTATGCGGAAGTCGGCGGCAACCGCGATGCGACCTTCCTGCCTCACGATGCGCTGACGGCGCTGACATTCCCCTTCCTGTTCAGCGCCAACTCCCGCCGCGTCGCCGAGTACCATTTTCGCGACGTCCATATCGCGGGGGCTTATCTGTTCATCGTCGTCGCCCTTGCAAGCCTCGCCCTGCGCAAAGTGCGCGCGGAGGGGCTGGTGGTACGTCCCGTCGCATGGTTCCTGTTCGCCGTCGCCGCGATCAGCTTCGCCGCCTGGGAATACATGTTCGCTATCTATCGCTACATCCTGCCGCTGGAAATGCTTTCGCCCCTGCTCATGGTCCTGGCGATCGGGTGCCTGCCATTGCCGCGCAAGGCGGTCGCCGCCGCATCGACCGGGATGCTGGTAATTTCCTTGTGTCTGATTTCCGTCGGTTGGAACCGCAGGCCATGGGCGGGCGATTATGTGTCCGTCATGCTGCCGCATGCCATCGCCGACAATGCGACAGTGATCATGACCGGCGGCGCACCCATGGGGTTCGTGGTGCCGTCGCTGCCACAGGGCGTGACAGTCCTGCGTGCTGGAAGCTACCTTGCCATCGGCGATGCATTTGCCGGTATCCTGCACAATCGCATCGCGGCGACGAAAGGACCGATGCTGGTCCTGTTCGCGCCTGGTGACGAAGCGGCCACCGAAAAGACGCTGTTCGACTACAGGCTTGCATCCGACTTCACACGCTGCGAGTGGGTCAGGTCGAACGTCTCGGAAGATTTGCGTCTATGCCCCGTAGAGCGCCCATGAACAGGCAATGGATCGAACGCCGGATACGCCATTTCATCGGCTCGCATTTCTTCAAGTTCGGCATCGTGGGGACGGGGGGATACCTGACCGACGTCACCATGCTGACATTGGGAATCCATATCGGACTGGATAAATATTCCGGGCAGGTCGTGGCGTTCCTGATCTCCGCCGTATTCACCTGGCTGTGCAATCGGTTCTGGACGTTCCGCGATCGTCCAACCGGCGTGCATATCGGAAAAGAGTGGCTGACCTATCTGCTGGTCACGATCGGCGGGATGTGCATTAACTATGCCGCCTATGCGGGCATGATCACGATCGGCGGAATCTGGGAAAAGCATCTGTTCCTTGCGGTCGCCGTCGGATCGATCGCTGGGTTGATGTTCAATTTTCCGATGGCGAAGTATCTGGTGTTCCGGTCGGCATCGACAGCTTTGCAAGAAGATCACGCATCGTCTGCGGATCCTTGACATAGAACTGTGCCTCGGGAGGGCGACGCTGCCCGACCACCACACGCGTGCCACCGATCTTTTCCAGTGCGCGAAACCCGTCATCGTCGGTTGTGTCGTCACCGAAGAAGATGGGATGGCAGCCTTTGAAGTGTGGCATCTGCATGAAGCGTTCGATGGCCGAACCCTTGTCGATGCCATCGGGGCGTATCTCGGTTGCGCCATGCGCTTCCAGCAGATGAAAGCCGGGATTTATCGGCTCCTCCACCATTTTACGCAGCGCCTCGGTGACGGTCGGTCCCTGTTCCGGTGCTTCCCGGAAATGGACCGCAAGTCCCTGGCGCTTCGGCTCGTAACTGACGCCTGGAAGCTCATCGGCCAATTGCATCGCCCGTTGTTTCCACTGCTCCGGGATCACGGGCACGGGCAGCGTTTCGTGCCGTCCGTCGTGGCGGAACTCGCCGCCGTGCAATCCTGCCATGGGAAACGATACCGGGTGAAACAGCTTGTCGGCGCTCGGGATCGGACGGCCGGTAATGATCGCCAGCGTTCCTCGCGCCTCGCCGGATAGGCGTTGCAGCGTGTCGGTCACCTGTTGCGGCATGACGACCTGATCGGGTGTGGCCGCGAATTCGACCAGCGTACCGTCGATGTCGAGGAACAGAGCCCAGGGACGCGAGCGGTCGACATGGTCGAAACTGAATTCTTCAATCATGAATCGAGATATCGTCTATTCGGGTTTCGATTTGGTTATCGCCGTTACGTCCCGCGGTCAGGACGGCCCGATGCTCGAAGGATATATAGGCCGCTTTCTCGGCCGGCATCATGCCCAGCAGCGCCGCGATCATGCGGGTGGTGCCTTGATGCGATACGATGACGACGGGCGCCGTAGCTTGCAGCAAGTTCTCGCGCGTGAAGAAGTTTTCCAGCCGCGCCAACAGCTCGATGTAGCTCTCGCCATTTGGTGGCCGGAAATTCATCCGATCCCGATCGCGTTCGCCGTATATGCCGCGCTCCGTAGCCTCGGCGATCGTCATGCCGTCGATATCGCCGAAATCGACTTCGGCCAGTAATGGATCGACAGTAACCGGCGCGCCTGTAGTTCGCGCTATGGCGGCGGCGGTCGCGCTGGCGCGTTGCAGGGGGCTGGTGAATATCCGGGCGATGCACTTGTCGGCCAGCCATGCGGAAACATGCGCGGCATGGCCGTGACCGGTTTGGTTCAGCGGAACATCCAGATGGCCCAGCAGGCGGTTTTCCCGGTTGGCTTCGGTCTGCCCGTGCCGGACGCAATAGAGAAATGTTTTCAGAACGACTATTCCCGCTGAGGCGTTATCGATTCGAAGACATCGCGCATCCGGGCCATGGCACGGTCGACTGCTTTCTCACCCTCGTCGATCAGTTCCGCCGCGCGGTCGAACTCCAGCAGGCCGATATGGCCGATATGCGGCTTGATCAGGATATCCGGCGGATCGGCGGCCAGCCGGGCACGCGTCACACGGTCCTGAAGGATCGCCAGTGACGATACCATGGTGCCGAACAGGCTGGGGTGTCCGGCCTGGCGGCGGAAGGCGCGGCTGGCGACGCTGCTGCGCCGCGCTTCCTCCACCTCCGCTTCCGCCCCCGGAACGCCGTCAAGCAGGTCGAAGCCCGCGACGGTGGGTATCGTCGCGCCCGGTTGACGCACCTTGCCCAGGAAATCGCCCTGCAGGGTGACGGCGATGGTGATGTCCGCGCCAAGCGCGGTGCAGACGGATACCGGAACGGGGTTGACCAGCGCGCCATCGACCATCCAGTGATGGTTGAGGTATAGGGGCGGGAATATGCCGGGCAGGGCGTAGGAGGCACGCAGGGCGTTGACCAGCGAGCCCTCGCGCATCCATATCTCGTGGCCGTTGACGAGGTCGGCGGCGATGGCGACGAATTCCTTGGGCAGATCCTCGATCAGCAGATCGCCAAGATAGGTATGCAGTTCGCGTGCCAGGCGTTCGCCGCCGATCAGCGAGCCGGAACGCATCTTGAAATCCATCAGCGTCACCAGACGCCTGCGGTTCAGCTTGCGGGCCCAGGCTTCCAGCTGGTCAAGCTTGCCGGCCAGAGATACGCCGGCGACAAGCGCGCCGATGGAGGCGCCGACATAGATATCGGGTTCGATGTTGTGTTTCTTGAGCCCCCGCAAAACCCCGATATGCGACCAGCCGCGGGCAACGCCGCTGCCGAGTGCCAGTCCGATCTTGGGTTTCCAGACTTCAGTAGTTCGCTGCAGCATGGATTACTCTCTAATCTATCGGATATCGTACCGGAGCATGATAAATTCTATACTAACCAACAGGAAATGGCGGGATCATGGCTGCAGCATCACGTTCGGTAACCGTCCAGCATCTGCGTGACAGCCTTGTCATGTGCTTTGCGCTTCTGCTGTTTGGCCTATTCCTGCTCTGGTTTTCCGCAAATATGGGCTGGAAGATTCACGTTCTGGACAAGCGCGGACAATCGACAATGTCACATGTTCAGCAAGTATATCAGAGTACGGGAAGCCATAGTCATCAACAGATTTCCCTGACGTTCGCCGTTGAGGATCATGTTGAAAAGGGATCGGTTCGCGATTTATCAAGTAGCCATAAGCCGGGTGATACGATCGAAGTGGTCTACGACCCTCAAAAACCCAGCCGCTTCATGCAACGCCAAGAACTGGAACTTCCGAAGTCGAGACATGAGCCTTTCTACCTGTTCCCGCTCGGCCTGCTGTTTTCGTCCATGGGCGCGTATGGGCTGTTCGACCGCTGGCGCAAAGGACCAAGCCAAAGCATGCCTTCCTTCAAGCGTGACATGCCTTAACCGGCATTTTCCTTTACGGGCGGCAATCCGCCATGCGGAAAATGCGGGCCGTAACCGGAATCCGGGTAGATCGTCAGCGTGAAATGGTAGTCGATTTGCCTGGCGTCCTTAGTGATGGAGTCTAGGGGGATATGCAGTGCTTGCGCCGCGGCAGTCGACAGGCCGGTGAAGGCCAGGCCATCCTCCTGATCCCCTACGTTGTCACCATAAACGGCCCACAAAGTCACATGATTTGCGGCATCGCTGACCAGAACGCGGTCCCCCGGCTTGCAGTTACACGCCTTCACCTGTTCCGCGGACAAACCCACCATGGGCGTCATGTCCGAATCGACGTAGCGCCTTGGGTCGGTAACCGGATATTTCGCATCCTCCAGCGTTGTAGAGGAAACGAAAGCCCCCGTGCGCGGATTGACAGCGAAACGCCGTGCCTCGTGGATCAGGTTATGGTCGATATCGCCGTTGAAGGCGAAACCCGCCGACAGGCCGTGCCAGTGCGCCGGGGCTTCGACGCAGCAGATACCCCTGGTGGCACGGATCGCCAGCCTTCCGGCCTCGGTATGGGGGTCGTAGGCCGTCTGCGACCCGTCGTGGATGATCGTCACGCCTTCGCCGTTGAAGGTTACGGGCGGCCCAGCGAAGACGGCACAGGGCCAGCCAAGCGCCGAAATCAGCAAGATCAATCGTATAAGTCGCATGCCTCTAGCCTCATCGTCGTCATGGCTTTAAACGATAGCACGTGAAATCCAACGACCCACAACGACAATATGGCACCAGGGCGCTCCTGGGCCGTCTGATCCGGACCTTCCTGCGCCCCTATTTCCCGCGCATTGCCGTCGCCGCCGTGCTTATGGCGCTGGCCTCGGGCATGACGGCGGGCCTGTCCGAGCTGATGCAGCCGATGATCGACAATATCTTCAGCAATCATGAGCAAAGCGCGCTTCTGCCCGTGGCACTTGGGGTCATGGGCGCTTTCCTGGTGCGGGGCCTGTCCACCTACGGGCACAGCGTCATCATGAACGATGTCGGCCAGCGCATCGTCGCCGATATCCAGCGCATGACCTTCGGCAGTTTCCTGGCTAACGACCTGGCGTTCTTCCATCGCCATCCGGCGGGCGAGCTTATCAGCCGCATGACCGCCGACGTATCGGTAATGCGCACGGCGGTCGCCGAGGTCCTGACCAGCTTCGGTCGCAGCACCTTGACGCTGATCTTCCTGATCGCCGTGATGTTCCAGCAGGATTGGCAGCTCGCTCTCATCTCCTTCGCCGTGTTTCCGGCCGCCGGTTACTTCGTCGCCCGCCTGGGCAAGCGCATGCGCCGCATCTCGGGCAATACCCAAGCGGAGCTTGCCAGCTTTTCAAGCCTGCTGAACCAGGTCTTCCAGTCGATGCGTCATGTGAAGGCGTACGGCATGGAAGCGTTCGAGACCGAAAGGACGGGGCAGGCGGTGCACCGCCTGTACCGCCTGGCGCACAAGGTGTTCAAGGTCGGCGCGCTGGCGCAGCCGATCACCGAGGGCCTTAGCGGTATCGCCATCGTGACGCTGGTCGTCTACGGCGGCCACGAAGTCATCGCCGGTCACAAGACGCAAGGGCAGTTCTTTTCCTTCATCACGGCCTTCCTGCTGGCATACGAGCCGTTGAAGCGGTCGGCGAAGCTGAACGGCGTCCTGCAGACCGGCCTTGCCGCTGCCGAACGCATCTTCAGCATCACCGATCTGCCACCCGCGATCGTCGACCGTGCCGATGCCGTTCCGCTGTCCCTGTCCAGCCCGTCGTTGAGGCTGGACAATGTTTCTTTCGGCTATGAAAGCAGCCGTGAGGCATTGACGCATGTGACCATCGACGTGCCCCCCGGCAAGACGGTGGCTTTGGTCGGTCCGTCCGGCGCTGGCAAGTCGACCGTTCTGAACCTGATTCCGCGTTTCTACGATGTCGATGCCGGGCAGGTGCTGGTGGGCGGCAGGGATGTGCGCGAGGTTACCATGTCGTCGCTGCGCGCGTGCATGTCTTTGGTCTCGCAGGACGTATCATTGTTCGATGACACGGTTTCCGCAAATATCCTGTACGGCCGCCAGGGCGCGACGCCAGAAGACGTCGTCGAGGCCGCGCGGGTCGCGGCGGCGCACGATTTCATAATGAGCTTGCCGCTGGGATACGACACCAAGATCGGAGAACATGGCGTGATGTTGTCCGGCGGCCAGCGCCAGCGCCTGTCGATCGCGCGCGCGATGTTGCGCAACGCGCCGATTCTGCTGCTCGACGAGGCGACATCCGCCCTGGATGCGGAGTCCGAGAAGGCCGTGCAGATGGGGCTGAAGCGCCTGCGCGAAGGCCGCACCACCATCGTGATCGCACACCGCCTGTCCACGGTGATCGACGCCGACATCATCTATGTGATGGAAGGGGGCCGGGTGGTCGAAACCGGAACCCATTCCGAGTTGTTGAAGAATGGCGGCCTGTACAGCCGGCTTTACGGTTTGCAAGCATCATCCGAGGCATACTTGGACGCATGAAACGCAGATGGGTCGTGGCGATTGCGCTGATAGCGCTGGGAACGGGAGCCGGACTGGACGGCGCAGCCCGCCGCGGCATTGTGCTGTACCATCCCGATATGTCGCTGCCGACACCGCAGGAAGCCAACGCGCCCGACATGAAGCCGGTGCAGATCCAGACCAAGGATGGCCTGACCCTGACATCGTGGTACCAGGCCCCCACCAGCCCCGACAAACCCGTATTGCTGTTTTTCATGGGCGATACCGGGTCGTTGGCCAACTACGCGTGGTCGTTCGCGCCCTATACCGGGAATGGCTACGGAATTTTCCTGCTGGGCTATCGCGGCTTCGGCGGCAATCCAGGCGTGCCTTCGGAAAAAGGACTGTACAGGGATGCGCGCGCGGCCGTGGCGTGGCTGAAGGGCAAGGGCTACGACCTGCCGAAGATCGTGTTCTATGGCCATTCGCTGGGAACCGGAATCGCGGTCGAAATGGCAATCGAATACGCCGCGCAGGCCGTGGTGCTGGAGGCACCCTATACCACGTTGCCCGACACGGTGACGATGAACATGCCGGTGGTTCAATCCAACTGGTTCATGAAGGACAAGTACGACAACATCACCAAGATATCGCATATCAAGATACCGTTGCTGATCATCCAGGGCTTGAGCGACGAAGTCATCCCGGTGGAACAGGGCAAGGCGCTGTATAAGGCGGCGTCCGGGCCGAAGGAAGCGCATTTCATCCCCAATGGCGGCCATAGCAACCTGTCGGAATACGG
The DNA here is from genome assembly GCA_965199335.1 of Alphaproteobacteria bacterium. Classification (GTDB taxonomy): domain Bacteria; phylum Pseudomonadota; class Alphaproteobacteria; order CALMVH01; family CALMVH01; genus CBDAQV01. Next base: position 302,178 of record CBDAQZ010000002.1, on the reverse strand, counting down.
CGCCAGTAAACTAGTGATGGAATTCCTGCAGCATCCGCCGGCAGCCGAAATAACGGAAGTGAAGGAGCCGGCCAAGTAACAGGTCGCGCACTTAATTCTTGTAATAATTTGTTATCCATGTTTCACTTCGATCATGGACATGCATACCGCATTCTGGATTTCGCTTCAGCCGAACCTTTCCGAAGGTCCGGTCGCCGCTGTTTATGCGGCGATGAACGACTTCTAGGCTGGGGTCTCATACCAGCCAAATAATGGGCTGGTAGTGATTTCCATAGCGGAGTTTCCGGCCTTCAGATAAGGACCGGACTATGGACGCGATCGAGGTAAACGGACTTGGGAAGACTTTCACCAGGCGCAGGCGCAACCCTGCGGCCAAGGGCTGGAGCCGTGTGTTCGCGCGTAGCGTGGAGGAACGGCACGAGGCGGTGACCGATCTGTCCTTCGCCATCCCGAAGGGTCAAAAGGTCGCCTTCATCGGACCCAACGGCGCGGGCAAGTCGACGACGCTGAAAATGCTGTCCGGCATCCTGCATCCCAGCACGGGCTCGGCGCTGGTTGGGGGCTACGTCCCGTGGAACGAGACACGGCAGCTGGCTTACAAGCTGGGAATCGTCTTTGGGCAGCGTAGTCAGCTGTGGCAGCAGGTGCCTGTGATCGACAGCCTGGATTTGCTGGCGCGCATCTACAGCCTGCCCGACGCGCTATATTGCGGGCGGCGCGACCGCCTGGTCGACCTGTTCCAGATCGGCGGCTTCCTGCACCAGCCCGCGCGCACATTGTCGCTTGGCCAGCGCATGCGCTGCGACCTTGTTGCCAGCCTGTTGCATGGGCCCGAGATACTGTTTCTGGACGAGCCCACCATCGGCCTGGACGTGACGGCAAAGGCCCTGCTGCGCGACCATCTGAACGTGCTGGCCGAGCGCGATGGCACCACCATCGTGCTGACCAGCCACGACACCGGCGATATCGAAAGCATCTGCGAACGCGTGATCCTGATCGACCATGGCAGGTGCGTCATCGACTCCTCGCTGGCGGAACTGAAGCGCGATTACCTCGGCCGCAAGACGGTGCGCCTTGCCACGATCGAGCCGCGGCCGGAACTCGACCTGCCGGGCGTGGAAATCCTGGAACGGACGCCGCACGGCCTGACGCTGGGCGTAGACGTGAAGGCTACCGCGCTGGACAAGGTGATCGGCGACTGCCTGAAACTGTTCACCGTGCAGGATCTGCTGGTAGAGGACCTGGCGCTCGAGGAAGTGATCAAGACGATCTACGCGGGCAGGCCGTCATGAACACACGTGCCCTGACCCTGGCGTTCCGCATGGGTACGCGGCAGGCGGTGACGCAGCCGATGGTCGTGGTGGGACAGCTGGTGATCTTTACCGCGCTGGTCGTTTCCTACGGCGCGATATTGCGGGTCGTGCCGCAGGCCGATCTCGACCGCCTCGGCCTGACCGCGCCGCAGCTGGTGTGGTATCTGGTCGTGACCGAAACCGTGGCCATGGTCGGCACCGGTTATTTCCGTCACCTGCAGCGTGATATCCGTAGCGGGCTGGTGGACATCTGGCTGTTGCGCCCGATCGAGTTCTGGCCGCTGCTGATCGCCGAATGGGCGGGGCAGGAGATACCGCGTCTGCTGCCCGTCGCCACTGCCGGCATCGTCCTTGCCCGGATCATAAGCGGCAGCTGGGGATTCGATGCGGGTGTGCTCGCGATGCTGGTGCCGACCGTAATCGCCAGCACCATGATCGTGCTGTGCTGGTGTTTCCTGATCGGTGTGTCGTCGATATGGGTGGGCGAAAGCCGGCCGATGTTCTGGCTGTACCAGAAAGCTTTGTTCGTCCTGGGCGCATTGCTGTGGCCGCTTGCCTTTTACCCCGGCTGGCTGCGCAGCACCGTCTGGCTGACACCGTTCCCGGCGATACTGGCGACGCCCGGCAGCCTGATGCTGCATCCGGGTGTAGCGATGGTCTTGTCGCATGCGGCGGCACAGCTGTTCTGGTTGTCGTTCTACGTCTTCCTGTGCGACCGCGTTGCGAAGTTCGCACGCGTACGTCTGGCAAGATAGGAGGCGGCAATGCATAGGCGAACCTATATCCCCGCGCTGCTGAGGCAGTCGCTGAAAGCCGCCGGCACCAACCGCCTGCAATTCGCATTCCTCGGCAGCGCGATGTTCGCCCAGAATGCGATTTTCTTCCTGGTATGGATCGTCTTCTTCGGAACGATACACGATGTGAAAGGCTGGCGGCTGTCCGACCTTGCGCTGTTCCAGGGCATATTGTGCATGGGGATCGGCGGCGCGTTCTTCCTGGCGGAGGGCAGCCGCCATCTTGCCGAGCGTATCCGCGATGGCGAACTGGATACCTATCTGATCCGCCCGCGTCATCCGTTGCCGCAGCTGATCAGCCTGGATATCAACGCGTCGAGCCTCGGCGACCTTGTCTATGGCGCGGTGCTGGTACTGGCCACGCGTCCGGGCGTAGAGGAACTGCTGCTGGCGCTTGTCCTGGCGGTGTGTGTCGGCACGCTGTACGTGGCGCTGGTGATTACCTTTCAATCGCTGGCGTTTTTCATCAACGGCGGCGGCAGGCTTGCCGACGAGCTGTTCATGACCATGATCTGCCTCGGCTCGGTTCCGCAGCATACCGAGGGCGTGCTGATGAAGATCGTGCTGTTCAGCGTATTGCCTGCCGGCTTCGTCGCCATCGTTCCGCTGGAGGTGATCCGCGAGCATAGCCTGTTGCTGCTCGGGCTGATGGTCGGTGCAGTCACTGTGTATGCCGGGATAGCGGTCGCCCTCTTCCACGCCGGACTCAAGCGCTACACCTCCGCCACCGGATGGCAGGCATGAGCGCACGCGCGTTGTGGGCGATGTTCCGGATGGGCGCGAAGAAGGTGCTGGCCGAGCGCGCAGTGCTGGCCGGGCAGACTGTCGTCTACTGCGTTCTGGTATCGGCCTACGGCGTGTTTTTCCGAGGCGTGCCGCCGCAGACGCTTGTACGTTTCGGACTGACCGTATCGCAGCTGATCTGGTACATCGCCGTGACACAGATCGTGATCGGCTGCACCGCGCTGCACTGGCGCGACATGGAGCGCGATATCACCGGCGGCAATCTGGACATACCGCTGACCCGACCGGTCGCGTTCTGGAAGCTGAGCCTTGCCGAATGGTTCGGCCAGTATGTCGTCCGCGTGCTGATCATCGCGCCGTTCGGATTTTTGGCCGCATGGTACATTAGTGGCGAGTTGCTTATGCATAGCCTGCTGCCGGTGCTGGCGATCCTGCTCTGCCTGTTCCTTGCCGGATTCCTGTTCCTGTGCCTGCACTGCCTGGTCGGTTGTGCGGCGCTATGGGCCAGCCCTGCCGAGCCTGTGTATCGCGTCTGGCAGAAGGCTTTGTTCCTGGTCGGGGCGCGTTCCTCGCCCCTGCTGCTGTATCCCGCCTGGTCGCAGGTTCTGGTCTGGCTGACGCCGTTCCCCTCGATGCTGGCAGTGCCCGGCAATATCGTGATCGACAGGTCAGCCACGCATCTGGGGCCGCAGATAGCGATGCAGCTGGGCTGGATCTTCGTCGGGTTGCTGTCGGTATCCGCGGTGGCAAACATGGTTCGCAGGAGGCTGATGCGCGAAGGATGAGGACTCTGTTTTCCACCATAACGACATTGTCGCGCATGAACCTGAAAGTCATCAGGGAGAAGCCGATATCATCGGCCTTGTTCGCGCTCGGCATGTTCGCGCAGGATATTTTCCTATTCGCGGGCTGGGCCGTGTTCTTCGGCGCGGTGGGGCGGGTGCGCGGATGGGGCATGCCGGAGATATTCCTGCTCTATGGGCTGCTGTTCTGCGACTACGGCGTGTCCGCCGTGTTCTTCAACGGCATCCGGCATCTGGGGTACAAGGTGATGGACGGCGAGCTGGACGTGTACCTGACCCGGCCGCAGAATCCGCTGCCTGCACTTTACATCACCCGCTGCAATCCTGGCGGGCTGGGCGATATCGCCTGCGGGCTGATGTTTCTCGCCTTTTTCTCGGGCCTGGATTTCGGCCAGTTCTGCCTGGCGGTCATAGCCGCGGTGCTGGTTGCGATCCTGTTCGAGACGATGAAGCTGATCTTCTATTCATTCAACTTCTTCTTCAACAACGGTTCGCGCTTCGGCGACTACCTGACCGACGCGCTGTACTATCTGACGACCGTGCCACAGCAGGGGCAATCATTGATGGTCAAGGTCATGCTGTTCAGCATCATGCCCGCGGGGTTCGTCGCCATGCTGCCGGTCGAGGTCGTGCGCTGCAACAGTATCGGGCTGCTGGCGGTGCTGGCGGCGGTAGTCGTGCTTTACGGCCTGTTCGGCATGTGGGTCTTCAACGAAGGTATAAGGCGCTACAAGCGCGGTGGCGCGGCCTAGCCAAGGTAGAACTGCCGTTCGAAGCGCATCATATCCTTGAACAGGCAGAATTCGGGCCGGCCCAGCTCGATCACCGGCGAACGCAACGCGATGATGTCTCGCCATTCCGCGTAGCTGCGCTTGTAATCTTCGCTTTCGGCGGCTGTCAGGCTGCCGATCAGATAGGCGAGGCTGATGTGAAAGCCGTATGTCTCGTGTCCCGGAACGCGGATGCCTATCGTTTCGGAAAGCCGGTCGCGCAACGATCGCAGCTTGCGGTTTTCCGCTTCGTCCAATGGTTCCAACTCCAGCCGTAGCGTCTGGTCCATGTCTTTCACTTCGCCAGGTGACATCACCATGCGCAGCGGCATGTCGTAGCCGAGAGCGAACCCCTCCAGGCGTCTTTGTATCTCGGCATGGCATTCGGCCATCGTGGCATCGAAAGCGATCCCCTCCGGCCAGGCGCCGGGACGGCGATGCTTGTCGTTCGCGCCGCCAAACACCGTCATGTGATAGCTGGGAACGGGCAGCAGCGACAAATTTTGGCTGAACGACCGCTTGCCCAGCTGCCCGTGCACCTCCAGCAACGCGGCAAACAGCTCGCTCGCAGGATCGATGTGGCAAATGATGGTGTTGCCGGCGAAGGGCTGCGGCGTTCCGTCCGGGTTGAACTTCTCGCGCAGGGCAGGGGGAATGTCGTCGGTGGTCATTACAGGGGTATAGCCAAGCGCCGGCCCTTCCCACAACCCAGCAGTATTGTTACACAATCCCATGTCTTCCATGATTCTTCCCCCGGCGGTCGCCAGGCGGCGCACCTTCGCCATCATCGCTCACCCCGACGCCGGCAAGACGACGCTGACCGAGAAGCTGCTGCTGTTCGGCGGCGCGATCCAGGCGGCGGGCGCGGTCAAGGCGCGCGGCGACGCGCGGCGGGCACGCTCGGACTGGATGAAGGTGGAGAAGGAGCGCGGGATTTCGGTCACCGCTTCGGTCATGACGTTCGACTACGGCGGCTGCACCTTCAACCTGCTGGATACGCCGGGCCACGAGGATTTCAGCGAGGATACCTATCGTACCCTGACCGCCGTCGATTCCGCCGTGATGGTGATCGACGCCGCCAAGGGCATCGAGGAGCAGACGCGCAAGCTGTTCGAGGTCTGCCGCCTGCGCGACGTGCCGATCATCACCTTCATCAACAAGCTGGACCGCGAGGGGCGCGAGCCGCTGGACCTGATCGACGAGATCGAGCAGGGCCTGGCGCTGGACATCGCCCCCGCCAGCTGGCCGATCGGCATGGGCCGCGCCTTCGCCGGCTGCTACGACCTGATGCACGATCACCTGATCCTGATGCCCAAGGGCAGCCGCGCCAACAACACCGATACCGCGCCGACCGAAATCTGCAACGGTATCGACGATCCGAAGATCGATGCCGCCTTGCCTGCGCACCAGGCGAAGGAACTGCGGGAAGGTGTCGAGATGGCGCGCACCCTATGCAAGCCGGTCGACAGGAAATCGTACCAGGAAGGGCATCTGAGCCCCGTGTTCTTCGGCAGCGCCGTGAACAATTTCGGCGTGCGCGAATTGCTGCAGGGCCTGGTCGAACTAGCGCCCCCACCGCGACCGCAGCCCTCGGTATCACGTTTCATCGAGCCCCAGGAGACCAAGGTTTCGGGCTTCGTGTTCAAGATCCAGGCGAATATGGACCCCAAGCACCGCGACCGCATCGCGTTCTTTCGCGTCGCATCCGGCCATTTCAAGCGCGGCATGAAGCTGACCCATGTGCGCACCGGCAAGCCGATGACGGTCTCGGCACCGTTGTTCTTCATGGCGCAGGACCGTGAGATCGCGGAGGAAGCCTGGGCGGGCGACATCATCGGCATCCCCAACCACGGCACGCTGTCGATCGGCGATGCGCTGACCGAGGGCGAGGCGATCCGCTTCACCGGCATCCCCAGCTTCGCGCCGGAGCTACTGCAACGCGTGCGCGCGGACGATCCGATGAAGGCCAAGCATCTGGGCCGGGCGCTGGAACAACTGGCGGAGGAAGGCGCGGCCCGCGTCTTCAAGCCGCGCATGGACGGCAACTGGATCGTCGGCGTCGTCGGGGCGTTGCAGTTCGAAGTCCTGGCCGACCGCATCCGCACCGAATACGAAATCCCGGTGCACTTCGAGCAGACCAGCCTGTACACCGCACGCTGGCTGGATTCGGCCGATGCGGCGCTTCTGAAGAAATTCGTCGACAGCAACCAGGGCGCGCTGGCGGACGATCACGAAGGCGCACCCGTATTCCTGGCACGCAATTCCTGGGCTCTTGGCAAGGCGGAGGAAGACTGGCCCAAGATCAGGTTCATGAAGATCAAGGAGCCGAAGGCGGCGTGATCGTCTCAGGCCCTTGGCCAGATTGCGACGCACAAGCCGACGGACATGATGACCAGTCCGATGATTTGACGTAACTCCACTCGCTCGCCAAGGATGAAGTAGGCCGAGATGGCCACGATCACCGGGCTAAGCAGATAGAGCAACTGATAGTTGGCGGATGGGATCTTCTCGAGCGCCTTCAGATACAAGAAATATCCAAGCAAATTGATCATGCTGAAAATAAGTATATTCAGCCACGCCGACCCCGCCGTTTTCGTGATCGAGAAATCTTTCTCGATAAAGAACGAGCATATAAAGGAGCTAACGGCAAGAATACCGGAACTGGCGGCTATAAACGCGAATGGCGGCAGGTCCAACTGAAACTTCTTTGCCAGCGGCGTGAGAATCGCATAACAGGCGACAGCGATTAGAGCGAAGAAGTACGGGATAATCATCTGAGGCCTTTACGATAGTCCTGATTCCCAAACCAGCCTAAATCTTGGGCTCTATACGGCTCGAAACAGTCGAGCGCGGAATGTCTATGCGTGGTTTCCCGACCGTTTGCGGTTTCGCCGCCGATGCTCCAGGGGCGGCTTTGGCGGGCTGGGCCTGCGCTTCGACGGCGCGCCTGAAGCTTATATTCCGGTTCGATACGTTCATGTGCAGCGCCTTTTCCTCGCGCTGCATCCGCTTCCATTCCTGGACCCAGACCGGCTTCATCCGCGCCTCGAACTCGGGCGAGCGGCCGAACTTGACGTGCTTGGGGTTGATACTTTCGCCGGCGGCGATGAAACCGGCCATGGCGTAGCGCACGGCCTGTTCCGCCTCCAGGTCCGGCGATACGCGGACGCGGTCCAGCTTGCCCCGCGACAGCTGGTACTGGACGATCTCGCCCTTGTCGAGAAGCAGGGTCGGGTGGCCGCGGCGGCTAATGGCGATCTCGACGACGCGCGAACGCAGGTCCTTGTCGGGCAGGAAGTTCTTGAGGTACTGCTCCGACTCTTTCGTGACGCGCGAAAAGAGTTTGAGGCCCTTCTTGATCGCCTTGCGCAGGCTGGGCAACTGCATGCCCTGCAGCTCTGTCTGGTCGAAATCGGTCTCGGTTTCGTCGAAAATTACGCCGCCACCGCCGCTGTCGCCACCCTGTTCGCCGCCTTCGCCGTCTTCGGTTTCCTCTTCCTTGGCGGCGTCGTGAAACTGTTCCTCTACGTCGTGATACTGGGCGTCTTCCTGCTCGGGCTGATAGCTGGCCGGCCGGGATGGCGCGCCCGGCGTGAGACGTTCGTCCGGGTTTTCAGGATTAGTACCCTTGTTTTTTCGGTCCATCGAAGTCTCCGCGATATCAGGACATATATAGAGATAGTACCAAGCCGTTTACAGCAAGTTACGAAATAAATAACACGCCGGCTGCACATAGGCAGGATGACACGTTCATTACGGGACGTTATGAAACAATATGGTTACGAGCCGGCCCAAACTTATCTTTCTTGTTACCGAGGACTGGTATTTTCACATGCACCGCCTGCCGCAGGCGCGCGCGGCGCGGGATGTCGGGTTCGAGGTCTGCGTGGCGACTCGAATCCGCGCACATGGGGAAAAGATAGCCGCAGAGGGCTTCAAGGTGATCGCCCTAGGCTGGAAGCGCGGCAGCCTCAATCCCTTCGCGGCGCTGGGGGATATCCTTGAGATCAGGCGGGTCTATCGCCGTGAACGGCCCGATCTGGTGCATCATGTCTCCCTGAAATCGATCCTGCTTGGCACGATCGCCGCCCGAGCGGGAGGCGTAAAGGTGATCGTCAATGCCTTTACAGGCCTCGGTCTGCTGTTCCTCGGCATGTCGCCGAAGATAAAGCTGCTGCGATTCGTGACCCTGCCGATCCTGCGCGCCGCCTTCCGCAGCCCGCGCGTGCATGCGATGACGGAGAATTCGGACGATCTACGCACCCTGATCGACAAGGGGATCGTATCCCCGCGGCGGGCCACCGTCATTCGTGGGTCCGGGATCGATATCGACCGCTTTCCGCTGCTGGCAGAGCCGCCGCGCGTGCCGCCCGTTGCGGCCTGCGCCGCGCGCATGTTGCGCAGCAAGGGGATACTGGTCCTTGTCGAGGCGATGCGAATCCTGGCTTTGCGCTCCCCGATCCAGCTGTTGCTCGCCGGCGTGCCCGATCCGGAAACACCCGACTCGCTGACCGACGAAGACATGCAGCGTATTGCAGCCGAACCGAACATCGAATGGCTGGGCCGCATCGATGACGTGCGTGGGTTATGGGAACGGGCACATATCGGCGTCCTGCCTTCGATTACGGGCGAGGGATTGCCGGTCAGCCTGATGGAGGCGGCCAGTTGCGGGCGGGCGCTGGTGACGACCGATGTCGCCGGATGTCGCGAAATCGTGGTTCCCGGGGTCAACGGCATACTGGTTCCGCCAAACGATGCCGAGGCGCTGGCCAACGCCCTGGAAACGCTGGCCCACAGCTATGACCTGCGCTACGAATACGGCCTCGCCTCCCGCCGGATGGTCGAGAGCGAATTGTCCGCCGCGACGGTCGGCGCGCTTACGGTCCAGCTTTATCGAAATCTATTGGAGAGAAATTGAGCTTCCTAGCCGCAAACCGTTGGATGCTGTCCGCGCTCGTGGCCTGCGTCGCATCGACCTTGCTGACCCTCGGCGTCAACCGTTACCTGCGCCATCGCGCGATCCTCGACTTGCCGAACGACCGCAGCCTGCACGACATCCCGAAGCCGCGTGGCGGCGGCTGGGCGATCCTGGCGGCTTTCGTCCTCGGATTGGCCTTGCTGGCTCCTGGGGCGGCGGATATCAAATCCAGCCTTCCGCTGATTGGCGGCACCCTGCTGCTCGTCGCGATCTCATGGCTTGACGACGTCAGGACGCTGTCGCCGCTGCCTCGCTTCGGCGCGCAGATCGTCGCGGTCGCGCTTGGCTGCCTCACGCTTCATGGCAATGTGTTCCAGGGGATCCTGCCGCCGATCGCCGATTATGCGCTGACCGGTTTCGGGTGGCTCTGGTTCGTCAATCTGTTCAACTTCATGGATGGCATGGATGGGCTGGCGGGCGGCGAGACGCTGGCGATCTCCTTCGGCTTGTTCCTGCTGGCGCCGCATGTCGGCGGCGAGATCGTGCTCGCCGCCTCGGTCCTCGGTTTCCTTGCCTGGAACTGGGCACCGTCGCGCATCATCATGGGCGATGTCGGAAGCATACCGCTCGGCTATCTGCTGGGCGCCTTCCTGCTGACGCATGCCGAGCAGGGGCAATGGGCGGCGGCGTTGATCCTGCCGTTGTACTTCCTGGTCGATGCGACGTTCACCCTGCTGAAACGGGCCAGCCGGGGCGAGAAGGTGTGGCAGGCTCACCGGCAGCATTTCTACCAGCATGCCGTGCTGAGCGGCCGCAAGCACGCCCAGGTGGCGATTGCCGTCTATATCACCAACTCCGTACTGATCTTCTGCGCCGTCGCCCTGGCGAAGGATTATCCGTTCCGGGCGATCGGCATTGCCGCGCTCAGCGTCGGCCTGTTGATCCTGTGGATGCGCAGCCGCCCCAAGCTGGTCCCGGCGTGAGGGTTCTGGTCACCGGCGCAACCGGGTTCGTCGGCAGGGTTCTCGTACCGCATCTCGCCGGGGCAGGGCACGAAGTCGTATCGGTTGTCAGGCACAGCGGGAAGGGACCAGAGGGTACGAGCCGCGAGTTTGTGTGCCCGGATATCGAAAACGCGGACTGGTCGGGGGTGTTGGAGAACATCGATGCCATTGTCCACCTGGCGGCCCGCGTGCATCAGATGAACGATACGAGCGCCGACCCATTGGCGGCATTCCGCGAAGCCAACCGCGATGCGACGGTCAACCTGGCAAAGGCAGCCATAGCCGGCCGCGTGAAACGGTTCGTGTTCGTAAGCAGCGTCAAGGCGGCGGTGGATCAGACCGGCAAGGATGGCATCGATGAAACGATACAGGCCGCCCCGACCAGCCCCTACGGCATTTCCAAGCGGGAGGCCGAACAGGCGCTGCTGGCAATGAGCGAGATGGAAACGGTGATCCTGCGGCCGCCGCTGATCTATGGCCCCGGGGTCAAGGCAAATTTTCTTTTGCTGGTAAAGCTGGCGCGCTTGCCAATACCGTTGCCGCTGGGCGGCATCCGTAACCGGCGCAGCATGCTGGGCGTCACCAATCTTACCCGCGCCATCGAACTGGCCTTGACGGTCGATGGGCTGGCGGGACGGATATTCTATCTGTCCGACGGCCAGCCGCTATCGACGCCCGAACTGTTGCGGCAACTGGCGACAAGCATGCACCGCCGTGCGATCCTGCTGCCGGTGCCAGTGGGATTGCTGCGCGGATTGGCAAGAATATTGGGGCAGGCGGAAAAGATCGACCGGCTCACCGAGTCGCTGGTCGTAAATGATATCGCGTTCCGCACAGCGACGGGCTGGCAACCCGAACCGATGCGGGTGGAGTTGGAAAGGGTGATGGGCTCCCTATATACTCACTAACGGAGGATATCATGGAACTTGCGACATTCGGCGCCGGTTGTTTCTGGGGAGTCGAGGAAACGTTCCGGCGCATGCCGGGCGTGGTGGAGACTGCTGTAGGCTATCTGGGCGGGACGCTGGAAAACCCCAGCTACAAGGATGTCTGCACCGATACGACCGGCCATGCCGAAGTCGTGCAGGTGACCTTCGACCCAGAGAAAATCAGCTATGACAAGCTGGTCAATGCCTTCTGGCAGCTACACGATCCCACACAGGTCAACCGGCAGGGGCCCGATTACGGGTCGCAATACCGCACCGCGATCTTCACGCATTCGCCCGAGCAGGCCGAAACAGCCAGGGCGTCAAAAGACAGGTTGCAGGCGTCCGGCAAGTTCAAGCGTCCGATTGCAACCGAGATAACGCCAGCCTCGACCTTCTGGAAAGCTGAAGATTATCACCAGCAATACCTTGCCAAGCGCGGAAAAAGTAACTGCCATATCTGATCAGTCGGTGAACGGATTCTTGCTCTTTTTCAGTAGGATACGGATTGGAACACCCGGCATGTTGAAGGCCTTGCGCAGGCCGTTGACCAGATAGCGCACGTAAGTTTCCGGCAACTCGTCCGGGCGCGATCCCCACAGGGCGAAGGTCGGCGGGCGAGCCTTGACCTGCGTCATGTAGCGCAGCTTGTTCGACCGGCCCGATGCCAGCGGTGGCGGATTGCCCTCGACCATGCCTTCGAGAAAGCGGTTCAGCTGCGCGGTCGATACGCGGGTGTCCCAGATGCGATAGGTCTCGGCGACCGCATGCATCAGATCGTCGAGTCCCTGGCCGTTCAATGCGGATAAGGTAACCGTCGCCATTCCCTTCGCCTGGGCGAAGGAAGCTTCCAGTCGGTCGCTCAGGCGCTGCATCGATTCCTTGCGATCGGTCGCGGCGTCCCATTTGTTTACGGCGACGACCAGCGCGCGGCCTTCTTCATAGACCAGTTTGGCGATGGTCAGGTCCTGCTTGTCCAGAACGGCATCGGCGTCCATCAGCAGCACGACGACCTGGGCCAGCCGGATCTGCCGTAGCGTATCTGTGGTAGCCATGCGCTCGATCGGCTCGACCACGCGGGCCTGGCGACGCAGGCCGGCCGTATCGATCAAGCGGTAGCTTTGCCCCTCGTAGACCCAGTCGACGGCGATGGCGTCGCGAGTGGTACCGGGCATGTCGTCGGTCAGAACCCGGGCTTCGCCCAACAGGGCGTTGACCAGGGTCGACTTGCCGGCATTGGGGCGTCCGACGATGGCGAGGTGGATACGGCGTTCGCCGTCGTTCTCCTCCTCCCTCTCATCTTGCATATCGGCGAAGTATGGCGCGATCGCTTCCTGCAGGTCGATCATGCCCTCACCATGCTCGGCAGAGACCGAGATAGGCTCACCCAGACCTAATTCGAAAGCTTCGTAATATCCTGCATCCCCTTGTTTACCCTCGCTTTTATTGGCAACAAGAATGACAGGGCATGAGCGGCGACGCAGCCATTCGGCGAAATGGCGGTCCATCTGGGTAAGGCCCACGCGCGCGTCGATCACGAACAGCGCCAGCTGCGATTGGTCCAGCGCCCGTTCAGCCTGATGGCGCATACCGGCTTCCAGCGTATGGCCGGTATCTTCTTCCAGACCGGGCGTATCGAACAGGCGGAAGTCGAAAGGACCGAGCGTGCCTTCGGCCTCGCGGAAGTCGCGGGTGAGACCTGGCGTGTCGTCCACCAGTGCCAGCCGCTTTCCCGCCAGCCGGTTGAACAGCGTGGACTTACCGACGTTCGGCCGTCCCACAATCGAAATCGTGACCATCAGCGATAGGCCAGCAGGTCGCCGTCATCGGTCAGGAGGTAGAGGGTGTTATTGGCGATCGTCGGCTGCACGAATACCGGGCCAGGAAGCTCGGTCTTCTTGATCAGCGATCCGTCGGACAGAGAGAATTCCGCCAGTTCGGACGCCGAGTTCGCCATCACCAGCCTGCCGCCCGCGACCATGGGGCCGGTCCAGAAGATCGGATGACGGCGCTTGTCGGGATCCTCGTACCGGTCGAGCTGCGCTACCCAGCGGATCGCGCCCTTGTCCGCCGACATGGCGATCAACTGGTTGTCCGGGCTGATCATGTAAAGGAAGTCGCCGGCGATCCAGGGGGTGGTCGAACTGCCGATCTCATGCTGCCAGACGCGCGTGCCGGTGCGCTCGTCGATGGCGACGATACGGCCGCTCACGCTGACCGCGTATACCTTGCCGTTGTCGATGACCGGCAAGCCGTTGAAGTCGGTCAGGCTCCACAGCGCGCTTGCCCGGCGCACGGCGCTCAGGTTGTCAGACCATGCGACCCGGCCCGTTTCGACGCGCAGGGCGAAGACCTCGCCCGAGGAATAGGGCGCAACGACGATGGTATTGTCCGCCGCCGTGCCTGCGTCGCTGAGGAAGGCCTCGTTTTCCGGTACGCCGGAATGGGTCCATTGTTCCTTGCCGGTAGCGGCATCGAGCGAAAGCAGTTGGTTCTCGATGGTCAGGACGAAGACGCGGCCGTTGCTGAACAGGGGCGACCCACGGACCGGGGAATTGGTCTTGTGCCGCCACAGGATCTTGCCGGTTGCCGCCTCGAGCGCCAGCACCTCGGGAAAGCCCGCGCTGGCGTAGACGTGGCCATCGCCGTAGCCGAGGCCGCCGCCAAGGGTTTCCTCGCGTGCTTCCTCGGGCGAGATGGTCAAGCGCCACTTTCGCCCGCCATCGGCGGTATCGGTTGCCGTGACCTGCGCCCCCGCGTCGAGGGTGAAGATCGTGCCCTGGGCCACGATGGGCTGCGCCAGCAGCTTGACGCCGCTCGACGATCCATCGCCGATGCTCGTGCGCCAGATACGGTCGGCATTGGCGGGCAGGGAGATATTGCCGATCGAGTGCGTCGCCGATCCGCCAGCCTCCGGCCAGTCCGTGCTGTTCGTAGCCGGCGGCGCCGTAACCGGTATCTTTGCTTCTGCGCTATCGGGCTGGATCTTCTGGTCCAGCTGCAGCACCGGGACGCGCGTTCCCTGCAGTTTCGGATCGGCGGCGCTCCCGAAAGGATTGAGCGAGTCGAGCGTATCGCAGCCGGAAACGGCCATCAAGGCGGCAAACAGGGCGATAAACCGCAGGGCTGATATTTTGGGCATCGGCATCACTTGGTCTCTGGAAGTGTAACGACGGGCATGCCGTTCTCGGGAACCGCCACGGGCTTGGGATCGGCAGGCATGCCCTCGCCGGTCAACGAGGCAAGCTGGCCTGCACGGCCGCGGACACCTTCGGGCGCCTTGTTGTCCCTCGCCAGGGCCAGGGAGATGTCATGTGCTTTTTTCGTGTCGCCCTGGCGCAGCGCCAGCAGTGCCTGCCACTCGCGGGCGCTGAAACGGAAAGAGTTGTCATCTGCCGTCATCTTGTCGAGCCGCGCGGAAAGCTGGGCCGGATCGCCATCCTTGAGTTGAATGCTGACGGACATCACTGCGGCCAACTGCTTTTCGGCCGCATTCGCCTTGGCATTGCCGGCGATGCCATCATAAATTTTCGTGGCGCCGGACATATCGCCTGCGAACACAGCAGCACGGGCGGCAGCGAAGCTGGCAGGCACGGTATGGCTTCCCGTCAGTTCTGCAGCGGTCTTGTTCAAAGTCGTCGCGGCGTCCGGCGCTTTCTGATCGGCGGCTTCCGCCTCGGCGCTGGAAAGCCGGTATGTCTCCGCTTCACGACCGGCAAGCTGCCGGGTTTGCCAGTATCCCGTAATCGCGGCCGCGGCGATCGCGGCAAGCAGGATCGCGATTATGAACTTGGCATTCTTATGCCAGAACTCCAGCAATTGCTGCTGGCGGTACTCTTCGTCTACTTCCCGGAAAATGTCGTTCATATCTTTGGCGCGCCTCTTCTGCCTATGGGCTACCAGACCGGCACCGAAAGCTCAAGCGGACGCAAGCCGGATGATTTCGCCATGGCGCTGGCAATCGTTAAAGCCGAGCGCCACGAATATATCGGTTCTGGCGTCGGGGCCCGGAAGTTTCTCGCGGTCTTCGCCCGGAAATTGCTGGCCTCGCAGATTGGTCCGCAACGGGCCGGGGTCGACGGTGTTGACGCGCAGCCGGGTGGTCCGGGTTTCCGCGGCATAGAGCGCGACCATCTTGTCCAGGGCCGTCTTGCTGACGGCATAGGCGCCGCCATAGGCCGCCATCGCCTCAGCCGAGCCGTCGGTTACGAAGATGGCGCGGCCGTGATCGCCGACCCGCAGCAAAGGGTCGAGGGTCTGGATCAGGCGGTGGTTGGCGGTCAGGTTCACGGCAACGACGCGGTCCCACACCTTGCCGTCGAAATGCGCGACCGGTCCCAGATGTCCCAGCATGGCGGCGTTGGCGACCAACATGTCAAGCCGGCCGAAACGGTCGAACAACAACGGCCCCAGGTTGGCGATCTCATCCAGCTTCAGGAGATCGAAGGGGATCAATGTCGCCTTGCCGCCAAAACCCCTTATCTCGTCATCGACGGCCTCCAGACCCGAAACCGTCCGTGCAAGCATTATGACATGCGCGCCCGACCGGGCCAGGCGCTTGGCTATGGCCGCTCCGTAGCCGCGCGATGCCCCGGTAACCAGGGCGACCCGTCCGGCAAGCGGCCCGAAGTCCAGTTTTTTGTCAGACATGATGAGTTCATAGGCAAGGCGCAGGCAAAAGGCGAGAGGCTGCGGTTATTGGGCGACTTTTTGCTGCTTCTTGTACTTGGCGCGCGACAGCAGATGCGAAACGTAACGCCCCTGGAACATCGAGACCCCCAATTCGCGCCCGACATCCAGGGCGTCGGGCGTATCGCAATGGATCAGGACGAAACGCTGCGGCCCGATCCGCTCGACATGCTCGCGCAGGCTGGGCATCAGCCGGTCCTTGCTGTTCAGGACCTCCGGGCTCCAGCACAGCTTGACCAGGTCGAGCTTCAGCATCTTGCGATCTATATAGGGAAGCGTCAGGTGCGTTATCCCATCCAGGCAAATCTTGTGCGTGCGGTCGTGCAGGTAGTCGCGGGCAAAGATATAAGCGCCCATATCGGCGAAGATGTCGTGTTTCTGAACCTCGATCACCAGGTTGCCACCCCTGGCATGCGCGGTCAGCGCGCGGTCGTAGGTCTGGAACTCGGCGGAAAGGACCGTGGAGATGTTCAGGTTGATACTGAACATGCGCTCCGGCCGCTTCTCGAGATTGCTCAGATAAACCAGCATGCGCTTGTCCAGAACCTCGGTCAGGTACTGGAACAGCCATTTGTTGCCGCGCAAATCGTTGTTGGGTAGCAGGGTTCGCCGCAGGTCGTCGATCGACACATAGAGTTCATCGAAAACGGCCTCGATCGTGCCGGGTACGTAGACGCAGGCCGACTGATTGCGAATGAAGTTCGATATGTCCGCCTTGCTCAGCACGTCTTCCAGGCCGGCGAGCGACTTGGCATCCAGCCGCAGCAGATCGTCCTCAACCGCAGCCGTGGTGTTGCCGGCGAGGCTGTTCATCAGCGTCTTGGCGTGCGTGAACAACCGGTCGTAGTCGGTTTCCAGATCGTACCAGCTGCAAAAGACGTCGCTGTTCTCCGGCATGTAGATCAGCGGGTCTTCGCTGAACAGCGCGCGCAGTCGCTCAAGCGACCGGTCGATATGCAGCCGCGGCACTCCCTCGGCGATAAAGACGATATCGCTGTTGGACAGCACGAAAAGCTCGCCCTCGTGCTGGCCTATGATGTTATCGAATACATGGGTTGCGATCCGCAGATTGTAGTCGCGGCGATTCTGCGGCTGCAGGCGCGAGATATGCACCTGCACCGCCAGCCGGTTTGCCCGCAGGCGGTCGAGCCTGAGGACGTAGTCGTAGAAACGACCCTCGGGTTTGCCCGCCCCTGGATTACTGAAAGCCTGGACTGCCATTCCAGCACTATTCCCCGACAATTTTATATATCTGCTTAACTATGCGAGTCTTTTTCGCCGATTTGCGAATTGATCGGCTTCATGACGATCTGTCGCCGTTCGATCGCCAGGGCCAGCTGGCCGTGTTTCAGCTGAAGGGCCAGATCGCCATATATTTCTCGCCGCCAGCCGGTCAGGGCAGGGATGTCCGCATTGTCGTCGGCCGCCAGAAGGTCGAGGTCGGCCGAGGATGCGAGAAGCTTGGGCGCGACCTCATGCTTGTCGGCGCATAGTTTCAGCAGCACTTTCAATAATTCGACCGTCGCGGAAAGGCCGGAGGGCAGATCGACGCGCGGTTCCGCCCGTGGCCATCCGGCAGGGGGCAGAGACAGGGCCGCCTCGATCTCCGCCAGCAGGGCGGTGCCACGCGAACTATCTGCCAGATTGCCCGGCAGGCCGCGCAGACGAGCCAGTTCGGAGGGGGTGCGGGGGGCCTGCAGCGCCAGGTCGATCAGGGTTTCGTCGCGCAGGATGCGGCCACGCGGCTGGTTGCGTTTCTGCGCCTCGACTTCCCGCCATGCCGCCGCCGCGCGCAGGACGGCGAGGGTCTTGGGCTTGTCGGTGCGCAGTTTCAGGCGGCGCCATGCCAGTTGCGGCTCGTTCAGGTAGGTGGCGGGGTTGCACAGCACCTCGACCTCCTGCTCGACCCAGGAGGACCGCCCCGTGCTAGCCAGCTTGGCCGCCAGTTTCTCGTAGATGGTGCGCAGGTGGATGACATCGTCCAGCGCATAGGCCAGCTGCCGTTCCGAAAGCGGCCGTATCGACCAGTCGGAGAAGCGGCTGCCCTTGTCGAGCCGTGCACCCGTCAGCTTGGCGGTCAAGTTTTCATAGGACACGCTGTCGCCGAAGCCGCAGACCATGGCGGCGATCTGGCTGTCGAAAACCGGGGCGGGGACGGTGCTTGTGCGGTTGAAGAAGATTTCGATATCCTGTCGACCGGCATGGAAAACCTTCAGCACCGACTGGTTGGCCAGCACGGCGTCGAACGGCGAAAGGTCCATGCCCGGGGCCAGCGGGTCGACCGCCGCGGCGCCGCCGGACCAGCCGATCTGCAGCAGGCACAGGATCGGCCAGTAGGTCGATTCCCGCATGAACTCGGTATCGACGGTGATATAAGGCTCGGCGGCCAGCTCTTCGCAGAGCGAGGAAAGTTCGGCTGTATCGGTGATCAGTCTCATCCGTTTGACCTAATCCAATTGCGGGCGAGGCGAAAGCATGTTGAAAAGGGGGTTCATTTTTCATGGACCGACCTTCGATGCACCAATACCGCACACATACCTGCGCCAAGCTTGCCGCCGCCGATGCCGGCAGCATAGTCAAGCTTTCCGGCTGGATTCATCGCAAGCGCGACCACGGCCAGCTGCTGTTCATCGATCTGCGCGACCATTACGGCATGACGCAATGCGTGGTCGATTCGGACAATGCCGCCTTCGAAATCTTGAGCCAGATCAAGCTTGAATCGGTCGTCACGATCGTCGGCAAGGTCGTCGCCCGCAGTGCCGAAACAGTGAACAGCAGGCTATCGACCGGCGAAATCGAGGTTCGTATCCAGGAGCTGGCGATCCAGTCGCGCGCCGAGCAGGTGCCGCTGCAAGTCAACGCCGAAGCCGACACGGCCGAGGATATCCGCCTGAAATACCGCTTCCTCGACCTGCGCCGGGAGAAGGTGCACAGCAACATCGTGCTGCGCTCGGGCATCATCTCCTCGCTGCGCCGCCGCATGATCGAACAGGGCTTCACCGAGTTCCAGACGCCGATCCTGACCGCGTCCAGCCCCGAAGGCGCACGGGATTTCCTGGTGCCGTCGCGCATGCATCCCGGCAAGTTCTATGCCCTGCCGCAGGCGCCGCAGCAGTTCAAACAGCTGCTGATGGTGGCAGGTTTCGACCGTTATTTCCAGATCGCGCCCTGTTTCCGGGACGAGGACAGCCGCGCCGACCGCAGCCCGGGCGAGTTCTACCAGCTGGACTTCGAAATGTCGTTCGTGACCCAGGAGGACGTTTTCCAGGCGATCGAGCCGGTTCTCCACGGATTGTTCGAGGAGTTCGCCAATTGGAACGGCAAGAGCCGCAAGGTCTCGGCCCTGCCTTTCCCGCGCATTCCCTTCGAAACCTCGATGCTGAAATACGGCAATGACAAGCCGGACCTGCGCAATCCGCTGTTCATCGTCGACGTGACTTCGGTATTCCAGCGCGCCGATGTCGAGTTCCGCGCTTTCCGCTCGGTGGTCGATGCCGGCGGCGTGGTTCGGGCGCTCCGCGTTCCCAACATCGCCGACCGGCCGCGCAGCTTCTACGACAAGCTGAACGACTGGGCCCGCGAGCAGGGCGCACCTGGCCTGGGCTATATCATCATGGAAGCGGGGGGCGGAAAGGGGCCTATCGCCAAGTTCGTGGCCGGCGAGGCCTTTGCGGAACTGCGCGAACTGGCCGGCCTGGAAGATGGCGATGCCGTCTTCTTCGTCTGCGACAAGCCCGATACGGCGGCCAAGCTTGCCGGTCAGGCGCGCACCAAGATCGGGGTGGAGCTCGAGCTGATCGACAAGGATCGCTTCGAATTCTGCTGGATCGTCGATTTCCCGATGTACGAGCGCGACCCCGATACCGGCAAGATCGATTTCAGCCATAACCCGTTCTCGATGCCGCAGGGCGGGCTCGATGCCCTGGAAAACCAGGATCCGCTGACGATCAAGGCCTTCCAGTACGACATCGTCTGCAACGGGATAGAACTTTCTTCCGGCGCCATTCGAAACCACCTGCCGGAAGTCATGCTGAAGGCCTTCGCCATTGCAGGTTATGCTCAGGAAGAAGTCGAAGCGCGATTCAGCGGGATGCTGAACGCCTTCAGGTATGGCGCGCCGCCGCACGGCGGGTCCGCGCCGGGCATCGACCGCATGGTCATGCTGCTGGCCGATGAGCCTAATATCCGCGAAGTTATCGCCTTCCCGATGAACCAGAAGGCCGAGGATCTGATGATGGGTGCGCCGTCCGAAGTCAGGCCCATTCAGCTGAAGGAGCTTTCGATCAGGCTTGATGTAAAGGCGGAAAAGCGTTTAGCTGAAGGCAGCTAGTTTCCCATGATCGATCGGACACAGGTTTTGAAAGCTCTGCTGCGAACGCTTTTCCTTGGCACGATCCTGGTAGCAGCTGCCCCTGCAGCCCATGCCGCCGACCCGGACATGGCCAGCCACAAGGCCATCTACAAGATGACGATGGTTTCGGCCAAGACGACCTCGATCGTCAGTGTGTCAGGCGAGATGTATTATAATTTCGCCGATAGCTGCGATGCCTGGGCCAGCGACCAGAAATTCTCCCTGGATTACGTCTATTCGGACGAGCCGGAGGCGAAGATGAACAGCCAGTTCACGGCGCATGAGAGCAAGAATGCGGCGACATACGATTTTGCCGTGCGCCGGCTTAAGAACGGCAACCCGGAAGAAGAATTCGTAGGCTCCGCCACGCGCAAGCCGGATAGCGCCGGTGTCGCCAGCTTTACCCAGCCGGCGGCCAAGGAGATACAGCTGCCGAAGGGATATCTGTATCCGACCCAGCACACCGCCGAGATGATCAAACACGCGAAAGCAGGTGACCACATCTTCAACTCGATGTTATTCGATGGCAGCGACGGAACCGGCGCCACAGAGGTGAACGTGGTGATCGGCGATGTGATCAAGCCGCAGGTGGACGACAAGCTGGCGGGCAACAAGCTGCTGCAATCCCCGGCGCACAAGGTCAGACTGGCCTTCTTCCCTGTGGCGAAAGGCAAGGGTGACGACGGCGAGTCGGAGCCGGATTATGAGATGACCATGATCCTGCACGAGAACGGAGTCGTGAGCTTCATGCAGATCGACTACGACCAGTTCAGCCTGAAGGGCGAACTGGAAGCCATTGAGGCTGTAATCACCCCCAAGTGCTGATATTTCAGACGAAGCGCACTATCTAAATATTTGTAATTTAATATTTTTCTTTTACGCGTTTGGGTAGCTTCGCATAGATCAGCGAGTATGCGTGCGTAAGATAGGCCGCAAGGTCCCTGGGTACAATTCATGCCATTTCTCCATCAGCACCCAATGGGCGCGCGCCAGATAAGGGGCCGGCACAATGCCGTCCTGTTCGATCAACCCATAGTAATGATCCCGCCCTACATGCAGGCTCAACGCCGGCACGTTGTGCTTATCGGTAGAGCCTGCGTCGTCGAAGCCGAGAATAGCGAACATTTTGCCA
This sequence comes from Alphaproteobacteria bacterium, assembly GCA_965199335.1. Classification (GTDB taxonomy): domain Bacteria; phylum Pseudomonadota; class Alphaproteobacteria; order CALMVH01; family CALMVH01; genus CBDAQV01. The sequence continues at coordinate 280,734 of CBDAQZ010000002.1, read as the reverse complement.
CCCGCCGCCCTGTCACCGGCCCAGAAAACAGGCCTGCCACGCCATTGCCGAGTTTCCTCGGCATGCGGCAGCGCGCGGAGTACGGATTGGATTCGCTCGACGTACATGATCGATTCAGCCTGACGGGTTCATCATGAAGATTAATTCTGATTGCTGTGGGCAAAGTATGCGTAATGGTTCGTTAAGACCCCTTGTATAGCTTGCAAAGTGTGAACACACAGGATCGGCCTACATTCAAGGACCTATCGATGGCTTTTTCTGCAGCACAGGAGCTGGATCTTATGTCCAAGAAGGTCCTAATCGTCGAAGACAACGAATTGAACATGAAATTGTTCAACGATCTTCTTGAAGCTCACGGATACATCACGATCCAGACCAGGGACGGTCGCGAAGCGATGAACATGGCGCGCGAACACTCGCCCGATCTGATCCTCATGGACATCCAGCTACCTGAGGTTTCGGGTCTGGACGTCACCAAATGGTTGAAGGAGGATGCCGAGCTTCGCTCCATCCCCGTTATTGCGGTGACGGCCTTTGCCATGAAGGGCGACGAAGAAAAAATTCGCGAAGGTGGTTGTGAGGACTATATTGCGAAACCAATCTCGGTTACGAGGTTTCTCGAGACCATCCAGCGGCACCTTACCTGAGTACAGGCACTAAATGTCGGCACGCGTCCTAGTAGTCGACGACCTTCTTCCGAACGTAAAGCTGATGGCTGCGAAGCTCAGCAGCGAGTACTTCGAGGTCGTCACGGCAACCAGCGGCCTACAGGCGCTGGAACAGGTGAAGGCAAGCTCTCCCGATATCATCCTGCTGGATGTCATGATGCCCGGCATGGACGGGTTCGAGGTCTGCGAGCGCATCAAGAGCGATCCCGAGACCATCCATATCCCCATCGTCATGGTTACCGCGCTGTCCGACAGCGAGAATCGCGTCCACGGCCTGGAAGTCGGCGCGGACGACTTCCTGACCAAACCGGTCAACGACATCGCGCTGTTCGCCCGCGTCCGCTCGCTGGTGCGTCTCAAGCTGACGATCGACCAGTGGCGCTTGCGGGAAAACACCTCCGGCCAGTTCGGCGTCCTCAAGAACAATTTCTCCGCCCGGAGCGAGTCGCATGAGCTGGCGCGCGTCCTGCTGGTGGACGACTGCGAGACAGACTGCGACCGTATCGTGGCAACCCTGGCCCGCGACCGGAATACGGTTGTCAAGGTTACCGACTGCGCCCAGGCGTTCGAACGCGCCAAGGCCGAACGCTTCGACCTGATCATGATCAGCCTGACCCTGGCGCAGGAGGACGGTCTGCGCCTGTGCTCGATGTTGCGCAGTCATGAACATTCGCGCCAGGTCCCCGTGCTGCTGGTCGCCGACGACGCCGACCTGAAGCGCGTTGCCAAGGGGCTGGAGCTGGGCGCCAACGACTATGTGCTGCGCCCGATCGATCGGAACGAGATACTGGCCCGCGCGCGCAGCCAGATACGCCAGAAACGATATCAGGACCGGTTGCAGGCCAATTACGAAGCCAACCTGTCGATGGCGCTGACCGATTCGCTGACGGGATTATACAATCGCCGCTATGTGATGGCCCATCTTGAGCGCGTGCTGGACCGCAGCGGCGAGACCAACAAGCAATTCGCCATTCTCAGCTTCGACATCGATCACTTCAAGCACGTCAACGACACCTACGGCCATGCCGCGGGTGACGACGTGCTGCGGGACTTTGCCACCCGAGTCAGTACCTCCATGCGCAATTTCGACCTGATGGGCCGGGTGGGCGGAGAGGAATTCCTTGCGATTCTGCCGGATACCGAAATCGAAACCGCCTTGATGGTTGCAGAGCGCCTGCGCGTGGCCATCGCCGACCGTACCTTTGCGATCACGACGCCTGGCGGTCCGCTGCACGTAACGACCAGCATCGGGGTTACGATCGCCGAGCCGACAGGGGACACAGTCGCCGAGGTGCTTCGCCGCGCCGACGAGGCCCTGTATGCCGCAAAGCACAACGGCCGCAACCGGGTCGAGATGTTGCTGTTGCCGCCAAAGGGTGGCGAGGAAGCGCCGGCTGAAGAGGGCGCTATCGATCCGATTCAGCCGGAAACGAAAATACCCCGCACAGGCGGGGTATCCGGCGAGTAGCTCACATCCTCCGCAAGACGGAGGAAATAGCTTACTTGATCTTGCCTTCCTTGAACTCGACATGCTTGCGTGCGACAGGGTCGTACTTCTTCATGGCAAGCTTGTTGGCGGCCTTAGGGCCACGCGTATTCTTCTTCGTCACATAGAAATAGCCCGTGTCGGCGGTGCTGTTCATGCGAACCTTGATCGTTGCTGCTTTTGCCATCGTGCGAAACCTTGGGAAATTGAACGGTGTTATTAGTCCGGCAAGATAAAACTTGTCAAGGCTGTCTCTTCTCTCCGCCCCGTGTCACCTGAAATTTATAGTCGGGACGCATCAAATTTGAATAAATCTCGACAAGCCGCTCATGCGTGGTCGGGTCGCGTTCCCGGTGTATGGCTTTGCTCAATATCTTGAGAGCAGCCGGTTCAGGAAGGAACGTTGCTGCTACTGAAGCGCCCGCTACACGTACCTCGCCACTGCTCTGATCCTTGAGCATCCGATGTACGGCAGTCTTATGCACCCTGTAATAGGCGCCCAGCCCCTCGTGATGAAGGGCCAGATACGCCTGGACGAACGCATCTCCTTCTTCGCTTCTCAGCGTCTGCAAGAGGGTCCTTACATTCAATCCTGGAGCAGCCATTACAAATCTCGATAATTTAGATATTATTAATATCAATTTTATCAATTATTAGCAAGTGTAAATGGCTACCTTATATTGGAAAATCTATCCGTCGCTTCCAGCAAGGCGGTGCGCGTGCCGGGTTCGATCGCGGAATGTCCGGCATCGGGGATAACGATGTAATCTGCTTCGGGCCACGCGCGATGCAGTTCGTTCGCGGTTCGGATCGGACAGATCATATCGTAACGGCCCTGAACGATCGCCGCGGGGATATGCCGGATGCCATCGATACGGCGCAGCAAATCCTGTTCACCGTGAAGTACATGGTTTGCCATGTAATGAGCCTCAAGGCGCGCCAGTCCTAGCGCCACAACCTCATCGGCATATCCGGACAGGAAATAGGAATTGGGCTGAAAGGACGAACAGGCTCCTTCGTACAGGCTCCATGATCTGGCAGCGGCGAGGCGTATGGCCGGATCCGGCGCATGCAGGCGCCGAATGTAGGCTTGCAGCAACTCGCCGCGTTCGTCTTCCGGAATGAAATTCGAGAACCTGTTCCATGCCTCGGGAAAGACGGCGCGGATACCGTAGACGAACCAGTCGACTTCCCACGTCCGTAACAGGAAGATGCCGCGCAAGGTAAGGCTCAGACAGCGCCTGGGATAAGCCACGGCATAGGCAATACCTAGGGTCGCCCCCCAGGATCCACCGAACAGATGCCAGCGCTCTATGCCAAGCAACGTTCTGATCGCCTCGATGTCCGCAGTCAGCAACTCGATGGTATTGTTACGCGTTTCGCCAAGGGGCGTGGAATTGCCTGCGCCGCGCTGGTCGAAAACGACGATGCGATATCGGCGTGGATCGAAGAAGCGGCGATGGCTGGGACTGGACCCGCCACCGGGGCCGCCGTGCAGGAATACGACCGGCACACCATTCGGATTGCCCGATTGCTCAATATACAAAGTGTGGATGTCGTCCACCTGCAGGTGATCGACCTTGTAGGGCTCGATAGCAGGGTAGAGATCGCGATAAGCCATTGCTTTGCCTAAATCTCTTGTCCGAACAAATCAAACGGATTAAAGAATTCACTATGATGGGAAGTAATTAAATTACCGATTCGAATCCTGACAAGGAGTTTCTTATTCAAACAGTGGCTGCGGTTCCACATTGGATCGATTCCGTCACCAGATTTAAAGATGCAGGCATTCTGCGACAGGAGATCTTCATGGGTGAGAATTCTCCGATACTCGACGCTATGAAGGCGACCAATATAAATGAAATCGACCTTTCCCTGATCGGCAAGGTTCACAAAGTTGTCGATGACTGGCTGTTTAAAGGCAAACCGCTGAAGCCATTGGAGTTGGAAGTCATTGCCGAATACAGCGACGATTTCGAAAACTGGGATGCCTTGAACATATATGCCCGCATCCAGCCCGGCGTGGACCTGAACGGTTTCGGCATGCCGCTGATCATTGCGACACTTCCCAATTCGATCGCCTTGAACGATTATCTGACCAAGCTTCAGGAAAGGGGACTGGATGAGGATGACGACTTTAAAATTGAACTTCGAAGTCTTCTTGAAAGCCGCCAGACGGCCACGAAAATCGAAGCGACATTAGGCGATACGGACAATACGGAGTTCGAGGCCGTGGCATCCCGGTTCCAAGAAGCGGCAAAGGCTCTGGCCTATTTGCTGCGGCCGAACCAAAATAACAGTCCACATATTCCGGGGATTGCCGAAACGTAGCGAATGGCTCCCCGGGCCGGATTCGAACCAGCGACCAGGCGATTAACAGTCGCCTGCTCTACCACTGAGCTACCGGGGAACAGAGCTAGTCGTTACGACGCCGCTTGTATCAGAAACAGTATCTTTGCGACAAGCCGTTTTAAGTGCCTATCCAAAGAATGGAGGCGCGGGCCGGAGTCGAACCGGCGTACGAGGATTTGCAGTCCTCTGCGTGGCCACTCCGCCACCGCGCCTCAAAATATCTACACATTTGGACGAAACGGATATAAGCGCAGCGCGTTCCTCGCCGCAAGCCCACAAGTTCCATTTGTGCCAGATTGTGCTACGGCTTATAGTCCGGTACCGCGCCAAGGAACAAGAATGCAAGAGTCCGCACTACCGACACCCGCCCAAATCGCCCGAACCAACATGGTGGAATCGCAGCTGCGGCCGAACCGTGTCTATAACCCAGACCTGTTGGCCGCAATGCTGAACGTCCCGCGCGAGGCGTTCCTGCCGGATCACCTGAAATCGCTGGCCTATGCCGATGACAGCATAAAGGTGGAACGTGGGCGTTACGTGACCGAGCCGCTGGTGACTGCCAGGCTGCTGGAATATTCGGGGATAACCGCGCGTGACCGTGTTCTGGTCATTGGCGGAGCGGCAGCCTATGTCGGGGTCCTGGCATCCAGGCTGGCGGCGCAAGTGGTTGTGATCGAGGACAACGAATCCCTGCGCAACCTGGGCCATGCCGCAATCGGCGCGCTGAATATCGATAACGTGAGTCTGCAGGCGGGGGCTCTGCCCGAGGGAGCGCCCAGCGGCGGGCCGTTCGATCTCATTGTGATCGATGGCGCCGTTGCCGGCGTGCGGCGCTCGATCCTGTCGCAGCTGACGGAGGGTGGGCGTCTGATCACTGTCCTGGCGCCGCATCCCGGAAAATCGCATGGTGTCGTGTTCGAACGCGCCGGCGATATCTTTTCCCATCGCATCGTCTTCGACGGCTTCGCACCTTATCTTCCCGGCTTCGAGCCGAAACCCCAGTTCGAGTTCTCGTGATGCCCGCACCGCTTTCTATTACTATCGCCGACATCGTCACCCTCGATTCGCCCGTTATCGTCGATGTGCGGGAGGACTGGGAGCGCGACATCGCCGCCGTCGACGGCACGGTCAACATTCCCCTGCAGACCCTGCCGGATCGAGCGGCAGAGCTGCCGAAAGACCGCCCGCTGCTGATCATGTGCCATCATGGCGGACGCAGCGCCCGCGCCACGGCCTGGCTGAGGCAAAATGGATACGAAGCCACCAACCTCGACGGCGGCATCGACGCCTGGGCCGAACAGGTGGACCCGGCAATCGCCCGGTATTGAACAAGGGAGATTGAATGGCTGAAGCAAACACACCCGAACCGTCGATCGAAGACATACTGGCATCGATTCGCAAGATCATTTCCGATGACGACGGTGAAGACGCGGAACATCATCACTCCGCGCCGCCGCTGGATGCCATGCCCGTGGCCGAGGAAGAAGAAATTCTTGAACTGACCGACATAGTCAGCGAACCGGAGCCGTATAAGGCAGAGTTCCACGAAGCTGTAACCGAAGTACAGCCTGAGCCCGTCCCGGAAGAGTCCAAGCCGATCGTTGCCGAGGAACCGCGTGAAAGCGAGCCTTCCCCGGTTGTTTCCAACGTCACCATTTTGCAGCAGGCGATGCCAATGATGAACGACCCACCTCCCGAACAACTGGCCTCGCAGAAAGAGGAAAGCGGCATTGTGTCAGACCGTGCGATGGAAGCGGCCTCCGGTGCCTTCGCCAGGCTGTCGCATGTCGACGAGCCGCCGGCTGAAGCCCGTCTTCCGGGCGATGGCAAGACAGTCGAGGATATCGCGCGCGAACTGCTGAAGCCGATGCTGCGCCAGTGGGTCGACCAGAACCTGCCGCAGCTCGTGGAGCGACTGGTCGAGCGCGAACTGCGCAAGATCAGCCGCAAGGCCGAGGATTTATGAGAAGCTATATCGAGGATACCAAGACCGAGGGCGAAGAGATCATAGGCGAGGGCAGGTTTTCATGGTTGTGCATGGCGCTGGCGATGGCGCCTTTCTGGATCGGCCTGATCCTGGTCTACGTCGCGCTTCAGCTCGTCGCGCATAGCGCCCTTCTGGCCGACAAGATCCCGGCGCAGGTACTGGATTATGGCTTCATTGCCATTCTGGTGGTAGGTATCTTTCAATACCTTATGAAGGCGCTGCCCTGGGTCTATCTGGAAATCGTGGCGACCACGCACCGGATCGTCTACAGCCGCGGCTTCTTTACCCGCCGCACGGTGGAGGTTGCGATCAACCGGTTGCAAGGCGTCAATCTGCGGCAGACCTTCCTGGGCCGCATATTCAATTTCGGTTCGCTGACCATATTCGGCATCGGCGTCGACGAGATCGTTCTGCCGCCGATCGCCAACCCGGTCGAATTCCGCCGCTCCGTGCAGGAGGCGGTGACCGCCTCGCAGAACAGCCACGACGCATCGTTTCTTTAGGAAATTATCATGCCGCTCGACGACAGGGATCATCGCAAAGTCTGGGACAAGAGCAAGCTGCCGTCCCGCCATACGACCAGCGGGCCGGAACGTGCGCCGCATCGTTCCTATCTCTACGCCATGGGCCTGGATGCGGCGGACATCGCCCAGCCGCTGGTCGGCGTCGCGACATGCTGGAACGAAGCCGCCCCTTGCAACATCGCGCTCAATCGCCAGGCCCAGTCGGTAAAGCTGGGTGTAAAGGCCGCCAGCGGGACGCCGCGCGAGTTCACGACCATCACCGTGACCGACGGTATCGCGATGGGCCATCAGGGCATGAAATCGTCCCTGGTGTCGCGCGAAGTGATCGCCGATTCGGTTGAATTGACCATGCGCGGCCATTGTTACGACGCGCTGGTCGGACTGGCCGGCTGCGACAAGTCGCTGCCGGGCATGATGATGGCGATGGTGCGCCTGAACGTGCCGTCGGTCTTCATGTATGGGGGCACGATCCTGCCGGGCAAGTTCAAGGGCAGGGATGTCACGGTCGTCGATGTGTTCGAAGCCGTGGGCAAGCATAGTGTCGGCGAGTTCAGCGACGAGGACCTGCATGAACTGGAATGCAACGCCTGTCCTTCGGCGGGATCATGCGGCGGCCAGTTCACCGCCAACACCATGGCCTGCGTTTCGGAGGCGATCGGTCTTGCCCTGCCGGGATCGGCGGGCGCTCCAGCACCATACGAGAGCCGCGACGCCTACGCCGAGGCATCGGGCCGGGCGGTCATGGCGATCCTGGAAAAGAACATCCGTCCCCGCGACATCGTGACGCTCAAATCGTTGCAGAATGCGGCAACGGTGGTTTCCGCGACGGGCGGATCGACCAATGCCGCCCTGCACCTGCCGGCGATCGCGCACGAGGCCGGGATCGATTTCGATCTGCACGACGTGGCCGAGATTTTCCGCAAGACACCCTACATCGCCGACATGAAGCCGGGCGGACGCTATGTCGCCAAGGATCTGTTCGAGGCGGGCGGGGTAGAGATCGTGATGAAGACGCTGCTCGACGGCGGATACCTGCATGGCGATTGCATCACGGTAACAGGCAAGACGATTGCCGAGAATCTGGCCGATGTTCAGTTCCCGACAAATCAGGATGTCGTACGTCCGATCACCAACCCGTTGTCCCCGACGGGCGGCGTCGTTGGCATGCGCGGCAGCCTGGCACCCGATGGCGCTATCGTGAAGGTTGCCGGCATGCAGGGCGAGGCATTGCAGTTTCGCGGGCCGGCGCTCTGCTTCGATAGTGAGGAGGAGTGCTTCGCTGCCGTCGAGGCCCGGCAATACAAGGACGGCGACGTGATCGTCATCCGCTACGAAGGCCCGCGCGGCGGACCCGGCATGCGCGAAATGCTGTCGACCACGGCGGCGCTGTACGGGCAGGGAACCGGCGGCAAGGTAGCATTGATTACGGATGGACGATTCTCGGGAGGTACGCGCGGGTTCTGCGTCGGCCACGTTTCCCCCGAGGCGGCTTTGGGCGGTCCGATCGCCCTGATCCGGAACGGCGATATCGTCACGATCGACGCCGTGACCGGCATGCTGGATGTCGAGTTGAGCAAGGAAGAACTGGAAGAACGCCGCACTAAATGGAAGCCGCGCAAGACCGATTACCAGTCGGGTGCGCTGTGGAAATATGCCCAGACAGTGGGCGGGGCAGAAAAGGGGGCCGTAACCCATCCTGGCGCAAAATCCGAAACCCATACCTACGCGGATATCTAACATGGCTTTGAATCGTGGCCAGAAATATATGGTGCTCGCCGGTGTCGGACTCATCGTTATCGTCGGTGGCTTCGTCCAGGGGATACGGGTGGCATCGGACCTGACATCGATTCCGCAGGTAAGCGTGTCACGCAATTCCAGTGAAATGAACGATGGCTATTCCACGCTGAAACCCACGGCGGAGGAAAAGGACGTGATCGCAAGCATGGGGTCCCAGTTCGCCGTGCTCAAATGCCCTGAAGGCTCGGACCCGACTTGCGCGCATATCTGGCATTACGAGGGTGGTGGACAGGCCTGGAACTTCACCTTCGACATGGACGGCAAATTGATGAAGAAGGAAATCGTGACGCCTGATTCTCAGTAATAGTCATTCCGCCATGTGCGAAGCACATCCGAATCCATCGGCTAGATGGCATGGATTCCGGCACTTCGTACCGGAATGACTGTTTCTAGATTATCAGCTCCGTCGTCTGGCTGCGCTTCTTCTCGATCAGTCGCACCAGCAGCACCGAAATCTCGTAAAGCAGCAGCAACGGTATCACGAGTCCGATCATGCTGATGACATCCGGCGGGGCCAGTACGGCCGAGACGATGAACATGATCAGGATCGCATAGCGGCGCTTCTCCCGCAGCATGTCGGACGTCACGACACCGATCCGCGCCAGCAGGGTCATCAGTACCGGCAGCTGGAAGCAGATGCCGAATGCGAAGATGATGTGCATGACAAGCGACAGGTAGTCCTCGACCCGCGGCTGCGCCTCGATCGGCAGGGAGTCCGCGCCGCCGCCAAGCTGGAAGGCAAGGAAGAATTTCCATGCCGCCGGCAGCACCATATAGTAAGCCATCGCCCCGCCCATGAAGAACAATATCGGCGTCGCGAACAGGAACGGCACGATTGCATTGCGTTCGTGCTTGTAGAGCCCGGGCGCGATGAACAGCCACAGCTGGTTGGCAATGAAGGGAAACGAGATGAAGCCCCCGGTGAACATGGCCAGCTTGACCTCGGTCATGAAGGCTTCGGTCAGATGCGTATAGATCATGTGCCCCTTGTCGGGACCGAAAGCGGCAGCCAGCGGGCGGGCCAGGAACTCGAAGATGCTGCCTGCGAAATGATAGCTGATCGCCGATGTGACCAACAGTGCCACCAGCGAGTATGTCAGCCTGCGTCGAAGCTCGATCAGGTGTTCGAGCAGCGGCATGCGTTCGTGCTCGGTTTCCTCACTCATTGCCAGGCTCCGCGATGGGCGGCGATGGCTCGATCGGCTTTGCGACTGGTGGCTGGATGATATTGTCGATCGTCAGCGGTGCATATGCCTTGCGGGCTGCTTCATTGGCCTTCTCCCGCATCTCGTGCAGTTCGGCTTCCCGCGCCAGCTCATCGATCGCGGTATGGAAATCGCGCGCCATCGACTTGGCACGCCGCATCCAGCGTCCGGCAGTCGCCATCGCGCGCGGCAGATCCTTTGGCGGGATCACCAGCAGCGCCACGACGCCGATCAGAAACACTTCCTGCCATGACATATCGAACATGTGGGTTTAATCGACTTCTTCGGTAGCCTGTTCCGGGGAAGACTCTTCTTCCAGCCTGTCGAACAAGGTAGCGGTGACGGGCCGGCTGTCCAGCAGGCCGCTCGCCTTCAGCTCTTCCAGGCCCGGCAGGTCGGCTATGTTGGCCAGCGAGAAATGATCGAGGAAGGCGGGCGTCGTGATCCAGGTCAAGGGGCGGCCCAGGGTCTCGCGGCGTCGGCCAGGCTTGATCCAGCCCAGTTCGATCAACGTGTCCAGCGCGCCCTTGTGAGTTGCGACCCCCCGGATCTGTTCGATCTCCGCACGGGTCACGGGCTGGTGATAGGCGACGATGGCCAGCGTCTCGGATACGGCGCGCGACAGCTTGCGCGGGGCCTGCGTCAGCTCGCCCAGATGCGCCGCGAGATCGGGCGCGGTGCGGAAGGCCCAGCTGTCGCCGCTACGGGCCAGCATCACGCCGCGCCCCTCGTAACGGTGCTCCAGGGTGCGCAGAACGGCATCGATATCGCGGCCGGGCAGGTATCCCGCCAGCGTCTTGCGGCTGAGCGGCTCGGCGCTGGCGAACAGCACGGCCTCTGCCAGGCGCAGATCGTTTTCATCATCGTTCATCGGTAGCACCCTTGATAAAGATCGGTGCGAACGGACCCGCCTGTCGCACCTCGATTTCTCCGCGCTTGACCAGTTCCAGGGTAGCCCCGAACGTCGCGGCGAGGGACGCGCGTTGCTTGAGAAGCGACGATTGCGGCGGCGGCAGGAAACCGCTCAGCACCGACCAGTCAGGCAGCCTGCCCAGAACACCGGCCAGCCGCTCCAGCGCGCTTTCTATGGAGTCGAGGTTGAGCGGCGCGATCTCGTAATGCTGCGGCTTCTCGGCGCGGGCACGGCAGGCGGAATAGGCATCCAGCAGCGCGAACAATGTCAGCGATACCGGCGCCGTCCCCACCGGCGCGAATGTCTCAGGCTCACCGCGGGGCAATAGTGACGAACCGAGGCGCGGACGTTCGATCAGCTTCTGCCCGGCGTCGCGCATCGCATCGAGCCGGCGCAGCTGGAAAGCCAGCGCCTCGGCCAGATCCTCGGTGCTCGGTTCGCTTTCGTCATCCGTGCTGGGCAGCAGAAGGCGGGATTTGAGGTACGCGAGCCACGCCGCCATCACCAGGTAATCCGCCGCGATTTCAAGCCGCAGGTGCCGTGCGCGGTCGATGAAGGCTATGTACTGATCGGCAAGCGCGGTGATCGACAGCTTCGTCAGGTCGATCTTCTTGTCGCGCGCCAGCTGCAGCAGAAGGTCGATCGGCCCATCGAATCCGTCGAGGTCGAGGATGAACTGGTTGTCGACAACCACGACCGGTTCGTCTTCGGCGAAGGTGATTGTCATGCGCCGTATCCCCGGATCGACTCGCGCAGGCGGGCACGTGCCTGATCCGCTTCATGCTTCCGGGCAGGTTCATCGCGACGTATCTTAGCCGGCAGCAGATCGGCTGCCGAAAGCCGGGCATAGCTATCGGGGGTTATGCGCCGCACGGCAGCGGCCATGCTTTTCATTTCATCCAGCATCCCACTGCAATGCATCGTAAGATCGTTGCCACATGACAGCGTCGCCTCGGCTCTTTCGGCCAGTGTGCCGCTAAGTGCCGACATACCGATATCGTCAGCGATCAAGACACCCGGGAAACCCATCGACATACGAATAATTTCCGCCACAATCGTACCCGAAGTCGAAGCCGGACGATCGGGATCGATCGCCGTATATTTCACATGCGCCGACATGGCCCATGGCAGGGAAAAACGCGAAAAAACCTGACGGAACGAGTCAAAATCGGTTTGCTCGAGGGTTTCGCGCGGTATGTCCACCACAGGCAGTTCCGCATGGCTATCGACAGTCGCGCGACCATGACCAGGTATGTGTTTGATCACGGGCGTGACACCGCCGGCCTGTAGACCATTGCAGACGCTGGATGCCAGATCGGCCACCGTGCCTGCGTCACTACCAAACGCACGATCGCCGATCACATCGTGTGCGCCGTCGAAATGCAGATCGGCGACGGGGGCGCAATTTACGGTGATGCCTAATTTCACAAGCTCGTAAGCGATCAACCATGCATTGTGAAAACATGCATCATTGGCCGTCTTCGGATTTTCCGCGAACATCTTTCCAAACATCCGCATCGGCGGGAACACCGGCCAGTGCGGCGGCTTCAGCGTGGCGATGCGGCCGCCTTCCATGTCGGTCAGGATCGGGGCATCCTCGCGTCCCACGCATTCGCGCAACGACGCGGTAAGCCCGCGGACCTGGTCGGGGTTGTCCAGATTGCGCGTGAACAGGATGAAACCCAGCGGATCGAAGTCGCGGAAGAAACGCTTCTCGTCGTCGCTCAGCACCGTGCCCGAGCAGCCGACGATGATAGCCTTCGGCAAGGTGTCAGTGCGTGGATACGATGCAGGGAACATTCGAATCCTTGAGTGTCGCGCATGTTGTCTTCGCCTGATCGGGACCCAGGGGACCCGCGCGCAGGCGATACCAGATGCCCTTGTCGCCCAGATCGACGCGCTGGACGGTGGGTGACAGCGCCGAGAGCTGGTCGCTGTATCGTCCCTTCAGCCGCTTCCATTCTCCATCGGCGGCGGCTTCGTCATGGAAGGAACCAAGCTGGATTGTGGAATGCCCGCCCGTTGCCGGTACCGTCTTCGATACCGGCTTTTCTATTTTCACAGCCGGAGGCGGCGGCAGCTTTGCCGGTTCCGCCGGAGCCAGTGCGGCCTCATCGTCACTGTGGTCGGCAGGCTCGCTCTCGGCAGCCTTCGGCGCAGGAGCCGGCACCGAAGCGGGAGGAGGGGCCGGCAAAGTATTTTCCTGAACGGACTTCTGGTCCGGCGCAGGCTGGACCTCGGTAGCGGGAGCCACAGGTGCGGGCGGGGCGGGCATCGGCAACGGTTGTTCGGGTGGTTGCAGCAGATGCTCGACCTCGGTCGCCTTATGCTTCTGCTTGGTCTGGTTCAGATCGTCATAGACCGTCGTATCCTGAAACGGGATGTCGGTGCCGCCGGCCTTGTCAGGCTTTATTTTCACAGGACTGGGATCGGCTGTGATGACGGGCAGTTGGCCACTGACGATTTTCGGTCCCTTGACATACGACACCCAGATGAAGCCTGCGAACACGATCAGCGTTGCACCGGCGAGGAACAGGGGAATTATGGAACGCTCCCGCCGTCTGCGAGCGGCCGGCTGGCGTGGCGCGGCGCGCGGTTCTTCCAGATAGGGTTCCTGCCGTCGGTACTGATAACCGAACTGCGGTTCCTGGCGGTCGTCGCCCTTGGCTTTGCGGCTCATGCGGCGAATTCCTCGAGCACGATCGCAACACTGCGGACCAGCGCCAGCCGGGCAAGGCTGAGATCGAAGGACTTTGTAGAAACGAATCCCAGCGCGGCATTGCCCGTCTGGTCGGCGCAGAACGCACGGAAGGCAGCGGCAAGCTCCTGAGCGTAAACTTTTTGCGGCCGTGCGGCGGCGCTGCCCTGCGCGTGATGCCAGCCTGCGAGCTTGCGCATAAGTGCCAGGTCGCTTTCACCGGACAACCCGGCGAGCGAGACGGCCGCAAGCGCGTTATCCGACAGGTCACGGGCCAGTACCGTCTTGGCCTGGCGCAGCACAGTGCAACATAATGTGCGTGTATGCTGGATACTGAAGACTGGATCGCTGATGGTCAGGTCGGCAGCGGTATCGTAGCTGATGCCCGTGCAGGGATCCTTGCCCCTAGATCCATGCAGTATACCGCTTACGACGCGATGCCAGACGATCGGCTTGATGCGCAGATTGATCAGGCCGTTCTCTGCGGCCTTCGCGGTGATGACATCGTGCAACGATACGAAATGCCGGGCCAGAATCTGCGCCAGGCTCTCCTTGTCGGCTTTGCCCGATGCGATCAGGGCGGCGTTGGTGGTCAGGTCGCCATGGGCTGCCTCCCGCACCGGCTCGACCGTGACGCGGCTGAAATCGGCGGGCGCCAGATTGCCGGCAGAGACCATCCGCTCGAGCTCGACGCGGATCAGGTGTTCGTATGTCTCGAAGATGTTCATAGCGTCGGCATATGCAGGTCGAATAGCCGGCCATGCTCCGTCAGCGCGTAGCGGTCGGTCATGCCGGCGATGTAATCCGCGATCAATCGCGCCTGCTCCGTCTTCTCCGCAGTCGGCGCGCGCCAGTCGGGCGGCAGGCATTCGGGCTCGCGCAGGAAGATATCGAACAGATCGGTCACCACCCGCCGCGCCTTGCTGGTCATGCGGTTGACGCGGTAATGGCGATACAGATGTGTTTTCAGGAAGTGGCGCAGGTCCTTCTCGTCGGTACGGAAGCTTTCGGAAAAAGCGACCACGGCCTGACCGGCACCCCGCACGTCATCGACCGATTGAGGCTGCAGATCTTCCAGCCGCCGCCGCGTTTCGGCAAGCACATCAAGGACCATGTAGTTGATCGTATAGCGGATTACCTCGTGGGTCAGGCGCGATTTCTCCAGTTCACCTTTGTTGGCCTCCACGGCGGCGATCGCCGGACCGACGATAGGCAGCTCACGCAGCTGCTCGATGGTGAATGCCCCGGCGCGCAGGCCGTCGTCGAGATCGTGATTGTTGTAGGCGATGTCGTCCGCCAAAGCCGCGACCTGCGCCTCGACCGAGGCATAGCTGCCGAGTTCCAGATCGTAGACGGCATTGAATGCCTCGGTGGTCGTGCCCAGCCGCTTGCCATGTCGCAGCGGCAGGACGGGGCCGTTGTGCTTGACCAGGCCCTCCAGCGTTTCCCATGTCAGGTTCAACCCATCGAAATCGGCATACCGGCGTTCCAGCTGGGTGACGATGCGCAGCGCCTGGTCGTTATGATCGAAGCCGCCGTAATCGGCCATGCAGGCATGCAGCGCGTCCTCCCCGGCATGGCCGAAGCAGGTGTGGCCAAGATCATGCGCCAAGGCCAAAGCTTCGCCCAGATCCTCGTTAAGGCCCAGCACCCGGCAGATCGAGCGGGCGATCTGGGCCACCTCGATGCTATGGGTCAGGCGGGTGCGGTAGTAGTCGCCCTCGTGATAGACGAAGACCTGCGTCTTGTACTGCAGCTTGCGAAAGGCGCCCGAATGGATGATCCGGTCGCGATCGCGCTGGAAGACGGTCCGGGTCGAGCTTTCACCCTCCGGCGTCAGGCGGCCCCGCGACAGGGCCGGATCGCAGGCGAATCCTGCTTTTCCCCCATAGGAAGGCTTTATTGTATCCAGCATGGCATGCAGTTTAAGGGTTCTGATGGTTTGATCCAGAGCAAATCCGCGCTATACTCAAGTCAACAAGGAGATTTGGCGATGAACGAAATCAGCAGAATCGAAACCGGCTTGACCGTCAGCGAAAGCGCCGCGCGCCGGATCAAGGCAATGCAGGCGAAGGACGGCAAGCCGCTGAAACTGCGCGTCGCCGTGCTGGGCGGCGGCTGCCAGGGCTTCAAGTATAAGTTCGAGTTCACCGACCAAGTCACTGGCGACGATAGGGTTTTCGAGCGCGATGGTGCCGAGATCGTGGCCGATGACGTGTCGCTGGACCTGCTGGTCGGCTCGGAAGTGAACTTCGTCGAGACGCTGATGGGATCCTATTTCGAGGTCCGCAACCCGAACGCCGCTTCGACCTGCGGCTGCGGGACCAGCTTCTCAGCTAAGTGAGAATCGCCACCTGGAACGTCAACTCGATCCGGGCGCGGTTGCAGATCGCGCTGGATTGGGTGGCAAGCGCCACCCCCGACGTCCTGTTGCTTCAGGAACTAAAAAGTCTGGAATTCCCCGAACTGGAATTCAAGGGACTTGGTTACCGCACCGAATATGTCGGCCAGAAAAGCTATAACGGCGTAGCCATTCTGTCGCGTGAACCCGTTACAGACATCATAACGGCGCTGCCGGGCGATCCCGAGGACGACCATTCGCGTTACATCGAAGGCACTGTGAACGGCGTTCGAGTCGCCTCGATCTACCTGCCCAACGGCAATCCGGTCGATTCGCCGAAGTTTCCCTACAAGCTGGCCTGGATGGAGCGTTTGAACGCCCATGCCGCGGCTTTGCTTGAAACGGGTATGCCGATCGTGCTGGGCGGCGACTATAACGTCATTCCCGAGCCCGAGGATTGTCATAATCCAGCGGTATGGGAGGGCGATGCGCTGTATCGCCCCGAAAGCCGCAGCCTGTTCCGCGCGATGCTGCACATGGGATACACAGACGCCTTCCGCGCCGTGAACCGCCAGGCGCATCAATATACGTTCTGGGATTATTTCGGCAGCTGGGAACGCGACCAGGGCATTCGCATCGATCACCTGCTACTGTCACCGCAGGCCGCCGACCGCCTGCAGGGATGCGTCATCGACAAGCATCCGCGCGGGCTGGAAAAACCGTCGGACCATACGCCGGTAATCGTCGAGCTCGGTTGATGTCATTCCATGCGCCGACCGTGCACAGCACTGAAACCATAGGCTGTGGACGGTGAGGTGCGCATTTGCTACAGCGACGGTATGGATTCCGGACCTTCAGTCCGGAATGACGATGGAATATTATCATGCTTGATTTGCGCTGGATACGCGACGAACCCGAAGCCTTCGATGCCGCCATGGCGCGCCGGGGCCTGACGTCGCAATCCTCTCACATCATCGACCTCGACCAGCGCCGCCGCGCTTTCCAGACCGAGATGCAGGAATTACAGGCGGAGCGTAACAACGCTTCGAAGGAGATCGGCGCGGCCAGGCAGCAGGGCAGGGACGCCGGCAACATCATGGGCCGCGTGGCCGAGATAAAGGAACGCCTGACTAAGCTGGAATCGGACGAAAAAACACTCGCCGATCAACTGGACATGCACCTGGCAATGTTGCCCAACGTGCTCGACGGCGCTGTGCCGGATGGCGCGGATGAGGCGCTGAACGTTGAAGTCCGCCGCCATGGCGAACCCAAGAAGATAGAGAACCCGCAGGACCATGTCGCGCTGGGTGAGTCGCTGAAGCTGATCGACTTCGAAGCCGCAGGCCGCATGGCGGGAACGCGCTTCGCGTTTCTGAAGGGACAGATCGCACGGCTGGAACGGTCGCTGGGCCAGTTCATGCTCGACCTCGCGACGGCGGAACATGGCTATACCGAATGCGGGGTGCCGCTGCTGGTCCGCTCGCAGGCCTTGTTCGGCACCGGCCAGCTGCCGAAGTTCAATGAGAACAGCTTCCAGACGACCGACGAGCGCTGGCTGATCCCGACATCGGAAGTGCCCCTGACCAACTATGTCATGGACCAGATCGTCGACGCCGAAATCCTGCCCCTGCGCCTGACCGGCCTGACGCCGTGCTTTCGTTCTGAAGCGGGCGCCGCTGGCAAGGATACGCGCGGCATGATCCGCCAGCACCAGTTCTGGAAGGTAGAGCTGGTGTCGATCGTCGAGCCGGACGCCTCGCCAGCCGAACACGACCGCCTGGTAAATTGCGCCGAGGAAGTCCTGAAGCGGCTGGAACTGCCGTTCCGCACCATGCTGCTGTGCAGCGGTGATACCGGCGGTACGGCACGCAAGACCTACGACCTGGAGGTCTGGCTGCCGGCGCAGGATATGTACCGCGAGATTTCCAGCTGCTCGAATTGCGGCGATTTCCAGGGGCGGCGCATGAAGGCGCGGTTCCGCCGCAAGGGCGAGAAGGACACGCAGTTCGTGCACACGCTGAACGGGTCGGGCGTTGCCGTGGGTCGGGCGCTGGTCGCGGTGATGGAAAACTACCAGAACCGCGATGGCTCGATCACCATTCCCACCGTCCTGAAACCTTACATGGGCGGCGTGGAGCGCATCGAGCGGCATGGCTGACCTGTCATCCCTGCGCATTCTGATCTGCAACGACGATGGCATCAACGCGCCCGGTCTGGCGTTGCTGGAAAAACTGGTCGCAACCATCACGCCCGACGTCTGGGTATGCGCGCCCGAAACCGAACAATCGGCGTCAAGCCATTCGCTGACTCTCTTCCGCCCCGTCCGCCTGAAGAAATACGGTGAGCGGCGTTACTCCGTCGATGGCACGCCGACCGATTGCATCGTGCTGGGCAGCGATCATCTTTTTCCCGACCGCAAACCGGATCTGGTGATCTCGGGCATCAATGCCGGGCGCAATATCGCCGACGACATCACCTATTCCGGCACGGTCGCCGCAGCGATCGAGGCGACCTTGCTAGGTATCCCGGCAATTGCCTTCAGCCAGGAAATCGGCGACTGGAGCAGGGGGCCGCGCTGGCATGTGGCGGAACAGCATCTGGTCGAGGTCCTGACGCGTATCATGGAGCATACCATTCCGCCGAATGTGCTGTTCAACGTCAACTTCCCCGATCTGGAGCCGGGAGAAAAGATCACCGGCATCCAGGCCGTGCGCCAAGGGAAACACAGGGTGCTGACCGACCTGTCGCACCGCACCGACCCGCACGGCAAATCCTATTTCTGGATCGGCGGAATTATCGGGCTCGGCGAGGCGCCGCTGGATACCGATATTTCGGTGCTGCGTGGCGGCGCGATCTCGGTAACGCCGCTGACGCTGGACATGACGCATCACGCAACGCTCGACACGCTGGGCAAGGCGTTCGCATGAGCATCGAGGCGCGCAAGATCCGCCTGGTGATGAGCCTGCGCCGCTCCGGCATCGGCGACATGGACGTGCTGAACGCGATCGAGCGCATCCCGCGCGAGCGTTTCGTGCCCCCCAGCTTCCTCGACAAGGCCTATGACGATACCGCCCTGCCGATCGGCATGGGGCAGACCATCAGCCAGCCTTTGGTCGTTGCCACCATGACCGAGGCGCTTAAGCTGAAGAAGACGCACAAGGTGCTGGAAGTCGGCACCGGCTCGGGCTACCAGACCGCGCTGCTGGCCATGCTGTCGCGCCGCGTCTACACCATCGAATTGCTGCGCGAATTGCAGGTCGAGGCAGAGAAGATCCTGCTCGAATTGCAGCTGCTCAATGTTACGACGAAAGCCGGCAACGGCATGAAGGGCTGGCCCGAGCAGGCCCCGTTCGACCGCATCATCGTCACCGCCGCCGCCAGCAAGGAAGCGCCGCCGCTTCTCTTGGATCAACTGGCTCCCGGCGGCATCATGATCACGCCCATCGCCGAGGATCCGATCCATCAGGTCGTCGCCGAATTCACGCGCACCGAGAACGGCATCGTGCGGCGCGACCTCTTTCCCGTCAGGTTCGTGCCGCTGGTGCCGGAGACACAGACATGAAATTTCGTTTTGCACTACTGACTCTGCCCTTGTTCATGGCTGCCTGCGCCGGTAATACCGGTCCGCGCGAACCCGGCGCGATGCAGACCGTCTCCGTCAAGCAGGGTGAGACGATCGATGATGTCGCGCGCCGCCTCGGCGTCAGCCTGAATGCATTGGTGGATGCGAACAGGCTGTCACCGCCCTACCGACTGACCACGGGCGAAACCCTGATCGTTCCGGTGCCTCATGTCTACACGGTGCAATCGGGTGACTCGCTATCGAAGATCGCACAGCGTTTCAATATCAGCCAGAGCGGCATAGCGCGGCTCAACAACATGTCGCCCCCTTACAAGGTCCTGTCCGGCCAGCAGCTGGTGCTGCCCGATTATCATGGCCAGGATCCCGGCCCGCAGGTTGCGGGCGCTGATGATGCCGACCTGGTGCCGCCGCCACCACCACGCCCGGTCGTCCAAGCCACGCCGCTGACCCCACCGGTCGCGGGCAAGCCGACCGACCTTTCCTCGCCGGTGGCCCTGGCGCCGCCGACTCAGGCAGCAGCGCCGGCTGCCTCGACGGATACGGCCGGTCCGGCATCCGGCTTCCTGTGGCCGGTAAAGGGCGAGATCGTCTCCACCTTCGGGCCCAAGCCTGGGGGACTGCATAACGACGGTATCAATATCGCGGCCGCCGAAGGTACGCCGGTCAAGGCCGCCGCCCAGGGCGCCGTGGCCTATGCCGGCAGCGACCTGAAGGGTTTCGGCAACCTGGTCCTGATCCGCCACGCCGATGGCTGGATCACGGCATACGCCCATCTGGGCTCGATCGCAGTCAAGAAAGGGGAGGCAGTAAAGGCGGGCCAGCAGGTCGGTACCGTGGGCCAGACAGGATCGATCGACAGCCCCCAACTGCATTTCGAGTTGCGGCATGGGAAAGAAGCGGTCGATCCAACGGGGAAGCTGAGCTGACGTTCAGCGGATCAGAATTCGTTAGGCGCAATAACGCCTCGGCCCGGTGCGGGAAAGCGTAGCGCCAACAGCGCATCGATGGCAGGCGCTGCGAGGCTCATCCTACGCTGCGCCTCCTTGAAGATTATCCTTTGAAACCTCCCTATCGGGGCATCGGGGCCGAGCAATTCGCCCGGCATGACGATAACCGGCATATCGCATTCCCTATTCGGCACGAACGGTCGCTGTTCGACAACCCTACCGGCGTAAAACTGTTTGAACGTGATTGGATGTTCCGGGCTTGCGGAACGCTTGCCCTCGAAAATATTCCGGACGAATCCAACCGGGATGACAGTCCTCACGATCGAACCCGTCTCTTCCACCAACTCGCGTTTTCCTGCCTCTTCCGGACCCTCATCTCGGTTGAGGCGGCCGCCCGGAAGTTCGAGGCGCTGACGTTTACGACTGTTGCAAAGGATCACGTCTCCATTTTCGAGAAACGGAACAACGATCGCTGTCACCGTCAATCCCGGCGGAGCGGTCAGCGAGGTCAGCACCAGTTCGCTGCGATTGGGCTGCGGCAGCCCTAGACTGTTGCGCTTGCCATGGGTGGTCGGCAGAGCCAGCAGTTCTTCAAGCGTTGGCTGAGTAACCATATTGGGTATTCGATTGTGACGTTGTTATAGTCCGGCTAGTAATGAGTTATAGATGAAACGTCAATCAATTTATGATTTGTTAACTATCTTTGATCCTGCACGAACTGCCATGCCACGCGTCCCGAGCGGCTGCCACGGGTAATCGACCATTCGTTGGCCTTGGCGTGCAGGACCTCGACGGGCAACACAATACCAAAATCCTTCGCATAGCCTTCGACGATTTCCAGATAGGTCGCCTGGTCCATGTTGTGGAAACCAAGCCACAGGCCGAACCGATCGGACAGCGAAACTTTTTCATCGACCGCCTCGGCAGGATTGATCGCGGTCGAGCGTTCGTTTTCGATCATCTCGCGCGCCATGAGATGCCGGCGGTTGGAGGTAGCGTACAGCAGCACATTGTCCGGCCTACCTTCGATGCCGCCGTCCAGAACCGATTTCAGTGCCTTGTACGCCGTATCCTCGGCTTCGAACGACAGGTCGTCGCAAAAGATCAGGAAGCGTCGATCGCTGCCGCGCAGCATGTCGAGCAGCCGGGGCAGGGTGGCGATCTCGTCGCGCGCGACTTCGATCAGGCCCAGAGTGCCGCTGACCCGGGCATGCACGGCTTTTACCAGCGAACTTTTGCCAGTCCCCTTTGCACCCCATAACAAGGCATTGTTGGCAGGCTTGCCGTCGGCGAACTGTCTTGTATTTTGCAGCAATATATCGCGCTGGCGATCGATGCCTCTCAGCAGATCGAGGCTTATATGCGATACCGATGCCACCGGCATCAAGCGGCCATCCTCACCGTTCCAGCGCCATGCCATGCCGTCGTCCAAGACGGATTGCGGTTGTGGGGAAGGGGCGATGCGCTCAAGGGCTTCGGCGATACGCGTCAATATCGGGATCAAATGCTCCATGCGATATTGTTTGCTTGCCAAGCGGTCTCAAGCAAGTCATTAGTGCCTAACAAAGTGTAAACAACTATCGTTAAGAGGAGAAGAGATGTTTATATCTTCCGCCTACGCGCAAGGATTGACGCAGACATCGTCGAGTTCGGCTGACGGTCTGATCCAGATGTTGCCCATCGCTTTGATCCTGCTGGTGTTCTACGTCATCGTCTTTCGCCCCATGGATCAGCAGAAGAAGAACCAGGACGCCCTGCGCGCGACCATGAAAAAGGGCGACGAAGTCGTTACTACCGGCGGTCTGATCGGCAAGGTCCAGAAAATCGATGACAAGGAAATCGTGCTCGATCTTGCGGATAACGTGCGCGTGCGCGTTCTGACGTCCAACATAGCCGGATTGTACGGCGCATCCCTGCCGGAACCTGCCGTGAAGATACCGGGCAAGGCCGACAAGTCATAGGACTTGTCCGGGGCGGGGAAACCTGCTTTTCATTGCGGCACGCTCCGATATCTGATGAGACCATGACATAATGTATTTCTCGCGTTCCCGGATCGCGGCGATGGTCGCGGTCTGCCTGTTCGGCATACTGTTTGCGCTGCCCAATCTGTTTCCCAAGGCCGAAATCGACAAATGGCCGGGCTGGATGCCGCATAGCCAGATCAATCTGGGTCTGGATCTGAAGGGCGGCGCCTATCTGCTGCTGCAGCTAGACCTGAACGCCATGCGCAAGGAACAGCTGGATACGACGCTGGATGCGGTCAAAACCCAGCTGCGCGGCGATAAGGTCGGCTTTACCAGCTTGACGGCGGGCGCCGACGGCATCCATATCGTTCTGCGCGATCCCGCCCAGATGAATGCGGCGCTGGAATCGCTGGACAAGGTCGAAGGCGTAAAGGGCAGCAAGCCCCTCGTTTCCGGCTCCAGACCGGCCCTTTCCGCCAGCGATTCCGTAGCTTACACGGTAACGGCTTCGCCCGATGGCTCGGCGATCACGCTGGCGCTTACCGACGCCGCCATCAAGGAACGGGCCTCGAACGCGGTCGAACAGTCGATCGAGATCGTCCGCCGCCGTATCGACCAGCTGGGCGTCGCCGAGCCCCAGATCGCCAAGCAGGGCGACGACCGCATCCTGGTGCAGCTGCCGGGTGTTCAGGACCCCGACCGCGTCAAGTCGATCATCGGCACCACCGCCAAGATGAACTTCCAGCTGGTCGATGCCGAGGCAGATCCCGCCGCGACCGTCGCGCCCCCTGGCGACGACATCCTGCAGGAAGATGCCGCTACGGCGCGCGGCATGCCGCGCAATGTCATCGTGCGCAAGAAGATCGAAGTATCGGGCGGCGACCTGACCGATGCCCGTGCGGCAACCGATTCCTCGACCGGCTCGTGGGTCGTCAGCTTCACCTTCAACTCGGTCGGCGCGCGCCGGTTCGCAGAAACGACAAGCGCCAATGTCGGCAAGCCGTTCGCCATCGTGCTGGACAACAAGGTGATCAGCGCGCCGAACATCCAGGAGCCGATTACGGGCGGTCATGGCCAGATCACCGGAAACTATACCGCCCAGACCGCCAACGATTTGGCCGTCCTGTTGCGCGCGGGTGCGTTGCCGGCGCCGCTTAAGATCATCGAGGAGCGTAGCGTCGGTCCAGACCTCGGCGCCGACTCGATCCGTTCGGGCGTCTATGCTGCGGCCATCGGGCTTGGCCTGGTCGCGGTCTACATGATCCTGTCCTACGGGCTGTTCGGCCTGTTCGCGGATATCGCCGTGGTGTTCAACCTGATCATCACCATCGCGGTGTTGTCTTTGATCCAGGCGACGCTGACACTGCCCGGCATCGCCGGCCTGCTGCTGAGCGTCGGCATGTCGGTCGACGCCAACATCCTGGTCAACGAGCGCATTCGGGAGGAAAGCAAACTGGGCCGCGCGCCCTTCGCCGCGCTTGAGTCAGGGTACAAGCGCGCGTTCGGCACGGTGCTGGATGCGAACCTGACGACGCTGATCAAGATGGCGATCCTGTTCATGTTTGGCGCCGGCGTGGTCAAGGGCTTTGCCGTGACCATCAGCTTCGGCATCGTCATATCGTTGTTTACCGCCATGATTCTGGTGCGCTGGATGATGATCACCTGGCTGCGCCAGACCAAACCCAAAACCCTGCTGGGGCATATGTAATGCCGTTACTTCGCATCGTCCCGGACGACACCAAGATCCAGTTCATGAAGGGCCGCATCGCCGGTCTTCTGACATCGGCGGTACTTTCGATCGCCTCAATCGTGCTGTTTTTCCATCCCGGACTGAACTACGGCGTCGATTTCCGCGGCGGTATCCTGGTCGAGTTGCGTACCGAAGGACCTGCGAACTTCGAGGCCCTGCGCGTGGACGTCGAGAAATTGAATGTCGGCCCGGTGCAGTTGCAGCAATTCGGCAGCCCCGAGGAAGTGCTGATCCGCTTGCAGCGCCAGGCCGGCGGTGATGACGCGCAGGAACAGGCAGTGAGCAAGGTCAAGGCCGACCTGGCGGCCGATTTCCCCGGCGCCAAGGTGATGCGCGTCGAATCCGTCGGCGCCACCGTCAGCGACGAACTGTTCAGCCAGGGCATGCTGGCGCTCGGCCTCGCGCTGGGGGCGATGCTGGTCTACATCTGGTTCCGCTTCGAATGGGAATTCGGCGTCGGCGC
Organism: Alphaproteobacteria bacterium; assembly: GCA_965199335.1. Classification (GTDB taxonomy): domain Bacteria; phylum Pseudomonadota; class Alphaproteobacteria; order CALMVH01; family CALMVH01; genus CBDAQV01. The sequence continues at coordinate 256,056 of CBDAQZ010000002.1, read as the reverse complement.
GGTCGTGACCTTGCTGCTTGACGTGACCAAGACCATCGGCTTCTTCGCGATCACGCAGATGCAGTTCAACCTGGTCAGCATCGCCGCGATCCTTACCATCATGGGCTATTCGATCAATGACAAGGTCGTGGTCTACGACCGCATGCGAGAGAACCTGCGCAAGTACAAATCGATGCCGCTGCGCCAGCTGATCGACCTTTCGATCAACGAGACGCTGAACCGGACCATCGGCGTGTCGACCGCCACCTTCCTGTCCGCGCTGCCGCTTGCGCTGATCGCGACCCAGGATCTGCGAGAGTTCGCCATCGTCATGCTGTTCGGCATCATCGTCAGCACGACATCGTCGATCTTCATCGCCGCGCCGATCCTGCTGTTCCTGGGCGAAGGCCGCCTGCGCAAGAGCGGTATCGTCGCCCCGCCCGTCGTGGCCAAACCGGCAAAGAAATAGTGGACATCACCCCCGCGATCGCAGCCGGCAAGCAGGTCATCCAGAGCTATGGCCCCGCCGGTTTTCGTATCGCGGGACAGGCCTATCTGGGACCGGTGCTCGTCACCCCGGATGAAGTGTTCAGGTGGAAAGTCCAGGATTTCTCTGGTCTGGCGGCGGAGGATTTCAAACCACTGCTGGCCAGCGATCCCGCGATTGAGGTCGTGCTGATGGGTTGCGGCGCAACGGGTGGCCTGATCCCGTCCAAACTGCGGCTGGACCTGAAAGCCATGGGCCTGTCGATCGACGCGATGGATACGGGCGCGGCCTGTCGCACCTACAATGTGATGCTGTCCGAGGATCGCCGCGTGGCAGCGGCGTTGTTGCCGGGGTAGTTTCCTTGAATTGTCACGCCGGACTTGGTCGAGTATCCATGGCTCGACAAATGCTGTAGATGGATCCCCGCTTTCGCGGGGATGACACCTGTATAAAAGGCCTAGTGCTGCGCCAGCAACTCGGCCGCGTATTCCCAGTTCACCATGTTCGACAGGAACGCCTTCAGGTAATCGGCGCGCTTGTTGCGGTAGTCGATGTAGTAGGAATGTTCCCATACATCGCAGCCCAGCAGGACGTGCTTGCCGTGCGCCAGCGGGTTGTCGCCGTTGGCGGTCTTCATGATCGACAGGTGATGGCCGTCGCTTACCAGCCAGACCCAGCCGCTGCCGAACTGGCCGACGCCGCCGGCGACGAAGTCTTCCTTGAACTTGTCGATGTTGCCGAAGTCGCTGTTGATCCGGTCCTCGAGCTCACCGGGGATCGAACCGCCGCCGCTCGGCTTCATCATTTTCCAGAACTGAATGTGGTTCCAGTGCTGGCCCGCATTGTTGAAAATCGCCTGCAATTCGGTCTTGCCCGCGGCTTCCTGGACGATTTCGTCCAGGCTCTTGCCTTCCAGTGGCGATCCGGGGATCAGCTTGTTCAGGGCATCGACATAGGCCTGATGGTGCTTGCCGTGGTGAAACTCCAGTGTTTCCGCGGACATATAGGGCTGCAATGCATCCTTGGAATAGGGCAGGGCAGGAAGTTCGAACGCCATTTGGTCACCTTTCAAGATTTGCTAACGCGATACCGCTAGATACTCTTCGGCCCGACACTTTGAAAGCCCGGAAGTATCCCTCGCACGTGACACATAGTCTTTCCTACTGCGGCGAACAGGTCCGGAGCCACGATCCCGACCGGTTCCTAACGTGCCTGTTCGCGCCTGCGGACAAGCGGGAGGGGCTGTTTGCGCTGTATGCCTTCAACATCGAACTGTCGCGTATCCGTGAAACCGTGACCGAACCGATGATGGGTCAGATCAGGCTTCAATGGTGGCGTGAAGCAATCGCTGACTTGTACGAGGGACGGGTGCGCGGCCATCAGGTATTGCAAGCCCTCGGTCCTATCCTGCCGGGCACGGTCGATCAGGACCTGATACAGGAGATGATCGAAGGCCGTGAGCTGGACCTTTCGGACGAACCGCCGGTTTCCGATACCACTGTCAAGCAATATGCACGATCGACAGGGGGAGCTCTGATGCGCGCGGCGGCGCTGGTGCTGGGTGTGAAGGACGCAGCCGTGCTGGACGCTGCCTACAGCGTCGGCGAGGCGGTGACGCTGATCGGTTTGCTGCGCTCGGTGCCGTATCACGCCTCCCAGGGGAAATCGTACCTGCCGTCGACGCTGCTACGGAAACTGAACATATCGCCGTCGGCGCCGCACAAGTCGCGGCCCTTCGGCGTCGAGATCGTGACAATGCTGATGGCACACGAGGCGGCGCGGCTGCTGCGCGCCAATCACCCCAATGTGCCGCGCTACGCTATTGCCGCGTTCCTGCCGGGCCGCGTCGCATGCCGCTACATCAAGCGACTGTCGAAGCTGGATTACGACCCGTTCCGCCCGGAGAATTTCGCGCCGACGCCGCTAAGGCCGTTGGATCTGGCCTGGGCCTGGGCGATGAAAGAGGCCTGAGCCATGTCACCGGACATACGATGGGTGTTAAGTTACACGAACTCCGCTATGTCCACCAAAGCCCGCGCCGTGTAGGCCTTCTTCTTTTCTCGGCCGCGGGCCTTGGTATCGATCTCGGGAAACAGGCCGAAATTGACGTTCATCGGCTGATATGTTTCTGCATTGGCGCCGCCGGTGATGTGGCCCAGCAGCGCGCCCAGCGCCGTGGTGGCAGGCGGCAGGGTGACCAGCTCGCCTTTGCATTCGGCAACCGCGAACCGTCCCGCCAGCAACCCGATGGCGGCGCTTTCGACATAGCCTTCGCATCCCGTGATCTGACCTGCAAAGCGCAGGCGCGGATCGGCCTTAAGACGCAGGGTCGTGTCCAGCAAAGTCGGACTGTTGATGAATGTATTGCGATGCAGGCCGCCAAGGCGCGCGAACTCGGCAGTTTCAAGTCCCGGTATCATGCGCAGCACATCCGCCTGCGCGCCGTATTTCAGCTTCGTCTGGAAGCCAACCATGTTGTAGAGCGTGCCAAGCGCATTATCCTGACGTAGCTGCACCACGGCGTAAGGTCGCTTGCCGGTGCGCGGATCGGTCAATCCGACCGGCTTCATCGGCCCGTAGCGCAGCGTATCGATGCCGCGCTCCGCCATGACTTCGACCGGCAGGCAAGCGTCGAAGTACGGTGTGTTGGCTTCCCACTCCTTGAACTCGGTCTTCTCGCCCGCCAGCAGGGCCGCGATGAAGGCGAGGTACTCATCCTTTTCCATCGGACAGTTGATATAGTCGTCGCTGGTGCCGGACGGGCCGACCTTGTCGTAGCGTGACTGGAACCAGGCACGGTCGAAATTGATGCTGTCCTTGTAGACGATCGGGGCGATGGCATCGAAGAATGCCAGTGCTTCGCCTGTCAGCGTTTTCAGTGCGCCCGCAAGGCCGGGCGATGTCAGCGGCCCCGTGGCGACGATCACCGATTCCCACTCAGTGGGCGGCATGCCGGTGATTTCCTCGCGCACCAGAGTTATCAGCTCGTGCCCCTCGATCGCCTCCGTGACCGCCTGCGAGAATGCATCGCGATCAACCGCCAACGCTCCTCCTGCGGGTAACTTGTGACGGTCCGCCATCATCAATATCAACGAGCCGCACCGCCGCATTTCCTCATGCAAAAGGCCGACGGCGTTGTATTCGGCATCGTCGGAGCGGAACGAGTTTGAGCATACAAGTTCCGCCAGGCCATCTGTCTTGTGAGCCTCGGTGGGCCGGACCCCACGCATCTCGTGCAGGACCACCGGAACGCCGCGCTGGGCGATCTGCCACGCAGCCTCGCTGCCCGCCATGCCGCCGCCGATGATGTGAACGGGAGTCAAGCCCGCTTTCTTTTCGGCTCGGCCGCAAGCTGCTTCTTCTCCAGATATGGCGCCAGGTAATGACCCGTATAGCTGGCTTTGGTCGACGCAATCTTCTCCGGCGTACCCTCGGCGACGATCTTGCCGCCCTTGTCGCCGCCCTCCGGTCCAATATCGATGATCCAGTCGGCTGTCTTGATGACTTCCAGATTGTGCTCGATCACGATCATGGTATTGCCCTGGTCGACCAGTTCATGCAGCACTTCCAGCAGCTTGTGGATATCCGCGAAGTGCAGTCCGGTGGTCGGCTCGTCCAGGATGTACAGCGTACTGCCTGAAGCGCGGCGGGCCAGTTCCTTTGCCAGCTTGACGCGTTGCGCCTCGCCGCCCGACAGGGTGGTGGCCGGCTGGCCGATGGTCAGGTAGCCGAGACCGACGCGCTGCAGCGTCACAAGCTTGTCGCGGATCGAAGGCACCGCCTTGAAGAACTCGGCACCGTCATCGACGGTCATCTCCAGCACGTCGGCGATGGATTTTTCCCGGAACAGAACTTCCAGCGTTTCCCGATTATAGCGGCGGCCCTTGCAGGTTTCGCAGGTGACGTAAACGTCGGGCAGGAAGTGCATCTCGATCTTGATCACGCCGTCGCCCTGGCAAGCTTCGCAGCGGCCGCCCTTGACGTTGAACGAGAACCGGCCCGGGCCATAGCCGCGGGCCTTCGACTCCGGCATGCCGGCATACCAGTCGCGGATCGGGGTAAAGGCGCCGGTATAGGTCGCCGGGTTCGAGCGCGGGGTGCGCCCGATCGGCGATTGATCGATGTCGATTACCTTGTCCAGATGCTCCAGCCCGTTGATCGTCTTGTGCGCGCCGGGATGTTCGCGCGCGCCCATCAACCGGCGCGAAGCGACCTTGAACAGCGTGTCGATGATCAGCGTCGACTTGCCGCCGCCCGACACGCCGGTGACGCAGGTGAACAGTCCGATCGGGATATGCGCCGTGACGTTCTTAAGGTTGTTCTCGGTCGCCCCCGACGATCTCGATCCTGCGTTCCCTGTCGGCCACGCGCCGCTGGTCCGGGATCGGGATCATCTTGTGGTAGTTCAGGTATTGAGCGGTCAGGCTGTCCTTGCACTTCAGCACTTCCTCGGGCGTGCCACGCGCGATGATGTTGCCGCCATGCACGCCGGCGCCAGGGCCCATGTCGATCAGGTAGTCGGCAGCGCGGATCGCGTCCTCGTCATGTTCGACAACGATCACGGTATTGCCCAGGTCGCGCAAGCGGCGCAACGTATCGAGCAGGCGGTCGTTGTCGCGCTGGTGCAGCCCGATCGAGGGCTCGTCCAGAACGTACAACACACCGGTCAGGCCCGAACCGATCTGCGACGCCAGCCGGATACGCTGGCTTTCGCCGCCGGACAGCGAACCGGAATTGCGCGCCAGGGTCAGGTAGTTGAGGCCCACGCTCATCAGGAAGCCGAGACGGTCGTTGATCTCCTTCAGGATACGCGCGGCGATCTCGCGGTTCTGTTCCGAAAGGCGCGGCGACAGGCCGGAAAACCAGCCATAGGCTTCGGAGATCGAGAAGGCGGTAACCTGGCTGATGTTCAGCATGTCGACCTTGACCGCCAGCGCCTCCACCTTCAGGCGCGCGCCATGGCAGGATTCGCAGGGCGCGCTGGACTGGTATCGCGACAACTCCTCGCGCATCCAGGCACTGTCGGTCTCGCGCCAGCGGCGGTCGAGGTTCTTCAGTATGCCTTCGAACGGCTTGTTGGTCTCATATTCGCGCAGGCCGTCCTCGTAGGCCATCTTGATCGGCACGTCACCCGAGCCGTTCAGAATCGCCTCGCGCACCGGTTCGCGCAGATCCTCCCACGAGGTATTCATGCTGATCTTGAAGTGCCGCGCGATGCCCTCGAGCGTCTGGCGGTAATACGAATTGGTCGAACTCGCCCACGGGGCCAGCGCGCCTTCGCGCAACGACTTGCCGGGATCGGGCACCACCAGATCGGGATCGAAGAACATCTTGGTGCCGAGGCCGTCGCAGGTCGGGCAGGCGCCATGCGGGTTGTTGAACGAGAACAGTCGCGGCTCGATCTCCTCGATCGTGAAGCCGGAGACCGGGCAGGCGAACTTGGAGGAAAACGTGGTCTGCTCACCGTTGTCGACGTTTTCGGTATAGATGATCCCGTCGGCCAGGCCCAGTGCGGTTTCGATGGAGTCGGCCAGCCGGTTGCCCAGACCCTCGCGCACCACGATGCGGTCGACCACCACTTCGATATCGTGCTTCAGCTTCTTGTTCAGGGCAGGGACCTCGTCGATCTCGTACAGCTTGCCGTCGACCTTGACGCGCTGGAATCCGCGCTTGCGCAGGTCCTGCAGTTCCTTGCGGTATTCGCCCTTGCGTCCCCGGATCATGGGGGCAAGGATCATCAGCCGCGTGTCGGGCGGCATGGCGTTGATGCGATCGACCATCTGGCTGACGGTCTGGCTTTCGATCGGTAGGCCGGTGGCAGGCGAATAGGGAATGCCGACCCGCGCGAACAGCAGCCGCATGTAGTCGTAGATTTCGGTAACCGTGCCAACGGTCGAACGTGGGTTCTTGGATGTCGTTTTCTGTTCGATGGAGATAGCCGGGGACAGCCCCTCGATGCTGTCGACGTCCGGTTTCTGCATCAGCTCGAGGAACTGGCGCGCATAGGCGGACAGGCTTTCGACGTAGCGGCGCTGTCCCTCGGCATAGATCGTGTCGAACGCCAGCGAGGACTTGCCGGACCCGGACAAGCCGGTGATCACCACCAGCGAATCGCGTGGCATCTCGACATCGATATTCTTCAGATTGTGCTCGCGTGCGCCGCGAACCGTTAGAAATTTGTTCATTGTGCCTGGAACTGGTTAGATGATGTGAAAATAGGGATATACGCCGGGATTGCGAGGGGATGTTTCGGTTTGACGGAAATTAAACGGAATTGACAATAATTTACTTTTTGGTAATCTCGCGCTGATTTTGCAGGGGAAAGAGCTTGTTGCACGAAGCTGGCCTCGATGAGGCCTCAACCAGATATGTCAGCGCCGAGGCATCGGGCCTGGTCCTCATGTTTCGCGACATGGTCTCAGCGGATGAAACCGGTGGCGCCAGATACCTGCTCGAAACTTTCGATTCGATCGCAGCCCGCAAGATCGTGGTCAATGCCATAGGCTTCAACCAGGTTGAGCCTGACGGGCACGTCACAAAGATCGATTTCGATGACGACCAAAATCCTTCGCTCCATCTGTCCCGAAGCACCGCAATGGTTGACCTGCTGTATAATAACGGTGCCGACGTCTCGGCCATGAACCGCGCTGGTGAAACAGCCGATGTGGCCTTTCTGGCAAACGACGCTTCCATGGAGGCCTTCTAGGCTGTTATGAAACTGAAAGGGCATGAACCCACCGTTGCCACACTGCGCCTTTTGGTATCCAGCACCGGTCCGCACGACCAAAGTGCTGGCGAATGTCCCGAGCTTTAAACCAACTTACTTTTGATGGATTGCAGATGACCCAGCCCCGCCCTGACCTGATCCAGTTGCAGACCAAGGGATTGCAGATTTACGTAAACCACGAAGCGAAAGGGTATGTAGAGGCCCTGCGAGCGGCTGTCGAACGAGACCTTCCCGATGCGACGGGCTATTTCCTGAATGGCTTCAAAAGCAGCAAGGAACAGTACATCGCTGTTAATGCCGTTGGCTATATAAGCCCGAGCGGGAAAGAGGTCGATTTCGATCCAGGCGGCAACTCGGCGCTGCATCTGGCGCAGGTAGATCCCGTTTGGGATAGGCTGATACAGGCTGGCGCTGAGGTTGAAGCCCTGAACAAGCTGGGTATGAAACCCACCGAAGTCCGTTTCCAGAACGAGGAGATGCGCCTGACGGCAACGACAGCTCACGCCGCTGCACCCGCTGCGGATGACATGGGCGGTGTTTGGGGGCCCAGAACGAGGAAGTCGGAAGAAGCATTGCTGCACTAACGCTAAGGGCGGGTTTTTTCCTTTGCCCGCACACGCGGCGGCGTCTAGAGTGGGGCTTCATTTCACAGCAGGAATAATCACGTGGCAGGCAGCGTCAACAAGGTCATTCTGGTCGGCAATATCGGCAAGGATCCGGAAGTCAGGTCAATGCAGAACGGCAGCCGGGTCTGCAACCTGTCCGTGGCGACATCGGAATCCTGGCGCGACAAGTCCAGCGGCGAGCGCAAGGAAAAGACCGAGTGGCACCGCGTGGTGATCTTCAACGACAACCTGATCCAGGTGGCCGAGAAATACCTGCGCAAAGGCTCGAAGGTCTATATCGAGGGCGCGCTGGAAACCCGCAAGTGGACCGACCAGCAGGGCGTCGAAAAGTATTCGACCGAAGTCGTGATCAAGCAGTTCCGCGGCGAACTGACCATGCTGGACGGCCGGAACGAAGGCGGCGGCGAGCGCAGCAGCGGCGGCTACGCTTCGGGCCAGGGCGACGATATGGGCGTGCCGCGCGAATATGTTTCCCCGCTGGCAGGTGCCAAGCCCGCCCCCGAGGTCGTTTCCGGCGGCACCAGCGGCGGGAATTTCGACCTGGATGACGAGATTCCATTCTGATAGCCGACCACGATGATCGTAGGGATAGACCTCGGCACGACCAATAGCCTGGTCGGAATCTGGCGCGACGGCATCAGTCAGCTTATTCCGAATTCATTGGGCGATTTTCTGACGCCCTCCTGTGTCAGCCTCGGCGATGACGGGACTGTGATCGTGGGGCAGGCGGCGCGCGACCGTTTGCTGAGCCACTCCGACCGGACGGCCGCGACGTTCAAGCGATACATGGGCACCACGCGCGAGACCCGGCTCGGTTCACGCAAATTCCGCCCGGAAGAGCTTTCAGCATTCGTGCTTCGCGCCCTGAAGGCAGACGCGGAGGCCTATATCGGCCACCCTGTAACGGAAGCCGTAATCACCGTTCCGGCTTATTTCAGCGACGCGCAGCGCAAGGCGACCAAGGCGGCCGGAGAACTGGCGGGGCTGAAGGTCGAGCGCCTGCTGAACGAACCGACGGCTGCCGCGCTGGCCTATGGGCTTTGGGAAAACCGCGATGGCGGCAAGTACATGGTGATCGACCTTGGCGGCGGTACTTTCGACGTGTCCCTGCTGGAAGTGTTCAATGGCGTGGTCGAGGTGAGGGCGACCGCGGGCGACAATTACCTCGGCGGCGAGGATTTCCTGGATGCGATCGTCGCGGAATACATGAACCGTGTCGGCAAGACAGCGGGTCTGCCGCCGGTGGAAAGCAATCATCCCGCCCACCAGATCCTGAGGCGGCAGGCAGAACTGGCCAAGCGCCTCTTGAGCGATCAGGACAGCGCGGAGATATCCGTGCGCTGGAATGATGCACTGGTCTCCTGGACAATCAGCCGCGACACTTTCGCGATGATCAGCGACACGTTGCTGCAGCGCATGCGCGCCCCGATTGTGCGGACGCTGCGCGATGCCCGGATCGAACCGGAGCAACTGGACCAGGTCATCCTGGCGGGCGGCGCGACCCGGATGCCGATGGTCCGGCGGATGATTTCCCTGCTGTTCGGACGGCTGCCGTCGGCCAATATCGATCCCGACCAGGTTGTAGGGCGGGGTGCGGCCGTGCAGGCGGGCCTGAAAATGGACGACAAGGCGCTGAACGAGGTCGTCCTGACCGACGTCGCCCCCTATACGATGGGCATCGCGATCAGCCGCAAACTGGCCAATGGCGAGCGGATATCGGGGCTTTACATGCCAATCATCGAGCGCAATACGGTCGTGCCGGTCAGCAAGTCGAGCGTGATCTCGACCGCTCAGGATTTCCAGAAAGTCGTCAGCATCGAAATCTGTCAGGGCGAAAGCCGGCTGAGCAAGGACAATATTCCTCTCGGCAAACTGGCAATCGGCATTCCTGAACGTCCCGAGGGACAGGAGTCCGTAGATGTCCGCTTTACCTATGACGTCAACGGATTGCTGGAAGTCGAGGCAACGGTTGTCAGCACGGGCGTCAGCAAAAGTATCGTGATCGAGGAAAACCCCGGCGTATTGACTGCCGAAGAGATATCGGAGCGCTTCAAGGCGCTGGCGAAGCTGAAGCTGCACCCGCGCGAGGATGACAGGAACATCGCCGTCCTGGCCAGGGTCGACCGGCTGTACGAGGAATTGCTGGGCGCGGAGCGTGAGCAGATATCGAGTGCCGCGCAGCAATTCCAGCTTGCACTGGAGCATCAGGACCTGAAAGAGGTCGAGGCGACGCGCATCCTATTGGAACAGTTCCTCGACAAGATCGAGGGACAGACGCGATTCTAGATGGCCGGCGCAAAGACCAGCTGGTGGAAAATCCTTGGTATCGCGCCGACGTCGGATGTAACCACGATCCGCAAGGCCTATGCCGGGCTGGTCAAGGCGGCACAGGCGGACTCGGACAGTTTTCAACGCTTGCGCCAAGCCTATGAGCAAGCCATGCGCCACGCCGAACAAGGCGGCTCGGGCCAGGAAGACTCATCGATTACCGCGCCGGCGCCTCCAAAGCCGCAACGGGAGACCGCCGACCCGCTGACGGCATGGACAAATCGTCTGCAGGCCGGTTTGCAGGCGAATGACGACACGAAGCTTGCAGCCTTGCTTGCAGATGCGGCTTTCATCGATGTTTCCGCTACCGACACGATGCGCATCGAGGCCTATACGCTGCAGGTGCTTTCCGCTGTTCCGCACCTATCGCCAGGCGCGATACATATGCTGAAGTCGCGGTTCGGCTGGGGCGATATCTCCAATCCCATTCGCATGAAGGCGCGCGGTGCCTACGATACGTTCCTAAAACGCATCGATGCCGCGCAGCTGCACGAGGATCTGGTGGAGCTTGCCAATGCAAGCGGGGGCTACGGATACGGCAAAAAAGCCTCCACAAGGCTCCGTAATCGCGCGGCGGCGCTGATATGTGGGACTGGAAAGCCCACCAGACCACTATTGTTCTTCAGCTCGCCCAATCTTGAAAGAATTTGCGCCGGTTATGTTGCCCTGATCGACAACACGGCTCCCTGGTCCGAGCCCTATTACGATGTCGTCAGGCTACAATGGATGCGCCGGTCGTTTTTGAAACCACCATTATTGCCTGAGGTGGCCCGGCTGGCCGCGGTATTGACGGTCAGCATGGGCCTGCTGATCCCACCGATCGTTCATCTGGGAAATACGGATGGGCATCAACGGGGCGGCATAGATGCTTACGAATGGCTGTTCGTTTGCGGTGTGTTATGGACCGCTTATATCGTTTCCTATCAATCCAAGCGATTTGGCATGGCCCTAGCCAGGCATATGTCGCACACGGACAAAGGCAAGCTATGGCGGCTTCGCCTGAGAAAAAGCTTGGTTTCGGTAAGGAAAGTGACCCGATACGCCCCGGTAATCGCGATGTCGTTCATCTTCCTTTTTATAATCGACCCGGAAGCCCTGTCCGACATTGCCGAATTTCTCTCGGCAGGACACCGCTGGGCTTATTCCTTAATCCTGAAGCTTCTTTTGCTTGTCGCGGGCCTGTCTATTTTCATTACATTCCGGCAACTTATCCGGAAAATCATGGCCAGAACCAAGAAGCCTTAAAGTTTGGCAGTCACCTTTGACGCGGCGGTACAATGTAGTACACCATCACCATGACTGATACCACCGCTCCAATCGGCCCGAATACCCCCCGTTCCGACATCGCTCCCGTAGCCATCGAAGACGAGATGAAGCGTTCGTACCTCGATTACGCTATGAGCGTGATCGTGTCCCGCGCCCTGCCGGATGTCCGCGATGGATTGAAGCCTGTGCACCGGCGCATCCTGTACGGCATGTACGACGGCGGTTACCGCAGCGACAAGGCGCACAGGAAATCCGCCAATGTCGTGGGCGAGGTCATGGGTAAATACCATCCGCACGGCGATTCGGCGATTTACGATGCCATGGTTCGCATGGCGCAGGATTTCTCGATGCGGCTGATGCTGGTGCACGGCCAGGGCAATTTCGGCTCGGTCGACGGTGATCCCGCGGCAGCCATGCGTTATACCGAGGCGCGCCTGTCCAAGGCCGGCGAGGCGTTGCTGGCGGACATCGAGAAGGACACGGTCGCGTTCGGCCCGAACTACGACGAATCGCGCGAGGAACCGCTGGTCCTGCCCGCACGTTTTCCGAACCTGCTGGTCAACGGCGCCGGCGGCATCGCGGTCGGCATGGCGACCAACATCCCGACGCACAACCTGGGCGAGGTGATCGACGCCTGCCTGCTGTACCTGGACAACAACAACCTGACCATCGCGGACATCATGGAGGTCATGCCGGCCCCCGATTTCCCGACCGGTGGCGTGATCCTTGGACGCTCGGGCATCCGCCAGGCGTTCGAGACCGGCCACGGCTCGATTCTGATGCGCGCCAAGACGGAGATCGAGGATAACGGCAAGGACCGGTCCCGTATCATCGTCACCGAAATCCCCTACCAGGTGAACAAGGCCAACCTGGTCAAGCGCATCGGCGAGGTGGTGAACGAGAAGATCGTCGAGGGCATCTCGGACGTGCGCGACACCAGCAGCAATCGCGGCGGCATGCGGATCGAGATCGACCTGAAGCGCGACGCCGTGCCCGAGGTGGTGCTGGCGCAGCTGTTCAAGCATACGGCGCTGCAGACTTCCTTCGGCGTCAACATGATGGCGCTGACCGGCGGCCGCCCGCGCATGATGAACGTCAAGGACGTGATCGCCGCGTTCATCGACTTCCGCGAGGAAGTGATCACCAAGCGCACGATCTACGACCTAAAACAGGCCCGTGTTCGCGCTCATTTGTTGATCGGCCTGGCGATCGCCGTCGCCAATATCGACGAGGTGATCGAGGCGATCCGCCGCGCGCCCGATCCGACCGCCGCGCGCGAGGCGCTGATGTCCCGCGCCTGGCCGGTCAAGGATGTAGGCCCGCTGATCGCGCTGGTGAACGAACCCGCCAGCAAGGTCGTCGACGGCGGCTACCGCATGTCGGAAGAGCAGGCCAAGGGAATCCTGGACCTGCGCCTGCACCGCCTGACCGGGTTGGAGCGCGACAAGATCGGCGGGGACCTGCAAAAGGTCACGGACGACATCACGGAACTGCTGTCGATCCTGGCCGACCGCGACAAGCTGCTGGGAATCCTGCGTGCCGAACTGATCGAGGTGAAGGAACAGTTCGCCGACCCGCGCTGCACCGAGATCGACGATTCCGAGTTCGAAGCGGACATGGAAGACCTGATCCAGCGCGAGGACATGGTCGTGACCGTCAGCCATGCCGGCTATGTCAAGCGCGTGCCGCTATCGACCTATCGCGCGCAGCGCCGCGGCGGCAAGGGCCGTACCGGCATGGCGACGAAGGAAGACGATGCGGTCGACGACCTGTTCATCGCCAGCACGCACACACCGATGCTGTTCTTCACTACGCGCGGCATCGTCTACAAGCTGAAGGTCTATCGCCTGCCGATCGGCAGCCCGACCTCCAAGGGCAAGGCGCTGATCAACCTGCTGCCGCTGGAACAGGGCGAGACGGTTTCGACCGTCATGCCGCTGCCGGAGGACGAAAGCACCTGGGAAACGCACTCGGTCATGTTCGCGACCAGCATGGGCACGGTGCGCCGCAACAACCTGTCCGACTTCACCAACATCCGGTCGAACGGCCTGATCGCCATGAAGCTGGAGGCGGGGGAGCGGCTGATCGCGGTCAAGACCTGCTCGGACGCCGACGACATGATGCTGGCGACCAAGTTGGGCAAATGCATCCGCTTCGCCATGGACGAGGTGCGCGTGTTCGCGGGACGCAATTCCGTGGGCGTGCGCGGCATCAAGCTGCAGCCCAAGGACGAGATCATCGGCCTGTCGGTCCTGCATCACATCGATGCGACGCCCGAGGAACGCCAGGCCTACCTGAAACGCGCCAGCGCCCTGCGCCGTGCCTCGGGCGAGGCGGTCGAGGAAGTGGAAGCGGTGGGTGACGAGGAAGTGGCCGGCGAAACCGCGCTATCCGACGAACGCTTTGCCGAAATGCAGGCGCGCGAGGAGTTCATCCTGACGGTGACCGACCGCGGCTTCGGCAAGCGTACGTCCAGCTACGAATACCGCGTCACCGGCCGGGGCGGGCAGGGTTTCGGCAACATGGACCTGAACGCCCGCAACGGCACCATCATCGCCGCCTTCCCGATCGACGCCGACCACCAGATCATGCTGGCGACCGATGGCGGGCAGGTTCTGCGCATGAACCTGAAGGAGGTCCGCGTCGCGGGCCGCCGCACCCAGGGCGTAACCTTGTTCCGCATCGCTGCCGATGAGCAGGTGGTTTCCGCAGCCTCGATCCTGGCGGATGAGGAGGAGGAGGATGTCGTGGAAGAGGTTGGAGACGCACCGAAAACTCAAGCTTGAAACAAGCGGCGGGAGGATGCGGCGGCGGCTGATTCTATCTTCAACATTGAGACTTCTTAACACTAAGCCTAATGGCCGATAGTCGGGCTGTAAAATTATTTGGCAAAACAATACGGACGCGCTAGAAAAGCGTTCCAGTACTGATAGCTGGCAGGCGGAACAAAAATGAGCCGTGAACTGGTCGAATTTGCGTCGGAAACCACGCGATCGCAGGGTTATGCACCAGCCTGGATCGCGAAGCCGGGCTATCTAATTCTGGCGGCCGCTCTTGCCGTTATGTTGTGCCTGTCAATCTATCTGGTGGATCTGTTCGACATGGACCGTGGTTCTGCATTGCTGCAAAATCCGGCTTATAAACTGGCTAGCTTTTTCTTTCGCCCAGTTCTGGTGGTTATCGCGGCGCTGGCCACCGGTTATGCCTTGAACGGACATTCCCTGATCGTCGGCCGCATGACCAGCGTCGTAGTCGCTTTTTTCCTGACGATCGCCTTGCTGAACGGTGCTTTCAATGCGGCAGAAGCCACGTCATTCAATTCCGATTGGATGAGGCTGAAGCTGCACCAGTCGGACTATATGAAGCAGGTGGCCTCGCTCTCCCAGGAGGGCAGGCAACCGTGCTTTACCGTCTGGCCATGGGGGCATACCGGTGCCGACGATAGTTCCGGCACGTTCTATTTCGTCGTTTACGACAGCGCGGATCAGATTCTCGAGCCTTATACGAGGCGCACCAGCGAGTGGCGGGGCAGGGCCGGTCAGTGGGGAAACGTTTATAGCAACCCCTCCGATACCACCCCGGTAACCATCAAGCCGCTGGAAGGGCATTTCTATTCGATCTCGCTGTCGCAGTAGGACATCCACGATCAGGCATTTCCATCTGCCGGGCATCGCGCTAGAACGGCGTTCACGTCTTCAAGACAGCAGGTTGCCGGAATGATACGCACCGCCCTTTATCCCGGCACGTTCGACCCCATAACCAATGGGCACCTGGACATCATCCAGCGCTCCATGAGTCTGTGCGACCGGTTGATTGTCGCCGTGGCCGCGAACGCGGGCAAGGGGCCGATCTTCACGCCTGAGGAGCGGGCCGAACTGGTGCGGGCGGACGTCGCGCAACTGGTGGAAAGCGGCCATGACATCCAGGTCGTGACGTTCGATCACCTTCTGATGCATTTTGCCGCCGAAATGAAGGCTTCGATGATCATCCGTGGCCTGCGCGCGGTTTCGGACTTCGAATATGAATTCCAGATGGCGGGGATGAACGCGCGGCTGGACCCCTCTATCCAGACTGTATTTCTGATGGCATCGGACCGGCACCAGTTCATATCGTCGCGCTTCGTCAAGGAGATAGGGCGACTGGGCGGTGAAATCGCCAAGTTCGTATCGCCCAATGTCGCCGCAAGGCTGGGCCAACGGTTTGCCGAACGGGCTACGCCTGCAACGGAGCAGACGTAGGGATTTACGCCTTTGCCCCCGCTTCATTTTGCTGTAGAACCAGCTCTTCTCACACAGAGATACCAAGCCTGACCGCTTAGCTCAGCCGGTAGAGCAACTGACTTTTAATCAGTAGGTCGTGGGTTCAAATCCCACAGCGGTCACCATCGTCCCATACCAAGGCGAACATGACGAAACTCAATGTCATAATCTGCAGCACCCGGCCAACGCGCAAAGGGCCGGCGGTAGCCGGCTGGTTCAACCAGTTTGCACTGAGTCATGGAAAATTCGAGACCGAACTGGTCGATCTGGCCAGTTTCAACCTGCCGGTATTCGATGAGCCGGACTATCCTGCCAAGCGCCAATATCAAAACGATCACACCAAGGCCTGGAGCGCCAGCGTTTCCGCCGCCGATGCTTATGTATTCGTAACCCCGGAATATAACCACTACATCCCGCCGTCCTTGTTGAACGCCATGGATTATCTGTACCACGAATGGACGTACAAGCCGTGCGCGTTCGTCAGTTATGCCGGGCAGTCAGGCGGTACTCGGTCGGTCGAGGCCGCAAAACTGCTCACCACAACATTTCGCATGGTTCCCATCGTCGAAGGCGTTGCCATTCCGTTCTTCGACAGGAAGATAGACGAACAGGGCGTATTCCTGGCCGACGAGACGCTGGACAAGTCGGCCAAGTCCCTTCTCGACGAGCTCAGCAAATGGGCTGAAACCCTCAAGACGATGCGCATGGCAAAATAGGTTTTTTGACCCTGTTTTTGAGCCGTTACCAGCCCATTTGACACAAATCTATACAATAAATTAGCACACTGGGAGTAGCCTATCCGGGTAAAGTCAGGCGGATTGGATAAATGGGCAATCTTGTTGTCGCAATTATTGGGATAGTGTTCTGCGCCGCACTGATGGTTGCAGGCATCAGCTATATCAAGCCGACTGCCTATGTCGAACACAATCAGGCTACCGTCAACACCGCCCAGATCGAGTCACTCGTCTCCGATTACAACAACCTGACGGTAAGTGTCGGGCATCGTCCCAGCGTAGCCGATTATTCGGCCGTCTACTCATCCAAATCCAACAATTCCCAGTATGCGTACTCCGCGGTCAACGGCAGCAGCAGCGGCGCAAGTTCGACATTGACCACGAATTCCAAGCTCGGCACGTCCGGTATCGGGAGCTGGCAGTTCATGCCGGGATGCGCGAACGGCACGCAGGATTGCTTTTGCCTGAAGGTAAGCGACGGTTCGCCCGTCACGTTCAAGGCAATCCAGTATTCCGCGTTGCACCAAATGACATCGGGCACACAGTCCCGCGTGGAACTTAGCGCCAGCCAATGCGACGACAGCTCTGCGGTCGTCAACCCGACCAGTTCGGCATGGGCGGCGCCGGCGGCGGCGTCAGGGACGGGAATCAGCGCTCCATATTACATCACCGTTCGACTGACGGCGGGAACGTCGGCAGCCACGACCACGCCGACAACCTATACCTATGTCGCAAAATATACGCCGTATTGCGCACCGGGCTGCAGCGATAACGAAGCACAGACCATAACGAGCTACCAGCTGTATCCAGTATCCAGGCGGCGCGACGGTATCGAACACCTTCTGTCCCACGCCGGTGGCACCAACCTGCGTCAATCACCAGACCTGCCCCACGGTGCCGAACTGGACGCCTGGAGGTACTTCGACCTGTAATACCACAACCGGGCAATCGACAAACAACTGGCTGTGTTATCTTGGCCCTCTGAGCGAGCCTCAATCGGTTTGTCTTGCCGCCGGCGGCTCTTCGGCTCCGACCCAGGCCCAGATTACCGGAACGTGCGGGACTACCAACTCTTCGCAATACACATACACATACGTGAATCAGCAATACGGAAGCTGTACCGCCGCATGCGGAAACAGCTCGGCCGCGCTGACAAGCTGGCAGTGCAAGCGTTCCGACGGAACGTTAATGTCAGACAACAGTTTCTGCACCAGCACCGGCAACGTGCCGCCGGCGACGCAAAGCTGCACCAGCTATGCCGGTTGCATCGCAACGGCTCCCGTCTATAGCAGCACATGCTCGACGACCTGCGGAACCGGAACCGCCGCCCTGCAGAGCTACAGCTGTACCGACGGCCAAGGGAATACGACCGACAGCAGCCATTGCTCCGGCAGCAGCCTGCCGCAGACCCAAAGCTGCACCAGCACCACCGGATGCACATACACCGCCAACGCCTCGACCTATCTGACCTGCACACCGGCCTGCGGCTCCAGCACGGCATCCGCATCGGCCTGGACCTGCCAGCAGTCGGACGGCCAGACCGTCAGCCAGTCGGTATGCCTTGCGCATGGCGTGTCGCCGACGGCTCAGTCCTGCACGAATTATTCGCTCTGCGCACCCGAGAATGTCACTTACAGCAGTACTTGCTCCAACACCTGCGGGACAGGAACCGAAAGCCTGAATTCCGGATGGACATGCGGCTATGGCACCCAGACGACCACCCAAAGCCATTGTACGGCGCCTGCCTCCACGCAGGCCTGCACCAGCACCACCGGATGCACCTATACCGCCAGCAACCCGACCGTTTACGGATCCTGTTCCACGACCTGTGGCACAGGCACTCAGACGGCCTCCGTTTTTACCTGTACCCGCTCGGATGGAACCGTTGTTGCGCAAAGCTACTGCACGGCACCGACGAAAGCGTGCACCAGTACGTCCAGTTGTATCGTACATGACACCTACGGCGCATGCTCGACGACCTGCGGTACCGGCACTCAATCCCTGAATTCCGGCTGGACCTGCACGGACAGCGCCGGCCACGCCGCGCCATCCACCAGCTATTGCACGGCGCCGGCAGCGACACAGTCTTGCACCGCGACCAGCACCTGCACCTATATACCCGTGCTAACTAGCATTGTATGGGGCGCATGCTCTACGACCTGCGGCACCGGCACGCAAACAGCCACGACCTACCTTTGCCTGCGCTCGGACGGAACGGTACAGGCACAGGGCAATTGCCCGGCTCCGACACAAGCCTGCACCAGTACGTCGAACTGCGTCGCTCATGCGACCTACGGCACGTGCTCGACCACGTGCGGCGCTGGAACCGAGCCTCTGAATTCCGGCTGGACCTGTACCGACAGTGCTGGTCATGCTGCGCCGTCGACCAGCTACTGCACGGCACCCGCCAGCACGACCGCCTGCACTAATTATGGTGGTTGCACCTATACCGCCAGCAATCCGACTGTTTACGGCTCGTGTTCGACAACATGTGGTAACGGGAGCCAGACGGCAACCACGTTTGTCTGCACGCGTTCTGACGGAGTTGTCGTTGCGCAAAGCTACTGCACCGCGCCGACGAAATCGTGCAGCAGCACCTCGAACTGCGTCGTACACGACAGTTATGGAACGTGCTCCACCACATGCGGTACGGGCACACAGACTTTGAATTCAGGCTGGACCTGCACCGACAGCGCCGGCCATGCCGCACCATCGACCAGCTACTGCACGGCGCCCGCCAGCAGCCAGGCATGCACGGCTACAAGTGGATGCGGCTATATCGCAAGCAACCCGACTGCTTACGGAGCCTGTTCGTCGACTTGCGGTACCGGCACTCAGACTGCAACCGCTTTTACCTGCACCCGGTCCGATGGCACGGTTGAACCCCTGGCCGATTGCACGGCTCCGACCAAGAGCTGCAGCAGCACTTCGGGATGCGTCGTACACGACACCTATGGTGCATGTTCGACCACATGCGGTACCGGCACACAGACTTTGAACTCAGGCTGGACCTGCACGGACGGCAACGGAACGCAGGCACCATCGACCAGCTATTGCACGGCGCCTGCCAATACCCAGGCGTGCAGCGTCTATACCAGTTGCACCTATACCGCCAGCAACCCGACGGCTTACGGCGGCTGCTCGACAACGTGCGGGACCGGTACGCAGAGCGCTACATCCTACACTTGCACACGGTCCGACGGCACGGTTGTAACGCCGCCATCCAACTACTGCACCGCGCCGACGCAATCGTGCACGGATTACAGCACCTGTGCCTTTACCTATGCCGCAATCAACGTCGTCTATAGCGCAACCTGCGCTCCTGCTACATGCGGTGGCAACAGTCATTACCCCGTGACCAGCTGGCAGTGCCAGCGCAGCCCGGACGGCTCGATTGTCGATCAGTCCTATTGCACCAATAGCGGCAATACACCGCCGGTACGCTCGTGCATCGATAACTCCGACAGCAGTTGCTACACGTACTCGGCCGTCAATCCGCAGTACGGAACTTGCATGACGGTATGCGGCTCTCATCCCAAGACCGGCACCCAGAGCCTGCCCACGTCGCAGTCATCCGGTGGCACCACGTATTACAGCGGCTTCGAATGCCTGCGCTCGAACGGCTCGGACGTGGATGACAGCGACCCCGGATGCCAGGCCCTGATCAGCAACGGCACCTTGCCTGCCACGCAAAGCTGCACGACAGCAGCCGTCGGCTCCAATCCGGCCTGTCCAACCCAATAAGCCTCAGCCCGAACGGGAATAGCGCACGGCTTCCTGGCGCTGGAACAGATCGAGCAGGACGCGTGCCGCCTTGCCATCGGGCCCAGCCAGATCGGGATCGCGTTCGAGCATGACGCGTGCCTGGCTATCGGCAATCTCGATCAGGTCTAGATGGTCGTTGATGTCGGCGATCCTGTAATCCGGCATGCCACTCTGCTTGGTTCCCAGCATGTCACCCTCGCGCCGCAAGCGCAGGTCTTCCTCGGCAAGGAAGAAGCCATCCTCGCTTTCGCGGATGATACGCAACCGTTCGGTACCGGTACGCGTCAGACCCGCCGAATAAAGCAGCAGGCACGTCGAAGCGCCTTCACCGCGGCCGATGCGTCCCCGCAATTGATGCAGCTGCGCCAGGCCATAGCGCTCGGCGTGTTCGATCACCATGATCGTTGCTTCCGGCACATCTACGCCTACCTCGATCACTGTCGTGGCAACCAGGATGGCAATCCGGCCCGCGGCGAAGGCTTCCATCGTAGCCGCTTTCTCCGCCGCCTTCAGACGCCCGTGAACCAGCCCGACTTTCGCCGGCCCGAAGCGTTCGGCTAGCGTGATCGAACGCTGTTTTGCCGCGGCAAAGTCGCTATCCTCGGTTTCCTCGACCAGCGGACAGACCCAGTAAACACGCGCGCCATCGGCGATGCGCCGGCCGATCCCGGCGAGCACTTCTTCCAGGCGATCCAGCGGCATGACGCGGGTATCGATCGGTTTGCGGCCCGCCGGTTTCTCGGTCAGGCGACTGACATCCAGATCGCCGTGCGCGGCAAGGCTGAGCGTGCGAGGGATCGGCGTTGCGGTCATCAGCAACGTATCGACGGCATGCCCCTTGGCCGCCAGCGTCAGGCGATTGTCCACCCCGAAGCGGTGTTGCTCATCGATCACGGCAAGGCGCAGGTCGCGGAATTGAACCGCCTCCTGCAATAAAGCATGGGTGCCGATCACCAGCTGGATCGATCCCTCCGCCATACCAAGCAAAACCGGGCTGCGGCTCTGACCGCGCCCCTGGCCAAGCAAAAGATCGCAGCGCACACCGATGGCGCCGCAGATCGGTTCGATCGTCTTGAAATGCTGGCGGGCCAGTATCTCCGTGGGTGCCATCAGGGCGGCCTGGCCATTGGCCTCGACTGCCAGTAACATGGACAGCAACGCAACTAGCGTCTTGCCGCTACCGACATCGCCCTGCAACAGGCGCAGCATTCGCCCTTCGCCCGCCATGTCGCCATAGATTTCGGCCAGCGCGAACCGCTGGGATCCCGTCAGCTCGAACCCCAGCGCCTTCAGGGCCCGGTCGCGTAGATCGCCCGTTCCGATCACCGTGCGGCCATGCTCGCGCTTGTAGCTGTTGCGTACCAGCGCGAGCGTCAGCTGATGAGCCAGGACCTCGTCATAGGCAAGGCGCCGTCTGGCGGGGGAAAGAGCATTCAGGTCTTCCTCGCTTTGCGGGCGATGAGCCGTCTGCACAGCCTCGCGCCAGGATGACCATTTCTCACGCCTGGACAGCGCGGCATCGATCCATTCGGGCAGGTCGCGCAATTTTTCGACTATGCCCGCAATCGTTTTCTCCAGCACGGCCGGGGGCAGGCCCGCGGTGCTGCGATAGACCGGCATCAACTTTCCGACTTCCGCCAATGCGGTTGCAGGCAGGATCAGATCCGGGTGTGCCATCTGCAGAAAACCGTCATAGCTTTCAAGCCGCCCACTGATGATCTTCTCCTCACCTGTCGGCAGCAGCTTTTGCAGATAGCCGCCACTCAGGTTGAAAAAGACGAGACTGAGGGAACCGCTGCCGTCGCTGACTTCGACACGATAGGGACGGCCCCGCCTGAGCGCTGCACGATGTTCGCCTACGCGGACGCGCAGGGTTGCGTTCGTGCCGACGCGACCTTCCGATATCGACGGTGTCAGCCTGCGGTCCAGGATCGAGAAGGGCAGGTGCCAAAGCAAATCGATCGCAAGCGGGCCTGCTGCCTTGCGGATCAATACGGCATGGCGCGGCGATACGCCCGGCAGCAGTTCCACCGGCGTGAACAGAAACTCCAGTTCGGGAAGCGTGGCTTACTCCAGCTTGTTGCCGGCGCGCTCGGCTGCCTCGCGGATCAACTGCTTGGCTTCTTCCGGTCCGACCCAATGGCTGACCTTGACCCACTTGCCGGGCTCGAGATCCTTGTAGTGGGTGAAGAAATGCTCGATCTGCTGGATCATGATCTTGGGCAGATCCTCGTACGAATTGACCGAGCTGTAGATCGAATGCAGCTTGTCCACCGGAACCGCCAGGACTTTCTCGTCCGTGCCGCTCTCGTCTTCCATCAACAGGGCGCCGATGGGCCGGGAACGGATCACGACACCGGGAACGACCCGCGTCGGTACAACGACCATGCAATCCATCGGATCGCCGTCTTCGGAAAGCGTATGCGGAATAAAACCGTAATTGGCCGGATAAAACATGGCCGTGTTCAGAAAACGGTCGACGAACATGGCGCCCGAGGCCTTGTCCAGCTCGTATTTCACCGGTGCGCCGCCTTCGGGGATCTCGATGATGACGTTTACGTCTTCGGGAGGTTTTTTCCCGATTGGGATCTGCATAATGTCCATGGTTCGGTCTATATCTGCCTGATGAGTGAGGAAAGTACCGCTATGAAACCGGATTACGGCCAAAATGCAATTTCAGATAGGAAAAAACGCCTGAAATTTCGTGCCTGGCACCGCGGAACCCGGGAAGCGGATCTTTTGATCGGCAGTTTTGCCGATTTAGCCCTGCCCGATCTTGACGAATTGGGGTTACAACAATTTGAAGAGTTGCTGCAATGTCCCGATCCCGACATCTATGACTGGATGACGGGCAAAGCCGTTCCCCCTATTGAGCATGACAACGAAATCATGCGTCGTTTGAAAGAGTTCAGGTTTGTCAGTTCAGACAGCAAAATCAAGACAGAGTAGCGACAGCCGTATGCAGACCATTGCCGGCGTGCCTGAAGGGTACGATGGCTTCTTACTTGCCGGGATGGTGCGCGATGCCTCATCCGACATCATGCACATCGCGCTTGATGAAGCGGCGATGGACCGGCTTGCCGATACGGTTGCCTTTTTCGCTCCCGATATAACAATCCTGCGCCTGCCGGGCTGGGATTGCCTGCCTTACGATCGCGTATCGCCCAACACCTCGGTCGTGGCGCGGCGGCTGGACACGCTGACCGAGCTTGCAACGGAAACCGCCGGCAAGCGCCTGCTGATCACCACCATTTCCGCTGCGACCCAACGCCTTCCGCCCAAATCGTCGCTGGCGCGCGCGACATTCCAGACGCGCAAGGGACAGCGGGTCGACATCGAAAACCTGAAGCGATTTCTGGCGGACAACGGCTATCACCGGACCGAGACGGTGCGTGAAGCCGGCGAATACGCGATACGCGGCGGCATCGTCGACCTGTTTTCCTCCGGAATGGAGGAACCGTTGCGGCTGGACATGTTCGGCGACGAAGTCGAACGAATCCGCACCTTCGATCCCCTGTCGCAGCGCACCACGGGCGAACGGGACGACATCACGCTGAAACCGGCCTCGGAAGTATTTCTCGACCCCGATTCGATCGCTCGTTTCAGGGCGGCGTACCGTCATGCGTTCGGTGCCGTCCTGGATGACGATCCGCTGTACTCGGCCGTCAGCGAGGGGCGGCGGTTTGCCGGCATGGAGCACTGGCTGCCCCTGTTCTATGACGGCCTGGAAACGATTTTCGATTACCTGCCCGATGCGCTGGTGACACTCTCGGCGCAGATAGCCGAGGCGCGCGACGAGCGCTGGACGCAGATACAGGATTTCCACGACGCCAGGGTGCAGCGCCAGCAGATCGACAGGAAAGCCAGGCACATCCAGTACAAACCGGTCGATCCGAAGCTGCTGTACGTCGATCCCTTAGAATGGGAAACCCTGACCGCCAGACATCCGGTGACCGTTTTCCTGCCCTTTGCGCCCACAGAGGGTTCGGCGACAGAAGATGCCGGAGGGCGCAAAACGCGCGACTTCGCCGAGGCGCGCAATCGCCAGGACGTCAATCTGTTCGACGCCGTGCGCGACTATCTGCAAGGCCTGACCGACAGCCGCAAACGCATCCTGATCACCGCCTACAGCGCCGGTTCGGCCGACCGGCTGGGCGCGGTGCTGGCCGATCACGGCATCGAACCGATCGAGCCGATAAACAACTGGGTGGACCTGAAGCGCCTGCCGCTGAATGCCGCCGGCCTGGCCGTGGTGCCGATGGAGACGGGCTTTACCGCGCCGGACTTCGCCGTGCTGACGGAGCAGGACATACTAGGCGACCGTATCAGCCGCCCGCGCGCCAAGCGCAAGCGCAGCGACAAGTTCGTGCTGGAGGCAGCGTCGCTGGCTTCAGGCGATCTGATCGTTCATATCGAACACGGCATCGGCCGCTACGACGGGCTGGAAACCATCGAGGTTTCGGGGGCGCAACATGAATGCCTGCGGATAATCTACGACGGCAACGACAAGCTGTTCGTACCGGTGGAAAACATCGACGTCATCAGCCGTTACGGGTCGGAGGATAACGGCGTCGCGCTGGACCGGATGGGCGGGGCAGGGTGGCAGGGCCGCCGTGCCCGGATCAAGAAGCGCCTGAAGGACATGGCGGATGCCTTGCTGCGCATCGCCGCCCTACGCCAGATGAAGAAGACCGAGCCGATGTTCGCGCCGGAAGGCGTGTACCAGGAATTCTCGGCAGGGTTCCCCTATAACGAGACCGATGACCAGCTGCGTGCAATCGAGAACGTGACCGAGGATCTTTCGTCGGGCAAGCCGATGGACCGGCTGGTCTGCGGCGATGTCGGTTTCGGCAAGACGGAAGTCGCGTTGCGGGCTGCGTTCGTGACCGCGAACGCAGGCAAGCAGGTAGCTGTAATCGTCCCGACGACGCTGCTGTGCCGACAGCATTATCGCAATTTCTGCGAACGCTTCGGCGGCTTTCCGATCAGGATCGGCCAGCTGTCGCGGCTGGTCGGCGCCAATGACGCCAGGGCCTTCAAGGTGGCACTGGCCGACGGCTCGCTGGATATCGTGATCGGCACGCATGCGTTGCTCAGCAAGGGGATCGACTTTGCACGGCTGGGCCTCGTCATCGTCGACGAGGAGCAGCGTTTCGGCGTCAAACAGAAGGAGCGGCTGAAGGAAATCAGCGAGAACGTCCACGTCCTTACCCTGACTGCGACGCCCATCCCGCGCACGCTGCAACTGGCGCTGACCGGCGTGAAGGAACTGAGCCTGATCGCCACGCCGCCAGTCGACCGCCTAGCAGTGCGCACCTTCGTGTTGCCCTTCGATCCGGTGACGATCCGCGAGGCGCTGCTGCGCGAACGCTATCGCGGCGGGCAGAGCTTCTACGTCTGTCCGCGCCTCGAGGATATGCCCAAGGTCGAGGAGGAATTGAAGCGCCTGGTGCCGGAAATCAGCATCATCACGGCGCATGGCCAGCTGACGCCGACCGAGCTGGAAGACAGGATCGGCGCGTTCTACGAGGGCAAGTACGATCTGTTGCTGTCGACCAACATCGTCGAATCCGGCCTGGACATACCGCGCGCCAACACGATGGTGATCCACCGCGCCGATCTGTTCGGACTGGCGCAGCTGTATCAGCTGCGTGGCCGTATCGGACGTTCCAAGGTACGTGGCTACGCCTACATGACCTATGCCGCCGACAGGAAGCTGACTATTTCGGCCGAGCAACGTCTCAAGGTCATGGAAACGCTGGATACACTGGGGGCCGGATTCCAGCTTGCCAGCCACGACCTGGACCTGCGCGGCGCGGGGAATCTGCTGGGCGAGGAGCAATCGGGCCATATCCGCGAAGTCGGCATCGAGCTCTACCAGCAGATGCTGGAGGATGCCGTGGCGGCGGCGAAGGCGGGGCTAGATGCGGACGGGGCCGTAGCGCGCGACTGGACGCCTCAGATCAACCTGGGCCTGCCTGTCATGATCCCGGAAGACTACGTGCCGGACCTGACATTACGCATGTCGCTGTATCGCCGTATCGCGGACCTGAGCGACAAGGGCGAGATCGAGGCGCTAGGCGCGGAACTGGTCGACCGTTTCGGCCCGATGCCGGAAGAAGTGAAGAACCTGCTGCAGGTCGTGTCGATCAAGCAGCTGTGCCGTGCCGCCAATGTCGAGCGGATCGACGCCGGGTTCAAGGGCGCGGTGGTGACATTCCATGACGGCTTCCCGCGCATCGACCGCCTGGCCGCATTCGTGACAAAATACGCCCATTACGCCAAGCTGCGCCCGGATGGCAAACTGGTCTACGCCAAGCCATGGGCAGATCAGGGGCTACGCGTGAAGGGCGCGATCAATCTGCTAGCGGCAATCGGCCAGCTATTGGTCGATTAGGCTACTCCGCGGCCTGGTCGATCTTCTCTGCGCGCTTGGCTTCCTGCCACAGCGTTTCCATGTCGTCGAAGCTGGCCTCGTCGACAGGCTTGCCTTGCTTCAGCAGGGCTGCCTCGACATAGCGGAAGCGGCGCTCGACCTTGGCTGTCGTGGCGCGCAATGCGGTTTCGGGTTCGATGTCCAGGTGATTGGCCATCTGCGCCAGGGTGAAAAGCACGTCGCCCAGCTCGGCGCGCGCCAGGTCGGTGTCGCCGGCGGCGATTTCTGCCCTCAACTCGTCCAGTTCTTCCTGAACCTTCTCGGCAACCTCGGACGGCTTCTGCCAATCGAAGCCGACGCGCGACATGCGCTTTTGTATCTTGGCGGCGCGGGTCAGGGCAGGGAGGGTGACCGCCACGCCGTCCAGCACGCTTTCGACCTTGCCCTCGTCGCTTGCCTTGGCGGAGCGTTCGGCGGCCTTGCCGGCTTCCCATATCTTCAGGACATCATCGGGAGTATCGGCGGATTGTTCACCAAAGACATGCGGGTGACGCCGCACCAGCTTGTCGGCGATGGCGGCCGCGACATCGTCGAATGTGAATTCCTGCTGTTCCTCCGCCATGCGGGCGTGGAAGACGACCTGCAGCAGCAGATCGCCCAGCTCTTCCTTCAGATCGGAAAGGTTGTCGCGCTCGATCGCATCGGCGACTTCGTACGCTTCCTCGATCGTATAGGGGGCGATGGTACGAAAAGTCTGCTTCACATCCCACGGACAACCGGTTTCCGGATCGCGCAACCGCGCCATGACCGAGATGAGGCGGTCGATCGAGGTCATTCCAGTGGTGGGCCGCTATCTATGGAATTAGGTCGCCGCAGGTTCGACATCTCGTTTCTCGTACTATCAGAACACGGTGCATTCGTAGGCATCAACCAATTGCTGACTAGATAAAGTAGAGCACCGACACCGAGAACCTTGCTATGGGCGGAATTCGCCAAAGCTCCCATGGCGCCGGTCGATGCAATCAATAATGATTGCGGGATGAACAGATGCTTTTCCGGCATGACGCGCTTCAAGAAACGCGCGACGGGCGGAATCATCATAGTGAAGGCGCTGGCAATCAGAACGCCCGTCAACTCCTTGTAGCCGTCACCAGACTTCAAACCATCGTAAACCAGCCCCAAAGCACCGGCAGTGATTACCGTGTTAGTGTAGTTTTTTATCGTTTCGAGATGCGGCGAATTTCGAAAACCGAAATTCAGTCCCTGGCCAAGAAGACCACTGACACCCATGGCAATTTCAAAACCATCCTGCTTGGAATGTCCTGTTATCAGAAGGGCGGCATCGGCAACAGCACCGACCAACTGCCACATCTCCGGCCTGTCAGTTTTAGAACTTGGAAGATTAGGCTCGATTAAAGACTGTTTGGAAGGGCCGTTCACTTCCGAAATGGTTATATCAGCCCCCATGGCAAGTCGCATAAGATATATTATGGAAAATAACGCTCATATCGCATTGTCCCTGAGATGCACAAACTGCTCGTGTTAATGACCTATTAGTAATTCAACTGACCGAAAAGGTCAACGCAACTTTAGCCAAATGCAGAACTAATTGAATCCGGGTCTTTTTATCCATACCGTGTACATGGCGGTGATAAGCAGACAGGTCAGCAGCGCCGCCAGAACGCAATCACTGAAATAATGGCCGCCCGCCGCCAATCTACCGAGGGCGATTACGGTGCCGAAAGCGATTGCAAAAGAAATCCACAGGCGCTTTCGTCTGGTCGCCAGCATAGCCGGCGCCAGCGCACAGAAGGCAAAGGATACATCGCCGCCAACGAACGAACAGTTCTTGCCGCACTGGTCGCTGATCACCCAGGCAGGTGTGAAATGCAGCGTGCCGCCGAACTCGGCTGTTTGATTGGGCCTTGCCCTGCCCCAGTTGTCCTTGAGAAGCACATTCGTCATCAAGCCGGCTGCCAAGGCGACGGAGAGAATGACAAACAGATACTTCTTCAAACTGAGCCATTCGGGCTCTTTGCGAATAGACAGCAGGATGGCTCCCAAGGCCACATATGCGAAAAAAACGATCCTCATGCCGTAATGCATGATATCGGTCGCGATCGCAGCGCGGTTGCCCTTTTCCAGGATGAAATTGCCGTTGCTCTGAAACTGCGCGCTTACCGCCAGGTCGATTTGTGGGAAAAGATAGAAAATCAGACTGAAGAAGACGGTGGCAAGTGTCAGTCCGGCCAGCCAGTAACGGGAAATCACGGGACAGCCCGCAATTGCTGGCAATCGAAAACGTAGAACTTGCGCTGATCGCCTGGATTCAGGATCAGCGATATGACACCGACCTGATCGCCGCGAGCGAAATTGTGTTCGATGTTCGGTTCGGGCCAGCGCGTAATCAGGATATCCTTTTCCCCGGTAGTCTGATCGATCGAGTTCGTCATGGAAAACTGGCTATGGTTTTTACCCATGAATGGCCAGATAACAATTTTGTAGGGCTCATCTCTAAGATAATAATTGAACAGAACGGCGTATTTCCGCTCATCCAGCAACAGATTGTAGCCCGGATGCTGTTTCATCTGTCCGTCGACCATGGCGGCCACCCGGTCCCATCCCCGCAGCTTGGCCAGGATATCAAGCTTGTGCGGCAAGGCGTTTGCGGGGATGTAGCCGGCAAAACTGAAACACAGCCACAGCAATAGAGCCATGTGCAAGGCAATCGATGTCAGGAACAGCTTCGGCGCTTTTATCAGGCACCAGTCGGTCATCAGGATGGTAAGCGCGACATAAGCCGGCGCACCCCAGTTTATATGCGCCCCAGCAATACATGCTTGAACGAAAACAATTAGAAGAACCGGAATGCTGAAGCAAAACAGGAAGACAGATCGTGGGTCGCGCTCCTTGCGTTTGGCATTGTGGACAAGAAACCAGATCATCAATCCGGGCATGATCGGCCCGAACATGCCCGCCTGTCCTACGATGAATTCCAAAGCTGCCACTATTCCGCCCTTGCGTGCGCCCTGCCAGTCGGCGTTGTCCGCCGTGTGGGAAAATGTCGCCCAGCCATGTGAGAAGTTCCACCATAGATTGGGCGCTACAATTGCGCAGGCAACCGCAACCGCCAGCGCGCAAAATCTGGGAGATGCCGCCTGCCGCGCGCTTCTGGATGCCAGCAGATGGACCACGGCGCAGATCACGAAGTAGATCATCGCATACTTCGCCAGCAGCCCGCATCCGATAGCGACACCCAGCACGATCGCCACACCGGTTCCCGGTTTGTGAAGCAATCGCCACCAGCAACCGAGCGCCAATGCCCAGAACGGCAGCAATACCGCATCCGTGGATATGACCAGGGATGAATAAGCGACCGCCGGCAGGGTAATGAAGACGATGGTCGCCCAGAAGGCCGTCAGCCTGCCATACAGCGTTCGCGCCAGAGCGTAGATGGCGGCGGCGGTCAGAGCATGCAGCAGTGGCGCCGCAGCACGTATGGCAGCCTCGCCATTGCCGAACAGATGCGTCGTACTCCAGATGATCCAGGCGATCAGAGGCGGCTTGGAGACATAGCCGAATGCCAGATGACGCGACCAGTCCCAGTACTGCGCCTCGTCGAATTGCAGGCTTATCGGGCTTTCGACCAGCGTCACCCAGCGAAAGATGGTAAGCGCCAGTACGGCCATGAACCCTGTGGACAAGGCACGTTGCGCGAAGTCGCTTCTAGTCGATTCAGTCTTCAAGGTCGATCA
Organism: Alphaproteobacteria bacterium; assembly: GCA_965199335.1. GTDB lineage: Bacteria > Pseudomonadota > Alphaproteobacteria > CALMVH01 > CALMVH01 > CBDAQV01. Next base: position 225,754 of record CBDAQZ010000002.1, on the reverse strand, counting down.
CCAGGCCGTCATATCCAGGCTCCACATTCCCGGGCAGTTCCGCAAGCAGGGTTCGATAGTCCATCGTGTGGTTCATATGGGTCAGTATCGCGCGTTTGGGCTGTACACGTTCGATCCACTGCAAAACCACGCCCAGCGTTGCATGTGCGGCGTGCGGCTCACGGCGCAACGCCGCCACGATCCAGGTATCGACGCCTGCAAGTTTCTCGAACCCGTCTTCGCCAAAGCGGAATACATCGGTCGAATAGGCAAACCGTCCACAGCGCAGACCGAGGCTGGTCCAGTGCGAGTGTTCCTGTGGAAAGCTTTGCATGCCGAATATCGGTAGATCCTCGCCCGGTTCGACGATATGCGGCAGCAGGAAGGTCTGGGTATAGCCTGTACGCATCGGTCCGAACATGTATTCGAAACGAACACGCAGCGATTCGATCGTGTCCGAGGCGCCATAGATGTCGAGAGGCTTCCCTGCCGCCAGAGAGTAGAGCCGCAACTCGTCCAGACCCAAGGTGTGATCGGCGTGTTCATGGGTGAAGATGACGGCATCGAGATGTTTGACGTTGGCCGCCAGCATCTGCATGCGCATATCCGGCCCGGAATCGACCAGTATGCTCTTGCCGCCGGTTTCGATCAGGATCGAAGGACGCGTGCGCTGGTTGCGAGGCTCTGCAGGGTCGCATTCGCCCCAGATATTTCCGACCATCGGCACCCCCGCCGAAGGCCCGCATCCCAGCATCGTAATTCTCATCAGGCGGCGCGGTCGAAAAGCGTGAAGAAATTGGCCGTCGTCTGCTCCGCCAGCCTGGTGGTCGGCACTTCCTTGATCATGGCCAGGGTTTCGGCGGTATAGCTGACGAAAGCCGGCTCGTTGCGTTTGCCGCGATTGGGAACCGGCGCGAGATAGGGAGAGTCGGTTTCCACCAGTAGTCTGTCGAGCGGCGTGATTTTCGCAGCCTCGCGAATCTCGACCGCGTTCTTGAATGTGATGATGCCTGAGAACGAAATATAAAAGCCAAAATCAATTGCTTGCTCGGCAAGGCTAACGCTGGATGTGAAGCAGTGCAGAACCCCTTTGACCCTTTGCCCCGCCGATACTTCGCGTATCAGACGCATCGTGTCTTCCTCGGCCTCGCGGGTATGGATGATCAGCGGCAGGCCGGTTTCCATCGCCGCCTCGATATGCTGGCCGAAGATTGCGTGCTGGTCGTCGGCGCTGCTGTGATTGTAATGATAATCCAATCCGCATTCGCCGATTGCGACTACCTTTGGCCTATCCGCCAATCGCAGCAACTCGGCCTTGCCCAGATCCAGTTCCTCGCTGGCATGATGTGGATGCGTGCCGATACTGGCGCTGACATCGTCATAAGCCTCGGCCACCGCGATGATCGAGTCCGCTTTGCGCAGATGTGTGCAGATGGTCAGGAAATGCTGGACGCCATTATCCCGCGCGCGCTGCACGGTAGCATCGCGATCCTCGGCGAAATCCGGGAAATCGAGGTGACAATGACTATCCACAAGCATATCAGGCCGTCTTCAACCTCGCGAGAGTTTCAAAAGCGCTCCATACCGCCAGTCGGCGGTCCAGATTGGCGGCATCTGTGGCCGCAAAGCGCTGGTTGATGTTCTCGCATGCGTCTATCCAGCGATCAAGTGTGGTCAGTCCTGCCAGCCTGCAGCGGATTTGCGCCTCTGATTCAGCCTCATCCCTCGCCGGTTCGCCTGCGGACGTTTTCACCAGCTGCGTAATCCATCCTGGCAGGAATTCGGCAAAAAGGCGGTAACTCGGCTCGCATGCCGGGCTAGCCAGGCGATCGGCAAAATTATGCACCGTCTGCCAGTCAGGATCGGGTAGGCTGCCCAGCAGGCCGATCATTTCCTGATATAGTGGCACGCCTTCGCTTTCGACCAAGCGCAATGCCCTGCCGATGCTGCCGCCCGCCAGCCTGGAAACTGCCTGGCGCTGTCCTTCCCCCAGCTCGGGGACATAATCCAGCAATAGACGATCGAGCGTACTGTCGGCCAGCGGACCCATGCGGATCAGGCGGCAACGCGAATGGATCGTAGGCAGCAGCATGCCTGGCCGGTCGGAGATCAGGATAAGAACGGTACGCGGCGGTGGTTCTTCCAGGATCTTCAGTAATGCGTTCTGCCCTGCCCGGTTCAGCGCTGAAGCATCGTCGACAATCGCCACGCGCCAGCCGCCCTCGGAAGCGGTCATGCGCAAGAACGGTGCAATCTTGCGTATATCCTCGACCGCCACCTCCTTCGCCTGCTTGCCGGTCGTGGCGTCGGTCTGCCGTTCGACTACGATCAAATCGCCGTGCGAACCGGCGGTGATGCGCCGCGCCGCCGGTGAGTCGAGGGGAACAGCCAGATCATCCGGCTTGCGAAGATCGGGCGATAGCAAATAGCGTGCGAACCGGTAGGCCAGCGTCGCCTTGCCGATTCCCCATTCGCCACCGAAGATTATCCCATGGGGCAGGCGACCTGTGGCAAATGATTCCACCAGAAGCCGTTCGGTTTCATCGTGGCCCAACAATAGTGGGTTGGCGCGTGGAAGTGGCGGGGTCATGAATCGAACCGCTTCCGGATTTCGTCAGCGATCTGCGATTGTACCGATTCGAGCGGCTGCGAGGCATCGATCACGATGCAGCGTTCGGGTTCCAAGGCGGCAATCTCGATAAAACCGGCCCGAAGCTTGCGGTGGAATTCCAGTCCCATCGCCTCGTAACGCTGCAGCTTTCCGGCACGGGCCAGCCCGGCTGCGGGATCGAGATCGAGCAGGAACGTCACGTCGGGCGTGAACCGGCCCAGGGTCAGGCTTCGTATCTGCCCTATCGCCTGCCTGTCGTGTTCGAGGCCGTAGCCTTGATAGGCCAGTGTCGAATCGAAGAAGCGGTCGCACAGCACCCATTTTCCTTCCGATAAGGCTGGGCGGATCACCCGCTCGACATGTTCGTAGCGCGCCGCTGCGAAGAGCAGGATTTCGGATAGAGGCAGCCAGCGCCCCTTGTCGCCGGTGACGACCAGTTCGCGGATCGCCTCTGCCGCCTCCGTGCCTCCGGGTTCGCGCGTCGTGACGACCTGTCGCCCCCGTGAACGAAGGGTTTCGGCCAGTCGCGCGACCTGCGTGGATTTACCGGCCCCTTCCCCGCCTTCGAAGGTGATGAAACGTGACGTCAAGCGTGACCGGAAATGAGTGCATGCAAGCCGGCGAAAACGCGCGAGAACGCACCCAGTTTCTCGACCGCGGCGGTGGCGACCAGAGGGAATTCCTGCGCCGGCTGTCCGGGGACATCGATACGCAGAACACCAACCTTCTGGCCGACCGCGATCGGGGCAGGCACAGGGCCGTTGAACACCATCGTCGCCTTCAGATCGTGACGCTCGGCAGTGGTCAGGGTCGTCTTCGCGTCCTTGTCGACTGCCACAGGGACGGTGTCGGCCTGGCCCATCCAGACCGGCGCATCGTCGATGACGGCATTGGCCTTGAACAGATCGTACAGGCGGAATTCGTGCCAGCCCCATTCCATCAGCGTCGCCGGCTCATCCTCACGCGCCTTCTTCGAGGGCAGGCCGTTGATCACCAGGATAAGCCGATGCCCGTTCTGCACGCCCGATGCCGTCAGGCCATAGCCAGCGGCATCGGCGTGGCCTGTCTTCAGGCCATCGACGCCGATACCCTTGGTCAGCAGAAGGTTCCTGTTCTCCTGCTTGATGCCGTTCCAGGTAAAGGACGGTTCGCTGAAATATTTGTAGTCCTCGGGAAAATCCGTAATCAGGTGATGCGCCAGGATCGATAGATCCTTGCAGGTCGAATAGTGGTTGGGATCGGGCAAGCCGCTGGCATTGACGAAATGGCTGTCGACCATGCCGAGGTCCTGAGCTTTCTGGTTCATGCGCTCGGCAAAGGCGTCCTCGGAACCGGCGATGCCTTCCGCCAGCACCACGGTCGCATCGTTGCCGGACTGGATGATGACGCCGCGGATCAGATCCTCGACCGCGATGTTGTCGCCCAGCTTGGCGAACATCGCCGAGCTGTCGCGACCGCTGTCGCCCGTCTTCCAGGCACGCTCGCTAACCGGCAGCTTGTCGGTCAGATGCAGGTGGCCTTCCTTGAGCTGTTCGAATACCAGGTACATGGTCATCATCTTGCTCATGGAGGAGGTCGGCATGTGCTCCTCCCCATTCTTGTCATCGAGAACGCGACCCGTATCGAAATCGACCAGATACACATAATGCGCGTCGGTCTCGGGCGGCGTGATCGCGCTGGAAGCGGCGGGCTGTGCAGCCACCGTAGCCACCTTCTTCACCTGCGGCTTCGCATCGGCGGAAACGACAAGAGACAGGCAGCACACAACAAGAATAAGAAACCGCTTCACTTTGACCTCACTACTCGACAACGATCTTGGCCTCGGTGGCCCCGGCATTCAATACGCGCTGCAGTTCCGCATCCGCGCTTGGCACATCGGCAAGCGGACCCACGCGAACGCGGTATAGCTGCTTTCCATTGACCATCACAGGGATGATCTGCGTACCCAGCGTATGCAACTTGTCGCGCATGCGATTGGCGTTCTCCACCTGGGCGAACGCACCGGCCTGGACATAGATGCGGCTATGGCCGACTTTCTCCTGCTTCACGATCGGCGCCGGCAGGAATCGCCCGCCTTCGGTCTTGCCCTTCAGCGTCTCCCCGGTTTCCTGTTTGATAACCGCTTTTTCGTTCAGCACCTGTATCCCACCGGCGCTATTGGCCAGCGGCGTCTGGCTTTGCTGACGCTGTGCAAGTGTAGGCGGCGCAGGTGTCAAAGTTGTAGGCGCCGGCAGCGGCTCGGCCTGGATCGATGCCGTCTGAACCGGGGCTTGCTGAACCGGTTCAGGCTGGGAGGCGATTTCAGGCATGGTCGTCACAGGCTCGTTGCTGGCCACCTGAACCGGCGGCGCGGCCTGGACCGGATTGGTCTCGATAGCGTCCGCCACGCTGGTGGCAAGCTGGCCATGACGCGCGGCGTCGGCCAGCGCCAGGCTTTCCTTGGCCAGAACCTCGACGCGTACCTTGGCGGTACCTTTCTGCTCGAAGCCAAGCAACTGGGCACTGCGGCGGGACATGTCGATGATGCGGTTCTGCGCGTAGGGGCCGCGATCGTTGATGCGTACGATCAGGGCGCGACCATTATCCAGGTTCGTCACTCGCACCAGGCTTGGCAGCGGCAGGGTGCGATGGGCTGCGGTCAACTGGTTGGGATCGTACAATTCACCGTTTGCCGTCGGCTCGCCGGTGAACTCGCCCGCATACCACGAGGCGATGCCGGTTTCATCGTAATTGGGATCCCAGGCGGGTGTGTAGGTGACGCCGTTGATCTCGTAAGGCCTGCCGACCTTGTAATAACCCTGCGATGCATTTGCCGAACCGCCAGCGCTCGCCGTGCGCGGTCCCGGTGTGGACGAGCATGCCGCCAGCACGAACAGCGCGCACACCGTAACCGCTCTCGCTAGGTTATTCACGGCCATCGATGCCATCGCTGATGAGGCCCACCGCCGTGGCGAAATAGGTCGAGCGGTTCCAGCGCATGATGACCTTGTAGTTGTTATAGGCCAGGAAGGCACGGCCATCGGGACCGTCCGGCATGACCAGCGCCGCCTCTATATCGGCATCGGGCAACGGGTCGCCGGTGATGCGCAACACACCCAGCCGCCGCCAGTCATCGAGCGGGCGCGACTTGTCCAATCCCACCAGCTGCGGGCTGATCTGCGCCGGCAGGCTGACCTCCCTGCCCCACAGCTCGCCGCGCTTCCAGCCGATCTGCGACAGATAATTCGCGGCAGAGGCCAGCGCGTCGGCGTTATCGTGCCAGATATCGCGTTTGCCTGTGCCGCTGTAATCGACTGCATAGGCCAGGAAGGTGCTGGGCATGAACTGAACCTGTCCCATCGCACCGGCCCAGGACCCCGTCATGCCGGTAACGGTCGTATCCCCGGCATCTACGATCTGCATTGCCTTGATCAGCTCGCCCTCGAAGAAGTCGTGGCGCCGCCCTTCATAGGCCAAAGTCGCCAGCGAGGGGATGGTGGCGTAATCGCCCATGATTCCCCCATAGCTCGACTCCATGCCCCACAACGACACCAAGATGGATGGCGGCACGCCGTAATCCGACTCGATTCGGTTCAGCAGGTCGCGGTTGGCGTCCAGCAGGGATTGTCCCTTCTGGATACGCGCATCGGTGCCGGTATGGCTGTAATACTGGTCGAAAGTCTGGGTTTTCTCGGGCTGGTGATGGTCCAGCTCGATCACGTGCTCGATCGGATGGAAATTGTTCAGGCTCAGGTCGATCGTATGTCGCGACACTCCGGCATTTTCTGCGGCCGAACGGACTTCATCCTTGAAATCGGCCAGGTCCTGCGCGGCCACGGGGCGGCCAGCAAGCACGAGGCAGACAATAGCGAAGGGGCGGAGGAGACGCATGGTGATAGGCACAACCCTGTTTACCCCGCCGGATGCGGCACGAAAAGATGGTTTCTCGTTTCGTTTTCCACACTCGCATCCGTGCACAAGATGATTTATATAAGGCAATAAGCGGGATGGGTGGCCGAGCGGTTTAAGGCACCGGTCTTGAAAACCGGCGAGGGTGTAAGCTCTCCGTGGGTTCGAATCCGACCCCATCCGCCATTTCTCAGGCATGATACGGATACATGGATCACTACGAAACCCTGCATGCCTTCCTGAAAGAATCGTCAATGGCGCGCCACCAGCGCACGGAAACGACGATGGGCGGGATCGGACTCGCAAATCCTGTCGAATACGTCTCGTTCCTGCGCGTCCAGGCGACTGGCGTGAACGCGCTTGAAGAAGCCCTGAGCCGCTACAAGGCGGATTTCGATCGCGCCGGTATCAGCTGGGCCAGCCGTTCGGATGCGCTGGAATCGGATCTGGCGGCGATGGGCAGACGCTGGGACCGCATGCCCGCCCCCGATCTGCCGACCTTCGACCACGCCCTGGGCGCGGCCTATACGCTGGAAGGCTCACGTCTGGGCAATGCAATGCTGTCGCGCCAGATGAAGGTTGATCATCCCGACCTTGCCGAAAAGGCCAGCGCCTTCCTGAGCTTTCCAACCACGCCGGGCTTCTGGCGTGAGTTCATGGACAAAATGAATGCAGAGGGCGCCGACCGTGCCCGCTGGCCAAACATCCTGGCCGGCTCCCTGATCGCATTCGATGTTTTCCAGCACAGTGCAGAGCAAGAAATTCAACACCTCGCAGCTTCGTAAAACGAAGCGGGAGCAATACCAGTGTCATCTTTGTCGGATAATGCGGCCGTATCGAATGTCGATCTGAGCAACTGCGAACGAGAACCCATTCACCAGCTTGGATCGGTGCAGCCCTTCGGCTTCCTGCTGGCCGTATCGTCCGATTGGATCGTACGCAAAGTATCCCTGAATGCGGGCAACTGGCTAAAGCATTCGGCTACCGAGATCATCGGAATGAATCTCGACAACGTTCTTACCGAAAATGCCGTCCACGCCATCCGCAATCGCCTCCAGGCGCTGCGCGGCGACGATAGCGTCGAACGCGTTTTTTGTCAGCGACTGCTGGATAGCGAACATTGCTTCGACCTGGCTCTGTATCCCTCGGGGGACCTGATCGTCATTGAGATCGAGCCGAGCGTTTCCGAACCCGAACTGAATTCCGCATCGCTGGTCCGCAGCATGGTGACCCGCCTGCACAGCGCCGACAGTTTCGTAACTTTCTGCCGGGAAGCGGCCCGTCAAATCAGGACCTTGAGCGGTTTCGACCGTGTCATGATCTATCGATTCAACCAGGATAATTCCGGTGAGGTGATCGCCGAGACGGTGCGTGGCGGCGTGGAATCGTTTCTCGGTCTGCGCTACCCCGCGTCCGATATTCCCGCCCAGGCACGAGCCATCTATCTGCGAAACTGGCTGCGCATCATATCCGATGTCGGTGCCGATCCGATTTCGATAGCATCGGCGCCGGACAGGCCGGAAGCACTTGACCTGTCCCTCAGCGGAATTCGCAGCGTGTCGCCGATTCATATCGAATACCTGAAGAACATGGCAGTCGGCGCATCGCTGTCGATCTCGATCGTCGTGCGCGGGCGTCTGTGGGGGCTGATTGCATGCCACCATCTGCAACCGCGCTACGTCTCGTTCGAACGGCGCGTGGCGATGGAGCTTATCGGACAGATGTTCTCGCTGCTGCTCGAAGGACGCGAACGCGAGGAGGATGCGGCCCAGGAAACGCGCGCGCGCGCGGTGCAGGACAGCATCATGGCCGCAATCGCGGCTGGCGGCGCGTCGTTGAAGAATTTTTCTACTCTGGCAGGCGAGCTTCGCAGCGCGATCCGTTGCGACGGCATCGGCATCCGCATCAATGGCGAAAGCTTGCTTGGCGGGCTGACGCCGACGAAGGAAGAGTTCATCGGGTTGAGCAGGTTCCTGAATGGCAAGCAGCTGGTCGGCGCTTATGCCACGCATAAATTGTCCGACGAGTATAAACCGGCTGCCGATTTTCAGGAACGCGCGGCCGGACTGCTGGCGATCCCGACATCCCGCAGTTCGGGCGATTACATAATATTCTTTCGCAGTGAACTGGCGCGCACCATCGCCTGGGCGGGCAATCCGCAAAAGCCCGCCGAGATGGGGCCAAACGGCGTTCGCCTGACGCCGCGCAAAAGCTTTGACGCCTGGAACGAAGTGGTGCGCGGCGAGAGCGAGGCTTGGTCCGAAGTGGACAAGCGTATCGCAGAGTCGTTGCGCGTATCGTTGCTGGAAGTCGTATTGCGCCTGACGCATGAAGCGGAAAGCGACCGCCGTATTTCGCATGAAAGGCAGGAACTGCTGATCGCGGAACTGAACCATCGCGTCCGCAATATACTGGGGCTGGTGAAGGGGCTGCTTGCCCAGACCAGCACGACGGTATCGACAGAGGATTTTGCTAACATTGTCTCAGGTCGCGTCGAGGCGCTGGCACGCGCACATGAACAGATTACCACCGACGACTGGAAGGCCGCGCCGCTGAAAGCTCTCATACGCGCGGAGGCGGAAGCCTATGTGATGGGAAAAAACGACCGCGTTCGCATAACGGGAGATGAGGTGCTGGTGGCGCCGCAGGCATTCTCGACCTTGGCGCTCGTTATTCACGAACTGATGACCAACTCTGCTAAATATGGGGCGCTGAACGACAGCAACGGCTGGATCGACATCAAATGGCAGCAGGATACCGACGAACGGCTGATCATGCTGTGGCAGGAACACGGCGGCCCACCGGTAAGGCCGCCGACGCGGCGCGGGTTCGGATCGACGATCATCGAACGCTCGATCCCGTTCGACCTGAAGGGCGAGGCGCATGTCGAGTATGCGCTGACCGGCGTGAAGGCAAGGTTCGTCATCCCCGGTCATTTTGTCGAGATTACAAACAACACACATCCGGAAAGCAATTCAGTGAGTATCGATCAAGCCAAGCCGCTGCAATTCAATGGCTCAATGCTACTGGCGGAAGACAACCTGATCATCGCCATGGACGCGGAGGACGTGCTGCACGATATCGGCATCGAGCAGGTCACGGTCGTGAGCTCGGTCCAGGATGGGTTACGCTACCTGGAATCGGTCAGTCCGCAGGCCGCACTTCTGGACTTCAACCTGGGGGCGGAAAACAGTATCCCGCTGGCTGAGAAACTGGCCGAAATGAAAATACCGTTTTTCTTTGCCACAGGATATGGCGATTCCCTGAAACTGCCGTCGCATTTCGCAACCCGGCCCGTGGTCAAGAAACCGTACAATGCCGAGACGCTTCGTATCGCACTAGCCGCCTGCCTGCAGGAAAAATGATCCCGGCCGATCTGCGAGCGCTGTGGAGGGAGGCGGTGACCCTGGACCGTAGCAAATACCATCCGCATGCGGCCAATCGCTGCACCCTGGCAATCGCACTGATCGTCGCCGCGGGATATGTCTTCAACCAGCCGGCCTACAGCCTGTTGGCGGCGGGCGGCGCACTTTCGGTCGGCTTCGGCGTCTTCCAACAGTTCACTTCGTGGCGAGTGGCGCCGATGCTTCTGGCAAGCCTCGGCATGGCGTTCTCGACTGTGGCCGGATCGGTCGCGGGGCAGCATGAACTGGTCTATATCGCCTGTGCAGCCCTCTGGGGATTGATGCCCGGCCTCGGCGCCATACTCGGCACCGGTGGGTGGTGGATCGCAACGCAATGGGCCATCGCCTTGCTGGTTGCCGGGTCGTATCCATCCAGCCTGGAGGGAGCCATGTGGCGTGGCCTGCTTGTTCTCGCCGGTGGCCTGGTCCAGATACTGATAACCGGATATATCCTGCCCGTTCGCGAGGAACTGGACATCGGCACCCTGCCCTTCGAGGATACGCTGTGGCATAGCTTCCGCCACGGTCTGCGCGAGCACAAGAACTGGGCCTATGCCCTGCGCGGTGCGATCATCGCCGCCGCTTCCTGCGCATTCTACACAATGTACAGGATCCCGAACGGCTACTGGATCGCGATCACGGCCGTCATTCTATTGAAGCCGGAATTTCGCGAGACGCTGACGCGAAGCGTGGCGCGTTCAGGCGGTACGCTCGTGGGCGCTGTCATCGCAACCCTGCTCATCGCGTTGCTGAGGCCCGGACAGGAAAGCCTGATCGTCCTGATCGTCATCTTCGCCTGGTTCAGCTTTGCATTCGTACGCGTGAACTACGCGCTTTTTGCACTTTGCCTGACGGCTTATATCGTCTTCCTGATCGGACTGACCCATTTGCCGCCGATGCAGGTTGTAACGCACCGGCTTTTCGCCACGGCGTTGGGCGGCGCGCTGGCCATGGCGGCGCACGCGATCCCCATTCCCTCACTGCAACGTAAAACGATAGGCTAGGTGCTGCTGCGCCGTTTGCGCTGGGCTTCGGCCAGGGCGCGTATCGTATCGGCATGGCCCGATCCCGGATGAGCGTGCCCCGTATGGCGTGGCAGGGCGGCATTTTCCTCCAGCCCACGCAGAAGCGCATCCATGCCCCCCGCCGGCAGCGGCGCTGCAGGTCCCGCTCCGGCAGCCGGTTCGGCTGCCCGCGCCAAGGCGTGCGCTATGATCCCAGGCAGAAAAGGTTCGACCAGTTCACGCAGGAAATGCGGGTCGCGGGCGATGGTTTCGCGAATCATGCGCTCGGCCTGGCTGCGATTGCCCCGGGTCAGGGTGATGATTTCCTTGATACGCTTCGATAATGTTGGCGGAGCCACTGGTAAGCCTTTCTTTGGTAAGGCCCATACTCCACGATTACGAATAACAAATACTGAATGTTCTATCGGTCAACGCGTCTTTCCAGTGTTATTCTGGTTCTACCATCGGCGTTATCGCTCCGGTCCAGCACCCGTCCCTGACGATAAAGCGCAGCCAGAGCGCTGTCATCGGCGGAATCGACCTCTATTTGTACACGCTCCCGCGTCCGGTCCAGCCTGCGATCGATTTCCCGCAAAAGCCTGTCAATACCGTTTCCGGTCAAGGCCGATACCTGTATTCCACGTTCCAGGTTGACCGACTCGGGGGCGATCAGGTCAGCTTTGTTCAACACTTCCATCATGCGTGGATCATCGGCCGAGATGCCGAGGTCCTGCTCCAGCACCTTCAGTACATCGGCGCGTTGCGCCAGCGTATCGGGGTGCGAAATATCGCGGACATGCAGAATGATATCGGCCTGGCGGACTTCCTCGAGCGTGGCTGAGAACGCGGCTACCAGCCCTGTCGGCAGGTCCGATACGAAACCAACTGTGTCGGACGCCAGAACCGGCCAGCCCGAGGGCAGCATGACCTGCCGGATGGTAGGATCGAGCGTGGCGAACAGCATATCCGCCGCCATGACGCCGGAGCGGCTAAGGCGGTTGAATAATGTCGATTTGCCGGCGTTGGTATAACCGACCAGCGCCATAACCGGATCGGTACGCGACCGGCGCTGCAGGGCACGGCTGTTCTTTACAGAACCAAGATCGGCCTTGATCTTCACGATACGGCGATCAATCAGTCGCTTGTCGATTTCCAGCTGCGATTCACCCGGACCGCCCAGGAAGCCGAAGCCACCGCGCTGGCGCTCAAGATGGGTCCACGACCTTACCAGCCGCGAGCGCTGGTATTGCAGTGCCGCCAGCTCGACCTGCAACTGGCCCTCGCGGGTGCGGGCGCGTTCGCCGAAAATCTCGAGAATAAGGCCCGTGCGATCGATGACCTTGCTTTTCCAGGCCGTTTCCAGCTCGCGTTGCTGCGTTGGCGTCAAGGCATGGTCTACAACAATGAGCCCGACTTTCTGGTCGCGTACCGTTTCACCGATCTGCTCGACCTTCCCGCGTCCGAATAGCGTGGAGGGATCGACTTCACGAACGGAAATCACCTGTGCAGTCACGATATTCAGGTTTATGGCAAGAGCCAGACCCTCAGCCTCGGCAAGTCGGGATTCTGGCGGGCGCGTAACCTTCTCGAGCCTGATATCCGGACACAGCACCAGCGTCCGGACCGGTGGCGAGCGCGTTTCTACCGGTGACAGGGCTTATTCGTCCTCTGCCGGCTCGAACAGCTGTACGGGCTGTGATGGCATAATTGTCGATATCGCATGCTTGTAGACCAACTGCGAATGCGCGTCGCGCCGCAGAAGCACCGAGAAATTATCGAACCAGGTCACGATGCCCTGTAATTTGACACCGTTCACAAGGAAAATCGTAACCGGAGTCTTCTGCTTGCGAATGGCGTTCAAGAATACATCCTGAACATTCTGGCTCTTTTCGGCCATAGGTTCGCCTTTCTTCTTTTCGTTCGTTGGTTTTAATTCATCCACGGCCGGCGTGGCGATTTTGAGGGTTCTACTGGTTAATTGCGCCATGAGTTTGTTCCCCGAATTGCCTGTAACGAATTAGATGGTGCTCGAAAGCCGATTTACCAGTTCCAGCAGAGCGCCTGCGTCTCTAACACGCAAATGGGGCTGATAGGGTCCAAAGTTTCCTTCAAGCCCCAGCCCGAGGCTGGAAGTGGTTTCCATCAAAACCGCCGAGACCCCCGCCCGATGGGCGGCTTGCATATCGGAATGCATATCTCCAATCATCCAAACGTTCGGGCCGGGCTGAATCATGCGCTGTTTCAGGGCATAGAGCACCGGCGCCGGGTGTGGCTTGTCGTAGGCCGCATCCCCTGCCCCGACGCTGGCAAAAAAATATTTCTGCCACCCGAGATGGACGATTTCGCTGGCCAGAATCGGTCCCTTCTTGTTGCTGACCACGGCGGCGGGAATACCCAGTTTCAGCAACCCCTGCAGCAGCTCTTCGCTGCCAGGAAGAACTGCCATATCGCTCATGCTCCCGGTTGTCAGGCGCTCATAAAACAGGCTGGCGCCATGCTGCGCGTCGTCTGCCCCGAATATCTCCAGGAATATCTCGTTGGGTGATTTGCTGGATAGCATTATGGCATCGCGCCGGGTTTTCGTTTCGGCGCGGCCCAGCTCTTCAAGGGCATAGTTCCAGGCGGCGACAATGCCGTTCCAGCTGTCGACGAGTGTCGAATCCCAATCGAGCAGGACAGCTTCCGGCGGGTGTAATGAGGTCATGCCCGTATCTGACACTTACAGGCGTGGAGCGGTCAATCGTATAAAGGACTGTTCAAACCCGCCATATTCCAGGTCTTGTCATATTCGTCCCGCCGATATGTCGAGGCGACGTGCTTTAGTCCCAGCCGCGACAGGCTGGCCAAGCCTTCGGCCAGATCGGCGTTCGCTTCCCTCGCCAGGTTCAGCTGCACGAAAATATGTCCAACCGTCGGCGCTAGCTCGTGATAAAATTTTGCCTCGTCCACGATATCCAGAAGTGCCGGTAACAAGCTATTGTTGCCAAAATCCCTGCGCGGGACTTTATCCCAGACGCCATATGTCTCTTTACCAGGATCGGTGGCCAGTTTGGTAACCAGGTCCCGGAAGGCTACAGCCTTGGGCATCAGTTCGACCTTGAGTGTCAGATCGAGAATTGCGCTGGCGATATCATCGTGGGTCTCGACCTCATCCCACACGCCCTTGTAATCGGACGTCCGCAGGTTGACTCCATCCAGATAATCCTGACCGTCACCCTGCAGCCAGCCGGCAATCACTTCGCTGGAAGGGTGTAAGGCCGCCTTGGTGCCTTGAATATCTTCCCGCGAGGAGAGCATCCTTAAGAATCTTAGGTCATACGCCTCACGGACCGGCGACTGGAGCAGATAAGCATTGAAAATAGCTCTTTTCGCTTCCGGGGAATCGGGTGCATGGCCGGCATCTATCGCTTCGGCAAACGCAGCGCACAACGGCGCATCATCGTCGGCAACAGCTATTTTCTGCCAGAAAATGTCTACACCAACCTGCTTGCGCTGAAAGGCGTGCACGATGTGGCTAACGCGCGCAACGGCTTCATCCGCTTGAGAAATCAGCCCCCGATCGGACAGGCTGAGTTCCAGCCGGTTCAGAAGGTAAGTAGATCCCCCGCCAAGGGCTGACAATATCCGCGTGGATACGCCAAAATGGGAAGCTTCATGAACCAGTATTCCCGCCATCGATTCCTGGCATTCGTCCGGCTCAAGATTGATGTGCCGAAACGTCCCTTTGGTATCTTTTGTCTCGCCGAAACAACCCTGAGACCGATTGTTCAGTGGCGACGGAACCACGAATAGGTGGGCATCTTGGGCTTTCAGGACATCGAGGATTAAACGTCCTTGCGCCGTCTGCAATGCAATCTCTGTGATCGAAGCAAGGTCCATATTTGAACGCAGGCCGGGCATTTTGGAAGCTGGACGATAAAGGGCGTCTTTTATGCTTTCGCGTATCGGCGGCGGCTCGACGCCGTTCAGATATGAGGATAAATGCAAATACACGGCGGACCCAGAAATATTAATTTTGTATTAAATACTACAAAATGTTCATTCAAGGCAAGCCCGATCTGACGTCGTTTACTCCGCCGCTACCTTATCCCGCTCGGTTCCCTGAACGCCCAACAGCTTGAGCTTGCGATGCAGGGCCGAGCGTTCCATCCCTATGAAGGTAGCGGTGCGCGAGATGTTTCCGCCGAAACGGGTTACCTGCGCCAGAAGATATTCGCGCTCGAACACCTCGCGGGCGTCGCGTAGCGGCAGGCTCATCATTTCCGCGCCGCGGTCCCATTTGACCACGGACGGGGCTACCGCCGAAATCTCCGGCGGCAGCATGTCGGCGCGGATCGGGTCGCGCGCGCTGCCGGGGGCCATGATCAGCAACCATTCGATCAGGTTGCGTATCTGGCGCACGTTGCCGGGCCAGTCATAGGTCTGCAGCACGGCGACGGCGTCATGCCCCAGTTCGCGCGGGCTGCCGCCCGAAGCTTCGGCGGCACGGCGCAGGAAGTGTTCGGCCAGCAGGCCGATATCCTCTCGGCGCTCGGACAATGCCGGCAGGCGGATCGGCACGACGTTCAGGCGATAGAACAAATCCTGACGGAACAGGCCGTCGGTCATTTCATAGATCAGGTCATGGTTGGTCGCGGCGATCACGCGCACGTCGACTTCCACCTTCACAGTGCCGCCGACCCGCTCGAATGTCTGGTCCTGCAGCGCGCGCACCATCTTGCCCTGGATTTCCAGCGACATGTCGGCAACTTCGTCCAGCAGCAGCGTGCCGTTATGCGCCTGTTCCAACAGGCCGACCTTGCGCACCGGCCCTTCGAACGGCTGCTCGGTACCGAACAGTTCGATTTCCAGGCGCTCTGGACGGATCGCGGCGCAGTTCAGGATGATGAAGGGGCCGTCGGTACGGCGCGATTGTGCATGGATCAGACGCGCCACCAGCTCCTTGCCGGTTCCGGGCGCGCCGGTGATCATCACGCGGCTGTTGGTCGGCGCGACCTTCTCGATCACGTGCCGTACCTGCGCGATGGCGGCGGAACTTCCGATCAGCTCGGAGTCAGCCCCTGCCC
Source organism: Alphaproteobacteria bacterium (assembly GCA_965199335.1). GTDB lineage: Bacteria > Pseudomonadota > Alphaproteobacteria > CALMVH01 > CALMVH01 > CBDAQV01. The sequence goes on along the minus strand of CBDAQZ010000002.1, from coordinate 209,802 downwards.
TGGCGCGCAATTCGCCGATTTCCCGTTTCAGACGCGCCGACTCCATCGCCCGTTCGACGATCAGCAACAGGCGGTCGGTCTTGAACGGTTTTTCTATAAAGTCGTAAGCCCCGCGCTTGATTGCGGCGACCGCCGTTTCGATCGTCCCGTGCCCACTGATCATGACCACCGGCACGGTTGGGTGAGCCAGCTGGATCGCTTCAAGCAATTGCAGGCCGTCGAGCTTGCTGCCCTCCAGCCAGATATCGAGAATGATGAGATTGGGCTGCCGTTGCTTACAGGCGGCAAGTGCCTGATCGCTGTTCGCGGCATAACGGGGGTTGTGCCCCTCGTCCGATAGAATTCCACCGATGGCGAGCCGGATATCGGCTTCGTCGTCAACGATCAGTATGTCTCTCGCCATGAGGTCTGAACTCAACCCAATTAATCTACCTAAACCTGTGGCAGAATAGCAGGGTAATCGTCAAGAGGTGTGATTAAGTTGCCACGGTATGGTATGGCGGAAAAACAAGGGAAACCCTGCTTCCTCGCTCTTCCCTATCTTCAAGAATCAAATGACCGTGATGATCTTCCATGATTTTTTTGACGATTGCGAGGCCAAGACCGGTCCCCTTGGCGCGAGTCGTAACATACGGCTCGGTCAGTTTCTCCCGCTCGGCAATTGGCAGGCCGCGCCCGTTATCCTCGACTGCGATCACCACCTCGTCGTCGGCGATCTCGATGATCGTCCTGACAATACCGCGCGGTTGGCCGTCGCCCGGTTCGATGGCTTCGATCGCATTCTGCAGCAGGTTGGTAAGCGCCTGCCCGATCAGGCGCCCATCGCATTCGACGACGACCGGCACAGGGGGCGTCTCATAGGCGAATGTCAGCTCCGGGTAGGCCTCGCTGCGCAGCAGGACCAGCTGTTTGCATAGCTCGCTCAGATTTTCCGTGGCGAAGACAGGATCGGGCATGCGGGCAAAGGCCGAGAATTCATCGACCATGCGCCCAATATCCTCGACATGGCGGATGATCGTGTCGGTGCAGGCGATGAAGGTTTCCGGTTCGGTCTGCACTTCCTTGGCATATTTGCGCTTCAGCCGCTCGGCCGAAAGCTGGATCGGCGTCAGCGGATTCTTGATCTCATGCGCGATGCGGCGGGCAACGTCGGCCCAGGCAGCCTTGCGCTGCGCCACCATCAGATCGGTCAGATCGTCGAAGGTGACGACGAAGCCGCGTATCTCGCCCCCGGCATATTCCGCCGTCACGCGCAGCAGGAAGCTGCGCTCCGGCAGGCCCGGCCGCTGCAGGTCTATGTGCAGCTGGACGACACGGTTACTGCGCGGGGCGTTGCCTTCCAGCACCGGCGCAAGGTCGGGTATGAAATCGGACAGATAGCTGCCGATCAGCTTTGCCTGGTCCACACCGAGGAACTGGGCGGCCGAGATGTTGGCGATGGTGATCTTGCCGCTTACGTCCAAGCCGACGACGCCCGCAGAAACGCCGGCCAGAACCGTTTCAGTGAACTGGCGCCGGAAATCCAGCTGCTGGTTGGCCTCTACCAGGTCCCGGCGCTGCCCTTCCAGCTGGCTGGTCATGCGGTTGAAGGCGCGGGCCAGCGTCGCCAGCTCGTCCTCCGTACCGCCTTCCGCGACGCGCACGGTCAGATCGCCCGCCCGGACCTGCTCGGTTACCTCGATCAATGCGGCGATCGGAGTGACAAGATATTTGGCGAACAGGATGCCGAGCCACACGGCGGCCATCAGCAGCAGAAGGGCGATGACCAGGAATATGATCGTGATCTTGATCTGGATCTCGTTGCTGCGACCCTCCAGCTCCTTGTACTCGACCACGGCACGCTGGGCTGTGGTGATCTGGCGCAATACGTCGGGCTCGATCCGGCGCTCGACATACAGGAAGCTATCGACGAAGCGATCCAGCCGCAGCAGGGCGCGCACGCGGTCGTCATTGGCGGCGGTCAGGATCAGCACCTCGCCATCGCGGGCGCGGTCCAGTTCGGTGGCGTCGGCAGGGTCGAACTCGAGCTCCAGGGCGACGCCGGACTTGGCTATGATATGCCCCGAACCGTCGATCACCAGCGCCTCGGTCAGGTCACGGGTCAGGGCCTGGGTGCGAACAACGCGGTTGAGCGCGACGCCGTCGCCCATCATCCAGGGCGCCTCACGGTTGAGATCCCCCGCCATCGCCAGCGCATCGGCGCGGATCGCCTGCTGGTGCTCGTGCAAGTAGGACTGAGCAACGGCCAGCGATTCATCGACCGCCGTCGTGACATGGATACTGAACCATGACTGCACGCCGACGTAGAAGAAGACGGCGGCGAATATGGCGGTGAGAATGGCGGGGATCGCGGCAAGGGCGCTGAAGACCAGCACCACGCGGGTTTGCAGGCGCGCGCCCGCCATGCCACGCTGGCGGCTGTACCACAGCACCACCATCCGCCGCGCAACTACGACGCCAAGAATCAGCAGCAGGACCAGATCGAGATTGAGCAGCCAGAACGCGGTATGCGGCTTCTGCCAGCGCAACGGCTCGCCCGCCGTCATGGTGAAATAGGTGGCGGTGCCGGATGCCAGCGCCGCCGCGGTCAGGCTATAGGCAAGCTTGTTGCCCAGGCTGACACGCGCCGCCCATGAAATCAGCCTGCGCCAGATCAGCTGCGGTTTTCTTTCAAGGGCGGCGAGAGTCATTTATATCCAAACCCAATCATATCAACGCATTCCCTCTCCCTTTGGGAGAGAGTTGGATGAAGGGCTGATTGATTTGTGAAACAGCCCCTCACCCGCCCGTCCGTTCCGGTCGGTCGACCCCTCCCACAGGGAGAGGTGAAATTACAGAACTTCAATCTCAACCGGGACGTTGTTACGGACGGCGTTGGAGTACGGGCAGATCTTGTGAGCCTCGTCCACAAGCTTCTGCGCTTCTTCCTTCGACAGCGAGTCAAGCTTGACCTCCAGCTTGACCTTGAGGGCGAAGCCGCCGGCGTCGTTCTTGCCGAGGCCGACCTTGGCGGTCACTTCGATGCCGTGGGTTTCGATCTTTTCCTTGCCGGCTACCGCCTTGATGGCGCTACCGAAACAGGCGGAATAACCTGCTGCGAACAATTGCTCGGGATTGGTGCCGGCCCCGCCCTTGCCGTCCAATTCCTTCGGCAGGTTCAGGTTGACGTCCAGCTTGCCGTCGGTGCTACTGGCATGGCCACCGTCGCGGTTACCCTTGGTGGTGACTTCCGCCGTGTAGATCGCTTCCATAAAACTGCTCCTGTTCGGGAATTACTTCTGACCTTTTAGGATAGGGATATCCAGGTCACGAATTTTCTTGCGCAAGGTATTGCGGTTGAGGCCAAGAACCTCCGCCGCCTTGATCTGGTTCCCGCGCGTCGCGGCCAGAGTCAGGGTAATAAGAGGGCGCTCCACTTCGCGCAGAACGCGGTCGTAGACGCCTGCGCTAGGCAATTCGTCGCGATGGGCGGCGAAATAATCGCGTAGATGGCTTTCGACTGCCCCGCTCAATCCGTCGACGCGCGGGAAATCCGACTCAGCCCGCACAGGCTCAGCAAGCTCGGCCTCGATCAGCGCCGGGTCGATGACGTGCTGGGAATAAAGCGCGTTGATGCGCCGGATAAAGTTCTCGAGCTCGCGCACGTTGCCCGGCCAGGCATGAGCCTTCAGGCGTTCGAGCGCCGCCATGGTGAACGATTTGGGCTGGTCCTTGCCGGCGGCGCGGGCAGCAAAATGGCGCACCAGTTCGGGAATATCCTCCATCCGTTCGCGCAGCGGCGGCATGCGCATCGGCACGACGTTGAGGCGATAGAACAGATCCTCGCGGAACTGGCCCTGACGCACGCTGAGGCGCAGATCGCGGCTGGAGGCAACGATGATGCGGACATCGTATTTGACGGGAGACTTGCTGCCGACCCGGGCGATCTCGCCGTCCTGGAGGAAGCGCAACAGGCGCGCCTGTGCCTCGATCGGCAACGCCCCGATCTCGTCGACGAATAGCGTGCCGCCATTGGCCTGTTCGATACGGCCTGCAGCCCCGCCTTCGCGGCCGAACAGATCGATTTCTATGTCTTCCTGCGGCAGGGCGGCGATGTTGACGGTCACATACGGTCCGTTCTTGCGCGGGCCGTAGGTGTGCAGCGCATTGGCCACGCGTTCCTTGCCCGTGCCAGGCTCGCCGGAGAGAAATACCGTTAGCTCGCTGGAAGTCAGGCGCGCCACCAGCCGATAGACTTCCTGCATCGCAGGCGACCGCCCGACCAACGGTACGCGGGGATCGGTTTCTTCCAAACCGATATCGACCACCGGCGTCGAGGCCAGCGCGCGTTGCACCGACGAAATCAAATCCTTCAGATCGAACGGCTTAGGCAGGTAATCGAACGCGCCGCGCTCCGTCGCCTGCACCGCCGTCTTCAACGTATTCTGCGCGCTCATCACTATGATGCGCAAATTGGGCTTCTCGCTGCGTATCTTGCTGACCAGGTCGAGGCCGTTGCCGTCCGGCATCACGATGTCTGTGATGACTAGATCACCCTCGTCCGCGGCAACCCATTCCCACAGCGTCGCAACGCCGTCGGTCGATTTCACGTCGTAGCCATGGCGCGTCAGTGCCTGGGTTAGGACCGTCCGGATGGAGCGATCGTCATCGGCGATGAGAATCCGGGGAGCGCTCATGCACCTTCCGATGCGCGGGCCGATTCAGGAACCGATTCAGGGGCCGATTCATGAGCCGAGGCGACAGGCAGCGATACCTTGAACAGCGTACGTCCCGTCTCGCTTTCGAAAGAGATCGCCGCCCCGTGATCGGCAACGATCTTGGCTACAAGCGCCAGGCCAAGCCCGGTGCCGTTCGCTTTCGTGGTCATGAAGGGTTCGAACATATGCGGTTGCAAAGCCTCGGGTATTCCGTTTCCATTATCTTCTATCGTAACCGCGATCGGCAGGTGAACACGGGTGTTTCCGCCAGGGGCCGCAACTCTGAAGCCATGCTGGTAGTAAGTGGACAATTTTATGGCACCGCAGCCCTTTGGCAAAGCCTCGGCAGCGTTTTTTATCAGATTGGTGAAAACTTGCACCAATTGATCGCGATTGGCCAGGACCGGGGGTAGCGAGGGGTCGTAGTTCTCGGTAAAAAGCACGTTGCGGGCAAATCCGGCGACCGCGGCCAGTTTCACGTGGTCCAGGACGGCATGGATGTTCACAGCCGTGCGCTCGGCGGGAACGCCGTCGCCGAACGCCTCCATGCGGTCGACCAGGGCGCGGATGCGATCCACCTCCTCGGAAATCAGCCGCGTCAGTTCGTGGTCGGATTCGGGCAGGTTCTGCTCCAGCAGTTGAGCCGCCCCCCGGATGCTGAACAGGGGATTGCGCAGCTCGTGCGCCAGCATCGCCGCCATGGCGCTGACCGAGCGCGCCGCGCCGCGGTGAGTCCATTGCCGGTCCAGATTATCGGCGATCGACCGTTCGCGCAGGGAAACAATGATCCGGCCTGACTCGCCGGGCAGCGGTGCGGCGCTGATCGACACCGGGCGGCTGTTGGCGCGTTTGTGGCTGAGGGTCAGCTCATGCTCGGCCATGGCGCGCTGTTCACGCTGAACCTGGCGTAAAAGCCCGACCGCCGGGCTGTCCTCGGAAAAGATTTCGGCGAAGGGAACGCCGGTCAAGGCGCCGCTGCTGGCGTTGAGATATTCCTCGGCCGCCTGATTTACGTAGCGGATGACGAAGTTTTCATCCTCGACGACGATCACAGGCTCCGGTAAAGCCTGCAGCACGGACGCGCTGTCGGAAAACTCCTGATGATCGGGCACGGGTGTTCTTGTATCCTAAATATGTGGTCGGCGCCATTATGACGTATCGGACGCATTTGTGAATATCGAGGCTGTATGGGTTCGTGTCTAGCATTGCTGGTAGCCGCCGGGCGAGGCGAAAGGTTTGGCGGCTCCGTCCCCAAGCAATATCTTGAACTTGGCGGCCGGCCCATCCTGCGCCATGCGGTCGAGGCGTTCCTACGCCATCCGGAGATTACGACGGTCCAGGTGGTGATCCAGCCCGAACACAGGGAAATGTACGACAAGGCCACTGCCGGGCTGGATTTGCCGCCACCGGTCATGGGAGCGCAATCGCGCCAGAATTCGACCAGGGCCGGTCTGGAAGCCTGGGCTGGATCGATGCCGGATACCGTGCTGATCCATGACGCAGTGCGCCCCCTTGCCGACCAGGCAACCATTTCACGGGTGATCGAGGCACTGAAGACCGCGCCGGCAGTCGTGCCGGGCCTTCCAGTGACCGAGACTTTGCGCCGGGCGACGGACGGCTTGAGCAATGGGACGGTCGATCGCACCGGCCTGTGGCGGATGCAGACACCGCAGGGCTTCGACTTTCGCACTATCCTAGAGGCACATCGCACCGCCACGCGTGACGATTATACCGACGACGCGGCGATACTGGAGGCCGTTGGGACGAAGGTTTCCGTCGTACCCGGCCATATCGACAACCTGAAAATCACCACGCCGGACGATCTGGCGGCAGCGGAGCGTATTCTGATGAACACACTGGGCGATATCCGCACTGGCTTCGGCTTCGACGTGCACGAGTTCGAACCGGGCGATGCGACCATCATCTGCGGCATCCACATCCCGCATGACCGCAAGGCCAAGGGCCATTCCGACGCCGATGTCGGCCTTCACGCCTTGACCGATGCCCTTCTGGGCTCGATCGGCGCCGGCGATATCGGCACCTATTTTCCCCCTTCGGACCCGCAATGGCGAGGCATGGACAGTTCCGTCTTCCTGGCGCATGCGGCGAAGCTGGTGCGGGACAAAGGCGGCGTGATCTCCAACTGCGACATCACCATCCTGGCCGAGAAACCCAAGATCGGCCCCCACCGGGAAAAGATGATCGACCGCATTGCCGAGATCCTGGGCATCACGCCCGACCGGGTCGCGGTCAAGGCCACCACGACCGAAACACTGGGCTTCGTCGGCCGTGAGGAAGGCCTGGCGGCACAGGCGGTCGCGACCATACGGTTGCCGGGGTGAACACTTTGCAGGAACAGGCCCGCGCCCTGGTGGAGGCCTACACCGCCGCTGGGCTGATGATCGCCGCCGCGGAATCCTGTACCGGCGGGCTGATCGCCGGGGCCATTACCGAGATCGCGGGATCATCCACCGTATTCGATCGCGGTTTCGTGACTTATTCCAACGAGGCCAAGCAGGAAATGCTGGGTGTGCCACCTGAGATGATCGTTCAGCATGGTGCAGTCAGCGAAAACGTGGCACGAGCGATGGCCGAGGGCGCGCTGGCGCGGTCGAAGGCAGATGTCGCCGTTGCAGTTACCGGTATCGCGGGACCGGGCGGCGGGTCAGCCGAAAAACCGGTAGGAACCGTCTGGTTCGGACTGGCGAGACGCCGGGGGACGGTAACAAGCGAGCGCCTTGTTTTCTCAGGAGGCAGGTCCGACGTCAGGCAGGCTACAGTCGAACACGCTCTGTTTCTTCTTGGCGCGCTGCCTCAGGGTACATAGCGCGACGTCGGCATTCCCCGACTGTCGATGACGCCTGCAAGCTGCGCCTTCCTGAACGATTGCTGAATCGTAGCGGCCCGCAAAGCGATGATCGCCTTTTCCAGGCAACTGACAGTGCCTGGGTCATGAACACCAACAACCACCTTTGCGCTGGACAGGGTCAGCAAGGTCGATTGTCTTTGCTGATCGTTGAAAGACGTTATCGGAGCCACAGCGGCTGCGATTTCCGCCGCCTTTGTTATCAGTCGCCTGCCCGGACCATTTTCCGGGCTTGAAGACAGATGATGCAATGCCCAATCGGCAAGATCGCGTGCGCGCATAGGATCATCCGTGCGATCGGCGTCGATGATTTGGGTAAAGGCGGTGTAATTGAAATCGATGACTGCCCTGAGACCGCGCTCCCACTGTTGGTCGGCGTCAGGATTTGTCTGAATTGGATTTTTGCTCATAAAACCTGAATATCGTTTTATTATACAGTCTGTCTATGCTGTTTTAAGCACAGCCTGAGCCCGCTCTTCGAAAGCGCTTACCATGCGGCGCACGGCTTCGTTGAAGAAAACGCCCATGATCGCCTGCAGCGATTTGGACTTGAACTCGAAATCCACCACGAAATCTATCGCGCAGTAGCCGTTCGCCGTGCGCGTGAAAGTCCATTCGTTGTTCATGTAACGCATCGGGCCTTCGATGTAATCGACGTGAATCCTGCCTGGCCGCGTAAGGGACACGCGTGAGGTAAAGGTTTCGCGCACCATCTTCCACCCTATGATCAGGTCGGCATACAGCACATCGCCCTCGTGCTTCGTCACCCGGGCGCCGATGCACCATGGCAGGAATTCGGGGTATCGGGCGACATCCGCCACAAGATCGAAGACATCTTCCGGCGCGTAGGGCAGGATTTTATGTTCCGTGTAGCGCGGCAACTAGGCCTCGGCCCCGGCAGCCAGCTTTGCGCTCCTCGCTTCGCGCAGACGAACGAAATCGTCACCGGCATGATAGCTGGAGCGCGTCAGGGGCGAGGCCGATACCATCAGGAAGCCCTTGGCCCGCGCCATGCTTTCCAGGCCGGCAAATTCCTCGGGGGTCCAGAACCGGTCGACCGCCGCATGCTTGACCGTCGGCTGCAGGTATTGGCCAATGGTCAGGAAATCGACATCGGCTTCGCGCAGATCGTCCATCACCTGCATGATCTCCTCGCGGGTTTCGCCAAGGCCGACCATGATGCCCGACTTGGTGAAGATCGAGGGATCGTGCTGCTTGACCGTCGCCAGCAGTTGCAGGGAGGTAAAATAACGCGCCCCGGGCCGGATCGTGGCATACAGCCGGGGTATGGTTTCAAGATTGTGGTTGAACACATCCGGCTTGGCATTCGCAATGGTCTGCGCGGCGTTTGGCTTGTGCTTGAAATCGGGGGTCAGAATCTCGATCGTGGTGGCAGGTGTGGTCTTGCGGATTTCGGCGATGACGCGGGCGAAATGCCCTGCCCCGCCATCCTCCAGGTCGTCGCGATCGACCGAGGTCACCACCACGTGCTTGAGGCCCAGCTTGCCGACCGCGATCGCCACGCGCAGCGGTTCGTGCGGATCGAGCGCATCGGGCTTGCCGGTGGCGACATTGCAGAAGGCGCAGGCGCGGGTGCACGTCTCGCCCATGACCATGAAGGTGGCATGCTTCTGCGCCCAGCACTCGCCGATATTCGGGCAGCTGGCTTCCTCGCACACCGTTTTCAGGTTCAGGCCGCGCATTGTCTCACGCGTTTCGTGATATTGCGGCGAAACAGGCGCCCTGACCCGTATCCAGTCCGGTTTGCGCTGGATCGGGTTATCGGGCCGGCCGGCCTTTTCGGGATGCCGCAGTTTCTGCGGCTTCTCTACGCCGATTGTCGTAACGCCGTTATCCATGGAAGAGAAATGTAACTCGCAGGCTCACGCGTCAAGCACGATCGCATGCCGGACAGTCAGCTAGGCCCGGTATCGGAAAAGCTGCGCCTGGCGGCACGGTGAAATAGTTCGCGCGGATCGCCACCGCGCTGGCTCCACTCATCGAACACTTCCAGCGCCGCAGATTCCGTGCGGAAGATAGGCACGTCAGTCTCGGGCAATCTGCTCAACTGCCTCAATAGCACAGCCCCTGGGCTGCACATGACAAGCTCGCCGCCCTTGCGGCGTGCAAGCCCATAGGAATCCTCTATGGTATCAAGGCCATAGCTATCGATCCGGTTCAACTGCGAAACGTTTACCAGGACCGTTTCAAAAGCCGGCACGATTTCCTCGATAATATCCTGCAAAACACGCGCTTCCGTCGTCTTTGCGGTCAATGGACCGCTAAGGTACAAGGCAGCAGCGTCGCCGATTGGCTGCGCAGTGATTACCAGACAATTAGGGTTCCGATAATCGGATTCCCTGGATCGGCGAACGGTCATACCCATCAATGCGTAAAAGTGCTGTCAGGCTTGTCACGGCCGGTGGCGCCGTAAACGGACAATTCGTTCCACAATGTCCTGGCCGGTTGCGCTTCAACCTCATTCGCTGCGGAGGCCCCAAATGAGACAACGGCTTCTTGCTCGGTATCAAATATTGTTACCAGAGAATCTATCTTCGACAGGTGGAATTTATTCATCACCTGCGTATTGGGGCTGGAAAATACGAGATTCGTAACTTTTTCCTCCGCCAGCCTGTGCAGGTTGAGCATCGAATACAGGCCAGCCTGGTCCATGTGCGATACACCGGAGAGATTAATCACAATATGCGGAAACTGTCCCACCACCTGGGAAACTGTATCGGAAAGATTGATGGTCATCCGATTGTCGTGGCCCAGGAGTCCTAGAGGATTGAGAACAAGAATTTCGCCGACGATCTGGTGATCGGTGCCGGAATCAGCAACGGATACATGGCTGGGTAATTTGCTGTGTGAAACCATTTTGCCCTCCTGTAATTAAGAGAACATAAACTAATTCCGTAGCTACAGCAATAAATTTATAAATTAGTAATGAATTACCCGTGCATACGCATCCAGCACCGATTCATGCATCGCTTCGGACAGAGTCGGGTGTGCAAAGATGGTTTCCATCAGCTCAGCCTCGGTACTTTCCAGCGTCTTGGCGACAACATAGCCCTGGATCAGCTCGGTGACTTCTGGGCCGATCATGTGCGCGCCCAGCAGTTCTCCCGTCTTGGCGTCGAACACTGTCTTGACGAAGCCTTCCGGTTCGCCAAGGGCAATTGCCTTGCCATTGCCGATAAAAGGAAAGCGTCCGACCTTTACCTCACGTCCCGCGGCTTTGGCCCGTGCTTCGGTTAGGCCGACCGATGCCACCTGCGGCGACGCATAGGTGCAACCGGGAATATTGGCGACGTTCATCGCGTGCGGGTGCTTGCCGCAGATATGCTCGACCGCGATGACGCCTTCATGGCTCGCCTTATGCGCCAGCCAGGGCGCGCCGACGACGTCGCCGATAGCATAGAGATTCGGTTCGCCGGTCTGCAGGAACTGGTTGACCACGATCTGGCCGCGCTCTACCACCGTACGTGTCGTCTCCAGCCCGATATCCTCGGTATTGCCGACGATGCCGATCGCCACGATCACGCGGTCGAATTCGGTCTCCGTCGCCTTGCCCGTGGTTTCGATAGTGGCCGTAACCGAATTCTCGCCCCTTTTCAGGCCGGCGACCTTCGATCCGGTCAGGATGGTAATGCCCTGCTTTTCGAAAGCCTTGCGAGCGGCGGCCGAGATATCCTCGTCTTCCACCGGCAGGATACGATCCTGGATTTCGACAACGGTCACCTTGGCGCCAAGCGTCGAGAAGAAACTGGCGAACTCGATACCGATGGCGCCCGATCCCACGACGAGCAGCGATTTCGGCATTTCGGTCGGGATCATCGCTTCCTTGTAGGTCCAGACCAGTTTCCCATCAGGCTCCAGCCCGGGTAAAATGCGCGGCCGCGCGCCGGTTGCGATGATCGTGTTCTGCGAAGTCAGCTCAACAATGACCTTGCCGTCCTTGGTAACTTCGACGGTGCGCGCGCCCTTGAGCCGGGCGCGGCCGTCATAAACCGTGACCTTGTTCTTCTTCAGCAGATGTTTCACACCGTTTGAAAGCTGACCGGAAACACCGCGCGAACGCTCAACGATTTTCTTAAGATCGAACTTTATGTTATTGGCAGAAAAACCGAAATCGGAAAGATGCTGCAGCGTATGCCATATCTCAGACGAGCGTAGCAGAGCCTTGGTGGGGATACAGCCCCAGTTGAGGCAGATACCGCCCAGATGCTTGTCTTCGACCAGCGCAACCTTCTTGCCCAGCTGTGCCGCACGGATAGCCGCGACATAACCGCCCGGACCGCCGCCGATGACAGTAAGATCAAATGTTTCAGCCATTTAGATTAATCCGTTCGGATTTTCGATCAGCTTCTTGAACGCTGCCAGATATTCGGCCCCGATCGCGCCGTCGACCGCGCGATGATCGACAGACAAGGTACAGGTCATGATAGTGCCGATCTCGATCTTGCCGTCACGGATCACGGGCCGCTGCTCGCCCGCGCCGACAGCTAGGATGCAGGCTTGGGGCGGATTGATGATGGCGGCGAATTCGCGGATGCCGAACATGCCCAGGTTGCTGAGCGAGAACGAACCGCCCTGGTATTCCTCCGGCTTCAGCTTGCCGGCCCGGGCGCGCAGGCCAAGGTCCTTCATCTCCTTCGAGATCGCGGCCACCGTCTTTTCCTCCGCCGCCTTGATAATCGGCGTGATCAGGCCGTTATCGGTTGCGACCGCAACCGATATATCGGCGTGCTCGTATAGCAATATGTCGCTGTCCGTCCAGCTGGCATTGGCCGCAGGCACTTGCTTCAGTGCCAGCGCGACTGCACGGATCACATAATCGTTGATCGACAGCTTGACGTCGCCGCCTGCGGCATTGGTTTCCTGACGCAGCTTGGACAGCGCGCCGATGTCGCAATCCAGGGTCAGATAGAAATGCGGTACCGACTGCTTGGCTTCGGTCAGCCGGCGCGCGATCGTCTTGCGAACCGTTGAATTGGGCTGGGCTGTGTATTTCATGCCCAGCAAGTCTGCCAGCTTGCGGCCTTCGATCGCCGATTTCGCGCTTTCCTTCGGCGCTGCCTGGGGAGCCTCGCGATGGAAATTGTCGAGATCGGCGCGCACGATGCGGCCATTGGGGCCGGTCCCGGTCACGCGCGACAGGTCGATGTAACGCTCATTGGCGATGCGTCTGGCCAACGGGCTGGCTATGATGCGGCCGCTTTTGACCGGCGACGGCGCTGAGGGAACATCGCGCAGGAACTGCTGTACCTGTTTAGATGTCGCCTCGGGCACATGGCAGGCAATCGGCTTTACCAGCGGCACGGCATCGGGCTTGGCGATATCCGTCTCGTTCTCGCCCTCGCTCAGCATCACAGCGATGATCGAATTCACGGCGACGTTCTCGGTGCCTTCGGCAACGCGGATTTCGCCGATGCGGCCTTCGTCCACCGCCTCGACTTCCATTGTCGCCTTGTCGGTCTCGATTTCAGCAATCACATCGCCCGGGGCAACGTTGTCGCCCGTTTTCTTCAACCATTTCGCCAGCTTGCCCTCGGTCATGGTCGGCGACAGGGCGGGCATCAGAACATTGATCGGCATATCAGCGGCCCATTACCTTGCGCACGGCGGCGATCACATCCTCGGGCTGCGGCAGCGCCAGCTTTTCCAGGTTGGCGGCATAGGGCAGCGGCACGTCCTTGGCATGGACCCGCACGACCGGCGCATCCAGATCGTCGAACGCCTGCTCCATCGCGATGGCGGCGATTTCGGAGCCGATGCCGGCGACTGGCCAGCCTTCCTCCACAGACACCAGCCGATTGGTCCTGCGCACGCTGTCGACGATCGTCGCGGTATCCAGCGGGCGGATCGTGCGCAGATCGATGACCTCGATCTCGATCCCTTCCTTTGCCAGTTCCTCGGCTGCCAGCAAGGCATGCTGGACCATGCGCGAATAGGCGGTCACGGTCACATCCCGGCCCTGCCGCGCGATCTTGGCGCGGCCGATCGGCACGATGAACTCGGGGTCGGACGGCACTTCGAAACTGGCGCCGTATAGGATTTCGTGTTCGAGGAAGATCACCGGATTGGGATCGCGGATCGCGGCCTTCAGCAGCCCCTTGGCGTCAGCCGCCGAATAAGGCGCCACGACTTTCAGGCCGGGAATATGTGCGTACCACGAAGCATAATCCTGGCTGTGCTGCGCGCCGACGCGGCTGGCCGCGCCGTTGGGCCCGCGGAACACGATCGGGCAGCCCATCTGGCCACCGGACATGTACAGCGTCTTGGCGGCGGAATTGATGATCTGGTCGATGGCCTGCATCGCGAAGTTGAAAGTCATGAATTCGACGATCGGCTTCAGCCCCGCGAATGCGGCGCCCACGCCCAGACCGGCAAAACCCTGTTCGGTAATGGGCGTGTCGATGATGCGGTCGGGACCGAATTCGTCCAGCAACCCCTGGCTGACCTTGTACGCGCCCTGGTAGGCGGCAACTTCCTCGCCCATCAGGAATACGGTCGGATCGCGGCGCATTTCCTCGGCCATCGCATCGCGCAACGCCTCCCGGATCGTCTGCTTCACGGTCGGCCCGGTGTAATCCTGCTCCCTCGGCGCGGGCGCCGCCAGCGGTACTGCCGGTGCGGTCTGCGGCGCCCCCTGGGTTTCGACCACGAACTGCTTGGACGCATCGGGCTTCGTCACCGGCCCGTCGCCCTCGATCGACATCTTGGCGATCGGCGTGTTCACGGCCACGTTCTCCGTACCTTCGGCCACCAGGATGCTGCCCAGCACGCCTTCGTCCACGGCCTCGACTTCCATCGTCGCCTTGTCGGTCTCGATTTCCGCGATGACCTCGCCGGGGGCGACACGGTCGCCCTCGCGTTTCAGCCACTTCGCCAGCTTGCCTTCGGTCATGGTCGGCGACAGCGCCGGCATAAGAACGTCGATCATACTCATCAGCTTTCCACCAGAACTTCCGTCCACAATTCCGACGGATCGGGTTCGGGCGCGGCCTGCGCGAATTCGGCGGCGGCATTCACCACGGCCTTGACGTCGCGCTCGACGGATTTCAGGGACTCTTCGTCGGCATATCCTGCCTCGGCCAGCCGCTTCTTCAGCGTCTCGATCGGGTCATGGCCGGATTTCATTTCGTCGACCTCGTCCTTGGTGCGGTATTTCGCCGGGTCGGACATCGAATGGCCACGGTAGCGATAGGTCATCATTTCCAGGATCACCGGCCCGTCGCCGTTGCGGATACGGCCGGAGGCACGGGAAACGGCATCGCGCACCGCCAATACATCCATGCCATCCACCTGCTCGCCCGGGATGCCGTAGCCGCTGCCGCGCAGGTACAGCTCGCCGGCCGAGGCGCGGGCCTGGCTGGTGCCCATGCCGTAGCGGTTGTTCTCGATGATATACAGCACCGGCAGCTTCCAGAGCGCCGCCATGTTGAAGCTTTCGTAGACCTGGCCCTGGTTGACCGCGCCATCGCCCATATAGGTGGCGCACAGACCGCCATCCTTCTTGTATTTGTGCCCGAAGGCGAGGCCCGTGCCGATCGGCACCTGCGCGCCGACGATGCCGTGGCCACCGAAGAATCCCTTCTCGCGGCTGAACATGTGCATGCTGCCGCCCTTGCCGCGGGAATAGCCCTCGGCCCTGCCCGTCAGCTCGGCCATCACCTTGCCCGCATCCATGTTCGCGGCAAGCATGTGGCCGTGGTCGCGATAGCTGGTGATGATGGTATCGCCCTGCTTCAGCAACGACTGCACGCCGACGACGACGGCCTCCTGCCCGATATAGAGGTGACAGAAGCCGCCGATCAGGCCCATGCCGTACAACTGCCCTGCCTTCTCCTCGAAACGGCGGATCAGTAGCATATCCTTGTAGAGAGCTCGCAAAAGCTCGGGCGATGCATCGGTGTTGCTCGCGGTATTTGTGGTTACGGCTTGCGCTGTGGTGGGCACTCGGTATCTCCAAGGCTGCCATTCGATTCAGGCAGCGAGTTTGCCCGAATTACCTATGCCAGCACAGTGCCTATTGCAAGACGCAGCTTACTTCGCGCCCTGCTTTATGATCAGATCGTTCGGTTTCGTGAAGTTCAGCACCGTCCGTGCCCGCTCGTCGAGGAGGTCAGGGTCCAGGCTGCCCGAACGCAAGCGTGACACCTGCTTGTCCAGGGCGTTGCTTTGGGTCTGCAAGACATCCAGCCGGGTTTCGGAGACGGAGATATCACCCTGCAGCCGCGTCATCGATTTCAGCCCGCGTTCGCCGTCGATCGTGTAATAGGCGAAATAGCTGACGAGGCACGCCACCACCACGGGGGCGATGAGCTGGTATGACCGGCGACGGGCTTCGCGAATCAGAGGCATGGGAGTCTGTACGGGAGGCATGGCTAAAAAATACTTAACCCTTTACCGAAATGCCAGTTTACCGGCATATTTGGCGGCTGCACCCAGTTCTTCCTCGATCCGCAGCAGCTGATTGTATTTCGCCAGGCGGTCGGAACGGCTGAGGGAGCCGGTCTTGATCTGCCCGCAATTGGTCGCGACGGCAAGGTCGGCAATCGTCGAATCCTCGGTCTCGCCCGAGCGATGCGACATTACGGAGCGGAAGGCGGCGCGGTGCGCCATGTTGACCGCCTCCAGCGTCTCGGACAACGAACCGATCTGGTTGACCTTGATCAGGATGGCGTTGCCCTGCCCACCCTCGATGCCCTGTTGCAGGCGGATCGGGTTGGTGACGAACAGATCGTCGCCAACGATCTGGGTTTTCTTGCCCATCGCGTCGGTCATGGCCTTCCAGCCGTCCCAGTCGTCCTCGGCCATGCCGTCCTCGATCGAGACGATCGGGTAGCGCGACACCAGATCCTGCCAGTACTTGACCATACCGGCGCTATCCAGGCTCTTGCCCTCGCCTTCCAGCTCGTATTTGCCGGTCTTGTAGAACTCGGTCGCTGCGGCATCGAGTGCCAGCACGACATCGTGGCCCGGCCTGTAGTTTGCGGTTTCGATGGCGCGCATGATGAAGCCAAGGGCATCGTCGCTGGATTTCAGGCTGGGGGCAAAACCGCCCTCGTCGCCCACATTGGTCACGTGTCCGGCATCCTTCAGCAGCTTCTTCAGCGCGTGGAAGATTTCCGATCCCATGCGCAGGGCCTCGGCGAATGTCGGCGCGCCAACCGGCACGATCATGAATTCCTGGATGTCGATCGGGTTGTCGCCATGGGCGCCGCCATTGATGATGTTCATCAGCGGCACCGGCAGTATGTGAGCGGACGAGCCGCCGACATAACGATAAAGAGGCAAGCCGGCTTCTTCCGCCGATGCCTTGGCGAGTGCCAGGCTGACGCCCAGGATGGCGTTGGCGCCCAGACGGCTTTTGTTCGGCGTACCGTCCAGATCGATCATCGCCCGGTCGATTTCCAGCTGGTTGTCGCCATCCATCTCGATCAAATTCTCGTAAATCTCGGTATTGACGGCGTTCACCGCCTTCAATACGCCCTTGCCGCCATAGACCGCCTTGTCGCCATCGCGCAGCTCGACCGCCTCGTGCGTACCCGTCGACGCGCCCGATGGCACGGCTGCACGGCCCATGGACCCGCTTTCCAGCGTGACATCGACTTCAACGGTCGGATTGCCGCGGCTGTCGAGGATCTGGCGGGCATGGATATCGATAATGGCGCTCATGGGACTCACGGATGATGATGTTGCAAATTTGTGCGCCTTGTACGCCCGCTTACCCCTCAGGGCAATACACCGTAGTTTTGCGGAAACCTTTTGGAAAAAGTGGTGTTACGAATTCGACAACAAACGGAGGACCCTATGTCAATTTTGGGATGGATATTTCTTGGCCTGATCTCTGGCTTCATTGCCAGCAAGATCGTCAACAAGACAGGCGAAGGCTTTATAGTAGACGTGATCCTGGGAGTAGTGGGCGCGATGGTCGGTGGATTCATTTTCCACCACCTGGGTGAACCGGGCGTAACCGGATTCGACCTATGGAGCATGTTCGTCGCCGTCATCGGCGCGGTCGTCGTACTGTTCCTGTATCACCTGATCACCGGCCGGCGTCGTCCGACTTCGTGATCGCCGATCGCTAAAAGCGAATGAAAAGGGCCTCTTCGGAGGCCCTTTTTTTCTGGCTTTGGCATATCAGGGGTCAAACCAGCCGCGACTGCTCCTGCGCCGCCTTGATGAACGAGGCAAACAGCGGGTGCGGTTCGAACGGTTTCGACTTTAGCTCAGGATGGAACTGAACCCCTATGAACCAGGGGTGAGTCGGCACTTCCACGATCTCAGGCAGCGTGCCGTCGGGGGACATTCCCGAGAACATCATCCCCTGGGCCTCCAATGCCGCCTTGTAGTTGGTGTTTACCTCGTAGCGGTGGCGGTGGCGTTCGCTGATTTCCGCCGAACCGTAAATATTTCGTACTTTAGACCCCTCGGCCAGGTCGCAGGGATAGGCGCCGACGCGCATCGTACCGCCCAGGTCGCCGTCCTGGCGGCGCATCTCGAGTTCGTTGCCGCGCATCCATTCCCTCATCATGCCGACCACCGGCTGGGTGGTCGGACCGAACTCGGTCGTATTGGCGTCGGAGATACCGGCCAGGTTGCGCGCGGCCTCGATCACGGCCATCTGCATCCCGAAGCAGATGCCGAAATAGGGGATGCGCCGTTCGCGGGCGAACTTGACGGCCTTGATCTTGCCTTCCGCGCCGCGTTCGCCAAAGCCCCCCGGCACCAGGATGCCGTGAACGCTTTCCAGCAGATGGATCGGCAGTTGATCTTCCGGTCCTTCGAAGATCTCGCTTTCCAGCCATTCGATGTTCACGCGCACATTGTTGGCGATACCGCCATGCGTCAGGGCTTCCGACAGCGATTTGTAGCTGTCGAGCAGGCTGGTGTATTTGCCGACGATGGCGATCGTGACCTGCCCCTCGGGGTGAAGTACGCGGTCGACGATCCTCTGCCAGGGCGTTACGTCGGGTTCGGGCGCGGTCATGCCGAAATGCGCCAGGACCTGGTCGTCGAAACCCTGCTCGTGATAGCTGATCGGTACGCGATAGATCGAATCGGCGTCGAGGGCTGGGATCACCGCCTCGGGCCGGACATTGCAGAACAGGGCGATCTTGCGTCGCTGATCGGCGGGAATATCCTGATTGGAACGGCATAGCAGGATCGACGGCTGGATGCCGACCGACAGCAATTCCTTGACCGAATGCTGGGTCGGCTTGGTCTTCAGTTCGCCGGCAACGCCGATATAGGGCAGAAGGGTCACATGCACGAACAGCGCGCGGCTGTGGCCGACTTCGTTGCCGAACTGCCGGATGGCCTCGAGGAACGGCAGGCTTTCGATATCGCCGACAGTGCCGCCGATTTCACAGATGATGAAATCGGTATTATCGGTTTCGCTGGCGATGAACGTCTTGATCTCGTCCGTGATGTGCGGGATCACCTGGACGGTCGCCCCCAGATAATCGCCCCGCCGTTCCTTGGCGATCACATTGGAATAGATCCGGCCGGTCGTGATGTTGTCGGAACGGCGGGCCGATACCCCCGTAAACCGCTCATAATGGCCGAGGTCGAGATCGGTTTCCGCCCCGTCATCGGTCACGAACACTTCTCCATGCTGCGTCGGGCTCATCGTGCCGGGATCGACGTTCAGATAGGGATCGAGCTTGCGCAGGCGGACGGAAAAACCGCGGGCCTGCAAAAGCGATCCTAGTGCAGCGGCGGCGAGGCCCTTGCCGAGGGAGGAGACGACACCGCCGGTTATGAAGATATGGCGGGTGCCGCCGCTCATTTCGAAAGCGGGACTTCCGGTGTCGGCACAGCCGGTACGGCTGGCTTACCGGGCGTCGCGGGCGCTGTGGTAGTGATGGGCATCTGATCCAGGATTGAGGCGCCCTGGCCATGATTGCCGGCCAGAATCGCAAGCGCGATACTGGTCAGCATGAACAGACCCGCGAACGTGGCCGTTAGGCGGGTCAGGAAATTGGCGGTACCGCGCGCGGTCATGAACGAGCCCGACCCACTGGACGTGCCGAAGCCCATTCCACCCTCGGAACGCTGGAAAACGATGATGATTACGACAAGCGCAATCGCCACGGCGATGTGGATGACCAGAAGACCCGTTTGAAGC
The DNA here is from genome assembly GCA_965199335.1 of Alphaproteobacteria bacterium. GTDB lineage: Bacteria > Pseudomonadota > Alphaproteobacteria > CALMVH01 > CALMVH01 > CBDAQV01. The sequence continues at coordinate 190,100 of CBDAQZ010000002.1, read as the reverse complement.
ATGACAGTGATGTAGCTCGTTCAGGTCTTTTGGCCAACTGCATTTTTTGCACAATCGATAATGCCAAGGAAACCAGGGGCATCGAGGCTGGCGCCGCCGACCAATGCGCCATCGACATTGTGCAGAGACAATATCTCGGCGGCATTTTCGGCCTTGACCGAGCCACCGTATAATATGTGCGTGTTTTCCAGCCTGCGACTCGCGAGAGTCTGGCGCAGCCTGTCGTGCATCGAGAGGATTTCGGCATTGCCGCAGGTCCGGCCGGTTCCGATCGCCCAGATCGGTTCGTAGGCCACGACGATGCTCTGCCCGGTCGATATTTCGGGGATCGACTGTTCCAGCTCCGCCGAAACTGTGGTTTCCGCCCGTCCCGCCTCCCGGATCTCCAGCGTTTCGCCGACGCAGATGATCGGGGTCATGCCGGCACGCAGTACCGCTGCCGCCTTGCGGGCAACCAGCTGGCTGGTTTCGGCATGTTGCGCGCGACGTTCGGAATGGCCGACGATGACATAGCGGGCGCCGAATTCAGCCAGCAATTCCGCCGATACATCGCCGGTGAATGCCCCTTTGACGTCGGGATGGCAATCCTGAGCGCCCAGTTTTACACCGGAGCCGTCCAGAATATCGCCGACCAAGGACAGCAGCGGATAAGGCGGACAGCAGACGATGTCGCACTCGTCATTATCCGCACCATTTATTATGGCGCGCATCAGCGTTTCGGCGCTAGCGCGGGTGCCGTTCATCTTCCAATTACCGGCAATCAGTTTTCGCAGGGTTTTCATGCGCCTCTTTTAACGTGCCGTCCGGTTCTGTCGAGTGTTGCGATATGGCGAAGCCGTTTCTATGATCGTGCCCATGCTTCAATTTCTCTTTCGGGCCTCCGGCTCGTTCGTCATGCGTACCCTGTTCGCGATCCTGGTCGTATCGTTCCTGATTTTCGGGATCGGCGACGTATTGCGAAACCGCAGCAATGGCAACGATGTCGCGGTGGTGGGCGACCAGCACATCACGTCCGACCAGCTGGACAAGGCCATGGAACAGCAGGCCCGGCAATTCGGCGGCCGGATCGACATGGCGACCCTGAAGAAAGTCGGCTACCTCGATCATGTCCTGAGCGGAATGATCGACAATACATTGCTTGAGCTTGCCGCTCATGACGAGGGCTTTGCCGTCGGCAACAAGCAGGCGATCGAGGAAATTCAAAAGATTCCGGTATTCCAGGACGAGAAAACCAAGGTCCTGGACCGCGAAAAGTTCGAGCGTGTCCTGGCGGCGAACAAGATCAACGAGGCCGAGTTCGTGGCCTATCTGAAGCGTGAAACCGCAACCAAACTGCTGATCGACAGCGAGCTTTCCCAAATGCCGCCCCCATCCCTGCTGGTCGATACAAGCTATAAATTCCAGAATGAGACGCGCAGGGGGGAGATCATACGCCTGAGTACCGCCGATGTTGTCGCGCCGCAGCCATCGGCGGATCAACTGAACGACTATTATCACAAGCACGAATCGGAATTTACGGCGCCGGAATACCGCGACTTCTCGTTCCTTTACGTCGATCCTGGCGCATTCGCGGACAAGATCACCATCTCGCCCGACGAATTGAAGCAGGCATTCGATGCTCGCCAGGCGGACTTCAAGGTGCCCGAGCGCCGTGAGCTTTCGCAGGTGATGTTCAAGGACGAGGCAAAGGCAAAAGCGGTCGCCGCCGCTGCGCAGGCGGCCAAATCTCTTGCAGGCGGGCTGAAGGCAAGCGGTGATGCCACGCAGCCAATGGATCTGGGCCTGATGTCGAAGCAGGACCTGCCGGATATCCTGCAAGGCCCGATTTTCTCGGCCCCGGCCGGTGCGGTTCTTGATGCCGTGCAAAGCCCGCTGGGCTGGCATGTCATCATGGTCAAGCGTATCGAAGCTGCCCGGCCCCTGAGCTTCGATGAGGCAAAGCAGGCGCTTGAATCCGATCTGAAAGCCGAGAAGGCGCGCGACATGGTGTCGAAAGCGGCAAAGCAGGTCGACGATCAGCTGGCGGGCGGGGCATCCCTTGCAGATGCAGGCAAGGCGGCCGGCCTGACGCCCATCAGTGTCAAAGGGGTCGATTCAAAGGGCAAACATGCCGATGGGACAATCGTGCCCGAGCTTCATAGCCGAACCGAGTTGCTGAAGGCTGCCTTTGTCGCAGACAAGGGGACAGCCGCCCAGATCACCCAGGACGGCAAGGATGCCGCCTTTGCCATCACTGTCGAGCAGGTGACCCCGCCTGCCCTGCGCCCTCTGGATGAGGTGAAAAGCAAGGTCATCGAAGGATATCTGGGCGAGGAAAGAGTTACGCTGGTAAAAGCAAAAGCCGCCGACCTGATCGCAAAGGCAAAATCCGGAGCGACCTTCGCCGCGCTTGCCCGCGATGCCGGATCCATCGTTGTTCCCGTCGGGCCGGTGTTACGTAGCGCCAAAGATAAATCGATCCCGCCGCATGTCGTCGCAACCCTATTCGATCTGACCCAATTGGGCACTATCGACCAGGCCAACGCGCCCGAAGGGCCCATTCTGGTTCGCCTCGCTGAGATTATACCGGCAACAGCGCAAACAGCTGACGACAGGGCGGTGCTTGAAAAAACGCTGCAAACGCAGTTGCAGGACGATATGATCGCCGAATACGAGAATGCGTTGCGTTCGATCTACCCGGTCAAGATCAACCAATCCGTTCTCGATAGAATGAAGACGACAAACTAATCCGAAAATACTCATTCAAGAAAAATAGGGCCGGTTAGACCGGCCCTATTTTCATCGTTCATCCTATAAGAATAACGGTTAATTGCCAAATCTGCTTGGCGGACCACCAAACGGAGGACGAGCACCACTCGAAGAAGTTGGGAAACGTGTTCCCGACGAACTGCTGCTCGTTCTCGTTCCCGACGAGCTGCTGCTCGAGGAAACGGTACCTGAGCTGCTGCTGGTCGTCTTTGAACCCGACGAACTGCTTGAACCCGTTCCCCCGGTTGGTGGCGTGGAGCTAGGCATCTTGGGAGTCGGCAACGTTCCGACTGGAGTATCCAGCGAGATCACGATGCCGCCCGTTGTCAATGCGCTCAGATCCTTTGTGACAGTACCGAAAATACCGCTTGCGGCCTTGGTAAGGTCTGTGCATGCCTGTTTCTCAAGATCGTTTATTACCGTGTCGATTGCCGAGCTGGCAAAGCTGTTAATAGCCACCGAGAAACTGAAGCCATTCGAAAACATATTGCTCAACGTCTGGAACTGCTTCAACAGGCCATCGAGACAGGACGAAAAACCAACGGGCTGCTGAACTATGTTCGTGTGAACGGCAACGTTCTGCGCATAGGTATAATTCGATGCATTGGCCATCGAGGATTGGACGGTATCGATACAGCCGGTGCTACCAGGATATGCACCCGAGCCACCTGCGCCGCTGCTGCTGGTACCGGCCGGACCAGCCGGTATACCGGGCGTGCTGGAGGCACCGCTGGAGCTTCCGCTTGTCCCGCTTGATCCACTACTGGATCCGGTAAGCGCACTGGAAAGCGCGCTTCCCGAAGGCACGGTGCTCATACCTCGCAAACCGTTCGGTGCAGCCGAAGATTGTGCATAAGCGGCGTCAGCACCTACCGCCAGAAGTAAGGCGATCGTAAGTACGGGAACAAGGCTCTTTGCAGACGGGAGCAGGCTAGTCATGACGGACCTCTCACACAGGTAACTGGACAATTATAATCAAACTTACTAAATTTGTCGATAGTTTCTATTGCGCATAGCAACACAAAATCGACAAAAAGAATATCCGGCGATCTGGTCGTCATGAGCAACCGTGCCCGGAAACACAAATCACACGGTAATTGGCTCCCTGTTTCTCAGGAGTTTTGTCCTTTACAGGTGAACCCGGCGTCCATTTCGTCCCCCATTTATAGGGCGACAAATGCGGATTGACGATGCCGTTTTTTGCATCCGGCGAGCTTTTGCTATGGAACTGCTCCATCAGATACATCTGATTCTTGCCTTGCCCCATGTAAATACCGGTGTGCTGGTTATGAACGTTGTTGCCGGGCTCGTACTTGTAGGCAGTTCCCTGGCCGACGCCCCCGGAAGCAGGCCCGAAGAAGGTAGCAACCGCCGTGCCAAATTGCAGCGAGGCATTTCCCTGGACGAACTGCCCGGGCTGCCAGCTTCCGGTATTACCTATATTGGGAACTTCCTTTTGGGTCAGAGCCGCGCATTGCCCCAGATTTCCACCAGAGTCGTACGCAGCATGTCCAAACATCGCGCCCGTCTGATAATCCTTTGCGGTTCCGATGTCGCCGTTCTGGGATGAACAAGCTGAACCTGTCCCTGCCATGCAGGATGGCTTTCCATTGGCAGTACATGGCATGCCCGTACTGGTATACCCGGGGCTGCCCTGTGGTTCCACACTGGATGAACAGGCAGGCACGCCGTCCACGCCGGCAGGGTTCTGGGATTGCTTGGACCCATCCGTGCTAGGAGTATTTCCAGTAGGCACAATTGTGCTGGCCGGCTGCATGGTCTCCTGGTCGTTCAGGCTCTGGCTATCGGCAGAGGCCTGCGCCGACGTCTCGCCGATGAAACTCCACGGGTCATCGCCAGCACGTGTCGATTCATCCTTTGGAATATCGCTGCGGTTGTTGGGAGGCACGCAGACCGTAGCATTTCCTGGCGCTACGGCAGGATTATCATAAGGAATGGGAACCGGCGTTGGGCTATCGTTGCCTTCGCCGTTGGCGTAATTGCCGCTCGTACCGTTGGCATCGTCATTAAACGAAAGTGTCGACGGGGTTATGGATGGATACGAGTGTTCGGTTAGGGTCACGCCATCGGAGTTGGCGACCACATCCAAGTCATCATAGGCCGAGCCGGCAGTAGCAGGATCCATCGATCCCGACGAAGACGAGCTGGTCGCCCCACTGCTGCTACCGCCGCTACCGGTACCGGAAGAACTAGATCCTCCCACGCTTACGGATGCCTGGATGCCGACACCGCCGACACTACCCATTATATTAGTCGTCGAGGTCGACAAGACCAAGCCGTTTTGCACGGAGTGCAAGATCCCGCTGGCATCCGAACAGGCTTTTTTCTCAAGGTCGCTAATCAACGAATTTGTACCGGCCGAGGAAAATGAATTCAGAACCACTGAAAAGCTGAATCCATTGGAAAACATATCGCTTAGTTGCTGATAGTCCTGGATTAGCTGATTGAGGCAACTGGCGATGGAGATAGGATCCTGCACAGTTGTTGCGTGAGCCACTACGTTGGCGGCAATCGTGTATTTCGATGCCGCTTCGAGCTGATCGCATACGGAGCTGATAGCACCTGGCGGCAGACTGGGGGTTGCCTCCATCTGGTGCGGATCGGCTGCACGCGCCCCGCCTGCAAAGCAAAGCAGCATGCCTGACGCGACCACGATCTTTAAGAACTGAGATGAGCTTTGGCTCATGAGATCCTCTCAAACCTCACTTCAAACCTTATTATAATCAAAATATCTAAATTTGTCGAAATCTTTTTTACGCCTCAATTCGAATATGGGCTAGATATCCGAATAAACATGCAAGATTTCGAAAAAACCTTCACCAGCCTTGTCGATGGCGAATTGCCCGATTCGGTAGCTGCCGTATTTCTGCGAACCCTTTCCGATACTGGCGAGGATAGGCTGCATCTGGTCGCGGCAGCCAGAATTCTGCTCGAAAGATCGATTTCTCTGCCATCATTTCCCGGGGCCGTGGATTTATGCGGAACCGGCGGCGATGGCGGGCATACCGTGAATGTATCGACCGCCGCCTCGTTCGTCGTAGCCGCCTGCGGGATTCCCGTTGCAAAGCACGGCAATCGCGCCGCCTCCTCCCGGTCAGGGTCGACCGATGTGTTGCAGGCTTTGGGACTCGAGGCCGCCACCAGCCCATCCACGGCCGAAAAACAGTTCGACAGGTTCGGGATCGCTTTCATCAGCGCCCCGGCGTTTCATCCCGCATTGGCCCGATTGGCCCCCCTGCGCCGAATCCTGGGTCGAAGAACCATCTTCAACCTGCTTGGTCCCTTGATAAATCCGGCCCGTGTCCTGCGTCAGCTTGTGGGGGTCTATCATCCCGATTGGCTGGTTCCCTTCGCCAATGCCCTGAGGGAGCTTGGCAGCGGCAAAGCCTGGGTAGTGCACGGCGACAGCCTCGATGAGTTGACCGTCACCGGCATTAACGAGATTGCCATTCTACAGGGCCAGGAGATTTCCCGCATGCAAGTCGATCCGACAAGCCTGCATCTGGGGAAATGGACCATTTCCGATCTACGCGGCGGCGATCCCGAACAGAACGCCGCCCTTATGCAAAACATGCTGAACGGCAGTACCGGGGCCTACAGGGATATAACTATAATGAATGCCGGCGCGGCGCTGGTTGTCGCCGGCAAGGTCGAAGGCCTGGTTGCCGGCACGGACATGGCACGGGACTGCATCGATTCGGGCGCGGCCCTCGACTTGCTGCACAGAATGCGGCAGCACTAACGCATGATCCCCGACCGCCTCCAGCCCGTTCTCGCCGCCAAGACAGAGCATGTGCAGATAAAAAAGCTGAAATCGCCTTTTCGGCAAGTCGAAAGCAGGGCGCGCGACACGCTGCCGGCAAGGGGATTTGCTACCGCCTTGCGCCAACGCGTGGAGCAAGGCCAGTACGCGTTGATCGCGGAAATAAAGAAAGCGTCGCCCAGCAAGGGTCTGATCCGTGCCGATTTCGATCCCGCTGCCCTTGCCAGAGCCTATGAGGCAGGCGGGGCAACATGCCTGTCGGTTCTGACCGACACTCCGTTCTTCCAGGGTGACGACCGGCATCTGGCGCTGGCGCGTGACGCGTGCAGTCTGCCTGTTTTACGCAAGGATTTCATGATCGATCCTTATCAGATAGCCGAGTCGCGCATGCTGGGGGCCGATTGCGTCCTGTTGATCATGGCCGCGGTCGATGACGGTATGGCAGAAGAAATCATGCAGGCCGCGGCATATTGGAAAATGGACGTACTGGTCGAGGTTCATAACAAGGACGAACTTGACAGGGCGCTGCCCCTGAAACCTGTGCTTATGGGCATAAACAATCGCAATCTTAAAACCCTGGAAATCGACCTGGCGACCTCCCTGGAACTGGCTGCATATCTGCCACCGGACTCGATCGCCGTTGGCGAAAGCGGTCTTTCGCGCCCTGAAGACCTGGCGCGGCTTCATGCTGCCGGAATAAGCGCATTCCTGATCGGGGAGTCGCTCCTGCGCCAGCAGGACGTGGCAAAAGCGGCTGAAACACTGCTGTTGACAGTCAATAGGAACTAAACTAGAACAGATTAAGTTTCATCTTTTGTTCTGTGAGGTCGAATGCTAACGAAGAAGCAGCAGGAACTACTCAAGTTCATTGACGAGCGTGTCCAGGCCGACGGCGTTGCCCCGTCGTTCGACGAGATGCGGGAGGCGATCAACCTGAAATCCAAATCCGGTATTCATCGCCTGATTACCGGGCTTGAGGAACGCGGGTTTATCCGCAGGTTTCCCCATCGCGCCCGGGCACTGGAGGTCTGCCGTCTGCCGGATGCCCTTATCAAGCAGCGCGCCGAAAATACGCACAAATCCTTCCCCGCCCATCTTGCCGCAATCCAGATTCCTATGCATGGGCGGATCGCTGCCGGTACGCCGATCGAGGCGTTGCAGGCGACATCGCGCAATATCGGCGTGCCACCCGAAATGCTAGGCGGCGGCGATCATTATGCTCTTGAAGTATCGGGCGATTCGATGATCGAAGCCGGTATCATGGATGGCGATACCGTCGTGATCCGCAAAAGCGACACGGCCGAGAACGGTGCGATCGTGGTCGCGTTGATCACCGACGATAACGAGGCCACACTGAAGCGCCTGTATCGCAAGGGTCGCAATATCGAGCTCGAACCGGCGAACTCCACCTATGAAACGCGCGTACTCAGCGCCGATCGTGTGCAGGTGCAGGGTCAGCTGGTAGGATTGCTGCGTCGATACTGATCTTTCGGTCGGCCCTTCGGAACTACTTCAAGGGCTGGCCGTGTCTGGCTACTTGAACGGAACGGCACGTTTCCAGAGATAGGAGAACTGGTTTCGGAAAGTATCGGCCACTAGGGAATTTCGCAGGCAAATAACCTGTTTTTTCTTCCAGAGTACGAATGCGATCCGGTCCGCATACAGGCAGTAAGTAATCTTGCCGATCAGTTCCGGGGCGATGACGCGATAATTGCGCCGGGACTTGTAAAGTGTCTTCTGGTCGTCCGGCACCAGGGACTTGAGCGTCAGATCGAGCCTGCCTGCCCAGGCAAGATATTCGTCGTTTATTTGCAAAATGGCAGGCTGGTACCACATAGCCTCGGATGTCGATGCCGTCAGTATCTGCTCGCGCGGCTTGCGAACTGCGGCATAGATATCCTCGCTCCATCTCGCGATGAAATCGTTTCCGGAGAAACGGGATACCGTAGCTATTTCATCGACTTTCCGAAGCCCTCCTCCCGAGAGGAATTCGATACCGTTTTCTTCAAGGCTATTTTGTATCGCCAGCCTTGTAACGGACCGGGTTGTTCCAACGCCTCGCTCAAAATTATTGATGGCAGTCAGCGACAGGTCGGAGGCAATTGCGAGCTCGCTTTGCTGCCACCCCAGAAGGGCACGTGCAGCCTTGGTCAGTTGTGGCGTGATCATGAATCGACCTGCAGGCAGTAAGTCATTAAACGTATTATACATGGATTGTTGTTTATAAAAGCGTTTCATACGTTTTCTTTTAAGATTCTCATTCTTGCACTGCTGAAAAATGATAAAGGCATTCGACCATCATTTTTGTGGAGGGAAGAATGAGCACGCTAGGCAAAGATCTTAAGAAAAGGGCATTGCCAGAATCTTCATCGCTGACGACACGGCGGAAAATCTTTCTGCCGCACGGGCATTATCCCGCACGGTACCGGAGGTGACATTCAGCTTCTTTGCCACCGGCGCCGACATAATCGAGGCCATCAGATCCAACCCGCAGGATATCGACCTCGTTTTGACGGATCGCCGGATGGAACAGCCGGACACGGGCGAAAGCGTTTATGCTGAGGCAGCCGGTCGCGGCATACCTGCCGCCGTTATTACCAGTTTCGATCATCATGGTCCGATGACAATCATCATAAGCCCCATCACCAAAATCTATACTGCGGCAAGGATAGAAGGCACGAAGGAAATGGAGGTGACCTGGCATAAGGCCCTAAACCATTTCGATCGAATGGCGGATTTGAGCCTGTGCACTACCGTACGAAATAACATTGTCGCTGCCGCCCCCAGAAAAGAAGCCGTGATTGCGAACTATACCGATATAGCCCGGCATTCGATCCGATGTGAATTGGGGATGCAGCCCTGTCATTAGAAAGGGATACGATTCAGTTACGGGGCGCCCATGGTCGCCTGCCCGTCTGCGCGGTTACCGTGTTCATATGGTAGCCGGTGGCGGTCTGATACAAAGCGACCGCCCCGGAATGGGCCAGCATCGCCCCATCGATGACAGTTGCTTCCGGGCAGGCACCGGCAAGATCCAGTTCACTGATCAGGATCGTGCCGTGTTGGCACCACTGCGCCAGAGCAGACTCGTCGCGCAGGTGAACGACCCTGTGCGCCGGCAGGGCATCGAACGTGCAGGCACCGGCATCGCAGTCTATACGGGTTCCGTCCATGTCCCCAGTGTCCGGCATCAACGCCAGGCCACGCAGCGCATTCATGCGGTCCCAGGTATCGACGGTAAAATCGTGCTTGCCGATTTTGTTTACCGCCAGAAGGCCGTCGTTCATACGAAAGGCGACCCGCTTGCCGTCTTCGGAGACCAGCACATCGGGCGTGCTGTGGAACGTCGCTGCAATCAGGCCGGCCATAACACCGACGATCCCGAGCCGCCGCCACCTGCCCCGCCACAGGATTATCCACAGGCCACCCAGCTCGAGCAATACAAGGGATATATCGGGTAACGCCGGAACATGCGTCACCGCGCCGGGCCAGCGCGATACGGTATGGGCGACATCCAGCATCCAGCCGATGCCCCTGCCCATCCCCAGCAATGCCCAGTGGTCGAGGCCGAACGGCATCAGCAACATCGCCACCACACCGCATGGCATGATCCAGAAATCGTTGAGCGGGATGGCGATGGCATTCGCCACGACGCTGTAATTGGCTTCCTGCTGAAAATGAAACAGGGCCAGCGGCGACGTCACCAGCGTTGCCACCAGTGTCGTCACCAGCAGCTTGCCGAAGCCCAGCATGAAACGGCGCGACCGGCCGGAATGGCTATAGGCGGCCGAGATATGGCTGCGCATGGCTTCATAGAACGAAATCAGGGCGATGACCGCGCCAAACGACATCTGGAAGCTGACTCCGGTCACGCTTTCCGGTTGCCACAGGATCACGACACAAGCGGCGATCGCGGCGAGGCGCAGACTGAACGACTGTCGGTCGAACAGTATGGCGGTCATGGCCATGCCGGTCATCAACAGCGAGCGAAGGGCCGGCACGGGCGCGGCAGCGATCAGCACGTAGGTCAGGGCGCCGGCGATGCCGACGACAGCCGCGATCTTGCGCCCGTTTATCCGCAGGGCGACCACCGGGACCAATGCCAGCAGCATGCGGCATGCGGCAAAACCGATGATGGCGACCAGCCCGACCTTCATGCCCGAAAGGGCCAGCAGATGGGCCAGGCCGCTGTTTCGCATGTTGTCGGCGGTCGGTGGATCGATCAGTCCCCGCTCGCCCGTCATGTAGGCGATGGCGATCGCAGCCTCCGGCGTCTGGCCCAGAACCTCCGTGACCCGGCGCGAGATAAACTGGCGCAATTTTTCCATCCTGGCTTCGCCGGGACGAAGATCGGCGGTCTCGACCACGCGCGGCTTGCCCATGGCATAACCGACGCCGCCGATATGCTCGAAATAAAGATCGCGGCGGAAATCATGGGCATCGGGCGCGGCGGGACCTGCAGGCGGCATCAGCACCGCCCTGACTTTTATGACACTGCCCGCGTCAGGGACGATGGAATATTTGGTCAGGCGCAGATGGATGCGCTCGGGCGTTTGTGCAGGCTGAAGGGAAGGCGTGGATACATGATCCATCGTCACCCGCGCCCCTTCCGCCCCTGGCTCGACGTCCAGGACGCGGCCTGTGACTGTTTCTGGGCCCGCCGCAGCGTTCAAAACCGGGCGCGCCACGGCGATCGTGCGTTCCTGGGCAACCGCAAACCCGGCTGCCAGCAACAGCGCGATCGCAAGCGGCAGGCGCAGCGATAGAGAGGCGCGCAGTAAATGGGTCGCCAGGAAGAGGGCGGCGGTTACCGCCAACACGGCAAGACCCATCCATTGCTCGGGTTCAAACCCGATCGCGAAATAAACGGCCGCCCCCGCTCCCAGCCACACTGGCACCCACAGGAACCAGCGGCTGCGATCGGCTATAAGGGCGGCGGCGACATAGGCGGTCACACGCCTTGGCCCTCGCGAGTCAGGCGCCGCGTCCGGAGCCGGCGCATTGTCCGTCCAGATATTTTCCGTTAAAGACACGTTATAATCGTTGTTGTTAGCCTGATATTGGCAATGGTGATGAGAAGTTTATGTTCTGTAAGGCTAACGCTGATAACAGCGAAGTCAAAGGGAGACAAACATGAGCAATGCAGCCGGGAAAAACGAGACCGCCGCCCTGAGCGCCGACGGCAAGACCGAGGAATTCGCCGTGCTGTCCGGCACGATCGGCCCCAAGGTAATCGATATCCGCCGGCTCTACGGCGATACCGGCTATTTCACCTACGATCCCGGCTTCACTTCTACCGCCAGCTGCGAGTCCAAGATTACCTATATCGACGGCGATGCAGGCGTTCTTCTTTACCGCGGCTTTCCGATCGAACAGCTGGCCGAAAAAAGCGACTTCATGGAAGTTTCCTATCTGCTGCTCTATGGCGAATTGCCAACAGCGCCGCAAAAGGACGAGTTCATTCACGACATCAAATACCACACGATGGTGCATGAACAGCTGATCCCGTTCTTCAATGCCTTCCGGCGCGATTCGCACCCCATGGCGATCATGTGCGCTGCCGTCGGCGCGCTCTCGGCATTCTACCATGACTCGCTCGACATCAGCTCGCCCGAGCAGCGCCAGGTCGCCTCGCACCGCATGATCGCCAAGATGCCGACCATCGCGGCCATGGCATACAAATACTCGGTAGGACAGCCTTTCGTTTACCCGCAGAACAAGCTCGGGTTCTCCGAAAACTTCCTGCACATGATGTTCGCCGTTCCGGCCGAACCCTACGTCGCCAATCCCATATTGGCGCGCGCGATGGATCGCATCTTCATCCTGCATGCCGATCACGAGCAGAATGCTTCCACATCCACTGTGCGGCTCGCCGGGTCGTCGGGGGCCAACCCGTTCGCCTGCATCGCGGCAGGCATAGCCTCGCTATGGGGACCGGCACATGGCGGCGCCAACGAGGCAGTGCTGAAGATGCTTCACGAAATCGGCACCAAGGAGCGCATCCCCGAATTCATCAAGCGCGCCAAGGATAAGAACGACAGCTTCCGCCTGATGGGCTTCGGTCACCGCGTCTACAAGAATTTCGACCCGCGCGCGGCCGTGATGCGCGAAACCTGCCACGAAGTCCTGAAAGAGCTGGGGATCAAGGACGATCCTTTGCTGGATCTGGCGATCGAACTTGAGCGCATCGCGCTGGAGGATGAATACTTCATCGAAAAGAAGCTGTACCCGAACGTCGACTTCTATTCCGGCATCATCCTGAAGGCGCTCGGCTTTCCGATGAACACCTTTACGGTCCTGTTCGCTATCGCCCGGGTGGTCGGCTGGGTCGCGCAATGGAACGAAATGATCGGCGATCCTGTTCAGAAGATCGGAAGACCACGCCAGCTTTACACCGGCGCCGGCCGCAGAGACTACACACCGATTGATACCCGTGACTAAACATTCGCTTCGCCTCAAGAACAACGATTGGGCCATAACCTGCAGCGCCGGATACTTCCATCGCAAGCCAGTAGGGCTTGGAAAGTACTTTTCCGGTACCGCCGCGAATGACAACAGGCTGGTTTCCAACAATTTCCAGACGATCTACATTGCGCTGATTGCCATTGGCCTGACCGGCGCTGCCTTGTTCGCCCTGAGGTAGACCGCATAAACTCTTTCTGTCCCTGCGTATAAGGATTAGACAGTCAGGGATTATGCATCGTGACCCTTCAGGCTACTCAATCGCTTATTTTCGGCGCAACAGCGAGACGCAGCGTTGTGACTGATTTGATCGCTACAAGTGACGAGGATCTGTTCGCAGCCGTCGCCAAGGGCGACGAGGCGGCTTTTGCCGAGCTGGTCGACAGGCATTTGCCCCGCCTTCTGATATTGGCGACACGAATGCTGCATAACCCGGCCGAGGCCGATGACGTAGCGCAGGAAGCTTTGCTGCGGGTATGGACCAAGGGCTCTTTGTGGCAAACCGGCTCGGCGAAATTCTCGACCTGGCTGCATCGCATCACCATGAATTTGTGCATCGACAGGCTGCGCCGCCGTACCTGGCAGCCGCTGGAAGATGCCGACTGGGTGGCCGATCCCGCCGTCGATCCCTCGCGCGACATGGAGCGGTCGCAGTTGAAGCAGGTGGTGGAAAACGCCCTCGATTCATTGCCGGGCAATCAGAAGGCCGCCATAGTGCTGTGCCATTATGAGGGTTTCAGCGGCAAGGAAGCGGCGAAAATACTTGGAATTAGTGTTTTGGCCGTACAATCTCTGCTTGTACGCGCCCGCGCCACGTTACGCGCCAAACTATCCGACTACGCCGAACTTGGAGGCGAGCTATGAACGATCAATCCGATCCGCTGGATCAAAAACTGAATACTTTGCTGGGCACCAGCGAAACAGTGATTTCGCCCGACCGCATCAGGCGGGTCCGTACGTCGATCCTGGTCGCCGCGCATCAGGCCGGTCGCCGCTCCTTGCTGCAGATGTGGGCCGGTTTTATAGGAATCCGCCCAGCTATGCTGGTGGCTACGGGGCTGCTGGGCCTGTATCTTGGTGCGTCGCTGCCTACGTTATCGCTCGACGACTCCGGCAGTTCCGCGTTTCTTGAGTTCCATCCGCAAGGATTTTTGACGGGAGACCTGGGTTGAACGCCCGTTTCTGGACATTGACGGCGCTCGTGATCTCGCTGGCTTTCAACATAGCCGTGATCATGATGCATTTCTTCGGCCCGCCGCCGCACATGCCGCATGGACCGGAAGCGTTCGAGGAGCGCATAACTCACCAGATGGACAAGGCGGATGCAGACATCGTTCATGCTGCCTTCATCCAGCATGCCGGTGAATTCGCCAGCCATCGTCGCGATATGGACGAGGCGATCGGCGGTGTCAGGAAGGTGCTGGAAACCGAACCACTGAATCAAGACAATCTGAAGGTGGCGATGGACAAGGCACGGGCAACGCGCGCGCTGTCGGAGCAGACCATGGAACAGACGATGCTGGATGCAGCTAAGGAACTTTCCCCGGAAGGCCGGCTGAAGCTGGTTCCACCGCCTCCACCTGCCGGCTCTCACTAATCAACCCCACTATAATCTCGGCTGATTTTACACTAGGATTTTGGCCGCCCGGTTTCAGGATCTGAGCCAGCTCGATAGATGCGGATAGCTGTTTGCGACGCTCGGGCGTATCTTCGATCACGGCTTTCAGCGCGGGCGCCACTAGTTCCGAAGTCGCGCGTTCCTGAAGGAATTCCGGCATGATCTCGCGGTTCAGGATCAGGTTGGCAAGGCTGACATATTTCAGCTTGATAAGCCGGTACGCGATAAACGCAGAAATCGGAGTCACGCGATAGCAGATGACCGCCGGCACGTTCGACAGGGCAAGCTCCAGCGCCACGGTGCCGGAAGCAGCAAGCGCAGCCCGGGCAGCGGCAAACGCATCGGCTTTTCCGGCCTGGTCGTCGACAACGACACAGGGCAGATCGAACCCCGCAAGCCCTTCACGCAACAACGGCGCCACATGCGGCACCGTTGGAAAGACGAAAACGGTATTTGGGCGATCCACGGTAATCGAACGCGCTACATCGAGGCATAGCGGCAGGATATGCGTAACCTCCCCCCTGCGGCTTCCCGGCAACAGCAGGACGATCTGCTTGTCCTCGGAAATGCCATGCCGGGTTCGGAAACGTGCCGCATCGCCTACAATCCTGTCCTCGACCGCCGAGTGTCCGATGAAGCTGCATGGCAGTCCCACCGCTTCGAAATAAGGCGGCTCGAACGGCAGAAGCACCAGCAGATGATCCAGAAAAGCGGCAATTTTCCTCGCCCTGCCCTTGCGCCACGCCCACACGCTCGGTGCGACGTAATGGACCAGTTTGATCGACGGGTCGGCAGCCCTGACCCGTTTTTCAACGCGGAAGCAGAAATCGGGTGCGTCGATGCCGATCACCATGTCCGGCTTTCTTGCAACGATGTCCGCGACCGTCTCATCGATCCGCCGGATCAGGCGGGGCAGATGCGACAGTACTTCCACAAGCCCCATGACCGACAGGTCTTCCATCGGGAACAAGGGCTGCAGGCCCTGGGCAATCATACGTGCGCCGCCGATGCCTGTGAAATCGATTGCCGGAGCACGCTGTTTCAACGCCGCCATAAGGGCACCGCCCAGCAGGTCGCCCGACTCCTCGCCCGCTATCAGATATACGAGGGGTCTATCGCGCATCAGGTGTCTGGGCGCTGATGAACAGACCATGCCTGTCCGCCGCGGCCGTAACCGCGTGGGCGTCCAGCATGATGGTCCGTCCGGCTTCGATCGCCAGGCCGGCAAAATCGGCTACCGCCAGTGCCTCTATCGTTGACAGGCCGATTGTAGGCATATCCAGCCTGCTATCCTGTTGAGGCTTGGCGCCCTTGACCAGAATGGGGCGCGATCCGCCACGCGCCAGATCGGCGCAACGGGCGATCAGCCTGTCGGTGCCTTCGGCCCCCTCGACGCCCAGGACGAAACCCTGCTGTACCACTACGGCCTGGCCGATATCCAAAGCGCCCAGGGTCTCGACGACGCGAAAGCCGTGCTCGATATCGACGCTATGTATCTCGGTCGGCTTGACCGCGCCCAATATGCCCTTCTCGATCACGAAGCTGTTCACGATGTCGGAGGCGCCAATCACCCTGAACCCCTCTTCCTCGAGCAGCCCGGCAAGCGCCCGCAACAGGCCGTCATCGCCCAAAGCGCGCCATCCCAGCCGGGCAAAGAACTTTATCGTGTAAAGATCGGGGCGAAGCTCCGTTACTGTCGGCCGGCGGATGGCACCGGCGAAGACGACATCCCGTACACCCTCGCGGCGCAGCGTCTTGAGTACGGCGCCCGCATTGCCCAGGCGGAACCAGGCATGCGGAATGCCTGTGACCGTATCGGGATCGGTGTAGCCGTTGAAGGCAATCGCAAAAACAGGGCGTTCGTTGCGCAGCGCCTCCGCAATGATCAGCTTGGGCAAAGACCCTGCCCCGGTCAGCACCCCAAGCTTGGGATCAGGCATTTGCTAGTTCGGGCTGGCAGATGCCCAGCTTGGATTTGGCGCGGATGAAGTCCAGCATCTCGCCAACATATCTGTTGCCAGAGAAACCGCTGCTGACGGTTTCAAGCCGTTCCGCGAATGTGCCGGTGTTTTCGAACAGCGCCTGATAGGCTGCGCGCAGACCCTGGATTTCCTGAGCAGACAGACCCCGCCGTTCAAGTCCCACCAGGTTGAGGCCGCTAAGCCGGGCGCGATCGCCCATTACCAATCCATAGGGGATGACATCGCGCTCCACGCCTGACATTCCGCCGATCATCGCGCCCGCGCCGATCCTGACGAACTGGCGCACGGCGGACAAGCCGCCGAACAGCGCGTGGTCGCCGACGACGACGTGGCCGCCCAAGGTCGCGTTATTGGCAAAAATGACCCGGTTGCCGACGATGCAATCATGCGCGATGTGAGCCCCGGCCATGAACAGGCAATCGTCGCCGACGGACGTGATCATTCCGCCGCCTTCCGTGCCGGTATTCATCGTTACCGATTCCCGTATCTGGCAGCGCGCGCCGACGACCAGACGCGACGGCTCGCCCTTGTATTTCAGATCCTGCGGCGGATGGCCGATGGAGGAAAAGGGATAGAGAGCCGTTTCAGCGCCTATCTCCGTCCGTCCCGCAATGGTCACATGGCTAATCAGGTTAACACCCTGATGCAGGCGCACATGCTCGCCGACCATACAATAGGGACCGATGCGAACGCCCTCGCCCAGTTCGGCGCCGCCGGCGACGATTGCTGTCGGATGAATGTCTGCGGCCTGCCCCATGCGTTCCCCTTCGGGCAAAACCCTATTCCTCGATCAGCATGGCTGAGAATGTCGCCTCTGCCGCCAGTATGCCATTGCTGTACGCCTTGCCGTCGTACTTCCAGACGTTACGGTGCTTGCGCTGCTTGACGACCGGAATGGTGAGGACATCGCCGGGGAACATTGGCTTGCGGAAACGGGCGCTCTCTATGCTCATGAAATAGACCAGCCGGTTCTGCGGCGAAAGGCCGAGCGATTGCATGACCAGGACCGCCGCTACCTGCGCCATGGCCTCTATCACCAGAACCCCCGGCATCACCGGGCGTTCGGGGAAATGTCCGGCAAAGAATGGCTCGTTCACGGTCAGGTTCTTGATACCCGTACCACGCTCGTCGTTCACGGCATCGACGATCCTGTCGATCATCAGCATCGGGAATCGATGCGGAATCAGCGCCATGATCTGCCGCGTATCCAGATCTATGCCCCGAACCGTTTCGGATTCCTGTGTCGTCGTCGATCCATCCATTGTACCGATCCCTATTCCTGCTTTTCCTTGTTACCACCCGCCGCGCGCTCCAGCCACGCCAGCTGACGAAAGAACTGTCGCGTGGTGACCGCCGGATACCCCATCATTCGCGCCCCCGGTTCCACATCGCGCATCACGCCGCTTTGTCCCGCGATCTGCGCACCACGACCGATTTTCAGATGCCCGACGACACCGACCTGCCCCCCGATTGCCACACCTGCCTCAAGGTGCGTACTGCCGGCGATACCCGCCTGCGCGACGATAATGCATCCGGGCCCGACTACGACGTTGTGCCCAATCTGAACGAGATTATCAATCATTGCACCGCGCCCGATGATCGTGTCCGGCCCAGCGCCACGGTCGATCGTAGAGTTTGCGCCGATCTCGACATCGTCCTCGATTATGACGCGACCCAATTGCGGTATCCGGATATGGCCGGTGGGATCGATCGCAAACCCGAACCCCTCCTGCCCGATCCTGACACCTGGAAGGATGCGGACACGCTGGCCGACGAAGCAATTGGACAAGGATGCACAGGCCCCAATCCAGCTTTCGCCGCCGATCTCGACCGCCGGCCCGATCACGGCATTGGCCGAGA
Organism: Alphaproteobacteria bacterium; assembly: GCA_965199335.1. Taxonomy (GTDB): domain Bacteria; phylum Pseudomonadota; class Alphaproteobacteria; order CALMVH01; family CALMVH01; genus CBDAQV01. The sequence continues at coordinate 171,646 of CBDAQZ010000002.1, read as the reverse complement.
CATGTACCCTGTTTGCCAGTTTCGCATTGGCCCCGATGACGGCGCCGGCCTCCACGATGCAATTTTCTCCCAGCGTCGCGGTCGGGTCGATCATCGCCTGCGGCGAAATATGTCCTTCACCCGTCGGAGCTATCGGATAGAATAACTGCGCCAGCCGCGCATAGGCCTTGTAAGGCTCGGTATGCACCAGCAAGACAGCCGTTTTAGGTGCCTGCCCTGCGAATTCAGGCAATAGCAGGATTGCGCCCGCCCTGCTTCCGGCAAGGTCGACGACATATTTGCGGTTATCGAGGAAACTCAACCGGTCTTCGCCGGCTTCCGAAAGCGAACCGACATCGCGCAGGACAAGATCGCCATCACCGCACAGTTCCGCGCCGACCTCCTTCGCCAGATGCCCCGCTGTAAATGGCCCTTTGGGCTGGAAAAATTTTGGATCGCTCATTTATGCACCGCTAAGGGCGCCTGGGGCGGCGGACTGCCGGGGACGTCCTTTGGCAAGGCCACCGTAACGGCGGGCAATTTGGCATCGACACGCGACAATACGATATCGGTGATATCGATCGCCCCGGGACCGAGATAGAGCGTCTGCTCCTGCGGCAGCACGACCGTCACGCCCTGTTCCTTGGCAACCGACGTAACAATCCCACGTATCGTATTGACGAGGTTAGCGAATGCATCGTTGAAAGCCAACTGGTTCGCCTGACTTCCCTGCTGGATCGTCCTTTGCACTTCGGCAGAGTGATTTTCAAGTGTCTGGCGTTGAACGTTGAACGCATCCTGCGTCAGCACCGTGCGCTGGCGGTTCAATTCCTGCTCCTGCCCATCCAGGTCGTGTTCCTGGCGGGCGACATCGTCTGCAAAGGTCTGATGTGCCTTGTCGTATTGCATGTCCAGGCCTTTGCCGGCCGCGCTTTCATGGATGATCTTCTGCACGTTTACCACGGCTATCATGGGAACCTGCTGTTGCTGCACAGTCTGCTGCTCAGCCGCTAGAACGGGCGATGCCACAAGCAGGGCTGTCAGCAGCAATCGCGAGAGAGCCACGTTGGTATGCCTAGAATTTTGTGCCGAAGCTGAACCGAAGAATCTGGGTCTTGTCGAACGGCTGCTTCACGACCGGATAAGCGATATCGATACGGATAGGACCGAACGGCGACTTCCAGGAAACACCCAGACCGGCCGATACGCGAATCGCGTTCGAATCCAGCACGGTATCGGGTGTCCCACTGCTGGCCAGCGCACCGGTGGCCGAATTGATGTACAGCGTGCCGGTCTGGTCGATCTTGCTCAGGACGCCGTAATAGGAGAAGGCATGCCCCTTGATGCCGTATTCCTCGGGCAGGCCAAGCGGGAAGCCGATATCGGTCGTGCCACGATAGTATTGATTGCCGCCCAGAGAGTCCTGGAAGATGCTATCGCGCGGGCCAACACCCGCAACGCGGAAGCCTGGGAACGTGTCGCCGCCAAGATAGAAGCGATCGGCGATGTTGACGTTCTGGCCGAAGCCGAAGATGTACCCTCCCTCGACCAGCGAGCTGACGACGACATCCTCGCTGATTGGGAAATAGACCGTACCCGACAGGACGCTGCGCAGATACTTGTCGTTACCGCCAGCGCCCGCAGCCTCGTTATCCAGCGATATGATGAAGCCCTTGGTCGGATCGATCTTGCTGTCACGCTGATCGTAAGTCAGTTCCTGGCCGAAAGCCGAAGTGACGCGCGTACCTTCCTGCTGCTGGATGAACACCGAAGCACCGGGGACCTGGACGTTGGTGATATCGTTGGTTTCGATACGGTAGTTCAGGCGCTGGCGGAGATCCTGCGACAGAGGATAGCCGATACGGAAATTGCCACCGGTCTGGTCCTGATCGAACGTGTCCTGATCGGTCAGGTTACGATTGACCTTGAACAGATCGAAGCCGGCAGCCAAGTCGCGGTCGAGGAAATAGGGCTCGGTGTAGCCGATATCGAAATCCTGCTCCAGGCCGGATACGGTGGTGGAGAAGGATACGTCCTTGCCCTCTCCCAACAGGTTGCTTTCCTTGATGCGGAAGTCGACCAGCGGGCCATCGGTTGTGGAATAACCGGCACCGATGGACACTTCACCGCTCGATTGCTCGGTCAGGTTTACCTTCAGATTGGTCTTGTCGGGATCGGCATCGGGAGTGTCGGATACCTGGGCCTTGCTGAAAAAGCCGAGGTCCTTGACCTTCTGTTCCGACTGCGTCACCCGCGACTTATTGTACGGATCGCCTTCGGCAACCGTCAGTTCGCGCCGGACGACCTTGTCCACGGTACGTTCGTTGCCGACGATATCGATGCGGTTGATGAAGGTACGTGGGCCCTCGTCGATTTCGTAGGTAACGTCGATCGTGTGCGCCGGACGGTTGCGATTCGTCAGCGGCTTCACGTCCACGAAGGGATAGTTCAACTGGTTTACCGCGTTGGTCAGGGCCGTCACCGTGTCATCGACGGCGGTTGCATTGTACCAATCGTCGGTTTCGGTCCGCAAATCGTCGTACAAGGGTGCGGCATCCAGGCCCTTGAGCTTGGGAGTGATCGCAATCTTGCCGAACTTGTAGCGGTCGCCTTCTTCCAGGGTGATCGTGATAAAGAACTCGTCGCGGGTCGGTGTCAGTTCAGCCACCGCCGAAACAACCCGGAAATCTGCATAGCCGTGCGCCAGATAGAAGCGGCGCAGCAACTCCTTGTCGTAGTTCAGGCGATCGGGATCGTAGGTGTCGTTGGACGACAGGAAGCGCCACCAGGCACTTTCCTTGGTTTCCATCACATCGCGCAAATCCTGGCCGGAATAGGCCTTGTTACCGACGAAATTGATGCGTGAAACCGGCGTGCGCGGGCCTTCGTCGATCTCGAACACCAGATCGACGCGATTTTCGCTGAGCAGGATGACCTTGGGCTCGACCCGGGCGGAATAGCGGCCAGCCCGGCGATAGATTTCCAGAATGCGATCGACGTCGGCCTGGACCCGTGTACGGGTGTAGACGGTACGTGGGCGCAGCTGGATCTCGTCGTGCAGCTTGTCCGAATCGATCTTGCGGTTACCCTCGAACGAAATCCGGTTGATAATCGGGTTTTCGACCACATTGACGATAAGGGTCGACCCCTCCTGCCGCAGAGTGACGTCGGCGAACAAACCGGTTGCGAACAAGGCTTTAAGCGATTCGTCTAGCCGAGCCTGGTCAAAATTGTCGCCCGGCTTGATCAAAAGGTAGGATTGAACGGTCGAAGGCTCGATACGCTGCGTACCCTCGATCTGGACATTGCCTATGGTGCCGCCGACGATGGGCGCCCCATTTCCGATCGTAACGGCGCTGCGCTTGGCCTGGGCATGAGCCGGACCGGCAAGCGCGAAGGCAACCATCAGAATGGCAAAAGCGCGGCCGAGGGTGCGCGTCACATCACGAAAGATGCGCGTGAACCATGCCAGAGATGTCGTTCCAGAGTGCGAAAAGAGCAAGAGTTAACACCAGCGCTAAACCAAAACGAAAGCCGTAATTTACGACAGCCTCGCCGGGTGGTTTTCCCGTCACGGCTTCGACTGCATAGAACAGAAGATGCCCCCCGTCCAGCATCGGAATCGGTAAAAGATTGATAAGTGCAAGATTGAGGGACAGAAACGCCGAAAGACCGACCAGATCCATCAATCCGTTCTGCGCGGTATTATGGGCCATACTGGCGACCGAGGCCACACCGGCAACTTTTTCGGGCGGACGAGTCCCCCTTAATATCTGCCATGGCGCGATGATTTCGCCTTCGATAACCCAGGCTGTCTTGCCAATCCCGTCCCGCAGGGCTTCCAGCGGTGTCTGCGTGACTGGCTCGACCGGCCCGAAATGGCGAATTCCCAGCCGCACGTCGTGTGTCGTCATGCCCGCGGTGGCGCCGGGAATGTCGATAACGGTGGGATTGACAGTCAGACAGATCTTCTTGTCCACCCTGCGTACGCAAAGCGCCGCAGGTTCGTTAGGGTGAAGCAGGATATTGCGGCTGATGTCGTCCCAGGTTGCGATGTGATGGCCGTTGATCGAAAGCACGACATCGCCGACCTGAATCCCGGCTTTGATCGCCGGCATATCCGCCCAGACCTCGTCGATCACAGGAGGAATGAAGCGCTTTCCGGACGAAGCGTACTGAAACGAGAAAATCAGTGCCGTAAAAATGATATTGACCAGCGGCCCCGCCGCAACGACCGCAATCCTGACACCGAGTGGCGAATCGACGATCAGCCGCCTGCCGTTGCCGTTATCGTTATAATCGCCCCGGCTTTTGCGCGGCAGCATGCCGCCGCGCATCCGGACATAGCCGCCGAACGGGATAGCGCCAAGTTTCCAGCGCGTGCCGTGCTTGTCGGTACGGCCGACCAGTTCGCGGCCCATGCCGATGGAAAAGGTCTCGATATCGACCTTGAAGCAGCGCGCGACCCAGTAATGGCCGAACTCATGGATGAACACGATAAGGCTGAGAACAAAGATGCAGGGGATGGGATATAAGAGAACTTGCCAAAGTCCTGCCATTCGTCCCTCCCCTTAAGTCAGCATCACCAGTCTAGGGCATGATCCCTACCAGCACCTTTCTAGGAAAGATGGCTGCGCACGAAGTCGAACAACCCGAGATGCTTCAGGTCGTTCAGGTTCGAAAAGATCGCCAGCGTCAGAACCAGCGCCATGCCGAAGCGGAAACTGTATTTCATCACTGCCTCACCCGGGGGTCTTCCCTTTACGGCTTCTATGGCAAAGAACAGCAGGTGGCCGCCATCCAGGACCGGTATCGGGAAAAGATTCAACAGGCCGAGGCTGACGGACAGGTAGGCCATGAAATAGATCAGGTCGACCGAACCGCTTTCGGCGTTGTCATGGGACATCTTTCCGATGGCGATCACGCCGCCCATCTGGTCGGACGGACGCGTCCCCTTGACCATTTGCCATACGCCCAGCATCGTGCCCGAAATCATCCGTTCGGTTTCCTGAAAGGAATGCTGTACCGCCTGAACGGGCGAACGCCTTACTATGATACTGCCGCCGGTATGTTTGATGCCGATACGAACGTCGTGATACGGCTTGCCGAAATTGTCCGTTTCCTCGGTAACACGTGGGGTTACCTTGACCGTACGCTCGACGCCCTCGTTACGGACCACGACGCTCAGCTCGTCGGCAGGATGGGTCTGGACGATTTCGGCGATATCCTCGAACCGCTCGATCGGAGCGCCGTCGATCGAGATGAACAGATCTCCAGCCTTCAGGCCTGCTGCTTCCGCGGCGCTGCCCGGAAGGACTTCCTGAATGTCGGGCGTCGTAAAGCGCTGTCCTACGATGGCGAACAGAAAGGTGAATACGACCAGGGTAAAAATGAAGTTGGCGACAGGCCCCGCCGCCACGATGGCCGCGCGCGCCAGCAAAGGCTGGTTGGCGAAAACCTGCTTGCGTTCCGCCGGGGTCATATGACTGGTGTCGGGGGTTTCGGTCCAGCTGGCCGCGTTATCATCCCCGAACATCTTCACATAGCCGCCTAGCGGCAAGACCGAGAATTTCCAGCGCGTGCCATGGCGGTCGTTGAAGCCGAACAACTCCTTGCCGAAACCGATGGAAAACGTATCGATTTTCACGCCGCAACGGCGTGCTACCCAGAAATGCCCAAATTCGTGCACGAAAACCAGAACGGTCAATACGAACAGGAAGGGAAGCGGATAAGCGAGGGCCTGATAGATATATGACATTCTGTTTCCCTAAACTGCAGCGGCCTGAACGGCGGACCTGACGATGATATCCGAAGCGGCGACCCGCGCCTGACGATCGATGTCGAACACATCGTCCAAGCTGGTCAAAGGGGCAGCGGCAAAAGAGTCCATCACATGCTCGACCGTATCGGCGATATCGAGAAAGCCGATGCGGCGCGCGAGGAAAGCCGCAACAGCAATTTCGTTCGCCGCATTCAATATAGTTGGAGCGTTGCCACCCGTCCGCAAGGCCTGTCGCGCAAGTCGCAGGGCGGGAAAGCGATCGGTATCTTCCGGCTCGAAGGAAAGCGGCCCTGCTCTGCCGATGTCCAGCTTCGCACCCGTCGTCGCCATGCGTTCAGGCCAGGCCAGGCAATAGGCGATCGGCGTACGCATGTCTGGGGCGCCCAACTGTGCCAGCATCGAGCCATCGGCATATTCGACAAGCGAGTGGATGACCGATTGCGGATGCACCACGACATCCAGCTTGGGTTCCGGCATGTCGAACAGGTAACGCGCCTCGATAACCTCCAGGCCCTTGTTCATCATGGTCGCGCTATCGACGGAGATCTTCGCCCCCATCGACCAGTTCGGATGTGCCACCGCCTGTTCGGGCGTGGCGGCAGCCATCTGGGCCTTTTGCCAGCTGCGGAACGGGCCACCCGAGGCGGTCAGGATCAGCCTTACGATATGGTCACGGTTCTCATTGTCGAAAACCTGGTAGATCGCATTGTGCTCGCTATCGACCGGTAACAGCCGCGCGCCGTATCGCGCAACCTCGCGCATCATGAACTCACCGGCCGAAACGAGGCACTCCTTGCTGGCGAAGGCGATTGTCGCCCCGCGACGGACGGCGGCCAAGACCGGGGCCAGCCCGGCAAATCCGACAATCGCTGCCATGACCAGATCGGCAGGACGTTCGCCTGCCTGGATGAGGCCTTCGGAACCGCACGCAGCCTCGATATTCGATCCTGAAAGGGCAGTCTTGAGCTGGCCGTACAGGGCCGGGTCGCCGATCACCGCCAGCTTCGCATCGAATTGCCTGGCCAGCGCGGCAAGCTTTTCCACATCGCGATGCGCGGTCAGGGCTTCGACGGTAAAGCGGTCGCGCGCCGAGGCAACGAGATCGAGCGTCGAGGTTCCTATGGAACCGGTCGCGCCAAGAACGGTAATGCTGCGAGATTCTGGAGTCATAAAGCGCCACCAAGCCAAAGGCGGTAAAGTGTGAATATCGGGGCGGCCAGCAAAAGACCGTCTATGCGGTCGAGGATACCGCCGTGTCCGGGAATTAGAAAGCCGCTATCTTTGACACCGAAGCGCCGTTTCAGGGCGGATTCCAGCAAATCCCCTGCCTGGGTCAGAAGCGATATGCCGCATCCGACCAGGGCCGAATGGAAAAGAGACGTGCCGCCAAGCGGCGCCGACAGCAGCACGGCGACAAGCATGGCACCCGCCACGCCTCCAATGCTTCCGGCCCATGTCTTGCCTGGGCTTATGGCGGGGGCAAGCTTGGGACCGCCGATAAGCTTGCCCGCGGCGAAAGCGAAGGTGTCCGTTGCCCAGACGATGACCAGCAGGAAAATGAGGGCATTCCAGTTCTGCGCCCTATGCAGGGCCATGAGGGACAACAGGGTTGCGCCAAGGTACGGCACGCCGGCAATCACCAAAGGCGAAAGAGAAAATCTCCGGACAAAAATCAACGGGATAAGCAGAACGCTCAATACCACCAGCTTGATGAAATAGTGTTCGGGCCGGGAGCGGGTCGCGACCATCCAGACGATCAGCAATACAGCCGGCAGAAACAGAATCACTTTCTTGCCAGATCCGAAATGTACTTTTTCGACCATGCGGCTTTCCGGATCGACCAGAAAGGTCCATTCGCTGCCCGCGATGACCGCTCCGCCGATCAGCAATATGTTGAAAATGAAGTTGCTCCAGACCACGCCCCAGATCGTGATGCCCGCCAGCAACAGAGCCGAAACGGCCCGGATGAGCAGGTTATTTCTGGCTGACACTGACGGTAGCGCCGAATCGCCTGTCCCGGCGTTGGTATTCATTCAGTGCGTTCTCGAACTCGGCCCTGCTGAAGTCGGGCCACAAAGTGTCGAGAAACACCATTTCCGTGTAAGCGCACTGCCATAGCAGGAAATTGCTGATGCGCTTTTCCCCGCTGGTGCGGATCAGCAGGTCGGGATCGGGCATGCCCGAGGTGTACAAAGCCGATGCGATCGTCCCCTCGTCGATCCGGGACGCATCGATGATGCCCGCTTGCACATCCCTCGCGATAGTGCGCATCGCCAAGGCCAGTTCCTGTCGTCCGCCATAGTTGAGGGCAATCGAAAGAGTGATGCGCGAATTGTCCTTCGTCAAATCCTCGGCACGCGCGATCATCTCATTGATATCGGGTGACAATCTGGATCGATCGCCGATGACGCGCGTACGCACGCCATTACGATGAAGTTCCGCGATCTGGCTTCGAAGATAGATACGCAGCAGGCGCATCAGTTCTTCGACCTCGCTGGCCGGACGGGTCCAGTTCTCGGCAGAAAAGGCGAAAAGGGTCAGATATTCCACGCCGGCTTCGGCAGCGGCTTCGACTACCGGGCGCACCACCTTTGCACCCTGGCGGTGCCCCATGATCCGCGCCAGGCCACGCGCGGTGGCCCAACGCCCATTGCCGTCCATGATAACGGCAACGTGACGCGGTACGGCCCGCAATGAATCGGTCTCGGGGCCGGGCGCCATTAGACCTGCTTGATCTCTTTTTCCTTGGCGGCCAGAGCTTCGTCGATTCGCTTGATCAGCGTGTCGGTCATTTTCTGCACCTCGTCGGAAAGGGTTTTCAGGCGGTCTTCCCCTATCTCCTTATCCTTTTCGGACTTTTTCAAGGCGTCCATCGCATCACGGCGAACATTACGCACGGCAACGCGCGCCTGCTCGGCGTATTTGGAGGCGATCTTGAACAGTTCCGTGCGGCGTTCCTCGTTAAGTTCGGGGATCGGCACCCGCACCAGGGAGCCGTCATTCTGCGGGTTGAGGCCCAGACCCGCATCGCGGATCGCTTTTTCCACCGCCTTGATCATGCCCTTGTCCCAGACGGTCACGGTCAGAAGCCGCGGTTCGGGAACGCCCACCGTGCCTACCTGCGACAGGGGCATCATGTTGCCGTAAGCCTCGACCTGTACCGGGTCGAGCAGGCTGGCCGTGGCACGGCCGGTACGCAAGCCGGCAAAATCCTTCTTGAGCGCATCGAAAGCACCATCCATGCGGCGCTGGTGTTCGGTCAGGGTCGGCTCGGTCATCGCTTGGTTCCGTCCGTAACGGTAGTGAAATGGCCCTTGCCCTGGAAGATCGCCACGAATGCCCCAGGCTCCTCGACGGAGAATACCAGGATCGGGATATGGTTCTCACGCGCCAGGGAAATGGCGGCGGCATCCATGACCTTCAAATCCTTGGACAATACCTCCATGTAATCAAGCGTATCGTAACGCACGGCCGTAGGGTCTTTCTTGGGATCGGCGCTGTAGACACCATCGACCTTGGTGCCCTTCAACAACGCGTCGCATTCCATTTCGGACGCGCGCAGGGCCGCGGCGGTGTCTGTGGTAAAGAACGGGTTGCCGGTCCCGGCGGCGAAAATCACCACCCTGCCTTTCTCCATGTGCCGGATTGCACGGCGGCGAATATAGGGCTCGGATACGGTCGCCATCGGAATGGCCGATAGCACCCGGGTTTGCAGTCCCTGACGTTCGATCGCATTCTGCACGGCCAGGCAGTTTATCACCGTAGCCAGCATACCCATGTAATCGGCGGTGGCGCGGTCCATACCCTGAGCGGCGCCGGAGACGCCGCGGAAGATGTTGCCGCCGCCGATGACCAAGCATACCTCGATGCCAAGTCCGACGACCGTCTTGATTTCGGCAGCAAGGCGATCGACCATCTTGGGATCAATGCCGTACTCGTGATCCCCCATAAGAGCTTCCCCGGAGAATTTCAGGAGGACGCGTTTGTAGGAGGAAACCGACATGGATCAGGTCCCGCTCATCGCTGCGACTTCGGCAGCAAAATCACCCTGCTCGCGCTCGATGCCCTCGCCCAGGCCGAAGCGGATGAAGCCGGCGACCGAAATCGGCGCACCGATTTCCTGGACCGCGTTCTCGATGACCTTCGCGACCTTGGTTTCGCCGTCGATGACGAAGATCTGCTCGAGGAACACGACTTCCTCGTAGTATTTGCGTACACGGCCTTCGACCATCTTGTCGATGAACTCGGGCTTCTTGCCGCTGGCCAGGGCCTGTTCCTTGAGCACTTCGCGCTCGCGATCCAGCGATGTCGGATCGACATCGGCGATCGTCATCGCTTCCGGGCGGGCAGCGGCGATGTGCATCGCAAGCTGCTTTGCCAGCGCACCCAGCTTTTCCTTGTCGCCGGCCGACTCCAGGCCAACCAGAACGCCGATCTTGCCAAGGCCGGGGGCCAGCGGCGCATGGACGTAAGACGCCACCACGCCCTGCTGCACGCTCAGGAACTCGACCCGGCGCAGGTTCATGTTCTCGCCGATGGTTGCGATCAGGGAAGTCAGCTCCTCCTCGATCGTCTTACCGCTCGGGTGCTTCTGAGACTTCAGCTTTTCAATATCGGCCTTGTGCTTCAGCGCGACTTCGGCGCTGGCCTTTGCGAAGGACTGGAACTGATCGTTGCGGGCAACGAAATCGGTTTCGGCGTTCACCTCCAGCAGGACCCCCTCATTTCCGCTGGAAATGGCGGCGATCAAACCTTCGGCGGCAACGCGTCCGGCCTTCTTGGCCGCGGCCGACAGGCCCTTCTTGCGCAGCCAGTCGATGGCAGCATCCATGTCGCCGCCGTTTTCGTTCAGTGCCTTCTTGCAGTCCATCATGCCGGCGCCCGTACGCTCACGCAGGTCGCGGACATGTTCAGCAGTAATCTCAGTCATGTTTATTGCTTCTCGAATAGAATTTCAGTCAGGTCAGGCGCTGGCGGCTTCGACCTCTTCCGGGGTGGCTTCGGCGGCAGGTGCCGTTTCGGCTTCCTCGGCGTCCGGCGCAGCTTCCGGAACCGTTTCGGCCGGGGCTTCCATCGCGCCGACATCGACGCCCGAGGCTTCCATCTCGGCATGAATGCCGTCCAGGACCGCATCGGAGATCAGGTCGCAATACAGCTCGATCGCGCGCAGGGCGTCGTCGTTGCCGGGGATCGGGAAGGTAACGCCCGTGGGATCGGCATTGGTGTCTGCGATCGCCACGACCGGGATCTTCAACATTGCCGCTTCCTTGATCGCAATATCCTCGCGCGGCACGTCGATGATAAAGATGATGTCCGGAAGGCCGCCCATTTCCTTGATGCCGCCCAGTGAACGCTCCAGCTTGTCGCGTTCACGCGTCAGTTGCAGGGTTTCCTTCTTGGTCAGGCCGCCGCCGCCTTCGGCCAGCAGGCCGTCGACTTCGCGAAGGCGCTTGATCGAGCCGGAAATTGTCTTCCAGTTGGTCAGCATGCCGCCAAGCCAACGGTGATTGACGTAATATTGGCCACAACGCTTCGCAGCCTCGGCAACCTTTTCCTGCGCCTGGCGCTTGGTGCCGACGAACAGCACACGGCCGCCATTGGCGACCACGGCGCGTACGGCCTCGAGGCCCTGATGCAGCATCGGCACCGTTTCTTCAAGGTTGATGATATGAATGCCGTTGCGGACGCCGAATATGTACGGCTCCATCTTTGGGTTCCAGCGACGGGTGTGGTGACCAAAGTGAACGCCGGCTTCAAGCAACTGGCGCATTGAGAACGTTGGCAGAGCCATAATAACTATCCTTTTTTTTCCGGTTAGGCCGCCGCGTGGAGAAGTTTTGGCCGAAAGGTCAAAACACCGGAGCGAACGGCCGGAACACCCGGCAATCCGCGAAACCCACGCGTGAGGTTTTTTGTTGACGGGTGGTTGATACAGAAAAGACCGGCGGTTTGCAACCGCTTTAGGTGGAAATTAACGCGCTGCGGCCAAACGGCCCTGCAGCCACGCGGTCGCCAATAACCCCTCGGCCAAGGACGGACGGGTCACGATGGCTTGATCTATACAGAACAGGTCGATGAAGAAATCGTCTTCCTCGTTTATCTTTGGATTGAAAGGATGGGCCGTAATCAGCCGAAAACGGCTCATCGGCAACTTTTCTTCCCTCGATTTTTCCTGCTTCAGGACCGGCCCTTTGAGAGAATACTCCGGCTTTTCGATTTCCGCTGTCGGCGTCAAGGCGCTGGCATTCGAGTTGAAGGTTAACGGTTCGTCGTACATATTGCCGGTCAAATTCCGGTCGCCCACGAATTTGTCGACTTTGTAGGCGAGACCGGCAATGCAGAACTGGTATTCAAGACCGGTTTCATACAATTTCTTGTTCAGATTATAGTCGATGTCGAAAAACGAGAATTTGACGCCGTTGAAACTGCATAGCAAATTGGCTTCATAGCCGCCCTCAAGCTCATGAATAGCCTCGAGGATGACCGGTTGAGGGCGCTCGGGAATACCTAGATAGGGATAAGCGGTCGAAAAAGCGTTTTCCTCGTCGTTGATGACCTGGATCTCGAGGTATTTCGATACGGTACAGCGCAGGTAATCGCATCCATTACGGCTCAAAACGACTTTCGCATCATCGAGAACCGACGCCAGAAACGCCTCGAACTCGGGCCGGCTGCCTGTAGGGGCTCCGGCCGCAGCCCAGTGATTGCCTGGTTCCGGAAGGATATCGGCGGTCATTATTCTTCTCCTGCGGCGCTGCGCGTGACGTTCTGTTGACGCATGTTCACAGACAGAGTCAAACATGTTTTATTACGGTAAGGTGAAACCATGAAGATACGCCGTGCTACCGAAGATGATGTTCCGGCGATGCTGGCATTGCATCGGCAGGCCGTGCGCCGAACCGCCGCCGCCTTTTACGATACTGAAGTCATCGACGCCTGGTCGTCCAGCAGCGAGCCGGAAAACAGACCCGCAACGATAGAACGGATGAGTCGCAACCTGACATCGGGCGAAGTTATCGGGTTCGTTGTCGAAACGGAGGATGCGATTTGCGGCTTTGGCGAGTTTCTACCGTCGAAAAGCATGCTTGGCGCCATATATGTTCACCCCGACCATGGCCGCAAAGGGGTCGGCGGGATGTTGATGGAGGCTCTGGAGCATACCGCGCGGGAACACGGCATTTCAGAACTGCATATGGACGCCTCGCTGAATGCCGAGATTTTCTACAACCAGCATGGCTTCGAGGCCCTGGAATATGGCCAGCATACCCTGCGTGACGGGCTGAAAATGGCTTGCGTTAAGATGCGAAAGAAGCTTACCGCGTAATCTTCCGCTAAAGATCCTCGACCTCTACAACGCCCGGTAGACGTTCGAGCGCCGACCGCGCATGGCCAGTGATCGACCAGGCCTGCGATAACTCGACCACGGCTTCATGGGCATTGGGTAAGCGCAGGGCGACAGTGATCTTTCCCTTTGCCCGCTGCTCAACGAACAGAGCCCTCAGCTTGTCCATCTCGACATCGGCATCGACCACGATACGCAAGCCGGAGATGACATTCGCTAGCGCCCTGTCCAGCGGTTCGATCGCCTGGGCGGTCAGGCGCAGATCGTCGTTCTGGATCTGGGCATCGACCGTGATGACCAGCGTCCTACCGGCTTCCAGAAGCTCACGATTGACCGCGAGCAACTCCGAGAAAACCATCACTTCGTAAATACCGCTGACATCCGACAGCTGCGCGAAGGCAAAGCGATTTCCACGGGCCGAGGTACGCTCCTGCCGTGCCACGACGACGCCTGCCAGCTTGAACCGCGTATTCGTCGATACGCCCATTTTCGTCGGTAGCTCGGCATAGGAAATCACACCTAACCGCTTGAGGGGCTTTTCGTTGGAATCCAGTGGATGCGACGTCAGATAGAAACCGATCGCGCCGAATTCCTTTTTCAGCTTTTCAAGCGAGTCATAAGCGACGACGACCGGCAACCTCGGCGGCGGCGCAGGGGCTTCGCCACCAAACAAATTGACCTGACCGCTATCGCGCTCGTCCGCCGAAGCCGCGGCAAGCCGCATCATCATGTCGGCGGCAGCAACCACCTGCGCGCGATTCGGGTTCAGGCTGTCGAAAGCGCCGGCATGGGCCAGGCCTTCCAGCTGACGCTTGTTGAGCGCTTTTGCGTCCAGACGCTTGGCCATGTCGAACAGATCGCGATAAGGCCCTTCCCGTTCGCGCTCCTCGACCAGAGACTGCATAGCCTGAGCCCCGACACCCTTGATCGCGGCCAGGGCATAGCGAATGCCCTTTTTGCCGTCGGCATCCAGTTCGACACTGAATTCCGTACCTGATCGATTTACGTCCGGCGGCAGCAGCTTGATCCCGATACGCACAAGCTCCTGCCGATAGGCGGCCAGCTTGTCGGTGTTGCCCATGCCGAGCGTCATGCAGGCGGCAAAGAATTCGACCGGGTGATTGGCCTTAAGCCACGCCGTCTGGTACGCGATCAGCGCGTAGGCGGCGGCATGCGATTTGTTGAAGCCGTAATCGGCGAACTTTGCGACCAGGTCGAAGATCATGCCTGCCTGATCCTCGTCGATCCCGTTTTCCACCGCGCCGCGTGCGAAGTTGGCGCGCTGCGCTTCCATCTCGGACTTGATCTTCTTGCCCATGGCACGGCGCAGAAGGTCGGCGCTGCCAAGCGAATAGCCGGCCAGCTTCTGCGCGATCTCCATCACCTGTTCCTGGTAAACCATGATGCCGAAGGTCTCCTCCAGGATCGGTTGCAGAGTCGGATGAAGATAGTCGGCCTTCTCGCTCCCATCCTTGACGCGGCAGTATTTCGGGATGTTGTCCATCGGGCCCGGGCGATACAGTGCGACCAGGGCGATGATATCCTCGATCCGGTTCGGCTTCAGCCGGCGCAGGGCATCGCGCATGCCCGAACTTTCAAGCTGGAACACGCCCATGCCCTCAGCCCTGGTCAACAGTTCGTATGTCTTGCTGTCGTCCAGTTCGAGCCGCGCGACATCGGCGACGATCCCCGAACTCATCAACAGGCTTTCGGCCTTCTGTATAATCGTCAGCGTCGTAAGACCCAGGAAGTCGAACTTAACCAGCCCCGCCTGCTCGACATATTTCATGTTGAACTGCGTTGCCGGCATGCTGGATTTCGGATCGCGATAAAGCGGTACCAGCTGATCCAGCGGACGATCGGAAATCACGACGCCCGCAGCATGGGTCGAGGCATGGCGGTAGAGGCCTTCCAGCTTAAGCGCGACGTCCATCAGACGCGATACCTGCTCGTCGGTATCGCGCATCGCCTGCAGGGCCGGATCTGCCGCGATCGCCTCGGCCAGCGTCACCGGTTTGGCAGGATTGTTCGGTACCATCTTGCACAGGCGATCGACCTGCCCGTATGGCATCTGCATCACCCGCCCGACGTCTCGTAGAACGGCGCGGGCCTGCAATTTTCCGAACGTGATGATTTGCGCCACGCGATCCGCGCCATAACGTTGCTGTACGTATTCGATCACCTCATCGCGGCGGTTCTGACAGAAATCGATATCGAAATCCGGCATCGAAACGCGTTCGGGATTCAGGAACCGCTCGAACAACAAGCCGAACCGCAGGGGATCGAGATCGGTGATGGTCAGCGACCACGCCACCACCGATCCCGCACCCGAGCCGCGGCCTGGGCCGACCGGTATATCCTGTTGCTTTGCCCACTGGATGAAATCGGCAACGATCAGGAAATAACCGGGAAACTTCATGTTCTCGATGACCGAAAGCTCGAAATCCAGCCGCTCGCGATAGGGCTTCGCAGCCGCCTGCCGCGCCGCCGAATCCATTTCGCTCGTGAAAACAGCCTCCTTCAGCCTGGCTTCCAGTCCTTCTCGCGCCTTGAGGCGTAGCGCCTCCGCCTCGTCGCCCTCGGCAAAGCGCGGCAAGATCGGCTTGATCGGCCGTAGCAGGAAGGAACAGCGCTGCGCGATCACGATCGTGTTATCGACCGCCTCGGGAAGATCGGCGAACAGAGTGCGCATTTCAGCACCGGATTTGAAGCGGTGCTCGGGTGTCTCGCGCCTGCGGTTGTCTTCGACGATGTACGTACCGTCGGCTATGCACAGCAGTGCATCGTGCGCCTCGTACATGCCCTGGTCGGCAAAGAAGCAGTCGTTCGTCGCCACCAGCGGCACATCTTCGGCGTAAGCAAGGTCGAGCAAGGCCGGTTCCTGCCGCCTCTCGGCATCCAGCCCATGACGCATCAACTCGACATAAAGACGCTGCGGGAAAAGGGCCTTCAGGCGCCGCAACATGATGGCCGCCTCGTCGACATGACTGCCGGCAAGCAACCGTCCGATAGGACCAGCGACACCCCCCGTCAGGCAGATCAGCCCGTCCGTATACCCTTCAAGCCAAGCGAATTTTGCATGCGTCTCTTCAGCCGGATCGGTTTCAAGATGTGCCCGGCTGACAAGCTTCAACAGGTTGCGGTAGCCTTCCTCGGTCTGGGCCAGCAATACGATCCTGTCAGGCGGCGTCTTGCCCGACCAAGCGCCATCGACGATCGAGAGTTGACAGCCGATGATCGGCTGGATTCCGGCATCGACCGCCGCCATGGCGAACTCAAGCGCGCCGAACAGGTTGTTGGTATCGGTTACCGCAACGGCAGGCATATGCTGCTTGCCACACAGTTTCACCAGTTCCTTGATCTTGAGCGCGCCTTCGGAAAGCGAGTAGGCCGAGTGAACGCGAAGGTGAACGAATGACGCCAGTTCCACCCTTACGGGCCTCCGACGGAAACGGAAAACTCGAAGCAGCGATAACCGGGATTATGCTGCCATATCGCGCGATCGACACCGCTATCCGGGACTTCCTGCTTGATCACTTTTGAATCGAAATTGAAGTAAGTGCACAGCGTATATTCATCAGGCGATTTCATTTTGTATTCCATCGGCCGAAGCGTTTCCGGATCGTAGAAATAATCATCCCGAATAAAATTTGGATTGGCACCGTCGCTTTCAAGCTCCTTCAGAGACTTGGGCAATTTCCCCTTGGAAAGGCTGTATTGCCGGATATCGATCCGGATCTGCTCCATATTCGATATTCGACGAATGTCGGCATAGACGTGCTGCGTATGGACTACGCTGTTCTTGTGCCAGTTATATAGCCAGATACCGAAGCCAAGTCCCAGAACCAGGATAGCGACCGCCAGCTTTGGCGGGATAATGTGGAAGATGGCCTTGAGTGCAGGTGTGCGCTGTATGAAGGCGTTTGCCATATCCTGCTTGGCACGATAGGCCGCCAACGGTTTTTCCAGCTTGGGATTGGCGGCAATCCTGCCAAACCGCTCTTTCAGTTTCTCAAGCATGCCGCGGAATGTATCGAGCGATTTCATGCGACCGCCAGCCGTCCATCGCGCAATTCGACCGTCCTGTCCATCCGAGCCGCAAGCTCCGGGTTATGGGTTGCGATTAGTGCCGCCAGATTATTTGTCCGCACGATAGCGGTCAATGTTTCAAACACGCCGTTGGCGGTATGCGTATCCAGGTTGCCCGTAGGCTCGTCCGCCAGTAGCAAACGCGGGCTGTTTGCCAGGGCGCGCGCGATCGCCACACGTTGCTGCTCACCGCCCGAAAGCGTTGCCGGCCTGTGCTGTTCGCGTGCCGCCAGCCCGACCTGACCCAGCAGGTCACGAGCGCGGGCGACGGAATCGGCCCGGGAAATACCAGCTATGCGCCGGGGCATGGCAACGTTCTCAAGCGCGGAAAATTCTGGCAGCAGGTGGTGAAACTGGTAAACGAAGCCGATGGAAGACCGGCGCAGCTCAGTGCGCCGGCGCTCATTGGCCATGCCCGCATCGACGCCCGCGACGCTGATAGTACCCGAAGTCGGAGGCTCCAGCAGGCCCATGATCTGCAATAGGGTCGACTTGCCCGAACCGGAGGGTCCGACCAACGCCACTAGCTCACCCGGCCTGATCTCAAGATCGACACCCCGCAAGACATCCAAACGGGTCGCGCCCTGGGTGAAGCTGCGGGTTATATTGTTCAGCGTCAGCAAAGCGTCACTCATAACGCAAAGCTTCCACGGGATCGAGCCGCGCCGCCCAGAGGGCCGGCAGGATCGTAGCGACGAATGTCGAACCAAGCGCAATGGCGGTAACCTGGATAACGTCCTTCCAGTCGAGTATCGCCGGCAATGTGGAGAGGAAATATATTTCCGGCGCAAACAAGTTGTTGCCCGTGAAATGTTCAAGCCAGTGCCGGATTGTATCGATATTGGCGGAAAACAGGACGCCGATCCCGAGGCCTATCAGAGTGCCGGTCACGCCGATGCTGGTGCCGGTCAGAAAAAACACCCGCAGGATCGATCCGCGCGTTGCGCCCATGGTCCTCAGGATCGCTATATCGCGCGTCTTGGTCTGGACCAGCATGATCATGCTGGAGATGATGTTGATTGCGGCGATGCCGATCATCAGCGTCAGGATCAGGAACATCACCGCCTTTTCGGTCATCACGGCATTGAAGAAGCTGCCGTTCGACTGTTGCCAGTCGACCAGCCGCAAACCGGGCTGCATGGAATGCACTTCCTGGCGCGCCGTGGCAACATCGCGGTCGGGATCGGGAACCGTAACCTCGAGCGAGGTCACCTGGCCTTCCATGTCGAAGAACAGCTGTGCCGATTCAAGAGGCATGAAGACGAACGCGCTGTCGTATTCGTACATGCCGATGTCGAAGATCGCAGCGATCCGGTATCCGCGGGAGCGCGGTATGCTGCCGAACGGTGTGTCCTTGCTTTGCGGGCTGACCAGGGTAAGCCTGTCGCCGACATGGACGCCGAAACGCTCGGCCATGCGCGACCCGATCGCGATGCGGTCGTCATCGAAATCGGTAAGCGAGCCGGCAACGATATGTGTCGATACTAAGGGCTTCCCGGCAAACAGCTTCGGATCGATGCCACGAACCATGCCGCCCCCCGCTATCCCATTTTGCGTAACGAGTGCCTGTCCCTCGACCAGCGGCGTTACCGTCAGTATTCCCGGCAGATGACGGATACGATCGGCCAGATCGTCGTAATTTCGCATGTATCCGGCCGGCGCATAGACGTTGAGATGGCCGTTGATGCCCAGGATGCGGCCCAGCAATTCGTGCCTGAAGCCGTTCATTACCGACATGACGATGATAAGTGTCGCAACGCCGAGCGTGATGCCCACCAGAGCCAGGGCGGCAATGATCGAAATAAATCCCTCCTTGCGGCGCGCGCGCAGATAGCGAAACGCAACAAGGCGCTCGAAAGACGCGAAGATCATCATGCCTTGCCGATGCCGACCTGCGTCAGAGCCTCTTCCAGGCCCAGCTCGGAGCGCTCACCGGTGGCACGGCGCTTCAGCTCGACCTGTTGCTTGTCCAGGCCACGCGGACCGACGATGATCTGCCAGGGCAGACCGATCAAATCCATGTCGGCGAACTTCGCTCCGGGGCGTTCGTCACGGTCGTCGTATAGTACATCGATGCCAGCCGTCTGCAAACGTTCATAGAGAGCGTCGCAGGCCTTGTCCGTGCGTTCGTCGCCCGGCTTCAGGTTCAGCAGGCCGATCTTGAACGGCGCAACGCTGTCGGGCCAGATGATGCCGGCCTCGTCATGGCTGGCCTCTATGATTGCGGCGACGACGCGCGATACGCCGATGCCATAGCTTCCCATTTCGAGCGCGATTGGCGCGCCGTCGGGTCCTGCCACGCGGGCGTTCAGGGCCTCGGAGTACTTGGTCCCGAAATAGAAGACGTGGCCCACCTCGATTCCGCGGCGCGACAGCAGTTTGTTTTCCGGTACGGGGCATTTGGCAGGGTCGTGCATTTCATCGGCAGCGGCGTAGTGGCCGGTAACCTTGGTAAAGAACGCGGTGCGTTCGTCCTGGGTCTGCGGGTTCTCGGCCAGGAAATCGTAATCTTCCAGGGCCGGGTCGACATAGACCTGACTTTCGCCGGTATCGGCCAGGATATGGAACTCGTGGCTGAGGTCGCCGCCGATAGGCCCCGTATCCGCGCGGACCGGGATTGCCTTGATGCCCATGCGTGCGAATGTCTTCAGATAAGCGATGAACATCCGGTTGTACGAATCTTCCGCGCCCTTGCGGTCGATGTCGAAGGAATAGGAATCCTTCATGAGGAATTCGCGGCCGCGCATCAGGCCGAAACGCGGCCTGATCTCGTCGCGGAACTTCCACTGGATGTGGTACAGGATGCGCGGCAGGTCGCGGTAGGATTTGGTGAACGCCTTGAAGATATCGGTTATCATCTCCTCGTTCGTCGGGCCGAACAGCATCTCCCGCTCATGGCGGTCCATGATCCGCAGCATTTCCTTGCCATAGGCATCGTAGCGGCCGCTTTCCTTCCAGAGATCGGCGGACTGGATCGTAGGCATCAGCATCTCGATCGCCCCTGCCCGATCCTGTTCCTCGCGCACGATCTGCTCGACTTTCTTCAGCACTCTCAGCCCGAGCGGCAGCCACGCATAAATGCCCGCGCTGGTCTGACGGATCATGCCCGCCCGCAGCATCAGACGGTGCGAGACTACTTGCGCCTCGTTCGGCGTCTCCTTGAGGGTGGGAAGAAAATACTGACTAAGCCGCATTGGTCACCTGATGAATTCTATAGCGACCTTAACCACGGCATGTTCGGCTGTCGATAGCCGCTATTGCCCGCGCGCCTTGCGGCACAGCTGGCCAAGTGCCCCGTCGGGATCGCCGCCGAGCGGCTGGCCGTTGAAGCTTAGCTGCCCATTATCGTAGGTAACGACGCCGACCAGCAGCTGCGGGCTCAGAACCCCATTGGCGGGCTGGGTCGCGACGCCGGACGATGCCGCCAGCTGGCCATAGAGGTAATCGGTGATCGGTATCGTGAACTTCGTCGGCATCTTGAGCGGCTTCGTGCCGCCGACATCGGCGGATTCGACTGGATTGCCATTGGCATCGACACCCGGCTGGTATTCGACACCGGGCGGCTCGACATAGTTCACCAGATGGTCGCAGACGCCGGGACCGACCTCCAGCCGGGTTTCGGCTACGGCCGGCGCTGTCAGGCAAAGGGCGAATAAGATCGGAAGACCGCATTTCTGGTTCATCGGCCGAGTATAGCGCAAAGAAAACCGCGCTAAAATGAATTAGCGCGGTTTAGAGTTTAGGGAGGAATCGCCATTGGCGATGCCCAAAATTGTGGGCACCTGAACAGTCCTTTTTTGCCGCGAAACCGGCAAGACAAAAGCGTTAGGGTTACCGGCCTGCGCCATACATGCAGCCGCGTCGGAGGAAAATAGACACAGTCGACGATGCAATTTTCACATCACGCCCAAAAAATAGGCAAGTTAATCCGGTATGTCCTTGACCATGTCGCGAAATGAGATCAGGTGGCTTTGGACCAAGGCGAACACGATCGCCCAGACAACCAGCGCCAACAGGCTGGTCCAAACCATTTTCTGCCTGAGGCGGGGGTTCGCGGGTGCATTCGGTTCATTTCCGACCAGAGGATTTTCCAGCGGCTTGTTACCGAACGGCAGGACCACGAACAATGCGATCCACCAGATCATCAAATAGCTGAAAATGGCGGTGACGAGGTTCATTCAATTCTGGAAACATGGATGTCGATCCATGGTTTCTTGCCGTGTTTGGTAGTAAAGTACCGGCGCATCACCATACGTGCCGCCTCCCTCACATCGCCGTCGTTCTGCAAGGACTTGGGCGAAAGATCCTCCACCGCGTCCCCGACCATGTCGGCGATCGCCTCGAGTTCCTTGCGCTGATCGTCGGCCAGAACGCCGGGTGCGGATACGATGGCGTCGGTCATCATCGCGCCCTTGCGGTCGAGTACGATCGAGCATAGCGCCGCCCCCTCGATCGACAGCTTCTGGCGCGCCCGCAGCGGGGCGGCGTCCAGCTCCATGGTGCGATGGCCATCGACCGCCAGATGACCGGATTCGATGTTGTCCAGAACCTCCGGCACACCCGGAGCCAGCCGGATGATCATGCCATTCTCGGGCACGATTATATTGGGCACCTGGAGTTCGCGCGCGATGTGGGCGTGTTCCATCATGTGATGGTATTCGCCATGGGTCGGGATCACGGTCTGCGGCTTCAGCCACTCGTACAACTTGATAAGCTCCTCGCGCGCGGCATGGCCGGAGACATGCACGAAGGCTTCCTCCGGCGTTATCACCTCGACGCCGCTGCGGGACAGCGTGCTCTGCAGCGTGCTGACCGTTTTTTCGTTACCCGGAATGGCGCGGGCTGAAAATACGACGGCATCGCCGTCTTCCAGCTTGGCGAACTGATGCGAGCCTTCTGCGATGCGGCTGAGTGCCGAGCGCGGCTCGCCCTGGCTGCCGGTGCAGATCATCACCAGATTACGGCGCGGGATACGGTCGATGTCGTGATCGGTGACGAAGGGTGGTGTATCGGCCAGATAGCCGGTGGCCCTGGCGGCATCGTCGATACGCCACAGGGAACGACCGACGATAGCGGTGCGACGGTCGTTCGCCGCGGCGGCGCGCTGGATCGTTGCCAGCCGCGCGACGTTGGACGAGAAGCAGGTGACCGCGATCTTGTTCTGGAAGCGGGAGAACACTTCGGTCAGGCTTGCCTCCAGCTCGGCTTCGGAACGCGAATGTCCCGCAACCACCGCGTTGGTGGAATCGCCGATCACGGCCAGCACACCTTCTTCGCCTAGCGCCTTCAGGCGGGCCTCGTCAGTATTGCCGCCTTCGACCGGGTTCGGGTCCAGCTTCCAGTCGCCGGTATGGATCACAAGCCCCGCGCCGGTACGGATCGCCAGCAAGGCCGGCTCCAGTGTGGAGTGCGTCATACGGACATATTCGACTGAGAACGGGCCCAGGTTCAGCGTCTCGCCCAGCTGGACGATCCGCAGATGCTTCAGGTCGGAAATGCCGCGTTCCAGGAACTTGGCGGTGATCAGCTGCGCTGCGAAGGGCGTCGCATAGATCGTGCATTTAAGACGTGGCCAGATATGGACGATGGCGCCGATATGATCCTCGTGCGCATGGGTGATGACCATGCCGACCAGATCTGACTTGCGTTCGACGATAAAGGTGGGATTGGGAAGAATGATCTCCACGCCCGGCCTGATGCCGTCGCCGAAGCCCATGCCGCAATCGACCATTAGCCATTTGCCATCATAGCCGTACAGGTTGAGGTTAGTGCCGAATTCCCCGGCGCCGCCGAGGGAAAGAAAGGTAAGTTCGCCGCTCATAGCGCAATCGCTTCGTAAGCCAGCCGAAGGCCGGTCAATGTCAAATCCGGTTCGATTGCCGTCACCCCTTTGATTTCATTGGAAAACAATCGGGCCAAGCCGCCGCTTGCAATTACAGAGGATAAGGCCCCGAAGCTTTGGTCGAAACGGGAGATCATGCCTTCAACCATTGAAATCGTTCCAAAATATATACCTGACTGCATTCCATGAACTGTATTCCTAGCGTGAATTTGTGGTGGCGCGGCGATGTTGACCGGCGGGAGCTTTGAGGCAGCCTCCTGCAACGCCTTGAATGAGGTCGTGACACCAGGTGCTATAGCCCCGCCGCAATAGCGCCCTTCGGCGTCTACCAGACTGAATGTAGTGGCTGTGCCGAAATCGACAATAAGCAAAGGCGCTTTATACAGCGTTCTTGCCGCCAGGATACCCGCCAGGCGGTCACGTCCGGCCTCCAGCGGGGCGGTCGATCAGGCAATCCACAGCGATCGGCGCTTCGGACTCGCCCGCATGCAAGGGCCTTTTTCCGGTAAGATATTCCACCCCGGTCATGACATGCGGGGTAATTTCAGGGACCACACTGACGACGATCGATGCCGATATGTCGGCAACCGGCACCGCTTTGAGCACAAGACATTGTGCCAGGAACGCCGCATGTTCGTCGGCGGTCCGCTTACGATCGCTGGTAGAGCGCCACAAGGCAATCTGGTGCGCCCCTTCGTAAAGGGCGAATTTGACGTTCGTATTGCCGATGTCGATGGCCAGCAGCATCAGGCGGCCCGGGAGTAGGAAAGGCTGCCGGAAAGGACGCGGCGCAGGCCTTGGTCGGTGGCCAGCAGCAAGGCGCCCGCCTCGTCGATGCCATCGAACTGGCCTGTCAGGGTGGCGCTATCCGCCGCAACGGTGACCGGCGCGCCGAGGCTCCAGGCGCGCGCCAGCCAATCCTGCCGGATCACAGTAAAGCCATCATCCTCCCATTGTCGCCACCGCTGAGCGAAACAGTGCAAAAGAGTATCCGCTATGTCATCGCGGCCAGCTGTCGCGCCATGAGCCTGCAGGCAGGTCGCAGGATAAGTCGTATCCTGCGGCGTGGCAGCAATATTGATGCCGATTCCGACAACCATCACATCGGCGCGGCCGCCCGTCAGTTCGCTTTCGATCAGAATGCCCGACAGCTTTGCTCCTTCCAGCAGGATATCGTTCGGCCACTTTAAAGCTACGCGAGCGACAGGCAGAACGCTATCGACCGTATCGGCGACGGCCAGCGCCACCAGGAAGGCAATCTCACCCAGCCGGGCAGCCTGTATTTCGGGCCGCAGCAGGATCGACAGGAACAGGTTTCCTTGCGGCGATTGCCAGATGCGGCCGTGCCGTCCACGTCCCGCGGTCTGGATGTCCGCTATAAGCACCAGGCCCGCCTCGGCTCCCGCTCGTGCCTGACGCAGGGCTTCGAGGTTGGTGCTGTCCAGTTCGCTGTGTCTCTCGACTTTGAACGGCGGGGATCACTGGTGGGATACAGCCGGAATAAGCGATTGCGCCGCGACCTGCGCGTAATCGGTCAAGAGCGAAGGCGACAACACGAAGAATGTCGTCACGATCGCCGCTGCCAGGACCACCGCCGACAAGGGCCACGAACGGGAGGGATCCAGGGGCGCAGCCGACTCATCGATATACATGACCTTGATGACGCGCAGGTAATAGAAGGCGCTGATCACGCTGGTCAGGACGCCGATGACCGCCAGGATATAGAAATGCGCGTGCATCGCGGCGACGAAGACGTAGAGCTTGCCGAAGAACCCGGCCAGCCAGGGTATGCCCGCGAACGAGAACATGAACAGCAGCATCGCCAGCGCCAGTAGCGGACGTGAGCGCGAGAGCCCGGCCAGATCCGATATCTTCTCGACCAACTTGCCGTCCCGGTGCATCGCCATGATGATGCCGAACGTACCTGCCGTCATCGCCACATAGATTGCCATGTAGACGATCACGCTCTGCACGCCTTCGATCGTGCCGGTGCACAGCCCGACCAGCGCGAACCCGACATTGGAGATCGAGCTATAAGCCATCAGGCGCTTGATGTTCGTCTGCGCGATCGCCCCAAGCGATCCGACCAGCATAGACGCCACGGCCAGGAACCAGACCAGCTGCGACCATAGTTCGGGGATATGGCCGAACGCGCCGTACAGTAAGCGGGTGAACAGGGCCATCGCCGCGACCTTGGGCGCAAGTGCGAAGAAGGCGGTGATCGGTGTCGGTGCGCCCTCGTAAACGTCGGGCGTCCACATATGGAACGGCACCGCCGATATCTTGAAGGCCAGGCCGGCGGCGACGAATGTCAGGCCCACGATCAGACCCAGCGCCGGTTGCGAGCCAACCGTCAAGATCGTCGCCAGTTCCTGGAACGGGGTCGTGGCGGAATAACCGTAAATCAACGACGCGCCGTAAAGCAGCAGGCCGGACGACAGGCTGCCCAGGATGAAATATTTCAACCCGGCTTCGGAAGAGCGCGACGAGTCACGGCGGAATGCAGCTAGGACATACAAGGCAAGGCTCTGCAGTTCGAGGCCGATGTAGAGCGTCAACAGGTTGCTTGCCGAGATCATGATCATCATGCCCAGCACCGAAAACACGACCAGTGTCGGGAACTCAGGTTGATTCAGTTCCTCGCGCTGCAGGGAGGAAAAGCTGAGCATAAGGGCCACGATGCCGCCGATCAGCGTCAGGCTTTTCATCATCTTGGCAAAGTCGTCGACGATAAACAGGTTGTTGAACGCCGTGGACACGATGTCCGATATCGTGCCGTCGGGCGACACGTTCACGGCGGTAGCGGCGAAAACATTGACCAGCACGAACGCCAGCAAGAAGGCGACGATCGCGCCCCATACCGTCAGCTTCGTCGCTTTCTCTCCACCGAAAGCGGGCGATCAGCAACAGGACCAGGCCGGAGAATACCAGCAGCAGCTCCGGCGCTATCAGGAACAGGTCGTCGAACAAGGAGTCGGGCATGGGGATCATGGCGTGACCGCCGCCGTCTGGATGAAACCGGCGCTGGCAAGGCCATGGTTGTAACTATCGATCATGGCACTGACAGGCCCGTGCATGAGGTCCAGGAAGCTGGCGGGATAGAGACCCATCCAGAACACGATGGCGAGCATGGGGGCGAAGATGGCGATCTCGCGCGGGGTCAGGTCGAGCATATCGTGCAGATGCATCGTCTGGTTGACCACGCCGAAGATGACGCGGCGATAGAGATACAGCATGTAGCAGGCCGACAGGATCATGCCGAACGCCGTCGCGGCCGCGGCCCAGGTGTTGACCTTGAACGCGCCGATCACCGTCAGCACCTCGCCGACGAAGCCGCTGGTTCCCGGCAAGCCGACCGAGGCCAGCATGAACAGCATGAACACCAGCGCGTATTTCGGCATGATGGTGGCAAGGCCGCCGTAGCGGTCGATATCGCGGGTGTGCATGCGGTCGTAGACGACGCCGACGCACAGGAACAAGGCGGCGGATACAACGCCGTGCGACAGCATCTGGAACACCCCGCCCTCGACCGCCTGCTGGTTCATCACGAACAGGCCGATGGTGACGACGCCCATGTGCGCGACGGAAGAATAGGCGATCAGCTTCTTCATGTCCGCCTGCACCAGCGCGGTCAGCGAGGTGTAGACGATGGCGATGGCGCTTAGGCTGAACACGAACGGCATGAAGAAATGCGACGCCGCGGGCAGCATCGGCAGGGAGATACGGAAGAAGCCGTAGCCGCCCATCTTCAGAAGCACGCCCGCCAGGATGACGGACCCCGCCGTCGGCGCCTCGACGTGGGCATCGGGCAGCCAGGTATGCACCGGCCACATCGGTACCTTGACCGCGAAGGCGGCGAAGAACGCCAGCCACATCCAGTATTGCAGATCGGGCGCAAACACGGTGTGCATCAGCGTCGGCATGTCGGTGGTGCCGGCGATGAAATAGGTGGCGATCACCGCCAACAGCATCAGCACCGAGCCGGTCAGCGTGAACAGGAAGAACTTGAACGCCGAATAGACCCGGCGTGGACCGCCCCAGACGCCGATGATCAGGAACATCGGGATCAGCACGCCCTCGAAGAAGAAATAGAACAGCAGCAGGTCGAGCGCGGAGAACATGCCGACCATCATGGTCTCGAGAACCAGGAACGCGATCATGTATTCCCTGACCCGCAGCTTCACCGACTCCCAGCTGGCCAGGATGCAGATCGGCGTCAGGAAGGTGGATAGCAAAACGAACAGAAGGGAAACGCCGTCGATGCCCATGTGATAGGAAATGTTGAAGCCGGGAATCCAGACGGCTTTTTCCTCGAACTGGAAACCGGTCGCACCCGTCGTGAACCCGGTCCACAACAGGATCGAGATCGCGAATATGACCAGCGACGTGCCAAGGGCGATCCAGCGTGCATTGCGGGCAATCGTAGCCTCATCGCCGCGCAGCAACGCGATCAGGACGACGCCGACCAGGGGAAGAAAAGTTACGATCGATAGCAGGGGAAAAGTACCCATCATGCGGCCCTGTAGAGATACCAAGTGACCAGGCCGACAACGCCGATCAGCATGACGAATGCGTAGTGATAGAGATAGCCAGTCTCGGACTGGCTGACCTTGCCCGCCAGGCGGCGCGTGATCAGCGCCAGGCCGTTGGGGCCGAACCCGTCGATGACGAACCCGTCGCCACCGCGCCAGAACACCTGTCCCAGCCATCCGGCGGGCCGCACGAACAGGAATTTGTAAATCTCGTCGAAGTAGTATTTGTGGAAGACGAGGTTGTAGACCGTACGCATGTTGCCGGTGACCATCGCGGGAATGCCCGGCTTGATGCGATAGGCGATCCAGGCGGCGAAGATGCCGGTAATGCCCATGACCAGCGGCAGGGCCCCGACCCAGAACGGTACGCCATGCGAGCCGCCGACGCTGTCATGCCCCTGTGCGACGAACAGCGATGCGCCCCAGAATTCCGAAACGGCTCTCGCCGACGAAGAAAGCATCGAACAGGAAGCCGGCGAATATCGCGCCGAGCGCCAGAACGTAAAGCGGCCACAGCATGATCCGGGGCGATTCGTGCGGGTCGTGATGCGCGTGCCCGTGATCGTCATGATGATCGTGATGTGCATCATGATCGACGCGGCGCTCGCCGGGAGAATGTCAGGAACAGCAGGCGCCAGGAATAGAAGGCGGTGAACAGGGCCGCCGTCACGCCCATCCAGTACGCGAAATGCCCCTGCCCCGTGCCCGAAGCCCACAGCGATTCCAGAATGCTGTCCTTGGAATAGAAACCGGCAAAGCCGAACACGTCGGGAATGCCGATGCCGGCTATCGCCAGGCTGCCGATCAGCATCAGGGTAAAGGTCCTGGGCAGGTATTTACGCAAACCGCCCATCTTGCGCATGTCCTGCTCGCCGCCGATGCCGTGGATGACCGAGCCTGCGCACAGGAACAGAAGCGCCTTGAAGAAGGCATGGGTGAACAGATGGAACATCGCCGCGCCGTAGGCCGATACGCCGACGGCGGCGAACATGTAGCCAAGCTGGCTCATGGTCGAATAGGCGATCACGCGCTTGATGTCGAACTGGGTCAGGCCGATCGTCGCGGCGACGAAGGCGGTAATCGCGCCGACGATGGTCACGACTTCCAGCGCATCCGGCGATTGCTCGAACAAGGGAGAGCAACGGCACAGCATGAACACGCCCGCCGTGACCATGGTTGCGGCGTGGATCAGCGCCGATACCGGCGTCGGGCCTTCCATCGCATCCGGCAGCCAGGTGTGCAGGCCCAGCTGGGCAGACTTGCCCATCGCACCGACGAACAGCAACAGGCAGGCGCAGGTCAGCGCGTTGATATGGTGCCAGCACAGGAAGTCGAAACCGACTGTGTTCAGGTTGGCGGCGTTGGCGAAAACGGGCGTGAACTCGACCGAGCCGAACAGCAGGAACACAGCCGCGATCCCCAGCACGAAGCCGAAATCGCCGACGCGGTTGACGATGAAAGCCTTCATCGAGGCGTTATTGGCGGAAGGACGTCTCATACCAGAAATTGATCAGCAGGTAGGATGAAACGCCGACACCCTCCCAGCCGAAGAACATCTGGACGAAATTATCTGCCGTCACGAGCATCAGCATCATGAAGGTGAACAGGCTGAGATACGCCATGAACCGCGGCTTGGAGTTGTCGTCGGCCATGTAGCCGACGGAATAGATATGCACCATGGTCGACACCACGGTGATCACCGTCACCATCACCGCCGTCAGCGTATCGAAGCGCAGCGACCAGCGGGCATGCAATTCGGCGCTGTCGATCCAGGTGAAGAGATCGATGGTACGGAAATGATGCTGGAAACCGACATCGTACAGCAGCCAGATGCCGATCAGCGCCGAGACACCGACGCCGGCGCAAGTCACCAGCTGCGCGCCCCGGTCGCCCAGGCTGCGGTTGCCCAAACCGGCGATGATCGCGGCAACGAGCGGGAGGAAGATGGCGATAGTTTCGAGCATCAGCCGTGCATCGTGTTGATGTCCTCGACCGCGATAGAGCCGCGGTTCCGGAAATAGATGACCAGGATCGCAAGGCCGATGGCGGCCTCTGCCGCGGCGACTGTCAGGATGAACATGGTGAAGACCTGCCCAACCATGTCCCCGAGAAAGGAGGAGAAAGCGACGAAGTTGATGTTCACCGCCAGCAGGATCAGCTCGATCGACATCAGGATGATGATGACGTTCTTGCGGTTGAGGAAGATGCCGAAGATGCCGAGCGTCAGCAGTGCGGCGGCAACGCCCAGATAATGTTCGAGGCCGATCTGCATGCTACTTCATCTCCCCTTCGGTTCGACGCCGGCGCCTTGGGCTACCTGGCGGATGGCGACCGTCTGCGCGACGCTGCGGGCGTTCTGGGTGGCGATCTTCTGCCGGCGCACGCCGGGGCGCTGGCGATGGGTCAACACGATGGCGCCGATCATTGCAATCAGCAGGATCAGGCCCGAGGCCTCGAAGATGAAGGCATAGTGCGTGTACAGCAGTTGCGCGATCGCCTTGGTGTTCGTCGGCGCTGCGGGGCTAAGGGGAGTTGCCATGGCCTGGTGTGCATCGGTGGTCACCAGCGTGCCGCCGAAAACCAGCCCAAGCTCGACCAGCAGCACGACGCCGACCAGTGCGCCGACGGGCAAATACTGCATGAAGCCGCTGCGCATCTGCGTGATGTTGATGTCCAGCATCATGACCACGAACAGGAACAGCACCATGACCGCGCCGACATAGACGATCACCAGCAGCATCGCCACGAACTCGGCCCCCAGCAGCACGAACAGGCCGGCGGCGTTGAAGAACGCCAGGATCAGGAACAGCACCGAATGCACGGGATTCCTGGCCGAGATCACGACGATCGCGCTGGCGATCATCATGGCCGAGAACAGGTAGAAGGTGAGTGCGGCAATCATTGTCGTGCGGTTTACCGGTAAGGCGCTTCGGCGGCAAGGTTGGCGGCAAGCTGCGCTTCCCATTTGTCGCCGTTGGCCAGCAGCTTGGCCTTGTTGTAGTACAATTCCTCGCGCGTTTCGGTCGCGAACTCGAAATTCGGGCCTTCGACGATTGCATCCACCGGGCAAGCTTCCTGGCACAGGCCGCAGTAGATGCACTTGGTCATATCGATATCGTACCGAGTCGTGCGGCGGCTGCCGTCCTCGCGCGGTTCGGCCTCGATGGTGATGGCCAGCGCCGGACATACCGCCTCGCACAGCTTGCAGGCGATGCAGCGTTCCTCGCCGTTGGGATAGCGGCGCAGCGCATGTTCGCCGCGGAAGCGCGTGCTGATCGGGTTCTTTTCGAACGGATAGTTCAGGGTCGCGCGCGGCTTGAACATGTAGCTGAAGGTCAGCGCCATGCCCTTTACAAGCTCGGCAAGGAAGAAGCCGCGTGCGGTACGGTCGAGGAATGACATGACGGTAGCCTTAGTGCGGAGGATGGTAGCCGGTCGCCAGCAGGACGCCGGCGACGAGAACGACCCAGAACAGAGAGAACGGCAGGAATATCTTCCAGCCCAGCCGCATCAGCTGGTCGTAGCGATAGCGGGGCAGCGTGGCGCGCACCCACAGGAAAATGAACAGGCAGACCGAAATCTTGCCCGCGAACCAGATGCCGCCGACGAACTTGGCGAGGATCGGCCACTGGTCCAGGATGCCGAAATGGATCCCGAACGGCGGCAGCCAGCCGCCCAGGAACAGGATGCTGGTCATGGCGCAGAGCAGGATCATGTTGGCGTATTCGCCAAGGAAGAACAGGCCGAACGACAGCGACGAGTATTCGGTGTTGAAACCGCCGACGATTTCCGACTCGCCCTCGGGAAGGTCGAACGGTACGCGATTGGTTTCCGCCAGGGTCGAGATGAAGAACACGACCATCATCGGCGACAGCAACAGCCAGAGCCACCATGGCTGGCGGGTCTCGACGATGTCGGTCAGGTTCAGCGACCCGACCGTCAGCAGCACGGTCACGATGACGAGACCCATGGAGACTTCGTAGGACACCATCTGCGCCGCGGCGCGCAGGCCGCCCAGGAAGGGATATTTCGAGTTCGAAGACCAGCCCGCCATCATGACGCCGTAGACGCCGAGGGAGGAAATCGCGAACAGATACAGGATACCGACATTGATGTTGGCGACCACCGCGCCATCGGCGAAGGGAACCACCGCCCAGGCCGACAGGCTGAGCAGGAAGGTCAGGATCGGCGCGGCCATGAACACGCCGCGATTGGCGCCGGCAGGGATGATGGTTTCCTTGTGCAGCAGCTTTATCGCGTCGGCGATCGGCTGCAGCAGGCCGAACGGACCCACCATGATCGGCCCCTGGCGCAGCTGCATCATCGCCAGCACCTTGCGCTCGGCATAGGTCAGGTATGCGATCGCCAGCATAAGCGGCACCACGACGAACAATATCTTCGCCAGGACCCACAGGCCCGGCTCGGCGATGTTGCCCCAGAAATCGTCAGGTAACATCAGCCCTCCGTCCCGGTCTTGGGATGGGTGTTCGCCTCGAGGAATTCCTCGGTGCATTTCGCCATGGTTACGGAGGCGCGGCTGATCGCGTCGGTCATGTAGAAATTGCGGATCGGCGATGTGAAGGCGTGGCTTTCGACATGCCCCTCCCAGCCGAACTGATGCCATTCGGCGCGGTAGGGCTGGTCGGGGTTGCGGAAGAAGTGATTCTCCACCATCGCGCGGCGCAGTTCACCCAGCGAGTCATAGGGCAGTTTGCGTCCCATGACTTCCGAAAGGGCGCGGATGATCTTCCAGTCCTCGCGCGCTTCGCCTGGCGGGAAGCCGGCGGCACGGGAAACCTGCACCCGGCCTTCGGTATTCACGTAGGTGCCGTTCTTTTCGGTATAGGCCGCACCCGGCAGGATCAGGTCGGCGCGATGCGCGCCGCGATCGCCGTGGTGACCCTGGTAGATCACGAAGGCGTTGCCCAGGCGGCCGGTATCGATCTCGTCCGCGCCCAGCAGGTAGACGGTATCGATCGCGCCTTCCGATGCGCCCTGCAGGATGGAGCGGACATCGCGGCCGCCATGCTGCGGCACAAAGCCGGCCATCAAGGCGCCGACACGGCCGGCCGCGCTGTGCACGACGTTGAAACCGTTCCAGCCATCGCGAATCACGCCAAGAGCGTTGGCGGTATCGAACAGCACGCGGTGCAGGCCACCCTTCAGGATCGAGGCGCTGACGATGATCATCGGCTTCTGCGCGCCCTTCAGTACGCCGCCGAAGTCGCTGTCGGTCACACCCTGCAAGGTCTCGACACAGGCGCCGAGATATTTGTGCGGATATGTGTAATCCAGCGCCTCACCGATAACGCCGACTTTCAGGCCGCCGGCCAGTAGGCGCTTGCGGATACGGGCGTTGATCATCGGCGCTTCCCAACGCAAATTGCCGCCCACGATCAGGATCGCGTCGGCCTCTTCGATACCGGCGATGGTCGTGTTGAACAGATAGCCTGCCGGCTGCGCCGTATCGAATTCGGCCCCATCCTGGCGGCAGTCGAGGTTGTTGACACCCAGCCCACCCAGCAGATCCTTCAGTGCCTTGACCTGCTCGACATCGACCAGATCGCCCGCGATGGCCGCTATGCGATCGGGTGTCGTTCCCGTCAGGCGTTCGGCCGCGACCTTCAGCGCCTCGTCCCAGCTGACGGGCTGCAGCTTGCCGTCGATGCGCAGATAAGGGCGATCGAGGCGCTGACGCTTCAGGCCGTCATAGGCGAAACGCGTCTTGTCCGAGATCCACTCCTCGTTGATGTCCTCGTTCAAGCGCGGAAGGATGCGGACAACCTCGTTGCCGCGCGTATCGATGCGGATGTTGGAGCCGACGGCATCCATCACGTCGATACCCTGTGTCTTCTTCAGTTCCCACGAGCGGTAGGCGAAGGCATAGGGCTTGGATGTCAGCGCGCCGACCGGGCAGACGTCGAT
Organism: Alphaproteobacteria bacterium; assembly: GCA_965199335.1. GTDB lineage: Bacteria > Pseudomonadota > Alphaproteobacteria > CALMVH01 > CALMVH01 > CBDAQV01. The sequence goes on along the minus strand of CBDAQZ010000002.1, from coordinate 138,155 downwards.
CAGGTTGCCCGATAGCTCGGAGGCGATCGACTTTTCGATGAACGTGCTGATCTCGACGTCCTCGCTGCGGCCCAATATGCCGATTTCCGGCACGCCGGCGATCTCGTCGGCGAAGCGGATGCAGCGCGTGCACTGGATGCAGCGGGTCATGAACGTCTTGATCAGCGGACCGAAATACTTGTCCTTGACCGCGCGCTTGTTCTCGTCAAAGCGGCCACGGTCGTAGCCATAGCCGAGCGCCTGGTCCTGCAGGTCGCATTCGCCGCCCTGGTCGCAGATCGGGCAATCCAGAGGATGGTTGATCAACAGGAATTCCATCACGCCCTTGCGCGCCTTGTGCGTCAGCTCGGACGAGGTGCGGATCACCATATTGTCGGCGCACGGCATGGCGCACGAGGCAACCGGCTTGGGAGATCCCTGCATCTCTACCAGGCACATGCGGCAGTTGGCCGGAACCGACAGGCGTTCGTGATAGCAGAAGCGCGGGATCTCGATACCCAGCTGTTCGCAGGCCTGCAGGATCGAGGTTCCACCCTCGACTTCCAGCTCCATTCCATCGATCGTCAGTTTCGGCATGGTCTACTCCGCCGCCATCAGGCTGGCATAATCGCGGATGCGCTGCTCGACCAGCGGGCGGAAATTGCGCATCAACCCCTGGATCGGCCACGCCGCCGCGTCGCCATGCGCGCAGATCGTGTGGCCTTCGATTTGTTTCGACACGTCGAGCAGCATGTCGATTTCCTCGATCTGAGCGTTGCCCTTCGCCATGCGCTCCATCACGCGCCACATCCAGCCCGTGCCTTCGCGGCACGGCGTGCACTGGCCGCAGCTTTCATGCATGTAGAATTTCGACAGGCGGGCGATCGCCCTGATCAGGTCGGTCGACTTGTCCATCACGATCACGCCGCCGGTGCCGAAGCTGGACTTCACGTCGCGCAGACCGTCGAAATCCATCACGACCGTCTCGGCCTGGTCCTTGGTGATCATCGGGCAGGACGAGCCGCCCGGGATGATCGCCAGCAGGTTGTCCCAGCCGCCGCGTACCCCGCCCGCATGCTTTTCGATCAGCTCGCGCATCGGGATGCCCATCTCCTCCTCCACGTTGCACGGCCGGTTCACGTGGCCGGAAATGCAGAAGAGCTTGGTGCCGTTGTTCTTGGGACGACCGAAGCCGGCGAACCACGCACCGCCACGGCGCATGATGGTCGGCGCGGCTGCTATGGTCTCGACGTTGTTGACCGTCGTCGGACACGCGTAAAGACCCGCGCCGGCCGGGAATGGGGGCTTGTTACGGGGTTGGCCCTTCTTGCCTTCCAGGCTCTCCAGCATCGCGGTTTCCTCACCGCAGATATAAGCGCCCGCGCCGGCATGAACGTAGACATCGAAATCCCAGCCGGAGCCACAGGCGTTCTTGCCCACGAGACCCGCTTCATAAGCTTCGTCGATCGCCGTTTGCAGATGGTGGATCTCGCGGTGGAACTCACCGCGGACATAGATGTACGAAACATGCGCCCCGATGGCGAAGCTGGCGATCAGCGCGCCTTCGACCAGCTTGTGCGGATCGTGGCGCAGAATGTCGCGGTCCTTGCAGGTGCCGGGCTCGCCCTCGTCGGCGTTGATCACCAGGTAATGCGGCTTGTCGCTCTGCTTGGGCATGAACGACCATTTCATGCCGGTCGGGAAGCCCGCGCCGCCTCGGCCGCGCATGTTGGAATCCTTCATCTCCTGGATGATGGCGTCCCTGCCCCGTGCCAGTATGTCGGCGGTCTTGTCCCAGTCGCCGCGCTTGCGCGCCGCTTCCAGGCGGAAATCCTGCCAGCCGAAAAGGTTGGTGAAGATGCGGTCTTGGTCCTGCAACATCTCAAACTTCCTTGAACGGCACGCCGGCCGCTTCGGCAAACGACTTCAGCGTGGTCGCGCCGTCGTCGTTCATGGAATCGTATTTGCGACGCTTCGACAAATGCTGCGGCTCGCGCCCGGCCGCAAGATCGTCGATCAGGGCCGTGACGCTTTCCGGTGTCAAATCCTCGTAATACCGTTCGCCGACCAGGGCCAGCGGCGCGCTGACGCAGGCGCCCAAGCATTCGACCTCGACCAGCGTGAATTGCTTGTCAGCGGTCGTTTCGTTGAGGCCGATGCCGAGCCGCTTGCTGCAGGCGTCGACGATGTCCGCGGAGCCGCGCAGCCAGCAGGGCGTCGTGGTGCAGACTTCGATGTAATGCTTGCCGACCGGGGCGAGGTTGTACATCGAGTAGAAGGTGGCGACCTCATAGGCCTTGATGCGCGGCATTCCCAGCATGTCGGCGACGTAGTCCATGGCGGGACGCGGCAACCAGCCATGCTGCTTCTGCGCCAGGTGGAACAGCGGCATGACGGCGCTGGCCTGCTTGCCCGCCGGATACTTGGCGATGATGCGGTCGGCCTCCGCGCGGTTCTCGTCCGTGAAGGCGAACGAATCCGGCTGCTCGACGGCGTGGAAGGCTTTGCTGCTCACCGGTCGATCTCCCCGAAAACGATGTCCAGCGAACCGATATTGGATACCGCGTCGGCCAGCAGATGCCCGCGCGACATCATGTCCAGCGCCGCCAGATGCGCGAAGGCAGGCGAGCGGATATGGCAGCGGTACGGGTGGTTGGAGCCATCGGATACCAGATAGACGCCGAATTCGCCCTTGGGCGATTCGACCGCCTGGTAGATTTCGCCCGCCGGCACGTGATAGCCCTCCGTGAACAATTTGAAGTGGTGGATCAGCGATTCCATGTCGCGCTTCATCTCGAGGCGGGGTGGCGGCGAGATCTTGCGATCGTCGACCTTGTAGGGACCGTCAGGCATTTTCTCGAGACACTGGCGAATGATGCGGATCGACTGCCGCATCTCCTCCATGCGCACCAGATAGCGCGCGTAGTTATCGCCGGTCAGGCCGATCGGCACGTCGAATTCCATCTGGTCGTAGACATCGTAGGGCTGCGACTTGCGCAGGTCCCATGCCACGCCGGATGAACGCAGCATCGGGCCGGAGAAGCCCCAGTCCAGCGCCTGCTTTTCGGTAACGACACCGATATTCACGGTACGCTGCTTCACGATGCGGTTCTGCGTCACCAGGCTATCGAGATCCTCGATGTGCTTCGGCAGCGCGGTGTTGACGTATTTGTAGATGTCGTCGGCCAGGCCGTCGGGCATGTCGAACGCGACGCCGCCGGGACGGAAATAATTGGCGTGCATGCGGGCGCCGGAGACGCGCTCGTAGAAGCTCATCATCACTTCCCGCTCTTCATAGCCCCACATCGGCGGCGTGGTCGCGCCGAGGTCTAGGATGTAGCTAGTGATCGCAAGCAGATGATTCAGAACGCGGGTTATTTCGGCGAACAGCACGCGGATGAACTGACCGCGCGGCGGCACGGTGATGCGCAACAGCTTCTCGACCGCCAACGCGAAGCAATGCTCCTCGCACATCGGGGAGACGTAATCGAGCCGGTCGAAATATGGTACCGCCTGCATGTAGGTCTTGTACTCGATCAGCTTCTCGGTGCCGCGATGCAGCAGGCCGATATGCGGGTCGATACGCTCCACAGATTCGCCGTCCATTTCCATGACCAGGCGCAGCACGCCGTGCGCCGCCGGATGCTGCGGTCCGAAATTGATGGTGAAGGGCTTGATCTGCGTATTGCCGATGCCCTGCATTTCCTCTGTGATCGCGATGCCGACGACTTCGTCGCGTACGGCGGGATCGGGGGTCTGGGCTTCGATCATTGCGAACCCTCCCTGGCGTTCGGCCAGAAAGCGGGCTTCACGGCTTTCTCGTCACCCGGAAGCTGGATATCGGTGATCGCCTCCCACGGGCTCATGAAATCGAACATGCGGAAATCCTGCGTCAGGGTAACGGGCGAGTATACGCACCGCTTCTGCTCCTCGTCATAGCGCAGCTCGACATAACCGGTAAGCGGGAAATCCTTGCGCAGCGGATGTCCCTCGAAACCGTAATCGGTAAGGATGCGTCGCAGGTCGGGATGGTCGGCAAAGAAGATGCCGAACAGATCCCAGGTCTCGCGCTCGAACCAGTTGGCGGAACTGAAAACGGACGTTGCAGAAGGAACCGCATTGTCCTCGTCGGTCGTGACCTTGAGCTGGACACGCCTGTTGTATTTCAGGCTGAGCAGATTGTAGACGACATCGAACCGCTCGTGGCGTTCGGGATAGTCGGCGCCGCAAACATCCATCAACTGGCTGAACGCCAGCTCCGGCGAATCGCGCAGGAACTTCAGCACCTCGACAATCCTGTCGCGCGCGATGGTCAGGATAACCCGTCCATGCATGACAGCCTGGTGCGCGACAGCTTCCTTCAAGCCGGCCTTGTCGAGCAGGCCGACAATTTCTTCGTCGAAACCGAGCGCCGTCGAGTCGGCCTGCAATTCCAGTTCCGTCATCGCGCGATCCTGGTGCCATCGCGGCGGATCTTCTTCTGCAGCTGCAGGATGCCGTATACCAGCGCCTCGGCCGTCGGCGGGCAGCCGGGAACATAGATATCGACCGGCACGATGCGATCGCAGCCGCGTACGACGGAATAGGAATAATGGTAATAACCGCCACCATTGGCGCAGCTGCCCATGGAAATGACCCAGCGCGGCTCGGCCATCTGGTCGTAGACCTTGCGCAAGGCCGGTGCCATCTTGTTGACCAGCGTACCGGCCACGATCATCACGTCCGACTGGCGCGGGCTGGCACGCGGAAAGATGCCGAAGCGATCGAGGTCGTAGCGCGGCATGTAGGCATGGATCATCTCGACCGCGCAGCACGCCAGGCCAAATGTCATCGGCCACAGCGAACCGGTCCGCGCCCAGTCGACCAGACGATCGTAGTTTGCGACCAGGAAACCACGCTCCTGCAGATTATGAGCGGCGTTCGCAAGGATGTGGTCCTGGAACGATCCTGCCGGAATCATTTCCGGCGCTGCGCTGTCCAAGCCGGACCCTATTCCCATTCCAATGCCCCTTTTTTCCATTCGTATATGAACCCGATCGTCAGGATGCCGAGGAAGATCATCATCGAACAGAAGCCGTACATGCCCAGATCATAAAAGGAAATCGCCCACGGGAAGAGAAAGGCAACCTCCAGATCGAAGATAATGAACAGGATGGCGACCAGGTAGAAGCGGACGTCGAACTTGGCACGCGCATCGCCGAACGGCTCGAAACCGCATTCATAGGCCGACATCTTTTCACTGTCGGGCTTGGACGTGCCCATCAGCAACGACATCGTGACGGCCGCAACCGAGATGACAGCCGCCACCACCAGGAAGATAAGGATGGGAAGATACTGCGACAGAAACCCGGTATTCATGGGCACCGCTTTGGAAATTCAGGGCTGATGCCCCGAAACGACGACGAAATGGCGCGAGTGACGGGACTTGAACCCGCGGCCTCCGGCGTGACAGGCCGGCGCTCTAACCAACTGAGCTACACCCGCGTGAGCCGTCGTAACAAGTTGCTACGACGGCATGACGAGTATGTCAAACCCTCATCAAGGAAAAAGGGCTCAACATTTAAAAAACCTGGTGGGCGATGACGGGCTCGAACCGCCGACATTCTCGGTGTAAACGAGACGCTCTACCGACTGAGCTAATCGCCCCCATAGTCTTGAGACCGGAAATCCGGCCTATCGCTTACTTCTTCTTGGCAACAGCCTTAACGCCGTTGACGTGATCCTTCAGGCCCTTGCCCGGACGGAACTTGACCTGCTTCGAAGCAGCGATCTTGATCTTCTCGCCGGTGCGGGGGTTACGGCCTTCGGAGGCTGCACGGGCGGAAACGACGAAGCTGCCGAAACCGGGAAGGCGAAGCTCATCGCCCTTCTTCAGGGTGTCGGAAATGCCGGCGAATATAGCGTCGACGGCCTTGGTGGCGTCGGTCTTGGTAATGCCGGCTGCGGATGCAACATGACTGACGAGATCGTTCTTGTTCACGGAGGAGCCCCTTTTTATCGTTTCACAAACCCGCGTGGCAAACCGCGCGGGATACGCCGTAGCGATAAAGCGGTCTAGCGCAACCTTGCCCCCCCGTCAAACCGTCACATGCAAAAAAACGGCACAATCGCACGTTTTTTTGCATGCCTCAAAGTCTTAATGACGGATTACTTCCTCCCGATCATCATCGGTCGATGATGGTCTGATGGGCGTATGCATCTCGTCATTCCATTCGATCGGCGACAACGGGCCGATCAAAGCGTGCGACAGCAATTCGTCGATGGTGGAAACAGGTATTATCGTAAGACCTGTTTTCACATTATCGGGAATTTCAGCCAGGTCTTTCTCGTTTTCTTTCGGGATTAAGACTGTCGTAATGCCGCCGCGCAATGCCGCGAGAAGTTTTTCCTTTAGACCGCCGATCGGAAGCACTCTGCCGCGCAGGGTTATCTCGCCGGTCATCGCCACATCCTTGCGTACGGCAACCCCCGTAAGCACCGAGACGATCGATGTAACCATCGCAACGCCAGCTGAAGGACCGTCCTTCGGCGTCGCCCCTTCCGGCACGTGGACGTGAACGTCCTTGGCCTGGAAGATGGTAGGCTTGATGCCGAATATCGGGGCGCGCGACTTCACATACATCTCGGCTGCCTGTACCGATTCCTTCATCACGTCACCAAGCTTGCCCGTCATGGTGACGCGGCCCTTGCCCGCCAGCATGACGGCTTCGATCGTCAGCAACTCGCCGCCGACTTCCGTCCAGGCAAGACCAGTGACCTGTCCGATCGAGTCCTCTTCTTCCGCCTGGCCGAAGCGATAACGCTTGATACCGGCATATTTCTCAAGATTGTCGGAGGTGACTTCGACGCCCTCGACCTTTTCGCTCAGGATCTCCTTGATCACCTTGCGGCAGACGTTGGCCACCTCGCGTTCCAGGCTGCGGACGCCGGCTTCCCGCGTATAATAACGGATGATGTCCTTGAGCGCCCCGTCGGAAATGCTGAACTCGTTCTTCTTCAAACCGTTCATCTGCGACTGCTTGGCAATCAGGTGACGACGGGCGATTTCCAGCTTTTCGTCTTCGGTGTAGCCGGACAGCCGGATGATCTCCATACGATCCATCAGCGGCTGCGGCATCTTCAACGTGTTCGCGGTGCAGATGAACATCGTATCCGACAGGTCGTAATCGACCTCCAGATAATGGTCGTTGAAGTTGGCGTTCTGTTCGGGATCCAGAACCTCCAGCAACGCGGAGGACGGATCGCCTCTCCAGTCGGCGCCCAGCTTGTCGATCTCGTCGAGCAGGAAAAGCGGGTTGGACGTCTTGGCCTTCTTCATGCCCTGTATCACCTTGCCCGGCATCGATCCGATGTAGGTGCGGCGGTGACCGCGAATCTCGGCCTCGTCCCGCACGCCGCCGAGTGACATGCGGACGTAGTTGCGACCGGTGGCACGGGCGATTGACTTCGCAAGCGAGGTCTTGCCGACACCGGGGGGGCCGACGAGGCACAGGATCGAGCCCTTTACCTTGTCGGTACGCTGCTGCACCGCAAGATACTCGAGGATGCGCTCCTTGACCTTGTCCAAGGCGTAATGCTCTTCGTTGAGGATGCGCTCCGCATGGCGAATATCCTTGCGAATCTTGGAACGCTTGGCCCAGGGAATCGATACCAGCCAGTCCAGATAGTTGCGCACCACAGTCGCCTCTGCCGACATCGGGCTCATGCTGCGCAGCTTCTTCATCTCGGCCGTAGCCTTTTCGCGCGCATCCTTGGAGAACTTGGTCTTGGCGATCTTGTCTTCCAGTTCGGCCAGTTCGTCCTTGCCGTCCTCGCCCTCGCCCAGTTCCTTCTGGATCGCTTTCATTTGCTCGTTCAGATAATATTCGCGCTGGGTCTTCTCCATCTGGCGCTTGACGCGATTGCGGATGCGCTTCTCGACCTGCAACACGCCGATCTCGCCTTCCATGAAGGAATAGACGCGTTCCAGACGTTCGCCGACGGACGGCAATTCCAGCAGAACCTGCTTCTCGGCAATCTTGAGCGACAAATGAGACGCAACCGTATCGGCCAGCTTGGCCGGCTCATCGATCTGGTTGATCGAAACGAGAACTTCGGGCGGTATCTTCTTGTTTAGCTTGATGTATTGTTCGAACTGGGTAATGACCGCGCGGGAGAGGGCCTCAAGCTCCTGATCGCCGCTTTCGACTTCTTCCAGCATTTCGATTTCAGCCTGGAAGAACTCTGGATTTTCCACGAAACGCGTGATCCGCGCGCGCTGCACGCCTTCCACCAGCACCTTTACGGTGCCATCAGGTAGTTTCAGCAGCTGCAATACCGTTCCAACGGTTCCGATGTCGTAAATATCTTCCTGGCCCGGATCGTCCTGGCCAGCGTTCTTCTGCGTCGCAAGCAGTATCTGCTTGTCTTCACGCATTACGTCCTCGAGGGCACGCACCGATTTCTCACGCCCCACGAACAGCGGGACGATCATATGCGGAAACACCACGATGTCCCTTAGCGGCAATATCGGGTATACGGTTCCGTGATCCGAATTCATCCTGTCATCCCCCGTTTTGGGCCCTGATTTCAAGCATCCCTGCCGTTATCGGCAGTAGATCGACCCCACCTTACTCCTAAAGGGAGTAAGGCCAAAGGTCTTAACTTTAAGTGGCCTGATCGCCCTGCGATTCAAGGCCGCCCAAAGGCAAAATGATCAGGTGGGCTCGGCTGCCGGGCGCGGACGCTCGAAGATGACCTCGTCGATCAGGCCGAAATCCTTGGCTTCTTCTGCCGAAAGAAAATTGTCGCGTTCCAGCGCCTTTTCGATCACATCCAGCGGCTGGCCGGTATGCTTGACATAGATTTCGTTCAGGCGCTGACGCAGTTTCAGGATCTCGCGGGCCTGAATCTCGATGTCCGTCGCCTGCCCCTGGGCACCGCCCGAGGGCTGGTGAACCATGACGCGGCTGTTCGGAAGCGAGAACCGCTTGCCCTTAGCGCCGGCCGTCAGCAACAGCGACCCCATGGAGGCTGCCTGGCCAATGCAAAGCGTCGTGATCTCAGGGCGGATGTACTGCATGGTGTCATAGATCGCCAGGCCCGATGTCACAACGCCGCCGGGCGAATTGATGTAGAAGGCGATTTCCTTGCTCGGGTTTTCCGATTCCAGGAAAATCAACTGCGCGCAGATCAGGCTGGACACCGAATCGTTGACCGGCCCGATCAGGAAAATGATCCGCTCCTTCAGCAGGCGCGAATAGATGTCGTAGGAACGCTCACCCCGGCTGGTCTGCTCGACCACCATCGGAATCAACGTGTTCATGTAAACTTCCATCGGGTCCATGTCTTGGTTCCTCAGCCTTCGTCTTCGTCGGAAGCCGTAAGCTCTTCCTTCGAAACCTGCTTCTCGTTAAGTTTCACCTGCTCCAGCACGTAGCTCACCACCTTGTCTTCGTAAAGTGGCGCGCGAAGATTTTCCATCGCCTGCGGGTTTTTGCGATAGAATTCGATGATCTGGCGTTCCTGGCCCGGATAACCGCGCGCTTCGTTGATGAGCGAACGGTTGAGCTCTTCCTGAGTCACCTGCAGGTTCTGCGCCCGGCCGATCTCGTTCAGCAGCAGGCCGAGACGCACCCGGCGAACCGCGATGCCGCGATATTCCGCCCTCAGCTCGTCCTCATCCTGCTTTTCCTCGCCTTTGCCGGCATCCAGCTCGTCCTTGACCCGCTTCCAGATGGCGTCGAACTCGATTTCGACCATGCCTTCGGGAACCGGGAAGTCGTGCTTGTCCGCCAAATCGTCCAGCAAGGCGCGCTTCAGCTTCATGCGTGTGAAGCCGTCATATTCCCCCTGCAGCTGCGTCCTGACGATTTCCTTGAGCTTCTCAAAGCTTTCCATGCCCAGCTTCTTGGCCAGTTCATCATCGAGAACGGCAGGAATCGACTTCTTCATGTCCTTTACATCGACCTCGAACACGGCCTCACGACCGGCAAGCTCTGTAGAGCCGTAATCCGCCGGGAAGGTTACGGTAACCGTGCGGTGATCGCCCGGCTTCGCACCGACCAGCTGATCCTCGAAGGTATCTATGAAAGACTTAGATCCCAGCTCGAGGTCGAAATCGCTGCCCTTCATGCCGGGACGCGGCTCGCCGTCGATGCTGCCGTCGAAATCGATGGTCAGGATGTCGCCCAGCTTGGCGGCACGCTTGGTCTTGACCGGCTCGGTGGACTTGTGACGCTCGGCGATCTTGCCGATCGCCTCGTCCACGTCGGCGTCGGTGACGTTGAATACCGGCTTTTCCAGGCTGACCTTGCCCAATTCAAGCGCCGGAATCTCGGGCAGAACCTCGACCGCCAGATTGTATTCCAGGTTGCCGTCCTCTGCGAACGACGTCACTTCGATCTTCGGGTGCAGCGCAGGGCGCAGGCCCTTGTCGGCCACCGCCCTGCCGGATGTGTCCCTGACCGTCTTCTCGATCACTTCGCCCATGACGGACGAGCCGTAGCGCTGTTTCAGGATCGGGAGCGGAATCTTGCCCGGCCGAAAGCCAGGAATTTTCACGCGCTGCGATATCTCGTTCAGCTTGGCCGCGACCTGGCGTTCGATCTCGGCCTTGTCGACCACGATCTTGAATTCGTGCTTGAGGCCATCGCTGCTTACTTCTGTGACATTCATCTGACTACAACCGGTTGGAATGATACGACAATCAGCATGGTACGGGCGAAGGGACTCGAACCCCCACGACTTGCGTCACTGGAACCTAAATCCAGCGCGTCTACCAGTTCCGCCACGCCCGCATAACTGCTAGGGGTTGGTGTTATAGCATGCGCGGGCAGCGGCAAAGAGGGAATTTGAGCGCATAATGATCGTAACCAAAAGATCCGGGAGAAGCGGCGCACATCGCGGCATGCTGAGTTATGCCCCTACACCGGCGGATCTGCTGGCGTTCCTCTTCGTCTTCGGCCTGGCCGCGCTGGCGGCCTTGGTGGTGCGGCAGGCCGGCCAACCGCTGATTACGGTCGAACATGCCCTGCCCTCGCTCGACCCTGCCATGCTGCCGTTCTATGCGCTGCGGACCACCCTGCGGATGCTGGCCGCGCTGGCCGTGTCCTTTGTTTTCACCATTGTCTATGCCACGGCCGCCGCCAAGAGCCGCCGCGCCGAACTGGTACTGATCCCGATCCTGGACGTACTGCAATCGGTGCCTGTACTGGGATATATTTCCTTTACGGTCGCCTTTTTCCTTGCGCTGTTTCCCGGCGAGGTTATGGGACCGGAACTGGCCTGCGTCTTCGCCATCTTTACCGGCCAGGCCTGGAACATGACGCTCAGCCTGTACCAGGCGCTGAAAACCGTTCCCACGGACCTGGCTGAGGTGGCACGGGGTTTCCACCTGTCGGCATGGCAAAGATTTACGCGATTGGAATTGCCGTTCGCCATGCCGGGTCTGGTGTGGAACATGATGATGTCGATGTCGGGCGGCTGGTTCTTCATCGTCGCCGCCGAAGCGATCAAGGTCGGGGACCTCCAGATCAGCCTGCCCGGCATCGGATCGTATCTGGCGACTGCCATCGCGCAACGAAACTTACCCGCGGTCGGCTGGACCATCCTGACCATGGCCGTTGTCATCCTGCTGTACGACCAGTTGCTGTTTCGCCCGCTGGTGGCCTGGTCGGACAAGTTCCGGTTCGATACGACCGCTTCGTCCCGGCCTGTCCCTTCGTCATGGTTCCTGAACATCCTGCGGCGCGCGCGGATGCTCAATGCTATCCTGAAACCTGTGGGACGCGTGTTGCGGCTACCGTTTCGCTTGCCAGGAATCGGCAGCGCCGGGGCGCAACCGCTCAGATTGCCGCGTACGGCTTCGCGTGGGCTGGACTGGCTATGGTATGGGCTGATCGCACTATGTCTTTACGACGGCCTCAGATTTCTGCATGGGCTGGTATCCGCCGAATTGACGCAGGCAGACATCGTACAAGCCTTCGCTCTGGGGGCTGTTACACTGATACGTGTTGCCATCGTCGTGATTGCCTCGTCGCTCATCTGGGTGCCGGCAGGTGTCTATATCGGTCTGCGCCCCGGACTTGCCCGCATCGTACAGCCGGTTGCACAGTTTCTCGCCGCTTTTCCGGCCAATCTGTTCTTCCCGGTTGCCGTAATCGCCATCCTGCATTTCAGCTTGAACCCCGAGATCTGGCTGACATCGCTGATCATGCTGGGCACGCAATGGTATATCCTGTTCAATGTCGTTGCCGGAGCATCGGTATTTCCCAACGACCTGCGCGAGTCGTCGCGTAATTTCCATATCGGCGGCTGGCTGTGGTGGAAGCGCGTGATCCTTCCCGGGATCATGCCGTACTACCTGACCGGGGCCCTTGCCGCGACCGGCAATGCCTGGAACACGACGATCGTAGCGGAGGCCGTATCATGGGGCGACCGCAAGGTAGAGGCGCACGGCCTCGGTTCCTACATCGCCGCGATGACCGACAAGGGCGACTATCCGCACATCGTGCTGGGCATCGCCGTCATGTCCCTCTACGTTCTGGTCTTCAACCGGGTCCTGTGGCGGCCATTGCTGAAGTGGAGCGAGCGCCGGTTCCGGCTGGCATGAGGGGAGTTGAATGGGCGGCAGCGCAACGATGAGCATTGGCAATCTTCTGGCCGTCGAAACGGTAGGCCACGATTTTGCCAGCGGCGCCAAGCATCAGGCGGTGCTGGAAAATGTCAGCCTTGCCCTGCGCGAAGGCGAGATTGTCGGCTTGCTGGGCCGCTCCGGCTCGGGCAAATCGACTTTGCTACGTATCATTGCAGGCCTTATCCAGCCTCGTTCAGGGCAGGTAACCTATCGCGGCAATCGCGTGTACGGGCCAGCCAACGGCATTGCCATGGTATTCCAGACTTTCGCCCTGTTTCCCTGGCTGACGGTGCTCCAGAATGTCGAGATCGGGCTGGAGGCGCTTTCCGTGCCTGAGAAGGAAACCCGCCGCCGTGCGCTGGAAGCGATCGACCTGATCGGCCTGGACGGCTACGAATCGGCCTATCCCCGCGAATTGTCGGGCGGCATGAGGCAGCGCGTGGGTTTTGCGCGGGCGCTGGTGGTCAATCCGGACATATTGCTGATGGACGAGCCCTTCTCGGCGCTCGACGTCCTTACCGCCGAGACGTTGCGAACCGACTTCCTCGAGCTGTGGAGCGAGAAGCGCCTGCCGACGAAATCGGTGCTGCTGGTGACGCACAATATCGAGGAGGCGGTGCTGATGTGCGATCGCATCATGATATTCGCCTCCAACCCGGGCCGGGTGGCGATGGAGATGCCGCTGACCCTGCCGCATCCGCGCAACCGGCTGGATACGGAGTTCCGCCGTATCGTCGACGAAATCTATAATCTGATGACCGCGCGCCCGGTCAAGACGGTTCAGCCAAAGGGCAGCGTGGCGTCGATCGGCGAGCGGTTGCAATCGGTTTCGGTCAACGTGCTGGCCGGCATGATGGAGGAGCTGGCGTCCAGCGAATATAGCGGCCGCGCCGACCTGCCATATCTGGCCGATCAGCTGACGATGGAGATCGACAAACTGCTGCCGGTCGCCGAAACGCTGGATTTGTTGGGATTTGCCTTACTGGCGGCGGGCGATATCACCCTAACCACATCCGGTAAATCCTTTGCCGAGCTGGATACCGAGCAGCGCAAAAGCCTGTTTGCAGCCCAGCTGGTCAAGCACGTGCCGCTGGCGGAGCATATCCGCCGCGTGCTTGACGACCGTCCCAACCACCGCGCGCCGCGGTTGCGGTTCGAAACAGAGCTGGAAGATCATCTGAGCGCCGAAGATGCCGAGGAGACCCTGAGCGCGGTCACGCGCTGGGCCCGCTACGCCGAGTTGTTTTCCTATGACGACGCCAGCGAAACGTTCAGCCTGGAAAATCCGGGAGCCTAAGGCCGATTGACAGTTTACCCGGCAGATATCGTCATCCCTGAAATTCGATCGGTGGCGTTATTGTAAAGCTTTTATAAATCGACGACTTTTACAAAACAGGGATGCTTTTGCGCGCGCTGATTCTTGCTTTTCTAGTATTCGGGATGACAGCCTGTTCGTCCGGCAATACCGGACGCTCGGCATCCGGCCGGAACCAATCCGATGACGGCGCGATGCCCGACCCGATCCAGTGCGTCCCGTTCGTGCGCGAGCTGTCGGGAGTTCAGATTTACGGCAACGCCTATACATGGTGGGATCAGGCGGCGACGCTGGGCTACCAACGCGGCGGTGTTCCGCAGCAAAGCGCCGTCCTGGTCCTGAAGAAAAGCGACCGGCTGTCCAACGGTCACGTGGCAATGGTTCGCCGCATCGACGGCCCGCGCCGCATAGAGGTGACGCACGCCAATTGGGGTATGGACGAGCATACGCGCCGCCTGGTCCATGACTCGATGCCGGTGATAGACGTCTCCCCAAACAACGACTGGAGCCAGGTCGAGTTCTTCAACGAACAGGCCGGTGTATTCGGCCAGCCTTATTCCGCCTGGGGGTTCATTTATCCCAAATCGGCCGCGCCGACCTGAAACTAGCTGAACGCTGGTCCTTCGGATGGTTTTGGATAACGTGCACCGATCGTGGCAACGTCCGCACATACGAATGTCGGCAACTGATGGGGTGGTTGATCTATATTAGCTGCGGGAAGTGGATTATACCTGATATTCAAGCGCTCACTCGGACGTATTCCCATGGCTTCGGCGACTTCTGCACTAAGGCCGACCGGATCAAAATTATTGCTCATTGTACCCTCTAAGATTTTTCTCTAATTAACATTTCATTTATATTTAGTCAACCCTGGTTTGCAGTCATCCGACTGATTGTTTCGGTCGTGCTGTAACCCGGCTTCAAATCGACCAGAACGACCTTGCCGCCATAGGACTTCACGAAGTCGGCACCCACCACGTTTTCAATCTTGTAATCCGAGCCCTTGATCAGGACATCGGGACGCAGACGCTCGACAATCTCCCTGGGCGTATCCTCATCGAAAACCACAACTGCATCCACATCCTCCAGCGCCGAAAGCACAGCTGCACGGGAGGCGATATCGTTTACCGGACGCGTCTCACCTTTCAGGCGCCTGACCGACGCATCGCTGTTCAGGCCGACGATCAGCCGGTCGCAGGTATGCCGGGCGGCTGCGATGATCGAGATATGGCCTGGATGCAGGATATCGAAGCAGCCATTGGTGAAGCCTACCCTGACCCCGCGGGCACGCCAGCGCTCGGCCTGGTCGACCGTATCCTCCAGTGTCTTGAATTTATGCCCCGCAACCTCGACCTGATCGCGCAACACTTCACGCAACTCGTTCACGCGCACGGGGGCGGTTCCGGTCTTGGCTACGGCTATGCCGGCGGCAAAATTCGCCAGATCGGCCGCTTCGACCAGCGTTGCACCACTGCCGAGCGCAAGGGCGATCGTGGCGGCCACGGTATCGCCGGCACCCGATACGTCGAACACTTCCTTGGCTTCGGTCCGGAAATGAACGGGTTCGGCATCGTGGCTTACGATCGACATTCCCTGTTCGCTGCGCGTGGCCAGAATGCAATCGACCGACGATATTTCCATCAGGCGCTGCGCCGCGGCCACGACCTCGTCATCCGTGCCTGCGGGCAGTCCGGTCGCAACCGCCAGTTCACGGCGGTTGGGCTTCAGCAGGGTGGCACCGGCGTAGAGGGCATAGGATCCGGGCTTCGAATCGACGATAACCGGAATGCCAGCCATGGTTGCCGCTTCGATCACCGCCCGCGCCAGCCTGGGCGTCAGAAGGCCCTTGGAATAGTCGGAGATCACGACAGCTTTAACCTGCGCCACCGCCGCAACGGCATGCTGGATCAACCGGTCTTCGGTATCGGTGGCAAAAGCGCCGGTGACTTCCTGGTCGACGCGCAATAATTGTTGCGCACCGCTGATGAAGCGTGTCTTGACCGTGGTCTGCCGCGCAGAATCCACCAGCAGCCTGTCGCCGCCGCCCATCTGCAAAATGAGGGCCTGGATCGTATGCCCGGCTTCATCTGCGCCGATCGCAGTCGTCAGCAACGGCTTCGCCCCTAACGCCGCAAGATTGGCGACCACGTTTCCGGCGCCCCCCAGCATTGCCGATTCGCGCACGATGCGCAGCACGGGGATAGGCGCCTCAGGTGAGATGCGATCGACCGAACCCTGCACATAACGATCCAGCATGATGTCGCCGACGCACAGGATGGGTGTACCGGCAAAACGGTCGACGGCTCTCAGATTGTCGGCTTCACCTGTCATGCGTTTTCTTCCAGGACCATTCCGGCCAGTGCGACGGTCAGGCGGCGGTGATGCGCCAGCGAAAGCCTGTCCAGGTCGGATGCGATACGTTCAGCCGCCGCGAAGGATCGTTCCATGCGAGGGACAAGATAGGACAGCACGTCAGGCGGCACAACCAGCTGGCGATCGCTGAAAAGCTTGGTCAGTACCGAGCCGAGCAGCACATCGTCCGGCTGTTCAACCCCGACGGCGGATATGGCTTTGAGACGCGAGGCAAGATCGGGCAGCCCCACATCCCAGCGCGCCGGCGCATCCCTGCCGACCAGCAACAGCGACTTGCCCGCTTCGCGCACGAGATTGTGCAGATGGAACAGCAACTCTTCGTCGTCGGCATTTCCTGCAATCGCCTGGGCATCGTCCAGCACCACCGAGCGTGGATTGCGGGCCAGCCAGGTCATCGCATCATCGGTCAGATCCTGCGGCATCAGAAATGCCGCGCCTGCCCTGCCCTGCCAGATACGCGCCAGGTGCGTCTTGCCGCACCCCTGCGGCCCGTGCAGGGCCAGCATATGCGTCGGCCATTCGGGCCACTTGTCTATCCATTCAACCGCCAACCTGTTGGCAGGCGAAACCATCAGGCTGTCCCGATCGAGCGCGGGTTGGACGGCAAACTCCAGGATATGCTGCATGCTTTGCACCGGTCCGGTCACGAGATCGTGACTGCAACCGGTTCCGCATCACCATGATAGAACGGGCTGCCCAGATAAAGCCGCACGGCAAACCGGATCAGGACGCCGATAACCGCCGCGACCGGAACTGCCAGCAGGATGCCGGTGAACCCGAACAGCGCGCCGCCCGCCAGGACGGCGAAGATCACCCATACCGGATGAAGCCCGATGCGGTCGCCGACCAGCTTTGGCGTAATCACGTTCCCTTCGAGAATCTGCCCGACGACAAAGCAACCGAGGATGATCAGGACGTGCGTAGTATCGTGCCACTGGGCAAACGCGATCGCCAGGCCGGCAATCAGGCCGATGGTCGCGCCAAGATAGGGAATGAAGGTCAGGATGCCGGTCGCAACACCGACCAGCGCGCCGAAATCGAGCCCGGCAATGCTGAGGGCGACGGCATAATAGGTCGCCTGGATCAGGCAGACGAGCGCCTGTCCGCGGATGAAGCCGGACAAAGTGCGGTCGATCTCCCGGAAGACACTGCGCAGCGTGTCGGCCTGTTTGCGCGGCAGCCAGCGGTCGAAGTCCTCCTCGACCGCGTCCCAGTCGCGTAGCAGGTAGAACGCGACCACGGGCGTCACCAGAAGCAGGGACAACAGATCCAGGATGGCGAGGCCCCCGGTAAGGATGCTGCCCAGGACCACGCCCGCCTTGGACAGGGCGGTGGTTGCATAGCCGGTTGCACTCTCGCTCAGCGTACCCTGGTCCATGAAGCCGAACCGGGTCAGATAAGCATCGGCCTTGGGGAGCAAGGTGGTTTTTACCTCGGTGATCCATTTCGGTACGATCCCGATCAACTCGACGACCTGTTTTTCAAGGATGGGAACGACGATGACCATTGCGCCGACGAAGACCAGTATGAAGGCGACCAGCACCAGCATCGACGATGCCCAGCGGGGCAACCCGGCACGCTGCAACCTGCGAACCAGCGGATCGAAGAAATAGGCAACGGCCATGGCGACCAGGAACGGGAGCAGGACGCTGCGGACCAGGTACAGGAAGACAAGGATGACCGCACCGGTCCCGAGCCAGAAGAAAGCCGATCGCCCCTTGCCTGGGGACGACGATATTGTAACCTGATTTTCTGTCGTCATGGCGTTTGATCCGTTGCGCTGATTGGGTAGATGAGGCCGGCTCCAGGGCCAGTATTCGGTACCATGGATGCAAGTTCGTTGTCGCCGCTCGGAACGGCTTCCGGCGCGCCGAGCAGCATGCCGCCGGCGGAAAGCGTCTGCGCCAGCCTGTCCTCGTCACCCGAGATATTCACATCGACGATCGCCGCCTCGCGCGTCAGACTTTTCAGGTCGACATGCGAAATACCGTTCATCTGGGTAAGACGCGTACGCAGGCTGGCCCACTGCCCCGGGGCCGTAAGCACGGCGCGCAGCGCGTAGACATTTCCCGATGGCTTTTCAGGCTCCGCGCCGGCGGCATCAGTGGATTGGGGAGAACTGCCACCCGTAAAGGCGATCGCGCCCGTCGTGCCCTTCAATACATGTTGTCGCCAGATCGCATCGAGATCCGCCAGGGTCGCAACCACGCCCTGATCGAGCGTCAGGGCCGGCGTGGAAGCACCGGGGCTTTTCAGCGTGGCGTCCGGACCGCCGCCACCGGTCAGTATGATATTCAGTCCCAACGCCGGATCGCCTGTCGGCGATGCGGCACTTGCAATCACGATCACGGCATTGTCGGCCTTGTACCGAGCTGCAAGGTCGGAAAGCTTGGCTCCATTCATGAGATCGCCGGTCGTGAACCCCTGGACGTCCTCTGCGCTGCCGGTTGGGGCCACCACAGGTACCAGACCTGCCTTGGCCGCTGCATCCTTCCACGCGTTGCGCCACAGATTATCGGGTTGCCACAGCATGTCGCCGGTAGCGGAGCGATAGACCGGCACGACCAGCACCAGGGGCGCACGGTTGGCGACATAGCTGGATTTGGCGGAGGCAAGCAGGGCGCGAACACCATCGGGCTTGTAGCGAAACCCTAGGCTGGCGATATAGCGGACCGAGGACCCCCGTTCGCTTTCGACATCGAAATCCAGGACCAGGGGCGCCGCCATCTTATCGGTGACCACGGGCAGCGATTTGGCGTCTTCGCTGAGGGTCAGGTTTTTCATAAGCTGCTCCAGCCCTTTGCGCGCGCCCTGCGCGATCGCCTTGTCCCTGGCGGCGGCGGCATTCTCGGCGGTGGCATCGACCTGGATGCCGTGCACGGCATAGACGGTGCTATCGCCAGCGGCGAAAGCGGCACAGGGTGCGAACGCCGCGACCAGCATCCAGCAGGCAAGAAGGGAAAAGGCGAACCGTTGCAAAGATATATCCGTAACTTAAGGTGCGACCGGTATAACCGTCTTCGACCAGGTATGCCATGACCAAACTTAAAGCCGGAGTCCTGATTTCCGGGCGCGGCAGTAACCTACAAGCCTTGATCGATGCGGCACGTGAACCGGATTATCCGGCAGAAATCGCGCTTGTCATATCGAACGTGCCCGATACCTTTGGCCTGCGCCGTGCGGAAGCAGCTGGCATCCCCGCGCTGACGATCGATCACCGCGATTAC
This sequence comes from Alphaproteobacteria bacterium, assembly GCA_965199335.1. Taxonomy (GTDB): domain Bacteria; phylum Pseudomonadota; class Alphaproteobacteria; order CALMVH01; family CALMVH01; genus CBDAQV01. Next base: position 118,645 of record CBDAQZ010000002.1, on the reverse strand, counting down.
AACGGCAAGCCCGCTTTCGAGGCCGCCATCGATGATGCCCTGCGTGCGAACGGCATCCAGCTTATATGCCTTGCCGGGTTCATGCGGCTGCTATCTGGTGATTTTGTCGACAGATGGCCACGCCGGATCATCAACATCCACCCGTCCCTGCTTCCCGATTTCAAAGGCCTGCATACGCATGAACGGGCTCTGGAGGCCGGCGGGTCGGTGCATGGCTGCACCGTTCATTACGTTACCGCCGGCATGGACGAAGGCCCGACCATCCTGCAGGGAACGATCCCGATCCTGCCAGGCGACACACCCGAGATGCTGGCCGAACGATTGCTGCCTGTGGAGCACAAAGTATACGCCGAGGCTCTCAAATCGGTCGCAACCGATCTGGAAAGATCGCGCTAGACAGGATTTGGCGGTATCTTTAAATGAGCTAACCTTCTGGATCGGGAAAGAAATGAAAAACAAGTTCGCAGTCCTGGCCATCGCATCTGTTTTCACTCTTCTGGCTTCCAGCGCGGCGAACGCCTGCGCCGGCAAGGGCGAGCCAGTCCTGGATGATAATTTCAAGACGCCGGATACCGGCTGGAATTTTATTCCCGGCGACGCCCACGTTTTCGTAAAAAACAGCGAATTTATCGTCAAGCCTGATGCAAAGGGTGGTCAGAACGCGTGGAATGCGAATTACACAGGCGATAATACCGATACATGCGCCACCATACGTTTCTCCGAACAAAAGGCCGGCGCCATGGGGCTGACCTTCTGGATCAAGGACAACGACAATCTTTACACGGCGGTCGTGACGCCGGACGGCAGCTATACGATCTATCGCAAGATCAACGGCACATGGGGAACGATCAAGGCCATGACGCCCCTGCCCGCGATCAAGCCTGGACCGAAAGCCGTCAACGAAATCGAACTTCAGCTGAATGGCCCCAAAGGCACCCTGCTGATCAATGACAAGGTGGCGACGGACTTTCATGGCCAGCCACCGGCTAATGGCGGTATGCTGGGCGTACGGGCTGAAAACCCGGCGGATGCCGATACGCTTGGCGAGTTCGCCTTCACGCGCTACAGCATCTATAATCTGAAATAGAGGCTCTTTATGGAACACGAACAACCGCATGCCGAGCGCCCGGAGCCATCGGGTAGCCAGATTCGCGCCCATTGGGCGACATGGCAATGGTTTACCGGGATGACGAAGATCGGGATCGTCGTCGTCACGATCGTGGTGGCGGCGACGGTCTTCCTCGTTACCCGCTGCTACAGCTGTTGATTATAGCCCTTCTCCCAAGGAGAAGGGCTATTCCAATCAACCGACGATTTCTGCACCGCTGAAGAAATAGGCGATTTCGTTCTTGGCATTTTCAAGGCTATCGGACCCATGGACTGAGTTCGCCTCGATCGATTCGGCGAATTCCTTGCGGATCGTGCCTTCCGCGGCGTTGGCCGGGTTGGTTGCGCCCATGATGTCGCGGTTGGCCTGAACGGCGTTCTCGCCCTCCAGGACCTGAACAACCACCGGGCCTGAGGTCATGAAGCTGACCAGGTCGCCATAGAACGGGCGGGCCTTGTGCACTTCATAGAACTTGCCGGCCTGGGCGTCGCTGAGCTGCAGGCGCTTCTGGGCGACGATGCGCAGACCCGCTTCCTCGAACTTGGCATTGATCCTGCCGGTCAGGTTGCGACGGGTGGCGTCGGGCTTCAGGATGGAGAGCGTCTGTTCGACGGCCATGTAACTAGTCCTTGTAACGTGTGGATTTCCCGGGCTTATAGCCACCTGATTGCCGGGCGGCAAGCCGCCTTATGGAGAGAGTTCGTGTTATCGATTGAAAATATTACCTATCGCATCGGTCAGCGGACCCTGTTCGACGGCGCAACCGCGCGCGTAAACAAGGGCCAGAAGGTCGCGTTGGTCGGCCGCAACGGCTGCGGCAAATCGACGCTGTTCAAGCTGGTGCTGGAACAATTGCAGCTGAACGGGGGTGAAATCTTCCTGCCCAAGACCCTGCGCATCGGCACCGTGGCACAGGAAGCGCCCGATACCCCCGAAAGCCTGGTAGAGACCGTATTGGCCGCCGACCATGAGCGCGCACGGCTGGTCGCGGATGCCGAGACCGAGCATGACGGCGACAAGCTGGCTGCCATCCACGACCGCCTGCTGGCGATCGACGCCTATCGCGCGCCCGCCCGTGCCTCGGCCATCCTGTCAGGTCTCGGTTTCGACGAGGCAGCGCAGCAACGCCCCTGCCGCTCGTTCTCCGGCGGCTGGCGCATGCGCGTCGCGCTGGCGGCAGCTTTGGCCTCGTCCCCCGACCTATTGCTGCTCGACGAGCCGACCAACCACCTCGACCTTGAATCGGCGATGTGGCTGGAGGGGTTCCTGAAGGCCTTCGAGGGCACGATCCTGCTGATCAGCCACGATCGCGGCCTGCTGAACGCCGTTCCGGACACCACGATTCATGTCGATGGCGGCAAGCTGAAGACCTACAAGGGCAATTATGACCAGTTCGAACGCCAGCGCGCCGAATCGATGCGGCATCTGATGGCCGGCGCCGCCAAGCAGGCCGCCGCCCGGGCCCATATGGAGGCATTCGTGGCCCGTTTCCGCGCCAAGGCCAGCAAGGCGCGCCAGGCACAGAGCCGCCTGAAGGCCCTGGAGAAGATGCCGCCGATCACCATCCCGATCGAGGAGTCGCCGGTGGAATTCCATTTCCCGCAGCCCGGGGAATTGTCGCCGCCTTTGCTGACCATGGACGGTGTCAGCGCCGGTTACGAGCACCGCACGATCCTCAACAAGCTGGATTTGCGGATCGACGGCGACGACCGCATCGCCCTGCTGGGCGCAAACGGCAATGGCAAGTCGACCTTCCTGAAGCTGATCTCGGGCGAGTTGAAGCCGCTGACCGGCCAGATGAACAAATCGGGCAAGCTGCGCATCGGCTATTTCGCCCAGCACCAGACCGAATCCTTCAACCTCGAATCCCGGATGCTGGACGAGGCGAAGCAATGGATGAAGAACCTGCCCGAGGAAAAGGTGCGCGCGCATCTGGGCCGCTTCGGCTTTAGCGGCCCGCGGGTCGAGACGAAGATCGGCAACCTGTCGGGCGGCGAGAAGGCACGGCTGACCTTGGCGCTGATCACCAAGGACGCGCCGCATATCCTGCTGCTGGACGAGCCGACCAACCATCTGGACATCGACAGCCGCGAAGCCCTGGTGCAGGCGCTGAACGAATATGAGGGCGCGGTGCTGCTGGTGACCCACGACCCGCATCTGATCGAACTGACCGCGGACCGTCTATGGCTGGTGGCGAACGGGTCGGTGCGCGCGTTCGAAGGCGATCTGGACGAGTACGCGAAGCTATTGGCGCAGGAACGCCGCGCCGCCGGCCGCGAGGACAAGCCGGCGCGCGAGCCCAAGTCCAAATCCGGCGCGGCGCCGGCGCGCAAGCTGGGCCCATTCAAGCAGGCGATCAAGAAGGCGGAGGCCGATATCGAGCGCCTGAAACCCGAGATCGCACGGCTGGAAAAGTTGATCGCCCATCCCGAGTTCTACCGCAAGACCAGCACGGAAATCGGCGCGGCCAACCGGGGGCTGGTAACGGCGCGCGAGGAGCTGGCGGCGGCGGAAGCGATCTGGCTGGAAGCAAGCGCGGAGCTGGAGAAGGTCTAGCTCTGCGTCGCCAGGGTATGGACCAGCGCCCGCATTTCCGCCGGTGAGTCCAGCATGTAGCTGGCGGCGGTTTCGGTATCGGGATTGAACGCACGGGGGCCGATCAGCACGCCGAAACCCGCTTTATCTTCGGACAACTTGCGGAAAGCATATTCATCGGTCAGGTCGTCGCCGAAATAGACCGCGCGCTTGCCTGCATAGGCAGCCATCGACAGGAAGCGCCCGACTGCCTGCCCTTTGTCGAACCCGGCCGGGCAGACCTCGGCCACCATGTTGCCTAGCTGCAGTTTGTATGCGGTTCCTACCAGTAGGCGGGTGGCGGCATCGCGGAATTCGTCGAGCGCCACCTGGCGCAATTCCAGCTGCATCGGACGCACGTGAAAACCGAACGAGTTCTCGTCCTTGATCTCGATATGCGCACCTGTGTGTTTCGCCGCCAGCTGATGGGCCAGATCGCGTACCGGCTGAGGCAGGTCGGGCAACGGCGGCGATTCCACCGCGCTGCCGCCGGTTCCCCGGAACTGCCGTCCATGCGCGCCGGAAACCGGCAGCTTCAGCGGCGAGAGAAACCGGTCCAGCTCCGCCACCTGACGGCCGGATATGACGATGACCGCATGATCCTTCGAAATCGCCTCAAGATCCTTCACCACCTGGGGCGGCACGACGGCCTGCATGGGATCGGCCACGAAATCGGACAAAGTCCCATCGTAATCGAAGATCAGGATGTCGTCGGCCAGGATCAGATCGGATTTGAACTTTTCCAGCGTCATGCCTTCTTCTCCCAGCCGCCACGCTCGGTCTGCTGCCAATAGGTAAGCGTATGGCCGGCATCCTTCAGGATTTTCCAGCGTGCCCGTGCCGCCGCAAGCGCCTCGGCATCGGCGCCATCGAACAGATCGCAAATCAGGCCGAAGTCGCTCGTCGCCGGGGCTTCCATGCCATCGAGCAGGAACAGGACCTTCGCCTCGTTCGGGTTCTCGACCGTCAGGGTCAGAAACACAGGCTGATCGGAGGCATATGCATCGGTAGCCGTCCCATGAGGTAAAAAGCTGTCGGGGCGATAGGTCCATAGATGCGAGTCCAGAGAAGACAGCCGCTGTTCGCTACCGGCGACCACGACCGCCCGCATACCCTGTCCCAACGCCTTTTCCAGCAATTGCGGCAATGCCTGCTCTACCGTCGAGCGCTGCAGGTGATAAAATCTGGCTTCCATAATTATAGCGACACGATGTTATTAGAACGACCCCCGAGAAACGCTTTGACGTTATCCGTCATTATATCGCCAATTTTGCTTAAGGCTTCACGCGTGAACCATGCCGAGTGAGGCGTTATAACAGTATTGGGTGAATGCAATAAAGGATTATCCGCGTTCCATAGGTCGATAACATCCAGACCAGCGGCGGCCACGCGGCCCGCTTCAAGTGCCTTTGCCAGGTCGTCAGACACTATACATCCTCCCATACTGGTATTTACGATAACAACGCCGTGCTTCATTTCTGAAATAGAGGCCGAATTTATCATGTCGCGTGATTGATCATTGAGCGGCGTGTGCAAACTAATAATGTCCGCACGCGCAAAGAGTTCATTTAACGGGACCGGCTCGACATCAGTCGCCTCGGATTTATTTCGGCTATAGCAAATTACGGTCATGCCAAAACCTTTTGCTATTTTGGCAACATGACTGCCAATTGCACCCATCCCAATAATACCGATAGTTTTTCCCGAGAGAGTAAATCCCAGATATTTGGTATGCGCCTTATCGCCGGGATCAATCTGAAAAGGATGGTCTTTCATCGCCATCACGCTTTCTATAATATGTCGATTGGATGCAAGCAGAAGTGCAAATGTGTGTTCTGCTACAGCCTCGGTGCCGTAACCCGGCGTGTTGGCGACCGAGATATTTTTAGATCGGGCACTATCCAGATTAACCAAAGCAAATCCCGTTGAATTTATGCACAAAAGTTTTAGTACAGCTGCTTTTAACAGCACAGTTTCATTCAGGGGGCACTCGAACATATCCGCCAGTACGATATCTGCCCCAGCCATACGAGAGATGGCGATATTCTGATTTGTAGTATCAGAAAATATAGTGAGATCACCGACAGACTTTAGATATCCAAGATTGTCATTGGACAAGAAACACTCATTTAGCACCACTATCTTCATCTTCGATCTCGCTTGCCGATCTATTTTAAGCATGAGCCTACCAGTGCAGTTGCCGCCACGACAAGAGAACGATATGTCAGGGATGTGCACAATTCGTTCTCATTCACTTTTGCCGCCGAGACATTGATCGCGGACGCCTCGGGCGGGCTTTACTGGCCGTCGCAGGAGACGCTGGTCGTATCCGACCTGCATCTGGAAAAGGGCTCGGCCCTGGCGGCGCGGCGGCATCGTCACCTGCCGCCTTACGATACACGCACGACATTGTCCGCGTTGGCCCATCTGATCGAACGCTACCACCCGCGCCGTGTAGTCAGCCTGGGCGACAGTTTTCATGATAACGATGCCTATTCGCGGATGGACGCGGGCGATTGCACGGCTCTGGAACGGCTGATGACCGGCCGCACATGGATCTGGGTTGCCGGCAATCACGACCCTGCCCCACCGGACTGCTTTGGTGGGACCGTGGAGCAGGCGATGCAGCTGGGGCCGTTGTTCTTCCAGCACCAGGCGACGGAAACGGGCCTGTACGAAGTCTCCGGGCACTACCATCCCAAGGCGGCTATCTGCGTGCGTAACAGCCGGGTATCGGGGCGTTGCTTCGTGATCGATGGAACACGCCTGATCCTGCCGGCGTTTGGCGCGTATACCGGAGGGCTGAACGTGCTGGATCCCGCTATCAGAAACTGGCTGTCGGACGATTTCCACGTCGCGCTGATCGGGCGTGAGCGCGTGGTCAGCATGCCCAGCCGCAAGCTGGTCGCGTGACCGCCCACGCCCTTGTCTGGTTTAGGCAGGATTTGCGACTGACAGACAACCCCGCGCTGACCGCCGCTGCCCGGCATGGCGCCGTTACGGCCGTGTATATCCTGGACGATGAAACGCCAAGGAAGTGGAAGCTGGGCGGGGCCAGCCAATGGTGGCTGCATTACAGCCTGGAGGCATTGAGCGCGGCGCTGGAAAAACATGGCGTGTCCCTGATCCTGAAGCGCGGCGCCGTCGACGAGATCGTGCCGAAGCTGGCAAAGGAAATAAAAGCCGATGCCGTGTTCTGGAACCGCTGCTACGAGCCCTATTCGATCAGGCGCGATACCGCGATCAAGGCGGCGCTGGAAAAATCCGCTGTCCACGTCGAAAGCTTCGGCGCCAGCCTGCTGCACGAGCCGTGGACGATCAAGACGGGGGGCGGCACGCCCTACCGCGTGTTCACTCCCTATTGGCGCGCGGCGAAACAAGTCGATGTCGAACAGCCATTGCCGGTTCCGCGTGACATCGAGGGGGCCGCAAAACATGCCGGTGACAAGCTGGCCGACTGGAAACTGCTGCCTACGCATCCCGACTGGGCGGGCGGCATCAAGGCGATGTGGAAACCGGGCGAGGCCGAGGCGAAAAAGCGCTTCAACGAATTCCTGGACGAGTCGATCAGGATATACGCCAGCCACCGCGACCGGCCGGATGTCGATGCCTCGTCACGCCTGTCGCCGCATCTGCATTTCGGCGAAATCTCTCCGCGCCAGATATGGCATGCGGTACAAGCTGAGCTGGCAAAGAATCACGCCGGCCTGGAAAAGAACGCCGACAAGTTCCTGAGCGAACTGACCTGGCGCGATTTCGCCTATTACATGCTGTACTATTTTCCCGAACTGCCTGAGAAACCGTTCGACAAGAAATTCGAGGATTTCCCCTATGTCACAGACAGGAAGAGCCTGCATGCCTGGCAGCATGGGCTGACCGGCTATCCCATCGTCGATGCCGGCATGCGGCAGTTGTGGCAGATCGGCTGGATGCACAACCGCGTACGGCTTGCCGCATCTTCCTTCCTGGTCAAGCACCTGCGCATTTCATGGCAAGAAGGCGAGCGCTGGTTCTGGGACACGCTGGTCGATGCCGACCTTGCCAACAACAGCCTGGGCTGGCAGTGGATCGCGGGTAGCGGTCCCGACGCCTCGCCGTGGTATCGGATTTTCAACCCGATCATCCAGGGCCGCAAGTTCGATGCCGAAGGCGGCTATATCCGCCGCTTCATTCCGGAGCTTGCCAAATTGCCGAACAAATATATCCATGCGCCGTGGGAAGCGCCCGCAGAGATTCTTGCCAAGGCCGGGATCGAGCTGGGCAGGACCTACCCGCTGCCGATCGTCGACCACGCGGAAGCGCGGGAAGCAGCTTTGAACGTTTTCAAGGATAAGGCACGCGGGTGAAACAGGATCGGCTCGAGTATCTGGACGGTCTTCGCGGCGTGGCCGCGCTGATCGTGATCTTCCATCACGCGATGCTGGCGCTGCATCCCGCCTATGGCGATTACACGACGCATTACATCGACCGTAACCAGATCGTACCGTTGGCGCCCCTCGCCCTGTTGTGGCAGGGCAATATCGCCGTCTGCATCTTCTTCGTCCTCAGCGGCTACGTACTGGCGCGCATGACGCTGCGGTCGCAAGGCACACTGGCAGGATTGGTATCGCGCCGAATCGTGCGTCTTGGCGTGCCGATCTTCGCCGCTTTGTTCTTCGGCTATCTGTTATGGAAGCTCCATCTCTATGCCAACATACCGGCTTCGGATGTCAGCAATTCGCGCGGCTGGTGGGACTATCTCTACACCGGCGAGCCGAAGCTGTGGAGCGTGCTGCGCGACTGGGTGAAGATGCCGGTCGCTCCCTCCAAGAGCAAATACGATTCCGTCGTCTGGACGATGCACTGGGAGTATTTCGGCTCCTTCGGTATTTTCCTGATCTACCGGTTGCTGGCGAAGCGCCGGTTGCGCATCGCGGTTCTGATAGGCCTGCTCTGTGCGACCTTCAACAATTACTACGTCGATTTCGTAGCCGGTGCGCTGTTGTCGGAGTTCGACCTGCAAACACTTTCGGCCCGGCTCGGGGTAACGACACGCCGCATTGTGACCGGATCGTTGCTGGCGGGCTTCGTACTGTTTGCCTGCAACACATGGTCGGCTGGACCGGGAACGGATTATTTCGCTCTGGATTGGCTACCGAATTTGATTTCCGGCCCGCATGCGGAAAAGGCGCACCAGATCGGTGCGATATTCCTTTTAGCCGCGCTGTTGATATCTCCCGGATTAAAAGCCGCCTTCACGGGCCGTGTCGTCCAGAGGCTGGGGCATTTGTCGTTTGCCATCTATCTTTTGCATCTGCCGCTGCTCTGCTCGCTGGGGGCATGGATCGTCCTGATCGGTACGCCACCTCTGGGTTTATTGACGGCATCGGTGCTTGCCGTAGCCGCCGTGGTGGTGGTGACACTGGCTTTGGCGGTACCGTTTACCCGCTTCATCGATGTACCGGCGACACAGGTATCGCAAATAGTCGGGCGGCGAGTCGATATTTGGTGGAACCGTTATTGCACCGCCTATGTTGGTAAAATATGGCACCGCGTCCCACATGGTCAGGCCAGCTGAGGCTGTCGCTGGTTTCGTTCCCGATCCGGCTTTATCCGGCATCGGACAGCGCGCGTGAGATCGCGTTCCACCAGATACACCGGCCGACCGGAAAGCGGGTCAAGTACCAGCTGACCGTGCCGGATGTAGGTACCGTGACCCGCGACGAAATCGTGAAGGGTTATGAGTACAAGCGCGGCAAGTACGTTACCTTCGAGCCGGAAGAGCTGGAGGAGGTCCGCATGCCGCAGAAGCATACCCTGGACATGGTACAGTTCGTCGGCGTCGAGGAGATCGACCCGATGTATTTCGACAAGCCTTATTACCTGGTGCCGGAGGACGATACCGCTGCCGAGGCATTTGCCGTGGTCCGCGATGCGCTGCATGCCGAACACAAGGTCGGGCTGGGCGAGATCGTATTTTCCGGCAAGGAGCATCTCGCTGCGATCCGTGCCTGCGGCAAGGGCATGATCCTGGAGACTCTGCGTTATTCCGAAGAGGTCCGTAAATCGGAAAACTACTTCCAGGATATTGCGAAGGTGCAGGTCGATGACGACCAGTTGCAACTGGCAAAGGATCTGATCGGCCGCAAGAGCGGAAAGTTCGAGCCGGACAAGTTCCACGACAACTATGCCGAAGCGGTGAAGCAGTTGATCGATGCCAAGATCGGTGGCGAAGCCTTGCCGGAGGATCAGGAAGAGGCACCTGGTAATGTCATCAACCTGATGGACGCGCTGAAGAAGAGCGTCGCCGAGGCCGGCAAGTCCGATATCGCGCCGCGTAAACCGGTGAAAGCGAAAAAGCCTGTTAAGAAAGAACCGGCCAAGAAACGCAAAGCAGGCTGATGCCACAGGCCAAACGCACCGACGCTCTGAAGGCGCTTTCGAAATACAAGGCCAAGCGCGATTTCGCCATCACGGCAGAGCCATCCGGCGATGAGTCGAAGGATCGCGATGTTGGCGAATTGAGTTTCTGTATCCAGAAACACGATGCCTCCCATCTGCATTACGATTTTCGTCTTGAACTGGATGGCGTTCTAAAAAGCTGGGCGGTGGCAAAGGGTCCCAGCTTCGTTCCCAGCGAACGCCGTCTGGCGGTCGAGGTCGAGGATCATCCACTGGCATATGGTGGCTTCGAAGGCATCATTCCCGAAGGCCAGTATGGCGGCGGCACTGTGATGCTGTGGGATCGCGGTACATGGAAACCGCTTGAGGAACCGCATGCCGCCTTCAAGAAAGGGGCGATCAAGTTCGAGCTACATGGGGACAAACTGACCGGCCACTGGACTCTGATCCGCATGCCGCCGCGGCCCAAGGATCGCAATCCGAACTGGCTGCTGATCAAGGAGAAGGATGCCGTCGCAAAACCGGATGGTCCTAGCCTGCCGGACAATGACGATGAAAGTGTTCTCAGCCAGCGCACGATGGAACAGATCGCTGGCGATGCGGACAAGGTGTGGCAATCGGGGAAATCCGAGGATCGCAAACAGGGCAAGACGGCAGCGATCAGGAAGTCCAAATCGAAAAACAGCGGCAAGCCGCTGGTGTTCATGCCACCGGAACTGGCTACATTGAGCGAAGCACCGCCCACCGGCCGCGAGTGGCTGCATGAGATCAAGTTCGACGGTTATCGCCTCGCCGCGCGCATTCAGAACGGCACGGTGACTTTGTTCACTCGCCGCGGCCTGGACTGGACCAAGCGCTTTCCCGAAATCCGGGATGGGCTAGCGACGATCGCACAGGACGCGATGATCGATGGTGAGGTTGTGGTGCGGAAGGCGGACGGCACCAGCGACTTCTCCGCCCTGCAGGCGCGGCTATCGGGCGAAAACGATCTGGACATGACGTTTTACGCTTTCGATTTGCTGCATTTCGATGGCGAGGATTTTCGCGACAAGCCCCTGCTGGAACGTAAGAAACAGCTGCAGGTATTGCTCGAGCCTCTGAAAAAAAAACAGCGCATCCTGTACGCCGATCACGTCGAAGGTTCAGGCGCCTTGTTCCTCGCCGAGGGGTGCAAGGCGGGGCTGGAGGGCATCATCTCCAAACGCGCCGATGCACCGTACCGCTCGGGCAGGATCGGCGACTGGCTCAAGATCAAATGCGGGCGTCGGCAGGAATTTGTGATCGGCGGCTTCGTGCCGCCGACCACGGGCATGAAAGGCATCGGCTCGCTGTCGGTCGGCTACTATCAGGATGGCAAACTGATCTACGCCGGACGCATCGGCACAGGCTATAGCGAGAAGGTTTCGAAGGATTTGCGCCAGCGTCTCGACAAGCTGACGGTCAAGACGCAGCCTTTCGCCGGCAAACTGCCGCGCCTGGCGACCAAGGATGCAATATGGGTCAAGCCGGAACTAGTGGCGGAAATCGCCTTCACCGCGTTGACGGGGGATGGAAATATCAGGCATGGCGCATTCAAGGGTTTGCGCGAAGACAAGATCGCTACGGAGGTTGTTCTGGAAACACCCGCAGGCAAGCCCATTGCAGCCAAATCGGCAGCCGGCCCGCAACGCGCCGAAGCCGAGATCATGGGCATCCGCATCTCGCATCCCGACAAGATCGTCGATGCGGAAACCGGCCTGACCAAGCTGGCGCTGGCGGAATATTATGCCGGTATCGCCGACTGGATCATGCCGCATCTGGCCCATCGCCCTGTCAGCTTCGTGCGCTGTCCCGATGGCAATGCGAAGCCTTGTTTCTATCAGCGTCATCTGGCGGCCGGCATGCCGGAAGATGTGCATGCGATCCATCCGGTAAAGGATGGCAAGGAGGAGACCTATATTTCGATCGACGACATAAAGGGCCTGATCTCGCTGGTGCAGTTCGGCGCATCCGAAATTCATCCCTGGGGCGCAATGGACGATAATGTCGATCGTCCCGACCGCCTGATCTTCGACCTTGATCCCGATCCCTCCGTGGGCTGGGCCACGGTCGTCGAAACCGCATTCGAGGTACGCGACCGGTTGAAAAAACTGAAACTGCAATCCTATGTCAAGACCACCGGCGGCAAGGGGCTGCACATCGTCGCGCCGCTGGATGCCTCGCAAAGCTGGGATGTGATCAAACCGTTTGCAAGGGATTTCGCCCAGGCATTCGCCGACGAACAGCCGGATCACTTCATCGCCGTGATGAGCAAGAAGGATCGCAAGGGTAAGATCTTCATCGACTATCTGCGCAACGAACGTTCCGCTACGGCGGTATCGCCCTACTCTACCCGCGCCCGCGCCGGCGCGCCGGTGGCGACTCCTCTGGACTGGGCGGAGCTATCCGCCGACATCGATCCGCACAGCTTTACCGTCGATGCCGTGCGGCAGCGGTTGCTGGCCCTGAAAACCGACCCATGGAAAGGGTTCTTCAAAGTGAAGCAGTCGGTTACAGTCAGGTAACTCCTTGAATGCGCCCACGATGGGTATACCTCTGAACCGAGATACCTACGACGAAGGACAAGAAAATGAATATCCTCCACATCGACTCCAGCCCCTCGGGCGATGAGTCTTTCAGCCGGCGCTTTTCGGCCAAGCTTGTCGCCAAGCTGAAGCAGGACAATCCGGGCGCGACCGTCACGTATCGCGACCTTGTCGCCGATCCCTTCCCACACGTAAACCCGGTGGAAGTGCGGACCCTGTTCGTGCCGGATGCAAAGCGGACGCCGGAACAGGACAAGCTGATGGCCAAGTCGGATACGGCAATAGCGGAACTGAAGGCTGCCGACATCATCGTCATCGGCTCGCCGATGTACAATTTCTCGATTACGACCCAGCTGAAAGCCTGGATCGATCACGTTGTATTGCCCGGCAAGACTTTCAACTACGGCGAAAAGGGACCGGTCGGCGCCTTATCGGAGGGCAAGAAACTTTACTTGATCGTCGCCCGTGGCGGCGTCTACAGCGAAGGTCCGTTCAAGCCGGCGGAACACCAGGACAGTTACCTGAAAGCGATCTTGGGATTCATCGGCCTGAAAGATGTCACGGTCATACCGGTCGAGGGTGTCTCGATGGGTGAGGACGCCAAGAACAAGGCCGAAGCGTCGGCCGAGGCATCGATCGAAAAGGCTGCCTGATTTGCAGCTGTCCGCCCTCGACGGCCAACCGGTCATCATCGGGGCGGGCATAGCCGGACTGGCGGCGGCGCTGTTCATGGCGCCGCGCCCGGTCGTGGTGATCAACAAGGGTAAATTCGCCACCGGTGCAACGAACTGGGCGCAGGGTGGTATCGCTGCCGCCATCGGCGCGGACGATACCCCTGCCCTGCACGCCGCCGACACGATCGCGGTTGGAGGCGGCCTGGTCGATCCTGAAATTGCGGCCTTGGTAGCCGCAGCTGCGCCGAATGCGATCGAAACTCTGGCCGGCTGGGGCGTGCCGTTCGACCGGGACGATCGCGGACGTTTCTCCCCTGGGCTGGAAGCAGGGCATTCGCGCAAACGCATCGTCCATGCCGGCGGTGACGCAACCGGCCACGAGATCATCGCGGCACTTACAGAATTGGCCAAGCGCACGCCTTCGATCACGTTGCTCGAAGACACGAAAGCGACATCGCTGCTGGTCGCCGACAATGCCATGACCGGCGTCGCCATAGCCACGCGCAAAGGTGAGGAGGGGATGATCGCCACGGGCATCGTTATCCTGGCGACCGGCGGCATCGGCCAGCTTTATGGTCATACCACCAACCCGCCAGGCGCGGGCGGCAGCGGCCTGATCCTGGCCGCCCGCGCCGGCGCGATCCTGAAGGATATGGAATTCGTGCAATTCCACCCCACCGCCATGGCCATCGGCAAGGACCCCATGCCGCTGGCGACCGAGGCTTTGCGTGGACAAGGCGCGCGCCTGATCACCGACACCGGCGACGCTGTCATGGCGGATATGCCCAACGGCGATCTAAGCCCGCGCGACATCGTTGCGCGCAGCCTTTGGCGATGCCTGCAGGCGGGACATGGGATATTCCTGGATTGCCGCCCCGTCGTTGATTTCGCAAAGCGTTTTCCAACGGTGGCGGCATCGTGTACCGCCGTTGGGATCGATGGCTCGCTTACCCCCATTCCCATTCGGCCTGCCGCCCATTATCATATGGGCGGCGTCGAAGTGGATCGCGATGGCCGGACATCGATCGCTGGATTGTGGGCCTGCGGCGAGGTCGCCTGTACCGGCCTGCATGGCGCAAATCGCCTTGCCAGCAATTCTTTGCTCGAAGAGATCGTGTTTGCCCGCCGCATCGCCGATGACATTTCCGGTATCGCAGTGTCGCCTGGTTTGACCGGCCATGAACCCGCGCTGCCTCAACCCTTGACAGACGATCGCTCCTACCGCCGAATTCTCGACGATCATGCCGGCGTGATCCGTAACCGGGAGGGGCTGGAGCGAGCGACGGCTTCGCTTGCCAAAGGCTTCAGGGCAAAGCATGGGCCGTCTGCGCTCGCTTTCATGATCGCCATTGCAGCGATTGACCGGCAGGAAAGCCGGGGAGCTCATTTCCGTTCGGATTTCCCCGATACTTTGCCCGAAGCCAGGCACAGTCGCATGACGCTGTCGGATGCTGCGGAACGTGCGGTATCGATAACAGGTTAGACCGGTATGAAACTTGCCTTCATCGGCCTCGGCGTCATGGGGTTTCCCATGGCAGGCCACCTCGCGCAGACCCATCAGGTGACTGTATTCAACCGCTCGCCGGACAAGGCACAGCGCTGGGTGGACAAATACGGCGGCAAAGCTGCTTCCACGCCCGGCGAAGCCGCTCAGGACGCTGCATTCGTCTTGTCCTGTGTTGGCAATGACGATGATGTACGACACGTGACGACAGGACCGGATGGCGCCTACGCGGCCATGAATCAGGGCGCTGTATTTATCGATCACACAACCACCTCTGCCAAGCTGGCGCGGGAATTGGCGCAGGAAGCACAGGAACGCGGACTGCATTTTCTGGATGCGCCGGTGTCGGGAGGCCAGTCGGGTGCGGAAGCCGGCAAGCTGTCGATTATGGTGGGTGGAGAAACGGAAACGTTCACACAGGCCGGGCCGGTGCTGAACGCATACGGCAAGATCATTGTCCATATGGGCGCAACGGGTGCAGGCCAGCTGGCAAAGATGGTCAATCAGATTTGCATTGCCGGCCTGATACAGGGCCTGGCGGAGGGCCTGGCGTTCTCGAAGGCGGCGGGACTCGACGGCGAACGTCTGCTGGGCGTCATCTCGCAAGGGGCGGCCGGGTCCTGGCAAATGACCAATCGCGGCCGGACGATGCTGGAAGGCAAATTCGATTTCGGGTTTGCCATCGACTGGGCGATGAAGGATCTCGCCATCTGCCTGGACGAGGCGAGCCGCAATGGCGCCAAGCTGCCTGTTACTGCCGAAATCCTGGAGTTCTATAAGGAACTGAGCGCGGGTGGCGGCGGACGCCTGGATACATCCAGCCTGATATGTCGCCTCTAGCGGGAATTTGCGATTTCACTATAGTCCCGCCTGTCCCAACCCGAGAAAGCCTGGAACGATGACCGATTATCTGACCCTCGATCACGCCGATGTCGGCGGTAAAACCGTTATCGTCCGCGCCGACCTGAATGTGCCGTCAAAGGACGGCGTCGTCACGGATACGACCCGCATCGACAGGCTGGCCCCGACACTGGCAGAGCTGTCGAAGAGCGGGGCACGCGTGGTGGTGATCTCGCATTTCGGGCGTCCGAAGATTGCCTTCGATCCGGCGGCCTCGCTGCAGATCGTGGTTTCGCACCTGTCTCATATACTTGGACAGCCGGTGAAGTTCGCGGTCAATTGCATCGGCGACGACGTGACGCAGACAGTGAAGGATATGCGCGACGGTGAGGTCATCCTGCTGGAAAACCTGCGTTTCCACGAGGGCGAGGAAGGCAATGATCCTGAATTTGCCAAACAACTGGCCGCCTTGGGCGATCTGTACGTGAACGATGCCTTCTCAGCCGCGCATCGCGCTCATGCGTCGGTATCCGGCCTGCCTGAATACCTGCCCGCCTACGCGGGCCGCCTGATGGAAGCGGAACTGAACGCGCTGGCGAAAGCACTGGAAAAACCGGAGCGCCCCTTGATCGCACTGGTGGGAGGGGCAAAGATCTCGACCAAGCTGGACCTGCTGGGCAACCTGATCGGCAAGGTCGACAAGCTGATCCTGGGTGGCGGGATGGCCAATACCTTCCTGGCGGCCAGCGGAATCGATGTCGGCGGATCGTTGTGCGAGCATGACATGCTGGACCAGACGCGCGAGATCATGACCAGGGCGGCCGCGTCCAACTGCCGCATCCTGCTGCCGATCGATGCCGTCGTTGCGCGTAAGCTGGAGCCCGGCGTAGCGCATGAAACAGTTCCGGTGACTGCGATCCCGCCCGAAATGAAAATCTTCGACGTCGGTCCGAGGACGGTCGAGATGCTGATCGAGGAAATCGCAACCTGCAGGACGATCGTCTGGAACGGCCCGCTGGGCGTTTTCGAAGTTCCACCATTCGATCGTGGAACCGTGATGGTCGCTGCTGCCGTCGCGGAGAAAACCGCCGAGGGAAAATTGTTGAGCGTGGCCGGTGGCGGTGACACGACTGCCGCCTTGTCGCAAGCCGGCGTCGATGAGAAATTCACTTATATTTCAAGTGCCGGCGGCGCGTTCCTGGAATGGCTGGAAGGCAAGACACTGCCTGGTGTCGCGGCGTTGAAAATGCGCAAGGCCGCCTGAAACCAGTCTTTCGAATTGAAGCAAAAATTTACAGGAACTGAATCAACGAATTCGAATTAATGCTTCATAAACAATAGACTGCAAGTTGATGTTAAAGATTCAAATGTATGGTGGCGCTATGCAAATAGGAAGCGCCACCAGTTTTCTGAACTCTATCAGCCAATCTCTGACGCCGGCGACCGGTACATCCGGCGTCAAGTCGGATTCACCCGGCCAGAACGCGAAAGCGCAGCTGAACGCGGCGAACGACGAAGCTTCCAAGCCGGCACTGCCGCAGACCACCACGCCGGACTCGAACGCCCGGCGCGGCAGCTACGTCAACATCGTCGTCTAGATTTCGTTTTTTAGAAACGACGCCCAATAACCACGCGGTTCATTTAGAATCGGGGTTTTTACCCCGCGGCTCTCAAGGTAGACCTGAGATGGGTAGTGCCTGAGCTCGACACCGATGCGAAGATAGTTGATGCCCATATCCTTATCCTGAGCAACGCCCTCCCCCTCATACAGCATTTTACCGTAGCCATATGCGCCCTTCTCGCTCGGGCTCTTGGGATCGAGGGCACTGGCTTTGAAATATTGTGCTGCAAGCGGAAGATTCTGATGGATAACGCTGCCGTTATATAAGGAAGCCCCGATATGAGCCATTGCGACGGGCAACTCCCTGGCGGCTAAGGCGATGTGATAGATTGCCTCTACAGGATCGGCTGCGATGACAACGCTTTCTCTCTCTATCACTTTTTTCTGCTCGTGAATCTTTTCTCTCTCTACGACTATTTTCTGCTCGTGAATAAATTTCGTTCCAACCTCGTAATGGCCAGCCGCATCGGCAACCGAAAAACGGGAGTGCGGAAAAAGCTTGGCTGCAGCGGAGGGATCTTCCTCCAACTGATCCGCAATGGCCAGCCACTTACCCGCCTGGACATGGTTTTCCTTGAAGATACCGCCATCCATGAACATCATTGCGATCTTCTTGGCGGCAGCAGCTTCGCCAGCCTCTGCGGCTTCACGAGCGGCGCATAGCTCTATTATCGGATTTATGACTGGCATTGCACGATAGGGTTTGTTGTCTGCACTTGTTGTGTCAGCCGAAACATTGCTTACCCGATCATTCGTCGCAATGCGTGAAGTCTCTTGCGTCATTGTACTCTCCCATAGCACTCTTTTTAATTGATCGTTAACTAGCAGAGCGCTGAGGACAGGGCAATACTAGAATTGAGCTTAAAAAAAGCGTGCCGTACGCGCCGGCAAAGTTATTATTGGCTATATATAAAGCAAATGCCTATTTTAAAGTCAATGCTTAATTCAGACCCATTAAGCCTTTGGCAAAATCGGTAGGGTCGAATTCGTGCAAATCCTCAATCCCTTCGCCTACCCCCACGGCATGCACGGGCAAGCCGAATTTCTCGGCCAGCGCAACGAGAATGCCCCCTTTTGCCGATCCATCCAGCTTGGTGACGATCAGGCCGGTCAGCGGGATGATGCCGGCAAACGTCTCGACTTGGGAAATTGCGTTCTGGCCGGTAGTGGCATCCAGCACCAGCAGGACGGCATGCGGGGCCTCGGCGTCCAGTTTTTGCAGCACGCGCGTGATCTTGCCCAGCTCGGCCATGAGATTGGCCTTGTTATGCAACCTGCCGGCGGTATCGATCAGAAGCAATTCGCTTCCGGAGGCTTTCGCTTTCTCCAGAGCCTCATAAGCAAGAGACGCGGAATCCGCCCCGGTTTCGCGCGCGACCAACGGGACATTGGCGCGCTGGCTCCAGATACGCAGTTGCTCCACGGCAGCGGCGCGAAAGGTGTCGCCTGCCGCCAGCATCACCCGCCTGCCCTGGTCGCTGTATTGCTTGGCCATCTTCCCGATGGTCGTCGTCTTGCCCGCACCGTTGACCCCGATAACCAGCACGACATAGGGCTTGCGGTCCCAGTCGGGTGCCAGCGGCCGGGCCACGGGCGTCAGTATCTCGGCGATGCCTTCGGCCAGGGTCGTATGCACTTCGTTGAATGTCACCTCAGAACCGAACCTCGTGCGTCCGAAGTCCTCCGTCAGGCGGGCGGCCGTTGCAGGCCCCAGGTCGGCGGCTATCAGCAGTTCCTCCAGCTCGTCCAGCGTCTGCTGGTCGAGGCGGCGCTTTACCAGGACCGTACTGATACCGTCGGTTATCTTCGCAGAGGACCGCCCCAGCCCCTGCGACAGCCGTTGCAGCCAGCTTAGTTTTGCTCCGCCTTCGCCTTGTTCGTTCTCTTCAGACATGCTGCACCAGTTTGCTGTCCTCGATCTTGGTGGCGCGGAATGGCACCACGCTGCCGACCCGCTCAAGGGGATCGAGGCGTGTTTGGATGAAATGTTCGGTTCTGCCGACGCCGACAGCTTCCACCAGCACGGACTCGGCCTGGCCCAGCCGCGTTGCCATGAAGACATCCAGCTGTCTTTGGCCGATCAGCCTGAGCGCCGCCGCCCTTTCCTTTACGATGCCCGCAGGCAATGCAGGCATACGCGCCGCCGGCGTTCCCGGGCGGCTGGAATAGGGAAAAACGTGCAGGAAGGTCAGCCCTGCCTCGGCGACGAACAATTCCGTATTCGCCGCCATCTCGTCGCTCTCGGTCGGAAATCCGGCGATAAAGTCGGCCCCGATGGCGATGCCGGGCCTCAGATCGGCGGCACGGCGACAAATATCCAGCGCCTGCTGCCGACTGTGCCGCCGTTTCATGCGCTTCAGTATAAGGGAGTCGCCCGATTGCAGCGACAAATGTAGATGGGGCATCAGGCGTGGCTCAGCCGCGATCAGATCCCACAGATTGTCATCGATCACCGCCGGATCGATCGACGAGAGGCGCAGGCGCGGCAGTTCGGGAACCAGGACTAGCAATCGCTTGACCATCTGCCCCAGTGTCGGTCCGCCAGGCAGGTCCGGCCCGTAGGACGCGATGTCGACGCCGGTCAACACGATCTCGTTATAGCCACGCTCGACCAGCACCCGTGTCTGGCGCACGATGTCCTCGATCGGCACCGAGCGCGACGGCCCACGGGCGAACGGTATGATGCAAAAGGTGCAGCGATGATCGCAGCCATTCTGGACCTGCACGAAAGCGCGGGCCAGCCCCTCGAACCCGGTCACCAGATGAGGCGCGTCCTCGTCCATGCCTTCGATGCCGATGCCCACAGGGCTTGCCCAGCTGGAGGCCTTCATCTTGGCGTCATTGGCGACGATCGCCGCGACCTCGGGCATGGCGGCAAAACTTGCACGGCCAATCTCAGCGCCGCAGCCCGTAACCAGTATCCTGATTTCGGGATTTTCCCGCTTCGCCCGGCGGATCGCCTGCCGCGCCTGGCGCTCTGCCTCGCCGGTTACCGCGCAGGTATTGAAGATGATCGTATCAGACAGGCCCGCCGCCAACGCATGATTGCGTATCACCTCTGATTCATAGGTGTTCAATCGGCAGCCGAACGTGATGACTTGCGGGTCGCGTGACATGCGGTCTTATGGACCGCCGGGACCCGTCATTACAAGCTGCGGCTCAATGCCTCATGCCCTTGACCGCGATCAGGTTGGCACCGGAGAAGTCGGTTTTGGTCAAATTGGCACCTGTGAAATCGACCCCGGTCAGGTCCGCATCGAGGAAAACCGCTCCGGTCAGGTCGCTATGGGCGAGATTGGCACCGTTCAGATTGGCTTTCGAAAAATCGGTTCCGGCCAGATTGGCATCGTGCAGGCGTCCGCGCAGGATGCTGGATGGCCACGAGTGCTTGCTGCCGTTGAGCAGCGGCATGCTGGAAAGATTGGCATTGGTCAGATCGGCCCCGACCAGCGTTGCGCGGTCCAGATTGACGCCGCGCATGTCCGCATTGGTGAAATTGACATGGCGCAGGTCGGCCAGGGACATGTCCGCCATAGAAAGTTCGGCACGGTGGAAATTCACGCTCGTAAGACGCGCCGAGGTCATAAGCGCCGCCGCCAGATTCTTGCCGCTGAGATCGCGGCCATGCATGTCCAGCCCTACAAGATCGGCCCTGCGGCCTTTCTTGGACCCGGATTCGACCCATAGCAGGTGGTCGGTCAGTACTTTCTCGATATCCATGCCGAACTCGGCGAGGCTTTGCGGCAGGATGGCCTTGGCAAACTGAGGTTCGCTGACATCCACGTCGTCCATGATCGTGCTGATCATATTGGCATTGGACAGATCGGCGCCCCCAAGCTTGGTATGGTTGAGGACCGCGCCCTGCATTTGCGCGCCAACGAGGGTTGCCCCCGTCAGATCGGCATCGGTAAGGTCGCAGCCGATCAATATGCTGTTGGCCAGATTGGCGCGGATGAACACCGAACCGCGCATGATCGCGTCGGTAAGGTCGGTCTGCATGACGAAAGCGTTGGAAAGCTTGGCATTGGTCAGATTGACGCCCCGCGCGGTCGCACAGGTGATTTCGGTACGCACGCTTTCGGCATGGATTTCAACCAGATCGCCAGAACTGTTCGGCCGCATCAGCGATCCATCCCGCAAATCGGCCTCGACCATCGTGCTTTCGGTCAGGATCGCGCCCCGAAGGCAGGCGCCGCGCAGATCGGTCTTGGTCAGGTTGGCCTTGTGGAAATTGGCGATCCGCAGGTCGGCGCCATAAAAATTGGCGCGCAGAAGGTTCGCATCGGTAAAAATGGCACTGAACAGCTTGGCCCCCGTAAAGTCGACTTCGGCAAGATTACGGCCATTGAAATCGAGACCGCTCAGGTTACGGAACCGCAAAACAGCGCGATGGCCGCCGGCCCGGCCAGTAAGATACGCTTCGTGGCGGTCGAGCAGGCTCGATAGCTCAACCTGGCTGATGGGATGGTCCGACGACTGAGCCGCTGCAATGCCTGATGACATGGAAACTCTTGCTTGTAGTCCGACTCCTTATAAACCGATTTAGTGCAGATCTGCTTAAGTTTTATCCTGCTTGACGGGCTGCGGCGCTAACGCTAATAATCTGTTTCCGTCAAAAAAGACGGTTTAGCGCGGCTCTTCCTGCAAGACCGCCAGCCAGTCGGCGAGTTTCGCCCACTGGCTCTTTTTGCTTGGCTACGTAAGGTTGCATGTTCGATAGTCTGACCGATCGATTAACCGGGATTTTCAGCACCCTGCGCAAGCGCGGGGCGCTCAGCGAGGCCGACGTCACTACCGCAATGCGCGAAATCCGCGTCGCGTTGCTGGAGGCAGACGTATCGCTGTCGGTTGCCAAGGATTTCATTGCCAAGGTGCAGGAGCGCGCCATCGGCCAGGAGGTCATCAGGTCGATAACTCCAGGCGACATGGTCGTGAAGATCGTTCACGACACGCTGATCGAGATGCTGGGCGAGGAAAGCGAAAGCATCAGCCTGGAAGCCGCCCTGCCTGTCGGGATCATGATGGTCGGATTGCAGGGCTCGGGCAAGACAACCACGACCGCCAAGATCGCGCTGCGGCTTAAGGAGCGGGAACGCAAGCGCGTGTTGATGGCCTCGCTGGACGTCAGCCGCCCCGCCGCGCAGGACCAGCTGCGGATTCTGGGTGAGCAAATAGGGGTTGCAACCCTGCCGATTATTTCGGGCCAACGCCCCGTTGACATCGCGCGCCGGGCGCTTGCCGAGGCGCGCAGCGGCGGGTTCGACGTCGTCATGTTCGATACCGCCGGCCGCCTGGCGATCGACGAGGAGCTGATGCGCGAGGTCGCGGCGGTGCGCGATGCCGTCCAGCCGCACGAAACGCTGCTGGTGGCGGATTCCATGACCGGCCAGGACGCCGTTACCGTCGCCGCCAAGTTCAACGAACAGGTCGGGATCACCGGCATCGTGCTGACCCGCGTCGATGGCGATGCGCGCGGCGGCGCGGCCCTGTCGATGCGGGCCGTCACCGGCAAGCCGATCAAGCTGATAGGCGTCGGCGAGAAGGTCGAGGCGCTGGAACCGTTTCACCCGGAGCGTATCGCCGGGCGTATCCTGGACATGGGCGACGTCGTCAGCCTGGTCGAACGCGCGGCGGAAACGATCGACCAGGAGGAAGCCGGCAAGCTGGCGGCCAAGATGGCCAAGGGCAGCTTCGATCTGGACGATTATTCGGCCCAGCTGACCCAGATGAACAAGATGGGCGGCATGGCGGGCATCATGAACATGATGCCGGGCATGGGGCAGCTCAAGAACGCGATGAAGGACGCCAACGTCGATGACTCGGTGTTCAAGCGCCAGCAGGCAATCATCTCGTCGATGACGAAGGCCGAGCGCCGCGACGTCAAGGTATTGAACGCCTCCCGCCGCAAGCGCATCGCCGCCGGCTCGGGAACGAGCGTTCAGGAAGTAAACCGTCTTCTTAAGCAGTTCCTGCAAATACAGGAAATGATGAAGAAAATGAAGAAACTCGGCAAGGCCGGGCTGATGCGCCATGGGATCAAGGCGCTGATGCCCACCGGACTTGCGGATCGCAGATAACACTCAACCAAACCCTATCCAGAACCAGGAGATTCCATGTCACTTAAAATTCGTCTTGCCCGCGGCGGAGCCAAGAAGCGCCCGTTCTACTCGATCGTCGTCGCCGACTCGCGGAGCCCGCGCGATGGCCGCTTCATCGAGAAGGTCGGCACCTACAACCCGATGCTGAAGCGCGAAGACGCCGCCCGCATCCGCCTGAACGAAGACCGTATCAAGCATTGGCTAGGCCTAGGTGCGCAGCCGACCGACCGCGTCGCCCTGTTCCTGGGCAATGCCGGCCTGGCCGAAATGCCGAAGCAGAGCGTTCGCCCGAACAAGTCGGCCCCCAAGGCAAAGGCGCAGGAGCGCTTGAAGGAAGCCGCATCGGCTGCCGAAGCCGCTGAAGCTGCAAAAGCCGCCGCCGCAGCCAAGCCGCCGGAGCCGGAACCTGTCGCCGAGCCTGTTGCCGAAGAGGCACCTGCTGCCGCTGAAGAACCGGCTGTCGAAGCCCCAGTCGAAGAGGCTGCCGCTGAAGAAGCACCGGCGGAGGAAGCGCCGGCCAAAGACGCAACCGCCTAAGGCCCTATGGCTGCGAACGGCGAAAAGATCTGCGTCGGCATGATCACGGGCGTCCATGGCGTTCGCGGGATGGTGAAGCTGCACAGCTTCACCGAACCCCGCGACGCGCTTGGATCGTACCCGGTCCATGACGAGAGCGGAGCGCCGGTCGCATTGCAGGTGACATCGCAGGCGGGCGGCCAGTTACTTGGCCGTCTGGAGGGACTGAACGACCGCACCACGGCCGAGGCGCTGAAAGGCAAGCGGCTGTACGTCGACCGCGAGGCCCTGCCCGAACCCGATGAGGGCGAATTCTACCATGTCGACCTGGTCGGGATGGAGGCGCAGTCCAGCGATGGTCGCAAGCTGGGCACGGTCGTGGCGATACACAATTTCGGCGCCAGCGACATCGTCGAGATTGGCAAGGGTAAGGCTGCCTTCATGGTTCCCTTCACCGACGATTTCGTGCCGCATGTCGACATGGCAGCCCGTCTGTTGACCATCGCCGCGTTCGAGGAAACGCAGTGATGGCCGCCTGGAATGCCACCATATTGACCCTGTTTCCGGAAATGTTTCCGGGGTTTCTAGGGCAAAGCCTGGCCGGAAAGGCGCTAGAGCAGGACATCTGGTCGCTAAACGCCATCGATATCCGCGCCTTTGCCACCGACCGGCACGGCACGGTCGACGACACGCCTTTCGGCGGCGGCGCGGGCATGGTGATGCGGCCCGATATCGTCGATGCCGCCATACGCTCGGTCCAGAATTCTTCCCCGCTGCTGGTCATGTCGCCGCGTGGCCGGGTATTCGACCAGGCGCTGGCGGCGAAACTGTCTTCCGGGCCCGGTGTCACCATCCTGTGCGGCCGGTACGAGGGCATCGACCAGCGCGTGATCGAGGCGCACCAGGCACTGGAGGTCAGCGTCGGCGACTATGTGCTGTCAGGCGGGGAGCCAGCCGCGATGACGGTGCTGGACGCCTGCATACGGCTCCTGCCGGGCGTTCTGGGCAACAGCGCGACCAGCGACGAGGAAAGCTTCGTCGGCGGATTGCTGGAATACCCCCATTATACCAGGCCCGCCACATGGGTGGATGCGCAAGGCGTGGAGCGCCGCGTTCCCGACATGCTGCTGTCGGGGCATCACGAGAAAATTCGCACCTGGCGGCACGAGCAGGCCAGGCGCGTAACCGAGGCACGCCGTCCAGATCTCTGGCAACGGCATGTTGAGCATTCCGGAAAAGTCGCGTATAAAAGCGCACCTTCCGGCTAATCAGTCCAATTTTCGAGGAAATCGAGTCATGAATCTATTGCAGAAAATCGAGCGCGACCAAGTCGCCAAGATGACGGAAACGTCGAAAATCCCGCAGTTCTCCCCCGGCGATACGCTGAAGGTGAACGTGAAGGTCGTCGAAGGAACGCGTGAGCGTATCCAGGCTTTCGAAGGCGTATGCATCGCGCGCAAGAACGCGGGTATCAACTCGTCCTTCACCGTGCGCAAGATCAGCTACAACGAAGGCGTCGAGCGCGTATTCCCGCTGTACAGCCCCCGCGTCGCCTCGGTCGAGGTGATTCGCCGCGGTGAAGTGCGCCGCGCCAAGCTGTATTACCTGCGCGGCCTGCGCGGCAAGTCGGCCCGTATCACCGAGCGCACCACTGGCCACAGCCTGGGCGACAAGGGCGAGGAATAAGCCTGTCCTGTCATTCCGGTGTTCTGCGTCGGAATGACGTTTGAAACTTAGTGATCCTATGAATCAGGCGAAACCTCGCACGCTGTTCGAGAAAATCTGGGATGCCCACGTCGTTCGGCGTGAGGAGGACGGAACATGCCTGCTGTATGTCGACCGCCACCTGATCCACGAGGTGACCAGCCCGCAGGCCTTCGAAGGTCTGCGCATTGCGGGGCGCCAGCCGCGCCGGCCGAAGGCGGCGATCGCGACGGAGGATCATAACGTGTCGACGGGCGACCGGTCCAAGCCGATCGCCAACCCGGAAAGCCGCATCCAGGTCGAAACGCTGGAAAGCAACGCCGCCGAGTTCGGGATCGAGATCTGGAACCTGAAGGACATCCGCCAGGGCATCGTGCACATCATAGGTCCGGAACAGGGCTTTACCCAGCCGGGGACCACCATCGTATGCGGCGACAGCCACACGGCGACGCATGGCGCTTTCGGCGCGCTGGCGTTCGGGATCGGCACCTCCGAGGTCGAGCATGTGCTGGCGACCCAGACCTTGTTGCAGAAGCCTGCCAAGACCATGCTGGTGCGCGTCGATGGCGACCTCCCGGTCGGGGTCACCGCCAAGGACATCATCCTGACCATCATCGGCAAGATCGGCACCGCCGGCGGTACCGGCTACGTGATCGAATATGCCGGCGAGGCGATCAGGGCGCTGTCGATGGAAGGCCGGATGACGATCTGCAACATGAGTATAGAGGGCGGCGCCCGTGCCGGCCTGGTCGCCCCGGATGAAACCACGTTCAAATACATGAAGGGCCGTCCGTTCGCTCCCAAGGGCGAAAATTGGGACAAGGCCGTCGCCTATTGGTCCACTCTTCCCTCCGACGAAGGCGCGGCCTATGACCGAACGGTGGTGATCGACGCCGCCGAGATCGTGCCTCTGGTGACCTGGGGCACCAGCCCGGAGGATGTGCTGCCGATCAGCGGCGCCGTGCCCGCCCCCGAAAGCTTCGCCGACGAGGACAAGCGCCGCGCGGTCGAGCGTTCGCTGGAATATATGGGCCTGACGCCGGGCACGCCCCTGAACGAGATCCGCGTCGACAAGGTGTTCATCGGCTCGTGCACCAATGCGCGCATCGAGGATCTGCGCGAAGTGGCCAAGATCGCCGAGGGCCGCCATGTCGCCGATGGCGTCTATGCGATGATCGTACCTGGTTCTGGATTGGTGAAGCATCAGGCCGAGCATGAGGGACTGGACAGGATCTTCCGCGAGGCGGGTTTCGACTGGCGCGAACCGGGATGCTCGATGTGCCTTGGCATGAACGAGGACCAGCTGCAGCCGGGCGAACGCTGCGCCTCGACCAGCAACCGCAATTTCGAGGGCCGCCAGGGCCGCGGCGGCCGCACCCATCTGCTGTCCCCGGCAATGGCAGCGGCAGCGGCGGTAACCGGGCATCTGACCGACGTGCGAATGCTGAAAAATGCTAATTGATAATTAGGTTTAATTTCACAGCTTTGTTAAATATCTCTATGTTATTCTTGGACATTAGGACGATAGGATATTGGTTATGCCAGGTTTGAATTCAGTCGATCAAAATTACGAGCAGACCCGAATTCTGGCCAGGCACGCTGTCGAATACGATAAGCAGCTGCTGCACTATCGGACCCAAGGCTACGATGCGGACACCATAGAAGAGGCCAGTACGCAGGCGATCATGTCCTCGACAATTTTTTTCGAAAGGCTTCCCTCGTTACCTCCCAGGCAACAGCTGGAAATCCTTCATGACATGAGCGGTGGCTACAAGACCGCGACGGCCTTCACCCGCGTCATGGACAGCACGATGGAGCAATTACGGCTTGCGCATCCCGAACTGCCGAAGTTCATCGGTTACATTGCCCCTCATTCAGGCCCGCGAATTCCTGCAAACACTACCCGAGGATTGATTTCGGGGCCGTAATTTGCCACTCAATAGGCGATGCAGCCATTCACGATCCTGACCGGCATCGCCGCGCCTCTGCCGATGATCAATGTCGACACAGACAAGATCATTCCCAAGCAGTTCCTGAAAACCATCAAGCGTAGCGGCCTCGGCGTCCATCTGTTCGACGAATTGCGATACGACGCGAGCGGCGCGGAACTGCCCGAGTTCGTGCTGAACCGTGAGCCCTACCGCCACGCCGTCATCCTGATCACCGGCGACAATTTCGGCTGTGGCTCCAGCCGTGAACACGCTCCCTGGGCACTGGCCGATTTCGGACTGCGCTGCATCATCGCGCCGAGCTTCGGGGACATTTTCTTCAACAACAGCTTCAAGAACGGCATGCTGCCGATCCGCCTGGACCAGGCCGTCATCGATCTGCTGCTGGCGGATGCCGAATCCGGTGGCACGATCAGCATCGACCTGGAAGCGCAGACCATCACCCGCCCCGACCAATCGCTGATCCCGTTCGAGGTGGAAGAGTTTCGCCGTCACTGCCTGCTGAATGGGCTGGACGATATCGGCCTGACCCTGCAGCACACTGCCGACATCGATGCTTTCGAGGCACGGCAGAAGCAGGACCAACCCTGGTTATGGGCCTGAACGGATAAATTCCCGGACATTCCAGGGAATGACAAGGTAACCGAATGACTTTTTCCCTCCTTATCCTGCCGGGCGACGGCATCGGTCCCGAAGTGATGCGCGAAACGCGCCGCGTCATCGACTGGCTATCGCAAGATCGCGGACTGACCTTTCATATCGAGGATGGCTTGATCGGCGGCTGCTCGATCGATGCCCATGGCGTGCCGCTCAGCGACGAGACACTGGACAAGGCGCGCAAGGCCGATGCCGTTCTTCTGGGAGCAGTTGGCGGCCCCAAATGGGATAATGTCGCCTATGACATTCGGCCCGAAGCCGGCCTGCTGAAAATACGCAAGCAGTTGGAGCTGTTCGCCAATCTGCGCCCTGCCTTGGTTCTGGATGCGCTGGTCGATGCCTCCAGCCTTAAGCCGGAACTGGTGCGTGGCCTGGACATCATGATCGTGCGCGAGCTGACCGGTGGCGTCTATTTCGGTGAACCGCGCGGCATCGAGGATCTGGGCAACGGCATGCGCCGCGGCGTCAACACGCAGGTCTACACTACGCCGGAAATCCAGCGCGTCGCCCGCGTCGCGTTCGAACTGGCGCGGCAGCGCTCGGGCCGGGTATGTTCGGTCGAGAAAGCCAATGTCATGGAATCGGGCAAGCTATGGCGCGAAGACGTGACGGCGCTGCACAAGGCCGAATATGCCGATGTGACTCTATCCCACATGTACGCCGACAATTGCGCGATGCAGCTGTGCCGCACGCCCAAGCAATTCGACGTGATCGTGACCGACAATCTGTTCGGCGACATGCTATCGGACGAGGCGGCGATGCTGACGGGCTCACTGGGCATGCTGCCGTCCGCCTCGCTCGGCCCCGTCGGCGCCAATGGTCGCCGCGCCGCGATGTACGAGCCGATCCACGGCTCCGCCCCCGATATCGCCGGCAAAGGCATCGCCAACCCGCTGGCGACCATACTCAGCCTGGCGATGGCGCTGCGCTATTCTTTCGATCGGCCCGACGAAGCGACAGTGATCGAGCGTGCCGTCAAAGCCGTGTTGAACGATGGCATTCGCACCGCCGACATCATGGCGGACGGCTGCAGGCAGGCAAGCACGGGCGAAATGGGAGATGCGGTGATTGCCGCGGCGACGAAGGCTGCCTAATCCATTCCTATCCGGCTTTGAAATTCGCCTTCCAGCCAGGGGCTGAATGCATTGAATGCATCGATAACCTCCCTTGCGTCGGCGATCGGATCGCAGCTCCAGACCAGACACCGCCGCATGGTTTCCCGATGTTCGGGATACCAGGCCTCGAACACTTCGCAGCTGCGCGCCAGATCCGTTATCCAGCATTGCGCGCGCGGCATGACGAGGCTGAAGCCGGTGCGAATCGTCTTGCGAGAAAGGCGGCGGCACCATTTGAGTATGGTCTCGGGATCGCCTGTACCGCTCAGATGGGAAATCGACTTTGCCACTTCTGCGGCATAGTCGCCGTTGAAGCCTCTGCTGATTTCGATACAGGGCTTCAGCCTGGGCATAGCGGCAGTAATATCTTCGCCCCGGATGCACGCGCTCAGGTGTTTCAGGAAGCAACCACCGCTATAAAGCGATTCCGGCCGGATCGCCTCGGAACGAGGGAAAAGGCTCATTCCAACTTCCCTGACAAGTGAACGGTACCTATCCGAAAGCTGATCGCCAAGATTCGATAGTTTCCAACGCAGTTCTTCTGTCTCGTCGCCCTCTATCACGATTATCAGATCGACATCGGAACCTGGAGGTTTTGCAAGACCTGTTGCCATGCTGCCGTAGAGATAAAGGCTATGAACGTTTCGGGGAAACGCCTGCTGCACCTCATCGCAAATCTGCGCTATCATGCCTTGCGCATAAGCAGGTATCTTATCGGCGCCGACTATTGTGATAATGTAACCTTCACTATCGAGGCCTTCACCGGCGAATCCAGATTTGTTCGTCACTGCCGGTAACGCGCTTTGGAGAGCAGCTACAACGCCCGTAGCAGCTCGTTCAATGTCGCCGGACGAGGAGAGCCGGTCCAGACGGAAGCGCCCTTGCGATCCCATAGTTCGGTAGACTTGATATCGGACGGTATTTTAGGCATGTCGTTGCCGTTCAGGATTTCCAGCGCCAGTGCCAGGTTGTAGCACATCAGGCGCAGGCGGTAGCTGACGGTGTCGTAATCGACCGGCAACGGCTCTTCGGTCAGCATGATCCTCTGGAACTCACCATTCAGCTGGATCATGTTTTCGTAGAAAATAACCAGGGCTCCCACCAGCGTGACATCGGCCAGAAGGCCGATCTTCGATGCGATGCTGCGGAATATGATCGGGTCGCCGAAATAGGTCTGGCCCTGCGGCTCGCCATGCGCCTCGGTCACCAAATTCGAGTTCGATGTCGCCAGGATGGTGGCACGTATATAGGCGATCAATTCGGCGTTGACCGCCGTCTTGAGGGCGGCGATTTCCTGAGTGGAGCGTTGCAACTCGGCGCTGGCGGCATCGCCGCGATGATGATGGAGCGAAACGACCAGGATAATCATTGCCACGAGGAACGAGAGACCGGTCAGGAGGATCGCAAATCCCGGCGGCACATCGTTCAGAACCATAAGGAAATCTTGCATTTTATTCCGCCGCCTCCGCATGTAACGGCGCTGCATGATCGATAGCGGCCGCGATGGTTGATATGATCTGATCGATTTCAGCAATGTCGTCGCCCTCGGCCATGATGCGGATCAGGCGCTCCGTGCCCGATTTGCGCACCAGTACCCTGCCCCGCTTGCCAAGATTTTCTTCGGCGGTTTCGATCGCTGTCCTGACAGCGGCATCGGACAGTGGATCGCCACTACCGTACCGTACGTTCTTGAGCTTCTGCGGCACCGGCGTGAATACACGGCACACCTCACTTGCCGGCTTGCCCACCCGCCGTATGGCTGCGAGAACCTGCAACGCCGCGATCAGGCCGTCACCCGTTGTGCTGTGATGCCCAAGCACGATATGTCCCGATTGTTCACCGCCCATATTGTAGCCATCGCGCCGCATCGTCTCGACCACGTAGCGATCGCCGACAGCCGTACGAACAAGGCCAAGCCCCTCTCTTGCGAGATACTGCTCAAGACCGAGATTGGACATCACCGTGGAAACGATGCCGTTGCCTTCCAGCATGCCGCTGATCGCCCATTCCTTTGCGATGAGTCCCATGATCTGGTCGCCGTCGATACGTGCGCCATGCTCATCCGCGACGATGAGGCGGTCCGCGTCACCATCGAGCGAGATACCCAGATGCGCGCCGTGCATAACGACAGCTTCCTGTACGGTCTCGGGATGGGTGGCGCCGCATTTGTCGTTGATGTTGATGCCGTTCGGCTCGACGCCGATCCGGACCACCTCAGCGCCCAGTTCCCACAGGACCTGCGGGGCAACCTTGTAGGCGGCGCCATTGGCGCAATCGACGACTATCTTCAGGCCTTCCAGCGTCATGCCGCGAGGAAAGGTGTTCTTGACGTATTCGACATAACGGCCTGCTGCATCATCCATGCGCGAGGCGCGGCCCAGCTTGTGAGCCGGTGCAAGATCGTCATGGAAAGGCCGCGCCATCCGCGCCTCGATCGCGGCCTCGATCTCGTCGGACAGCTTGTAGCCATCGCGGCCGAACAGTTTGATGCCGTTATCCTCGAACGGATTGTGGGACGCTGAAACGACGACGCCAAGATCGCAACGCATGGCGCGGGTCAACATGGCGACAGCAGGCGTCGGAAGCGGCCCGACCAGGAAGACATCGGCCCCGAGGGACAGGAAGCCGGCGGTCAGCGCCTGCTCGATCATGTAGCCGGAAAGCCTTGTATCCTTGCCGATGACGACGCGGTGGCGATGATCGCCGTCCTTGAGCTCCGCAACCGAGGCCATCGCGACCTTGAGCGCTGTCTCGGCCGTCATCGGCTCCGCATTGGCGCGGCCACGAATTCCATCGGTTCCGAAAATCTTGCGCATGTCAGAGACTAGCGGGATTGAAGGGCAAGCGCAAAGAAAACCCGCCTAGAAAGGCTGCACGATACCGATCTTGGTCTACTGCTGATACGTCCGGTAAGGGCTGTTCAGGCAGCATGTCGCATGCTGTGAAGGCGCATCGCTGCTGAACAGGTACGAGAACCGGATGCCGGCTGTTTCGATACCGTTATTGACCTTCGACCATAACTCGGCGTCGGACTGATGGTCTAGATAGGCCGATACCGCGAATTGCGGCGCGAACTGGTATCCGAATGTCGCGGATTCACGGAACAGGACATTCGAACCAAGCGCCTTGTGAGTAAACCGCTCGACACCCTTCGGATCGGTCATGCCGGTATTGCCGGAAAGACCGAAAAAGCCATCCAGGAAAAAATGGTCGAAGTTCAGCAGATCGAACGTCATGCCGCCGTAACCATAGCTGGTCTTCCCGCCCAGATTGGCATTGACGCCGAATGTCGGACGAAAGCGCAGTTCCTCCCACCAGCTATCGTTACCGACCGGCTGTAGGGAAAACTCGAGTGTTACGTTAGGCGAAAGTTCCTTTTCCTGCGTCGGGTCTGTAGCACCCGCGCCGAGACTGACCTCCGAAGGCATGTACCACGGGGTATATGTCGCCTTCTTGTAGTCGAACTCCTCGGCACGAGCCGTCCCGCATAAAGCTGTAAGCCCGGCAACGGCCAGCAGAAGCCTGGAAAGTTTCATCATTGGTCAAACTTTACGTTGAAGTGAACGCCTGCGGTCTCAATCCCCTGATTGTACTTCGACAGCATGCCGCCGTTGGACAGGTGATCGACGAATAAAGAAGCGGAATATCGGGGCGTGAATTCGTAGCCAGCTTCGAGGTTTTCTCGGAATTCGAACCGCGATCCGAAGCGCTTGTGGCTGGTATCGTCGTCATTGGTATGAAGATAGCCGTCGTGGAAAGCGCCGCCGAGGGTGAAGTCGAAGAAGAAATTGCAATAGTTGATCAAGTCGAAGGTCATGCCCAGATCGACAAAGCTGGTGCGGCCTTCCAGGTTTCCGTTGATGCCCATTTCCGGGCGGAACCGCAGTTCGTTCCACCATGTATCGTTACCGATCGGCTGCAACAGCAACTGCGCGGTCACGTCGGCGCTAAGCTCGGTTCCGATCGTCGGGTCGGTGGCACCGAAGCCTATTCTGCCTTCGCTCGGCATGTACCATGGCGTCTGCGTCGCCTTTGCGTAATCAAGAACCTCGGCGTGAGCCGCACCGGTAAAACCAAAGGCGGCAAAGGCTAGAACAGCAAAACGAAAACGCAGCGCGGGCATAAGCGGCCTCTTTGAGGTGGTGCAAAACGCATACCCATCAACGGCAATCGCTGCAAGAGTTAGTTTGGCAACAGTCCCGCTCAGCCTTCCTGCGGCTCGGGACCGAACGGTCCGGACGCGGGGATACCCGTCTTCCGTTCTGCCTTCGACCGGGGCGGCGGCGTAAAGCTGATCGCCGGGATCGCCGCGATTTATAGTTTCGCCGCGCAGCAACGCCCTGACCTCGTCCCCGGACAAGGTTTCGTGTTCCAGCAATGCCTGGGACAGCTTGTGCAGGTCCTCCAGATGCTCTGTCAGAACGCGGCGCGCGGTCGATTCTGCCTCTTCGATCACGCGGCGCACTTCCTCCTCCACGATGCAGCGCCGTGCTCGCCCGACAATTTCCAGCCCGCCGCCGTTATACCCTGTCATCAGATCCTGGTCGGATGCCGGCGTAGCGGACGCGGCCCAACTTGTCGCTCATGCCGAACTCGGTGATCATGCGGCGCGCGATCGAGGTCGCGCGCTGGATGTCGCTGCTGGCGCCCGTGGTCACGTTCTCGGGCCCGAAGATCAGTTCCTCCGCCATGCGGCCACCGAACATCGACGCAAGCCGCGATTCCAGCTCCGACTTGGTTTCGGAATGACGGTCGGTTTCCGGCAGGTGCCACGTCAGGCCCAGGGCGCGGCCGCGCGGGATGATCGTCACCTTGTGCAGGGGATCGTGTCCCGGCACGTGCAGGGCGACCAGAGCATGGCCGATCTCGTGATAGGCGGTCAGCGACTTCTCCTTGTCGCTCATCACCATGGAGCGGCGCTCGGCGCCCATATAGACCTTGTCCTTGGCCTGCTCGAACTCGTGCATGCCGACGACACGGCGTCCCCAGCGCGCGGCCAGCAAGGCAGCCTCGTTCACCAGGTTGGCAAGATCGGCACCGGAAAAGCCGGGCGTGCCGCTGCGCGATGACCCGGGCATCGACATCGCCGCCCACCGGCACCTTGCGCATGTGGACCTTGAGTATCTTCTCCCGCCCCAGGATATCGGGATTGGAAACCACGACCTGGCGGTCGAAGCGGCCCGGGCGCAGCAATGCCGGGTCGAGAACGTCCGGGACGGTTGGTGGCGGCGATCAGGATGACGCCTTCGTTCGCCTCGAAGCCGTCCATCTCGACCAGCAGCTGGTTGAGGGTCTGCTCGCGCTCGTCGTTGCCGTTGCCGAGGCCCGTGCCACGATGACGGCCGACGGCGTCGATCTCATCGATGAAGATGATGCAGGGCGCATGTTTCTTGCCCTGCTCGAACATGTCGCGCACGCGGCTGGCGCCGACGCCGACGAACATCTCGACGAAATCCGAGCCCGAAATCGTGAAGAAACGGCACGTTGGCTTCACCGGCGATCGCCCGTGCCAGCAACGTCTTGCCGGTGCCGGGAGGGCCGACCAGCAACACGCCCTTGGGTATCTTGCCGCCAAGGCGCTGGAATTTCTGAGGATCCTTTAGGAAATCCACGACTTCCTCCAGTTCGGCCTTGGCCTCATCGATGCCGGCGACGTCCTCGAACGTCACGCGGCCCATCTTTTCGGTCAGCAGGCGCGCCCGCGACTTGCCAAAGCCCATCGCCTTGCCGCCACCGGACTGCATCTGGCGCATGATGTAGAACCAGAAGCCGACCAGAGCAGCATCGGGCCCCAGCTGAGCAGCAGGGTCTGCAACAGGATGCTCGGGCCTTCCTCGGGGACGACCTTGATCACTTCGCCCTTGTCGGCGATGCGGTTCACGACATCGGTCTGCTCGGGCGCAAAGGTCGAATACTGGTGACCATCGGAATACTGGCCGTAGATCTGCTGGCCGCGGATGTTGACGCTGGTGATCTGGTGCTTGTCGACGTCGGACAGGAAGGTGCTGAGGGGAATCTCGGTCACCGGCGAATGCGCCGACTGGTTCTGGAAAAGTTTGAAAAGCGACGACCAGCAGCACCATGATAATCAGCCAAAGCGCTACGTTTTTGCCAACATTATTCAAGGGAAAAACCTTTCCAGACACGAACCTGATCACATGCATTAAACGTCTGTACGGTTAAAATAGTGTCGCGCTTTGTGCTAAACAATAGCAAAATCAGCTTCACCGGCCGTTATGGGGGCGAGAAAACCGAGTTCTGAACTGCGTCCGATTGACGTCCCGGATCGGCGTAAAATTCCAGGGTCGGCACAGCCAGCAATCCGGTCCGTCATCGAAAAAGGCCGGCTGTGTGGCACTGCAACCGGTAAGGGAAAGCCCCGGCGAAATTCCTTGGGAATGGCATCGGCCGCCTGCCGCCGATCGTGACCGGTTCGGCGCTGAAAACCTGAAATCTGTCCCACCGTGTCCACTGTCCGGGTTTCAAGGCTTTTGGCCCGGAAGATCTACGATGCCTCCCGCATGACGTACATGACCTTTCCTGAGTTTCGATCAGGCAACCGCCAAGCGTTGTCTTATCGGGCATAAGCCGGGCGATTTCGTCGAGATCGATCACCCATCGGACGGTAATCGCCGCCGCCGATTGTCGGAAGCAGTTGATGCAAGCACCCGGCGTCGAAGTTCGATGTCGAC
Organism: Alphaproteobacteria bacterium; assembly: GCA_965199335.1. Taxonomy (GTDB): domain Bacteria; phylum Pseudomonadota; class Alphaproteobacteria; order CALMVH01; family CALMVH01; genus CBDAQV01. Next base: position 82,648 of record CBDAQZ010000002.1, on the reverse strand, counting down.
AGCCTGCCAACCGGCCAATGCCAGCTCGGCAAAGCCCTGGGGCAGGATGCGCGCATGGCGGGCCAGGATCAGGGCCGTTCCCCGTTCAAGCCTGATCGCAGCGCGGGCCTGGGCCGACAACAGCCGGCAACATTGCCAGATGTATCCGTCCTCAGGCCCTCCGCCAGCACGTCGGCATGACGCGCGCAGGCGGGGCCGGGCAAAACGGTCGAGACATGTTCGATGGATCCTCGATCCAATCCTGTTCCGTGGCCCGGCAGGTAGCCTGCAGCCGCCCGGGGAAACTCCGAGCAAAGGGCGGAGCAGCCGAGCTGGCGCATCATGGCGGATCGCACTCATGCCCGAGAGGCCATCGGGCCCGCTGCCCTTCGCCAGACGCAACAGCACCGTTTCCGCCTGGTCGTCGGCATGATGGGCCAGCATGAGATGCAGGATGCCACGGTCGCTTGCGGCTTTTGCCAGCAAGCAAGTCGTAACGGGCGCCGGCGCGCGTTGCTGCAGGGCCGCTGCAGCGGCATCCGGTTCCGACCATTTCAGCAGCGACATGCTCCACGCCTAGGAGCGACGCACCACTGCGCCACCCTGGCGGCCTCGCCGGCGCTTTCCGGGCGAAGCCCGTGATCGACGGTCATTGCGATAACCGTTCGCGCCACGCGCTTCATGTGCGAGATGCGCCCATTCGGCTGCCAGATGCAACAGGGCCATGACTGTCGGCCCGCCCGAAACGCCTACTAGCAATGGGGGATAGGGATTGGTTTCGAATTGACCGATCCGCGCCATCATTCGGATGCTGAACACGGCGGGATCGATACGGTCGCGAGCAAGTCACTGCAAAGCGATCACTCGCAGGCGTAGCGCGCCTTTTCCTGGGCCAGCGACGTCTTGATCTTCTGCGAGGTGGCGGGGAACTGCTTGGCCAGTTCGCCGAATGCGACACAGGCCTGCTTGGTCTTGCCCTGCTGGCCCAGCGACATGCCCAGGCGCAACAGGCTGTCCGGCGCCTTGGCGCCATTCGGATACTGCTTGTAGCTTTGCGCGAAAGTGACCGCCGCCTTGTCCATCATACCGCGCTGGAAATACGTCTCGCCCAGCCAGTATTGCGCGTTGGCCGCCAAAGGATGCTTGGGGTGGCGCTGCAGGAATTCGTTGAAGCCGGTTTCCGGCGCCGGCGTAATCGCCCTGGCCCAGCTGGTTGTAGGCGGCTTCGTACTCTTTCTCGGGGGTTGCGCCGGCAGCCCCTGACGGCACCGCACCATCGGGACCTGGAACCAGCGTTGTCCCAAGTGTACCGGACTGGCTTGCCGTCGCCTGCTGCGGACCGAGCGGGGTCGGCTCCGCGCCGTACATGCTGCTGCCGACGCCGGTCGCCGGCGCTGCGCCGGTCGTACCGGCAGGCGGACCGCCACCGGTCTTGGCCTCCAGATTGTTGAGGCGCATCTGCATGTCTTCGTTGAGGCGCTGGCTCTCGGTCCGCAGCTGGGCGATCTGGTTGCCCTGCGTCTCGATCTCGCCGGTCAGATTGCGCACCTGCTCCTGCAACTGGCTGAGGCGCACGTCGAGATCGGCCGTGCCAGCCGCCCCGCCGCCCGTGGCGGCGCCCGGCGTCATGCCGTTATAGGCTCCCGATGCCGACCCGCCGCCCGTACCGGCGCGGCGGTTCAACTGCTGCACCTGGGCTTCGAGGTCATTGAGGCGGTTCATCAGCAGCAGCGTATCGTCGGACTGGGCGCGAACCCCGGCCGGTACGATGCCTGCCATGGCAAGCAGAAGAGCGGCGGCCAGGTAGGGCCGCCGTCCCTGTCTCAACTTACGAACCGGCATCACAGGCTTAGTTCACCACCGTCACGCCGCGGCGGTTCTGCGACCATGCCGACTCGTCGTTGCCGGTAACTGCAGGACGTTCCTTGCCATAGCTGATCGTCTGAACGGCTGGAAACCGGGATGCCGGAAGCGATCAGGTACTTCTTGACCGCATCGGCGCGGCGCTCGCCCAGGGCCAGGTTGAACTCACGCGTACCACGCTCGTCGCAGTGACCTTCGACGGTCACGGTCAGGTTGGCGTATTTCTTGAGCCACGTCGCCTGGCGATCCAATGTCGCACGGGCATCGGCGGTCAGGTCGGAGTGGTTGGTTTCGAACATCACGCGGTCGCCGACGTTCTGCACCAGGTCCTGCTCGGTGCCGGGCGTGGCGCCGGTCGGCGTGCCCGCGGTCCGGGCACCGTTGAATTCATCACCGGTGTTGCCGGCCATGCCGCTGTCCTTATCGGAGCAGGCCGCGATCAGGGCGACCATCGCCAGTGCACCAATCAGTTTCATACGCATTACAATCCTCCAGGTTCATGTCTTCGAAAAACTGCCGGAAAAGGGCAGGTTTTCACAGTTAAAGTCAAGTCGTTACGGTATCAGCGGCGACCATGCCGGGTCGGACGCATCGCCGCTCGTGGCTATCTCGTGCTCGTTATTGCCGGTAATATCGACAGAATAAAGGCGAGCCGTGCGGTCCTTGCCGCCGGCGCCGCTGGGATCTTCCTTGAAATACGCCAGTACGCGGCCATTCGGAGCCCAGGTCGGGCCTTCGACATCGTAGCCGCTGACGATCTCGCGTTCGCCGCTGCCGTCGGGCTTGATGACGCCGATATAGAAAGTGTTCCCCTGGATCTTGGTGAAGGCGATCAGATCACCGCGCGGCGACCAGACCGGGTTGGCATAATGCCCGGCCCCGAACGAGATTCGCTTCACTTCCGACCCATCGGCATTCATCGTGTAGATCTGCTGCGCGCCGCCGCGATCCGACTCGAATGTAATCTTGGTGCTATCGGGCGAGTATGACGGCGCGGTGCTGATCGACTGATCGTTGGTCAGCTGGTGCGTCTGGCGGGTACGCAGATCCATCACGTACAGATTGGTCGTGCCGTTCTGAGCCAGGCTGAGAATCACCTTGTTGCCATCGGGCGAGAACCGCGGCGCGAAGCTCATGCCCGGCAAGTCGATCAGCAACTCGCGCCTGCCGGTATCGATGTTCTGCAGATACACGCGCGGCCGGTTGCTGTTATAGGCCATGTAGGTGATTTCCGGCGACGTCGGCGAGAATCGGGGTGTCAGCACCAGCGCGCTGCCATCGGTCAGGTAGCGCAGGTTGAACCCGTCCTGATCCATGATCGCCAGCCGCTTAACGCGCTTCTGGTAAGGGCCACTTTCGGCGACGAAGACGATGCGGGTATCGAAATACCCCGTCTCGCCCGTCACGCGCTGGTAGATCGTATCTGCAATGATGTGGGCGATACGGCGCCAGTTGGCGGTCTGCGTGGTGTAGGCCATGCCCGTCATCTGCGTGCCGCCGAGGACATCCCACAGCCGGAACTCGACGCGCAGACGGCCGTCGGCCTCGGTGGTTACTGTCCCCGTGACCAGCGTCTGGGCGTTGATCACCTTCCAGTCGGCAAAGCGTGGCTCCTGCACCAGCGCTTGCGGCGTTTGCACGAAGGCGGCCGGATCGATCGGAGCGAACAGGCCCGAGCTTTTCAGGTCGGAGTTGATGACCCCTGCGATGTCCCTGCCCGGCTGCGCCTCGCTGCCCTGCGCGCCGTAGAAATCGGTGATCGCTATCGGCAGCGGCTGGAAGCTGCCGCCGCTGACATCCAGATGGACGTCGGCATGGGCAGGCGCCGCTAGCAAAACGAATACAGCCAACAGGCAGATTTTACGCAGCATGGTCATAATCCCAGCATTTCTTTCGGATTGAAGGTGATCGTCATGTCGTGCCACTCGTCATATTTTTCGGGCGGCAGGTCCAGTGGATTGCAGGCGGGGTTGTGCAGGGCGCGCAATACGCTGTCGGCGGCCGCGCGGAAAAACGGGTCGCTTTCGTAACGCGCGGTATCGACCAGCTGCGCCGCATGCAGGGTGCGATCCTCGTTGAATTCGGTCTGGACCTCGACCACCAGCTTGTCGGCGCTCATGGCACCGGCGGGAATGACCCAGCACCCGGCAAGCTGCTGCCGCACGCGGGACATTTCATCGGCGGTCAGCTCGTTGCTCATCGGCGCACGCGCGCCAGCCTGCGGATGGCTCTTGACCGGCTTGTCCTTGGTCATTTTGTCTGCCTTGGGCACCGGCGGGGCCAGATTGGTCAACAGGCTGGCGAAGTCCTGATCCATTTGCTTGGTCTTCTTCTGGTCCGGCTTCGGCGGCGGTGGCGTCGGCTTGGCGACCGGCATCGGCTTCTGCAGCGGCGGCAGTTCGGCAGGAGTCTGGAACAGCGTCTCGGCCTTCTGGACCGGCTCCAGTTTGGGCAGCGGTTTCTCCGGCGGCTTTTCGGGCGGCTTTTCCGGCTCCGGGGGCTTTTCCGGTACGGGCGGTGGCGTCTCTACCTTCTGCTCGACCGGCGGTGGAGGGGGCGGTGGCGGTGGCGTGGATTCTTTCGGAGGTTCGGGAGCCTTTGCGTCCTCGGGCTGCGGCTCTTCCTTCTCGTCAGGATGCGGATCGTCGACGTGATTGGTGCGCGCGATATCGGACGGCTTGACCATCGAAACCGAGATCGGGGTGGGGATATCGATCGGCTTCTTGGGCAGAAGATGAAGGCCGAAGATCGCCAGCAGCAGCAACGCGAAATGCATGGCCGCCGCGACAACGAACGGCGTCCGCATCTCCTGGAATTCCGACAAAGCGGGCCCGGTTGCCGCCGCCAGGCTATTGTTTATGCGATTTGCCATTTGAAGCGGGGTTCGACAACAGCGACACCTTGGCAAAGCCCGCATTGGTGACCGCGCCCATGATCTCGAGGAACTGGCCGTATTCGACCGTTTTGTCCCCGCGGACATAGATGTTGATGTCGTGATTGTTGTTGCTCATCGCCTGCAGCTTCGGCACCAGCGCGTCCATGTCGACGGGCGTTTCCTGGATGAATATCTGGCCCTTGGCGTTGATCGTGATTTCAAGGGGCTTCTGGTCGTTGTCGTTGAGGGCGTTCGCCTTGGTCTGCGGCAGGTTGACCGGCACGCCGACTGTCAGCAAGGGAGCGGCCACCATGAAGATGATCAGCAGCACCAGCATGACGTCGACCATCGGGGTTACGTTGATCTCGGCCATCTGGCGCGCCGTGCGTCTGCGCCCCCTGCCACCGCCCCTGCCTGATGATACGCCCATTCCCATGGGGACTAGTTTTTCGTCTCTAAATGCCGCGAAAGTATGGCGGAGAATTCAAAGGAAAAATTGTCCAGCCGGTCGGCATAGCGCGCCAGGTCGGTATTGAACTTGTTGTAGGCGATGACCGCCGGAATGGCTGCGACCAGGCCCAGCGCGGTGGCAAACAGCGCCTCGGCGATGCCGGGAGCCACGACGGCCAGATTGGTGTTCTGCTGGTTCGCGATGGCGGTAAAGCTGTGCATGATGCCGACGACCGTGCCGAACAGGCCGACGAACGGCGAGACCGAGCCGACGCTGGCCAGGAACGACATCGATTTTTCCAGCTGCGTGATTTCGCGGCCCACCGTTACCGACATGACGCGGTCGATGCGCTGGGTCAGGCTGCCCTTCATCGATTCGGTCTGGGTCAGGTTGCGCTCGCTCGCGTGACGCCATTCGCGCATGCCGGATACGAAGGTCGCCGCCATCGGGTCGGTGACCTTCTTGGAAACCTTGTCGTACAGCGAGTCGAGCGAACCGCCGGACCAGAAGCTGTCCTCGAACGCATCGGCGCGCTTCTTGACCTTGGATATGCGGTTGGCCTTGTCGAAGATGATTGTCCACGACCAGACCGAGGCTGCCAGCAGCAGCAGCATGACGATCTGAACAATGATATCGGCCTGCAGGAACAGCCCCAGCAAGGAGATGTTCGCAGGAGCGTGAGTGCCGGCAAGCTGAGCGGCATCGACTGTACGGGATGGGTCCATGGCCTCTAGCTAAATCTTGTTTACGCTGCCCGCAAGCACAGTTTTTGCCAGAAAGTCATCCGGCAACGGCGACGGACGGCCTTTATCGTTCACCGCGACCAGCCTGACCAGCAGGCGCGCCTTGATCGATTTGTCCTCGCCGACTATTTCCTGCGTCATGCGGATGCTGGAGCGACCGTGCGAAACCACCTCGGACTTAACGGTCAGCAGATCGTCCAGCCGGGCGGGGCTGAGATAGTCGATTTCGATACGCGCGACCACGAACATCAGACCATGCGTATCGATCAGGCGATTATGCGGGTAATCCATGGAACGCAGCATCTCGGTGCGCGCCCGCTCGGCAAATCGCAGGTAGCTGGCATGGTATACGACCCTGCCAGCGTCGGTATCCTCGAAATAGACGCGGATCGAAAAAAGATGCTGTTCACCATTTAGCAGCACTGAAGGGGTGGGGATCATAGTTTACGCTAGCATGTCTATTTTGTTTTCAAATGATTAAATTTCTTGCCTGCGATTAATTAACGCAGTATTAATATCTTCAATATCGATACGTGCAAGAAAGATGATTCAATGTCCAAGATTACCACATGGGCGCCCAAGGAAGAAAAGACGGCTCAAATTGAGATCGGAGCTGTTCGGACACCGATGATTTCCGGCGAACGAGGCATATGGACCACGGCTGACGATGTTCCGGCCGGCACAGACTATAAGCTGGTCATAAACGGTCATGCCTGGCCCGATCCGGCATCGCATTTCCAGCCTGAAGGTCCGCATGGCCCATCGCGCACGGTCGACCACAGCACGTTCAAATGGACTGACGAGGGCTTTCAGCAGAAACCCCTGAGTCAGGCCGTCATATACGAGCTGCATATCGGCACGTTCACACCCGAGGGAACCTGCGAGGCTGCGATCGAGAAGTTGCCTTATCTCAAGGACCTCGGGATCACGCACATCCAGGTAATGCCCGTGGCACAGACCTCGGGCGGCTGGAACTGGGGGTATGATGGCGTTGCCCTGAGCTCACCGAACAAGGCCTACGGAACGCCTGACAAATTGAAGTCGCTGGTCAATGCGGCACACGGCCAGGACATGGCGATGATCCTGGACAGCGTCTACAATCACCGCGGAAGCGAGGGCAACTATACAGGCCTGTACGGGCCATACGAAAATCCCAAGATGCATACGCCCTGGGGGGCGGCAATCAACTTCGACCAGAAGGGTAGCGATTTCGTTCGTAAAGACATGATCGACAACGCGACAATGTGGATGCGTGATTATCACTTCGATGGCCTGCGCCTCGATGCCACGCATGAGTTGCACGACAAGTCGGCAGTTCATATTCTTGAAGAACTTGGCACCAAAACCAGGAAACTGGCGGGAGAACTCGGCCGACCGTTGATTGTGTATGTCGAGAACGACCAGAGCAGTCCCAATCTGGTAAGGCCGCTCAAGAAGGGCGGCATGGGCATGGATGCGGCGTTCATGGACGATTTTCACCACGCCCTGCATACGAACATGACCGGAGAGCATCTCGGCTATTACAAAGACTTCGCCGGTACGCTGGGCGAGCTGGCGGTTACCTTGCAGGATGCCGCCCTTTATCAGGGGCAGTATTCACCCAATCGTGACCGTGTCCACGGCCGTTCATACAAGGGGGTCGATCCTTCGACGCAAATCGTCTGCATCCAGAATCACGATCAGGTCGGCAACCGTGCGAAAGGCGAGCGGCTTGGCCATCTTGTCGATGACGGGCTGGCAAAAGTAGCGCCCGCCATGGTGATCCTGTCACGCTTCACGCCATTCCTGTTCATGGGTGAGGAATTCAACGCCTCAAGCCCTTTCCAGTTTTTCAGCGATCATCGCGATCCTGTAATTGCAAAAGCCACCACCGAGGGACGTCAGAGCGAGTTCGGCGATTTTGGCTGGCAGCCGCATCAGGTTCCGGACCCGCAGGCAAAATCCACCTTCGAGAACTCGAAACTGAAATGGTTCGAGCTTGCCGACGAACCACACAAGACCATGCATGAGTGGTACAAGGCGCTTATCGGCCTGCGTCGTTCCATCGACGGCTTCGGCGAAAGCAAGAGCGCCAAGGTCTCGTTCAACGAGGAGGCCGGCTGGATCCGCATGAGCCACAGCGGCGTCACGGTCCTGGCCAACATGTCGACTGAGAACCGCGCGGTGCCGTTCAAGGCCGGTAGCCCCGGCGTGATCCTGGCCTCCGAAGGATACGATATGTCGAAGACGCACGTGACCATGCCGCCGCATTCTGCCGTGGTAATCGTCGAGCCGGGTGTCAGTCGCGATTACCGGCAGGAAACGATCAGGGTCTTCTCCGCCGAAGCCTCTTCTCCTTCGATCGCCGACGCTAAGATGCAGCTGAAGCTCGATGCCGGTGCGGCCAAAGCCGTACCAGCACAGCAGGCGCCAACGGCAGGGAACGCTTAAGGCGTCCCCTCCTCCGCCGGCATCTCGAATGCCAGTTGCCTGGCGGGGTCGCGCGGCGGCTCCAGGCCGATATAGCGGAAACCCGCGTCCGACAGCATGCGGCCACGGGGGGTGCGCTGGACGAGACCCTCGCGCAACAGATAAGGCTCGATCACTTCCTCTATCACGTCGCGCTGTTCGGCCAGCGCGGCGGACATGGTGTCGACGCCCACCGGGCCGCCCGCATATTTATCCGCCATGCAGCTGAGATAACGCCGGTCCATCGCATCCAGGCCGCGTCGGTCGACATCGAGACGCAGCAGGGCGGCATCGGCCGCCCTTGCGTCGATCGTCTCCACACCCGCCACCTGCGCGAAATCGCGCACGCGGCGCAGCAACCGGCCGGCAACGCGCGGTGTTCCACGCGAACGGCGGGCGATTTCCTCCGCCCCGTCCGGCGTCATGGCGATCTTCAATACCCGCGCACCGCGCGATACGATCTCTGTCAGTTCGTCGACCTCATACAACTCGAGCCTTAGCGGGATGCCAAAACGCTCGCGCAAAGGCTGCGTCAGCAGGCCCGACCGTGTTGTCGCCCCCACCAGCGTGAAGTGTGGCAGGTCGATCCGCACCGATCGTGCCGCCGGCCCTTCCCCGATGATGAGATCCAGCTGGAAATCCTCCATGGCCGGATATAAAATCTCTTCCACGGCAGGACTTAGGCGATGAATTTCATCTATGAACAGAACGTCGTGCGCCTCCAGGTTGGTCAGGATCGCAGCCAGGTCGCCCGCCTTGGCAATCACCGGGCCCGATGTAGCACGGAAGCCGACATTCAATTCCCGGCTGACGATATGCGCCAGCGTCGTCTTACCGAGACCTGGGGGGCCAAAAAGTAGAAGATGATCAAGGGCTTCGCCGCGTTTCTTCGCGGCCTCCACGAATACCGACAGGTTTTCCCGCGCGGCCCGCTGGCCGATGAATTCGGATAGGCTCTGTGGACGCAGCGAGGGTTCGGGGGCGTCTTCTTCCTGCCGAACGGGATCGATGTGCCTCATCCGGCCAGCTCCTTCAATGCACGGCGGATCAGATCGCTCAGCGTGTCATCGTCGCGCTTCAGTTTGGCGACGGTCGCCAAGGCTTCGGAACGGCCATAGCCGAGATTGACCAAAGCCGACACCGCATCGCCGGTGAGGCCACCGGCCTCCTGAACGCCGGACGGCGCATCCATCGCGGTGGTCAGGCCAAGCGAGCCCGTCTTGTCCTTCAGTTCCGATAGCAGACGGGTCGCCAGCTTCGGCCCCACACCATCGGCCTGGCCCAGCGCCGCCTTGTCCTGCGCGGCGATAGCGAGGGTCAGTTTCTCGGGCGGCAGTACGGACAGGATCGACAGGGCGACCTTTGCGCCGACGCCCTGCACCGTGTTCAACAGGCGAAACCAGTCGCGCTCGCCGGCATCGGCAAAACCATAGAGATAGGGCAGTTCGTCGCGCACCCGAACCTCGGTCAGGATGCGCGCCGGGCTGCCGACCGGCCCCAGTGCCGACAGGGTGCGGCGAGAGCAGCTGACCAGATACCCAACGCCGTTCACATCGACGATCACCCAGTCTGCGCCGAAACTGTCCACCATGCCGGTCAGTTTGGCGATCATCGCGCCGCCCCCGCCATCTTGCCGCCGACAAGGCGACGCGTCGCGGCGTGGTGGATATGGCAGATCGCGACTGCCAGTGCATCGGCCGAATCGGCCGATTCCAGTTTCACCCCCGGCAGCAAACGGCTTACCATCATCTGTACCTGCTCCTTGGTGGCATGACCGACGCCGACCACCGATTTCTTGACCAGATTGGCCGGATATTCGCCCACTTCCAACCCCGCCAGCGCCGGCACCAGCAGGGCAACCCCACGCGCCAGCCCAAGCTTAAGGGTCGAAACCGGGTTCTTGTTCACGAAAGTCTCCTCGACCGCCGCCGCATCAGGTGCGAATTCCTGTATCACGGCCACCAGCCCATCGTGCAATTGCTTTAGCCGGCTTGCCGGGTCCAGAGAGGCCGTCGAATGCACCGCCCCATTGGCGATGTGGCGCAGCCGGTTGCCATCGGCTTCGATTATGCCCCAGCCGGTATTCTGAAGACCGGGATCAAGTCCGATAACGCGCATCAGGAAAAAATAAGCTCCATGTTCCTGATATAGTCCAACTGGGAAATAAGCTCAACAGCGTTTCGTTCGCTGTGCGACCGTAAAAAAGCCTTGACAAAGTTAATTAATTATTAAATATTTAAGTCATCAAGAAGGAGCTGCTACTCTATGGATTTCGATCAAACCGCTATCTTGGCATTTAAGGACACGCAGCATTTTTCCGGGACAAGAGAATGCATGCAAGCATTCCTATTTGATCAATCGGTCCTGGATAGCGACACTGACCGTGTATTGGAAAGCCGCTTTCACGCAGCCGGCCTTGATATTTCTGAGTGCAGGCTGGCGCATACCGCACTCGATGGCTTGGCTGAGTTCTACACTTACAAATTTCCGATCGCGCAGTCCGAACAGGTCAAAGCTGTAGCTGAGACCATCCGATCGGAACTGACAGCGCCACGACAAGCCGCCAATGTGCTTGGCCTTGGAAAAGGATCGCCGCCAAAACATTTTGTTCACGGCATGGGCGGTGGCGGCGGCAGTTAGCACCTGGGATGACTCCCCTGGTTCGCCTGATGTCCAGAACGCTCAGCGAGTCTGCCCATCATCCGGGCAATGAAGAGCTGCCATTTTGCTGGCAAAGCTTTGGATTCATTGGTATTCCCACAGCCGCAAAGCTGGATGAAATCGCGGCGGAGGCAGCCTTGCGCTTTATCAGCGTGACCTTGTGCCCAATAAGGTGGATGTCATCGAAAGGGTGGGCAGCGATGCCGACTTTCCAAATGCTGCCTATATCAGCCTGCGCTTCAGTCAAAGCCAGTCGGATGGCGTAAGGCAACTGGGACAGGAGCTGACGCTCAACCAATTCGGCAAAAGGCGACCGGCGCGGGATTATTCCAACCGGCTATAATCAGGTTCCCAGCTTTTCGGCCTGCGCGTCGGTCAGTTCGTAATTGGCGAACACCTGCTGCACATCGTCGTTGTCCTCCAGCACGTCGATCAGCTTCATAAGCGATTGCGCCTGGTCGTCGTTGGGGGTCGCGGTGACATTGGGCCACCAGCCCAGCTGTGCCTCGACCGGCTGGCCGAACTTGCCTTCCAGCGCCTCCCGCACACCGGCGAAACTTTCCATGCTGGTCAGCACCTCGAAACCCTCGTCCGTGGTCTCGACGTCGTCGGCGCCCGCCTCTACCGCCGCTTCGAACAGGGCGTCGAAATCGACGCTGGCGGGATAAGCGACAAAACCCTGGCGGTCGAACATGAAGCTGACCGAGTTGGTTTCACCCAGCGCCCCACCGTATTTCGTGAAGGCCGAACGCACTTCCGCCGCCGTGCGGTTGCGATTGTCGCTGAGTGCCTCGATCACCAGGGCAACGCCGCCCGGACCGTACCCCTCGTAGCGAATGGATTCGTAGTTGGAGGTATCGGTCCCCTCCCGCGCCGTCTTCACCGCCTTTTCTATGCGGTCGCGCGGCACGTTCTTGACCCTGGCGGCCGAAATAGCGGCCCGCAGGCGTGGATTGTGCGCAGGGTCGGGCATACCGGTCTTGGCGGACACCATGATCTCGCGTACCAGCTTGTTGAAAATCTTCGCTTTCTTCGCATCCGATGCACCCTTCGTGTGCATGATGTTCTTCGCGTGGGAATGTCCTGCCATGTTCGTCCTCTGTTACGTGGCAGTAATGTGCGCGGGCGAAAGCCAAGCCGCAAGAGCCAGATCAGCCGGCTTCATGCCTGACCGATGAGGTATCGCCGTCATTCCGCTTATTCATTCTTGCGATCGTGTTCGTGGTGCTTACGCCTGGGATCATATCGGTCAATACGACGCGGCCGCCGTTCGCCTCCACGACATCGCGCCCCACTACAAGCTTGCCCAAGTAATCCTTCCCCTTGACCAGAACGTCGGGAAGGAGCCTGGAAATCAATTCGTGGGGGGTATCCTGGCCGAATACAACGACCAGATCCACATCCCGCAAGGATGCCAGGACCTCGGCACGTATCTGTTCGTTCTGCACCGGCCGGCTGGGGCCCTTCAACTTGCTTACCGAAGCATCGGTATTCACGCCTACGATCAGCTTGTCGCAATGCTGCCGCGTCTGCGCGATCGAAAACAAATGACCGCTGTGCAACAGATCGTAGCATCCGTTCGTAAAGCCTACTTTGTAGCCCTTGTCTTTCCAGTCCCGAACCGTCTGTGCGGCCTGCTCGAAATTCTGCACCTTGTCGGCATGACCCACAGGGCGCTTGCTGAAAATTTCTTGCGTGGCCTCGATTGCCATGCTTACGCGGGGGAAATGCCTAAGAAGTGCGTTGAGCATGGTCTCTACCGGTCGTTTTACTTTGTCGTGCATGGGCCAGCTCAAATCATGAAATCGTAGTGATAAAATATATTGCTAAAGCATTAAATACTATGAATGTCCGGCCTCAGGATGTCAAGAAAATGCAAATTGTTGAATAAGCCTGGGGCCGATCCGAACCGGCAAAACGCGAGCAGCCAAACCGGTATCGGCCGTTTCGACGAAGACTCCGCATACTGTGCCCTCGCCCTCCGCAGGGGCGAAGCGTTCGCCATGCATCTTGGTCACCATCCTGTCGATGGACGATTTCTTCTTCATGCCGATCACACTGTCGTAGTCGCCGCACATGCCCGCATCGGACTGGTACGCGGTGCCGCCTGGCAGTATCTGCGTATCCGCCGTCGGTATATGGGTGTGCGTTCCGACCACCAGCGAGGCACGCCCATCGCAGAAATGGCCCATGGCCATTTTCTCCGAGGTCGCCTCGGCATGGAAATCCAGCACGATGGCGTCCGCATCTATACCCAGGCGGCAAGAATCGAACTGCTTTTCCAGCGCAGCGAACGGGTCGTCCAGGGCGTCCATGAACAGGCGCCCCATGACGTTCATCACCAACACTCGTCGACCGTCGCGGCAGGCAATCAGGGACGCGCCACGGCCCGGCGATGCAGCCGGATAGTTGAGGGGCCGCAGCACACGCGGATCGCTCTCCAGAAGCGGGACGATTTCCTTCTTGTCCCAGACATGGTTTCCCGTCGTCAGGCAATCGATCCCTGCCGACAGCAGTTCCTCGGCAATAATGGGCGTTAGGCCGAAGCCATGCGCGGCGTTTTCGGCGTTGACGATAATGCAGTCGGGATCCAGCGCCTCACGCAGAGTCGGCAAATGCCGCAATACGGCCTCGCGCCCCGCACGCCCGACCACGTCGCCGAGGAAAAGCAGCTTCATGTGATTTTGAGGGCATAGCGTTCGGTAACGATCCAGTCGACCGGCTGATCCTGCGGCTCAGGGTCTATGGTCTCGACTTCCTGGGCGGCGAAGGCGACCGTGACGGCTATAACTTTGCGCACAGCCCGCAGGCTTTGCAGGGTCGCGTCGTAATAGCCCGTGCCGTAGCCCAGCCTGTGCCCGGTCCTGTCGAAGGCCAGAGCCGCCGCGATGATGATATCAGGGGCCAGCATGGGCGCAGTGGCAGGCGGGGACTTTATTCCCATCGCGTCGGCAACGAACGCGACCCCGGGCTCCCATTTACGGAAGAACAGCGAAGGACGCACGACATCCGTGAAGGGCAGCGCGATCTGATATCCTTTTTCCGCCAGCATGGTGAGCAGGTATTTCGTGTCCATCTCGGTCCCGAACGGCCAATAGCCGGCGATCACCGGCAGGCGGGGCTCGCTCCAGTCGCTGAGCGGGCCCTGCATGAAATGGTCCGTCATGGCAATGGCGGTCTGCTGCGATGCCTCGGCGCTCAGCGCCTTGCGCAGGCGCCGTGCATCGCGGCGCATGGTGGCTTTTGAAATTGTCACGTGAGGTGAAGAGAACCGCGACGGCCGTTGGCGATACTATCCGCAGTGGCCTGGATACCAGGTGGGCGCCATGTACCCGGACCACGATCCGGACAGGGACAGCACCCTTGCGAAATAGTCATAGCCCCTGGGATAAGTGAGCCTGACGAGCCGTGCAGTATCTCTTCAAGCATTAACTTAAGCCATTATCCGCGGATAAACAAGATTACGAAATAATTATTGGAGCTACGCCTGCGCCAGAGCCGCAGCAATATGGTCGATTCGCTCGGCCAGATGATCGACGGCGGCGACCAGCAGATCGCGGTCCTCCTCCGGCTCTGCGGCCTTGGCCGATCCACGCTTTGCCGGTATCGCACGCGTTTCCTCGAGTTCGTCGGCCAGCATCAGGGAAACCATGAGAAATCTCTGGGCGTCGCTGGCGGCCGACCCCAGTAGTCGGGCCTTCTCGTCCACCATGCGGCTCAGCAACATTACCCGCTCCTCCTCGCCCGCATCGCAGGCAACGGTATAGAAACGGCCATTGATGTTCAGTTCCACGCTTGCCATGGTCAGTGCGCCGCCAGGAAGGATTCGACACGCTCGATGACGGCGTCCAGCTTGCTCAGCACCTCGGTGCGGTTGCGCGCGCCGGTCTGCAGGCCGCCTTTTGCCCGCCGTTTCGCGGCTGAGGCGGCGACCTCCTCCAGCCGGTCGATCGAAAGATCCAGCTTTTCAAGCGCGGTGCGAAGCTGTGTTGTCATGTTTCGAACCGTACTTTCTGACCCGCCTGCCTGTCAACGCCTCCTTGCTTCTCGGCGCATCTTGACCATCTCCCCTGATAAGCGCATTAACGCGCCGTAAATATCACCCAAGTTTTGAAGGTACCGGTATTATGGCAGTAAAGGTTGCGATCAACGGGTTTGGCCGGATCGGACGCATGGTGTTCAGGGCAATCGCCGAGGCGAAGCGCGACGATATCGAGATCGTGGCGATCAACGACCTCGCCGATCTGGCGACCAACGCACACCTGTTGAAGTATGATTCGGTCCACGGCCGCTATCCCGGCACCGTGGAAGTCGACGGCAATACGCTGATCGTCGACGGCAAGCGCATCGCGGTGGTTAGCGAAGGCGACCCGGCGAAGCTGCCCTGGGGCGCGATGGGAATCGACGTCGCCATGGAATGCTCGGGCCGCTTCACCAAGCGCGACGATGCCGCCAAGAACCTGACTGCCGGCGCCAAGAAGGTGCTGATTTCGGCGCCCGGCACCGACGAGGACCTGACGGTCGTGTACGGCGTCAACCACGGCAAGCTGAAGGCCGAGCATACGGTCGTCTCCAACGCTTCCTGCACCACCAATTGCCTGGCGCCCGTCGCCTACATCCTGCAGAAGACGGTCGGTATCGAGCACGGCTACATGACGACGATCCACTCCTATACCGGCGACCAGCGCCTGGTGGATACGATGCATGCCGACCCGTATCGCGCCCGTGCCGCCGCGCTGAACCTGATCCCTACGTCGACGGGCGCGGCGAAGGCCGTGGGCAAGGTCCTGCCGGAACTCAACGGCAAGCTGGACGGCATGGCCATGCGCGTGCCGACCCCGAACGTTTCGGTGATCGATTTCAAGTTTGTAGCCAGCCGCGCGACAACCAAGGAGGAAATCAACGAAGCCCTGACCAAGGCCGCACAGGGTGAGCTGAAGGGTGTCCTGGAAGTCTACAGCGAGCCGCTGGTATCGGGCGATTTCAACCACAACCCGCATTCCTCGATCTTCGCCCTGAATGAGACCAAGGTGATCGACGGGACGTTCGTGCGCGTCATGGCATGGTACGATAACGAATGGGGTTTCTCGAACCGCATGGCCGACACCGCCGTCGCCATGGGCAAGCTGTAATCCGGCCCATCGTCATTCACGGGCTTGGCGACGCGCTGGCGGCGTTGGCCGCGGCGCGTTCGATGGGGCAACGGATCGACCTTATAACGGCTCCTGCCGCCTCGGCCTATATCGGCCCCGGTATGTTCAAGGCTGTTACGACCCAGGTTCGGGCCGGCGCGGATGACGCGGTCGGTGCCATGCTCTACGATTGCGGCCCGTGGCGCGGGCATGTTCTGGCCGGGCTGCGCGTCGGGCTTACCGAATTTTGTCTGGATGCCGAGGCCGCCTGCCCTGCCCTGAGCCGGTTGATCGCGGAGCACGGCGCAACGCTGCAACCCCGCCCCGCCGACTGCTTCGATCCCGGCACTGCAGGCGAGCGACTGAAAGATCTTTCGCTCTGGCTAAATGCAAACCAGATTTCTTAATGAAATAAAAAGTCCCGCCGGGTTACTGCCATTGATCTTCACCTCGGACCGGAGCGTCCCGTATGCGCGTAACCCAGCGCGTCAAGAAACTTCTATCGCAATACGAGGGCGACAACCCCGGCACCAAGACGGCGCTGGCGCGCATCCTGATGGAGGGCAAGCTGGCAGGAACGGGCCGCGCGCTGATCCTCCCCATCGACCATGCCTTCAGCAAGACGATGGTGCCCAAATTCTCGGGCGCCGATCCCGATTATCATTTCCAGCTGGCGATCGATGCCGGCCTGAGCGCCCTTGCCGCGCCGCTGGGCATGCTGGAAACGGCAGCGGACGCTTTTGCCGGCTCGATACCGTTGATCCTGCAGATGCATGCCGGCGACCCTTTCAGCGGCGAGGATGATACCCCGGTCGGATCGTTGCGCGATGCGCTGCGGCTTGGCTGCGTAGGAATAAGCTGTGCGATAACGCCCGATCATGGCGATCATCCCCATACCGTCGCGCTGGTCGAGGAAGCCAAATCGTACGGCCTCGCCGTCATGATGTGGGCGTCCGCCGGCAGCAGCGCCGATATCGCGGAATCCGGTCTGGATGCCGTTTCTAAAGCAGCCCATACCGCCTCGCTGATGGGCGCGCATCTGGTCTGCGTCAGGGTGCCCGGCAAGCAGGCGGAGGCCAGCAAGGCCGAGCCGGTACGCAGCCTGGTGACGGCGCCGCTCAGCGACCGCATCCGTCAGGTGCGCCAGTCATGCTCGAACGGTCGCAGAATCGTGGTCTTCGCGGGTACCAATATGGAAAGCGATGACGAGGTTTTCGAGGATATCCGCGGTATCCGCGACGGCGGCGGCCACGGCTACGTGCTGCCGCCCAACAGCCTGTACCGCCCCTACGATCCCGCGCTGCAGATACTGGATAAATCGCTGCGAATCTATCAGGGCAAGGCCTAGCCTCGTATCGGGGCCGTCATATCTGGCGCCACCCATTGTAACCCATTGGCCTAGCTGTTACCTTCCGCCCGTTTCCAAAAGACAGGGTATTCATGAAGGTTACTGCAATCACCGTTCGCTCCGGCAATGTGCTGGAATACGAAGGTAAGCTCTGGGTCGTGCTCAAGAGCGAAATCTACCAGCCCGGCAAGGGCGCATCGGTCGTGCAGGTCGAAATGCGCGACCTGCGCGCCGGCAACAAGACCAACGTACGCTTCCGCACCCAGGAATCGGTCGAGCGCGTGCGCATCGACGAGGCCGAATTTTCCTTCCTGTTCTCCGACGGCGACCAGTTCACATTCATGAACCAGGAAACCTACGAACAGCTGCTGGTATCGCGCGACACGATCGGCGAGCCGGCGCAATTCCTGCAGGACGGCATGCTGGTTTCGATCGAAAGCTACGAGGGCCAGCCGCTGGCCGTTACCCTGCCCGACACCGTCATCATGCAGATCGTCGAGGCCGACCCGGTTGTAAAGGGCCAGACGGCATCATCCTCGTACAAGCCCGCCGTTCTCGAGAACGGCGCGCGCGTCATGGTGCCGCCGCACATCGAATCGGGTACGCGCATCGTCATCAAGACCGCGGATTCGTCCTACGTCGAACGCGCCAAGTCCTGATGGCCATTCGCTCAGCGATTCTGAACGTGATGACGGCGGCTGCGGAAAAGGCGGCGCGTTCGCTGGTGCACGACTTCGGTGAGGTCGAGCAGCTGCAGGTGTCGCGGAAGGGACCTGCCGATTTCGTATCGACCGCGGACCGCAATGCCGAGCAGATCATCAAGGACGAACTGAAGAAGGCGCGTCCCGGTTACGGTTTCATGGGCGAGGAAGGCGGCGAGACCGTCGGCGAACAAAACCGCCGCTGGATCGTCGACCCGCTGGACGGCACCACCAATTTCCTGCACGGCATTCCGCACTGGTGCATCTCGATCGCGCTCGAGGCCGAGGGCGAGATCGTCGCCGGGCTGGTGCACGACCCGATCAAGAACGAAATGTTCCTGACCGAGCGGGGCGGTGGCGCGTGGTTGAACCAGCGCCGCCTTCGCGTATCGAGTCGCAGCAACATGGCCGAGGCCGTCGTGGCTGTCGGGATTACGCCCCGGACCGCTTCACAGGACAACCTGAACCTGATCGGCGCCATGCTGGAAGAATCGATCGCCTTGCGTCGCTACAGCAGCGCAGCTCTGGATCTTGCCTATGTCGCGGCCGGCCGGCTGGAAGGTTACTGGGAACTCGCGATTCACGCCTGGGATGTGGCTGCCGGCGTTTTGCTGGTGACCGAGGCCGGTGGTTTCGTCAACGACATGCGCGGAACCAACAATCCGGTCCATGAAGGATCGATCTTCGCGTCGAACGCCGCTCTGCATACGCCGCTTGCGGAACTGCTTCGCCCCCATGTACCTTCCGTGGGCGACATAAGCCTACCTGAAATGGACCTGACCGCGTGAGCCACGGCCCGAGATGAGAGCAAAGACCCGGATCCTATCAGTAGCGGCAACTCTTACGTGCCTTGCCGCCGCCAGTCCGGCTTTCGCGCAGACTTATATCGGCGGTAGCGGCAACCCCGCCGTCGAGGTCGATCTCGATGCCCTGAACAGCCTGCCGGGCTCACCCGCCGAGGATGTCCAGCCCGCCAGACAGAAACACCGTGCAGCCGCCGGCCCGAAGCGTGCAAAGTCCGCAAATCAGGACGGCGACTTCCAGACCGTAATCGTCGGCGGCGGTAGTACGTCCGTGGCCAGCATAACGCCACTGGATATGCACACGCAGCCCTACAAGCCGGTGACGAAACATGCGCGCCACCATGTCAGGCATACCGTACCGGCGATACCGGCGGCTCCGAAAGTTCAAAGCCAGGTCGCCTGCGCACCGCCGCCGCGCCGCAGCCATGCTCATCATGTCGCCAAAGCCCAGCTGGCCCAGACGCGCATCCCCGACCACCAGCCGATCCTTGGCCACAAGGAAACATCCGATATGACGGCTGACGATTTGAATTATCTGCAACGTCTGTGCGCCGTACAGCCCAAGCCACCGTCTTCCGCGCTCGTGAACGGTCCAAGGGAAACGCGCGAAGTTCCGGTAGAGCCAACACCGCAGCCGCAAGTCGCACAGGCGCCTGTTCCGGCCAGGATTCCCGTTCCTCCTGCTCCCATGCCGGAAGAACTGGACGTGGCGCCATTGCCGCCGCCCGAGCCGAAACGGGCCCAGACCGTTGTCACGCATTCGGCGCCACAGGTTGCCGCTGCGCCTCCAACGCCCATCCCGGCACCTATTCCCGCTCCCGTTCCAAAGGTCGCCGCGACTGTTGCGGTGACGCGCCCGGTCGAGACACCGACGATCGCATCGGCGCCCACCGCTCCGATCGTTGCGGCTGCCCCGCCAAGCCCGCCGATGCCCGCCCCCATGCCCCAGACACAGATACTGGATACGGCGGTTCCCCCGCCAAAACCGGTTCAGCAGGCGGCGGCTCAAGTCCAACCGACACGCGTTACGCAGGCAGTGCAACCAAAGGCAGTGCAACCGGCTCCGAAGAAGAAGGAAACGGCGGACGACCTGAACCGGAAGGAAATCGCGGACCTGGCAGCCAATATGCCTGCCCCGGTGACGACCCCGGTTCCCGCCCCCGCGATGGTACCGGCAAAAATTGCGCCGCCACAACAGCCTGCGCCCGTAGCGCCAGCGCCACCCGTAAAAGCATTCCAAGTGTATAATGCTCCGACGCAGCCACAAACGCGCATCATCACCGATCCCAATGCGCCGCTGGCGGGATCCTCTGCCGCACTTTCACCGGCAAACGGCAAGGTTGGCTATTACAACATCCCGTCACGCGTGTCCGTCGACGAACTGGCAGCGAATGCGCCTGTCGCAGCCACCGCAATGCCCGCGCAGTCAATCACGCCGCAACCCCAGGTTCCCGCTGCCGCACCCGTGCGTCCACCGGCTCCGGCTCCGGTGTCGACGCCCACACCCATTCCGGTTCCCTTGGTAGCGCCGGCCCTGGCATTCGCCCCGAAACCTGAGCCGAAGCCTGTTCAGGTCGCATCCGCTCCCGCACCTGCGATCAAGGAAATCCTTGACGGAACACCGATGGATTCGGATATGCCTGCACCGCGTGTGGTGGAGGTTTCGGCCAGCAATGCCGATCCGGTTATCCCGATGCCGATGGTTAAAACCGCCAGCGCCGCAAAAGCGCCTGTAACGGTTCCGAACGATCCCCCGCCTGCGGAAACGCAAGGCAATGCCGTCATACCGGCACCGGTATCCGTAACACCGGTCCCCTCGCCCGCAGCCCAGACTTCGCACGCGGCGCCGGCCATGCCGCTGGACATCCCATCAACACCCGCTGTGGTTCCACCGCCCGCTCCGGCACCCGCCGTGATACAAACTGCGGCTCTTGCGCCGCCGCCATCGCCTCCGGCTCCCTCGACACCCATTGCGCTGGCCGCGCCCAAGGCACCCCCGGCAGGCAGCAATGGAAACGAACTTTCGGTGGATTTCGCCGCCGGGTCGCCGTCATTACCTTCGGAAGCGACATCGCACCTGGATGCTCTGTCGGGCCGATTGAAGTCGAATCCCGATCTGCGCGTCGAATTGCGTTCGTTCGCCTCGGCCGCTCCCGATATGGCCAGCAAGGCACGGCGCTTATCCTTGTCGCGCGCGCTGGAAATCAAATCCTATCTGGTGTCCCAGGGCATCGCGGAGGACCGTATCGATGTGCGCGCCCTTGGCGCACCGCCCGGCCAGACGCAAAGCGATCGCATCGATTTCTTCCTGATGCGCTAAGGCTCGCCGGCATCATTTGAAAACCACAATCTTTTTGAAAAGATAAGGTATGCAGGGGCCGGGCCAGTATATAGCGCGCATCTTTCTGTTCCTCGCGATCGTCGCGGGCCTGGGCGTTCTGCTGCACGAGACCCTGCGCGAAGCCTTCCTGCACAACCCGATGCTCAACGGCGTGATCGTCGCCGCGCTGTTCTTCGGCATCGTCTTCGTCCTGCGCCAGACCATCCGCCTCGGCCCCGAAGTGCAGTGGATGCGCACCATCGAGGAAACCGGCGGTACCCGCAACCTTCCCAACCTCCTGCGCCCGGTCGCCACCATGGCGCAGGGCCATGAGGGCGTGCCGAAGATGTCACCGGTTGCCCTGCGCTCGGTACTGGACGGTGTCGCGGCGCGGCTGGACGAATCGCGCGAACTTTCCCGCTATCTCATCAGCCTGCTGATCTTCCTGGGCCTGCTTGGCACGTTCTGGGGACTGATCAAGACCGTGGGCTCGGTCAGCGACGTGATCGGCGCGCTGGATTTCAGCGGCACCGGGACGCAGGGCTTTACCGCCCTGAAGACGGGCTTGCAGGCCCCTCTCGGCGGAATGGGGACGGCTTTCAGCGCCTCCCTGTTCGGCCTCATGGGATCGTTGATCCTCGGCTTTCTGGATCTGCAGCTCGGTCAGGCGCAGACCGCTTTCTTCCGCAATCTTGAGGACTGGCTGTCCGGCGTCGGCAAGATCCATGTCGAGACGCCGTACCTGGAGGGCGGCGAAGAGAACAATCCCTCCACCCAGTACCTGCATGCCCTAGTCGAACAAACGGCCGAGAACCTGGATCGCCTGCAGAAGATCGTACAGGATTTGGCACTGGCGCAGGCTGATATCCGCGCCGGGTTGAAGCTGGTCGCGCGTTCGGCCGCCAGTCCCAGCGCTACGCGCGACGAGTCCTGATGCCGCTGTCGCGCCGCGGACGGGGCAGCAATTACGAGGTGAATGTCTGGCCCGGCTGGGTCGACGCCCTTTCCTCCCTTGTCATTGTCGTGATCTTCGTCGTGCTGGTTTTCGTAGTGGCGCAGAGCTTCCTGCAGGGCACTCTGGCCGAGAAGAACGATGCGTTGTCCAAGCTGAACAGCCAGATCGCGCAGCTGGCGAACCTGCTGGCGGTCGAGAAGCAAGAAACTGCCGATACCAAGGAGCAGCTGGCGCGCCTGTCCGCGCAGCTGGCCGACGCCCTGGCAGCCCGCGATGCGGCGCAGGCGCAGGTGGCGGCGGCGGGCGACCAGGCGAAGGCGATCAGCGACAAGGAGGCGCAGCTGGCGTTGCTGAACGAGCAGATCGGCGCGTTGCGTGATCAGTTGACCAGGATCGAGGCCGACCTTGCCGCGTCGGAAGAGAAGAACAAGGACCAGGAAACCAGGATCCAGGATCTAAGCGGGCGGCTGAACACCGCGCTTCTGAGCCGGGTCGAGGAGATGGCGAAATACCGCTCCGAATTCTTTGGAAGATTGCGCGATGTGCTGGGCAACCGGCCCGACATCCGCATCGTCGGCGACCGTTTCGTGCTGCAATCGGAGGTCCTGTTTCCCAGCGGCTCCGCCGAGCTGCAGCCCGCCGGCAAGGAAAAGCTGCAGGAGCTATCCGGTGTGCTGATAAACCTGGCGCAGCGCATCCCGCCCGATATCCCCTGGATGCTGCGCGTGGACGGTCATACCGACAAGCGTCCCATCGACACGCCGCAATTCCATTCCAACTGGGAGCTTTCGACCGCGCGGGCCGTGGCTGTAACGCAATACCTGATCGCGCAGGGGTTGCCTGCGGACAGGCTGGCCGCCGCCGGCTTCGCCGAGTTCGAACCGATAGACATAGGGACGGACGATGCGGCGCTGGCACGCAATCGTAGAATCGAGTTCAAGTTCGATCAGAAATAATTACTTCGGAATGGCCTGTGCAGTAGCAAGTGTAGCATCGACCAACTTTTGATCGTCCTGCTCCAGCAATTTTTTCAGCGCCGATACATGGCTTTCCATCGCAGCCGCCAATGCCGGGCTGAAAACCGGTGCGCTTTCCAGCATGCGTGACAGAGAATTGGCCACCGCCGATATCCCCGGCATGCCGAATGTCGCGGCCTGGCCCTTCATATCGTGCGCCTCGCGCTCCAAAGTCGCGATCAGATCGACGTCGTTGCCTTTGGCCTCTGCAAAACGCTCGACATAAAAATGCATCTGCTGGATCAGCCCAGGCAAGTCCTTGCGATACGCCTCACCATGCTTGCTGATGATCGCCTGCATGCGCAGCGCCATGTCCTGTGGCATCGTCGAGGAGTTGGAATTGCTGGTCATTCAAAGTCCGCTATCAAAGGAAGGCGATCCAAATCCACCCTTGTTGCGTCCGCCCGATTTGCGGAAAATAGCTTCCGCGGCGGAAAGAATACGCTCGTAAAGGGCGGCCGTCGAAAATGGTTTTACCAGTACAGCCGTGGCGCCGGCCTGTTTTGCCCGCCACATCCTGTCCTCATCCTCGTGAGCCGTCATCATAATGAAGGCTACGCGGCGAAATACAACAGGCGTATCGGGCTTGCGGACTTCCTGCAACAGCTCGATGCCGTTCAGATTGTCCATCATCCAGTCGCACAGCACGATCTCGATCGTATGCTGCTTCATCAGTTCGAGGGCTTCGGCGCCGTCGCTGGCCTCGTAAACCCTGCTCATGCCGAAGGCGTGCAGGATGTCCGCTACCAGCCGGCGCATATGAACGTTATCATCGACCACAAGGGCCGAAACTGTTGCGAAATCGACGCGGTCGTCGTCTTCGCTGTCTGCAAAGGGGTCTATCACGGTTGCAGGATCGCGGAGAACTTTTAAAATTCAAGAAAGATGGAGAAACTTTGAGCAAGCCCACCTGCATTATTATTCCGGCCCGCTATGCCAGCAAACGGCTGCCCGGTAAGCCGATAAATGCCGTTATAACGGGGCAAAGCCTGATCGAACGCGTCTG
Source organism: Alphaproteobacteria bacterium (assembly GCA_965199335.1). Taxonomy (GTDB): domain Bacteria; phylum Pseudomonadota; class Alphaproteobacteria; order CALMVH01; family CALMVH01; genus CBDAQV01. The sequence goes on along the minus strand of CBDAQZ010000002.1, from coordinate 58,347 downwards.
GAACCTGGCTAACAAGGTGCAAGGGATCGAGGGCGTCTATGTCGCGACAGACGACGAAAGAATCGTCCGCCACGTAGAAAGTTTCGGCGGCAAAGCGCTTATGACCGCCTCCGAACTGCCATCCGGCACCGATCGAACCCATGCCGCATTACAACTTCTACCCGAATCGATTGCCGCTGTGGTCAATCTGCAGGGCGATGCGCCCCTGACGCCGCCCTGGGTCATCCAGGCGCTGGTGGACGAGATTTCGCGCCCCGGTGGACCGCCCATCGCCACGCCCGCCGTTGAACTGAGCGAAAGCCAGCTGGAGGATTTCGCCGCGTCGAAGCTGTCCTCCCCCTCCAGCGGCACCACGGTCGTGGTTTCCGTATCGGGCCGGGCCCTGTATTTTTCCAAGCAGATCCTGCCGTTCAGCCGGGACAGGCGTCATAGTCCCGTGTTGCGCCACATCGGCATGTACGCCTACGGCCGCGAGGCGCTGGCGCGGCTGGTGGCGATTCCCCCCACCCCGCTGGAGGAAACCGAAGGGCTGGAGCAGCTGCGGGCGCTGGAATCGAACATCGATATCAAGGTGGTAAAGGTCGATTACCGCGGCCGCACCCACCATTCGATCGATCATCCCAACGACATCGCCATCGCCGAGGACATCATCGCGCGCGAGGGCGAACTGTGAAATTGCTGCTGGCCCGCCATGGCAACACGTTCGAAAAGGGCGAGACGCCCCGCATCGTCGGCCGCGGCGAGGATATGCCCCTGACGGCGGAAGGCGAGGCGCAGGCCATAAGGCTGGCAGAGCTCCTGCGCAGAGAAAATCTTACCCCGTCGGCTATCCGCTGCGGCGGCTTGCAACGCACTCGGCGCAGCGCCGATCTGATCGCCGAGGCTTTCAGCCTGCCCGCACCCGAAACCGACCAACGGTTGACCGAGCTGGACTACGGCGTTTGGGCGGGGCTGACCACCGACGATGTCCGGCAAGAATTCGGCGATGCCGAGGTCGATGCGTGGGACCGCAAGGGCCTTATGCCCGAAGGTCGAGGCTGGGAGCCCGCTACGCGGGAACTGCTGGCGAATGTAGAAGGTTTTGCCACGGATATGAAGGAGAATGGGCCGGACAGTATCGTACTGGCGGTTACCAGCAACGGCGTATTGCGCTTTTTCTCACGTTTGGTACCTGGGCTGTTCGAAGAACTGGCGCTGAAGAACGAACTCAAGGTCGGCACAGGGAATTTGTGCTGCCTTGAACATGACGGCGCTGCGTGGCGCCTGGCCTTCTGGAACCGTAAGCCCTGATTGGAGCGGTCAGGCCGACTCCAGCTGCTTCCAGAACCGCTTGAACAACATCGTCTCCATCGCGGCGAAGCGAGGCAGGCGGGTCGGCGTTTCACCGTCAAGCTCGGCTATGCCGGTGTACATGTCGGCCAGATGCGCCTTCTCCTCGGCGATCACGCTTTTCAGGCTGAACATGCGTTCGGCCCGGGACAGTTCTTCCTGGTAGATGCCATAGACCCAGTTGGCACGCAGTTCGATGACCAGCGAGACCCAGAGATAGGGCAGATCGGGACGTTCGCCCGACAGTACGCAGGCGATCCCCGAATCCAGCCGGCCGAAATACATGATCGCCGACTGGCGGCACATCATGTCCGCGCTTTCGTATTCCATCGCCGCGCCGCCGATCCGCTCGGCCTGGTTCTTGAAGAAGAACGCATGGCGCGTTTCCTCGGCCAGGTGCTTCAGCACCTCCTTGCCCAAAGGGCCGCCCATCTGCGACAGCATGATCTTGCGGCTGCCGATATGCTCCATCATCGACAGCATGTTCAGGAAGCGCGCATGGCGCTCGGGCGTGGCAATCAGGCCGCGCAGGAAGGCGCGAAACGGCGTTTCCAGGTCGGCATTGAGTCCGTCCATGCCGGACAGCTGCCAAGGGTCGGCCTTGGGTACGGGCGCCAGCATTATGAGAACTTCCTCGACCAGTCGTGGATGACGATGTTGACGGCTTCGAGCAGCTGCCCCAGTTCCGCCGGCGCGATGGTGAAGGCCGGCGTCAGGTACACCACGTCGCCATAGGCATAGACCCGCACCCAGACATCCTGCGCCAGCAATTGCTGGCGCAGCCAGGCCGCATCCTTGAGCGCCTCGAGCTGGACGACGCCGATAGCGCCCTTGACGCGGACATCGACCACGCCCGGCAATCCGCGGCATGACTCCAGCCCTTCGCGCATCGCGGTTTCGATTGCCGCCACCTGACGCAGGCGCGGTTCGCTTTCGAACAAATCGAGCGAGGCATTGGCAGCGGAACAGGCGAAAGCATTGGCCATGAAAGTCGGCCCGTGCATCAACGCCTTCATGGGATCGTCCGACCAGAACGCCTCGAACACGCGCGTGGTCGCCACCGTCGCCGCCAGCCCTACAGTGCCGCCGGTCAACGCCTTGGACAGGCAGATGATATCGGGCGTGACGCCCGCCTGTTCGCAGGCAAACATCGTGCCGGTGCGGCCGAACCCGGTCATCACCTCGTCCAGGATCAGCAGATGTCCCGTCCGCTGGCACAGCGCCGCGATATCGGCAAGCAGTTCCGGCGGATGGAACTTCATGCCCCCGACACCCTGGACCAGGGGTTCCATTACGATCGCGGCAATGCTGTCGCGCTCCATTTCCAGCAGGGTTTGCAGCGCCTGCATGTCCTGCGCCGTTTGCGGCAGGGTGGCGATGTATTGCTGCGGCAGGAACCTACCAAAGCGCTTGTGTATGCCTTCGTCGGGATCGCAGACCGACATGGTGGCGATGGTGTCGCCGTGATAGCCGTTCCGGAAGCTGACGAACTTGGTGCGGTCGAGCGCACCCCGGTTCAGCCAGTACTGCAAGGCCATCTTCATCGCGACCTCTACCGAGACCGAGCCGGAATCGGAGAAGAACACGCGCGACAGGTCGCCCGGCAACAGCGCCGCAAGCCGTTTCGCCAGCGACAATGCCGGTATGTGGTTCAGGCCGCCGAACATCATGTGCGGCATGCGCTCCAGCTGCGCCCTTGCTGCGGCGATGATGTGCGGGTGGCTGTAGCCGTGGCAGGCCGTCCACCACGAGGCTGCGCCATCGACCAGTGCGCGTCCGTCGGCCAGCGTGATGATCGACCCCAGCGCCGATTCAACCAGCAGCGGCTCCGGCGCGGTCTTCATCTGGGCATAAGGCAGCCAGATATGATCGCCGCCCAGCTCCGCCCACGACAGTTTAGCCAGCAAGGGGCATCGCCGTGATCTTGAGCTTGCCGAACAGCGCCATGTCGGCCGCGTGTTCCGGATTGCCCGCCGTCAGCAGCTTGGTGCCGAAGAAGATCGAGTTCGCGCCCGCCAGGAAGCACAGCGCCTGTCCCTCGTCGCTTAGGCTTTCCCGGCCCGCCGACAGCCGTACCATCGAGCGCGGCATGACGATCCGCGCGGTGGCGATGGTACGGACCAGCTCGAACATGTCCAGCCTTTCCACGCCGTGCGTCTTCGTGCCTTCGATCTGGGTCAGAAGGTTGATCGGCACGCTTTCCGGATGTGCGGGCAGGTTGGCCAGGGTCAGGATCATGCCGACGCGATCGTCGGCGGTTTCGCCCATGCCGACGATGCCGCCGCAGCAGACCGAAATCCCTGCCTCGCGCACATATTGCAGCGTATCGATGCGGTCCTGATAGGTGCGGGTGGTGATGACGGTGCCGTAGAATTCTTCCGAGCTGTCGATGTTGTGGTTGTAGTAATCCAGCCCAGCCTGCTTGAGCCGGGCGCTCTGGTCCGGGGTCAGCATGCCCAGCGTGACGCATGTCTCCATGCCAAGGCCCCTGACCGCCTCGACCATCTCGCACACCGCGTCCAGCTCGTGATCCTTGGGATTGCGCCAGGCGGCGCCCATGCAATACCGGGTGGCGCCGGCCTCCTTGGCGGCGGTGGCATTGCGAATCACCTCGTCCAGCGGCATCAGCTTGCTGGCCTTCAGCCCCGTCGGGTTGTGCGCACTTTGCGAGCAGTAACCGCAATCCTCGGGGCAGCCGCCGGTCTTGATCGACAGCAGCGTCGACATCTGGACCTGGTTGGGATCGAAGAATTCGCGGTGCACGCTCTGCGCCCGGAACAGCAGGTCGGCGAACGGCAGGTCGTAGATGGCCGCGATTTCCTCGCGGACCCAGTCATGGCGATGGTCGATTTTCAGCATGCAGGAAGCATAGGCACTGGCCCAATCACGTCAAGACAAGGTTGACAGTGGCCCCGATCTTGCCACGCTGGCGGCATGAGTTCACTGGACGATTTCGCCACGGATACGATTGCGACGCTGGAGGCGAACGGCCTGTACCGCATGCCGATGGTCAGCGAACGGGCAGAGCCCGGGATTGTGATCAGGGGTGGACATCGGCTGATCTCCTTTTCCTGCAACGATTACCTGAACCTTTCGCACCACCCGGCCGTCAAGCAGGCCGCCATCGAAGCTAACCAGCATTACGGCACGGGATCGGGGGCGTCGCGGTTGGTGACCGGCAATTACCCGCTGCTAGGCCAGTTGGAGCAGGCGCTGGCGCGGTACAAGGGGACCGAGGATGCTCTGGTCTTCGGTAGCGGGTATCTGGCCAATATCGGCATCATCCCCGTTTTGGCGGGCGAGAACGACCTGATCATGGCCGACCGGCTGGTGCATGCCTGCCTGTACGACGGGGCGAAGCTTTCGGGCGCCACCATGTTGCGTTACCGTCATAACGAACCGGCGCATCTGGCTGATTTGCTTGCTGTTCATCGCGGCAAACATGCGCGCTGTCTGATCCTGACCGAAACCGTGTTCAGCATGGACGGCGACCGCGCGCCGATCGCCGAGTTGAACGCGCTGGCAGAGGCCCACGATGCCTGGCTGTTGAGCGACGACGCGCACGGGCTGGGCCTTCTGGACCCCACAGGCGCAGTGGCCCAGCTGCAAATGGGTACGTTGTCGAAGACGCTGGGTAGTTATGGCGGCTATCTGTGCGCCAGCAGGGCCGTCATCGACCTGATGCGCAACTGCGCGCGCAGCTTCATCTATTCGACCGGCCTGCCGCCTGCGGCCACGGCGGCGGCGCTGGCTTCGCTGAACCTGATTGCCGCCGATCCCAAATGGGCGCGCAGCCCTGTCGAGAAGGCAAGGCTGTTTGCCTCCCTACTGGATCTGCCAACGCCCGACAGCGCCATCGTACCGGTGGTGCTGGGCAGCGTCGAAAGGGCCATGGCGGCGTCGCGTACCCTGGAGGCGGCGGGTTACCTGGTCACCGCCACTCCGTCCGCCCACCGTTCCATCCGGAACCTCGCGCCTGCGCTTTACTTTCAGCCCGGCGCATAGTGAAACTGATATACGCGCCGTCGCGGCGTGCGTTGCCGAATTAAAGGAAGAAGTCACCGTATGAGTCGCCTGTTTATTACCTCCAGCGGTACGGGTATCGGAAAAACGTTTCTGACCGCGGCGCTGGCAAGACATGGCCGCAAAAAAGGCCATGGTATCAGCGCCGTAAAACCGATCATCAGCGGCTATACGGCGGAGGATTTCGCCGAAAGCGATACGGCACTCCTTCTGGAGGCACTATCCCTGCCCGCTACGCCGGAAAACATCGAACTCATTTCCCCCTGGCGTTTCGCCGCGCCCTTGTCTCCGGACATGGCGGCGGTACGCGAAGGAAAAACCATTGATTTCCATAAGGTAACCGAATGGTGCCACGACGTTATCGCTGGCCCGGAAGAAACCGTCCTGATCGAAGGCGTCGGTGGCGTCATGGTACCGCTTGACGAAACCCATACGATCCTCGACTGGATCGCCGCCCTGAACATCCCGTCCGTTCTGGTCGTGGGCTCCTATCTTGGCACGATAAGCCACACGCTGACCGCCCTGAAGGGCGCTTGGAAAGCTTCCGGTAAGGGCGGTCGTGATAAATGAATCCGAGGTATCGCCGGTTGCAATAGAGGAAACGGCGGCAACGATCCAACGCTTCACGTCGGCGCCGGTGGTAACGCTGAAACGCAATCCGTCCCTTGCCGAAGTGGACGCCGTATTCAAACTTTTAACTATGTGAATTAACCGCGCTTTCTTACCTGCCCCCGTAGAGTGCGTATGGGGACAAGGGAGAAAGTACTATGCAGGCAGAAGCCAACACACAGACATTGAAAGCCGCCGAACCGATCGTAAGGTTTGTCAGCAAGAAAATGGCCTACGACGACATGACTTCATCGGAACTGGAACGGGCCACGGCCAAGCGCGCCGTGGAAGTCGCTGCCTGGTCCGTCTGCGTGATGCCGGAAACTGCCGACATCCTGAACGACTCCCCGGCCGTGCGCGCCGAGATGCTTAAGCTGCTGGACCTCGAGCACGAGGATTTCGAATTCGGCGAAGGCGCCTCCGAAGCAATGGCCGCGCGTACCAATTTCGCGATGAGCATCGTGCACAACGCCCGCCTCTATTCGGCCCTGGTCGTCCTGGCGCCCGATCTGGCGCAACGGGTAAGTTATTTGGCTTCTTAAACACCTGGACTCGTTATCCCGGCGAAAGCCGGGATCTTTTTATGGAAGTTATCCGATCGTCATTACGGTGCGCAGCGCCGGAATCAATGCGATGCATCCGCAGACGATGGATTGCGTGTGCGCTTCGCACATGTCGCAATGACGATTATCCAACGATCAGCTTCTCCACCGTCGTCAGGTAATCCGCCTCGCTGGCCGGCTTGTCCCAGCGGATGCGGCTGACGCGGGGGAAGCGCATGGCGACGCCGGATTTGTGCCGGTTCGAGCGGTGGACCGAATCGAATGCCACTTCCAGGACCAAGCCCGGTTCGACCTGCAACACGGGGCCGAAGCGGTCGACGACATGGTTGCGCACCCATTTGTCCAGCAACAACAATTCCTCGTCGGTGAAGCCGGAATAGGCCTTGCCGACCGGCACCAGGTCGACCAAGCCATCACCATCGATGCGCCACGCGCCGAATGTGTAGTCCGAGTAGTAGGACGAGCGTTTACCATGGCCGCGCTGGGCATACATCATCACGCAATCCAGCGTCAGGGCGTCGCGTTTCCATTTCCACCACGGGCCTTTCGGACGCCCCGGCACGTAGATGCTGTCGGCTCGTTTCAGCATCAGCCCCTCGATGCCGTTGGCGCGGGCGTCGGCGCGCAGCTGGCCCAGCCCGTCCCACGAGTCGAACGGGATCAGCGGCGACAGGTCCATGAGCTTCGGCTGCGTGCGCGCGAACCAGCCATCGAGCTTTGCCCGACGCTGTTCGAACGACAGCGGGCGCAAATCCTCCTCGCCATCGATCAATATGTCGTACAGCCGCACATGCGCCGGGTATTGGTGCGCCGTCTTCAGCGCCACCACCTTGCGGTTGAGGCGTTGCTGCAGGTCGTTGAACGGCGCGACGACGCGTTCGCCAGAGTCGTCGGTCCTCAGCACCAGCAACTCACCGTCCAGCACGCCTTCGAAGTCCATTACCTCGATGATTTCCGGGAAAGCCTTGCTGATCTCCTCCCCGGTGCGGGAGAACATGCGGCGCTGGCCGTTGCAGGCGGCTAGCTGGACGCGGATGCCGTCCCATTTCCATTCGGCGCGATAGTCGGCGGCGTTCAGCTGGCGGATATCCTGGTCTTCCAGCGGATGCGCCAGCATCAACGGCCGGAACGTGGCGCAGGCCGCCGTGTCAGGCTTCTCGCCGACGCCGTCGATCCAGGCGAACAGCGGCGTATAGGGTGGCTCCAGCGCGTGCCACAGCTCCTCGATATCGTCCAGTTCCCTGCCGGACCAATTCGCCAGCGCCGTCTTGGCGAGACGGGCAGAGATGCCGATGCGCAGGCTTCCGGTTATCAGTTTCAGCAGGGCGTAGCGCTGGTCGGGCGTGCAGATGTCCAGCCAGGCGGTGATCAGCGCCGGCACCTCGGTCTTCTTGGCGCCGTCCAGTCCCATGACGATGTCGGTGACCGACGGCGGGATCGCATTCGCGCCCGAAGCGCCCGGCCACAGCAGGGACATGGTTTCCGCCAGGTCGCCGACATAGTCGTAGGACCAGTCGAACAGCACCGGATCGGTACGCTCCAGGATCAGTTGCCGGATCAATGCCGGCTTGGCCGTCGGGAGGTCGAGCGTGCCGGTCAACGCCGCCATCACCCAGCCGCGCTCGGGATCGTGGGTGTTGGCCAAGTACTCCTCGATCAAACGCAGCTTGCCGTTGCGCGACGGCGTGAAGACCAGCGCGTCGATCAGGCGGGAGAAACGGATCATGCCGTTTCCTTTACGGCATCCTCGATCGCTATCTCCGCCCCTTCCTCGTCATAGCCGATCAATGCCAAAGCCCGGGCGCGATAGCCCTTGGCGGTGACGGCATGCATCAGGGCTTCCTCGCGGCCATGCGTGATCCATATCTCGGGGGCGCCGACTTCGTCGATGGTTTGCAGCAATTCCGGCCAGTCGGCATGGTCGGAGATGACCAGGGGCAGTTCGGCCCCGCGCTGCCGGGCGCGCTGGCGGATGCGCATCCAGCCCGACGCCATGCCGGTGACGGGATCGGGCAGGCGGCGCGACCAGCGATCGTTGAGCGCGGAGGGGGGGCACATCACGATCTGGCCCTGAAGCTGCTTCTTGTCCTTGACCTCCGACACGCGTTGCCACGGCCCTAGCGGCACGCCCAGCTGTTCGTAAAGCTCGACCAGGGAGACCATCGCGCCGTGCAGGTAGATCGGCTGTTCCCAGCCCGCCTGGCGCAGCAACGCCATCACGCGCTGGCACTTGCCCAGGGAGTACGCGCCGACCAGATGTGCGCGCTCGGGAAAGGTACGCAGCGAGGCCAGTAGCTTCTCGACCTCCGCCGCGACCGGGGGGTGGACGAAGACCGGCAGGGCGAAGGTCGCCTCGGTAATGAACACGTCGCATTTCACCGGCTCGAACGGCAGGCAGGTCGGGTCCGCGCCGCGCTTGTAATCGCCCGACGCGACGATCCGCGCGCCGCCGTATTCCATCAATATCTGCGCGCTGCCCAGCACATGACCGGCGGGATAGAAAGTGACCGTCACGTCGCCGACCTTGTGCGTCTCGCCATACGCCGCGATCTGCAGGCTATCCCCTGCACGCGCCCCGTAGCGCGCCTTCATGATGCCCAGGGTTTCGGACGTCGCCAGCACGGCCTCGTTGCCATAGCGGGCATGATCGGCATGGCCGTGGGTGATCAGCGCCTTTGGCACGGGGCGCGTGGGATCGACGTAGAAATCCCCCGGCTCGACATACAGGCCCTTGGGCGTGACCTTGATCCAGGTGTCGGGGTGTTGCATGAGGTAGATATGGGATTAATGGGAACGGCATCAATCAGCATCGCCGCCCTTATTATGTCATTCCGGCCTTGAGCCGGGATCTTCGTCCGCTACTGTAAAAGATCCTGGCTCAAGACTGGAATGACAGAGAATTGGATTAAATCACGCCGACCAGCCGCTTCACCACAGCCGCGACCGAAAGCGATACATCCTTGGCGAAAGCCGGGAAATTGACGTGGCTGGCCGATCCCGCCAGGTCGCTCATTCCGCGCACGATGACCCAGGGCTTTTCGAAATGTCTTGCGACCTGCGCCACGGCGCCGCCCTCCATCTCCACCGCCACCGCGCCGAATTCATGCGCCAGGCGGTCGCGGGTGCGGGCACAGTTCACGAAGGTGTCGCCGGTCACGACCGTTCCCATGCACACTTTCGGCAGGCGGTATTCGCCGCCGGTCAGGTCGCGCGAAAGCGGTTGCAGGTCGATGCCGCGGATGCCGCGCTTCAGCAGGTCCAGCATCTCCTGCGGCGGCGTGTAGCCCAGCGGTCCCTCGCCGCCGGGCAGCGGCATGCTGCCAGGCTGGAATGCCTTGATCCGGCCGTCGATGATCGCGCCGTAATCGTGTTGCACCACCTTGTCGGCCACCACCACGTCGCCGATCTGGATGGCAGGATCCAGCGAACCCGCCACGCCGGCCATGATGACGGCGCGGCAATAGAAATCCTGGAACAGCATCATGGTCGCCAACGCGGCGTTGACCTTGCCCAGGCCGCAGCGCAACAGCACCACCGGCTTGTTGTCGATCGAGCCGTGACGAACGGTGAAGCCTCCGCGTTCCCCGGTTTCGATCTCCTGGAACACGGACGCAAAGGCCGCTTCCTCCTCCGGCAGGGCCGAAAGCAGCCCTATCGGACTGTCCAGATCGCGGGCCTCGACGGCCTCGAAAGAGCTATCGAATTCGTCCAGGTCGTTTTTCTTGGCCAAGTTGCTCTCCGCTTTTCCATCGATAGAGGCCATATTGCTGCACGATGGATAGTTCACAATTTACCAAGATTCCAGCGATCCCGGTGCTGCCGGACAATTTTCTTGCCTGGTTCGAGAGTCACGGCTGGCTGCCGCACAGCCATCAATTGCAGATGGTCGTGGCGGCACAAGCCGGGAATTCGGCGCTTTTGATCGCGCCGACGGGCGGCGGCAAGACGCTGGCCGGATTCCTGCCCAGCCTGATCGCACTGAGCCAGCGCCCGCGCGAGGGGCTGCATACGCTGTATATTTCGCCGCTCAAGGCGCTGGCGGTCGACATCCACCGCAACCTGGAAAAGCCGCTGGCGGAGATGCGGCTGCCGATCGCCGCCGAAACCCGCACCGGCGATACGCCGCAGGCGAAAAGGGCGCGGCAGCGGCTCAAGCCGCCCAATATCCTGATGACGACGCCCGAAAGCCTGGCGCTGATGCTGTCCCATCCCGACGCGGCGGAGATATTCGGTGGCCTGAGCACCATCATCCTCGACGAGCTGCACGTGCTGATGGGCACCAAGCGCGGCGACATGCTGGCGCTATCCCTGTCGCGCCTGGCCGCATTCGCGCCCAGTTCACGCCGCGTCGGATTGTCGGCGACGGTCGCCGACGCCGCCCCGCTGCGCGCCTACCTGTCGCGCTCTGCCGACCCCGACGATCCACGGGTCGAAACCATACTCGGCCCACCCGGCCCCAAGCCGCGCATCGACGTGCATGCGACCAAGGGGCGCATGCCGTGGATGGGCCACATGGCGATCCACGCGATGGCCGAGGCCTATCACGACATCAAGGCGGCGAAGATGGCGATCATCTTCGTCAACACCCGCGCCCAGGCCGAGCTGATCTTCCAGGAGCTGTGGCGGGCCAATGTCGACAACCTGCCCATCGGCCTGCATCATGGTTCGCTGGCGACCGAGCAGCGGCGCAAGGTGGAGGCCGCGATGGCGGCGGGCGAGTTGAAGGCCGTCGTCGCCACTTCCTCCCTCGACCTCGGCATCGACTGGGGCGATGTCGATCTGGTGCTGCAGGTCGGCGCGCCCAAGGGCGCCTCGCGCCTGATGCAGCGCATCGGCCGCTCCAACCACCGCTTCGACGAGCCCAGCCGCGCGCTGCTGGTGCCGGGCAACCGCTTCGAATACCTGGAATGCCAGGCGGCGCGCGACGCCATCGCGGAGGATACGCTTGACGGCCAGCCGATCTATCCCGGCGCGCTGGACGTGCTGGCCCAGCACGTGCTGGGGGTCGCCTGCCACGCGCCGTTCCAGCCCGACGATCTGTACGAAGAGGTAATACGGGCCGCACCCTATGCCGAGCTCGAGCGGCGCGATTTCGACGATGTCGTCAGGTTCGTAGCCACCGGTGGCTACGCGCTGGGCAACTACGAACGCTTCCGGCGGCTGACGCTGCAGGATGACGGCAGTTACCGGCTGGCCGATCCCAGGCTGGCGCGGCAATACCGGCTGAACATCGGCACCATCGTCGAGGCAGCGACGCTGAAGGTGCGTATCAACCGCGGCCCGGTGCTGGGCGAGATCGAGGAGTATTTTGTGCAGTGGCTGGTGCCCGGCGATACGTTCGTATTCGGCGGCCACGTGCTGAAATTCATCGGCATGACCGGCATGACGATCACCGTGGTCAAGGCCGAGGGCAGCGATCCGAAAGTGCCCGCCTATGCCGGCGGTCGCATGCCGCTGACCACCATGCTGGCCGACCGCGTGCGCGGCATACTGGCCGACAGCACCAAATGGGCGAGCCTGCCGGAGCAGGTTCAGGAATGGCTACGGCTGCAGAACTGGAAATCGGAGATGCCCGACCCGCACGGGCTGCTGGTGGAGACGTTTCCGCGTGGCGAACGGCATTACCTGGTTGCCTATTGCTTCGAAGGCCGCAACGCACACCAGACGCTGGGCATGCTGCTGACGCGGCGCATGGAGCGCGTCGGGCTGAAGCCGCTGGGCTTCGTCGCCACCGACTATGTCGTCGCGGTCTGGGGGTTGAAGCCGGTCGAGAACATGGACGCGCTGTTCAGCCAGGACATGCTGGGCGACGACTTGGAGGACTGGATGGCGGAATCCAGCCTGCTGAAGCGCACCTTCCGCAACGTCGCCATCATCGCCGGCCTGATCGAACGCAACTATCCGGGACAGGAGCGCAAGAGCGGGCGGCAGGTGACGGTGAATTCGGACCTGATCTACGACGTGCTGCGCCAGCACGAACCGGGCCACATCCTGCTGCGCGCCACCAGAGCCGACGCCGCGCGCGGCCTGACCGACATCCGCCGCCTGTCCGACATGCTGGCGCGCGTCAAGGGCCGCATCACGCACCGCAAGCTGAAACGCGTCTCACCGCTGGCGGTACCGGTCATGCTGACCATCGGCCGCGAACCGGTCTACGGCAACCGCGCCGACGACCTGCTGGGCGAGGCGGAGGAGGACTTGATCCGGGAGGCGACGGAGGAATAAATCGCTACGGCGCCGGTTGCGTTCCCGCATTATAGCGAATGCGGCATTCGCCATTCTGGACGAATGCCTTTTCCGCCAGCCCCTTGATGACGCGCTGGCGGGCCTCGTTCAGTTCAGCGGGTGTGCGCTGGTCTTTCTGGCGGTAGATGTCGGCTTCGTCGTTGACCGCTTCAACCAAATCCTGCCTGCAGCCCGGCATGCTGGCCGCCTTTTCCATGATGTCGCTGCCGGCATAGGCGAAGAACGCCTTGTCGGCGAGATCATCGAATTGCGGATTCTCGACTTTCAGCATCTCGTCGATGATCGTAACGAAGCCGTTCGCGGTCAGAAGCGATTGCGGAGAGGTTTCGTTCTTTCCTCTCCGGCACAGATTGCCTGCCTCGAAGCCTTTCTTGTCGCGCACTTCGAGCCGGTCGTTTTCGTTGAACTCTGCCAGCACCCTGCCTTGGCCATCAATGATCGGCAGGCTCAGGGCATCGTGCATCAGCAATGATTGAAGCTGGTCCTCGCAGGCGATTGGGTAGCGCGCGGCATCGCGCACTTTGCTGACGTAAGCCTTGCCAAGATAAACGCCGAGCGGACCGGGCGAGAAGAATATCCCAGTCATCGTATTGGCGGTCATCTCCAAGCTGTCGCCATCCACTTCCGGGCGCGAAACACTCACCATTCGTGCCGGGGCCGTCATGCGGTGCGGCGACGTGACATCGGTGGGACTGGCGTTCAACTCGTGTAGACCGGGAGCGCTCACCAGAGCGAGGCAAAGAATCTGTATTGGCCGACGCAAATCCATTCTACCTCATTGCCTTATAGTGAATTGGTCGAACCATCCGCCGCCTGCCTCGGCTTGATCCCGATCGTATCCGCCAGGGGGTTTGCCACAGGCACGGCGGCCGCCAGATCGTATTGGGCCGCCAAGGCGACTGCCAAGGCTTGCGGCCCTGCATGGCGAACGCCGTTTTCGCCTATCATCTGCACATCGGTATGGCCGGCCTCCATCGCAGCCAGCAACGCCGGCAGGAATTGCAGCGGCTTGCTCTGGTCGAGCGTCTGGCCCAGCAGGCTTTGCACGGTCATTTTCTGTTGCGGCGTCAAGGGCGTGCCAAGCACCGACGCGGTCAGCTTTCCGGCATCGAAATCCGTTCCGACGATGGTTATCTGCGGCTCCGCAGGGCCCGTCGCCCACCAGCGCTTGTCGGCGACGGCCAGATAGGAAAGCAGCAGGCGATCTGCCGAGAACGAGTCACGGGTAAGCGGACTTTGCGCCGAGGTACGCAGCATGGCGCCGACCTCATATTGAAACGTTCGCTCATCGCCTTTGGAAAGAGTGATGAACAGGCTGCCCTTTGGCAATATGTCATGAACCCGATCGTGCAATTCGCCCGCTGCGCAGGTGTTGAACAGGCAATCGAAGGACCGGCCGTCGCGCGCTTCGGAAATACGCTCCAGCAAACGCAGCGCTGGAAATTTCCAGGGTGCCTCGCCGGGCATGCCGAGCTTTACGAAATGGTCCGGTTCCGGACCGAACTTATGTGCGTTGAGGACTAGGACCGTATTGTCCGGCTGGTTGCCCATGGCCTGAATCAGGACCTCGGACTTATCTCCCTGCGTCTCGTCGGTCGCCAATATCTGTATACTGTGGCCACTCTGGTCCCAGGTCGGCTTGACACGCGCAATATGATTGGCAATAAACCCGAGGCCCGGCCCTATCGCTACCACGGCATTGGTGCCCTGCTGACGTTGAAACGGAAAACCCAAATCGCACCTCGGAATTTAATTAACGATACATTAAATTCATTGAGGATGCAATACTGACCGACAACGAGGCTACTGTATCAGCAAAGCCAGATACGGCTTACGAGGCTTGCATTGGTTCAAGTCTTCGAAGGCATCTCTGTCCAGCACTTCAAGGGCTTTGTCGCCCGGATGATAATGCGCGACAACTACGCCACTGCCATCGACCATTACATCATCGGTTTTGTCGCTGGCCCTGGGCAGGGCCTTCAGCAGATTCCTGCAATCGGCTGGATGCTCCGCCGCTTGGCTGACACTTTGAACATAAGAGGAAACCTGACGGGCGCTGTGCAGGGACAGGATGTAATCCGCAATCCTTTCCAGATTGCCGCCATCGGGCGCCTTGGACGGTGCCAGGGCAGCAATCAGGGACAGGCTGGCGACGCGTATCGGGTGACTCATACTCATAACAAATCATTAAATTAGACCGTTTTGGAATACAATAGGGTAATGTTCAGTACCGGCATTTTGCTGTAGATCGTGGCGATGCTAAACTCGCTGGCCGACCGCATCACCTATTTCCAGATCATCCGCATGTGCTGGCGCTACTGCGACAGGGCGGAGAGGCGGCGGATGTTGCTGATCTATGGGCTGTTGTTCTGTTCGAATACGATTGCGTTGATCCGGCCCATCATCATCGGCGCCATCGTCGCCACTGTCGCAACCGCCGGTCCCGCATTTTTAAACGATCTGCTGCTTTGGCTTGGCGCGCTGGTCGGCAGCCAGGTTCTATATTGGGTGTTCATCGGCCCAGCGCGTATCCAGGAGCGCAAGCTGGGACTTGCCCTGCGCGAATCCGTGACCGAACGCCTATACAACGATGTCACATCCCTGCCCTGGGCCTGGCATCAGGGCCACCATACCGGCGATACGTTGAACCGGATCAATACGGCCACCAAGGCGTTGTTCGCCTTTGCCGACAACCAGTTCGACTACATGAACACCTTCACGCGGCTGATCGGGGCGACGGGGATGCTGCTGGTGATCGCCCCGCGCGTCGGGCTGGTGATCGCCTGCGTAGCGCCGCCGCTTTACTACGCGATCCGCCGCTTCGATATTGTCGCCATGCGCCTGAGCGAGGAGCAGAACCAGGCGGAGAACAACCTTGCCGCAGGCCTGCTGGATCACATCGGCAATGTCGTGACCCTGCTGGCGCTGCGCCTGGCCGATGCCGGACGCTCCGATCTGCGCACACGTTTCGCAAGCCTGCGCGGGATCATGCAGCAGGATATGGAAGTCGCCGTGTACAAATGGGCGTTCTTCACTACCGCAATGTCCGTGGCATCGGCAGGGGCATTGCTGTTCTACCTGATCGGGCAATCGAACCTGGAGACTGCGGTTGCCGCAGGTACGGTCGTGACCGTTTTCCAGTATCTGCAGCAGATCGATATCAACCTGCAGTCCTTCGGCGCGATCTATCAGCGGCTGCTGCGATACCGCATCGACATCGAAAGCATCGATCCTATCCGGCAAAGCGCCCGCGAAGTCACCAGACTGAAGCCGATGCCCTATTCCGAATGGTGGAAGCGCGCCGATTTGAGCGAGATCAATTTCCGTTACGAGGACCGCGAGCATCACATCCACCAGCTGAGCAATGTCGGGCTGACGCTAGCGCGCGGGAAACGCATCGCGTTGGTCGGTTCAAGCGGCTCCGGTAAAAGCACGTTGCTGCGCCTGCTGCGAGGGCTGCACGAGCCTGAATCGGGAACGCTGATGATCGACGAAGCGCCTCAGCCCGATCTGGCGATCCTGGAAGCGGTCTCGACACTGATTCCGCAGGATGCCGAAATCTTCGAGAACACATTGCGTTACAACATCGCCTTCGGTGTCGACGCCACCGATGAAGAACTGCGAGCGATCGTCGACATGGCCTGTCTGGGTCCCGTGATCGACGCCCTGCCGGATGGCCTCGACACCGACATCCGCGAACGCGGCGTCAACCTATCTGGCGGCCAGAAACAGCGGCTGGCGCTGGCACGCGGCCTGTTCGCGGCCCGTAACGGCTCGCTGCTGCTGATGGACGAGCCGACCAGCAGCCTGGACCCGATCACGGAGGCGGAAGTATTCACCAACATCTTCGCCTGCATGCCGGGTAGCTGCATCGTCGCCGCGATCCACCGGCTGCACCTGCTGGACCGCTTCGACCATATCTATGTCATGGCCAACGGCGGCATGATCGAGGACGGTACCCTGGCTGAACTGCTGGCACTGGACGGGGCGTTCAGCCAGCTATGGGCGGCGCAGAAGCGGGAAGAGGAATAATTTAATCGTGAGTCCGATCACTTTAAAAATATCGACCGAAGCAGACGCAGATTTCGTCAATACACTGACATATGAAACGATGCATTCGTATGTCGAAAGGATATGGACGGATCAATCCGATTTAGATCACTATTATCATCTCAATAAATTCGATGCGGCCAATACGAAAATCATAATGTGTGGTGAGCGCAGGGTTGGGCGTTTTTCGGTAAAACGAGAAAAAACCCGATTTTACATTGATAGCATCCATCTGTTGCCCGAATTTCAAGGCAATGGAATCGCATCTCGATTGATCCAGGATGTAATTGCCGAAGGTATCGCAATGGGATTGCCTGTCGAACTAACCGTACTGGAAACCAATCCGGCCAAGCAATTATATGAGCGCCTGGGTTTTCGCTCTTATAAACAGGAAAACCATCGCTTCTACATGCGGCATTTGAAGTAGCTTTAGCCGAAAAATATTGTCATTCCGACATGCCCGTGGCGCCTCCGGAATCCATCGGCTTTACGACAGCGCATTGGATTCCGGCGCTGCGCACCGGAATGACAAATCAATTCTACCCTTCGTAGTTCGCCGCGACAAAGGCATCCAGCAGGCGCACGCCGAATGCAGTCGCGCCCTTGGGCACCACGCCCTTGTCCTTTCTCGACCAGGCCACGGCCGCAATGTCCAGATGCGCCCAGGGCGTGTCGTTGACGAAGCGTTTCAGGAACTGCGCAGCGATGCATGTGCCGGCATTGCGGTCGCCCGAGATGTGCTTGACGTCGGCGATGTCGCTGTCGATCGCCTTGTCATAGGCATCGGACAGCGGCAGGCGCCATAGCTGCTCCCCTGATTCCTGTCCTGCGGCGATCAGCTTGGCCGTCAGCTCGTCGTCGTTGGACAGCACACCGGCGAACTGGTCGCCCAGCGCCACGATCACGGCCCCGGTCAGCGTCGCCAGGTCGATCATGAACTTGGGCTTGAAGCGATCCTGCGTGTACCAGAGCGCGTCGCACAGCACCATGCGGCCCTCGGCATCGGTGTTCAGCACCTCGATGGTTTGGCCGGACATCGACTTGACGACGTCGGACGGCCTGTAGGCGTTGCCGTCAGGCATGTTCTCGGCCATCGCGGCGACCCCGACGACATTGACCTTCGCCTTACGCCCCGCCAGCGATGCCATCAGGCCGATCACCGCACCGGCACCGCCCATGTCGAACTTCATATCCTCCATCCCGGCGCCCGGCTTCAGCGAGATGCCGCCGGTATCGAAGGTTATGCCCTTGCCGATAAAGGCGATCGGCTGCTCGTCCTTAGAGGCGGCGCCGTTCCAGCGCATCACGGCGAGGCGGGAGGGCTTGCGGCTGCCCTGCCCTACGGCCAGCAACGCGCCCATGCCCAGCTTTTCCATCTCCTCGACGCCCAGAATCTCGACTTCGACGCCCAGAGGCGTCAGCTCGTCATGGGCGCGCTGCGCCAGGACCTCGGGGTAAAGCACATTCGGCGGCTCTGTGACCAGGTCGCGGGTCAGGAAGACACCCTTGGCCGTCGCGGCCAGGACATCGTGGGCCTGCTGTGCCGCGGCGGCATCGGACACGCCGATGGTCACGGTCTCGAGCGCCGTCTTCTGCTCATCGGTCAGCTTGGTACGGTATTTGTTGAAAGTATACCCGCGCAGCAATGCGCCCAGCGCCAGATGGGCCGCCGCTTTCGGGGCGTCGATCTTCGCGCCCTCGATCGCGTCCACGATCACACCAAGCGCGGAAAGCTTGGCGCTCTTGGCGTAGACTGCGATGGCCGCGCCCGCGGCTTCCGCCGCCAGGGCGTCGAAGGCATCCGCCTTGCCGATGCCCAGGATGACGATGCGGTCCAGCTTGCTGTTGCCGGGGGCCAGGACCGGCACGATCTCGTCGCGCTTGCCGACGAACTTCGCGCCGTTCATCGCGCGGCCGACGGCATCACGCGTCTGCTCGTCCAGAAGCTGGAGCGCCCGCTCCGGTTCGCTGCCTTCCGTCGCCAGCAGGAACAATGTGCCGGTTTCGGGCAGGGAGTAGCCGGTAAAGCTTGCTTTCATGGATCTGGACCTCAGCTGTGGATTTCGCGCCGATTAAGGATTAAATGGTGCGAGACTTCTGTCAATAAAGCCCGGCAATTCCTTACCCTTGATGAATCTTTTCACACGATATGTATTCCGAAGCCTTGGTTTTGCCATGGCCTTCGTGACGATAACGGTCAGCGCCGCCGTCTGGCTGACGCAATCGATTCGCTTCCTGCAGCTGGCTGTCGGCGGCGGCGCACCGTTTAGCGTCTTCCTGGAACTGGTGGCGCTAAGCCTGCCCAATTTCATCTCGATCGTGCTGCCGATCGCGATGCTGTCCATCGTGCTGTTCGTCTATAACCGCATGAACGCGGAAAGTGAGCTGGTGGTGATGCGCGCCGCCGGCCTGCCACCCTGGCAACTTGGCCGTCCGGCCATCATGCTGGGTGTACTGATGGCGCTTCTGGTCTTCATCATGAACGCCTGGATAGGCCCGGTCGCCAACCGCACGATGAAGACGGTGCGCAACGACGCGCAGAACGAGTACTCGAACATCCTGCTGCGCGATGGCGTGTTCAATACGCTTGGAAACCTTACGATCTATGTCCGCGACCGCAACATTAACGGCGACCTGGTTGGCATCATGATCGAGGATGACGGCGACCCCAAGAATGCACGCACCATCGTCGCCAAGCGCGGCGTGATGCTGGATACCGAGACTGGTCCGCGCTTGATCGTGTATGATGGCGAGCGGCAGGAATTCGACCGGCAGACCCACCGGGTGAGCCGCCTGACCTTCGACGATTACACCATCGACCTGAAGTTCCTGGACCCGACCGACAGCGACCACTGGATCGAGCCTACCGACCGTACGCTGACACAGTTGCTGACCCCCTCGAAGGATCCGCGCGACAAGGGGTTCGAGTCCTATTTCCTCGGGGAAGCCAACTCTCGCATTGCCAGCCCGCTATTCATGCTGGATTTCACCTTCATCGGCATCACATGCCTGCTGGTTGGCGAGTTCGAGCGCCGGGGGCAGGCGAAACGCATCTTTCGGGCCGTGATCATCAGCGTGGCGGTCCAATCGGTCTTCGTCGGCCTGTCGAACATGGCGAAGAAATATTCGATGGCCATACCCTTCCTGTATGTCGCGGGGATCGCGCCCATCGGTATCTGCTGGTGGATCCTGCGCTACCGCAGTGAATTGCTGCGCCCGGCCTTCCGCTTGCCTGCGTTGCCGCGTCTTCGCTTCAGGTCACCGTAAGATGCGCATATCGCCTACACTGTCCCGCTATATCGTGCGCCATTACCTGACGAATTTCGTCACGGTCTATTTCGCGTTGATCGTCATCATATTCCTGGCCGACTCCCTGGAACTGCTGCGCCGAGCGTCGAAAGTGCCGTCCCTGCCGGCGGGCATCGCGTTCAAGATGGCCTTGCTCAAGCTGCCCCAGGACGCCCAGGAATTGTTCGCCTTCGCCACCCTGTTCGCGGCGATGTACACGTTCTGGCGTCTGACCCGCACCCTGGAACTGATCGTTGCCAGAGCAGCCGGGGTTTCGGCATGGGAATTCCTGTGGCCGGCCGTGGCGGCGGCGATTACCATCGGGGTGATCAAGATAACGCTGATCAATCCGGCTAGCTCGGTCCTTGCATCTCGATACGAAAACCTGGATACGAAACTGCTGCATGGGCATACCAGTGCTCTCGACATTTCTGCCAGTGGATTATGGCTTAGGCAAAATCAGGACAGTTCATATTTCATTTTACACGCAAAAACCGTGCAGCCTGCAGATTTCACACTTAATGGCGTCAATGTGTATCTCTTCGATACGAACGATCATTACCTGAGCCGTGTCGATGCGGCGACCGCACACCTGGAAAAGGGAAAATGGGTCATTCCGGAGGCCCGGATAGAACAGTTCGATCCCGACAAGACACAAGTCACGACCTACGAATTGCCAACCGACCTGACCCGCAAGCAGATCGAAAACAACTATTCCTCGCCCACGTCGCTGTCGTTCTGGCGCATGCCGCGCTACATCGCCAATATGGAATCGACCGGGTTTTCGGCGGTAAAGGTGCGGATGCAGTTCGATTCCCTGCTGTCGCAACCCTTCCTTTTCGGTGGAATCGTGCTGGTGGCGGCGGCCATTACCCTTGGTCCGCCGCGGCGGACCAACACAGCGACAATCATAGGCGGTGGCACATTGGTCGCATTCGGACTTTTCTTCCTGAACGATGTCGTGCGCGCTCTTGGCCTTGACGAGATTATTCCTGTAACAATAGCGGCCTGGACCCCCGCGGCGCTGACGCTCCTGATCGGTTTTGCCGCGCTGCTGTACTTGGAGGATGGATAAGACGGTGCGTGCCCTGCTTCGATTGACTATCGTTATCCTATGCTTCGCCTCGACTTTGGCGAATGCTGCAGACGTGACGCGCATCGCGGCGGTGGTCAACGATGCCGCCATTACGCAGGACGATCTGGACAATCGTATCCGCCTGGCCGAAGTAGCCGCGAACCTGCCCGATACACCAGACACACGTGCAAAATTGATCCAGACGGTCCTGAAAGCGCTGGTCGACGAACAGCTTGAGCTGCAGGAGGCCAACCACCAGGGTATCAAGATCGAGGAAGCGGATATCGACAAGTCCTTTGCCCGCGTCGCCGAGCAGAACAAGATGACCGCCGACCAGTTCAATCAGGTCCTGCAGTCGCATGGCGTGTCCGTTGCCTCGATCCGGGCGCAGATCAAGGCCCAGATCGCCTGGATCAAGGTGGTGCAGAAGGTGATTCGTCCCCGCATCGATATCACGCCCGACCAGGTCGACGATTCGCTGAACCATATCAAGAGCAACGCCGGAAAGCCGCAATACCTGACTGCCGAGATTTTCCTAGCCGTCGACACGCCCGATCAGGACGCGGCGGTAAGGGCGACTGCCGCCAAGCTGGTGGACGAGCTGCGCCACGGCGGCAATTTTGCCCTGGCGGCCCGCCAGTTCTCGCAATCGGCGGGCGCCGCCAGCGGCGGCGATCTGGGCTGGATCCAGGAAGGGCAGTTTCCTCCTGCCTTCGAGGAACCGATCGCCAAGCTCCGCAATGGCGAGATCACCGATCCGATCAAGGATGTAGCCGGCTATCACATCTTCATGCTGCGCGATCGCGGTGTCGTGGCGGGGCCCGATGCGGCGGCGGTGAAGCTGCACCTGTTGCAGCTCGTCCTGTCCGCTCCCAACGCCACACCTGCCGCGACCCAGCAGACCCTGGCCAAGGCAAGCGGGCTGATCGCCGATACCAATGGCTGCGACGCCGCCAAGGCCAAGGCGCTGACGATGAACGACGGTGTTTCCGGCGATCTGGGCACCGTGACGCTGTCGCAACTGCCGCCGCAGATCCTGAACGCAGTGCAGAACCAGGAAATCGGCAAGTTCACCCAGCCGTTGCGCACTCCTAAAGGATATCTGCTGCTCATGGTATGCGAACGCAAGGCGCCGGAAATCGATCTACCGAGCCGCGACGACGTGGCCAACAAGCTGGGCTACGAGCAGATGGATATGCAGCAGCGCCGCTACCTGCGCGACCTCAGAGCCAGCGCCTACGTCGATATTCGTGCCTGACCTGCCGCCCCTGCGCGACATCATCGCGCAGCACGACCTGCGCGCCACCAGGACGCTGGGACAGAATTTCCTCCTCGACCTGAACCTGACCGCCAAGATCGCGCGGGCCGCGGGCGACACGGCAGGACGCACGGTGATCGAGATCGGTCCCGGTCCCGGCGGGCTGACGCGGGCGCTGCTGGAAACCGATGCGCGGGAAGTGATCGCGGTCGAGTTCGACGCCCGTGCGGTCTCAGCGCTGGAATCCTTGAGCGTCGCCTATCCCGGCCGGTTGACGGTTCTGCACCAGGACGCGTTGCGTATCGACTGCGCATTGCTGGGCGAGGCGCCGCGCATGATCGTGGCCAACCTGCCCTACAACATCGCCACACCGTTGCTGATCGGCTGGCTGAAGCAGATTTCCGCCTATGATAGCCTGACGCTGATGTTCCAGAAGGAGGTCGCCGAGCGGATCGTCGCCCGGCCGGGCAGCAAGGCCTATGGCCGGCTGGCGGTCATGACCGGCTGGCTGACCGAGGCGAAAATCCTCTTCGACATCGGCCCGCAGGCCTTTACCCCGCCCCCCAAGGTCACGTCGTCGGTGGTACATATCGCGCCGCATGCCGCATCGCCTTCCTTATCCTTCGCCACCATGGAGCGCGTGGTCGCTGCCGCCTTCGGCCAGCGCCGCAAGATGCTGCGGGCGGCGCTGAAAAGCCTGGGCGGCGATACCGAAGGGCTGTTGGCCGTAGCCGGCATCGAACCCACCCTTCGCGCCGAGACTCTGGATATCGCGGCGTTTATCCGCCTGGCCACTGCGTACGAAGCTTTACAAAAATCCGCGCCCGCCTAATCTTCACTCCATGCGGCACATCACCATTACCGGCGACCTCGGCAGCGGCAAGAGCGCGGTGTCTCGTCTGATCGCCGACCATCACGGCTACAAGCAGTATTCGACCGGCAGCGCCCAGCGCGCCTTGGCCGATCAGCTGGGCATAACCACGCTGGAGCTGAACCAGCGGGCCGAAACCGATCCCACGATCGACGAACAGATCGACAGCATCTTCCGCCAGCTGGAGCATGCGCCGGTCCGGTACGTTATCGATTCGCGCATGGCATGGCACTTCCTGCCGATGTCGTTGAAGGTCAAGCTGGTGGTGGACGCGCGCATCGCCGCAACCCGCATCATGAACGATCCGAAGCGGGAAAAGGAAAAATATCCCGACCTCGAGGCGACAGTGACAGCCCTTGCCGCCCGCCGCAGCAGCGAGGTGATGCGCTTCAAGAAGTATTACGATGTCGATCTGGAAGATCTGCGCAACTACGACCTGGTGGTCGATACCAGCACGAAGACCCCGGAAGAGATCGAGGATCTGATCATGGCTGCTTTGTAGGCCGCCGCTCCTTCTCGTCCATCACCTTTACATACTGCGCCACGTTACGATTGTGCTCCTCCAGGCTGGAGGCAAAGGCGTGGCCGCCCGTCCCGGTTGCGACGAAGTACAGATAATTGTCCTTGTCGGGATGCAGCACCGCCTGCACCGAAGCGCGGCCGGGATTGCAGATCGGCCCAGGCGGCAGTCCGGTTTTCGCATAGGTATTGTATGGGGAGTCAAAGTTCAGGTCGTGATGCCCAAGAGGCCGGCTGATCACGCCCAGCCGGTTGCTCATCGCATAGATGATGGTGGGATCGGATTGGAGCGGGATGTTCCGCGCCATCCGGTTATAGAAAACCGAGGCGACCTTGGCCCTTTCGGCGGAAACGCCAGTTTCGCGCTCGACGATCGAGGCCAGGGTCAGCGCCTGCTCGGGACTGGTTACGGTCACCACCGGATCGCGCGCCTTCCATTCCTCGGCCAACATCTTCTGACCGGCTTCATGCATGCGCTGGATCAGGCTGGCCCGGGTATCGTTGCGAGTGAAATTATAGCTTTCCGGCAGCAGCCTGCCCTCGGCCGGCAAAGTGCCGATGTCGCCCGACAGCGCCGGCTCCCCCTCTACCAGGGCCTTTATCTGCAGATTAGTCAGGCCTTCCGGAATGGTCAGCCGGTGAACTAGAACCTGGTCCGATTGCATCTGCGAGATCACCCCCGCCAGCGTGGCATGGCCCGGGAAGCGGTATTCGCCCGCCTTCAGCGGCTTGCCGGGGAAGAAATGCACCGCCGAGGCAAACGTCCAGGGTGAATAGATCACGCCCGCTTTGGTCAGCAACCGTCCCATGTCGACAGTGGACGTACCTTTTGGGATCAGAAGCGTCACCGGCTCCGCCGATGCGCCGTGGCGCCGATACGTTTGCTTGGTGCCGATGAAAGCCGCGCCGAACGCCACGGCGACAAGTACGACAATGACCGCCAGGCGGCGAATCAGCCGAACTTTCGGAAGATCAGGGAGGCGTTCGTGCCGCCGAATCCAAACGAGTTGGACAACGCCACGTCGATCTTCTTCTCCTTGGGCGTCAGAGGCACCAGATCGATGCCGAGGCATGATTCGGACGGATTATGCAGGTTCAGGGTCGCCGGTGCGACACCGCGATTGATCGCCATCAGCGAGTAGATCGCCTCGACCGCGCCCGCGGCCCCCAGCAGGTGGCCGATCGCCGACTTGGTCGATGACATCAGCAGCTTGTCGACATGTACCCCAAAGCGGCGCTTGACCGCCCCGACCTCGATCTCGTCGCCTACGGGCGTCGATGTACCATGGGCATTGAGGTAATCGATCGATTCGGGACCGATGCCGGCGCGCTTCATCGCTGCCGTCATTGCACGATACCCGCCATTGCCGTCTGCCGGTGGCGAGGTGATGTGATAAGCGTCGCCTGAAAGACCGTAGCCGACGATTTCGCCATAGATGGTAGCACCGCGTTTCTTGGCGTGTTCCAGTTCTTCCAGGACGACGACGCCGGCGCCATCGCCCATAACGAAGCCATCCCGTCCTTGGTCGAAAGGCCGCGAGGCTTCCGTCGGGCGGTCGTTGTAGTCCGTGGAAAGAGCGCGCGCGGCTGCGAAGCCGGCGACGCCGATGCGGGAAACAGACGCTTCCGCGCCGCCTGCCAGCATCACGTCGGCATCGTCCAGCGCGATCAGCCGGGCGGCATCGCCAATGGCGTGCGTACCGGTCGAACATGCCGTGACCGGGGCGTGATTGGGCCCCTTGTAACCGTATTTGATAGAGACCTGGCCAGAGGCCAGGTTGATCAGGCTGGAGGGGATGAAGAAGGGCGACACGCGGCGCGGCCCCTTCTCGTGCAGGATGATCGACGTCTCGTAAATCGCCGGAAGACCGCCGATTCCCGAACCGATCATTACCCCTGTGCGCTCCGCCTCTTCGTCGTTCGCCGGCGTATAGCCGCTGTGACGGACGGCTTCGGTGGCGGCGGCCATGGCATAGTGAATGAACTCGTCGTTCTTTCGCTGGTCCTTGGGCTCGAAATAATCGTCGGGGTTGAAAAGATTGTCGGCGGTCGGCCCAAGCGGAACCAGGCCGGCGATCTTGCATGCCAGATCGGACACATCGAATTTATCGATGTGTCCGATCCCCGAAGCGCCTGCCAGCAGCCGTGTCCAGTTATGCTCGACACCCACGCCCAAGGGCGTGACCATGCCGAGCCCGGTTACAACAACCCGTCTCATTCTCTACCCTTGTGAACGCTGAACTTACGCTGTCGCGTGTTCTTTCAAGAAGGTCACGGCATCGCCGACGGTGCGGATCTTTTCAGCCGCGTCGTCCGGTATTTCGACACCGAATTCCTCTTCGAAGGCCATGACCAGTTCGACCTGATCAAGGCTGTCAGCGCCCAGATCGTCGATCAGGCTGGCCTGCTCGGTCACCTTGCTCTCCTCGACGCCCAGGTGTTCGACAACGATCTTTTTCACGCGCTCGGCGATGTCGCTCATATCTCGGTTCCCATTAAGTTATTAAAGCCGTATCGGCTGAATGCATGCGGCGGACCGCAAAGTCAACGTCTCTTACCATAGTGGACGGGGCTGGCAAAGTTTATCTCGCTGCCCTGTTAACGTTTTACAGCATGGCCATGCCGCCATTGACATGCAGCGTAGCCCCGGTCAGGTAGGCAGCCTCCGCACTGGCAAGAAATACCACCGAAGCGGCCACATCCTCGGGCGTGCCCAGCCGGCCTGCGGGGATCGCCTGGAGCATCTTTGCCTTCTGATCCTCGGTCAGCACATGCGTCATCGCGGTATCGATGAAGCCCGGCGCCACGCAATTGACAGTGATTTCGCGGCTGGCTAGCTCCGCAGCCAGCGCCTTGGACATGCCTACGATCCCGGCTTTCGAGGCGGCGTAGTTCGCCTGACCGGGATTGCCGGTCGCGCCCACCACGGAGGTGATGTTGACGATTCGGCCCCAGCGTTTCTTCATCATGCCGCGCATCACCGCCTTGGACAGCTTGAACGTCGCGGTCAGGTTCACGGCCAGCACCTGGTCCCAGTCCTCGTCCTTCATCCGCATCGCCAGCTGGTCGCGGGTGATGCCGGCGTTGTTGACCAGGATGTCGATGCTGCCGCCCAGCTCCTTCTCGGCATCGGCGATGATCGCCTCGGCGGCGCCTGCCTCGCCCAGATTGCCGGTGACGACGAAGGCATTCGCACCCAGATCGGTGGCAAGCTGCTCCAGAACGGGACGGCGCGTGCCATGGATGGCGACCTTCGCGCCCTGAGCGGTCAACGCCCTGGCGATCGCCGCGCCGATGCCGCCCGATGCGCCGGTTACCAGCGCGGTTTTTCCCGTAAGATCGAACATCATACAGCCCTCATGAAAGTGTCTATGGATTCAAGCGTGCCGAGCGATACGGCGGCAAGGTCCTTGTCGATGCGGCGGGCAAGGCCGGCCAGAACCTTGCCATTGCCGATTTCAACCAGCTCGGTCACGCCTTCGTCCTTCATGTACAGGACACTCTCGCGCCAGCGCACCGTCCCGGTCACCTGCTCGACCAGCAGGCGGCGGATTTCATTGGGATCGGTCACGGTCGAGGCCGTGACGTTGGCCACCAGCGGCAGGGCCGGTGCATTCATGACGGCTTCGGCCAGCGCCTTTTCCATTTCGGTCGCCGCAGGCTGCATCAACGCGCAGTGAAACGGCGCGGAGACCGGTAGCATGACGGATTTGCGCGCGCCTTGCGCGGCGGCCAGCTCGATCGCCCGCTCGACCGCCTCGCGGTGGCCGCTGACCACCACCTGGCCGGGCGCATTGTCGTTGGCGGCGGCGCAGACCTGGCCCTGTGCGGCGGATTCGGCAATTGCGGCGGCGGCGGCGAAATCGATTCCCAGAAGCGCGGCCATGGCCCCGATGCCGACCGGGACCGCGCGCTGCATCGCCTGCCCGCGCAGCTTGAGCAGCCGCGCCGTATCGGCCAGCGTGAAGACGCCCGCCGCAGCCAGCGCCGAATACTCCCCCAGCGAATGCCCGGCGACGAATTTGCCCTTCGCCAGGTCTAAGCCGCCATCCTGCAGTACACGCAGTGTGGCAAGGCTGACGGCCATGATCGCGGGTTGCGCATTTTCCGTCAGGGCCAGGTCGCTGTCGCTGCCGTCGGTCATCAGCTTGTAGAGACGCTGGTTCAGCGCGTCGTCGATTTCCTCGAACACCTCGCGCGCCACCGGAAACGCCTCGGCCAGGGCCTTGCCCATGCCCAGCTCCTGACTGCCCTGCCCCGGAAAAACGAATGCCCGCGTCACACTGTCACCCTGCTAACCATGAGGAGGGCGCAGGGATAGCGGATGGGATTACGGTGTCAAGGGATGGCTTCAGACCTGGGGGCCGGATTTCAGTTTGATGTGCGGTATGGGCCAGCTGGCAAAATTATCCGCCTTCAGCAGGTTCGCGCCGAAGCGCCTGGTTTCTACAAGAAGGTTTCTAATACCCGCTTCCAACTCGCTCGAAACGATCTCGACGGCTATATTCTGGCTCTCGGCGCCGACTACAATCGGGTGAAGGGCCTTCATTTCATCGAGCGTCAGAACGCGCTGCCCCTTCGGCTCGCAGTCCGGTACATCCATATTGTCGAAATAGGCGACAAGTTCCTTTTTCGTAACGGAACCGGTTACGACATCTGCCCAAAGCACGTGTTTGTATTCCAGCTCCATGGGCGTTTCGTGCTGCACCGCCAATGTTTTCAGATGAGCATAGGCGGCGGCGCTGTCGATATGAGACACGAGAGGCAGATGCAGATGAGGCCATAGCGGTACGTCTTCGGGCGGCATGTCGTTCGCAACCAGCGCGTTGAAGATCGAAACATCGGCCATGGCGTCCAGAAACTGGCTGGCTGGAATTCTCCTGTCACGCTGGATGATGTCGCGATATGCTGGCATCTCTTCGGCGACCAGCATTTCACGGAAGGTCATGGCAAAGCTGGCATTCCTGTCGCCGAACCTGCTGCCTTCGGCCGACCAGTAAACCCCAGGATACCAGATTTCCCCATCCAGATCGGGAACCAGCGCCTCCGCTTCCGGAAGCCTGAGATTGACCGTGCCTCTATAAATAAGTTCATTCATGGCTTTGCTATCGTTTGGTCAGGCTTCCGGAATTGCACGATTGAACACTTTGCCGGGCCTGCCAAGTTCCGGAATCAGCTTGGCAGGTGCGTCGTTATGACCGACCACTTCCAGCGTGCTTATGGATTCAAGAGCGCTCAGGAACGCAATGGAGCTGACCGGCATGGCGTAACCCTGTGCTTCGGCGCTTTTCGTCAGTCTTGCCAGCGTCGTCAAAAGTGATTTGGTCGCAAAATGCGCCTCGCCGTTGTGACCCTCGCCCGGCTTGCCGACAACGAACACGGCCTTGCATTCTGTCCCGGCCGGAGCATGCTCCGGCTGTTCGCGGATCGTTGCCACATGCAGCATGACATAGTCGTTCAGGGTGTCGTTCATGTTTTCCGTCTTATCCCCTGGACTGGTCCAGGCATGAGACTAACGGAAAATGCGGCCTGGGCCAGATGATTGTCATGGGATCGAGCCCCAGGCCAGCACCTACAGCGGCCTCGACCCCGCGAACGCAATCCAGGGCATTGAGCAGGACCTCGGAAGGGACGTTATAACCGCGAAGGAGGCGATTCTTGAGTTCGGGCATTTCCGTCTCGGTCGCAAGCTTGATCTCGTCCCTGGTCAGGAGAAGACCGACTTCCACGATGTCTCCGGCGACAGCTTCCAAGTCCAGATAGGCGGCGACGGCATAGTCGACCGTATCGATATCCTCGTCCGTCGCCGGCTTTGGATAATCGGGCAGCTCGACCAGGACGACTTCCTTGAGAGACAGTAGCTCGTTGTTCATCTCATATTCCGAGCTGAGGGGTTGTTCATTGAAACCGACTTGGGGACGAAATGCGAGACACGTGAATAATGACTGCCAGGCAAGGCCCTTATATGTTGCGGCGACTGTATCCCGGACGCCAATGCGGCCGTCGCGACCTCGACCTGCGCCATGGCCTTCAGCCTTTGATCGTCGGAAACTCTTTGGCCCTGGAAAATCGACTTGCGCGCTGTCGGCATTTCGTCGGCTACGCTCAGCTCGTCCGCTGTCAGGATCAATCCCGAAGTCGAGCGGCTTTCCAGCTGGTGTATCGTTTGCATGAGAGCGGCGATCTTCCACTCCGGCGTGTCGGATTTCCACTCGTCCAAGGGCATTCTTACCCTGACGATGTCGGCGAAGCGGTGGACTGCGGCTTTTTTCATTATCACGGCCTAACGGATGATTGATTTAACTAATCATTAATTAACAAGCCTGTCAACAATCCTCTCTTGCTTCCCGGCGGACGCAAAGCTATAAACCCGGCCTCACATAGCTCCTTGTCGCCGGGATCGTCCTGGCGAATGGGCCCGGGCGGCTGATCGCAAGACACAGCGCCGGACCGTGAACAGCCAAAGGGAGAAAGACATGGCTTTGTATGAAACCGTGTTCATCGCGCGGCAGGACGTAACGTCCGCGCAGGTGGATACAATGGCGGAAAGTTTCGCCGAAATCGTGACCGCCAATGGCGGTACGGTCATCAAGACGGAAAACTGGGGTCTGCGCACCCTGGCCTACCGCATGAACAAGAACCGCAAGGGTCACTACGTTCTTTTCCAGCTTGACGCGCCGCATGCCGCGATCGTCGAGCTGGAGCGCAACATGGGCCTGAACGAGGATGTTCTTCGCGTCCTGACCCTGAAGGTCGAGGAACACGAGGAAGGCCCGTCTGTCGTGATGCAGAGCAAGAACGACCGTGGCGACCGCCGCGATTACGATCGCCCGCGCCGCGACTACGATGACACCCAGGGATTGGAAATGGAGACGTTGGTATGACCATGTATGAACGCCGTGAGCGCAGCGATCGTGGTGGTGCCGGTGGTGAACGCGGGGAACGTGGCGCCGGTGGCGAGCGCGGTGAACGTGGCGAGCGCGGTGGCGCCGATGCCGGACGCCGTCCCTTCTTCCGCCGTCGCAAGACCTGCCCCTTCTCCGGCCCGAACGCGCCGAAGATCGACTGGAAGGATGTGAAGCTGCTATCGCGCTTCCTGTCCGAACGCGGCAAGATCGTACCGGCGCGTATCACCGCCGTATCGAACAAGAAGCAGCGCGAGCTAGCGCTCGCCATCAAGCACGCACGCTACATGGGCCTGCTGCCCTACGTAACGAAGTAAGGCAGGAGCCTGGACATGGATATCGTATTACTGGAACGCGTCGAAAACCTGGGTCAGCTGGGCGACGTTGTAAAGGTCAAGCCGGGCTACGCCCGCAACTACCTGCTGCCGCAGAAGAAGGCGTTGCGCGCCACAAAGTCGAACCTCGAATATTTCGAGAAGCGCAAGGCGGACCTGCATGCCCAGAACGAGCATCGCCGCAGCGAAGCCGAGAAGAGCGCCAAGAAGATCGATGGCCTGTCGCTGGTCATCATCCGCCAGGCGTCCGAAGCCGGCCAGCTGTACGGATCGGTCGCCGCCCGCGACATCGCGGAAGCGATCGCCGAAAAGGGCGAGACGGTCGAGCGCCGCACCATAGTGCTGAACGAGCCGCTGAAGACGCTGGGCATCTTCACGGTCAAGGTCAGCCTGCATCCTGAAGTTTCGGTCAACGTAAAGGTGAACATCGCCCGCAGCGTCGAGGAAGCCAAGGTACAGGAAAAGCGCGGCACTGCCGTCACCGGCCGCAGCGAGGAACAGGAAGAAGAAGACGCGGCGCTGGTCGCCGCCGAAGAATTCTTCGATCCCGGCGCGGGCGAACAGCCGGCCGTGTAACTGGTAGTCTCACTCCAGGGAATGATCCCTGGAGTGAGACTACTGCTATTTTGCGACAAATTCCTTGATTGCCTGCATGAACCGTTCAGGCTGATCGGTTCGAAGCGAATGGCTGCTATCTTCAAAGATTTGCAGTTCCGACTGCGGGATGAGGCGGTTGATTTCCTCAGAGAATTCTACCGCACAAATCCAGTCATGGCGTCCCGCCAAAATCAATGTCGGTGCAGTGATCCTGCTTAATTCCGGACGCAGATCGAAACTGCGAAGAAACCCGTCAGGGGCAAAGGCACGATTGATGGCTTCATGCGATAGTATCGCCGGACCACGCGGTCCTTGTGCAGGCGGAGCGGCAGGCATAGCTGCCTGCTTGATCGAGTACATGGGCATCATGGTATCGAAATAAGCCCAAAGCTCGTCCGTATCCCGAAACGCTCCTGACCATAGGGTTTCGCAAGCTTGCTGCTGTGCGGGCGTCGCGCGTTCCTTGATTATCTCGGCCGCACGATCGTTGAAGCCCTTATGCGACGCGGTTGCGACCAAGATCAATTTGGAGACACTTTCAGGATATCTGGCTGCATGAGCCAGACCGACCATGCCGCCATAACTTGTTCCAATACTGACAATCGGCCCCAAGCCGAGATATTGTCGTAAAGCCTCCATATCTTCGACATTCTCGTCCAGATTATAAAGGGTGGGATCGCCGCGGGCAGACCGCCCCTGTCCACGGTGATCGAAATATACAAGCTGCATGTCTTCAGCCAATGGGGAATGGCTCGGCTTGAATCCGGTATGATCCATTCCGGGGCCGCCATGAATGATCATTGCCACCGGTCGTTCGTGCATGACGGTTTCGCCGCGTACGAGACCCATGCCTTCGACATCGAAATAGATCTCCGTATCGCGAACCTTGGCTTTCATTTCATTCTCCGAATCATCGAGCGATTGACTCATTCATGGAGACATTCGCCCATATTGAGATTACAGATATATCATGGTCCACGACAGCTCGCTACGCCCCCCGCTTTACGCAATCGAGAACGACCAGGCGAAGCTCGGCTTTCGTCAGGCGCCGAGCAACGAGGAGGCCGAGCAGGCACTCCTGGGCGCGCTGTTGGTCAGCAATCGCGCGATCGAAAGCGTCGCCGAATTTCTCAAGGCCGATCATTTTTTCAATCCCGTCCATGGCCGCATTTTCGAAGCGGCGTGCAAGCTGCACGAACGGGGACAGGCCGCCAATCCGATCACGCTGAAAGCCTATTTCGAACGCGACGAGGACCTGGCGCATCTAGGCGGCGCCTCGTACCTGGCCGACCTGGCCGCCAACGTTGTCACAGTCGTCAACGCCGGCGATTACGGCCGTGCCATCCACGACCATTTCGTACGCCGCCAGCTGATCACGGTGGGCGAGGACATGGTCAACGACGCACACGCTCACGACTTGGAAGTGCCCGCCAACCAGCAGATCGAGCGCGCGGAATCCAAGCTGTTCGAACTGGGACAGGATGGCCAGCTGAAGGGCGGCTTCGTCCTGTTCAGGGAATCTCTGACCAAGGCGATCGAAACCGCCGAGGCCGCGTTCCGCCGCGACACGCATCTGACCGGCGTCACCACCGGCTTCATCGACCTGAACAAGAAGCTGGGTGGGCTGCACCGCTCCGACCTCCTGATCCTCGCCGCGCGCCCGTCGATGGGCAAGACGGCACTGGTCACCAACATGGCGTACAAGGCCGCAGAAGCCTATCTGGACAGCGACGGCAAGGACGGCGCGGTCGTCGGCTTCTTCTCGCTCGAAATGTCGGCCGAGCAGCTGGCGACGCGTATCCTGGCCGACGTGTCCAGCGTGCCGTCGGAAAAAATCCGCAAGGGCGAAGTGCGGGACCGCGACTTCCACACTTTCATCGAGGCCAGCCACCGCCTGAGCCAGCTGCCGCTCTACATCGACGACACACCTGCCCTGACCATAGCCGGAGTGCGCACGCGTGCACGGCGTCTGAAGCGCAAGCACAATCTGGGCCTGATCGTGATCGACTACCTGCAGCTACTGCGCGCCGATAGCGGTCGCTCGAATGAAAGCCGCGTGCTGGAAGTCTCCGAGATCACGCGGGGCCTGAAGGCGCTGGCCAAGGAACTGGATGTGCCGGTCGTGGCGCTGTCTCAGCTAAGCCGCGCGGTGGAATCGCGCGAGGACAAGCGCCCCCAGCTATCCGACTTGCGTGAATCGGGCAGTATCGAGCAGGACGCCGACGTGGTGATGTTCATCTACCGCGAGGAATATTACCTCAGCCGCGAGGAACCCTCGCGCCGCGCCGAGGAAAGCCAGGAGGAGTACAACAAGCGCTACCAGAACTTCATGGAACGCCTGGAGGCCGCCGGTCACATCGCCGAGGTGATCATAGGCAAGCAGCGCCACGGCCCCATCGGTACGGTGAAGCTGCAATTCGACGGACAGTTCACCCGGTTCAGCGACCTGGACCAGCATCATCAGGATTGATGGCCGTGAACGCAGTTATAACCTCTCCCTGTGGGAGAGGTCGACCGGCCGGTACGGACGGGCGGGTGAGGGGCTTTTCCTTCGGCAATAGCCCCTCACCCGTCGATCCCAAAGGGATCGCCGACCTCTCCCGCCGGGAGAGGTTTATTCATTCATGACCTCGAACATCGGCCTCACCATCGACCTCGGCGCGATCACCGCGAACTGGCGCCTGTTGCGTGACAAGGTCGCGCCCGCCGAGTGCGCGGCGGTGGTCAAGGCGGATGCCTATGGCCTGGGACTGCCGGAAGTGGGGGCGGCGCTGTATCACGCCGGCTGCCGGTCGTTCTACGTTGCCTATGTCCAGGAAGGCCTTACCCTTCGGGACGAGCTTCCGGCGGCTACGATCTATATTCTGAACGGCATTCCCGCACCGGATGAAACGGCGGCTTTCGCGGCCCATCTGGTGCCGGTCGTGAACAGCCGGCACGATCTGGCGCGGCTATCCGGATCGTATGGCAAATGGACCGCCAGCATCCCTTTCCCCAAGGGCAAGGCGAAAGAGCTGCCCATTACGCTGCATGTCGATACGGGCTTGCACCGGCTGGGCATCGGCGAGGCGGACGTTATGGCCCTCCATGAAACCCCCGCTCTGCTGTCCGGCGTTCATGTCGACCTGCTGATGAGCCACCTCGCGGTGGCCGAGGATCATGCCAGCCCGATGAACCAGCGGCAGCGGAAGCGTTTCCTGGCAGCTGTGCAATCGATCCCGGTCGCCAGAACCAGCCTCGCCAATTCACCCGGTATCTTCCTGGGGCGCGATTTCCATTTCGACCAGGTGCGGCCTGGCGCAGCTTTGTATGGCATCAACCCGACGCCGGGACAGCCTAACCCGATGCATCCTGTGGTCACGCTGGAGGCTCGCATCCTGCAGATCAACGAGGTCCAGCCGGGTGAAAGCGTGGGTTATGGCGGGGCCTATATGATAGACAAACCTTCCCGCATCGCCACGCTGTCGATCGGCTATGCCGACGGCGTCATCCGCGCCCTTGGCAATCTGGGGCAGGTGTTCGCAGGCGGACAGCTGGTGCCCATCGCCGGTCGGGTGTCGATGGACCTTATCACCATCGACATCACCGCCCTTGCGCCCGGCGCGGTCGAACCGGGCTCCTTCGTCGAGATCATCGGCCCCAATCGCCCCATCGACGATGTCGCCGCCGACGCCGGGACAATCGGCTACGAGGTGCTGACGGGGCTGGGCAGACGGGCCGGACGCGTGTATGTCAACGGCGTATAAGCCATTCGAAGGTCGCATAGCCCGTGAATCCCGTTAGTGCCGTCGGCAAAACCACGCTCGATCTGTTCGCCCTCGCCGGGCGACTGACGATCTTTTTCGCCCAGTCGATCAGCCATATCTTCCGGCCCCCCTTCTACTTCGACGCTTTCATGCATCAGCTGCGGGAAATCGGCTTCAATTCCCTGCCCGTCGTCGGCATGACCGCCCTGTTCACCGGGATGGTGCTGGCGCTGCAATCCTATACCGGCTTTTCCCGTTTCCAGGCCGAAAGCGCCATCGCCGCCGTCGTGGTGCTGTCGATCACGCGCGAGCTTGGGCCTGTGCTGGCCGGGCTGATGGTCGCCGGTCGCGTCGGCGCCGCCATCGCCGCAGAGATCGGCACGATGCGCGTGACGGAACAGATCGACGCCCTGGGCACGCTGTCCACCAATCCCTACAAATACCTGATCGTGCCGCGTGTGCTGGCAGGCGTTATCAGCATGCCCCTGCTGGTCGTGATCGCCGACCTGATCGGCGTCATGGGCGGCTACCTGATTTCCGTAATGGTCCTGGGCTTCAACAAGACCCTCTATCTGCGCGACACGCTCCGGCTGCTTGAGCCTCACGACGTGCTGTCGGGCCTGCTGAAAGCTGGCGTATTCGGCCTGATCATCGCCGTTCTGGGCTGCTACAACGGCTTCAACTCGCAACGCGGCGCGCAGGGCGTCGGCGCGGCGACCACCAACGCCGTGGTCAGCGCCTCGATCCTGATCCTGCTGTCGAACTATTTCATGACCCAGATTCTGTTCGCCAAATGACGGATCTGAAACTCCAGTTGCGCGGCGTTATCAAGGCTTTCGGCGCCAAGATGGTGCTGGACGGCATCGACCTGGATGTCGCGAAGGGTGAATCGGTCGTCATCATCGGCGGCTCGGGCACCGGCAAGTCGGTAATGCTGAAATGCATCCTGGGCCTGTTGAAGCCCGACAGCGGCTCGATCAAGGTCGACGGCAAGGAACTGGTCAAGGCCAGCGCGTCCGAGTTGCGCACCATCCGCGCCAAGTTCGGCATGCTGTTCCAGGGCTCGGCTCTGTTCGACAGCCTCAGCGTCACGGACAACGTCGCCTTCGGCCTGATCCAGGGCCATGGCAAATCGCAGGAAGCCGCGCGCCGGATCGCCGCCGACAAGCTGGCCGCCGTGGGCCTGGACCCAGCCGTGGTCGGCGCGTTGTTCCCTGCGGAGCTGTCGGGAGGCATGCAGAAGCGCGTCGCGCTTGCCCGCGCCATCGCCACCGAACCGGAAATCCTGTTCTTCGACGAGCCGACCACCGGCCTCGACCCGATCATGGCCGACGTCATCAACCATTTGATCGTGAAATGCGTGAAGGACCTTGGCGCGACGGCCGTTTCGATCACCCACGACATGGTCAGCGCGCGAAAGATCTCCGACCGCATCGGCATGCTGTACAACGGCAAGCTGATCTGGACCGGCCCGACCGCCGACATCGACCAGTCCGGCAACCCCTATGTCGACCAGTTCATCCACGGCCGCGCCGAAGGCCCGATCAAGATGCAGGTCCGCGCGGGGTAGTGGCCAAGGCATCCTCCCAATATGTCTGCCAGGCTTGTGGCTCTATCAGCCCGAAATGGATCGGCCGCTGCGAGGCGTGCGGCGAGTGGAACAGCCTGGTCGAGGAAGCCGTACGCAACGTTCCCAAAGGGCTTGGCCCCGCAAAATCCTCCAGCCGCGGCCGCCTCGAGATCGTCGGCCTGACCGGCGAGCAGTCCGATAGCCAGCGCCGCCTGACCGGCATCGGCGAGTTCGACCGCGTCTGTGGCGGCGGCCTGGTAGCGGGGGCGGGCATATTGATCGGCGGCGATCCCGGCATCGGCAAGTCCACATTGCTGACCGAAGTCGCCTGCCGCCTCGCCCGCGACCAGCGCGTCCTGTATATCTCGGGGGAGGAAGCCGTCGCCCAGGTGCGTCTGCGTGCCAAGCGTCTGGGGCTCGAAAATTCCCCTGTCGAACTGGCGACCGCGACCGACGTGGGCGAGATCGTAAGCGCGCTGGACCATGCACAGGCACCCGCCGTCGTCGTGATCGATTCCATCCAGACCATGTACGTGCCGACGCTGGACAGCGCGCCAGGAACCGTGGCGCAGGTCCGGGCCAGCGCGCAGGAGCTGATCCGCGTCGCCAAGCGCCGCGACATCAGCATGCTGATGGTCGGCCACGTGACCAAGGAAGGCACCATCGCCGGCCCGCGCGTGCTGGAGCACATGGTCGACACCGTGCTGTATTTCGAGGGCGAGCGCGGCCACCATTTCCGCATCCTCCGCGCGGTCAAGAACCGCTTCGGCCCGACCGACGAGATCGGCGTGTTCGAAATGACCGATCGCGGGCTGAAGGAAGTCCTGAACCCGTCGGCATTGTTCCTCAACGAGCGCGAAACCGAAGCCTCCGGCACCGCCGTCTTCGCTGGCATCGAGGGCACGCGCCCGCTGCTGGTGGAGGTGCAGGCACTTGTCGCCCCGTCCTCCCTCGGCACGCCGCGCCGGGCCGTGGTCGGCTGGGATTCGGCGCGCCTGTCGATGGTGCTGGCGGTACTGGAGGCGCGTTGCGGTGTTTCCATCGGCTTCAACGACATCTACCTGAATGTCGCGGGCGGCCTGCGCATCTCGGAACCCGCGGCGGACCTTGCTGTGGCGGCCGCGCTGGTTAGTGCCCTGGCCGATGCGCCACTGCCGCAGGGCTGCGTGCTGTTCGGCGAAATCGGCCTTACGGGCGAGGTGCGCAGCGTAAGCCAGCCCGATGCCCGCCTTAAGGAAGCCGCAAAACTGGGCTTTACCAGCGCCTTCGTACCGGGAAGAACGCAGAAGAAAGGCGCAAGCCCGATTGCCAAACTGATCGGGCTCGACCATGTTGCCGACTTGATCCCCTATTGTCAGGCCGGTCCGCAGCGGCGTCCCAAGACCACAATGAGTTCCAATTGATGAGCACTGTCGATTTCGTCGTAGCCGTGATGATGGGCCTTTCGATCCTGCTGGCGGTATTGCGCGGCTTCACGCGCGAGGTGCTGACCATCATCGCCTTCGTTGGCGCGGTTGCCGCCGTGGTCTACGGCCTGCCCGTGGCACGTCCGGTCTTCCGCGGCATGTTCGAGGACCAGACCACCGCCGACATCGCGGCTGGCGCCCTGCTGGGCATCGTCACGCTTGTGGTATTGTCCGTGATCAGCCACCGCATCGCGAAGAGCGTGAACAAGGCCGGCCTAGGCATGGTCGATCGCACATTGGGCGCGGGCTTCGGCGTCTTGCGTGCCGGACTGGTGCTATGCATCCTATATATCGGCCTGCAATGGGCCTACCCCGAACACCTGCCCGACGCCGTGACCGAGGCAAGATCGACACCGCTGATCGCCAAAGCCTCGGGCAAGCTGGTTGCGATGCTGCCCGAAAGCGTCCAATCCGAGATCAAGCCCAGCG
This sequence comes from Alphaproteobacteria bacterium, assembly GCA_965199335.1. Taxonomy (GTDB): domain Bacteria; phylum Pseudomonadota; class Alphaproteobacteria; order CALMVH01; family CALMVH01; genus CBDAQV01. The sequence goes on along the minus strand of CBDAQZ010000002.1, from coordinate 19,468 downwards.
AAGACAAGGACAAGAAGGCGAAGGCCGAGGCACGCGACGACATCGACAAGGCAACCGACACGGTCAAGGACGCCAAGGATGCTGTAATAGCGCCCGCGCCCCCTGAAAAACCTGCTGAAAAACCTGCTGAAAAACCGTCCGATGCGGGTTATGACAAAAGTGATCGCGGCAGCCTCGACAAGCTGATCCAGAAAGATGGAAACGAAACGAAGTGATGACGACGGACTTCACGACCAACCCGTTCGACGACGACAAGCTGCACGAGGAGTGCGGCATCTTCGCCGTCTACGGTCATCCGGGGGCCGCCGCCGTCGCGGCGCTGGGTCTGCATGCGCTGCAGCATCGCGGGCAGGAAGCAACCGGCATCGTCGCCTTCGACGGCAGGGAATTCCACGCCCATCGCGGCCTGGGGCATGTCGGACAGAATTTCTCGTCTCCCGATCTGATGCAGCATCTGCAGGGCCATGCCGCCATCGGGCACAACCGCTATGCCACGACCGGCGACACCACCCTGCGCAACGTGCAGCCGCTATTCGCCGACTTCGTCTTCGGCGGCTTCGCCATAGGCCATAACGGTAATTTGACCAACGCCTACACCCTGCGCGAACAGCTGGTGAAGCAAGGCTCGTTGTTCCAGTCGACTACCGATACCGAGGTGATCTTCCACCTGATGGCGACCGCGCGCAGCACCACCCTGCCCGACCGCATCGTCGAGGCGCTGCGCCAGGTGGAGGGCGCCTATTCGCTCGTCGGCCTCGCCAGCGACATGGTGTTCGGCATCCGCGATCCCAACGGTATCCGCCCCCTTTCGCTTGGAAAAATCGAAGGCGCCTACGTGCTGTCCTCCGAAACCTGTGCCTTCGAGATCATCGGCGGCGAGTTCGTGCGCGATATCGAGCCGGGCGAGATGGTGGTGATCGACCGTAGCGGCGTCACCTCGTTCAAGCCCTTCGTCAAGGCGCCGCGCAAGTTCTGCGTTTTCGAATACATCTACTTCTCCCGCCCTGATAGCATCCTGGAAGGCCGCTCGGTCTACGACGCGCGCAAGCGTATCGGCCACGAACTGGCGGTCGAATCCGGGGTCGAGGCGGACGTGATCGTACCCGTGCCCGACAGCGGCGTTCCGGCAGGGCTGGGCTACGCCGCGCAGAGCGGTATCCCGTTCGAACTGGGCATCATCCGCAGCCACTATATCGGCCGCACCTTCATCCAGCCGACCGAGCACATCCGCAATCTGGGCGTGAAGATGAAGCACAACCCGAACCGCGCCGTGATCGAGGGCAAGCGCGTCATCCTGGTGGACGATTCGATCGTGCGCGGCACCACCAGCCGCAAGATCGTCGACCTGGTCCGCAGCGCCGGCGCGAAGGAGGTGCACATGCGCATCTCCAGCCCGCCGACCACGCATGCCTGCTTCTACGGCGTCGACACGCCGGAGAACGACAAGCTGCTGGCGCACAAGCACACGGTCGAGGAGATGGCGAAGGTGATCGGCGTCGACAGCCTGGCGTTCATCTCGATCGACGGCCTGTACCGCGCCATGGGGGAGACGAAACGCGATCCGCAGATCCCGCAATTCTGCGACGCCTGCTTTACCGGCGAATATCCGATCCGCCTGACCGACCAGACGATGGCCGCACAGCCGCAGCTAACGCTGCTGCGCGAAGGGCGGGCTGTGAAGATTTAGTTCCGGAACGAAGGGGATTTTGTTCTTGCTACTGAAGACTCACCAACCTGCGCCTCATTGACGGAAGGCTCACTTGTAATCTTTGGAGAATTCACAGGACCAATCAATTGCTTGACTGTCCTCAAACCGTCCTCCTCGGACATATATCCTATAGCCTCCGCTATCGCCCGTCCCGTTTCATTAACGTCGGGATCGCGGAGCAAATGATCTCTTATAAGCGACCGTGCAGGCGTCTGCTCACCAGCCCCCGCAAGCACAGAAATTATGGTGTTCTGATTGGCTTCGTCGAGCTGACCTAAGGTCTTACGAATTTTGGTCAGTCCTGGTCGAATGCTGTCGTCAGCCATAAGCTTTGTGGCCGCCTGAGCATTACGATCTTCCACCCATCCTTTGATTTCTGGAAATTGCGAGATTGACAATTCTGTATGTTCCGTTTGTGTAGCTTCGCTCAAATTACTCTCCCCTTGTCAAGGATTTAGCCTGCAAATCTGATTGACTCTCCGAATCTGATGATGATGGTAACAAGTTTCTTGCCAAGAAGCAATATATTCAATGTTTTAGAAACTTCCGAATGAATACAGTACTGAGGGCTTATTTAAGAGAAACAACTGTTAGACCGCCATTTAATGTCGGGCGGGGCGAGGTTTCAGCAAATGTTTCGGAAGACGGTTTCAGTCCAACGATTTTATTGCCGGCTAGAAAGCCCAACGAAATCGTTGCAATAGCAGCGACCGGAGGTATTTATTGGCCATCTCAGGAAAATCGGTTTTTTTCAGGGTCTCGATCAACCGCTGCGTCGGCCTGTCTTCGCGAAGAAATTTCGCGATGTCCGTGTTGTTCGCGCCGAATTGTCCGATCACGCAGCTGACACCAAGTGCGGCAAGCCCGTATTGGTGGGTATGTGCACCGGCCATCGCCCATGTGCCGCCGGCAACAAGCCAGCAAGGGATGGTCACCTCATCGGCGCGCTTGCCGAAAACAAAACCGATGATCGAACCAAAGGTCGATAGACCGCTGGCAGCCGCCATGGTGTAATCGCCCGAGTCATAAATCGATTGACTGCCCTCGACCACGCCCTTGACCGTTAATCCGACATCGGCCAGCGCCCAGGCCGCCGCAGAAACGCGACGCTGCTCACGGCGTACCAGCCCCACGAACGGGCTATCCGGTATCTCAGGCGATTTATCGAACATGACGCTTTGTACGTCGCCTTGCTGCGTTATTCAAGGGAAATTTACTTCTGGTTAACTTTTTGCAGGGTTATCAGCGGCTGAAGCTGTGCTATATCGGGCGTAAATGAACACCGAAACCGCCAGCACGATCGAGATCATTCTCGGCCTCATGATCGCTGCCGTGCCGTTGTCCATCATGGCGCGGCGCCTGCGTATTCCCTACCCCGTAATGCTCGTCATCGGCGGATTGCTGATCGGATTCATACCGTGGATACCCCAGGTCGAACTGGACTCATCCCTGGTGTTCACGCTGTTCCTGCCGCCGGTGCTGTACCAAGCGGCGCTCGTCACGTCCTGGCGCGACTTCAAGGCAGCCCGGCGCGCCATCGTCCTGCTGGCGTTCGGGCTGGTCATCTTCACCACGCTGGCATTCGGCTATGCGACGCATGCCTTCATACCCGCCCTTCCCCTGGCATCGGCCCTGCTGCTGGGCGCCATCATATCGCCGACCGATGCGGCGGCAGCGACTTCGGTCATGCACAAGCTGAACCTGCCGCGCCGGATCGTGACCATCGTCGAGGGCGAAAGCCTTGTTAACGATGCGACCGGCCTGGTCGCCTTCACCATCGCCCTGGGCGCGGTGCAGACCGGCATGGTCCACTGGAGCTTCGCGCTAGGCCAGTTCTGCTGGCTGGTTGTAGCAGGGATTGCCATCGGCCTGATCTTCGGCAGGACATCGATCTTTTTGCATTCGCTGATGAAGGATGGCGCGATCGAAGTTCTGGTGGCGCTGATCCTGCCTTTCCTGACCTACCTGGTGGCCGAATCATTGCATGCGTCGGGCGTGCTCGCCGTCGTGGCCGCCGGGTTGATCCGCAGCCGCCATTCCAGCCGCGCCTTCAGCCCGCAACAGCGCATCCTGGCCCTATCGCTTTGGGATATGATCGTATTCCTGGTCAATACGTTGGCTTTCATCCTTATCGGCATGCAGTTGAAAACGATCGTGTCGGACCTCGCTGGCTATTCGACACTCGACCTGGTCCGCTATGGTCTGGTCGCCTCGCTGGCCGCCATCGTTATCCGGCTTGTGTGGGTATTTCCTGCGACTTACATCCCACGCCTGATTCCCGCCATCAGGCGAAACGAGCCGATGCCGCCATGGCGCAATGTCGCTATCGTCGGGTGGAGCGGCATGCGCGGTGTCGTGTCGCTGGCGGCGGCGCTGTCCCTGCCGGAAACGATGAACGACAACAGCGCGATGCCGGGGCGTGACCTGGTGATCTATCTGGCTTTCTGCGTGATTCTGGGAACGCTTGTGTTCCAGGGACTTTCACTGGGATGGGTGATCGAGAAGCTGAAGGTCGGCGCTGACACCGAAGGGCCGGCCGAGGAGAAGCTTGCGCGCAAGGAGATGTCGCAGGCCGCGATTTCCTTTCTGGAAAGGCTGTCGCACCACGATGTGTTTCCGGCTGTCATATTAAATGAGGTATCGGCCGAGTACAGCCAGCGCCTGGCCGACCTGCAATGCCAGGACAAGCCCGATCTGGCCGAAGACCTGACGCTGACGACGGAAAACCGCAGGCGCGTGCGCCTGGAGGCCTTGGCAGCGCAGCGCGACAGGATTCAGCAGTTGCGCGATGACGGTACGATCGGTGACGACGTGATGCACAAGATCGAGCGCCGTCTGGATTATTACGAGGCGGGGCTGGTATAACAAGCTTGACTTAAAGCTGCCCTATGAATTAATAAGTCATAAATGAATTTACCTGATCCAGATACCCAGGATGCTTCGGCACGGCATAACCTGCATGTCTATGGCCGGTGCACGATCGGTGCCAATGTGCTTTTGGCAATAAAGGGCCTGTCGCTGCATGACCCTCTCATGGCCAGTGCAGGCATTGGTACAGCCACGGCGCAATTGTTGAACTCCACAGCCGATACCTCGGTGAAGCGCTATACCTTTCCCATGATAGTCGTGGGCGCGCTGGTCTATATGGGCAGCGGAATCCATCACGGGCTGGTGGGCGCGGAACACCACACGTTGATGCAGAACCTGCATGACGTTCTGAACCCGCAAACCTTTTTCGGCGGCATCAAGGCGCTTGGCGCCGCGACGCTTTTTTATGGGAAAGCCCTGAAAGACGCCGCGATGGAAAAGACATCGCCGGTCTTGCGTCTTGTCGACAAGATGCTGCCCGATATAAATCCAACAATCCTTGGCGAGGTGATACTGGGGTTTGCCTCTTTGTCGCTGGGGCTGGATGCAGCGCGGGAACTTCATCAGGGCATGACCGCCGCCGGTCATCCTGATGCCATCCTGAAAGGCCTGTGCACCCTCGGCGCGGTAGCGGGCCTTCTGGTCGGACAGCATCATGCCGCCAAGATATCGGACAAGGCGCCTGACGCGACCGTGCAGCCCGACGCACTGCCACGACCGAAACAGCTGAGCCAGCCTACTTGTATTGCCGACTAAGCATTCGGCTCTTTCTATCCGGCCCCGATCCACTATATCGGCGGTATGACTTCCTCAGCCATCGTCGTCGAAAATCTCAGCAAGCGTTACGGCACGACCACTGCGGTCGATGCCATCAGCTTTACCATACCGCAGGGCGCGACCGTCGCGTTGCTGGGCGGTAACGGCGCGGGCAAGTCCACCACCATCGCCATGGTGCTGGGCTTGCTGACACCGACATCCGGCAGGATCACGGTGCTGGGGCACGACATGCTGCGCCGGCGCTACACAGCCCTGCCCCGCGTCAATTTCTCGTCACCTTACGTCGACCTGCCGCACCGGCTGACGGTATGGGAGAACCTATATGTCTATGCCGGGCTGTATGGCGTCGTGCGCCCCCGCAAGCGGATCGCCGATCTGGCCGAGCAGCTGGACCTGGTCAGGTTCCTGGAGCGTCCTTCGGGCAAGCTGTCTGCAGGGCAGAAGACGCGCGTGGCACTGGCGAAGGCGCTGCTGAACGAGCCGCAGGTGCTGCTGCTGGACGAGCCCACCGCGTCGCTCGATCCCGATACCGCCGATCGCATGCGCAGCCATCTGGAAACCTACCAGCGCGATACCGGTGCGACGATCTTTCTCGCCTCGCACAACATGCCGGAAGTCGAGCGCATGGCTTCCCACATCCTGATGCTGAAGCAGGGCCGCCTGGTCGACCAGGGCAGCGCCGCCGAGCTGGTCGCCCGGCATGGCCGCGACGATCTGGAACAGGCCTTCCTGGCCATCGCGCGCGGCCAGACCGAAGAAGAAGAGGAAGCCGCATGAGCACCGTGATCCTGTCCGGCAATCCGACGCGCCGCGTCTATGCCATGGTGCTACGCTACTGGTATCTGCTGCGGGGGTCGTGGCCGCGCATTTTCGGCCTGGTTTATTTCCCGACCGTGCAGGTCCTGCTCTGGGGCCTCATCAGCCGCTTCCTGCAGGGCAACAGTTCATGGGTGGCGCAGGCAGGCGGTGTGCTGATCGCAGCGGTCGTATTGTGGGACGTACTGTTCCGCAGCCAGCTCGGCATGTCGATGTGCTTCATGGAGGAGATGTGGTCGCGCAACCTCGGCCAGCTGTTCGTGACGCCGTTGCGCCCGCGTGAATGGGTCGTATCGCTGATGATCACCAGCGTCATCCGCCTCGCCATCGGCGTCATCCCGGCAATGCTGATCGCGATTCCCCTGTATCATTATTCGATCTTCAGCATGGGGCTGCCCTTGCTGGCGTTCTTCTGCGGCCTGATCGTCATGGGCTGGGCGATCGCGCTGGTCGTCATGGCACTTGTGCTGCGGCAGGGCCTGGGCGCCGAGGAGATCGCCTGGATGGCGATCTTCATCCTGGCCCCATTCAGCGCCGTCTATTATCCCGTCGCGTCGATGCCGCACTGGATGCAGCCGATCGCGTGGACGCTGCCCGCCAGCTATATCTTCGAGGGCATGCGCGGGGTGCTGTTTCAGCACCAGTTCCGCTTCGACCTGTTCGCGATGGCGATGGGTCTCAACGTAGTCTATTTCATAATCGGCGGAGCGATCTTCATGGCCTCGTTCCGGAACGCGCGCAAGCGGGGTGCTTTGCTGCAGATGGGTGAGTAGTCCCTTTGGGGAGGATTTTTTGGCTTGAACACGGCCGTCGGCATACTGGCCTCTTTATTGAAACGGCCCGAAACGACTGCGCTGGCCGCCTGCCTGCTTTTCGCGCTTAACCTGCATATCTGGTATCCCGGCAAGCTGAATCCCGATAGCCAGTGGCAATATTGGCAGGCCTACGACCACGATTACAGCGACTGGCATCCGCCAATCATGGCGCGGCTTTGGTCGGGACTGCGACTGGTCGGCGATGGGCCGGCGCCGATGTTCGCGTTCCAGATCGCCTGTTACTGGCTTGGCTTCCTGCTGATGGCGTTCACGCTGTCGCGAACCGGTCACCGTTATCTTGCCTGGGCCGTTCTTGCCGTGGGGGTACTGCCATCGTTCGTCACGATGAACGTCAACATACTCAAGGACGTGGGCATGGCCGCCACGCTGCTTGCCGGATTCGGTCTGGCTTTCACCTATCGAGGCCGGAACCTCCCTGTCCCGCTTCCTGTCGCCTGCGTGGCTTTACTGTTGTTGCTGTACGGGATGCTGGTACGGGCCAACGGGGTGTTCGCGTTTCCCGCGCTTGCCGCCTATCTGCTATGGCCGCAGGGTTTCCAGCGTCCGCGTGCAATGATCTTGGGCTGCCTGGGCGCCGCGATCCTTCTGGTTCCTGCCAGCGCATTCATCAATCACGCCATATTGAAGGCGACCCCTACCGGACAGATACGCGTTCTGCAAGTCTTCGATCTGGGCGGTATTGCACATTTCTCCCGCGATCTTGCCGTCTTCGGCGAACATCCGGCGGTCACGCTCGTCGAAGTCGACAATTGTTACAATCCGATGGGCGTGGAGGCGATGGATGGCTACCGCTGCACTTTCTGGCAACGTCTGGCAATTTCTCCGGACTACAAGATTACCGATCGAACGACAGGTGACGATCTTGTCTTCGCCGCGCCCAATCCGCAGCTTCGCCGACTGTGGATACATGCGATACTGGCACATCCCGCCGCCTACGCATGGCATCGTATCCAGCATTTCAATTCCGAACTTTCGTTCCTGGTCCCCACTCACCACGCCGCACCGAACGTGATCGACTGGGTCGCCTCCGGTGATCCCCTGGTTCTGCCCGCAACGTCACGTCAGCAAAAGGTCGTGGCGTTCTTTACGGATAACGTGCTGATGATGCCTGCGTTCAGCTTTGTAGTCGGGACGTGTCTCTGGCTGATGATTGCCGGCAGCACGGTCATGAACCCCGCGTTGCGTCCCGCTTCGCTGACTCTGCTGTCTTCCGGCCTGCTTTATACCTGGGCCTATCTGTTCGTAGGTGTGGCGTCCGAAAGGCGTTATCATTTCTGGGGACAGATAGCCGTATTTGCGGCCGCGGTTATCGCATCCGGCGAATTGAAGGCACTGTGGGGTACGCTCGGGCCTGTCAAATGGGTGTGCGCGTCCGTCGTTGCGTTTACAATCGGCGCCATGGTCGGATGGCGGTTGATCCTGCCCGATGCCTTTGTCGTTCCCGGGTAACCGGCTTACCTGACGCCCTTGAGCGTTATGCATGTCGGACAGGCTTGTGGCCGCAACTTCGCCAGAACCGCCTGCACCTGCGCGTCGATGGATTGCCGCTGTTGCGGATCGAGCATGATCGCCGCCTTCTGCACCGCAGTGTCCAATTCGGGATATTCGCTGCTTTGCGGGTTGGTCTGCGCGATGCGAAACCAGTAATAGGCGGCGCCGTAGCTCTGTTGCAGGCCCTGCCCCTGGAAGTACAGGCCGCCCAGCTTGACCTCGGACGCGACCACATCGCGCTTGGCGGCCTGCTTGTACAGGCCGATCGCCTTCTGATCGTCCTCGGGTATACCGCGCCCCGTCAGGTATGAGTCGCCCAGGAAATCCAGAGCCCTGGCATTGCCGTCGTTGACCGATCTTTCCAACCAGGCATTCGCATCGCTGACATTCCGGGCAACGCCCTTGCCGGCCTGATAGAAGCGAGCGACCGCAAGCTCGGCGTCGCCGTTATGGGTTTCCGCCGCCTTGCGATACCAGTCCAGCGCACGCGCATCATCCTGCGGCGCTCCGTATTTTCCATTCTCGTAGGCGTCCGCCGCCACCATCTCGGCGGCGACATCGCCCGTGGACGCACGTTCCAGAACGATTTGCAGGAATGTCTGCGGCGCCGTTTCCCTGAGAGTCTTCAACTCTGCCCCATCGGCCTGATCGGCTCTGGCGCAGGGCGAAGCAAAGAATGAAACGAACAGAGCGGCAAAGAAAAAAGGCGCCCGCAAGGACGCCTTTCTTCCCTGATACCCGAAAAAGCCGATCAGCGCTTGGCCCACTGCATACCGCGACGAGCGCCGTGGCGGCCATATTTCTTACGCTCGACCGTACGGCTGTCGCGCGTGATCAGGCCCGCCTTCTTCAGCGAGGGCCGCAGCTCGGGCTCGTAATAGGTAAGCGCCTTCGAGATACCGTGGCGAACCGCACCGGCCTGGCCGGAAAGACCACCGCCTGTAACAGTGCATACGACATCGAACTGTCCGCTGCGCTCGGTGATCTGGAACGGCTGTTCGATCATCATGCGCAGAACGGCGCGGCCGAAATACTTCTCCTGGTCGCGGCCATTGACCGTGACCGTGCCCTTGCCCGGCTTGATCCAGACGCGGGCGATCGCGTCCTTGCGCTTGCCGGTCGCGTAGGAGCGGCCGAAGGCATCGCGCTTGGGCTCCGGCATTTCGCGTATTTCCGGGCCTTGCGTCGCCGCCAGGTCGGCAAGGCTGCCGAGATTGCGCGTTGTTTCCGTAACGGTCATGCCGAAACCCTCGAGTTCTTGCTGTTGAGCGCCGCGACGTCGAGCGTCTGGGGCTGCTGTGCTTCATGTGGATGTTCGGCGCCGGCGTATACACGCAGGTTGCTCATCTGCTGGCGGCCGAGCGGACCATGGGGCAGCATGCGCTGCACCGCCTTCTTGATCACGCGCTCCGGGTGCTTGCCGGCCAGGATCTGGCCCTGGCTGCGTCCCTTGATGCCGCCGGGGAAACCGGTGTGCCAGTAGAAGATGCTGTCCTTGGCCTTGTTGCCCGTAATGCGGACCTTGTCCGCATTGACGATGACGACATTGTCGCCGCAATCGACGTTCGGCGTGTACTGCGGCTTGTGCTTGCCGCGCAGGCGCAGGGCGACGATGCTAGCGAGACGGCCCAGGACCAGCCCCTCCGCATCGATCAGCGTCCAGGTCTTTTCGACCGTCTGCGCTGTCAGGTTGAACGTTTTCATGAAATCTCTTCGTTTGAACATAAAAGTGCGAGAGGGGTTTCTATAAGTGACGATGCATAAACGCAAGCGAAATCGGCTGCTTTTGTATGTGGTATGATGATACCGGAGACGATTATGCCGCACGAAACCTATGCCCCCGAGTATATCAGGGACATCCTGGATAAGACAAAGACCATCGCTGTGGTGGGTTACAGCGCCAACGAGTCACGTCCCAGCAACGACGTGGCGCGCTTCCTGAAGCACAAGGGCTATCGCGTGGTCCCGGTCAATCCGGGCCTTGCCGGGACTACCGCGCTGGAGGATCAGGAGGTCTATGCCAGTCTGGCCGACATTCCCTTCCCCATCGACATGGTCGACATTTTCCGTAGGTCGGAAGAAGTCGGGCCGGTGGTGGATCAGGCGATCGAGATCGCGGCCAAGTATGTCTGGATGCAGATCGGCGTGCGCGACGATGCGGCGGCGGCAAGGGCAGAGGCCGCGGGAATCGAGGTCGTGATGAACCGTTGCCCCAAGATCGAACTGGCCTAGTTGCCGTTCGGGTCGCAGCTTTCGACGACCCAGTTGAGATAGGTCTGCTCACCCTCTACAAACGGCATGGCCACGATGCAGGGCAATTCGTAAGGATGATTGAGCACGACGTATTCCGTCAGTTCCTTGAACCGGTCGCGCGTCGTCTTCATGAACAGCATCGTCTCGTTGGCTTCCTCGACCCGGCCCTTCCAGCGATAGATCGCTTCCATGCCGGGTACGATGTTGGCGCAGGCTGCTATGCGCTGGTCGACAAGGGCACGTCCGAGCTTGCGAGCCAGTGCGAGATCGGGCGTCGCGACATAGACGAAGATCGGTTCCATTTGACAAGCCATCGAAAAGTGGTCGGACCGGTGAGATTCGAACTCACGACCCCTAGCACCCCATGCTAGTGCGCTACCAGGCTGCGCTACGGTCCGTTCCGTGTAACTCGACTATCGGGGAGGCGGGACTATGGCGCGTAATTATCGATCAGACAAGAGCCCGTAGCGCCCTCAGCTCGGCCAGCATCTCGAGCAGCACTGCGCGGGTTTTCTCGGGCGCGACCATTTCGGCTTCGTCGTTGTCGACTATGTCGACAATCTTCTGTACCGGCTCGACCGCCTGCAACGGCTGGGGAGACTTGTCCTTGAGGACCTTCTGCGCACCTTTGATCGTATAGCCCTGACCGTAAAGCAGGCCATGGATCTGACGGATAAGGGTAACGTCTTCAACACGATAGTAACGGCGGCCGCCGCCACGCTTTAGCGGGCGGAGCTGCGTGAACTTGGTTTCCCAGAAGCGCAGGACATGCTGCGGCACGTCCAGTTCCTCCGCTACCTCGCTGATGGTGCGGTAGGCCGTCGGGGATTTCGCGAGCTTGCGCGATACGGGCGAAACGGAAGCGGCGCTTGGCAGCGTCGGCCGTTCCTCGAACAGGCCGGGCTCGTCATCCAGCGGCAGCATCTTGGGCATGGGCATGTTCATTTCTTGCCATTCATCCTTTCTCGCAACACGTGGCTGGGACGGAACGTAAGAACGCGCCGCGGCTTGATCGGCACTTCGACTTTTGTCTTTGGATTGCGTCCGACACGCTCCGCCTTGTTACGCAGGGAGAAGGTGCCGAACGAAGAAAGCTTGACCGTCTCGCCCCGCTCGAGCGATTTCGAAATTTCCTCGAATACGCCGTCGACCAGCAACGCCGATTCATTACGCGACAGTCCGACCTCGGCATATACCGCTTCGCTGAGATCGACTCTTGTGATGGTAGAATTCGCCAAGACAGCTCTCCTAAATCCTGGGCGGGATTAGGAAGCGTTTGCAGTCACTTGTAAAGTGTTTTTAGGTAACCACTACCAGCGCACCAACGCCGATCCCCAGGTCAGTCCACCGCCCATGGCTTCAAGAAGCACAATGTTTCCGGGCTTTATCCGGCCATCTCCCACAGCCTCGGCGAGCGCGAGCGGAATGGATGCAGCCGATGTATTTGCGTGACGATCGACGGTCACGACGACGCGCGACATATCCATGTGAAGTTTTTTCGCCGTCGACTCGATGATGCGCAGGTTGGCCTGGTGTGGCACCAGCCAGTCGATGCGATCGGGCGTCATGCCGTTATGCTGCAGAGTTTCCTCCACCACTTCGGCAAGGCGCGTTACGGCATGACGGAACACTTCCTTGCCGTTCATCCTGACCTTGCCGACAAGATCGCCCGAGGATGGGCCGCCATCGACATAAAGCAACTCGCTATGCGCACCGTCGCTGTGCAAATGGGTTGAAAGGATGCCGCGGCTTTCGTCGTCACCTTTCACGGCTTCCAGCACGACCGCGCCAGCACCGTCGCCGAACAGGACGCATGTGCCCCGGTCTTCCCAGTCGACAATGCGGGAGAATATCTCGGCACCGATCACGATCGCCCGCTTGTATTGTCCCGATTTCAGGAAGTTATCGGCAACCGCTAAGGCATAGACGAAACCTGAGCAGACCGCCTGGACGTCGAAAGCGAAGCCGTGCGTCATGCCGAGGCCCGCCTGGACGATCGCCGCGGTTGCGGGAAATGTGCGGTCGGCTGTCGTTGTGGCGACGATGATCAGGTCGATGTCGAAAACGGAAAGGCCCGCAGCCGTCAATGCCCGTTGCGCGGCTTTCAGCGCCAGGTCGGATGTCTTTTCGTCAGGCGCGGCGATGCGGCGTTGCTTTATTCCGGTGCGTTGCACGATCCATTCGTCCGAGGTATCGATTCTTTCGGCCAGCTCCGCGTTGCTGACGACGCGCTCGGGCAGGTATGAAGCGCAACCGGCTATGACCGAACGCAACATTATAGAGCAGCCGGTTCGGCCACGCTGGGCGTAAGTATTGTCGGCTGGGCGGCATAGGCTTCGGCAACGCCGGTGCGGATCTTCTCGTTTGCGCCCTGCATGACCATGTCGACCGCCACGCTGATGGCGTTGGCGAAGCTGACGGCGTCGGCACCGCCATGGCTTTTCACGCACACGCCCTGAAGCCCCAGGAAAACCGCGCCGTTATACCGGCGGGGATCGAGGCGAACCTTCAACTTCTTGAAAGCGTTGCGGGCCAGCAATCCACCCAGCCGCGCCAGGATGGACGATGAGAAAGTACGATGGAGGAATTCGACGTAAAGCTTTGAAAGCCCTTCGGAAGTCTTGAGCGCGACATTGCCGCTGAAGCCGTCGGTGACGACCACGTCGGTCTTGCCGGTCGCGATGTCGTTGCCCTCGACGAAACCATGGAATGTGCCCGGCAACGTGGCCGAGCGCAGTATGGCCGCCGCGTCGCGCACGGCCTCGTGCCCCTTCATCTCCTCCGACCCGACATTAAGGATGCCGATCGACGGCTTCTTTATGCCCAGTACGCTGGTGGCGAAGACGGCGCCCATGAAGGCAAACTGCGCCAGGTTCTCGGCGGTGCATTCCAGGTTTGCACCCAGGTCCAGCATTACGCTTTCACCGCGCGTGGTTGGGAAAAACGAGGCCATGGCCGGTCGGTCGATGCCCGGCAGCATCTTCATCGCCAGCCTGCCGATCGCCAGCAAGGCGCCGGTATTGCCGGCGGAGACGACGCAATCGGCCGCACCGGTGGCGACGGCATCAATCGCCATACCCATGCTGGACTTGCGCCGCATGCGCAGCGCCGACGAGGTCTTGGCGTCGTTGGCAATGACGGTATCGGTATGGATGATGACGCTGCCGGCGATGTTACGCTTGCGCTCCAGCAGCGGCTTGAGAACCGACTGGTCGCCATAGAACTGGAACTGGATCTGCGGGTGGCGCTCATGTGCGAGCGCCGCGCCGCCGACGACCGATATCGGGGCGTTGTCGCCGCCCATCGCATCGAGCGCGATCCTGATCGGATTGGTCATTTATACCGATGAAACATGATACTGACGCGAGATTGCGTCAGTCGCTTCAGATCGCAGCGCTGGCCGCGACGATCTCCCGGCCACCGTAGTGACCGCACGCGTTGCAGACGTGATGCGGACGGGCAAGCTCGCCGCAGTTCGGGCACTCGATATGAGCATTCGCGCTCAACGCATGGTGAGACCGGCGCATGTTGCGCTTCGATTTCGAGGTTTTCTTTTTTGGAACAGCCATGGCAAAACTCTTTCACAAATCAACGCAGACCTCACCGGACCTGCCACAAGTGAGGCTTGTTAAAAGAAATTTCGGCAAAACTCAAGCGGAAATGCCAGAGGTTTTTCGCAAAGTTTCGCCCCGATAGCCGATCAGCCTGCCGACCAGCGGCGCGTCGATGGTGATATCGAAGACGAATTTGCCATTCTGGCTCGTTTCATAGGCCTCGCAGCCCGGCGCCAGCCAGCGCGGCAGCGGGATGCCCAGCCAGGCGAAGCCGACCAGGGTAAATGTCAGTCGTTCGGGCGTCGCAGCCAGGGCGAAGATATTGGTCATGCGGCCCTGATGCTCCACCAGCTGCCCTGCGTGCCGCCCCTGCCCTGCCTCGAGCCGGCTTTTGTAGCGCCTGCCGTTGAAATCGCGCTGCCAGAAATCGGCCCCATCCACGCCTGTTTCCAGGCTGACGGTCACCGGTTGGCCCGCACCCGGGCGTGGCAAGCCGACAATGGCGCAGATCAACCAAGGCAGGATGCCCTTGGTCGCCGTGACATCGGCGGTGCCGGCGACCACCAGAATGCCCTCATGATCGTGCGCGTCCCTGACTTCGGGCGGCAGCAGGTCGAAATCTGGCCCCAGCACGCGGTGGATGGCGGAGATGCGGGTGACGGTCATCAACCCTCTATAGCGCGCATCGCGTGGCGCGCGTAGATTAATGGCATGGTTGTTCCGGATAACTTGCTGCAGGCCGGTCCGCTGGTGCTGTTCGACGGGGTCTGCAACCTGTGCAGCGCCTCGGTCCGGTTCCTCGCCCGGCGCGAGAACGGGACCCTGTGGTATGCGGCGATGCAATCGGTTACCGGTCAACGCCTGCTGGAACAGCGCAACCTGCCATTGGACGACTACGACAGTTTCCTGTTCCTCGAAAACGGCCGGCTTTACGTCAAGAGCGAGGCTGCCCTGCGCCTGTGCGGCTATATGAAACAGCCCTGGCCGATCCTGCGCGCCCTGCGCTTCGTGCCCCGTCCGATCCGCGACTGGGTTTACGACCGCATCGCCCGCAACCGCTACAGCCTGTTTGGCAAACGGGAGAGTTGCATGCTGCCGGATGCCGATTTGTCATCGCGGTTCCTAAGCTGATCATGCGTGTCCTGCTAACCGGCGCCAATGGCTTCATCGGATCGCATCTGGTCGCGGCGCTGCGGGAAGGCGGCCACGAGGTTGTCGGCTGCGTACGCGATAGCGCCGCCTTCCTGCGCCGTTTCCCGGGGACGCAGGCGATACAAGGCGATCTGAACCGGGATACCACCGCCGCGATCTGGTTGCCGCGCCTCGCCGGCATCGACGCCGTGGTCAACTGCGCCGGCATATTGCAGGACGAGCGCGGGCAGTCTGCAGAGAGCATCCACTATAAAGCGCCTGCCGCCCTGTTCGACGCCTGTGTGGTGGGTGGCGTCCGGCGCGTGATCCAGATTTCCGCCATCAGCGCAACGCGCGAAGCCGGCACCGCTTATGCGCTGACCAAGCTGCGCGCCGACGAGCATTTGCGCAGCCTGGACCTCGACTGGATCGTACTGCGCCCCTCGCTTGTCTATGCCGAGGGTTCGTATGGCGGCACGTCGCTGCTGCGGGCGTTCGCCGCGATGCCGTTCATCCTGCCCGTCGTCGGCAAGGGCGACCAGCCGTTCCAGCCGCTCCATGTCGATGACCTGGCCAACACGGTTCTGGAATGCCTGACCTCGCCAGCGGTGAAACGGACACTCGATCCGGTCGGGCCGGAAACGCTGAGTTTCAGCGAGATACTCATCAAGCTGCGGGCATGGCTGGGCCTCAAGCCCGCGCGGGTGTTGCATCTGCCGCGCATCCTGGTCGTGCCGGCCTGCCGCATCGGCGATGTGCTGGGCCGGGGACCGCTGCGGACCACATCGCTTAAGCAGATCGAACACGGCAATGCCGGCGACCCGGCGGCTTTCATCGCCGCCATCGGCTTCATCCCGCGCAGCCTGGACAAAGCCTTGGCATCGCACCCCGCCGGAACGCAGGACCGCTGGCATGCACGACTTTATCTCTTCAGACCGCTGTTGACCTGTTCGCTGATCCTGCTGTGGCTGGTTTCGGGAGTGCTGGGCCTGCTGCTCCCCATGGACTGGACGACGCCGATGGTCACGGCGACCGGCATCCCGGCACGCCTGACCCCGGCGCTGACCGTGGCGGCATCGCTGCTGGATCTTGCCCTCGCCGCGCTGCTGCTTTTCGGCAAGCGGCGCAAGCCGACCGGCATAATGCAGTTCGCCGTCGTGCTGGGCTATACGATGTTCCTGACACTGGCCCAGCCCATGCTATGGCTCGATCCGCTTGGGCCGTTGCTCAAGAACCTGCCCGTCATGGCGGCCATATTGATATGGATGGCAATCGCGGAGGATCGATGAACGACCCGTATCTGTGGCTGAAATGGATTCACATCCTGTCCTCAACCGTGTTGTTCGGTACCGGGCTGGGCACGGCGCTGCACATGCTGCTGGCCCAGAGGTCGGGCAATGTGCAGGCCATCGCGGTCGTGGCGCGCAACGTCGTCCGCGCCGACTGGCTGTGCACCCTGCCATCGGGCATCCTCCAGCCACTGTCGGGGGCTTTGCTGGTGTACAAAGGCGGCTGGCAGCCCGGCGCGCCATGGCTCGTCGTCACCTATATATTATATGTGGTCGCAGGCCTGTGCTGGGTGATCGTGGTAGGGCTGCAGATCGAAATGGCAAGACTGGCAACCGACGCCGCACAGGCCGGCGAAGCCCTGCCGCCGCGCTACCACCGCCTGTTCCGCTGGTGGTTCACGCTCGGTTGGCCCGCGTTCCTTGGCCTGATGGCGATCTACGCCATGATGGTGATGAAGCCGGGGTAACCCTAATCGTCCTTCTTCAGCGTCTTCAGTATGGCAAAGGGGGATTGCGGCTTTTCTTCCTCGTTGCTGTTGGCGAATTCGGCCCCCGGCTTGCGCGGATAAAGGTCGAGATTGAGCGAAATGTGCTGCACCGCCAACTCGCCTATATCGATCCTGCCCTCCTCGATCGGCTCGATGTCGTCCCATTCCTCGTCCGCCGAGTCCCCGTCGATCTCCGCCGACTCGCTGAACAGGGCGCGGATCGTCGCCGTGACCTCTGCTGCAAACGGATCGCCGCTGACGACGCAGAGTTGCGTGATCGACGCCTTTGCCTCGCCCTCGACCTGGTACAGGCCGGGCTGAACGGCGGGGCGCAGGGTAAATTCGGCGCTCAGGGCAGCCACCGCCTCGAGGCGCAGCCGGGCGGCGATGGCGGCGCATTCGTCGGCGTCGGCGTCGATTTTCTGCGTCACCTCGCCCCGGCGCAGGCGATCCAGCGGCACGAAGCGGGAGAACTCGACCGCGGCGCTCATGCGGCCTGCCTCATGATCTGGGGGAAGGAAAGCGGCCCCTGCAGCGCCGCCAGATCGTATGCGGCGAATACCGCATTCATCTCGATCACGTAGTCGGCCAGCAAGGCCGCCGCCCTGTTGCGATTCCTCTCGTCCGCCTCCGATGTCGAAAGCACGTTGCGATCGAGCGCCACCCGCAATGCCTCGGCATCGCCGGCGTCCAGCGCCTTGTCGTAGGCCTCGGCCCGGCCGTAGAAGTTCTTGCCCAGGCGCTTCATGTACTTGCCGATGCTGACATCGCCGACCCCGACCTCGCGGATCGAGCGGTCGAGGTCGTCGAACATGTATTGCAGCAGCTCCTGCGAGGCCCGGCGCGCCGGCTCGCCCAGGGGAATGGAACCGCCGCATCACGGCATGGCAATGCAGCGTGATCAGCTCAAGCCGGCCCTCGATGGTGTCGGGCACGCACAATAGCGAATAGAACGCGGGCTGGCGTGCCTGCGCGACGATCCTGGCATATAGCTCGCCCGCCGCCAGCCTGTGCCTCGACTGCCCAAACAACGCTTTTCCCCACATGCCCAGCCTCCGATTGACTTTACCCGACCATGACTGCACCTTGACGCCGACAGATCGTACATGGAATTTCCGATGCGCTTACGCCCCAATACCATCCTTTTGCTGCCACTTGCCGCCCTGTGCCTGTCGGCCTGCGAACCCACCGTAGCCGAGCGCGGCAACATGGTCGATCCCGACAAGCTTGCCCAGGTGAAAACCGGCGATACCAAGGACGATGTCGCAAAACTGCTGGGTTCGCCCACCACGATCGGCTCGTTCGACGAAAATTACTGGTATTATATGGGCCAGCGCACCGAGCAGGAAGCCTTCTTCGATCCCGAAGTCACCGACCGCCGTATCGTCGAAATCGATTTCGACGAGGCCGACAAGGTCGCAAGCGTCAAGCAGTTCGGCAAGGATAACGGTGAAAGCGTCGATATCGTTACCGATAGCACCCCCCAGCAGGGCCACCAGACCACCCTGGTCGAGGAATTGTTCGGCCGCGGCGGCTTCGGCTCCGACAAGAACAAGAAGAAAAAGGGCGATACGGGCTCCGGTTCCTGATATCGCCACCCTGTAGGCTTTTTCCGCTGTCCGGCGCATGGTGAGGCTGCATGGATGAAAATGTGCAGCGCCTGTTCGATCTGGTTTGCTCGCTGGCCGATGGCAATAGCGCGGCCAGGGAGGATGTCAGCCTGGTCCGTCACGAAAGCACCGCCCTTTCCGGTGCGGCCACCCTGGACCTGTTTCCCGTGTGGACCTTCAAGGCGACCGCCGCCGCTCCATCCGCCGGCAAGATCGAAGGCACGCCGGTCGAGACCGAGGCCAAAGCCAAAGCCGCCTTTGCCATCGACGCCGCTGCCGAACTGTCTTCACCCAGGATCGCCGCAATCCTGCACGGGCTGGCCGGTGTCGATCCGCACAAGGCGTTGCTGACCTATCTCGGAGGCAGCCCCCTCGGCGACTTCCATACCGGCTATGTCTGGGCGCAATCCTGCGTGCCGTGCCGCGGCCAGGGCTTCCTGCCCTGCAACTGCCAGTCCGGATGGCTGGCCTGCAAATTCTGCGCCGGTTCCGGCAGGCAGCAGTCGAACGAGGATTCAAGTACGCTTGTCTGCAGCAATTGTAATGGCAATGGCAGGATTCAGTGTCCGCGCTGCCGGGGCGCTGGCCGATTGCCCTGCGCGCCATGCAAGACAAGCGGCAAGCTCTATGCAAGGGGCACGGCTTCG
>CBDAQZ010000001.1:0-529973 GCA_965199335.1 Alphaproteobacteria bacterium | reverse complement strand
CTCTGCTGTCCCGGCTGGCCGATCGGTATGTGCCGAAAGTCATTGGCTATGAAGGTGGCCGCATGTTGCTGGCGGAGATCGCCGGCGAAGACTTCTATAATAATGCCTCGCCGGAACAATTCATGGCCATGGTCTCTCGCCTGGTCGAAATCCAGGCGTCTTTCACGGGGCAAGAACAAGCCCTGTTTGCACTCGGTTTGCCCGACTGGCGTGTGCCGACACTGGCGAAGGCGATGGCGAATGTTCTGGAAAATGCGCGGGCCGAGCTATCGCTTGAAGAGATTGCAACGTTACAGTCGTTTCTGGAGCGACTGCCCGCCATCGCTCGCGACATAGATGCCTGCGGACTTGTGCCAACGGTGGTTCATGGTGACTTTCATCCCGGGAACGTCCGGGGAAGCGGGCTGTCCCCGACTCTGCTGGATTGGGGTGATAGCGGCATAAGCCATCCGCTGCTCGATCAGACTGCTTTCATGCGTCATGTCCCTGAGAGTGCGGCAGACAAAGTATGCAATCACTGGCATAAACTGTGGCGCGAGTTTGTACCTGGGTCAGATCCGGGCCGCGCTTCGATCCTTCTGAAACCGATTGCAGCCATTCACCAGGCAGTTATTCGTCAGCGATTTCTGGACAATATCGAACCTGCTGAACATTTCTACCATCTGCCAAAGCGTGCTTCGTGGCTCAAGCGTGCCGCCGAGTTGTATCTTACGGCAGCTTAAGCGCTCTTGCGGCGGCCCCGGCGCGATACGCCGCGGCCCAGGCCGATCTTCTTGGCGAACTCGGAGCGTTGCTTGGCATAGTTAGGGGCGACCATCGGGTAGTCGCTCGGCAGGCTCCAGCGGGTACGGTAGTCCTCTGGCGAAAGGCCGTAATTGGTCCGCAGGTAGCGTTTCAGCATGCGCAGCTTCTTACCGTCTTCCAGGCAGACGATGTATTCGGGTGTAATCGAGCGCCTGATGGGGACTGCTGCTTTCAGGACTTCGGGCTCGGCTTCTATTACGGCACCATCGAGGCCGACCTTGCATAGGGTGGCATGAACGATCGTAATGATTTCCGGTACTTGGGCTACACCAACAGTCGCCCGTGACAGGTAGGCAGAAACAATTTCGCTAGTCATTTCTAGTAGGGCAGTAGAACTTGTTGCCGTTTCTTGTTCTTTTTGCATCATTAGGTCCGTTTCTATTTGCAGCAATCAGCAGGCGCGGCATTTCGCATACCGCTAGATAGTTGTCAAACGTATTATGGTTAATATCTGGAAGCTGCCAAAGTAACTTTGCAATAGCGTCTACGCGCTGAGCTGCCTGAAGATTTTCAATATGAAGGAATAGCGATTCATCCGCAAAAAATTAATGTATTTGATGCCCTGTCATTTTCTGTCGAACTAGTTTTACATGCATGATTGCATGCGTCTCGACTTGAGAAAGACACGGCGCGCGCGAAAATGTTTCACACCACTAATATTGCCGTCTTTCATCCGCTGGGTACTAGCCGCGCTGCCACGCCCTTGCTATCATGCCGTATCTCACCGCGACAGCATGTAAGGTATGTCTATGGTCCACGCTATTTTCTCCTCCGCACAGCATTCCGCAGGCGCAGAGGATGTCTCCGATTTCTTCACGGCTACCCTGGCTGAAGCCGATCCGGCCATTGCCGCTTCGATCCAGCAGGAAACCAGCCGCCAGCAGGACCAGATCGAGCTGATTGCATCCGAAAACATCGTCTCTCGCGCGGTGCTGGAGGCGCAGGGCAGCGTGCTGACCAACAAATATGCAGAAGGTTATGCCGGCCGGCGCTATTACGGCGGTTGCGAATATGTCGACGTCGCCGAGGAAATCGCGATCGATCGCGCGAAAGCCTTGTTCGGCTGCGCCTTCGCCAACGTCCAGCCGCATTCCGGGGCGCAGGCCAACCAGACCGTGTTCCTGGCGCTGTTGCAGCCGGGCGATACCTTCCTGGGACAGTCGCTGGCCACGGGCGGCCACCTGACCCATGGCGCCGCGCCCAACCTGTCGGGCAAGTGGTTCAATGCCATCCAGTATGGCGTACGCCCGGACGATGCCTTGATCGATTACGACGAGGTCCAGCGCCTGGCCCGCGAACACAAGCCCAAGCTGATCGTAGCCGGCGCGTCCGCCTACCCGCGCGTGATCGACTTCGCCCGCTTCCGCGCCATCGCGGACGAGGTGGGCGCACTTCTGATGGTAGACATGGCTCATTACGCTGGCCTCGTTGCGACGGGCGTCTATCCCTCGCCCCTGCCCCATGCGCATGTCGTGACCACGACGACGCACAAGACCCTGCGCGGCCCGCGCGGCGGCATGGTGCTGACCAACGACGCCGATATCGCCAAGAAGATCAACTCGGCGCTTTTCCCGGGTTTGCAGGGCGGCCCGCTGATGCACGTCATCGCCGCCAAGGCGGTTGCCTTCGGCGAGGCGCTGAAGCCGGACTTCAAGCAATATGCCCAGGCGGTTGTCGACAACGCCCGCATCCTGGCAAAAACGTTGCGCGAAGGCGGCGTCGACATCGTATCCGGCGGTACCGACTGCCATATGGTGCTGGTCGACCTGCGGCCTAAGAAGCTGACCGGCAAGCTGGCGGAAGCGTCACTGGAGCGCGCCGGCATGACCTGCAACAAGAACGCGATCCCCTTCGACCCGGAAAAGCCGGCGATCACCTCGGGCGTCCGCCTCGGCAGCCCCGCCGCCACGACCCGCGGCTTCGGCACCGCCGAGTTCAAGCAGATCGGCGAGATGATCATCGAGGTCCTGGACGGTCTGGCGGCTTCGCCCGACGACAATGCGGCCACGGAAACGAAAGTACGTCATCGCGTGTCCCAGCTTTGCGAAAAATTTCCGATTTACCCTTACCTGTAAAGCCCGATGCGCTGTCCCTTCTGCACCCATGAAGATACCCAGGTTAAGGATTCGCGTCCTACCGACGATAATGCCGCGATCCGTCGCCGGCGCGTCTGTTCGGGCTGCGGAGCCCGTTTCACCACGTTCGAGCGCATCCAGCTGCGCGAGCTGACCGTGGTCAAGACCAATGGCGCACGCGAGCCTTTCGAGCGTGAAAAGCTGGTCCGTTCGATGCGTATTTCCCTGCGCAAGCGCCCGGTGGAAGCGGATCGCCTCGACCGGGTAGTGAATTCGATCGTCCGCCAGATGGAATCCTCGGGCGATACCGATGTCACCTCCAAGCAGATCGGCGAGATGGTGATGCTGGCGCTCGAGCAACTCGACTCCGTCGCATATGTCCGCTATGCGTCGGTATATCGGGATTTCCGTGAAGCCAGCGACTTCAATGAATTCCTCGGCAAACTGAAGGTGGATGTCGACTGATGGCTGATACTGGGTTCGTCCCGCACATCATGATCGTGGAGTCGCGGTTCAATCCCGACATTTCCGATGAGCTGGCGCGCGGCGCCATTGCCCAGCTTGACGCCGCAGGGGCCACCTACAAGCGGATTCCCGTGCCGACCCTGTTCGAGGTGCCCGTTGCGATCCGCTACGCCATCCGTGCGGTCGAGATTTTCCCGGCTCGCAAGCGGTTCGACGGCTATCTGGCGCTGGGCTGCCATATCAAGGACAGCGCCAACGACGATCTGGTGTCTTCCGAGGCGACCCATGCCGTGATGTCGCTCTGCACCCAGTTCTCGCTGGCGCTTGGCTTTGGGATCACCGCCGTCGAAAACCGTGACGCAGCCTGGAAGTGCGCGTCGATCAAGGGGGACGACATCGGTGGCCGCGCTGCGACCACCTGCCTCGAGATGGTCCAGCTGAAGACCGAGTTCAAACTTTTCCCTCGTTCGCCCTGATTACATATCATGAGAATTCCAAGAGGCCCGGTCGTGGTCAAGGTCGACGACCGGCCGCCACCGCGAAAGCCGTCTGCCCGTTCGTCAGCCAAGGCAAAGCGCAGCGCAGCGCGTTTGACCGCCGTTCAGGTGCTTTACCAGGCCGCCCTTAACGGTCAAACACCGGCGCAGGCGCTGGAGGAATTCTCCGTCTATCGCATCGGCCAGATCGTCGACGAGCAGGAGATCGTGCCAGCGGACATGGAAACGCTGAATGCGATTATCGAAACCGTCGGCGAAAAACAGGAAGAACTGGACGTCGTAATGGCGACTGTGCTGCGCGGCACGACCCCCGAACGCCTCGAGCTGTTGATGCGAGTCGCAATGCGGGCGGGCATAGCCGAACTGATGGTACGCCGCGATCTGGCCGCCGGCATCATCATCAGCGACTATCTTTCCGTGATCGATGCATTTTATGCCTCGGGGCAGGAGATCAAGCTGATAAATGCTGCGCTCGATGCCGCTGCAAAGCAGGTCCGCGGTTCAGATACCGGCTCGGTTAACGAACTTTAACATTACAACTTAAAGCACCATTAGCCGCGCTCGCGTATCACCTTATATGGGGAACGTCGGGGGTGTGGCATGAGAAAATCGGCATTATTGGGAATGTTGGGCATTCTGGCCATGACGGCGCAGCCGGTCCTGGCGGCGGACGACAAGGACGCCGACAAGACGCCCCAGAATTTCGTCTATCTGAAACCGGTCATGCTGCCGGTGATGGCGCCCAATGGCATTGTCGACCAATTCATCTCGATCACGGTTACACTGGAATTCGACGATGCCGCGACCGCCGACAAGGAACGCGCGCTGGTACCCCGCATCGTGGATGCCTATCTGCAGGACCTTTACGGCGCCGTCGACGATCACAAGGTGATGAAGGGCGGCGTTCTCGATCCGATGGCGCTCAAGGCCGAGCTGGAAGCGTCAAACAGCCGCGTCCTCGGCGGTATCCCATGCAAGGTGCTGTTGCAGAATATCGGCCAGCGCCAGCTTCACGAATCGCCGCGGCCGTCGTAGGGGTTGTCTTGAAGACGGCACGCGCACATCATTGATACGATGTCAGTCGTCCCGCCCCTCCTCGACCTGCAGAAATTTTATCATTCCTTGCCCATGCCCTGTCCGTATCTACCGGGCCGCATGGAACGCAAGCTGTTCACCAGGCTGGAGCCGGAGAACGGCGTTGCCGTAAACGCCTATCTTACACGCGCTGGATTTCGGCGCAGTCATGACATGGCCTACCGCCCCGCATGCGACAGCTGCAACGCCTGCACCCCGGTCCGCGTCCCCGTGGCGATCTTTGCACCGGGCGACAGCCAGAAACGCGTTTTGCGGCGCAACGCCGACCTGACATGCGAGGTCAGGCCCGCTCTTGCCACCGACGAACAATATGCCCTGTTCGCCCGCTATCAGCGTGCCCGTCATGCCGGTGGCGACATGGCAATGATGAGCGCGCGCGACTATGCCGCCATGGTCGAGGATGGCACGAACGCCACCTGCCTGATCGAATGGCGAGACACCGCAGGGACATTGCTGGCCGTGATGCTGGCCGACGAGGTCGCGGACGGGTATTCGGCGGTCTACAGCTTTTTCGATCCGGAACATTCCAGGCGGAGTCTGGGCGTCTACGTCGTGTTATCGCTGGTCGATCATGTACGGCGCATCGGCGGCGAGTATCTCTACTTGGGCTACTACATCGCCGGAGCGCGCAAGATGGATTACAAGGCAAGTTTCAGGCCGCTGCAGGCACTGGGACGCGACGGCTGGAACCTGATGGAATTCTAACGCATCGCCACCGTATTGGCGCAACTTTGCAAGGCGCTGACGGAGCGCGGACGCACGGGGCTTTTGCCCGGCGTGCGGTCGACCAGGTAGAACACGGTCGAATCATTGTTCATCGCCTCGAAACTGCGCCCGTCCATGTCCGCAAGATAGGCGCCGTTGTCGATCTTGTGCTGTATGGGCTTGCCGCCAGGACCCTTCTCGTTCAGGTGCCCGCATAGGTCGTAGTGATAGGTCAACGCCGCCGGGATCGTGACCGTCATGGTGTCGAGCGGCTTGGCGGCGTCGACCTTGAAGATGCCGACCGTGACGTGATTGACGCTGACCAGTATCTCCTCGTCGATCTGATCGTCGCCGAGCCCGTCGCTGATTTTAAAGCTGATCGTCTTTTCCGGCACATCGGCGGCATGGACGGGCAGGCACAGAAACGGCAGGCAGAAAAGAAAAAGCCGAAATCGAAAAGCCATCGTCGTCTCGCCAGCTTGTTGGATAAGCGATTTTATCCGCGCTGCGCCGAAGTTGCGACACTTATCGATTATTCATCCGCCTTGCCGAACATGACGCTGGTATCGCCGACGAACGCGTATGAGCCCAGATGGGTCAGCTTGCTGGATATGTCGGCCCAGATCTCGCCCCCGATATCGGTCCAGCGCTTGCAGAAGGTGTAATCCTCGGGCAGATAGAATCCTTCCTTGTCGATCATGCATTCGAAGAACGCATAGCGGTTCGGGCTGCCGCGCTGGATGTCGGGATTGGCGTTGATCTTCTCGTATTTCAGGTCAGGATATTTTTCCTTCATGGTCTCGAACACGCGGCGGTTGATCAGCATGAAGCCGTTGCCGAGATATTTTGCCCGCGCATAGGGGCCGACGCTTGCGATCTTGCTGCGGTCCTCGAACCCAACGACGTAGTTCATCGAAGCCGCGCGCAGGTCGGGATGACCATCCGCTGCCGCTTGCTTGACCAGGTCCCAGTTGATGTTCTTGGCGGGGTAGATACCGCCGATCAGGTCCTTGTCGAATTCCAGCATGCGGAACACCGCCTCGGCGTCGAAGCCGATATCGGCATCGATGAACATCAGGTGCGTCGCATTCGGATTGTCGAGGAACTGCGTCACGATGCTGTTGCGCGCGCGGGTGATCAGCGCGTCGCCACTCAGCAATTGCAGTTCGAATGGAATGCCACGGATCAGGCACAGCTTCTGCAGGTTCATGATCGACGTCATGTACAGGTGCGTCACGTTGCCGCCGTAGCAGGGTGTGCCGACCAGCAAATGGCGTCGGGTGGGATCGGTATCGGTCATCTTTGTCTTTCCTTGCTGCTTACGTCGGCCTCAGAAACGCGTGTACCTCGTCCATGCTGGGCATGGAAGGAGCGGCGCCGCGCTTCGTCGTGCTCAGGGCTGCGGCCGCGTTGGCCAGCATGGCCGAGTGACCGTAACCAAATCCTTTAGCGATCGCCGCCGCGAACGTACCCGCGAAGCAATCGCCCGCGCCCGTGGTATCGACGACATCGACCGTATGGCCGGGAAAATACTCCACGTCGCCCTCATAGCTGCACAGGCAGCCTTGGGCGCCGAGAGTGACGATGTAGCAGCTGCCGGCCGGGTTCAGGATACGGAGCGCCCATTCCGCCGCCTCGGGATCGTCGCTGCGCATGCCCGCGGTCATTCCCGCCAGCTCGAGCTGGTTGACGATCAGCACATCGCATTGCGCCAGCAACGATTTCGGAGGCGTCCTGAACGGCGACGGGTTAAGGATCGTCTTCCCGCCCAGCTGCCGGACGCGCGTGAACAATCGCTCCGTCTGCTCCAGCGGCGTTTCGAACTGCGCCAGTGCGATGAACTGCTTCTGCTTCACGACTTTTGGAAACAGATCGTCCGGAAGCTCGGCGCGTGCATTGGCGCCGGCAACCACCACGATCGAATTCTCGCCACTGTCGGCGACGGTTATCAGCGCCGTGCCGCTGGGTAGGTCGTGACGGGCGATGTGCCGCGCTTCGATATTGTTTTCGGAAGCGAATTCAACCAGCTGCGTGCCGAACCTGTCATCGCCCACAGCGCCCAGAAGCGATACCTGGGTTTCCCATTTCGCGGCCGCTATCGCCTGGTTCAAACCCTTCCCGCCCGGCAGGTACTGCACAGCCTCGCCCATGATCGTTTCACCAGGCAGGGGATGCTCATGGCTGGTGACCACGATGTCCATGTTCAGGCTGCCGAGGACGATCAGTTGGATGTTGGGCTTGTCCGCCATGTTAGCGGAAGTACGCCGCAACAGGTTAACGCGAGATTAGTCGCCACACGCAATCACTGTGGCCGGCCCGTAAATCCCGCCGCCTTCTCAATCGCCTCGGCGGCGTTGAAGACGCCGATTTCATCGAACGGCTTGCCGATGATCTGCAGCCCTAGCGGCAGGCCGTCGGCGGCCAGGGTCGCGGGGACGGAAATGCCGGGGAGTCCTGCCAGGGACGCCGGAACGGTGAACACGTCCTCCAGGTACATCGCGATCGGATCGTCCGTCTTCTCGCCGATGGCGAACGCGGTCGAGGGCGCGGGCGGAGTCAGGATGAAGTCGCATTTCTGAAACGCATCGCTGAAATCGCGCGCGATCAGGGTGCGAACCTTCTGCGCCTTGGTGTAGTAGGCATCGAAATACCCGGCTGACAGAACATAGGTGCCGATCAGGATACGGCGGCGAACCTCGGCCCCGAAACCCTCGGCGCGGCTGGCCTCGTATTGCTCCGTCAGGTCCTTGCCGGTGACGCGCAGGCCATAGCGGATACCGTCGTAGCGGGCGAGGTTGGACGAGCATTCGGCGGGGGCGACGATATAATAGGTCGGCAGCGCGTATTTGGTATGCGGCAGGCTGATCTCTACCGGTTCCGCGCCGGCGTCGCGCATCCATTCGATGCCCTTCTGCCATACCGCGTCGACCTCCAACGGCATGCCGTCGATGCGGTATTCGCGCGGGATGCCGACGCGCTTGCCCTTCACGCCCTGCCCTATTGCGGCGGCGTAATCCGGGACCGGCGTATCGACGCTGGTCATATCCTGCGGATCGTATCCGGCCATCGCCTCCAGCAGCAGGGCCGTATCCTTCACCGATCGTGCGAACGCGCCGGCCTGGTCCAGCGATGATGCGAATGCCACCGTGCCCCAGCGCGAGCAGCGGCCATAGGTCGGCTTGATGCCGACGATGCCGCACAAAGCCGCCGGCTGCCGGATCGAGCCGCCGGTATCGGTGCCGGTCGCGCCGAGCGCCATGCGCGCAGCAACCGCCGCCGCCGAGCCGCCGGACGAGCCACCCGGCACTAGTGCCCGGTCGTCGCCCTTGCGTCGCCACGGATTCGTAACGTTGCCGAAGGCGCTGGTGGTGTTGGACGAGCCCATGGCGAATTCGTCCAGGTTGGTCTTGCCTAGGTTGATCGAACCCGCCTGCTTCAGCTTGCTCGTGACCGTCGATTCATAGGCCGGGATGAAATTGCCCAGGATCTTGCTGGCGGCGGTCGTCCGTACGCCCTCGGTGCAGAACAGATCCTTGATCGCCAGCGGGATGCCTTCCAGCTTGCCGGTGTCGCCATTGGCATAGCACGAATCGCTGGCCTTCGCCTGCGCCAGCGCCCGCTCTGGCGTTTCGGTGATGAAGGCGTTCAGATGCTTCTGCCGCGCCATCGCATCGATATGCGCCTGCGTCAGCTCTACGGCCGAAAACTGTTTCGAGGACAGCCCGGCAAGAGCGCCGGCGATGGTGAGGTCTGTTAGTTCGGTCATTTACTCGACAACTTTCGGAACGACATAGAAACCTTCGGCCGCCTCGGGGGCGTTCAGCAGCACCGCTTCGCGCTTATCGCCGTCGGTGACTTTGTCCGCCCGCAAGTGCGGCTTGTGGGCGGTGACGCTGGTCATCGGCTCGACCCCGGTCACGTCGACCTCGCCCAGCTGCTCGACCCAGGCCAGCAGGCCGCCCAACTCCTTGACCATCTTTTCCTGCTCCGCTTCGGTCAGGCGGATGCGGGCAAGGGTAGCGATCTTTGCGACGGTGGTTTTATCGAGCGACATGCGGTCCTTCCGGGGCTGTTGAGAATGGATAGCGCGCCAGTGGCGGAAATGACAACTGGAATTGCCCCCTTACCCCGCCCCTTTCCTGCTGGGAGAGGGAGTTGATCCTGCCAGCGCTTCCAGCTTCTCGCCCGCGATCCGGCAATACGACCAGCCATCGTGACGATCCGCACCCAGCTTCGCATAGAAAGCGGCAGCGTCCCTGTTGTCGCTTTCCAGCATCCAGTTCAGGAACTCAAGGCCTTGTTCCCGCGCATATCGGGCGATGTAATGCATCAATTCCCTGCCATGGCCCGCGTGCCGGTGAGCAGGTACGATATACACGCCGGTTATGTATAGGCCGCGTGAGCCCTGATAGACGCTGAAACTTTCATAGCCGATCAGGAAGCCTATGGGCTCGCCTTTATGCAGTCCGAAAACGGCATGCGTGCTGGTGGATTTGAACAGGCCGTTGCGTAGCTTCTCCGGCGTTGCGTGCGATTTGTGGCCGTCGTATTCGGCCAGTTCGTGGCAAAACCGGTTGAGCAGGGCAAGGTCGCCTTCGCTGTCTTGCACGGGCCTGATGGTGAAATCGTCGTACACGGCACCAGGATACCGCCCGGACCGAGTATGACAATGGGATAGATTAGGCTAGATTTGGCTATGCCCACCCTGTCCCTCGCCCAATTCCAGGCCTTGCTGCCGTCGAACGCCCGTCTGCTGGGGCTGGATGTCGGGGATAAAACCGTCGGCGTGGCGGTGTCGGATCCCATGGGGATGCTGGCGACGCCGGTCGAAACCATACAGCGAGGCAAGTTCGCTGCCGACGCCGCACGCGTGGCGGCCCTGATCGCGGATCGCGACGTGGCGGGGCTGGTCATCGGCCTGCCTGTCAGCCTCGATGGTACCGAGGGGCCGCGCTGCCAGTCGGTGCGCCAGTTCGCGCGCAACCTGGAAAAGCAGCTGGGGCCGCAGACGATCGCCTTTTGGGACGAGCGTATGTCGACAGCCGCCGTACAGCGGCAGATGATCGAGGATATGGATATGACCCGGGCCAAGCGCGCGCGGATCATCGACGCCCATGCCGCCGCCTACATCCTGCAGGGCGCGCTGGATGCGATTCGGAACGTCAGGGAGAAGGCCTGACTACAGGTCCCGGCCGAACATGCCCGCCAGGCCGCCCAGTATTCCGCCGCCGATCCCCATGTCGCCGGCGACCTGCTGCATCGGCGATGCGGGTTGCTGGGCACCGACGCCCATATAGGGCGCCAGCGATTCGGCCAGGTTGAGCAACGGCATCGATTGCAGCCAGACTTTGCCAGGTCCTGTCACGGTAGCCAGGAACAGGCCCTCGCCGCCGAATAGCATGTTGCGGAAACCGCCGACCATTTGGATATCGGTCGTGACCTGCGGCGTCTGCATGCCGATATGGCCGGCATGGACCAGAAGGCGCTGCCCGACCGCCAATTCCTTCATCACCACTTCGCCCGACAGATCGAGCCAGACTGTGCCGGGCCCCTTGACGTGCTGCAGCACGAAGCCCTCGCCGGCAAAGAAGCCCGCGCCCAGACGGCGCTGGAAGGCGATGTCCACCGTCACCGTCGATTGCGCACACAGGAACGACTCCTTGCGGCAGATCAGCGCCTGGTCGCCCTTAAGCTCCAGCGGCATGATCTTGCCAGGGAATTTCGAGGCGAAGGCGACCATGGCCGGGCCGCTGGTCGCGGCATAGGTGGTGACGAAGAATGTGCCACCGGTCATGCTCCGCTTAAGCCCGGCGAACAGGCCGCCGCCGCTGTTGGTCTGCATCGAGATGCCGTCTGTCATCCAGGCCATCGTGTGGGTCTGGCTGTAGACCTGCTCCCCCGGGGCCAGTTCGATCTCCAGTGCCTGCATGGTGGTACCGTGGATATTGTACTGCATTTTTATCCTTTCGCGGGGCGTGGATTTGAAAATCATACTGTCATACCGCAGACAAGCACGGTATCCATTCGTAAGAACAGTGCGATGCCCAGACAAGGAATACAATGATCAGCCTTACCCGCCGCCAGTTCGTTGCCGCTGCGACCGTGGCTACAGGTTATGCCCTAGCGGTAAGGCCGGTGGCCGCTTCCTCCATTCATACGGACGCGACCGGGCTTGAAGCGTCGATGGTTTCCATCCAGGCGGCCGACCGCCAGATTCCGGCCTATATGGCAAAGCCGGAGGGCAAAGGTCCGTTTCCGGTCATTCTAGTCGTGCACGAGATTTTCGACCTGCACGAATATATCCAGGACATCTGTCGCCGCTTCGCCAAGCAGGGCTATCTTGCAATCGCGCCGTCACTTTTTGCACGTGCAGGCGATGTCTCGCAAATGACCGATATTCCTAAGATCATATCGGACGTCGTCGCCAAGACCCCCGACGGACAAGTTATGAGCGATCTCGATGCAACGTCCGCCTACGCCATGCAAAATGGCGGCGATCCCGATAAACTTGGAATTACGGGTTTCTGCTGGGGTGGACGCGTTGTATGGCTGTATTCGATGCATAACAAGGCGCTGAAGGCCGGGGTTGCGTGGTATGGCATGGTCGGTGCGAACCCGTTCGGTGGACCGCCGGTGCTGGATACGGTGGCGCAGGTGAACGCGCCTGTTCTGGGTCTGTATGGTGGTCAGGATAACAGCATACCTCTCGACACTCTCGAGCAGATGCGCACGGCACTGAAAGCCAATGACAAGCCGGGGGAAATCGTTGTCTATCCCGATGCCGGTCACGCATTTTTTGCCGATTATCGCCCCTCCTACAATGCCGACGCCGCCGCGCTGGCATGGCCCCGCTGCCTCGACTGGTTTAGCAAATACCTCTCCTAAATGATTGATTTCAAAAAAGCCCTCGTCTCTTCCGACCAGCTTACCCCTGGCAACGTCAGCACGGTTCTGTCAGTGGCGGAAGCCATGCACAAGATCTGTGACCTGAAGCAGCGCATCGGCCTGCTGTCGGACAAGATCGTGGCGCTGATCTTCCTCGAGCCCAGTTCGCGCACCATGCTCAGCTTCCAGGCCGCCGCTCAGCGCCTTCAGGCCGGCGTCCTGTTCATGCAGGGCAAGGAGAACAGTTCCGTCGCCAAGGGCGAGACCCTGTCCGACACGATGAAGCTGATCACCGGCTATGCCGATCTGATCGTCGCCCGCCTGCCTGAAACCGGGGCCGCCGTTCCCGCTGCCGCCGCCTGCGGCGTTCCCTTCATCAATGCGGGCGACGGGGCGAACGAGCACCCGACGCAGGCGCTGATCGATTCCTATACGATCTGGCGCGAGCTGGGCACGCTGGAGGGGCTGCACATCGCCTTCGGGTTCGACCCCAGGCACTCGCGCTCGATCCATTCGCTGGTCAAGCTGATGTCGCAATACAGGGGCAACCGCTTCACCTTCGTCGCCCCCGAGCCCCTGCGCGCCGAGCCGGCCATGCTACAGCTGCTGGCCGAGCGTGGCATTCCCTACACCGAGACCACCGAGATGGAGGCGATGCGAACCGCCGACGTCCTGTACCTCAATCGTCTGCAGGCGGAACGTTTCATCGATCAGGCGACTTTCGACAAGTATCGCCATGCCTACTCGCTTACCCCCGCCATGCTGACCGCCAGCAACCGCCTGGTGCTGGACCCCCTGCCCCGCGTCGATGAAATCGATGTCGCGGTCGACGACCTGCCTGTCGCCGCCTATTTCCGCCAGGCGCACAACGGCGTGCCGGTGCGCATGGCGCTGCTCAGCCTGATGCTCGGGCGGGATCTTTAGACCGGGATGACCGAAATTACCCTGCCCCCGGGTAATCGCGATGCCCAGCCCGCCGTGGTCGGGTGTCACGATTGCGGCCTGGTGCAGGTAACGCCGGCGCTGCAATGGCGCAACGTCGCGGAATGCATCCGCTGTGGCTCCCATCTGGAACGGGCGCATCTCGCCCCCGTCACCAATCCTCTGGTGTGGGCGATAACGGGCGTGATCCTGGCTTTCCCGGCGTTGCTGATGCCGGTATTCATCGTCACCGCCGCCGGGATAACCCGCGACAGCCGGGCCGACGGCACGGTCGTCGCACTGTACAATTACGACTACACTCCGCTCTCGGTCGTGATGGCGCTGTTTTCGATCCTGTTTCCTGTGATCTGGCTAGGCGGTCTTACCACCGTCCTTCTATGCCTCAGGACGGGACGCAGGCCGCCATGGCTTGGCACCTTGTTCCGGCTGCTCAACGACCTCGATATCTGGGCTATGCCCGATGTGTTCGTCATGGGGGGCTTCGTCGCCTACACGCGGTTGCAGGCCGTGGCTTCGGTGGAAATCGGCATCGGCGGCTGGGCTTATCTCGGCATGGCGTTCTGCTCGACCTTCGTTCGCCTCAAGCTGGATCGCGCCAGCCTGTGGCGCATGCTGATGCCCGATCCGACGCGAATGCCGGATGCCGATGCGATCCTATGTCCGCATTGTAGCCTGTTGATGAAGGGCAATGACGGCGAGCTTTGTCCCCGCTGCAACGCCCGCATTCATCGCCGCAAGCCGGACGCACTCAAGCGCTGCTTCGCGCTCGTGGTCGCTTCGTACCTGCTTTATATTCCGGCCAATCTTTTGCCGGTTCTCGAAACCGTACGATTCGGACGGTCGCAGAACCATACCATCTTCGCCGGGGCGATCGAGTTGGTCCAGGCGGGCATGTGGCCGTTGGCGCTGATCGTCATGATGGCCAGCATCGTGGTGCCAGTGATGAAACTGTTCGGCCTTACCTGGTTCATGCTGTCGATCCGGCGGCGCAGCGACGTGCACATCAAGGGCCGGACGCGTTTTTACCGCCTGATCGGCGCGATCGGGCGATGGTCGAATATCGACGTGTTCATGATCGGCCTGCTGGCTTCGCTGGTCGAGTTCGGCAACCTGACGACAATTCGTCCGGGCCCTGGCGCATTGGCCTTTGCCGCCGTCGTGATCCTGACTATGTTTGCCTCGCATGCATTCGACTCTCGGTTGATGTGGGATGCCGCGGGTGAAGGAAAAGTGGAATGATCGATACGCCTGTACCCGAAAAGCACGATGAAATGCCGCAGGCGAAAGTCGCCCGCCGCGCCTTTGCCTGGATCTGGCTGGTCCCTATCATCGCCATCGCCATCGTCGGCTGGCTGGGCTGGAATTATTTCCAGCAGCAAGGTCCCACGATTACGATCGAATTCAAGCGAGCCGACGGGCTGGAGGCCGGCAAGACGCCGGTAAAATACAAGAACGTGACAGTGGGCACGGTGAAGAACATCGAGCTCAGCAAGGATATGTCGAAGGTCGAAGTGACCGTCGAGATGAACGAAAGCATGGATGACTGGCTGGGCAGCGGCACCCAGTTCTGGGTCGTTCGTCCCCGCTTCGCATCGGGTAACATATCGGGCCTCGATACGCTGGTATCGGGTGCCTACGTCACGATGGAACCGCAGAAGGGGGAGGAGCTGGATCAATTCCAGGGCCTCGAGAATCCACCGGTAACCCTTAGCGACGTGCCGGGCAAGCACTTCACCCTGCATGCCGATCGCCTTGCCGCCCTGGATGAAGGATCTTCGATCTATTATCACGGCATCGAAGTCGGCGCGGTACAGGGTTACAACCTGAATCAGAAGACCGGCGAGGTCGACGTCTATGTCTTCGTGCGCGATCCCTTCGCCAATCTGGTCGGCACGGCGACGCGTTTCTGGAATGCCAGCAGCTTCGACCTGAACACCACGGTGAACGGTTTCGAGGTCAAGACCGAATCCTTCCGCGCGCTGTTGACCGGCGGCGTGGCGTTCGACACCATGCCCAACATCCCCAACCAGGTCGCCCAGCCGAATGCGGAATATAAGCTTTACGACAGCGAGCGCGTCTCGAACGCCGATCCGCAGTCGCAGCATTATTATTACGTCATCGACTTTCCCGGAAACGTGCACGGCCTCAATGTACGTGCGCCGGTCAAGCTCAACGGCTTCGATATCGGCCGCGTGGTCGATATCTCGCAACAGATCGATCTTGCCACCGGCACAGTGCGCACACCGGTTACGATTGAACTGGAGACCGATCGCATGGTGATCATTCCGCCGGATGCGAAGCAGAAACTCAGCCCTCTGGTCGCCATGAACACGGCGCTGGACAACATGATCCGCAAGGGCATGCGCGCCCAGATCAGTTCCGCCAGCCTGCTGACCGGCCTCAGCTACATCCAGCTGAACATGCTGGACGACCAGCCGCCGGCGCGCCTGATTACCAAATCCGGCAGCCCCGCCGAAATACCGGCGACCGGTTCGGGCAGCCTGGAAGATATGACCCGCGGCGCAACCAAGCTGCTGGCGCATGTCGATGTCGTAGTCGGCCACGCCGACCAGCTGGTCGGCAACCTGACGACGCTGACCGGCCCGGGCAGCAACGATCTGCAGGCGACGGTGAAGTCGCTCAACGGCGCGGTGCACGACATGGATCGCGTGTTGAACAACGTCGATGCCGATCTGCGCCCGTTGGGTTCGCAGCTGCCGCAACTACTGGGCCAGTTGAAGAACACTGCCCGGTCGGCGACATCGCTGCTCGATTATGTCGACCAGCACCCCGACGCTCTGCTGTTCGGACGCAAGGATGAAACCTCGGGGCCCAGTGACTCCGGTACTGAAGAGACACAACAATGACGAAGCTTTTGCGCTGCACGCTGGCCCTGCTGGCAAGCTTGACACTCGCCTCCTGCGGCCACGCTCCCGAGACGCATTTCTACACGCTGGCGCCGGTGGGACCCGATACTATGGCGCCGCCCGTCAACGCGCATGTAATTCCGGTCACGCTGGGCCAGGTGAACCTGCCGCAGATACTGAATCGCGACCAGCTGATACGCCGCCCTTCCCCCGACCGGGTCACGATCCTGCCGTTCGACCGCTGGGCAGCGCCGCTGGACGACGATCTTTCCGCTACATTGACCGTGGACCTGCAACAGCGCCTGCCGCCGAATTCGCTGATCCGCTCCGACGGGTCGCCCTACGATACCTCGGTGGGTATCATCGACTTGTATATCGATCGTTTCGACACCGATGCCGCCGGGCATGTGACGTTCGATGTCGCCTGGACCGTGACCAACGGCAATCCTCAGAAGACCCTGCTGCGCCGTACCGAGCATATCGAACAGGATGCCGCCGACGGCAGCAGCGCCGCGATGGTCGCCGCGATGAGCCGATCCGTGGCACAGCTGGCGACCCAGATCGCCGCTGGCCTGCCCGCGCGCTAGTCCCGACGGGTGATCGTTTCCTCAGAGCTGATCGCGCTTGGCCAGATACTGCTGATCGACGTCACGCTGGCGGGAGACAACGCCATCGTCGTCGGCATGGCGGCGGCTACCGTACCCAAGCACCAGCGCCGCAAGGTCATCATCGGCGGAATACTCGTCGCGGTCCTTCTGCGCATCGCGCTGGCAAGCGTCGCGCGTCAGATGCTGACGGTTATCGGCCTCACGCTGTCCGGCGGCCTGCTGCTGATGTGGGTGGCGTGGAAGCTGTACCGGCAGCTAGGCAAGCACAAGAGCGAAGACGCGCAGGTAACGGTCAGGCATCAATCCGTACTGGCGGCCATCATCCAGGTGGCGCTGGCGGATATCTCGATGTCGCTGGACAATGTGCTGGCGGTGGCCGGCGCGGCGGTCGGCCACCCGGCCTGGGTACTGGCAGGCGGCCTGGGGCTGGCCATCGTCCTGATGGCGTGCGCCGCCAATCTGATGGCGCGGCTGATGCACCGCCTGCCCTGGATCGCCTATATAGGCCTTGCCGTCGTGGTTTTCGTCGCTAGCCGCATGATCTGGATCGGCAGCGGCGAGGTGATCCGGGCCTGGCTGTAACAACTAACTAGCCTGTCCATTCCATCTGATGTAACTGACACCGCATGTACTTTATCCTTTTCCTCATCATCGCTTATCTCCTGGGGTCCATCCCGTCCGGCTTGCTCGTCACCCGCGCGGCGGGCCTGGGCGATATCCGCAAGATCGGGTCGGGCAATATCGGCGCGACCAACGTTCTGCGTACCGGCAGCAGGAAACTGGCGGCGCTGACGCTGTTCCTGGATGCGGGCAAGGGTTTCATAGCCGTATGGGGCGCGACCGCGATCATAACCTCGATCGACCTGGGCATGAGTTCATGGTCGTACGACCTGCCGGTTTCGGCCGCCGCGATCGGCGTCATCCTTGGCCACGTCTTTCCTGTCTGGCTCAAATTCCGTGGCGGCAAGGGCGTGGCGACCGCGCTTGGCGTCTACCTTGCGCTCGACCTGCACATGGGCCTGCTCGCCTGCCTGGCCTGGCTGGTGACGGCACGGCTGTCGAAATACTCGTCACTAAGCGCACTGGTCGCGATCGCCATTTCGCCGATCGTCCCGATCATCGGCTGGATGATGGCGGGTGGCGAAACAGGCGACGAGTATACGCGCCACCACGAAATCGCGGTGCTCCTGGACACACTGGTAATCGGCGCCATCGTGATCTGGCGGCACAAGGACAACATAACCCGCCTGCTGAACCGGAGCGAACCGAAAATCGGAGAGCATGAGACGACTGTAGATGCAGCGTCGTGATCTGAGCGAGGCCGAGCGCCTCGACTGGTTGCAGCTCAGCCGTAGCGAGAATATCGGTCCCATCACCTTCCGGCGGCTGTTGCAGCGTTTCGGCAGCGCCGCCGCCGCCGCGCAGGCCCTGCCCGGGCTGGCGGCCAGGGGTGGCAAGGAGGCGCGTGTACATTCCCGCAAGGATGCCGAGGCCGAAACCGAACGGCTGCACAGGATGGGCGGCAGGTTCATCGCCAATATCGAGCCAGCTTATCCACAGGCCCTCGCCGCGCTTGAGGATGCGCCGCCACTGATCGCCATGGGGCGCAACCCGGCCCTTGCCACCAGGCCCTGTATCGCCATCGTCGGCGCACGCAACGCCTCGCTCAATGGCAGGAAGCTGGCTGAAACATTGGCCCGCGACCTTTCAGAAG
This sequence comes from Alphaproteobacteria bacterium, assembly GCA_965199335.1. Lineage (GTDB taxonomy): Bacteria > Pseudomonadota > Alphaproteobacteria > CALMVH01 > CALMVH01 > CBDAQV01. The sequence goes on along the minus strand of CBDAQZ010000001.1, from coordinate 511,316 downwards.
CAGGCTTGACGGTCGTTTCCGGGCTGGCCCGGGGCATCGATACCGCTGCACATCAGGCGTCCCTCGCCAAGGGCACGATCGCGGTCGTGGCGGGCGGTATCGACGTCATCTACCCACCGGAAAACGCTGATCTGCAGCGCGCGATCCTCGAGTCGGGGGCGATAATCTCCGAAATGCCGCTCGGAATGCAGCCGACGCAGCGGCTGTTTCCTCGGCGCAACCGTATCATTTCCGGCCTGTCCGCGGGGGTGGTGGTGGTCGAGGCCTCGCCCAACTCCGGATCTCTGATCACAGCCAGTCTGGCGCTGGAACAGGGGCGCGAGGTATTCGCGGTGCCGGGCTCGCCGCTGGATCCGCGAGCCGCCGGAACCAACGATCTGATCAAGAGCGGGGCGCACCTGACCACCTGTGCAGAGGATGTATTAAACATTTTACGCGATATGACTGGCACGATGAGAGAGACAGATCCAACAGGCTTCGACGGCCCGAACCCGCCATTTCCGGACGAGCGCGAGATGGAAACGGCCCGTGGACGCGTGGCGGAATGTCTCAGCCCCTCACCGACAAACGTTGACGAATTGATCCGGGATAGCCATTTGTCACCGGCGCTCGTGTCGGCGGTGCTGCTCGAGTTCGAGCTTGCCGGCCGGGTTGAGCGCCAGCCAGGAAACAAGGTATCCCTTATTTGACCGCTTCCAACGTCGTCATAGTGGAATCGCCCGCCAAGGCGAAAACCATAAATAAATATCTGGGCGACGATTACGTCGTAGTTGCCAGCTACGGTCACATCCGCGACCTGCCGCCGCGCGACGGGTCGGTGAAGCCCGACGAAGATTTCGCCATGGAATGGGAATTGTCGGACCGCGCCTCCAAGCCGCTCGACGCCATTACCAAGGCCGTGAAGTCGGCTCAGCACGTCTTTCTTGCAACCGATCCGGATCGCGAGGGCGAAGCTATCTCGTGGCACGTGCAGGAAGTGCTGCGGCAGAAGAAGCTGCTCGACAAGCGCGATGTCTTCCGCGTCACCTTCAACGAAATCACCAAGAGCGCGGTGACCGAGGCGTTCCGCAACGCCCGCCAGGTCAACCAGGAGCTGGTCGATGCCTACATGGCGCGCCGCGCGCTGGATTACCTGGTCGGCTTTACCCTGTCGCCCGTCCTGTGGCGCAAGTTGCCGGGCGCCAAGTCGGCGGGCCGCGTCCAGTCGGTCGCACTGCGGCTGGTCTGCGAGCGCGAAGCCGAGATCGAACGCTTCGTGCCGCGTGAATTCTGGACCATAGCCACCGAACTCAAAACCGGCGCGGGCGAAACCGTACTGGCGCGCCTGAATGAGCTGGATGGCAAGAAGCTCGACAAGTTCGCCCTAGCTAACGAAGCCGACGCCAAGGCCGCCGCTGTGCGGATCAAAAATGGCAGCTTCGCCGTCGCCAGCATCGACAAGCGTCAGGTGCGGCGCAACCCGGCCCCGCCCTTCATCACCTCGACCCTGCAGCAGGAGGCATCACGCAAGCTGGGCTTCAGCGCAACGCGTACGATGCGCGCGGCGCAGCGCCTGTATGAAGGCGTCGAGCTTGGCGGCGAGACCACCGGCCTCATCACCTATATGCGTACCGATGGCGTGCAGCTCAGCCAGGAGGCGATCGCGTCCTGCCGCACCCAGGTAGCGAAGGCGTTCGGGGACAAGTACATTCCCGCCAGCCCGCGCATCTATAAGTCGACCGCCAAGAACGCGCAGGAAGCGCACGAGGCGATCCGCCCCACCGATGTTTCGCGCACGCCGCAGGCGATGGCCAAATACCTGGAGCCGGACGAGCGCAGCCTGTACGATCTGATCTGGAAACGCACACTGGCCAGCCAGATGGAAAGCGCCGTGCTGGACCAGGTCACGGTCGATTTCGGCAATGCCGACAAGTCGGTCGGCCTGCGCGCCACCGGATCGGTGCTGGTGTTCGACGGCTTCCTGAAACTGTACCAGGAGGACCGCGACGATACCACGCCGGCGGACGAGGACAGCGACGATCGCCGCCTGCCCGCGATGACGCAGAACCAGCCGATGACGACCGGCACGGTCAAGCCCGCGCAGCACTTTACCGAACCGCCGCCGCGCTATGGCGAGGCAAGCCTGGTCAAGAAGCTGGAAGAGCTCGGCATCGGCCGTCCGTCCACCTATGCCAGCATCATGCAGACGCTGCAGGACCGCGAATATGTGGTGCTGGACAAAAGACGCTTCGTGCCTTCGGACCGCGGCCGCCTGGTCACCGCGTTCCTGAGCAATTTCTTTCAGCGTTATGTCGAATACAGCTTCACAGCAGACCTGGAAACCAAGCTGGACGCCGTTTCGGACGGCAAGATCGCATGGAAGGATTTGCTAGCCGAATTCTGGGCGGCATTCTCCGCCGCGATCGGTGGCACCAAGGACCTCAAGATCAGCGACGTGATCGACGCGCTGGACGAAGACCTGCGCGCCTATCTTTTCCCCGAACGCGCCGACGGCAGCGATCCGCGCATCTGCCCGACCTGCGGCGAGGGGCATCTCAGCCTCAGGCTCGGCAAGTTCGGCGCCTTCATCGGCTGCTCCAATTATCCGACCTGCCCCTACACGCGCCCGCTCGGCCAGACCATCGGCGAGGATGGCACGGTGGAACCCGACGGCGGCAACCGCGCGATCGGCAGCGACCCCGTGACGGGACGTGCCATATCCGTGAAGAAGGGCCCCTATGGCGTCTATGTGCAGCTCGACGCGGTCGAAGGCGAGAAGCCCAAGCGCGTATCGCTGGCCAAGGGCATGGCCGCCGCCGACATCGACCTGGCGCGCGCCTTGCAGTTGCTGGAACTGCCGCGCGAGATCGGGCGCGATCCGCAGACCGGCAACAACATCACCGCCGGCATCGGCCGCTTCGGTCCCTATTTGAAAACCGGCGACCTGTACGTGCAGTTGCCTCCGGGCGAGGACGTTCTGACCATCGGCCTGAACCGCGCCATCGACCTGGTCGTGGCAAAGCACGAAAGCGTCGCCAAGCGCCTGATCCGCGTGATCGGCACGCATCCCAAGGGCGGCGCGGAGATCACGGCCTCGAAGGGTCGCTTCGGTCCCTACATCAAGTCGGGCAAGCTGATGGCGAACGTGCCCAAGGGTGCGGATATCGAAGCGATGACGGTCGAGGAAGCCGTGGCGCTGCTGGCGGCGAAAGCCAAGCCCGCCGCCAAAGGCAAGGCAAAAACCGGAGCCAAGAAGGCAACCACGGCAAAACCGAAAACCACGGTGAAGAAACCAGCGGCAAAGCGTGTCACCAAGAAATCGGCTTAAAGTGAACTCCCTCTCCCTGTGGGAGAGGTCGGCCATTCCAAAGGAATGGACGGGTGAGGGGCTTCCATGTCGGTAAAACAAAGCCGCACTCTCCGCAAAAACATGACCAACGCCGAGCGCAAGCTAGGGTACGCAGTCAGGGACCGACGCTTAGGCGATTATAAATTCAGACGTCAGGTTCCGGTTGGTATGTACATACTGGACATTGCCTGTTTTGAATTCATGCTGGCGATCGAAATCGATGGCGGACAGCATTGTGAAAACCAGGCAGACGAAAAGCGTACCCATTGGCTTGAAGCTCATGGCTGGCATGTCATGCGGTTCTGGAACAATGAAGTTTTGCAGAACATCGATGGCGTTAAGCAGACCATTTTGAATTACCTTGCGGAGTTCGAGAGCATTACCCCCTCACCCGCCCAGCCCGAAGGGCTGGGCGACCTCTCCCACAGGGAGAGGGAGTTCATAGCATGACACGCACGCCTGGCCGCCAAGGCCGATCAAAACCGAAACAGAAATTGCGCCAGCAACCGCGTCAGCAGAAAGAGACGCCCTTCCCTACGCGCGACGAGGTACTGCAATTCATCCGCGACAATCCGGGCCCCGTCGGCAAACGGGAAATCGCCCGTGCCTTCCGGCTGTCAGCCTCTCAAAAGATCGAACTGAAACTGCTATTGAAAGACCTGAGGGATGACGGCGTGGTCGAACGCGGCCATGGGCGGCGCGTTCACAGTGCGGATGCCCTGCCGCCGGTCGGGGTTATGATCGTTGCCGAGATCGACGATGACGGCGATGTAATCTTGCGCCCCGAGGAATGGAACGACCAGGGCGGACCGCCGCGCATCTATTTGAAGCCGCTGGCGACCGACCATGAGGCGCCCGCTGTTGGCGCGCGCATCCTGGTCCAGTTGCGCAAGCTGGACGATGGCGATTACGAGGCCACGCTGATGCGACTGCTGGACGAGGCGCAGCCGCGTGTCGTCGGCGTCTTCCACAACACGCGCCAAGGTGGCCGCGTCGAGGTTGCCGACCGCAAGGCGCGGGGCGAAATCTCGATTGCCGAAGGCCACGCCAAGGGCGCGGAGGACGGCGACCTGGTGCTGGTCGAGATGAGCCCTGCCCCGCGTCTCGACCTCAAGCGCGGACGGGTCAGCGAAGTCATCGGACGCGCCGACGATCCGCGCGCGATCAGCATGATCGCGATCGCCAGCCGCAACCTGCCGGTCGAATTCCCGCGCGAGGTTGTCGAGGAAGCGGAGAACACGACGGTTCCCGATCTGGGCAGCCGGACCGATCTGCGTCACATCCCGCTGGTCACCATCGATGGCGAGGATGCGCGCGATTTCGACGATGCCGTGTTCGCCGAACCCGATGGCGAAGGCTGGCACCTGATCGTCGCCATCGCCGACGTATCGCATTACGTGAAGCCCGGATCGGCGCTGGACCGCGAGGCGTTCAAGCGCGGCAACTCGATCTATTTCCCCGACCGCGTCGTGCCGATGCTGCCCGAAGCCTTGTCGAACGGCCTGTGTTCGCTGAAACCGCACGAGCCGCGCGCCTGCATGGCTTTCGAGATGTGGATCGACAAGGTCGGCAACATGACCAGGCACAAGCTGATGCGCGGCCTGATGCGCTCGGCGGCGCGGCTGACCTACAACCAGGTACAGGCGGCGCGCAACGGCAACCCGGACGACACGACCGGCCCATTGGTCCAGACGGTGATCGAGCCGCTCTATGGCGCTTATGCCGCACTGTCCCGCGCTCGTGCGAAACGTGGCACGCTGGAACTGGACATACCCGAACGTCGCGTCAGCATCGGTGCGGACGGCAAGGTGGCGGGCATCGTGGAGCGCGAACGCCTCGATAGCCACAAGCTGATCGAGGAATTCATGATCCTGGCCAACGTCGCCGCGGCTGAGATGGCGGGCGAGTCACGCACGCCGACGCTCTACCGCGTCCATGATCGGCCCGACTCCGCCAAGCTGGATCTGGTGCGCGATTTCATCAAGGACCTCGGCTTCACGCTGGCCAAGGGTCAGGTCGTCAAGCCCGCGCACCTGACGCAGTTGCTAAGTCAGGCCGCAGATGGTCCGCAATCGCAGCTGATCAGCGACATCGTGCTGCGCGCGCAGGCGCAGGCGATGTACAGCCCCGACAATATCGGTCACTTTGGCCTCGCCCTGCGCAACTACGCTCACTTCACTTCGCCCATCCGCCGCTATGCCGATCTTATCGTGCATCGCACGCTGATCCGTCTGGCGAAACTGGGGGATGATGGCATTTCTCAAAACGAGATTGCGCGCCTGACCGAGATCGGCGAGCACATCTCCGCCACCGAACGCAAAGCAGCGGAGGCGGAGCGCGACGCCATCGGACGCTATACCGCCGCCTACATGTCCGACCATATCGGCGGCATCTTTCAGGGTCGCATCTCCGGCGTCAGCCGCTTCGGCCTGTTCGTGCGGCTGGACGGCAACGGCGCCGAGGGACTGATCCCGATCAGCACCTTGCCCGACGATTTCTATGTCCACGAGGAAGCCAAGCACCGCCTGATCGGCCGCCGCTCGGGACGCACCTTCCAGCTGGCGCAACAGGTCACGGTGAAACTGCGCGAGGCCGACGGCCTGACCGGCAGTACGCTGTTCGGCCTGATGGGCGACGACGGTGCTCCCGAACGTTCAGCCGGAAGGCCGCAACAGCAGCATCGGCGGCAGCGCAGGCGGCGTTAACCGATCGCCTTTACGTGTAGCGAAAAGTCCTAAAAATACTACAATCTTATCAATGACATGGCTACTGTACATGGGGTCGTTCCGCCAATTTTGACCGGTTTTGCACCTTGAGGCATGGCTCATCCCCCGCTACACCATGTCCCATGATCGGTAGCAGTCTATATTGGCGGGCGCGGGCGTTCGGCAGTCGTTTGAAATGGGGCCTGATGCGCCGCACCCTGCCGTTGCGCCCGGGTATCAAGGGCACCTTTACCTACGCCGACCCCCTGGAGCTGCCGGAGATCGACCGCGACACGCTGCTGAGCGGCAGCCGGACCGGCGTATGGCTGGAGGATGGATGGGACAATCGCAACTTCATGCGGCTCCGTCCCGGCTTCGTAGACGATCCCGACGGCACGAACCTGTTCAGCGAGGACATGATCGAGAATGCCGCCATCACCTACCCACCCGCCATGGCCGTATCGGGCGTCGATGTCACGCTGATCGGCTATCGCGAATTCCTGACCGCCGACAACCGCTTCTTCACCGACGACGCACTGCTGTCCGATCGGCGCATGCCATGGTTGCGATCGATGACCAGCCTGTCGCCGGGCCTGAACGAAGACACGCTGTTCCGAGCCTCGAACAAGCATGCCGACAGCTATACGCTTGACCGCACGCTGGTCGGCTCGGAACGGATCAAGGGCCGCGTCGTGGCGCTGGTCAGCCAGGAACCGATCATCTACGGCTCATGGCTGTTCCGCGTGCTGGCGAAGGTCGGGCAGCTGGAGAAACTGGGGCTGACCGATGAAAAGCTGCTGGTGCATAATCTGTATCCGACCTTCAAGGAGTCGCTCGAGCTCGCCGGCATCAAGACCGACCGGCTGATCCATCAGGACATGCAAAAGATCTACAAGCTGGATCATGTCATCGTGCCCGGTCATCGCAACGGCCATGCCTTCCTGGACAACGAATCCCGCGCCGTCTTCACCCGGATGCGCGACCGTGTCGGCGGTAAGCCGGAAGGCAGGAAGCTGTACATCGCCCGCAACAAGCCCGGGCAGCAGAACTGGAACGGCCGCGTGATGTTGAACGAGGCCGAACTGGTGGAGCAACTGGTCAAGGCTGGCTTCGAAATCGTGGTACCCGGCACGCTGACGATGCAGGAGCAGATACGGACCTTCGCTTCCGCCGGCTTCATCGTCGGCGGTTCGGGCTCTGCCATGTTCAATGCCGTATATTGTCAACCCGGAACCAAGCTGATCGACATCGAGGCCGAGCCGCACTGGATCAACGCACATATGTGCCTGTTCTCGTCGCTGCAGTTGGACTACGGCGTGTTCGTCGGCAAGGTGGACCCGACAGACACCGCCGCCCAGCATCGCCGCTGGACAGTAAACGTGCCCGCCCTGATGGCGCGCATCCACAGCTTCGGGGCCGCGTGAACATCCTTCGCAGCCTGAGCTACCGCACGCAGCGGCTGATCTATGGGCCGGAGGAAGGCAACTACGTTCCCGAGGCGCATGACTACGTATACCTCGACCCTTTGGACATGCCGCAGCTCGACCGTGACGCGCTACTGAACGGCAAGAAGACCGGCGTGTGGTACGAGACGGACGGAAAACAGCGGCACTTCATGCGCGGCGCTCCGGCCTTCGTGGACGATCCGGACAATACGGGTCTGTTCAGTGCCGAGGATACGGCCGCGACACGCATGACCTATCCGCCGGCGCTGGCGATCGGCGGCCGCAACGTACACCTGACCGGTTATCGCTCGTTCCTTACCGGCGACCGCCGCTTCTTCACCGACGATGCACTGCTGTCCGACCGTCGCGCCTCGTGGCTATGGCACTTCAAGCACCCGGCCATCCAGTTGAACGAGGATACGGGCTTCAAGGTTGCCGGCTATGCCGATACCTTCACCCTGAGCAAGGACTTCACGCAGGCCGAGCACATCCCGGGCCGCACGGTGGTGCTGGTCAGCCAGGAGCCCTTCAATTACGGCTCATGGCTGTTCCGTGTCCTGACCAAGGTCGCAAGCCTGGAACGGCTTGGCCTGATGGACGAGACGATACTGGTCCATACGCCCTATCCCAGCTTTCGCGACTCCCTGGCGCTGGCAGGCATAAACCCGGACCGCCTGATCCAGCACGATACGGGCAAGCTCTATCGTCTGGATCACGCCATCGTACCGGGGCAACGCAACGGCCATGCCTTGCTGGACATGGAATCACGCGCCGTGTTCGCCAGGCTGCGCGAGAAAGTCGCGTACGACTACGATGGCCGCAAGCTGTACGTGGCGCGGCATACGCCGGGCAAGGAAGCGGTCTGGAACGGGCGCGTATTGCTGAACGAGGGGGAGTTGATCGAACGTCTGAAGCCGCTGGGCTTCCAGATCGTGCTTCCCGGCACTTTGAATATGGAAGAGCAAATCCGCACGTTCGCTTCGGCTGGCCTTGTCGTCGGCGGCTCGGGCTCGGCGCTGTTCAACGCTGTCTTCTGCCGCCCCGGCACGAAGCTGATCGATATCGAATCCGAGCCGAACTGGATCAACGCCCATTGCTGCCTATTCTCGTCCGCAGGCCTGGATTACGGGATATTTGTCGGCATTGCCGATCCTACCGATACCGCCGACGTACATAAACGCTGGCGGGTCAATATCGAAGCATTAGTGGACCGTATAAGGCAGTTCGACGGTCGCTGAATCCGGTTTTTCGACCGGCCTCGGTATCAGCTTGTCCGTCACGACGCCGATACGGCCTACCCACCAATTGTCGAACAGCGCCAGCGGCCATGCCAGCAGGATCGTGACGACGATCGTGGTTGCCGCAGCGGCGACTTTGGGACCGATGCCGGGCAGGACACCCTGAGTCAGCAGGAACACCGCCGCCCCCGCGGAACACAACACCGGCACATGCAGCAGATAGACCGGGAAGGACAGCTTGCCGAGCGCGGCGCTCAAGCGGCCCGAGAGCCTGCGGCGGAGCGCCGGCGTCGCCTCGATCACGAAAATCATCAGTACCGAGCCTGCAGTATGCACGTAGGTTTCGTCGAATGTGTGGTGCAGCTTCACCATGACCCAATTCACCGAACCCGCACCGGGGTAGTATCCGGCCAGCCAGATCGCCAGAAGCGCCAGGGCGCATCCCAACCATAACGGGATCAACGGTGAACGTTCCGTCAGCAGCGCCGCCAGCGCCACACCGACGCCGAAGCACGCCATGAACGGCATCTGATAGGCACAGATCAATGTGACGACGATCAACAGCCACGCACGCACGATAGGCCTGGTCTCGCGCAACCCGATCAGCAAGGCGGCCAGGCCGAAGACGACGAAGCTGCCGATGAATTCGATCCGCATCGTCCACAGGCTGCTGTCCAGCTTCGCCGTGCCACTGAAGAAAGTCGAGAACAGGCCTTCCTTGAGGGCGTACCCCAGCTTGGCCTTGTAGACCGTACCGGCAGGTATCGCCGTCGCGAAGGAACTGAGCCACCACGAATGCGTCAGATCGCCCGCCGCCCCGTAGCGATAGGCATGCGTGATGAACAGCAGCCACGAAAAGAGGACTGTTATGCAAACAGGCCCCGCCAACCGCGGCCAGCGCTTGACGGCCCCGCGGACGAGGATCATGGGATCGGAACGGGTAATCGCCTTCTTCGACAGCACGAAGCCGGAAAGCACGAAGAAAAACGTGACCGACGAAGTACCGTAGCACAGGCCGAACCATGGCTTGCCCAGGATGGAGAGGCTTAGATCCTGCCCTGGCAGGATCGGTACATGCCCCGGGGCGAGCCCCAGCGTCATATGCCAGAAAACCACGATGAATGCTGCCAGCCCGCGCAGCGCCTCCAGCGCGACATCCTTCTTTACGTGAGCTTCCTGCACGATACCTGCCGATTGATCTGGTTTAACGCCGGGACGGTAGATGACGCATTCGATATTGGCAATGTGCGCCCGCGCTAACTGATCCCGCTCATCTTCTCCGTCCTGAAACCGCCCTGCTCGAGCGTTGCGATCAGCGCCGCGGTGTGGATCTGGTCGCGCGTTTCGATCACCAGGTCGATGGTTACCGTTTTCACCGGCACGTCGTGTGTCAGTCGGTGATGCGTCACCTCGATGATGTTCGCACCCGCATCGGCAACGATCTGGGAAACGGCAACCAGCGCCCCCGGCCGGTCCGGCAGCTCGATACGCAGGCGCGCCATCTTGCCCTCGCGCACCAGTCCGCGCAGCAGGATAGAGGCCAGCAGCCGGTCGTCGATATTGCCGCCGCAGATGACCGTACCGACCTTGCGTCCGGCAAATCTTTCCGGCTCGCGCATCAGCGCGGCAACACCGGCAGCGCCCGCGCCTTCCGCCACTACCTTCTGCTCGACGGCAAGAAGATGGATGGCGATCTCCAGCGCCGCCTCGTCCACGACGATGATGTCGTCGACCAGGCTGGCGATGATCTCGCGCGTGATAAGGCCGGGGTTACGGACGGCTATGCCTTCCGCCACGGTCGAACCCTTGCATTCGACGGGCACGCCGGCGATCACCTGCTTCATCGACGGGAAAGCCGAGGCCTGTACCCCATAGACGCGTATCTGCGGCTTCAAGGCCTTTGCCGCGATCGCCATGCCGGAAATCAGGCCGCCGCCGCCGATAGGCACGACCAGCGTATCCAGGTCCGGCACGGCTGCCAGCATCTCCAGCGCCAGCGTACCCTGTCCCGCGATCACATGCGGATCGTCATAGGGATGGACGAATACCAGTCCCTCGCTGGCGGCATGGACCAGCGCCGCGTTGTAGGCCTCGTCATAGCCATGGCCCTCCAGCAGCACGGTTGCGCCCCAGCTTTCGGTACGATGCACCTTCGTAAACGGCGTTCCCATCGGCATGACGATGGTGGCGGGAATGCCCAGCAGGCTGGCATGGCGGGCAACACCCTGGGCATGATTGCCTGCCGAAGCCGCGATTACGCCGCGCTTGCGTTCCTCGGGCGCAAGGCTGGCCAGCTTTACCGCCGCGCCACGCACCTTGAAGCTGCTTGTGTATTGCAGGTTCTCGAGCTTGAGAAACAGATCGGCGCCCGTTCGCAACGACAAGGCCGGCGACGGGATCGTCGGCGTATTGACGATAAGGCCGGAAAGCGTCTGGGCGGCGGCCTGGATGTCTGAAAAGGATACGGTATTCATATTCATTCCATAGCTAGCGGGCGGCGGTTCGTGTTACCAGCTTTTCGATGACCGATGATGCCATTGCGACCACAGAGCTGCGCGTTGCGGCCCAGCTACGTACCTCAAACGCCGCCGGATTGCCCGCCTATCTGGTACGCCGCGGCGAGGCCGACAGGGGGACGATCCTGTTGAAACTCAACCGTCTGGAAGCCGGATGCGAGATCTGGACCGAGGTGCGGATGCCGGAAGGCGACCTTGGCTGGATGAAGGCCTTGAAAGGCCAGGCCGTCAGCGAAAGCGAGGCCAACGACTATGTGCAGAGGGCAACCGGCCGGGACCCGGATCTGTGGGTCGTGGAAATCGAGGATCGCGCGGGAATCAATCCGTTCGAGGGCCGTAAAATCTAATTATTGCTGGCGGCACGGCTCAAACGGTCGTTGATCGCCAGTCCCAATCCGATTTCCGGGATGGGAGCCACGGCGATACCGGCATAGTGCGGCCGGTCCAGCTCGTGCAGCATGACGAACAGGTTCGCCGCCGCCTCGGTCAGGTCGCCCGACTCGCTAAGATTCAGCTGCGCCGGGGCGTTGCGGCCGGTAAAACTATCCGGTCCGAAACCCAGGTATGCCTCGCCTTCCATGATGATCTCGACGTTCATGCGCAGCGCGATGCCCGGGGCGTAATGCTTTGCCAGCATGCCGGGCGATGCAACGGGTCCTTCCGGGTCGGCATCGGCAAGCGGGCCAATGACAGCCTCGGATTCCTCCCGGGTTATACCGCCGGGACGAAGCAGCACGGCCTGCTTACCGGTCAGATCGATCACCGTCGACTCCAGTCCAACCGCACACCGCCCCCCGGCGAGGACCATGGCTATCTCGGCCCCGAATTCGGCGGCTACATGGGCGGGCGTGGTCGGGCTCAGATGCCCGGACTTGTTGGCGCTGGGGGCGGCAATCGGGATGCCTGCCGCTTCAAGCAATCGTCGGGCTATGGGGTGTGCCGGAACGCGGATCGCAATCGTCGGCAGCCCCGCGCTTGCAAGTGCCGAAATGCCGCTATCCGGCAGGCGCGGCAGAACCAGGGTCAGGGGACCAGGCCAGAAGCTGGCCGCCAGATCGCGTGCCGCCGGCGTGAACCTGGCCAGCGTCTCGGCACTTTCAAGGTCGCTGACATGCACGATGAGCGGATTGAAGGCAGGCCGTCCCTTGGCGGCGAAGATCTGCGCCACGGCTTTATCGTTCGTCGCATCCGCACCCAGCCCGTAGACCGTTTCCGTCGGGAATGCGACCAGCTGCCCTTCACGCAGCAGGCGGGCCGCCTCGGCCAGAGTGGTATCGGTGATCGTGACCAGCTTCGCGGCGCTCATGCGGCGTGCAGCACGCCCCCGGTCATCGGCTGCGGCACGCCCGTGGTTGTCGGCAAGGTAAGCGGCAACCCCTTCAAGGCGCGGACGGCAAGATAGGCGAAAGCCTGCGCTTCCAGCGCGTCGCCGTTCCAGCCTGCGACCTCGACCGGTTCGACCGGCACTTTCAGCAGATTGCGCAGCCCGTGCATTATCGCCCCATTGTGCCGCCCCCCGCCACACACGAGCCAGCGTTTGGGAGCTGCCGGCAGCAGGTCCACGGAAAGGGAAATGGATTTCGCCGTAAACATCGCCAGGGTAGCAGCGGCATCGGCCAGCGAAAGCTGCGCGACGGGCGAAGGATCGAAAACGTCGCGATCCAGCGACTTGGGAACAGCCATGCGGAAAAAGGAATGATCGAGCAGTCGCGCCAGCGCATTCCCGTCGACTTTTCCCGCTCCGGCCGTTGCACCGTCCTTGTCAAGAGCGACCCCCGTATGTCGCAGGAACAGGTCGTCGATCAACGCATTGCCGGGGCCGGTATCGAAGGCTATCGGATCGCCCTCCCCCAGATAGGTTATGTTGGCGATGCCGCCGATGTTCAATATGGCCAGTGGCCGTTCCATGCCCTCGGCCAGCGCGCTGTGGAACAAAGGCACCAGCGGCGCCCCCTGCCCGCCTGCCGCGACATCGGCGCTGCGGAAATCGTTGACGACGCGGATACCGGTCAGCCTTGCCAGTAGAGCCCCGTCACCCAACTGACGGGTGAAGCGATTGCCCGGATCGTGGAAGATCGTCTGCCCATGAAACCCGATCAGCTGTATGTCGGCGGCTTTCAATCCCGCCTTTTTCAGCAGGGCATCGACGGCTTCGGCGTGACATTGCGCCAGTTCCCGCGATATATCCTGCGCCATGGGCGTATCGCCACGCGTCCCGAACGTCGCCCGCAATCGGCTTCGAAAACCGTCGTCGTAGGGAATTGTCAGGAACGCGCCGGTACGGATATAGCGCAGGCCGTCCGTCTCGACGATTGCGGCATCGATCCCGTCAAGCGATGTGCCGCTCATCAGTCCGATCACCCTTATGGTCGTTTCGGGCAAGATGTCTTTGTCAGTTCCGGTCATTTGTGGCACCAATCCTGGTTAAATCGAAACGAGTATACAGAAAATGGCCGAGCTTAAATCCGATTTCCTGCGTATCCTGCAAGAGCGCGGGTTTTTATACCAGGCAACGCATCTCGAGGAACTGGACGCGAAGGCCCTTTCCGGCACGCTTGTCGGGTATACGGGTGCCGATCCAACGGCAAACAGCCTGCATGTAGGCCATCTGATGCAGGTCATGGCCCTTCGCTGGATGCAGAAGACGGGGCACCAGCCGATCGCGCTGGTCGGAGGCGGCACTGCAAAAGTCGGCGATCCCACCGACAAGACCGAGAGCCGGAAGATGCTGAGCGTGGCCGATATCGACGCGAACATCTCCGGCATCGCCTCGGCTTTCGAGCGCCTGCTCGACTTCAGCCCCGGCAAGGCCATCCTGGTCAACAACGCCGAGTGGCTGGACAAGCTGGAATTCATTCCGTTCCTGCGCGACGTGGGAAGCCATATAAGCGTCAACCGGATGCTGAGCTTCGACAGCGTGCGTTCGCGGCTGGAACGTGAACATCCCCTGACCCTGCTGGAATTCAATTACTCGGTTATGCAGGCATACGACTTTGTCGAGCTCAACCGCAGGTACGGCTGCACGGTTCAGATGGGCGGCAGCGACCAGTGGACGAACATGGTCAGTGGTGTCGATCTCGGCCGTCGCATTACGGGTAACGACATGTTCGCCTTTACCTGGGAGCTTCTGACGACGTCTTCGGGCCAGAAAATGGGCAAAACCGCGGGTAACGCCGTCTGGTTGAATGCCGATCGAACCAGCCCTTACGATTTTTACCAGTACTGGCGTAACAGCGAGGATGACTCCGTCGCAAGGCTGCTGAAGATCTTCACGGACTTGCCGATGGACGAAATCGGTCGCCTTGCCGCGTTGCGAGGCCAGGAGGTAAACGAAGCCAAGAAAGTACTGGCCCTCGAGGTGACAACGCTGCTGCACGGCCGCGGTGCCGCCGAGGATGCTGCCGCAACTGCGCGTTCCACATTCGAAGACGGCGCGATGGCGGCGGGTTTGCCGACCATCGAGGTTGGCAAGGATATTTTTGGTACAACCATTGCCGATCTTGCGGTATTGGCCGGGTTGGCAGCTTCGAAGGGTGAAGCGCGGCGGCTCATCAAGCAGGGCGGCATCACCATCAACGGCGAACGCCCCGCGGATGACCTTGATGTCGTATCCTTGAAGCACGTGCAGGGCGCCGACGATCAAACCATCAAGATCAGCGCCGGCAAGAAAAGGCACGTTCTGGTGCACATCGCCTGAGAAGAGGACCGTTACTGAACGACCTCGCCATGCAGGTACGAGTCCAGCCCGCCACGCTCGATTTCCTCGTCCACGCGCAGGCCGATGACCAGATCGATCAGCTTAAGCAGGATAAAGGAAACCACGGCGCAATAGACGACGGTGACCCCGACAGCCTCCAGCTGCACCACGACCTGGTGGGCATTGCCGTCGATCAGGCCCTTGGCGCTATCGCCGCCGATCGCCGCCCTGGCGAATACGCCGGTCAGGATCGCACCTAGGATCCCGCCGATGCCGTGCACGCCGAACGCATCCAGCGAATCGTCGTAGCCCAGCTTGTTCTTCATCACGGTCGCGGTGAAATAGCAGACAACGCCGGCGGCAACGCCGATTACCAGCGCGCCCGTCATGTCGACATAGCCCGAGGCCGGCGTGATCGCGACAAGGCCGGCGACCGATCCTGAAATGATGCCGAGTACGCTCGGTTTCTTGCGCAGGACCCATTCGGCACCGACCCAGCCGAGAGCGGCGGCAGAGGCGGCCAACATGGTCACCGCCATCGCCATTCCGGCACGCCCATTGGCGGCACCCGCCGATCCGGCATTGAAACCGAACCAGCCGACCCAAAGCAGCGAGGCCCCGATCAGGCTGAGGATCAGGTTATGGGGCACGATATGGTCATGGCCGTAGCCCTTGCGCTTGCCGATCACCAACGCCGCCACCAGGCCTGCGATACCGGCATTGATGTGCACCACGGTGCCACCTGCGAAGTCCAGCACCCCGGCGGCGGCCAGGAAGCCGTTCGGATGCCAGACGGCATGCGCGATCGGCGCATATACGACCAGCGACCACAGGCCCATGAACCACAGCAGCGCGGAAAACTTCATGCGCTCGGCAAAGGCGCCGGTGATCAGCGCCGGCGTGATGATCGCGAACGTCATCTGGAACATCATGTACACAGATTCGGGAATGGTCATCGGGCTGGCAGCGGACGTTCCGGCGCCTAGCGTGAATGGCCCGTTCATGTCGGCCCCATTGAACATGACGCGCGACAAGCCGCCGACATAAGCGCCCAGGGACGCCCCGCCATTCGTAAATGCCAGGCTGTAGCCGACAACGACCCATAGCACCGCGACCAGACAGGTAATGGCAAAGCTTTGCATCAACGTCGCCAGCACATTCATCTTGCGCACCATGCCACCGTAGAAGAGCGCCAGACCTGGCACCGTCATCATCAACACGAGGGCCGTGGAGGTCAGCATCCAAGCGGTGTCGCCGCTGTCGATCTTGGCGGCTGCAGCCGGAGCGGCGACCGCAATTTCCTGCGCAAAGCCGGCGCATGGCACCAGGGCGATCAGCAAGGTCAGGAGGCAGAATTTGAGAATGGGCAGGGCGGGTTTCATGAACGATGTCCTGTCGCTTGTATGTTTTGTTCCTACAGTTCAAAAGGTCAGGCATGCGTTCTGTCAAGGAAATCAAGCAGCCGAACCCAAAAATAACGGCAAAAGTTGCTGCGATCGGCGGCAGTGGCGATGGCGTCGTCAAGGACGGCATTGGCATTTTTATACCCTTCACCGCGATCGGTGACCTTGTTAATGTTCCGCAGGCAAAGCAGGGCACGCGAATCCAGCCGTCGGCCACCACACTGATCGAAGCTTCCCCGGATCGTACCACCCCGCCCTGCCCGCATCATGGCAATATCGGCATGCCTTCGCCCCAGACCGGCTGTGGCGGGTGCCGGATGCAGCATCTGGCGGATGACGAATACCGCCACTGGAAGCGGAGCCTTGTCATCACAGCGCTCGGCTACGAGAAGTTGAATGGGGACTGCGTCGGCGACCTGCATGTCTCGCCACCGAAAAGCCGTCGCCGGGCCGCTCTGGCAGCCGAACGGCAGGGCAAGACAACAATTATCGGCTTCATGGAGCGTGGCACGCACCGCATCGTCGACATGCACACCTGCCTGATTTTACGGCCCGAGTTGTTCGCATTGGTCCAGCCTTTGCGCGAACTGCCGATACTGCGCGACAAGGAAAAGGCCGATTACGTACTAACCGTTCTGGATGGCGCAATCGATCTGGTGATCGAACGCAAGCGTGAGCTGGACCTGCCGGAGCGCGAGACGCTTTCCGAATTCGCACAGACCTTCAATCTCGCCCGCATCTCCTGGCGTGCCGGACCTCGCTCGGACATCGAGCCGGTGGCTCATCGCCGTCCCCTGTATGTCCGTTTCGGGCCTGCCATCGGCGGTTCGGTCGTCAACCTGCCGCCTGCCGGTTTCCTGCAGGCAACGGCAGAAGGGGAAGCCGCGCTGGTGACTGCGGTAATGGCGGCGTTGCCGGAAAGCTGCCGGACGCTCGACCTGTTCGCCGGCAGCGGCACTTTCAGCTTCCCGGCTTCGACACGCGGCCCGGTGCATGCCGCGGACAGCAGCAGCGAGGCGGTATCCGCCATTAAATTCGCAGCACGTCCAGGCATCACGGCCAGCAAGCGCGACCTGTTTACCGATCCGGTGACCGAGTTCGACAAATACGACGCCGTGATTTTCGATCCCCCTTATACGGGGGCGAAGGCACAGGCAGGCTTCCTGGCCCGTTCGAAAATGCCCTTGGTAATTGCGGTGTCCTGCAATCCTGTCAGCTTCGCACGCGATGCGGCTATACTATGCGCGGGCGGTTATGATCTGGAATGCGTAACGCCGGTGGACCAGTTCTTATGGTCGGCGGAGCTCGAAGTCGTAGGTGTATTTAGACGGTAATCAATGCGTCGCGGCTTCCAGCTTGGCGCAGAACGCTTCCTTGGGCGGGCAATGCTTTTCGATATTATCAACGATCATCTGCTTGTCGGCCAGCGAAACGCTTTTGATATGCTGGATCAGGTTGCTGCCGAAGTTGGCGTCGCCATGCATCAACTCACCCAGCTTCGAGAAGTTGGGCGATTTTGACAGCAGATTGGTAAGCGATTGATGGAATTTGCCGGTCAACGAACTATCGCCGTCGCAACCGCGCACCCGGTTGAACATATCGTGCACCCTGGTCCAGTCCTTGGCCAGGGTCGCATCCATGTTCGCGGTGTTCGCATTGCCACAGGCAGCCTGGACCGGGCCGGCGGCAAAGCCGAGCCCGAGGCAGAACAAGGCCACAAGAATCAGGGTGCGCACAGGAAAGGCTTTACGCAGTGGCCTTTTGCAGCTCGGAATTGACCCAGGCGTACAATTCGCCTTTGGGCGAGGCGCCGAGGCGATTGGCAGCAACCTGGCCGTTCTTGAACAGGATGAGGGTCGGAATGCTTCGCACGCCATACTTGCTCGGCGTCATCGGGTTTTCATCGATGTTGACCTTCACGATCTTCAACTGGCCTTCCATGTCCTTGGACAGGTCTTCCAGGGTCGGGCCGATCGCGCGGCACGGACCGCACCATTCGGCCCAGAAATCGACCAGGACCGGACCGTCGGCTTTAAGCACTTCGGTTTCGAAAGTTGCGTCGGTTGCGGCCTGGGTCATCGTCGGTCTCCAAATTAAGTACAATTAATGTGAGGTCGGTTGCCCTTAACGTCAAGGGATAGCATCGTCCAACAGGTGCAATGGCACTTCCATCAGGCGCGGCCCGTTCGTCCACAGGATTGCTGGCCGAATGGCGTGAGCGGGATAAATGCGCAGCAGCGCTGCCCGATAAGCCGCCAATTGCGCCAGATAGGCTGCCGGAATGGACAATTCATCTGCCGGAGGCGGGCGGTTGCTTTTGAAATCGATCAGCAGGACTTCACTGGTGGTTACCACCAGGCGGTCGATCTGCCCCGAAAGCACGAACGGCGCACCCGTGCCGCGAATCAGGCCTGCAACCGGCACTTCGGCCTGGCTGTCCGGACCGAATACGATGCCATATTCGGGATGATCCAATACGCGCAATACTTCGTCGGTCAGTTTTTTTACGGCTGCCGTCTCAAGATTGCTTGCCGATTTCAGGTAGGCGGCCGCTGCAGCCGGTCTTTTATCCTTCGGCAGGTCCGGCAGGGACTGCAGCAGGCGGTGGATCAGCCTGCCACGCTCGAACCGGCGCATATCGTCGGATTCCTCCAGCGGCGATAGCGCCGAGGGCTCTTCAAGGATAAGCCGCGAGGGTGCCAGCGGGCGAACCGGCTTTTCTTCGACCGGCGCCCTTTCACGGGCGAATGCGGGGATCGCAGGTCTTTCAGGCGTGGCCGTCGTCACTTTCTGCGTTGTCCTGACAGGGATTGTCTGGGGCTGCAAAAGCCTCCACGATCCATCCGGCTGCTCAATTCCTATCTCTTGGATCGCCGTTTCTAACAGGCTGTGCCAGCAGGTCGGCGATACCTTGCGGCCGCCTTCCCAGCCGACGGCGTAAAGCCTGTCCTGCGCCCGTGTCAGTGCGACATATAGCAGGCGGCGGTATTCCTCCTCGGCACGCAGCTTCAATTCGTCGCGCAGGACATGGCAATGGTCGTTCTCGAACTTGGCCGCCGATGCCCATAGCGGAAACGGAGGCAGCCCATCCGATTCGCTCTGCCACAATACATGCGGGCCCTTGCGTCCTGTAGGGTTGGCGGCCGTATCGGCCAGAAAGACGATCGGCGCCTGCAAACCCTTGGAACCATGTACTGTCATGATCGTGACTTCGCCGATATCATCTCCCGTTGCCTTGCGCGGCTCACGCTTTATTTCGACCGGCCGCGCGGCGATCCAGCCCAGGAAACCCTGCAGGCTGGGAGGATGCTGTTGTTCGTAGGCGATCGCCGCGGACAGGAATTCGTCAAGCGGATCGAATGCCTCGGAACCCAGCCGGGCCATGAAGGCGCGCCGGCCGGACCCTGCCGGATCGGCGGGACAATCCGTGTTCAATATCCCGGCGAACAGTTCATACGGGGCAACGAAATCGACGCGTCCACGCCAGTGCCGCAGCCATGCGATCGCCTGAACGGCGGCAGGTAACCGGGAATGCTCCAATGCGTTCCACAGCGTGCCCTGACGGTCCCAGGCTACGTCGAACAGATCCTCGTCGCTGAAACCGATCAGGGGCGAGCGCAACACGATGGCGAGGTTCATATTGTCCTCTGCCAGCAACAGTACCTGCGCCAGCGCCAGCAGGTCGGCCACCGCCAGTTCCCGGGTCAGCACCATGCGGTCGACGCCCGCGACCGGCACGCCAGCCTGCTTCAGCGCGCGCACCAACGCCGGCACGAAGGCCGTGCGATTGCGTACCAGCACCATGATATCGCCGGGCTGGATGGGCCGGCCCTGCGACACCAGCAACTCGCCATCTTCCCGCCACCCACGGATCGTGCGCGCAATCTTCACGGCGCTTGCAATAACGGGGTCGGCTTCACCGGGCGACACCAGTTGCGGCAACCACGGGTCGCGGTCGGCTTTTACGGGTTGTTTCGCCAACGGCCAGACTTCCACCAGGCCGCCCTCGCCTATGCGCTGGCAGTCATGGTGGGGCGCCGTTTCGGAAACACCGGCGTGAACCTCAGCCGGCTCGAATACCTTGTCTACAAGCTCCAGAACCGGCGCGGTCGAACGGAAGGAAATGTTAAGCTCGACCGGGCGCCATTCCTTACGTGCCAAGGTAATCCGGGACGCAAAAATTCCATGCATGTGGGCGAACATGGCAGGATCGGCGCGCTGGAAACTGAAAATCGATTGCTTGGCGTCCCCGACCGCGAACAGCGTACGGTTACGCTCCACCGCGCCCTCGCCCGCGAAGAATTCGCGCACCAGCGCCTCGACCAGGTCCCATTGCTCGGGATTTGTATCCTGGCTTTCGTCCAGCAGCACATGATCGATTCCGCCATCCAGCTTGTAATGAACCCATGCGGCATCGACATCCTCACGCAGCAACAACCGCGTGCGCAGGATCAGGTCTTCGTAATCGACCTGTGCTGCCGCATCCTTGCGCGTGGCATAGGCGTCGAGGATCGTATGCGCCAGAAACAGCAGATCTTCGCTGCTGCGGGCAAGATCGATGCTTTTGCAGGCCTCGCGCAGGTCGTAAAGCCGCCGGGCCTCACGGCGTAGGGCCTCATCGAATCGAGGATACTGGGCCGCCAGCTTTTTCGTCATGATATCGGCCAGCAATTCGCCCGGGCCCGTGTGGAAGCAGGAAAAATAAATATCGAGACCTTGCAGCCGCTCCCGGCTGTCGAGCGACAGCCAGTTCGCTATTTTGGCGGCGCGGGGCCGATCGGTTTTCTCGGTGCCCTGACTCAGCATGACCGATGCCGCTTCCCGCAGAGCCGCGCCGTCGAATGAGCTGTCACGGCATGCCGTCTGTCGCAGGTCGTCCGCAGTTGCACCGTCTTCGACCCCGATGAAAGCACGTATGCGCTCGGGAATTGCGGCGATATCCTCGTGATGGTCGAACAGCTGCTGGAAGCGACTGCGTTGCGCTATGATCTCGTCGATCAACTCGTCGAAGCGGGCTTCGGCGAAGAAGATACTGATTCGACCGATGGCCTGCGCCAGATCGGCATGTGGATTTGCCGCCGCTTCCTCCAAAACACCGGTGATCACCGACCGCAGCAACTCGTCGCTGCTACGATCGTCCAGCAGGGTGAAATGCGGCGACAGTCCCGCCTCGATCGGGAAGCGTCGCAACACGGATTGGCAGAAGCCATGGATCGTATGGATGCGGACACCGGTGGAAGAGTCGATGATGCGCGTGAACAGCTGCCGCGCCCTGGTCCGCATTGCCGCGTCATGCCCACCCTGCCCTTGCAATCTGTCCAGCGCCTCATCAAGGGCGCGCGGCTCCATGATCGCCCATTTCTCCAGCGTCTCGTTCAGACGGTTCGCCATCTCCGCCGCCGCCGCATTCGTGAAGGTGATTGCGAGTATCCTGTCGGGGGCGACGCCGGCAAGCAGCAGGCGCAGCATGCGGTCGGTGAGGACCTTCGTCTTGCCGCTGCCGGCCGAAGCGCCAACCCACGACGACACCGACGGATCGGATGCGCGGCGCTGCAGGACTTCCGGCAGGACGTTATCGAGACTCATTCGTCGCCCTCGTCGCCGCCAGCCCATTCGCGTACCCGTTCCAGATGCTCATACGCGGCATGATAGCCCAGCCGCGCCGCGGAGCCGGTCGGCGGCATGGCAAAATAGGGCGTCGAGGGATTGTCATATTCGACGATCCGCTGCCGTAATCGCTCAAGTGTGTCGTCAGGAAGATCGACGAAGCTTTTGATTTCACCAGGAATCGATCCACCGGTCAGCTGCCAGTAGCTGGCGATCACGGTCGTAGCCGCCGCAATGCCGGAGAATGCCCCCCGCTTTGCCAAATCGGCTTCCATAGGCAGTTGCGGGCTGTTGCCGGATTGGACATCGCGATTGGTCGGCGTCGATCCCGTTTTGTAATCGATGATTTCCAGCACGCCATCGGGGCCACGATCGATCCGGTCCGCCTTGGCAACCATCGTGACAGCGCCGCCCGGCGCAGCGATCGAATGCGTTGCCGTAACCTCGAGCGCAATGGGATAGACGCCGTTGGCGCGGCGCTCTTGTTCGGTCTGAACGATCCATACGGCGATACGCTCGAAGCGCGGCCACCAGAATGCCTCGACCGATGGTGCAAGTGCTTGGTTGTCAAAGACTTCTCGCCCCAGCCTAAGCAGCGCCGCAAGCGCGTCCGAAGGTAGGTTCTTGCGGTTGGCGTCTGCGAAACGTTCGAGAATTTTGTGTATCAATGTCCCGCGTTCGGCAGCGCCAGGCTCGGCGGCGATGTCTTCGAGAGCTTTCAGTTTGAGGATGCGATGTGCGTACAGCCGGTACGGATCGTTCAACCACGAGTCGACATCGCTTATGGTCAGGCGGCGCGGACGCGCATGCACAGGGGGCGTGGGCTGTGGGCGTTTCGCCGGCGTAACCTTGTCGGCTTCCTCCAGCATTCGCATGATAGTGGCGGCATCGGCCGCACTGGCTAGTGCCTGTCCTGTCGCCTGCAGGACGGCATCGAGCCGCAGGAGCCAGCGTGACGGCACGGTCGGAACGCCGCGCACGCGTTGCGACCGGGTCAATACCACGCGCGGAGCAGCAAGGCCGCTGACAAAATCATGCGCCAATATACCGATGCGGAATTCCGGCGCGGGCAAGCCCAGTGTCTCGCGCATCGGCCGGGACAGGAAAGGATCGGCGGGCGATGCTTCCGGCCAGGTATCCTCATTCAACCCGCCGAGGATCATCAGATCGGCATGCTGCAACCGGGCCTCGATGGTACCCCAGATGAACAGGCGCGGATGCAGGCCGATGGCGTTACGTACCATTCTAGTATTTATCAGGGAGTCGAAGAGTGCCGCGTAACCATCTGACATAGATGGAAAGCCGTCTAGAGCCGGAAGTGCTTCGCTGATAAACTCTGCAAGGGCGTTTCCTGCATCGCCTTTCCACAACTCCTGTCCCCTGGTCCCTTCCGCAGGGGTGGCGATCGCTTCGGCAAAAGCGATATGCGCCCGCATTATTTCGACGGCCGAGGCACCGGTTTCCAAGGCGTCCGAAAATGGCTGCGCCCAGCCGGAAATCTCCTCCAGCCAGGTGTGCAGCATATCCCGATCTTCTTGCGAAAGGCGGGCATGAACCAGGGCAGCCGACAATCCTTCGAATCCGGGACCGGGTAGCGGTCCGCGCAGGACAGCCATTTCCAGCAGGCGGGTACGACGACGGAATTCACCACTCGCCAGACCGCCCCGCGCCAGAGGATGCTTGAAGCAGGCCAGCAACGAATAAGGCGAAAGGTGCTCTGCCATCATCCTGGCGATCAGGCGCAGGAAGCCGCCGGGCGGCGTGGCAGCCAGCGGCGTGCCGGCGGAATCGTCGACATTGATCCCCCAGCGTTCCAGCGACGCGGCTACCAGACGCGCCAGTTCGCGGTCTGGCGTCACCAGCGCCGCACGACGGCCCGGTGTTTCAAGTGTCTCGCGCATCAGCAGGGCGATGGCATCGGCTTCTTCCCGCGTTGTCGCGCAATCCAGACGCATGACACCCGCCAGGGCTGCCTGGGAAAACGAGTCGGCGCGCAGCGAATGCCAATGCGCCGTCGCAGATGAAGGAACCAGCGCCTGCCCGATCAGAACTTCCCGGGCATCGTTGACGGGATGCTTATCGGCACCCTGCCATAGCGGTACATTTTTTCGGGATCGTCCCAGCTCGGTCAGCACCGTCCGGAACAGAAATTGGGGATGCGAGCAATCCAGGTCCTGCCATGCGTCCTCCTCCATGTTCCGGTCCAGCCCATGCAGGATGACCTCACCCCGGTCGAGCCCGGCAATCACCTTCATCAGCCGTCGCAGCGCCTTCACCGATCCGTTTGAACCGGCAAGGATTACGGGGTTGCCGGGAGGGACTGCGGTCAACTGCGCCGCCAGCGCATCATAGGTCAAAAGCCGGCGCAAGGATGCATCGATTAGCCCCTCCGCCCGCAACAGAGCCGGCCATTGTTCCTGCACCACGGCCAGGAATTTCAATATCTTCTGCCAGTGGACTGCATAAGTATCGGGCACGATATCGCGAACGGCCTCATGCGGGACTTCCTCGGTCTCGATCTCGTCGAGGAAACGACCGAGCGCCAGCGCGACCGATGCCGCCTCCGCCGGAGACTCGCTGTAGCCCGAGCGCAATAAAGCGCGCGCCAGCAGCACTTGCCGCCGTAAAGGAGACACGGCTTCTTCTATATCGCTGCCGTGAATGGTCAGTTCCTCGGCATCCAGATCACCCAGGGCCTGCATGCGCGGCAACAGCAGCGGACCGTCACTGTGGCGCAGGAACGCCTCACGCAGGGCGCGGCAGGCACGGACGGTCGGCAGCAGGATGGTAGTGCGCGGCAACAGCAGGGTGTCGCCCCCCGCGCGGGCAAGCAGTCCGGTCGCCAGCACATCGACGAAAGGCTGCGACAACGGTATGGTGTAAAGGCCTGTCAAAGGCTCGCGGCACGAAACTCGGCGTCAGCGCGGGACAGCGCTTCGGGCGTACTTAGATGGTACCACTTTCCATTATGCTGCGCTCCGTACAACCGCCCGTTCCTCTCCGCCTCGTGGAAAAGGACCGGCAGGCGAAAGGCGCCATCGGGTGTTTTCTGGAACAACCTGGCGTGCAGCAGGGCCAGCCCGGCATACATGAATTCGCCGGTCTTGCGATTGGGGCGATATGTCAGCTTTCCGTCATGCTGGTTCATCTCGTAATCCCCGTCCTCGTCATCGGGGGTCGAAACAAGCAGCAACAGGGCGTCCATGGTACTTTCATTCCAAAGCGCGGCAAGACGATCGAGTGTCGGCACGGCACCATCGATCCACACGCTATCGCCATTGGCTATGAAGAAACGCCCGGCTCCGAGATAAGGCAACGCCGCGGTTATGCCGCCCCCTGTTTCAAGAGGCGTTTCCTCCTGGCAGATCCGTACCTGGCGCGACCGTTTGTACAGATGGGAAACCATCATGTCGGCTTTGTAATGCACATTCACGACGATGTTCGGAATTCCCGCGTCCTCGAACCGGTCCAGCGTGTAATCGATGATCGTCTGATGGCCGAGCGACAGGAGCGGCTTGGGCTTGTCCTCCGTCAGCGGCATCATGCGCCTGCCAAATCCCGCGGCCAGCACCATTGCATAATCGGGCAGGTCTAGACTTGAACGGTCGTCGAAATTGTATGCCATGCTTCATTTCCCAAAAATTGCGCTTTTCGCCCATTGCCTTCAAACGATAGGCAGATAGTCAGGGCGGCATCGGGTTTCAGCCCACCAAGACGCTGCGGCCATTCGACAAGCACTATACCCTCCAGCGCCGAATACCATCCCAGCTCCAGAATATCGTTCGGTTCGGACAGGCGGTAAAGGTCGAAATGGGCGATGGCGCAGTCCCTGGCCTCATATAGCTGCATCAGGGTAAAAGTGGGACTCGGCACCTCGGTTTCCGGGCCGCACAGGGCGCGAATCAGCGCCCGGGCGAAACTGGTCTTGCCTGCGCCCAGATCGCCCTCCAGCAGCAGCACGTCGCCAGGCTTCAGCTGCAGGGCCATACAGGCCGCCATGCGGGCCGTGGCAGCCTCATCCGGCAGAAATACGGTGGCAAAAGGTTTGACCATTTCTAAAGCGGCTTCCATAAAGCGAAACCTTTACGAGAGTTTCCCTTGCCAATCCACTCTACTGACGTTGCCATTATCGGAGCCGGCCCGGTGGGCCTGTTCGCAGTCTTCGAATGCGGCATGCTGAAGCTGAAATGCCACGTGGTCGATGCGCTGGACATGATCGGTGGCCAGTGCAGCGCGCTATATCCCGAAAAACCGATCTACGACATTCCGGCGCATCCCAGCATCGAAGCGGCCGACCTCATCGCCAAGCTGGAACAGCAGGCAGCCCCCTTCAGTCCGGTTTATCACCTGGATCAGCAAGTTGTACATCTGGAGGCTAACGAAGGTGGCTACCGCCTGGAGACGTCTCTGGGTACGGTCATCAATGCGCGCGCGGTGATTTTGGCCGCCGGCGTGGGTGCTTTCGGTCCTAACCGGCCGCCGTTACAGCACCTGGAAGAATTCGAGGGCAAATCGGTCCTGTATTATGTCAAGAAGCGCAGCGATTTTGCCGGCAAGCGCGTGGTAATCGCCGGTGGCGGCGATAGCGCCGTCGATTGGGCGATCAGCCTGGCCGAAATTGCCGAGAAAGTGATGGTGGTACATCGCCGGGATAAATTCCGTTGCGCACCGGAAAGCGCCGAGCGCCTGCATAATCTGGTGCACGAGGGCATAGTCGACCTGGTGGTGCCGTACCAGCTCAGCGGCTTGCAAGGAGACTCTGGCCAGTTATCGGCTGTCGAGGTCGAGGATCTGGAGGGCCAGAAACGCTTACTGGAAGCCGATGTACTGCTGCCCTTTTTCGGGCTGGCAATGACACTGGGTCCGATCGCCGACTGGGGCATGGCGCTGGAACACAACCACGTAACCGTTGATCCGGCCACACTGGAAACGAGTCTGCCGGGCCTTTACGCGATCGGCGACATCGCGCGTTATCCGGGCAAGCTCAAGCTTATCCTGCAGGGTTTCGCGGAAGCGGCGATGGCGGCGCATGCGGCACGGGCGCGCCTTTACCCGGACGAGGTGCTGCACTTTGAATATTCGACGACCAAAGGCGTGCCTGGAAGCTAGCCGATCTCGCCAAGCTATTTCCCCGCCGTGCTTCCATACTTCGCAAGATAATCAGCTTGTACCTGCGGCATCAGGAATTCCTTGTCGCTGTCAACGGGTTCGGGAAGCACTTCGGCCACCGAGCAGAAATAGAGGCTGCATTGCTGCTGCCGCATCTTCCAGTAGTTCGGGCCATCCGGATCCAGGATCGCGTTGGCGGCGTCCTGGGCCGACAATGGATAATGCTCAAGAGTCTGCCACGAAGCTTCGAAGTCGGCGGCTGTGAAGCCTGGCGTTCCACCTTTCGCCATCGCGGCAGCGACAATTTCCGCCGCCTCGTGCTCATTCCCCTGAACGAAATTTACGGTCCTGAACCAGAGATGCAACAACTTCAACATCTCGGCCCTATGGCTGTCTGCATAGGACCGTGTCGTGATGAAGCCGACGATGGGCGCGGCCCCAAAATCGGCGCCCGACAGCATTTCCACCATGCCCGCTTTCTCAGCCAGCATGTGCTGGACCAGAGGTGCCATGAAGGCATCGCCCTGCCCGGCTTCGAATGCCTTCAACCCGTCATCGGGCCTTAGATCGATGGTCTTGATCTCGCTACTGTCGTCCTTGGCGAAATGCAGGCCGGCATTGCGTGCGATGATGGACAAGGCCTGTTCCATCTCTGACTGGCCGGTCACAATGACGGTCCTGTCCCTAAGCTGGAGCGTCGCCGCCTGCACTGCCTGGCCGTGATCGTGAAGCGTTTCCGCCAGCTGTTCGACCGTCTTCAACGATCCGCCCGGACGGATCATCAACGCATAGCCGTTATCCATCGTGCTGATACCGTACCAATACACCAGATCGGGGTGCTTTTCGTGATTGGCGACAACCATCGCCAGATCGCTGATCGCGACATCCACCTTGCCGGTCGCAACCGCATTCGGCAGGTCGCGCCAGCGCATCATTTCGAAATCGACGGTGAGATTTTCGGCCTTGTACCATGCCTTACCGGCATCGGATCCGATCAAAGGCAGCAGGGAATCGGGATGGGGCGATATACCGAACTTTACAGCATCCGCAGCGTGCGCCTGCGGAAATGCGAAACACAACGCGAGGACTGCCGCACATATCGCACGGTGTATCAATTTTCTTCGACGCGCTGAGGTTGAGAAACCGGAAGGAAGCACGTCACGGTCGTGCCGGTACCGGGCGTGCTTACCAGTTCGACCCTGCCACCGTGCAAATTGATGAAACTCTTTACCAGGGCCAACCCAACGCCCGCGCTGCTGGCGAGCTTGCGCTGCTTGCCGCTTTCGAACGGTTCGAAGATACGCGCCTGATCGGCCTCCGGTATGCCGGAGCCGGTATCGATAACCGATATGGCGATTTCCTCGTCTCCGCTTACAGCGGCGACACGCTGGGCGGACACGGTGATGCTGCCGCCAGCGGGCGTAAATTTCAGGGCATTGCTGATTAGGTTCAGCAGCACCTGCTTCACACGTCGCTCATCGGCTTCGATCGAGCCGACCTGCGGCGCACATTCTATCTTCAGCGCGACCTGCTGCTTGTCGGTCCAGTCCTCGGCCAGGGCCAGGATATCCTCGAACATGTTTTCCACGTCGACAGGCGCGGTATGCAGCCGCATGTAGCCGGCTTCGATCGTCGAAAGATCGAGGATCGCATCGACCAGCATAACCAGGCGTTCGCCGGCATCCAGCGCACCCTTCGCGTATTCCATCTGCTTGTCGTTCAGTTCGCCGAAATATTGCTTGATGAGCATTTCGGAGAAACCGATCATCGCCGTCAGCGGCGTGCGCAGCTGGTATGAAACGTTTGCCAGGAAATCCAGCTTCAACTGGTCGGCGGCAATCAGCGCCGCGTTCCTTTCACGCAGGGCCAGCTCGACACGCACGCTGTCCGTGACGTCGAGGAAGCTGTTCAGCACGCCGCCGTCGGGCAGCAAGACGCTGTGATATTCCAGTACCGATCCATCGCCACGTTCGATGCGGCCACTGCGCGGCAGGCGATCGAGTGCGTTGCTGATCATAAGCGCCTTCAGCGCCACCGGATCCTTGCCGGCAAGCATCGTGCTGTCCAGCTTGCCGGTCAGCTCGGTGATATGCGGCCTGCCAGTCAGGTCCGGTTCCGGCAAACGCCACATCCGGCCGAACGACGGGTTCCACAAATCCAGACGGCCGTCCTCACCGAACACCGCGATGCCTTCGCCGAGATTGTCGAGCGTTTCGCGCTGCACGGCGATCAACGTATTGTAGTTGGTTTCAAGCGCCAGTCGGCTGGTGACATCCTCGAACGTGAACAGCAGTCCGCCCATGGGATGCGGCACGATCGCAAGGCGGATCGCCGTACCGTCCGGTCGATACATCAGATCCTGGTGCGGCTCGACCAGCGACGTGAACATCGCGATCCAGCCCTGCTTGAAACTACGAAAATCCGCCTGCTCCGGCAGCTGACGCTTGTCGCGCAATTCATCAAGTATCTGGGCCAGTGGCGGATGGGTCTCGAGCCAGTTGTCGTCCAGGCCCCACAGCGTGCAGAAGGCACTGTTGTGGAACTGGATTTTCTGATCGGCACCGAACACCGCGACCGCCGTCGTCAGCGTTTCCAGAACCTCGGCATTCGCGGCGATGTGCCGGGAAAGATCTGACCGCAGATCGTCGATCGCCGTCATGTCGAACGCAAATCCCAGCGTCCCGCCTTCGATCGGCAATTCGTGGAACTCGATCAGGCGGCGGTTGCCGCCGATCACGACATGCTTGGTCTGCTCCGCCGCCTTGCCGTCGCGCAATACGCGCTCGTGCAAAGTCCGGCCCGTGCGATCCTTCAACGTCGCCGTGATCTCGCGCTGTTCGATCAATACGTCGATCGGTGTGGTATCCAGAGTGGCGGCGTAAGCCGGGTTGCACCATATCAGGCGCCCGCGTGTATCGCGCCGCCAGCAGGGGAAGTTCAATACATCCAGGGTCTGCCGGCTCTGGCGGGATTCGGTTTCCTTGTCGGCAAGCCGTTTGGCGTTCAAACGCCGATCGGTTTCGAAACCGGAATGATCGTCGAGCCATAGAACGCTAATCTGCCTGCCATCGCTCGTACCGGTACGCCCGGTGATCATCACATGCTT
Source organism: Alphaproteobacteria bacterium (assembly GCA_965199335.1). Taxonomy (GTDB): domain Bacteria; phylum Pseudomonadota; class Alphaproteobacteria; order CALMVH01; family CALMVH01; genus CBDAQV01. Next base: position 481,162 of record CBDAQZ010000001.1, on the reverse strand, counting down.
GCCCGACGCCACGGGCATCTCGAAGCTGAAGGGTTCCCGCCGATCGAGCAGGCCCTGGATCGAGGCACGCAGTTCGTCGTGTTTTTCGCCCGCCAAAGCACAAAATTCCGAGATTGGCAGTACGCCCTGTATGCCAAGCAGGCTGCACGCCTCGGAATTGGCCATAATCTGCCCATCGGCGATTTCAGCATAGCTTAAAGGCGACGCGTCGAGCAAAGCCCGGTCGTGGCTGGCACGTTCGGCCCGCAATCTGGCCTTACGCCCGAAATCGAGCCATGTGTGGCTTGACCGCTGGTGACCGGGCATGTTGGCAGAAGGGACGAAGGTGGTATCGGACAAGGCTACGACCTGCTTAGTGACCAGACCGTTTGTTAGGACAGATAGGGTTAATTTTTACTTGCAGGTATCTGTCTTCAATCCATAAGCTGCCGGCTAAGATAGGTATATTCCAGGGCCTGGCGCTGCGCGGTCTCTATCAGATTGGCTGCGGCGCCATGACCGCCGTCGATATTTTCATAATAAAGAACACGATAGCCAAGCTCCAGCAGTCGTGCCACCATTTTGCGCGCGTGGCCGGGATGGACCCGGTCGTCCTTGGTAGAAGTCAGGATGAACACTTCTGGATAGGGTTGGCCTGAAATCAGTTTTTGATAGGGCGAGTATGCTTCGATAAAAGCCCGTTCCTCCGGGATTTCAGGATCCCCGTACTCACCGATCCATGATGCCCCCGCCCCGCCCATGACCGTGTAGCGCAGCATGTCCAGCAGCGGCACCTGGATGATGACGGCATTGTAAAGCTTGGGTCTTTGCGTCAAGGCCGCACCCATCAGCAGGCCACCATTCGAGCCACCCATGATACCGAGCCGGCGCGGCGAAGTTATCCCGCGCTTGATAAGATCGTCGGCCACGGCAAAGAAATCATCGAACGCTATCTGGCGATTTTCCTTCAGGGCCGCCTGGTGCCAATTCGGCCCGAACTCGCCGCCGCCGCGGATATTGGCCAGCACGTAAACGCCGCCATTTTCGAGCCACAGCTTGCCGCTGACGGCATTATAACTTGGCTTGAGCGATACTTGGAATCCACCATAGCCATAGAGCAGCGTCGGTGCACTGCCATCAAATTTCAAATCCTTCGGGCGGATCACGAAATAGGGAATGCGGGTGCCATCCTTGGATACCGCCTCCAGTTGTTCGGTCACGTGACGCGAACCATCGAAGCGTGCGGGGGCCTGTTTCAAGGTCTCGATCATGCCGGTGTCGAGGTCGCCCAGCAACATCGTGGTCGGGGTCAGGAAATCGGTGACGCTGAGCAGGATGCGGTTGTCCTCGGGCGCGGCACCGGTGACATCGATCGAAGCGTTTTTCGGAAGACTTAGTTCGGCTATCCGCCATTTCCCATCGGTAAACCGGGCGGTCCTGATTTCGCTTTTGACATTGTCCAGAATACCGAAAGTCAGAACCTCGCGCGTTGAGGAAACGCCCGCGACCGATTGCCTGTTGTTTGGCCTGAAAATCAACTGACTCTCGATCTTGCCGGTATCGATCAGGGTCTTGAGATCGAATGAGGCAATGTCGCCCGAAAGAAGACCGTATTCCGGCCACGCCTCGTTCAGTTCGAAAACGACCTGCCCGGATACATAGCTGGAAATTCCGAATTTCTTCGGGAACGGCAGCTGGCGCGGCAAGACTGCCTGCCCGTATGCCTCGAGCAGGTAATATTCATAGTCATAAAAGTTCAGACCACGCAGCGCTATGACGGCGTCCACACGCAGCATGTCGTCTGAACGCAGGACCGAAGGGCTGACCCAGGCATCGTCTACCGTCCCCCGGAACACTTCCACGGCCTGATCGAGGGACTGCCCACGCGTCCATCGTTTCAGCACGAACGCATAGCCGGATTTGGTCATGGTTCCCTCGCCCCAATCGCGGGCGATCAGCAGTGTATCGTTATCGATCCACGCTATGTTCTGTTTGCCCTCTGGCGCGGCAAAACCACCGGTCACGAATTGTCTTGCGACCTTGTCGAACTCGCGCATCTCGTAGGCGTCTTTGCCGCCATCCGAAAGATAGACGAGGGACTTGCGCAGCTCGGGCGACAAGGACGCTCCCCCCTTGTAAACCCAGTTTGCGCTCTCAGTTGCGGCAAGAGCGTCGATGTCCAGGATGGTCTGCCATTGCGGCGTATCGGTGCGGTAGCTGTCAAGCGTCGTTTCGCGCCAAAGTCCGCGGACATGGGTTTCGTCCTGCCAGAAATTGCCCATTGCATCGCCCTTGCCGAATCCGACCCAGGGGATCTTGTCCTGCGCGTTCAGGATCGCCAACGCCTGCTCATAGAATTTCTGGTAACGTGGATCGCCCTTCAACACCGCCAAAGAACGCTCGTTCTGAGCGCGGACCCAATTCAGTGCCCGCTCCCCCTCTGTTTCTTCCAGCCAGAGAAAAGGATCGTCCAAGGCAGCGTCAGTCATCGATCAGTACCGGTAAGCATCGCCCTTGAACGGTCCGCCCTCGGCAACGCTGATGTACTCGGCTTGCTTTTCGGTCAGCTTGGTCAGCTTGGCTCCTACCTTTTCCAGGTGCAGCCGCGCAACCTTCTCGTCGAGGTGCTTGGGCAGGACGTAGACCTTGTTTTCATACTTGCTGCTGTTCTGCCACAGCTCGATCTGGGCCAGCACCTGGTTGGTGAAAGAGGCGCTCATGACGAAGCTGGGGTGACCCGTGCCGCAGCCAAGGTTCACCAGACGGCCCTTGGCCAGAACGATCAGGCGCTTGCCGTCGGGGAACACGACTTCGTCGACCTGAGGCTTCACCTCTTCCCACTTGTGATTCTGCAGCGCCGCGATTTGGATCTCGCTGTCGAAGTGACCGATGTTGCACACGATCGCGCGATCCTTCATGGCACGCATGTGCTCGATCGTAATGACGTCGATATTGCCGGTCGCGGTTACGAAGATATCGCCCAGCGGCGCCGCATCTTCCATGGTCACGACCTGGTAGCCCTCCATCGCCGCCTGCAGCGCGCAGATCGGATCGACTTCCGTTACAAGCACGCGGGCACCCTGGCTGCGGAGCGACGCCGCCGAACCCTTGCCGACGTCGCCATACCCGGCGACCACCGCGACCTTGCCCGCGATCATCACGTCGGTCGCGCGCTTGATTCCGTCGACCAGGCTTTCGCGGCAGCCATACAGATTGTCAAACTTGGATTTGGTGACGCTGTCATTGACGTTGAATGCCGGAACCTTCAGGAGGTCGGCCTTCTGCATTTCGTACAGTCGGTGAACACCGGTTGTCGTTTCCTCCGACAGACCCTTCACATCCTTCAGCATGTCGGGATATTTTTCATGCATCAACACGGTCAGATCACCGCCATCGTCCAGGATCATGTTAGGGGTCCAGCCGTCAGGTCCCTTTATGGTCTGTTCGATGCACCACCAGAACTCGTCCTCTTCCATTCCTTTCCAGGCAAAAACAGGGATGTTGGCGGCAGCGATCGCCGATGCGGCATGATCCTGGGTGGAGAATATGTTGCAGGACGACCAGCGCACTGTCGCACCGAGATCCACAAGGGTCTCGATCAGGACCGCCGTCTGGATTGTCATGTGCAGGCAGCCTGCGATGCGAGCGCCATTCAGCGGGCTTTTGCCCTTGTATTCCTGCCGCAGGGCCATGAGACCCGGCATCTCCGTTTCAGCTATCGTGATTTCCTTGCGGCCCCACGCGGCAAGGGACGGATCCTTTACCTTGCAATCGGTAAACGTGAAATTGACTTGGGTGGCCAGGGCTGATGCAGACATGCGGAACCTTTCGAGGAAGATCTCCGATGTATTAAAGCATCACGGGCCGAGAGCAAGAGGGCTCGCCTACCACCCCTCAATGTGACTGCTTCTTGGCGGCTTCTTTGGTTTCAATCTCGTCCAGCTTTATTTTGAACTCTTCGAGCATGTCACGAAACTGGCGATCGGTTATGTCGCCGCACTCACAAGCTCCGCTTACAGACTCGAGCGCTTGTTGCAGGATGGATTTACGGTTGTCATTCATACTATCACTCCCATTAATATTATTAACAGAATATTTACCACATACTGGCTCAAACCTCCACTATTATGTATGGTAAATGTGTAGAAAAGTTGCATTCGGTACTTGTTTGAGTTAACGTATATTCTTGCGTTGCACGTTGAGCGACGGAGAAAAAATGATTTATCCGCAAAACGATAAGTTCTACATGACCGCCGATGATGAGACGGAGGAAACGCTCATACTGGTTTCGATGCTGGAAGGCATGTGCATGGCCGGTCTGTATGAGACCATCGATCGTCACCGTTCGGCTGGTTGCGGCTTTGCCCGAGCGGCCAGGATTTTTGCCGCCTCATACATAAAGGCTTTCATGGATCAGCATCCTGAAAACACGAGAGAGGTAAACGGAACGCTTGCCATATTGCAGCGTGCGATTCTTGCCGTGGCCAACGACAGAGTTGAAAACGAACTGGTCACGGGTGACAAATAACCTTCTTCGACGATAATTCGGCAAATAATTGCTTTGGGATCGAAGTTTTCCTTTCCCGGACGGTTGATTTGCAATACCGTAAATTCCGGTGGTGAGAGCGTACTTCGCCCACGACCTGCATACTCCCATTCAAATATCAGAAATCGTGAGACCCGATGACGCAGTCAGATACATGGCAACCGTCCGACATCGAAAACAATGAAGCGGACAGCGGGGGCGTTCAACCGAAACGCCGAACCCGTCAACTTTCACTGGATTCCTCTTCCACCGATGAAACCAATACTGGATCGCCGCAACAGACGGCCAAACCGGTTTCGAGCGGCGTTATGACCCTCGACCGGGATTCGGCATCCAGGGATTCGCAGGCCAAGGCCGAAAGCCAGCCGGCGCAGGATGTCCTGGACCGTTTGCGCGACACTGCAGAGAAGTGCATCACCTTCTATGAATCATGGCGTTCCGGGAATGACGGCGAAACGGAGCTGACCAACGGTTTGCACGAATTGCGTCGTGTTCTGGCGCGCATCGAGATCGAGCTGGCTGCAAGCCATGCAGACGAGACGGCACAGCGTCCGATCCCGATCCCGCTACATCGCGCTTACAAGCACGGCAGCGATACTAAGCGATAGGCCAACGTTGCGGCGAGACGATTAGCCGTTCCGCATCTGCCGGGTCCAGGGGCTTGCCAAGAAAGAACCCCTGGCCAAAACCGCATCCGATCGATTGCAGTGCCTCGACATGCGCGATCGTTTCCACACCCTCTGCGATTACATTCAGACTCAGGATTCCTGCCAGCTCGGTTATGATTCTCACGATCTCACGGTCGTTGGGGTCGTTGATGCGCGAAACAAAGGATTTGTCGATTTTCAATGTATTGACCGGGAGCCGGTGCAAATAGGCAAGCGACGAATACCCCGTGCCGAAATCATCGATCGACAGTTGGACGCCCAGCTTACGGATTTCCTGCAGCTTCGAGATCGCCTGTTCGGGGTCGGTCATCAGGGTGCTCTCTGTGATCTCGAGCTTTAGCTTGGCGGGATCGATACCTGTCGTTGCCAGAAGTTCCCTCGCCTCCTCGATGAAATCTCCCTCGGTAAGCTGCCGTAGGGAAAGATTGACCGACATGAAAGGCATGCGTTCGGTGCCGACCATCTTTGTCCAGCGTTGGAAATCGCGGCAGGCCTCGGCCAGGACGTCGCGGCCAAGCGGCACGATCAAGCCTGTGGCCTCGGCAATGGGAATGAACTCGTTTGGAGGAATCTGGCCGTATTCGGGGTGTTCCCAACGAACGAGCGCCTCAAATCCGGCGAGGGTGCCAGTACGCAGGTCCACTATTGGCTGATACGCGACCCAAAGCTGTTTTTCATCACGGATCGCGGTTCTAAGGTCGCTTTCGGTACGTTGCATGTTGACCAGCACCTGACGCATCGTCTGGTCGAACAAGGTAAAAGTGCCTCCGCCGACTATCTTGGCTTGAAAGGCCGCAATTTCGGCATCGCTCAACATCTGAGCGGGATCGCTATAAGCGCTTGAGGATTCAACAACGCCCAAACTGGCCTTCATATGAATATCGCGCCCGTCTATCGTCAGGTCGCGCGTCAGGGAAGCCTGTATACGCGTACAAATCGCATCGATCTTTTCATGCGACATGGCAGGCAGAATTAAAATGAACTCGTCGTTGCCCAACCGGCTGATCCAGCTGCCATCGGCAAACAATGTGCTGAGCCGCTCTCCCATGGCGATCAGCACACGGTCGCCGAAACCGTGCCCAAGGCTGTTTTTAAGGACACGGAAGCGATCGATATTCAGATTCCAGACGGTAAACGCCTCACCGGAATTCATCAGCTCCTTCAGCCGCCGCAACGTAGCGTAGCGGTTCGGTAGCTGTGTTACGGGATCGAAATAGGCCAGCCGGTGCAATTCGTCATCCAGCTCGCTATGAACGGAAACGTCACGGATCTGAGCTGCAAAGAGATCGCCGCCGGAATGCTTCAGCGGCAGTATGGCGACTTCTACCGGCATTGAATTGCCGTTTTCACCGGCAATGACACCCAACAACATGAAATCTGCCGGAAGAAATTCGCCATCGCGCCTGAACGAGGCATTCGGCAGTTCGATAAGATCGAGAAGATGCTTGCCTTGAATTTCAGGCTTGATGTGTGCCAGCATGTCTATAGCGGTTGGATTTGCATCGAGAACCGTGCCAGCACCGTCCAACAGAAGAATACCATCGCGTGCGGCCGCGACAAAGGCACCGCCGAGCAGCTCAAGGCTGCGCGCTGGCTTACCGGTGTCAGCAAGTTCAGCCTGCAACTGCGTTTCGGCTTTGGATTGCGGCCTGGCAGAAGCAGAGAGCGGCACAATCCGATCCAAGTATAATCCTTCAACAAAGGCGTTTAACGACGCATGACACTTATTTCTTAAAAAGTCGATGACATTTTAAGAAACGAGCTATGCGAAGCTATTCTGCTGGCTTCCGATTTTTACTTTACGGACGACTGGCTAATTTTTATATGCCGGGCGCAAACGCCCAGCATATATCTGGTTATCGCGAGTAGAATTCGATAACGAGGTTGGGTTCCATCTGAACCGGATAGGGAACATCGGCAAGCTTGGGGGTGCGAACAAACGTACCCTTCATCGAACCGTGATCGACCGTAATGTACTCAGGCACGTCGCGCTCGGGCGATTGCGTCGCCTCCATGACGACCGCCAACTCCTTGGTTTTATCCTTGAGCTCTACGGTGTCACCTTCTTTCATCTGGTAGGATGGGATGTTGACGCGCTTGCCGTTCACCTTGACATGGCCATGATTGACCAACTGCCGAGCGGCAAAAGGAGAAATGGCAAACTTCATGCGGTATACGATTGTATCCAAACGCCCTTCCAGCAAGCCGATCAAGTTCTCGCTGGTATCGCCACGACGACGGATTGCCTCCGAATAATAGCGATGGAACTGACGTTCGCCGATGTTACCGTAATAGCCCTTCAGCTTCTGCTTCGCCATAAGCTGGGTGCCGAAATCGGTTGGCTTCTTGCGGCGCTGGCCATGCTGCCCTGGGCCATACTCACGGCGATTGACCGGGCTTTTGGCGCGGCCCCAGAGGTTTACGCCCAGGCGGCGGTCAATCTTGTGCTTGGAATTTAGTCTCTTGCCCATTGTCGGTATCTTTTACCTGTTTAGTGTCCCGATAGTTCCTGCACCAATGCGGCCGGACGGGACAAACGCACAAAACGGCGCCATCCACTTTTTCGGAAATTGAGGCGATTATTTACCGTCGAGCCCCGTACGCTGTCAATCTGTATCTATCTTGTTCCTGGGCCTGCCGGTCAATGCCACCAGCATTCCGTGCAAAGTACGCACTTCCTGCTCGGTAAGTTCGGCTCTCTGGAGCATTGTCAGCAGGTTAGCCATCATTGTAGGCTTCATCTGCGGGTTCTTGAAATAGTCTCCTCGCGTCAATTCCTCCTCAAAATGATCGAAACAATTGGTCAATTCCGCCTTGGTAGCAGGGCGGCTGCCTCCGGTATCCATAATTCGGGACTGCACATCGTTGCCGGCCTTGTACCACTCATAACCCAATAGAAGCACTGCTTGAGCCAGGTTTAGCGAGGTGAATTCCGGATTCAGCGGTACGGTCGCGATTACATCGGCCAGACCGATATCCTCGTTCAGAAGCCCGGTGCGCTCGGCCCCGAACAGAATGCCGCAACGCACGCCGTGTCCTATCCTCTGGTGGAGGTCGAGAGAGGTCTGCGCAGGCGTAACGACAGGTTTGACCAGATCGCGGGGCCGCGCCGTGCTGGCTACGACATAGGATAGATCGGCTACAGCTTCACGCGTTGTTGGAAAAAGCCGTGCCCGTTCCAATATATCGGTAGCACCCGATGACGAGGCGATAGCCTTTTCGTTGGGCCAGCCGTCGCGCGGATTAACCAGCCGCAGTTCCGTTAGTCCGCAATTGGCCATCGCTCGCGCGGCAGCGCCGATGTTTTCTCCCATTTGAGGCGTAACGAGGATAATCGCAGGCGCAAACATGGGTCAGATCGGTTTACTGATCGCCTGACGGGCTGCGGCGCAGTTATCGGCAATCCAGTTGGCAACGATCAAGTCATCGCATGGATGAGGATTTGTGCGGATGATGGAAAGATCGACCCTGCGCAGGCGTCTGATATCGGCAAATCCGGCAAATGAAGATTCGGGTTCAAAAATCACCCTCACGTCTCCTGAAATATTTTCAAGATATTCGCCATGCGAGTCGGCTCGGAATCGGCGCTCCGCTTGTCCGCGACGCCAACCTAGAGTCGCCCAGATGCGCGAGCTGTCCAGCAATTCGGCAATCTGGCGGGCGCTGAACCCCGAACTGCCGCGTTGCGTGTCTTCCTCGCCAAACCCGCTCAAAAGATTTTCAAGAGTGGTCTGGCGCGGATCCTCGATCAGCACGGCGATGTAACCAGAGAGCGTTTTCTGCACGAGCAGTGAGTCCCGCGGCGCGGCCCTGTTCTCGTGAATATCGGATAATGCCGGAATGAAAACCTTGGCTTTTTCCAGCGATTCCTTGCGCAATTTTTCGGATATCTGTTCGGTATCCGGAAGCACTATGCGCGACAAAGCCGGCCCTTCGCCGACGGACGTCATGAACATTCGTGCGGCCAGATAGCCTGCGGAAAATGCCAGGAACTCCGTTGCACCCGTCACGTCGGCAATGGAAAGTGCCTCCAGCTGTTCACGGGTTCGCTCCCCCGTAGACATGCTGGCGGGCAGCATCGCATCTTCCCGGTAACGGCTGCGCAGAACGGAAATCGCCAGGAATTGGCCCTTGTGCGGATGCGTGCGGAAGCCGATCAGATCGGCGGTTACATTTTCCGCCGCTTCGTCTTCATCGAGATAGGTATGGTAGCGGTCGAACTGTCCGGCCATCGGAACTGATCCTATCGAGTGAAACGTGAACGAAGAGTCAAAGTCCGAAAAACATTAAACAACTTCACGCCGCCATTTTGTACCACCGGCCGCATCCTCGATTACGATGCCCTGTTCCAGAAGTTCTGCCCTAAGCCGGTCGGCCTCGGCAAAATTGCGCTCGGAACGTGCAATGCGGCGGCGCTCGATGATGCCTTCTATCTGCTCGGGCGCAAGCCCCTGGGCTCCCGGTGGCTGCCAGCGGAACCACTCTTCGGGGTCTGCCTGCAGCAAACCAAGCAATTGTCCCTGTTCGCGAAGGGGATCGCCTCCCATGGCTCCCGCTTCCACCTGCCGGCCCAGTTCCTGTAACGCGGACAATGCCAGCGGCGTGTTCAAATCGTCTTCCAGCGCAGTCACGATTGCTGTCGGCACGTCAGATCTGGAGCCGTTGGGGGGATTGCGGCGCAGGACGCCATACAAATAATCCAGCCGCGCCTTGCTGGCGGCCAGCAGATCCTCGGTGATGTCGAGCGGCTGGCGGTAATGGGCCGATAACAGCGCGACGCGAACAGCTTCACCTGGCCAGCGTTGGAGCAACTGCTCGACAGTAATGAAATTGCCCAGGGATTTGGACATTTTCTGTCCATTCACCACGACAAATCCGTTGTGCATCCAAACCTTGGCCGGGATTACATCGCCATGCGCGCATCGACTTTGCGCGATTTCATTTTCATGATGCGGGAATATCAGATCGATGCCGCCGCCATGAATGTCGAATCTGTCGCCCAGATGCTTCTCCGCCATGGCGCTGCATTCGATATGCCAGCCAGGCCGGCCCTTGCCCCAGGGGCTGTCCCATCCCTGATAGTCGGCGGGCGAAGGCTTCCACAATATAAAATCTGCCGCATCGCGCTTGTAGGGGGCCACTTCCACGCGTGCGCCTGCGATCTGTTCGTCCCTGTTGCGGCCTGACAAACTGCCGTATTCGGGGCAGCTTGCAACCGAGAACAGTACGTTGCCTTCCGCCAGATAGGCATTTCCCGATGCGATCAACCGTTCGATCATCGCAATCATTTCGGGAATATGATCAGTCGCGCGCGGCTCGATGCTTGGTGGCAGGGAGCCGAGGGCGCCCATGTCTGCATGAAAGAAATCGGTCGTGCGTTGAGTCAGCGCCGAAATGCTCTCGCCGTTTGCCATCGCGGCTTCGATGATCTTGTCTTCCACATCGGTAATGTTGCGCGCGTAGATCACATGACCCTCGCCATATTGGTAACGCAACAGGCGAAACAATACGTCGTAGGGCACGATCGCCCGCGCATTGCCGATATGGGCACGGTCATAGACCGTCGGCCCGCACACATACATGCGAACGCGACTGGGATCGTCGGGCGCGAAGACTTCTTCCGCACGGGTCAGCGTATTATACAGGGTCAGGCTCATGCGGTTGCCCCTTGCAGGCGAGCTAGTGTTTTTTCTTGTCCGATCATTGGTAACAGAAGGCGTATCTCAGGCCCATGCTCCTGCCCGGTGAGAGCCTGGCGCAGGGGCATGAACGAAGCCTTGCCCCCAAGGCCGCTCCGTTCCTTCAACGCGGATGTCGAAATACCCCAGGTACTATTATCCCAAGGTTCGCAAGGCAGGACCTCGTCAGCCGTCTTCATGAGTTCGGCATCGGTAACCACGGGCACGATAGTATCCACCATTACCTGCCACCAAATATAGATATCGGCAAAAGTCGACAGATTGCCGCGCACAGCGAGTCAGAACTTTTCGTGCATATCGGCAAGAAGCCAGAAACTGCCATCACGCTTGCGGGCGTAGAGAAAGTTGAGCGGCGCGGCACGCAGATTGCCGATATGCAGTGTGCCGGTCGGCTGGGCGCGAAACGAACGCTGATGGTCATGTTGGATGGGATACGCGCAGGTCGATGACAACGGTTTGGGAAATTACATTGTGCAGCATGCGCCGTCGGGCATCAAACCAATATATGACCCACCCGATCGGCAGAACGACACTGCCGATGCACCAGAGGAGGCAATGCGTCCAGCCGGGTTGGGTGCCACGTGCTTGATCCACCAGCCGCAGGCGCATGATCCGGTATCCCAGCGTGGCCCCCCTGCCCGGCCTTGCCAGCATCAGCATGTAGTAGAGATAGACCATGCCCGAAAGCATGAGGTTCAGTTCGAGCAGTTGCGCCGAATCGCCGCTGGCCGCCTCGACAAGACCGCGGAACTCTGGGACCAGGAATATCGCGGCCTCGAACGCGATGACGATAAACAGGAGGTCCAGCAGCCCGGCTACGAAGCGTCTTCCGAGACCTGCCAGATGATGAACCGGGATTGCGGTCGCCTGCAACAACACCGCATCGTCGATATTCATTACCTGCGATAGCGGCAGCCACTCGGTCATGGTCTGGTTCCAGGCATAACTGGCGGGGGTTACCGCGCCCTCCGCCAACTGGGCATGAATTTCCTCTATCGTGTATGGACCATGCGAATCCTTGCCGTGCAGGATAAAATACGGAAGTTCGTCCAGGCCTGTTTCAGTGTGATAAACCTCGCCATCCGGTGCTTCCGTTTCGAACGATGTCTCTTTTTCATCAGTCATCTGTTTCAGGACCATATAAATTCGTAATCGGCATCCGACGCTCCTTGCCAAAGGAGCGCGCCGTTATCTTAACACCGGGCGGCGCCTGTCGGCGCTTGTACTCGGCGCGATCCAGCATGCGCCAAATCCGCTTTACCAGTGTCGGGTCGTAGCCCTTCACCTCGCCCTGATGCTCGATCAAGCCATCCAGTATGCCGTCAAGCACGTCATAGGGGGGCAGCGTGTCCTGGTCGGTCTGGTTCGGCTTCAGCTCGGCGCTGGGAGGCTTTGTTATCACCCGCTCGGGCATCACCGGCCCCTGCGGCGCATCGTTGCGCCAGCGTGCCAGCTGGAAGACTTCGGTCTTGTAGACATCCTTGAGGACTGCAAATCCGCCGCACATATCGCCATAGAGCGTTGCGTAGCCGACCGCCATCTCAGACTTGTTGCCTGTGGAAAGCACCATGGCGCCGTCCCGGTTCGAGAGCGCCATGAGGGTCATTCCACGCAGACGCGACTGGATATTCTCGCCCGTGATCCCGGGTAGTTCCTTCAACATGCCATGCATCGCATCCATGCCGGGCTCGATTGGGATCGTATCCAGGCGAATGCCGAGCAACCGCGCGCATCCGTCGGCATCTTCCAGGCTTTCGGCGGAGGTGTACGGCGACGGCATCATCACCGCCCCGACACGATCCGGTCCCAACGCATCGACGGCGATAGCGGCGGCAAGGGCACTGTCAATACCGCCGGAAAGACCAAGGATGACAGCAGGAAAGCCGTTCTTATTCATGTAATCTTTAAGACCCAGCACCAATGCACCGTAGATCTCCTCATCGCTAGACGGAAGCGATACGCCAATCGTATCGAAAGGCTCGAGGGTCTTACCCGAGAGACGCCATTTCGTTTCCACCACCGCGCTATCGAAAGTAGGGCAGATGACGGAGTGGCTGCCGTCCGGCAGGGCGATAAAGGACGCGCCATCGAATACCAGCTCGTCCTGGCCGCCGATCTGGTTCGCATATAAAACCGCCAAGCCCGTTTCACGTGCCCGTTCGACAGCGTAACGAGCGCGGATATGGGCCTTGCCCGCTTCGTAGGGGCTGCCGTTTGGCACGATCAGGATCTGTGCCCCATCCCGGGCCAGCTTCTGGGATACATCCGAAAACCACATGTCCTCGCAGATCACGATGCCCAGGACATGATTACCGAACAACAGCGGCGTCTGCAGCGGCGCAGCGGCGAAGACCCGCTTTTCATCGAATACGCCGTAATTGGGCAGGTGATGCTTGAAGCGCATATCGGCGATTCGTCCGCCTTCGAGCAGCAAGACGGCATTATAGACAAAATCCCCGTGCCGCCATGGCGTGCCGAGCAGGATAGCGGGCCCTCCACTGGCGGTTTCCGTGGCCAACTGCTCGACGGCGCTGTGAACCCGGTCCATGAAACCCGGGCGCAACACCAGGTCCTCGGGCGGATACCCGGATACGACCAGCTCGGTCGTCAGCAACAAATCGGCGTTGGGCGCGGCGGTTCGTGCCTGCCGCACCAGCGCAAGATTTCCCGCAATGTCACCAACGATTGGATTCAGTTGCGCGACCGCTATATTCAATCCGGCTGATCCCATGATGGCGCGACCCTAAAGAAGAGGCAGGCGATGAGAAAGAGCTTAAAGCTGGCGATGCTCGCCCTCGTTTCAATGCTGGGCTCAGCCAATGTGCGCGCCGAGACGCTGCCGCGTCCCGTTGCTTCCTACGATGCGGACATCACATCGGATGTCGGCGACAAGCATGGTACGGGCCACATCAATGCCGCCGGCGCCAAATGGCACCTGGCGCTGACACTGCCGCGAGGGCCGCAAACGCTGCTGATAGATCGCGTTGCCAATCAAGTATACCTGCTGGTTCCCCAGATGCATGCCGCGATGACGATCGATCCCAGGATGATGGGCGGATATGATTTGAGCGCGCTGAATACCTATCCTGTCACCGCCGAAGGCGCTGAGACGATAAGCGGTATTCAAACCATGCGTTATGCCGTGAACGCGCAGACCGGGAATAGCACTTTCAAAGGACATGTCTGGTCGACCCCGGACGGTGCGATCCTGCGAATCGATGGGATTACGGACAGCGGCGATAAATCCACGCCCCTCAAAATCGTCCTTTCCAACTTCCAGAAGCGGCCGCAAAACCACGCTCTCTTCATTTTACCGCCAGGAACGCAGGTAATGCCTTTCGGTCTGGCAGCCCTGCTTTCGTCGCCAAGGGGCAACCCAGTACCGGCCAGGTAATGGTAAACGGCATTAATCGGAAAATCGTCCAGCTAATGAATTGTAAAGTTTTCTTGACTTTGCAGCCTATACGCATTACCTAATCGTCACATTCACACAGCTGGCGTCGAGAGGACCCAATTCGCGGCACAACTCCGGCCGCGATGGTTTTCCGACACCGCACTCAAGGAGAGTTATTGCATGCAGAAGCCGCTCGCTGGTCGCAAGGTTGCCATTCTGGTTGGTAACGGTTTTGAAGAAATGCAAATGACGGATTGCCAGCGCGCCCTGATCGGGGCCGGCGCTGCCGTAAAGATCGTAAGCACTGCCAATGGACTGGTGAACGGCTGGCAGGGCAAGGGTTGGGGACATTACCATCCCGTGGATCAGCAGGTCGGCGAAACGCTAGCAGCCGATTTCGACATGCTTGTCCTGCCAAGCGGCGAGCGCAGCCTGGCCAAGCTTCTGGAAACCGCCCACACCACGCGCATCATCCGAGGCTTCCGCGACGGCAACAAGCCTGTCGCCGCCTTCGGCAGCGGTGTGGATCTGCTGATCGCAGCCGACCGCGTGATGGGGCTTGAGATCAGCGTAAACGAATCGAGCCGCGAGAAGGCAACGGCCGCAGGCGCCCAGATCAGCGAACAGCCGATGACCAATACGGGCGTCGTTCTGTCCGCGACCGACCTGGCCGAAGTGCCGGCTTTCGTGCAGCAGATGATCGAATTGTTTGCCTCGGGCGGCGAGTCGATACAGAATGCCGCCTAACGGCACGTATCCGATCGGGTAAATATGAGAACAGAAATGCAGGCGGTCGCCAGCGACATTATCAAGTCGCTGGCGCTGCTGAGGAGGCATCTTTGACTGGGATGCCGCCAATTCCCGTCTAGAAGAACTGAACGCCGCCGCGGAAGATCCCAAACTATGGGACGATAGCCGCAAGGCACAGAGGCTGATGCGCGAACGCACCCGCCTCGATGCCAAGATCTCCGAGGTCAAGGCGCTTGAGCGAGAGCTAAACGACAATTCCGAACTGCTGGACATGGCCGAGGCCGAAGGCGACGCCGAAACCATCGCCGATGCCGAGAAGGGCCTGCTGAAAGCGCGCGCGCTTGCCGCCAAGCTCGAGCTGCAAAGCCTGCTGTCGGGTGAGGCGGATCCCAACGATTGCTATCTGGAAGTCAACTCCGGCGCCGGCGGGACCGAGGCTCAGGACTGGGCCGAAATCCTGCTGCGCATGTACACGCGCTGGGCCGAGCAGCACGGCTATAAACTGTCGCTGATCGAGGAAACGCGCGGCGAGGAAGCCGGCATCAAATCCTGCACCATCCAGGTATCGGGCGAGAACGCCTATGGCTGGCTAAAGACCGAGGCAGGCGTGCACCGGCTGGTGCGGATTTCACCTTACGACTCGGCCGCGCGCCGCCATACCAGCTTCGCCGCGGTGATGGTCGCGCCGATCATCGACGACACGATCGAGGTCGAGATCAACGACAAGGACCTGCGCATCGATACATACCGTGCCAGCGGCTCGGGCGGCCAGCACGTCAACAAGACGGACAGCGCCGTGCGCGTGACGCACCTGCCGACCGGCATCGTCTGCGCCAGCCAGCAGGAACGGAGCCAGATCCAAAACCGCGCCCAGGTGATGTCGATGCTGCGCGCCAAGCTGTATGAGCTGGAAATCAAGAAGCGCGAGGAACACCTGGCCGGCTACCAGGGCGAGAAATCCGACATCGGCTGGGGCCACCAGATCCGGTCGTACGTGCTGCAGCCCTACCAGATGGTCAAGGATTTGCGCACCGGCGTGGAAACCAGCCAGACCGACCAGGTACTGAACGGCGACCTGGACGAGTTCATGGCGGCGGCGCTGGCGGCGCGGATACGCGAAGAAGCGCCGGCTTAGCGTAATGAAACTAGTTCTTCTCGGCTTCATAGGGATCGGTAACGCGCAGGTAAAGATCTGGTGCGGCCTGCCATTTTGTAAGCAGCTTATTGATCGAGCCGGTCAAAAGCATATCGGCAATCGCGTTATCCAGAAATTCGCGTAAGCCAAATTCATGACGATCAACCGCTAATGCAAAGGCTTCGGCCTTAAGCGGATGTGTTGGGTCAAGCAGCTTCAGCTTTACCGTGTTGGTCTTATTGTAATCCAGTACGCCATTGGCATCGAGCAGAAATGCATCGGCCTTGCGACTGGCTACGTCCAGCGCAACGGTGGAGTTATCACTATTGGCAGGTTCGACCAGCAGGTGAGCATTGGGAAAATCCTGGGCGGCGAGGAATTGCTGCAGATCGCCCTCGATTGCCGAAAAGGTAATTGCGGCATTGTTCAATTTGCTGATGTCGGTATCGAATCTTGTATCATCGGCCCGGACCACTGGACTAACGCCGGAATACATAAAGGCTCGTGTGAATATCGCCTGCCGTCCAAGCGCCATGTCGGGCCACATCGGAGTACAGACCGCATCGAACCGACCGGCCTCCAGCGCGGGAACCCAGTTTCCAAATCCTACCTCCTCCGTCCATTCGATCTTGATGCCAGTTTTCTTTGCTATCGTATTCATCATATCGACGCTGAGACCAGAAAGCTGGTTGGTATTTGGATCGCGAACTGTAACGGGCGGAAAAACGTAATAGCCGCAACGCAATATTCCGGTACGCAATACTCGGTCTAATGCAGTTTCCTGTTTAACCACCGCAGTTTCCATTTTTTGACGGTCGCCAATCACAAGATTGGTTGTCGCTACCGAAGCCATTATCGCAAAAAACAGAACCACGATTGCAAAGACGAATTTATTACGAGCCACTTGTTTCTCCCATATGCGCTTTGTTCAGATTGTAATAGGCACTTATCTACATTATTTATTAAATGATACTTCTCTAAATATGAAAATAATTTCTTATAATGCGCTAAATAAGCAAGTTTACTGACATAAAATGCACAAATGATCTCACCCGCTCAAATCCGCGCCGCACGTTCCCTGCTTGACTGGACGCAGGCCGAGCTGGCGAAAAAAACGGGAATTTCCTTGCGGACACTGAACAACATAGAGCGTGCCCTGACCGTACCTCGCCTCGACAATCTGCGTTTTATCCAGGAAGCGTTGGAAAAAGCAGGAATCGAGTTCAGCGAATACAATGGCGTACGGCAGAAAACCGAGCGCCTGGAAACTGTGAAGCTGGAAGGGGAAGAGTATTTTAATCTGCACGTACTCGACATAATTCAGGAAATGAGAACGCCGGGTGCGGAAATTCTCTATAATGTCCAGAGTGACGAGAATTATGACAAATTACCTACTACCATACTTGATGAATATTGGAGCCATTTGCATCGCTATCAAATCACCGAGAGATCACTGGTAGCGCGCGGAAATACTTACATCATGGGCCTGCCAGCCACCTATCGCTGGCTTCGGCGAAGCATGTTCAATCATGTCGGCTATATGGTGTACGGTGACAACGTCGCGTTTCTGATCGCCAGCGAACCTCATCGCATGATCATCATCCGCAATCCCGGTGTGGCCGACATGTTTCGCCGCCAGTTCGAGGCTAATTGGACGCAGGCGGAAGTGCCATGGTTCGCCACCAAATATCCGGCCCACGATCCTTCCGAACCATGGTCGACCGCGAAAGCCGCGGCGGCACGGGACTGGATTGCAAAAGCCAAGGAACAGCTTGACCTAAAACAGTAGGTGTCCATTTTGTGCGCAGCACGCAATCCATACGAGGCCCACGCTTCGGCAGCCTATGGATTTCGGCGCTACGCATCGGAATGACGCTGTCTATTTTCCTGTTACCAGATACGGCGGGTTACGCAGCTCCGGCTTGCCGTAGGTCATCGCTCCCCCAGCCAGTAATCGGATACTGCCGCCCGCCGCCTCGACGATGGCCTGGCCGGCGGCTGTGTCCCATTCCAGCGTGCCGCTGCCGAAATGGGGATACAGATCGGCTTCGCCTTTGGCAACCGCACAGAATTTCAAGGTGCTGCCCAATACATCGCGCCTTGCGACCTTGTAATCATGCAGGAAGGCATCCAGTCGCGCGGGGTCGCCGTGATAGCGGCTGCTGACAACCGTCAGTCCCGCCTCGGGCGCGGCGCGGGTTTTGATCGCGCGCGTTCCATTGCCGTCGCGCACCCACGCCCCCTGCCCCACGCCGCCCCAGAACGTTTCCCCAGTGACTGGTACATGGATGATGCCGATGATCGGGCTGCCGTTCTCGATCAGGCCGATGTTGACGGTGAACTGGCCGGATTTCGCGATGAATTCTTTGGTGCCGTCCAGCGGATCGACCACCCAGAAGGGCACGTTCTTTTCAAACACGAAATTGCCGTCGAACGTTTCCTCGGTGATGATGACGATATCTGGGGTCAGCTTTTCCAGGCCAGCGATGATAATGGAATCCGACGCCAGGTCCGCATCAGTTACCGGCGAGTTATCCGCCTTGGCACGTATCGCCACGTCTCCCTTGTAGAAAGACATGATGGCGCGCCCGGCTGCCTCGGCCAAGTCGCATAGTTCGGGAAACAATCCGGCGACGCGCGCAGCCAGCATGCTATTTCTCGAAATCTATCGACAGATCGACAGGATCCTTGTCGACCGCGACCGTGGCTTCGGAAAACTTGGGCTCGTGGTTGAAGCCGGGATTGTTGCTGAAACCGAACTGCTCCGTCGGTATGCCCAAGAAGTTTTCGTCCAGCTTCTCGTTCAGGTTGGCGTCATGCACCGCGATTACGGCCCAGCTACCGGCCGGTATGTTCCTGAAAGTCGTTTCGACATCCCCCGGCTTGGTCTCCACGATCAGCTTGTAGGGGCAGTGATATGTCAGCCAATTATCCTTGTCGCAGACAGCGACCCGGATATTGCCGCCCTCCTCGTTCACATTGTGGATGGTGACATGGATATCGGCAGCCATTGCGGGACCGGCCAGTCCCATCAGGCAGAACAGACCGGCGGTCATAGCGGTAAATCTTATCATAGGACTCTCCCGTGATCTTGAGCGCTCAGTAGAAGCCAACACTCCTCACTAAACAAACAAAAAGGGCGTGGAGATTGCTCTCCACGCCCCCCTTGTTCGGATTTCTTCCGTTTCTTAGAAGCCGTTGACCTGCAGCGGAGCTGCGCAATCGATCGGACTATCGGTCGTCACGCCACGGATTTCGCTGTTCACCTTGAGGCAGGTGATCTGGTTGGCTTCGTCCGCGAAGGCGGTGTTGAACGTCTGCAGCAGCGAGTTCAACCCTGCGATCTGACCCTGGACGGTTTCGATCTGGCCGGGGATCGGCGTGATCGTACCGCTATTGGTCGGCGGCTCTACCGGGGGAAGCGGTGCGGCCACGATAGTCAGCGTACCAGCTACATAGGTCAGCTTGTAGTTCTTGGCCTTACCGTTCGCGGCGATGATCAGACCGGGGTAGGTGCTTGCGCCCAGGCCCGTCGTATCGGTCGGCGAGAAGGTCAGACCCGTGACTACCGACGAACCATCCCCATTCACCAGACCGGCGAAGGTCGCGGTGAAGTCAGGGGAGTTGACCCCCTGGGTACGGGTCGTGTCGTTCGCGGTGATCGTCAGCGGAGCCTGGTTCACGGTGTAGACACCCGTGCCGTCAACTACGGTGTAGTTGGCTGCGCCAGTATCGGTCGCCTTGATCGAGTAGGTGCCGGCATCGGACGACGGGGTTACAGGGGTCGTGTAGCTGACGCCCGTGACCACGCCGGTGGAGTCACCGTTCACCAGACCAACGTAGGAGTAGCTGACGTTGATGTTGGTGCCGCCGTAGGTCTGGCTGCCCGTCGGGGTAACCGTGACCACTGCCTTGTTCACCGTCGAGGTACCCGTCGGGGCAAGGACGACAATGTAGTCGAGCAGGGCGTTGGCGTTGCTCGGGTTGATGTTGGCCGTCCCCGTGATGGCGGAACTACCGGCGTTCACCTGGTTGTTCTGCAGGTTGACCTGAAGAACGTCACCCTGCTGATCGCCGCTTTCCAGACCGTTCACCGTGCCGGTCTGACCCGGAACCGTGTAGCTCAGGTCATAGGTCGGCGTCGGAGGCGTCTGGCCATAGGTGCTGACCAAGTCGTTCGGGGATACCGTGATGACTTCCTGGCCTGCGGTTCCGAAGCAGTTGCCGCCGGCGCCTTCGTCACAACCAACCTGGTTGGCGTTGTGGATGAAGGTCGTGCCACCATCGGCCGGCGAAGATACCACACCGCTGCCCGACAGTCCGGAGTAGGAACCGGTGACGCTTGCGCCAGCCGCGTTCCACTTGCTGTTCCAGCCGATCAGGCCGCCGACCGCGAAGCTGCCTGCGCCAACCGTAACCGTACCCGAGTACGTGCTGTTGGTGACAGAAGCCATCTTCGCGCCGAAGCCGCCCAGACCGTCCGTCTGGTCGCTGCCGTTGATGCCGACGATGCCGCCGACGCCCGAGACATTGCTGCCCGTGAAGACGTTGGAGGAAACGGTCAGGCCCGAGACGCTGCCACCGGCATCGTTGGCGCCTACGCCGCCACCGACGAAGTAGGAGTTGCTGCCGACCGTGACGTTGTCGCTGGCCGATCCGCTGGTGACGCTGCCGGTGTTGTAACCGACCAGGCCGCCGACGTTCGTGCTGCCATCGCCGGAGAAGATGCTGCCGGTGACGCTTACGCCGCCGATCTTAACCCCGTCGTTGAAGCCGATGTAGCCACCGACATTGCTGCCGATCGAGCTGACCGTGAGGTTTACGCTCGTTGCCGAGCCACCCGTCGGCGTACCGCCCGAAGCGATCGGAATGGTCGTCGTGTGGGTACCACCAGGTCCGCAATCGCAATCGGCAAGCGACGTCGCATCCGTTACGATCGTGTTGATCGAGGCAGTCGTGATGCCGTTGGAGTTTACCGTGCCGGTGTTGAGGCCGATGAACCCGCCGACATTGCGCGAGTTGCCGTCGTCGAGCAGCGTGCCCTCTGCCTGGGAGCCCGAGATCGAGCCGCCGTTGTTGCCCGCAAAGCCACCGACATTGTCGGAGAAGCTCAGTGCGTGTAGCGAGGCGTCGGTTGCGGCGTTGCTGATGCTGCCGACGTTGTAGCCTACGAAGGCGCCGACGTTCAGGGTCTGAACCTGAGCGTAAACCGTGCCCGTGCCGACCGCGCCGTTGATGGTGCCCGAGTTGTAGCCGACGACCCCACCGATATTGGTGTTGTAGAAGCCTACGTCGATGTCGGTGCCCAGAGCGGCAACATCCTGCAACAGACCCGTGTAGGTTTTGCCGCTTATGGTGTCGATTGCGTTCTCGCCGGCAAAGCCGCCGATCGTGCCTTCGTACCAGCCGTTCGAGATGTTCGCGGTAGCGAAGGAGTCAGAGATGGTGCCGAAGTTGGCGCCGACGAAGCCGCCGACATCGTAGCAACCCGCAGTGATGGTGCCGTCGAAGCCGCTGGCCGTGACGTTACCGTAGTTCGCGCCGATCACGCCGCCGGTGTAACCCGAACCGTCGCTGATCGTGACCAGTCCGCTGACCGCAACGGCGCTGATGTTGCCGAAGTTCAGGCCAACCGCGCCACCGATGGACACGCCGCCGGCGTTTACCGTGCCGGTGTAGGCGTCGCAATCCAGCGTGCCGTCGTTGTAACCGACCAGGCCGCCGATGTTCTTGCTGCCGTCGCCGACCGATACCAGACCGCCCGTGATCGAGACGCCCGAGATGACGCCGGCTGCGTTGTAGCCGACATAACCACCGACGTTGGTCGAGCCCGTTCCGGCCGATATGGCGTGGAAGGTGAAGTTGTTGTTGGAGATCGAACCGGAGTTGTAACCGGCGAAACCACCGACGTTGGTGACGTTGTTGCCCAGGGCAAGAGCCACATCGGAGGTGCTGCTGGTGATGACACCCGTGTTGTAACCGGCGAAGCCACCGATGTCGTAGTCGCTTGAGTTAGCTGTTACAATGCCGGATGCGTAACCACCAACGATCGAGCCGCCGTTGATGTTGGCGCCGACGAAGCCGCCTTCCTGGCCGTCCTGCGAGGCATCGTTGAACACCGTGGTGTTCTTAGCCGTGTCGTTCAGCAGATAACCTTCGTTCAGGCCTGCGAAACCACCGATTACCGAACCGCCGCGGTTATCCACGTAGGCGGTGGCCGAAGCGCCCGATACGTAACCGTAGTTGGCGCCGACGAAGCCGCCGATGTTGACGCAACCCGCCAGCACGGTGCCCGTGAAGCTACCGCCCAGGATGGTGCCGTAGTTGGCGCCGGCGAAGCCGCCGCCGTCCGTGGTGCCGTTGCCGACACTGACGTTGCCGGTCACGCTGCCGCCGGAGATGAAGCCGGTCGACGAGTTGTAACCGACCAGGCCGCCGATGTAGAAGCTGCCCGAGTCGCTGTTGACACGTACGTTGGTCGCACCGTCGTTGACCAGGTGGCCGCTGTTGTAGCCGACCAGACCTGCGACGTAGCGGGCGCCTTCGGCAACCGCATTCACCAGGGTCACGTTGCGGATCGTACCGGCGTTGTCGCCGAACAGAGCTTCGTAGGAAGCGCCCGACTGAGCGACCGTTACGCCGCTGATGCTGTAGTTGGCGCCAAGGCCGCCATTGCCATCGAACAGACCGGTGAAGGCCGTTACCCCGTTGCCGATCGCGGCGATCGAACCAACGCCCGAGATGTTGGTGCCGAGGGCGTAGGTGCCGGACAGGTTGGTGTGGACGTTCTTCAGGTCGGCGACGTTGTCCACCAGCATGTATGCGGTGGTGCCCTGCTGACCCTTAGCCTGTGCCGAGGAGTATGTCTTCGGTGCGGTGTAGCTGGTCGGGTGATAGTAGATCGATACGGTGCCGCCGGTCGAAACCAGGTCGCCGCTCGCAATCGCAACCGAACCTGCAACCGCGTTGCCCGATGCCGCATTGTCGGCACGCAGGACGATGTTGCCCGAACCGGTGTCCGTGATGTTCGCGTTCACGTTGATGCTGTCATACGCGCTGAGGGTCAGCGAGCTGGAACCGTCATTGGCAGCGCCGCCCCAGACGATGCTGGAGTTGACGTTGATGTTGCCTGTGCCGCTGGTGACGCTGCCCTGGCCGGATGTGCTGTTGGACGTCGTCTGAACCAGAACGCTGCCGTTCTTCAGGGCGTTCTCGATCGTCGCGGCGCCTGCGGCGTTGATGGTCAGGTTGAACGGATCCAGCAACCAGGTGCCGTTGTTCCCGCTGGCTGCGGATGCATCGATGTTAGCGCCGTCGATGGTCAGGTCGTGACCCGAAGTCTCGATCGTGCCGCCGGTGCCGGCGCTCGAACCCTTGGCCGAAGCGGAACCTGCGAACTTGGTCGTGCCATCCGACCATACGGTAACGTTGCCGCCGTTGCCGGTCTTGGTCGCGTTGGCAACCAGCTTGGTGGCCGAGTCAACCGTAACCGTCGTTGCATGGGCCAGCGTGCCGGCGCCATGGGCTTCGCCGCCGACGTTGATCGTTCCGCCGCCATTGACGCCCGAAGCTTCGACAGTCGCGCCGTTAAGGGCAACTTCGGCGCCGGTAACGTCGACCGTGCCGCCGGTCGTGCCGTTGGCAGCCAGCTTGCCGCTGACGGCAACCTTGCCTTCGCCTGCATCAAGAACGATCGTGCCGCCCTGCTGCGATACGCTGCTGGCTTCGACGATACCGCTCATGTTGATGGCATTGTTCACGACATCCTTGGCGACATTGGCAGTGATCTGCACTTCGCCGCCATTTGCGGAAATCACGCCGCTGTTCTGAACTTCGCCGACGACCTTGTCGTTCATCGCAAAGTTGACCAGCTTGTCGCCGTAAAGGTCGAGGGTCCACTTGTCACCGGCGGCCAGGCTGACTTTGCCGAGCTTGGCGGTGATGACGCCGTTGTTGACGACCGAAGGAGCAACCAGGGCAACCAGGCCGCCGTCCTTGGCGCTGATATGGCCTTCGTTGAC
The DNA here is from genome assembly GCA_965199335.1 of Alphaproteobacteria bacterium. Taxonomy (GTDB): domain Bacteria; phylum Pseudomonadota; class Alphaproteobacteria; order CALMVH01; family CALMVH01; genus CBDAQV01. Next base: position 456,970 of record CBDAQZ010000001.1, on the reverse strand, counting down.
GATCTTGGCGCCTGCCGCAGAACCCTGGTCGAATACCAGTTTGCCGGCGATCGCGTTCTTCTCGCTGATGCCGCTGGTGCTGGCCACGAGGCCGCCGACGTTGACCTGCGCGCTCTTGGTGAAGAGGATGCCGTTCGGGTTGACCAGGACAACCTGACCGTTCGCGTTCAGGTGACCCTCGATCTGCGAGGGGTCGACGCCGGTAACGCGGTTGACTGCGATCGATCCAGCGCCGGGCTGCACGAAGTTCGTGGTTGCGTTAGAGCCGATGGAGAACGACCTCCAGTTGATCGCAGCGCTATTGCTCTGCTGATCGATGGTCAGTGTGTTCGGCGCGGTCTGGACGATGGTTGCCTGACCGCCGATGACCTGGCCATTTTGCGGCAGGGTATTCTGTCCGAGCGCCATCGCTGGACCGCTGACAAGCATAAGGCCAGCCGAAATCAGGCTGACGTTCGTTAATGCAGTGCTGTTCAGCAGCCCGCGGTTCAAGATCGGCATTTTATTTTCCCTATTGAAACTGTGGTTTCTTACCGCTTCAACGCGTAGAGTAGCCCGAAGGTTCCACGTAAGTTAAAGAGTGATGAACGGAACTTACGCGAATCTGACAAAAAGTCAAAGTTTTTTTTAAGAAGAACTTCATATTTTTGCAAATGACTTCAACACTTAAGGTCTTAAGTTAAGAAGCAAAATTAACTTTCAAATCGCTTGCGTGTGATCCTTGAGTAACAGCGTCATGTTCCTTTGCAGAATAACCAGCACATAACATCATTGTTTCTGCGGTTCTTGATGATCCGGCTTCGGGTCTTTTGCAGGATTAGCCGCCGCAGCACGCTGCCAGCCAGCCGGTGTCGGATGCAATTGAGCCGGTTGCGCAGGATGGGGCAGTTCCGCTTTCTGGTAGACTGGAGCGGCTTTTGGACTCTGGACTCGTGCGGCATTCGCCTGGGCATCGGCCTGAGCTCTCGTAGCCTGCGCCTTTGCGGCTTGAGCTTGCGCTGCTCGCACCTGTAACGCCTGGGCTTCCTGTTGTTGAACTGCCTGAGCCTTGGCCGCTTGTTCTTGAGCAGCTTGTTCCTGGGAAGCCCTGGCCCGCTCCTGCTCCCCTCTCCGCGCTTCATCATGTGCGGCTGCATTGGCCTGCTGGGGCGCGGTCGCCGCAAGGGACGAAACCACTTCGGGCTGGCGCAAGCGGTATTGCTGCGGCGCAACCCGCTTCACGGCAGGGCCCGGCCCGGATTCGACTCGCTGCGTTTCGGTGTGTGACTGTTTTACCGCTGCAGTAGTCGGGTGAACCGCCAAGGGAGCAGCGACAGCTGGCGGGGTCGATGCAGCGGGCGCTCGCGCTGCCTGTGCCGTTGCCGGCTGGGCGGCCGCAGCCGGACGGGCACTGCGCGCGATGGCAGTAGGCCGAATCGACGAAATACTGGCCACGGTCGGAGCCGAAGCGATTTGTTGCGGCGTCACCGGCGTCATGGCTTGCTGCACGGGCCTGGCGCTGGCAAATGCCCGCTGCGGCATGACGACAGCGGCTTGCGCATTGGCGTAGCCGCCAAAATTATGCGGCTGGGGACCGCCACGCGCGCCCAGCGATTCGGCGCCTACCCTGCCCAGGGCGTTTTCATTGATGCCGCGCACATAGGCGGCATTGTGGCTGTAAGGTGGAAAATAAGGCTCGCGGGGACCGAGCGGTACCCAGCCGACGGCACCGGCAAGGATCGCGGCAGCGCCGCCCAGGACTATTCCGGGACCGATGTCACCGGTAAATGCCACCAATGCGGGCGCGTAGACGGGACGCTCGCGCTCCTGCCCGGGAACCCAGACCCAGGCATTGTTATAGTTTGCCCAGCGGCCATAGTGAAACGGAGCAAAACCCCATGGCTGGTCGTCGATCCACGTCCAGCCCCACGGCTGCACCCAGGCCCAGTGACCGGCGTGATAGGGCTGCCAGCCGGCCGGCACTTCCTGCGGCGTCCATACGTAACCGTATTCGGGCGTGGATTGCCATTGGCCATACTGATCGAGATCCTGATAGCCGGTTACTTCGGGCGATACGTACTTTACGGTTTCGCTGTCATGCTCCCGCTTGTCGCGGGCCAGGCACCAATCGTCGAACGCGTTCGGTTCGGCAGTGGACAAGGTGTAATTCGCAGGTACACCGATGGCGCTGCCCTGCTCGCCCGTGCCGATATCAAGGAACGAATGCTCGCCGATGAACCTTGCTTCCCCCTCGAAAGCAGCAGCTATGCTGGGCGTCTGGGCGGTTCCGGCCTCCAAATGATAGGTGCCGAGCTGGGTCAGTGCCACGGCGCCGTTTACCGTTTCGACCTCGATGGTCTCACCCTGTTCAAGCGAGACAACGCGGTAATTCAGTGCGCCCTGCTGCAGCACGATCTGAGTTGTCGCGGCATCAAGGCGCAGGACCTGTACTTCCGTGCTGCTGTCCATGCGGATCACATCCCCGCCGATCTGGAATTCGGCCTTGGCACCCGGCTCTGTCCAGAACGACATTCCGGATGTCACAGGATAGTTTACCGCGCCAAAGTACCACTGCGTCTGGTCCTGGGTGTGGAACGATACTGTCCCTTCGAAATAACCCAGACGGCCGACGCGCGCCGGTGGATCGGCGGAAACGTCGGCATGCACCGGTACAATGCTAGACAGAAATAGAACAGCTATCAGCAGGCGGAAGGAACGCATCAGGAAACCTCATTTATTTCTGCCCTGCGAACGAACCAAAGCCATGCAGCCTTGTTCAACTAAGTACGGAGCAGAATTGTGGCGTAAACATAGGCATCATTTCGCCTAGGTAAAAGCTGAATATCTGCTCATTACGCGTGAAAGACGGAGGCTCCCATGAACCTTGCATCTTATCGCCGTGAGGCCCCTGTGGCTGCGGCCACAAACGAAGCTGCCCTGCTAAATCAACGGATGGAGCAGGAACAGGAACTAAGCGAGATCAGCGATATGGCGGAACGTTTCAAGCGCGCCCATGCCCGCCTGAACGACATTGAGCTGGAATTGCATATCAATCTGCAATCAGGCGATCGCCTGTCCCTGCTGAGAAACCTTGAGGAAGCGCGCATGGAGTACAGCGACGCGCGCTTTGCGTTATCGACCAGATCGGAAATCAGCAGCAGGCGATAGAACTCATTCGACGTGATGCCCGGGTCTACTGGCACGGCGTCACGTCGAACATCATCGCAGCCTGACGGCACCTTCTTGCGCAGGTCGGGTTATAGAGTTGCATCCCATTCTCCAAATGGACACTCTCTATATATGTATAAGCGTTTGCCGGCGCTGATAGCGCTCCTGATCATGCTGACATCATGTATGCCGTCCGATCTGCTGACCATTGCAGTTCCATCGAGCAAGTTCATGGTAAAGCGAGATATCGCCTATAAGGACGGGAAAAGTCACATATTGGATATCTATGAGCCTGTAACGCCCGCGGCGGGCAGGCCTGTTGCTGTCTTCTTTTTCGGTGGAGAATGGCGCTTCGGCTCCAAGGAGCAGGTTAGATTCGTGGCCGAGCCGCTTGCCGCAGCGGGGGTAACCGTTGTGGTGCCTGACTACCGGCTGTCGCCGGAGGTAACTTTCCCGGCTTTTATAGATGACGGCGCCGTCGCCGTTTCGTGGACGCATCAACATATTGCCGAATATGGCGGCGATCCTGGCAATATATTCGTAATGGGTCATTCGGCGGGCGCCTATATCGCGGTAATGCTGGCGGTCAATCCCGAATATCTTGCCCATGCAGGCATGAACCGCAGCGATCTGGCGGGTGCCATCGGCTTGGCAGGTCCTTATAATTTCCTGCCGATCACCTGGCCGGAACTGAAGCCTATCTTCAACGTCGTGACCGATATGAACGTGACGCAGCCGATTACTTTTGTCGACGGAAAGAATCCACCGATGCTCCTGGCGGCCGGCATGGCCGACACCACGGTCAATCCCTCGCAGAACACGGACACCCTGTATCATAAAATAATGGACGATCACGGTACGGTTTCGGAACGGCTTTATCCGGACCTTGGTCATGTTGGAATCATAGTGGCGTTTGCCCCGTTGCTAAGAGGCAAGGCCCCTGTTTTTTACGATACACTGTCCTTCATCAAGACAAATAGCCGCTACACAAAATAAGCATAAAAAGCAGATGATTATTTATATCAAATTCTATCTGATAAAATTTGATGGAAACGCCTAATAATAATAAACAAACGCAAACTATATCCATTGAGCACGCTGTAATAAGGCGGGACTAATCTCTGATCCAAGGAAATGACCTTGGAGCTACACTTGATCCGCTACCTGCCACGCCAAATTGTTCCGATTGCGGTTTTTGGAGCCTTGGCTCTTTATGGTTATCTAGGAGATGGCCTGAAAGACGGAACGATCACCATGCCATCCATTTCCGGCATGTATACCCAGACGGCAAACGAAGTCGCACTGCGCCAGGCGCTTTTCCCGAGCCAGGGAAACGCCTTCGTCATGAGGGCAACGCTGTAGTATCAACGGGAACTGCTAGAGCCCTAGCATGGGCGAGGTCTTCAACAGTTCGATGTACTGATCTAAAATCGAAGAGCACTGTTTAATTCCGTTACGACAGGTATTCCGGATTCGTTATTGTTGCGTGATCATGGGTGCCATGATCGATATCGTCGTGACGCTGTTCTTCGATACTGCAAGCTTCAGCATGCATTTCTGGATGACGACGCATCTGTCAGACTTGCTTGGTCTAAGGATTTTTCTCGCAGGAACTTTGATAACCCGTTTCATGTTGCTGTAACATGTCCATCAAATAATGTGAATACTGATCGAAAGTTACATGGTAGATAAACCCTCTTCCACTTAGTATACAAAGTCATATCTCTCTCGGATAACATGAACATTGATTTCATTAATCAATTCGCTGAACTCTTCTTTGGTCATATCTAACGTTGTATGGAAGAGCATTCAAAATATCCAATGCATTCTTTAAGCGAGGAGAAATCAACTTCCTGACCATGGAACCAACCCTCATCTTTTTGGTTCCTGTATTCAATAAAATAAGACTTGCCAAAAATGGCAATATTAAACATCAAAACGGGGTATGAACTATGAATGCGCCGGAACAATCATTGACACCTCTCGAGTGGCAGTCGCTCGACGATATATCCCAAAGGGAAAACCTGCATATTGATGAGCTCTGCTCGTTGATCGAAGCCAATCAGGGTAGCAAATCCTTTCGTCAGGCGGTTTGCATTTTTTCAGTTTGCTACTATCGCGCCCTGGCCCAAGCCGCTCTCGACGGTGAGGACTCCCCGGACCTCGAAGAGTTGGGCAAAACCATTGCCGATGCCAAGCAACAATAAGTATGCACATCCAGACCATTCGCTCAGGCCGCCAGTGTCAACGGCATATGCTGGGGCGGGCCAACAGGTAACTTCGTCTCAAAGGGCAATGCCTACTGATGATTGAAGAATTTGGCGGCGATCTCCTGGACCGATCCCTGCCCGCTCTGTTTCAACGCGGCGTCGATGTCGGCCAGTGCATGATCCGCCCCCGGCACGATGTTCGTCGTATAATCGGCCCCTGAGTTCGTAAAGACCTGCTGGCTGTGCGCCTCGGAACTGAAGGTCGCGCCTGATACGCCCTTGGTCCCCTTGCCGCCGTTTACCGGCACATTCTCGTCGTTGGCGCCGTGGATCGCCAGTATACGCTTGCCGGCGGCGGCCGGGCAGCTTTCGACCGGCACGTTCAGCGGCCCGGATAGCGCGACGATCGCGGCATATATCCCGGTTTCGCATTCGACACGCTGGGTCATGATGGCGCCGTTGGAATGGCCCATGCCGTAGACGCGGGCCGGATCGATCCCGTATTTCCCCACAAGGTAGGCAATGGCGCCCTTGATATAACCGACATCCTCGACATCGTTTACCGACGGCTGACCGCAGCAGCCCCCGCCCGCGTTCCACGACAATTTGTCGGATCCCATGAACCGCGTGGCCGGCGTTCCGCTGAGATACGCGACGACAAACCCGTTCCGGCCCGCGACCGCGTTCATGTTAAGGGCGCTTTCGGATTGCTGCGAGGCTATGCGCTGGGCATTTCCCAGACCGCCGTGCAGGACGACGACCAACCCGCGCTTGCCCGCCGGCGGCAGGCCGGGTGGCGTGTAGACGATCATCTCGCGGTTCTGGAAGGTTTCGGTTGCTCCCCCTGTGTCTCCTCCCCGCACCCGGCCGGTCTGCGCCGCACACGAGGCGACGATCAGCAGGGAGGCCGTGATAAGCAACGGCGCGAAGAGCCATTCAGGATGCAATTTCACAAAAACCTCGGTCTTTATGGCGTTGCGGCAGCCATAGCAGATAAATTTCCCAGATAGTATGCGTCGGTAAAAGAGTCTGGTAAGAGACCCGCAGATACAGTCCCGGAATTCAGTTTTAGTGCAAGGATCGACGACATGAGCAATGAGAAGATGAGCGAGCAGATGCGCCACAAGGAGGGCTTCATCGCCGCTCTGGACCAGAGCGGTGGATCGACCCCCGATGCCCTGCGCCATTACGGCATTCCGGAAAGCGCCTATAATGGCGACGCTGAGATGTTCAAGCTGATGCACGAGATGCGCGTCCGCATCATCAGCGCCCCTGCCTTCACGGGCGACAAGGTAATCGGCGCCATCCTGTTCGAAGCCACCATGGACGGCCAGGCCCATGGCAAGCCGGTCCCGTCCTTCCTTTGGGAGGACAAGGGCGTGGTTCCTTTCCTCAAGGTCGACAAGGGGCTGCAGGCCGAGGCCGACGGCGTCAGCCTGATGAAGCCGATCCCGGGCCTCGACGAGTTGCTGGAACGGGCCGTGAAGCTGGGCGTGTACGGCACCAAGATGCGCTCTGTGGTCAACCTGCCATCGCAGACAGGCATCGCCGCCATCGCCGCGCAGCAATTCGAAGTTGCGGCACAGATTTCCGGCCACGGCCTGATGCCGATCATCGAGCCGGAAGTATCGATCAAGAGCCCGGACAAGAAGGGCGCCGAGGCGATCCTCCTGGCCGAGCTGACCAAGAAGCTGGACGCGCTGCCGGGCAGTGAGCAGGTCATGCTCAAGCTGACTATCCCCGATGTGCCCGACCTGTACGCGCCGCTGATCGCGCATGACCGCGTTGCCCGTGTCGTCGCCCTTTCAGGTGGGTATGGACGCACCCAGGCTTGCAAGCGCCTTGCCGAGAACCACGGCATGATCGCCAGCTTCTCCCGCGCGCTGGTCGAGGATTTGAAATACCAGATGGACGATGCGGAATTCGGCAAGGCGCTCGCCAGCGCGGTGGACGAGATCTACGAGGCCAGCACCGACAAGGCCTAACCGGCCGAACGCTTGGCCCTGGCGGCATCCGCCCACCAGGTTAGATCGTCGGCGAAGCGCGGGAAGGTAGCATCCAGCGCCTTTCCGCCTTCGCCGATGGGCTTTCCCTCGGCATCGAGGCTATCGGCGATCGGCCCGACCGCCAGCGCCATCGACGTGACGACAAGCCCCATTTCCGAAAGGATGCCGTGCCACATCATGCCGGCACGGACGCCCGCCATCCTGCCGGCTGAATAGCTGGCGATCGCGGCAGGTCGGCGATCCCATTCCTCGAGGAAATGGTCTGTCAGGTTCTTCAGCCCCGGCTGAACGCCCCAGTTATACTCACCAGTGACGAACACGAATCCATCGGCCTCGCGGATCTTGCCTGCAAGCGTTTCCATGGCGACCGGCGCCTGCCCCTTGGGATATTCCTTGTACATCCGGTCGAGCATCGGCAGCCCGACAGCCTTGGCATCGACAAGCTCCGCCGCATCGCCGCGCCGGATAAAGCCGGCTACAATGTAATCGGCCAGCCGGATGCCCATACGATCGGAGCGGTAGGAGCCGTAGAAGACAAGGACGCGGTGAGTCATGACTGTCTTTCAGGACTGGCAACTGAAGATAAAGCGAATGGGATACTTGCCGCCCAAGCCTGGGGTGAGCAACTGTTGAAATAAGCGATGATTTCGTTCCCCTTACGCGGGTGCCCAGAAATCAACTCCGGCAAGCGGCCATCGAATTTTTCTGCAAGCTCTTCCATGACGGCGGTGAGACGTTGGGCAAGATCGTCATGGCCTACAGCCAGAAGCCCCCGTATGCACTCGGTCGTGTCGTGCGGCCACACACCGCCCAACTGATAGGAAGCAGGATCGAAGCTTTTGTCGGCGTAACTCAATGTGCGAAGTCCCCACCCTGAAAATAGTTGATTGGGGTCAGCGAAGGTTTGAGCGATCGCATCTATCCTTGCGGCATCATCGACGATTCCGGTGCGCAGCAAGTGGCCAGGATTGGTTGTCACGACACGGCACGGCTTGCCTGCGCCATCGATGGCTAGTGCATAGGTGCCGATTTCCTCGCACCAGAATCTTTCGTTGAAGATAATTTTCAGCGCATCAGCCTTCCGCCGCAAATCCACTGCCTGGGCAGGCTCGCCAAAAACAGTTTCTGCCAGCCATGCTGAATCCAGAAGAGCCCGATACGCATAACCTTGAACCTCGCATAATGCGATCGGGTGGATGGCCGGCTTGCCATTGGCATGGATGACGGGTGCACCATCCTTCCATCCCTTTTCGTCCAGCCCAAGTTCACCCTCGGCTTCCTTGTTTGCGCGATAGGCGATGAAATCACCGTCCGACAGCCGATCCAACATCCAGCCGGTCGCATTTTTAAGGATAGATGCGATCTCCTGGATGAACGCTGTGTCGCCCGTTTCACGCAAGTAACGCGCCGCCAGCGAAACATAGAGAAGGGTTGTGTCTATCCCACCGTAATACCGACCGAACGGCGCATCGCCCATGTTACAGCGTTCGCTGCGCCGGGCTTCATGAATGATCTTGCCCGGCTCGGCATCCGAGGCGGCATCATAGGCTGTCGCCTGAAATGCACCCAAGGCCTGTAAAGCTGTTTTGGCGACGAAAGGCGCGACAGAAAGGCATTGCTCGGCGGTGATCAGGCTATCGCGCCCGAACAGACAGGCGAACCAGGGCGTACCCGCATGGAAACAAATACCGCCTTTTGGCGAGGATCCGCGCAACACGAACATATCCGTGACCGCCTGGCGCACCCAGTTGGCGTCGCCATCGAATTTTTCAAGATCGAAATCCTGGGCGAATAGGTCGAATTCGTTTTGCAGAGCTTCGTAGGAAGTTTCGCTCTTTAAGTCTCCACAGTAAAATCGAACCAGCAGCCTATCGTCTTTCGGTACAAAAGTGGCTGTGTAGGTATCATCTTTCCTGGTGAATCCCTGTTGACCGGCATGACCCGTACAGGAAACGCCGGCCTCACGTCGAATGCCATCCCTGCCATCGTAAAACCAGTTTAGCTCGCCCATTTCGGCATTGACTTCAATCTGGCGATTGAGCTGGTCGGCAAGCAGGCCTCGCACTTCAAACACATCGGTGGCGTCAGGCGAGAAGGACAACGTCAGAGGCTTATCGCAAACCAAGCCGGTGAATTCCAAGCTGACACACTGATTGTAGACCCAGGCTTTCAGATGTGCCCCGTTATCTCCTGTCTGCGATAGGGCAAGACCATCATCATGCAAATCGATGGGCTGCTTTCCAATTATGTCATCGTAAAATGAAAGATTTCTGACGACTCGTGTATCCTTTTCGTAGATATCGAAGCTGACAGGCTGTCCGCTCCCGAATTCGCGAGTCACATACAAAAAGCAGTCAAAGTACTTTATCGTTGGTTTGTAATACATTGGTGCATAATCGCCGACGGACTGACCAAATATTAGCCGGATGACAGCGGTGCCAAGCTAAAAACCGTGGTGTTCCCAAGGGGATTTGAACCCCTGTTACCGCCGTGAGAGGGCAGTGTCCTGGGCCACTAGACGATGGGAACGCAGGAAGCGGCTTTCTTAATCGGGTTGGCCGGCATTGGCAACCTTTTTGTGCTTACCTGCCCTGCCCGTCTGACCTATCATCGCGGCATGGCCCCTCCCCTTGTCCATACGATCGTCATCGACGATGCCGCGGCCGGCCAGCGGCTCGACCGGGCGTTGCACCTGCTGCTGCCCGAATTGTCGCGCACACGTCTCAAGGGGCTGCTGGAGGCCGGATCCGTGACCCTGGACGGCACCGGGTGGCGCGATGCGGCCCGTAAAGTGCTGGCTGGCCAGGTTTTTACCGTCACTGTGCCGGAAGCGCACGAAGCCACGCCGCGGGGCGAGGACCTGCCGCTGACCATCCTATTCGAGGATGACGACATGCTGGTGATCGACAAGGCCGCGGGCATGACGGTGCATCCCGCCCCAGGCAGCCCCGACCATACGCTGGTCAATGCCCTGATCGCGCATTGCGGGGCCAGCCTGTCGGGAATCGGCGGCGTGCGCCGTCCCGGGATCGTGCATCGCCTGGACAAGAATACCAGCGGGCTGATGGTCGCGGCCAAGAACGACCTGGCGCATGCGGCCCTGTCGGCGCAGCTGGCCGATCGCTCGCTGTCCCGCAAATATCTGGCCGTGGTCTGGGGGCGGCCGGTGCCGCCGACAGGCAGCATCGACAAGCCGATCGCCCGCAGCAGCAGCGACCGCAAGAAGATGGCGGTGGCGGCATCCGGCAGGCCTTCCGTAACCGATTACGCCGTGCTGCATGCGATCGGGCTGCAGGCCAGCCTGGTGCGCTGCCAGCTGCAGACCGGCCGCACCCACCAGATCCGCGTCCACATGGCCAGCATTGGCCATCCCCTGGTCGGCGATCCGGTCTATGGGCGGCGCATGACCGGGAAGCTGCGGAAAGAAGCCCCTGCCCTGGCCGATTTTCCGCGTCAGGCGTTGCATGCGGCTGAAATCGGCTTTATTCATCCCCGCTCACTCGAGCCGATGCGGTTCGAAAGTGAAATACCACAAGATATTGCCACATTGATCGTGCAGAGTTCTGAACCAATTGGTACGTAATCGTATTATTCTGCTCTAAAGACTGAAAGAAACGACATGGCGACAGTTTCCAGCATCCCGACGATCAGCGCCGAAAGCAACCTTTCGCGCTACCTTCAGGAAATCCGCAAGTTCCCCCTGCTGACGGCGGAGGAAGAATATACGCTGGGCAAGGCGTGGAAGGAGCATGGCGACATCGACGCAGCCCACCGCCTGGTCACGAGCCATCTGCGCCTGGTTGCCAAGATCGCCATGGGCTATCGCGGCTACGGCCTGCCGATCGGCGAGCTGATTTCCGAGGGCAATGTCGGCATGATGCAGGCAGTCAAGAAATTCGATCCGGACAAGGGCTTTCGCCTGGCGACCTATGCGATGTGGTGGATCAAGGCATCGATCCAGGAATACGTCCTGCATTCGTGGTCGCTGGTGAAGATCGGCACGACCGCTGCGCAGAAAAAGCTGTTCTTCAACCTGCGCAGGCTCAAGGGCGAGATCCAGGCTATCGACGACGGCGACCTGTCGCCCGAGCAGGTTGCAAGCATCGCCAAGACGCTGGAAGTGCCGGAGGTCGACGTCATCAGCATGAACCGCCGCATGGCCGGCGCCGATCGTTCGCTGAACGCACCGGTACGGGCCGACGTGGAGGGTGAGTGGCAGGACTGGCTGGTGGACGATACCGAAAGCCAGGAAACGCAATTCGCAGAACGCCAGGAACTGAATACAAGACAGAGATTGCTGGGTGATGCGATGAACTCGCTGAACCCGCGCGAACGCCGCATCCTGGTGGCGCGCCGTCTGCAGGACGAGCCGATGACGCTGGAAGACCTGAGCCAGGAATACGGCATCAGCCGCGAACGCGTACGCCAGATCGAAGTGCGCGCGTTCGAGAAGCTGCAGAAGTCGATGAAGTTTGCCGTACCGGTCAGCTAGCACGCATAAGTAGCTATTTTTTAGCCGCTTCCTTTGACTTGCTCTTGACGGCCTCGCCCCATAGCTGAACCAGCTCGGCGTGGTGCTTGTCGATGTCGACGATCCTGGCATGGGCACGATGCGCCAGCACCGCCTGTACCGCGGCCGGCACGCTGTAGACGATCAACCATCCCATCGCCGCAGCGCCATACATGCAGATCCATACGGTAGGCTGCTGGATGATGTACATGCTTTCCTGCATCGTCTGGCCTTTCTTCCAAAGCTCGATGATGAAGGGAATGACTCCGGCCACGTTCATCAGTCCTACCGTGACCGTGACCGATTTTTTCTTGTCGCCATCCACCAGCAGCGCGGCCAGTGTCGGTAACATGCCAACGCCGACGATTAGCGCCGTCGAAACGAACATCGCCCCGCATGCCAGCATCGCCGCCATGAAAATCACGATTGCTCCCTTGCTGGGCGAATGATCGCGTCGCGCGGTTGTCTGACGTTGTGCCATCAGCTTTGCCCCACCTGCAGAACGATCATCGCCACTACCACGATAACCGACAGGACACCGGCGACGATCGTCGCCGCCTCACGGCCGACACTGCGGTGGATTTTCGAACCGGGCGCAAGCTCCTCGTTCAGTATACTTTTCTCGATGTCGAGATAGATGTACTGGCGCTTTGCCTCGGCCAGCGCCTCGCGATCCCAGTGATAGGCCGCCGGATTTTCGATCGTGGACAACATCAACGACAAATTGCCCGACCCTGCTGCCTTGCGCAGATCGTGCCGCATCGTCTCGCGGGCCTGGCGGTTGTTCAACCGATCGACAGCGGGCTGCAGCAACGTATCGAACCATAAGCAGAGATTAGGGAGCTTGGCTATGTTGTAGTGCTGCTGCACGGTGGATAGGATCAGCAGACTGCCAAGCGCCTTTTCGGACTCGCTCTGCGCCTTGACCAGTCGTTGGAATATCCTGTTGCCCAGTTGCCCGTCGCGCGAAGCAAGGAACGCCGCAGCCTGGCGAGTGACCGGCTGGCCCGGCTTTTGCGCAAGGCCCGCGATAAGTTCGAGCCCTTCCAGAAATTGCCGGGAGTCCAGAATCAGCAGCTTCTCGAATCCCTCCGCCACATACGGCGATGTCGGCGACAGCTCGTAGTGGCAACGCTCGATGCCGCAGCCAATGGCGGTCTGTTCCATCATGACACGGGCGTGTTCGAACAGCTTGATAGGACCGACGTGATCTTCATGGAAGTCGGCCTGGATGTTGTACCAGTATAACGGCAACTGCGCGACGATCAGCTCTGCCAGGGGCTGATAGCTTTCCCCCGCATTCAAAATCTTCGACAATACGGCACCGAACGCCTCGGGCATCAGCGAATGGCCTTGATAGCGAATGGGACCGCTTGGGTGCAACGCCATGACGACCCGCGCAACCAGGCGGCTTTCATGCGATCCCAGCTTGCCTGTCAGCAACGGCATGTTGACGGCGTCGGCAATGCGTTCGGCCAGCGGAATGTCGCGTAGCGCGCGGCGAACCCATTTGATCAGCTCGTCGTTTCCGATCAGGCGCATGGCCTCGGGCACATTGCGCGAGAAGGCATCGGCAACGCTGCGCGGATCCCAGAGTTCGACTCCCTGCACGACCAATGGGCGCTGCAGTTGCTTGTTGGCGATCGCCTGCGCCGGCATCGTACGGCGGCCGTTGACCCATTGCTCGATCGTTTCGATGCTCCAGCGCTGTGCCGGATTGTCGTCCAGCAGACCGCGCGCAAGCTCCATCATCGAACTGCTGAGATGCTGCCGTCCCACCATCGCGCCCACACTGCCGCGTTCGATCTTCTGCAGTACAGCCGCCTGTGGATCGAGCTCGGCGAGAGGATCGTTTCCGAGGGCCAGGGTTACGAGCGTCGCGCCCAGGGCGTAGATGTCGTCCGAAGTCATTCCTGCACCACGTCCGATAGGGCTGGTCAGGCCGCGTTCGATCGTCAGCAGCGATATCGGTTGATCCGATGCGGGCGGCGATGTCAGGCATTCGCCCAGGACGACCACGCCGTTCGGTATCATGTAGATGTTGGAAGGTCGTATGGCACCATGGACCAGGTGATGCTCCGCCATCTCCTTGATCACCTTGACGAGGGATGGCAGGACCTGCCCGATGATCTCGGTATCGGCCATGCGGGTGCCGTTCGCGATGAAGGTGCTATGCAGCGATGCCCCGACAGGCCGCTGGAAGATCATCGCCAGCAGCTGCCGGTTGTCCGGCCAGTCCACCACGCCCCATTCCAGAAGGCGCATGATGTTGGGTGAGGTCAGCGCCCGATAACGCTCGGCGGCGTTGGTGCGGAACAGGCTGGACCTGTCGCCCATAAAAGCGATGATCGATGGCGGCACACCCTGCGCCTGGGCTTGCGTGCCCGCAGATTTCTGCTGCACCCAGAACGTGGAGGCAGGACTGCCGCCATGCGGCGGTGCGGCGCTGGAGGTCAGTATCTTATACTGGCCAAGCGTTGCCGGCGTTTCCTTATCGTTCGACAGAATGCTCATTGGGCCATCGCGGATTCATTCATTCGTGATAGCAGAATTTACCTGAAGTGATGGTTAATCGGGGCCAAATGGCCCGTATGTTCGATAATTCGAGTGGCGTATCCATGGGATCATGGCTAGTTTAGCCACCTCTCTTCCCGCCCGCATCCGGATTACAGACACCATGTCCGCCGCCGTTACCCTCGATCAGATCACCGCCTGCAAGACCCTGGACGATTTCGAGGTGCTCTACCCACCGCGCCAGTTACCCGAAGGTGCGGAGGTCGTGCGGATCGCACCCAGCCCGACCGGAATGCCGCATATCGGCACCATGATGCAGGCGACGATCGACTGGTCCCTGGCACACAGGACCAACGGCCTGTTCATCCTGCGGATCGAGGATACGGACCGGGCGCGCCTGCTGGCCGGGGCCGAACAGGCCCTGGTAGACACACTGAACTGGATACATACCCCGCCCAATGAGGGTCCGCTGGGTATCGGCGGCGCCTACGGCCCGTATGTGCAGAGCGAGCGGCTGCACATCTATCAGGTCGCGGCCAAACATCTGGTTGCGACCGGGCACGCCTATCACTGCTTCTGCACCCCCGAACGGCTGCAGATGCTGCGCGAGGAACAGAATCGGCTGGGCAAGACCACGCGTTACGACTGGAAATGCCGCGACCTCGATCCGCATGAGGTATCGCAGCGCCTTGCCGCCGGGGAGACAAGTGTAATCAGGCAGAAGGTGCCGCTGCGCACAAAGATCTCCGTTACCGACTTGGTGCGCGGGCGCATCGACTTCGACAGCAACGCGGTCGATGACGGCGTATTGCTGAAATCCGACGGCTATCCCACATATCATCTAGCTGTGGTCGTCGACGATCATTTCATGCGCATCACGACAATCGTGCGTGGCGAGGAATGGGTACCGTCGGCACCCAAGCATGTACTGCTGTATCAGTCGTTCGGCTGGAAGCTGCCCGCCTTCCTGCATACGGTCCTGCTACGCAACGAGAACCGCAAGAAACTATCGAAGCGCGATGGCGATACGTCCGTCGAGTGGTTCAAGGCGGAAGGCTACGTGCCGCGCGGCATCACCAATTTCCTGACGCGCGTGATGTGGGCGCATCCGGAAGAAAAAGACATCTACGACATGACCGAATTCAGCCGGCTACTGGATACGACCGGCCTGCCCAGCACCGGCCCGGTAGCCGATATGAAGCTGCTGAATTTTATCAACGCTCACTATGTCGGCCATCATTTCGCCGATGCGTCAACCAAGCGCAGTCCGGAAGAATTGCGCCAGTTGATCACGACATACCTGCGGTTCCTGATCGAGAAGCAGCGCCTGCCCGACCTGGTGAACGGCGAGGAAGGACCGGTGATGGAGATGGCCACGGTCGAAGCACTGCTGGCCGAGATCGACGCCGATCCCGCCTATGCCGACCGCGTCTTCGCGCTGGAGCCGGAGCGTAACCAGAAACTTGGCGACATACTGGTCAACTGCCCGTATTTCTTCGACTCCACATTTCGTTCTGCCGCACGATCGCTGTTCGAAAAGATCTGCCCTGAGACGGAAAAGATCGCCACGATCCTGCAAGCCGTCGCAAATGCGTACGACCCGGCCGCGGACCACACCGCCTGGGAAGCGGGCATGCGCGCGCTGGCTGCCGAACATGGCGTAAAGGACAAGGTGGTCTTCATGCTGACCCGCATCGGCGCCACCGGCCAGGACCGCACCCCGCCTCTATTCGAGATCATACACCTGATCGGCAGGGAACGGTTTGTGAAACGGCTGCGTGAGGCCTACTGAGCCCTAAGGGTTCTGCGGGACGATATAACGCTGACCGATCCTTATTGCCATTAGAGCCAGCCCGATCATCAGTCCGCCGGCCACGATCAGGGTGATTGGCCAGCCGATCGTATGTGCGAAGTATTTCCCGGAGTAATAGCCGATGAAGCTGAGCATCGCGAAGGCACTCGTTCCCAGCAGCGCGCGGCTGCGCACGATTACGCTGGCGTAAATCGACAGGCAGCACAATCCCAGGAACGTCAGCTCCACAGGCGTGCCATAGACGCAGCTGGCAAAACCGGACAAAAGGAACACGGAGCCGAAGAAGTAATTGACCGGCGCCAGCGTTCGGTGCGGGCTGCGTGCCAGCGCATAGGCCAGGCAAAGCTCCACCGTGCCGATGGTCATGCCGATATAACGTGGCTTGACCAACTCCATATCGAACCCGGTCGCGAAGAAGCTCAGCGTGAAAGCGATGGCGATGAACGCCAGGACCGTCCGCCGGCGCGCGCAGAAAAGAAGACCTTGTTGCGCCGCCATTACAAGGCATGTGAGCAAGGATATCTGGTCTGCGCTGTGCAGATAATGCGATTCCTTCAGCGTGATTATGATCGCCGTCGGCTCGACGGTCGCAGCCAGAAGGAAAAGAGGTGTCGCAGCCTTCGTGAACCGTTCGTCGAACGTGCAGGCGATGCCCAGGCACAATGCCAGCATGGCCGGGATGAAGGTGATCAGGATGTGCCCGATGTAATCCAGGCTGTCCCATTTCATATGGATCAAAACCGTCAGCCCGCCGACGATCAGCAGGCCGCCGATATAGCTGAAGATATTGGCGAGCATACCCGACTGGTGCTTCTGCCGCTGGTCCCGCGTCGGTTGCTGCAGGATAGCCTCGATATCGGCCAGGGTCAGCTTATGGACCATGGCGATCTCCGCGATTTCTGCCAAAGCCTCCTGACGCTCACTCATGTGTTTGCCCCGGCTTCATGACCCAACCCAGGAAGCGGAACTGGCCATAGGTTGGTGGTGGCGACAGAATAAACGACGAGCCGTCTTTTTTCAGACGCGGGCCGTAGCGATTGTACTCGCCGACGAACAATTCGTTGATGAGGCCGCCCCTATCGTCGTTGTCGGCACTATAGGTGAATTCGTAGCCATCGGGTGAGGTCAGCGACGTATCGATTTTCATCGACTTGGCGGACTCTACCGGCAATTGCTTTCCGTAGATCGAGGAATCGGATGTATCCGGAGGCGGAAAGTCCAGCTGGCGAAGTTTCCCGCTCGATGCTTCATAAAGATAAAGCTTTGGAACGGTTCCCGTCTGCCGCACAGGATCGAGCGCCGAGTATTGCGCATACAATGTATGGTCGCGAACGAACACGTAAGCCTCGAAGGGTGGCCTGGGCGTTCCGTAATCCTGGTCGCTTTCCAGCAGAACGTCATATTGCGGAGGAGCGGTTTCGCGTACCGATGCGGCCACGAAGAATACGCCCATGACCAGGACAGGCACCATTATCCCCAGACAAAGGATCAGGTTTTCGCGAAAGAATTTTGTCAGCTTCATTTGTTACCTCACAAACGATCATATATGTGAGTGTTAGATAACTTATAAAAGCCGGTCAAGACAAAAAATGAGTCCTTAATAACTAACCCGCGAACGGATCCTGCATCAGGATCGTATCGTCCCGCTCAGGGCTGGTGGACAGCAGCGTCACAGGTGCTTCCATAAGCTCCTCCAACCTGCGGACATATTTGATCGCCGTAGCCGGCAACTGCGCCCACGACCGTGCGCCCCGCGTACTGTCGGTCCAGCCTTCCATTGTTTCATAGATGGGCTTCACCTCGGCCTGCGCGCTCTGCCCCGCCGGGAAATGCTTCAATATCTCGCCGCGATATTCGTATCCGACGCAGACCTTCAATTCTGGCAATCCGTCCAGCACGTCCAGCTTGGTCAGCGCGACGCCGGTAACGCCGCCGACCTTGATCGCCTGGCGTACCATCACCGCATCGAACCAGCCGCAGCGGCGCTTGCGCCCTGTAACCGTGCCGAACTCGCGTCCCCGCGTCCCCAGATACTCGCCGGCTTCGCCCGTATCCTCGGTCGGGAACGGCCCCGAGCCGACACGCGTCGTATAGGCCTTGCAGATACCCAGCACGTTGCCGATGCCGGAGGGCCCGATGCCCGAGCCGGTCGCCGCCTGCCCCGATACCGTGTTCGACGAAGTCACATAGGGATACGTGCCGTGATCGACATCAAGCATCGTGCCTTGCGCGCCTTCGAACAGGATGCGTTTGTTCTCGCGGCGCAGGATGTCGAGCTTTTCCCATACGACCGCCGCATAGGGCAGGATTTTCGGTGCCACGTCTTCCAGCTGGGCGACCAGCTCGGCGGCATCGAGTTCCGGCGCATTGAACCCACGCAGCAACGCGTTGTGATGCACCAGCAGCTCGCGCGCCTTTTCCTTCAAGACCGGCGGATCGGACAGATCGCAGACGCGGATGGCGCGGCGGGCAACCTTGTCCTCGTAAGCCGGGCCAATGCCGCGGCCGGTGGTGCCGATCTTCGCCTCCCCCTTCGCGGCCTCGCGCGCCTTGTCCACTGCAGAGTGCACCGGCAGGATCAAGGTGGCGTTTTCGGCCAGCATCAGGCTGTCGGGCGTGATCGTCACGCCCATGCCGCGCAGGCGTTCGATCTCGGCCAGCAATGCCCAGGGATCGACGACGACACCGTTGCCGATGATAGACAACTTGCCCGGACGCACGATACCGGAGGGCAACAGGCTCAGCTTGTATTCGACACCGGAGATCGTCAGCGTATGGCCGGCATTGTGGCCACCCTGAAAGCGCACGACCACGTCGGCGCGGCTGGACAGCCAATCGACGATCTTGCCCTTGCCCTCGTCACCCCACTGCACGCCTACGACGGCTACGTTCGGCATTTCAGCTTCCTTCTATATGGCGCAAATAGCCGTCGTCCCAGTAGTGCGTGCACTTCATTCGTCTGGCTTCCTTTTCGATATCCGCGTCTTTGGTCATGGCGCGGACCGTCTGCATTCCCTCCTCGCGCAACTGGCGGGCGGTATCGGCAGGCGTATCGCGCGACAGATAGACACGATCCTGCCGCTCCAGCGGCGGTAGCGCGGCCAGTAGATTATCGGACAGATAGGTAAAGCCGGTGGCAGGTTCGCCCGTTGCGCGGTTGCCCGCCAGATAGCGGCCGCCCCGCCCGACCTCGCCATGACCGCGCACGAATACGGTGAAGCTGAGGGCCGTATGGTACTCGAACCCGCGCCGCTCCAGCGGGTCGAGGGTCAAGGTGATGTGCGAGTTCTCGCCATGGATGAACTCGACTGTCCGGCGCAAGCGTTCGAGCTGCGGCTGTATGGGAGATGGCAAGCCGATCGCCTGCATTCCCTGTATCGCCTGTTCGATCGGCCCGCTGACACCGATGATCTTTTCCAGCAGGGGCGCAAGCGTCTTGCTCAGACGGCGGATCGCCGTCAGGTCGCGGCGCTCGATCGCCTCGGACAGCGGCACGGTTTCAGACGGCGTGATCTCGAATATCTCGAGCAGCTTGGGGATGAAGGCCGGCAGGCTGATATCGATCGAGACGTTGCGGATGCCGACGGCTTCCATGCACTCGGCCGCCAGCAGGATCATCTCCCCATCGGCGGCAGCGGAATCCACGC
Organism: Alphaproteobacteria bacterium; assembly: GCA_965199335.1. Lineage (GTDB taxonomy): Bacteria > Pseudomonadota > Alphaproteobacteria > CALMVH01 > CALMVH01 > CBDAQV01. The sequence continues at coordinate 437,123 of CBDAQZ010000001.1, read as the reverse complement.
CGATAAGCTCACACCCCAGCTGGCAGAATTGCCGTTCCGGGAATAGCTGCGTACCCGAAACGCGTAACACCTCGCCACAATAAGCCAGCCGCAGGGGGCGCGGCTCGTTCCGCAGGCGCGAGCCGGCGATGCGTGCGATCTGCAACGTGGTATCGGCCCGCAGCGCCATCATTTGTTGCGAAAGCGGATCCATCAGACGGAAGGTCTGGCGCGAAAGCGATTGGCCCGATCCCGATAGCAAGGTTTCCTCGAACTCGACCAGCGGCGGCTTGACCAGGTCGTAGCCATGGGATGCGATCAGACCGACAAGCCGGTGAAGCATCCCGGCTTCCTGGGTCGACTCAGGCGGCAGAAGGTCGCGCAGCCCGGCCGGCAGTAGCGCGAGGGGATTGGACATGATCGGCAATCCTAGAAGTTCAACAGCTTCGCCTGCACCACATTAGGAAGCGCCGCGATCTTTCGCAACACCGCTTCGTCGATGTGCTGATCGACGCCCACCAGGCAGATCGCCTGCCCCGCCGCCGTCGCCCGGCCATTGTAGAAACTGGCGATATTGATCTGTGCATCTCCCAGCGCGCGGCCCAGATTGCCGATGAAGCCGGGACGGTCCTGATTGCGCACCAGCAGCATCTGCGGCGTCAGTTCGGCCTCCGTCGGCAAGCCGTCCACCGCGATGATGCGGGGCTTGTCACCGAACAAAGTACCGGCAACCGACTTCGTGACGCCCTCGGATTCGACCGAGACACGCACGATGGTCTGGTAATCGCTGACCTGGTCCGACCGGCTTTCGTTGACCTTGATATTGCGGTCCTTGGCCACGACCGGCGCGTTGACCATGTTGACGCTGTCCATCTGCCGACCCAATACGCCCTTCAGAACCACCGCGGTCAGGGGACGCGTATTGAGCGCCGCGACATGCCCTTCATAGGTGATCGTGATCGCGGAAATACCACCGGTAACCATCTGCCCTGCGAAGCTGCCGATTTGCTCGGCCAGTTTCAGATAGGGCTTCAGCTTCGGCGCATCCTCCGCCGACAGTGAGGGCATGTTGAGCGCGTTGACCACCGCGCCGCTGTTCAGGAAGTCGGAAATCTGTTCGGCGACCTGCAGCGCGACATTCTCCTGCGCCTCTGTCGTCGATGCCCCCAGATGCGGTGTGCAGATGACCTGTTCCAGGGCGAACAGCGGGTTGTCCTTGGCCGGCTCGACCGCGAACACGTCAAGTCCTGCGCCACCGACCTGTCCGGACTCAAGCGCCTCTTTAAGGTCTTCCTCGACGATCAAGCCACCGCGGGCGCAGTTGATGACGCGCACGCCCTTCTTGCATTTGGCGAAGGCCTTTTTATCCAGGATATTCTTCGTCTGCTCCGTCAGCGGCGTATGCAGTGTGATGAAGTCGGCACGGGCAAGCAGTTCGTCAAGATCAACCTTGTCAACGCCCAGGTCCTTGGCCCGTTCCTCGGACAGGAACGGATCGAATGCAACCACGCGCATGCGGCAGCCCATTGCGCGCTCGGCGACAATCGATCCGATATTGCCGCAGCCGATGATACCCAGCACCTTGCCCGTCAGCTCTATGCCCATGAAGCGGGATTTTTCCCACTTGCCGGCACGCGTCGATGTCGTCGCCTGCGGGATATCGCGGGCCAGCGCGAACATCATAGCGATGGCATGTTCCGCCGTGGTGATCGAATTGCCGAACGGCGTGTTCATCACGACAACGCCGCGAGCCGTTGCTGCCGGAATGTCGACATTATCGACGCCGATACCAGCGCGGCCAACGACCTTGAGATTGATCGCGGCTTCGAGGATTTCCTTCGTGACCTTGGTAGCCGAGCGAATAGCCAGACCGTCATAGCCGGAGATGATCGCTTTCAGTTCGTCCGGCTTCAGGCCGACGCGCATATCGACATCGATGCCGCGCTCCTTGAAAATTTCGACGGCGCGAGGGGAGAGATCGTCGGAGATCAGTACTTTAGGCATGGAAGTTTTCCTATTGATTGTCATACCGGACTTGATCGGAATCCATCGTTCGGCATGTGCGGACAAATGGATCCTGAAACAGGTTCAGGATGACGAATGTGGTGAATTCGATTAAGCCGCTTTGGTCTGCTCGAGCGCCTGGGGCAATTGCGCATAGGCCCAGTCGAGCCAGGGCAGCAAGGCCGCGATGTCGGAGGATTCGACCGTGGCGCCGCCCCAGATACGCAGGCCCGTCGGGGCGGTGCGGTAGGAGCCGACATCCAGTGCGACCTCGTTCTTCTCCAGCATGCCGGTCAGCTTCTTTGCCGCCTCCGCCTGCGTCTCCTCGTCGAGGCCCTGGAACCAGGGATCGACGATCCTCAGACAGATGGAGGTGCAGGAGCGCGTCGTGGCATCTTCGGCCAGGAACGCGACCCACGGCGTTTTCGCTACCCAGTCGGCGATGACTTTCAGATTGCCTTCCGACCGCACGACGATGGCGGGTACACCGCCGATCTGCTCGGCCCATTTCAGCCCGTCGATCGCATCCTCGACGCAGAGCATCGACGGCGTGTTGATCGTGTCGCCCTTGAAGATAGCCTCTTCCAGTTTGCCGGATTTCACCATGCGGAAGATCTTGGGCAACGGCCAGGCCGGCGTGTAGGATTCCAGGCGAGCAACGGCACGGGGGGACAGGATCAGCATCCCGTGCTGTGCCTCGCCGCCCATGACCTTCTGCCACGAATACGTCGTCACATCGAGCTTGTCCCACGGCATGTCCATGGCGAACACGGCGGAGGTCGCATCGCAGATGGTCAGGCCCTGACGGTCGGCGGCAATCCAGTCGCCGTTCGGCACGCGCACGCCAGAGGTTGTACCGTTCCAGGTGAACACGACATCGTTGGCGAAATCGACCTGGCCAAGATCGGGCAGCTTGCCGTAATCGGTGCCGAAGGTACGGACATCCTTCAGCTTCAGCTGCTTGACGATATCGGTGACCCAGTCCTGGCTGAACGCTTCCCATGCCAGCACATCGACCGGACGCGCGCCGAGCAGGTTCCACAGGGCCATTTCGACCGCGCCGGTGTCGGAAGCTGCCACGATGGCGATACGGTAATCGGCCGGTATGCCCAGAACGGCGCGGCTGCGGTCGATCACCTCCTGGAGCTTGGCCTTGCCGGCCTTGGAACGATGCGAACGGCCAATGCAGGCATCCTTCAACGCATCGACGGACCAGCCGGGGCGCTTGGCGCACGGGCCCGAGGAAAAATTGATATTGTAGGGTTTGGTGGCGGGTTTCGCCGGCGCTTCTGACATAAGCTATTCCTTCCAGAATAGAGCCGCCCGGTGGGGGGCGGTGACCCACTTATGAATTTATGGGAATTAAGCCACCGGGTCAACTCAAGTTGTACGGTTAAAACGCATCGCATAAGCTGGACCTATGACGCATGAAGAACTCGAAACCCGGCTTGAACAAGTAGTTCGTAAAGCCTGGACCCATAACGACGCCGCACACGACATCTCCCATCTGCGCCGGGTCCGGCGTAACGCGCTATCGATTGCGGATACGGAGGGAGAGGTCAATATTATCGTGTTGCTGGCCGCGGTATGGCTGCACGATCTGGTCCAGATGGAAAAAGACGATCCGCAGCGCGTGCAGGCCTCGTTGCTTGCCGCCGATGCCGCGACCAAATTACTGACCGAATGGAATTGGCCGGATCGTGACGTACGTGGCGTCGCCCACGCGATCGAGGCTCACAGCTATTCCGCCGGAATCGAACCGTGCACGATCGAAGCCAAGATATTACGCGATGCGGACCGGCTGGATGCCATCGGCGCCGTCGGCATCGCCCGCACGTTTTCGATCTCGGGCCGGCTGGGGCGCGCCTTATACGACGACGCAGACCCAAAGGCTCAGGACCGGCCGCTGGATGACACAAAATTCGGCCTCGATCATTTCTATGCCAAGCTTCTGAAGCTCGGCGATGGGATGATGACGGATAGTGGCCGCAAGGTGGCTGCGAAACGGATCGAATTCATGAACCGGTTCGTCGATCAATTCCTTGACGAGGTAATATAGATCGTCATTGCGTCATGCGCACAGCGCATCGGGAACGACTACTTTGCAGCCCCATAATCAAGCGCCGCTGCCAACAGGGCTTTGGTGTAATCCTCGCGCGGTGCGGTAAATATTTGTTCGGCCGGAGCGTGCTCTACGATGCTGCCATCCTTCATCACCACGATTTCGTGGCTCAGTGCACGTATGACGCGCAGATCGTGACTGATGAACAGATAGCCGATGCCATGCTTTTCCTGCAACGCGCGCAGCAGGTCGACGATCTGGGCCTGGACCGATAGATCGAGCGCGGAGGTCGGCTCGTCCAGCACCACGAATTTCGGTTTCAGGATCATGGCGCGCGCGATCGCGATGCGCTGGCGCTGGCCGCCGGAGAATTCATGCGGATAGCGATGCCGGGCGGAGGGGTCGAGGCCGACTTCCTCCAGCACATCGGCTACCATCTCATCGCGTTCGGCGGACGTTTTTCCCAGCCCGAAGATACCCAGTCCCTCGCCCACGATGCGCCCCACATCCAGCCTAGGGCTGAGCGAACCGTAGGGGTCCTGGAACACGATCTGCATGTCGCGGCGCATGGGACGCAACTGTCCTGCCGACAACGCTTCTATCCGTTTGCCGGAAAACGCGATCTCACCCTTGCTGTCGATCAACCGCAGCAGGGCCATGCCGAGCGTGCTTTTGCCCGATCCCGACTCACCCACCACGCCTAGTGTCTGTCCCGCATACACGGTCACGCTGACATCGTCCACCGCGTGAATGTATTTGCGCACCCGCCCGAAGCCGCCGGCGCGGACCGGGAAACGAACCTCCAGGTTGCGGCAGGACATAAGCGCCGGCGCATCAGGCCTGATCGCGACTGCCTGCCCCTTTGGCTGCGCCGACAGCAGCATGCGCGTGTAGTCGTGTTGCGGCGCACTGAATACCTGTTCCACCTGCCCCGCTTCCACGATCTCGCCGTGGCTCATCACCGCGACGCGATCGGCCATGTGGCGCACGATGCCGAGGTCATGCGTGATCAGCAGCAGCGCCATGCCAAAGCGCGCCTTCAGATCGCGCAGCAGATCGAGTATCTGCGCCTGCACGGTCACATCCAGCGCGGTCGTCGGCTCATCGGCGATCAGCAGGTCGGGCTCGTTCGCCAGCGCCATGGCGATCATCACACGCTGCCGCTGGCCGCCGGACAATTGATGTGGATAGGCATCCAGACGGCTTTCGGGTTCGGACAGCCCGACCAGGGTCAGCAGTTCGACAATACGCTTTCCGGCAGCCGCTCCGCGCAGCCCCTTATGAAGCGTCAGCGTCTCGCCGATCTGTTTGGAAATCGTGTGCAGCGGGTTCAGCGAGGTCATCGGCTCCTGGAAGATCATCGCGATGCGCGATCCCCGGATGCGCCGCAGATCGGGCTCGGAAGCGCCGAGCAGATCCTTGCCATCGAATACGATGCTACCCGATGGATGGGAAGCTGCCGGATAGGATAACAGCTGCAGGATCGAGAGGGCCGTCACCGATTTTCCCGATCCGGATTCACCGACCAGCGCCAATGTCTCGCCTTTCTCGATAGCGAACGAGATGTGCTTGACCGCCTGCATCTTTCCGCCATCGGGCAGCGAGAAGTCGACGCTAAGATCGTTGACGGAAAGCAGGCTCAAACCACCTGCCCTCCCTGCGCTTGCGTTATGCTGCCGCTATGCCTGGGATCGAGGGCTTCGCGTACGGCCTCACCGATAAAGGTGACGAGCGTCAGGATGATCGAAATCGACAGAAAGGCCGCGATGCCGAGCCAGGGCGCGTTCAGGTTGTTCTTACCCTGCGAAATCAGCTCACCCAGCGATGGCGATCCCGGCGGCAGACCCAACCCCAGAAAATCCAGGCTGGTCAGTGTCGTGATCGATCCTGCAAGAATGAACGGCAGCATCGTGGTGGTCGAGATCAACGCATTGGGCAGTAAATGACGCCAGATGATCGTGATGTTGCCTACCCCCAAAGCCTTTGCGGCGCGGATGAAATCGAAATTGCGTACGCGATAGAACTCGGCGCGTACCAGACCGACCAGCGACATCCACGAAAACAGCAACATAAGCAAAAGCAGCGTCCAGAAACTTGGCGTGATGATGCTGGACATGATGATCAGCAGATATAGCTGCGGCATGCCCGACCAGATTTCGATAAAACGCTGCATGGCCAGGTCTGTGATGCCACCGAAATACCCTTGCACTGCGCCCGCTGCGATGCCGACAATCGAACCCAGCAGCGTCAGCACCAGCCCGAACAGGACCGAGATGCGGAAGCCGTAGATCAAGCGCGCAAGAACGTCCCTGCCCTGGTCATCGGTGCCCAGAAGATTCTCGGTAGTTGGGGCCGAGGGCGCCACCACCTTGAAATTGACAGTGCCGTAGGAATACGGAATCGGTGGCATCAAGATCCATCCCGAAGCATGTATCTTGTCCATGATGTACGGGTCGCGATAATCGGCCTCGGTCGCGAACTCGCCGCCGAACGTCGTTTCGGCATAAGTGTATAGCGCCGGGCAGTAATAGTGTCCGTCATATTTGATCAACAACGGATTATCGTTGGCGATGAATTCCGCGAACAGGCAGATGACGAACAGAGCCGTGAATATCAGCAACGACCACCAGCCACGCCGGTTGGCGTGGAATTTACGCAGTCGCCGCCGGGTGATCGGAGATATGGTCATCGCCGCGAGAAGTCGATGCGAGGATCGATGAACACGTAGGTCAGGTCGCTGATCAGGTTCAGCAACAGGCCCAGCAATGTGAACACGTAAAGCGTTCCGAACATCACGGGATAATCCCGCGTGATCGCTGCCTGATATCCCAGCAGGCCGATCCCGTCGAGCGAAAAGATCACCTCTATCAGAAGCGCGCCCGTGAACAGGATGGCGATGAAGGCGGACGGAAAACCCGATACGACCAGCAGCATCGCGTTACGAAAGATATGGCCATACAGGACGCGGTGCGGCGTCAGGCCCTTTGCCTTTGCCGTCAACACATATTGCTTGCCGATTTCATCCAGGAAGGAATTCTTGGTCAGCATGGTAAGGCCTGCGAATCCGCCTATGACCAGCGCGAAAATCGGCAGGGTGATGTGCCAGAAATAATCCAGCACCTGACGGTACCATGGCAGATCCGCAAAGTTATCGGAAACAAGACCGCGAAAGGGAAATATCTGAAGAAAACTTCCACCTGCAAACAGCAGGATCAGCAACACGGCCACCAGAAACGCGGGAACGGCGTATCCGATCAATACCAGGACGGTGGTCCAGACATCGAAGGAACTGCCATAGCGGACGGCCTTGGCTATACCGAGCGGGATCGAGATACCGTAGATCAGTAGCGTCGACCACAGGCCGAGCGAGATGGAAACCGGCAGCTTGTCCCACACCAGATCGACCACGCGCCGGTTCTGGAAATAGCTTTCGCCGAAATCGAATGACACATAGTTTCGCAGCATCATCACGAACCGTTCGCCGATCGGCTTGTCAAAACCGAAATCCTTTTCGATCTGGGCGATCTGCTCGGGGGCAAGGCCCTGTGCGCCACGATACTTGCTGCCGCCGGCCTGGGATTGCTGTTCGCGCATCGACGCGGCATTGCGCTGCATCGTTATGTCTCCGCCGCCGGCAACACGCTCCGTCGCCGCAACGTCATGCCCCTGCATCTTGGCGATCATCTGCTCCACGGGTCCGCCGGGGGCCCATTGCACGATAAAGAAGTTCAGCACCATGATCCCGAACAACGTCGGAACGATCAGCAACAGGCGGCGGATGACGTAGGATAGCATCTGGCTTTTACCTAGCGCGTCGAATGCGGCAGGATCAAGGAACGTACGGGCAGGACATTACTTGTCGCCGCCCTTGACAGGGGGAACGTAATCGCCGGCTTCGCGCGGGATCGGCTGCGGGCGGCCGGGAATGCTGCGTGGCCCGTTCGGATTGTTGCTGATGGTGGTGTTTACGGACGGCGGCGGCGCATCCGGCGGATCGTTTTCGTTAGGCGTTGGGAAATGCTCGAAATTGGCGCTGTCGCCGCCGCTGGCCATATGGCCGCTGTAACCCGTGTTGTAAGAACCCGCCGCGCCCCCGAACTGGCCAATCTGCTGTACGCTCTGATTTATGGAACTGCCTGTGACCATTGTCGCAGCCGGGGCCGAGGGAAGGATAGGCCCCTGCGGTCCACCGCCGATGATCGCCGTGGCGCCCGCAGCCTGCTCGGACGATCCCGATGAGCCGCTGACCGCTGCAGACGTTCCGACATTCGCTGCCCCGATCCATATCAGTATGCGATCGGGAATCTGCGTGATTGCATTGAAGGACAGATTGGCCGCGAAATAAACCAGGAGGCTCCAGAAGAACAGGTAGCCCAGAAGTTCGAGCATGCCCTCGATCCCGGTGCCGAACTGGTTGGCATCGCCGGTCATATGCAACAGGCCGGACCAGATCGCCCAGGTGATGAAGCTGTAAAGGGCTTCGAAGATGATGATGCCGGCCATCAAGCCAAAAATCATCAGTGCCGGACGCAACAGCATTTGCAGCAACAGGAACCAGCCCTGACGCCCATGCGACAATATCCCTTCGCCCTCGGTCTTGAGCTGAACCATGGCGATCAGCGGCAATGCAACCAGGGCCTCGAAAATCGTGACGAACCATGCAGTCATGCCCAGGAAGAAACGTAAAGCGGGCAGCAGGGGCAGGTAAACCGCGAGGAAGAATGCAGGAACCAGAACCATAACCGCAAAGAGGGAAAGTACAGCACTGGAAACACCGTTATTTCCTGCTGATCCGGCCAGTGCAGCTTCCCGAAACAGGGAGGTGGACGAGAGGTACAGGGCATTGCCGATGTTGACCGCGTCGAACATGGATTCGAAACGCTCGTCAGGTTTGGCATTGGGATTCTGGGTATTGGGATTATTGGTCTCCACCCCCTGGGCAAGTTGGGCTATGACCGCATCCAGCCTGCCCGCCGCGATCAGATTGCCCGACAACACATCGCCCTTGTGGTTGGCCGTAGGGCCTGCATCGATTGCCGGCAGGGCATTGCCGCTGCGTTGCGATTCGACCGTGTGCACGATGTCATAGGCGGTCTTGATAACCAGCGTGGTTTCCTTGCCGTCGGGGCGGCAATGATAATCGGGTAGAAACACGTCGCTGCGCAGATCGGGACAGGATGACAGGGCGCCATCGGTCCGCATTTCCGCGGGCAATATATCGGAATTGGGCAGGCCGGCCGAGACGATGCCGTAACGCAGCTTCAGATCGTCATGCGACAGCTTGGTCAGCTTGAAGAACAGGCTGCCCGCCCAGACCCAGTCATCGTCCGAGGATTCACCGTAATCGCGTTCGACCTCGGTGGTGATGTAGCGTTGCTGCATCGTATCGGTCGCATCCAGAAGCACGGCATTGAATTTGCCGATCAATGCGTCCCAGGCGCTGACCGGCAATTCGATATACGGAACCTCGATCTGCGAAACGGGCTTTTGCGCGGAGGGCTGTGCCAGAGGCGCCCCCTCGCCCGCGTTCGGGATGAATGCCTGGCTTTCGCCTGGAGACTCAGGCGCTGCAATCGGCTGCGGCGCCGAATGCGCCTTTACCGCGGCATCGATCGCACTTGCCACTTTCTGCGCATAGGTGGCGAGGTCAGGCCTGATTTTCAGATAGGCGGTCGCATAGGCCATCTGGTCTTCCGGTTGCAGCTGGCTCTGATCCGGAACGTTTGGAACCGGAAGATCGAGAGAGCCGCAATAATCGTCGTTGCCGATGCGATTGTAATGGATGCGGATGCCGCTGGCGACCCGGCCGATCATGCGCGCCTCGGTTGCGATCGCACCGTAGGACATCATCGAGTCGATGCCGGCATTGCTGCCGTTGCTCGTCAGCGGCATCTCCGCACCCTCGGTTTCCTCGCCGCCTCGGGACGAGGCGGAATAGAATGCCTGGATGCTGACCGACCCCGCCGGTCCGCCCTGGCCGCTATCCAGCTGGGTCGCGGCAAAGCAGGCCTCGTTGATCATCGCCTGCTGCAGGAAGGCGTCGATATTTCCGGCGGCGAAGGAAGAGCGGCTGAAGTTAAGCGACGTCGACGCAGGAGAAAACTTTTTCCATATCGAGTTGGCAAGCCCCGACCCGCCATCCGCCAGCTTGAGCGCGATGATCTGCGCCCCATTGTAACCGCTGGCCATGGGCACCAGAAGCGCCATCGCTACGACCAGCCGTATCGGGCCATAGAGGGCGCTGTGCCGCTTGCCGCCGAAAGTGCCATGGTGCGCGGTATCGACCACAAAGGTGACGATCGCCCAGAGCGCGAGCATCGTCGCCAATACCAGGATACCGGAATTGTAGACCTCCAGCATTTTCCCGACGGCAGCATGTATCCCGCTGAGGTTGGGATTACCGTAGGGAAAGAACTGATCGATCCAGCGCCCGCCCTGCCCGGGGTTGGAAAAGACCGAGCCATGGCCTTCCTGCGATTCTGCATTCTGTGCCTGTGCAACACTTGCCACCATAAGGATGGCAAAGGCCGGAAGAACGATTTTCAAAAACCGCAGGGACATGCCAAAGCGTATAACGGGGAAAAGGCTTAAGTCACGCTAAATGCGGGCCATCGAGCCACGAACCCGTGATCACTGCTTGATCCACCAGGTATCGGGGAAACCGATGCCGTAACGCGGGTTCCTGTCCGGGAAGGAGAAGCCGTTCCAGTACGCAATCCAAGCCTCGTCATTGTACCATTCGGGCACGCAGTACCATTGCCACAACAGAACCCGGTCAAGAGCGCGGTTGGCGGCTTTAAGGCTTTCCAGATCCTTGGCGGCAATCACATCCTCGATCAGCTTGTCGACTACGGGATCCTTGATTCCGGACCAGTTGCCCGCCCCTTTTGCATCTGCCGTGGCTGAACCATAATAGGAGCGCAGCTCGGCCCCAGGCGGCGGGAAGAAGTTCGACTTGACTTCGATCGCGTCGAAATCATGATCGTCGATCCTTACCTGGTACTGCGCAGTGTCGACGACGCGCATCGTGGCGTCGATACCCGCTCGTTTGAGATTGTCGAGATAAGGCTGCATCACGCGCTCGAAAGCCGGCATGTCCAGCAGGATTTCCATACGGAACGGTTGTCCTGCCCTGTTCAACAGATGGCCATCCTTATCGGGCTGCCACCCTGCCTGCTTCAGCAGTCCCAGCGCATCGCGCAGATTTGCGCGGATGTTCCCGCTGCCATCGGTTTTGGGCGGCTCAAAGGCATCCGTCATAACCTGCGCCGGCAACTGATCTTTGTAGGGCGTCAGGAGTGCGATTTCTTCGGGCGTCGGCGGACCGCTGGCACCGTAATCCGAACCAGGGAAATAGCTTTTCTCCCGCTTGTACTGGCCATTGAGCAACGTCCGCTGGGTAGTTTCGAAATCGAACAGCTCCGCCAAAGCGTGACGCACACGCACATCCTGGAACTGGGGCCTGCGAAGGTTGAAGAACAACCCCTCCACGCCCTGAGGTGTTTCCACGTGCACGGACCGCTTAACGATCTGGCCATCCTTTACCTGCGGGATGTCATATTCGCGCGTCCAGCGCGATGCCCTGTTCTCGCGATGGAAGTCGATCTTGTGTGCCTTGAACGCCTCGAACATCACCGTATCGTCGAGGTAGTAATCGTAGCGGATGTTATCGAAATTCTGTGTGCCCCGCATGATAGGCAAATCGGCGGCCCAGTAATCCTTCACTCGCGTAAAACTGATCGAATGACCGGGATCGATGGCCGATATCTTATAGGCGCCGCTGCCGACCATGGGATCGAGCGTGGTTTTCGCCAGATCGTGCTTTGCCCAGTACTGGCGCGGCAAGGGTGACAGCGAAGCTGCCGTCATGATCGGCTTCATCTTGTCACGCGTCTTGAATAATACTTTCAGATGATGATCGTCGGGCGTTTCGACATGATCGATGTCGACATAGACGGATTGTAGGAAAGGTTTGCCGTCCGGCTGGCGAATGGCATCCAGTGTGGCCTTGAAGTCGGCGGCGACGATCGGCGTGCCATCCTGAAACCGCGCCCGCTTGTCCAGGGTGAACAGCGCATAGCTTTTGTCGGAGGGATATTCGACGCTTTGCGCGATTAGACCATAGGCGACAGCCAGCTCGTCGCCCGAACCGGTCATCAGGGAATCGTCGATCATGCCGATGCTGTCGGGCACGTCGCCCCGCAGGGCAAAGGCGTTGAGGCTGTCGAAGGACCCGAAATCGCCGAGCACGAGGGAGCCGCCCTTGGGCGCCTTGGGATTTGCGTAAGGCATATGATCCGGCATCGGATCGTAAAGCGGCGAACCGAACTCGGCGATGGCGGAGGTTACGGTAACGCTATCGGTGATGGTTTTGGGACTATCGGCGGCAAAAGCCGACGCCGTACCGAGGCCTAGGAAAACAAAAGAAAGAAGAACCCGCCGCATCGAAATCTCCGGTTAGCCGGTAAAGGCTAAGCCGGAAATGCGATAGGGGACAAGAGGCGATTTAGGCAACCTTTGGAATGGTGATTCTAGGTTTTGCTGAAGTCACAGTATTAGCCTCAGCCTCTGGCGTGGGTGTCGACTGTGCTGCCGCCTCCGGCTGACGCGTTTGGGGATTTACCCCTAGCGCGCTAAGCTTTGCGGGATCGACACCAAGCTGCACGGCAATATGCTCGAAAGACGGATCGCCAAACGAGGAGCGATGTTTGGGATTCAGACTGTCTCTATTTTCACGCATAATCTGCGATACGACCGACCTTGGCGTATTATCGTCTCTGAGCTTGTCGTAAATCAGATCGAGAATTTGCATGTTACGGTCTGCTTTTGCACCAGTAGCCTGAGCAATTTCTAAACGTCGAGAGAGGTTTTCAGCTAGCTCTCCGTCACCTTTCGTCAGGGCTTCGAGACGCTGAGTATTTAGTTGCTGCGCCTGGGTGGTACCATAATTGAAGGAGTCGCCGCTCATGACGCCTCTCCACTCCGCCATGTGCTGCTTAAGCTCGGTCTCGCGACGCTTGCACTCTGTTTCGATGGCCGATTTCATATTTCTTCGAAAATCCGGTGTGCCGTTAATCGCTATGTTGTCGATCGACTGGCCTGACGCCTCGAGCGCGTCCAGAACCTTGCGTCCAGACTCCACCGATACGTGACTGTGACGGAATGAAAAATGACTCAGCGCTTCTTCGCCATTTGCATTTTTCTTGTAGACCGCCTGCATCTCCTCACCGGTTTCGAGAAGAAAGGTAACCCGATCCTTCTGGCCGAGTTTGTTCTTGCTCCACCGAACCTGTGCGATGCCGGCAATCGTTTCAGGGTCGTTGCCGAACACATCCTTGATGGCTTCGATATCGCCAGGGTTGCGTTCGGTAAGAACGTCGCCTTTCTTGACGTTCTTCCACAGTCGATCCCGGTACCATCTTGGATTGGTATGATTGAAATCCACTTCGTGGAAATCGAAATCGGTCGCCCGCAGTTTCCCGTTATCAGGGCCAACGGCAAAAGCCTGGCGCACCCGCTCCGCAACTGGCACCGCATTGGCCGAAGGAGGATTAGCCTGATTCGAGGGCAGCGTGCTTGCGATCGGCACTTGCGCCTGGCTAGAAACTGGAGTCTGGCTGGTATTCTGGCTCGAACCCGCGTTCAACGCCCCTGCAAGGCGCTCCAAGGGCATTGGTGGTTTCCGTCCCGCATCATCAAGAATTTTCTCAGTCAAGCTACGGGCCCTGTTGCCATCTACAGCCGAAAAAACAAAAGTTACCTCGTTGGATACGAGATTCTGCCCCAGTTCCGGCGCAAGAGTTACCGGCTTGATGCCTGCTTTCGAATACGCCTGTTCCATGCCGGTGATGAAGGTTTGAACCCTGTCTCCGAAGGCTTCCGCGTTCTTATTGCCGGCACCGTTGAAAACGAAAACAGCTAGGCTTCCATCGTCTGCGGTCTTGAAATTCGCACTTCTAAGCTGCAAGGCCTTCAAAGCCTTGACGGCATCGACCGCAGGCTCACTGGCTGAAGTAACGACCGGTTCCACGATATTTTCTTCATTAGTCATGGAACTCTCCCATCAAATAAATAAGCCTTATCCTAGACCACGGCTAAACATTTTTCAATTATTAAATCATGCTTAACCGGTATTGTGTCGTTAACTCCGCCCGATCGGAATTTTCTGCATAAGCCGATCCAGCGTTTGCGTCATCTTGCCTTGATAAGCGACACTCTCCGGCGCTTTCGCTTCTACGGGCGCTTCCCCTTTGCCTTTGTCTTCATCCTTCTCGTCATCTGCCGATGTAGAGGACGAAAGTTTCTGGCCGGGAGTTAAATTACCTGGCTGCTGCGTAGGCTGGTTGCCGGATGAAATATCCGTTCCATTTTTGCCATCGCCGCTCTTCTGGTTTTTAATGCTTTCAAGACCGCTTCTGAGCATCGAGTTACTACCGGCATAGGCAGAATTCAAACCTGCGTTGGCAGCACCGACCATCGCCGCTTCGAATGTCGACAACTTGGCCTGGCCGGTTCCGCGGCCGCCAGGCGTCAACTGAAGCTCGCTAGCGCGGACCTTATCGCCGTAAAATTGATTACCGCCCGAGGCACTGTCGTTGTTTCCTGTCGGCACAGTGTTTCCGCTATTCACCGCTGGCGGTATGGATCCATTGCCAGCCGCATCTCCCGTGGATTGTCCTCCGACAGTATTCGCTACACCCTCGGCCCCACCTGCTGGCGGCTGCGCATTGCTGCCTGAAGCAGCCGGCGCGATATTTCCACCGGACGTATTGGACGATTGGGAAGAAGCGGCTGCCGAAGTCGCCCTGGCTGCCGTCACCGCCGCCGCCATACGGCCAATGCCACCCGCCTGACGCGCGCCGACTTTGGCTCCGGTCACCCCAGCAGCAGCGCCCACCGCAGCTGCCACTGCAGCGGGCGCTGCTATGGCTGCTGGAGGCGCATCGGGAGACGGAGCCGCACCGGTATCGCCGGGCGGATTCGCCGCCTCTTCCGCAGCAGTATCGTCACCTCCACCACCGCCATCGGGAGCCCCCTGAGGCGATCCGTTTATTTCCCCCTGATCGCCAAGAATCTGGTTTGCCGTCGATCTGGAAGAAGCCGATTGAGACATGTTCGAGCCCATGGCGGCAAAAGATTCGCCTAATGCCTTGCCCGAACTTCTGTCGCCTGCGAACTGGCTGCCGTTACTGCCTGAACCGACAACCGAAGCCCCAGGTAACGGTGGCGGAGCCACGTTGGTCGTACTGGAGCCGGCAGGCAATGGCGGGGGAGGCGCGCCAGTGGTAGACGTCGGTGGCGGTGGCGCATTGCTGCTTGGGCCGGCAATCTGCGCCGGCGCCGCACCCGCGCCCCCGGCACTGACAAACTGGTTGTTATTTGCGCTCGCATTACTATTGCCTCCGGCAGGCCCGCCAATTCCCTGAACGGTTCCGCCTCCTTCGGTATTGCGTGCCTTGTTTTCGGCAAGGGCACCCCTGACGCCACCACTAATGGCATCTGCTGCGAAGCCCATGCGGTTTCCGGCTTCCTGCCCGGACCTTGTAAGGATATTGCCCGTATCGTCGTTGGCGCTGATACCCTGCAGACCGATCCAGCTCAGCACACGATCGGGAATCGTATTGATCATCTGGAAGCAGACGTTCGCGCAGGAATACATGGTGAACACGTAGAAATACATGAACCCGATGATCCCCAGCAACGCCGACAACATCCCGGTTCCACCGGTATGGAACAGGGAAAACCATGTTCCGAACACCGTAAGGTTTATGAACTTCGCCAGGGTATCGAAAATCAACACGCTTCCCAGCAATCCGAATATCATCAGCACCGGTCTGAACATCATCTGGAGCAGGAAAAACCACCCTGCCTGACCGTGAGCAAACAAGCCCTCGCCATCCGAGCGGATGGAAACAAGCGCGACCAGCGGCATGGCGATCACGCCCTCGAACAGGGTCATCAACCAGCAGAAGATTCCGAAGATGAAGCGCGCCGCCGGCATCAACGGGATCATGATCGCCAGCGAAATACCGATGGGCAACAAGGTCGTTCCGATGAACGAGATGATCAGACCCAGGGGGATGGTGAATGGCGAGGCACCCGATAATGCGCCAAGTATGTAGAGCAAACCGGTCAGGACCAGCATTATGTTACCAAGTAACATAACGTTGAAAATGGACTGACCGAGAGCATACGGAGGAGTGGTGCCGCCTGAGCAGCCACTCGCCGACAGGCCCGAGGCACCCGAGTTGCAATAAGCTTCCTTGATACCGGAGATCATCGTATCGAGGGGTCCCTGCAACGCAGAATTCAGCTTGCCCGAATCGTTGCCGCTACCATTCGAATTGGGATCAAAGGTCACCGGCGCCATACCGGCAGACTTGGCGGCGTTGGTAACGTCCTGGACGGCATTCGAAATGGCGTTGGCCACCGTCTCACCCGAAGACTGGCAGGCAAACGGGCCCAATCCGAAAATGCCCTTCAGGCTGTTCATAGTGCTGCAATTATTGGTGCCGCCATTGACCAGGTACATTATGGTCGAATCAGGCAGAGACACTGAAATATTCGGGTTCTGCATCGTATACAGATCCTGGGCGTTGTGTGTCATCTGCAGGAACAGAAACCCTGCCTTGGTCCAGTCGGATGTCGTCACGTTCTGGTTCGAACTGGAGCTGGCGCAGGCAATGCTGGTATTATACTGGGTGTAGGCTCCGGCCGATGCGGCCTGCATTGTCGCTATTTCTCCGCTACCACCGGAATATGAAGCCGCGCCGCCAGTACTGCAGCCATTGTTCCCGGCTTGGCCCGAACTGGAATTTGAAGTAGCGGAACCTGCGGTTGCAGATCCTGGCTGACCTATCCAATCGGCATAAGTCTTATTGATATCCGTAGCGCCAGCACTACCACTAGGACCGTTCGTTTTGAATGGATTTTGAGTAGGAGAGTATGTACTGCTTCCGCCCATGCCCTTGGATATAGTGTATATATCGGTGGCTACGGTCCAGACATCATGAAGGATACCGTTCGTTACCCCCGATAAAGATGCGCCGGTGCTGTTGTTGACAAAAGCCTGCTCAAAATAATTGACCTGAGCCATTTGGCCCGCGCCGCTTTGCTGGGCCGGAATACTCAGCGTACCGCAATAAGAGTCGCCCTGCTGATTGTCGAAGGTAATCGTAAAAGCGTTAACGGTATTGTCGCCCTCGGCTGTCGTTCCTGTTTCAGAACCGTTTATATCGCTAAATCCTGTTTCATGGTCCGTCCAGGTCGGCTCGGTCGTTCCGTTAGAATTTTGATCCTGCGTCGCCACCATGCAGGTCTCATCGACAATCAATTTCTGCATCATCGTATTTACTTCGGATACAGGTGCTTCGGCCGAATTATTGCTTAGACTGTTCAATTGGTTCTGGAAGGTCAGCCACACGTTGCTGGCAAGGCCAGAACCCATTTTGGCCATATCGATCGCTATGATCTGTGCCGAATTGAAGCCGCTGCTGGTAGGAACCAGCAGGCCAATGCCTATGACCATGCGCAATGGGGCATAGAGCTGACTGTGGCGGGTACCGCCGTACTTACCGTGATGCGCCGACTCCATGAACAGCGTCATGAGCTGGTACAGCGCCAGTGCGGTACCGAGCGCCAGCAAGGCCGAATTATAAGTTCTGAGCATGGCGCCGAGCGCGCCAGGAAGCCCGCTGGCGGAGCCGGCATTGTTTGCATACGGGAACATGCTGTTGATCCAGACGGGGCCGTTATCGGTCCCGGCGTTGGACTCATTGAACAGCGAATTAGTATTGTTCAATGCCTGCGCGTGCGCGTGCCCCATGCCGAAATTCAGCAGAAAGCTCAGAAAGTCGAGCGTGCCGAAAACCAGCATCCCGACAATTCCATAAAAAACAATAATTTGATAGAGATTTTCACGCTTGAACTTTAGGTTCGAGGAGGCGTCCACGATCATAAGCCATATTGCGTTCAGGCCTTTTAATTCTTTTGTGGCCGCAGGGTGATCGCGCGTAATCAGCTTAGCCGATACGAATATCTGCGCGATAAGCAATACAAAGACTTCGAACACTTCCTTGAGCGGTGTCAAAAGCCCCTTGGTCTGTGGCACCAGAGCCGTGCGCAACAATCTTTTCGGCTTCATTTCAGCCTTGATCTCGCGCTTTATGTTATCTCTGATGTTATTCACATCCATGGCAAAGGTCCCCCGACATTCGGTATGCAGTGTAATTCGTTAACGCTCAAACCGCAACCCAAAAACACCCGTAAAATTTTATCTTTCGCGCAATTCTAAGGCTTCCAGATGATAAAATGGTAAAGACGCAGCTCAAATTCCACTTCCTACAGCCTCTTCCATCGATCCAAAACCCTGCTCCCGAAGCAACCTGGCAATGCCGGTCTTGATATCGGTCACAACCCCGGGCCCTTCGTAAATCAACCCCGTATAAAGCTGCACAAGGGAAGCCCCGGCCTTGATCTTTTCGAATGCGTCCTCGGCGTTGGAAATTCCGCCAACGCCGATAAGCGGTATCTTTCCACCCGTATATCTAAACGTGGCGTGTATGCGATTGGTTGCAACGGCCCGCATCGGAGGGCCGCTGAGCCCGCCAGCCTCGCGCATCAGTTCGGGGGAAAGGCCTGTTGGGCGGCTAAAGCTGCTGTTTGAAATAATCAGGCCGTCGATTGCCTGCCGCAACACCACATCGCACAATTCGCTCAATGCCGTGTCGTCCAGATCCGGCGCGATCTTGAGCAACAGCGGGCAGCTGCCTCGCGAGGCATCGCGGGCTCGCAAGCAGACCTCCAGAAGCTTTGTCAGGGCCTCGGCGGCATGCAAATCCCTTATCCCTTTCGTGCTGGGCGAGGAAATATTGACCACGAGATAGTCAACGATACGGCCCAAACGACCGATGCAGGTCGCATAATCTGCCACGACATCTGGCGTCACCATGTTGCGGCCTACATTTGCACCAACGATACCACGCCGCTCCCGGCCCTCCAGGCGGGCCAAAGCCGCTTCCAGGCCTTTGCCGTTGAAACCCATGCGATTGACCAGCGCTTTGTTGGCAGGGTCGCGAAACAGGCGCGGCTTGAGGTTGCCCGCCTGCGGCAGCGGCGTGATCGTGCCTACCTCGACGAAGCCGAAGCCTAGGTCCAGCAAGGCATCCGGCACCTCGGCATTCTTGTCGAAGCCCGCCGCCAGACCGACCGGGTTGGAAAAAATGCGCCCTAGCACCTTCGTGCGCAGGATAGGATCGTCTTCACCCTTAAAGCGGGGCGCTATCCCGTAGCGCAGCATCTCGATCGCGACACGATGGGCCCGTTCGGGCGGCAACTGATGCAACAGGCGTGATCCGATGGCGGCTATATTATGAGGGACAGGCATTCCTGCGTTCGTCTCTGGCTTGTTGGCGATGGCCGCTTATACTTCAGTCAATGCCTTCCGCCATAGAGACATCGACCTCCCTGCGCATTCCCCCCGTGCCCGTGGTCATCGCCACCGCCCGCGATCTGGTGTGCCTGAGCCCCGACGGCGAGATCGATCATATCGACCTGGCCGGCGCGCCGTCATGGCTGCACGACCGCAGCGTCATCGTGTGCAACGCGAAATTCCTGGCGCGTCGGCTGGGTCTCGAGTCAGTTGCCGCGTTCGATATCCTGGAGCTCTATGCTTTCGTCCGCCCCGCATCCCCGTGCGTACCGACGCCGGGCGGGCTGGCTCAGGAGCTGGGGCTGCAACGTCCCGCCTCCCCCATTCAGGCCTGCCTGTCGATCGCGGAGATTGCCGGCAAGCTGCTTGCCGAAGCCGTGCACGATCCCGATTCGCGCCTCGGCGCGCTAGCGGCGGGCATGAGCGCGGGCGGCTGGGCCTGGGGACAATATATCCTCGATGCCCTCGGCAAGCCCACCGACAGTTACAGCCATACAGAAATCCGCCGCGCCTTGACGATCTGGAGCCGCCTGCCGGAATGGCAGGAAACGGCGCAACCACCCCCGGCCGGTCAGAAACCGGTCGCCCCGCACGAGGCCCGCCGGCGCCTGGACGAAATGGTGCGCGAAACGACGGCCGGAACGCCCGAGCCCCGTCCGCAGCAGGCCGATTACACAAGTGCCGCCTGCTTCGCTTTCACTCCTAGGCAAGAGGAAGGCGAGCCGCAGACCGTATTGGCCGAAGCGGGCACCGGCGTGGGCAAGACCCTCGGTTATCTCGCCCCGGCAACCTTGTGGGCCGAGCGCAATGGCGCGCCGGTCTGGGTGTCGACCTACACCCGCAACCTTCAACGCCAGATCGACCAGGCGCTGCAGCGCCACTATGGCGATGCGGATACCGCGCAGGAGAAGGTGGCCATCCGCAAGGGGCGGGAAAATTACCTCTGCCTGCTGAACCTCGACGAGGCGTTGCGTTCGACCGCGATGCAGCCGGTGATCTCGACCGCCCTTGGCCTGATGGTGCGCTGGGCCGGCGCGACGCGCGACGGCGATTTCAGCGGCGACTTTCCGTTCTGGCTCACCGACCTGCTGGGCAAGCCGCGCACCACCGGCCTGTCCGACCGCCGCGGCGAGTGCATCTATGCAGCTTGCGAACACTACTCCCGCTGTTTTATCGAGCATTCGGTCAGGCGGGCTCGTACCGCCGACATCGTGGTGGCGAACCACGCGCTGGTCATGATCCAGGCGGCGAACGGCGGCATCGACGACAGCTATCGCCCGTTGCGCTACGTGTTCGATGAAGGCCATCACCTCTTCGATACCGCCGATGGCGCCTTTTCCGCCAATCTGAGCGGCCTTGAAACTTCCGAGCTCAGGCGCTGGCTCATCGGCGCCGAAGCCTCGCATCGCAGCCGCGCACGTGGATTGAAGCGCCGCATGTCCGACCTGATCGCGGACCTGCCCGAACTGGAAGTGCTGGTCGACCGCGTGATCGACGCCGCCCGCATCCTGCCGGCCGAAGGCTGGCTGACCCGCGTCGCCGAGGGTGAGCCGCTGGGCCCGGTCGAGGCGTTCCTGAGCATGTTGCGAACCCAGGTCTATGCCCGTAGCACCGCCGGGGATAACTCCTATGGGATCGAGGCGGAAATCGCGCCGGCCATTCCCGGGTTGGAAAAGGCAGCGCAGGATTCTCTGGCCGCGCTGGGCAAGCTGACGCGCCCCCTGAACCAATTAATTGCCGAGATGAAGGATTGGATGGACCGGCAGGCGGCGACGCTTACGGAGGAAAAGAAGCGCAAGATCGAAGCCGTCTCGCGTAGCCTGACGCAGCGCGGCCTCCAGATGGTGGTGTTCTGGCAGGGCATGCTGGGCGCGATCGGCAACGAGACGCCGGCGCAGTTCGTCGACTGGTTCCAGATCGACCGCATCGAGGGCCGCGACTACGACATCGGTTTCCACCGGCACTGGGTCGATCCCACGAAACCCTTTGCCGAGATCATGAGCGCCACCGCGCACGGCATGCTGGTCACCTCGGCGACGCTGACCGATGCCACCGGCGACCCGTCGCGCGACTGGCACGGGGCGGAGATGATGTCAGGCGCCATCCACCTGCCCACCCCGGCTATCCGCGCCCAGGTCACCTCGCCCTTCGACTATCGCCAGGCGACGCGCGTCTATGTCGTACGCGACGTGAAGCGCAACGACGTCGACCAGATAGCCGCCGCCTACCGCGAGCTGTTCCTGGCATCGGAGGGCGGCGCGCTGGGCCTGTTCACCGCCATATCCCGCCTGCGCGCCGTCTACAGCCGCATCGCGCCGCCGCTCGACGCCGCCGGGATCGACCTGTACGCTCAGCATGTCGACGGTCTTAACGCAACGACGCTGGTCGACATCTTCCGCGCCGAGGAACATTCCTGCCTGCTGGGTACCGACGCGATCCGCGACGGCGTCGACGTTCCAGGCCGCTCGCTGCGCCTGCTGGTGTTCGACCGCGTACCATGGAGCCGTCCCGACATATTATATAAGGCGCGGCGCACTGCCTTCGGCGGCGCGGAATTTGAAGACCGCCTGACACGCCTGCGCCTGAAACAGGCCTTCGGCCGCCTGATCCGCCGCGCCGACGATCGCGGTGTATTCGTGCTGCTGGATTCGATGCTGCCGACGCGCCTGGCAACCGCTTTCCCGCCGGGCGTCAGCATCCAGCGTGTAGGCCTGGCGGAAGCCGTCGCGGGGACTAGGGAATTTCTGGGGACGTGATATGAACGAGCGTATGAAAAATCCCGAAGCTCACTGGTTCGGCGATCGCGCGGTCGATCCGGCGGAGAAAACCTCCCGCGTGCGCGGCGTGTTCAGCTCTGTCGCGTCGCGCTACGATGTGATGAACGATTTCATGTCGCTGGGCGTGCACCGCGTGTGGAAGCATCGCTTCTTGCAGGCGCTGGCACCTCGACCGGGCGAAGTGATTCTGGATGTTGCGGGCGGCACAGGCGACATTGCCTTTCGCATGGCCGACAAGGAGGCGCAGGTCACCGTCTGCGACCTGAATGCCGAGATGGTCGGTGTCGGTCGCGACCGTGCCTTGGACAGCGGACGCAGCACCATCGAATGGAGCGTTGGCAACGCGCAGAGCCTGCCCTTCCCGGACCGCTCGTTCGACGCATGCACCATCGCCTTCGGTCTGCGCAACGTCACCGAGATCGATACAGCTTTGGCCGAAGCATTCCGTGTCTTGCGCTATGGCGGCCGTTTCTTCTGCCTGGAGTTCAGCCACGTTGTCGTTCCGGGCCTGGCGCAGGCCTACGATCTTTATTCCCGTACCGTGATTCCGAACCTCGGCGCGGTGGTGGCGAAGGACCGCGACAGCTATCAGTACCTGGTCGAAAGCATCCGGCGCATGCCGACGCAGGCCGAGCTGGCATCGCGGATGGAACTGGCAGGATTCGAACGCGTAAAGGTCGAAAACCTGAGTGCGGGTATTGCGGCCATTCACAGTGGATACAAGCTATGAGCGATCGCAAACGCATCCTGCTCATCGTCAGCGGCGGCATCGCGGCCTACAAGTCGCTGGAGCTGGCGCGTCTGTTGACCAGATCCGACCACAAGGTCCGTGCGATATTGACCCAGGGTGGCAGCCAGTTCGTCACGCCGCTGAGCTTTTCGGCACTGACCGGCGACAAAGTCTACACCGACCTGTGGTCGCTGACCGACGAGGCGGAGATGGGCCACATCGAGCTGTCGCGCGACGCCGACCTGCTGGTGGTCGCGCCTGCAAGCGCCGACATACTGGCGCGCATGGCGGCGGGCATGAGCAACGACCTGGCGACGACCGCCCTGCTGGCGACCGACAAGCCGGTACTGATCGCGCCGGCTATGAACGTGCGCATGTGGGAACATGCGGCGACGAAGGCGAATATGAGTCTGCTGGAAGCGCGCGGCATTGCCGTGGTTGGACCGAATGAAGGTGACATGGCCTGCGGCGAATATGGCTATGGCCGCATGGCCGAGCCGACCGAGATCGCCGCCGCCATCGAGTCGATGTTGACTACGGACAAATCCCTGGCCGGTTACACCGCGCTGGTGACAAGCGGACCGACACATGAGGCGATCGATCCGGTGCGCTACATCGGCAACCGTTCGTCTGGCAAACAGGGCCACGCGATCGCCGCTGCGCTTGCCCGCCATGGCGCAGCCGTAACGCTGGTTAGCGGGCCGACGGCCCTGCCCGACCCTACAGGTGTCAAAACGATTCGTGTGCGTACCGGGCTTGAGATGTTCGAAGCATGCAAAGCGTCCCTGCCCGTCGACATCGCCGTATATGCGGCCGCCGTCGCCGACTGGCGAATCGACGCGCCCTCACGCGCGAAACTGAAACGTAGCGGCGGCAGCCCCGAGCTTAAATTCGTCGAGAATCCTGACATCCTGGCATATGTCGCAAAGTCTACGCCGCGCCCACGCCTCGTGATCGGATTCGCTGCCGAAACCGACAATCTTTTGGAAGCCGGAGCTGCAAAGCGGAAAAACAAGGGGTGCAATTGGGTTCTTGCCAACCACGTTAATGAGGCGGGCGATGTTTTCGGCAGTGAAAATAACGCCGTCACACTGATTTCAGATCGGGGAACGACGTTGTGGCAAGAAACCTCGAAGAACGCTATTGCAGAACGGCTTGCCTGCGAGGTAAGTAGGGTGCTGGAGAAAAACACAGTCGATGAACGTTGAAATTCCCCTGATGCAGTTGCCGAACGGCGCGCATCTCGATCCACCGCATTACGCGACAGAAGGCGCGGCCGGAATGGATCTGAAAGCCGCGATCGCGGAACCGGTGGTGATCGCCCCCGGCAAACGCGCGATCGTCGGCACGGGTATCTCGATCGCTTTGCCGGCTGGGTACGAGGCACAGATCCGGCCTCGTTCGGGTCTGGCCGCGAAAAATGGAGTTACGGTGCTGAACAGCCCCGGTACGATCGATTCTGACTACCGCGGCGAAGTCGGCGTGATACTTATCAATCTGGGGGAAGACGACTTCACCGTCGAACCTGGAATGCGCATTGCTCAAATGGTGATTTCCCGCTACGCGTCGGCTGAATGGGAAGTTTTACCGAGTTTAACTGAAACCATTAGGGGAGTTGGCGGGTTTGGTTCCACAGGAACAAACCGCTAAAGGAGGCGAAGGCTATGATATTACGACTTTCGAAGAAGCTGATGTTCGCCATGGAAGCGGTGCTGGACATTGCTTACAACATGGGCGCCCAGCCGGTACAGAGCGGCGCCATCAACGAGCGGCAGGGCATTCCCCGCCGTTATCTGGAGCCGGTTCTGCAACAGCTTGTGCGTGCCGGCATCCTTGAGGGTGTTCGTGGCCCGCATGGCGGTTACCGCCTGGCAAAGGAACGCAAGGACATCTCCCTCGCCGATATCGCCCGTGCGGTACGTTCCAGCGAAGCGGCTACCGACGTCGCCAACGATGCCAACGGTTCGCCTCTGGGAACCCAGATTGTTCGCCCCCTGTGCCTTGAGCTTTCCGGCAAGTGGATGACGCAGCTGGAGACGATCACGATCGAGGACCTATGCTCGCGCGCCCGGGAAACCGGTATCGAGACCGAGACGTTCGAGCAAGTCGCGCAGTAATCGCGACAGCATGAGTGTACAACCGGCGCCCGAGTTCCGCGGTAAGATTTACGACTCGATCCTCGATACGGTAGGTGCGACCCCTATCGTCCGCCTGAACCGGCTTGCGGCCCGTTACGGTGCCAAGGCGCACCTGATCGCCAAGCTGGAGTTCTTCAATCCCCTGTCCAGCGTCAAGGACCGTATCGGCATCGCGATGATCGAGGCCGCCGAAGCCGCAGGCAAGCTGGACCCCGATACCGTCATTATCGAACCGACATCCGGCAACACCGGCATCGCGCTGGCTTTCGTATGTGCGGCCAAGGGCTATCGCCTGATCCTGACCATGCCAGAAAGCATGTCCATCGAACGGCGCAAGATGTTGCGCCTGATGGGTGCGGAGCTTGAACTGACTCCCGCTGCAGGTGGAATGAAGGCCGCCATCGCCCGGGCCGAGGAACTGGCCAAGACGATGCCGAAAACGTTCATTCCGCAGCAATTCGAGAATCCGGCCAACCCCGAAATCCACCGTCACACCACGGTGGAGGAAATCTGGAACGACACGGCGGGCAATATCGATGTCATGGTAGCGGGCGTCGGTACGGGCGGCACCGTGACAGGCGTTGGCAGTATACTGAAGGAACGCAAGCCCGGCCTCAAGATTGTCGCGGTCGAGCCCGAGGATAGCCCCGTATTGTCAGGCGGCGAACCCGGTCCGCACAAGATCCAGGGAATCGGCGCAGGGTTCATACCAAAAATTCTTGATACCAACCTGATCGACGAAATCATCAAGATTTCCAACCAGCGTGCCCTGGACACGGCGCGTGAAGTCGCGGCACTGGAAGGTATTCCCGTCGGTATTTCCTCAGGGGCCGCACTGGCCGCCGGCTTGGAGGTCGCCGTACGCCCCGAGATGACGGACAAGACGATCCTGGTCATCATCCCCAGCTTCGCCGAACGATACCTATCGACGGCGCTCTTCGAGGGCATGGAATAAAGCAATAGCCGTCATCCCGGACTACATCCGAAATGACGGCTAGCTAATTATCGAGTTCATGAATTCCGGTTTTGCCGGACTTGATATGCCTTAGAACGCGTGGTCCTTCGCCAATAGCGCGGGCGGCGTTTTCAGAAGGATCACGATGTCGATCCAGAAGCTCCAGTTACGGGCGTAGCAGGCTTCCAGTTCGACGCGTTCGTTGAAGGTCAGCTTGTTGCGGCCGCTGACCTGCCATGGGCCAGTGATGCCGGGACGGACGCTTTCGTAATAGATGAAATCGTCGCCGTAGTACTTTTCCTGCCCCTGCATGATCGGGCGCGGGCCAACCAGGCTCATATGGCCCAGGAACACGTTGATCAGCTGTGGCAGCTCGTCGATGCTGGTGCGGCGGATAAAGTGGCCGAAGCTGGTGATGCGTACGTCGTTCTTCAGTTTCTGAAACGTCTGCCACTCGGCGGCAGCCTCCGGATGCTTTGCCAGATATGCCTCCAGCACTTCCTCGGCATCGACGCGCATCGAGCGGAACTTGTAGCAGCCGAACAGCTTGCCGTTACGGCCGACACGGTTCTGGATAAAGAACGCGGGACCGCCATCACGCTTGGCCAGATAACCGACGATCAGGAACAGCGGCGATAGGGCCAGCAGCGCCATACCCGATGCGACCAGGTCGAAGCTGCGCTTCATGAAGCATGGCAGCGGCAGGCGCAGGCGGTTGGTATCGTGCAGCAGCATGACATCGTGCATCGGGAAGTGGTGCAACGACAGGGTGCTGGTCGGCATGCCGAGCCAAGGCGGTATGATCGAGCATGGCACGCGTTCGCGCGTCAGGCCCTTGAGCGCCACGCGCTGGCGGTCCATCTCGGCACTGTCGAGTGCCAGCAGGATGTGGCAGGCGCCGGACAGGGTCATCAGACGATGCCAGGCATTCGGCCCTTCCATGTTCGGAAGCTGATCGGCCGTAATTTTGCGTACGATCGTGAAACCCATTCCCGCCTCGCCTTTCAAGGCGTGCAGGGCGGCGTTTGCCGCAGGTCCATCGCCAACAACCAGGGTCGGAACCTGCCAAAGGCCCCGCGCATCCAGCATCCGGCGCATCAGCGAACGGCCGCTAAGCAGCAATACGCCGAACAATACCCAGCTGCTGGCAAGCCACAGGCGGGAAAACGGGATCTTGCCGGCGAATTCGATAAAGCCGCAGGCAATAAAGCCGACCGAAGCAACCGCAACCATGTGGCCGGCGGTTTCCCAGTATGGCAGGCGCTGGCGGTAATGACCGCGCGTGTCCATCCATAATATGGCCAACAGCCCCAGTCCGAGGAAGATCATCAGCTGCCTGAAGGTTTCGATCGACAGGGAGCTTTGAAAGCCGTTCGGCACCGCCGAGGAATTCACGACCCATGTCAGAAATCCACCGCCGAGGAAGGCGAGGAACAGGGAAGCCATATCGCTCGCCAGAAGCCAGCGACCCGTCAAACCCAGCACGTCGATGAAATTGCGGTTCGTTTCATCCTGGCGGCCAGCCATGCGGATAAACCGGCTGAGCGGGATGACGCGCTCGGAGACTGTTTCGTCCAAAGCGCCGTTAATCTCTGTGCTATCTAAGCTATTAAGATGATTTTTTGGCATTTGGCCTCTCAGTCAAAATTGCTGAACAACTTACTAATGCTGACGTTCTACAAGATTACTGAACTAAAATAAAGAGAAATTGTTCCATCCGCAAATATCATGGTTAATTTCTGACCGTATGCACAGTTTTTAACCAGACTGCTTAACTATGCATCGGGGTATAGTTAGGTTTACCTTATTTTAGTCATAATAATGCGAACCAAAAAACCAGAATTCCTCTATCTTGGCACGATAATTTGCAGAATCATGGCTCAAGTCAAACTAGATATAGTGCTGAATGGCAAATGCCGAGATTCTATGCCGGCGGCATTGCTTCTTTGACCAGATTGGCAGCAACCTGCTCCAGACCCATGACCGGTTGCTCCTGCGAATCCATACGGCGCATCGCAACGGTCCGGTTCTCGGCCTCTCTCTTGCCGACCACAAGCATCACAGGCACCTTTGCCAAGCTATGTTCGCGTACCTTGTAATTGATTTTCTCGTTCCGCAGGTCGATGTCGACCCTGATGCCAGCAACCTTCAAGGCCGCATGTACCTCTTCGGCATAGGCAGAGGCTTCATCGGTGATCGTGGCCACCACGACCTGCAGGGGGGCCAGCCAAAGCGGAAACTTGCCGGCATAATGCTCGATCAGCATACCGATGAAGCGTTCGATGGAACCAAGCCCGGCACGGTGGAGCATTACAGGACGATGCTTGGCACCATCCTCGCCAATGTACGAAGCATCGAGACGTTCTGGCTGAACATAATCCAGTTGCAACGTACCGCACTGCCAGGAACGTCCAATGGCATCCGTCAGATGGAATTCCACCTTCGGGCCATAGAAAGCTCCCTCATTCGGTAATTCCTCGAAATCCAGTTCGGCTTTCCGCAACGCGGAACGAAGGCCGTTCTCGGCCTTGTCCCAGGTTTCGTCCGTTCCAAAACGATCGTCGGGGCGCAATGCCAGCTTGACCGCAATGTCGTGGAAGCCCAGATCGCGATACATCGATAGCTGAAGCTCGAAATATTTCAGCGATTCGCTTTCGATCTGTTCTTCAGTGCAGAAAATATGCGCATCATCCTGGGTGAAGGCACGAACGCGCATGATGCCGTGCAAGGCACCCGATGGCTCGTTGCGGTGGCACGAACCGAATTCGGCCATACGCAACGGCAGGTCGCGATAGCTGGTCAGCCCCTGCTTGAATATCTGTACGTGGCCGGGACAGTTCATAGGTTTCACGCCGTAAATGCGTTCGCCTTCCTCCCCATGCGTCTTGAACATATTCGCGCCGTACAGATCCCAGTGCCCCGAAGCCTTGAACAGCGAGGAATCGATCAGCTGCGGCGTCTTAACCTCGACATAGCCGTCCGCGTCCAGCCTGCGACGGATATAGTTTTCAAGCACGCGATACAGCGTCCAGCCATGCGGATGCCAGAATACGCTTCCGGGAGACTCCTCCTGCATGTGGAACAGGTCCATCTCCTTGCCCAGGCGGCGATGGTCGCGCTTCTCCGCCTCCTCGAGCTGGAGCAGATAGGCGTCTAGTTCCTTCTTGTTACGCCATGCCGTGCCATAGATACGTTGGAGCATGGCATTGCGGTGATCGCCGCGCCAATATGCGCCTGCCACTTTGGTCAGCTTGAACGCATCGCCCACCTGCCCCGTGCTGGGCATGTGCGGGCCGCGACAAAGGTCGAGCCATTCGCCTTGGCGATAGATCGAAATCGGTTCCGACAGGGGCAGGCCCTCGATCAGTTCCGCCTTGTATTTCTCGCCCTTGTTCTTGAAGAACTCGATGGCGACATCGCGTTCCCACACCTCGCGGGTGAAAGGGGCGTTGCGCGCGATGATCTCGCGCATCTTTGCTTCGATCTTGCCAAGATCGTCAGGCGTAAAAGGCTCTTCGCGCGCGAAGTCGTAATAGAAGCCGTTGTCGATGGCCGGACCAATCGTCACCTGCGTACCGGGGTACAATTCCTGCACCGCCTCGGCGATCACATGCGCGGCATCGTGGCGGATCAGCTCGAGCGCCTCGGGGCTTTCACGCGTGATGATTTGGACCGTGGCATCCCGCGCGATCGGCAGGTCGAGGTCCGACAGCTTGCCGTCGATCCTGACCGCGATCGCCGCTGCCGCAAGCCGGTTGCCGATGGAAGCCGCAATCTGCTGGCCGGTCACGGTCGTTCCGGGATAGGTCCTGACCGACCCATCGGGCAACGTGATCCTGCGTTCAGCGACCGTATCAACCATCGACATGCTAACTCCAATCTACTTGTCACAACAGGATAGAACGGTGAGCCGGTTATGAAAACCCTTGGCTTACTGCACCCTGTCCCTCTCCCAGCGGGATAGGGACAATGTGAGGGGCTGATCCACCTGTGGCGATAGCCCCTCACCCGCCCGGCTACGCCGGGCGACATCTCCCGCTGGGAGAAGTGATAATTATGAAAATCGCACTTCCCGTTGCGGCGCGCCCGGTTCGCCTTGGCGAATGACGACGCGAGCATTGGCGCATAAAGGATAAGCGCGCAGAGTCTTCTCGATCGCCTTGAAGCACCTCTCGGCATCCTCGCTATAGATGAACAGGGTGGTGCCCCCGACACCGCTCTCCTCGCCATCGTATTCGCCCAACGACTGTGGTTCCATGATATCGATCAGCTGGTCCGAAAGCGTATGGATGTCGTAGTCGGCATAGACCTCGTCCGCCAACCCGTCCTCGCCCATGTAGACCAGGATCGCCTGTATCTCCGGTTCACCTTTCGGTTCGGCGTTAGCGACCGGCGCAGAGGAAAACAGCTTAGAAAAAAATCCCATCTAAATTCCTCCGGTTATCGATCAAAACCTGTTGTTTTTCGGAAAGCCCTCGGGGACGGTACGCCCCGATTGCGCGCGCTTGCCCAGCCAGGGGCGGACATCGGGAACGGTACGCGTGCGCTCCCCCGATCTCCAGCTCAGGCCCTCGGCCAGCACGAATGTTTTCATGTCGACGACATCGACGCCTTTCTTGATCAGCGCCACGCCGCGGCCGCGCGCCATTTCCGGCACCTCGGCCAGCGGATAGACCGCCAGCTTGCGGTTGTTGCCCGCCACGGCCAGGTGATCGCCGATGACTGCAAGGCAGAACCTCGCTGTCACCTTGTCTTCCAGATTCAGCACCTGCCGGCCGGCGCGGGTCTGCGCCAGCACATCGTCCTGGCCGACGATGAAGCCGCGTCCATCCGAGGAAGCCAGCAGAAGTTTCGCCCCTTGCCTGTACAGCTCCATCGCCACGATTTCGGCATCGTCGGGAAGATCGACCATCAGGCGCACCGGCTCGCCGAAGCCGCGCCCGCGCGGCAGCTTGTCGCAACCCATCGTATAGATGCGCCCGTTCGAGCCGAACACCAGCAGGCGGTCTGTGGTTTGCGCCTCCAGCACGAAACGCCCCTTGTCGCCTTCCTTGTATTTCAGGTCGTCGACCGTCTGGTTGTGACCGCGCACGGCGCGTATCCAGCCGCGATCGGAACACAGGATCGTCACCGGTTCCTTCTCGATCAGCGCCGTTTCCAGCGGTACGTCGATGGCGACCGCTTCGGCGAACGTGGTGCGGCGTTTGCCCAGCACGGTCTCACCGCCGAACTTGGCGCGGATGACGCGGATCTCGCCCGCGATGGCCTTCCACCGCTTCTTCTCGTCGTCGAGCAGCGAAGCCAGGCCTGCGCGTTCCTCCGTCAGCTTCTCGTGCTCGCGGCGCAACTCCATTTCCTCGAGCTTGCGCAGCGAGCGCAGGCGCATGTTCAGGATCGCCTCGGCCTGCACGTCGCTGAGTTTGAATGCCTTCATCAGCGCCGGTTTCGGTTCGTCGATCTCGCGGATGATGCGGATCACCTCATCGAGATTCAGATAGGCGATCAGGAAGCCGGCAAGTCGCTCCAGACGCTCGTCGATCGCGGCAAGGCGGAAGCGCGTGCGGCGCTGCAGCACCTCGTGCCGATGGTTCAGGAAAGCACGCAGGACGGACTTCAGATCCATCAGCTTCGGGATGCGACCCTGGTCGTCCAGGACATTCATGTTCAACGGGAAGCGCACCTCCAGATCGGTCTGGCGGAACAGCGCCTCCATCATAAGCGCTTCGTCGATGTTGCGGCTTTTCGGCACGATGACCATGCGCACGTCTTCGGCGGATTCATCGGCGACGCGCTCGATCAGGGGGATCTTCTTGTCCTCGACCAGCTCCGCCATTTTCTCGAACAGCTTCGCCTTCTGCACCTGATAGGGGATTTCGGTGACGACCACCTGCCACATTCCCTGCCCCAGCATTTCCTTTTCCCAGCGCGCGCGGATAGTGAAGCCCCCGCGTCCGGTGGCATAGGCCTGAACCATGGCGGCGGGCGGATCGATCACCACGCCGCCGGTCGGGAAATCCGGTCCCGGCATCTTCGCCAGCAGCTCCTCGGTGGTGACGGAAGGCTTGTCCAGCAAAAGCAGCAGCGCCTCGCAAACCTCACCCACATTGTGCGGCGGGATGGAAGTCGCCATGCCGACCGCGATGCCCGCCGAGCCGTTGGCCAGCAGGTTGGGGAAAGCCCCGGGAAGCACGACAGGCTCGGTATCCTCGCCACTATAGGTCGGACGGAAATCGACCGTATCCTCGTCGATGCTTTCCAGCATCGCCATCGCGACTTCGGTCAGGCGGGCCTCGGTATAACGCATGGCTGCGGCGCCATCGCCGTCGATGCTGCCGAAATTGCCTTCGCCCTTGACCATCGGATAGCGGACCGAGAATTCCTGCGCCAGCCGCACCATCGCCTCGTACACGGCGGTATCGCCATGCGGGTGGAACTTGCCGATCACGTCGCCGACGACGCGGGCCGATTTCTTGGGCTGGTTGTTGGGCGAAAGCTGCAATTCGCGCATCGCATGCAACAGCCGCCGATGCACCGGCTTCAGCCCGTCGCGCACATCGGGCAGCGAACGGGCGGTGATGGTGGACAGCGCATAGGCAAGATATTTCTCGCCCAGAAGGCTTTGCAGCGTCTGCTCTATGATTCCGGGTGTTTCAGTCACACCGATTCTTTAGCAGAATTCATGGCCATTGCACGACAGATTTCCATCAGTCGTTCACGCACAGGAGGTAACGGTGCATTATAGGCAGACGTAATGTGCCGCTCTATGAAATGACCGGTCAGCCTCAGCCCGTCGACCAGGTCCTGTTCGCCTTTATAGGCACCGCCGATCAGGAAGGGTGGCAGTTTCAGCAGCTTGTCGCGGTACTCGCCTGCCCCCTCCTCCGA
Source organism: Alphaproteobacteria bacterium (assembly GCA_965199335.1). GTDB lineage: Bacteria > Pseudomonadota > Alphaproteobacteria > CALMVH01 > CALMVH01 > CBDAQV01. The sequence continues at coordinate 404,163 of CBDAQZ010000001.1, read as the reverse complement.
CACGGCACGACCCGATCGGGGGCTGACGAAGGCCAGGTCGTGCGTCTGGCCCGTTACGGCGCAGGCGGCAAGGTCGATGGAAAACCCCAGCGATTGCAGGAAGCGGAATTCCCAGAAGACATAGGCTGGCGCCCATGCTTCGCCAGCCAGCGCATCCTCCAGCGCCTCGAAGGCATGGAACAGGGTGGGATGCGGTTCGCGTTCGGGCAGGGCCAGCTGCACCAGCGCCGCAGCCGATTGCAGCGCGGCGAGACGGCCTGGATCGTGGATAATGTAGCCAATGCGGCTGGAAACCATCTCGGTCTCATAGGTACCCAGATGCTCGGGCAGCCGCGCCCGCCAGGTCAGGCGCAGGCGGTTGCCGATCTGCAACAGGCCGGTCTTCCTGGCTCCCTGCCCGCCATGCACCAGCCCCGCATGCCGGCCGTGTTCCAGGGTCAGTGCCGTTACGATAGCGGCAGTTTCTCCGTGCGCGCGGCGGTCGAGGATGAAACCTTCGTCCTGCCAATCCATCAGAAGCGACGGCGCTTTTTTCCTGGCCGGCTTATGAAATGCAGGGCAAGGCCCGACAACGTAGCCAAAGCAATATAACCGCCGCGCCTTATCGCCTCCGATTTCGGCTTTGGCTTGGCCGCCTTGCTGCCGCAGTTTGGGCAATCCTCAAGCGGCGGCAGCAAATCCTGCAGGGCTTTGACACCGGTATCGTAGGAACGCGAAGACATAATTGGTCTCACTTTGGAATGAGGCCAACTCTAGCGCGCCTTAGCGCCTCAGATCAACGTTCAGTCAACTATCGAGGCGGATTTCCTGACCCGACTTGCCGAGGGCGTAAGCCGCGATTGCAGGTGAAATGCTGCGCGGATCCTGCAAATGAATACCCGGACGCCGAGGCAATGGCGTGACGGTCGAGGCGGCGAACAATGTCTTCAGTCGTTCGATGCGTGTTTCCATGGCTGCCTCTCCTGTTACAGGGCAAGAATATGCCAATTATCTAAAATCCAAGTTAATTCGTTTTTTCGTCCGGTGCGTAGTCCAGTCCCATCTCGCGGTAACGCTCGGCGTCGTCGCCCCATTCGCCGCGCACCTTGACGAACAGGGTCAGGTGGACCCGGCGCTGCATCATGGCCTCCAGTTCCAGCCGGGCCTTGGTGCCGATCTCCCGGATGCGCGCGCCACCCTTGCCCAGGATGATCTTGCGCTGACCGTCGCGCTCGACGAAGATCACCTGGCTGAGCTTCAGGCTGCCATTGTCGAATTCCTCCCAAAGCTCGGTTTCCACTGTCGCCTCGTAGGGCAATTCCTGGTTCAGCTGCAGGTAGAGCTGCTCCCGTGTCACCTCGGCCGCCAACCGGCGCATCGGCTGGTCCGAAATCTCGTCCTCGGGATAGAGATATGGACCTTCCGGCAACGCCTTCGCCAGATGCGCCTTCAGGTCGTCCAGTCCATCGTTCTTGGTGGCGGAGATCATGAAGATGTCTGTCACAACGCCGGTTTCGTTCAATTGCGCCGCCAAGGGCAGCAGTTTCTCACGGTCGGACAGGTCGATCTTGGTCAGGGCGGCGATCACCTTACGCCCCCCCTTCTGCAACTCCTCGATGATCGCCCTGGCATCCCGCGACAGTCGCTCCGTGGAATCGACCAGCAGGATCACCAGGTCGGCATCCTGCGCACCGGTCCAGGCGGCGTTGACCATGGCGCGGTCCAGCCTGCGTTTCGGGACAAAGATGCCGGGCGTATCGACGAACAGCATCTGGGTCTGTTCGGCCATCAGGATGCCCAGGATGCGCGTCCGCGTCGTTTGCACCTTGGGGCTGACGATCGCCAGCTTTGCGCCGACCAGCGCATTGAGCAGCGTCGATTTGCCAGCGTTCGGGGCGCCGATCAGCGCGATAAATCCACAGCGTGTCGTCATGTCTGCTCCAAAGCACGCAGCATCGCCTCGGCGGCGGCACGTTCTGCCGTTCGTTTCGATGGTCCCGCCGCCGATTGCGGCGGATACCCCTTTACCTGCACCTCGACAATGAAGCTCGGTGCATGGTCGGGACCTTCCCGGCCGGTTTCCGTATAAGCCGGCAATCCCAACCCGCGCGCCTGCGTCCATTCCTGCAGCCGTGTTTTCGTATCGCCCGTTTCAGGCGGTGAGTCGATCACATCGCGCCAATGGGTACGGACGAAGCTGCGCGCGACCTCCAGCCCGGCATCGAGGTAGAGCGCGGCGATGATAGCCTCGCAGGCATCGGCAAGGATCGATGAATTGTCTCGCGCGCCGGTTGTCTCATCGGCGGCGGAAACACGCAGCGCCTCCCCCACTCCGATATTGCGGCCCACACCGGCAAGACTGTCGCGTGCGACCAGCGCCGCCAACGCCTTGGCCAGAACGCCCTCGTCAGCCTGCGGGTGCAATTCGCTCAGCCATTCGGCGATGATGAGACCCAGAACGCGGTCGCCCAAAAACTCCAGCCGCTCGTAATTCTGCCGCGAGAACGAAGCGTGCGTCAGCGCGCGCAGAAGCAGGTCAGGGTTCGAAAACTCGTGCCCGAGCGCCTGTTCGAGCGCAGTCTGCGACGTCACTTTACGCTTTGGAACAGGCGGCTGGTGCGCAGGGCGTGAGGCCACTTCCAGAATTCCCAGAAATGCGCGCTGTCGTCGAGCGAGAAGAACATCAATCCCGCCTTCGCTTCGAGATTGATATAAGGCACGTAGCCGACATCATCCAGCACCCGGCTGTCCAGCGAGTTCGTGCGGTTGTCGCCCATGCAGAAGAAGTGGTTGTAAGGCACGTTGTAGACCTGGGTATTATCCAGCTGGCCGTCGTCGCCATCCTGCAATATTTCATGTTTCACGCCATTGGGCAGCGTCTCCATGAAGCGGCGATGGACACCGGTTTCATCGGTATAATCAGCCATCTGGGTACGCGGCACTGCCTTGTCGTTGATATAGAGCTGGCCGTGCGTCACCTGGATCTTGTCGCCGGGCAAACCGACGATGCGCTTGATGTAATCGGTGCTGTTATCCGCCGGCAGCTTGAAAATGACGACATCGCCGCGTGTCGGCATATGGCCCATGAAACGGCCATTGAAGATCGGAAAATCGATGGGAAACGAGAACTCGCTAAACCCATAGGCGAATTTTGAGGCGAAAAGGTAGTCGCCGACCAGCAGCGTCGGGATCATCGAACCCGATGGGATATTGTACGGTTGCCAGGTAAAGGTGCGGATCACGAGCGCGATCAATACGGCGTAAACAATGGTTTTGAAGGTCTCGTTGAGACTTTCGGCCTTCTTCGGCTTCTTCACGACAGGCGGCGGCGTTTCCTGGTTATACGTCATAAGGGCTGTGCAGGCTCCGCGGAGATGATGACAAAAGCTTCCGCCAGCGGCACCTCGTCCGTGAGCGTAAGAAATATTGATGCCGTCATGCCCGAAGGCGTGATCGCGCGCAAGCGTTCCAGTGCCCCGCCGGTCAATTCCAGGGTCGGACGCCCGCCGGGAAGATTGACGACGCCCATGTCGCGCCAGTAGACGCCCCGGCTGAGGCCGGTGCCCAGAGCCTTGGCGCATGCCTCCTTGGCGGCAAAGCGTTTGGCGTAGGTTTCGGCAGGCCGCGTGTGACGCCCCGCTTTAGCCTGCTCAAGCGGGGTAAAGCAGCGATCAAGGAACCGGTCGCCGTAGCGGGCGATGGTCTTTTCGATGCGGCGTATGTCAGCGAGGTCGTTGCCGATGCCGAGGATCATGAAGTTTTTAGGCTCGTCGGTGGAATAACGCTAGGACGCGGACTATCGGCAAGAACAATTGCTTTTCCAGTAAATGTCCATTCCTGCTCGGCTTGGAGAAGAAGGAATTTCTCATACAGTTTTTCTGCCTTGGCAGCATATTCAAATCTTGAAATGACATAGTCGCAGTTTTTCAAAGCTATCGGATCGGTGATAATCTCTTCGCCTTTGATATGCTTGAAAGCGGCAAATACTTCAGAGGGAAGCAATGTTTCTGTGGATGTTACGCCAACCAATAAGGCCTCGCCGATATCCTCGCCTGCTTCCAGCCTTTTCCGCATGCCGCCCAATTTCGTACGGCCCTGATAGAAGTCCAGGACTTCGGTTTTGAATTCTTCGGTATATGTATAGGGCATATAAAATCCTTATCTTAAGTATTTATAAACCTTTCTAACCTGGAGGTCAACGGTTAGGCGCTTCATCCCGTTCGAGCCCGCTCCACCGTACTGATTGCAGGCGTCGCGCGCAGGGCGGCGATAATGTTGGTCAGCTGCTTGACGTCCTTGACCTCGACATCGATCAGGATTTCCCAGAAATCGGTGCTGCGCGTCGTGACCAGCAGGTTGATGATGTTGCCGTTGTTGCGCGCGATCACCGTGGTCAGGGTACCCAGCGCGCCGGTTTCGTTCATGATGGTCACGTGAAGGCGGCCCACCCTGTCGTCCGGTGCGTCGTTGCTCTCGTCGTTCCAGGAAACGTCCAGCCAGCGTTCGGGCATGTTGCCGAACGATTCCAGGGATTCACAGTCGATGGTGTGGATGGTGACGCCCTTGCCGGTTGTCACGATGCCGACGATACGGTCGCCCGGCAGAGGGTGGCAGCAACCGGCGTAGTGGATCGCCATGCCGGGGATCAGCCCCTTGATCGGTAGCGCCGTGCCTTTGCCCTTCGGCTTGACGCGGGCGCGGGCCAGCGGCACGACGTTCTGGTCGCCGATGGTCTTTTCCGGGATCTTCTGGCCGGGGAAGATGACGTTGAAGACTTCACGGGCCGACTGGTTGCCGGCGCCGATCTCGGCGTACAGATCCTCCACCGCCTCGCCGCGGAAGTTCTTCAATACACCCTGGACCGCTTTTTCGGTAAACTCGCAACCCTCGTGCTTGAATACCTTCTGCAACATGGCGCGGCCAAGGCTGGAGTATTCCTCGCGCTGCTTGTTGCGGATGAAGCGGCGAATGCGGGCTTTCGCCTTGCCGGTAATGACGAAGCGTTCCCACGCGGGCGACGGCGCCTGCGTCTTCGATGTCGAAATCTCCACCTGATCGCCGTTCGAAAGCTGCGAGTTCAGCGGAACGATGCGCCCGTTGACCTTGGCGCCGACACAGTGGTCGCCGATATCCGAATGCACGGCATAGGCGAAGTCGACCGGCGTCGCCCCGCGCGGCAGGCTGAAGATATCGCCCTTGGGCGTGAAGCAGAATACCTGCTCCTGGAACAGTTCCAGCTTGGTATGCTCGAGGAATTCCTCGGGCTTCTGCGCATGTTCCAGAATCTCCAGCAATTCGCGCAGCCAGCGATATTGCGCACCCTCCGCCTGGGCGTCGCGCTCCTTGCCCTGCTTGTAGCTCCAGTGCGCCGCCACGCCCAGGTCGGCGGTCTCGTGCATGTCGGCGGTACGGATCTGGATTTCGATGCGCTGCTTTTCCGGTCCTATGACGGTGGTGTGCAGGCTCTTGTAGCCGTTCGGCTTCGGGGTGGAGATGTAGTCCTTGAAGCGTCCCGGGACCAGATGATACTGGCTGTGGATCTCGCCCAGCGCCTGGTAGCATTCGCCGACATTCTTGACCACGACGCGAAACGCCATGATGTCCGACAGCTGCTCGAACGCCACGTTCTTGTGCTGCATCTTGCGCCAGATCGAATAGGGCGCCTTTTCGCGCCCCGTGATTTCAGGGTCCAGTCCGGCGGCGCGCAGTCCCTTGTACAGCTGCAGGATGATACGGCCGGCGATGTCCCCGCCTTCCTTGCGCAGGAACTGCAGCCGGGCGATGATGCTGTCATGCGCTTCAGGATACAGCTCCTTGAAGGATAGCTCCTCCAACTCGTCCTTGATCTGGTGTATACCGATCCGTTCGGCCAGCGGGGCGTAAAGGTCCAGGGTTTCGCGCGCGATCCGCTTGCGTTTCTCGTCAGAGACATATTGCAGCGTGCGCATGTTATGCAGCCGGTCGGCCAGCTTGACCAGCAAAACGCGGATATCCTGGCTCATGGCCAGCACCAGCTTACGGAAATTCTCCGCCTGGGATTCGCTGGAGTTCTTGTTGACGCCGTCGCCCTGCATCTTGATGCGGGCAAGCTTTGTAACGCCATCGACCAGCTGGGTTATCTCGGGCCCGAACATCTTCTTGATGTCGTCAAGGCGGGCCGGCGTATCCTCCACCACATCGTGCAGCAGAGCGGTGACGATAGAGGCCGTATCCAGCTTCATGCCGGTCAGGATGCCGGCAACCTCGAGCGGATGGGAGAAATAGGGATCGCCGGATGCCCTTACCTGGCTGCCATGCATCTTCATCGCATAGACATAGGCGCGGTTAAGGGCATCCTCGTCCGCATCGGGATCGTAGGCCTTAACGCGCTCGACCAGTTCGTATTGTCTAATCATCCATGTGCCAGAAATAATATGGGGTCAGAGTAGCATAAGGCGACCCCGGCACGCGACGAATTATTACTCTTCTACAGCCCCCTCGATGGCCAGATCCGACTCGTCGAGCTCCGCATCTTCCTCGGCGGAGAATTCTTCGCTTTCGTCATCTGCATCGGCGAAGGCCTCGCGCTCTTCGAGAGCGTCTTCGGCTTCGATACCCTCAGGCGTAAGTGCCGAGGGACGAATCCAGCCCTGCTCGCCATCCATCAGCTCGATGATGTCTTCCTCGGGGTCTTCCATCGGCAACACGCGCTGGTGACCGCGAACCATGGCATCGCGCAGGGTGTCGAGCGAAACCGTCTCGTCCGCGATCTCGCGCAGGGCGACGACCGGGTTCTTGTCGTTGTCGCGCGCAACCGTCAGTGGTGCACCGCCGGCAATTTCCCGGGCGCGCTGGGATGCGATCATAACCAGCTCGAACCGGTTAGGGACACGTACGACACAATCTTCAACTGTTACGCGAGCCATCGCAGAAACCTTTTAGCGGGGGAAACGGGGTTATAGAGCGGACGCTTTGATTTTGCAAGCCTGCGGCTGTTCCGGTGATACCTTATAGTACTCGCGGTACCATTCGACAAACTTCGGGATACCTGCGGCTATGGTGGTTTTGGGGTCGAAACCGAAATCGCGGCGGCTTGCGCTTATGTCCGCCGAGGTCGTCTGCGACTCCCCGCTTTGCATCGGCTTGTTGTTCTTCACTAGGACATGGCCGGTCGCCTTTTCGATTTCGGCAATGAAATCGCCGAGCGCCTCGACCCGGCTATTGCCGAGATTGTAGAGGCTATGAGGCGTTTTGGCGTGAACCGGCGGAATAGCGATGACACCCAGTATGCCTGCCACGATATCGTCGATATAGGTAAAATCACGTTGCATCTGGCCATTGTTGTACACATCGATCGGGGTTCCCGCATAAGCGGCCTTCACGAACGAGAAATAGGCCATGTCCGGCCGGCCCCATGGGCCATAGACGGTAAAGAAACGCAGGCCAGTACTGGGTATCCGATACAGCGAAGCGTAGGTTATAGTGAGCAGTTCGGCGGATCTCTTGCTGGCGGCATACACCGATAGGGGCATGTCTACAGGATCGTCGACCGAGAATGGCAGCTTGGCGTTGCCGCCATAGACAGAGGAGGAACTGGCATAAACGAAATGCTGCAGCTTCGGCAGCAGCCGCGCCAGTTCCAGCATGACGACCTGCGACATCATGTTCGCCTCGACATAGCTGTATGGATTTTCCAGTGAATAACGGACGCCTGCCTGCGCCGCCAGATGGACGATATTCGTAACGTGAGAGAGCCGGGCGGCCAGGCCCAGCATCGTCTGGCGATCGGCCGCGTTCATTTCGAAAAAACCAAAACCGCGCTTGCGCATCAATCTTTCAAGACGATCGCGCTTGAGCTTCGGGTCGTAATAACTATTGAGATTGTCCACACCGATCACATCGTGGCCCTGGGCAAGCAAAGCTTCGCACGTATGATAGCCAATGAAGCCGGCTGCGCCTGTAACTAGTATTGCCATGTTGGAAGCGTCTAAAGATTAGTATAGGGTTCGTCCATGGTAATATCCAAGCAAAGTAATACAGCTTTCCAGTTCACCTTTCACGGCATAGCCGGAGATACGGTTCCCCTGGCAGAATTCGAAGGTCGTGCGCTGGTGGTGGTCAACACTGCCTCGCAATGCGGCTTTACCCCGCAGTATCAGGGCCTGGAAAAGCTATGGAAGGATTGGCAGGATCGCGGCCTGACCGTCCTCGGCGTGCCATCGAACGATTTCAAGCAGGAAGAAGGCAGCGACAGCGAAATCCGCGCCTTCTGCGACCTGAAGTACCATGTTACCTTTCCAATGTGCGCCAAGACCAAGATCACCGGTGCGGAGGCGCATCCTTTTTACAAATGGGTCGACGAACAGGTCGGGTTCATCGGCCGGCCGCGCTGGAATTTTTACAAATACGTGATTTCGCGCGAGGGGGCGCTGGTCAACTGGTTTTCCAGCATCACCAAGCCCGAGGCTCCGGCTTTGATGAAATCGGTGGAAAAAGCACTAAGCACTACCTGATTCGGAACTCAACCGGCGATTTTTGATTAATACTCACAGATGCGGTTTTGAACATCGGATCGCCCAACACACACTCGAGGACGTCTTAAATGTCGAAAACAGAAAAAAATCACAGCGCGCCAGGTCCTGGCACGAAAGTGATCGATAAAATGTACCCGACCAAGGTCGCGCTATCCGACAACGTGAAGCGCGAAGTGGTACAGATTTTCCAGGAACAGCTTGCGGCTTCAAGCGACCTTTATTCGCAGGCGAAGTTTGCGCACTGGAACGTCAAGGGTGACAATTTCTATCAGTTGCATTTGTTGTTCGACAGCGTTGCGGACGTCATCGAGGAGCAGATCGATCCGATCGCCGAGCGTCTGACCCAGCTGGGCGGCGTTGCCAATGGCACTGTACGGCAGGCAGCCCAGAACTCGCCCATCAATGAATATCCGATGGATACGGTTGGCAAGGGGATCGACCATGTGCGTGCTCTTTCCAGCGCCGTGGCTCAGTACGCCAAGTCGTTGCGCGAAGCGTCGGAAAAGGTCGATGATGCCGGTGACAAGCCGTCGGCCGACTTCTTCAACCAGATGATCGTCGATGTCGAGAAGCAGTTGTATTTCCTGGAGTCGCACCTTCAGGTGGGCGACGTTCAGTAGTCCGTATTGATAAGCCTTCTTCGATAGGTTTGTCTGCTTAAATCGGAATGACCCACCGTAACGGGTTCGCGGAATTTGATGGACAGCTTGTACCGCGTCAAAAAAACTAAAGCGCTACGGATCGCTCTGCCCTTTGGGGTCGTGCCCTGTGGATTTCCATCAAAAATGGAACTGAAACAGGAGCATTGAATGAGTGACGATATTACAAAATCAGACGATTCCAGCACACGACTTTCGCCGAAGCGTGATCTCGTCGATTATCGGGAAGTGCAGTTTATCAGCTTCGATACTTTTCTGAATTTCAGAAAAGCCATGGAGACCTGGCCTGAAACACCCGGTTTGGCTGGAACGCCCTATCTACCTGTCGAAACCAACACTTTGCTTGTGCCGACCGAGGCGATCGGCCTCTTGAGGGACGCTCTTTCGCCTTCCAGCATAAGCTTTACTGAAGGGGAAACGGTTGAAAGAACTAACGCGTCTCCTACGAGACTGGTTGTGAAGCGCAAGACCTTGAACGGCCCCTTCCGTTATACGTTCGAATAATCATCCAGACCGGAATAATCCGCCGCAAACGGGTTCGCGGAATTTGATGGACAGCTTGTGCCGCGTCAAAAAAACTAAAGCGCTACAGTCTCTTCGGCCTTCGAGCTGCGGCGCCATGTAGTTCCATCTGGACTGCAACCGCATAGAAGGATGAGAGACATGATCGAATACGATAGCATAATCGAGACCTACCTGCGTACCGGCCGATCCGTGTATGAAGCGGAGCTGATACTGGCTGGAGAAGCGGAGCGCAGCGAGGATGAGAGGAAGCAGCTAAGAAAAGCCGAAGTCAGTTCGCACTTCGAAGAGTTCAGAGATTCGGTTTTTTATAGGGCGCTTAAATATGGCCTCGACAAGTTGGAGACAAGCGAATATTCGCTTGTCTACTCCAAGACTTATCCCAACGAACACAGTAAACCGCCAACCAACGATATCGCCCTGCACAAGCGGCCTTTTTCGTGGGCCGGGGCCATGGCGGAAAGCGTACCGCGATTGACTATCTCCGCTTCATGGGATGGGGACATCTCACTTACAAAACGTGACGGAGAAAAACTTTACGAAAGCAAGCTTCCCGATGGGTGGCTTCAGCCCAATGGTCGTTCCACGGAAGTGCCGACGGCCGCGACGTCCGTCGAACAGGTCGTTCAGACAATCCTGGAGATAGTCACCTTCGAAATCGCTCAGCAAGGACTGCTTCCCACTGAAGAAGATATGTACGCCAAGGATTTCCGCGAACGGGGGGCAAGAGGCGAAATTCGAACAGTCAGGGCTCCAAATCCGGAGTGACCTGGCTCCTACTCCGCCGCCTGGACAACCTGCCGCGCGCCCCGCAGCCGCCTCAGCTCGTCGGTGATCATGAACGTCAGTTCCAGCGACTGGCTGGCGTTGAGGCGCGGGTCGCAGACAGTGTGATAGCGCTCGGACAGGGCATTGTCCGTGATCGCCTGTGCGCCGCCGGTGCATTCGGTCACATCCTGGCCGGTCATCTCGAAATGGACGCCGCCGGGATGCAGCCCCTCCTGCTCGTGAACGGCGAAGAAACTGCGAACTTCCGACAGAATGCGATCGAAAGGCCGGGTCTTGTAGCCTGTCGAGGACTTGATCGTATTGCCGTGCATCGGATCGCATATCCACGCCAGTTCCCTGCCCGATTTCTTCACGGCGCGGATCAATGGCGGCAGCTTTTCCGCCACCTTGTCCGATCCCATGCGGGAAATCAAAGTCAGCCGCCCCGGTTCGCCCATCGGGTCCAGAACTTCGATCAGGCGCAGAACCTCATCCTCGCTCATCGAGGGGCCGACTTTGAGGCCGATCGGATTGCGAATACCGCGCATGAATTCGACATGTGCGCCATCCAGCTGGCGGGTACGATCGCCGATCCAGAGGAAATGGGCCGAGACATCGTACCATTCGCCGGTCGTGCTATCGACGCGGGTCAGCGCCTGTTCGTAAGGCAGCAGCAACGCTTCGTGGCTGGTGAAGAATTCGGTTTCGCGTATCTGCGCCGCCGTCTGGCCCGTGATCCCGCATGCTGCCATGAAGGATAGCGCATCGTCGATCTGGCGTGCGATATGCTCGTAGCGTTCGCCCTGCGGGCTTGAGGCGACGAAACCCAGTGTCCAGCGGTGTACCTGGTGCAGGTCGGCGTAGCCGCCCTGTGCGAAAGCCCGAAGCAAATTCAGCGTCGCCGCCGACTGGTTGTAGGCCTGGATCATGCGCGCCGGATCGGGAATGCGCGCCTCGGGCGTGAAGGCATCGCCGTTGATGATATCGCCGCGATAGCTGGGAAGCTCGACCCCGTCGCGCGTTTCCATGTCGTCGCTACGAGGCTTGGCGAACTGGCCGGCGAGGCGTCCCATCTTGACGACCGGCAAGCCGCCGGCAAACGTCATGGTGACGGCCATCTGCAGGATGACGCGAAATGTATCGCGAATGCTTGGGGCGCTGAATTGGTCGAAGCTTTCGGCGCAGTCGCCGCACTGCAGCACGAAAGCCTCGCCTTTTGCAGCCTTCGCCAATTGTGCCTTCAGGCTACGGCTTTCGCCGGCAAACACCAGGGGGGGATAACGCCGGAGTGTATCGGTCGCGCGCTTCAGAGCGTCTGCGTCGGGATAGGATGGCAACTGCTTTGCCGGCTTTGCCAGCCAGCTATCGGGGGTCCATATGGTCATAAATCATACTTTAGCCGAAGGAGGAGCCAGCGCAAGAAATGAGTAAATTAATCTTTCGTAAAACTTACTCATATGCTAATTTCCGGCAAATCTAGTGAGGAAATATGAATCAGAATGTCCCTGTAATCGTGCAAATCTTTAATCAGCTTTGTGGCGACAAGTCTTTTCGCTCCGCCAAGGGGGATACGCTGGTTGCCAGCTTCGAGCCAAATGCGACAGCTCTCGAGGTTGCAGGCGAGCTTCAAAAGCAAAACATCGTTCGCATGACGATGCTTACGGGCAAAAACGATAAGGCCATAATGGTTATCGACCCCAGGACCGTGCACATGGATAAGTTGAGCGAGTATGCAAGGCAGGACAAACAGCGTGCAACTGAGCTGAAAGCCGCACAGAGGAGCCTGAACATCGCGATTGCGAACGATGAGGGAATAAGATTTGAGGTCACCGGCAAACGGCTTACGGCACGACTGACTCAAGACCAGGAAAAACTTCCTGCTGTTCAGGCGATATATGCAACCTTGGACCGCTTGACCGGGGGGTATGCGATCGGTGGCTGGAAAGCGATCCCGGATCCCGTGCAGTCGCCAGCACCATCGAAGGCCGATCCCGGAGAGGCGCAAGCCCCATCCACCCCCGCTCAACCGAGAGACACGATCATTGTCATCGAACGCCCCGATCCCACGAGCATAACGCGTCAGCGCAATGCCAGCGCAGTAGAAGGACTGCACCAGATTGCAGGACGCGTCGGGGGCAAGGCTAAGAAAATACCAAATCCGCTGGACTAAAAAGCCTATTCCACGGTCACGCTCTTTGCCAGATTGCGTGGCTGATCGACGTCCGTGCCTTTCAGCACCGCAACGTGATAGGCCAGCAACTGGATCGCCACGGCGTATACAATCGGAGCGACGAATGAAGCAATTTCAGGGAGTTCCAGCGTCCAGGTAACCCGGTCATGCAACTCTGCAATTCCCTTGGCATCGGAGATCAGCAGAACCTTGCCGCCACGGGCGGAGACTTCCTGCACGTTGGATGCCGTTTTCTCGAACAGCGCATCGTGCGGCGCCAGGACGATCACGGGCACATCGTCGTCGATCAGGGCAATCGGCCCGTGCTTCATTTCGCCCGCCGCATAGCCTTCGGCATGTATATAGCTGATTTCCTTAAGCTTTAATGCCCCCTCCAAGGCCAGCGGATACATGTTGCCGCGACCCAGATAAAGCACATCCCGGGCATCCATGATATGTCTGGCCAGCTCTGCGATCCTGTCCTCAAGCTTCAGCATCTTGTTGACCAGACCGGGAACTTCGCTCATCAGCGCCGCAAGCTCACGCTCCTTCGCGCTGTCGATGAAGCCGCGGGCGTGGGCCAGCGCTACTGCGAAACTTGCCAGCACGGTCAGCTGGGTGGTGAACGCCTTGGTTGAGGCAACGCCGATCTCCGGCCCGGCATGCGTGTACATCACGGTGTCGGACTCGCGCGCGATCGTGCTTTCCGGAACGTTGATGACGGACAGTATGTGCTGGTCCTGCTTGCGGGCGTAACGCAGGGCCTCCAGCGTATCCGCCGTTTCGCCCGACTGGCTGACGAACAGTGCGATACCGCCCTTGGGCATCGGCGCGGCGCGGTAACGGAATTCGGAGGCGATATCCACCTCGACCGGCAGGCGTGCCAGCTGCTCGATCCAGTACTTGGCGGTCAGGCCGGCGTAATAGGCGGTACCGCAGGCGACGATCGTGACCTTGGGCGCGGCGGCCAGATCGACATCCAGCGGCGGCAGGGCGATTTCACCGGTCGTGGGGTGAAGGAAGGCATGCAGCGTATCGGCAATGACCGTCGGCTGCTCGTGGATTTCCTTCTGCATGTAATGGCGGAAATCGCCCTTGCCGGTGATCATCGCGGAAGCGTGGCTGACTCGCACCTCGCGGTTGACCAGCCGGTTCTCGGAATCACGGAAAATGGCGCGGTCGCGCTTCAGTTCGACCCAGTCGCCCTCCTGCAGGTAGGACAGCTTGTTGGTGAACGGCGCCAGCGCGATAGCGTCGGACGCCAGATACATCGCTCCTTCACCGTAGCCGACCGCCAATGGCGCACCACGACGCGCACCGATCAGGATCTCGTGGTCGCCCGCGAAAAGGATGGCCAGCGCGAAGGCGCCCTCCAACCGCTTGAACGCGGTCGAGGCCGCTTCGGTCGGGCTGAGGCCCAGGCGGCGGTATTTGGTGATCAGATGTGCGATCGTCTCGGTATCGGTCTGGCTTTCGAAGACGCAACCCTCTGCCTGCAGCTCGTCGCGCAGAACCTTGTAGTTCTCGATGATACCGTTATGAACCACGGCCACCAGATCGGTCGCATGCGGATGGGCATTGGTCTCGTTGACGCCGCCATGGGTGGCCCAACGCGTATGTCCAATGCCGACATCCCCCGCCAACGGCGAATTTCCCAGCTTGCTGGCCAGGTTGTTCAGCTTGCCCTCGGCGCGGCAGCGGTTGATGCGGCCATCGATCAGCGTGGCAACGCCGGCACTGTCATAGCCGCGATATTCGAGCCGCCGCAGTCCCTCTACAATCGAGTCCGCCACGCCTTCCTTGCCGATAATGCCGATAATGCCGCACATATTGGAAAATTCCGCTTCTGAATTTGATGCCATGGGGTAGCGAGTGTACCTGCCCCTGTGAAGTCACGCTTTGTTACGCCTTGTTACGCAGGCTAGCCGTAACCTACGATTTCACCTGTATCTCAAGCCATTCCAGCAGCTCTGGATCGCGGAAATCGGATATGACGCGCGACGCTCCGGCAGCCATCAGCCGCTCGTCTGACAATGTAGTCCGCATGCCGACGGTATGGAGGCCGGCTGCCACGGCCGCCTTGATGCCGCTGACGGAGTCCTCGAATGCCACGGCGTGGCTGGCCTCGCCGCCCAGCTTCTTCAAACCGGCAAGATAAGGCGCCGGATGCGGTTTCGAATATTCGCATTCCTCGCCGATGATCAGGTGGTCGAAACGGTCATCGATGCCCAATGCCTTGACCATCATCTCGGCATTGATGCGCGGCGCGTTGGTGACGATTGCGAACGGACAATCGTTCGCCTCGGCCCAATGCAGCAGGTCGCCCAGGCCGCGCGTCGGCTCCAGCGTGTTCACCTTGGCCCGGAAGCGCGCCTCCTTCTCATCGGCGAAGTCGACATGCTGGTCCGCCGGCTTGTCTGGGAAATAATGCTGCATAATCTGGGCGTTGGGGTTGCCCATGATCACGGACTCGAATTCGTGGAAATCGATTCGGCGGCCGCGTTCGTCGAAGAATTCCTGGAACGCCGCGAAATGCAGCGGGTCGGTGTTGACCAGCGTGCCGTCCAGATCGAACAGGAGGCAGAACTTGGACATCACTTGCTTTCCTTTTTCAACTGCCGGAAGCGGGACGCTTTGCCCGGCTTGTCCACCTGCTGCGCACGGCCGAAGGCCATGGCGTCGGCTTCGACGTCGCGCGTGATCGTGCTGCCGGCGGTAACGAAACCGCCTGCCCCGACATTCAACGGCGCGACGAGCGTAGAGTTCGAACCGATGAAGGCACCCGCGCCGATCGTCGTGCGATGCTTGGCGTAACCGTCGTAGTTCACCGTGACCGTGCCCGCGCCGACATTCGTGCCCGCGCCGATAGTCGCATCGCCAAGATAGGTCAGATGCGCGGCCTTGACCCCCTGCCCCAGCACGGCATTCTTGATCTCGACGAAGTTGCCGATATGCACGTCTTCTTCGACAACAGTCCCGGGCCTTATCCGTGCGAAAGGGCCTATCAGCGCGCCGCTGGCGATGGTTGCGCCTTCGATATGGCAGAACGCGCGGATTTCCACATCGTCCGCAACCACGACATTTGGCCCGAAGACGACATTCGGCCCCACGATGACATCCTGCCCCAGCTTCGTGTCGAGGCTGAAATACACGGTGGCGGGATCGAGCAGTGTCGCGCCATTGGTCATTGCGGCTTTGCGCAGCCTGCCCTGCACGATCGCCTCGGCCGCAGCCAGATCGGAGCGTGAATTGACGCCGACGGTCTCGCTGGCGCCGATATCGAAGACGCCACAGGCGCGCCCGGCCTCGCGCGCCTTGGCGACGATGGCGGTCAGGTAGAATTCGCCCTTGGCGTTTTTGTTGTCTATGCGGCTCAGGAAATCGAAGAACACCCTGCCATCGGCAACCAGATTACCGGTCCAGATCAGGTCGATCTTCTTTTCTTCCGGCGTCGCGTCGAGGGCCTCGACGATGCGTTCGAGCCCCGACGGCCCGATAATCAACCTGCCGTACGGTCCCGGATCCTTCGGGCGGCGGCCCATCATCACCACGGCGGGATCGCTTGCCTCGCCTCGTGCTGCGACCAGGCTGCGCAAGTGCGCGGTCTCGACCAGCGGTTCGTCACCGAAAACGACCAGTATGTCGCCAACAAAACCCTTGAGCGCTTCGGCGGCCGCCTGGACGGCATTGGCGGTACCGAGCGCTTCTGCCTGGATTACCGTATGGTGGGGCGCGGCAAACGCCGCAACCTGCTCCATTCCGGGCGCCACGACGACGATGATCCGCTCAGGCGCCAGCGGCGTTACTGCACGGATGACATGGCCCAGCATGGGCTCGCCTGCAATGTGGTGCAGCACCTTGGGCAGGCGCGATTTCATGCGCGTACCCTTGCCGGCGGCAAGTATGATGCAGGCAAGCGGCCTGGACAGTGATTTATCGGTCATGACGCTGTTCTAACGCGCTGCCGCAGCGGCGGCAACCGGCGCTCCTTGCGCGAACGCGCCACATAGGCTAGAAACCTGCACCGATCAGGCCCCGGGTGCGTAGCTCAGCGGTAGAGCATTACCTTCACACGGTAGGGGTCACAGGTTCAATCCCTGTCGCACCCACCACACCTTGCAGATGTGCACCGATGAGCTTTGAAAATCCCTCCGCCGCCACCCGCACCCTTCTGGCGCTTGGCCTGTCCATCGGACTGATCCAGATGACTTACGGCTGGAACAGGGTCGAGCGCGATCTGGAGGGTGCCGGTCATGGTCTGGACAACGCAGTCCAACGCGGCTTGAGGTCGATCGAACCCCTGACCTACCCCCTGCGATCGTCGTTGCAGGAGCTACGCCAGGAGCTGTCCATGACTCGTAGGCCTCCTATCCATCATCACGGCGAGCACCGCCACTGAGGGAATCGCAGGCAGGCCGCTGATCAGCTCCAGAGCTTGGCCAGGATCGCCAGCAGCAGCAGGGCCACGATGTTGGCGATCTTGATCATCGGATTGATCGCGGGACCTGCCGTATCCTTGTAGGGATCGCCGACCGTATCGCCCGTCACCGCCGCCTTGTGCGTGTCCGAGCCCTTGCCGCCGTAATGTCCTTCCTCGATATACTTCTTGGCATTGTCCCACGCTCCGCCGCCCGACGTCATCGAGATCGCCACGAACAGCCCGGTGATGATCGTGCCGACCAGCAATGCGCCCAGCGTTTCGAAGGCATGCGGTGCGTCGGCGATCAAATAGATGATCCAGAAGACCACGACCGGCGCCAGCACGGGCAACAGAGCCGGAATGATCATCTCGCGGATCGCCGCACGGGTCAGCATGTCGACGGCGCGGCCGTAATCGGGCTTGGCCGTTCCCTCCATGATGCCCGGGATCTCGCGGAACTGCCGCCGGACCTCGACCACCACGTATCCCGCTGCGCGACCGACCGCAGTCATGCCCATGGCGCCGAACATGTAGGGCAGCAGGCCGCCCAGGAACAGGCCGACGATCACGAACGGATCGGTCAGGCTGAACGACACATTCATATCCGGAAAATCATGCGCCAGCTCGGTCGTGTAGGCGCCGAACAGAACAAGCGCGGCAAGCCCGGCCGAGCCGATGGCGAAACCCTTGGTTACGGCCTTGGTGGTATTGCCGACGGCATCGAGCGCGTCGGTAACCTCGCGCACTGCCGGCGGCAGGTCCGCCATTTCGGCGATGCCGCCCGCGTTATCGGTAACGGGACCGTAGGCATCCAACGATACGACGACACCAGCCAGGGCCAGCATGCTGGTCGCTGCTATGCCGACGCCGTAAAGGCCGCCGAACATATAGGTGGCCAGGATACCGGCGGCGATAACGATGGCCGGCAACGCCGTGGCCTCCATGGATACCGCCAGGCCCTGGATCACGTTCGTGCCATGGCCGGTCTGCGACGCCTTGGCGATCGAACGTACGGGGCGGAAACGGGTGGCCGTGTAGTACTCGGTGATCCAGACCAGAAGCGCGGTTATCAACAGGCCGCAGGCAATGCAGATCAGCAGGTCGACCGTCGAGATGGATCGCCCCCCTGCATTGACGATGGTATAGTCGAAGCCGTAAACGGCGGCAAAGAAGCCGACGATCAGGACGGCTGACAGGATCACGCTGGCGATCAGGCCCTTGTAGAGGGCGTTTGTCACAAGCTGGGACGCATTGCCTTTCTTGACCTTGCGATCGTTTACCGTGACGAACTGCATACCGATGATCGAGGCGATGATGCAGACCGCGCTGATGATCAGCGGCAGCAGTACCATGCTCATCTGATCGGTGATTCTGGTGAACAGCACGAAGCCCAGCAGCATGGTTCCCACGGTGGTCACGGCATATGTCTCGAACAGATCGGCCGCCATGCCGGCGCAATCGCCGACGTTGTCACCGACGTTGTCGGCGATGACGGCTGGATTCCTGGGATCGTCCTCGGGAATGTTCGCCTCGACCTTGCCGACAAGATCGGCGCCGACATCCGCGCCCTTGGTGAAGATACCGCCGCCAAGGCGGGCGAAGATGGAAATCAGAGAGGCGCCGAAGCTGAGCGCGACCAGCGCCTGGATATTCTGCTCGAGCGGGACGCCGAAGCCCTTGAGGATGTAGAAATAGCCGGCAACGCCCAGCAGGCCCAACCCGACCACGCACATACCGGTGACCGAACCCGATTTAAAGGATATGGCCAGCGCGCGGCTGACGCCCTGCCGCGCCGCCTCGGTGGTGCGAACATTGGCGCGGACGGAGACGTTCATGCCGACATATCCGGTTATGCCCGACAGGACCGCACCGATCAGAAAACCGACGGCCGTCAGATAACCTATGGTGGCAAGAAGGATAAAGAACAGAACCGCGCCGACGATGGCGATCGTCGTGTATTGGCGGTTGAGGTAGGCCTTTGCACCCTGCTGGATGGCAAGCGCGATTTCCTGCATCCGCTGGTTGCCCTGAGGTGCGGAGAGAACCTGCCGGGCGGCGAAGGCGGCATAAGCCAGCGCCAGCAGGCCACATCCGAAAATCACGAACGGATAAAACTGCTCCATGTTCTGCATGGTATCTCCTGTTGGCTTCAGCGATCTGGGCGACCATGCCCAATCGGTAGGAAGCTAACAATGGATACGCCTGCGCAAACCGCAAAGCAACCCAGGTTTTCGTTAAAGAAAACCGGTGTTTAGTTACTTTCAGTCCGGTTTGGCGACAACGTTGCCGAGAGCCTTTGCCCCTGCCGAATCTCCATTATTCGCGGTCGCGGCGGAACGCAGCATCACGATACTGATACGGCGATTCTCGGGGGCGTTCGGGTTTTCGGGGAATAGCGGCTCACGATCGGCCTTGCCGACCACGCTGGCGATCTTGGAAGGGTCGAGTCCCGCCGCCTCAAGGGCGCGACGGCTAGAGTTGGCGCGATCCGTGGACAAATCCCAATTGTTGTAACCCTTTGCCGAGCGATATTGCGTGCCATCGGTATGACCCCGAATGGTAATCTGGTTAGGTAATCTGGCGATGGCATGCGCTACGACCGCCAGCAATTTGCGGGTGCGATCCGGCATGTCGGCACTGGCGCTCGAGAACATCGAGCTGCCATCCTGATCGACCAGCTGGATACGCAGCCCCTCCGGCGTCTCGTCAACTAGCAGGTTCTGCGACAGTTGCTGCAATTCGGGCACGGACTGGATCGCCTGCTTGATCGAGGCTTCGGTCTGCTTGAAATTGGCATCCTCCACCTTGGCTTGTGCCGCCTTGTCCTGGTCCGCCTGCTTCTGCGCCTGTACCTGTTGCACGGTCTGTGGCTGTGTCTGGCCCTGTACCGCCTGCTCCTGCGCGGCGAACGGATCGGTATCGCTGGGGCCGCCCTTGGCCTTGTCGCCGTTTGCGCCCTGGGCGGGATCGCCCGGCATAGGGATATTCTCGCCGACCGGAGCTGCATCCGACAGCTTTGCACCGTCGGCCGCCATCGTCTGGCCGCCCATGACACCGCCCGAACCGCTGGTGGAATCGGACACACTGGTCGGATCGAAGTAATTGGCGATCGCCTGCTTCTGCTGCTGCGTCGTCACGTTCAACAGCCACAGCAGCAGGAAGAACGCCATCATCGCGGTCACGAAGTCGGCATAGGCGACTTTCCAGGCGCCGCCGTGGTGTCCGTGGCCGGAGACCTTCTTGCGCTTGATGATGATCGGGGCGGTATGACCTGGACGTGGCGACATAGCTGGGATCCTGTTCTAGGGACGGCCGATAATGCCGGATAAGATTAAAAAGAGGGTTATGAGGTCAGGCGCTTTCCCGTTTTTCGATCCGGACGGGGAAGGCCATGGTAGCATCCTCGACCTCGAGGAAGGTCGGACGGTCCTCGCTGAGCAGGACCTTGCGCGCGAATTCGATGGCGATCTGCGGCGCGGTGCCTTGCAGATAGGCAAGGATGCCGGCCTTCATGCACAGATAGTATTTTATCTCCGAGTCGATGCGGCCGCGCAAATTGGCGGCGACAGGGCCGATAAATCCGTAGGACAGCCATACGCCCATGAACGTGCCGACCAATGCGCCGCCGATCAGGTGGCCCAGCACCGCAGGCGGCTGGTTCATCGCGCCCATGGCATGGATGACCCCCAGGACGGCCGCGACGATGCCCAGGGCTGGAGTGCTGTCGGCCATGGTCTGCAATGCGTCGGAAAGCTGGATTCGTTCGCCATGGATGGTTTCGATTTCCTCGTCCATCAACGTGGCGATTTCATAGGGATTGCCCGAGCCGAGCGAGACGATACGGATATAATCGCAGAAGAAGATCACCGCGTGCGGGTTCTGATAGAAGCTTGGAAACTGGCGAAATATCTCGCTCGATTCGGGTTGTTCGATATGGCGCTCCAGCGATTTCCAGCCCTTCAGGCGGGCCGTACGGAAGACGACGAATAGCATGCTGAGCAGTTCGATGTATGTATCGCGGTTGTAACGCGGCGGCTTTGTCAGTCCCTTGATCGAGGCCCAGGTGCCACGCAGGATATGTTCGGGATTGGCGACGATGTAGGCTCCAAGCGCGGCGCCAATGACGATCGTCATCTCGAAAGGTTGCCACAATGTCCCGATATGCCCGCCCATGGCGGCATAGCTGCCAAGCACGCTGAAAATGACCAGGAAGGAACCAATCGAAGCGAGCATTCACCGATCCAGCAAAGTTACGGTTAACCATAACCGCGCCTTTTAACCTGCCGGATTTCTCGTGAAGAAAGAGTTTAGCTAAAACAATTCCCTCTCCCCGGCATATTAGGGTTAGGGTGAGGGACTTTGATTAGTCCCTCACCCGCCTGCCCTACGTTCGGCGAGCTCTCCACAGGGAGAAGTAAAGTACCTACTTGTTGTACTTGAACTCTGGCAGCGACTTCAGCGCGTCCTTGGTTGCACCCGGCACGACCAGTATCTGGCTCTTGCCATCCTGCTGCAGGGTGATGCTGTCGAACGGGATAAGAACCAGTTTCTTGTTCAGACCCAGGAAACCGCCAACTTCGATCACCGCATACGGGACCTTGTCATCATGGCTGATCAGAAGGTCGTCGACCGCACCGATCTTCTCCTTATTGTCGTTACGCACAGGCGTCTTAAGCAACTGGCTGGCGCGCAGGGCGTTCGTTACCTTCGAAATATCGACATGCACCAGGGCGACCTGCTGCTCCTGGATATCGGCGGCGTGGGCAACGGTGCCGGCGGCGGCGATCGTCAGGGCAATGGCCGCCGTGGCGGCAAGCAGAGTCTTCTTCATTCTTCTTCTCCCAAAATCGTTTTCTACCCGGCACCGTACCTGGCGCCGTGAGTATGGGTGAGAACCCCGTGCAGTGAAAAAGGTTTCCAAGGCTGAAGACCCTAGACCGTGAAGTACTTCGCCTTGGGATGATGCACCACCATCGCGCTGGTGCTTTGCTCGGGATGGATCTGCCATTCGTCGGACAGGCTCATGCCGATACGATCCGCACCCAGCAGCGTGAATATCTTCTCCTGATCTTCCAGGCTGGGACAGGCCGGATAGCCGAAGCTATAGCGGCTGCCATGGTATTCCTGGCCCAGCATCGCCTCCATCTCACGCGCTTCCTCTGCGGCGAAGCCCAGCTCGGCCCGGATGCGCTTGTGGATGTATTCGGCCATGCCCTCCGCCATCTCCACCGACAGGCCGTGCAGGTATAGATATTCCTGGTAGCGGCTGTCCTCGAACCATTCGCGGGCCACTTCGCTGGCCTGCTGACCGATCGTGACCGCCTGGAAGCCGATCACGTCACGTTCCCCAGAATCGACGTCGCGGAAGAAATCGGCGATGCATTCGCCGTCCGCCTTGGGCTGGCGCGGCAGGGTGAAGCGGGTCAGCTGGGTCTCGCCGTCCTCGGCGAACACGATCACGTCGTTGCCTTGCCCAGCGGCTTTCCAGTACCCGTAGACCGCCTGGGGATGCAGTATCTTCTGTTCCTCGGCCAGTTTCAGCATCCGGTTCAGCACCGGACGCAGCTCGCTTTTGGCCCAGACCATGAACTCCTCCAAGCTGCGGCCGGCCTTGCGGAAGCCCCACTGGAACTGGAACAGTGAGCGTTCGTTGATGAACGGCACCAGCGTCTTGACCGGCACATGCTCGACCACGCGCGCGCCCCAGAACGGCGGTTGCGGGACGGCGATTCCGGCCGACAGGCGATTGCGGCGCCGACGCGCCTCTTCAGGGTCGGCGACGTGCAGGAATTCCTTGCCCATGTCGTCGCGACGCAGGCCACGGTTGGACGGCTTGCCGGCGCGGGTGACCTGGAGGGCGGCCAGATACTCGTCGAACTTGCCGGTCATGACGTGGTCCATCAGCGTCAGCCCGTCGAATGCATCCTTTGCATAGGCGACGCGGCCACCGTGATAGGCCTCGACGCAGTCGCTTTCGACATAGTTGCGGGTCAGGGCCGCGCCGCCCAAGAAAACGGGCGTTGTGATGCCTTCGCGGCTGAGTTCCTCAAGATTTTCCCGCATGATGACGGTCGATTTGACCAATAGTCCCGACATGCCGATGGCATCGGCCTTGTATTCGCGCGCCGCCTCGATGATCGCGGAGATCGGCTGCTTGATGCCCAGATTGACGATCCTGTAGCCGTTATTGGTCAGGATGATGTCGACCAGGTTCTTTCCGATATCATGGACGTCGCCCTTGACCGTGGCGAGGACCATCGTCCCCTTCTCCTGCCCCTCGACCCGCTCCATGTGCGGTTCCAGGTAGGCCACCGCCGCTTTCATCGTCTCGGCCGATTGTAGCACGAACGGCAGCTGCATCTTGCCCGCGCCGAATAGCTCGCCGACCGTTTTCATGCCGTCGAGCAGCAGCGTGTTGATAACCTCCAGCGGGGGATAGGTTTCCAGCGCCGTCGCCAGATCCTCGTCCAGCCCCTTGCGGTCGCCGTCGACGATGCGGTTCTTAAGCCGCTCTTCCACGGTTTCAGCCCGCGCCTTCTTGGTGCTTTCCCCCGCCTTGCGGTCGGCGAATAGCGCCATGAACGCCTGCAGCGGATCGTAGTCCTCGCGCCGGCGGTCGAAGATCAGGTCCTCGGCAATCTGCACTTCGCTCTCAGGAATCTTATGCAAGGGCTTGATCTTGCTGAAATGTACGATCGCCCCGCTCATCCCGGCACGCACCGAATGATCGAGGAAGACCGAGTTCAGCACATGCCGCGCCGCCGGATTCAGGCCGAACGAGATGTTCGACAGCCCCAGGATGATCTGGATGTCCGGGAATTCCTTGCGGATCAGGCGGATGCCTTCCAGCGTCCACTCGCCCAGCTTGCGGTCGTCCTCGTTGCCGGTGGCGATGGTAAAGGTCAGGGGATCGATCAGCAGGTCCGATTGCGGCAAGCCATATTGTCCACAGGCGAAATCCACAAGCCGGCGGGCGATTTCAAGCTTGCGTTCCGGAGTCTTGGCCATCCCGGTTTCGTCGATGGTCAGCGCGATGACGGCACAGCCGAATTTCTTTGCCAGAACAAGGCGATCGTGGGCCGGGCTATCACCGTCTTCGAAGTTGATGGAATTGATGATAGCCTTGCCGCCGTACAGCTTCAGCGCGCTTTCGATCACCGGCAGTTCGGTCGAATCGATCACCAGCGGCGCGTTGACGCGGCCCGTCATGCGCTTGACCACGGCGTCCATCTCCATCACCTCGTCGCGGCCGACGAAGGCGGTGCAGATGTCGAGCGCGTTCGATCCCTCGGCCACCTGTTCGCGGCCCATGTCGACGCAGCCGTCCCAGTCGCCTTTCTCCTGCAGCTCGCGCCATTTCTTGCTGCCATTGGCATTGCAGCGTTCGCCGATGGAGAAATAGGCGTTCTCCTGCCGCAGCGTGACCTGGTTGTACAGGGAGGCAACCGACGGCATCCAGAAGGATTTCCGCCGCACCGGCTCGGGGCCTGTCCTTGCCGCCGGCGTGCTTGCGTAGCATGGCGTCCAATGCGGCGATATGCTGGATATTGGTGCCGCAGCAGCCGCCGATCAGGTTCAGCCCGTCCTCGAACACCAGCCGCTCCATCCACAGCGTCATCTCCTCTGGCGACAGGGGATAATGCGTGCGGCCCTCGATCAGCTCGGGCAGGCCGGCATTGGGCTGGCACGAGGTCAGACCTTTCCAGTTTTCCGCCAGCCATTTGACATGCTCGGCCATCTGTTGCGGGCCGGTGGCGCAATTGAGTCCGATCAGCGGCACGTCCAGCGCATCGACCACGGTGGCAGCGGCGGCGATGTCGGGGCCGACCAGCAGCGTGCCGGTGGTCTCGACCGTGACCTGGACGAAGATCGGCGTATCCTTGCCTGCTTTGGTCCTCGCCGCCTTGGCGGCGTTGACCGCCGCCTTGATCTGCAGCGGGTCTTGGCAGGTCTCGATCAGGATGGCGTCCACGCCGCCCGCGATCAGCCCCTCCGCCTGGACGATCAGCCCGGCTTCCAGCGGGTCGTAACCGATATGGCCGAGGCTCGGCAGCTTGGTGCCCGGCCCCACCGCGCCGATGACGAAGCGTTCGCGTCCGTCGCCCGAAAACTCCTCGATCGCCTCGCGCGCCAGCTCGGCCGCGATCTTGCTGATCTCGAAGGCGCGGTCGGTCAGGTCGTCGAACTCGCCCAGCGTGATCGGCGAGCTGCCGAAGGTGTTGGTTTCCACCATGTCCGCCCCGGCCTGCAGATAGCCGCGATGGATCTCGCGCACGATGTCGGGCCGCGACAGGTTCAGAACCTCGGTGCAATTCTCCTGCCCCCAATAGTCCTTTTCGACATCGAGCGTCATCGACTGGACACGGCTGCCCGTGCCGCCGTCGCAGAGCAGAACACGATTGGAGAGGGCGTCTAGGATGTTGGTCATACGGGGACATTATCACGCTGTGTAGCGTTGAAAAAGTTATTGACTAACAGCCACAATTTTTCTTTGGCAGTCCTTTAATTGTCATTCCGTGCGCAGCACGGAAGCCATACCATCAATAATGCTTCGATAATGTATGGATTCCGGCGCTTTGCACCGGAATGACGACGTTTAAATTTCCGCCTTCATTTTCGGCTCCACGCCCAACAGCCGGCACACACCCTCCGACAGTTCGGCGCGGTTCAGCGTGTAAAAGTGAAATTCCTCCACCCCGTGCTGCTTCAGTTCGCGGCACATGTCGGTGGCGACGATGATGGCGACGGCTTCGCGCTGCATCACGTCGTCCTCCCCCAGGTCCTCGAACTGGCTGGCGAAGTCCTTGGGTATACTTGCACCGCAAGACCGGGCGAACTCCTTGGCCTTGGCAAAGTTCAGCACCGGCAGGATACCCGGCACGATCGGCACCGTTATCCCCGCCGCCGCCGCGCGGTCACGGAAACGCAGGAACGCGCCGACATCGAAAAAGAACTGCGTCAGCGCCCGGGTCGCACCGGCATCGATCTTGCGTTTCAGGTTTTCCAGGTCGGCCTCTGCGCTCAGCGCGGCGGGGTGAGTTTCGGGATAGGCGGCTGTGCTGATCTCGAAATCGTGTAGACGGCGCAGGCCCGCGATCAGGTCGCAGGCGTAGGCATAGCCACCAGGATACGGTTCGTAGGCGCCGCCCAAACCGCCCGGCGGATCGCCACGCAGCGCGACGATGTGGCGAATGCCCGCCTGCCAGTATTCCTCGGCGATGGCGTCGATCTCTGCCCGCGTCGCGGCGACGCAGGTCAGATGCGCGGCCGCTGGGATGCCGGTTTTCTTCTGTATGGTCTCGACGATCTGGTGCGTCCGCTCCCGCGTAGAGCCGCCGGCGCCGTACGTGACCGACAGGAATGACGGGCTCAGGACCGCCAGCCGGTCCACGGCCGCCCAGAGTTGCGTTTCCAGCTTCTCCGTCTTGGGCGGGAAGAATTCGAAGCTTACGGTCAAATGATTAGAGTCTGACATGCCGGCCGGTCTATAACACCCTCATTTGCAAAGTACGAGAGTGCAGCCACGTGACACAGGAAAGCCTGTTCGATTGCCCGCCGGGCTTTGATGCCGCCGCCACTGCCGCAGATCTGGCCGACCGGCTCCGGGACTGTCAGAAAGCCGCTTTATCCGACCCCACAGCCAATCCCGTCCTGCGCCTGGCGCTGGAGATCGGGGAACGGCTGGCCTCAGGCGCAATCGGCTGGGGCATGCTGGAACGGCTGGTCCAGCATCTGACAGTCGCAGGCTTCAAGGATCGTGCCGCGCAGCTTGGGGCCTATCTGGGTGACACAGACATCGCGCATAACGAGGCGCGGCTGACGGCGCTGTTCACGGCGATGGCGAATGGCAGTTTCGACGATTACCGCCGCGCGGTCGAATTCGCCGGCTTCGGCATCGTCATGACAGCCCATCCCACCTTCACGGTCAGCGGCGCGCTGATGCATGCGATGAACCGGCTGGCCACCACCGGCGATGCGGCGTTCGACATCGCCGCCGTCGCGCACAAGCCCGACGAGCCGCTGACGCTCGACGCCGAACACAAGCTGTCCCTCGAGGCCATCGGCAATATCCGCCTGGCGCTGCGACGCATGTGGCGCATCGCCATCGACGTGGCGCGCAATACGTGGCCGGAGGATTGGCGCGGCCTGACCCCTGCCCTCGTCACCATCGCCAGCTGGGTCGGCTACGACCTCGACGGGCGCTCCGATATTTCCTTTGCCGACATGCTCGCCAAGCGGTTGCTGACACAGTCCACCGCGTTCGCGTGGATCAGGCGGGAGATCGAAGACCTGCAAGCGATGGTCGACTCGAACGACGTGCTGCTGGCGCTGCGCGTCGTCGAAACCGCGCTCGGCCAGGGCGCGGCGGAAATCTCGGAGGAGATCGAGGTCTTCAGCAATTTCCACGCCGGCGAAAGCGCCAGCCGTGAGGCCGTACGTCTATTGTCGCAAAACCTCGCCGCGACGCAGGATCGCTCGGGCCTGCTGTCCGACCATGTCATGCCCGCCATGGACCGCGCCATCGAACTGGCGGACGAGGCGGTGGCGATGCGGCTGATACTGTTGCGCGCGGAGATCGCGGGTAACGGCATCGCGCTGGCCCGCACCCATGTCCGCATCAACTCGACACAGCTCCACAACGCCATCCGCAAGCGTGTCGGTCTTGCCAGCGAACCGGACGACCCGCGCTTCCGCCAGTCCTATCTGGCCGCGATCACCGAATTGATCGCGACAGTGCAGCCGGCCACGATCAATTTCGGCTCGCTGATCGCCGAGCGCACCTCCGCCAAGCGCCTGTTCATGACCGTGGCTCAGATGCTGAAATACATGGACGGCACCATCCCCGTCCGCTTTCTGATCGCAGAATGCGAATCCGCGTTTACGCCTCTGGTCGCGCTCTACTACGCCAAGCTGTTCGGGATCGAGGACAGACTGGAAATCTGCCCGCTGTTCGAAACCGAGAAAGCATTGCAGGACGGCAGCCGCATCATCGGCCAGCTGATCGACAATCCGCACTACCGCGACTACCTGCGTAAAGTCGGCAGGCTGTGCATCCAGACCGGCTATTCCGATGCCGGGCGTTTCATCGGCCAGCCTGCCGCCACCGGTTCGATCGAGCGGTTGAAGGAACGCATCATCCATCTGTTCGATCGCCACCGGCTGGACGATGTCGAGCTGGTGTTCTTCGACACGCATGGGGAGTCGGTGGGCCGTGGCGGCCATCCCGGCGGCGTTCACGACCGGCTGGATTACCTGAGCCCGCCCCATGTCATGCAGATGATCGCCGACCGCGACATCCGCTACAAGCAGGAATCAAGTTTCCAGGGCGGCGACGGCTATCTGTATTTCATGGACGAGGCCTCCAGCCTGGCGGTGCTGACGACGATCCTGGAATGGCGCATCGGCAGCCGGACAAGGGAGGTCGACCCGTTCTATCACGAGCGCGACTACGTCACCGAATTCCTGACCACGACCAAGGAGTTTCAGAGCGGCCTGATTGCCGATCCCGACTATGCCGTGCTGCTTGGCACGTATGGCCCCAACCTGCTGTACCGCACAGGCAGCCGCGCGACCAAGCGTATGGACGCCAGCGAAACTCTGACCCGGCCGCAGATCAGTCAGTTCCGCGCCATCCCGCACAACGCCATCCTGCAGCAGTTGGGCCTGTTCGCCAACACGGTCGGCGGCGCGGGCGAGGCGATCGAACACGATCCCGACCGATTCCAGAGCCTGTATGAAAGTTCGCCGCGCTTCCGCGCCATCATGGCGATGATCGAACGCGGCGCCTCGCTCAGCAACCCGCACGCACTGAAGGCCTATGTCGATACCCTCGACCCCGGCCTGTGGCTGCTGCGCGCCGCCGCATCGCACGATACCTTACGCGCGCTTGCCTTCCGCAGGATCGCCAGGGCGCTGGAAGACTGGAACGTGCATGCCGAGCAGGTGAAGATCTTCTGCCACCTGTTCGACGATTTCGCCCAGCTAAGCGTAGGGCTGCAAACCATCGGCGACCGGCAGGGGGCGGGAACGACGCTGTCGCTGCTGAATGCGATCCGCATCGCCATCATCCACGAGACGTATGTGCTGGGTACGCAGGTGCCGGAATTCTCGACCCGCAACGATTCCGCCAACCGGCGCGTCTTCCTGCAGATCCTACAGCTGAACGTTCCCGATGCCGTCGAGTCCCTGAAACGCGTCTTCCCCGCGCACGAAGCAGACAGCGCCAGCCAGGATTTCGGGGAAGCCGCCAGCTATGACAGCGAGGACGCGCAGAACTACGAACACGAAACCCGCGTCATCTTCGAACCGCTGCTTTCCATTTACGAACTAATGCGCCGCATCTCGACGGCAATCGCTTACGAGATAGGCTGCATCGGGTAATTATTAATTTTTCCTTGATTTTTTGCATTTTATGGCGCGATAGTTCGGCCGCGTACGAACAACACTTCAGAGTTTTCCATGAGCATCATGACACTATCCTCTCTGCCAAAAGTTCTTGCGGTGGAAGATAACGAGGATGTTACGGCAGGCTACGCAATAGCGCTGGGCGAAATCGCCGAGTTGCTGGTGGCGCGGACCAATGCCGCCGCCCGAAGCGTTTTGCAACAGAATCCTGATATCCGCATCGTGATGATCAACGGTCATATGCCGGACTCCGATCCATCGGGCGTCGCATTCGTCCACGATGTCAGGGAAAACGGGTATGACGGCCTCTTGATTGCGGCTTCGAACAGCCCAGCCTTGTGCAACCGGCAGAAGGAAGCTGGTTGCGACGTTTCGGTTGGCGGCTGGAAAGACCGGGCGCCGGGATTTGCGGAAGCGTACCTGGCCCACCCGCCCGCACGGCGGATACAGGCGAAGCGCGTTCTAGACGAGCCGTATCCAGTGTCGGCATCCCTCGTGCACGCAGCCATACTCTGAAAATCGCTCAGGACAATATCCCCAAGGGGATCGTGTTCATGTTGCTGGCAACGTTGTGCTTCGCCTGCATGAACGCAGGCCAGAAGCTGCTGGGCGGGAATTACCCGCCGCAGGAAATCGCATTCTTCCGTTTCCTGTTCGGCTTCATCCCGATTGCGCCTCTGGTGATGCGGCAGGGTACGCATACGCTAAAAACAAAACGCGTTTTCGGCCATCTGTGGCGAGCACTGGCGGGCGTGGTCGTATTCTCCCTAATGGTGACCGCCCTGGAGACACAGCCCTTGGGCGACGTCATGTCGGTCTATTACGCGGATTCGCTTTTCCTTGTCGCGCTGTCGGGGCCGATCCTGCGCGAGAAGGTCGGGCTGCACAGCTGGATTGCCGTGATTGTCGGCTTCGCGGGCGCCCTGATCATCATGCATCCCGGCGGCGGTATCAGCCTTGGCATCGGCATCGCCCTGTTCGCGGGCCTCATCAACGCCCTGACCACAATGTGGATCAGGACGCTGGCGCGGACCGAGCTGCCGCTAACCATCCTGTTCTACCTGTCGATTTTCGGCACGGCGATTGCCGGGCTTGCCACGGTCGGTTCGTTCGTCACGCCGGTTCCGCACGATCTGGTCCTGATGGTCGGGCTGGGCCTTGCCGGTGGTTGCGGCCAGTATTGCTTCAACATCGCCTGCCGCTACGCCCCTACCAGCGTCACGGCGCCTTATACCTACGCGATCCTGGTCTGGAGCATGATCCTGCAATGGGCGATCTGGCACGCCCCGCCTTCCCTGGCGACGATCGGGGGCGCTGCCATGATCGTCGGTGGCAGCCTGTACGTCTTCTTCCACGAGCGTAAACGCAAAGCCGAACTTGCCGATGCGGTTGCGCTGGAAGCCGTGGCGGACTAGATAATGCAAGGCGGCCGTATGCCGCCCGTCCATTCTCAGGAATTCAACATGCCGTATGTCGTCACAGAAGCCTGCATCAAGTGCAAATACACCGACTGCGTGGAGGTCTGTCCCGTAGACTGCTTCTACGAAGGCGAGAACATGCTGGTGATCCATCCCGACGAATGCATCGATTGCGGTGTTTGCGAACCCGAATGCCCGATCGAGGCGATCGTACCCGACAGCGACCCGCGCGCCCAGCAGCTGGCCGAGGCGAACCGCGCCTTTGCAAGCAGCTGGCCGAACATAACCCGTAAAAAAGCGGCTTTAGCGGATGCGGATGAATGGAAAGACGTTGCGAACAAGTACCCGGACCAGTTTAGCGACAAGCCGGGAAATGGTTCTTAACCATGGTTAAGAAAAAAAATCACAGTTTATGAAACATAGATTTGTCATAATCGTCGAATAATGGTATATGCATTCCTAACTTGGAAACCCTTGCACATATCAGAGTGGAGACGATGGCTCAGAAACTTGAGTTCGCCACCGGCGACTACGTTGTATACCCCGCTCACGGCGTTGGCTGCATTGAGGGAGTGGAAACACTTACCTTCGGCGGTGCCGATGTTCAGCTTTATGCCATCCACTTCGACAAGGAGCGGATGCGCCTCAAGATTCCGGTCGGCAAAGCCAAGACTTCAGGCCTGCGCCGCCTGAGCTCGAAGGAGCGTCTTAAGTCTGCGATGGAAACATTGCAGGGCCGTAGCCGCGTGAAGCGTGCCATGTGGAGCCGCCGCGCCCAGGAATACGAAACCAAGATCAACTCGGGTGATCCGATTTCGATCGCCGAGGTTCTTCGCGACCTGCGCCGTACCGACGACCAGGCCGAGCAGTCCTATAGCGAACGCCAGATCTATCAGTCGGCGCTCGATCGTCTGGCCCGCGAACTTGCCGCTGTCGAGAAGATCGACGAAGGCAAGGCAGCGGAACGGCTGGAAGAAGTCCTGAAGAAGGCCGCTTAAAACGACAATAGACGATCGGTTTGCGGAACTCGGGCGCCCCCGCCGCGTCTGGGCCGTAAGCGCCATACATGGTGAAATCTCCCGCTTGATAGCCATACACGACGCCCTGCTGGATAAAGTCCAGCCGGGCGATCGTATTGTTTACCTTGGCAATTACGGTGGTCCCGGCGGCAGCGCGGTCGAGGTAATCGACGAATTGCTGGCTTTTCGCCGCCATGTCATCTCCCTGCCCGGCATGCTGGCCGAGGACGTGATCTACCTGCGCGGCACGCAGGAAGAGATGTGGCAGAAGCTGCTGCAGATACAATTCGCCCCGGACCCCGGTGCGGTTTTCGCCTGGGTCATGGACCATGACATCGAATCCACCATCAACGCCTATGGCGGCAGTGCCAAGGAGGGCTATGGCGCGACCCGCGACAATGCCATTACAATGACACGGTGGACCAACAAATTACGCCTTGCCGTGCGCGAACGGCCTGGACATGAGAAATTCATGACCATGTTGCGCCGCGCAGCGTTTACCCGCCCCGAGCCCGATGGAGCAGTCCTGTTCGTACATAGCGGCCTGTCCCCGGATCGACCGCTCAGTGCGCAGCGCGACAGCTTTTGGTGGAACAACGTAGCCTTCGATAGCCTTGATGCTACGTACGAAGGGTTTACCCGTATCGTTCGCGGCTCCGATCCCAACGGCGCCGGTGTACAGATTGGTGAGGTTGCTGTGACCTTGGACGGCAGGGCCGGATATGGCGGTACTGTAGTGACTGGTGCGTTCGAGGCCTGCGGGACCCTGACTGAATTATTCGAAGCTTAGAATGGTTCTAAAATAGACTTGCAATTCATGCCCATTACGTTTACGTAAGGTGGTACACATAAGGAGGGTTCGGCATATGGCTTACCTCGACGATCCGAGTACCCAACGAGCAAATCTAGCGTACATCAAGACTTCGATGCGTGAGCCGCTTCTGGAGCGTGACCATGAATTCGAGCTTGCAACCGCCTGGCGCGAGCAGAAATCGGAAGCCGCCCTGCATGAGCTGATCAAATCCTATACGCGGCTTGTGATCTCCCTAGCCGCCCGCTTCCGCAATTACGGCCTGCCGATGGGCGACCTGATCCAGGAAGGCAATGTCGGCCTTATGCAGGCTGCCGCCCGGTTCGAGCCCGACCGTGAGGTGCGCTTCTCTACGTATGCCTCGTGGTGGATACGCTCGTCGATGCAGGATTACGTGCTGCGTAACTGGTCTATCGTGCGTACTGGCACGACTGCCGCGCAGAAATCCCTGTTCTTCAATTTGCGCCGGCTGAAGGCGAAGATCGAAAGCAACGATGGCGAACCGCTATCCGATGAGGGCCGCGAGAAGATCGCAACCCAGCTTAATGTCGGCGCCAAGGATGTGCGCGACATGGAAATGCGCCTGTCGGGTTCCGACCAGTCGCTGAACGCCCCTTTGAAGGAAGACAGCGAAGGCGAATGGCAGGATCTTCTGCCTGATCAAAGTGCCAATCCCGAAGACGTTGTCCTTGGCCTGCGCGATTCGCAGACACGTTCGAAATGGCTTGCGGAAGCTCTCAGCGAACTGTCTCCCCGCGAACAGCGCATCATCGCCGAACGTCGCCTGCGCGACGAATCGGTGACCCTGGAAGAACTGGGCAAGGAACTGGGCGTCAGCAAGGAGCGGGTTCGCCAGCTGGAACAGCGCGCGCTGAGCAAGCTGAAAGCCTCGATCGAGAGCAAGGTCAGCGACAAGGCCGACCTGTTCGCTTGATTGAGGCCTGTTCGTTTAATCAAGGATTGTCATGCCCGTCGAAGTGAAGCATCTCTCAAGTGAGAATCTTTGCATCGTTCGGGATGATATAGGGTGAAAACAGCCACACTAATTCATGGCACCTGCGACCATGTCGAGTTTTTCAGTGAACAATACTCGTCGCTGAGCAACAGCCATTGGTTTCCCTGGTTGCAGAAGCAATTGCTGATGCACGGCTACCTGACCCAAACGCCGGAAATGCCCAACGCCACACGACCGGTATATAGCCAGTGGCGCGACCTGTTCGAGCGCCTGCCCCTCGGGCCTGAGTCGATCCTGATCGGCCATAGCTGTGGCGGCGGATTCCTGACGCGCTGGATGAGCGAGGCCATGACGCGCGTGGCGAAACTGATCCTGGTCGCCCCGTGGATAGATCCTACAGGGTTGAAAGACCCCGATTTCTTCAATTTCACGATTGACCCTGCACTTACCGCGCGCGCCGACATTCATGTGCTGTCATCGGACAACGACATGCCCGACATCATGCAATCGGTCGACCGGATCTGCGCCGAGCTGCCGCAGGCAAGATTGCATATGTTTCCCGGATACGGGCATTTCTGCTTCGGCGACATGCGTACGGATCACTTCCCGGAATTGAGGGATATCGCGCTCGGCCGATTGGTCTGATATCAAGGGGAGATGGAGCCCCTTGTAAGCGCGTTGTTCATCTACCCTGTAAAATCGCTGGCCGGCATAGCGCTCACGGAAGCGACAGTCGAGCCGCGCGGGCTGAAGCATGACCGCCGCTGGATGATCGTCGACAAGGACAATTTCTTTTTCACGCAACGCGACGTGCCGCAGATGGCGACGATCAAAACATCCATCACGCACAACGGCCAGCTCGTTCTTTCCAAGGGCAGCGATTGCATCGACGTTCCTGCCGCAGACGGCAGCCCTCGATCGGTGAATGTCTGGAACGACACAGTGCCGGGCACACCGGTTTCGTACCAGGTCGATGAATGGTTGTCGGATCACCTGTCGATCACTTGTTCGCTGGTATACATGGCCGAAGATTCGCTACGGCCGATCGATCCCGACTACGCAGTGGGTGACGAGATCGTCAGTTTTGCCGATGGCTTTCCCATCCTGCTCACCAATACCGCCTCGTTGCGCGATCTCAATGTCCGGACCGATGACGCTATTCCGATGAACCGGTTCCGGCCCAACATCGTGGTCGATACGGACGAGGCTTTCATGGAGGATGCCATCGGCAGCTTCCGCTTGGGAACTGCCCTGCTGGAAGGGGTCAAGCCGTGCGCCCGCTGCTCGATCACTACGATCGATCAGGAAACGGGGGGACGAATGGACAAGGAACCGCTGAAGACATTGGCGACATTCCGACGTACGGACGGCAAGGTCAATTTCGGCGAGAACCTCGTCGTGCGTGAACCGGGTCTGATCCGCCTCGGCGACGCAGTCGACACGCTTGCTCCACGCGGACACTTTCCTCGTCGGATTGCCAGTGCGCCCAGTGCCATTTAGGGTCTGCCCATGGATAAGGAATCGGTCGAACTCGAAGATGTAAGCCGTGTCTTTCAGGGACATTACGCAGTAGACAGGTTTCAGTTGCGCATTCGCCAGTTCGACGGCGAATGGTCGGAGTCGTTCAAACGCGAACTGTTCCGCACCGGTCCTGCCGTGGTCGTCGTCCTGTTCGACCCGCACCGCGACCAGCTGGTCATGATCGAGCAGTTTCGTATTGCGGCCTATGCCGAGAACCGTCCGTGCTGGATGCTGGAATATGTTGCCGGCAAGATCGCCCCCGATGATGACCCGGAAGCCGCCGCACGGCGTGAAACCAGCGAGGAGGCGGACTGCGAGATCATCCGACTGGAGCGCGCCTGCGAATATTTCATCAGCCCGGGCAATGCCGACGAATTGCTGACCCTGTATGTCGGCCAGATCGATTCAAGCAAGGTCGGCGGCGTTTTCGGCCTGAAGGAAGAGCACGAGAATATCAGGGTTCATGTCAAACCGGTGGGTGAAGTCCTGGCAATGGCCGATGCCGGGACCCTGTTGAACGTCAACACGCATTTCGCGACATTGTGGTTTGCGCGGCACCGTGAGGCGTTGATGGAAAAATGGATATAAATGGCGACCCCGGCAGGTCTCGAACCTGCAACCCCGAGCTTAGAAGGCTCGTGCTCTATCCAGTTGAGCTACGGAGTCTGAAAGGCGCGATCAGGTCGTTTCCCGGTCGCCCCTAGTCTTGAAGTTATCGATGTAGTTGCGCGGTTTCACCTTGCGCGGGTTTTCAGCCGATATGCTGTAATCCCAGCCTTTCTTCTCGGCGAACTGCTTCGCCTCCTCGAGCGTCCTGAAGTTCAGCTTGACTTGATTCAACGTGTCGCTCGACGCTGTCCAGCCCATAAGGGGCTCGGGATAGCGGCGGCTTTCCTGTTCGTGTTCGATCAGCCAGTGGCCGCCGGTCACATGACCGCGCTGCATAAGCTGTTGGACCGGCTGATAGATGCGAACTTTCATCGTTTCACCTGAAAGACGATATGGTCGGGGAGCCCGGATTCGAACCGGGGGCCTCAAGTACCCAAAACTTGCGCGCTACCAGACTGCGCTACACCCCGAAGAGGCGAATATACGTTGCGGAGGGCTACCCCACAAGCCTGTTCGGTCAGGGTTCCTGCTTGGTCTCCGCCAGGTCCTTCGATTCCACCTTGTCGCCGACCAGAATGCCGAGCCGCGAGGCGGTACCACCGCTGACCTCGATCACGGCGCTGGAGGGAACCTCGGACGATATGATGTCCAGCGATTCCGGCTTTGCGTCGGCGGTGATGTGGGTGATTTTACCTGTCGCATCGAGAAACAGCATGTCCAGCGGGATGTAGGTATTCTTCATCCACATCTTGATGACCCAGGGGCGGTCCCAGATGAACAGCATGCCAGTATCGTCGTTCAACTGGCGGCGGAACATAAGGCCGTATTCGGTCTGCTCCGGCGTGGTCGCCACCTGGACCGCGAACTTGTGCTGCTTGCCGTCGGCGGTGTCGATGGTCAGCGTCGATTTGGGAAAAGACGGGGTTCCCACATTGGCGCAAACGCGCAGGGCAACCTGTGAGCTGATGATGAGCGCGCCAAGTATGGCGATCTTCCAACCTGTTTTCATCGCCTATTCATCTCGCAACCTGAGCAGAGTTTCAATAGCATAGAAAGATGAACCTGACCGGCGAATATTTGATACCTGTCCCGGCCGCGCGCGTTTGGGCGGGAATGAACGATCCCGAGTTGCTGAAACGCTGCATCCCGATCTGCGAGAAGTTCGAGCGTGTCTCGGACCGCCTGTTCGTCACATCCATGCGGATCAAGGTGGGCCCGTTCCGTGCGAATTTTGCCATCGACATCGCGATAGAGGATGCCGCCCCGCCCCTGCATTACCGGTTGGTGGCCGAAGGGAAAGGGGGAATTGCAGGCTTTGCCCGGGGGCATTCGGATGTAACCCTGCAGCCGCAGGGTGAACAGACGATGCTGAGTTTCACCGCCGCCAGCGAGTTCCAGGGCGCGATTGCCCGCCTCGCCTCGCGGGTGATGGAGGGAACGGCCAAGCGCTACGCCGACGAATTCTTCACCGATTTCGCCCGCGAAGTCAGCCTGGATGCAGGTGCGCCGCCAGCTCACCCGTAAACACCAGCGCCGTTGGCCCACCCAACAGGACATGGCCGTCTTCCCGCCATTCGACGGTCAGCGAGCCAAGCTGGACATCGACAGTGATCCGCCGCTCGGCCAAGCCGCGCCGCATGGCGGCAACGGCCGCTGCGCAGGTGGCGCTGCCGCAGGCCAGAGTCGCCCCGGAGCCACGCTCCCAAATCCGAAACCGCATCCGGTCGCGGCTCATCATCTGCGCGAATCCGGCATTGACCCGTTGCGGAAACATCGGATGGTGTTCGATGAAGGGGCCGATTTCGGCCAGATCGACCTGATAAAGGTCGGGCACGAAGAACGTGGCATGCGGATTACCCATGCTGGCACAGACGGCATCGCCGCGGAACCCAAGCTTCGGCACGGCGATCGGTACGTTCAGCGTATCCATTTCCACCGCCAATGGCACATCCTTCCAGTCGAAACGCGCCGGCCCCATGTCCACGGTGATCAGCGCCGGATCGGTTGCATCCACTTCCAGCAGACCGCCAAGCGTTTCCAGCATGAAGCGCGGCCCGTCTACCTCCGGTAGCAACAAAGACGCGATGCACCGTGTGCCGTTGCCGCAAGCTTCAGGCTCGCTACCGTCAAGGTTCAGGATGCGGATGTAGGCATAGGCCTGTTCGTTGCGCCTGGGCAGGATAAGCATGACCTGGTCGCAGCCGACGCCGATACGGCGGTCGCAGATGGCCCTCCCCCATTCGCCGGTTGCCTCGAACGGCACCTGCCGCGCGTCGAAGATGGCGAAATCGTTGCCCAGCCCATGCATCTTCCAGAATTTCACGGCCAGCTACCTGCGTTAACACGTCGTTTCCCCGCCGCTTATACGGTATGGCGCATGAACCGCAAGCAGAGACGCGCGGC
Source organism: Alphaproteobacteria bacterium (assembly GCA_965199335.1). GTDB lineage: Bacteria > Pseudomonadota > Alphaproteobacteria > CALMVH01 > CALMVH01 > CBDAQV01. The sequence continues at coordinate 365,991 of CBDAQZ010000001.1, read as the reverse complement.
AGGCGCCCCACCGAAGCCGGACAATCCGGACGCTGTTCTGCAGCGGGCGGTCGAGGCCGTCCGCACCGGGCAGCTTGAAACCGCCGAAAAACTATATCGGCAACTGGCGGCTGAAAAGCCGGACGATGCGGTCTTGCAGGCAAAGCTGGGCGATCTGGCGCAGCGGCAGGGCGACTTGGCAAAAGCCGTCGCCTGTTTCAGGCAGGCTACGATCCTGCGTCCGGATTATGCCGAAGCGTATGCCAGGCTGGGTAATGCCCTGCTATTGTCAGGCAATCCGGCGGAGGCCGTCGAAGCTTACCGCACGGCGATCGGGGCGGCCCAGGATGTTCCTGAGACTTTCTCCAATCTGGGCAACGCGCTGGTCAGACTGGAACGGTACGAGGAAGCGATCGCGGCGCATCTTCAAGCGGTGACGCTGAGGCCGGACTTTGCCGTGGGCCATTTCAACCTGGGCAATGCGTTGCTGCGCGCCGGCCGTCTTTCGGAGAGCGTTCTGGCACTCGGAAAAGCGGTCGAGCTGAAACCGGATCTGGCAACGGCCCATAGCGACCTTGGCAATGTGCTCTATACGATGGGACGGCGCGACGATGCGATCGCCTCGTACAAGAACGCCATCGCGGTCGACCCCAATTTCGCCGAGGCTTACTCCAATCTGGCCAATCCCCTGACCGACGAAGACAGGCTGGACGAGGCGATGGCCATGACCATCCGGTCGATCCAGATCAACCCGGAGCGGCCGGAAGCTCACTCCAATTTCGGCAATGTCCTGGCGGCCGCCGACCGTCTGAAGGAATCCTTCGGCGCCTATCGCCACGCCCTGATGCTGAAGCCGGATTATCCCGAGGGCCATGCCAATCTGGGGCATGCCTACGCCCGGTTGGGCCAGTCGAAGGAAAGCATCGTCGCCTATCGCAACGCCATAACCGCCCGTCCCGACTACGCCGAGGCGCACCTGTATCTGGCGATGATGCTTTTGCGGCAGGGCGAAATGATCGAAGGCTGGCGCGAATACGAATGGCGCTGGCGGACGCGTCCGTTCGAGGTCGACAAGATTCAGAGCGATGCAGCGCTGTGGAATGGGGAGGCACTGGAGGGCAAAACCATCCTGCTCTACGCCGAGCAGGGTCTGGGCGATACGATCCAGTTCATACGCTATACCAAGATGATTGCCGGTATGGGGGGAACGGTATTCCTTGCTCTGCCCGCCCCGCTTGCCCGCCTGGCATGGACCGCGCCGGGCGTCTCGGCAATCATCGCTCCGGGCGAAGCCCTGCCGTCGACCGACTACCGCATGCCATTGATGAGCCTGCCGCGGGTGCTGGGCCCGGAACTGGCCGACATTCCGCAGGACATTCCCTATCTGTCGGCCGATCCACAAGTCGTTGAAAGCTCGAAACAACGGCTTGAGGCGCTTCCGGGCCTCAAGGTCGGCCTGGTCTGGGCCGGTGCGCATCGCGCCCATGACCGTGCCGCCAGCCGCACGGACCGCAGGCGCAGCCTGTCGCTGGTGCAGCTGGCGCCTCTGTTCGAAGTTCAAGGTGTTTCGTTCGTCAGCCTGCAGAAAGGGGATGCCGCCCGACAGGCAAGCGATTATGCCGTGCGTGACTACATGAGCGAAATCGGCGACTTCGCCGATACTGCCGCGTTGGTCGCCGCGCTGGACATGGTGATCGCCGTCGATACGTCGGTCGCCCATCTGGCCGGCGCTTTGGGCAAGCCTGTCTGGATACTGTCCCGCTTCGACGGTTGCTGGCGCTGGCTGGAGGAAGGTGACACAACACCCTGGTATCCGAGCGCCCGGCTGTTCCGGCAGAAAGCGCCGGGGGAATGGGATGAGGTGATTACGCGCGTCACGGCTGCGCTTCACGAGAAAGCCACTGGTCAGAATTGACCTGGCTTCGGATGGTGCCCCTGGCCGGAGTCGAACCAGCACGCCCTCACGGGCAACAGATTTTGAGTCTGCCGCGTCTACCAATTCCGCCACAGAGGCACTAGACATGGAATAACAACGAACGCGAACCAAAGTCCATGCTGAAAAAACTCTACGACAAATTGATGGCCCTTTCGCACAAGGGCTATGCCCAGGCCGTGCTGTTCGGGGTCGCGTTCCTGGAAAGCTCGTGCTTTCCAATCCCGCCCGATGCTTTCCTGATCCCGTTCTGCCTGTCCAATCGCCCCCGCTCGTTCAGGTTTGCCGGGCTGTCCACCCTCGGTTCGGTGCTGGGCGGCCTGCTCGGCTATGCCATCGGTTTCTATTTCGCCGACACCATCGGCCACTGGATCCTGAAACTCTACGGCTCGGAAAGCGCGCTAGCCGACTACCAGGCATGGTTCGCGAAATACGGCACGTACGTCATCCTGATCAAGGGCCTGACCCCGATCCCGTACAAGCTGGTGACGATCGCCTCGGGCGTGGCGCATTTCGACCTGTTTACCTTCGTCTGGTCGTCGATCGTTACGCGCGGCTGCCGGTTCTACCTGCTAAGCTTCCTGTGCTGGAAGTTCGGCCCCGCCGCCATGCCGCGCATCGAACGCAATCTGGGCCGGATCACGGTCGGCGTGCTGGTGCTGGCGGTTGGCGGCATCCTTGCCGTGCACTATCTTTACAAGGCATGAGACTGCCCGCCTATACGATCCGCAACGCTGTCACGCTGCTGGGAGCCCTTTCGGCGGCAGCCCTGATCTTCGCCGTCGGTTCGCAGAAGCTGTCCGGCTATGCGCCCTGCGAGCTGTGCCTGATCCAGCGCTGGTGGCATTGCGCAGTGGTCGGGGCGGCGATCCTGCTACTGGTCCTGCGCCGCCGCGCCCGCCTGTTCCTCACCATCCAGACGGCCGCATTGCTGATCTGCTGCGGTTATTCCGTCTTCCATGTCGGCGTCGAGCGCGAATGGTGGGAGGGCACGGCCATGTGTACCGGCGCGACCGGGGCAAACACGCTTGAAGCTTTACGGGCGCAGATCATGAATGCGCCCGTGGTACGCTGCGGCGATGTGCGCTGGACGCTGCTGGGCCTGTCGATGGCCACCTACGACGCGATCCTCACCGCCGGCATGGCCGGATTTGCAATCTTCACAGGGATACGCAGGAAATGAGCAAGCAAAGACTGGCCGGCGACCTTACCCACGACCAGATGGTCGACCGCATGGTGCGCGTCGATCATGCGGGCGAATACGGGGCCAAGCGTATATACCAGGGACAGCTGGCGGTGTTGCGCGGCCGGGCCTCGGAACCGCTGATCCAGCACATGCAGGAGCAGGAACAGAAGCACCTGGATTATTTCGAGAAAGCAATCGGCGAACGCCAGGTGCGCCCGACCCTGCTGCACCCGTTCTGGCACATTGCCGGCTTCGCACTGGGCGCGGCGACGGCGCTGATGAGCGAGAAAGCCGCCATGGCCTGCACCGCCGCGGTCGAGGAAGTGATCGACAATCATTACGGCAACCAGCTGGAACAGCTGGGCGACAGCGACCCGGCCCTGTCGGCCGCCATTACCGAGTTCCGCGCCGAGGAAGCCGAACACCGCGAAACCGCCATTAGCGAAGGCGCGGAGGATGCGTTTGCCTATCGGCTACTGTCGCGGGTCATCAAGGCCGGATGCAAAGCGGCGATCTATGCCGCGGAGCGCATCTGATCAGGAGCGGTATAACTCGTAAGGCCTACCGCTTGATGGCGCGGTTACGCTTTCCAATTCGATTCTGAGTTCTTCGAGCGGGCGGGGATCGCCTTCCCCGCCAGGCAATACCATCTGAATAGACTCAAGCCCATATCGTCTTGCCTCATTAAGCCTGGTGAGCTTTCCGCCAGTCTGCTCATAAATATACTGTGACACTACGTCTGATGTACGACCCCTGACGTCGCTCTTCGGAAAACTACTTTTCCCCTGATCAATGTGATGAGAGTTCGCAAATTCATTGACGATTTGGATTACATCCTTTTGCTGCAAGGGTGAAAGCTTGCCCCCGACTTCGGCATCGATCTGGTCGGCGATCTTTACTTCGGCATAAAAAGTCTTGGTGAGCCTTGCCTCCTTGATATCACCTAACCATTTTGGCCCTTCGGATATTCCTAGAGAGACCGCCGCCAAAACCAGCGTAGCGGCAGATAATCCAAGAGCACCATAAAAGGCGACACTTGCGTGCCTGTCAGCGCGTCTGTCGGCCTTATGCTGATCTACCTTAAAGGTTTCCCGATCTGCCCTGAAGTTTTCCGGTGTCAGACCAGGAGGAAGGATAACTTTAGTAAACGTACCATTTGGGTTGGCATTCAGAATTATGCTTGGTTTTTTTGGTGTCATGTCCGTCGCTACAATATTTTATAAATGGTAAATATAGAGAAATAAATCAAACGTCAATAATTGAAGTGAATGCACAATAGCAGTTTAAAGGGGGGCGGACTTACTTACCCCTCCAGCTCGGTATCCCAATACAGAAAGTCCCGCCAGCTCTGGTGCAAATAGTTAGGCGGGAAGGCGCGGCCGTTTTCCTGTAGCTGGAAGGCGGTCGGCTGGAACGGGCGTTGCAGCGGGTACATGTTGATTTCATGCGTACGGTAGTTGCCCTTGAGCAGGTTGCAGGTCGAACAGGCGGTCACCACGTTCTCCCACGATGTCCGTCCGCCCTTGGAGCGCGGCAACACGTGGTCGAAGGTCAGCTCCTGCGTCGGGAATGGCTCGTTGCAGTACTGGCAGGCAAAACGGTCGCGCAGGAAGACGTTGAACCGCGTGAAGGCGGGCATGCGCCGCGTAGATACATAGTCCTTTAGCGCGATCACCGACGGCAGCTGCATCTCGAAACTGGGGGAGCGGACCATCTGGTCGTAATGGGAGACGATGTTCACGCGGTCCAGGAACACGGCCTTGACGGCTTCATGCCACGGCCAGACGGACAGCGGGAAGTAGCTGAGGGGGCGAAAATCGGCGTTCAGAACGAGCGCCGGACAAGACTCAAGGTGCGACACGAAGCAACCTTTCACCGTTGCGCCGGTCGGTCATCGAGTCCGATCACCAAGGTCGGCGACTATTGAAAGGATTATAACCAAAGATAGTGAAGAAACAACATATGCCGGTTTTAAACTGCGTTTAGCCCCAAATTTTGTGCAGGAACGCGATACCGGCGCCGAGTCCTTCGGGATCGATACCATGTCCGAGACCTGGCCGCGCCATGATCTCTACCTTCATTCCGGCCCCACGCAGCGCGGACTCGGCATGCGCCATGGCGCTGAACGGCACGACTTCGTCCCGCTGTCCATGTACCAGCAGGATCGGCGGGTGGGATTTGACCTCGGCCGGCAGGGTTTCCGCCGCGATCAGCGCGCCGCAATAGCCGACGACACCGGCCAGCGTTTCGGCGCGGCGCGGCGCGGCGGCCAGCGCCATCATCGTCCCCTGCGAGAACCCCATCAGCGCGATGTCCTTGTCCGCAATGCCCCAGTGCTGCCTCTGCCGGTCGATATAAGCCTGCAGGATTGGAAGCGCCGTTTCGGCTCCTGCCCTCAGTGCCGCCGGCGAACGGTCGGCAAGGCTGAACCATTGCCGCCCGAAGCCCATCTCGCACGGAAACGGGGCATCCGGCGAAACAAAGGCCGCATCAGGCAGGCGTTCCGCCACCGGCGGGGCAAGCCCGATCAAATCCTGTGCGTTGGCGCCATAGCCGTGCAGCAGGATGACAAGGTGCTTTGCCGTTGTGCCGGAGCGTGGATTCAGTGTGGCGGTCGAGAGAGTGGTATCGGTCATGGAAGAACACATATACTAACGCGTGACTTTGATAACCCGCTTTGCCCCAAGCCCGAACGGCTACCTGCATCTTGGCCATGCGCTGTCGGCGCTGACCGCGTACGACATTGCCCATGCCGGGGATGGGCGTTTCCTGTTACGGATCGAGGATATCGACTTCGAGCGCTGCCGGCCGGAATACGAAACGGCCCTGTATGAGGACCTCGCATGGCTGGGCCTTGCCTGGGAACAACCGGTGCGGCGCCAGTCCGATCACATGAAGGATTATGCCGCTGCGCTGTTCCAGCTCAAGACGCAGGGCGTGGTCTATCCCTGCTTCTGCTCACGCAAGGACATCGCGGAAGCAAGCGCGGCATCCGGTTTCGACGGGAAAGGCCCGGATGGACCGCTTTATCCCGGAACCTGTCTCAGCCTTCCGCCATCGGAAGTACAGAAGAAGCTGGATGCGGGCCAGGTGCCCGGTTGGCGCCTGGATATGCGGTATGCAGCCGACCTAACGGGTCCCCTGACCTGGAACGACCGCGAGGCTGGGACCGTGCCCGTCATGCCCGAAACCCTGGGCGACGTTCTGATCGCGCGGCGCGACAATCCCACCAGCTATCATTTGAGCGTCACGGTGGACGACCACATCCAGGGCGTAACGCTGGTGGTGCGCGGCCTCGACTTGTTCGATTCGACACCGGTCCACCGAATATTGCAGGCCTTGCTGGGCTATGACTCCCCAGAGTATTTTCATCACCGCCTGCTGATCGATCCCGATACCGGCGAGAAACTGTCCAAGCGCGACGGCTCGACGGCCCTGCGCCAACTTAGACAGGCCGGCGTGACCGCGGAGGAAATCAGGAAACGGGTCGGCCTGGGCTAGGGCTTCCGCAGCCCGTCCAGCACCTCGGCATAGCCAGGCGTGTCCGGGCCCAGGTAGCCAAGACGCACCAGAAGGTCGATGATAACCAGATTGACATTCAGCTTGAAGTCATTGGTTTCGCTTACCAAAGCGGCAACTACCTCGATCGGCATCAGTTCGAAATGATCGACCTCGCCGTCCTGGTTGTCGGGTACAACATCTTCCGGAAGGTACAGGTCATAGATAAACAGCGTGTCCCGTTTGGCGCCCGCTTCGCCGTCATAGATGTAACTGACCGCGCTCACGGGAACAGCCTGCGAAGCCAGGGCGTTATCGAGCCCCGCTTCCTCGCCGGCTTCCTTGATCAGCGTTTGGAAGGCGGTGTACCCTGCGGCAAGACCGCCGCCGATGATATTGTCCAGCTTGCCGGGTGCAACCGTGCGGTCCATGCTACGCATGGCGACCCATAGATGCAGACCGTCCTGCCGACGTACCAGGCCATTGACGTGGACGCCAAAGCCGCGCGTGCCGAAGAACTGATAAGCACTCCGGTCTATCGTGGCGAGCAGCTCTCGCCCCCAGCCGGTCGCGACAGGATACATCTCGTTGCGAAGCTTGAACCGTCCTTTGGCCGCCATATCGCCGACTATCCCGGCCAACGCCCCGCTGCGCGTCGCTTGGTCACCGCCCTGCAGGAAGGTTACGGCGTCGCCGATGTCGAACACATCCGGATAGGCGCGCAACGCGTCGAGGGCGTCCCGGCGCACCAGTCCGACCTCAGCGCCGGCCATGACGAAGGGCACATAAAGCCCCGGATCGTGCCGGTTCGCTGCCTCGATATGGCGCAGGAATGGCCGCGCATCACTTAACACTGGCAATTTTCCCCGCCCTTCCTACATTCAGATTCATGTCATTCCTGTTCATCGCCATGCTGATCAGCATGGTTTCCGTGGTTGCCGTCCTGGTCGTTGGCATCGTCGCCATGCTACGCGGCGGCGAGTTCAACCGCAAATACGGCAACAAGCTTATGCGTGCCCGCGTCATCCTGCAGGGGATAACGATCGTGCTGGTGTTGCTGCTGATCATGAGCGGCCACAAAACTTGATCCCTCTGCCGTTCCGTGCTGGATAACCCCATCGAATATAGTCAGGGTCGGCCATGAAGATTCTCGTCCCGGTCAAGCGGGTGATAGATTACAACGTAAAGATACGCGTGAAGGCTGACGGCAGCGGGGTCGAAACCGCCAACGTCAAGATGTCGATCAATCCCTTCGACGAGATCGCGGTCGAGGAAGCGGTGCGGCTCAGGGAAAAAGGCAAGGCGACCGAGGTCGTGGCCGTTTCCATCGGCGTGACGCAAGTGCAAGACACGCTGCGTACCGCAATGGCGATCGGCGCCGACCGCGCCATCCATGTCCCGGTGGAGGGCGATGTCGAACCGCTGACCGTGGCCAAGATCCTGAAAGCCGTTGCAGAGCGCGAAAAGCCGGACCTGATCATCCTGGGCAAACAGGCGATCGACGATGACAGCGCCCAGACCGGGCAGATGCTGGCGGCCCTGCTCGAATGGCCGCAGGGCACGTTCGCCTCGAAGCTGGAGCCGACGGAGGGCGGCATCAGCGTTACCCGCGAAGTCGACGGAGGCCATGAGACGCTGGCGCTGAAACTGCCCGCCATCGTCACAACCGACCTGCGTCTGAACGAACCGCGCTATGCTTCGCTGCCCAATATCATGAAGGCGAAGAAGAAGCCGCTGGATACCCTTCAACTGAGCGAACTGGGCGTCGAAAACCGTTCCAGCCTGAAGATCCTGAAGGTCGAGGAACCGGCGGTCCGCAAGGCGGGGATCAAGGTAAGCAGCGTATCCGAGCTTGTCGAAAAACTGCGTAACGAAGCGAAGGTGATCTGATGTCCATCCTGGTCATTGCCGAACACGACAACGCCTCGATCAAGCCTGCGACCCTCAACGTGGTCGCGGCCGCAGGGAAACTGGGCGGGGACATCCATATCCTGGTTTCCGGGCACAACGCGAAACAGGCGGCGGACGAAGCGGCGAAGATTGCCGGTGTCTCGAAGGTTCTGCTGGCCGATGCCGCCGAACTGGATCACGGCTTGGCCGAAACCACTGCGCCGTTGATCGCGGCACTGGCAAAATCCTACAGCCACGTCGTCGCGCCCTCGACCACATCGGGCCGCAATGTCCTGCCCCGCGCCGCCGCCCTGTGCGACTCGCAGCAGGTCAGCGATGTAATCGCCGTCATCTCCGCCGACACGTTCAAGCGCCCGATCTATGCCGGCAACGCGATCGCCACCGTGCAGTCGTCCGATGCGATCAAGTTCCTGACGATACGGCCCACAGCTTTCGATCCGGCCGCCGCCGAGGGTGGTTCGGCAGCGGTCGAATCGGTCGCCTCGCAGGGCGACAAGGGCCTGTCATCATTTTCCAGCCAGGAACTCGCCAAGTCCGAGCGTCCCGAACTGACCGCGGCACGGATCGTGGTTTCAGGCGGCCGCGGCATGCAGTCGGGTGAGAATTTCAAGCTGCTGGAAGCGGTCGCCGATCCGCTGAACGCCGCCCTGGGCGCATCGCGCGCCGCCGTCGATGCCGGGTTCGTGCCGAACGATTACCAGGTCGGTCAGACCGGCAAGATCGTAGCCCCCGATCTTTACATCGCCGTCGGTATCTCGGGTGCGATCCAGCACCTTGCCGGCATGAAGGACTCGAAGGTGATCGTCGCGATCAACAAGGATGGCGATGCCCCGATCTTCCAGGTGGCGGATTACGGACTGGTCGGCGATCTTTTCACGGTCCTCCCGGAGCTGGCGGCGGAGCTGGGTAAAGCCAAGTGACCATCGACACGGTTGGCATCATCGGCGCGGGACAGATGGGCACGGGCATCGCCCAGGTGTTCATCCGCGCCGGCTACCATGTCTGCCTCTACGACGTCATCGATGCGAGACTGGCGCAGACGCGCAACGAGATCGTGCATAATTTCGAGCGCCAGATTTCCAAGGGTACCCTTGCCAGCCACGAGAGCCAGGCCGCGCTTGCGCGCCTGCACCTTGCGCAGGACTATAAGGAGCTGTCGGGCTGCGGCCTGATCATCGAGGCGACGACGGAGGATGAACAGGTCAAGCGCCGCGTGCTGGGCGAAATTACGCCGTTTCTGGGCGAACACACGATCATCGTGACCAATACCTCCTCGATCCCGATCACACGCCTGGCAACGGCGACCGACCGGCCCGAACGATTCATGGGTACGCATTTCATGAAGCCGGTGGCCGTGATGCAGCTGGTCGAATTGATCCGCGGCATCGCCACCAACAACGAAACGTTCGAAACCGTACGCGGCATCATCCATTCGCTGGGCAAGGAAAGCGTGGTGTCGGAGGATTATCCTGCATTCATCGTCAACCGTGTCCTGTTGCCGATGATAAACGAGGCGATCTACGCCCTCTACGAAGGCGTTGCCACGGTGGAGGCTATCGATAATGCCATGCGTCTTGGCGCCAACCATCCGATGGGACCGCTCGAGCTTGCCGATTTCATGGGTCTGGACCGTGTGCTGGCGATCATGCGCGTGCTGCACGATGGGTTCTCGGAAGCTAAATACCGCCCCTGCCCTCTTCTGGTGAAATATGTCGAGGCTGGATGGACAGGCCGGGTGGCCGGCCGGGGCTTCTACGACTATAGCGGCGACAAGCCGGTGCCTACGCGCTGATCAGGCCTGTCGGCAATCAGAGCTTTAGGTTCTGGCAAGTCGTTTGTCCAGGCAGCCTTAATCTTCGGCTGCTCGCGCAGGAACCAGCCAACCGTCGATTGCGATAGTGCGTCCATCGAGCCAACGAGCGAAGTCTGGTCCACAAGGTCGTTCAACTGATCGAGCGAAAACAGTCGCAGCTTTATATCCTCATTTTCACTGGCAACACCGGTGGAGGTGCCCTCCCTGACGGTGCTGCTGTCGAACTCGAGCACGTAACTTGTCACGACGGTCGAGAGAAGCCCGCCCCAGATCAGGACCGATTTCGGTCCCCAGGCCCGCTTCACCGCGCACCCAGCCTCCTCCGACGATTCACGGCGCACTGCGATCTCGGGCGGCTCGTCTTTCTCCAGCCTTCCGCCTATACAGCTCAGCATGCGGCCGGTAGGCCTGTCCTCGGGCGCGATCCTTTGCCACTCCGCCTCGCTTCTAATCATTGGCGGTAGGCGGAACTCATCGATCAGTAGCACCACTTCTGCACGTGGATCGTACAAGATGGCCATTACGCCATCCTTTGCGGCGACAACGGTATGAGTTAGTTGCGACGCAGTCCCTGCTCTGGGGTTTGGGTCTTCGAAAGTAATATTCGAAACGTCGACAAAGCCGCGATGGATGCTTTTTTCTTCGAGTATTCTGATTGGACTTGTCGGGTGGGTCGGCATGATCAGCAGATTTATATTGGGATCCTAATCGCTCCCGTTCTACATAAATTCCTTTGCTATGCAAATGACCTTACTAACTAGTGCGTCATCGCGATCTGGCTGTCGGACTTGACATAATTCACCTTGGCGCTGTTGCCGCCGTAGTTGATGAAGTACTTGAGCAAAGCCCGCGCTTCCTCGCTATCCCAGTCGGCAGCGCCCGTGATCCGTCCAATCTCGTTGCCGTCGCGGCCGATGATCAGCGTGACCGGAATACGGCTGGCGCTCAGGAAGCGGCCGATGCTGTTCGAACGGTCGAACAGCGGGGTCATGGATTTGACGCCCATGCGGTTCAGGAAGGGATTGGCCTGGTGCGAACCGCCGCGATCTATGGAAACCGGCAAAACTACGAAATCGTCGCCGCCCAGAGTGGCCGACAGATGGTCGAGGCCGGGCATTTCCATTACGCAAGGACCGCACCATGTCGCCCAGACGTTGACGAGGACGACCTTGCCGCGATACTGAGACAGGGAGACGTCGTTATCCTGCAAATTGACCAGCGAAATCTGGTCGAACGACTGCGGGGTTTCTGCAAAGGAGAAACGGCTCATCTCACCCGTCAATGGTGGCGGGTCGGCCATGGCTGCATGGCCATGAACGCCAAACACTGTTGCGGTTAGAAAAAAAGCCAGAAATACATTACGCATGCAAACCCCCGGTATTGGAAGCCGACACGGTGGACCTTCGCCATCCGGCATCGCTTCTTGCATTCGGGTATTCTACAAAAAGAATAGATAATAAATTGTGACCTGCCGGAACATTTTACCCCAGACAAACCTTGACTGTCGGAGAGCTCGATGACTCAATCTATGCTTTATAAATGCTTTATCTTGCTTCTGCTTAGTCTTCCGCTCTGCGCGTGCGGTCGCAAACCGACCGGGCTTGCCGCGCCCGAAGGTTCATCGGCCGATGCCTACCCGCAAGTCTATCCCAGGCCCCTGCCGGGAGAAGCGACGGCGATAGCGCCCACCGGCGATCTCGAGAATAAATACAGGGCCCGCCCCGAGCAGGCCTTGCAGTAGACGCAGGATCGAGGTTTTCCCTCGCTTTCAGGCTCATCAGTCCTTATATTGAAGCATGGCCCGCGAACTAAGAATGTTGCGCCTTTATCCAGCGATCGCGCGGTGCGTGCTTTATCTCGAGTATGCCGGTCGTGTGCTGGCGACTCCGTTATCGCTCATCGCCGCCTTCGTCGCCCTGGCCGCGCTCGATGTATTGCCACTGCTTACGTCATGGCTGCACGCGACAGTAGTGGTGACCTTCTTGCTGGCGTTCGCAATCGCTCTCGGCTTTGGATTCTCGAAGAACAGACGTCCGACTCGGCATGATGTCATGCGCCGAATCGAGCGGGACAGCGGCATCGTCCACCGCCCCTATGATGTACTGGACGACAAGGCCGCAGGAACGCGCGACTCGCCTCTCTGGAGATCCCACCGCGATCGTAGCATCGCGACGCTGCGAAAGCTACGTATCCGCTGGCTGCGCATTCCCGCCAACGCCCAGCAGACGCATGGCTGGCGTTCTCTTGCCGCGCTGATCTTGGTGATTGCCGTCTGCCTCGGCTCCGACAAATTCGCCGACCGTCTGGACGCCGCACTTTCGCCAGGCGTCTTTGGCCTGGTTCCGGCGCGAAGCATCGGGTTCGAGGCTTGGATCAATCCGCCCGACTACACCGGCCTGCCGCCGGTCGTGGTGTCGCGCGATGGCACCGCCAGCGACGATGCCATAGAAGTCCCGGTCGGCAGCACGATCGAGGCGCATGTCACGGGCGGCAACGCCAGGCCGCATATCGCGGTCAACGGCAAGCGCCAGAAATTCCAGGCGATCGAGCGTCGCAACTACCAGGTTGCCCTCCCGCTGACGAGCGGGACCGAAATAAGCGTCACGCAAGGCTGGCGCACGATCGGCACATGGCACTTAAGCCTTTTGGATACCGCAGCCCCGGTCGTGGAATGGGTCAAACCCCCGGCCGCCGCCGATCATGCACAGATCAAACTGGATTACACGGCAGCCGATCAATACGGCCTGGCGCAGTTGACCGGCACGATCCGGCTGGCGGATGAAGTCAGGTCAACGATGCTACCCAAGGGATCGGCGCTCGATACGCCGCAGGCGGGCGAATTCACGATCAAGCTGTCGGACGTTTCAGGCCATCCCAAATCGGTGAAATCATCGACGCTGGAAGACTGGACTGCCAATCCCTGGGCAGGCTTTCCCGTCAGCGTCACATTGTCTGCCACCGGCGTTTCCGGCAAGAGCGCCAGTGCCAAGCCGCAGCCGCTGGTGCTGCCCGAGCGCAAGTTCAACGACCCCGTGGCGCGCGCGATCATCGCCGAGCGCAAGAAGCTGACGCTGGACCCGCTGCAGCAGCGCATCACGGTCGCCACCAAGCTGGCGGAACTGGCGGGCCACCCCGAACTTTATCATGACGACGTTACCGTGTTCCTGGTGCTGCGAACGGCGGCATCGCGCCTGTGGAAGGACGACCGCTTCGCCGAACTGCGCGATATCCAGAGCATGCTGTGGCAGGCCGCGACGCGGCTGGAGGATGGCGCGAACGGTGAGGCCGCCAAACAGGTCGCCGATGCCGCGAAGGCGCTGCGCCAGGCTCTGAACAATGGCGCGCCACAGAGCCAGATCGACAAGCTGACCCAGGATCTGAAGGGAGCGATGAACCAGTACATGGATAATCTGCAGAAGGATTTGCAGCAGCGCATGGCGCGGGGCGAGCAGGTTCCGATGATGCCCCCCGGCATGGGCCAGACACTGGACCGCAAGGACCTCGACAACATGGTCGACAGGATGAAGGACCTGTCGCAGAACGGAAACCGCGATGCGGCCAACGAAGCCCTTTCGCAATTCGAATCCATGATGCGCAATCTACGCATGGCCGAACGCATGCCGCCGAACAGCAAGGCGGCACAGGCCTGGAACGCCATGCGGCAGTTGCACGACCTGGCCGACAAGCAGCAACAGCTGAACGACAAGACCTATCGCCGCTCCCAAGGGGATAACACCGGCAGCGACGAGATGCAGTCGCTCAACAATGGCCGTAGTTCCGATCCCACCAGGCGCCATCAGAACGAAGCCGACAATAACGGTGCGGAGCAGCAGCAGAGCCTCAAGGAGGCGCTGCAAGGTCTGACGCAGCAATTCGGCAAGATGGGTGCACAGGTGCCCGGCGGGCTGAAAGAGTCACAGGATCAGATGGGCACCGCCGCGGGGAAACTGCACAAAAACGATTTCGGTGGCGCGATCCCGTCCCAGCAACAGGCGCTGGAGAAACTGCGTGAAGGCATGCAGTCCCTGACAGACCAGATGAACAAGCAGGGTTCCGGCCTTGCTCTGGGCAGCGATGATGGAAAAGGTGAATCTGAAAGCGAAGGCCCTGGCAAGGACCCGTTCGGCCGCACCGACGGCATGGGCCGCGCGACCGACGACGCCCAAGTCAAGGTTCCCGACGAGGGAGAACAACAGCGTTCACGTGAAATCCTGGAAGAATTGCGCAAACGCGACGGCGAACGAGCCCGCCCGCGCGAGGAACACGATTACATCGAACGGCTGTTGAAGGATTACTAGGGCCGGGGCCCGTCTCAGGAAGCGTGTACGGGCTTGTCCAGCGACCTTGCGACCGACATGCAGATCTCTTCCAGCGTAAACGGCTTGCCCAGTACATCGTGGATCAGCACATCCAGGTTATAAGCCCGTTGGCGTTCGGCTGCGTAGCCGGTGATCATCAGTATCCTGGTGGCGGGATATTCGTCCGTCACTTTCAGTGCCAATGAAATGCCATCCATATGCGGCATGACGATATCGGTGATCAGGAGGTCGAACTGCGCCTCGGCCAGCGCGTTGAGGGCACCGATGCCGTCGACCACGCCCTTTACCTCGTAACCGGCATGGGTCAGGCCGCGCACGAGGAATTCCCGGACGGATGTTTCATCCTCCGCGATCAATATCCGTTTCGCTTTTGGAATGCGTGGCGGGATAGGCTGTATGCCTGTACGCACTCCCTTTTTATCGGTCATCCGATCCTCTTACCTGAAATCGGGATTAGTTTCAGTAGAAAACGTCAATAAAATCTTTCCATTTTCAGTACCGCCCCCGTCGAAGCTGGTTTTCACATTAACGGTTCCCTTGGGTTCAAGGCGGGAAGCCCCGCTGCCGAAGGTCCATTGCTGCTCGGGACCCGTGGTCGAGACAAGCGAGGCATGCAGCGCGGGAACGGGCTGAGCGGTCGGCCAGGTATTGGCTATTGTAGCCTCGATCGTCAGGTTCTTGCCCGTGGCCTGCGTATCCAGATACGCATGTACGTTGCGCAGCTCCAGCCCCTGCCCCGCCTGGCCGCCCTTCAATCCTGCGAGCTGGTACAGCCTGCCGCTGGCCGGCCACAGCTTTTCCGCCTGTGGGCGCAGGAACACTACAGCTTCGGCCAGCAGCGCCAGCGATACGGCCAGGATACCGAGCGACCCCATTTTGGAGCCGTGAACGAGTTCCGGCTCGGGCTCGGTTGTTCGAATACGATGCGCCCGCGCCACGAAGGGTTCATCCTCGACCGGCTGGATGCGATCCGGTTCGGCTGCGGCGGAAGGTTCAAAGGAGTCTTCCTCCGCATGGGCGGATACGGTTTCCGGCTTCGGCGCGGGCGTTTCCCTTTCGTCGTCGGGATCGTGCGTCGCCCTGGAAACTGCATTATCGTCCGCGACCGGTTGCGGGTCGGGTTTGAAGCGTTCGTCCCACGGCTCGACTTTTGACTCCGAACCCTCGGCGTGCCAGCTTTTGCCACAGGTGGTGCAACGCACCGTGCGTCCCCGTGGCTTGATCGCCTCTTCTCTAACCGTGTACTTGGTTCCACAATCAGGACATTCGATAATCATGGCTGCACCCGCTCTACCTTCTCGTTACAATAAGCTGTGACGACAAACTCTAAAGCAATTGCAAACTCCCGCCGGGTTTTCCGGATTTCCGGTTACGTGCTGGCGACGGCTGTGCTGGCATATTTTTTCGGCTTTGGATATTTTCTGCAAGCGACAGGCAATACCCTGACGGATGAAACGACGCGCACGGACGCGGTAGTGGTGCTGACCGGCGGCAGCGGCCGGATTGCCGGCGCCATCTCCTTGCTGCAGGCAGGGCTTGCGGATCGTATCTTCATCTCCGGCGTCAATCCCGAAACCGAATCGCCCGAGCTGGCGCGGCTCAACGGCCAATCGGCCGAGCTGTTCAAATGCTGCGTGATCGTCGGCCATCAGGCGGCCAACACGATCGGCAACGCTACCGAAAGCGCGCAATGGATCAGAAGCCGCAACTATCATTCGCTTCGTCTCGTCACATCAAATTACCATCTGCCACGCGCGTTGCTCGAATTCCGTATGGCATTGCCGGGCGTGCAGATCATCCCCAGCCCGGTGGCCGCGAAGCCATCGGCAGGACTGCATATCCGTTTCCTGATCGAATACACAAAGTACCTCGTCACGCTGAGCCGTTTCGAGCTGTTCCAGATAGTTCCGGGGAATACGCAATGACGGCGCGCGGCCTGCTCTTCACGCCGCTGTTTCTGGCCTGGACGATGCTCAAATGCCTCAGCTATTCGCGGCTGATCCTCTTCCCCCCGCGCAGCTTCATCAAGTATCTGGTAAGCTACGAAAACGGCCTGGCCTGGCTGGAACGCAATGTGCTTGGCCTGACCTGGGAACTGGAAGGCGAGCTGCCCCGCTCCGGCGCAGGCCTGATCGCCATGAAGCACCAGTCGCTCTGGGAGACGATGAAGATCCATCTGCTGTTCGACAATCCGGCTATCGTGTTGAAAAAGGAACTGTTGGATATTCCGCTCTGGGGCCGCTACGCCGCGATGACGGATATCGTGCCGGTAGACCGCAGCGCCGGGCACAGGGCTATCGGCAATATGCTCGAGGTTGCCCGGCGTGCGCGCGACAACGATCGCCCTATCGTGATCTTCCCGCAGGGCACGAGGGTGCCACCCGGCGAGCGCCGTCCCTACAAGAAAGGCCTGGCGCGCCTGTATGCCGAGACGGGGCTGCCGATTACGCCGGTGGCGCTGAATTCAGGCCTGTTCTGGCCGAAGAAACTGTTTCGGCAACGCAGCGGCAAGATCACCATGCGCGTACTGGAACAGATACCGCCTGGCCTGGATCCAGACGAGGCGATGCGGATTCTGGAAGACAGGCTGGAGCGTGCCAGCGATGCATTAATCGAGCAATGGAACAACAGGCAATGATCGCAAGAAAACGAATGCTTTTCGCGGTGGTCGCGATTCTGGCTCTTTACACCGCCGTCTGGTTCGTACTGGCGGGGGTCGCCGAGCGCAGGATCATCGCGCAGCTGGAGGCGCAGGCGGCGCACGGGATGCAAATCACGACCGGCATCCACAGCAAGAGCGGCTTTCCCTTTGCGCTGCAGATCCGCCTGCGCGACTTCACGCTGCGCACGCAGTCCGGGCTGACGCTCGAAGCACCCATGCTGGTCATGGGAGCACGGTTGACGAACTGGTCGCATGCCACGGTGAATGCCCCGGATGGCACTTTGGTCACCATCCCCGCAGGGCATGCCCGCGCCCAGATCAAGGCGGCGATCAGCTCCGTCGATGGCGGCGTCGATTTCGATCCTTTGGGGATTCACGACGCCGGTCTGACGCTACACGCCCTCAGTGCCACAGGCCTGGTCGAGGGGACCGGCGCGCTGACCGCAGGCGAAATCGACCTGCATGTCGACAGGCCGGGAACCACACCCACCGATCACACCCAGGTTGGCGGCCATACGATCGTGAATGCCACTGCCATCCAGGTACCGGGTGCGAAAATCCAGGGGCTGGGAAACCAGATCAAGCGGCTGACATTCGATGCCGTCCTGATGGGCAAGGTGCCCACGCTGGATGAAGCATCGCTGAAAGCGTGGAGCGAGGATGGCGGCACGATCGAGGTGCACGAACTGTCGACCGACTGGGGCCCACTTGGGCTTGGGCTAGGCGGAACCGTGACGCTGGATGGCGATCTGCAACCGATCGGATCGTTCAGCGCGAAGATCTCGGGGTTTGGCGAAACGATCGATGCGCTGTCCGCGTCGAATGCGATCAAGCCGACAAATGCCGGCCTGATGAACATCGCGCTGGGACTGCTGGCGAAACCGGAAGGAGACAACAATACCCCGACGATTTCGGTGCCGATGTCGATCCAGAACCGTGAAGTCTACGTATCTTCCTTCAAGCTGGCCGGGATGCCTCTGATCCGACTGTACTAGGCCTTCGCCTTCTTCGCGGGCGCTGGCTCGGTCGTCTTGTCCTTGAACTCGCAGACATGCCGGATAGCGCATGCCGGGCATTCTGGCCGCTTGGCCTTGCATACGTAGCGCCCGTGCAGGATCAGCAGATGATGAGCGTCCTGCATGTATTTGTCGGGCACCACTTTCATCAGTCGCGCCTCGACCTCGTCCGGCGTCTTGCCTTTCGCCAGGCCGGTGCGGTTACCGACGCGCAGCACATGCGTGTCGACCGCGATGGTCTTTTCCCCAAAGGCCGTATTCAGGATCACGTTCGCGGTCTTGCGGCCTACGCCCGGCAGCGCCTCCAGCGCCGCGCGCTCACGCGGCACCTCGCCGCCGTGCTGTTCCAGCAGCCTTATCGATAGCGCCAAAACATTCTTTGCCTTGGTGTTGTTGAAGTTGATCGTCTTGATGTATTCGCGCAGCTTTTCCTGTCCCAGCGCAACCATCTTCGCCGGCGTATCGGCCACCGTGAACAATTCGCGCGTCGCGCGGTTGACTCCGGAATCGGTCATCTGCGCCGACATCACCACGGCCACCAGCAGGGTATAGGGATTGGTGTATTCCAGCTCAGTCGTCGGGTTGGCTATGGAGCGTTCCAGGCAACGGAACAGTTCTTCGACGGCGGCGGGCTTCATGCCTAATCGATACCGAGCACGTCGCGCATCGAATACAACCCCGGCGGCTTGCCTATGATCCATTCGGCGGCACGCAAAGCGCCCTGTGCGAAGACCGCGCGCGTGCTGGCGCGATGCGTCAGTTCAAGCCGCTCGCCCTCGCCTGCGAAATACACCGTATGATCGCCGGCCACATCGCCGCCGCGCAGGCTCGCGAACCCGATCTCACCGGATTTACGGGCGCCGTCACGGCTCTGATCGGCGCGCAGTTCGGTCAGGGTGCTGCCGCGTCCCATTGCCGCGGCTTCGCCGAACATGAGCGCGGTGCCGGAAGGCGCATCGACCTTGCGGCGGTGATGCATCTCGCAGATTTCGATATCGTAATCGGGCCCCAGCTGCGCCGCCGCCTTCTCCACCAGCGCCGCCAGCAGATTGACACCGATGCTCATGTTCGAGGACAGGATGACCGGGATAGTCACGGCGCATTCCACAATGACGGCGCGTTGCGTATCGTCGAAACCGGTGGTGCCGATCACGATGGGTATGCCCAGATCGACAGTCTTGCGTGCGTGTTTCAGGCTGGCATTGGGCGTGGTGAAGTCGATGGCGACGGAACATCCCTCCAGATCGTCGAGGCTGGCACCGCCATGCAGCGCCGCCCCCATCGTCAGCTTCGGGTGTTCCTCGATCGCGGCGATGATCGCATGGCCCATTCGGCCGCCTGCCCCCAGTATGGCTACGAGCGAAGGTTCCTGTATTGTCATTGCGGTGTCGGCATAACGCGGGTCAAAGCTCCATCGAGATGGATCTTGTCTACCACCCATCCCGCTACCCTGCCACAGATAGAAGGCGGCTGTCCGTGATCGTCCGCGGCCGCTGTCCGGGGCGTACCCGGCCCGAACGAATCCTCCACCATGTACCCGACCGTTTGGAGCGAACCGATATTCAGTTTTAGAGGCGTCTGCAGCTGGTGATATTCCAGCAGAAATTTATGTGTTTCAATGCCATAGGCGAAAATCCCGAGCGGCGAGTTTTCCAGGATGTACATGGCGCAGCGATTGTTCTGCATGCCTTCGACCTTGGACATTACGGCCACGTGCGGGATCGCCTCCGATTGCACGGTTTGTTGGGGAGCAACAGCAGGTGAAGCAGTAGCCACCACCGTTTTCGGCATGTCGCCAAACATCACCTTCAGCGCACACATGATCACGACGAAAAGGATAATGACGCGCAAACCCCGGTTTGCGGTGCGAATGGCGGCATAACAGCCCAGGACGCCGAAACAGATCAGGAAAAAATGCAGGTTCAAGCCAAACTCCGGCCAAATTTGTCCAGTTATAACAATCGAAGGCGATTATCGGCCATTTACCACTCACCATGGCACAGGATATAGCAATGGCATCAGTCAAACAGGAGACGGCATGAAAAGGTATCTTGCAATCACGGCGCTGCTGGCACTTGTGACGGTTTCGCCCGCTCTGGCGCAGACCGAAACGACAAGCGACGCGCTGAAGATAAAGGCCGGCGACTACACGCTCGATCCCGCGCACGGCAAGATCACGTGGTCTGTCAGCCATCTTGGTTATTCCACGTATATCGGCCAGTTCACCGATGTCGCGGCCACGTTGAAGATCGATCCGGCAGCGCCTGAGCGCACTCTGCTGAACGCCACGGTCAAGACCGGCAGCGTCGGCACGCTGAACGAGACGCTGGACGATCACCTGAAAGGCTCTGACTTCCTGAATCCCGACAAATTCCCGACAGCGACGTTCGAAGCGACAAAGGTCGAAGTGACGGGCAGCAAGACGGCGCGCGTAACCGGCAACCTGACGCTGCTGGGCGTCACCAGGCCGGAAGTCATGGACGTGACCTTCAACCAGGCCGGCGACAATCCGATCAGCCATAAATATCAGCTTGGCTTCAGCGGTATCAGCACTATTAAGCGTTCGGATTTCGGCATTACGAAATACCTGCCGATGCTGGGGGACGATGTCAGTCTGCAGATGGAAGGCGAGTTTCAGGAAGGCAAATAGTTTCTGACGCTATTCGGCGAAACGATCCGTCGCCATGATCAGCCGATGAACCGTGCCCGGCTCATGCTGGGCGTGTCCTGAATCCTCGACGATCGTCAGCTGTGACTCCGGCCAGGCCTTGTGCAATTCCCAGGCACTAACAGCCGGGCATACGACATCGTAGCGCCCCTGTACGATCACGCCCGGAATGCCCGCCAGATTGGCGGCGTCGCGGATCAGCTGGCCATCGTTCATCCAGCCGCCATGCACGAAGTAATGATTTTCGATACGGGCGAAGGCGACGGCGAAGCGATCGTCGTCGGTTCTCTCGACCAGCTTGGGATCGGGGACCAGCGTGCTGGTGCTGCCTTCCCAGATGCTCCACGCTTTCGCGGCTTCAAGCTTTACTGACTCGTCTGCATGCGTCAGGCGGCGCTGGTAGGCGCTCATCATGTCGCCGCGTTCCGACAGAGGGATGACGGCCAGAAACTTCTCCCAGTGATCGGGAAACAGGAACGAGGCGCCGGACTGATAAAACCATTCAAGCTCCATCCGGCGCAGCATGAAGATGCCGCGCAGAACCAGCGCGCTGACGCGGGTGGGATGCGTCTGCGCATAGGAAAGCGCCAGCGTCGATCCCCACGAACCGCCGAAGATCACCCATTTCTCGATCCCCAGCATCGTCCGCAGCCGCTCCATGTCGGCGACAAGATGCCAGGTCGTATTGTTTTCCAGGCTGGCATGCGGCAGCGAGCGGCCGCAACCGCGCTGGTCGAAAACGACAATACGATAGCGCGCCGGATCGAAATACTGCCGCGCCGACGTTGGAGCGCCAGCGCCAGGGCCGCCATGCAGATACACAACCGGCTTGCCGCTGGGATTGCCGGCCAGTTCCCAGTAGACTTGGTGTCCGTCGCCGGTATCCAGCATGCCAGTTTCATAAGGCTCGATCTCGGGGTAACGCGTGAGGCGGAGCGTGCCGTCGGGTTCGCAAGTGCGGTCGAGGGTCATTAATTTACCGCCGTGCTACCATCAACTGCTTGATCTCGCCGATCGCCTTGGCGGGATTGAGGCCCTTTGGGCAGGTCTTGGTGCAATTCATGATCGTGTGGCAGCGATAGAGGCGGAACGGATCTTCCAGATTGTCCAGCCGTTCGCCCGTCGCCTCGTCGCGACTGTCGGCGATCCAGCGATAGGCCTGCAACAGGATCGCCGGCCCCAGATAGCGATCGCCGTTCCACCAGTAGCTGGGACAGCTGGTCGAGCAGCAGAAGCACAGGATGCATTCATACAGCCCATCCAGCCTGGCTCGGTCTTCCGGGCTTTGCAGGCGTTCGCGCGACGGCGCGGGCGATTCGGTCTGCAACCACGGCTCGATGGACGCGTATTGCGCATAGACCTGGCTGAGATCGGGCACCAGGTCCTTGATGACGGGCATGTGCGGCAGCGGGTGGATCACCACGTCTCCCGCCATGTCGGAAATCGGCTTGGTGCAGGCCAGCGTGTTGGTGCCGCCGGTGCGGCCGAGCATGTCGGTGCCGATATTCATTGCGCACGATCCGCAAATCCCCTCGCGGCAGGACCGGCGGAAGGTCAGCGTCGAATCGATCTCGTTCTTGATGTAGATAAGCGCATCCAGAACCATCGGCCCGCATTTGTCGAGGTCGATGGTATATTCGTCGAGGCGCGGATTCTCGTCGTCGTCGGGCGACCAGCGATAGATGCGGAATGTCTTGGCCCGGTCCGCCGTCTGGCAATAATTGTGAGCCCGCGGCGTACCGTCGACCTTTGAGTTCCTGGGAAGTGCGAATTCAGCCATGCCGGCTCCCGCTGTGTAAGCTACCTAGTGATTAGACAATTTGCTTTTACACGCAAATCGTCAAGTTTTCGCAATTTCATATATTGCCGATGGCGATTTTACCCGGAGACGATAATTATCCAGAGGCATGAGTATCCTTCCCCAGAGCTGTCTCCTATCGCTCGTGACCCTGCTTGTCCTTTCCGCCTGCGGCACGGCGCCCGCCCCTTGCCGGTCACCGCTTGGCCCGGACCATATCTATGTCGTCAGCCAGGATTGGCATAGCGAGATCGCCATTCCCATCGACGAGCTAAGCGCTGAATTGAGAACCATCGGCGACCAGTTTCCCGGGGCACAGGCCCTGCTGTTCGGCTATGGCAGGCAATCCTTCATGACGGCAGCAAACGGGAGCTTCGAAAAATACCTTACTGGACCGTTCCCTGGCGATGCGGCGATACAGGTCACGGCGTTGGACGCTTCGCCCCTCAAGACTTATCCGGCAGATGAAATCGTGGCGCTGGCGCTACCATCAGATGGTGCGGCAAGGCTGTCCGCCTTCATTCGAAGCGATATCCAGGATAATCCCGATGGGACGGCAAGGACGATCGAGCATTCGCACGATCCAGAAAGCTTTGTTTATGCGGCCAACAGCCGATATAATTTTCTGCATACCTGCAATGGATGGATAGCCGATGCGCTGGCCGATGCCGGCGTATCGCTATCGCCTTCGCGGGTGGTGACATCCGATCGGTTGATGCAGCGGGTAAAGCTGGCGGCAGAGACATGCGAAGCGCCCCCGGTCGCACAGCGCTGAATACTTTCCTTGCCTTGGCGATTTCCGTTTTATCGGCTGGATCGGTTAAACCGGAGTCGCAACTTGCAACTGATTACCGGTCGAACCCAGCTCGCCCCGCAAGGTTCGAACTGTCTTGTTCAGGTAATTTGCCGTCTTGTGCGGCAACTCGGTAGCAATCGGCTGAAGATCGATTGCACAGCAAAGACGTATCGAAGGATCCGTGTTCCCCTGCATCAATCGCACTGCCGTATGCGCGGCATCCACGATAACCGGCTTCAAGGTGCTGACGTGTGCATGGAAGGCATCGGCCGATTTCAAACCCAATGCAGCACCCGCATCCTTCTTGCGATCGCGCTGGCCGGTCAGGGACTCAGCCCGATCCGATTCTTGCTGCAAAGAAACGATACTTTCCCGTTGGACCATTTCGGAGGAACGATAACTATTCCTGGCCGATGAAAGCTCGACGGCAATTGCCGTTGCACGGCCTAGGCGTTCTTCCTGGCTCAGCGTCTTTCCAGCATCGCTGTTCAGGATTTTGGTTTCGGCAAGCCGCGCGGTTACGTGCAATGGCTCATCGACCGGAAGCTTGCGCGCCACCAGATCGATGGCAGTGAGCTGTTGCCTGATGGGAAAGGGCTCCATCGCCGCCAATACCTCGCGCGATGCCTGGCGAACCGCGTGCAGATCGCTTCTGGGTGTCCCGGAGAGAGTTCTCACCGCATCGTTCAAGGCAATGGACTGGGTCATTATTATCTCTCTTATTAACTTTCTGGTAACAAGATGCCTTATCTTTGCCTTCAATTACAAGAGAATTTTTTCCAGCCTAGCACTAAGAAACTTTATGAACTGTCCCTTCAGGCCGAATTTCATTGGGACGATCCACGATCTTGGATAGCTGGGCCGCAAAATTGTCCATCGACCTAACCTCGTCGGTAGTGACATCTGTGGCAAAAAGGGGAGCTGTAAGGCCCAAGGTCGTATCTATGTTGGCTTTCCTGACGGCAACGCTAGCCTTGATATCGGCTGGCTCGACCGGCTTACCGGCAACGGCATCGTCGCATCCTGCGGAATCAGCCTGACCCTGAACACCTGTAATGCAAAACGCCTTGAATGCCGCAAGCACTTCTGGCGAAGCTGGCGTAGCGGTCAGTTTGGGACTGCGCAAGGATCCATAAATCGAGGCAACGTCCTTGTCGATCTCGGCAGAGTTTTTCCAATTTTCATTATTAATACCAATAGTCTGTACAATACCGGTTACAGGTATGGCCAAAACGCCAGCAACAATACCCAATCCAATCAACAACCTGCGAACTTTGTGACCACCTTGATTTTCGACAGACATGACAACCCCCATAATATTAATTATACATTAAATATGAAGCTATCGTTGTCAACATCTAATTGACTATCAATACACTCGCGCTTTCGGCGGAAACACCTCGACCTCGTTGGTCAGCGTGTACAAATGCACCGGTCTTGCTCCTAGAGTCGCCTTGCCCTCGGCGTCCACCCAGACAGTGCTGTGTTTCATCCAGTTGGCATCGTCGCGGCTGGGAAAGTCCTCCCGGGCATGGGCGCCGCGGCTTTCCTGGCGGCTGGCGGCGGCGTTCATAGTCGCGACCGCCTGGTAGAGCAGATTATCTAGCTCCAGCGTCTCGACCAGATCAGAGTTCCAGATCAGCGACCGGTCGGAGACGGCCAGATCGGCGCGCTTGGCCCAGATGTCTCGCATCAGGCCGACGCCCTCGTCCAGCACCGTACCATCGCGGAACACGGCGCAGTTGTTCTGCATGGTGCGCGCCATTTCCATGCGCAGGCCGGCTGTTCTTGTATTGCCGGAGGCATTGCGGAAGCGATCGAACCGCGCCAGTGCCGCCTCCTCACCCACCTTGGGCACGCTGCGCTGCAAGGCGCCTGGCTTCACCACCTCGGCAGCGCGGATCGCGGCAGCCCGGCCGAACACGACCAGGTCCAGAAGCGAGTTCGATCCCAGGCGGTTGGCACCGTGCACGGACACGCAGGCAGCCTCGCCGATCGCCATCAGGCCGGGCACGACGCGGTCGGGATCGTCCGGTGTCGGGTTCAGGACTTCGGTGCGGTAATTGGTCGGGATGCCGCCCATGTTGTAATGCACCGTCGGCAGAACCGGGATCGGTTCGCGCGTCACGTCGACATCGGCGAACACCCGTGCGGTTTCTGCAATGCCGGGCAGGCGCTCGTGGATGATCTTGGGATCGAGGTGCTCGAGATGCAGGTGGATATGGTCCTTCAACGGGCCGACACCCCTGCCCTCGCGGATTTCGATGGTCATCGAGCGGCTGACGACGTCGCGGCTGGCAAGATCCTTGGCATGCGGCGCGTAGCGCTCCATGAAACGCTCGCCGGTGCCGTTGGTAAGGTATCCGCCCTCGCCGCGCACGCCCTCGGTGATCAGGCAGCCCGCGCCGTAGATGCCGGTGGGATGGAATTGCACGAATTCCATGTCCTGCAACGGCAGCCCGGCGCGCAGCACCATGGCGTTTCCATCACCCGTGCAGGTATGCGCCGAGGTACAGGAGAAATAGGCCCGGCCATAGCCGCCGGTCGCCAGCACCACCATCTGCGCACGGAAACGGTGGATCGAGCCGTCGTCCAGGTTCCACGCCATGACACCCCGGCACGTCTTCTGGCCGTCAGGGCCATCTTCCATCAGCAGGTCGAGGGCGATGTATTCGATGAAGAACTCGGTCTTGTGCTTAAGCGCCTGGCTGTACAGCGTATGCAGCATCGCATGTCCGGTGCGGTCTGCGGCTGCGCAGGTGCGATAGGCCTGCTCCGCACCGTATTTGGCGGTCATACCGCCAAAGGCGCGCTGGTAGATCTTTCCTTCGGGCGTACGGCTGAAAGGCACGCCGAAATGCTCCAGCTCGATGATCGCGGGAATCGCCTCGCGGCACATGTATTCGATCGCATCCTGGTCGCCCAGCCAGTCCGATCCCTTGACGGTGTCGTACATGTGGTAGCGCCAGTCGTCCTCACCCATATTGCCCAGCGCCGCACTGATGCCGCCCTGCGCTGCGACGGTGTGGCTGCGCGTCGGGAACACCTTGGACAGGCAGGCGGTCTTCAGCCCTTTCTCTGCCATTCCCATGGCGGCGCGCAGGCCGGCCCCGCCCGCGCCGACGACAACGACGTCGTATTCGTGATCGATGATGTCGTAGGCGGTCATGGGCGGAGGGCAATCCCGAGAATGGCGAAAATCGTAGCCGAGCCAAGCAGAAGCATGACGGCCTTGACGGTGTAGATGAAGACCAGCTTGCGGCCTTCCTTGTGCACGTAATCCTCGATCACGACCTGAATGCCGGAGGCGGCGTGCAGGAACATGATCGCGGTCAGCAGGATCAGTAGGAGAGCGTTGAAACCGATTGCCGCCCAGCCGCGCACGGTTTCGTAATCCGCTGCGGACAACCGCACTGCGTTGTAAATGAACCAAAGCGTCAAGGGGATCAGCGCCAGCGAGGTAAGCCGCGTCTGCCACCAATGCTGCACGCCTTCCTTGGCGGAACCCAGGCCGGTAACGCGCTTCAGGGGCGTACGAAGTCTTTTCTCGTGATTTGAAAGCATCAGCGGCTTTCCTCAGCAACCGTCATGGCAATTTTCCAGAAGATTTCCAAATACCATGAACCCGGCCATCGTCAGTACTGTCAGTACTAACGGCAGAATGACGACCACCCAACCGCCGCGATATGTCGCTTCCAGGCTGAATCCATAACCGGCATCCCAAAGCAGGTGGCGGATACCGTTGCAAAGATGGAAGAACAATGCCCAGATCCAGCCGATCAGCATAAGCGAACCGACAAGGGTCCCCAAAAAGTTCTGTACGCTGGCAAACGTTTCCTTGCCGTCCCACAATCCGATGATCCACCAGGAAAACAGCAGCAGCCCAATGGTCAGCGCGATACCGGTCGCACGATGTGTAATCGACAGAATGGTAGTCAGCTGCGGCTTGTATACCTGCAGATGCGGGGAGAGCGGGCGTTCTCGCCGGGGCTGGGTAACGCCCTTAAGATCACTGGGTCCTGTGTCGCTCATCGATGCTCCGCTGTATGACGTCACAGATACGCGCCCGCCACGTTAAGTCAACGTCAGCTAGTGGTAAGATATGTTGTGCGACGGCTTCAAAGATGTTACTATTTTGTAAATTGTCTTGCATTTTGATTTTACGGACTTCTGAACAATGAACAAACGTCCCTATCTGGCCCTTGCAGGTCTTGCGGTTGTATTGGCTTCCGCGGCCGTCGGCCTGAACCACATTAAACACGCAACTGGTTCTGCGCCCGAACATCCTGCGACGGCGCAGGCCCAAACCGTGGAAGCAGCTAAACCCGCCGCAGCTGTGCCAAGCCTGCCGGTATCGAATGGCTGGGCCGATGGTCAACTGGCATCAAATGTCGAGTTCCTTACACCAGATGGCAAGCTGACGGTTCTTATGGATAACCCCGATACCAACGTCATTTGCGATAAATGTGAGGCGCCGGGCGGGACTTTGGTCGTAGATTTAAAGAGCGATGCGGCTGCCGATGGTTCGAGCCAGAGGGAAACCTATACCTTCGATGGGGCATATGTCACTTCCACCACGACGACAATCGACGGCAACGACGAAGAAAGCGCTCCGACACCAAAGGTACTGCATCCCGAACTGGTAGAAGCCTTCACCCAGCTTGAAGACAGCATGGTCCGGGCCAAAACCAAGGCCATAGCCGACAATGTGGGACCGGGGCCCAATCAAAACGTTCCCGCCGAAGTCATGGAAAAGACCAAGGCCGCCACCCCACCGCCAGTCTGGCTGACAAAAAATCCGGCGGCGCCCAGGCCTTAGAACCCATAATCTCAGGATCGAAAAATGGATAAGGCAAACCGACCTTTTGTAAACTTCCTTGCCATAACCCTGGCTGCTGCTGGCGGTGTACAAGCTGGCCTCGCCCAGAACGGCGGCCCGCAGCAGGGTAACGCGCCTCAGGGCGAACGCTTTACCTCGACCACCTTTGCCAATGGGGCGCTGGTGCTCACTTCCAGTCACGGCGACAAAACGGTCAAGCAATTCACCACTCCCCGGGGTGATGTCACTCAACTGTCGTTCCGCGATGGCGGCATCTGCACGGTATCGTTGAACAGCGCGTCGGTGGCCTCCAGGCAGGGCGCCGCCATGATGGATCCGGGCGAACTGCCCCCCCTTGCCAGCGACGTGAAAACGTTTCGTGCGGCAAAGGGAGCGAACGACCAGGCAGGAACGCAGAAAGCGTTCGACAATATCGTAGCCGATATTGCAAAAATGGGGAGCGATACGAAGTCGTGCACGACGGCGCCCGCTGCACCCCAGGTCGCCTCCAGTCCAGCCCCTCCCCAGGCTGCCGCAAGCCACACGCTACCGGTTACGCCTGTCGGCGATCCGGAAAAGCCGATGGGCATCAAGGTCGAGCTGGATAATGGCACGACGCTGTCATATTTCAGTACGCCGGTTGGACAGGGCCGTACCGTAGAGCAGACCCATCTGGTCGTTTCCAATCTGCATTTGTACGTTTTCATAAACGGCGAGGTAGGCGAACAGAAACGCACCTCCGAAACCGAGGCAGCCCCGACGATTTCCCGGCCGGATCTGGTGGCGACCTTCAAGAAAATAAACGAGACGATGTCGGAAGCGCTGACCCATCACAAGGATACAATTCCAGACAGTGTGGGCGCAGAGATCGAAAGCATCGTAAATACTCACGCTCCTACAGAAATCGTACGTCCTGCGTCTCAGGCCAAACTGCCACCACCGGCTCGATAGATTTAGGTATAAGGATTAAACTATGACCACATCGAATATTGCCGTTGGCCGCCTGGGGGAAATCGTTGGGGTGGCCGCATTGGCCGCCTGTTCCGTGCTGCAAAGCCAGGCGCAGCAGCAGCAATCCCAACCGAAGCAGTGGACCGTCACGACGCTTCTTGCCGGGGTCGAGTTCGCCTCCCCAGACGGAAAGCATCTTGTCGTCAGCCCGGGCTTCGGCGAGGGCATGCCGACCCTGCCCCTTTCCGTAGAAGTCTTTCCGTCAAACAATGTCGAGGGCATCTGCAAAATCGATACCGGCTCCTCAAAGGCAGTCCTATCGACAAAGACCGGCGGCATGCATCGTGGCGAGATCGTGATCGGCGATACCGAAGATCGTAACCTAGGCACGGTTTCCAAACCTGAGATCAAGGCGCTCGGCGATGCCGTCACCGCTTACAAGGCAGCTCCGGGTCCGAAAACCGTAGCTGCCGTAGCTGCCGCCGAAGCCAGGGTGGAAGCGGTCACCGATAATTGCGGTGCCGGCCACCCTGCCGACGTTGCCAAGGGCGCAATGGAAATGCCGACGCAGCCCTCGGGGGCCTCACCTGGCACTGCAACGGATCCCCATACCGGTCAAGCGCCGCGGCAGCATGCTGAAAATGCCCCTGCGATCCAACAGGCGCAGGACGGCATCGTAGCCGACTTGCCCGATGCGAAGGTCAGCTTTAGCCCCAAGGGCCTGCTTTTCATCGATATGCACAGCGGACCCAAGCACTTTGCATCGAACGGCCAGACAGTGGTCGAACTGACCCCAGACCCGGCAACCGGTAAACTGGGTAAGCCCGTCCCCCATGCGGAACTGCTGTCCCTGGTCAAGCCCATCTATCAAGGCATGGCGCAAAGCCAGCCCGGCATGCCGACGCCTCCCGAAGTCGTCGAATTCACCGCACGGTTTGCCGAGGTAGTCTCGGGTGGTCACCAGCAGGCCAGTCCTGCTCCTGCAGCCAACCAGCAGGCGCAACCACAAGGGCAGGTAAACGCATCGGCCATGAAGGATGGATTCTTCTATGCCAACTCGCCCGAAGAACAGCTGACGATCAAACAGCAGCCGACGCAGGATGGCAGGCTGACAGTTGTGCTGGACCTCAACGGCAACGCCTGCACCTACGTCGATGGCAGGGCCTTCATAAGCCTCAACGGTAAGCAGACCCCGATCGATCCGGTCGGCATGAAGACGCTTTACAATGCCGTCGAGACTTATGTGAAGAATGCTCACGAACTTGGCGGCGCAGATGGATCTGGTACCGATTACGGCCAGCTGGCCCCGGCCAAGGAAGAAGCCGACTTTACGAGTGTCATCAGGGCGGGTCTTGCCGAAAGTGCCGCTACCCGCGCCTGCACTGCAGCGCCCGCCCGGTAATCGCCTTCACCTGCACTTGGGCAGACCGGCTTTCTGATCCCAGCCCTGCTCGGTGGCGTCGGTAACGAACTGATCCCAGGACTCCTCGGACAGGCCTTCCAGCGCATCCGCCGCCCCTTCGCAAAAGGACGGTGTCGCACTCTGTTTCACCTGTTCGGTCACCCGCTTGTCCTCGCGGTCGAGCGAGCTTTGCAGCGGTGCCTGCCAGTCGTCGCCGTAAGCGCGGCGGAAATACTGCGTCAGAGCCTCGCGATCGGTATCCAGTTGCTTGCCGTTCTCGCTCAGGAACGTCGCCAGCCTCGCCCTCAGCGGTGGATCGGCCTTGGCTGTCGCATCGCACGCCGCGGCGACATGCGCGAGCATCAGCGTGTGCATCGTTATATCGTAGGCGCGTACCTCCGCCGGCGACCAGCACGAGGAATCGGCGCTTGCGGACTGAGCAGCCCCCATTACCGCCACGCCAACGCATAGTCCAAGGACCGTCTTTTTCATTTTCTTGTCGCCTCCGCGATGCGTTGATCCAGGCGGTTATCGTCCAGCCCCGCCGGTTCCTGGTGTATCAAAATTTCCGTGTTGGGAAAATCCTGTAAAAGCCCCATCTCGATCTCGTCGGTTATATCGTGAGCCTCGGTCAGGGTCAGATGGCCGTCAAGCTCAAGATGAAGCTCTATGAACCGCATGGTGCCCGAATTGCGCGTGCGCAGATCGTGCACGCCGCGGGCCTGTGGGTGAGACAGGATGGCCGCCGTGATCAACTCCCGTTCCTGAACGGACAATTCGCGGTCCAGCAGGATACGCAGGGCTTCCCTTGCCACGCCCCATGAATTGACCAGCAGGAACAAGGCGACGACCAGCGCCAGCAGGGTATCGAACAGCATGATCCCGGTGGCCGAGGTCAGCAGCAAACCGATGATGACCGCTATGTTGATGACGATGTCGCCGAAATAGTGTCGATAGTCCGCCTTGATGGCCACCGAGTCGGTTTTCCTGACGACCTCGCGTTGCAACGCCAGCAGCGCCACTACCGCCAGCGACGACACCAGCAGGGCGGCAATTCCCCAGCCTTCGTAGCGCACTGTCTGTGTGGTCAGGATACGATTGGCAACCTCGACGCACAGCAGCACCGCCGAGCCCAGGATGAACGCGGCTTGCATCAACGCCGCCAGCGGCTCGGCCTTGCCGCGCCCGAAACGATAGCTGCGGCTCGGCGGGCGTTGCGCCTGGCGAACGCCGATCAGGGTGATGGTGGCGGACAACCCGTCCAGCATCGAATCCATCAACGACGACAGAACGCCTGCCGATTCGGTTGTGAAATAGGCGGCCATCTTGATCAGGATCAGCATGCCGGCGACCGACAGGCTCGAAACGGCGGCGATGCGGCGCAGCCTGCCCCCCTCCGTCTCGGCCATGCCGGATGCGGTGTTGGTCATGGGTAGAGGCGCTGCCTGGTCCACACATCGCCGGCGCGGATGAAAACGACGCGGTCATGCAGGCGATAGGGACGCTCTTGCCAGAATTCTATCGTGGCAGGAGCGACGGCAAAGCCGGTCCAGTATCCGGGACGCGGAACTTCGCCGGGATATTTTTCCTCGTATTCGCGCGTGCGGCGCTCCAGCGTGTCACGACTGTCGAGGGGGCGCGACTGTTGCGAGGCCCAGGCCCCAATCTGGCTGATCCGGTAGCGGCTATGAAAATAGTCATCCGCGTCGGAAGGCGGCACCTCGCTTACGGATCCCGTCACGCGAACCTGGCGCTGCAGGCTTTTCCAGTGAAAGCAAAGGGCGGCGACAGGATTGGCCTGCAACTGCTCGCCCTTGTTGCTGTCGCGGTTGGTATAGAAGGTAAAACCCAGCGCCTCGTCCAGCCGCTTCATGAGCACGATACGCACTGCGGGTATTCCACCCGGCGTGGCCGTCGCCAGCGACATGGCATTGGGGTCGTTGATCTCGCTTGCCTTAGCCTCGTCCAGCCACAGCCGGAATTGCTGCAAGGGGTCGGTGCTGTCCGGCAGGAAGGAATCGGCTGGTGTATGCATCGCCCGATTTGCGCCGAAATCATGTGCCAAGTCCTATAGCTCTTGCACCGCGTGGACAGTCGGTGCATGCACGTATAACTTTTATAGACACCGGATTACAGGACGACCGTCATGAAATCGAACAAGCTCGCCGCTTCCGTAATGATCATTTCGCTTACCCTGGCCTCATGCGCGCAGCAATCGGGTGCCCCGGGTGCGTTCGGCAACGGCAGCACGGGCAACTTCGCCGGCACGGGCGTCGGCGGCGGTGAAGTCGCCGGCACGCTGGGCGGCGCGGCTTTGGGAGGCCTGGCCGGCAACCAGATCGGCAAGGGCAGCGGCAACGCGCTGGCAACCGCGCTGGGTGTCGTTGCGGGCGGCTTCATCGGCAACCGCATCGGCAATTCGCTGGACAAGGGGAGCATCGCCTACAACAACCAGCAGACCCAGATGGCGCTGAACAACAACCAGCCAGGCCAGGCCTTGCCATGGCAGAGCCCCAGCAATCCGCAGGTCCATGGCGTCATCGTGCCGCAACAGGTTTACCAGAACCCCCAGGGCCAGTATTGCCGTGAATATACCCAGAGGATCCTGATCGGTGGCCAGACGCAGGAAGGCGTCGGCACTGCCTGTCGCAACCCGGACGGCAGCTGGACGCCCGTTTCCTAAAAATAAGGATCGGGTCAGTCGCCCGTCATGACGTGAACGCCGGTTTCGACATAGCCTGAATTCTGCAGCCAGGAGCGGTTGGCCTGCAGCCAGCGCCATAGCAGGTGTTCGTCCTGGTTCTTCTTGGCGGCGCGCATACGCACCTGAAGCATGCAGAACTGGATCCATTCGTGTTCGCGGTTGCGATACATCGCCGTCGTGGACTGGCGTTCGTGGAAGCTCATTTCCATTGCCTGGCGTGACATTACGCGGGCGTACTGCTCCTGCCACTGGCGGTCCTGCTGGTCCCGGCGAATTTGGCTGATACGATCGGACTCGTTTCGTTGTCCAACGGAGGCGCTGACTTCGTGCATGCGCTGACGCATGGCCACACCGGCAGCCTGATCGCGCTCTACCAATGCCCTCAAGGCAAGGTAGCGGCGCTCTTCCTCTTCTCTCTCTGCCTTCTTAAGCTGCTGGGACTGGATAACCCAGGCAGAATAAGAGGTATTAGCAGCAAGCATTACTACTTCTCCTGACCTCAAGCCTAGGCAGGTTTTAAGCATCCGTCCAATCAAAATTTCGTAAAGAGAGAAAACCGGCTGAAAAGCTGGGACTTAACCAGCTCTTGCCCTTATCGATACGATGCGGTTTATCAAAGCATGTCTGCGAATAGTTTCGGCACCATCTTCCGTTTTACCAGCTGGGGCGAAAGCCACGGCCCCGCTATTGGCTGTGTTGTCGACGGCATCCCGCCTTTATTGCCGCTGAGCGAGGCGGACATCCAGCCGTGGCTCGATCGCAGAGCGACGGGACAGTCCCGCTTTACCTCCCAGCGGCGCGAAACCGATGCCGTAAAAATCCTGTCCGGGGTGTTCGAAGGCCGCACGACGGGAGCGCCGGTATCCCTGTTGATCGAGAATACCGACCAGCGGTCACGGGACTACGGCGACATCAAGGACAAGTTCAGGCCTGGCCATGCCGATTACACCTATCAGGCTAAATACGGCATCCGGGATTATCGCGGCGGTGGCAGGTCTTCGGCACGGGAAACCGCTGTTCGGGTTGCTGCCGGGGCAATCGCGCGCCTGATTCTGGGCAATGCTGTCCGCATCAGGGGCGCGCTTGTCCAGATGGGGCCGCATGCGATCGACCGGGCGCGCTGGGACGATGCAGAGATCGACCGCAACGCGTTCGCCTGCCCGGACGCCATCGTCGCCTCCGCATGGGAGGCTTACCTGGACGAGATCAGGAAAGCCGGCTCCTCCATCGGGGCGGTCATCGAAGTTTCCGCTTTCGGCGTACCTGCGGGCTGGGGCGCGCCGCTCTATGGCAAACTCGATTCCGACCTTGCCGCCGCCATGATGAGCATCAACGCCGTCAAGGGCGTGGAAATCGGGAACGGCTTCGGCGCTGCCTCGTTACGCGGCGAGGACAATGCCGACGAAATGTTCATGACGGATGGAAAACCCGATTTCGCCTCCAACCACGCCGGGGGTATAATCGGCGGCATTTCGACCGGACAGGAAATCGTGGCCCGTTTTGCCGTCAAGCCCACAAGCTCTATTCTTACGGAGCTTCGTACTATAGACGTGTCGGGAGCCGAGACGACCATCTCGACCAGGGGCCGCCACGATCCCTGCGTCGGGATCAGGGCGGTGCCGGTGGGCGAAGCGATGATGGCTTGTGTTCTAGCCGACCAGTTTCTGCGCCACCGGGCGACGGCAGCCGTTGATGATCGAAAGGACTAGAGAGAGACTATGCAGTTCATAACGCGCTTCTTCGCGGTAATCGGTTTTCTGGTTGTGGCCCTGATCCTGATCGGCGTGTTCGCCGTCGTGCAGCATCGCAAGGCGTTGCCGCAGATATCCAGCAATGCCATCATGACCATCGCCCTGGACGGCGAATTGCAGGACAAGGCCGGCTTCGATCCCTTCAACATCAACCACTCTCTGACGCTGGTCGATGCGTTGCGTGCCCTGCGCGAAGGCGCAAAGGACAACCGCATCAAGGGCGTCTTCCTGAATATCGAGGACAACCTGCCGTTGGCGCAGGTTCAGGAATTGCACGCCTCTATCCTGGAATATCGCAAGAGCGGCAAGCCGATATACGCATTCGCCGATACGTTCGGCGAGCAGGGCGCGGGCGCTTCGGAATATTACCTCGCTACCGCCTGCGACAAGGTCTGGCTACAACCGATGGGTACCGTCGGGCTGATGGGCATCGCCGCCGACGAGTTCTTCATGAAGGACTTCCTGAACCGCAACGGCATCCAGTTCCAGGAATCCAAGCGCGAGGAGTACAAGACCGCCTTCGACAATTTCAACGAGGCCGGCTTCACCGCCCCAAACCGCGAAATGACCGAAAGCCTGATGAAGGATATGATCGACCAGCTGGTCACTGGCATCGCCCGCGACCGCAAGATCGACCAGGCCGTTGTGCAGAAGGCGATGGATACGGGTCCTGTCAGCGCCGACAACGCCAAGAAGCTGAACCTGATCGACGAGATCGATTACCGCGATCAGGCGCTTGACGATCTGGAGGACGAGACCGGAGCCGAAGACACGGTTTCGGCGCGCAAGTATTTGAGTTCATTGCCGGTTCAGCCCAATTCCAAGATCAAGATCGCCGTCATCTATACCGAGGGTGAATTGATGCGGCATAGTGGCGTCGATCCGCTCGATCCCCTGTCCGATAACAAGGCGAGCGATCCGCGCGACGTGTTCGACGCCTTTCGCGACGCCAGCGACGACGAAAGCGTCAAGGCGATCGTGTTCCGTATCAACAGTCCCGGCGGATCTGTCGTGGCTTCCGAGACGATTCGTGGCGGCGTGTTGCTGGCCAAGGACGCCAACAAGCCGGTCATCGTATCGATGGGCGAAATGGCGGGATCGGGCGGATACTGGATCGCCGCCGATGCCGACCGCATCATCGCCGAGCCTTCGACCCTTACCGGCTCGATCGGTGTGCTGGGCGGCAAGCCCGTGTTCGGCGAGCTGATGAAGGAACATGGCATCAACACCGATTCGGTCGAGATCGGGCAGAACGCCAACATGGACTCGCCGTTCCATCCCCTGACGCCGGAACAGAACGCCAAGCAGAACGAAATGCTCGACGACATCTACGGTACCTTCAAGGGCATCGTTGCCGATGGCCGAAACCTGCCCCCGGAAAAAGTCGAATCGATTGCCAAGGGCCGCGTCTATACTGGAAAGCAGGCCGTCGATATCGGCCTGGTGGACGAGCTGGGCGGCTTGGAAACCGCCTTTACCCGCGCCCGGGAGGCGGCTGGCCTTTCCGCGACCGAAAAGGTCGACTTCGTTGCCGTCCCTGCCCCGCCGAGCCTCGCCGACTATATTAAATCGATGGTGAACGGCGGCAAGGACGAGGATGACGACGACGCTCTGATGGGGCGCGGCCATCTCGTATTGTCCGGAAAACTGAGGATTCTTGCCGCTCTGCGCCCGTATTTAAGAGCCCTGACCATGCAGCCGGGCGAGAATACGGTGCTGATGGCGCCGGTCGGTCCGATCAGGCAATAGAATATTCGCGGAACATCGCTCTTTAACCGGCACGCATGACCGGTTAAACTGCGACGTATGAGAGCTGTTCAAACCTCTGTGCCCGCCCTCCGTTCGGGCAAGCGCTATGGCAAGCCAGCCCGCAAGGCGACGCTATTGCCGCCGGCGGTGTATAACTTCCTCGTCCAGCGCGCGATCGATTGCAGTGGCGTGGCACTGATTGCCGTGGCCCTGGCGCTGGCAACCTGTTTCATCACTTACAACCACAATGACCCTTCGCATAACCATGCGACCGCGGCGGCGGCTACCAATCTGCTGGGAGCGGCTGGCTCCTATACGGCGGACCTGTTCCTTTCGACCCTTGGGCTGGCAGCGGCTTTGCTGCCACTGACCATAGGCGTCTGGGGCTTTTTCATTCTGCAGCGCCGCATGCTGAGCCGCTGGTGGCTGCGGATCATCGCCCTGATGCTCTGCGTGATCCTGACCGCAACATGGGCCAGTTTCGTGCCGATCACGACCTTCGACACGGCGGGCGGCAGCGGCGGCTACATCGTGCATGCAGGGCTCAATCAAGCGTTGCGGCCCTATCTCGGCATGGCAACCCCTTTCCTGATCGGCGGCATATCCCTCGCGGGCTCGCTGGCGCTGCTGTACGGATTGCTGGGTTTCACCCTGTCGGAATGGCATGCCGGATTCAGCCACAGCGCCCGCCTGTCGATTGGCGCGGCCGGTCATGCGAGCGACCTTGCCTGGACCGTCGGCACACAGACCAAGGAGCTTGCCATCCGGCGGCGTGGCAGATCGGACGAGCCGCACCAGGTGCCCGAACAGGAGGACGAGCCGCCCGAACTGATGCAGCAAACGCCCATCATACAGGCCAGGACCGACGAAAGACCGGCACGGCGCAAGGCCGCGCAAACCAGACGAGTCTCGCCGTCAAACAGGCGCGATGCCGAGCCGGATCTGTTGCCCGTCGACGAATACCTGTACCCGCCGGTGACGCTGTTGCAATTGCCGCCCGCAAGCAACAAGGGCAGCGAGCAGAGCCCGGCTGCCCTGCAGGCGACATCCGAGGCACTTCAAGGCGTCTTGAGCGATTTCGGTATTCGTGGCGACATCGTGCGAATCAGCCCTGGGCCCGTGGTAACGCTGTACGAGCTTGAGCCCGCCCCCGGAACCAAATCATCCCGCGTGATCGGCCTTGCCGACGATATCGCGCGGTCTCTGAGCGCCGTATCCGTGCGCGTTGCCGTCGTTCCAGGCCGCAATGTGATCGGCATCGAGCTGCCGAATGCCAAGCGCGAAACCGTATTCATGCGTGAGCTACTTATGGCTGAAAGCCATGATCGCGGTTCGATGAAGCTGGCATTGCTGCTGGGCAAGGATATCGGCGGCATGCCCATCGTCGCCGATCTGGCGCGGATGCCGCATCTGCTGGTGGCCGGCACCACCGGCTCGGGCAAGTCCGTGGCGATCAACACCATGATCCTGTCGCTGCTCTATCGCCTGTCGCCCGAGCAATGCCGCTTCATCATGATCGACCCCAAGATGCTGGAACTGTCGGTCTATGACGGTATCCCGCATCTTTTGACACCCGTGGTCACCGAGCCGAAACGCGCGGTAGTAGCCTTGAAATGGACGGTGCGGGAGATGGAGGAGCGTTATCGTGCCATGTCCAAGCTGGGCGTGCGCAACGTCGAGGGCTACAATACAAGGCTGCGCGAAGCCAAGGCCAATGGCGAGACGCTGATGCGCAAGGTGCAGACCGGCTTCGACCCCGATACCGGCAAGCCGGTATTCGAGGACCAGCCGATCGATCTGGTCGAGCTTCCGTATATCGTGGTCGTGGTCGACGAGTTCGCCGACCTGATGCTGGTCGCCGGCAAGGATATCGAGGGCGCGATCCAACGCCTGGCGCAGATGGCGCGCGCGGCCGGTATCCATTTGATCATGGCAACGCAGCGCCCTTCGGTCGACGTCATCACCGGCACGATCAAGGCCAACTTCCCGACGCGCATCAGCTTTGCGGTCACGTCCAAGATCGACAGCCGAACCATCCTGGGCGAGTCGGGCGCGGAGCAGCTGCTGGGCCAGGGCGACATGCTGTACATGGCAGCCGGCGGCCGCGTGACCCGCGTGCATGGCCCTTACGTCAAGGACGACGAGGTCGAACATGTGGTCGCGTTCCTGAAGCGCCAGGCAGAACCGAACTATATCGAAGGCGTTACCGACGAGGATCCTGAATTCGGCGGCGACGAGATGAACGATGGCGGGTTTGGCGAAAGCGGCAGCGGCGACGATCTGTACGACAAGGCCGTGGCGCTGGTTGCCCGCGAACGCAAGGCATCGACAAGCTTCGTGCAGCGCCATTTTCAGATCGGCTACAACAAGGCGGCCCGTCTTGTGGAGCGGATGGAGAAGGAAGGTGTCGTCTCCAGCGCCAACCATGTAGGCAAGCGTGAGGTGCTGCTACGACGAGGGGATGAATAGGCGAAACATGCCATATTCCGGCTGAAGAATTCAGGCTGTTCTATTTGTCGCCGGCAACGTAATGGCTATCGATATCGGAGTCATTTGCCGGCAAGGGATTTCCGGCCTCCTGTACCGCTTGAAGGGCGGCTTTCAACCGGGATGAGAGTTTTTCACTGTCTTGCAAACTTTCATTTCTAACTTCCCCGTACAGCCTGAATTCGGCGTAGGTCACATGGGGTTGGTTCAGATACGGGGAATTCCTGCGGTAGCGCACACCAGATCCTTACGGTTGAGTACCGGGGAATATTATTCCCCTTTATTCCCCGTTTCAATCTATTTTTTCCCCGATTCCTCGAGCGTTATTTTCGCTTGAAGTCGAATTGCAGCAAAAGCCGCGACAGTTCGAACTGCTTGCCGGTCGAAAATTTGTATTCGCCGCCTGCCCATTCCATGATCTGGTTGTAGAGTTCGAACTGTGGATCCTGGGGCTGCCCATCCGCAAGGTTTCCAGCCTCGGCCAGACCTTCGCGGAATATCGGTCCATTACCGTGCCTATTGTCCGCTATGCCATATTTCAGCCAGCCCGCATCGACGTTGAGAGCGGCGGCAATGTCCGGGACGCTGTTTCCACCCGGCGCGTTTACCCGCCCCTGAAAATACTTCTTCAGGCTTTCGAGACTGACGGAGCTTTTCTCGGGCAGGGCGCGTGCAAGCTCGGCCGGCCCCCAACCCTTTGCTTTAGCAGCACGTTTCAGCCGTTCGGACCAATGTTCCATAGACTGTATAACTCCACGACCGGCGGGGAATGTCGCGGGAAAATAATTCCTCTTCCGGGGAATGTCGTCGCTGCAGAAAGGACCTTAAAAAGAGATATGTCTAACGATAATCCTGTCACATCATGCGCTAGGGGCGTATTTGGTCCGGACATGCCGCTGTCACGCCTGCAGCGACAATCGAGGTTCCGATGATTCGTTCCTGCATTGCGACAATCGCTCTTCTTCTCTGTGCCAGTACCCTGCCGGCCCTCGCCGACCACGCCAAGCCCGCCGACATGACGGCGGAAGACCGGATCGAGGTTACGCGGATCGAGGACTACCTGAATGGGCTGGTCACGGCCAAAGCCGCTTTTACCCAGATCGGGGCGAACGGCACATCTTCGACCGGTACCTTCTATCTCGACCGGCCCGGGCACCTGCGCTTCGATTACGTTGCGCCGCAACGGGACGTTATCGTCGCCGACGGCAAGTTCATCTGGTACTACGACGCCAAGATGAAGGACGCCAATCACGCGCCCATCAGCCGTACCTTCGCCGATTTCCTGCTACGCCCGCAGATCAACCTGTCCGGCGGCGACGTGACGATCACGGACTACAGGGACGAGAATGGTTTCGTGACCTTGACGCTGACCCAGACGGACGATCCCGGACAAGGCTCGCTGACTTTGACGCTTAGCGAGAAACCATTGCAGATCAAACAATGGCGGGTACTGGATGCCCAAGGCCGCGTGACCCAGGTTTCCCTGGATCACGCCGAATTCGGGCTTGCGCTCGACCCTGGCCTGTTCGTCTGGAAAGATCCGGACGACCAATAGCATACTAGCGGCCGTTCGCGGCCGTTATACCGGTACGAAGCTGCGCTTCCGCTTGGTCGATCAGCCGAATCGCGTCATCGCGATGACCGGAATAATCGTGCGCCGCACTCTGCAAGGCCTGCTTGGCTTCTTCGAGATGACGAATGGCTTTCTTGATTTCAGGATGGCGATCACCATGCTGACCTGCGACAGGGGCGCCCGGCGTTACGGTAGCCGGCCCTACAGGAGCCACGGATGTCTGTGCCGAAGCCAGGGCGGGGATGAGGGCAAGAGCGAACGAAGCAGCGACGAGGGCGTTTTTCATGGGATAATCCTTTGAATCTCGAAACCATCTTCTATGTCACGCATAGGCAGCGACCATCCTGCGCGGGCCGGGGGAGATGGATAAGACATTGCGCTGCCACGCCTGCCGCCTCTACTAATCATCTTGGATCAGACAGGAGCGGTCATCATGCGTTCGATAAATACGGTTATGGCATTGGCGGCGTTCCTGTTTTTTCAGGCGGTTTCGATTTGCCTGGCCCAGGAACAACAACAAACCGCGGGCGATCCAAGGATCACGATCGTTTCCCCCTCTCCCGGCAAGATATTCGATTCAGGAACGACGATTCCGATAACGGTTTCGATCGATCATTCCCTCAAGCCGGCAACCTATGACATCAACATCCCCGGCGTCGCCGTCATACCCGGCAGCGACTATAACGGGGGCGCTTTTTTTGCCAGCTACATTGCCGGCGGCGATGTTGCAGGGCCGGTCACCCTGATTCCCGAAATCATGGATACCGACAATGTCTATATAACCGGCGTGCCGATGCAGATCGTCATACGCCCTACCAGCGCCTTGTCGGCGATTACGATTGCGCCGGGCTACTACATATTCAATGCGCTTGAAGACACGACACATCTGAACGTTCAGGGTCAGTATCCGGGCAATTTGCAGGTGGATTATACCCAGGGCATTACCGGCACCAGATATGCATCCAGCAATAATGGTGTCGTTTCGGTCGATGCCGATGGCCTTGTCAGGGCAACGGGGTTCGGGGCCGCTTCCGTCACGGTACGCAACGGTTCCGCCAGTGCACACGCCACCTTTATCGTACAGGACCCCTCCCATCCCAATCAACCGGTCGATGTAACCGGCCAGGTCAGCATGGTGCCAGGTGCCATTACGATCGACCAGAATGCCGTATTCAACCAGACGATCCTTATCACCAATCATACGTCCACCCCACTGATTGGCCCGCTGGATCTGGTCCTCGGCGGATTGCCGCAAAGCGTGACGCTGGTGAATTCGGACCGCACCGTCACCATGCAGCCCGTAAACTCACAATATGTCGGATTGCCCCTGGCCGACGGATTGGCACTGCCTGCCAACGGACAGATCAACGTGGCCATTCAGTTCGTTACCCGCGAACGAAACGACATTCACTACAAGCCCGCATTATACCGTAGTTCCGCCCCATAACCTTCGAAACGTAACCTCAAGTTTACCAACCCACAGGCATGGTACGGGAATGCGCTATGCATTTTTCATGATCGCCTGTCTGATCGCGCTGGCTACCGTTTCGACCGGAAGAGCGGCCGACCAGCCACAATCCCTCGTGGTTGCCTCGCCCCTACCGGCAGCCCCACCCAACATCGTGGTCAATCCCTTGCCCTCCGCGACATCCGGATCGCGTGAGTTCGGCCCGAATTACGAGTTCTATGTCCCTATCGAAATTAAATCGGACGTTCCGGGAATCGTGCGGAGCTGGGATCCTGCGGCACACCCCGGCAACGGTGTCCACATGACCTCGGAGGGTCTGGCCTGCAACAGCGATGCCGATTGCCAGGCGCCCCTTGGCTGCTTCAACCGTGCCGATTCAGGCCAGATTCCCCAAAGTCTCTGCGCGATACCGTCGGGCCACTAGGCCTTCGGGTTTGTCGCGGGTGATTTAAGCAGGTCGCGAATCTCGGTCAGCAACACTTCCTGGGCCGGTGGCGGGGCGGCTTCTTCCGTCTTTTTCGACAGCTTGTTGATCTGGCGCACCAGCATGAAGACCGCAAAGGCGGTAATCATGAACTTCACGACGTTGTTGATGAACACGCCATAGGTGATCAGGGGCACGCCAGCGGCCTTGGCCTGGGCGATCGTATCGAAATGCTGCGTCGACAGCGCCAGGAAGAAATCCGAGAAGTCGATCCGTCCCAATACGAATCCGAGAGGCGGCATGATGATGTCGTTAACCAGCGAAGTGACGATATTGGTAAACGCCGCACCGATGATCACACCGACCGCCAGGTCCATTACATTGCCGCGAACGGCGAATTTCTTGAACTCACTCACTATGGACATTCCGTCTCTCCTGTTTTTAGGCCTTAACAAAGCAACCCTAGCACCTATCTTTTCTTAAAGGAAACTTAGTGCTTTATTATGGAACATAGTGCGAACATAAGTGCTCATAAAACAAAAGGCGAAGGCACGTCAACAAAGAAGTTTATTGGACAAATAAACGATATCTGGTATGGTCCGGCTCGCTCGGGACAAGAAGTAGTGGCTCTTGGGGTTTTTATCCCCACTATCCACAATGCCTGGAACCGGCAGGGTTGTGGATGAATTTGCTGGAGGGTACGGGTATGTTTGACTTGGTGCAGAACGAGCGCGGAATGCGCGTACAGATCGACCGTTCACGAGACGCGCTGCTGACCAACTTCGGACAGGAGACGCTCTCCGACCGCTACCTCCTTCCGGGTGAATCCTTCCAGGATGTGTTCGCCCGGGTGGCGACCTATTATGCGGACGATCCACAGATCAATCCCGGTCACGCCCAGCGCCTGTACGACTATATAAGCAAACTGTGGTTCATGCCTGCGACCCCGATCCTGTCGAATGGCGGCACCGAACGCGGCCTTCCCATTTCCTGCTTTCTAAACGAATGCAACGACAGCCTGAACGGCATCGTCGACGTATGGAACGAGAATGTGTGGCTGGCCTCACGCGGCGGCGGCATCGGTACCTTCTGGGGTAACCTGCGCTCGATCGGCGAAAAAGTCGGCCGCAACGGCAAGACCAGCGGCATCATCCCCTTCATCCGCGTACAGGACTCCCTTACGCTGGCGATCAGCCAGGGCTCGTTGCGCCGCGGTTCCTCGGCGGTGTATTTGCCGATCGAACATCCCGAGATCGAGGAATTCATCGAGATCCGCCGCCCGACCGGCGGCGATCCGAACCGCCGCGCGCTGAACCTGCATCATGGCGTCGTGATCACCGACGAATTCATGCGCGCCGTTGAAGCCGACGAGGAGTGGGCTTTC
The DNA here is from genome assembly GCA_965199335.1 of Alphaproteobacteria bacterium. Taxonomy (GTDB): domain Bacteria; phylum Pseudomonadota; class Alphaproteobacteria; order CALMVH01; family CALMVH01; genus CBDAQV01. Next base: position 321,700 of record CBDAQZ010000001.1, on the reverse strand, counting down.
CTCAGCCCGAAGGACAAGGCGGTCGTGCGCCGTGTTTCCGCCCGCGGCCTGTGGATCCGCATCCTGACCGCCCGGGTCGAAACCGGCGAGCCGTACCTGCTCTTCATAGATCACGTGAACCGCGCGATCCCTGAGCATCACAAGCTGGCGGGCCTCAAGGTCAAGATGTCGAATTTGTGCAGCGAGATCACGCTGCCGACCGGCATGGACAACGACGGCAAGGAACGCACCGCCGTGTGCTGCCTGTCCTCGGTCAACCTGGAGAATTTCCAGGAATGGGAAAGCCATCCGACCTTTATCGAGGATTGCATGCGCTTCCTCGACAACGTCGTCACCGACTTCATCGCCAAGGCGCCGGATTCTATGGCGCGCGCCAAGTATTCGGCTATGCGCGAACGATCGGTCGGCCTCGGCGTCATGGGCTTCCACTCGTTCCTGCAATCGATGGGCGTGCCGCTGGAAAGCGTCATGGCCAAGGTCTGGAACCGCCGCATGTTCCAACATCTGAAGAAGGGTGCCGACGAAGCCTCGGTCACGCTGGCCAAGGAACGTGGCGCCTGCCCGGATGCCGCCGAGTACGGCATCATGGAGCGGTTCTCGAACAAGATCGCCATCGCGCCTACCGCGTCGATCTCGATCATCTGCGGCGGCACCTCCGCCGGCATCGAGCCGATCCCGACCAATGCCTACACGCACAAGACCCTGTCGGGCTCCTTCCTGGTACGCAACCCGCAGCTGGAGAACCTGCTGGCGACCAAGGGACGCAACGACGAGGAAACCTGGAACGAGATCGTGCAGAACGAGGGTTCGGTGCAGCAGCTCGACTTCCTCACCGATGACGAGAAGGCGGTCTTCAAGACCGCGTTCGAACTGGACCAGCGCTGGCTGATCGACCTGGCGGCCGACCGTACGCCCTATATCTGCCAGTCGCAGTCGCTGAACCTGTTCATCCCGGCCGACATCCACAAGCGCGACCTGCACCAGATCCATTTCCAGGCCTGGAAGAAGGGCGTCAAGTCGCTCTACTACTGCCGCTCGAAGTCGATCCAGCGTGCAGAATCCTCGCTGGGCGTCATGGCGCCGGTCAGCACCACGCCGACGATCCCGTCGATCGATCTGGAACCGCGCCTGCCGCTTGCGGCCCAATCGGCAAGTCCTGAGTCCACCAACTACGAGGAATGTCTCGCATGTCAGTGAGCACTGCCCCCCGCAATCAGGGTCTGACCCTGCCGAAGCTAGGACCGTTGATCCCCGGCACGCGTTTCCGTCTGGGCACGAAAAGCTACGCCCTTACGGCGTGCGTCTGCCTCTACAGGTACGAGACCGCGGGCGCGACCCTGGCGGAATATCTGGTGCTGACGCCCGACATGCGCTTTGCCCATGTCGCCCGCCCAGCCGTCGCCACCGAAATGCGCGCCTACGCCGCGATCGAACTGGACTCGGACGAGGCGCGCCAGTTCCTGCTGGCGCATGGCGAGGGCGACATGGTAGAGGATTTCCCCGACCTGTTCGCCATCGTCGGCAAGGCCGAACGCCTGATCGAAGGCCGCCTGAAGACACGCGCCGGCGCACGCGATACCGCTCACTAAGTCATATACCGAACCTAAGGCCGATTACCCATGTCCCTGCTCGAAGCCCAGCACGTCTACAAGCCGTTCCATTATCCCTGGGCCTACGAGGCATGGGCAACGCAGCAGCGCGTCCACTGGCTGCCCGAGGAAGTGCCGCTGGCGGACGACGTCAAGGACTGGCGCCAGAAGCTGACCCCGGCCGAGCAGAACCTGCTGACACAGATCTTCCGCTTCTTCACCCAGGCTGACGTCGAGGTGAACAACTGCTACATGAAGCACTACAGCCAGGTGTTCCAGCCGACCGAAGTGCAGATGATGCTGTCGGCGTTCTCCAATATCGAGACGGTGCACATCGCGGCCTACAGCCACCTGCTCGACACCATCGGCATGCCCGAGACCGAATATTCCGCCTTCCTCCACTACAAGGAGATGAAGGACAAGTTCGACTACATGCAGGGCTTCAACGTGGAGTCGAAGCGCGACATCGCGATGACCATGGCGGTGTTCGGCGCCTTCACCGAAGGCCTGCAGCTGTTCGCCAGCTTCGCCGTGCTGATGAACTTCCCACGCTTCAACAAGATGAAGGGCATGGGCCAGATCGTATCGTGGTCGGTACGGGACGAGACGCTGCACACCCTGTCGATGATCCGCCTGTTCCGTACTTTCGTCGACGAGAACCCGGAAGTGTGGACCGAAGACCTGAAGCGCGACATCTACGTGGCGTGCGAAACAATCATCACGCACGAGGATGCGTTCATCGACCTGGCGTTCGAACTGGGCCCGATCCAGGGCCTGACCGCCGAGGACGTGAAGCTGTACATCCGCTACATCGGCGACCGCCGCCTGCTGCAGCTGGGCCTGCAGCCGATCTACCGCACCGAGGCGAACCCGTTGCCGTGGATGGACGCGATGCTGAACGGCATCGAGCACGCCAACTTCTTCGAGAACCGCGCCACCGAATACTCACGCGCCTCAACGTTGGGGACGTGGGACGAGGCGTTCGAGTAGGATTGTCTAACTTGTTGTCATCCTCCGCGCAGGCGGAGGATCCAACGTCGCGTAAGCGATCGGATTAATCCGCTGGATGGTCCGCCCTCGCGGACCATGACATTCATTTACCCCGCCAGCCACGCCTCCATCTGGTCGAAGCTGCCGTTCCAGCCGCCTTCCATTCCGGCCATGGCGCCGGCGAACGTGTCGCGTTCTTCCTGGGTGGTATCGAACGGTTTCCATTTCAGCGTGACTTTCGTCTTCGCTCCCTCGTCCTCGAACGTCACGGTGGTCAACAGCTTCATCGGCCACGTGGGGCTCATCGGATGGCGCACGATGTTGCCCTGTTCGTCGCCGAAGCAATGCACCCAGACCAGCCGCGATTCCGGGATGATTTCCGTATAGGTGAACAGGCCGTACATCACCTGTCCGTCCGGCGCTGTCAGCGCCGAGTGCAACACGCCGCCGGGCTCGAGCTCATGCCTGATGACCCTGGTTTGCGTGCCCTTGGGTCCGAACCACTGCGCCAGATCTTCCGGCTGCGTCCACGCCTTCCACACACGGGCGCGCGGCGCGTCGAATGCGCGGCTGATCACGAATATCGGCGGGGTTTTTGGCTGAGTTTCGGACATGATTTTCCCTGACAGATATTCAGGAAAATCTAGCCTGCCCTGCTCGAAATATGCAAACGACTTGAGGCAGGCGGCTTGATAACAACGAATGGAAAAGGGCCGGCCAGCTTGCGCCGGTCGGCCCTCCCCCTCCTCATCAAAATTTATTTTCTAGAACTTCGTGGTGTAGCGTACCAGGCCGATGGTATCGGCCGGCGCCGTGCGGACGTTGTCGGGCTGCAGGCGAACCAGCACACCGACATCGAACGATGACTTCTTGTTTTCGCTGACGGCGTAGAAACCCTGGAGATCGGTCTCGTGGCCGTTGTCCTGCGCGCTGAGGCTCTCATGCGTGCTGAAGACATTGCCGTCGAAATCGCGTGAGGTCGGAACGTCGATCCCGACATTGCCGCCCGATACCCGCAGCGGCTGGCTGACGACGAAGCCCATCTTGTCCTTGTCGTTGATCACCTTGTCGGCCACCACGCCCATGTGGAAGCTGGTGCTGGACAACGCGCCGTAGCGGACGTTCAGCGTCGAGGCCGTCTGGTTCACGTTCGACTGGCCCATTTCGAAGCCGCCGATCAGGTTGAGGCCGTCCATCAGCTTTGCCTCGGCTGTGAAGCCGGCGAACATGGTGCGCGTGCTCTGCGTCTCGCCGAATGCGCCGGAGGTCGAGCCGCCCAGCAGGCGGCCATTCTCGCTGATGCCGCCGAAGTTCAGGCCGATCTTTGCGTCCAGCGCATCGACGGGAGCCATGATCTCCAGCTCGCCGCCGCTGACCGTAGGAGCGACATAGGAAGGATCGGTCATGCGGGCCGACAGGTCGGCCGTGCGGGCATAGCCGGTGAAGACCGAGGCGTTCAGCTTGGCGTCGCCGAAACCGGTCGACATCGGCAGCGACACATGGGCCGCTGTCGCATCCTCGGCCAGGTTCATGAAGGGATTGCCGACGCCGTCCGCGGTAACCAGGGCGCCGGCCGGCACCGTGCCGGTTCCGAAGCTGCCGAAGCCGTAGGCCGGATCGATATTCGTGCTGGCCTCGACCTTGCCGCCATTGCCCGAAGTCAGGGCGACCGCGCCCATGGGCTGCGCCATGTACTGATCGTTCCAGAAGCCCATGACGCCCGGTGCGTATTCGGTCATCTCGCCGAAGCCGTATTGCTGCGTCGCGGTGCGTGAGTCGAACGTGTTTTTCGGTGTCGTGACGAACGCCTTCGAGTCGACTTCGTAGGAACGACCATAGGAGTCGACGACCATGATGGGACCGACGCTTGCGGCCCAGCTCTGAGCGAAGCTGGCACTGCCGATCGCGGTCGAGCTGGTGATCGAAACGTTGGCACCGCTCAGAGTGTTTGCGGCAGGGATCGTGATGTTGCCGACCGGCTGCACGGCGGCGGCGATGTCCAGCAAGCCCTGGCCGTAGATGGCCTGGTTGGCGTAGATGCCGGTCTTGTTGGCGGTGGCCAGCAGGATCTGTGCGGCCTGTCCGGCGGTCAGATACGGGAATTCCTGAGTCAGCAAGGCCAGCGCGGCGCTGACCTGGGGCGCTGCGAAGGACGTGCCGCTGCCAACGCCGTAGCCTGCGCCGTAGGTCGAGACGATGTTGGTACCGGGGGCGGCCAGGCAATAGGCAGCTGCAACGCCGCAACGGTTGCTGTACTGCGCGATGCCGCCCGATGGATCGGTTGCGACGACGGCCAGCCAGCCCGGCTGCAGGTGCGGGAAAAGATAAGGCAGGCCGGCGAAGCCGCCAACCTGGCTCATGCCTTCGTTACCGGCAGCGAATACGAACACGCCGCCGACATTCACGATCGCCTGCATGTAATAGAGGCTGACCGGCATGTAGGCATTCATCGAAGCGGCCGTCATCGAAGTGATCGGTGTCGGCGTATTCCATGAATTGTTGAAGATGCGGGCGCCGCCGCCAAACGACATCACGATGCCGACGGCAAGCTGGCCGTCCGAAGCGACCATGTCGCCGGCGCCGTTCAGGACCTGGACGGGGATGGTCAACGAGCGGAACGCCGTTCCCTCGAAACCGAAACCCTCGGAGTCGATGATGCCGTTCACGAACGTGCCGTGGCCGTTCGGATCGTTCAGCACCTGACCACCCTGCAAAGCGTTGTAGCCCGCAGTTGCCGTGACGGCGAGTTCGCGGTTCTGGCGATCGACGCCCGTGTCCAGTACGGCGATGATCTGACCTTCGCCCGTCAGACCGCGCGAATAGGCATAGCCTGCGCCGGTCTGGTATTTACTGTAATCGGCACTGAACTGTTGCGGGCCGATGCCGTAGAAGTCGCCTTGTGTCGTGGCCATCTGGGGAATGGACGTGTCCGCCGCGTAAACCCCATTAGCCGATAGTGCCAGAAGCGATGCGCCGAGCAGGCAAATCTTTCTGATTGAACCCAGTTTCCCCTGACGCCCGTCTTTTAATAAGCGCATTCTACGCTCCCCCTGCGAAATCCCCGATGGATTGCAAGGTAACAGGACCGAGTAACTACACGCTTAAGTAAAGATGACCGGCGCTTTAAGCAAAGATAATGCGTTACTAAGCTCTATACTTAACGCCGACTGAATCAGAATTTAAACAGACCTGTAAGAACATGGTTAAATATTTGTGGAGATTCGAGCGGGGGCAAATGACCTGCCTGCGGTATTATATGTAGCTGTGCGCCACCTATCAGTTCGGCCATTTCCATGGCCAGTTCAGGTGGCGTCTGCTGATCGCTTTCGCCCACGATTACGGCAGTGGGACAGGCTATCGCGGGTAATGAGGGACGACTATCGACGCGGCCCAGGTTCGCGGCCTGCTGCCGCAGGAAAACGTCCTTGCCCAATTGCTGAGCCATAAGCATGACGATATCGCCGATTCCCGGCTTCCCGATATTTTCGGGCGCCAGGATAAACGGCAGCAATCTAGGCGTTACGCCCTTGAACTTGCCGCGCTGCGCCAGCGCGATCATATCCAGTCGTCTCTGCCTCTGCCCCTCGTCGTCCTGCCGTGCCGAGGTATCGGTCAGGACCAGATGGGTAACGCGCTCCGGAGCCGTACGCATGATCTCCATCGCGACGTAGCCGCCCATCGAAAGGCCGCACAGCGCGAAACGGGCGGGGGATCCGGCCAATATGCGCGCCGCCATCGCGGCAATCGAATCATCCTGCGTGGTATCGCCAATGAAGATTTCATGGTCGCCGCCAAGGTGCTCCACCTGCGCCTGCCATAAGGCCCCCGTGCACAGGAGCCCAGGAATGAACACAATCACGGGACGAACGGACATGGCGGCAATCCAAGAGTAATTTGACTTTTCCACGATTTACCTATACCGGGGCAGTATGGGCGCAATAATTTTTTCTAGCCCATTCTGATTGGATCCTAATAGACATGTTGTTTTCCGACCTGGGGCTTGGCGAAAAGCTGCTGGAGGCGATCAAGAACGCCGGCTACGTAGAGCCGACTCCGATACAGGAACAGGCCATCCCGTTCGTGTTGCAGGGGCGCGATGTGCTCGGCTGCGCCCAGACGGGCACTGGCAAGACCGCCTCGTTCGTACTGCCCATGATCGAGAAGCTGTCGGCCGGCCGCGCACGCGCCCGCATGCCGCGCTCGATGATCCTGGAGCCGACGCGCGAGCTGGCGGCTCAGGTACAGGATAATTTCGAGAAATACGGGGCGCAGCATCGCCTGACCACTTGCCTGATCATCGGCGGCGAATCCATGTCGGAACAGACGCGCAAGCTGGATCGCGGCGTCGACGTTCTGATCGCGACCCCCGGCCGCCTGATCGACCAGTTCGAGCGTGGCAACATCCTGATGACCGATATCCGCCTGCTGGTGATCGACGAGTGCGATCGCATGCTGGACATGGGATTCATCCCCGATATCGAAAAGATCGTCGCGCGCCTGCCGCGCACGCGCCAGACCCTGCTGTTCTCCGCGACCCTGCCGCCGGAAATTCGCCGCCTTGCCGACAGCTTCCTGACCAGCCCGCAGGAAATCACGGTCGCGCCCCCTTCCTCCACCGCCGGACGCATCGAGCAATCCATCGTACGAGTGGAAGCCTCGGAGAAGCGCGCGGCATTGCTGCATCTTCTGGCGGCTGAATCGGTGCGCAACGCCTTCATCTTCTGCAATCGCAAGCGCGACATCGCCGCTTTGGAAAAGGCCCTCCAGAAAGCCGGTTTCAACGCCGGTGCGCTGCATGGGGACATGGTCCAGTCGGCACGCCAGAAAACGCTCGAGGCGTTCAAGCAGGGCGAGATCACCTTCCTGGTATGTAGCGATGTCGCCGCACGCGGTCTGGACGTCGAGGGTGTCAGCCACGTCTTCAATTTCGACGTTCCGCACCATGCCGAGGATTATGTTCACCGCATTGGACGCACCGGACGGGCGGGCAACAGCGGCAAGGCCTACATGATTGCAACACCCGACGAGGAAAAGAACGTCGCCGCCATCATCAAGCTGATCGGCAAGGAAATCCCGCAGGTTCAGGTACCGGGTGGCAATACCCGAGCTCCAGGCCAGGCGGAGCATACGCAGTCCGAACCTTCCGAACGGCCACATTCGGGCCGGTCACGGCGCGGAAGCGGCGGCAGGAGCGCGCCGGAGGGCGACAGGCCACGACGTGAGCCTGCCTTGATCCAGGCCGCCGAGCCGGCGCCGGAGCAACCACGGATGGATCGCCCTGCCCGCGAGGAGCGCCCCCAAAACGACAGGTCCCGCCGCGACAGGCCGCCACGCGAAGATCGCCCGCATTCCAATCGCGGCAGGGACGACCGAAGTCGCCCGGAGCGTAGTGGTGACAGGCCGCAATATGGACGATCGGGCCCACGTGGTCGCGATCATGACGAGGACGACCAGAACGACTCGGTCGTAGGATTCGGGGATCATCTGCCGGCCTTCCTTCGTCACGCACCGCGCCTGCCCAAACTCGACGAGCCGGCAACCGCCGAAGACTGATCAAGGCCGTAACAAGGCCAGTAATCGATTGACCTGAAGCCCCCATTCCGGCATCCCTTCGGACAATGTTCCGGCGGGTGGTTTCTCTTTTTCTGGTTACGGCACTCTTCTGGCTTGGAACGGCGGCAGACCTCCGTGCCGATGAGCCTGAAACCGCGCCCACTCAGCAGCTTGCCCCGACCGTGGCCGATCCGAGCCAGCCGAATGCCAGCGAATTTCCCGCGATCGGAGCGCCCGATCTCAATCCCACGCAGCCTCAGTTTGCTCCTCTCCCTCCCCATACCAAACATGCCGAGGGCACGCCCGACAACCGTGTCGCCCTGAACGCCGACCGTGTCGCCTACGATCAGGACCTGGATACGGTTACGGCGCGCGGCCATGTGCAGATGATGCAGGGTACGCAGGTACTGACCGCCGATGTGGTCAGCTACAACCAGACCACCGACCAGGTGACGGCCGCCGGCAACGTGGTTCTGCGCGACGACCAGGGTAACATCTTCTTCGGCGACTATCTCGAGCTTCGCGACAAGATGAGCACGGGCTTCATCAATCAGGTGAAGGGCATTTTGCTGGGTGACGTAAGGCTGGTCGGCAATACCGCGACAAGGCGGGACGATCGCTACATGGATATCAGCCGCGGCGTCTATTCGCCTTGCGCCCTCTGCAAGGAAGACCCGAAGGAAGCGCCGATCTGGCAGTTGAAGGCGCGGCAGGTCGAACATGATGCCGATGAACAACAGCTCGACTATTACGACGCCACTTTCGAGTTCCAGGGCGTACCGGTGCTTTATACGCCATATTTCTCCGCCGCCGATCCCTCCGTAAAGCAACGCAGCGGCTTCCTTGCCCCCGAAGGCGGCGAAAGCTCGCTTCTGGGCGGTGTCGGGCGCAGTTACTACTATTACGGCATAGCGCCTGACGAAGACGCCACGATCGAGAGCACGTACGCGACCAAGCAGGGGCCATTGCTGGGCGGCGAATATCGCAAGCGGTTCGAGGACGGCAAGCTGATTCTCAGCGGCAGCGTTGCCGAAGGCGACAATCAATATGGTCCTACCAAGAACTTCACCGATCCGGACAAAACGGAACGCGGCCATATCTTCGGCCTGGGCGTATTCGACCTCGACGAAAACTGGCGCGCCGGCTTCAATATCGCGCGCACCACCGACGATACCTTCCTCCGCGAATACGGCTACAGCGACCAGGACGTGCTCGATAACCGGCTGTATGTCGAAGGCTTCTTCGATCGCGATTATGCCGTCACCAACATCTATGACGCTCAGGATCTGAGGCCGGGCGCCATCGGCACCCAGCCCCTGGCACTGCCCTATTCCAATTACCAGGCATTTGGCGATCAGGGAGAGGCCTGGGGCGGTCGCTGGGAGTTCAATACCGGCGTATTGGGCATATTGCGGCCGGGAGCCGAGAACCTGGGCAATCTGGCGCTGACCGGGGAAACGGTCACTCCCTCCACTTCGACCGGCACATCCTCATCGACGATCAAGAGCGGCCAGCAGCAGGTGGCCCGCTATTCGGCCGATGCGGGATGGCAGCGTACGATGATCACGGGCGGCCTCAGCAACGAACTCGATGGGCATGTCTTCCTGGATGCCTATGGCACGAACAACCAGCCGAACCTGCCCGGCAATCCGGTCGATACCGATACAGGCGGCAATTTCGATGGCCGCGCCTTGCCTCAGTTCCACGACCTGACCAGCTTTCCCATGATCTCGCCCCAGGATGACGGGCATTTCCTGGTCCAGCCGATGGGATCGTTCACCTTCGCTCCGACAAGCCTGGCGCGAAACAACAAGATTCCCAACGAGGACAGCCAGGACCTCGAGCTGGACACCACCAACCTGTTCGCCGCCAACCGCTTTCCCGGCATCGACCGCATCGAAAGCGGGGCGCATGTCGCCTACGGCGTCAAGAGCGGTTATTACTGGGACACAGGCGGCTATACGACGGTTCTGGTAGGCCAGAGCCGGCGTTTGAGCGGACCCGATATCTTCCCGACCGGAAGCGGACTGGAAAATCCGGCGTCGGATTATGTCGGCGGCGTCGACGTCTACCCCGGGAAATATGTCAATCTGAGTTATCAGACGCGGCTGGATTCACGCACCTTCGCCAGCCACATGCATGAAGTGAACATGTCGTTCCAGCCCGATCCCAAGATCAACGACGTCTATGGGCTGAACTACATCTTCCTGAACAGCATCCCATCCGTCTCCAGCGGGCAGAACCGCAATAGCCTGAGCCCGTTCGTCACTCAGCGGCTTTCCACATACTGGTCGGTCACGGGTTCGGCGGTCATGCGCCTGGGCAGCGCCAGCCGTCTGCAGCAAATCTACACGACCACGACCTATCAGGACGACTGTCTGATCTTCCAGATCCAGGCATCGCGCGACCTGACCAATTCGGCCGGCGGTCTTTCGGGAACGTCGATATTCTTCCGCATCGGCCTCAAGACCCTGGGCTTCTTCCAGAGCCCGAACGTAGCGGGCGCGCTGAGCGGCCTGGTAGGAAGCACAACGTCGTCTACAGCCGCTCAGTAAGCAGCAACAGACCCTCTACCGGGACGCCGCGATCCAGCCTCGGACTGGCTGCTTCACAGACCAGAATGGCTAGCCCGGCGGCCGCGGCGGTTTGCCTGACATAGGTTTCCGAGTGCGAATATCGTTTCGAGGGATTTACGGCAAAGGCTGCGCCCTCGCCTTTTTCGACGGTAAAGGCAAACAGGCCACCGGTTGCCAGCGTTCGAGCGACCTGAGCGAACAGGGAATTCAGGTCCCCCATATAGACCAGGACATCCGCCGCCACGATCAGCGATACCGTGCCCGCCAGGCCGGCCAGATAATCGACGACATCGCCCTGTATCAGCGTGTCGTAGATATGTTTCGAACGCGCCTGTTCCAGCATTGCGGGCGACAGATCGACACCGGCCAGATGCGACGCCCATCGCCGCAACAATCCGCCCATCAACCCTGTGCCGCAGCCCAGATCGATGATCGCACTATCGTCGAACCGCTCCACGTACGGCAGCAGTATCCGTTCGATGTTCTGCGGATCGGCATAACCCAGCCCCGCAAGATGACGATCGAACCTGCCGGCATACTGGTTGAACAGCTGCCGTGTGGCCGTTGCGCCATCCTGTAGCTGAAGCGCCAGCTGCCCCACCCGGCCGCGCAGGCGGTCGTCGCTGGGTACGAGCCGGCTGGCGGATTGCAACGCCTCCAGGGCTTCCGGAAAGGCATCCATGGCCAGCATGGCATTGGCCAACAGTTCCAGCCGGTCCTCGCGCAATGAAGCGAACATCACCCCATCGCGCAGAATGGACAGCGCCTCGGCGCGGCGTCCCTCTTCCGACAACAGCGTTGCCAGTCCAAAACGAGCCTCTACCGCGTCGGGCCGTTGCGAAACCGCGAGACGCAGGTCGGCTTCGCGATTATCCTGCGTCATTATGAACTACAGGCACGCATATCACGCTGGCGGCGTCGCGGATGTTTTCAAGCATGTCGTGATGATAGCGCTTTTGCAGCGCCTCAGGCAAAAGGAGAGCGCCTTCATTATCCTCGATACCCACGCGGGGACGGGATTGTACGATCTGGGCGGCGGCGAGTCTGGCAAGACAGGCGAGTTTCGCGGCGGTATCGAGAGGTTGCGGGGATTTAGGTTCGCCTCACCGGTATTGAACGAGTATCTTGCGGCAGTCGAAAGCGTGAACCAGGGTGACAGCCTGCGTTTCTATCCCGGCTCCCCGTTGCTTGCCGCCGCCGCGTTGCGTCAGCAGGACCGCAGCATCGCCTGCGAACTGCATGAACAGGATTACCCGTCACTGCGCCGGACGCTGAAGCCTTATGCCAATGCCGCCGCTCATCACCGCGACGGCTATGAGTCCATGCGCGCCTTCCTGCCGCCTGCCGAGAAGCGCGGGCTGGTATTGATCGATCCGCCGTTCGAGACCGCGACCGAACTTGCTGACGCCGGCGCCGCCTTGATCAAAGCGCACGCGCGGTTTGCAAACGGAATCTACGCGCTGTGGTACCCGATAAAGGAGCGCCCTGCGCTGTGGCGTTTCCAGGAGGACATGATCGCATCGGGGATAAGAAACCAGATCGCGATCGAATTCCTGACGCAGGACGAGCGCGACAGCCGCCTGCTGAACGGCAGCGGCATGCTGATCATAAACCCGCCCTATCGCCTGCAGGACGACCTGAAGCCGGCACTGGAAGAATTGCGCGCCATCCTTGCCCCTGCAGGCAAGGTCACGATCGCCATGCTCGCGGATGAATAATCCGGTCAGGCCGTCTGCTGTTCCTGCTGAATATCCTCACGGTCGGTGCCGATCGCGGATGACAGGAAGGCATAGATCTTGCCGATATCCGAACTGACCAGGGTCGCACCCAGAACCTCGCCGTTGTCGACGGCGGCCGCCTGCTTCGCAAGCTCCTCGAACTGCGCCATATACGCCTGCACGTGAGACCTGAAGCGACCGTCATTGGCGAATTTGGCGCGCAACAACGGCGTCGATACCTGGTCGCGCGTCGCGGCGAGGCGGCGCACGAAACCGGGAATATCGCCCCGCACCAGCTCTGCCCGCAGCTCTTCCGGCAGGTCGGTGTCCAGCACCCGGCTTAGATCGACCGATAGCGATCCCAGGGCGTTCAGAACCGTCTTGGCGGAATCCAGGAATACATCGCGCTGCATCTTCGCATTGGCTTCGCGCATCGTCTGCGTTTCGGCAGCGACCTGACGTGCGGTAATCGCCATCTCCATCGCCCGTTCACCCAGCAGCGCGGCGACCTGGGCGGTCAGCGCGCGCGCCTCGGTACCGGTCTCGGCGATCACAGTGGCTTCCTTGCGCAGCTCGCTTGTCGCGCGGGAAATCTTGGTCCGCAGTTCCACCGCCTTGTCGGAAACTTCCACCGCGCCCTCAAGGAGCGTCGCAGTCGTTTCCTTCAATGTCTCACCCGTATCGACAGCCGTGCGCGCGATCTGAACGATATTATCGCGCAGTATGGCGCTGCCCCGCGCCATCGCCTCGGTGATCGTTTCGCTCTGGCCCGATACCGCGCCAAGGTCGGCGGCGAAATTGCCGAGCGCCCGGCGGACTTCGTCGGCGATGGCGTTGACCGACTGCAGCCGGGTCTCCACCAACGCGGACGCGCCGACGATGCGCTCGCTGGTCACCATCGCCGCATTGCCCAGATCCGCGCCGCCGCTGCCGAGGCTTTGCGTCAGGCGCAGGATCTGTGCCGTGGTATCCTCGGCCACGCCAGTCAGCCGTGCCTGCCCATCCTCCAGCGACTTTTCGGCCCTTTCGAACTGGGATAGGGCCGCACCGATCTTTTCGGAGAACTGCGCGCCCCCCGTTTCCGCCGCGTTGAAGGTCGCGGCCAGACGAAGTTCGATCGTCTGCGTCTCGGCATCGACATTGGCGGAGGTCGCGGCGACGGCGGTCAGGGTCTTTTCCAGCCGCTCCAGTGCGCGATCGGCGATTTCATGCACGCCGCCGAATTCGCTGTGCAGGGCAGCTGCCATCTTCGACATCTTTTCCGACGCACCTCCGGCAGCCTCGTCTATCGTCATCTGCGCGCCTTCCAGGCCGCGCGACAGTTCCGCAAGCCGGTTGACCGCGGTCGAAACCACGAAATTTATCTCGCTCGCCTTCTGGTTCAGGTTGCCGAACGCATCCTGAACGCGCCCAACAACCACTTCCATTTCGTCCCGCGTGCGGTCGAGAATAGTGCCGTTGGAACCCGACGTATCGGCAAGGACCTTGCTTTGCAGGGCAATTTCGCGCCCGACTGCGTGCATTTCCTCACGCACGCCCTCCGCCGATTTCGCTGCCTTGGCGACGATATCGTCCACTAGAGCGGCGGCCTGGCGCAGGGCGCTTTCTACACCGGTAATGCGGGCCAGCGTACCGTCGATCGCCTCGTTCTCCTGCCGCACCTCTCGCGCGATCTGACCGAGTTGCTTCTTGGTCTGCTCGGCCGACTGCGACAGTTCGGCCGCCGACGATTTCAGCTTGTCCGTCGCATCGCCGGCCGATTGCGTGATTTCGACGACACGGTCGCGTAGGGCGTCACCCGCCTCTGCCAGCTGCGACCCGACTTCGGCGGCACGGTTGGTCGCATGCGTGACCTGCTCCGCCGTTCCGTGGATAAGGTCTGCGCTGGCACGAAGGGTCTGCGTGCTGTTTTCGATATGCGCGGCGACCTTGTCCGATGAGCCGATCACTTCGGCTCGTGCGCGCTCCAGGCCATTGGTCAGTTCGCTAAGGCGGCTGAAGGACGACGAAACGGTAAAGTTGATGTCGTTCGCCTTGCCATCCAGGCTGCCGATGACAGAGCCGATCTGGCCGATAGTCTCCTCCATCCGCGCCTTGGCATCGCGCATCGTTTCGACCGCCTGATCCGCCTGGCTGCGCAGCCGGCCGCCATGCGTTTCCATATCCTGCCCGACAGTGTGGAACTCGCCGCGCAATTGCCGCGATGCCTGGTCGGCATTGGCCACCGCCTGTTCGATCAGCGTGCCGGTGTTACGTATAATGGAAGCGATGCTATCGGCCCTGTTCATCGCTTCGCCGAATGCGATGGATTGTCCCTTCAGCTCGTCGGTCAGGCTTTCGCTGCGCTTCTGGATGCGATCGGTTTCGCCGATCAGGTCGGAAACACCGCTCATCGCCGCCGCGCGAAGCCCTTCCAGGCGAAGCGATATGCCGTGGCTGCGGTCACCGAAATTGTCCAGTTCGCGGGTGGTCATTTCCTGCTCGGAACGGACACGCGCCAGCGCCTCGACGATGCGTTGCGCAGTTTCGCCGATGGCATGCTCGACTTCGCCGGCCGTCCCGATCTCGCCCTGGAAGCGCGTGGCCAGATAATCGAGACGTTCCAGCGCGGAGCCAAGGCTATCCTCGATCTCCTGCCGGTAGCGCGACATGCGCTCGCCGAGTTCGCCGAAGCGATCGACGCTGCCGGCGGTTTCGGCGACGTTGCGCCTTATGCCATCCAGGCCCGCATTGATGCGGCCGGCCGCATCGTCGAGGCGTTGCGCGGCCTCGCCGGACAAGCCGGTGATTTTTTCCAGACTGCCGGCGAATGTCTGCGATACGTCTGCCGTTCTTTGCCACAACTGGTCGGCGGCGGCGTTGAGGGCCACGATATGGTCCTGCCCGGTGCGCGCCAGCGTTTGCCCCTTGTCGTTCAACTTCGTTCCGGCGTCTTCCATGCGGCGCACCTGGTCGTCCAGGGCGCTGGCGCGTTCGTCGATCAGGTGCAGTTCGCTGTTAATCCTGTCACTGGCCTGCTGCAGCCTGTTCGTAACAGCGTCTCCCAGCTGCAATATCTGTTCGCGGCGTGAGTCGAGCTGGGATACGGCATCGTTCAAAGTCGCCGAGCTAGCCCCCAGCGCCTCGCCGCTGCTGGCCAGCCGCAGCATCGTATGGTCGACCACCTTGTCCAGTTGGGCCGTCTGCTCGGTCCACCCGGCCTGCGCCGCGCTCATGCGCGTCAGCGCCGCCTCGACCGAGCCGGCGGCGTTGCCGGCATGACGCTGCAATTCGCCGGCACTGGAATGGAACTGTCCGGTCAGCAGGCGCAGGGCCCCTGCCCGATCCTCGATCTGCTTGCCCGCGCGGTTGATGTGCTCGCTCGACTCGGTTGCCGCTGCGATCAGGACCTGGGTGTGCTGCTTCAGGTTGTTCTCGACCTGATTGAGTGCAGCCAGGGAGGCCTGAGCAGCCTCGAAGAGCGACAGCGCCTCCCGCTTGGCTGCGGTGGAAGACGCTATAATTACCTCATGTTCCGTTTGAGAAAATTTCTGGAACTCACGGAAATGCTTGGAAAGAGTTCTGCTGGAACGATCGAGCGCCAGCAATTTCAAACGATACCCAAGCAGCATCGCCAGCATGCCCGGAACGGAAAACAGGCCAAGCAGGAATATGCCCATCTGCTGCGGGGGAAGCTGGGCGAGGTTGTGCAGGCCGATGGCTGCCGACATGTAGGCGATGCACAGGGACAACCAAAGCGCCGAAATCACTGCCCCTGACACCGTCAGGATCGCCGACCAGGGAAGATCCCGCCTGGCGTTGGCCGAAGCCGTCTTGGGGGGTGGGGCATTCACCATTTGCGGTCGACTCCCAGTCAGAATTATCAGAACGGCATGATGTGCCAGCGGCTGCCATGGCGCAAGATGTATGGGCCGCTAAACATTCTATCTACTACATTTTCTTTTCGCGGCGGGCTGGGAAATCGTAAAGGCTGCGATCTCATGCTTGATATCCTCGGACGATCCCTGGGCGGCACGTTGCAGTTCATCGGCATGCGCCTTGCACAGGGCAAGCGTGCCGCCTCGTGTCGCGACCAGGGATTCCTCGTTGCTGGCCTCCGACTCGCGGGCATGCAGCCGCGCCTCGGCGTCGCCCTTGTAATGGGCCTTGTAGAAATGGATCAGGCGGTTCTGATAATCCTGTAGCAGGCTCTGGTTCTTGTCTGCGAAACTCTGATACTGGGCATAGCCCGAGCAGGACAAACCGACGACTCGGAGCCAGGCTTGATAGCGCAGTGCCTGGTCGGCTTCGACTTCGTCGCCGGTATAGCAAGGCTCGGCACTGGCGACGGCAGGGACAATCGCCAGCAGGGAAACAGCAAGAAGGATGGTTTTGAGCATGGTGTGCAACATTGGTTTCTACTCCGCGAACCGTGCCGCAGCGGGGCGGCGATGACAACAGCGGAGTCGGGCCTGCGCATCGGCGTCGACCTTGGCGGCACCAAGATCGAGGCTATTGCACTGGATATGGACGGCAGGGAACTGGCGCGTCCGCGCGTCGCAACGCCGCGCCACGATTATGACGGGACCTTGC
Source organism: Alphaproteobacteria bacterium (assembly GCA_965199335.1). GTDB lineage: Bacteria > Pseudomonadota > Alphaproteobacteria > CALMVH01 > CALMVH01 > CBDAQV01. Next base: position 304,702 of record CBDAQZ010000001.1, on the reverse strand, counting down.
GCGCCATCCGCGACCTGGTACTGGGCGTCGAAAGCGGCCTTGGGCGTCAGGGCAGCGTCGGCATGGGTATCCCGGGTGCGATCTCTCCCTTGACCGGCATGGTCAAGAACGCCAATTCCACCTGGCTCAACGGCAAGCCGCTCGACCGCGACCTCGCCGGCCTGTTGAACCGTGAGGTGCGGGTAGCGAACGATGCCAACTGCTTTGCCGTTTCGGAAGCGGTCGACGGGGCCGGCAAGGGGTGCGAGGTCGTATTCGGCGTCATCCTGGGTACGGGCGTCGGCGGCGGGCTGGCGATCAAGGGGCAGGCACGCACCGGACGCAATGCCATAGGTGGGGAATTCGGTCACATCCCCCTGCCCTGGCCGCGCGAAGACGAATTCCACGGGCCGACATGCTATTGCGGCCGCTCGGGCTGTGTCGAACAATGGCTGTCGGGGCCGATGGCCGCCGATGAATTCAGGCGGGTTACGGGCCGGAATCTGTCCATGCCGGACATCATTGCCGCAGCCGCCGAAAACGATCCGGAGGCAACGGCCGCGATCGCTCGCTACGTCGATCGGCTGGCGCGTGCCCTTGCCGTGATGATCGACCTTATCGACCCGGACATGATCGTTTTGGGGGGCGGCGTATCAAACCTGCCTTCGCTTTATCGGGAATTGCCGGTGATCGTTCCCAAATGGTGTTTCTCGGATGGCATCGAAACGCCCATCCGGCAATCTATGCACGGCGATTCCAGCGGCGTACGTGGGGCGGCATGGCTGTGGCCGCCGCATTGAGAATCGACCTGGCATGAACGCCATTACACTTTGGCCAGCATTGCACTGACCTTGTCTGTCAGCGTTTCCATCGGGAATGGCTTGCTCATGACTTCCATGCCGATATCCATCAAGCCGTTACCGACCGCGGCGCTTTCGGCGTAGCCCGTAACGAACAGCACCTTCAGGCCCGGTATCGTCTCACGCGCGGCATCCGCCAGCTGGCGGCCGTTCATGCCTCCCGGCAGGCCGACATCTGTGACCAGCAGGTCGATCTTGCGGGTTGAGCGCACGATCGCAAGTCCGCCAGGACCGTCCCCCGCTTCAAGAGCGTTGTAGCCCAGCTCCTGCAGGACATCGACCATCAGCATCCGCACGACGGGCTCGTCGTCGACTACGAGAATGTTTTTCCCTTCACTCACTGGGCTGGCTCCGATCGGTCTGGTGGTTTCGATTTCCAAATCTGCTTCGCCGGCATGACGTGGCAAGTAAAGCTTAACGCTCGTACCCTGGTTCAATTCGCTGTAGATCTTCACGTGACCACCCGATTGCTTTACGAAACCGTAGATCATCGAAAGCCCCAGGCCAGTGCCCTGCCCCATCGGCTTGGTGGTGAAGAAGGGATCGAACGCACGCGAGACGATTTCAGGGGTCATGCCGGTGCCGGTATCGCTGACCGACAGCATGACATACTGGCCGGGCGTGACATCAACCTGCGAAGCCGCATAGGTATCGTCCAATCGCGCATTCGAAGTCTCTACGGTCAGGCGTCCGCCTTCGGGCATGGCGTCACGCGCGTTGATGACCAGGTTCAGCAAAGCGTTTTCAAGCTGGTTGGCATCGCAATAGGTCGGCCACAATCCGCCCGCGACCACAATCTCGCACGTGATGGCGGGCCCCACCGTACGGCGAACCAGTTCCTCCATCGAAGTGATCAGCTTGTTCATGTTGATGGGCTTGGGGTCCAGCGTCTGGCGGCGGGAAAACGCCAGCAGGCGCTGCGTCAAAGCCGCCGCCCGGTTCGCGGAACTGAGGGCAAGGGTCAGGTAGCGCTCGATATCGGCCGTGCGCCCCTGCCCGGCGCGTTGCCACATGACCTCAAGACTTCCGATAATACCGGCCAGCAAATTATTGAAATCATGAGCTATTCCGCCAGTCAATTGACCTACGGCCTCCATTTTCTGTGCTTGGCGCAGGGCATCGGCCGTCGTCTGCAGTTCGTGGGTCCGCTCCTCGATCCGCTGTTCGAGTGTCGCGTTCAGATGCTTGAGCTGCTCCTCGGCCAGGCGGCGCTGGGTAATATCGGTGAAGGTGCAGATCGCCCCCGCCAGCTTGCCGTCGCGCATGATTTCGTGAACCCGGTACTCGACCGGAATAGGCGTCTTATCGATATGATAAAAATATTCATTGTCGACATGGGCACTGCCACCGTGGTTGGCGACGCGATAGATCGGGCATTCCTCCTTCGGGTAGTGCGAACCATCGGGATGCGTGTGATGAATGACATCGTGCAGTTTCAGGCCCAGTACCTGTTCCTTGCTGGTATAGCCAAGCATCGTGAGGAAGGCGAGATTGCACGAGGTGGTACGGCCTTCGGTATCGACCGAATAGAACGCTTCTCCGGTCGAATCGATCAACAGCTGGGCGAATTGCTCGCTGTTCATGCGTGAACGCTCTGCAATATCGTATTGCTGCTTTGCCGTGACCGTTTCAGTCGTTTCGGTCACGATCGCCAGCACGCCCGCGGGAATACCCTTTTCATCGCGGATCGGACTATAGGTCAGCGTAAGATAGACATCCTCGGGCGTACCTGAACGATTGATAGCCAGTTTCTGATCGTTGTAGGATAATGTGCCGCCGGCGAGGCATGTCTGAATGACATTGCGGTTCCAGTCCGCGACCTCCGGCCAGCTTTCGACCACGCGCGAGCCAAGGCTTGAAGGATGACGCGCTCCTGCGAATTCGGCATAACCGTCATTGTAGATCATAACCCCCTCGACACCCCAGAGCAGGGTCATCGGCACAGGCGAGTGCAGCACGATATCGACCGCGGTCCTCAAATGCTGCGGCCAGCTTTCGATCTTGCCCAGACTCGTTTGCGACCAGTCGAACTTGTCGACCAGACCCCCCATGGCGGTCGCACCCGGCATGAAGGTTTTAGCCGATTTTTCAGGCGTCATGACTGTCAATGTAAAAATCTTTGCTGAAATATGGGTACTTTATTAAGGCACATTAAGTCCGCAAGTTCCAGCTAAGTAGAACAATCTCGATTCTGCGGCCTGCCTAACATCAGGAAAGCGACAATCGCACCGATTGCGCTCGTTCCGGATATGAAGCCCGTCGAAATACTGCTTGTCGTGCCGGATATCCGGCCGTCACGCCTGAAGGTGCAGTGGTTGGAGCGCAGAACTTACAGCGATTGACCGTGGCAATGCTTGTATTTCTTGCCGCTGCCGCACGGGCAAAGCTCGTTGCGCGAAACCTTGCCCCAGCTTTCGGGGTCGTTCGGATCGACCGGAGCCACCAGCGAACGGTCCACCTTGTGCAGCAGGCCGCCTTCGTTGAAAGTTACCGTCTGTTCGCCCGGCATCGGCTCGTCGACCGCCAGATCGTAGCGCAATTCCTGATGCTCGCCCTCGAACGGCATCGGCGCCGCTTGCACCATCATGCGCGGCTCAATGTGGCTCAACACGCGGGTCACCTGCTCGCGCAGGTGGTTCAGCATGCCGTCGAACAATTCGAAGGCTTCGCGCTTGTACTCGGTCAGAGGATCGCGCTGGCCGTAACCGCGCAACCGGATGCCCTGTTTGAGGTGGTCCATCGCCAGCAGGTGTTCTTTCCAGCCGTTATCGAGCGCCTGCAGCAGCATGCTGCGCTCCAGCTCGGTCGTCATCTCACCGAATACCCGTGCCTGCTCGGCTATTTTCTCGTCCGAGGCGACAAGCAGGCGCTCGATGATTTCGGTTTCGGCGATGCCCTCCTCGGCCGCCCACTCCCTTACCGGCACTGTCAGGTTCAGGATACCGACCGTTTCGTTCGCCAGCGTGTCGATGTCCCATTGCTCGGCATAGGCGTGGGTGGGGATAGACCGTGCGACCATGTCGTGGATCACATCGTGGCGCATATCGCGCACCAGGTCCGTAACGTTTGCCGCGGAGATGATCTCGCGCCGCTGCTCGTAGATCACCTTGCGCTGGTCGTTCATCACGTCGTCGTATTTCAGGACTTCCTTGCGCGCCTCGAAGTTCTGCTGCTCGACCTTCTGCTGCGCCCTTTGCAGCGCCTTGTTGATCCACGGATGGACGATAGCCTCGCCCTCCTTCAGGCCGAAGCGTTGCAGCACGGTATCCATGCGGTTGGACCCGAAAATCCGCATCAGGTCGTCTTCCAGCGACAGGAAGAACTTGGACGCCCCCGGGTCGCCCTGGCGCCCGGCACGGCCGCGCAGCTGGTTGTCTATACGGCGCGATTCGTGACGCTCGGTGCCGATCACGTACAGACCGCCCGCCGCAAGTGCCTGGCCCTGGGCAATTTCTATCTCGCTGCGGATATTGTTTTCAAGCTGGAGCCGGTCGATCTGGTCGACTTCCTGATCGTCGGAAAGCTCGTCGAGGCGCATTTCCAGATTGCCGCCCAGCTTGATGTCGGTGCCGCGCCCGGCCATGTTGGTTGCGATGGTGACGGCGCCGGGACGTCCGGCCTGCGCGATGATGTGCGCTTCCTGCTCGTGATAGCGCGCGTTCAGCACCTGATGCGGAATCCGGCGGTTCTTCAACGCTTCAGCCAGCTGTTCCGACTTCTCGATCGAGGTCGTGCCGACCAGGATCGGCTGCTGGCGCTGACGGATCTCGTCTACCAGCGATGCGATCGCGGCGTTCTTTTCCTGGGCGGTACGATATATTTCGTCGTGCTCGTCGACGCGCATGACCGGCTTGTTGGTCGGCATCTCGACCACATCCAGCTTATAGATTTCCGAGAATTCGCCCGCCTCGGTCATCGCCGTACCCGTCATTCCCGCCAGCTTGGGATAAAGACGGAAATAGTTCTGGAACGTGATGGAGGCGAGGGTCTGGTTTTCCTCCTGCACCGTAACCCGTTCCTTGGCTTCCAGCGCCTGGTGCAGCCCCTCGGAATAGCGGCGGCCCGGCGTCATTCGGCCCGTGAACTCGTCGATCAGGACCACCTTGTCGTCCTTGATGATGTAATTGACGTCGCGGGCGAACAGGACGTAGGCGCGCAGGGCCTGGTTGACATGGTGCACCAGGGTGACGTTCTGCGCATCGTAAAGGCCGCCGCTTTCCATCAGGCCGCGGGCACGCAGGATTTCCTCGACGTGCTCCACGCCCTCCTCGGTCAGGGAGACGTTGCGCTGCTTTTCGTCCTTTTCAAAATCGACGTCCGGGTTCAACTCGGGAATTACCTCGTCGATTTTCTGGTACAGTTCGGATGAACCTTCGGCGGGGCCGGATATGATCAACGGCGTTCGGGCTTCGTCGATCAGGATCGAATCGACCTCGTCGACGATGGCAAAATTGAACGGGCGCTGCACCAGATCGGCGGCGCTGTACTTCATGTTGTCGCGCAGGAAATCGAAACCCAGCTCGTTGTTCGTACCATAGGTCACGTCGGCGGCATAGGCCTGGCGGCGCTGCTCGTCAGACAGATCGTGGACGATGCAACCGGTGGTAAGACCGAGGAAATTGTAGATCCGGCCCATGCCCTCGCCGTCGCGCTGCGCCAGGTAGTCGTTGACGGTGACGACATGCACGCCCTTGCCCGGCAACGCGTTCAGGTAAACGGCCAGCGTCGCCACCAGCGTTTTGCCCTCGCCCGTCCGCATTTCCGCGATCTTGCCCTGGTGCAGTATGATGCCGCCCATCAGCTGTACATCGAAATGGCGCTGGCCGATGGTCCGCCTTGCCGCCTCGCGCACGGTTGCAAACGCTTCTGGCAACAGGTCTTCCAGGTCTTCGCCTGCGTTCAACCGCTCGCGAAACTTGCGAGTCTGGTCCTTCAGCGTCTCGTCGTCCATGGCGGAAATCGAAGCTTCGAGCCCATTGATCTCTGCGACGGCCTGCCGAAGCGAACGAACGGCACGCTCGTTCGCTGTACCAAATATTTTACGTGCCAATCCAATCACGAACACAACTCCAGATTTCAGCGGCGAAAGCCGGGACGATCCCGGCGTGACACAAAGCGAAGTGGCAATACCATAATTTGAGCATTGACGAGAGAGTTTAAAGAGGTTCCTTGCCGCGTGCTGCAAATCATGCCAGAACGCGTGCCATTCACTAACATATCGCTGGAGTCTTTCATGTCACGTCCCCTGTTCGGCGCGGTTGTAGCGGCTGGTGTCGCCGGTTCACTGCTGGTTTCGATGCCTGCCTTCGCGGCAAAGAAGCACGATGCGGCCGTATCCAGCGATCCAAACGACCCTATCGTGGCCAGCGTAAACGGCGATGTAATCCATAAATCCGAGGTCGAGGCGGCCCTGCAGCAGATGCTGCCGCCGGGCAAGCACATCTCGCTCAGCGATCCGCAGGTGTTCGACAAGGTCCGTAACGACCTGATCTCGCGCAAGCTGGCCTACCAGCAGGGCATGCGTGAAGGTGTACAGAATGCCCCCGAGGTAAAGCGCGCCGAGGCGATGGCCCAGCAGCAGATCGTGACCAACGAGTACTTCAGCAAGATCGCAGCCCCGGCAGCGACCGAAGACAAGATGCGACAGGCTTATGATGAAGCCGTGAAAACCCAGCCCAAGCAGGACGAGGTCCACGCCCGTCATATCCTGGTAAAGACCGAGGACGAGGCCAAGGACATCATCAAGCAGCTGGACGGCGGCGCCGATTTCGAGAAGCTGGCCAAGGAAAAGTCGATCGACAAGGGCAACGCTGCCGATGGCGGCGATCTGGGCTATTTCACCAAGGGCAACATGGACCCGACATTCTCCGAAGCCGCCTTTGCCCTGCAACCCGGCAGCTACACGAAGACTCCGGTCAAGACGAGCTTCGGCTTCCATGTGATCCAGGCTCTCGACAAGCGTCCGTCAAAGATCCCGAGCTTCGAGGACGCAAAGCCTCAGTTGCGCGCCCAGCTGATGCAGCGCGCGGTACAGCAGCGTATCGTGGAACTGGCCAAGAGCAGCAAGATTCAGGCCTTCAACGTCGATGGCAGCCCGGAAACCTCGCTGCCGCCGTCGACACCGCCTGCGGCTCCCGCAGGTCAACCGTCCGCGCCGTCGCCTGCGACCGCGCCGTTGCAACTGCCGCAGACCCAGGTTGCGCCGTAATCTTATGGCTTACCGATCGCACCCCGGTTGTGGGCGTGATCGGCTTGGATGTGCTAGCTCTTGTGGGGAATGCTCGCCTGGACAAGGTTTTCCGTGGTGGCGATAATTTTGCGACCGATCTGATAGCCCTCGCCGTGTCCTGCCCTGGTGTGCCCGTCTTCCGTCGCCGCGGCACGGTAATAGCCCAGCAGAAACACACGGATAGCGGATGTCAGGGAACGGCGTGGCTTCTTGCTGGCATTTACCAGAGTGCACATTTCGTGCAGCGATTTTCCTTCACGCTTGCAAATGTCGTGGAGGTCATTCCACATCTCCGATTCCAGCCTTATGCTGGTTCGACGCCCGTTGACAACGATATTCCGATTTATCAATGAACTTTCGTTCGTTTTGAACTCGTCGGATTTAAAGCCGGCTAGGTTTGCCATTGCTATGCTCTTCGCTGAACTTATTTATATACCTGTACGTGTTATACTGGAGAGCAACGCAACCCGCAAGGGCATTATGGCGATTGGTATCAAGTGTAAATCTTGTTATTTTGCCGCAACGGCCCCATACTCTTTCAAATGGCGTCCAGCGACCATTTCCCCGATCAGCCACGTGGCTGCGACCACCCCGACTGTTACGAGGATGGCGAATTCCGGGCGCCCAAATCCCGCGATAACCTGAACGATTATCACTGGTTCTGCCTCGACCATGTCCGTGCCTACAACAAATCCTGGAATTACTGCCAGGGCATGAGCGAGGACGAAATCGAAAGCGAGATCCGGCGCAGTACGGTCTGGGACCGTCCGACATGGCCGCCCGGCGCCGCCGTACGCATGGAAGAGCGTTTGCGTCATACGATTTACGACAGCAGCGGCTTCTATGGCTACGAGCCTCACGAATCCGCGCAGCCACGCAGGCATACGCCCGAAAGCAAGGCGCTGGAAACGCTTGGGCTCGCCGAAAGCGCCAATTTCACGGTGGTAAAGGCCAAGTACCGCGAGCTGGTCAAGAAACATCACCCCGACCGCAACGGCGGCGACCGCAGCGCCGAGGAACGGTTCAAGAGCATCAGCCAGGCATTCCATGTCTTGAAACGCGCGCACGAACTCGACAAAGTGGCCTGACACATTTTGGAGTGAACGCATGCCTGTCGCAGAAGCCGGATTGCCGGACATAACGCTTTCCACGCGGCAGACCTTCGGCATCGATAGCGACCTGACCGTCCCCGCTTTCAGCCAGAGTTCGGAATACGTACCCGATATAGACGAAAGCTACCGCTTCGACCACGATACCACGCTGGCGATTCTGGCGGGCTTTGCCTACAACCGCCGCGTCGTTGTGCAGGGGTATCACGGCACGGGCAAGTCTACCCATATCGAGCAGGTCGCCGCCCGCCTGAACTGGCCGTGCGTGCGCATCAACCTTGACAGCCATATCAGCCGCATCGACCTGGTCGGCAAGGACGCGATCGTTTTGAAGGACGGTAAACAGATCACCGAATTCCGCGAAGGCATCCTGCCCTGGGCGCTGCAAAGCGCGTGCGCGCTGGTATTCGATGAATACGATGCCGGACGGCCCGATGTCATGTTCGTGATCCAGCGCGTGCTGGAGACCGAGGGCAAGCTGACCCTGCTGGACCAGAACCGCGTCATCCGCGCCCACCCCGCCTTCCGCCTGTTCGCCACCGCCAATACGATCGGTCTTGGCGATACGACCGGCCTCTATCACGGCACGCAGCAGATCAACCAAGGCCAGATGGACCGCTGGAACATCGTCACGACGCTGAACTATCTGCCGCACGATGCCGAGGTCGAGATCGTGCTGGCCAAGCTCTCCCGCAACAAGGCGCTGCAAGGCAAGCAGGAGATCGGCCGCGACATGGTCGGCGCGATGGTTCGCCTGGCAGAGCTGACCCGCAGCGGCTTCATCGCAGGAGATATCTCCACCGTGATGTCGCCCCGTACCGTCATCACCTGGGCCGAGAACATCGAGATCTTCGAGGATATGCCGTTCGCCTTCCGCCTGACCTTCCTGAACAAATGCGACGAGCTGGAACGGGCGACCATCGCGGAATATTACCAGCGCTGCTTCGGTGTCGAGCTGGGCGAGGGAAAAAAGGCGGTGGCGTGAGCCGCCCATGAAGGAAGAAACCGCGCTAGAACTGTTCAAACGGGCCACGGCAGGCGCGCTGAGGGCGATCGCGGGCCGCGATGTGGAAGTGCAGTTCTCGACCGAGCCGCAGGGCGTCACCGGCAACCGGGCGCGCGTACCGCAGCCGGGGCGCGACCTCGATCCCGCCGACATCGCCATTGTACGCGGGGCCGCCGATGCCGCTGCCTTGCGCTTTCGCCATCATGATATCGATCTCCATAGCCAGCGCACGCCGTCCGAAACCCAGGCGCGCAACGCATTCGACGCTTTGGAACAGGCGCGGATCGAGGCGCTGGGCGCGACCGCAATGCCTGGCGTTGCTATGAATCTGGGCGCGGCCCTGGACGATCGCTACAAGCGCCAGGGCTACGAAAGCCTAAAGAAGCGCGAGGACGTGCCGGTACATGAGGTATTGCGGCTGCTGGCGCGCGAGGCGATGACCGGCGAGCCGGTGCCCGTGGCAGCGCGCGCGCTGGTATCGGCCTGGAGGCCGATGATCGAGGACAGGATCGGCAAGCGCCTGCATCACCTGCCCGCCCTGATGGACGACCAGGACGCCTATGCCGCCGAAAGTCGCAGGATCCTGTCGGACCTGGATGTCGCCCCAGGCGAGGACGCAGAGCCCGAGCCGCAGGAAAGCGGCGAGGAACAGGACGCCAGCGACAACGGCCCCGATGGCGACGTCGGCGGCGGCGGCGGCGAGGATGACGAGAACAGCCCCGATGCCAGCGATAGCGGCGACGCGCAGAGCGAGCAGTCGGACGAGATCGGCATGGAGGAGATCGTCATGCAGCCGTCCGCCGGCGAGGCCGGGGAGGAAATCGAGGGTTCGCAGCCACGCGCCGGCGAACGAACGGAGGAAGGTGCAGGTCAATCGTCGGCCTATACCGTCTTCACCCGCGCCTTCGACGAGGAAGCGACGGCTGAGGAGCTGTGCGACGCGGAGGAACTGACCCGGCTGCGCGCCCTGCTGGATCATCAGCTGCTGCATCTGCACGGTGTCATCTCGCGGCTGGCGAACCGATTGCAGCGCAAGCTGCTGGCGCAGCAGCTGCGCTCGTGGAGCTTCGATCTCGAGGAAGGCATCCTTGACGCCGCCCGCCTCGCCCGGATCGTCGCCAACCCGGTCGTGCCGCTATCGTTCAAGCAGGAAAAGCAGACCGAGTTCCGCGACACCGTCGTTACGCTGCTGATCGACAATTCCGGCTCGATGCGCGGCCGCCCCATCACCAGCGCCGCGATCACCGCCGACATTCTGGCGCGCACGCTGGAGCGGTGCGGCGTCAAGGTCGAGATACTTGGCTTCACCACCCGCGCATGGAAGGGTGGCCAGTCGCGCGAAAAATGGCTGGCGGCCAACAAGCCGATGGCCCCCGGTAGGCTGAACGACGTGCGCCATATCGTCTACAAGGCAGCTGACGCGCCGTGGCGGCGGGCACGGCGCAACCTGGGCCTGATGCTGCGCGAGGGCCTTCTGAAGGAGAACATCGACGGCGAGGCGCTGCTATGGGCGCATGACCGGCTGCTGGCCCGGTGCGAACAGCGCCGCATCCTGATGGTGATCTCCGACGGTGCCCCGGTCGACGACAGCACGCTGTCGGTCAACGCCAGCAATTACCTGGAACAGCATTTGCGCTATGTCATTGCCCATATCGAGGCCCGCAGCCCGGTGGAACTGGTGGCCATCGGCATCGGCCACGACGTAACGCGTTATTACCGCCGCGCCGTAACGATCATCGATGTCGACCAGCTGGGCGGTACAGTCATGGACCAGCTAACGGGGCTTTTTGACGAGAAGACGCGGTGAAAAAGTAGATTGACATATGCCGCTTTATAATTATTAATAAAAGAATAATTATTGCAATCGATAGACCCATTCATGACTGCTGCCTCGGACGAGTTGCTGTTCAACATTACGCTGTCGAAGGAGACACACGCAAATGTCGTGCGCGCACTGGCCGACGTTTGCCAGATCCGGGCGCAAAGAACGGTCGAGCAGGGCCAATTCGGAGAAGCAAGCGGACGCGAGTGTTTAGGATTCCTGCGCGAGCTTGCAGTGTATGACTCGCTGAAAGCGCACGACAGTGCGCGGCAATTTGTAAAACTGGCCGGGCCACGCAGCATTCTGGGCGGACAGATGAAGCCCTTTATTGCCAGTCTGGAAATTACGCCGGTTCCGGAGACCCTGAACTTCCCGATATCTGAAGCAAGCCATGGCCGGCTCGTGGAAGCCCTTGCGGAAGTCTGCCAGAAGCATGCGGCGAGTGCCATGAGCCAAGGCCAGTTCGGGCAGTATTCCGCACGCGACTGTGCAGAATTCATTGGCGAACTTGCGGTTTTCGATCCTCTGCAGGCGTACGACTCCATCCAGAACTTCGCGAGATGGGCAGGCGCGAAAAGTATATTGCGCGCGGAAATGGAGCCGCTTATGACCGCGCGCGGCACGACGCCCACACAGCAACTGCGCGACCTGATCCTGGTTCGGAAACCAGGCGACGACACACCGCCACCCTGCACTTTTATCGGCTGAACGGTTGACAAATAACGGGTGACGACGTGATTACCCGCTGATGACCCCAGACCAGCCAAAGAAATCCATCTACCGCCCCCGCCCGATCAGCGGCTTTCCCGAATTGCTGCCCGAATGGCGCGCGGTCGAGCAGCAATGGATCGACAATATCCGCGCCACGTTCGAAAGCTTCGGCTTCGCCGGCATCGAGACGCCGATCGTGGAGGAGCTGGCGGCGCTGGGATCGAAGGGCGAGATCGACAAGGAAATCTTCGTGCTGGAGCGCCTGCAGATGGAGGACGGCGAGGCCAAGGAGGCTCGCCTGGCGCTGCACTACGACCTGACCGTGCCGTTCGCGCGCTACACCGCCCAGCACTTCAACGACCTGGTGTTCCCGTTCAAGCGCTACCAGATGCAGAAGGCTTGGCGCGGTGAGCGCCCGCAGCTGGGCCGCGAACGCGAATTCTTCCAGTGCGATGTCGACGTGATCAACGTCGACTCCCTGCCCCTGCATTTCGACGCCGAGATGCCGGTGATGATCCAGGCGGCGCTCGAAGCGATCGGCGTCAAGGGTGTGCGCATGCACATCAGTAATCGCAAGATCCTCGAGGGCTACCTGACCGGCCTCGGCTTCCGCGACTATGTCGGCGCGATCCGCTGGATCGACAAGGGCGACAAGATCACTGCCGAGAACCTGCTGACTGCCCTCGCGGCGCTGGAAGGCGGCACGACGGAAAATGCAAAAGCCGCCATGCGGATCGCGACGATCAAGTCGGCCAATACCGGTTTCGTGGCGCATGTAAAAGCGCTTGGGGTTTCGAACCCGTTGCTGGACGAAGGCCTGGAAGAACTGGCATTCGTGATCGAGCGCCTGAAGCATCTCCCCGAAGGCGCGGCAATAGCCGACCTCGCCATCGCGCGGGGCTTCGACTACTATACCGGCACGGTCTACGAGGGCAAACTGGCCGACCGGCCCGGGACCAGCAGCGTGCTGGCCGGTGGCCGTTACGCCGATCTGGCCGGCGGCTTCATCAACAAGAATCTGCCGGGCGTCGGTATCTCGCTGGGAGTAACGCGCCTGTTCGGCTACATGCAGCATTTCGAACAGATCCAGCCCGGCCGCCGCTCCCCCGCCGACGTGCTGGTGATCCTGTGGAGCGAGGAGTTGCGGGAATCGACCGAGGCGCTGGCCCGGACCCTGCGCGGACGCGGCATCAAGGTGGAAATGTACCACGCCCCCCAGAAGATCTCCCGCCAGATGTCCTATGCGGAGAAGAAGAACATCCCCTACGTCTGGTTCCCCCCGCAGGAGGCAGGCGCCACGCATGAGGTGAAGGCGCTTGAGACTGGAACACAGACGCAGGCGGAGCCGGAAGAATGGATGCCCTGATACTCCTCGTCATCCCAGCGATCGCTGGGATGACGATCAATTAAATGAAAGCTTGCCCTGGGCACGAAGCTCCGACGGCAACAAGGCGTTGAAGATCGTTTCACTGGCAGGTGCAGGCAAGCCCAGCTCGGACGCCTGCCGCACCACATACCCGATCTGGTGCATCAATTCGGATCGCCTGCCAGCAGCCATGTCACGTTGCATCGAGGTGGTGAAACCCTCTGGCGTGCCATCCAGGAAGGCCACCGTTTCGGCAAACTCGGCATCGCCGAGTACGACGCCTTTCGCGGCGGCGACGGCGAACGTTTCCCGCAGCACCTGTAGAAAAAGAGCTCTTGTCTCGGGTAACGTTTTCCATATCGAAGCCGGCGCCCTGGTGATTGCGCCCATGGCGCTGGCCGACGATATCCAGGTGAATTTCTTCCACATGCTGTGCTGGATGTGCGGTGCGTTCTGCGCCGTTATTCCTTCTACGGAATTGATCGCCTGCGCCAGCAATTCGGTCCTGTGCGAAATCGAATGATCCAGCTCGCCGAATATGACCCGATTGATTCCCCCGGCCCATATTACCCCACGGCCGGTAACATAGGAGATCGTGTAGCAAAAGCCGCCCAGCACGCGCACCGCTCCGAAGGCGGCGGCCAGCATGTCGACAGCTTCGATGGAATTGAGCAACGGAACGATCGTGGTACCGGGCCCGATCATCGGCCCGACGGCCTCGATCGCATCTTCCAGTTGCCACGTCTTGTTGCACATCAGGACATAGTCGGGCGGCGCAAGCGTCGAGGGATCGTCGGTCGCCTGTGCCAGATGCACGACAAACTCCCCCTTTGCCGACTGAATATGCAAGCCATGTTCGCGTATCGCCCGCAGATGGTCGCCGCGGGCGATGAATGTGACATCCATCCCGGAACGCGCCATATGACCGCCGAAACATCCGCCGACGCCGCCGGTTCCGAAGATGACGATACGCACTTATCCCTCGCCGATGATCTTCCTGACCGCGCTGCCGATGTAACCATCATGCTTGATGCGGCGAGACATGTCGGGGCGGGTGATGCTTTCGTTTTCGTCCAGGATACGGTTGATGGTTTTCTTGAATGCCCCGATCGCGATCGTGCGCTCGTCCTCGTTGCCGTGCTCGGGATAGGTTTCCTGATAGGGTGAAGGACCGGCCTGTTCCGGTGCCTGTGGCATCTCCGGTAGCTCGGGCTGGGGTGGGGCATAGCCGCCGCCCGTGGCGGCCGCACCGCTTTCGCTCATGCGCTTGGCCATCTCGTCGAAGCGCTTCAGACGCTCGCCGTCTGCCAATGGAACGATATAGGCAATCGGCGCGCCGCGCCGGGTCAGGCGAATGCGTTCCCCGTTTCGCTCCGCCCGGCGCAACAGCTCCGCGAACTTTGCCCTGGCGTCCTTGGGCGTTTTTCCGCCACGTGATTCATCCCGGTAGGTCATTACGCCACCATAACATCGCCTGCCGCTCGGAAGAAGCAGCTTCGTTCACCGGTATGACAGGCCGCGCCGGTCTGCTCGACCGAAAGCAGCACCGCGTCGCCGTCGCAATCGATGCGAAAACCGACCAGACGCTGAATATGTCCGGAGGTGTCGCCCTTGCGCCACAGCTCGGCCCGCGACCGCGACCAATAGCAGACCCTGCCGGTTTCCAGCGTCTCGGCCACGGAATCGGCGTTCATCCAGGCCAGCATCAATACTTCGCCGGTATCGTGCTGTTGCGCTATCGCTGCCACCAATCCCGCGGAATCGAACGTCAGCATCGACAAAACGCGCTCTATCCCGGCCCGATTTAATTGCATGTCCTTGTCCCTTGGCTGATGCAAAAGCTTTTCTTAACCCTAAAGCGATCTTATATTGAGGACGGTGTCGGGAAAACCCGCTTTGGGCCTCGACGGATTGCTTGCCGTTTCTGCCCCCTTTTTGGTGTGCGGGATGTTGCGTAAGCGTACGAAAGGTAATAGGGCTTGAGGCATGACCAAATCCGCCAGCACTGACAGCAAGAACACCCTTTACTGCTCCTTCTGCGGCAAAAGCCAGCATGAGGTGCGTAAGCTGATCGCCGGCCCGGCGACATTCATCTGCGATGAATGCGTGGAGCTGTGCATGGACATCATCCGTGAGGAAAGCAAAACCCAGCTGGTCAAATCCGGCGAGGGCGTGCCTTCCCCGCGCGACATCAAGGTCGTCTTGGACGACTACGTGATCGGCCAGACGCAGGCCAAGCGCGTGCTGTCCGTCGCCGTTCACAACCATTACAAGCGCCTGGCTCACGGCCAGAAAAGCAATTCCGACGTCGAGTTGCAGAAGTCCAATATCATGCTGATCGGGCCGACCGGCTCGGGCAAGACGCTGCTGGCCCAGACGCTGGCACGCATCCTGGACGTGCCGTTCACCATGGCCGATGCCACGACCCTGACCGAAGCCGGTTACGTGGGCGAGGATGTCGAGAACATTATCCTGAAACTGCTGCAGGCCGCCGACTACAACGTGGAGCGGGCGCAGCGCGGCATCGTCTACATTGACGAGGTCGACAAGATCAGCCGCAAATCGGACAATCCCTCCATAACCCGCGACGTATCGGGCGAGGGCGTGCAGCAGGCGCTGCTGAAGATAATGGAAGGCACCGTCGCCTCCGTACCGCCGCAGGGCGGACGCAAGCATCCGCAGCAGGAATTCCTGCAGGTCGACACGACCAACATCCTGTTCGTCTGCGGCGGCGCGTTCGCAGGGCTTGAGAAGATCATCGCCCAGCGTCACCGCGGCACCTCGATCGGCTTTGGCGCCGACGTGCGCGGCCCGGAAGAACGGCGCACAGGCGAATTGCTGCGCGACGTGCAGCCAGAAGATCTGCTGAAGTTCGGCCTGATTCCCGAATTCGTCGGCCGCCTGCCGGTCCTGGCGACGCTGGACGATCTGGACGAGGCGGCGTTGCTGGAAATTCTGACCAACCCCAAGAACGCCCTAGTCAAGCAGTACCAGCGCCTGTTCGAAATGGAAAACGTCAAGCTCACCTTCAACGACGATGCCCTCAAGGTGGTCGCCCGCAAGGCGATCGAACGCAAGACCGGCGCCCGCGGCCTGCGCTCGATCATGGAAACCATCCTGCTGGAGCCGATGTTCGACCTGCCCGGCAGCGACGTCTCAGAAGTCGTGATCAACAAGGAAGCTGCTGAAAAGCGTGCCGAGCCCCTGTATGTCCACGCCGAGAAGGACAAGGAAAAGAAGAAGGACGGCGGCGCTGTAGCAGCAGCGGCGGCACGTACTTAGTTATCTTTTCCCAGCGGGAGAAGGCTTCTGCTGCGCTGAAATGAGCCCTCTCCCGCTGGGAGAGGGAATAACCTATGCAATTTGTAACATTATCGACGCCGCGCCTGTTTTTGCGTCCCACGGCTGCATCCGACGCCCCGACTTTTGCCGAAGCGATCGCCGAGAATTTCGGCGATCCTTTTTTCTGGTTCGATGAAACCGGCCTGGAGCCTGCGCGGCTGGACAAATATCTATCCGAAAAGCGCGACGACTTCCTGAAGGGCGACGATCTTGCCTTCCTGATCTTCAGCAGGGACGATGGCCAGTTGCTTGGCGGTGCCGGCCTGCACCCGTCCAACGATACCGAGGGTTGGTTCGGTATCAGCTACTGGATCAGGCAGGGCATGGCCGGGCGGGGCTTTGCCAGCGAAGCCGCCAATTCCTTGCTGCGCTTCGCTTTCACCCGGCTGCGCGCCCGTAGCGTCGGCATAGGCTACATGCGCGGCAACGAGGGCAGCCGCAGGATCATCAACAAGCTGGGTTTCGTCAGATATGCCCAGGAAATAAAGCCGGACGGCAGCACGGCGGAAATCTTCCGCCGCACAGATTTGCGCGGATTGCAGGAACTGGCTGTTGATTACGGCACCGAGGACGTGGCATGAACCGGCATTAAATGGATAGGCTGCAATGTCGGTAAATAACGAAGCGCACGATGGCGAACGCCCTGCCCTGACTTTGTTTCAGGTACTGGCCGGCACAAGGTGGATGCCACCATACTAGCTGCGACGGCGACTGTATCGGTCTTATGTGCCCTGCACGGCAAGGATGGGCCGGCAGTCGTCAGCTTCATAACCGGCGCCTATTACCTGAAGTCGATGATCGACCGCAACCGCATGAACCAGGTTGTCGACGTTCTGAAGGATATGTCGGGTGATCTGAAACGCATCTCATCGAACAATCCCGACAGCCCATAACCGCCTTATTGTTTCGGCTGATTGTTGACCAGTGCCCTTACGGCGTCCGCTATTTCGGGCTTCTTGCCGGCTGAGATGTAGTCGTAAATCCGGCGCCCCTTTTCGTCGGCCAGCGCCGGATCGGCGCCATGGGCCAATAACGTCTTGATCAGATCGTCGCGGCCGTAATAAGCCGCCAGCATCAGCGGCGTCACACCCCTGACCTC
The DNA here is from genome assembly GCA_965199335.1 of Alphaproteobacteria bacterium. Taxonomy (GTDB): domain Bacteria; phylum Pseudomonadota; class Alphaproteobacteria; order CALMVH01; family CALMVH01; genus CBDAQV01. The sequence goes on along the minus strand of CBDAQZ010000001.1, from coordinate 287,179 downwards.
GGCCACCTGATGCTTTTCGATGGCGGCTTCGCCGGCCAGCATGTCCGGCATGGTCTGCCGCATGTTCACCGTCGTCGCGGCGGTCAGGTAGATCATGACTTCCAGCAATTGGGACGATCCCTCGCCCGCGGCAACGATGAATTCCGGTACGCCGAACCTGTTCGTGGTCAGCGGGTTCGCGCCATGCGCCGCCAGATAAACGGCAATATCCGTACGGCCGGCAAACAGGGCGCGCATCAGCGGCGTGTCGCCCGTGCCACCATCGGGCTCGTCGACCGGGGAGCCGGCTTCCTTCAGCATCTGTACGACTTCGACGCTTCCCTTTTCGTCGACCGCATAGCTGATCAGGTTGCAGATCGTATTGCTGTCGCAGTTCGCACCCCGCAACGCTGGATGAAAACTCTTGTCGGCCAGCATCGATTTCACTTTGGCAGCGTCACCATCGATTACCGCCTGCATGAACTGGCCCTGCTTGGCGGGATCGTTCGTCTGGGCCACCGGCCTGGCGGGCAGGAAAATAAGCGCGAAGAAGACGCAGTGCAGGAGGAAAGCCGCCGCAAGGCCGGCGGCACAGAACAGAAGCGACCGTTTCGTCTTCAGCACCGGCCAGAAAATGGAGACCAGGCCGAGAAACACCACAAGCGAACCAAAGGAACTGTAGTGGCCGGCATTGAGCCCGTATCCCTCATACAGGGAATACATGACAGCCGGTATCAACTGGCCCAGCCATGCGATCAGGACCAGATAGACCGCTCCGCGCCGTAGAAAAAATAGACCGACAAAACCCAGAACGTACCCAAGCCTGAACATGAACCTGAAGCCGCTGGCTACAAAGGCATCGAATGCTGCTTTCGTGTTGCCGCCGGCGTGCCAGGCGGACGTGGCTAAGAAACTTTTATAATCACCCGAGACGTAGGCGATGAAAGCGCTGCTGAATATCACGAGGCCAGCCACCGCCGTGATGTAGGCAACAATCTTCCGGGTTCGATCGGACAGTTTCACGTGCATGGCACACATCGCTAGCATGCCGGTATAAAAGTACAAGCCTGCCCCGCAATACTAGATCTGCGGCGTTCCTTCGGCGGCGGGCGATAACGGTATCCACCTGCCCTGCTCCTTTGCGAACCAGGCTGTTTCGTGGGCGACGAAGCGTTCGCCGTCCCATGCCCTTACCCGCAGACCGATACGGTTTTCCTGCAATATGACCGAGTTGTAGGCGTTCGGCTCGTGCCGTAGCCGCGTGCTTGTCGCGGTCGAGGCTTGCGCCACCAGGATCGAACGATGGATCGCGCGCTGGTGGCCCTGAATTTCGCCCTGGTAGGCACGATGGAGATGGCCGGACAGGATCAGGTCGACGCCGCATTCCTCGAACACGGGTATCGCCTTGGCGGCGTGGGCGGCCAGATCCTCGTCGGGTGTGTCGGGTGGCGGCAGGAAGGGATGGTGCGTCACCACGATCTTGAACAGATCGGACGAAAGCGGGGTGAAGAAATCGCGTACATCCTCAATCTGTGCGCGGGAAATGCTGCCCAGCGCCCAGTTCAGCTTCCAGCGGAAACGGCGTGCCGTATTGACGCCGATGATGGCGAAATCCTCCTCGACCCGGCGCGGCGCCATATCGTGGGAGATATAATGCCTATAACGGGCAAACGGCGCGATGAAACGTTCCAATATGTTCACTGGCGGCACGTCGTGGTTGCCCGGGATCACGAAATAGGGCGACGGCAGGCGGTCGAGGAAGGCGCGCGCCGCCTTGAACTCGCTTACCTTCGCCGTCTGGGTGAGGTCGCCGCTGACAACGATTAGGTGCGGACGCTCTACCGTCAGATCGTCCAGCAATCCCTCGACGACTTTTGAGTCGGTCCGGCCGAAATGCAGGTCTGAGATGTGCGCGAGTATCTTCATGCCGGCACTTTTGCGTTTTCCAGGACCTGCTCGACACGCGGCACCGACGGCGCGAGCACTTTCAGGGCACCCGGGCGGATTCGGTAAACCAGCGGCAGGGTCAGGCGCATGATCTCGCCGTCATTCGACACATTGACCGATTTCTTGCGGCGACGAGTCACTTTGACCTCGCATGTGGAAATAACTTCCATCCGCTTGTCGCGTTGCCAGAAGTGCAGCAACAGCCCCAGGCCGAGCCAGGTAAATCCAAGGCGCGAACGATGACGCGAGACATAGACGGCCAACTGGCCGCCATCGAGGCAGGACCGTTTCAGGAATCCTGTTCCTTCCGTCTCGTAGGCGTTATTGGCAATCGTCAGCAACCGCGTCACTACTTGTCGTTTCTGGCCATTGTAATCCAGCGTCAGCGACCATCGAGGGAAACGCCAGGCGGCGCTGACGATCGACCAGGTGATCGCGACGATCGTCCTGAGCCATGATTTTCCACGCTGGTTCTCGCGTTCGCGTCCGACCATCGGCACCAGCCCAAGCGTCGAGTTGCACAGAAAAACTTCGCCATTGACCTCGCCCATGTCGATGGTGCGGATTTCCCCCTTGCCCAGCGCTTCTATGGCCTGGGCCAGGTCGAGCGGAACATGGAGGTCCTTGGCCAGCATGTTCATGGTGCCCAGCGGCAATATCCCCAGCGGAACGTCGGCATCCGCGCAGATCGCCGCTGCGGTAGCTATGGTACCGTCGCCGCCGCCGATCACGATCGCATCGAAGCCTTGCCCCACGGCCTCCTTCAAGGTTTCAACCAGTTGCTCACCTTTCGGCGCACGCAGTTCTACGGAGTTTCCAACCGTACTGAAGCCGCCTTCTATCTGGGATTTGATCTTTTCGATACCGACGCCTATCAGGCTGCCTGCGGAGGCATTGAGGATTACACACAGCTTCATGGCAAATTAGCGCCATTTGACGATAAAGGTTCCTTATGGAAAGGTACTGTATGACTATCCAACTGACTAATATCACCCGGTAATCGAATGCTGTTCAAACGCAACAAAGGTACGAAGCCAGTCAAGCCCGGCAAGATCGAACCGGCAAGACAGTCCATATTCGCCGACGTTCCGCCACAGGAACTGCTGCGATTGAAGAGGATATTTGCCTTTTCCGTCATCGGGACCGACATCCCGGTCGCCATGGTCTGCAAGTATTTCGACATGCCACTTGGCCTTGAAATCCTGCTTTGGTTCGTCCTGCCGCTGATTCCGTTGGGCCTGATTTTCTTCACTAGCATCGGCGACAAGCTGAAAGGCTAGGCGGGCACGCGCTCCAGCTGTTCCATCAAGCCACGGGCGATCGCCTGGTAAGTGCGCGCATGCACGCCATCTGGCTCGTCCAGCACTATGGGCGTGCCGGCGTCGCTGGTTTCCCGGATTCGAATATCCAGGGGAATGCCGGCAAGAAAGGGGATATCCAGCCGTTTAGCCTCCGCCGCCGCACCGCCATGGCCGAAGATGTCGGCGCGATGGTCGCAGTTCGGACACAGATAGTAGCTCATGTTCTCGATGATCCCCAGGATAGGGATTTCCACCGTCTGGAACATCGCCAGCGCCTTGCGCGCGTCGATCAGCGCGATGTCCTGCGGCGTCGAAACTATGACGGCGCCGGCGATCGGCGTCTGCTGCGTCAGGGTCAGGTGGGCATCGCCCGTACCTGGGGGCAGATCGACAACCAGAACGTCCAGTTCGCCGGCATGGTCCCACGCGACCTGGTGGATCAGCTGCTGCAACGCGCCGTGAACCATGGCGCCGCGCCAGATCGTCGCTTTTTCCTCCGGTATCAGGAAGCCCATCGACATCACCGATAGCTGGTGGATGCGGTGCGGGATGATTTTCTTGTCCTCGGTAATCGCCGGCGGACCCGAGACCTTGAGCAGACGCGGCAAGGACGGTCCGTAGATATCGGCGTCCAGCAGGGCCGTGCGGTGGCCGTTCGCCGAAAGCGCCAGAGCCAGGTTGACCGCCGTGGTCGATTTGCCCACGCCTCCCTTGCCCGAGGCGACGGCGATGACGTGCTTCACGCCCGGAATTCGTTTGGCCTCGATGCGCTTGGGGGCGCCAGGCTTGCGCTCTGCCGTCATGATGACCGTGGCCGACCGGCCACCCGCAAGAGCGCCCAGAACTTCCTGCGCCTGCGCGCGCACCTTCTCGACACCCGCGCCCAGCGAAGCGTCGATCTCAAGCACGAGGCGGATCGTGGCGTCGTCCAGCTCGACGCGCGCCACCTTGCCGGGTAGCTGAAGCTCGTCGAAACGGTCGCGAATTTGTTGCTCGAGGGTCATTGCTGCAATGAAAAGGATTGCGGGACAGGTACCTTGATCCCATAACAGGGTCACAGTCAAAGGTTTCAGGGTCCAAGCGAATGCCATGGAATAATCAGGGTGGCCAAAACGGTCAGGGTACTGGTCAGGGCGGCCAGGATGGCGGCGGTCAAAAGCCGCCGCAGGGTTCTGGCGGCCCGTGGGGCAGCGGCAGCGGCCGTCCGCCACCGCAGGGTCCGGGTCCCGGCCAGCCGCCCGGCGGCAATCGTCCGCCCGGCGGGCCACGGCCACCCGGCGGCGGCGGTGGACGGCCACCGGAGCTGGACGAATTGCTGCGGCGCGGCCAGTTCCACATGCGGCGCGTATTCTCGGGCGGCCCGGCGCAACAGAATATCGCCGGCATCGTCATTGCCGTCGTCGGCACGCTGTGGCTGCTGTCCGGATTCTACCGCGTGCAGCCCGACGAGCAGGCGATCCCAAAGGTTTTCGGCAAGGCCAACGAGAATGTCGTCGGTCCGGGCCTGCACTACATCTGGCCGATTCCCATCGGCAGCGTCGTCATTTCCCGCACCGGAGCGGAAAACCGCATCGAAGTACCGTCCAGCACCGATAGCGGAGGCCTGCGCGGCGAAAGCCTGATGCTGACCGGCGACGAGAACATCATCGATATCAAGTTCGTGGTGCGCTGGAAGATCAACGATCCGAAGGAGTACGAATTCAACATCCGCGACCAGCAACACACGATCACCCGTGCCGCAGAAAGCGCGATCCGCGAGGTCGTGGGCCAGACGCCGATCCAGACCGCCCTGACCGAGGGCCGCGAGGAAGTGGCTGCCCGCACGCGCCTGCTGTTGCAGACCATGCTGGACGAATACAAGGCCGGCGTGACGGTCGACGGTATCGATCTGATCGACGTTTCGCCGCCCGAGCCGGTGCGCGATGCCTTCAACGACGTGCAGCGCGCATTGTCGGATCAGGAACGCGTTCGCAACGAGGCGGATGCCTATCGCAACTCGATCCTGCCCCGGGCGCAGGGCGAGGCAGCGCGCAAGCGCCAGGACGCGATCGGCTATCAGGCCGAAGTCGTGAACCGCGCTACCGGTGACGCCGACCGTTTCAAGGCGGTCGAGCAATCTTATGCCGAGTCGAAGGACATCACCGAAAAGCGCCTGTATCTGGAAACTATGGAAGAAATCCTGGCCAATGCGAAGAAGATCGTGACCGATACGCCTTCGGGTACCCCGGTCATCCTGCCATATTCCCCGGGCGCGGCGACACCGGAGGCAACGATTTCCTCCGCGCCCGCTCTACCGACTGCCGGAGGGCAGCACTGATGCAAAACAAGGCCATCATCTGGATCCTATCCGCGGTCATCGCCGGGATCGCCCTTTCCAGCAGCTGCTTCATCGTCGACCAGACGGAATACGCGCTGGTGCTGCGCTTCGGCGAGGTCACCCGCGTCATCACGACACCGGGGCTTAACTTCAAGACCCCGCTGGTGGAGGATGTGCAGTATCTCGATAACCGCATCCACAATCTCGACCCGCCGCCTGCCCCGTTGACGCTGGCCGACAAGAAGCGGCTCGAGATCGACGCCTTCGCGCGCTGGCGCATCACCGATCCGCATAAATTCTATACTTCGCTGAACAACGAGGCGCGGGCGGAGCAGCAGCTGGGCAACCTGATCAATGGCGCGCTGCTGGATGTCTTCGGCAAGGTGCCGCTGGCCGACCTCTTGACCGAACATCGCGAAACCATCATGCAGAAGGTACGCGACCAGGTGAACAGCGAGATGGAGAATCTGGGCCTGACCATCGTCGACGTCCGCATTGGCCGGGCCGACCTGCCCGCCCAGACGCTGGACGCCGTGTTCCAACGCATGGCATCGGAACGCAAGCGCGAAGCCGCCGAATACAGGGCGGAGGGCGAACAGAAATCGCAGGAGATCAAGGCGACCGCCGATGCCGAGCGGGTAAAGATCGTTTCGGAGGCCGAGAAGGAAGCGCAGGACACGCGCGGTGACGGCGACCGCCAGGCGATCCAGATCTATGCCGCGGCGGCAAAGCTGGATCCCGACTTCTACGCTTTCTATCGTTCGTTGCAGGCCTACCGGACCGGATTGCAGGGCAGCAACACGACCTTCGTATTGTCCCCGACATCCGATTTCTTCCATTACTTCGGGGACCCGTCCGGCCGCGCGACGAAATCGAAATAGGGTAGTGACTTTTGCCGCAAGCCCCCCATATACCGCCGGGTAGCATAGTTAGGAAGACAGGCAGATGAGCGAAACAGAGACAGTCGATCCAAACCAGAACGAGCCGGAAGAAGGCCAGCCCGAGGCCGAGATGCAGACAGATGCCCATGAGGCGCTGGAAGCGGAGATGGCGAAGCTTAAGGACCAGCTGCTGCGCGCCCTGGCCGAAACCGAAAATGTACGCCGCCGCATGGAGCGCGAACGAGAGGATACGGCCAAGTTCGCAATCTCGAAATTCGCTCAGAACTTGCTGCCTGTGGCCGACAATCTGCGCCGCGCCATCGAGGCGGTGCCCGTCGACCAGCACGATAACGAACTGGTCAAGAAGGTGATCGAGGGTATTGAATCCACCGAACGCTCGATGCTGCAGGCGTTCGAGAAGGCCGGGATCGTTCAGATCGACGCCATGGGCAAGCCGTTCGACGCCAATTTCCACGAAGTGATGGTCGAGATGGATTACCCGGACAAGGTGCCGGGAACAGTCATGCAATTGTTCGAAACCGGATATATGATCAGCGACCGATTGCTACGCCCCGCCCGCGTCGGTATCGCCAAGGGCGGAACGCGCGATCGGATCGACACCAGCGCCTGAGCGCTGGATCCTTATATGGGATTATGCCGCAAGCTCTTGCGGTTCGATCCGGGCGTCCAGATCGAATACAGGCAATGGCAGGATGGCCTGCAGGGTGTTGATCACCGCCTTGGAGCTTGGTACGTCAGGCGTGACCTCCAGAAGCAATTCTGCCTCTGCGGCTGAGCGGGAGATGGTGTGGCTGGTATTCAGACGGCCCGGACCTTCAAAAAGCATTGTACACCCGTAACTTCATTAATCTTGGGATTAATATATTATTTACGAAATCAAAAAGCAAGTTTAAATTTCGTAAAGATCGGGTCTAAATCAGGCCGCTATCTCGTAACCGAATTCATAATCGTCATCATAATCGTCGTCGAAAGACGTTTCGGCCCAAGAAGAATATGTTTCCGGCTCGATGCGTTTCATCTCGCGCTCCGGGACGTTCCGTTCCTGAGCACTTGGCAATGCGGTGCGCAGATTGCTGACCGCCTTCATGCGGGCAGGACGGAATCGTTCGAGCGGATTGATCAGCGGGGCAGTCGTCTGGCCCACCAGTTCGGCCTCACGGCGATAAGAGGGAATGGAACGGCTTGGTATCAAGCGATCGCCGTGAAAAGACCGCACAGAAGCCGCCTGGCGCCACTTGCGCTCCCGAAGCCAGCGCATATCCTGCGCCGAGCAATTGATCCAGTTTGGGCCTTCGACGATCATTCGCCTCTCCAGATGAGAGAGAACCTTAACAGGATCCCAGCATTTTGCAACGAAAACTTGTGTTAATAAATACCTAAAATAGGCCTTCGAAGAGTGGGGTAACGATAGCCTGCAACGGCATTTCAAAACTCTCTTGCATCAACAGACAGACAATTTATACAGACCCGAAACAAACAATGGGATCGTAAACTGTGAAATTCCGCATCTTCGTACCGGTCGCACTCCTCAGCGTCTATTTCGCCTCGTGCAGCGCCTATGCCGAGAACGTCAACACGACCTACACGTTCGACGATGCCATTCTTAGAGACGGTGGAGAAGTTACCGGATCCGCCACCTATGCCTTCAACGGCATGTGGACCTGGAATATCATTGTCACGTCGCCGACGGCCGGCTTCAGCTTCAACTTCACCAATCAGGCGAACGAGTTCGAAACCGACGATCTGACCGGCGCCTACTACACGGGTGAACTGGGATTCATCACGACCGACTATGCGCACCAAATCATCCTGTTTCAGGTCAACGACACCCATAACGGCGTCACGACCTTCACCCCGGGCGCAGGCGATACGTTCGACCTGACTTATTCCTCTACCAGTAGCCCCAGCTATATTGTCGGCGCGAACGGCGGCGGCGATGGCTTCGTTTCGGGCGAGCTGATCGGAAGCCAGATCGACGTCTCGACGCCGCCCCCTACGCCCAAAATCGATACGACGAAAAACTTCTACGCCAGCACCGATCTGCAGGCCGGCAACGTATTGCCCGCATTCGACGGCGGCACCCTGAAGATATTCCCGAATGCCGACGCCTCGCCACTGGTCCTGTTGCAGGATTTTACAATCGATGCCAAGGGCGGCGTTATCGATACCAACCAGACCAATGTCATCCTGGCGGACGGCACGGTTACCGGCGCAGGCGGGCTGGAGTTCAAGGATAGCGGCAACCTGACGAACGCCGGTACGCATGGTGGTGTTCTGACCTTTGCCGACATCGCTGCCTACCAGGGCCCCACGGTCATCGACAGCGGGGCAAGCGTCAGCATGAACAACACCCACGCCAGCGGCAAATTGTCGGCCGGTTCGGACCTGACGCTGAATGGAACGCTGGCCCTCGCCGGTACGTCGCAGACCGTCAATAGTTTGGCCGGCACCGATACAACCGCCAAGCTGGACTTGGGCGGCAGTTCCCTGCTTACCATCGGCGGTTCGCTTACCACCACTTATGCCGGCACGATCGTCGGTGATGGCAACCTTACACTTCAGGGCGGCAAGCTGACCCTGACCGGCGCCAATACCTACACCGGCGCGACGACCATCAACGGCGGCACGCTGGCGCTCAAGGGCGCAGGTTCGATCAGCGGCACCGACCTGCTGGATGTCGAGCAGGGTGGAACATTCGATATTTCGGCGGCGAACAGCAGCCAGACGATCGGATTGCTTGCCGGCACGGGCCAGCTTGTCCTCGGCAACAACAATCTGACCACGACCGGCACGCTGGACGCGACGTTCGGCGGCACGATCACCAGCACGGGCACTCTGTCGCAGACGGGGTCCGGTACGCAGGTGCTGAACGGCAGCAGCTCATTCTCGCAGACCAACGTCTCAGGCGGGGTACTGGAGATTGGCGACATCAATAACCCAGCGGCAAGCCTGACCTCCCCGGTCACGGTATCGGGCGGCGGCACGCTGATGGGCCACGGCTCGATCACCGGCGACGTGACCAACAACGGAGGTACGGTCCACCCCGGCGGCTCGATCGGCACGCTGAGCGTCAATGGCAATTACACGCAGTCCGCCGCCTCGACCCTGGCGATCGAAGTCAGCCCGGCCGCAGCAAGCAAGCTGGCCGTCAGCGGCACGGCGGGACTGGCGGGTACACTGGCGCTGACTGCCGATTCCGGCATCTACACCGCAGGCACCCAGTACACCATCGTCTCTGCCGGTGGCGGCGTGACCGGTACCTTCACGACCATAACCGAATCCGGTCAGGCGGTTCCGTTCAGCGAAGTCTACAAGCCCAACGAGGTCGACCTAGTATCGGGTGCGTCCGGCATCGTCTTCGATATGGGTTCGACCACGAATAACGAAGCCAATAGCTCGGGCGCGATCCAAAGCGTCCTGAATTCCACGGCGACAGGGCCGTTGACGACCTTGCTGGTAGAGCTCGGTATCGCTCCCGCGCTTGGCGAGCGCACCCAGCTTGCCGGCACGCTGGGCGAACTGCGCGCGGACCTGGCCTCGATCGACCTTGCCAACCTGACCAGCTTCCAGAACTTCCTGGTCGAGCGCATGGACCGCCGCCAGGGCCTGACCTCCACCATGGAGGTCAACACCGGCCTGCCCGGCACGTTCGACGTCGCCCAGAACGGCGTCTCCGACATGCCCCTGTTCGGACCCGGCGGCGCGATCTCGGCCGACCAGCCATCGTTCTGGGTCCATGGCTACGGCGTGCTGGGCACGCTAGGCGGTGAAGTGGGCTTTGCCGAGGCGCAGTACCGCACCGGCGGCATCGTAGGCGGTGTCGACGCCAAGGTGACCGACACCACCCTGCTGGGCGCGGCGGTGGCCTACGAGCATACAGACCTAAACCTCTCGGGCGACAGCGACGAAAACAACATCGACACCTATCGCATCTCGCTCTACGGCAGCCAGAAGCTGGACCCGGTCGGCGTGCCGCTGACCCTGGACGCGGCGCTGGGCTATGCGTTCAACGACTATCACGACAACGACTTCCTGGCACTGCCGACCAGCGGCTTCCAGCAGACCAGCCGCCATGACGGCAACGAGCTGACCGCCGAGGCCGGCCTGTCGCAGGATGTGCACATCGCGCAGGACCTGGTCAGTGGCGCCCTGACCGTGGTGCCGCGGGTCGGCGTCGAGTACGACAACATCAGCCAGGACCCCTATACCACCAGCGGCGCGCCGGCGGGGGGCCTGAACCTGGCGACCAACGGCAGCACGCTCAACGCGCTGCGCAGCACCATCGGCGCCCGCGCCGATTTGAAGCTGACGACCAATAACGGCACCGTCGTCACGCCGGAACTGCGCGCCAGCTACCTGCACGACTTCATGGACACCAACGTGACCCTGACTGAGGCCTTCGCAGGCGCGCCGGCCGCCGGCTTCAAGATCTCCGGCGTCCACCCCGGGCGCGAGGCGGCGCTGGTCGGCACCGGCGTGACGGTAGGCTTCAGCGAAAACATCAGCGCCACCATCGGCTACGACGCCGCCGTGCGCGAGCACGAGCTCGATCACACCGTACAGGTCGGCATCAAGTACAGCTGGTAGGACCATCGCGCAGAACGCCAGATTGACGCCAAACCTATTTGACACTAGGATTTTGTCTTTCCTGGAGTGACTGATCCACGTGACCAATCAAAAGATGCGCGCGATCGCCGACGAGCAGTACGAATACCTCGTCACCACCTATGGCGATGGTGACGAGTACAAGGGTGCGCGCATGATCGAACACGAAGGCGTCATGCGCCTGGCAGCCCGCCACAGCCTTTTCGAACTGATCCACGCCGAGGGCGAGGTAAGGAAATCCGAACTTACCGAAACATCACGCAATTTGTACGGCGCGGCTACGCCCGTATTGACCCCGTTGATGGAAGCTGTTGTCAACGGTGTCGAGGCCAATACGGCCACCTTCCCATCGCGTGACGGACAGCGCCCTTTCATCCAGATCGAAACCGTTCAGGCCCTGATCGCCCTTGCGCCGGAAGCGGCAAATATAGCCGACCGCAATGGGCATACACCGCTGGAACAGGCCGCCATGAAGTACAACTGGCCGAACGCCCGCGACATCATGCGCGTCACGGCGGACGTCAATGCCGGGGTAAGCACCCCGTTGTTCCACGCGGAATTCGGATTCCTCACGGCCGACCAGGGCGGTAGCGACGAGTGCAGGAAAATCAGAAGCGGCCTGAAAGAGCTGGGAGGACAACTGCGCCCCGAGGAGCACGCCATTCTGAAGCCAGGCCCGACGGTAGCGCCCTTTATCTCTCCCTATCGTCTACAGACGGAGCTTGAACTGCGCCAGACATACGCTCCGAGCAGCAAAATCCAAAGACCGTAGGTTTTTTGTTCAAACCATGTTGAATGACGCCCGGGCGTCCTTATATAGGACCAGAACAAAGAATTCGGGAAGCGGGGCGGCGCCTTTGCAGGGCCTTGCCGCATTCGCCAGCAGAAGGGATTTTTCATGAGCAAGGTTATCGGTATCGATCTGGGCACCACGAATTCGTGCGTGGCCGTAATGGAAGGCAGCCAGGCGAAGGTGATCGAGAATGCGGAGGGTGCGCGCACCACCCCCTCGATGGTCGCCTTCCAGGGCGAGGAGAAGCTGGTCGGCCAGCCGGCGAAACGCCAGGCGGTCACCAATCCCGACAGCACGTTGTATTCGATCAAGCGCTTGATCGGCCGCCGCTTCGACGACCCGCTGGTCACCGACATGGCCAAGAAGGCCCCCTATCACATCGTGCGCGGCGATAACGGCGACGCATGGGTGGAAGTCGGCGGCACCAAGTACAGCCCCAGCCAGGTCAGCGCCTTCATCCTGCAGAAGATGAAGGAAACGGCCGAGAAGTACCTGGGCGAGACCGTGACCCAGGCCGTCATCACCGTTCCGGCTTACTTCAACGACAGCCAGCGCCAGGCGACCAAGGACGCGGGCAAGATCGCGGGCCTCGAAGTCCTGCGCATCATCAACGAGCCTACGGCCGCCGCACTTGCCTATGGGCTTGAGCGCAAGGGCAACGGCACGATAGCGGTCTACGATCTTGGCGGCGGCACGTTCGACGTGTCGGTTCTGGAAATCGGCGACGGCGTGTTCGAGGTCAAGTCGACCAACGGCGACACGTTCCTGGGCGGCGAGGACTTCGACTCCCGGATCATCGACTACCTCGCCGACGAGTTCAAAAAGGAACAGGCGATCGACCTGCGCGGCGACAAGCTGGCGCTGCAACGTCTCAAGGAAGCGGCAGAAAAGGCCAAGATCGAGCTGTCCAGTTCGCAGCAGACCGACGTCAACCTGCCGTTCATCACGGCCGACCAGACCGGTCCCAAGCACCTCAACATCAAGCTGACCCGCGCCAAGCTGGAACAGCTGGTGGAAGATCTGGTCCAGCGCACCATCGAGCCATGCAAGAAGGCGCTGGCCGATGCCGGCCTGAAGGCGTCCGAGATCGACGAAGTGGTTCTGGTCGGCGGCATGACCCGCATGCCGCGCATCATCGAGGTGGTGAAGCAGTTCTTCGGACGCGAGCCGCACCGCGGCGTGAACCCGGACGAAGTTGTGGCCATCGGCGCCGCGATCCAGGGCGGCGTGCTGAAGGGTGAGGTCAAGGACGTTCTGTTGCTCGACGTGACCCCGCTGTCGCTGGGCATCGAGACGCTGGGCGGTGTCTTCACCCGCCTGATCGACCGCAATACCACCATTCCGACGCGCAAGAGCCAGGTGTTCTCGACCGCCGAGGACAGCCAGTCGGCCGTGACCATCCGCGTCTTCCAGGGTGAGCGCGAAATGGCAGCTGACAACAAGCGCCTGGGCGAATTCAACCTCGAGAATATACCGGCAGCGCCGCGCGGCGTGCCGCAGATCGAGGTGACGTTCGATATTGACGCCAACGGCATCGTGCAGGTCGGCGCGAAGGACAAGGCGACGGGCAAGGAACAGCAGATCCGCATCCAGGCATCGGGCGGATTGTCTGACGCCGACATCAACCGCATGGTGCGCGAGGCTGAAAGCAATGCCGCCGATGACAAGCGCAAGCGTGACCTGGTCGAGTCGCGAAACAAGGCCGACAGCCTGATCTACCAGACCGAGAAGACGATGACCGATCTGGGGGACAAGCTGCCTGCCGATGAAAAGGCGAATGTCGAAGCCGCGATCACCGATCTGAAGAGCGCCCTGAGCGCGGAAGATCCGGACACGATCAAGACCAAGACAGACGCACTCAGCCAGGCGGCGATGAAACTGGGCGAACTGCTGTATCGCGGTGCGCAGGGAGGCCAGACCGACAGCGGCTTCAATGCGTCCGACTTCGCCGGCGGCGAGCCCCATACCGATCAGCCGCACCCCGAGGCGGCAGCCGGGGGCAGCGATCACGTGGTCGACGCCGACTTCACCGAAGTCGACGAAGAGCACAAGAAGAACGGCACGGTCTAATCCTCACTGTCATTCGAGCGTAGCGTGGATTTCGCAAGAAATTCGCTACGCTCGGCATGACGATTAAATAGAACAAGAATGGCCAAACCGGATTTTTACGAAACCCTGGGTGTGCAAAAGGGCGCGTCGGCGGATGACCTGAAAAAGGCTTACCGCAAGCTGGCCATGGACTACCACCCCGACCGCAATCCGGGCGACAAGGCGGCGGAACACAAGTTCAAGGAATTGAACGAAGCCTATGACATTCTGAAGGACGATCAGAAACGCGCCGCCTACGATCGTTTCGGCCATCAGGCGTTCGAAAATGGGGGCGCTGGCGCAGGAGCCGGCGATTTTGGCGGCTTCGGCAGTTTCTCGGAGATATTCGAGCAGATGTTCGGCGGTGGCATGGGCCGTGGCGGCGGTGGCCCGGGCCAGGCGGCGGGCCGCGGCTCCGACCTGCGCTACAATCTGGAGATCAGCCTGGAGGACGCGTTCCTGGGCAACCCGGTTGAAATCCGTGTCCCAAGCTGGATCGCGTGCGAGGGATGCAGCGGCACCGGCGGCAACAATGGCACCCAGCCCGTCACCTGCCCCACCTGTACCGGCAATGGCAGGGTGCGCGCGCAGCAGGGCTTCTTCACCATCGAACGTACCTGTCACACCTGCGGCGGTCTGGGCAAGATCATCAAGGATCCGTGCAAGATCTGCGGCGGCACCGGTCGCCAGCGCAAGGAAAAGACCCTGTCGGTCAACATTCCCGCCGGTGTCGAGGACGGCACCCGCATTCGCCTGTCCGGCGAGGGGGAGATGGGCATGCGCGGGGCGGCTTCCGGCGACCTCTATGTATTCGTATCGATCAAGCCGAACCGTTTCTTCCAGCGCGACGGGATGGACCTGCGCTGCCGCGTACCTGTCGGCATGACTACGGCGGCCCTGGGCGGCACCATCGAAGTTCCGACCATAGACGGCAAGCGCAACCGCGTCACCGTGCCCGCCGGCACGCAGTCCGGCCAGCAGATGCGGCTCAAGGGCAAGGGCATGACCGTCATGCGCTCCCCGGCGCGAGGCGATATGTATATCGAGGTTATGGTGGAAACGCCGGTGAACCTGACCCGCCGCCAGAAAGAATTGCTGCAGGAGCTTGAGAAGGCAGGCGGCAAGGACAGCATCCATCCGCAAAGCGATACCTTCTTCAGCCGCGTCAAGGAGCTGTGGGAAGACCTGACGGATTAGGCTTGTTTGCGCTTCGCTGCGATTGACAGATTGGAGGCGATGAACGCTACAGCCGCTCCGGCCTCATACGGGTTTTGATGATGCAGGCCCGCGATCAGCAGCGGCAGGCAAGCAAGGTTGTAGAGCCAGCCGCCGACAAACGGGCCGCTGAACCGACTGTTACGAAATAGCGGCTCGCCATAGAAGATCGACGCTGCGCCCGCCATCATTAACATGCCGGTGATGCTTTCCTCCAGAGAACCGCGCGAAAGGCCGAGGAACCCGACCCCGGAGGCAAACAGGGCAATACCTCCCAGGATGTAAAGCGGGGCGCTGATCGGTTTCGACTTCTCACCGCGCGCTAACTGGTAAAGCTGGCCTAGCACTTCCAACATGCCCGACGCTGTCAGATACAGGTTGCTTGCATCGCCATTGTTATCTGCATAGTTGCCTGCCTTCATGATCAGCAGCGATCCGAACAGCGCGAACCCTGCAAAAAGACGATCTGCATTGGCCTGGACAAAAACGTGAAGCGATCTCATCGGATTTTCCCGCCGCATGTTTGACGGCATTTTTGCGCTATTTATCGCGAATCTCAAAGCCGCAACCATTGGCAAGGGCTTGGTGAAGCGCAAATCGACTCGCAAACAGGGGTAATTACCTTGCCGAAAACCTTTCTCGCGTGTTATCTCTTCAGGATTAACGAAAAGGAAAAGTCTTCATATGTTTTCGAAAAAAGCATCGGCCGCGTCGTCGCAGGCAAAATCTTCGGAATTGAAAGCTGCCCAGTCTCCCCTGTTCGATCGGCCTGCTGAACGCGCCACGACAGCACAGACAAACTCTTCGCAGTCCTCGCCCATGAGCAGGCCCATTCCTACCGTTTCCGCCCAGCCGGCAAAGCCGATGCCGCCGCGTCCGGTAATTTCCGCGACCCGTCCAACGCCCGTAGCTGCGCCACCCGTAGCTATGGCACCCCAGAAACAATCACCCACACCCGAAAAAGAGCCAGGCATGACGCAGCAACCTCCCAAGCAATCGTCGCCGTCGGTGACGCCTTCCTTCCGCAGCGATTTCCGTAGCGATCCCCGTCCCGACCCGATGCGCGAACCCGCGCGTCGTGTCGATCTGTCCGGCACGCCCGGCCCGCGCGCTGCCGAGCAGGAGCCGATGCGCAAGCTGATCGTAGGCCGCGACATCTCGCTGGCCGGTGAAATCAGCACCTGTGACTATCTGATCGTCGAAGGCACAGTCGAAGCCAAGGTGCGCGAGGGCCGCCGCATGGAAATCTCCGATACCGGCCTGTTCAAGGGATCGGTCGAGATCGAGGAAGCCGACATCGCCGGCCGCTTCGAGGGTGACCTGACCGTTAGCGGCCGTCTGCGTATCCGCTCAACCGGCCGCATCACGGGCAAGGTCGAATACGGCGAGCTGGAAATCGAAGCCGGTGGCCGTGTCGATGGCACGATCAGCAGCCTGAACGCAGGCAAGAGCGACAGCGCCCCCAAGGTGCAGGTTCGCTCGACCACCACTCGCACCAGCGAAGCGCAGCCGGCCCTTACAGCCGAAACGGCTTGATGGGATCTTTTTGAAGCGGGGCTTGCTTATGGCATTGCTCGTTCTGGGCGGCTGCGTTCACCGTAACGTGGATGCAGCCCCCGGCACGCCGGATGCTGTGAGCCCCATTGATACAGTCCCATTGCCGCCGCTCGATACGCTTCCTTCACCGCAGCCGCAATCGGTGGCGCCGGACTATTACGATGGCCCCGACGGGCCGGATACGATCTCGATATAGAATCTAAGCCTGCCGCGCGTCGATGACGCCGCGCCTTACGGTACGAGCTTCGGCAAAGGTTTTCTCCAGCGTCTCGCCATCGCCGCGCCTGATGGCCTTCTGCAGGTTGGTCAGATCCTCGGTGAAGCGCTGCAGCATCTCCAGAACGGCTTCGCGATTGTTCAGGAATACGTCGCGCCACATCACCGGATCGGACGCGGCTATGCGCGTGAAGTCGCGGAATCCGCCCGCGGAAAATTTAATTACTTCAGCCTTGGTGTCGTCCTGCAATTCGGTCGCGGTATGCACTACCGTATAAGCGATCAGATGCGGCAGATGCGAGGTGATCGCCAGTACGCGGTCATGCTGCGCCGCATCCATCCGTGCAACGTTCATTCCACATGCCTTCCATAGTGCCTCGATGCGGTCGACTGCCGGCTCGTCGGTAGTTTCCAATGGGGTCAGCACACACCAGCGGTCCAGGAAGATCGAACCCGACCCGGCGCGCGGACCGGATTTCTCGCCGCCGGCAATCGGGTGGCCCGGTACGAAATGAACGCCTGGCGGCAACAGGGGCGCCAGCATCTCGATCACACTGCTCTTGACCGAGCCCACATCGCTGACGATCGCCCCCGGCTTCAGCTTCGGTGCAATTCTTTCACCGATCCGCGCGTATGACCCCACAGGTGCGCACAGCATCACCAGGTCGGCATCGGCGACAGCTTCAGCCACATCCGTCGTGGCGCTACCAGCCAGTCCCAGCTCCAATACGTCGGCGCAGACTTCGGCGCTGGGATCGCCGCAGACGATTTCGCCGGCCAACCCGTTCTGCGACAAAGCGCGCGCCAAGGACGAACCGATCAGGCCGAAGCCGATAATCGCGACACGGTCGAACAGGGGTTTCATTCGGCCGGGTTCTCTTTCTGAAAATCGCGTATGCCGTCGATCACGGCTTCCATGTCTTCGGCGGTTCCCATGCCGATGCGCAGGCATTCGGCAAGGCCGTAAGCCCCCATCTGGCGCACCAGGATGCCGCGCTCCTTGAGGTACAGGCGCACTTCCTCCGCCGAATGCGGCGGGAATGCCGTCAGCACGAAATTGCCGATACTGGGATAGGGGTGGTAACCAAGTTCCCGGATGCGCTGGCTGAACCAGGACAGCATGCGGTCGTTGAGGTCGCGCGTTTGCTCGACGAATTCGCGATCCGCCATGGCCGCCGCGCCAGCAGCGATGGCGGCGGCGTTGACATTGAAGGGGTCGCGCGCGCGGTTAAGTACATCGACAAGATGCGGCTGGCCGTAGCACCATCCGATACGCAGCGCCGCCAGCCCGTATATCTTGGAGAAGGTACGGCACATGACGACGTTCTGGAACTCGTCCACGAGTTCCTGGCCCGCGCTGTAATCCTCGCGCCGAACATATTCGGCATAGGCGGAATCGATGATCAGCATGACATGGGGCGGTATGCGGGCATGCAAGGCACGCATTTCAGCCGCCGTCAGGAAGCTGCCGGTCGGGTTGTTGGGATTGGCCAGGACCACGATCTTGGTGCGCGGTGTGATCGCCGCGACGACCGCATCGGCGCTAGTCCGCATGTTCGTCTCGAGCGCCGTGACCGGCATGGCCCCCGCCAGCCGCGTCAGCAACGGATACATCAGGAACCCATGACGGCTATAGACGACCTCGTCGCCGGGGCCGGCATAGGACATGATCAGCAGGCGCAGCAGTTCGTCCGAGCCCGCGCCGCAGACGATGCGATCGGCGGAGAAGCCGTACGTTTCGGCAATCGCCTCGCGCAGCACGATCGCGCTGCCATCAGGGTATCGATGCAATTCGCCCGCCAGCGCCTTGTAGGCTTCGATGGCCTTGAGGCTGCTGCCAAGCGGATTCTCGTTTGATGCGAGTCGGCGCAGGCGCATGGCGTTGGCTTTCGCCTCGCCACCGACATAAGGCTTGATGTCCAGGATTGCCTGGTGCGGCTTTGGGTAAGTCATGATGGGCTCGTATAGGGACGCGGATAACCGCCGAGAAGAATATCGCCACTATCCAGTCGCGCGTCGTCGGACGCAACATGCTCAGGCACGGTAAACAGATAAGATAGATCCCGGTCCCGTACGAGCAATCGCATGCCCTCGAACCGGATCTTGTCATTACGCGAGACGATCAAGCTGCAATCGTCGCCACTGGGTTCGAACGGCAAGTATGCAAGCACCAGCGCGCGCGGGCTGTCGCCGTCAGCGAAGAATGGCAAGCTGGCAACGATTCCGGGAGGGTTCGACATGGCGGCAAGTTCCAACCACCATCGCTGCTCATCGGCCGGCCAGGGCAGTATGGCAAGCGAGGCACCATCGGGAAGGGTCATCAGCCCTGCAGGATCGTCTATCCACACGATGTCGGCCAGGACGCCGTATTGGTCACGAACAAGCCTTTCCAGTGCCCTGGGCGCCGCAATCCGCAGGCTGCCCTGCAGCCAGGTGAAGGCATCGATCATCTCCTGCCACATCTGCACCAGTGTCCGCCTGGGGAACTGGCCGCTGTGACGGCCCAGCAGGCGGCGCAGTATCTGTGCTTCGCGCGCCAGCCGGATGGTCGGCATTCCTTCCGGCTTGGCGCTGCGGATATCGCGCACCAGTTCCGCCCGCCGCATGATAAGGTCGTGCAGCGCATCGTCGATGCCGTCGATCTGTCGGCGCAGTTCCGCCAGACTCGGCGGTGAAGGTTGAGACGGGGCCATGTCCTCCGCTATAACGCCTCGACACAGATTGGGCAAAGACGATGAGCGTTGCTTCCACATATTCCGCGCAGATGGCCGGCGACACCTTCCCGGGCAGACGCGCCGTACTGGCTGAAACGGTGAAGATGCCGCTGGACAATGGCGGTAGTATCGGCCCGATCAATATCGCCTACGAGACCTTCGGAACCCTGAACGCCCAGCGATCGAACGCGATTCTGATCTGCCACGCGCTGACCGGCGACCAGTTCTGCCTTGGAGAAAACCCGATTACCGGCCGCCCGGGCTGGTGGCCGACCATGATCGGGCCGGGCAAGCCAGTCGATACCGACAAATATTTCGTCATCTGCTCGAACATACTGGGCGGCTGCATGGGCAGCACCGGCCCTTCGGAAGCCAACCCCGAGACAGGAAAGCCCTACGCGCTGGATTTCCCGGTCATCACCATCGGCGATATGGTGCGGGCCCAGAAGCTGCTGATCGACCATCTGGGTATCGAAAGGCTGTTCGCCATCGTCGGCGGCTCGATCGGCGGCATGCAGGCGATGCAATGGGCAGCCTCCTATCCGGACAGCATGGGCGCGGTGCTGCTGATCGCCACCGCGGCGCGCTACACCGCCCAGAACATCGCCTTCAACGAGGTCGGGCGGCAGGCGGTGCTGAACGATCCCGAATGGTCGGAAGGCCAGTATGCCAGCCTGAACAAAAGGCCCAGCGCCGGCCTGGCCGTCGCGCGGATGTCGAACCACATCACTTACCTGTCGCGCGAGGCGCTGCAGCGAAAATTCGGCCGCAACCTGCAGGACCGCAACACCTTCACATGGGGATTCGAGGCCGACTTCCAGGTCGAAAGCTATCTGCGCCACCAGGGCAATACCTTCGTCGAGCGCTTCGACGCCAATTCTTATCTGTATATCACCCGCGCCACCGATTATTTCGACCTGGCGGCGGCCTATGACGGCGATCTGTCGCGTGCGTTCGCCGGGGCGAAGGCCAAATTCTGCGTCATCGCCTTTTCCAGCGACTGGCTGTTCTCGCCCGACGATTCCCGCGCCATGGTCGTGGCACTTAACGAAGCCGGGGCTGAGGTCAGCTTCGCCGAGATCGAAACCGACAAGGGTCACGACGCCTTCCTGCTCGACGAGCCCGAATTCTACGATATCGCAGCGCGTTTCCTGGAAGGGTGCGCCCTGCCCCATGTCGAGCCCGATGTGCGCCCCGATCTGAGGCTGATCTCGGACCTGATCGAGCCCGGCAGCCGGGTGCTGGACGTCGGCTCGGGCGACGGCACGTTGCTGGCATACCTGACCAGCAAGCGCAACGTCATCGGCAAGGGGCTGGAGATCAGCCGCGCCGGGGTCAGCGATTCCGTTGCCAAGGGGCTATCCGTCATCCACGGCGACGCCAATCGCGACCTGCGTTACTTCGCCGAGCGTTCGTTCGACTACGTCATCCTGAGCCGCACGCTGCAATCGGTGCAGGATCCCCGCCATGTTCTGGAACAGTTGATCCGCATCGGGCGCAAAGCCATCGTTTCCTTCGACAATTTCGCCTATTGGCGCACGCGCGGTTCGATCCTGCTCAATGGCCGCAACCCGATCTATGGGGCGGGCGAAAGCTGGTGGCAGTCCAACGTCATCCATCCTTTCACGATCAGGGACTTCGTCGACCTGACATCGGCGCTGAATATAAAGGTCGAACAGGCCGTGACCCTCGACCGCGAGGGACGCACGATCAGCACCGGCACCCTGCCCGCCCGCGCCAATCTTCTGGCGGCGGAGGCGGTGTTCGTGGTGTCGGGCGGTTAATGCCGTTGTTGCCGTAGCACTGCGATCAGAGGCTCGTCCGCCGGCGGCATCGGGTAATCGTTCAGCTTCGCCGGCTCAACCCAGGCCAGGGTCTGGCCCTCGAGGGCGCGGGGCGTACCGGCCCAGCGCCGGCAGGAATAGACCGGCATCAGCAGGTGATGATCGCCGTAGGTATGGCTGGCGAAAATGAGCGGCAGCAGATGCTCCTGCTCGACCTCGATCCCCAGCTCCTCGTGCAGCTCGCGCACCAGCGCGGCCTCGGGTGTTTCGTCAGGCTCCAGCTTGCCGCCCGGGAATTCCCACAGACCGGCAAAATTCTTGCCAGGCGGACGCTGCGCCAGCAGTATCTTGTCGTAGCAATCGATCAGGGCCACGGCGGCGACGAGGACGAGCTTCATCCCTTCACGCCACGCCCAGCTGGCCCATTTCCAGGAATTTGGCGCGGCGGTTGCGGATCAGGGTCGGACCGTCGGCGCCGCGCAATGACAGCAGCATCTGTTCGATCTTCTCGCCCACCAGATCGATGATCGCGTCGCGGTCGCGGTGCGCGCCGCCTGCCGGTTCGGATATGATGTCGTCGATCACCTTGAATTCCTTGAGGTCTTGCGCGGTAAGGCGCAGGGCGGCGGCGGCATCGGCGGCGTGGCTGGCGCTGCGCCACAGGATCGAGGCGCAGCCTTCGGGGGAGATGACGGAGTAGATCGAATGCTCCAGCATCAATATCTTGTCGGCGGTGGCGATGGCGATGGCGCCTCCAGATCCGCCCTCTCCGATGATCACGGACACCACCGGGACCGCCAGTTTCAGGCTGCGGTCGATCGACCGGGCGATGGCCTCCGCCTGGCCGCGTTCCTCCGAGGCGACGCCCGGATAGGCCCCTGCCGTGTCGATGAACGTCACCAGCGGCAGGCCGAAACGCTCGGCCAGGTCCATGACGCGCTGCGCCTTGCGGTAGCCTTCGGGTTTCGACGCCCCGAAATTATGTTTTATGCGCGTTTCGGTGTCGTGACCCTTTTCCTGGCCCAGAATAGCGACGGAGCGGCCTTTCAGCCTGCCGATGCCGGCGATCATGCTGGCATCCTCGCCGAACAGGCGGTCGCCCGCCAACGGAGTGAAATGCTCCACCAGCCGCTCGATATAGGCAAGGGTATGCGGGCGCTCGGGATGGCGCGCGACCTTGACCTTCTGCGCCGGGGTCAGCTTGGCGTAGGTCTGTTTGATCAGACGGTCCACCTTGACCTGCAGTCGGCCGATCTCGTCGACGATGTCCGCTCCGCTCAGTTTCCTGAGGTCGGCGATACGGTCTTCCAGTTCCGCGATGGGTTTTTCGAAATCGAGGGTGTTCATGGCTGCAGGATTACACGATGTGCCGGCGGTTGCCAAATAGCGGATTCAGCGTTTGCGCCCGGTCGACAGCGGGTGGCTTTCCACGATGGTACGCATCAGCCGGTCGGTAAGTACATGGGTATAGATCTGGGTCGTGGCGATATCGGCGTGACCCAGCATTTTCTGGACAGAACGCAAATCGGCGCCGTTCGCCAGCAGGTGCGTCGCAAAAGCGTGCCGCAGCACGTGCGGGCTGATACGCGTGGGGTCGAGGCCGCGTTTCAGCGCCCGTTCCTTCAAAAGCTGGGCAAATCTCTGGCGCGTCATATGTCCCTGCGCGCTTGTCGAGGGAAACACGAAAGGCGAAACCTCGCCCTCGCGCAGGAAATCGGCCCGTTCGGCGAGATAAGCCTGTATCGCCGACCAGGACTGCGGCGACAGCGGCACCATGCGTTCCTTGCTGCCCTTGCCGCGCACGATTATGAAACGGCCATCCCGGTCCAGCGCCGTGAGTTTCAACCCCACCAGTTCCGATACGCGCAGGCCGGTGGCATAGATCAGCTCCAACAGGGCTGTAAGGCGCAGCGCCTCGGCCCCCTGTTCGCCCCCATCCGATAATAGGGCCTCGACCTGCACCTCGGACAGCAGCTTCGGCAGGCTTGCGCCCTGGCGCGGTGTATCTATGGCGGATGTGGGATCGTCCTGACGTCGCCCTTCGGACACCAGGAAACGGAAGAACTGGCGGTATGTCGACAGGCGGCGGGCGACTGAGCGGGCGGAGAAGTCCGGCGCCAGGGATGCAAAGTAGCCACGCAGATCGTCGCTGGATGTCTGCCGCGGCGCGAGGCCCGAGCCCGCCAGGAAAGCCGTCAGATCGTTCAGGTCGCGGCGATAGCTGTCGATCGTGTTCGGGGCAGCGCCGCGTTCGGCGGTCATCATGTCGAAAAACGCATCCAGATCGGCATCGTGTACCGGACTGCCGGCCTTGCGCTTGCGACCGCGCTTGGCCATTTCGCGCTTACTTTTCCCCGATCTGCGTCACCGGGGCCAACCCTTCGAGGGCGACGGCCTTGGCTTGGTTGAGCATGCCGATGTGATACAGCGCCGAGACCGAATGGTTCAGGTTCAGCGGATGCGCATGGCCCGGACCATCCTTGAGGCTGAGCGCGACCAGGATGATCGCCTCGCCCTTCGAATCCTTCTGCACCGCACGGGCCAGCGAGGCGCTGATCGCCATCGATCCCATGATCGAGGCTTCATCGTCCGGCTTGCCGACTGCCTCGCTCCACAGGCTATCGGATATGGGTTCGCCCAGTGCGGAGATCGCGGCCAAGGCCCGTTCCACCCGCTTGGGACCGTTCTCCTTGTCAGCCTCGATCGTCTGATGGGCCCAGCTTTCCAGCGCCGGATCGGAACGGCCGCTTTCAGGACTGTCGAAAGCGATATGCGCCAGCGGCCACAGGCGCTGGACCTCGCCGGAATTGCCCGATTTGCGCGCGATGTCGTACCAGCGCTGCGCCGCGGGCACGTCGCCCTCCAGCAGGAAGCCACGCGCCGCCGCAGGGGCCAGCGCACCGCGATCGCCGCTCATCGTCTGCATGCGCAGGAATTCGACGCGCGACAGGAAGGGAACGTCGACCGTTTCGGAATCCGCCGTCAGCATCTGGCGCAGCAGCTGCACCTTCTGCCCGCCGTCGCTGCTATGGTCGACCTGCTGCACCAGCCCCGCCTCACGATGCGATTGCTCCGCCATCGATGTGGTGGGATCGTCGCGCGCGATCGTCTGCCCCGCGGGCGGCTGATCGCCCGCTCCTGGTTCGCGCAGCAATGCCAGCATGTCCAGGATGCCGAACCCGCCCTGCACGGCGGCGGCATAACCGGCCTCTACCCGCGTCGCGGGCTGGAAAGTATCGGTGCGTGCCACCCCGGACAAGCCAACGACATCGTCGCTGCGCAGCACGGCCTGTGGCAGCGGAGAATGACCGATCCGCAGCAAGGCTTCGTCCAGAGCCGTCGGGATCACGTCGGGCACCGACGCCTGGCCCGATTGCAGAACGGCGCCGGCCAGCGCGGTGAACTGCGGATCGCCGCCATCGCCGGGCACCGAGGTAAGATCGCGCTGTGCCTCCGTTTTCTGACCGGCGCTCAGTTCGCAGACAACAAGCGCGCGCCGCCAATAGGCATCGCCGAATTTGCCGGCGTAGCTGCGCACGTCGAGACAACCATTTTCGATCTGCGCGGCGTAGAATTCCCCGTCCACCACCTTTTGCGCCAGAGGCGCGTCCGCCGCGTTGGCCGGAACGGTCCGCAACAGCGCGCCGGCGTCACCGGCATCGCCGATCGCAAGCAGGGCCCCGATGCGGGCGCGCAGGAAGGCATCCTCGGACGTTCCCGGAGGAGCGGCTGCGGTCGTCAGCAGAGCGCGGCGCAGCAATTCATGCGTCATCGGCGACAGCACGGTTTCCGGCAACAACTTCAGGTAACGTTCGACGGCTGCACCACTGGCATGCACCCACAATGTGCCTGCGTAACCGCCACCCGATGGGGTGAGCGTTCCGTATGGAGCACCGGCTTGGGCCGGCGCTGCGAGAGCTACGGGTTCTACCGCCGGAACAGGCATTGCGGGTTCGGCAGGCTCGACATTGGCCGTTTCCGGAGCGGCGTCGGGCTGCGTATCGCTCTGCGCGAAGACAGGTGTCGCCAGGGCTGCAAGCATCAGCGCGACGAAAAAACGGCTTGTGCGGATCATTTCGGCATCTTCTCGTCGGGAACGGGTTTCTCGATCTTGGCGGAAGACGCGGGAATATTCCAGTTCGCCAGCACGATGCCGCCCCCAAGGATGACCAGGAAGACGAGGGCAAGCAGGATCAGACCAAATCGCTTCATTTGCAAAACCTGTTGTTGGCGTACACGGCACTTAACATATAGATTGCGGCATGACGATTCCGCGGCAAAAACGCAACCACAATCTTCTGCCCGGCGCAAATCTGCAATTGTGCCGGACGCTGGTGTTCGTGGGGCTGATGGGCGCGGGGAAAACCACTATCGGCAAGCGTATCGCCCAGCGCCTGAACGTGCCGTTCTTCGACAGCGATCACGAGGTCGAGGCTGCCGCTGGCATGTCGGTGTCGGACATTTTCTTTCGCCACGGCGAAAGCGCCTTTCGCGACACGGAACGCAAGGTGATCAAACGGCTGCTCGAGGGACCTCTATCGATCATCGCAACCGGGGGCGGCGCGTACATGCAGGTGCAGACCCGGGAAACCATACGCCAGCAGGGTGTCGCCGTCTGGCTGCGCGCAAGCCTGCCGGTTCTGCATGCCCGGACCAGCCGCTCGAAGCATCGCCCCATCCTGCAGAGCGGCGACGCCGAGGCAATCCTGGCCGACCTGATCGACAAGCGTTACCCGATCTATGCCGAGGCCGACCTGGTGATCGACACCGAGACGCAATTGCTTGACGCAACGGCGGAAACGGTCCTGAAAACCCTGATCGAACACAAACTGGTTTCCCAAGATGTACCCTGAAATCCTGACGGTCAGCCTGGGCGAACGCAGCTACGATATCCTGATCGGCCCGGGACTGGTAGCGCAGGCAGGCGAGGAAATTCGCCGGCGCCTGGGCGCGCGCAGGACGATGATCGTGGCCGACCGGAATGCAGCCACCCATTACCTTGCGCCGCTGATGGCCTCGCTTCAGGCTGCGGGACTGCCGGTGGCGGAGCCGGCCCTGGTGCCTCCCGGGGAAGCATCCAAGAGTTTCGCGCAGTGGAACGAGTTGTGCGAGACCCTGCTGGCGATGCGCCCCGACCGTTCGACCCTATTGATCGCCTTGGGCGGCGGCGTGGTGGGCGACCTGACCGGATTTGCCGCGGCAAGCCTGCTGCGCGGGCTGGATTTCGTCCAGATGCCGACGACGCTGCTGTCACAGGTCGACAGTTCGGTCGGCGGCAAGACCGGGATCAATGCAAAGGCGGGCAAGAACCTGATCGGTGCCTTCCACCAGCCGCGCCTTGTGCTGGCGGATATATCGACTTTGAACACCCTGCCCCGGCGCGAATTGCTGAGCGGTTACGCCGAGGTCGTCAAGCACGGGCTGATCGTGGACAAGCCCTTGTTCGAACATCTTGAGACCGGGAACCGGTCGTTCCTGGATGGTGACGTGGACGAACGCATGTACGCCGTCCGGCGCTCCTGCGGGATCAAGGCGGCCATCGTCGCCCGCGACGAGCACGAGACGGGCGACCGTGCTTTGCTGAACCTCGGCCATACTTTTGGCCACGCACTGGAATTCCTGACCGGATATGGAGGAAAACTGACCCATGGCGAGGGCGTGGCCATTGGCTGCATCATGGCGTTTGGCCTGTCCGTCCGATTGGGGTTGTGTCCGCAGGCCGATTTGGACCGGGTCCGTACGCATTTTACCGCTGCCGGACTGCCGGTCACGGTCGATCCGGCATGGGACATAGGTGTAGAAGCCATGATTTCCGCCATGCGCGGTGACAAGAAGAACACCCATGACCGCATCCGCTTCATCCTGACGCGGGGCATTGGCGAGGCCTTCCGCTCCGATGGAGTGGACGAGCCGGAGCTGGTTCAATTCCTTGAGACGGCACTTCGATAAGTTGAAGCGTTATCAGGCGATAAGTGCCTAAAGTGGCAATATCGCTTTAAATCTGAAAAAAAGCGCGACTCGGGCGCATTTGTACCGCAAGCCTAAACGTTTAATTAACTGTAAGTATCCTTTCCTTTTTCTGTGATGCAGGAAAGGCTTGCCGCTTGACGACCAACGACAGTTCTAGTCCGATCAAAAAAGTTTCGAGACAATGACCGAGATCATCATTGTCGACGACAGGATAACCAACCGTAATATTTTGCATCGTCTAAGCGCGCTGCTTGAACCTGAAGCGGTGGTCCATAGTTTTGCCGACCCGTCGGGCGCGATTGAAAGACTCAAGGCTCATCCGTGCGACCTGATCATTACGGACTTCAAGATGCCGGGAATGAATGGCGGTGAGTTCATTCAATATTGCCGCACCAATATTCCGAACTTCGATGCCCCCATTATCGTGGTTACAGCATACGAGGATCGCGAATTCAGATACGAGGCCCTGGAAGCCGGCGCGACCGAGTTCCTGATGAGCCCGATCGATCACCGCGAGTTCGTGACCCGCGTGCGCAACGTTCTGTCGTTGCACAGGCAAAGCCGCGAACTGCGCCAGCGTGCTTCGCGCCTTGCCTCCGAACTGGACATGTCGTCGGCCAAGCATGCCGAAACGCTGGAGCGCAGCGAGGAACGCCTGCGCAGTGTCGTCGACAGCAACCCCAATTTCATTTTCACCACCACGGCGAACGGCGACATCACCTTGGCGAATGCGGCCTTCGCCGCCGCCTGCGGCATGACGTCCGAGCAGATGATCGACCGCCCCCTGCGTCATGTCATCGCCGATAACTTCTTCGCCGAGCGCATGATGCTCGGCGATGACGAGGTCCGCAACCAGCAGGCCCCTACCCGCAGCGAAACCAAGTTCCGCCCCGCGCATGGCCCCGACATGTACATGCATGTCAGCAAGACCGCTATCGTCGGCCCGCATACCGACGGCACCGAGGTCCTGACCGTGCTGACCGACATAACCCAGCGCCGTTCCGCCGAGGAAATGCTGTCTGCCGCCAAGCGCGCGGCCGAAGCGGCGAACGCCGCGAAAAGCGACTTCCTCGCCAATATGAGCCACGAGCTGCGCACGCCGCTGAACGCGGTGATCGGCTTTGCCGAGATGATGAAAAAGGACGTCGGAAGCGACTCCCAAGAGAACCGCGAGCAGTACTGCAACTACATCATCTCCGGCGGTCATCATCTGCTGGCGATCATCTCCGACGTACTGGACATGGCGCAGATCGAGGCCGGCAAGATGCTGCTGCGTGAAAGCGTCGTTGATCTGCGCGACCTGATCCACGAAGCCTCGCGCCT
Source organism: Alphaproteobacteria bacterium (assembly GCA_965199335.1). Classification (GTDB taxonomy): domain Bacteria; phylum Pseudomonadota; class Alphaproteobacteria; order CALMVH01; family CALMVH01; genus CBDAQV01. Next base: position 258,468 of record CBDAQZ010000001.1, on the reverse strand, counting down.
GGTATCGGAAACCGCGACCGCCCACGGAACCGAGCTTGCGCACGAGCTGGCCGCCAACCTGCCGCCGGTACTGGTCGATCGTGCAAAGCTCTGCCAGATCCTGGTCAATATCCTGGACAATGCCCTGAAGTTCAGCTCGCGCGGCAGCAAGGTCCGCATCAGCGCCGGCATAGGCGAAAAGGGTACAGTTTCGATACAGGTCACCGACCGGGGCTGCGGCATGAGCGAAGCCGACATCGAAGTGGCCTTCTCGCGCTTCGGACGGATCGGTCCCGCCTCGATAAGTCACGCGGGCACCGGGCTTGGCTTGCCGTTATCAGTGGAACTCATCAAGCTTCATGGCGGCGAGCTGTCGATCGACAGCCACCCGGACGAAGGGACGACGATCGTCATAACCCTGCCCGAGGAACGCGTGGTCCGCGACATCGACCAGGACAAGCGCCCCTGCGCCAACGTCGCGACCTGACGCCGATATCATGAAGTCCTTGATCGCACGCCGGCTCAGGGGCCGCAAAGACAGTGAACACGTCCAGGCCGTGATCCGCGTGGTGATAACGGCGCTTGTCGCGCTGTATCTCAACAGCAACCTGGGCACGAAGACGGGCCTGGCCGAATGGGGCGATATCCTCAGCATCATCTATTTCGGCATTTCGATCCTGTTGCTGGGCTGGATCATAATCAGGCCCGACGTCTCCTACCTGCGCCGCTACAGCGCAATGATAGGCGAACACGTCTTTGTCTCCCTCGGCCTGCTGCTGGAAGGCGAACGAGCGGCGCCCCTTTTCCTGATCTATGTCTGGGTTTCGCTGGGCAACGGCTTCCGCTATGGCGTCCGCTCGCTGGTATTGTCCACCGTCGTTTCGACGGTCGGTTTCATCGCCGTGATCGCACAGTCCCCTTTCTGGCAGTCGGTGTTCCCCATATCGGCCGGCATCGTTCTGACGATGATTGCCATTCCGCTTTATGCGGCGTCTCTGATCCGCCAGCTTCAGGCCGCGAAAAGCGCCGCCGAGCAGGCCAATCATTCCAAAAGCCGGTTCCTTGCCACCGCCAGCCACGAATTGCGTACGCCGCTGCACGCGATCATCGGCCTCAGCGAATTGCTGCAGCAGACGAGCCTCAGCTCCGAACAGGTCGAGATGGTCCAGACCGTACGTGGTTCCGGCCGTGCACTGCTCAGCCTGGTCGAGGACGTGCTGGATCTTTCCAGCATCCAGGCGGGCCGCATCGAATCGCAGGTACAGGCCTTCAACCTTTACGAGGCCGTCGCCGAAACCGTCGCCATTGCGCGTCCTCAGGCCGGCCAGAAGAATCTCGATCTCGCGGTCAGGATATCGCCTTCCATCCCGGCGTCCCTTCAGGGCGACTGGCCGCACTTGCGCCAGATCCTGCTCAACATCATGACCAATGCGATCAAGTTCACCGACAAGGGACAGGTATCGCTGACTGTCGAGGCGCTGTCGGTAACTGGCGGGGATGTTCGTCTCTCCTTTGCGATTTCCGATACCGGCATAGGCATCGCGCCAAAGGACATGGAGCGCATTTTCGAAACGTTCGGCCAGGCCAATACATCCTCGACGCGCAAATACGGCGGTGTCGGGCTGGGTCTGGCGATCGTGCGCCAGCTGGCCGACCTGCTGCATGGCAGCGTATCGGTCGACAGCACGCCCGGCGAAGGATCGACGTTCACGGTCGAGCTGCCGTTCCTGCGCGAACCTCCTTTGGCGGAAAAAGCGGACAGGCATGCCGCCATCGTGGTGCATTCGGCGGACAAGATGCTGCTGCCTGCCTTGTGCCGCATGATGCCTGGCACGGTTATCATCGGCGCCGGCGCGGATATCCCTTCCGGTACGAACGCGCTCGTCACCCTTGTCGATACGCGCCACGGCATAGATCGCATCGACGACATTTCGCGCCAGATCGCCGATGCCCAGCACGGGATGCCGGCATCCATAATCGCGCTGGGAGCCCTCGCGCCGGAGATAAGGCATATCGCGCCTGCAATCGTCAGCTGCATTCCGGAACTGGATGCGGAAAAAATCCGCAACGCGATCGATATCGGCTGTACCCTGGCTGTGCACCGCGAGGTCCTGAGCGCGCTGCAGGGCGATAAGGAACTGATGGCGGTTCCCACATTCAAGCCCGATGAGTCGATGCTTGCCGACGGCGTGCGTGTCCTGGTGGTGGAGGACAGCCCGGTCAACCGCATGGTGACAAACAAGATTTTGCGGTCGGCCGGATATTCGGTGATCCTTGCCGACAGCGCCGATGCGGGCCTGGACTATCTGTCGGAACAGGAATTCGACATCGTGCTGCTGGACCTCAACATGCCCGGCACCAGCGGCATCGATATCATAAAACTGTATCGTGTCATGCGGCTGGGCCAGACGATGCCGCCGATCGTGATCTTCTCCGCCGATGTAACGGAGGAAAGCCGCGCCGAGTGCGTGGAACTCGGCGTCTCGCTCTTCCTGCCCAAGCCCAGCGAGCCTTCCTATATCCTGCAGCAGCTGGCCATCCTTGCGCCGCAACCGGCGCCGGTCGCCGTCCCCGAGAAGCCGGCCGTCGAACCGGGTCCGGTGGTGGAGATTTCCAGCCACCCCCGGTACAACGCCACGCCCGAGCTGGGTATCGTCGATCGCCACGCGCTGCAGAGCCTCGCCAGCCTCGATGCCGGCTTGTCCTTCCTGAACGAGCTGATCGACGAATTCGAAAAGGATACGGTCGAGCTACTGGACCTGATCGATCGCAGCGTACGCGATCGCAATCTGTCGCTGTTCTGGGACCAGATCCACGCGATGCGCTCCAGTGCTGCCAATGTCGGCGCAAAACAGATCCTGACCGCCTGCATGGAGATCAACGCCGAGGGCAAGCTCAGCTTCCACAAGCGCGGTTTCGAATACGCCGCGCGGCTGCGTTACGAGTTCAACCGCTTCCAGCGCACCATGGATCGTTTCCTGCAGGCGCAGGCGAAGGCACGCTGATAAGCGACGACGTAATCTATCACTTTGCACCAAAAGAAAACGGGCCGGAAAACCCGGCCCGCTTCTTTAGCTATCCAAAAAAAGATCAGGCAGTCAGCTGCTGGATCACTTCATCCTGCTGAGGCTCGGATGCCTTGGCAGCGAAGCCTAGGCGGCGATCCTGTGCCTTGGTGACCAGCTGCATCTTGCGCAGATCGGCGGGGGTCAGCGACATCGCCGCATCGACCCAGACCTCGACGATCGCCTTGAGCTCGTCATACGAAACCGGCTTGGCGATCTGGCGGGCCTTTATCACCGACTGGCGCGACGTATAGAGGCGGTTATGACGCTCGATGTAGTCATACAGGGCAACTTCGCCCTCGCCGTCCTCGGCGACGACATCGACCAGGCCCATCTCGTGCATCTCGTCGGCGGTGTAGATCTTGCCGCCGAGGATCATGCGCTCGGCGCGGACGACATCCAGCTTGCGGGCCAGAAGCGTATAGGCCCCCATTCCGGGAAACAGATTGAACAGAACCTCGGGCAGGCCGAATTTCGCGCTCTTCTCGGCGATGATTACATCGTTGGCCAGCGCGATCTCGAATCCGCCGCCGAGCGCGTCGCCCTGGACCAGAGCGATCGAATGCGCGGGCGTACCCGTACCGTTGGCATAAGCGTGGATGACGTTGATGCACTGGGTGGCATACAGCATCAGCGATGCACGGTCCCTGCTTGCGATCATCTGCGCGAAAAACGGCAGGTCGCCCCCCAGCAGGAAGACGCCGGACAACATCGAGGTCGTCACCATGTATTTGATCGATTTGCGGTCGGCCTTAACGTCTTCGGCGTAAGCGGCCTTTGCAGCGGAAAGCACTTCGAGGGTTTCGGTCAGCAGCTCCATCGAAGCGCTCGCCCGGCCCGCATGTTTCATGCGCTTCCAGAGAATACCGTCATTGGCATCATAGGAAACATCGAGTTCGCTAAGTCCGGCAAGCTTGCCGGCCCATGAATTGGAAGGGTTGTTTGAAGACTGGTCAGATACAGTACGCAGTTTCAACTGGTCCGAAAGACGTGCAACACTTCCCATGGCGGTCCTCGTATTTGGCTATTCTTAATCAAATCGGTACACCAAATATTCATACGTGTATACAGTAAATTAAGCTAACGCACAGTAAAAGCAGATGCATTTCTAGTCTTCAGTTTAATTAAGATTTCCATTTGATCTTGCTTTGTTCCATTTGAATGCCTCATTTCTAGCCTTTTGCAAAAAACACTTAATTTCCAGGCAACTTGCCGCTACGGCTGACTGATGACGTCAGAAATCCCCGTGCAGCTCTCTCCATCATCCCCGAACGCAGTCTCGGCCACTATTTCAATTGTCGATCCATTTCATGGCTATGCCTTGATGGACAGTGGCTGCGGGCGGAAGCTGGAGAGGTTCGGCGACATCGTAGTCGATCGCCCCGAGGCACAGGCCATCTGGCCGCAGACCCTGCCCACCGAGCGATGGAAGCAGGCCGATGGCGTCTTCGCCGCCACCGACGAGGGCGAACAGGGTAAATGGCGGATAGAAGGCGGCGCACCCGATGGCTGGCCGGTGACGGTTCTGAACGTAAAGGCCTTGTGCCGCTTCAGCGCCTTTCGGCATCTGGGCATTTTCCCGGAACAAATGGCGCATTGGGAATGGATGGCCGGCACTCTGCAGGCACTGAAGGCAGAAGGCGAGATACCCCGCCTGCTGAATCTTTTCGGCTATACGGGTGTCGCCTCACTGGTTGCGGCCGCCAATGGCGCCGAAGTCACTCATGTCGATGCGTCCAAAAAGTCCATCGAGTGGGCGAAGGAGAACCAGGAATTGTCCGGCCTGACGGATTCGCCGATCCGCTGGATCGTGGACGACGCGCGCAAATTCGCAGCGCGCGAAGTGCGGCGCGGCAAGACTTATCACGGCATACTGGTCGACCCGCCTAAATTCGGCCGTGGCCCGGAGGGCGAGGTCTGGGATCTGTTCACCGACCTGCCAGATCTGCTGCGCACCTGCCGTCCCCTGCTCGCCCCTGGGGCCAGCTTCCTGATCCTGACGACCTATGCGATTCGTGCCTCCTTCCTGACAATCGACGCATTGATGCGCGAGACTTTCGACACCGGCACCCTGGAAAGCGGCGAGCTTGCCCTGCGCGAACAGAGCGCGGGCCGCCTGCTTTCGACATCGCTCTATTCACGCTGGCGCGGCGGCGCACGATGAACGATCCGCGCATCGTCACCAGCCTGCAGAATGCCACCGTCAAGTTCGTGCGGGCGCTGGAGCTTCGCAAGGCGCGCAAGGAAACCGGCCTGTTCGTCGGCGAAGGGATCAAGGTTGTCGCCACCGCGCGCGAACTGGAATGGCAGCCCGTCACCCTTGTCTATGAAGCCAGCGAAGCGAGGTCGCCCTTTCTGCAAGACCTGATCGCGTGGGCCTCGCAGTCGGGCGCGGAATGCATCGAAGCGTCCACGGATGTCCTGGGCAAGCTGTCGACCCGCGACAACCCGCAGAAGATCATCGCTGTCTTCCGGCAGCGCTGGCTCGATATGTGCGACATCCCTTTTGCGGACGCCGCGCCATGGATTGCGCTTGAGGAAGTCCGCGATCCCGGCAATCTGGGTACGATCATCCGTACCGCCGACGCCACGGGCGCCGGCGGTATCGTGCTGATCGGCGATTGCTGCGACCCCTATTCGCGGGAAGCCGTCCGTTCCAGCATGGGATCGGTCTTCGGCATGAAGCTGGCCCGTACCGACGTTTCGGGCTTCCTGGATCTGGCCGGCGGTTGGCGGAGCGAGATTATCGGCACGCATCTTTCCGGACACCAGGACTACAGGCGGCCTTATCAACCTGGAACGATGCTGGTCATGGGCAGCGAGGGGCCGGGTCTTAGCGACGCCCTGGCAAAAGCTTGTACGGGGCTGGTCAGGATCCCCATGACCGGCAGCGCCGACTCGCTCAACCTGGGCATCGCCACATCGCTGATGCTGTACGAAATCCAGCGTGAAGTACTGCCGCGGGCTGACGTTCAAAGTTAAAATTCTTGACGTCCGGGGTGATTTCAGCTATCGGTTTTCCATGAGTAATTTTCCGGCTTCCAGACGACCGCGACGATAGTCGGTGCTTCCTACAGGGAGGCATGCGGTAAGCGCCTGAGTTTATCGGGCAGTGTCTATTTCCAAGCCGGTTTCATTTCATGACCTTTCAAGCTTCCCTTCCCTCCCTGCGCCCCGACTACATCGCTCGGGAACTGAAACGTGCCGATGCGCCAGCGATGTTCGCGCTGCAGAAGTCGATTCAGCTCGAGCTGGGTGAGCCATACGGGCATTTCATCATTCCCAAGACGCTGGCGCGCCTGGAAAGCTTTACCGACCGGCCGCATCTGGCAATCGGCATGGTCACGCCGCGCGGGGAGCTGGCGGCCATGGCGCTGGTCGGCGTACCGAACGTCCTCGAGCCTGCCGCCGGCCCCAATTCGGGCTTGATACAATCCGTATTCGTTCATCCGCTGCACCGCGAACAGCGCCTGATGGATCAGGTCCTGCAGGCTGTGGAGAAAAGAGCGGCTGAAGCTGGGCTGACGACGCTGAACAGCCGTGTCGCCGATGGCAACACACCTTCGGAAAAGGGCTTCCTGCGCAACGGCTACGTTCATTACGGCGCCGGTCGACGCGACCTGGACGGTACGCTGCTGACATTGTTCAAGAAGGAACTGCCGCCTGCCCCGAACGCTTCTGCCAAGCCGATGGGCACGGTAAGTCACCTGCGCACGTACAAGCGCTAACCGGCCATCACGCCGTAACCGGTTCCATCCTGCCGTTTTCCAGTTCCGCACCGTTGACGCCGCGCGCCAGGTCTTCCGTGATTTCCGCGATACGCAGCACGTTGGTCGCGCCCGGCTGGCCGAAAGGTACGCCGGCGGTGATCACGATGTGCTCGCCGATATGGCCGAAGCCTTCGCGGTAGGAAAAACGTACGGCCTTGCCGACCATTTCCGAGAAATTGGTGATGTCCTTGGTCATGCAGGAATGCACGCCCCAGATGATGCAGGTGCGGCGCGCGATCTGCTTGGTCGATGTCAGGCACAGGATCGGCGCTTCGGGCCGCTCGCGCGCTGCGCGCAAGGTGGTTGCGCCACGGCTGGTATAAGTCACGATCGCACGCGCCTTCACCGTACGCGCCACCTGGCGGGCGGCGGCGCTGATCGCGTCCGATATGGTGCCTTCGGGCGCAACCTGGTTGGCTTCCATCAGCGTGCGATACTGGGAATCGCCTTCCACCTTGCTGATGATCCGGCTCATGATCGTGACGGCTTCCAGCGGATAGTCGCCGGCTGCGGTTTCCGCCGACAGCATCACCGCATCCGCGCCCTCGTAAACCGCCGTCGCCACGTCCGACGCCTCGGCGCGGGTCGGCGTCGGCGCCTTGATCATGCTTTCCAGCATCTGCGTCGCGACCACCACCGGCTTGCCGGCACGGCGGGAGGCGCGGATGATCTTGCGCTGCAGCAGTGGCACTTCCTCGGGCGGCATTTCGACGCCCAGATCGCCGCGCGCCACCATGATGGCGTCCGACTGCTCGACGATCTCGTCGAGGAAATCGATGGCGGAGGGCTTTTCGAGCTTGGACAGGATACCGGCGCGATTGCCGATGATCCCCCGCGCTTCGATCACGTCCTCGGGACGCTGCACGAAGGACAGGGCGATCCAGTCGACGCCGATTTCCAGGCCGAAGCGCAGGTCGCGGTGATCCTTTTCGGTCAGGGCGGCAATGGGCAGCACGGCGTTGGGGACGTTGACGCCCTTGCGGTTCGACAGCACACCGCCGACCAGCGCCAGAACCTCGGCATGATCCGCGCCATGGCTTTCGACGATGAGGCGCACCTTGCCGTCATCGACCAGCAGTTCGGTGCCGACGCTCATCGCCTGGAAGATTTCCGGATGCGGCAGGCAGGCGCGCTGCAGTGAGCCGGCAGTGGGATCGAGATCGAGCCGCATGCGCTGTCCGGTCAGCAGAGTGACAGGGCCGTCGGCAAAGGTCCCAAGGCGCAGTTTCGGTCCCTGCAGATCCTGCATGATGGCGATGGGGCGGTCGAACTTGTCCTCGACATGGCGTATGATGTCGAACCGCTCTTTCTGTTCCTCGTGAGTTCCGTGGCTGAAATTCAGGCGGAAGACATCGACCCCGGTCTGGAACAGGGCTTCGATCATCTCGGGAGTGGAAGTTGCGGGACCTAGGGTGGCGACTATTTTCGCGCGGCGTTGACGACGTATCACTGGTGGCCTCTATGCGTTACTGGCTGCCGATTTAATCCAAAAAACGGCAATGCGCCAGTGCCATCGGGACCATGCCGTCACGATACCAGCCCGGCGGCGATATTGACGGTAAGCGCAAGCACGACGGTGTTGAAGAAAAAAGCCAGCACGCCGTGGGCCAGGGTCAGGCGGCGCATCAATGTACTGCTGATCTGAATATCGGAAACCTGGCAGGTCATGCCGACAACGTAGGAATAATACATGAAGTCGAAAAATACCGGATCCTTGTCGCCCGGAAATATCAGACCCCTGTAAGCCTCGTAATTATCGGGGCTTTCATTGGCATCCCCATAATATTCGTGGGCATAGTGCACGGCAAAGATCATGTGCATCATCGACCATGACGACACCACCGTGATCAGCCCCAGCGCCAGATGCAGATGCGCGACCATAGGCGGCAGATCCTTCGTGTTCGACAGCAGCGTGCCGATCGCGATCAGGCTGACGAAGGAGGCAACCGTCATCAGCATCAGGATCATCCACCGGCTCTGATCTTCCCTGGCCGCTTTTCGTTTCAAATCCTCGGCCGTGTTCTTGCCGGCAACCCCCATGAGGATCAGCGCCAGGTAGATGATCGCAGCGCTGTCCCAGGCGACAATGGCCCTGAACACGCAGGAAAGGCTGGATGGCAGGCAAACAGCCAGCACGATCCCCACCCCAAGGCCACCGAACAAGCGCCAATGGTTGCCAAGCAGTAGGGGAAGACGGTTTTTACGAAAAGATATCATCGAATGGGAACCTTGGTTGGGTTTCTATGTTCGTTAGTGTGACAGGTTTTGATATCCCTCATCCCTGTCAGGTCCTACAGGCTTTATGCCTTTCCTTGAGCTTTCCCGAGCTAACGCTCTGGAAAGCTTTTTTTTGCCATATCGATGCGATTCGCAACATCCATCATTGAAGGAACATACCTTTAACAAAGGCGTTTGCTGTGGATTGATGCTTTGCCTTGAAAGCAGGGAGGACACAAATGAAATATTATAAATATCTGTTTCTCTTGCCCTTGGTGCTGGCCGGATGCGGCGAGACTACGGGCGATCGCGCTGCAAGCGGGGCGGGCATCGGCGCCGGTTCGGGCGCCGTCATAGGCGCGGCAACGGGTGGGAATCCCCTTGCCGGGGCATTGATCGGTGGTGCGGTCGGCGGTGTGGGAGGGGCGGCGACCACCCCCGGCCAGGTCGATCTTGGCAAGCCCGTCTGGGAGTAAGGCGCTGCCTTTATTCCGCTTCGTACGTTTCAAGCAGCTGACGCAGCATATGCGAAGAGTATGGCTTGAACAAGAAACCCATTGGATTTAACCGCATGATCCGTTCCCTTGTCGACCGATCGCTTTGAGCCGTTAGGAAAACAATCTGAGTGTTAAACCTGGATTTCAAAACTTCGGCAATTTCAACGCCATCATGCTCACTACGCAGCTTCACGTCGACGATCGCAAGTTCGGGACGGCATTTTTCGGCCGCCTCCAGTGCCTGCTTCATGGAGTGTGCAATGCCTATGACCTTGTATGCCCAACTCTCAAGATCGTTTGCCATATCGAGTGCGATCACGGCCTCGTCCTCAATCAGCAAGACATTGCTGCGATGTGCGTCTACACCAATTCCACCTACCGTCTGGTCCAGACCAGCGAAATTGAAATTACGTAATGGAATCATGTTCTGCTTCCCGGATAGACAAGTGTTTCCAAATGATTAAACCTTTCTTCTACTCGATACGTTCCAGATTGACTTTGGCGCTGACAATTCCGCTATTGCCGATCGTCATAGCCATGATCGTGATCAGCTGGAATGCCAACCGCGATCAGATGGAACGCGCGAATGAATCGACCAAGAATTATGCCCTGATTGCATCGGGCTACCAGAAAGAGACCCTGGACGACCTGAAGCAGCTGCTAAGCGTCCTGGTGGAAAGCAACGACTATAAAATCGCCAATCCGTCCTGCTCGCGGACCCTGAACAAGGTTCTGGCACGGCTTCAAATCTATTCCACTATAGCGATCGTGGACCGTGACGGCGCTATGATATGCGGCACAGGCAGCGCCGACGGCCTCAATATCGCCGATCGGGAGTATTTCATCCATGCCAAGCAGTCGATGCAATTTACGCTGAGCGAGTCGTTGATCGGCAGGGTATCCCACAAGCAGATCCTTGTGGGTGCGATGCCTTGGGCCGATGAAAACGGCGATTATGCAGGGATGGCAGTTGCGAGCATCGATTCCGATCAGTTTGCCGCCTCCTTCCACGACATGCCATTGCCGCCCGGATCGCGCTATTACCTGCTGGATCATAATAATGTGATGATCGCCGGCACTAATGCCATGCCCGACCTGCTGCGTGCCAAGCTGGCAAGCCTGCCTGTGATGAACAGCAGCCCCCTGCCCTTCGTCCTGCATGAGGATTCGGTATCGCGCACCTATACGGCGATGACATTGGAAAACGGGGCGCTGACCGTGCTGATCGGCATACCCCGACGTTTCTTCCTGAACGTCGATCCGGGAAATTTCGTCGTCAGCATATTGGGACCGATCGCGCTTTTACTGGTGGTGCTGACAACCATCTGGCTCCTGAGTCACAGGCTGGTATCGGCCCCCGTTACATCCCTGATCCGTACGGCACGTTCCTATAGCCGCGGGGATCTGACGGTTCGGCCCGTGGCCAAATCGGCTGGCGGCGAGCTGAAGGAGTTGAGTACGACCTTCGCGGATATGGCAGACCGTATCACGAGCCGCGAAGGCGAGTTGAAGGAAGCAATCCAGCGCCGCGAACTGATGCTGCGCGAAATCCACCATCGCGTAAAAAACAACCTGCAGATCGTGATCAGCCTGATCAACCTGCAATCCAAATCCGTCGCCGTACCGGCGGCGCAGGAAGCCTTCACCGAAATCCAGACACGTATGCGTGCCCTGGCGCTGGTTCATCGCTATCTGTACGAAAGCGACGACCTTCAATCGGTCAATATCGGTTCCTTCGTGACCGAGCTGTGCAGCAGCCTTCAGCTCGCCTATGGGATTTCGCCGGCGCGTGTATTGCTGAACGTGGAAGCCGATCCGGTCTGGGATGTGTCGGATCGCGCGATTCCCCTGGCGCTTTTCATGACCGAAACGATCTCGAACGCCTTGCGTCATGCATTTCCGGAAAATCAGCCCGGGCAGATTCATGTCATGCTGAAGGCGATGGACAACGGCCTTGCCTGTTTCTCGGTCGAGGATAACGGTGTCGGCATCGAGTCGGCCACTTCATCTGCGGAAGACGGCATATTTCGTGCCGAAAAGCCTTTTGCCGGGCTTGGATTATCGCTTACGAAAGCATTTGCCCGCCAGATCGACGGCGATCTGACGATTACTGGACCGCCCGGAACGCAGGTAAGACTTATATTCAAGGCTCATCAGTCGCCTCCTCAGCCGATCTAGGCTCATTTCGGGACATTTTTACAAATCGTTCAGTTATTGCGTCTTAGGTGCATGGTTTGTATGCATATGCTGCCGCTTTAAGTTCCTAAGGTCCGTATGAGCATTTATATTTTTTACGAACCATACCGGCTTACCGGAAAACACGGATTTTCAGCGCCCGCGATAACGCGGTCGTGTGAAGCAGGTTGTCGGTCTTTCATGGCATCCGGGCTTGGCATTAATTAGATTACGCATAAGTCGCATATGCCCGTGTATTCGGATATGCGTGGCATGGCGTGGCATAAGCATGATCGCCGTATTGATCATATGTGGCTGCGGCCCCTCCTCGCCATCGAGCGGCAGCAAGCAGGAGCCGGCTTCGTTATCCTCCATTCCGGCTTTGCGGCGCAATCTGCCCTACGGTGAGGGTAAGCAAAGAATACTCGACGTTTTTTCCACGAGCGCACCCGCGACAGGCAGGCCGGTCATTGTCTTTTTCCACGGCGGACTTTGGCGTAGTGGCGACAAGATGGATTACGATTTCATCGGACGAACTCTGGCGGCAAAGGGGGTCCTGGTCGTAATCGCCGATTACCGGCTTTATCCCGAGGTCACGTTCCCGGAATTTCTGTACGATGGCGCGGATGCCGTGGCATGGGTCAGGCAGAATGCAGCCTCTTACGGCGGCAATCCGAATCATATTTTTCTGATGGGACATTCGGCGGGTGCATATATCGCGCTGATGCTGGCTCTCGATCCAGAATACCTTGCTCACGCCGGGATGGCACCGGCAGATCTGGCCGGCGTTATCGGCATATCGGGACTATATGATTTCCTGCCGCAGACCGGGGCAAGCTATGCCCCGATCTTCCAGGACGCGATGCCGGTCGCAAAAACGCAACCGGTTGCCTTCGCATCGCGGCAAACGCCGCCCATCCTGTTGCTGACCAGCGATCACGACGATGTCGTCGATCCGCGCAATACCAGCGCTCTTGCGGGCAAGCTCAAGGAAAAAGGCGGCAGGGTCGACACGATCACATATCCCGAAACCGGGCATATCGGAATATTGCTGCCGTTCTCCCCCCTCTTTCATGGCTCGTCGGCAATCGTCGACGATGTGACTTCCTTTATCGCCGGACAACAGACCGCAAGGATGCAGAAAAATTAGCCTGATGGTGGCGGAGCATTTCACTCATCTTCCCGATTCGGCCAGACCGTGATATGATCGGTCAATGGACGAAAATCCTGCCAGCACAAAGATATTCGCCGACCTGAAGCAGGCGATTGAAAAACGGCAGTCGCATACTGTCGTCGTCCCCGGGACAGAACTAGGCATATTCATTTCGCACTTCAGCCAGTATCGCTGGAAAACCTACCTGCAACGCGAAACGGGCCTGCGCCTTCCAGGGTTGAAAATCGATCCCTTGCAGTTCGGCCTGTCGCTGGCGCTGATTGCCTTTCCCGCACAGTGCTATGCCATTCACGGCTGCAACCCGTTTGCCATCGTCTGTGCCGCAGCGGCCCTGATCTTTGCCTGCACAGGACCGATCATGGCGTTTCCGAAACAGATCCGTACCGTCGGCGACCTGACGTCCGCGATTACTGCTCTGAATGTATCTCAGCCCGAGTTCAGCGTGAAACCCGGTCCAGCCGCAGCGTAAGGCAGAAAGCGGAGCCGCCGCTCATCGCATAGCTGCCGATCGGCAGCTGGTGCAGCGTATACCCCCGCTCCTCCAGCATGCCCTTGAACGTGTCGCTGGCACGCGCCAGCACGATGTTGCGGCCGATATTGACGGCGTTGACACCCAGACGCTCTGCATCGCCCGTCGGGACCGAGATCAGATTGTCGGCGCCGAAGCGTTCGCGGATTATTCCCTGCCCTTCCGCGGAGAAGGCGCCGGGATAATACATCACCTCGCCACCGGTCAGAGGCACCATGGCCGTATCCATGTGGTAGTAGCGCGGGTTGACCAGTTCGAGGCCGACGGCTTCAAGCCCGAAGAAGGAGGCGACGATTTTCGCCGCGGACTGGTCGCTTCTCTGGCCATAGCCGACCCAGAACAACCTGCGCCGCTCGTCCCATACGCAATCGCCTGCGCCTTCCAGGATTACGCCTTCGGGCGTCATCTCCACCACGTCGAGTTCGCCGCGCTCGCGCAGGATTTCGAAGGCGCGAAGGTAATGCGGCTCTTCCCCCTGGCGTTCGGGGTGGCGGAAGCGGGCGACAAGCGCCTTGCGATCCATCACGACCGCCGCATTGGCGGTAAATACCAGATCGGGCCAACCACGTTGTGGCGGCACCAATTCGATACGCGCGCCCAGCTCGCGCAATTTGTCGACCAGTGCATCCCAGCCCTCGCTCGATTCAAGCGTCAGCGCCTCGCTGTTTTCCGCCCACTGATCGGGATGCATCCAGGGGTTGATTGCGTAAGTGACCTGGAAGTGCTGCGGCTTGCACATCAGGATGTGCGGGGCGGTACGGACCGGAATAGCGCAGGCGGTATTCAACTCAGGCACTTGGCGAGGATCCTTTCACAACATCGCCGAGAACGTCGGCGAGGGTTTCAACTGCCCAATCGAGCTCGGGCTTTTCGATGACCAACGGCGGCGCGATGCGCAGCACCGTGTCATGGGTCTCGCGGGCCAGAAGGCCGCGATGCATCAGTGTCTCCGCAACCTTTCGCGCCTTGACGAAGGCAGGGTCGATGTCGATTCCGATCCATAGCCCTCGTCCACGCACACCGGTGATGATCGGCGAATTCAATCCACGCAGCCGGTCCAGCAGGTAAGCACCGTTCTCCGCGCTGCGCTGGCAAAGATGTTCTTCCTCGATTACCGTCAGCGCCTCCAGCCCGACCGCCGCGGCCAGGGGATTGCCGCCGAACGTCGAACCGTGCGTGCCGGGCATGAAGACGTCCATGACTTCGGAACGGGCAAGAAACGCAGACACTGGAATGAGGCCGCCGCCGAGCGCCTTGCCCACGATCAGGCCATCCGGCTTGATGCCTTCGTGTTCGAACGCGAAGGTGCGGCCGGTACGGGCAAAACCCGACTGGATTTCGTCGAGGAGCAGCAGCACGTTGTTGCGGTCGCAGATGCGGCGCAGGTCGCGCAGGTATCCCTCCGGCGGGATCACGATCCCCGCCTCGCCCTGGATCGGCTCCACCAATACGGCACATGTATGGGGCGTGATCGCCGCTTCGATCGCCTCCGCATCACCGAAGGGCACGATGTGGAAACCGGGCGTGAACGGGCCGAAATCTTCCTTGTATTCCTCGTTGGAGGACATGCTGATGATCGTCGTGGTGCGACCATGGAAATTGCCGGCCGCAACCACGATCTCGGCCTTGTTCTTCTCGATCCCCTTGACGCGGTAGCCCCAGCGGCGCGAGGCCTTGATCGCGGTCTCGACCGCCTCGGCACCCGTGTTCATCGGCAGCGCACGGTCCATGCCCGACACTTCGCACAGCTTGGCGAGGAACGGGCCGAGCGGCTCGGCGTGGAAGGCGCGCGACACGATCGCCAGCTTTTTCGCCTGCTCGGTCAGCGCCTTCACCAGGCGGGGATGCGAGTGCCCGAAGCTGACCGCCGAATAGGCGCTCATCATGTCGAGGTAGCGCTTGCCCTCCATATCCCAGACGAAGACACCCTCGCCGCGGGATAGGACGACCGGCAGGGGGCTGTAGTTGCGCGCATTGTAGCGCGTCTCGAAATCGATATGTGCTTTCACGATCTTAACAAAACCCAGATTCCACGCCGTGTCAAAACCCCTGTGCGGGAATGCGACGTTTAAATACGCCGTCATGCGTTCCGAACAGGATCGAAATCACGTATAGCAGCCCGGCGGCGAGGATGATCGAGGGGCCCGACGGCAGGTTGAGGTAGAAGGAAGCCGTAAGCCCCGCATAGCCCGCGACCAGTGCAATGGCCATGCTGACCAGCGACAGCGACCAGATACGCTGTACCCAGAACCGCGCGGCGGCGGCGGGCAGCATCATCAGGCCGATCGCCATCAAGGTCCCCAGCGCCTGGAAACCGGCCACCAGGTTCAGCACCACCAGCACCATGAACAGCGTGTGATATAGACCGCCCCGTCCCTCGACCATGCGCAGGAACCCGGGATCGAAGCATTCGGCCAGCAAGGGCCGGTAGATCCAGGCAAGGGTCAGCAGGCTGACGCTGGCTATGGCGGACACCATGTACAAGGACGTATTATCGACCGCGAGGATGGTTCCGAACAGGACATGCAGAAGATCGACATTGCTGCCCCGAGACGAAATGATCAGCACACCCCCAGCAAGCGAGATCAAATAGATAGCGGCGAAACTTGCGTCCTCGCGCAAATTGGAAATACGCGCGACGAGGCCGGCCAGCAAGGCGACCGCGATACCGGCGAACAAACCGCCCAGGCTCATCGCCGGTAGCGATAGCCCGCCGATCAGGAAGCCGATGGCGGCCCCTGGCAAAATGGCATGCGAGAGCGCATCGCCCATCAGGCTCATCCGGCGCACGACCAGGATCGTGCCGATCGGACCCGATCCGATGGCAAGCGCAAGGCAGGCGACCAGGGCACGGCGCATGAACGCAAATTCGAGAAACGGGCGATAAAGGTCTGAGATAAAATGCATCAGCGACGATCGCCTTCATGGCCGCCGCAATCAACGCCGGTGTGGACGTGCTGCGCCAGTGCCTGCTCGGCCGGGCCCCAGGCCATCACGCAGCGATCGATCAGAAGCGCGTCGGGGAAATAATCCCGCACCTGCCCCATGTCGTGCAGCGCGGCGATGATGGTCTTGCCGTCCCTTCGCCATGAGGCGATCAGTTCCAGCAGGCCGGCGGTCGTTGCCGTGTCCATCGCGGCGAACGGCTCGTCCAGCAGGATGATCGCCGCATCCTGCACGATAATCCGCGCGAACAAGGCACGTTGCAACTGGCCATAGGAAAGGCCGCCGACGGGCCGGTCGCGTACCGTCGAAAGACCGACGCGGTCGAGCGCCGCGGTGCAGGCCATGCGCGCGGCATCGCTTGCGGGGCCGAAAGCGCCGGTTTCACGCCAGCTGCCCAGCATCACCAGATCCTGGGCGCTGAGCGGAAATGAGCGTTCGATATCGGTACGTTGCGGCAGATAGGCGACATCGGCGGCCTTGCAGCCTTCGAATACGATGCGCCCATGCTGGGGCTTCAACAGGCCGGCAATGGTTTTGAGCAGAGTGCTTTTGCCGGCGCCGTTGGGACCGATCACCGCCGTGGCGGTTCCCAGCGCAAAGCTGCCACTGACACCGCGCAGGACCGAATCGCGGCCATATCCGGCATCGAGCTTGTCGAGGGTGATAGCGCCGCTCATCGCCCGACCACCACCACCGCCAGCCACAACAGGGCCACGAGCGGCAGGCAGATCAGCACGCGGGTGAATGCGCTTATGGACAGAAGGCTGGGACTTTCACGCATTGCTGCGGCTCCGTTACGCGATAACATACGCGGCGGACCGTATAGCCTAATAGTGCGCGATTCAATGTGCGCACGGTGTGTCCGGCCGATAATTGCGGCCGGACACAGGCGCGTTTGCTAGAACTTGTACGCTACGTCGACACTCAGGATGTCGGCGCTGTCGTTCTCGTAATCGCCGATCAACGTTCCTGCCGTCGTGCTGGAACGGAAGGTGCCGCCGTCGATCGCGAACAAGTGCGAATAGCCGAAGTCGAAGGTCGTGTTCTTCATGAACTCGTACCCGACACCGCCGGAAATCCAGAAGCGATCGCTATCCGGATCGCGGGGCGTACGGGCCGCATCCCCACCCACCGGGCTGGTTTCATAGGCCGCACCGCCGCGCAGTTTCAGGTTGGGCATCAGATTGTATTCCGCGCCCAGGGCAAAGCGGTAGCTGTCGGTGAAGTTTTCGACTTCGCTTGCGGTCGGCGCGCCATCGGCGAACTGGATGTTCAGCTCTTTGAAGCGACTCCAGTTCGTCCACGACACGTCGGCGGCCAGCCGCAGGTCCGATGTGACCTGACGCGACCCGCTGAGGGTTACCGAATCGGGATAATCGACCTTGGCCTTTACCCCGGAAGCCAACGCTCCCAGTCGGCCGGCGGCGGCGGCGGCAAGCGGGCTCTGCGCGCCTGACGTATCGACCGTGGACGTGCCGCTGATCGTGCTTTCCATGGCGGAATGATAGGCAAGGCCGATCTGGGTTTCCTTGTCCGGCTGGAAGAGGATGCCGGCCTTGTAGCCTACGTCCCAGCCATCGCCGGATGCGCTGAACCGCGAATCGTTCGCGCCCGGTCCGCCCAGGGCGGCGGCGGCGGCAGGCGACAGGCCGGCGGCAATGCCCGCGCCCGTGCCGATCGAACCGGTATCGATGCCGTTCGAGAACTTGCCGTAGGTATAGCGGATCGCCGGACCGGCGCCGATCGACAGTTCGTCGTTCAGGCGGACGGCGATGTTAGGATTGATTTCGATCGCCTCCACGAACGAATCTTCCGCGAAATAGCGCACCGACGAATTGTCGCCGTAGCGTGTCGCAAGACCGAACGGAGAGTAGAAGGCGAGGCCCGCCGTGACGGTGTCGTTGATCTGATAGGTGGCGTATCCGTAGCCGCTGATAGCATTGGAGTCAGCCGAAGCGTTGCCCGTGATCGGTGAGCCGACCGCCGACTTCGAGCCCTTGTTGTCGAAATTCACGCTGGTGACGTACAAATTGCCGCCGCCCAGCAGATTGACCCCCGAAAGCGCGGCGATGCCGGCCGGATTGGCGAACTGCACCGAAGCGTCAGGCTCCACGCCCGTACCGGCAAGCGCCATGCCGACGGAGGCAGCGCTCTGCTCGTTCAGCTGAAACCCGGCGGCATGCGCCACGTTTGAAATAAGAGAAAGGCAAGTACAGCAGTAGAGCGTCTGCTTTAATTTCTTCTTAACACTCATGGCTTTGGCCTCGTTGTTGACGAATCCCCCGCTTTGTTCATTAGAACAGAGCGGAAGACTTGTCTACATTCAGCCGGTACTTGATTCGTGAATAAGGCTAATTCTTGTCGGTATCCAGTTTCAATGCGGCAGAATTGATACAGTAGCGCAGGCCGGTCGGCCTTGGCCCGTCGTCGAAAACATGACCGAGATGAGCATCGCAGCGGCTGCAGAGCACTTCCGTACGGCGCATGCCGAAACTGACGTCGGACTCGGTTTCCACCTTTTCCTCGGCAACCGGCTGGTAGAAACTGGGCCAGCCGGACCCCGAATCGAATTTCGATTCAGACGAGAACAAGTCCTGCCCGCAACAGGCGCAGGCATAAGTGCCCTTGGTCTTGGTATCGTGGAATTCGCCGCTGAAGGCAGGTTCCGTGCCCTTTTTGCGCGTTACGCGAAAGGTTTCGGGATCCAGTTCGGCGCGCCATTCCGTTTCGCTCTTCTCAACCTTGCTCATGGTAAGACTTTCGCTGTTGCCGTGATAGCAAGTATGTAGGAAGGTTATTGGATGGCACAACCGGGACCGGAAATTCTTCTGCGATACGATCCGAAGACGCCGCAGTCGCCGCTGGTGTTCGATAGCCCGCATAGCGGCCGGAAATACCCGGCCGACTTCATGTTCTCCTGTCCCGAGGAGATCCTGCGCCAGGCGGAGGACAGCTTTGTCGACGATCTCTATGCCCGGGCGCCCCATCACGGCGCGGTGCTGATCGCAGCGCAATTCCCCCGCTCCTATATAGATGTCAATCGCGCCATCGACGACATCGACCCGCAATTATTGGCCAGCCACTGGCCGAGCCCCGTACGCCCCAGCGAGAAGTCGCGCGTCGGCATGGGCCTGGTGCGCCGTATCTGCCGCCCCGGCATGCCCGTCTACAATCACAAGCTGACCGTGCGCGAGGTTCAGGAGCGGATCGAGAAATACTACCTGCCCTATCACGCGGAACTGCGATCGGTGATCGACAATACCACGGCGCGGTTCGGGGGCGCCTGGCACCTGAACTGCCATTCGATGCCCTCGTCCAGCGTCGGCGGCACCGGCTCTGAATGGGACCGCGCGGATTTCGTGCTGGGCAATCGTGACGGCACCACCTGCTCGACCGATTTCACCCAGTTCGTCGCCACCGTGCTGGAGCGGCTGGGATACACCGTCCGGCTGAACGACCCTTACAAGGGTGTCGAGATCGTGCGCCGCTACGGCAAGCCGAACCAGGGCGTGCACAGTCTGCAGATAGAGGTGAACCGGCGGCTGTACCTGAACGAGGATACGGTCAAGCCCAACGCCGGCTACAACAAGCTGAAACGAAACATCACGCAGATGATCTCCGCCCTGAGGCAGTACGCCGACGACCAGCTGATGTCGGCGGCGGCCGACTAAGGACCCGAACGCGCCGAAACAAGAAAAGTGGGATAACCATGGACTATTACGAAGGCCGCCCCGTCGGCTCGCCACCCGGGCGCAACAGGATCCCCGGCCCTGCCTGCGCTTCTGCCTTTCCCCGGGATAATCTTTCTTTTAATCGCAAGCTCGTCCTATCCGATGCTGCGGAATGCAGAGGCGCTGGTAATCCTGACCGCCTGTTCCGCGCCTTTCTGGATACCGTTCGCGCTTTTGGCCGGCTCGGTCTCGGTGCGCAAAACAAGGCCGAACATTTCGACAGTACTGTGGTCGATGGTACTGTGCGCTTTCGGGATAGGTTGTATTTTCGACGGCATCAGCGTGATCCTGAACGCAAAGCTGGACAGGAGCCCGGAAATCACAGTTACGGTCCCGGTCACCAACTTCTATGTCACCCACTCGAAAAACGGCATCCCCCCTATATCATGCCGCAGTGAAAAGCCCGATCGGACATCGGCTCTCCATTCCGCTGGGTTCGGATTATGAAGCCACCACCGTAACCAAGCGCGTCTACGATTCCCTCGACCTGTCCTCGTCGAAATTCAGGCTGGTCTACAAGCCCGGCGTACTCAGACTGCCATGGCGCGTTTCATTGCAACCAACGGATTTGAACCCGCCGCAATCGGGGGTGGACGGATATGTGAGCGCCCAGATCGAGGCGCAGGAAAAAGCCGGATCGGGCATCGTCCCCTTCCGGAAACCGGAGCAGCTGAGCCCATCCGAAGCCGTCGACGCCTATTACCAGCTGGGCTGGCATTTCTCCGACGGCAGCAAGCCGCCGAATTATCCGGTTGCGATCGAATGGCTGAAACGCGCGGCAGAAGCGGGATCGGCCGAGGCACAGTATCAGCTGGGATACATGTATTCGACCGGCGAGGGCGTGGCGAAGGACGATGCGGCTGCGGCACAATGGTTTGGCCAGGCGGCGGCAAACGGCATGGCGGCGGCACAGGATTACCTCGGCGTCATCTATGGCGACGGGCGCGGCGTGGCGCAGGACTGGGTTAAATCATACATGTGGCTCAGCCTCGCCGCCGGGCAGGGCCTCGACCAGGGCAAGCAGGACCTTCCGATGGCAGCGTCCCACCTGACCCAGGACCAGAAGGACGAGGCCCTGCGCGAGGCGGCCGACATCAAGGCGAAGACGAGGAAGTAAGGTTCCCTCTCCCAGCGGTAGAGATGCTTTCAAACACCTCGCCCCAGGTTTCCTTCAGCGCCGCATCCATTTCCGCCATCGTGACGTCCAGCCCCAGATCGGCCAGCGAGGTGACCCCGTGTTCGGCGATACCGCAGGGTACGATCCCGGTATAATGCGACAGGTCGGGGGCGACGTTGAGGGAAAGGCCGTGGAACGTCACCCAGCGGCGCACGCGCACGCCGATCGCGGCGATCTTGGCCTCGCCGAGGCGGCCATGCGCCGTCATGTCGATCCACAGCCCTACCCGCCCCTCGCGCCGCTGCGCGTTCAGCCCGAAGCGGCGCAGGGCCAGGATCGCCCACCCCTCCAGATCGTGGACGTAGCGGCGGACATCCTGCCCGCGCTGACGCAGGTCCAGCATGGCGTAGGCGATGCGCTGGCCCGGGCCATGATAGGTGTACTGCCCGCCCCTGCCCGCGACATGCACGGGAAACCGCGCCGCCAGCAGATCTTCGGCCCGGGCGCTGGTGCCGGCGGTATAGAGCGGCGGATGCTCCAGCAGCCAGACCAGTTCGGGCGCGCGGCGGTCGATTATGGCGGCGACGCGCTGTTCCATTCGCGCCATCGCCTCCTCGTAAGGCACGGGCGCGGATGCGGATTGCCATTCCGGTGGCTCTAGACCATTGGCGATGCCGCCATCTCCTGCTAATCGCATGGGTTCAGTTTTCATATCCACGTTGCAAATGACCTATCGCCTTCCACCCCTTTCGAAAACCCCCCTGGCCGCGATCATCGCATTGGCGGCGTTGACCAGCCTGCCGCTACGCGCCGATCCGGCGCCACAGGCCGGCATATCGGCGCGGTTCACGACCGAGGGAAACATGCTGCCTCGGCGCAGCCACGAGGTGCTGACGCTCGAAAGCATGAACATCGAGCGGCTGGACGCCTCGATCCTGCACGTGTCGGAGGCCGATACGCTGAGGGCTCTCGAACATCCCGATACGCTGCCGGCCGACATGACGGAAATCTGGCACTCGCAGATCGCAACCAGGCCGGAAAACATGCCGCCAGTTGCGGGTCAGACGGTCAAGACCACTTTGGATGCATTGCAGCTGGTGAAAACGCTGCAGCCCGGCTTGTATGTCGCCGACGTCCATGAAGTTACGACCGGCAGGCCGCGTGCCGAAGCGCGCAAGCTGTTCATGATCTCGAATATCGGGCTCGAGGCCTTTGCCGGGGCGGACGGGCTGACCGTACAGGCGCGCCTGCTGTCGGAAGCGACACCGGCGCAGAATATCGAAATCGCGCTGATCGCCCGCAACAACCGCGAGATCGTGCGGCTTCGTACCGATCCGGACGGCGTCGCCCGGTTCGGCAAGGACCAGATTTCCGGTACCGGCGACGATACTCCTGCGGCGCTTTACGCCTATGGAGCGGACGGCGAATTCACCGCCCTGCCGGTCGCCGCGTCGAATGCCGGACCTGCAGCCATGGCGATCGCCTCGATCGTAACCGACAAGCAAACCTACAAGCCCGGCGACGACATTCGCGGCCTGGTGCTGGTACGTACGCCGGACGGCCATGCCGCCACCGGTTCGCAGGTTTTCGTACAGCTTGAAAATGCAGAGGGCGGCGTAGCCGAATTTCAGATCTCCCCCGCCGGCGCAAGCGACGGATTCAGCCTGTCGCTGCATGCGCCGCCGGCGAACCTGGCTGGCAAATGGACGATCCGCGCCTATCGCAACCTGGATGGAAAACCCGTCCTGCTGGGTCAGCGGGCAATCACCGTTTCCGCCGGCGAAGTCAGCGCAACGCCGCCGGCGAAACAGGATACCGGGGATGCCACCAATACCATTGCGATTTCGCCCGGCCGCCGGTCTTTTCAACGGGGCGAGATGGCGAATGTCTCGGTCCAGCCGCAGGACGATGCGGACGTGACCGTGACGCTGGTCGACGGCGCCGTTCGCGCGATCGTGCGTCAGCACATCACGAAGGATGGCGCGGTGGTGCAGTTGCCGATCCCTGCCGACGCCATGGGAGGCATGTATGTGATCGCTACCGCCTTCACCGCCCCTGGGGCCGGGAACGGCAAGGATGCGGCCCGCACCATGCACCGCAGCTTCGGCCTGCAATGGATCGAGATCGACGAGGGGGCGAAACGCATGAGCGTCCGCCTCGACACGCCGGAACGGGTGGAGATCGGCGGCAAGCTGCCGGTAAGCGTCACCCTGCCGGACCTTAACGGCAAGCCCGGCAAGGTGCAGATGGTCGGCAGCGATGTCTCGACCGCGGTCATGCTGGACCCCCTGGCCTTCTTTTACGGCAAGCGTCCGGTTACGGTACAGGTCTACGATACCTATGCCTCGGTGATCGGAACGCACGAGACCGCGGTGCCCGATCTGTCGGCGCAGGCGATGCTGTCGCTTCCCGTCGCCTCATCCCTGCTATGGCCGGAACCGGCAACCGTATCCAAATCCGGCAAGGCGGATTTCACCGAGGTTTTCCCAACGCTGGCGGGCAACGATCCGCGTCTTCGTGTGTCGGCCATCGCCTGGTCCGACGACAAGCTGGGCTATGGCGAGGCGACGATCGTCGGTGTCCCGCCGGCCAAGGGTGCAAAGAAACCCGTCAAGGCAACGAAGCAAGCGGCGCTACCAATTCATAGCCGCACAACGACGATCAAGCCGGACAGCAGCCTGACCCTGAAGCCGGGCGAAACCATGATCGCCAGTGTCGATCCCATCATTGCGGCGCCCGCAGCTTTCGATGCCGGCGAGCCCCTGTTCGTTACCCCCGGCATGCCGCAGCTCCGCGACTACATGCTGGGCCTGCTTGTCCCGGCGGACGATCCCGCCCTGCTGAACGATGCCATCCTGTCCACCGGCTTGCCCGGCCAGAAGCTGGAATTGCCGCGACAGACCACGGCCCGCATGCTGGATGCGGTCCAGACGTTGCTGGCCAAGCCCGACCTCAGCAGCGACCAGGCCATGCTGGCGCATTACGTACTGCTGAAAGGTGGCCGTGAAACCCCGCTTGAGGTTGCGGCCTGGCTGGCCACCAATCCGCAGTTCGATGGCATCGCCGCAAGGGCGGCCCGTATCGCGCTGGCTGTCGACTCCCCGTTATTCAAGACCGATAGTGCGGCATTGCAGGCCGATATCGAAGTCGGAGCCGGTGATCTGGAGGCAAAGGCTGTCACGCTTTATCTGCTGGCCCAGGCCAACCAGCCATGGCCGGCGAAACTGGCGCATGCAGTCGCGGAGGAAGCCGCGAAGGCCCAACCCACCCGCACCGACCTGGCCCTGCGCCTTGCCGAGGCAGCGCATCGCAGATGGGGCGATCCGAAGCTGAAGGCAGAAGGTGCCAAGGACGCCTCCGCGACGGTTCAGGCATCCGGCAATGCGGTAAAGATCGTCAATGCGGATACCAGGACTTTGTACGCCTGGATCGTGACCGGCTTGCCGAGGTAGGAAAGTCGCCGTAAAACAGGCTATGCAAAGCCTGACCGACATCCGCAAGACCTTCCTCGATTACTTCGCCCGCAACGGCCATACCATCGTTGAGTCGGGACCGCTGGTCCCGCGCAACGACCCGACGCTCATGTTCACAAGCGCCGGCATGGTGCCGTTCAAGAACGTCTTCACCGGCCAGGACAAGCGTCCCTATACACGGGCGACCACGGCGCAGAAATGCGTACGCGCGGGCGGCAAGCACAACGACCTGGAAAACGTCGGCTATACCGCGCGCCACCTGACTTTCTTCGAAATGATGGGCAATTTCTCCTTCGGCGACTATTTCAAGGAGGAGGCGATAACCCTTGCCTGGGGCTTGGTCACCAAGGAGCTGGGGCTCGACCCGGGCAGGCTGCTGGTCACCGTCTATCACACCGACGACGAGGCCGCCGACCTGTGGAAACGGATCGCCGGGCTGGACGAAGGCCGCATCATCCGCATCCCGACATCCGACAATTTCTGGCAGATGGGCGATACCGGCCCCTGCGGCCCGTGCTCCGAAATCTTCTATGACCACGGACCCGGCGTTGCCGGCGGACCGCCCGGCAGCCCGGACGAAGACGGCGACCGCTTCGTCGAGATCTACAACAACGTCTTCATGCAGTTCGATCAGCTGCAACCGGGTGAACGCATACCGTTGCCCAAGCCATCGATCGATACCGGCATGGGCCTGGAGCGCACGGCGACGGTGCTGCAGGGTAAGCACAGCGTTTTCGAAACCGACCTGCTGCGCACGATCATCGAGGCTGTCGCAAGCCTGACCAGCACCGATCCCGACGGGCCGCAATCGGCTTCACACCGCGTCATCACCGATCACTTACGCGCCTCCGCGTTCCTGATCGCCGATGGCGTGCTGCCGTCGAACGAGGGACGCGGTTATGTGCTGCGCCGCATCATGCGCCGCGCCATGCGTCATGCGCACATGCTGGGCGCGCGCGATCCGCTGCTGATGAAGCTGGTGCCGACCCTTAGCGGCCTGATGGGCCTGGCCTATCCCGAGCTGATCCGCGCCGAGGCGCTGATCACCGAAACGCTGCGGCTGGAAGAGAACCGCTTCCGCGTCACGTTGGAACGCGGGCTGAAATTGCTGGACGACGAGACCGGCAGGCTGGGCAGCAGCGAGGCCTTGCCGGGCGCGGTCGCGTTCAAGCTTTACGACACCTACGGCTTCCCGCTCGACCTGACGCAGGACGTGCTGCGCGGCCAGGGGCGGCAGGTGGATACCGCCGGTTTCGAACAATCGATGGCCAAGCAGAAGGACGACGCGCGCAAGGCATGGAAGGGATCGGGCGAAGCCGCGACCGAGGCGCTGTGGTTCGAACTGCGCGACCGGATCGGCAGCACCGAATTCCTGGGCTACGACACGACGAAGGCCGAAGGCGTTGTGACGGCCATCGTTAAGGCCGGCACGATCGTCGATAGCGCGGCCACGGGAGAGACGGTGCAGATACTGGTCAACCAGACGCCGTTCTACGGCGAGTCAGGCGGCCAGGTCGGCGATAGCGGCACGATCACCGGCAATGGCCTGCGCGGAACCGTGCTCACGACACAGAAGAAGCTGGGCGCGTTGTGGGTGCATGAAACGCAGATCACCGAAGGCACGGTCAAGATCGGCGACCCAGTGGAATTGCTGGTCAATGAGTCCATGCGCGACATGATCCGCGCCAACCATTCGGCGACCCATCTGCTGCACGAGGCGCTGCGTCGCCGGCTGGGCGAGCATGTCAGCCAGAAGGGATCGATGGTCGCCCCCGACCGCCTGCGCTTCGACATCAGCCAGCCGATCCCGCTGACCCGGGACGACATCGCGCAGGTGGAGCAGGACGTGAACCGGCACATCCGCGGCAACACCGCGGTCACGACGCGCATCATGGCGGTCGACGAGGCGATGCAACAGGGCGCGATGGCCCTGTTCGGGGAGAAATACGGCGAGGAAGTGCGCGTCGTATCCATGGGCGGACGCGAGAACGGCGCGAACAAGGATTACTCGGTCGAACTGTGCGGCGGCACCCATGTCTCGCGCACCGGCGATATCGGCCTGTTCAAGATCGTGGCCGAGCAGGCGGTGGCCGCAGGCGTGCGCCGCATCGAGGCCGTGACGGGCGAAGGGGCGCTGGCTTGGTTCGACGACCGGCTGGGCATGCTGGACCAGACCGCCGCCAGCCTGAAATCATCGGCCGCCGATTTGCCTGCCAGGGTCAACGGCCTGATCGAGGACCGCAAGCGTCTGGAAAACGAATTGTCCGAGATTCGCCGCAAGCTGGCGGCGACATCGAAGGAAGAAGTGGTGGAGATCGGCGCGATGAAACTGATCAAGCAATCGGTCGGCGACGTCCCCGCCTCCGACCTGCGCCCGATCGCCGATGCGCTGCTGAAGAAGTACCTCGGCAACACGGTGGTCGCCATCGCCAGCTCGGCGGACGGCAAGCTGTCGGTGGTCCTCGCTCGCTCCGCCAGCCTCGATGGCAAGGTCAGCGCGAAGGATGTCCTGTCCCCCGCGTTGGAGGCTGTCGGCGGCAAGGGCGGCGGCAGGCCCGACATGGCGCAGGGCGGCGCAGGCGATGCGGGAAGAACAGACGAGGTGATGAGCGCGATCGAGGAGACATTGCGGACAGCGGCTTAAAAAACTATCGTGTCATCCCGGACAATGCCTTCAGGCCGCGAGCCGGGATCCATCCTTCCACTTCTATTTCTAGTATCGGCACGATAGATCCCCGCCTTCGTGGATGACGATTACAACGAGCGCCGCCGTTCCCGCCACATGTTCCAGACATACAGCGGCCCGGCGACCAGTTCATACAAGCCGGCGACTATCCATTTCAGCACCGGCAGGCGCATCAGTTTCGCCAGCCAGGGAAAACGGTTGTCCTTGTCCAGTAGTGCTGCGATCGCCGGCGCTCCGACCGACACATGGCCTGCCTCGTCTATATAATGCACACGGTAGATGACGGCTTTCAGGCTTATGCCGTGCTGCGTCAGTACATCGGGCATCGCCCTCACATCGACCCAGCCGCAGGCATCGCCGCTACCGCCGATGCGCTGGTACTGTTCCGCCCCGGTGCGGCAGACGGGACAACCGCCGTTATAGAGAAGCTGTGGCTGGCGGCTGTCGGGCCCTGGATCGGTCATCCGCGTTATTGCGCCGGGACCGATTTGCCGCGCGGGGACATCGCTGCGGCTCTTTTGACAAGCAGTTCTTGCAATTCGGACACGTGCATTTCCCTTCCGAATATCTCGTCGGGCTGGGCGCTCAGCTGCTTCAAGAGTTGCTCGGTCTGGATTTCCGTTTCTAAACTACCGACACACATGAAAGCCTCATAGTTGGTTGCGTATAATTCGGATCGTATTGCGCCGGCTACTTAAGCTCACTGGCTGGCAAGTTCCTGTTCAATTGCAGAAGCTCTCGCAGGGCGTCTTTCAACGTCTCGTCCGATGCAAGGTCGGCATCCGTCAGAGTGTAATATCGTCCTGCGTTTATCTCGGCCTCGGCCTGACGGTCTGCTTCCTCCGCTTTGGGACTGCCGACGATTGCAATCCCTTTCATCTGCGGATCGTGTTCGCTATCGGGCATAGGCTATCCCCATTGCCGTGGATCGGGACCGAATTGATTATCACCCTGCTGGCCTTGCTGGCACAGCACGCGCCACGTCATCCAGTCGCGTCCATACGGCATGAAATTATCCACCACCCAGGCGCTGCCCCAGGACATGCCCAGATCGTGATAGCGCTTGATGTGCATGACGAACGATACCCAGCCCAGGATGGTGATCTTGAACAGCAGCACGCCCAGCGCGATCAGCACGTAGCTCCATTGCAGCTGGTGATGGAAGCCGAGATAAACGCAGTAGAACGCGCCTGCCGCGACCAGCAGGCCCAGGAAGCCGAACGGCAGAACGAAACGCCGCCAGTACTGCCCCAGCGAGACGCGGCCGGAAGGCGAGAAATAGAAATGCCAGAAGCCCGGCGCGCCATTTCCCGACGGTACCCCGAACGGATTCTGTGCGCCGCGCAATGCTTCCATGCCGGAATTGACGAAGCCGCCGACCGGGTCGCCGGAGGACGGTATGCCGAAGCCGCCCCGGTTGCCCTGTGCCTGTGCTTGGGCTTGTGCAGGGCCGGTCGGGTTCACGCCCACGGCCGAAGCGCCGATCAGGTTGAATTCGCAGGGCTGTCCGGGCTGCGGCGCCTGCTTTCCAAGCCATTCTGTCGCCGGGAAGCGATGCTGCGCGCCGTTCTGGTCGACCAGTATCCCGAAGCGGGTCCTGGCGTCATAGGAAATTATCTGCCCGCGCATGCCCTGCCCCCTTACTGGCCCTCGTAGGCCTTCAAGACATTATCCAGCGTATCGAACATCACGACGCGCCCCTGGTTGACCAGCAGGCCCTTGTTGCAGAACTTACGCAGCAAATCCGGTGAATGGGAAGCCAGAACCAATATCCCGGTGCGCTCCACGAATTCGTGCATGCGGCGATTTGCCTTCTCGATGAAGGCCGCATCGCCCGCCGCGATCGACTCGTCCAGCAGCAATATCTCGGGCGTGATGGTGGTCGAAACGGCAAACGACAGCCGGGCCTGCATGCCCATCGAATAGGTCCGCATCGGCATGTCCAGGAACGACCCAAGCTCGGTGAACTGGATGATGTCCTCGCGGTGTTCCTCGATCTCGGCCTTGGTCATGCCCAGGTACAGGCCGCGGATATAGATGTTCTCGAATCCGGTGGAGTCGGGGTCCATGCCGAAACCGGCGTCGAACAAAGGGGCGATCCGCCCATGCACGTCCACATTCCCGGACTCGGGCGTATAAATGCCGGCCAGCACGCGCAGCAGTGTCGTCTTCCCCGCGCCGTTATGGCCAACCAACGCCAACCGGTCGCCATGATCGAGCGTAAACGATACGTCGCTAAGCGCTTCGACGCAGATATGGTCCTTGAGGCTGGCGATGCGTCCGCCGGTGCCGGCGTTCATCAGGCGATAGCGCAGGGACCGTGTCGCACCCTGATAGATCGGGAAGCGAACGAAGACGTTTTCGAGTTTTATGGATACCATCGATCAGAGCCAGTAAGGGATGCGCCAGCGGAACCGGACGAAAACCACCATCGCAACCACAAGATTGACGATCGTGATGGCGATGGTGATCAACCAGTCGTGCAGCGACGGCGGATTCCCCAGCAGGGGCCCGCGTACGCTTTCGATCAAATAGGCGATGGGATTGTAATCGACCAGCCACGCCGCACTGCCGAGCATGCTGCGCTGCCACAGCAGGGGGGTGATGAAATAGATGACCTGCAGAAAGTTCGTTACCAGCTGCGGCACGTCGCGAAACCGGGCACTGAAAACCCCGAAGATCAGCGCCCAGCCGATGCCATTCAGCACGATCAGAACCAGCCCCGGTATCGCCAGCAATACGTCCCATCCGGGGTTGATGGCAAAAAATGCGATCACGATCAGATAGATTATCAGGTTATGGCCGAAAACGATCAAATTCCGCCACATGTCGCGGTAAACATAGGTACTGAGCGGAAAAGGCAGTTGCTTGATCGTGCTGACCGAACTGATGAAGACGAAACACCCCTCGTTCAGCATGGCGGAAAGCGTCGTCCAGACCAGGAAGCCCGTCGCCACCATCGGCACGTATTTCTCGATCGGCTGGTGGAATAACTTGGAATAGATCACGCCCAGCGCCAGGATCGACACGCCAAGGCTGGCGGTAATCCAGAACGGCCCCAGAATGGACCGGCGGTAACGTTGACGGACATCCTGCCAGCCCAGGGCCAGCCATAGCCGCCATTTACCCAGCCCGTCCCACAGGTCGAACAGGGCCAGCCTGGTAAATTTTTTCCGCGCGATCTGGGCGGGGGTATCTGCAGCAATTGTCATGTCGGGTCGTTATAAGCTGCCGGATCAAGCTTTGCATAGTCTGCTTTCGGCTTGATTCTTTGCGCCGTATGCCCCATCAAATCCCACAGCCGAGCCGCGGAGGGTATTTTGCAGATCGTAGACACCGAACTTTCCGGAGTGAAGCTGATCACGCCGCGGCGGTTCGGCGACAATCGCGGCCATTTCAGCGAGACTTACAACGCCAAGACATGGGGCGAAGCCGGGATCGGCCAGGTCTTCATCCAGGACAACCAGTCGTTTTCCGCCAAGGCGGGCACGATTCGCGCGCTGCACCTGCAATTGCCGCCCTTTGCGCAGGCAAAACTGGTGCGCGTACTGCGTGGCGCGATACTGGATGTCGCGGTCGATCTGCGCAAGGATTCGCCGACCTACCTCAAATATGCCTCGTTCACGCTCAGCGCCGAAAACGGCACGCAGGCGATCATCCCCCATGGCTTCGCGCATGGTTTCTGCACGCTGCAGCCGGATACCGAGGTTTTCTACAAGGTGGACAACTACTACTCGCCCACCCACGAGCGCAGCGTACGCTGGAACGATCCCGCTATCGGGATCGAATGGCCGGTGACGGAGGCCGAGGCGACACTTTCAGACAAAGACAGAATAGCGCCCCTGTTGCGCGACATTACCGAACTACAATAGGCGATCCGATGAAAACTGTACTCGTGACCGGCGGCGCCGGATTTATCGGCTCGGCGGTCGTCCGCCAGTTCCTGGCGCAGACCGACTGCAATGTCGTCAATGTCGACAAGCTGACCTACGCGGCCAATCTGTCGTCGTTGCCCGGCGCGGAGGGCAATCCCCGCTACAAGTTCGAGCGTGTCGACATCTGCGACCGCGCGGCGCTGGACAAGGTGTTCGAGCGCCACAAGCCCGACGCCGTGATGCATCTGGCGGCGGAAAGCCATGTCGACCGTTCCATCGACGGTCCGGGGCAGTTCATCCAGACCAACATCGTCGGCACCTACACGCTGCTGGAGGCCGCGCTGGCCCATTGGCGCAAGCTGGACGAGACGCAGAAGAAAGACTTCCGCTTCCATCACATCTCGACCGACGAAGTGTTCGGCAGCCTGGGCAAAGACGGCTTCTTTACCGAGACGACCGCCTATGCACCCAACTCCCCCTACTCCGCCAGCAAGGCGGGATCCGACCATCTGGTGCGCGCCTGGCACGAGACCTTCGGCCTGCCGGTGGTGATGACCAACTGCT
Organism: Alphaproteobacteria bacterium; assembly: GCA_965199335.1. Taxonomy (GTDB): domain Bacteria; phylum Pseudomonadota; class Alphaproteobacteria; order CALMVH01; family CALMVH01; genus CBDAQV01. Next base: position 226,670 of record CBDAQZ010000001.1, on the reverse strand, counting down.
CGAATAATTACGGGCCGTACATGTTCCCGGAAAAGCTGATCCCGTTGATGATCATCCGCGGCCTGGCCGAGGAAAGCCTGCCGGTCTACGGCAAGGGCGACAACGTGCGCGACTGGCTCTACGTCGAGGACCACGCGAACGCCCTGCGCCTGGTGCTGCAGCGTGGCGTGGTCGGCCAGTCCTACAATATCGGCGGCTGGAACGAACGCACCAACCTGGAGGTCGTGACCCGGGTCTGCCAGTTGCTGGACGCGCATGCGCCCTCGCCCGCGGGACCGCATGACCGCCTGATCACCTATGTCACCGACCGTCCGGGGCATGACCACCGCTATGCGATCGATGCCGGCAAGATCGAACGCGAGCTGGGCTGGCGTCCGCAGGAAACCTTCGAAACCGGCCTGGCGAAAACCGTCGCCTGGTACATCGACAATCGCGAATGGTGGGAAGCGATCCAGAACCGCGGCGTCGAGGCGACCAAGCGCGTCGGGATCGCGCGATGAAGGGGATCATCCTCGCCGGCGGTTCGGGCACGCGCCTGCACCCGATCACGCTGGGCGTCAGCAAGCAGCTGCTGCCGGTCTACGACAAGCCCATGATCTATTACCCGCTGACGACGCTGATGCTGGCGGGCATCAGGGACATACTGGTCATCACCACCCCGCACGAGCAGGAAGGCTTCGTACGCGCGCTGGGCGATGGCAGCCAGTGGGGCGTCAACCTGTCCTACGCCGCGCAACCCTCGCCCGACGGGCTGGCGCAGGCTTTCATCATCGGCCGCGACTTCGTCGGCAACGATCCCTGCGCACTGGTGCTGGGCGACAACATCTTCTACGGCCACGGCCTGACGCACGAGCTAGCGGCAGCCGGCAAGCGTACCGAAGGCGCGACCGTGTTCGCCTACAAGGTCCGCGACCCGGAGCGTTACGGCATCGTGGAGCTGGACGCGAACTGCAAGGCGATCAGCATCGAGGAAAAGCCGAAGAATCCAAAATCGAAATGGGCCGTCACAGGCCTGTATTTCTACGACAACAGCGTGATCGAGATCGCGCGCGACCTGAAGCCTTCGCCACGCGGCGAGCTTGAGATCACCGACGTCAACGCGATCTTCCTGCAACGGCAGCAATTGTCCGTGCAGCTGCTGGGGCGCGGTTATTGCTGGTTCGATACCGGCACCCATGCCTCGCTGCTGGAAGCCGGCAGTTTCGTGCACGCGGTACAGGAACGGCAGAATACCCAAATCGCCTGTCCGGAGGAAATCGCGTTCGACAATGGCTGGATTTCGCAGGAAAAACTGGCCGAGGCCGGCAAGAAATACAGCAAGACGAACTACGGACAGTACCTGCTCAGCCTGCTGGATGGTTGATGTCTCCGTTCTGCAGCTGAGCCGTTACGACCGGCTTGGCGGCAGCAGTCGTTTGCGCTTCTACGACTTCCAGCCGGCACTGGCCGAACGCGGCATACGGGTAACCGCAGCCCCGTTCTTCGACGATGCCTATCTACACCGCCTCTATACCGGCGACCGCGGATCCAGGGTCCGCATCCTGCACTATTACAGGGATCGTTTCGCCACCCTGCTGGCCAGCCCTCGCTACGATCTGATCTGGCTGGAAAAGGAGGCGCTGCCCTGGCTGCCCGCCTCGATCGAACTGCTGCTGATGCGCAAGACGCCTTTCATCATCGATTTCGACGATGCCTGGTTTCATCGCTATGACCTGCATAAAAGTCGGCCGATCCGCAAAATTCTGGCCGGCAAATTTCCGGCGCTGGTGCAGGGCGCCGCAGCAGTGATCGCGGGCAGTCCTTATCTTGCCGAATGGGCCACCGCGCATGGCGCGCGCAAGGTGGTTCGCATTCCCACCACCGTCGACCTGCCGCGCTATGCGCAGAAACGGGCTTTCGATTCCGCGTTCACGATCGGGTGGATGGGCTCGCCCAGCACGACCGCGTACCTGCACGGCATCGGTGGTGCGCTTGAGGCTCTGTGCCGACAGGGGGCATCGGTGCGCCTGGTGGGATCCGGACCGGTCGCGCTGCCGGCTCCCACGACGATCATACCGTGGACCGAAGCCACCGAGACGGACGAACTTGCCACATTCGATGTCGGGATCATGCCGCTGAAGCCGGACGCATGGAGCGAAGGCAAATGCGCCTACAAGCTGATCCAGTACATGGCGGCGGGCCTGCCCGTCGTCGCTTCCCCCGTCGGCATGAACCGCGAGGTGGTGCAGCATGGCGTAAACGGGTTCCTGGCCGACAGCGAACAGGAATGGATCGCCGCGCTGGAAACCATGCGAACCGATCCCGGGCTGCGCCATAGCATGGGCATGGCCGGCCGTCGCATCGTCGAGGAAAGATACTCCCTGTCGGGCAACGCCGATCTTCTGGCGCAGACGCTGCGCGAGGCGCCGCGCAAATCGTGACCGACACCAAGAACGCCGACTGCTTCAACTTCGTGCGCCTGGTAGCGGCCTTCCTGATACTGGGCGGCCACATGTACATAATCGCGGGCCAAGCCGAACCGGTCATCGGCTCGTTCTCGTTTACCGGCATCGGCGTCGCGTTGTTCTTCAGCCTCAGCGGTTATCTGGTGACGCAAAGCTGGATATCCGACCCGCATGTAGTGCACTTCGCCATCCGCCGCTTCCTGCGCGTGTTCCCTACCCTGGCCGTCGTAAGCGCGCTATCGGTCGTCGCGCTGGGGCCGTTGCTCGGTACACTGGCCCCCACCGATTATTTCAATCGCAACGATACGTGGCTTTACCTGCAGAACATCGCGCTGCTGCCGGATTATTATCTGCCCGGCGTATTCGAGTCAGCGCCGATGGCGGGCGTCGTCAACGGATCGCTGTGGACGCTGCCGATCGGCATGCTGATGTATCTGACCCTCATGATCCTGGGCACCACGCGGCTTCTGAATTCGCCGACCAGCGTATTCGTTTTCGCCACCGCCCTGTGTGCAGGCACGATATATTATGGCCGCCATTATCCCGAGCCGCTGCGGCTGGGTCCGCTGGAACTGCATCAGGTGCTGACCTTCGCCCCCTATTTCTGGGTTTCGGTCGTGATCTGCCTGTTCCGGCCTCGCCTGGAGTTCACGCTGGCGCGCAGCGTTGCCATCATGGCGATCACGCTGGCCCTTGTCGGTTCGCGCTACCTGACCGCATGGTCGTGGGTGGCGATCCCGTACATCACGATTTCCTTCGCCACGCAATCGGACCGCCTGTTCCGCGTGCCGTGGCAGATCGGCGATCTGTCCTATGGTATCTATCTGTACGCCTTTCCGGTGCAGCAGACGCTGTGGCATTTCTTCCATCCACGTCTGCCCCTGTCGCAGATACTGGCATTATCCGCGCTTGTCTCTACGCTCCTTGCCTGGGCAACATGGGAACTGGTCGAATATCCTGCGCTGCGACTGAAACCAAGGCTGCATGCGAAACGTTTATCCGCAAATCAATCCGCCGGTGGAGGCCAGCCATGAAACAGATCGTCATCTTCGGGGCCGCCGGGCAGGTCGGGCGCGCCGTAACCAGGCTCGCCGAATCCCACGGCCATGAAACCATCGCCCTGACCCGTCAGGATGTCGACTTGAACAACAAGGACGAAGTCGTGCGCGCGGTCGGGGATGCAGGGTTCGTCATCAACTGCGCCGCCTTCACCGCCGTCGACAAGGCGGAGAACGAGCAGGAAGCGGCCTTTGCCGTCAATGCCGTCGCGCCGGGTATCATGGCGGAAGCCTGCAAGTTGCAGGACGTACCGTTGCTGCACATTTCGACCGACTACGTTTTCGGCGAACCGGTCGGCAGGCCGTGGCGCGAGGACGACCCGATCGCCCCGCTGAATCTATACGGGCGCAGCAAGGCCGATGGCGAGGCGGCCGTACGCGCCGCATGGGACAAGCACCTGATCCTGCGCACCGCCTGGGTCTACGACGCCGAAGGCAAGAACTTCGTCCTGACCATGCTGAAGCTTGGAGCGGAGCGCGACGAGCTGAAAATCGTCGGCGACCAGCAGGGAGGCCCGACCTCGGCCGAGGATATCGCCGCCGCCATGCTGCGGATGATTCGGGTGGCGGACAATTCCAGCTTCGACGGCTGGGGCACGTATCATTTCTCAGGCGCGCCGGCCACGACCTGGTTCGATTTCGCCGCCGCCATCTTTGCCGGTCGGGAGAAGCCGAAACTGACCCGGATCGGCACCGCCGACTATCCGACTCCTGCCCGCCGCCCCCCCTATTCGGTACTGGACTGCAACAAGATCCAGACAAGATTCGGCATTTCCCAGCCCGATTGGCATAAATCCCTGGACAAGGTTCTTGAGGTAGTCGGCAACCCCCGCTAAAGTCCATCGTCTTGCGGAGGGGTGGCCGAGTGGTTGAAGGCGCTCGCCTGGAAAGCGGGTATACGCTAATACCGTATCGTGAGTTCGAATCTCATCCCCTCCGCCACGAATTTCCTATTAATATAAATTGCTTAGATAGCTTTGGCCGTTACGCAGTTGCGCCCGTAAGGAAGGGACGGAGACCGCCTCAGCAGGCTCCGCCGGTTGGTTATCGGGGGGGGGTTACGCCATACGTTCATTGAGGCTTGTCCTTGCTGCCCTCCGAATCGCCTGGCTCCAGGACATCACCGGGTTTTTTCTTGGCACTCTCAACGGCTCCACCGGCTGCGCCAGCTTTGCCAGCGGCGTCGCCACCGTCACTGCCACCGCCTAGCGAAGAACAAGCAAACAGGCCGGGCGTGTCGATCGGTAGCTCTCCTTGCTCGATCTTGTGCCGCAGCACCGCGCTGGCAATCCGCATCGGCTGCGCACCAATGCGGAAATTCGTGCAGCCCTGCGCAGCTGCCTGCGCTTCCAGCTCATCCCACAGATCGTGCGCGGCGATGATCTTCATCATCGTGATGAAGTCGCGTGAGCGCATCACCGCCGTATCGCGTTCGCGCGCAACTTTGGGGCGAGAGTCGCTGCGCATGCGAATGAATATTGGCTGCCCTTCGGGGGTCGTTGGTTCGATCACGTTCATCCAAACTGCTCCTTGATTGAGTGGTGCGGGCAACGCCGCCGCGCGAGCCTATATTCTTGCCGGGTTACGAACATGAAGAAAAGCATAAACTTATATAGAACATACGTCTATGCGGCCTTGACCGTTATTGTTAAATAACAACATATCAGGTCATTAAATCACGGAGATCCATCACGATGTCAGTATATACCATCAAGCCGCTCGTAACCGCGACGGCCGTCAATACCGGGGGCCGCAACGGTCATTCGGAAACGACCGATCACTCGGTCAGCGTCAATCTGTCGGTGCGCAAGGAAATGGGTGGTCCCGGCCTTCCCGATACCACCACGCCGGAACATCTGTTCGCCGCCGGCTATGCGGCGTGCTTCGGTGGCGCATTGGAATTCGTCGCAAGCCAGCACAAGAAAGACGTATCGGGCTCTGTCGTGACCTGTGATGTGTCGGTCGGCCCCCGCGAAGGCGGCGGATTTGGCATCGCGGTGAAGATGCATGTCAAGGTACCGACCTTACCGACCACGGAAGCGCAAGCGCTTGTGCAGGAAACGCATGAGAAAGTTTGCCCCTACAGCCATGCGACACGCGGCAACATCGAATTCGCCTTAGACGTCGAAGGTGCATAAAGGGAAGCCATGCTTATAGGCTTGCGTCTCCGAGGACGGGCCATTTGTTTGTTTTCCTGAAATGGCGCCATGTGCAGGCTGGTGCCGCGAACGATCTAAACGTACTCGTGGCTGAGCAAGCCGTTTAAGGCAGCTGCACTTTCCCGACGATGCGCTCCGTAAGAATTGAAGGAGATGCATCGCCATCAATGGTGACCGCAAAAATATCCGCATTGCCGATGTGAGCCGCCTGCGACACGCCGTGCATTTTGTTGAGCACGTGCCATAGGCCGCCATGGCTGACGATCAGGTTGAGGCCGCGCGGTAGGGCTGCCAGTGCTGCGGTGACCCTTGCGAAAAGCGCCTGCAGCGACTCTCCGCCCGGTGGGTCGATCCAGGCTTCCAGGTGAGGGTAGATGTCCAGAAAAGGAACGCCCTCCCATTCACCAAAGCCGCGTTCGCGCCAATCCGGATTTCCCAGGATTCTTTCCGGGCCGATCGCCAGGGCCTTGCCGACCAACTCGGCTGTCTCGGCCGCCCGTGCCTGGCGGCTGTGAACGATATGATCGAGGGTCATGCCGCTCAGGCGCAAGATCTTTCCAGCCTCTGTCGCCTGCGCACGGCCTGCGTCCGTCAGGGGATGCACGGTTTCGCCACCCGCGCAGATTCCCTCGACATTCGCGGTCGACTCACCATGGCGCATGAAGAGGAATCTGCGCACGCTGTCTGGGTCAGATCGCCGGGGCGCCAGGCTGGAAGCCGACGTTCCGGTTGAAATGCTTCAGAGCCGAGGCACCGAACCCGTTCTGGCGCAACGTCGTGCCAAGCGCTTCGGGCTCCAGATAGTCGCTGACCATGCGGCTCCAGTTATTGGCCGTAGGCGTTGGCACATCCGTCATCGTCGCTTGCCCCTGCGTTTGCCAAAACGCCAGCCAGCCCAGCGATCCGACCAACGCCACCCGGCCCATCGCCGGCCGCATGTCGATCAGCGCGCGGCGCGCGGCATCGTGATGATCCTGGCTGTACAGATCCAGCCATGCGGCAAAGAATTTCTGCCCTGTGCCGACAGGCGCCGATGGGTTGCTGTCAGGATCGAACTGCCGCGCCAGTGGACAGACGGCCATGGCGGTGTCGACCAATGGGCAATCGACCGTCGCATATTCAAGATCGGGCATCCACGCCTTGCCTTGTCGATCTATCAGGAAATTGCCGGGATGAGTGTCGGAGGCGATAAAGCCTGTCGGCAATGCCGTGGAACGTGCCATTCGGGAGAGATCGTCATAACATTGATCGAGCGCATTGTTCAGCAACGCACGCGAACGAGGATTCAGCTCCGCACTGTCAAGTGAAGGCACCAGCATGGCCTCGATAAAGCCTCGCTGCGACTCTCCCGGCGCGGTTGGCCCTGGTAGCAGCGCTGGCGGCGGCTCGGTCGCATGGATTGCAGCCAGCGATGCAGCGATGGCCCTGTAGTCCCTGCCGAAATCCGCCTTGCGCACATACTCTATGCGCTGGACGATCAGGGCGCCGTGGGGCAGATCGTCGGCCGGGGCGATGGCTGCCAGCAATTCGGGCGTGTGCAGCGAGGGCGCGGCGGCGCTGTAGAGCGCCTCCTGCTGCGACAGGTAATCTTGGCTGCTCATACCGCTGTTCCCACGCGGAATTCTGGCAAGCCAGCCACTGTCACCCAAAACGATATGATCGTGATTGAGACCCGTCCCCTTTAGAAAACGCAATTCAGCGGGATTGATGGATAATCCCGCGTCTTGACGCAGAAGATCGGAAAATCTTTCAATATCGAATTTCGACATGAACGACGGCCCCTTTGACCGTAATAAATAAATCGGCTTTGTGGATCTCGGCACGCTAAGGAATATCTCCATAGCATTGAACAGTACAAATGTAAATTGATATTAATATGTTATTAACGGTTTAGACGGTGGTTCGGGCTTCCTTGCGCGAGCGGGAAAAGATAAGAGCATAGACTAAGAGGTGCGACCGCAAGCGTCGACAAGCAAATGGCAACGACGCCGGCCCGGATGATCGGCAAGTTGACGGTCAGGATCAATGTGCCGCATCTTCTCGGCGACGATCAGAAGCAACGCCTGGAACGCGCGGCACATACCTGCCCGGTTCACAGAAGCCTGCACCCCGATGTCCAGATGCCGATCGAATTCACCTGGGGTGAGTGATCAGGGGGTAGACAGTAATGTTGTCAGCAGACACCCCTCCTCTCCCATCAACTCAAGCCCCTTCCATCGCCTTCAGCAGATCGACGATCTTGATCGTCGCGAAGTTCGAAAATGTGTCAGACACCGCATAGGGCAGGATGATCTGGTCGTTGTGGCGTATGGCGCCGCAGGTGTAGACGACGTTGGGGACATAGCCATCGCGTTCGGACTGTTCGGGCCGGACCAACGGATCGCGTGAGCGCGCCAGGATCCTCGTCGGGTCCTGCTTGTCCAGCAGCACCGCGCCGATGGAATATTTCCGTACCGGGCCGACGCCATGGGTCAGCAAGAGCCAGCCTTCGTCGAGTTCGATCGGCGATCCGCAATTGCCTATCTGCACGAACTCCCACGGGTATTTCGGCTTGAGGAAGGGAACGCCATTGTCCCATGAATACAGGTCGTCGGAATAGATAAGATAGAGGTTCTCGTTATCCTGCCGCCCGATCATCGCGTACTTCCCATCGATCTTCCGGGGGAACAGCGCCATGCCCTTGTTGCGCGCGGCCGATCCCGTCAGAGGCGTCATGCGGAACGACAGGAAATCCTCCGTCTCGATCAGCTCCGACCGGATCGCGGCGCCGCTGTAGGCGGTATATGTGCCGTAGAACGTCTTGCGGTCGCCGTGGTCGAATTCGACGAAGCGCGCATCCTCGATACCGTGCGACTGGGAGTCGGTGATCGGGAAGATCACCCGTTCGCTGATGTCGAGGCTGGATTCGAAAATCACGTCCAGCTCATCGCCGTCCGGGCGCGGCACGCGGCTTCTCACGCGCGGAACGGACGCGAGCCGGGCCGTCGGATCGATGGTCACGCTTTCATCCGCGGCGATCGATCCGGCGCGGAACGTCAGGGAGGATACATGTCCCTCGCCCACCGCACGCAGGCTTAGGATAAAGCGCAGGCCGCCTTCCGGCGCGTCGGATTGATCCGGGTGCGGGACAATACTGGGATTGAACAAAGCCGAGGCTTCGAAGGAATATTCGTTCAGGAAATACGCGCCTACAAGCTGGCGCTGCACCTTGCTGAACGGCGGATGCGGAGTAAAGGCTTCTTCCATCTCATCGGCACGCTCTTCGAATGTCGCCAGCAGGTTGCGATGACGGCCATCGAAATTTTCCAGCACGTCGTCCAGCTGGCTCGCCGCCTCTTCTTCCTCAAGACCCAGAACGCGGTCGACGATGTTGTTCGCGCGGCTTTTATCCGTCGGATTCAGATCGCGCGGTTCCGTTGCGGGCTTGAACGGGCGCACGACCACACGTGCAGGATCGGGACGCAAGTACAGGGCCTGCCGGTTCAGGAATGAAACTTGTGCCAATATAGCCTCAGATGTTTTTGTTGAAGTTCAATGAGCCTGTGCGTATCTGACTGTAAGTCCCATATCGCGCATCCTGCTGGAAAGCCTCGCCATCTGGCGAATGTCCGAAAGAGCAAGAAGATAGGAAACGACTGACTCGCCGCCCCTGTTTTCATTGGGCCGATCGGCGTGCAGCCCGTCGCAGCAACTGCCTGTTTCAAGATCGACCAGAGGCGATGAAAGATCGTTGCGGCCAAGGAACCAGTCGAACGAACGGACAGCTTCGATCCGCCATTCCTCGTCGCCCTCCACGCGCCAGGCAGCAAGGCAAGCGGCAACCGTTGCCGCCGCTTCCAGCGGCTGCTGATCGAAAGGCCGAGGCAGACATCTTTTATCACCGAAGCTGTAGCTGCCGACCGGCCTGAACGCTCCCGATACCGCCGTTTGCAGAATCATCAGCCAGCGCAGGCTGCGCAGGCCGGCTTCGACATAGGCAGGCTCATCCAAAGCCATACCGGTAGCAATCAGCGCCTGCGGCAGGCGCGCATTGTCATAGGCCAGTCCCTCCTCGAACCAGACCCAGTCGATCGTCTCGACGGCCGACAGGATGGTGGTCAGCCTGTCGGCCAGGACATAGCGCAGCCGTTCGGCGGTGGCATTGTTCTTCTCGACCGTGCAGTAAGCGTCCAGCCCCAACAGCGTGAACGCCCATGTTCGCGGCGAGGAGAAGGCCTCCACGCTTGGCAGCGCCTGCGCGAACAAAGCCGCCGCCCAGCGCCGGCGCGAGGGATTGACGTCGGCGCGCGCGCATTCGCCCAGGGCCCACAGGGTGCGTCCGTGGCTGTCTTCCGAACCGCTGGGCTCCAGCCAGCGGCGGTCGAAGCTCATGAAATTGCGAAACCGTCCAAGGTCGGGATTCCAGGCATGCTGCACGAAGGCGGCAAATACCGACGTCATGGTTTCCGGCAAAGGCTGTTCGCCCGGATTGTTAAGGGCGCAGGCGACCATCAGGGCACGCGCATTGTCGTCCACGCAGTAACCGTGCAGTCGATCGGGCACCGAATGGATCGCGTGCTGGAACAATCCGGTATCGTCACACATGGTGGTAAAGTAGGCGAGCCGCATTTCCGGCAAGGCCTCGCTACCGGCCGCTGCAAGTCCGGCAATGGCGATTACCTTGTTCTGATCGGTCCGCTTGGCGTTCTTGAAGATCGTCAGGTAACGCTCGGCGGTATGCTCCCACGTCATCGCCCGGCTGATCACGTAGGCACGCTTACGCATTGCCTGCCGCCTTGTATCGTCCGTCAGAAGATCGGAGACCTCCCTCCCGGTGGTCGCGACATCCCGGAAGGGAACCAGCACGCCGCGTCCATCGGCCAGAAGTTCGCGGGCATGCCAGTACGGTGTCGAAACCACGGCACGCCCCAGCCCGAAACTGTAGGCCAGCGAACCCGATGTCATTTGCGCCTCGCTCAGATAAGGCGTGACATAGACATCGCACATGGAAATATAGCGTAGAAGCGTCGCCTGCTCCACGAACTGGTCGATGAAAACCACGTGATCCTCGACACCCAGTTCGCGCACGCGGACCAGCAGGCTCTCGCGGTAGGCCTCGCCTTCATGACGAATCAGATTTGGGTGCGTCGCGCCGAGCACGACATAGACGGCATCGGGGCAACTTTTCAGGATGGCTGGCATGGCATCGATCATGACCTCGATGCCTTTGTTCGGAGACAAAAGACCGAAGGTCAGGATGACTGCCCGGCCGCTGAAATTCAGCTCTGCCTTTGCATCATCCGGTTCGACGAACGGGAAATCGGGAACGCCGTGGGGCACGACTTCGATCTTGTCGTCAGCTACGCCGTATACGCTGCGCAGAAGCTCGCGTCCCTTTTCGGCCATCACCACGACGGTCCTGGACTGGTCCACGATCCGGTTGAGCACGCTGCGCTGGATTGGCGTCGGGTCGGCAAGCACGGTGTGCAGGGTCGTCACGATCGGCATGGTAAGGCGCGTCAGGAGCAGCAATATATAATCGCCGGCTTCGCCCCCGAAAATGCCGAATTCGTGCTGCAGACAAACGACGTCGATGCCACTTGCGTTCAGAAACGCCGCGGCCTGAGCATATTCAGCAGGATTGGAATCGTTTATCCGGAACAGGACGGCAGGCGGGTAATCATATGCATGATTATTGTCGGTCATTGCGACAATGCACGGCATCGTATCCGGGCTCAGCAAAGACACGGCCTGTTGCAGGTCGGATGTAAACGTCGCTATTCCGCAATGGCGCGGCGGCGAATTCCCGATGAAAGCCATGCGGTCCAGCTGATTGATAGCAACATCCGGTCTTGCCGATAGGTCGGAGATCAACCCATTGGCCCTGTCATCCGATCGACAGGATGGTCCTTGTCGCATTGAAACTTCTGTTTCGCTGCGTTGTATTTTCTCTGCGCCTTCAGCAGGCGCCCTTTGGCGATAGATAGCTTTGCCGGCGTCATGTGGTGCTGCATGTTCATCATAGCCGTGTGAAGCGCGCGATCGGCCCGGGCGAATTTTCGGAAAATCTGCTTGGCCTTGAACAGCTCGATCCGCTTGGTGACCGTTTCGAAAAACCGAGGCATGGGTTTCTGGCCGCTGACATAGGGCTGCATCCGCAAAATATGCAGACTTTGTTTATGAATTTCGACGTACCTCTGGAAACTCAATATTTTTACCCGCTAATAATGGCCCGTTTCTGACAGCAATATAACCACAATAGGTTAAAATATAACATTATAGCGGACAGCAGACAAGCCCATGCCTTTATTCTGTATTTTTGATTAATATTTATTATGGCCTCCCGGGCTTATTTAAAGAAGCCTGTAGGCCCTCGGACTCTCGCATGAGATGCCGGAAATTTATTATCATGACAAAAGTGCAACGACTGCGTCTAGATACAGCATTTGAACCGTATAGTACACGAAGCCTTATAGATTATATTAGAGACTGCGGGTAAATGTGCACCGTGAACAACGCCTATCGATTGCCCAGAGTACCCCCGATGACCAGCCAGGTATCGGCTGATACGAACAAACACTCCATTGTTCGTATCAATCCGCTTGAACCCACGATTTTCCATGAACCCTGGTGGCTGGATGTCGCAACCGGCGGCCGCTGGGACGTTGTCGAGGCAGTCGATAACGGCCGCGTCGTGGGCCGCATGCCTTTCGTTACCCGGCACAAGCTGGGGTTCAGCATTGGCGAGATGCCGCGCTTTACCCACTTCCTGGGTCCGGCGGTTGACGAGGGCAATGGTAAATCGGGCACACAACTGCTCAAACGATTGGACATCACGCACGAGCTGATAAGCAAGCTGCCCGATACGATCCTGTTCTATGTCAAATGCCATCGCGGCGTTACGGACACGATCCCGTTCATCTCGAACGGTTTTCGCGCTTCCGTCCAGTTCACGCATGAGATCGCACCGCAGCCGGCCGATCTGGTGTGGAAGAACATGCGCGACAAGGGCCGCAACAACATTCGCCACGCACGGGAGGTCGTCACCGTCGATTCCAAGGTAGATCCGGACGAGTTCATCGCCAACTACCGTGACAACCTTGCTGTTAAGGGCAAGCAGAACTGGATGGATGAAACGACCTGGCGGCAGCTGATCGGTGCGTGCATCGAACGTGGCCGCGGTGCAATCTACGGCGCGCGCGAAGCCGACGGAAAACTGGCATGTGCAATGTTCACGATCTGGGACAATTCATCGTATTACTATTTCAATTCGACACGGCGCGCGGAGGCCCATCGCGGGGCCATCAACCTGCTGCTGTGGGAAGGAATCCAGGACGCCATGGCGCGAGGATGCACATTTGATTTCGACGGCGCGCCGAACGAAGGCAGCTTTCGCCTGGCGACGAATTTTACCGCCGACATCTCGCCTCGCTACATCGCAATACGCGAAGGCTCGCCGATGCGGCTTTACCGCGCCGTCAAATCGATCTGGTGCGCACCGAATTATTTCGAATAACCATCCGTCGCGGTATAAAAGGCCCTGTCGATCCACGATGGCCGGGTAAGCGCACATGGAAAAGAACCGTCTCGAGGCGTTCAGCGATGGCGTGATCGCCGTCATCATCACCATCATGGTGCTGGAACTAAAGACACCCCAGGGCACCGACTGGCATGCGTTGAAGCCGTTGCTGCCGGGGTTCCTGGCCTATGCCCTCAGCTTCATCTATGTCGGCATCTACTGGAACAACCATCACCATATGCTGAGCGCCACCAAGCTGATCGGCGGTCGCGTGCTGCTGGCGAACCTGCATTTCCTGTTCTGGCTTTCCTTCGTGCCCTGGATCACCGGCTGGATGGGGCAAAGCTTCGAGCAGCGACAGCCGACGATCGTCTATGGCGTGCTGCTACTGATCGTGGCGATCGCCTTTATCATCCTGCAACGCTCGATCATCCGCGCACATCCATCGAATTCGCTTTTGAAGGAAGCGGTCGGGCGCGATCGGAAGGGGCGCGGCTCGCTCATACTCTATGGCAGCGCCATCGGCTTTTCCTTCTGGCATCCCTGGATTGCACAATGCCTCTATGCGTTGGTAGCCGCGATGTGGTTGATCCCCGACAGCCGGATCGAACGCATAGTGGCCGAACAGTGAGCCTGCGCAACCTGATCGTCGTCCTGGGCGATCAACTCGATCCGCATTCCACGGCATTCGACGGATTCGATCCCGGCCACGATGCGATCCTGCAAATGGAGGTACGCGAGGAAGCGAGCTACATACCGCAGCATAAAAAACGGCTGGCCTATTTCTTCGCGTGCATGCGTCATTTTCGTGACGAGCAACGCCTGGCCGGACGCAGGGTGTTTTACAGCGAGCTGGACAACGATGAGAACCTCGGAAATTTTTCCGACGAGCTAAGGCGTTGGGCACAAAAGCTGATGCCGGAGCGTCTGATCGTATTGGAGCCCGGCGATTGGCGCGTGCGTAAGATGTTGCGCGCGCTCGATCTGAACCTGGAGATGCGGGAGGACCGGCATTTTCTGTGCAGTCACGACGAGTTTACAAGTTTTGCCGACAAGCACCGTCATCCGATCCTGGAAACTTTCTATCGCTTCATGCGCCGGCGTCTCGGCATTTTGATGGAGGACAATGGCGAACCCACGGGTGGGGCGTGGAATTTCGATCATGACAATCGCGAAACGCTTGGCCGCAGGCAAAAGATCGTTATTCCCGAACCGCCTCACTTCGCGCCCGATCAAACGACTCACGATGTGCTCGCGATGGTCGAACGCATGTTTCCCGGAAACCCCGGTAGCCTGGCCGATTTCGACCTGCCGGTGACACGCGCGCAGGCGCTTGTCGCACTTCACGATTTCGTCAACCGTCGCCTGGGAAATTTCGGGCGCTATCAGGATGCGATGCGGGGCGGCGAATGGCTGCTGTTTCACTCCGCGCTCTCGGGGCCGCTCAATCTGCATTTGCTCGATCCGAAGGAAGTCGTCGAGGCCGTGATAGCCAACCCGGCGAAGGCGCCCCTGAATTCGGTCGAAGGCTTCGTGCGACAGATCATCGGCTGGCGCGAATTCGTTAGGGGAATGTACTGGCGTCTGATGCCGGATTACGCCGAGGGCAATACGCTGGAGGCAGAACTGCCGATGCCGCGTTTCTACTGGACCGGCGAGACGGATATGCGTTGCCTGTCGCAGGCTATCGGCCACACCATCGACCGTGCCTATGCACACCATATCGAACGCCTCATGGTGCTGGGACTATTTGCCTTGTTGCTGGGTGTGCGTCCTTATGACGTGCATCGCTGGCACATGTCGATGTTCTGGGATTCGATCGACTGGGTGTCGCTACCGAACACGCTCGGCATGAGCCAGTACGGCGATGGCGGCATCATGGGGACGAAGCCCTATGTCGCTTCCGGCAACTACATAGACAAAATGAGCGACCATTGCGGTAAGTGTCGCTACGATCCGCACAAATCCGTCGGCGAAGAGGCTTGTCCTTTCACGACGTTGTACTGGGATTTCCTCGATCGTCACAAATCGCGCTTTGACGGCAACATGCGGATGAGGAACCAGTACACCAACCTGACGCGCAAGACCGCGGAAGAACGGGACGAAATCCGGCAGCGCGCGCAAATACTGAAGATGGAACTGACGGATCTAACTTTCCTGTAACCCCCGCGCAAGTTTTCCTCCGACGATCCGTATCATTCGAATGAGACTTATCCGATGATCGTCAAATCCCTGTTTCCGACACCCCTGATCGTTACGGAAATCGAAGCCGCCTCTCCCTTGATTGCGTCCCTGCGGGCGACCATCCTGGCACGGTCGACAAGCGATGCGGGATCGTCCCGCAGCAACGAGGGTGGCTGGCAATCCAATGACGATCTGCTGGATTGGACGGGCGAGGATGGCACGAACCTGTTCGCCGGCATCAGATCGATCCTGGACAGCTCGACCGCAACCCTGGATCAGGGCGCGCTCAAGAAGCAGCCACTGGACTGGAAATTCCAGGCCTGGGCCAATATCAACCGGCTTGGCCATGGCAACGCCGTGCATTTCCATCCGGCATCGTACTGGTCCGGCTCGTTCTATGTCGACGATGGCGGTATCGCGGGTGGCCAGGATTTGGGCGGCGCGATCGAGTTCAAGGACCCGCGCGGCGCTGCCCCGCTAATGTACGCCCCGGGGGTCAAGATGACGTTCGACGGCTGCCTGTCCGCTGGGCTGAGCGAACGCATCTACCCGAAAACCGGCCAATTGCTGCTGTTTCCCTCGTGGCTGGCTCATTCGGTCATGCCCTATGGCGGCAGCGGCACGCGCATCTCTATCGCGTTCAACTGCAGCCTGTGGTGAGGCGCTTGCCGTAGGCATGGTTTGCGCTAAACTTCGCCTATAATAACAGGCGAGGAAATGGCCATGCAGCGCGTTCTGATTCAGGCTTTCATCATGGCCGGCCTTGCAATTCCGGCGCTTGCGGGCGAAATCACCACATCGACCCATATTTCCGCCGTGACCGTCTACGGCGACCGCGCAACTGTAACGCGCGAGGCCGAGATCGAAATCCCTGCCGGCGCCAGCACCATCGTCATCGAGAACCTGCCGGCCACGCTGATGGCCAACTCGCTGAAGGCCGAAGGCGTCGCTACCACAGCCGTCACGCTGGGCGCGCTGGAAAGTAAGATCGTCAACGGCACCGAGCTGGCCCAGCCGCGCGAACGCGAACTGAACGCCACGTTGCAGGGCCTGCAGGACAAGCGCGCGCTGATCGAGGCGGATAGCAAGGCCAACGAATCACGGCAAACCTTCCTGACCAGCCTGGGCCAGCAGGCAGCGGCAGCGGTGAACCAGAACTTCGTTCACATGGACCTGAAACCCGAAGAGTGGAGCGCCGCCAGCAATGCCCTCTATATCGACATGGACGAAGCATTGAAGGCGGACGTGACGCAGACCGTGGCGTTGCGCGAGATCGACGAGCAGATTGCCGCGGTTCAAGGCGACCTCGGCGCACTGCGGACCGGCCAGCGCAACAGCGAACGGGTTGCGATCCCGCTGGAAACCGCGACAGCGACCACGCTGACGATGAAGCTCAGCTACCAGGTGCCCAACGCCACCTGGACCCCGCTCTACGATGCGCGGCTGGATACGGCCGGCAGCAAGCTGGCGATAACCCAGTTCGGACAGGTTCGCCAGTCGACCGGCGAGGACTGGACCAACGTCGCCCTGACATTGTCGACCGCGCAGCCGACGCAGGGCGCAACACCGCCGCGTCCGGGTTCGATCTGGGTAAATCTGTATCAGCCAAATGTGATGGCCAAAAAGCAAATGGCTTATGGCAAAGCACAGCCTGTCGATAGCGATGCCATACAAAAAGGACTGGATGAAGCAAACGAGAATTCTCCTCTTGCGGCATTTTCATCTGCGCCCGTTGTCCCCGTTCTACCTTCCTCACCTATGCCTGTACCTCCTCCCGTCCCTGCTGCATTCCGATCCGCCAGCCTCAATGCCGGCGGCTATGTCACCGAGTACAAGATTCCCGGCACCGCGACCGTGACGGCGGACAACACCGCACGGCGCGTCATGATCGGCGCGGTCGATGCCACGGGCGCGCTGATCGAGCAAGTGGTTCCCGCGCTCAACACCCATGCCTTCCTGGTGGTGCGGACGAAGATCGGCGGCGATGCGCCGTTGCTGCCGGGCACCGCCAATCTGTTCCGCGACGGCGTCTATATCGGCAATTCCGAACTGCCGCTGGTGCGGCCGGGTGACGAGACGACGCTGGGCTTCGGCGTCGACGACCAGATCGTGGTCAAGCGGCAGGTCCTGTTCGACAAGAACGGCACGGACGGCATAATCTCGAAGAACAGCACCAGGGAGCGGCAGACGGTCACCTCGATCCACAACCTGCACCGCTTCGCGGTCAAGGCGGAGGTGTTGGAGGCGCTGCCGCTATCGCGCAACGACCAGATCAAAGTCGATATCCTGCCCGATGCCACGACAGACGGCTACACCAAGGACGCGCAGGATACGACCGGGCTTGCCTTGTGGAAGCTGGACCTGGCCGCGGACGGCAAAGGCGAAGTCAAGCTGGGCTGGCGTGTCTCCTGGCCGGAAGGCAGCCAGATCACGGGGCTGCAATAAGCATGACCCTTACATTATCGCCGCGTCAGTCGTCCGAGCTGATCACCTCGATCCTGGGCCGCGGCGAAATCCCGCTCAAGTTCGTCTACATGACGGAAAATGGCGCCCGCGCCTGGAACGACCTGGCGGCAACGCGCGGCACCCACGACGTACGCGGCATCAACTATATCGAAGCCAACCTGCTGACATCGAAGGTCGACAGCTTCCTGCACTCGTTCGCCGAGGGCAGCCTGCTTAACATCGTCGATGTCGGCTGCGGCGAAGGTTCGCCGGTCCTGCCGCTGCTGGAGGCCTTGACCACGCGTAACGTGCAGTTCCGCTACGTGCCCGTGGATATCAGCCAACGCATGCTGGATGCCGCCGGCGCCACGGTTCGCAAAGTGTATCCGCACGTCGATATCCGTCCCAAGCAACTGGATTTCGAGCTGGGAAATTTTGCCGACATCACTTACGAGCTGCGCGAAGGCGGCGCAAAGAATCTTCTGCTCTCTCTCGGCAACACGCTGGGCAATCAGCCCGACCGCCACCGCGTATTGACCAATCTACGCGACTCCATGACATCGGATGACTACGTCATTATCGGTGTAGAGCTGGTGAACCTTTCGAAGACGGAAAAACTGCTGAGTCAGTACCATGGTCCGCTTGTAGAGGATTTCGTTTTCGCAATGGCGCAGACGCTTGGTCTGACTCATCGGGACGGCGACCAGCTGGTGCGCTTCAATGCTGACGAAAACCAGATCGAATTGAGCTTTAAATTGAAGAAGGATGCCAATCTTTCGGTCGGCAGCGAGTCCATTCATCTGGAAAAGGACGAACACCTGCTGCTGGCGCGTTCGCACAAATTTTCGGAATGGGTGTTCGTGCGCGTCCTGCAGGAAGCGGGCTTCCGCATCGAGCTGCTGACGACATCGAAGGAAAAGGGCTACAGCCTGGTCATGTGCCAGCCCTCGCGCTTCTCTTATTGATCCACGCATAAAAAGACGGTTTGCGCCGTGTAATGGCAAATGCGTTTTGCGATCACAGGCATCGACCGGTATCTGGGTGTGTTCGAAGCGTTACTTCGTGCGGGCTGGCAACCGGTAAAGCTGTTCACTGTTCCCATCCGGCAGCCTGCGCGCGAGGGCAACGATGCCATGATCGCGCTCGCTGAAAATCACGGCGCGGCGGTCCAGGTATCGCGCATGAGCGAGCGCGACGTGCAGGAACTGCAGGCATTGGGATGCGAGGCCCTGATCGTCGCCAGCTACAAATGGCGGATCGGCGACTGGCCGCCCTATCTGAAATACGCGGTGAATTTCCATGCCTCGCCCTTGCCCGAGGCGCGTGGTCCTTACCCCGCCGTGCGCGCCATCCTGGAACAGCGCCGCTCATGGGCCGTCACCTGCCACAAGATCGCACGGGAATTCGATTGTGGCGACATCCTCGCCGCGCAGGACTTTCCCATGACGGCCGACGAATGTCACGAAAGCCTGGATCTCAAGACCCAGATCGCCGCGCGCCGCCTGGCGACCAGGATCGCTGAAAACTTCGTACCCTTATGGCAGGCAGCGACGCCGCAAGGGCCAGGAACGTATTGGCCGATGTGGAAGACTATCGACAGGGCCATCGACTTCGCGCAGCCGGTAGAGGCCATCCTGCGGCATATCCGGGCGTTCGGACTGATCGAGAGCCTGGCCTTCGTAAATCACAGATGGCTGACGGTACATCGCGCGACGGGCTGGCAGGAAGCCAACGGGCCGGCACCCGGAACGGTCGTCCATGTCGACAACCGCACCATCGTGGTCGCCGTGCGCGATGGTTATATCGGCCTGATCGAATGGATGTTCACGCCAGACGAAACGCTGGCCGAGTTGCCGGTGGCCTAGGAAATGGAATTGGGCTAGCCTCGGCCTCATGTCCAAACCGAACCCACTCTGGGGCGGCCATTATGCCGCCGGTCCCGCCGCCATCATGGCGGAGATCAACGCCTCGATCGATGTCGATCGCCAGCTTTATGCCCAGGATATCCGCGCTTCGAAAGCGCATGCGGCGATGCTGGCGGCATGCGGCATCATCAGCGTGGAAGACGAGCAGGCAATCGCCGGCGGCCTGGACGCCGTGCTGGCGGAAATCGAGGCCGGCACGTTCCAGTTTTCCGCCGCGCTGGAAGACATCCACATGAACGTGGAATCCCGGCTGGCCGAACTGATCGGCGAGCCTGCGGGACGGCTGCACACCGCGCGTTCGCGCAACGACCAGGTGGCAACGGATTTCCGCCTTTGGCTGCGCGATGCGATCGACGAGATGGACGGCGGCATGCGCGCGCTGCAAGCCGCGCTGCTGGACCAGGCCGAGGCCTATGCTGCGACATTGATGCCCGGACTGACGCATCTGCAACCGGCGCAACCGATCACCTTCGGCCATCACCTGATGGCTTATGTGGAGATGCTGGGCCGGGATCGCGGCCGCCTGCGCGATTGCCGCGCGCGGTTGAACGAATCCCCGCTGGGCGCGGCGGCGCTGGCCGGCACCACCTTTCCGATCGATCGCCATATGACGGCGTCGGCCCTGGGCTTCGACCGGCCGATGGCCAACTCGCTCGACGCGGTATCGGCACGCGACTTCGCACTGGAGTTCCTGGCGGCGGCGGCGATCGGCGGCATGCATCTGTCCCGCCTGGCGGAGGAGATCGTGATCTGGATGAATCCGGGCTTCGGCTTCATCACCCTGTCCGAGGCTTTCACCACCGGCAGCTCGATCATGCCGCAAAAGCGCAATCCCGACGCCGCCGAATTGGTGCGCGCCAAGACCGGCCGCCTGCTGGGCGCGTTCACGACGCTGCTGACGGTGATGAAGGGCCTTGCCCTCGCCTATGCCAAGGACATGCAGGAGGACAAGGAGCCGGTGATCGACGCGGTGAAGACTCTGCGCCTGATGTTGGCGGCGATGACCGGCATGGTGGCCGACATTCGGGCCAACGACGCGGCGATGACCGGTGCGCTCAACCGCGGCTACATCACGGCGACCGACCTTGCCGACTGGCTGGTGCGCCAGCGCGGCGTACCGTTCCGCCAGGCGCATCACATCGTCGGCCAGGTCGTGCAGCTGGCAGAACAGAAACTCTGCCGCCTCGACCAGCTGCGCCACGAGGAACTGCTGGGCATCGACCCGCGCCTGACCGGTGAAGTCTTCGACATACTGCGCCCGGATCGCGCCGCCGCCGCACGCCAGAGCTTCGGCGGCACGGCGCCCGACAGGGTGCGCGAGGCGATCGGCGAAGCGCGCAAGCGGTTCCTCTAGTACGGTTTTGAACTAATACTTGTGCAGCTCGAAAAACCGTAGTACAGATCGCTAATGGGTATGTACCGCACCTCTTTGGTTTTCCTGCGACGCGCTGACTAGCGCGAACATACTTCTTTTCCCACACAGATTCCGTTTCCGCGTCCCGTTCTTCTAGAACGGCTCCTCGTCTTTATTTCGTCCCGCCGTTGGGACGGGAGTTTTGGCCATGATTTCCATCGAACACCGGACCGGCGCCCTGAAGCTGGCGCAAAGCCGTCATGCCGAGCATGCCGCGCTCAAACCGCAACATTTCGTATCGCTTGCCGACATCGATGCCGCGACGGCCAAGGGGCTGGTGGCCCACGCCCTGGAGATGAAGCGCACCCCGCATGCGCAGGCCGATCTTCTGAGGGACAAGGCGGTAGCGCTGCTGTTCCAGAAGACGTCGACGCGCACGCGCTGCTCGTTCGAGCGTGCCGCCATCGAGCTTGGCGCGGCACCCAGCTATATCGACTGGCGCAGTTCGAATTTCGTGCTGGCCGATATCGGCGACGAGATCAAAACCCTGTCGCGCTATTTCGACGCCATCGTCGCCCGCGTCACCGACCGCGATACGCTGATGGCAATGGTCGATGCCAGCGAAGTGCCGGTAGTCAATGGCCTTTGCACTGTCGAGCACCCCTGCCAGGCGCTGGCCGACTACATGACGATGAGCGAGTATTTCGGAACGGACCTGAACGGCCTCGTCGTCGCCTATGTCGGCGATGGCAACAATGTCTGCCGTTCGCTGTTGCACGGCGCAGGGAAATTCGGCGCGCATGTCAACTTGTGTTCGCCGCCGGGATACGAGCTGAAGACGAACGGCGCCGGCGTCACAATCTTCGATCACCCCATGGACGCCGTGCGCAACGCCGACGTGGTCTATACCGACACCTGGGTATCGATCGGCAGCGAGGCGGAGACGGACAAGCGCCTGGCGATCTTCGCACCCTACCAGCTGAACGAGGCGTTGCTGGGCGCCGCGCCCGGCCATGCGCTGGTGATGCATTGCCTGCCCGCCCATCCCGAACAGGAAATCACCGCTGGCGTGTTGCGCGGGCCGCGCTCTATCGTGTTCGACCAGGCGGAGAATCGCAAGCACGCGCAAAAGGCGTTGCTGGAATGGCTGATCGGATAAGGACGCACGCACATGAACGTTTCGGATCTCAAAGGGCAGACGATCGCGTTTGCCGCATCGGGCGGCCTCGACAGCTGCACCATCACGCACTGGCTGACGCAGCAGGGGGTCAAGGTCGCATGCTTCACCGCCGATCTGGCGCAGCCCGACGAAACCGATTTCGAAGCCATCGGCCAGCGCATGCGCGCCTGCGGCGCGGTCGATTTCGTCGGCCTGCCGCTAGTGGACCAGATCGCCGCCGCCGGCCTTTCGGGAATACAGGCGCAGGCCTGCTACGAGGGACGCTACTGGAACACCACTGGCCTCGGCCGCCAGGTCACCGTTGCCGGCATGGTGCCCGCCGTGAAGACAAAGGGCCTGTCGGTCATCAGCCATGGCGCGACCGGGCGCGGCAACGACCAGGTGCGCTTTCAGCTGATCGCCAATATGCTCGATCCCGAAATGTCGGTCTATGCTCCGTGGCGCGACGAGGCGTTCCTCAGCCGCTTCGGCGGTCGCATCCAGATGATCGAATATTGCGAACAGCACGGCCTGCCGATCCGCGCCAGCCGCGAGAAACCGTATTCCACCGATGCCAACCTGCTGGGCCTGACGCATGAGGGCGGCAGGCTGGAATCGCTCGACACCCCTGCCCGCTTCGTGACCCCCGAGATGGGACAATGGCCGGAGCAGGCGCCAGATGCGCCCGAACAGGTGACGATCCGTTTCGAGCGCGGCGTGCCGGTCCGCCTGAACGGTGAAACGGTGACGACGGCGCAGGCGCTGAAATTGGGGAACGTGATCGCAGGGCGGCATGGCGTCGGCATCGGCGAACACATCGTCGAGAACCGTTTCGTCGGCGTCAAATCGCGCGGTATCTACGAGGCCCCCGGCATGGAACTGCTGGGCACTGCCTATGCGCTGATCCTGCAGCTGGTACTGGACCGCCGCGCGCGCGAGTTGTTCGATACGCTATCGGCCACGGTTTCGAAGCAGGTCTACCAGGGGTACTGGAACGACGTCGCCTCGCGCATGACGCGACGGGCGATCGCCGAAACCGCGCAGCTGGTTACCGGCACCGTGACCGTGCAGATGTACAAGGGCGGCCTTTCATACGTCGGCAGCCGCGAGGTACCGCATTCGCTGTTCACCAATGACGGCTCGATGGAAGCGGAAGGCAGCTTCGACCACAAGGATTCCGAGGGCTTCCTGCGCGTACTGGCGGTACACGCGCGGGCGCTGGCACGGGCGGGGCAGATCGAGGACCTGGTCTAAACCTCGACTGGCCGGTACATGCGCTTGAAGTCGCCGCGGAACAGCAGGTAGATCAGTACGGCTTCCACCCAGGGAACCAATGCCAGCGCACCCAGCCCGTCCCTCGCATAAGGCACGAAAAACGGTAGTGCCAGCGCCAGCGGCCCATCGATCGCATGGATGAAAACGCCGCCGGTCGTAACGATGGGCGCCAGTATGTAGACAAGCGCGAAATAGACCACCAGCGCCGTCTCTGAGCGGCGCACGAACCGTGTACGGAATCCGTAGACGATTATCAGGTCGCGCAACAGGAAGCCCAGCGCCGAAACGACCAGAGGCGCCTGCGACGATCTGGTTACGCCAAGGACTATCCCCGCCAGTATTGTAAGCACGGCCGCGGCGAACCATGGCGGGGTCGATAGCCATGCGGCTCGCCATTTGCGCGCCTTGAACGTCGCAATGAATTTTCGGGATTCGGAAATTCCAGCGGGCAGACCCAGCAAGGCGATATAAGCGGCGATCAACCCTGCCTCGAACGAATCGAATCGCGGCACGGCTGCATCCGTCGCAAGGGTTTTGAAGCCGCCGCATATAACCATCAGGAACAATACGAAGTAGCTCCATCCCGCAGGACCATCGCGATATCCAAGCTCGCGGCGCATCAGACGGATCATTCCGATGAAGGCCCACAAGATCATTGCGATCTCCACAACCCTGACGAATTTGACGACCGATACAGACAGACCGTACCAGTGCGCCGTCGAGCTGGCGAACATGTATGCGAACGGCGTATTCGCCATCTCGTTGGACTGGCCGGCAATCCAGAAGCTGAAAATTGCTGTGACCACGATCCCGCTGGCCTGCGCAAATAGATTGCTGATGCGACGGCGGCCACCGATGCCGAAGCGCAGGATCGCCAGCGCCACGAACAATGTCACCGCCTGCGCCAGCAATCCCTGCAACAGCAGATCGGGCAGGTCCTTTACCCGGTCATGGGCGAACGCGAAGACGCCGGCAACGCACACCGCGGCGCCATACCAGACATAGCTCGTGCCGCCGATGAACTTGCCCAGGATCAGGTCTGGAGCGCGCTGCGCCGACAGGCGTTGCACGTCCCAGGTCCGGCCGATGATTTCGTCGCTGACGGTTTCGGCGGCAAGACGCGTGCCCCACAGGATCAATATGATCCACAACATGGTCATGAGAGGCGCGCCGGCATTGCCGCCCAGCATATGAACGCCGCCGGTGATCAACGCGATCACGATCGCCATGCCGGCCAGGCGGCCGAAGGAAAGCTCCAGCCACAGATTGCGTTGCAGTTCGGGATTCAAGGTCAGCAGGGCGGATGGTTTCATGTGTCTACCCGAAGTAAAGCTGTTCAAGATTTTCGCTGGCGACCCTGAACTCGGTCACCTGGACGTCGCCGGCCATCAGTCCGCGCAGCAGGCCCGCCTGCTCGCTCTCGCTGCCGGAGAAGTTGAAGAAGACCTGCCTGCCGGTCTCGCGGATGTCGGATACCGCCGGAATGGTGCGCAGCATCTCGAGCGCCTTGTCCGCCGCGCCCACGACCGTCAGGGCCAGGCGATGTCCTTCCGGCGTCTGCCCGCCGATGGCGACCACCGGCTTCACCCTGCCGTCGCGCACCGAAAGCATGTGGGTCGAATAATCCTGCAATTCGGTCAGTATGTGCGAGGAAACGATGATGGTCGTGCCGCGCGCCTGCAGCGACTTTATCAGGTCGGACAATTCGCGACGTGCATCGGGATCGAGGCCGGAGGCAGGTTCGTCGAGCAGCAGCAGCTTGGGATTGTGGATGATGGTGCGCGCGATCGCCAGGCGTTGGCGCAGGCCGCGGGAAAGTTCGTGCGCGCGGCGATCGATGTAGTCGTCCAGCCCTACGGCCAGTACTGCGGTGCGCGCCGCCTCGGGGATATGCGCTCGCGGGACCCGCATCGCCGCCGCCGCATGCAACAGATTCTGCTTTACGGTCAACGTGTCGTACACGCCGAAGAAATCCTGCAGGAAACCCAGCTTCATATGCGCCCGGCGCGGCGAGACCTGCGTATCCAGCCCATCGATGACGATCCTGCCCGAAAGAGGATCGTCGAGCGCCGCGAGGCAACGCAAGAGAGTGGTCTTGCCGGCGCCATTGGGCCCGACCATCGCCGTTACCGACCCAGCGGGAATCTCGAACGAGACGTTATGCAGCGCGCGCTGGTCGCGATAATCGAAAACGAGGTCCTGGACCTCGACAAGGGGTGCGGTGCTAATGGCTTGGCCCTCGCTGGTGAAACTGCTGAATCCTAATCGGAAATGTTCAGTACCGGAATAGTTTAGTTGAGGATAGCGCCCGCTTCATTCGTAATGCGTCCACATGCGGATCACTTTCACAATCCGCTCATCCTCATACACCTGATAAACCAGACGATGCTGACGGTTTATCCGGCGTGAGTATGCACCCGATAAATCACCTACAAGTTTTTCGTAACTCGGGGGTACGCCAAACGGGTTGTACGCTATCAAATCTAGCAGAGCCTGTGTTTTTGCCTGCAATCCCGATCGTGCCAGCAGCTTCGCATCTTTTTGGGCCTGCCTGGTGAAGACGATTTTCCAGCCAGTCACCAGCCCGGCTCTGTCGCGCAGTCCTCGATAGGCGCGCTCATCCCTTCCCTGATCGATTCACGCATGCCGGGAACGGACAGCAAATGAAGCGTTTCCTGGATCGCTTCCCAGTCTTCTTCGGAAACCAGCACGGCATTCGATCGCCGCCCCGTGATCAGCACAGGCTTGTGCGCCAGCGCCGTTTCATCCATCAATCCATATAGTTTCTTACGAGCATCAGTGGCGGAGATTACGTTCATGGACAATAACGTACGCTATTATGTACGCAAATTCAACGATTAATTGGTATATTGTATTACCTCAAATTCTCCACGATCCCTTCCGCGATGTTCAGCGCATAGCCCGAGGAGCGGACGGTGCGGATCAGGGGCGGTTCGCCGTCGTCGTTCAGCGCCTTGCGCAGGCGCCTTATATGCACGTCGACGGTACGCAGCTCGACGAATATATCCTTGCCCCAGACCACCTCCAGCAGACGTTCGCGGGAGAATACCTCCCCCGGGTTCTGCATGAATTGTTCCAGCAGCCGGAACTCGGTCGGGCCGAGGCGTACCTGTTCCTCGTTCAGGTACACCTTGCGCCGTGCCAGATCCATCAGCAGCGGGCCTGCGGTCAGCGAGCGCGCCTGTGGCTTGGCATTGCTGCGGCGCAGTACGGCGGCGATGCGCGCTTGCAGTTCGGCGGGTGAAAAAGGCTTGGTAACGTAATCGTCCGCGCCCGCGTTCAGCGCCTTGATCTTGTCCCCCTCCTCCCCCCGCGCGGTCAGCATGATGACCGGCAGGGCGCGGGTATCGGGATCGTCGCGCAGGCTGCGGCAGATTTCGACGCCCGACATCTGCGGCAGCATCCAGTCCAGCAGCACCAGGTCGGGCCGCGACTCCCGCGCCAGCGCCAGGCCCTGCGGGCCGTCGATCGCCACGGACACGCGATAACCGCCGCGCTCCAGATTATAGCGTACCAGCTCGACGATGTTCTGTTCGTCCTCGACCAGCAGGATGCAGGGTTCGCTCATGCCGATGGTCTTCCCGTCGGGAACCGGACCCTGAACGTGCTGCCTTCGCCCGGCCTGCTTTCGACCGACAGCGTGCCGCCATGCCGCCCGACGATACCCGAAACGATCGCAAGGCCCAGGCCGCTTCCGCCGCTGGCGCGGGAACGGGCGCGGTCGATGCGATAGAAGCGTTCGCCCAGATGCGGGATGTGTTCGGCGGGAATGCCCTCCCCGTCGTCGCTGACGCACAGTACGATATGATCGGCGTCGCGGCGGCCCACGATCCCGACGCGGCCGCCCTCGGCTCCATATTTCACGGCGTTGTCCAGCAGGTTCTGCACCACTTGGCACAACCGGTCGTAATCGCCGCAAATGTCCAGACCCTCCTCCAGGTCAAGGTCGATGGAGATCGATCGTGCGGCGGCGGTCAGTTCCATCGCCCCGGCCACCTCCTCGACCACCTGCTGCAGGTTCACCTTCTCGGCAGGCGGGTGATCGTGCCCATCGATGCGCGACAGGGACAGCAGGTCCAGGACCAGTCGTGTCATGCGGTTGGTCTGGTCGTGGATGATGGAAAGAAAACGCCTCTGCGCGTCGCGGTCTTCCTCCCCCAGGTTCATCAGCGTCTCGATGAAACCGGCTATGACCGAAAGCGGTGTGCGAAGCTCATGGCTGACATTGGCGATGAAGGTTTCCCTCAACTCGGCGGTACGATGCGTCTCGGTCGTCTCGTGCAGCGTGATGACCGCAGCGATGGCGTGCGGCGCGCCGGTCGCTTCGGCAGGATTGTGATCGGTGGATACGGTTTCCACAGGCATGACGCGCGCCTCGAAGAAGCGGCTGAAATGACCCGGCCATTCCAAGTCGAGCGATGCGGGCTGGCGCAGTTCCAGTACGCTGCGCACGGTTTCCAGAAGCTGCGGCGGCCGTATCGCGGTATCGATCGGCTCCTGCGCCAGGGACCGGCCGAACAGCGCGCGGGCGGCCGCGTTCGCCCTGACCACGTGGCGGTCGGGGTCGACGAGAATCAGCGGATCGCTGAGCGATTCCAGTATCTGCATGTCTGTGTCGATAGACTGGCTGAACGCCTTCACCCGCCGCCGCCAGCCACCGTCCAGCTGAGCCACCTGCCGCGCCACGGTGCGCGTCGCCTCGGTACGCAGATCCTTCAATTCTCCCTCGTCCCCTGCCGCAAGCTGCCTGGTATAGCGCGACATGCCGGCCAGTTCGCCCAGGAACAGCCAGGCGACCGCGATCGCGCTGACCATGGCGCTGGCGACGACCCAGATGGCGTGGTCGATGTTCAGGTCGCGCATGAACACCAGCGTATCCAGCGCCAGAACGGTGGGCGAGGCCAGCATCAGGCTGTAGCCCAGCAGGCGTCCGAAGGGTATGGTGGGCCAGCGTCTTATCACAAGCCAACCTTTGGCCGGACCGGGTTTACAAGCGGTGAACATCGCCGGGGGAAGGGGGGATGACGTGAGGTATCAGCCGTGGCAATCTGTGAGCCTATGACCATGGACCTGACAGAAACCGCCCCGGACGAAACGCGAAAGGCGCCCACGCCGTCGACGCCGATGATGGCGCAATACCTCGAGATCAAGGCGGCCCACCCCGATCACCTGCTGTTCTACCGCATGGGCGATTTCTACGAGATGTTCTTCGACGATGCCGTCACGGCGGCCCGGGCGCTGGACATTACCCTGACGAAGCGCGGCCAGCATGGCGGCATGGATATCCCGATGTGCGGCGTGCCCTACCATGCGCACGAGAATTATCTGGCGCGGCTGATCCGGCAGGGCTTCCGGGTCGCCATCTGCGAACAGGTGGAAGACCCCGCCGAGGCGCGCAAGCGCGGCAAGGGGCCGGTACGACGGTCCGTAACCCGCATCATCACGCCGGGCACGCTGACGGAGGACAACCTGCTGGATGCGCGCGCCAGCAATTACCTGGTGGCGCTGGCAGAGGTCGCGGGCGAGATCGCGCTGGCCTCCATCGAGCTTTCGACCGGGCATGTCGGCATCGAGACCATCGCCGAGGCGGAGGCCGCCGGCGCCCTGGCCCGCTTGCAGCCGACGGAACTGCTGGTATCGGAAAAGCTGATCGAGAAGCCGGACTGGTTCGAAATGCTGGGGGAATGGCGCCAGCAGCTGACGGTACAGGCAGGCCGTTTCTTCGACAGCGAGGCTGCCCGCCGCCGGCTGGAGGAAACCTATGGCGTGGCGACCCTGGATGCGTTCGGCACGTTCACCCGCGCGGAGCTGGCGGCGCTGGGTGCGATTGCCGCCTATATCGACCTGACACAAAAGGATTCGGCCCCCAAGCTGGGCCTGCCCGGCCGTACCGCTGCCGGCAGCGTGATGGAGATCGACCCCGCCACGCGCCGCAACCTGGAACTGACGCGGACGCTGAGCGGGGAACGCAAGGGCAGTTTGCTGGAAGCGATCGACCGCACCCTGACGCCTGCGGGCGGCCGTCTTCTCTGCGCAAGGCTGTCCGCACCTTCCACCGACCTTGCCGTCATTTCCCGGCGACTGGACGAAATCGACGCGTTCGTGGCGGCACGCGACCTGCGCGAGATACTGCGCGAACAACTGGCCGCCTGCCCTGATATGGAACGGGCGCTCGGGCGTTTGCGGCTAGGCCGCGGCGGCCCGCGCGACCTTGCCGGGATCAGGGACGGATTGCGTATCGCGGAGGCGATCCGCTCGGCCCTGGTTACGTCCACCGGCGTGGCGACGGCATTCGCCCCGCAAATCTCGCAGCTGGCGGCGCTGATCGACAAGCTGGGCCGAGCCATGAAACCTGATCTGCCGCTGCTGGCGCGCGATGGCGGTTTCGTTCAGGCCGGCTATTCCGCCACCTTCGACGAGCAGAAGACTCTCAAGGACGACGCCCGGCGGCTGATCGCGGTACTGGAACAACGCTATGCGGCCGAAACCGGCGCGACGCTGCGCATCAAGCACAACAACGTCATCGGCTTTCATATCGAGGTCAGCCCCGCCCAGGCCGACCGCCTGCTGGCCAGCGAGCCCGCCGGCCGTTTCTTCCATCGCCAGACCATGGCGGGAACGGTCCGCTTCTCGACCGCCGAGCTGGGCGAGCTCGAGCGCAAGGTCGCGGAATCCGGTGATCGCGCGCTGGCGATGGAGCTCGAGATCTTCGGCCAATTGGTCGGCGACATCACAGGCTATGCAGCAGAAATCGCCCGCACCGCCGCGACGCTGGCCGCGATCGACGTGGCGACCGCCAATGCCGAGCTGGCCGTAACCCAGCATTACGTGAGGCCGGTGGTCGACGATAGCGAAGAGATGGAAATAACCGCCGGCCGTCACCCGGTCGTGGAGCGCAGCGTCGGCCCCACCCATTTCATCGCCAACGATTGCCGCCTCGGCGGGGCCGATCGCCTGTGGTTGCTGACCGGGCCCAACATGGCGGGCAAGTCCACCTTCCTGCGCCAGAACGCGGTGCTGGCGTTACTGGCACAGAGCGGCCTGTTCGTGCCGGCCGCCTTGGCGCGGATCGGTATCGTCGACCGCCTGTTCAGCCGCGTCGGCGCCGCCGACGATCTGGCGCGAGGCCGTTCGACCTTCATGGTCGAGATGGTGGAGACCGCATTGATCCTGAACCGGGCGTCGAACCGCTCGCTGGTCATACTGGACGAGATTGGACGTGGTACGGCCACGTTCGATGGCCTGTCGATCGCCTGGGCGACGGTGGAGTACATCCACGATGTCAGCAAATGCCGCACGCTGTTTGCGACGCATTACCACGAGCTGACGGCGCTGGCGTCGAAGCTGCCCGCACTTTCCTGTCACACCATGAAGGTCAAGGAATGGCAGGACGAGATCGTGTTCATGCACGAGGTTGGCGAGGGCGCGGCCGATAGATCCTATGGCCTGCACGTCGCCAAGCTTGCGGGACTGCCGCCACCGGTCATCCGGCGCGCAAACGAGGTGTTAAAGGTGCTGGAAGGCGTGGAACGCAACGGCAAGCTCAGCGGTCTTGCCGAAGACCTGCCACTCTTTCACGTCAACGCACCCGTTTCCGTAAAGCGCCCGCGCATCGTAGAACACATGGATGGAATAGTCCCCGACACCTTATCCCCGCGCGACGCTCTTGAGCTTGTCTACAAGCTCAAGGAACTGTCGCGCGAGTGATCTGCTTAGCGATTACTGGCCTGTGTAGGTCGGCGTCGCCGGTCCGGGAGCTGCGGTCGCCGTCGTCGGCGCGGTCACGGCACCCTTGGAATATGGGGTATTGTTGTAGGCACCCAGGCCGACAGTGCCCGTAGGGCTGGTCAACTGGCCATTCGCAGCCGCAACGCCGGCAACGCCGAGCCCCTGATTATACCCTGTATTCGCGCCGTTATTGTTCGGCAACGTCGCCAGCGAGGGTTGGATGTTGGTGCTTGCCGCGGGAACGGTCGGATTGGCCGTGTACGGTGTGGCAGCCTGCTGGGCTATGGTGCTGGCGTTGTCCTGGCTGTTGGGATCGCTGCTCTGATCCTGGCCGTCGACCGAGTTCATAACTCGCTGGTAATCTCCCGATGTGGTCGCGTTCGTCGTGGCCGAGGTCGCCGCGGGGGCGGTGAAGCTTTTACCCGATCCGTAGCCGCCGGTAGTCCCGATGCCGCCGGTCGTGCCATAACCGCCGCGCTGATAGCTCTGGGCGTTGGCGCTCGCCGTTCCGATGGCCGCGGTAACCAGTAATATTGCGAGTAAACGTTTCATCGCGCCCTCATATTTGAAAATCTCATAGATACATAACACGGCAAAACGCAGAAAAGTAGCATGCGGTTGCCCATATGCTTGAACTATTTGCGCTCTGCGGCGCATGATACGGCTTCTTTACACGAGATCAATCGCCCCCTTTGGCACTTCTTCCCCGCGTCCGGCCCGTCGACTTCCCCGCCCGCTCCGCAATCTCGATTTCGGGCTGGACCGGCGGACTTATGGATCATCTGAATAGCGAGATCGCATCGGTTGCAGACGCCGACCTGCCCCCGTCGCGCATCCAGACCGAGATAACCAGGCGGTTGAAGCCCGTGCTTGCCACTGCCAGAGCCACGGTCGCAGCCCGTTTCGAGGAGACGGGCGAGGGCCTGCCTTGCGGCCAGGCCTATGCCCGCTTCATAGACGAGATGCTGATAGGCCTGCACCGCCTGGCCAACGATGTCGTCTATCCCGTCGCCAATCCGACCCTGGGCGAGGCGTTGCAGCTTGTTGCGGTGGGCGGTTACGGCCGCGGCGCGCTTGCCCCTTTCTCCGATATCGACCTGATGATCCTGTTGCCCTACAAGCGCACCGCGCGGGCCGAGCAGGTGGTGGAATTCATCCTCTACGTATTATGGGACCTGGGCCTGAAGGTCGGGCATGCCGTGCGCTCGGTCGACGAGTGTATCCGGCTGGCCAAGTCTGACATGGTGATCCGCACCACCCTGCTGGACATGCGTCCGCTGGCCGGCGACGAAACGCTGATGGCCGACCTGGTCAAGCGCCTGGCGCGCGATGTGCTGAGCGGCGGCAACCGCGCCTATGTCTCCGCCAAGCTGCAGGAACGCGAGCAGCGGCTGGAGAAGAACGGCGACAGCCGCTACCGCCTCGAGCCGAACGTCAAGGAGGGCAAGGGCGGCCTGCGCGACGTACATCTGCTGTATTGGGTGGCCGCCCATCTGTGGCGCACCACCGACCTGCAGGAATTGGTCAAGCGCGGCATCTTCCTGCCCGCCGAGGCACGGCGGCTGGTCAAGGCCGAGGCGTTCCTGTGGACGGTGCGTACCCATCTCCACACCCTCGTCGGCCGCGCCGAGGAACGCCTGACCTTCGAGGTCGAGCGCGAGATCGCGCGGCGCCTGGGCTATACCGATCGTACCGGCGCGCTGGAGGTCGAGCGGTTCATGAAGCACTATTTCCTGGTCGCGCGCGATGTCGGAGAACTGGGGCGCATCTTCCTGTCGGCGGTCGAGGCCGAGCTGGGGGCGGAGCGCAAGTTCCTCGGCTTCCCGCTCAGCCTCGAGGGCTTTGCGCTGCGCCAGGATCGCCTTTCGATCCCGGACGAAAAATACTTCGAGCGCAACCCGATCGAGCTGATACGCATCTTCAGGATTTCGCAGAAGACAGGCCGCGCGATCCACCCCCGCGCGCAAAGCGCCATCTCCCGCGCCCGCACACGGATCAACGCCGCCTTCCGCGCCGATCCGGAGGCCAACCGCCTCTTCGTCGAGATACTGGACGCGCCCAAGGCGGACGAAACCCTGCGTGCGATGAACGAAGCCGGCATACTGGGCCGGTTCATGCCCGACTGGGGGCGCGTCGTCGGCCAGATGCAGTTCGACATGTACCATGTCTTCACCGTCGACGAGCATTCGCTGCACGTCATCACCAATCTGGCGCGGCTGGAGCGGGGCGAGCTTGCCGAGGGCTTTCCGCTCGCCACCGGCGAGATCAGGAAGATCCGGTCGCGGCGCGAGCTGTTCCTGGCGGTGATCCTGCACGACATCGCCAAGGGGCGCGGTGGCGACCATTCGATATTGGGCGCGCAGACCGCGACGAAGTTCTGCAAGCGGCTGGGCCTCGGCGACGCCGAGACCGAAACCGTGGCCTGGCTGGTGCGCTGGCACCTCGCCATGTCCGACGTCGCCCTGAAGCGCGACCTGGAGGACGAGCAGACGATCCGTGACTTTGCCGACCTGGTACAATCGCCCGAGCGCCTGCGCCTGTTGCTGATCCTGACCACATGCGACATCGATGGCGTCGGCCCCGGCCGCTGGAACAGCTGGAAGGCGGGCCTCCTGAGCGAGCTTTACGCCCGAACCAGCGACATGCTGTCCGGTACGCCGACATCGAAGGGGTCGAGTTCACGCGTCGTCGTGGCGCAGGAAATGGCGCGCGCCGCGCTGGCGGACTGGTCGGACATGGAATTCTCGCGCTATGCCGCCCTTGGGCCGCCGGGCTACTGGCTGGCCTACGATGCCGCCGCCCACGCCCGCCACGCCCGCCAGATCGGCGAGGCGGAAACGGCGGCGCAGGCGATCAGCGTCGCCACGCGGGTGGACGAGACGCGCGGCGTGACCGAAATCACCGTCTATGCCGGTGACGATCCGCTGCTGTTCAGCCAGTTGGCGGGCGGCATCGCGGCGACGGGATTCACCATCGTCGACGCCAAGATATCGCCTCTGGCGAACGGCAAGGTACTGGATGTTTTCTCCGTCCACGACGCCAACGGCAATACCGGCCAGGTTACGGACCGGCATGACAAGCTGGCAAGGATGATCGAACGCAGCGTGTCGGGCGAACTGGTGCTGGGTGAGGAACTGGCCCGGCGCGGCACGACGCTGATCGGCCGCAGCAAGGCCCTGCCCGCCCCGCCTCGCGTCATCATCGACAACGATGCCAGCCAGGGCCACAACGTGATCGAGGTCAATGGCCGCGACCGGCCCGGCCTGCTCTACGCGCTGACGACGAAGCTGACGGATCTGGGGGCGCGCATCTCGTCGGCCAAGATCTCGACCTACGGCCACCGCGTCGTCGACGTCTTCTATGTCCGCGACGCCTTCGGCAAGAAGATCACAGAAGGCGCCTGGCTCCACCACATCTACGTGGAGCTGATGGCCGTGCTGGGGGAGACGGTGGACAAGGCGGCCTGACGCACCGGAATGACAAACCCGATAAAGCTGGTAAAAGCATTCACATGTCCTTCGCCAAATCGGTCGCTACTGTTGGCAGCCTGACGCTCGTCAGCCGCGTGCTGGGTTTCATCCGCGACGTGCTGTCCGCCGACCTGCTGGGCGCGGGGCCGGTGGCGGATGCGGCGTTCCTGGCGTTCCGCCTGCCCAACCTCTTCCGCCGCCTGTTCGCCGAGGGGGCGTTCAGCGTGGCCTTCGTACCGCTGTTCTCCGGCACGCTGGAGGAGCATGGACAGGAACAGGCCGCCCGCTTCGCCGAAGAGGCTCAGGCTGTCATGCTGGCGGTGCTGGTGCCGCTGACCGTGCTGGCGGTCGTGTTCATGCCGCAGGCAATGGTCGTGCTGGCGCCCGGGTTCGAGCCCGGGACCTATCGCTACGACCTGGCCGTGTCGCTGTCGCGCATCACCTTTCCCTATCTGGTGCTGATCTCCGTCAGCGCGTTGCAGGGCGGGGTGCTGAACGCGCTGGACCGCTACTGGCCGTTCGCCTCCGCGCCGATCCTGTTCAATCTATGCCTGATAATCGGCTTCGGCTTCGGCAAGTACCTGCCCAACGAGGGCTATTCGCTGGCCATCGGGCAGGCGGCGGCGGGCGTGGTGCAACTGCTGTGGATGTGGCGCGCCTGCCGCAAGGCTGGGATCGGCCTGCATCTGCGCCGGCCACGCATGACGCCGATGGTGAAAAGGCTGTTCGTCCTGATGGGACCGGCGGCGATCGGCGGTGGCGCGTCGCAGCTGAACGCCTACGTCGATTCCGTCATCGCCTCTTTCCTGCCCGAAGGGTCGATCTCTTATCTCTATTACGCCGACCGGCTGAACCAGCTGCCGCTGGGCGTGATCGGCATCGCGGTCGGCACGGCGCTGCTGCCGCTGCTTTCGCGCCATGCCAAGGCAGGTCGCCTCGACGAGCTGCGCGCCGACACGACGCGTGCGGTCGAGATGAGCCTGCTGCTGGCCTTCCCCGCCGCCGTGGCGCTGATGGCGGCGGCGCATCCGATCATGCAGGCGCTGTTCATGCACGGCCAGTTCGGCGAGGCCGATGCATCCGCCGCCGCGCGCGGCCTGGCTGCCTACTCGCTGGGTATCCCCGCCTATGTGCTGGCAAAGATCCTGTCCGTCGGCTTCTTCGCCAGGCAGGACACCAAAACGCCGGTGCGCTTCAGCGTCATCACCGTCGTCGCCAATACGCTGCTGGCCCTGTCGCTGATTTATATCGTGCATCTGAGCTATGTCGGCATCGCGCTGGCGACCGGCATCACCGCCTGGCTGAACGTCGCGCTGCTGGGTCATCGCCTGCACCGGGACGGGCTGCTGACGCTGGGCGGCCGCCTGCGCTTCGCCCTGCCCCGCCTGGTCATCGCGGCGGCGATCATGGCGGCGGTGCTGATCGGGCTGGACCATGCGTTCACCGGCTGGTGGACCGGTCCGACCTGGCAGCGCGGCGTGGCGCTGACGGTGCTGGTCGGTGGCGGAGGCCTGCTGTATCTGGGCAGCGCGGCAGCGATGGGCGTGCTGCGCCTTGGCGAGCTGAAGGCGATGATGCGCCGCCGCCGATTGCCAGAGCCGGCATAGGCGGTTATTCCTAGGCCATGTCCCTGATCGTTTCCGGCATCAAGCCGACCAACACCCTGAACCTTGGCAATTACCTCGGCGCGCTGCGTAACTGGGTCGATCTGCAGGACAAGCAGAACAATCTGTTTTTCATCGCCGACATGCACGCGATCACCGTGCCGCAGGACCCGGCCGATCTGCGCGCCAAGGTGCGCGAACTGGTCGCCAGCTATGTTGCCGCCGGCATCGATCCCGAACGGTCGATCATCTTCGCCCAGTCCACCGTCCCCGCGCATGCCGAGCTTGCCTGGATACTGGGGTGCCCGACGCCGCTGGGCTGGCTGAACCGCATGACGCAGTTCAAGGATGCCGCCGGCAAGAACAAGGATACCACCGGCTGGGGGCTGTATTCCTATCCCGTCCTGATGGCTGCCGACGTATTGCTGTACAAGGGGACGCATGTCCCGGTCGGCGACGACCAGAAACAGCATGTCGAGCTGATGCGCGACATAGCGCAGGCGTTCAACCGTCGCTACGAGACCGAATTCTTTCCGGCGCCCGAGCCCATGATCATGGGCGAGGCGACACGCATCATGAGCCTGCGCGACGGCACGAAGAAGATGAGCAAGTCGGACCCGTCCGACTGGAGCCGTATCAACCTGACCGACGACGCCGACACCATCGCGCAGAAGATCCGCAAGGCGAAAACCGATTCCGAACCTGTTTTCCCCGAAACGATCGAAGCGCTGGAGAAACGGCCCGAGGCGGACAATCTGGTGACGATCTATGCCGCCCTGCAACGAAGGACCCGGGAGGCCGCATTAAGCGAGTTTGCCGGCGCGACATTCTCGACCTTCAAGAATCGCCTGGCCGAGGTGGCGGTCGAATCGCTTTCGCCGATCACTACCCGCATGAACCGGCTGCTGGCCGAGCCTGCGGAGATCGAGCGCATCCTGGCGCGCGGCACCGAACGCGCCAGCGAAATTGCCGCCAAGACGATAGGCGACGTCAAGCGCATGGTTGGGTTCTAGTTGCAATCGGGCCGTCGCAAGCCTAATTAACAGGTACATTTGAGGAGATTGCGATGTTCATCATGACCGAGCCGACACCCAACCCGGCGACCCTGAAGTTCCTGCCCGGCCGTGCCGTCCTGACCTCGGGCACTGCCAATTTCACCGATTCCGATGCCGCCGCCCGCTCGCCGCTGGGGCGTCGCCTGTTCGAAATTCCCGGCGTGACCGCCGTGTTCCTGGCGACCGATTTCGTCAGCGTCACCAAGGACGAAAGCCGGGATTGGGATGTGCTGAAGCCTTCGCTACTCGGCGCGATCATGGATCACTTCACCTCCGGTATGCCTGCGATGGACGAGGCCGGATCGCCGGAAGCCGGCCCCGCAGAGCCCGATAGCGAAATCGTGGCCCACATCAAGAAGCTGCTGGACACCCGCGTGCGTCCCACCGTGGCGCAGGATGGCGGCGACATCGTCTATCAGGGTTTCGAGAACGGCGTCGTCTACCTGCACATGCAGGGTGCGTGCTCGGGCTGCCCCAGCTCCACCGCGACGCTGAAGGGCGGTATCGAGAACCTGCTGCGCCACTACATACCGGAAGTGACCGAAGTCCGCGCCGTCGCTGCATAGGTTGCGCAAGACATGAAGAGCGGCCCGGGCGACATCTACAGGACGGCTCTGAACCTTACCGTCCTGGTCGCCGGGCTCGGCTACTTCGTCGATACGTTCGATTTCTTCCTTTACAACAGCATGCGTGTGGTCAGCCTGACGGAGCTGGGGCTGACCGGCGATGCCCTGACGCGCACCGGTATCCTTATCTTGAACTGCCAGATCCTCGGCGCCCTGATCGGCAGCTTTTTCTGGGGGAGTCTGGGCGACAAGAGCGGCCGCAAGAAGGGTCTGCTCGGCTCTATCCTGGTATACTCCATCGGCATGGTGGCGACCGGCCTCGTACACGATACAGTTTCTTACGGCATCGTGCGCTTCATCACCGGTTTCGGCGTTGCCGGAGAAGTCGGCCTCGGCGCAACGCTGGTCGCCGAAACGATCGCGGCCGCCCGACGGACCTATGCGCTGACGTTCTTCACCGTGCTGGGATTGCTGGGAATTGTCGCCGCCGGCATGAGCCTGGAATTCGTGTCATGGCGGATGAGCTGCTTTATCGGCGGTGGAATTGGACTCCTTCTGCTGACCTTGCGCGGGCTTCTTTTCGAATCGGGCCTGTTTGTCGAGACTGCGCAAGCCGGTGCCAGACGCGGGTCGTTGCATGACCTGATAGGCAATTCCGGCAATTTCAGGAAGTATCTCCTCTGCATTCCGCTACTGGGCTCGAATTTCTTCGTGACGGGGATATTGATCACGCTCAGCCCCGAAATCGGTAAATCGTGCGGCGTAACGGGAGCCATCAAGGCGAACGTTGCCCTGGCCGTTTATTTTTCGGCTGCGGTGGTGGGGGATTTTCTTGCGGCGTGGCTTAGCGGCGTATTCAAAAGCCGCAGGCTGGTCGCAGGCCTTTTCATCGCCGGCACCTGCCTGATCGCCATGGTGTTCGTTCAAAAACTGAACCTGAGCGCGATACAGTTTTATGCGCTTTGCATGACGCTCGGCCTGTTCAATCTGTGGGCGATCAGCGCCACGATCTTGGTAGAGCAGTTTCCGACCCAGCTTCGGGCCACGGCCTCGACATCCAACCTGAATTTCTCGCGTGCCATGGTCGTCCTGATGAACCTAGCCCTGTTGTCCCTCAAACCGGTTCTGGGGCTGACAAACGGATTGATGACGATCGGCGGCGTGATCTTCGTTCTTGCTCTCTTCTGCGTCTGGCGCCTGCCGGAAAGCTACAATCGTTCGCTCGGCTCCCTCGAGCCTATCGTCTAACGACCGCCCGGCACGAAGAAGTTGAACCCCTGCCAGTGCCAGCGGCCGGCATTGGCGCCATGGGCAGGCGCGGTGCAGTTGACGCGGGTGGTATCGTCCTGATCGAAAGCGGCAACCGGCCTTAGCTCGGCGCGGTTTCCCAGCACGTTCAGCGGCGTCTTGCCCTGATCCTCGGTAAAACATGCAAGCTGGGTCATATCGACATCGTCCGATACGATCGTGAAACCGATCTGCGGCGGGTTCGGGCCGGACACGGTCGAGTCCCGCGGCAGGATGTCGGTCGCCTCCATCGGTAGCGAGCTGGCGGCGACGCGAAAGCGGTCCAGCGTCCCGAAAGCCTCCGTCATCGGAAAGCGCGGCAGCTCGAAGCGATCCGACTTGTCCGAGGCCGGTCCCGATTGCAACGCAAACGCCGCCTTGAATCCGCGGCTTTGCACCAGCCCACGCATCGGTTTGTCGGCGATGCCATCGGCATAGGCGAAGAATTCCGGATCGACGCCGATCTGGTCGTGGATACGAACCAGCGCCTCGTTTATCGCCGCCAGCAGTTTTACGTCCGTGTCGTCCTCGACAATGTCGGGGTCGATCTTGGCGCCGATCGCGAACCCGTCCCGCGCGGCGCGGCGCAGTTCGTTCCAGTTCATATACGCGCCACCGGCATCCGCTCGCGCAGGGTCGACGAAAATGGTCGCGGTCATGGCCGCCTTGCGCAGCAGCGGCAGTGCATTCTCGGCCACCGAACGGTTGGCATCGTCGAAAGTCAGCCCCACGGCGCGGTCGGGCAAACGGTTGCCTGGCTCGAACCCGGCAATGATGGCGTGCAGCGGCATGACGGTGAACGATTCGCCGTGCAACAGGTCCAGCTGCGCCTGAAACTGCTCGATCCGCAGGTTTGCCGAGGGATCGTCGTCGCGCCCGATCTGGAAATAGGCGAACACGGTGGCGTAGCCTTCCGCCCGAACCGGCGCGGCAAAGCCGGCAAGCATCGGCAGGATGACAGCAAAGCGCTGTATGCAGCGACCGATCACTTGGATAGAACCCTCAAAACCATGTCGACATGTCTACCCATACTTGCCTTCGATACCACGGCGCAGCAATGCGCTGTCGCGTTGCTGACATCCAGCCGCGCGCACGAACGTACCGAGCCGCAGGCCCGGGGGCAATCGGAACGGCTGCTGCCCATGATACGCGAAGTCATGGCGGAAGGCGGCCTGGCCTTGGGCGACCTGGCGGGACTGGTGGTCACGACCGGTCCCGGTTCGTTTACCGGCCTGCGGGTCGGCCTTGCGGCGGCGCATGGAATTACCCTGGCCACGGATGTACCGGCAATCGGCATCGACAGTTTTGCCGCCTTCAACGCCGGAATATCCCCTGGAGGCGGCAGGAATCGAGCGGTGGTCGTAGAATCGAGGCGGGCGGAATTATATTGGTCGATCATGACCGAAAACGGTGAAATGGTCAGCCCGCCCGCCTGCGACCTGCCTGTCGATATCGTTCGGACGCTTGGCGGCCAGACTGTCCTGCTGTGCGGCGATGGCTGCGTCCACCTGGCCGCGCTGTTGCCTCATCTAACGATCGTCGACCAGCGCCCGGGACCGGATATGCTTGCATTGGCAAGGCTGGGCGCCGAGTCCCTGAGCCGGGGACCGCCCGCATCCGCACCCTTGCCGCTTTATATCAGGCCGCCGGATGCAAAGGTGACCGGTGGTTGAAATCCGGCCCTTCACCCTCGCCGATTCGCAGGCTGCAGCAGAGCTGCACCGGCTGTGTTTCGAAAGCGATCCCTGGCCATCCCATGGTTTCGAGGCACTCCTGAACAGCGGAGCCGAAGGATTTGTGGCTCTGGCGAAGGGCGAAATAACAGGCCTGATCCTATACC
The DNA here is from genome assembly GCA_965199335.1 of Alphaproteobacteria bacterium. Lineage (GTDB taxonomy): Bacteria > Pseudomonadota > Alphaproteobacteria > CALMVH01 > CALMVH01 > CBDAQV01. The sequence goes on along the minus strand of CBDAQZ010000001.1, from coordinate 185,598 downwards.
GCGCCGCTAGCGACGAAGCTGAAATCCTGACTTTCGGTGTGTTACCTGCGATGCGGCGCACCGGTATCGGCAAGGCATTATTACTGTCCTCGATACAAGAGCTGGAACAAAAGAAAATCGTTCGCATTGCTCTGGAAGTCGCTCATGACAACAAGGATGCTCTTGCGCTTTATCAAAACACGGGTTTTAACATAGTTGGAGACCGCAGTGGCTATTATGTCGGCGTAGATGGACCCGTTGATGCTTTCATTCTGGTGAAGTCAAGCGAACAGCCACTATAAAGCGATGTATCGGCGCCATGTTAAGTTTAATGCTTAATAGCCGCGCTTTATTTATGTATATTGGTTAATCGTGGCTTCTAGTCAAAAAATATAAAAATCTTCAAAAAGCATATTGCATTATTGAAAATAGTCTGTTGACTTCACTGCGACAGCACACATGTAACGAGTATAGTCTAAGTGGAGTACAGTTCGATGGAAAATGACGCGGCCGGGCAAGATCTTTTATCCTTAACGACAGATATCGTATCTGCCCATGTGTCAAATAATACAGTGGCTTTGTCGGATCTCTCTAGTCTTATAGAGCAGGTCTACAAGACTCTGGCGCATGTATCGACGGGAACGCCGGTTGCGGTTGTCCCCGAAAAGCCGCAGCCGGCTGTTTCGATCAAGAAGTCGGTGACACCCGATTTCATCATCTGTCTAGAAGATGGCAAGAAACTGAAAATGCTCAAGCGTCACCTGAAGACCTCATACAACCTCACCCCCGAGGAATATCGCGAACGCTGGAGCCTGCCTTCGGATTACCCGATGGTCGCGCCCAATTACGCCAAGCAGCGCAGCAAGCTTGCCAAGCAAATCGGCTTGGGCACGCGCGGTCGCGAAGAGTAATTTTTCTAGCGCACGCATGTTCGGCGCGGTATTATGATCGTGAAAATCACTACCGCGTCGGATAATGCCCTGGTGTCATCCCAAATTGCCTCATGACCGCTGCACGTAAGCTTACCGTTGCCGCCGGCGACTCCAGCGACGGTTCCCCTCCCCGGCAACGTTTCGGGGATCTGGAAGTACGTCTGGCTCGCAACGATGCCGATATAGAAGCCGCACAGGCTCTGCGGTATCGCGTTTTTTATGACGAAATGTCGGCCCAGCCATCGTTGGCCATGAAGCGTACCAAGCGCGATTTTGATTCGATGGACCCGTTCTGCGACCATCTGCTTGTCATCGACCACGCCAAGCCCGCAGGCCAGAACGTTGTCGGCACTTATCGTCTGATACGGCGCAGCATGGCCGACCAGCATGGTTCGTTCTATTCCGCGGCCGAATACAATATCGATGCGCTGATCGACTATCCCGGCGAGATCCTGGAACTGGGCCGGTCGTGCATCGACGAACCTTACCGCAACGCAAATACGATGTTCCTGCTGTGGCGCGGAATTGCCGATTACATCAACCACCACCAGATTCAGCTGATGTTCGGTTGCGCCAGCCTGCCCGGCACCGATCCGGACAAGCTGCGCCTGATGCTGTCCTACCTCTATTACTTCCATCTCGCGCCTCCGGCGTTGCGCACCGTCGCTCTGCCGTCGCGCTATGTCGACATGCGGCTGATCGAGCCCCAGGACATCGACATCAAGCAGGCGCTCGGCGAACTGCCGCCTCTCGTAAAGGGTTATTTGCGTGTCGGCGGCTTTGTCGGCGACGGCGCCGTGGTCGATCGGCAATGGGGTTCGACCGACGTCTGCGTCATCGTCAAAAGCGACCTGATTGCCAAGAAATATGCCCGTCATTACGAGCTTACGGTGCGCGCGCCGCCTTACGCGCACGTCCTGGAAAGCTGAAGCCGCAAGCCCATGGACAACGAACTAGGTTCATCCCTACGCGCCTTGCCGCGCGTACTGCTCTATATAGCGATCACTCTGCCGGCCTGTGCCGTACAGGCGCTGGCGCTGGCCTTCCACATGCCACTGATGAACAGCTTTCCCCGGCGCTATCATCATTTTTGCATGCGCATTCTGGGCATCCAGGTCGTCATCACCGGCAAGCGGAGCAAGACCCGGCCGACATTGTATGTCGCCAACCACTCTTCGTATCTCGATATTCCGGTGCTGGGTTCGATTCTGACCGGCAGTTTCATCGCCAAGGCGGAAATCGCCTCATGGCCCTTTTTCGGCATGCTGGCCAAGCTGCAGCGCACCATCTTCATCGACCGCAAACCGACGCATGCGGCCGCGCACAGCGAGGATATCCGCAGCCGCCTGGGCAAGCATGACAACCTGATCCTGTTTCCCGAAGGAACCTCGTCCGACGGCAACCGTACCCTGCCGTTCAAGACCGCCCTGTTCAGCGTCACCGATCTACGTACCCTGGACAGGGACGGCAAGGAACAGCCGCTGACCGTGCAACCGGTTTCCATCACCTGCGTCGCTCTCGACGGCATGCCGACCGGGCGCTTCCTGCGGCCGATCTATTCCTGGTACGGCGACATGCCGCTGGTCCCCCATCTATGGCGGCTCCTGGCGCTTGGCCGGATCACCGTTGCCGTGCATTTCCACGATCCCGTCACCGTGGCGCAGCTGGGCTCACGCAAGGCCGTCGCCGAGCATTGCTGGCGTGCCGTGTCCGATGGGGTTTCCGAGGCGGTTTGCGGCAATTACGATAAAAGACGCCGCCGTTCGCTGCTGTCGCGCCGCCCTTCGGCGAAGCTGGACTCAGAGATCGTTTCCGATGCCGCTTGATTCGGATCTGCCCGCTACGATGCCCCGCAAGCTATACATCAAGACGTATGGCTGCCAGATGAACGTATACGATTCCAAACGGATGGCAGACGTTCTTGCGCCGTTGGGTTTCGAGAGCGTGGAAACACCGGAAGGCGCAGACCTGGCGATCCTGAACACCTGCCACATCCGCGAGAAGGCAACGGAGAAGGTCTATTCCGATCTTGGCCGTCTGAAGCCGCACAAGCAGGCGCGGCAGGAAGAGGGCGGGCGCATGATGGTGGCCGTCGCTGGCTGCGTCGCCCAGGCGGAGGGCGCCGAGATCATGGCGCGCTCCAAGCTCGTCGACATGGTCTTCGGCCCGCAATCCTATCATCGCCTGCCCGAGATGGTGGCGGAGCTGAGCGCCAGAAGCGGCACGGCACGAATCATCAACACCGAGTTCCCGCCCGACTCCAAGTTCGACTCCCTGCCCGCCTACACCTCGGGCCAGGGCTACACAGCCTTCCTGTCGGTGCAGGAAGGCTGTGACAAGTTCTGCAGCTTCTGTGTCGTGCCTTACACACGCGGCGCCGAATTTTCCCGCCCCGTTGCTGCGGTCATCGCCGAGGCGAAGGCGCTGGTGGCGACCGGGGCGCGCGAAATCACGCTGCTGGGACAGAACGTCAACGCCTATCACGGCGAAGGTCAGGATGGGGAAACCTGCAACTTGGCCGGATTGTTGCGCGCGCTGGCGGACATCGAGGGCGTCGAGCGCCTGCGCTACATGACCTCCCACCCGCGCGACATGGACGACGAGCTGATCGCGCTGCACGGAACCTGCGAACAGCTGATGCCCTTTCTGCATTTGCCGGTGCAGAGCGGTTCGGATCGCATCCTGGAAATCATGAACCGCAAGCACACGGCTGACGAGTACCGCCGCATCATCGACCGTTTGCGCGCAGCCCGCCCTGACATCGCGCTGAGCTCCGATTTCATCGTCGGCTACCCCGGCGAAACCGATGCCGAGTTCGAGGAAACGTTGCAGCTGGTACGCGATATCGGCTTTGCTTCATCCTATTCCTTCAAATATAGCCCCCGCCCCGGCACGCCCGCGGCACGCCAGATGGGCCCGGTGCCGGAAACGGTGAAGGACACCCGCCTGCAGGCGCTGCAGAACCTGCTCCTGGGACAGCAGCTTGCCTTCAACAAAAGCTTCGTCGGCCGGGAAATTCCCGTGCTGATGGATCGCAGGGCCCGTCCCGGCCAGTTGCATGGCCGCACCCCGTGGATGCAGGCGGTCCACGTTAACCTATCCGAACAGCTTTTAGGGCATACTGTGCCTGTGAAGATCACTGAAGGCTTTATGGTCAGCCTTACCGGAGACCATGCGCAAGTGACCGGGGCCTAGCGGTTGGACGCGAAACCGACACCCCACAAGGTCGAGCTCAGCTTTTCCGACAACAGGCTGATCCCGTTGCTGTACGGCGAGCATGACACGAACCTGAACCGTATCGAGCACCAGCTTGGCGTCCATGTCGCTTCGCGCGGGAACGTACTTACGATTTCCGGCCCCCAGCGCGAGGCTACCGCCGCCGAAATGGCCCTTATCTCGCTCTGGAACCGTTTGCAGGACAGCCTGCCTGTCAGCAGCGGCGACGTCGACGCCGCCGTCCGCATGGCGCGCGAACACCGCGACCACGCTCACGGCAATGTCGTCCACGACCTGAAACTGAAGACCAAGCGCCGTTCCATCGCCCCGCGCACCCCGGCTCAGGCCGAGTACCTCAAGCTGATGGAAGAAAACAACCTGGTCTTCGCACTGGGACCGGCAGGCACGGGCAAGACCTTCCTTGCCGTGGCGCAGGCCGTGGCCATGATGCAATCCGGCCAGATCGAGCGCCTGATCCTGTCGCGTCCCGCGGTCGAGGCCGGTGAACGGCTGGGCTTCCTGCCAGGCGACCTGCGCGAGAAGGTCGATCCCTATCTGCGCCCTATCTTCGACGCGCTGGCCGACCTGATGCCGGGCGAGATCGTCGAGAAACGAATGACCCAGGGCCTGATCGAGGTCGCGCCGCTGGCCTTCATGCGCGGCCGCACCCTGTCGAACGCCTTCGTATTGCTGGACGAGGCGCAGAACACGACGCCGGTACAGATGAAGATGGTTCTGACCCGCCTGGGCGAGAACAGCCGCATGGTCGTCACCGGCGACCTGACCCAGATCGACCTACCCTATGGCCAGATGTCGGGCCTGAGCGACGCGCTGGACATTCTGGACGGCACCGACGGCGTCGGCATCATGCAGTTCTGCGACACCGACGTGGTGCGTCATCCGCTGGTGATGCGTATCGTGCAGGCCTACGAGCGCAGACACCGCGAACAGAACGAGCGGGAGCAGCGGTCGACGTGACACTTTCCCTGATTGTGGACATCGCCGACCCAATGTGGACATCCACGCTGCCCGGCCTGGAAGAGCTTGCAGATATCGCCGTTCAGCATGCGATCGTGCATGCCGCGCCGGCCTATATCGGCATTCCCGGAACCGTCGAGATCGGCGTCACCTTCGCCGATGACGACCGCATGCGGCAATTGAACGGGCAATACCGCGGCAAGGACAAGCCAACCAACGTGCTTTCCTTCCCCCTGCTGCACGCCGACGCGCCGCCGCCCATGGGAACGACGATCCTGCTGGGCGATGTGGTGCTTGGGCTGCAGACGATCCTGCGCGAGGCCGCCGAAACCGGCAAGAGCGTGGCGGCGCATACCCAGCACCTGATCGTCCACGGCGTACTGCACCTGCTGGGCCACGACCACGAGGCCGACAGGGATGCCGAATTGATGGAAGCGATGGAAATCAAGATTCTTGATGAAATCGGCGTGGCGAACCCTTATATGATAACTACGGATGCTGACTGAGAGACTATGAACGACGACCCTCCTTCGCCCCGGGGTGCCGGGGCTGTTTCGCTTAAGGACCATTCGGAGCCTTTGTTCGAACGTATCCTTTCCCTGTGGAAAGGACCGGTTGCCAATACCGATCACGCGGTCGAAACGTCCAATTTCGATGACGCGCTGCCCCAGGATATCGCGGCGCATGAGCGTCGGCTGATATCGAACGTCGAGGCTTTCCGCGACCTGACCGTCGACGATGTGATGGTTCCGCGCGCCGAGATCATGGCCATCGAGGTCGATACCGCCCTGCCCGACCTGCTGAAGCTAGTCATCAACAATACCCACAGCCGCCTTCCCGTTTACCGCGAGACGCTGGACGATGTCGTCGGTGTCTTCCATATCCGCGACCTGCTGTCGGCGGCGCTGGTCGATGCGGGGCCCTTCGACCTGCTGAAGATCGTGCGGCCGATGCCGATCGTCGCGCCGTCGATGCGGACCGTCGATCTTCTTCTTGAGATGCGGCGCAACCGCACGCATATCGCCCTGGTCGTCGATGAGTTCGGCGGCATCGACGGGCTGATCACGATCGAGGACCTGATCGAGGAAATCGTCGGCGAGATCGAGGATGAACACGACCGCGAATCCTTCCCCGGAGCCGTGGTCGAGGGCGATGGCGTTCTGGTCATGGATGCCCGCATGCCGATCGAGGACTTCGAGAAGCATTTCGGCGATATCCTGACGGAAGAGGACCGCGAGGCCTCCGATACCGTGGGAGGCTTGATCTGGTCGCTGGCCGGGCATATCCCCGTACTGGGAGAGATCGTCCACCACGAATCCGGAGCAGAGTTTGAAGTCATCGATGCCGATCACCGGCGCATCAAGCGCGTCCGCGCGCGCAAATCCCCCGGTCGGCCTTCGGAGATCAGCGAAGCCTCTGTTTGAATCGCTGGCCGATGGCGTAGCCGGCCTGCAGGGCTGGCGCCGGCTTCTGCTGGCCGGCCTGCTGGGCGTCCTGTCCGCCCTGGCCTTTCCGCCCCTTTATGCCGCGCCGGTGTTATGGGTCGTCTATCCCATGCTGCTATGGCAGTTGAACGGCGCGCAGACCCATCGCAAGGCCTGCCTGATCGGCTGGGCCTTCGGGTTCGGCCAGTTCGCCATCGGCTTCTACTGGATCAGCGTGTCGATGTTCACCGACATCGCCCATTGGTGGTGGGCGGTGCCGTTCGCCAGCACCATCCTGCCCATCCTGCTTGGGTTTATCCCGGGATTTGCCGCGATGATCTGGTGGCGCATGAGGCTGACCGGCATCCGCCGCATCCTGATGTTCGCCGCCTGGATCATGATCGGCGAGTGGGTCCGCGGCCATTTTCTGACCGGCTTTCCCTGGAACCTGACAGGCCATACCTGGATCGCGTGGTTGCCGCTGCTGCAAAGCTATAGTTTCCTGGGCGCTTACGGCCTTGGCTTCATCACCGTTGCCGTGGCCTGCCTGCCGTCCCTGATGGGGTCGCGTCACTACCTGCCGAAAACTGCGCTGGCATGGAACGGCGCGGGACTGTCGGTGCTGGTCGCACTGGCGCTCTGGGGCGTCTGGCGCGTTCCGCATGGACCCAGCCCGGTCGTGCCCGGTGCGGTCGTGCGCCTGGTGCAGCCGAACATTCCGCAGGGCGAGAAATGGTCGCCCGAGCTGTCGCAGAAGCATTTCACCACCCTTGTCCGGTTGTCGCAGCAACGCGCCCAAGGGCCTGCCCCCTCCTATTTCGTCTGGCCGGAAACGGCTGTTCCCTACCCGCTCGACCTGTCGCCTTCCATCCCCATCGCCATCGGCGCGGTCGCGCCTGCAAACGGCCTGGTGATGACCGGCGTGTTGCGCCGGGACTTCGCCAATGGCAAATGGAGCTATTACAACAGCCTTGAAATCGTAGATGCCCATGGCAGGCGGCTCGGCCACTACGACAAGACGCATCTCGCCCCGTTCGGCGAGTACATGCCTTTCCGCAATGTCCTGCCACTGGATGCGCTGGCGGTCGGCGGTACGGACCTTTCCTTCGGCCATGGCCCCGTCACCCTGGATGTCCCCGGCCTGCCGTCGTTCAGTCCCCTGATCTGCTACGAAGCGATCTTTTCCGAACGGGCCGTGGATGAGAAGAACCGGCCCGGATGGCTGCTGCAGGTCACCAATGACGGGTGGTTCGGCAACAGTTCGGGACCCTATCAGCATTTCGCCATGGCCAGGGCGCGGGCGGTGGAACAGGGTATGCCGCTGCTGAGAGCGGCGAATACGGGTATTTCGGGTGCGGTGGACCCTTATGGGCGCGTTCTGGGTTCTTTGCCTATCGGGGTACAGGGGATTATGGACACACAACTTCCCGAAGCCATTGGCAGCGCCCCCTTTTATGCACGATTTGGAGACGTCCTGTTCCTGGCAATGGTGATCTCGACCTTGATATTTTCGTCTCGGCTTCTACAACGGGAAGTTGGGTAATTCCACTTGCATTCGTGTTTCCTGCATGCATAAGTATGTTTGATACAGGGAGAATAATTTGAATAATACAGCGCCGAAGCGCGGCGGACGACCGCGCATGGATGCACCCAGCCCGATCGATGTTCATGTCGGTTCCCGCATGAAGCAGCGCCGTTTGATCATGGGCCTTAGCCAGGACAAGCTGGCAAAGGAAGTCGGGCTGACGTTCCAGCAGATCCAGAAATACGAAAAAGGCGTGAACCGCATCGGCGCAAGCCGCCTGCATGATTTCAGCCGCGCCTTGAGCGTGCCGGTTTCGTTTTTCTTCGAGGAAATAGCCTCCGATGCCGTCTCGTCCAAGGGCGGCTTCGGCGAGCGCAAGCAGGACCCGTTCGAAGGCGACCCGATGAACCGCCGCGAAACTCTGGAACTGGTTCGCGCCTATACGCGCATCAGCAGCCCGGTCGTACGCAAGCGCATCATCGACATGATAAAGGCGATCGCCGCCGCGGAACCCGTTAACGATACCGATTGACCCGGCATCGCTGCCCCGCCATAAGAGTCTTCCGCTAGTGGAGGCTTGATGAAAAAGTACGTTTTTACCAGTGAATCGGTAGCCGAAGGTCACCCGGACAAGGTTTGCGACCGCATTTCCGACGCCATCGTCGATCTGTACCTGACAGCCGATCCCTATGCGCGTGTCGCGTGCGAGACGCTCGCCACGACCAACCAGATCATCATCGCGGGCGAGGTTCGCGGCCCCGATTCGATCACCCCCGCACATCTGGAAGATGTCGCCCGCCACGCCGTCAAGGAAATCGGCTACGAGCAGGAAGGCTTCCACTGGAAGAACGCCAAGGTCGACGTCCTGGTCCACCGCCAGTCCGCCGATATCGCCGTCGGTGTCGATTCCAGCGGCAACAAGGACGAGGGCGCGGGCGACCAGGGTATCATGTTCGGCTACGCCTGCCGCGAGACCGAGCACCTGATGCCGGCTCCGATCTTCTATGCTCATTCCATCCTGCACAGCCTGGCCGAAGCCCGCCATTCCGGCGCCGCCCCCATGCTGGGTCCCGATGCCAAGAGCCAGGTCAGCCTTGCCTACGAAAACGGCAAGCCGGTGCGCGCAACCTCGATCGTCGTCTCGACGCAACACATCGAAGGCATGGAAGCCTCGCAGATCCGCGAGATCGTCCGCCCGCACGTCCTCAACGTCCTGCCGGAAGGCTGGATGTGCCCGGAGAGCGAGTTCTACGTCAACCCGACCGGCCGCTTCGTCATCGGCGGCCCCGACGGCGACGCGGGCCTGACCGGGCGCAAGATCATCGTCGACACATATGGCGGGGCTGCCCCGCACGGTGGCGGCGCGTTCTCGGGCAAGGACCCGACCAAGGTCGACCGCTCCGCCGCCTATGCCGCGCGCTATTTGGCCAAGAACGTCATCGCCGCCGACCTGGCCGATCGCTGCACGATCCAGGTTTCCTATGCGATCGGCGTTTCGCATCCGCTGTCGGTCTATATCAACATGCACGACACCGGCCGCTGCGACGAGGAAAAGCTGGCGCGCACCTTGCAGGAGCTGATGGACCTCAGCCCACGCGGCATTCGCGAGCATCTCGGCCTGAACAAGCCGATCTACGCCCGCACCGCCGCCTACGGCCATTTCGGCCGCGCGCCCGATCCCGATGGCGGTTTCTCGTGGGAGCGGACCGATCTGGTCGACGAGCTGAAGAAGCTGGCGGCCTGAGCACCGAAACCACGCAGTTCTCCCAGTTCCGTGGCCGGCGGACGGCGCGCCCCCTCAGGGGCTCGCGCTCCGCCGCGCTGGAACATGGCCTGCCCAAGCACCGCATCGAGCTTGACGACCTGGGCGCACCGTTCGCCGGCGGTCGACCGGTCTGGCTGGAGATCGGCTTCGGCAGCGGCGAACACCTTCTGGCGCAGGCGGCGCGGCATCCCGATACCGGCTTCATCGGCTGCGAGCCGTTCATGAATGGCGTGTCGGCCTTGCTGAAAGGCTTGGAGGAAACCGGGCTGACCAATGTCAGCGTCTTCACCGACGACGCGCGTTTCCTGCTCAAGGTCCTGCCGGACCGCAGCATCGCCCGCTGCTTTGTCCTGTTCGCCGATCCCTGGCCGAAGAAACGGCATAACAAGCGCCGCATCGTCAATCCGGAGACGCTGGACGACCTCGCGCGGGTGCTGGCGGCCGATGGCGAAATTTATCTGGCGACCGACGACACCGGACTGGCGGAATGGTACGAAGAGGTCGTGACCGCGCATTCAGCCTTCACCCTGCAACCCGCTGGCGAGGTCATACAAAAACGTCCTGGGGACTGGCCAGGCACCCGATATGAGGAAAAAGCTCTGGAGAAGGGCAGATTGCCCTTCTATTATAAAGTCATCAGGCGGCCCTGAGGCTGCAATCATCCCGCTTGCATCCCTGCGCCGGTCCCGCTATATCTCACTACAAATCTGATCTCAACCAAGTGGGCTCGCGGCCCACTTTTTTTATGGTGTGGCGGACAAGTGAGCGAAGACTACTCGGCATTGATCGTGGACGAAGGGGCGCAAAGGCTTGCGCACCTCGTGATTCCCGTGATCCAGGGCCTGGGTTTCGACGTGGTGCGCCTGTCGCTGGCCGGCGGCAACCTGCAGGTCATGGCGGAACAGCCGGACGGCACAAACATCGGCATCGACGATTGCGGCACCATCAGCCGCGGGCTGGCCGCGAAGATGGACGAGGCCGACCCGATCGCCGAGCCGTACACGCTGGAAATCAGCTCCCCCGGGATCGACCGGCCGCTGACGCGGGAAAAGGACTTCGTCCGCTGGGCGGGGTTCGAGGTGCGGATCGACACGCTGGACCCGATCGAGGGCCAGTCCCGCTTCAAGGGACGGATCGTATCGCTCGAGGACGGCATCATCGTGCTGCGCGACGAAGCCGCCGAGAAGCGGATCGCTTTCACGGCGCTGCGACGCGCCAAACTGGTACTTAACGACGAACTGCTGGCCGCCAACAAGCGGGCAGCCTGACTAGAGGGCTAGACTGATGGAATTGCTGCAAGTCGCCGATGCGGTGGCGCGGGAAAAGAACATCGACCGTGACGAGGTCCTGGGCGCCATGGAGGAGGCGATCCAGAAGGCCGGCCGTAGCAAATACGGCCACGAGCACGACATTCGCGCCGGCATCGACCGCCGCAACGGCAGCATCATCCTGCGCCGTTACCGCGAGGTTGCCGACCCGGTCGAGAACGAGGTAACCCAGATGACGCTGGCGCAGGCGCAGGCGATCAAGCCCGATGCCGTGCTGGGCGAATTCCTGATCGACGACCTGCCGCCGATCGATTTCGGCCGCGTCGCCGCGCAGACCGCCAAGCAGGTGATCGTGCAGAAGGTGCGCGAAGTCGAGCGTTCGCGGCAGTACCTGGAATTCAAGGATCGCATAGGCGAAATCGTCAACGGCTCGGTCAAGCGCGTCGATTACGGCAACGTCACGGTCGATCTGGGCCGCGCCGAGGCCGTGCTGCGCCGCGATGAATCGCTGCCGCGCGAACACTTCAACACCGGCGACCGCGTCCGCGCCTACATCTACGACGTGCGCGAGGAAATCCGCGGCCCGCAGATCTTCCTGTCGCGCAGCCATCCGCAGTTCATGGCCAAGCTGTTCACGCAGGAAGTGCCGGAAATCTATGACGGCGTCATCACGATCAAGGGTGTCGCCCGCGATCCGGGCAGCCGCGCCAAGATCGCCGTCATTAGCCGCGACAGCTCGATCGATCCGGTCGGCGCCTGCGTCGGCATGCGCGGCAGCCGCGTCCAGGCCGTCGTCGGCGAACTGCATGGCGAGAAGATCGACATCATCCCCTGGTCGGAAGACCAGGCGACGTTCGTCGTCAACGCGCTGGCCCCTGCCGAGGTCACCAAGGTGGTCATCGACGACGAGAACGCCCGCATCGAAGTCGTGGTGCCCGACGACCAGCTCAGCCTGGCCATCGGCCGCCGCGGTCAGAACGTGCGCCTGGCATCGATGCTGACCGGCCTCGACATCGATATCCTTACCGAAGCCGAGGAGTCGGAGCGCCGCCAGGAAGAATTCCGTACCCGTTCGGGCCTGTTCATCGAAGCGCTGGAAGTCGACGACGTGATCGCGCATCTGCTGATCGCCGAAGGCTTCCGCTCGGTCGAGGAAATCTCGGCCACCAGCATCGAGGACCTCGCCAACATCGAAGGCTTCGACGAAGACGTGGCGCAGGAACTTAAGAACCGCGCCGACAATTTCCTGGCCGCCCGCGACGAGGAATTGTTGCAGAAACTCAAGGGCCTCGGCGTCACCGAGGATCTGATGGCCATCGAGACCCTGACGCCGGCCATGCTGGTATCGCTAGGCGAAAAGGGCGTCAAGACCCCGGACGACCTGGCCGACCTTGCCACCGACGAGTTGATCGAGATCGTGGGATCGCGCGTCATCAGCCCCTCGCAAGCCGAGGAGCTGATCATGGGCTTGCGCGCCAAGTGGTTCGAGGATGAGGATGTCGCAAAATCCGAACCCGCAGATCAGGCATGAGGTAGCCACGCCCATGTCACTCGGCGCTGACCTCATTCTAGAAGACGATGCGCCGATTTCCTCCGATGAAGAGGAGCTGACCGGGCCGCAACGCCGCTGCATCGTGACCGGCGAGGTCATGGCGAAGGAGCAATTGCTGCGCTTCGCCGTTTCGCCCGACGGCATCGTGGTGCCCGACATCGCTGAGAAGCTGCCGGGTCGCGGCCTGTGGATCAAGGCCGACCGCGCCACGCTGGAAGCCGCCACCGCCAAGAACCCGTTCGCACGGGTCGCGCGGCGGCAGGTGAAGGTGCCGGCGGATCTGAAGGACCAGGTGGTTTCCCTGACGCGGCAACGCCTGATCGACGCCGTGGGATTTGCCCGCCGCGCTGGCAGCGCGGTCGCCGGTTTCGAAAAAGTGGAAGCCTGGGCGCGCGCGAAAAAGCTGCAAGTTCTGCTGCTGGCGACGGACGCGGGAAAAGATGGCAGGGGCAAGCTGGAAGCCTTGAGCCCGAACGCCCATATCATTGATGTGCTGGATAGCGAGGCCCTTGCGGGCATCTTCGGCACAATCGGCATTGTAGTTTATGCCGGAATTAGCGACAAAGCGCATGCTGCGCGACTGATTTTGCTTGCGGGGAAGCTTGAAGCGCTTCTGCCGCCGGTTCACACGGGTACGGAATAGTTGAGAAAATGAGCGATAGTAACGATCAAGAACCGAAAAAAGTCCTCAGCCTGTCCTCACGGGGCAAGCTGGAGCTGAAACGCGGCGCGGATGCCAACCAGGTCCGCCAGAGCTTTTCGCATGGACGGTCCAAGGCCGTTGCCGTCGAGGTCAAGCGCAAGCGTGGACCGGAAGGCGACCTGCCCCAGGCTGCCGGCCCGAGCACGACCCCGGCGACCGCCTTGCAGCGCCAGGCCGGCAGCAGCGGACGTCCCGGCGGCGCCCGCCAGCTGACCAACGAGGAGCGCGAGGCGCGCGTTCGCGCCCTGCGCGGCGCTGAGGAACGGCCCGAACGCCCCGAACGCAGCAGCCATGTGTGGCGCGACACCTCGCCCACAGTTCCGGAAGCACCCGCGGCGCAGGACCCTGCCCGCCCGCTGACCGCCGAGGATTTGCGCCAGCGCGAGCTGGACGAATTGCGCTCGATCGACGCCGACGAGAAGAGCAAGGCCGATGAGGCGGAGCGCGTCCGCAGCGAAGGCGAGAACCGCCGCAACAGCGACGACGAGCGGCGCAAGATGGCCGACCGCGTCGGAACCACGGCAGCGGCCAAGGTCGCAGCCCTGATGGGCCGCGGCGTAACTGGCATCAGCGCCGACGAGGAGGACGAACAGCGCGCCCGCGTCCGCCGCGCCGCGCGCCCAGCCGCCCGCCCGCCGGTGCCGACGACCAAGAAGACCGACGTTCGCCGCCAGCACCGCATGACGGTGTCGCAGGCGCTGAACGACGACGGCGATACCGTACGCGGCCGCAGCGTCGCCGCGATGCGCCGTCGCGCCGAAAAGGAACGCCAGCGTATCTTCGGGGGCGAGGATTCGGGCAAGATCACCCGCGACGTCACCATTCCCGAGGCGATCACCGTCCAGGAACTGGCGAACCGCATGGCCGAGCGCGGCGCCGACGTCATCAAATCGCTTATGCGCATGGGCGTGATGGCGACGATCAACGAGACCATCGACGCCGACACGGCGGAGCTGATCGCGACCGAATTCGGCCACCGCATCCGCCGCGTCGCCGAATCCGACATCGAAATCGGCATGACCGGCGATGTCGATACGGCAGAGCAATTGCTGTCGCGTCCGCCCGTGGTCACGATCATGGGCCACGTCGACCACGGCAAGACCTCGCTGCTCGACGCGATCCGCCAGACCGACGTGGTCGCGGGCGAAGCCGGCGGCATTACCCAGCATATCGGAGCCTATCAGGTTCACCTGCGGACCGGCCAGAAGATCACCTTCATCGATACGCCGGGCCACGCCGCCTTTACCGAGATGCGCGCCCGCGGCGCGAACGTGACGGACGTGGTCGTGCTGGTGGTCGCCGCAAACGACAGCATCATGCCGCAGACGATCGAGGCCATCGCCCACGCCAAGGCTGCGAAGGTGCCGATCATCGTCGCCATCAACAAGATCGACCTGCCCGATGCCAACGCCAACAAGGTCCGCCAGGACCTGCTGCAATACGACCTGCAGACCGAGGAAATGGGCGGCGACGTGCTGGCGGTGGAAGTGTCCGCCAAGAGCAAGATCGGCCTTGAGAAGCTTGAGGAAGCCATCCTGCTGCAGGCCGAGATCCTGGACCTGAAGGCCAACCCCGACCGCCCCGCCAGCGGTACCGTGGTCGAGGCCAAGCTGGACAAGGGCCGCGGTTCGGTCGCGACCGTGCTGGTGCAGAACGGCACGCTGCGCGTCGGCGACATCTTCGTCTCCGGTTCCGAGTGGGGCCGCGTCCGCGCTTTGGTCAACGACCGTGGCGCCAGCATCACCAGCGCCGAACCCGCCTTCCCGGTGGAAATCCTGGGCCTGAACGGCACGCCGAGCTCGGGCGACGATTTCGTTGTCGTCGAGACCGAGGCGAAGGCGCGCGAGATCGCCGAGTTCCGCATGCGCCGCGATCGCACGGCCAACGCCGCGCTGACCGCGCGCGGGTCGCTGGACGACATGTTCACGCAGATTCAGGCCGGCGAGAAGAAGGAGCTGGCAGTCGTCGTCAAGGGCGACGTGCACGGATCGGTGGAAGCCATCACCAGCGCCCTGACCCGCCTGACCGCGGATTCGACAGAGGTCGCCCTGCGCGTCCTGCATTCGGGTGTCGGCGCGATCAACGAGTCCGACGTGACGCTGGCCAAGGCTTCGGGCGGCTTCATCATCGGCTTCAATGTCCGCGCCAATCCCCAGGCGCGCGACGTCGCCAAGCGCGATGCTGTCGAGGTGCGTTACTACTCGATCATCTACAACATTCTGGACGACGTGAAGGGCCTGCTGTCGGGCATGCTGAAGCCTACCCTGCGCGAACAGTTCCTGGGCAACGCCGAGATCCGCCAGATCTTCAACATCACGAAGGTCGGCAAGGTCGCCGGTTGCTACATCACCGAAGGCATGGTCAAGCGCGGCGCCAAGGTCCGCCTGCTGCGCGACGGCGTCGTGATCCACGAAGGCACGCTGAAGACGCTGCGCCGCTTCAAGGACGAAGTGAAGGAAGTGCGCGACGGCTTCGAGTGCGGCATGGCGTTCGAGAACTACGAGAACGTAGCCGTCGGCGACATCATCGAGGCGTTCGAAGTGGAATCGGTGGCGCGTACGCTGTAGGCCCCATCGTTCCGATATGCGGCATAGCACAACGGAACGACAGTAGTTTTGGGCTTGCCTAATAATAAATTATCAGTTAATTTTCGGCATGAATCAAGATGCCGAACAAATCGAACGCCTGTTGCGCACACCAGACCGTGATATAGAAACGCTGGCCGACTTCATAGATAAGTCGAATGCGCTATCCGACGCATGCCGTCAATTTCGCAGGGAAAACGGGCTCAGGGCGGAATTACCGGAGCATTTGAAACCGTCGACCCATCCCGACGATGTAGGCGCAAAAGAACGCTTCACCAGCCAGTACATCAGTGAAGCGTTAAGGATTGCCGATATTGCGAAAGGCGCATTGAAGCCTTCCGTCAATGGTTAGAATGGCCTTCAAAGTACATAACCATTGAAAGCCTTCATCGAGACCCGTCTCGGGCTACTATTGGTCATGGGCGGCGTAATCGGGCTTTGCATTCCGGGCGGCAACCTGATTCCGCCGCTGGCCGTTACCCTGATCCTGGGTTTTATCATATTGCTGTCCTGCCTCAAGTTGCAGGGCGGTGATTTCAGGCAGTTGAACATAAAGGGATTGCTTGGTTTCTGGCTGGGGCGCTTCGCCATGCTGCCGGCGATCATGTATGCACTGACGCTGCTGGTTGCGCCGACCTATTCACCTGCAGTCCTGCTATTGGCGTTGACGCCCGCCGGAACCTCCTCGGCCGCTTTCACCGGCCTGTTCGGCGGCAATGTCGCCGCCGCGCTGTTCATTACACTTCTCAGCTCGGGCGCGGCGATCGTGCTGATCCCGATGGGCTTTGCCGCCGCCGGTATCGAAGGGGCAGCGCCGCCGCCGGTCATGCTGCTGGTAACGCTGACCCAATGCGTGCTGCTGCCCGCCCTGCTTGCCTATCCGCTGCGCCGGGTAAAGGCCGCCGTCAGTTTTTCAGTCGAATGGGGCAAGACGATCACCGTGCTGCTGCTGGCGCTGATGGTGTTCGTCATCATCGCCGGCCAGCGCAGCAACATCCTGCGCGATCCGGCCACGCTTCCCGTTCCCTTGCTGGTTGCGGCCTTGTGTTACGCCGTGTTCATTGCTGCTGGCTGGCTGCCGTTCCGCGCCAGTCCAGGCAACCGCATCGCGGCCCTGACATGTTCGGCCTACAATAATTCGGGCCTCAGCATGGCCCTTGTTCTGGTCGGCTTCGCGCCGAAAACGGTGATGACCATCGTCATGGCAGAGGTTTGCTGGACGCTGATGCCCCTGGCAACGCGAAAGCTGATGGCGGTAATATGTGCGACATAAAGCTTGCGATGAGTATTAAGATATAGTAAATACGCTATATAACTCGAGTACCTACAGGCGAAGTAACCATGAGCCAGATCGACCCGGATACGAATCCCGACCCCATTCTGATAAGGCTCGATAGTAAAACGCATAAGCGTCTTGCGGCCCTGGGTGTTCCTCTGGTCATGGATCCGCTCCAAAACATGCTGATAGCCGAGCGTTCGGTAGTCGTGCGCGATCGCGTCGGCAGGCTGGATCCGTTGGGAAGCCAGGTGATATCGCGGCGATATGGCCTGGAGGACGACACCGAGCTTACCCTGGAAGAAACGGGAAAACCTCTCGGCCTCAGCAAGACCGCGACGAGGAGTGTCGAATCCCTCGCCAGCAGTAAGCTGCGCATGCGTCCCGAGGACCTGTCGCTGGTGGAAGGCGGCCCCGAACTTATCGACAGGGAGGCTCGCCTCAACCGCAACACCATCCTGGTGCAAAAGACGCCCGCGCTCATTGCCGGCTGGAAGGCCCGCGACATCGTTACCTACGGCGATTTGCGGGACGCCATGCACAGCGTTGGGCCTAGCCACGGCGTACCGCCGTTCAGCATCAATCTGGATTTCACGGACTTCATCGAGGGCAAATTCTTTCGCGGCGAAAGGGGTGCAGCCAGCTACAAGCCATCGCAGAGCTTCACTCCGATGTTCTATCTTGGCGCGGCGCTCGCCCACGTAAAGCCCGGGCAGGCAATCGTAGCTTCGCTATCAAGGCCGGCAGACGAAGGCGATGAACGTTCTGTTGTGCTCGAGCGACCGCATGCAAGGCTTTCGGCCAGTCCCGCCTTGCGGGACCATGCGCCGCGCATGCTCGATAAGCTGGCACGCCTGCATATCGAGACGGCAGCGGAACTGGTGGATGCGCTGGTCGGCAATGGCCGTAGCGAAAATTCGGCCATTGGATTTGTGAACGATTTCCGCCAGGGGAAATTCTACATCGGCGAAACCGACCACGAGCGCAGGATGGGCACCCAACCGGCCTTCGGAACCATGGAGATCGCGCGTATCGCCACTGGCCTGCCATTCCCCGCTATCGACCGCCTGAAAGTGGATACGGGCCTGCCGCCTCGGCAGCACACAAATCGCGACCAGCACAAATATTCTCACTGACAGGAAGATTACATGCAGATCGATGAATTCCAGTTATTTCAGGCATATCTTGCAACGCCGGTGGGTCAGCAGGAATTCAAGCAGCTGAACAGCGCCATTGTCGAAAACGATACTCATGACCGCATGGACCTGCCCGATGCCGGCAGCGCCTATTTGTCCACCAATTCCGAAATTGCCGGCATGCCGGGCGTTTCCAGGAGAACAACATATTGGGTCGTGCCTGATGCCAATGGCAACGGCAGCCATACCGGCTTCATTTGCCCCGACCTGGAAGAAGGCAAGCAGCGCGCCCGCGAGGCTCTCGTACGACAAGTGATCGTGAGACGGTTCGAGGGAGTGGCGGCAGCGTAATACGGGACGTGGCATTTGTAATTTCCGCCACAATCCTGTTTAACAATCCCCATCATGAAACCTAAAACCAACGCGGGCGAGAAATCCCAGCGCCAGCTGCGCGTCGGCGAGCAGATACGGCATGTCCTTGCCGATATCCTGCGCCGCAGCCATTTCCGGGATCCCGATTTGCAGGCCCTGAACGTCAGTGTGACTGAAGTGCGGATCAGCCCCGACCTGAAGAACGCCACCGCCTACATCATCCCGCTGGCCGGTGACCGTAGCGCAATGGACAAGACGGTCGTGGCGTTGAACCGCGCCGCACCTTTCCTGCGTGGCGAACTGGCGCGCGAAATCGAACTGCGCGCCACCCCGGCCCTGAAATTCGCCGCCGACACGTCGCTGGACTACGCCCAGCACATCGACGCGTTGCTGAAGGTGCATATGACGAATGAATGACTCCCCATCCAAGTGGGAGGGGGTTGGCATGGGGACCAGTTTACCTATCCTGATAGCAAGTGGGCGGCAGACTTCGGAATCTGACCCCAACTGCCAGGAAGGAGTTAATAAACTTATCTAAACTGGCCTAATCTCTCGATTAAGCCTACGCTGCCGATCCTAAACGCGGCGAGGGTGACGATGGTACAACCGCCTGAGCCGTAGCAGGATTATTAGCAACCTCGATAATAGGCGCAGCTTGAGCCTTAACCTCATTAGGTCCATCGGTTTCGCTGAAGTCAAAACCATGCTGCTCATTCTTGGTTCTTACCTGCTGCAGTATTTCCGTCGCTTTTTCTGGAGTAACCTGATCTGTATTTAGAATGACAATTTTATGTCCCGGTTCCCGACGCGTATCAACACCGCGAACTTCACGGGTTACTTCGATACCGTTGTCTTTCAACCTATCTTCCATATTCATGGCCGATGTAAGACTATGCATGTGAAACTCAAGGGTATTCGAAGTCTGCCGCGCCGGAAATATAATCTCCCGACCACCACTAAGATTTCCAAGTCTATTCATAAAATCCATGGCGGCTTCCGGTTGGGTCATGGATGATGATTGGCCGGCAACGTTGTTATCCAAAAAACGTTGACCGATCGTGGCATTGTCCGGCATTCCAGTCTCCCTATTTATGTGACAGTTTATATGTGAAATACATACATTGTCAATAATTTTGTAAATGTAAATGAGTGCTATCGATGAACCGCATCCGCAAGGGCCAGCCGATCAGCGGCTGGCTGATCATCGACAAGCCGCAGGGCATGACCTCGGCGCAGGTCGTCGGAAAGGTGCGCTGGCTGACCAAGGCGCAGAAGGTCGGCCATGCCGGGACGCTGGACCCGTTGGCAACCGGCGTGCTGCCGATCGCGCTGGGCGAAGCGACCAAGACCGTGTCCTTCGCCATGGACCATGCCAAGACCTATGGCTTTACCGTGCAATGGGGCAGCGCCACCGATACCGACGACAGCGAGGGCCAGCCGATCCGCATGTCGGATCGCCGCCCCACCGGCGACGAGATCGTGGATGCCCTGCCCGGTTTCACCGGCGCCATCAGGCAGATGCCGCCGATCTATTCGGCGCTGAAGGTTGGCGGCGAACGCGCCTACGACCTCGCCCGTGCCGGGGAAAGCTTCGAATTGCAGCCGCGCGACATCATCGTTCATAGCCTGACGCTGGTCGGCCTGCCCGATGCCGACCATGCGGTGTTCGAGGCCAATGTCGGCAAGGGATGCTATATTCGCTCCCTCGCCCGCGATATTGCTCTCGCGCTGGGTACCGAGGGGCATATAACCCAGCTGGCGCGGCTGAATGTCGGCAAATTTTCGCTGGCGGCTGCGATTTCACTGGAAAAGCTGGCGGAAGTGACGCATGGTGCGCGCCTCGACGAGTACTTGGCACCGGTTGAGACCGCGCTGGACGACATCCCGGCACTGGCCTTGACCGATGCGGAAGCCCAAAAACTGAGACAGGGCCAGTACCTTTGCTGGATTTCCAGTAGCGACGCCGAACGGCTGGCACCTCTGGGACCGGGGCATGAAGGTACGGCGCTGGCGCTATACGGTGGCAAGCCCATAGCGCTGGTGGAAGTCTCAGCCGCGGAAATCCGACCGGTACGCGTCCTCAACCTCTAGTTCGAAGGAGTATCCGATGTCGATTACGAATGAACGCAAGCTTGCGCTTGTGAAGGAATATGGCCGTGTGGCCAACGATACCGGTTCGCCGGAAGTACAGGTTGCGATCATGTCAGAGCGCATCGCCAACCTGACCGAGCATCTCAAGATCCACACCCACGACGTGCACAGCCGCCGTGGCCTGCTGAAGATGGTCGGCATGCGCCGCAGCCTGCTCGATTACCTCAAGAAGACCGACAATCAGCGCTACGAAAAGCTGATCGGCCGTCTGGGCCTGCGCCGTTAACAACTTTGGGCGCAATCCCGCGCCCAGGTAGAAATACGATGGCGCGGGGCCTTTCTGTCCTGCGCCGCCCCTCTCCCGCGATTGGCGCGGGCGAGGCACATGGAAGGATAGGAAAAATGTTCAAGGTATTCCGCAAGGAAATGGAATGGGGCGGCCGGACGCTAACCCTCGAGACCGGCAAGATCGCGCGCCAGGCGGACGGCGCCGTCGTCGCCACTTACGGCGGCACCACCGTCCTTTGCACCGTCGTCGGTGAAAAGAAGGCCAAGCCCGGCGTGGATTTCTTCCCGCTGACCGTCCACTACCAGGAAAAGACCTTCGCCGCCGGCAAGATCCCCGGTGGCTATTTCAAGCGCGAAGGCAAGCCGACCGAGAAGGAAGTGCTGACCTCCCGCCTGATCGATCGCCCGATCCGCCCGCTGTTCGCCGAAGGGTTCTATAACGAGACCCAGGTCATCTGCACCGTGCTCAGCCACGATCTGGAGAACGATCCCGACGTGGTCGCCCTGATCGGCGCATCGGCCGCCCTGACCATCTCCGGCATTCCCTTCATGGGCCCGATCGGCGCGGCCCGCGTCGGTTACAAGAACGGCCAGTACTCACTGAACCCCGACTCCTACGAGCTGGCCGAAGGCGAGCTGGACCTGATCGTCGCCGGTACGATCGAAGGCGTGCTGATGGTTGAATCCGAAGCCAAGGAGCTTTCGGAGGAGATCATGCTGGGCGCCGTGACGTTTGGGCAGGAACATTTCCGCCCGGTCATCGACCTGATCATCGGCCTGGCCGAGATGTGCGCCAACGAGCCCTGGGCCCTGACCACCCGCAGCGACGAGAAGAAGTCGCTGTCGGAGCGCATGAAGGACCTGATCGGCAACGACCTGCGCGCCGCCTTCGCCGAGCGCGTCAAGCAGAACCGCTCCGAGAAGATCACCGCCGCCAAGGCCAAGGCCAAGGAAGCCTTCCCGACCGAGGCCGAGGACGCCATCCTGTTCGGCGGCGTCTTCAAGCAGCTGGAAGCGGACATCGTGCGTAAAGATATCCTGGACACCGGCATGCGCATCGACGGCCGCGACACCAAGACGGTGCGCCAGATCGTGTGCGAGGTCGGCATTCTGCCGCGCGCCCACGGTTCGGCCCTGTTCACCCGCGGCGAAACCCAGGCCCTGGTGGTCACGACCCTGGGCACCGGCCAGGACGAGCAGATCATCGACGCGCTGGCGGGCGAGTACCGCGAGCACTTCATGCTGCACTACAACTTCCCGCCGTACTCGGTCGGAGAGGCCGGCCGCATGTCCGGCCCGGGCCGCCGCGAAATCGGCCACGGCAAGCTGGCATGGCGCGCGGTCCGTCCGTTGCTCCCGGCCAAGGAAGCCTTCCCGTACACGATGCGCGTCGTGTCCGAGATCACCGAATCCAATGGCTCGTCCTCGATGGCCACGGTCTGCGGCACGTCGCTGGCGCTGATGGACGCGGGCGTTCCGCTGTCGCGTCCGATCGCCGGCATCGCCATGGGCCTGATCAAGGAAGGCGAGCGCTTCGCCGTCCTGTCCGACATCCTGGGCGACGAGGATCACCTTGGCGACATGGACTTCAAGGTTGCCGGCACCGAGCGTGGCGTCACCAGCCTGCAGATGGACATCAAGATCACCTCCATCACGGCGGAGATCATGAAGATCGCTCTGGAACAGGCGCAGGGCGGACGCATGCACATCCTGGGCGAGATGTCGAAGGCGCTCGATCATTCCCGCCAGGGCGTGAACGAGAACGCACCGCGCATCACGGTCATGAACGTGCCCAAGGACAAGATCCGTGAAGTGATCGGTTCGGGCGGCAAGGTGATCCGCGAGATCTGCGAAGTCACCGGCGCGAAGATCGACATCGATGACGACGGCGTCGTCAAGGTATCGTCGGTTTCGGCGGAATCGGCGCAGAAGGCGATCGACTGGATCAAGGGCATCGTCTCCGAGCCGGAGATGGGCGTGATCTACACCGGCAAGGTCGTGAAGGTGGTCGATTTCGGCGCCTTCGTGAATTTCATGGGCAGCCGCGACGGCCTCGTCCACATCTCCGAGCTGTCGCCGCAGCGCGTCGCGCGGGTGACGGATGTCGTCAACCAGGGCGACGAGGTCAAGGTCAAGGTCATCGGATTCGACGACCGCGGCAAGATCAAGCTGTCGATGAAAGTCGTCGACCAGGAAACCGGCGAGGAAATCCAGCGCCAGCAGGCTGGTTGATCCACCTCGTATAGCTAGCGACAGGGGCCCTTCGGGGCCCCTGTTCGTTTGAACCGGCATCCATCGGATATTCCAGACGCCGGCGTTCTGCCGTATACAGGAACAATGTCCGCACCACCGCTAGAACGGCGTTCGATGAGCGATAGTATCGAGACGACGGCAACGAGCCCCGACGGGCGCGAGCGTGTGGTCATCGTCAGGCGGCCAGACGGCTGCTATTCCTTTCGCAGGCAAAGCCGGCGCCAACGGCATGCGAAACTGTATTTTCTGCTCGATTGCATAGCGCGCCGGGATAATTTCATGCCCGAACAAGGGTGGACGTTGCCCGGGCCACGCGTTGGGATCTACGACTCTCGGGAAACGGCCGAACGGGAAGCCATCGACCAGATAGACTGGCTTAGCGCTTTTCCCTCTTCATATTGAAACACCCCTACGAATTAACCTGCACAACCGATATTTCACGCGTTATGGTTTGGCATGTTCGCCCTGTTGCCTCTCCTGCTTGATGCGCTGTGCCTCTTTCACGTGGTGAAGACCGGCCGCGACCGCATGTGGGTCTATCTGATCGTCATGGTACCGGTGCTGGGGGCAGTTATCTATATCGTCAGCGAGGTTCTGCCCGAATACATGCGCAGCCATCATGGCCGCCAGGTCACGGCAAAGGCCGTCAAGAAGATAAACCCGGAACGTGAGTTGCGGCGCCACGCGAACAATCTGGAAATCGCCGACACCGTGCAGAACCGTATCCGCCTGGCGGAGGAAAACATTCGGCTCGGCCGCTACGACGAAGCCGCCGCCACCTATCGCGCGGCGATGACCGGTATATATGCGGACGATATCGCGTTGCTGATGGGCTTGTCCCGCGCCACCTCGGCGCTGGGCCTGCATGCCGAGGCGCTGGCAGCACTGGACAAGCTGCGTTCGGCGCATCCCGATTTTCAATCCCACGACGCACATTTGATTTACGCCATCAGCCTGGAAGGCCTCGGCCGCAACGATGAAGCGCTCGAGGAATTCGCCGCGCTGGCAGACTATGCGCCCGGCGAGGAAACCCGTTGCCGCTACGCCATGCTGCTGCAACGCACCGGTCACGAAGCCGAGGCGCAGGCCGTATTCCAGGAAATAGTGAAGCGCGCCGATCGCGGCACCTATCGCTACGCCAAGGCCGAGAAGGAATGGATCGACATCGCCCGGCGCAATGGCGGGCCGGTGTCGTAAAACGGGCTTCCCCGTTTACATTTCCACCCGCGCTCCGTAGGTAGCTTCATGCAATCCGAGTTGAACTCAACCGAACCATCATGCCTCGCATCTTCCCGGGCCAGCGTCAGGTTGGCAGGTATCGAGTTTAGTACCGGAAAGTATCAGCTGATACTTTTCCTTGCCTGCATAGTGGCGGTCAGTCTGGTTTCGATATGGCGCAATATCGGCACTGGCTTCTGGCTGGACGAAACCTTTACCGGGGCCGTGTCCTGCACAGACAGTTTTGCCGCAACGCTTGCACTGATCCGGCACGATGTGCATCCGGTTCTTTATCATCTTCTCACCCACGCGCTCTTCAAAGTGGCAGGATGTCATCTGTGGCTGGTTCGAGGCCTAAGCGTCGTTGCATCGTTAACCGCAGCCTATATCCTTATCCGGCAAGTGGGACGGTCCGGCGGCAACGTGTTCGTCGCAACCGCGCTTACCCTAGGTACTTTCTCATTCTGGCAGTATGCCTTCGAGGCACGGGCATATTCGCTTTTGTTTCTAGCCGGTTCCTGCGTAATCGCCTTCAGTATCTCGGACCGAAAGAACGCCCCGTTTGCTGCGGTGGCTTCCGCACTGATCGGCGGCCTTCTGCATTACTACGCATCGTTCCTGTTCGCGGTTTTATTCCTCGTCGTCGTTGTCTGCCGCAAACCTATAGTGCGCTCGCCGACATTCTGGGCCTGTTTCATCGCTGCCGGGCTTGTGCTGTGCGTTTATTATGCCCTACAAATTGAAGATGCGATGAGGGTCGGTTCCGCTCTGGTGTGGATCAAGCACCCTCATATGAACGAACTGCTGCATTATTTTCCAGCCACTTTGTTCGGTAGCATCGCCTCTTCCTTGATTGTGCTGATTGTGTTGATCAACACATCCGTGGCGCTTTTTAGCAGCAATCCCTTCATGGTGCAGCGGCAGGCCGTTCTGCTTACCGCCATATTCTTCTCGTTTGTGTTTCTTCTGTTCGGTGCATCGTATTTCAAACCTATGTTCGTATATCGGTACGCACATTTCCTTGTGCCTGCGCTGATAGTCGGATTGGCGATGCTTTCAGGCGATGCCGACAAGGCGCTTCTATCGGTCGATCGCAGGAAGGCTTCCGAATTTTCGAGCCTGACCATTATCCTGTTGATTGCCTATGCGGGCGCGAATCTGGTTCATTTGCGCATAATCGATACCAGGCTGCGCGACATGGGGTGGCAGGATGCTCAGGCCAGCATGACTTGTACGATAGCGCAGCCCTGTGGCTTTTTTATCGACGACCCCGTTTTGCCGAATATGCTTGTGAGCCAATATACGGCCCTTGCCAATTTCCTGGCTCCCGTGCGGGGCAGTTTCATCGCCCTTCAGCCGCACGAGATGGTGCCTTGGATAAAAGCGCATCCCGGAGGTCAATTGCTCTATGTCGCTTCCTCGCAAACCAGGATTGACTTTAAAAAAGTGATCGCGGAAGTCCCTCTGAAATGCCGGGATTTTCGATCGAATTTGATGATCGGTGCCGAGGCTTGCCAGTCCTTGGCGGCGACCGCGAAATGAGCGTCAGGATTGTCTTGGAACTGGTAAATACAGCTTTCGCATATACAATACGTTTCCCCGCACTATAATCCTTCCATGCTTCACCTTGCGGTCCCGCTAGATCTTCCCGCGCACCGGAATATTATCACCCGGCAAAACGGTGTGTGGGCGCCATGAGGCCCTTTTCCGAATGGGCCAAGGTCATCGGTCATCGCGGCAGCGCCGGGACGACACCCGAGAACACGCTGACCTCGATCCGCGAGGCGCATGAGATCGGGACGCTGGCTGTGCATTTCGACGTGCGCCTGTCGCGCGATGGCGTTCCCGTTCTGTTGGCCGACGAAACGCTGGACCGCACCACCAACGGCAGCGGGAATGTCTGGGATTTCGATGCCGACCATCTGCGCCAGCTCGACGCCGGGTCTTGGTTCCTGCCGCAATTCGCGGGCGAACCGATCCCGACGCTTGAGGCAGCCCTGCGCCTGGCGTCCTCGCTGGGGCTGCGCATTGCGCCCGAACTCAAGCCGCAACCGGGAAAGGCCGAGGAGCTGACCACGGCGGTGCTGGACACGATCTACCGCATGTGGCCGTTCGAGCATTCGCTGCCCCTGGTATCAAGCACCTGCCAGTATTGTATCGCGACGTCCCTGGCCCAGCATCCCGCATGGCCGCGCGGCCTGATCTTCAACCATCTGCCCGCCGGCTGGAAGGACATCGTCGAAAAAGCGCAGCCGACGACACTGCACGGCAACGCCCGCAATCCGACCGAATTGCTTGAGCTGGTAGCGCTCGGCAAACCGGTCTACGCGTCCCCGGTCAACGATGTGAAACGCGCCCGCAGCCTGTTCGCGATCGGCGTTTTCGGCATCATGACGGATTATCCGGCTCAGATGCTGTTCCAGAATGTTCAAGTGCGGATGCCGTTTTAACTCGAAGCCTCTTTCAGCGAACCGTTTCCCTCTATATTGATACCTGAAATGAAAGCGTTGAATCCTATCCGGATATCCGGACGTGACGTGTTGCCGATTGTCGAGGGCGGCAAGGGCATTTCCGTATCGAACGGCGAAAGCTCCGGCGCGTGGGCCGGCGCGGGCGGCGTCGGCACGTTTTCCGGCGTCAATGCCGACAGTTTCAATCAGGACGGTACGCCGATACCGCAGGTCTATCATGGCCGCACCCGTCGGGAACGCCATGAGGAGCTGATCCGTTATGCCATCGACGGCGGCCTGGCCCAGGCCCGCATCGCGCACGAGCGGAGCAACGGGGAAGGCCGGATGCATGTCAACGTGCTGTGGGAAATGGCTGGCACGGAACAGATCCTGCACGGTGTGCTGGAGGGAGCCAAGGGACTGATCCACGGCGTTACCTGCGGCGCGGGCATGCCCTACAAGCTGGCGGAGCTCTGCGCCCAGTATGGCGTTTTCTACTACCCTATCGTCTCGTCCGGGCGTGCCTTCAACGCGCTATGGCGGCGCGCCTACAGCAAGTTTCCCGAATGGCTGGGCGGCGTGGTCTACGAGGATCCGTGGCTGGCCGGCGGCCATAACGGACTGTCCAACAACGAAAGCCCGGACAAGCCCGAGGCGCCGATGCCCCGCGTCCAGGTCCTGCGCGATGTCATGCGCGGCTTCGGCCTGAACGACGTGCCGATCATCATGGCCGGCGGCGTCTGGTATTTACGCGAATGGGCGGACTGGATCGACAATCCTGACCTCGGCCCGATCTGCTTCCAGTTCGGCACCCGTCCGTTGCTGACGCAGGAAAGCCCTATCTCGGACGCCTGGAAGCTGCGGCTGCGCAACCTGCAGCCGGGCGACGTCTACCTCAACAAGTTCAGCCCGACCGGCTTCTATTCCTCCGCCGTGCGCAACCCGTTCCTGAACGAGCTCAAGGAACGGTCGGAACGCCAGGTGACCTACCAGACCGAGCCCGTGGGCGACCATGACGCGTCGCTGCCCATAGGCGCGCGCGGGCGCGCCGTCTATCTGACGCGGCATGAAAAGGATAAAGCAGTCGAGTGGATCGGCGCCGGTTTTACCGAGGCGTTGCGCACACCGGACAACACGCTGATCTTCGTCACACCCGAGATCGAAAATCATATCCTGACCGACCAGATCGAATGCATGGGCTGCCTGTCACAGTGCCAATTCTCGAACTGGGCGGAGAACGAGGCCGGGACGACGGGGCGCAAGGCCGATCCCCGTTCCTTCTGCATCCAGAAGACGCTGCAGAATATCAGCCACTCGGAAGACGTGGAGAACCAGTTGATGTTCGCGGGCCACAACGCCTATCGTTTCCGCGACGATCCCTTCTATGCCAACGGCTTCACCCCGACCGTCAAGCAGCTGGTCGACCGGATAGCGACGGGCGATTGACGTTGGCTTGCTTCATCAAGCAGTAATATCCTTCGGAAGGAAAAGGCTGTTGCATGCTCAGCTTGAGTCGCATAAAAGCATGATATTAACCTTTCATTAGAGAATTTCTTCCTCTAGAAGGCCTGTATGACCCTCGCGCGCAAGACAACGCTATGGTTCGGCTTGATTTCAGCGCTGGGCATAGCGCCGGCGAAGGATGCGATCGCACAGGTTGCAGTGCATCTGAACTCAACCGACCCCAATACCACAAAAGTTCCGGCGCCCTCGGTGGATTACGAAGGCACCGTCGATATAAAATTGCCGAGCGTCTATAAATTCGAAGCCAGGATCCATGCTTCGGACAATCTGATCCGATACGATTTTCGCTACCCCTATACGGGCATAGCGACCACTATGTGGGCGGATCTGAACAGTGGGAAAAGCGTCAAGGACAGCCACATGTTCGGCGATCACTTGTCCAGGCCCGACAGGCCGATGCCAAGCTTTGCCAATGTCGACGTAACGGAAGTCGGAAAGGACACTATCCAGGGTCATTCGCTCACCGTTTATCACGTCGAGGCAGGCCCCGCGATGCCGGGGCATTTGTTCACCGGCAAGATCGAGATCGACAAGAACGGCGTCATCTGGCTGATCGATGGCAAGGAAAAGAATACCGACAAGTGCGGCGAATACACGCCCATGACTATCCGGCTGACCTCCTACAAGGAAGTTCCGCAGAACAAGGAGTTCCTGAAGTTGCCTTTATTGCCCGACGAACCGCCAAAATCGTACAAACCGGCCAAGCCATGTCCGTCTCAGTAGTTTGTCCGTTCGAATAGCCACCACGAAGCTATTGATACAGTGGCCACGGATCGATTTACTGATCGACGTGCCTAATTCATAGACCACTACGGCTTAACCAAAATGACATCGGATCCTGACGCGCATTCCCTTTCCCGTTTGGCAGGTGCCTTGCTTCGAAAAGTAGGAATCTCGACACATGATAATGCCGGATCTTCGGAGGAAAGCGCACATACGGCCAGGGGGCGCTTTATAATCAGGGATGTTCGAGTGCCCGACGAAATATGGAACGAAGACACTGCGCAATTGCTCATATATCCTCCCAGGTTGCCGGAACTAAGGCGTCCGGACGAACCCGCAAATCAAGCCGCCGCTGCGATAAGCGAGTAAAGCCGTCGAACCGACGCCGAAACAGGATGGTGAGCCGGCCTGTCAAAGCTTCAGATTGCAAGTCCATGGCTAAATAGTTTTTCGTCACGCTTCATTAGCAATCATTTTCATAGTATTCGTCCATCATGGAAACTATGGATACCACCGCCGAACATTTGAAACAGGCCAGACTGCGCCCCACGCGCCAGCGCCTGTGCCTGACTCAGCTGCTTTTTGCCAAGGGCCACCGCCATTTGACAGCCGAGCAACTGCACCAGGAAGCCGCCCATTGCGGCGTCAAGCTGTCGCTGGCGACGGTTTACAACACCCTGCACGCCCTGACCGATGCCGGAATGCTGCATCATGTGGTGATCGATCAGGGACATTCGTATTTCGATACCAACATCGATCCGCACCATCATTTCTTCTACGAACAATCGGGACGGCTCGAGGATATCCATGGCGATACCATCGAGGTCAAAGGCCTGCCCGAAACGCCCGCGGGCTCGACCGTTTCCCGGGTCGACGTGATCGTGCGCGTAACGGGCTGATGGAAAGCGCCGCCCCAGGCCTGACCGAACTGCCCCAGCTGTCCTCGTGGCTGCGCTATGGCAAGCTGTTCTGCCGGCAGACCGTCTCGCACTCCCTTGAAGCGATCGCCAACGAGACACAGTCCAGCGTAATCTTCACCCATGTCGATGGCGACCGCGCGCTGGCCGATGCCCATAAGCAGGATGAGGCCCACGACGCCCGCAATGCGATGAAGCCGCTGGCCGGCATGCCGTTCGCCGTTTCGGATGTCATCTCGGTCGACGGCCAGCCCAGCAAGATAGCCTCGAACCTGGAGCTTGCGGATATTACGCCGGCGCAGGGGCCGTTGGTCAGGAAACTGCGCGAACTGGGAGCGATCCCGGTAGCGAAGACGGTTTCGACGGAATTTTCGCTTACAGTGCATAACCTGGAACGCGCCCAGCCGGACAATCCCCGCTACGACATACCGCACATCGCCGGCGGCAATGGATCGGCGCCCGCCGTCGCCCGCGGGCTATGCAGCTTTGCCATCGGTTCGGGTGCCGTGGGCCTGACCCGCGTTTCCGCCGCCTTGTGCAATGTGGTCGGTTTCCGTCCCGGGGCGGATTACTGGTCGCGCGAAGGCATATTCCCGCTATCGCGTGAACTGGACGCGATCAGCCTGGTGACCGCCCGTACCGCCGACCTGGTGTTCCTGATGGAAGCGCTCGGTTCCGGGACCATCCCCGATCTGTCGGGTACACCCTTGCGGCTCGGCGTTGCCAAGAAGCCGTTTTACGAGAACCTGGACCCTGTCGTGACGCAGGCCGTCACCGGCGTATTGCAGCGCCTGTCGCGCAAGGGCGCGGTGCTGACGCCGATCGTGATACCGGATTACGAGGCTATCCGGCCGTTTCCCGACATTGCCAACGGCACCGGCCTGGTGCGATTCATGGGCCGCGACCGCACCGACAAATCCTTTGCCGCGCTTGACCCGGTAACGCAGCTGGCCCTGCGCCCAGGCATGGACGCGGATGTCAGCGATATCCAGATCCTGTTCGACAATCGCAGGGCGCTTGCCAACAAGGTCAACACGAACCTGGCCCATATCGACGCCCTGGTGATGCCGACCCTTTCGGGGCTTGCAGCGCCGATATCGTCGTTTACCGATGCCCAATCCGTCATGGCCTGGCAAAACAGCATGACGCGCAACATCAGTTTTGCCAATCTTTTCAATATGTCGGCAATCACGATACCTATTCCTGCCCCGCAGCCGGTCGGGCTGCAGCTGGTCGCGCCCGCGGGGAACGAGGTCAGGCTGGTCGCCGTGGCGCGTGCCGTCGAAAAAGCTCTGGAATAATCAGCCGGAACGCTTGACACAGGGCACGCCGCGCTAGATAAAGAGGACCAGTTTAGTCTCCTTTATCGGAACCGATGATCCGCCTGTCCAAACTCAGCGATTATGCCATCGTGGCGCTGTGCGAGCTGTCCCGCTCACCCGGCGGCCTCAGCGCGTGCGTGCTGGCGCGGCAGAGCGGCGTGCCGGAACCTACCGTCGCCAAGCTGATGAAAGGGCTGGCGCGGGTCGGGATCGTGGTATCGCAGCGCGGCATCGCCGGCGGTTATTCGCTGGCCCGTCCGGCTCGCGACATCTCGGTCGCCGACGTGATCGCGGCGATCGAAGGCCCGATCGCGCTGACCGATTGCGTCGACGGCCATCAGGGCGGCTGCGAGGCCGAGGCGCATTGCTCGGTCCGCGGCAACTGGAACAGGATCAACGATGCCATAAAATCGGCACTGGCTTCGGTCAGTCTTGCGGATATGGCACAGCCCGCCTTCGTCCCCGCCCTTTCGGCGGCGGATATCGGGCTGGAACGAGTGGAAGCATGAGCATGGCACTGGAAGACGACCGCATCGACGCGCGCGATCAGCAGGACGAGAACCTGATCAACGCGATCGACGAAAAATACAAATACGGGTTCATCACCGATATCGAGATGGACACGGCTCCCAAGGGGCTGAACGAGGATATCGTCCGTTTCATCTCGGCCAAGAAGAACGAGCCGGACTGGATGCTGCAATGGCGCCTGGACGCCTTCCGCGCCTGGCAGACGATGGAGATGCCCGACTGGGCCAAGCTGAACATCGCGCCGATCGATTTCCAGGACGCGTACTACTACGCCGCGCCCAAGAACATGCCCAAGAAGCAGAGCCTGGACGAGGTCGACCCACAGCTGCTGGAAACCTATAAGAAGCTGGGGATCCCGATCCGCGAGCAGGAGCTGCTGGCAGGGGTCGAGCCGACGGTCGCGGTCGACGCCGTGTTCGACAGCGTCTCGGTCGCCACCACCTTCAAGAAGAAGCTGGGCGAAGCGGGTGTGATCTTCTGCCCGATCTCCGAGGCGATCCAGGAACACCCGGAGCTGGTGAAGAAGTACCTCGGCACCGTTGTTCCCACGAGCGACAATTTCTACGCCTGCCTGAACTCGGCCGTGTTCACCGACGGCTCGTTCGTGTTCATCCCCAAGGGTGTACGCTGCCCGATGGAGCTATCGACCTATTTCCGCATCAACGCCGCCAGTACCGGCCAGTTCGAACGCACGCTGATCATCGCCGAAGCGGGCTCTTATTGCA
Source organism: Alphaproteobacteria bacterium (assembly GCA_965199335.1). GTDB lineage: Bacteria > Pseudomonadota > Alphaproteobacteria > CALMVH01 > CALMVH01 > CBDAQV01. The sequence goes on along the minus strand of CBDAQZ010000001.1, from coordinate 152,848 downwards.
GCTACCTGGAAGGCTGCACCGCCCCCAAGCGCGACGAGAACCAGCTGCATGCCGCCGTCGTCGAACTGATCGCGATGGACGACGCCCAGATCAAGTATTCGACCGTGCAGAACTGGTATCCGGGCGACGAGAACGGCCTGGGCGGCATTTACAATTTCGTGACCAAGCGCGGCGCCTGCCGTGGCCGGAATTCCAAGATCAGCTGGACGCAGGTCGAGACCGGATCGGCGATCACCTGGAAGTATCCCAGCTGTATTCTGCAGGGCGACAATTCGGTTGGCGAGTTCTACTCCGTCGCCATCGCCAACAATTTCCAGCAGGCCGACACCGGCACCAAGATGATCCATATCGGCAAGAACACGCGCAGCCGCATCGTGTCGAAGGGCATCTCCGCCGGCCGCGGCCAGAACACCTATCGCGGCCTGGTGCGCGTGCTGCCGAAAGCCGAAGGCGCGCGCAATTTCACCCAGTGCGACAGCCTGCTGATGGGCGACCGCTGCGGCGCGCATACCGTGCCCTATATCGAAAGCCGCAATCCCAGCGCCATCATCGAGCACGAGGCCAGCACCGCCAAGATCAGCGACGACCAGCTGTTCTACTGCCGCCAGCGCGGCATCCCGCAGGAGGAAGCCGTATCCCTGATCGTCAACGGCTTCTGCCGCGAGGTGATGCAGCAGCTGCCGATGGAATTCGCCGTGGAAGCGCAGAAGCTGATCGGGATCTCCCTTGAGGGGAGCGTGGGATGATGACGCAAAATCTGCCAAGTCATTCCGGACGAATGACCGGAATCCAAACCCTGTAACCGTATCGAACTGCCCGTAGATTCCGGCGCCATGCACCGGAATGACAATTTGAAAAAGAACCACAAATGCTTGAAATCAAGAACCTGTCCGTATCCGTCGGCGACCGCGCCATCCTGAACGACCTGTCGCTGACAGTGCCGACCGGGGAAGTGCATGCGATCATGGGGCCGAACGGCTCGGGCAAATCGACCCTGTCCTACATCCTCGCCGGCCGCGAAGGATACGAGATCACCGGCGGCAGCGTGACGCTGGACGGCGAGGATATACTGGACCTCGACCCCGAAGAGCGCGCCGCCAAGGGCGTGTTCCTGGGTTTCCAGTACCCGGTCGAAATCCCCGGCGTGCCGACCACGACCTTCCTGCGCACGGCGCTCAACTCGGTGCGCAAGGCGCGCGGTGAAAGCGAGCTGGATGCAATCCAGTTCCTGCGCCTCTTGAAGGCCAAGACCGCGGCGCTCAGCATCTCCGAGGAAATGCAGAAACGCGCCCTGAATGTCGGCTTTTCCGGCGGTGAGAAGAAGCGCAACGAGATCCTGCAGATGGCGATCCTGGAGCCCAAGCTGGCAATCCTGGACGAGACCGACAGCGGCCTCGACATCGACGCGCTGCGCATCGTGGCCGAGGGCGTGAACGCCCTGCGCTCGCCAGATCGCTCGGTGCTGCTGATCACCCACTACCAGCGCCTGCTGGAATACATCGTGCCCGACCGCATCCACGTCCTGGCGCACGGCGCGATCCAGCGTTCGGGCGGCAAGGAACTGGCGCTGGAACTGGAAGCCAAGGGCTACGCCGAATACGGCGCGCCGGAGGAAGCGGCATGATGACCGAGCTGCAAAATAGCTCCCTCTCCCTCATGGGAGAGGGCTGGGGTGAGGGTGTCTCTACCCGCATCGAGCGTGCGCGCAAACTTCGCACAAACATGACCGATGCCGAACGCAAATTCTGGAGAACCATCCGCGGCGAAGCTTTCACCGGCTGGAAATTCCGCCGGCAGCACCCGGTCGGCCCCTACGTCGCCGACTTCGCATGCGCCGAAGTTTTGCTGATCGTGGAGATCGATGGCGGTCAGCATTGTGAAAACCAGAACGACATAAATCGTACGCGCTGGCTTGAAGATCGCGGCTGGACTGTCATCCGCTTCTGGAACAATGACGTTTTACAGAACATGAATGGCACTGCGGAAACATTGCTGCGTCATTTGCAAAAGGCTTCGCTGCATCGCCAGCACACCCTCACCCGACGCCCTGCGGGCGCCGACCTCTCCCATGAGGGAGAGGTAAATTCGAACGGCTCCCTCTCCCTGATGGGAGAGGGCTGGGGTGAGGGTGTGCCGCTGCAAGGAGGGAAAAGATCATGACCCTGCCCTTCGCCGATCAGCTCGAACACCTGCCGGAAAGCCCGGCATGGCTGACGGAGCTGCGCCAGAAAGCCGCCAGCACGTATCGTGAAACCGGCCTACCGACGCCGCGCAACGAAAGCTGGAAATATACCAATCTGGCGCCGGTTCTCATCCCTCTGCTATCCAGGGATTCGATCGATGGATCCGGTCCAGCGACCATCCCCGATCCGCTTGTGCCCGGGTCTGCGCGCGCCGTTTTCATCGATGGTGTTTACAGCCTCGAACACTCCGATCTGGCACCGGTTATTTCCAGCGACGTTGGCATCTGGGACATGGCGGGAGATAGCCAGGCTGGCGTGAATAAGAACTGGGTCGGCAATTTCGGTCTCGAAGAGCAATCGATCGGTGCCCTCAATACGGCATTGTTTGTCGATGGCTTGCGGATCATTTCTCCCTTCGACAAGACTGTCGAGACACCGATCGAAATCTGCTTTGTCAGTTCCGGTAAGGCCGATTGGCATGCGAAGCTGGACGTCTCGATCAATCCGAACACAACGATGTGCCTGATCGAGCGGCATGTCGGAACCGGTAGCTTTGTTGGGACGATTGCCAGCGAGATCAAAATTTCGGACGGTGCCACCCTGAACCATTACAGGCTGCAGCAAGTTGGACCGGAGGCAATCGTTCTTGCGACAAGCGCCGTCCAGGTCGAGCATAAGTCGCTGTACGATACCTTCAGCCTGACCACGGGCGGCAGATTGTCGCGGCATCAGGTCAGGGTCGACATGCCGTGCCCCGATAGCGAGGTCCGCCTGAATGGCGCGCACGTTCTATCTGGTAATTCGCACGCGGATACCACGACCGAGATACGGCACATGTATCCCAACTGCCGCAGCCGCGAGACCTATCGCCATGTCATGGACGGTACGTCGCGCAGCGTGTTCCAGGGCAAGATTTTCGTCGCTCAGGACGCGCAGAAAACCGATGGGTTCCAGCTGAACCAGTCGTTGATGCTGTCGTCCACCGCCGAAGTAAATGCCAAGCCGGAACTTGAAATCTATGCCGACGACGTCAAATGCAGTCATGGCGCGACATCGGGCCGGCTGGACGAGGATGCGCTGTTCTATTTGCGCAGCCGCGGCATCCCGCACGACGAGGCGCGGCAGATGCTGATCGGGGCCTTCATCGGGTCCAGCATCGACCTGGTCGAAAACGAAACGGTACGCGATGCCTTCCGGGCGCATGCGGCGTCTGTTCTGGGTGTAAAGGGAGAGGGATGATGACCGCCATGGCTGCCAAGAAAATCCCGCATCTGGGTCACAATTCGTTCGACGTCGAACGCGTGCGCGCCGATTTCCCGATCCTGTCGCGCAAGGTCTACAATCGTCCGCTGGTGTTCCTTGACAGCGCCGCATCGGCGCAGAAACCGCAGGCGGTGCTGGACGCGATGACCAACGTGCTGAGCCACGACTACGCCAACATCCATCGCGGCGTTCACTACCTGTCGCAGAAATCGACCGAGCTGTTCGAGCAGGCGCGCGCCAAGGTCGCCCGCTTCATCAACGCCGCCAGCGCCGACGAGATCGTGTTCACGCGCAACGCCACCGAATCCATCAATTTGGTCGCCGCCAGCTGGGGGCGCAAGTTCCTGGGCAAGGGCGACGAGGTGCTGCTGACCGAGCTGGAGCATCACGCCAACATCGTGCCGTGGCAGTTGCTGAAGGCCGAGCGCGGGATCGAGATCAAGGTCGCGCCGATCGACGACACCGGCATGCTTGACATGGAGGCGTTCGAGAAGCTGATCGGTCCGCGCACCAAGCTGGTCGCCGTCAGCCACATGTCGAACGCGCTGGGCACGATCATGCCGGTACGCGAGATCGTCAAGCTGGCGCACGCGCACAACATCCCCGTGCTGCTGGACGGCTGCCAGTCGGTCGTGCACATGCCGATCGACGTGCAGGCGCTGGGCTGTGATTTCTTCGTCTTCTCCGGCCACAAGCTTTACGGCCCGACCGGCATCGGCGTGCTGTACGGCAAATATGCGCAGCTGGAGAAAATGTCGCCCTACCAGGGCGGCGGCGACATGATCGAGCGCGTGACCTTCGCCAAGACCACGTTCAAGAAACCGCCCGGCCGTTTCGAAGCCGGCACCCCCGCAATCGCCGAGGCCGTGGGCCTTGCCGCCGCGATCGATTACATCGAGGGGCTGGGGCGCCAGGCCGTCGCAGACTACGAGGACGGGCTGCTGAAATACATGACCGCCCGGCTGTCGCATGTGCCGGGTCTGAAGATCTACGGCACCGCCAAGGACAAGGCAGGACTGGTGTCCTTCACCATGGACGGTATTCACGCGCACGATATCGGCACCGTCGTCGACAACATCGCCAGCGTCGCCATACGCGTCGGCCATCACTGCGCCCAGCCGCTGATGGACCGCTTGGGCATCGCGGCGACCGCCCGTGCCTCGCTGGGCCTGTACAACACCCAGGAAGAAATCGACGTACTGGCATCGGCGTTGGAAAAAGTGCGCGAGATCTTCGGATGATCGAGGCGACCGACCTGCGCGATCTGTACCAGGACGTGATCCTGGATCACGGCAAGAATCCCCGCAACCGTGCCAAGCTAACGGGCGCCAATCGCCACGCGCAAGGCCGTAACCCCCTGTGCGGTGATGAGTTCAACGTCGAATTGAAATTGGACGACGCTGGCACGATCGACGGCATCGCCTTCACCGGCAATGGCTGCGCGATCTCGATGGCGTCGGCGTCGATTATGACCGAATTGCTGAAGGGCAAGACAGGGCCCGAGGCCGAATCGCTGTTCCACGCCTTCCACGCCCTGTGCACCAGCGGCGACGCCCCCGGCAAGGATGTCAGCGCCGACGATCTGGCCTATCTGGAAGTGATCGCGGGTGTCCGCCAGTTCCCGGTGCGCGTCAAATGCGCTACCTTGTCATGGCACACGATGAAGGCCGCCCTTGATGGCGCGGGCCAGGCCAGTTCGGAAGAAACAGACTGATGGAAAACCAGGAAACCACCGCAGCCCCGATCGACGACATGCCCGAGGCCGAGCCGCCGCAGGTCGTGGCGCCACGGGATCACCCGGCCTGGCCAGCGGTCGCGAAGGCGATGCGGACCGTCTATGACCCGGAGATACCGGTTAACATTTACGAACTCGGTCTTATATACACTGTAGACATCACGGGAACCGAGACGGACCCTGCGGTGTCTGATATAAGTATAACGATGTCGCTGACCGCGCCGGGCTGCCCGGTAGCAGGCGAAATGCCCGGAATGGTGCGCGACGCCGTCGCTGCCGCCGATGGCATCGGCAACGTGGAAGTCGAACTGGTATGGGACCCGGAGTGGAATCCCGCTCGTATGGCCGATACCGCCAAATTGCAACTGAACATGTACTGAGGAGAAGAACCATGGATATGCGCTCACCTGCCCCGAAGGCCCTGACCCTGACCCCTGCCGCCGCGGAACAGATCAAGACGCTTATGGCCGCCCAGGCCCCCGATGCGATCGGCCTGCGCGTCGGCGTCCGTTCCAAGGGCTGCTCCGGCCTCGCCTACGCGATGGAATTCGCCAAGACCCAGCGCGAGGACGAGGAAGTGGTGGAGGACCAGGGCGTAAAGCTGTTCATCGAGCCCAGCGCGATCATGTACATCATCGGCTCGGAACTGGACTTCAAGTCTAACGAGTACGAGCAGTCGTTCGTGTTCGAGAACCCGAACAAGACCGGTGGCTGCGGCTGCGGCGAAAGCTTCAGCACCGCCGAGAAGTCTGGCGAATCAAACGCCGGCGGCTGCTGCAGCTCGTAAATAGATGCCTAAAATGACCTCTCCCCGTGGGAGAGGTCGAATGGCATAGCCGGGCGGGTGAGGGGCTCGCCGAACCATCCGTTAGCCCCTCACCCATCCATTTCTTGCGAAATGGCTGACCTCTCCCACAGGGAGAGGTGATAGGATCGCGTTATGAGCGCACCCGAAAAAACTATCATCGGCATGGTCATGTTCGCCGGCATGACGCAGCTGGATTTTACCGGCCCGTACGAAATCTTCGCACGCATGCCGGGTACGACGATCACCCTGATTGCCGAAACGCTAGCTCCGGTTCGTACTCAGCATGGGCTGACGCTGCTGCCCGATACGACCTTCGCCACCGCGCCGCGCTCCGACATCCTGTTCGTGCCCGGCGGTTCGCCAGGCGTCGACGATAATCTGGGTAACGAACAGCTGATGTCGTTCCTGAGCGAACAGGCCGCCGGGGCGCGCTATGTCACCGCCGTGTGCACCGGCGCGCTGTTGCTTGGCGCAGCCGGCCTGCTGGATGGCTACAGGGCTGCGACGCATTGGCTGGCGATGGATTTCCTGCCTGCCTTCGGCGCCGTTCCCATACACGAGCGTACGGTAACAGATCGCAACCGCATCACGGGCGGCGGCGTAACCGCCGGCATCGATGTCGCCCTGACCATCGCGGCCGAACTGCATGGCCGTGCCGTTGCCGAGGAAATCCAGCTCTTCGTGGAATACGATCCGCAACCGCCCTTCCCCTGCGGCTCGCCGCGCATCGCCGATCCGGCGCTTGTGAATCGCCTGCGCGAAAGAAACGCGCCGATGGTCGAGAAGCGGAGAGTCTTGGTGGCGGAGGCGGTGCGACGGTTGGCGGAATCGGCTAAATAGACCTCTCCCCATGGGAGAGGTCTATTTAGCCGGCGCCCCCATCTCCGGGTCGGATGGCGTGAACAGCAGGTCGCGCAGCACGCCGGGCGCGAACACCGATAGCGGGTTGATCGAGACGTCGGGTTTCTCGTAGGGGCCGGTGATGCTGTAGCTGGCGGCGAACACGCCCTGCCCGTCCCCCCCGGTCAGCAAGGGACCCAGCACCGGTATCTTGTTGATGATGCGGTTGGCACCATAGGCCGGCACGGCGGTACCATGAAGGTCCAGGGTTCCCGCGTCTCGGTCGGCGGTGCCGGCGATGGTCAGGCCGATCGCGCTGCCTACCAGCTTTCCGTCGCTGACCCGCAGCTCGGCATCGTCGATCTCGAATTTGCCCTTCAGCGAATCGAACAATATGTCCGAACTGGCCACGGCGTCACCGAAGCCGCTGACCGACAGCAGGTTGAAAAGCCGCGCGAACCCGGGCGGGTTGATCAGGCTGAAATCGGTCAGCGCCAGCGTGCCTGCCAGCGGCGGATCGGGCTGCTGCTCGGTCGCAGCCGCCTTCTTGCCGTCGATCGTCATTATGCCGCCCTTGATGGAATCGGTCAGCGCGAAGCCGGCGAACGCCGCCCCGGCATCGCTGGCACTGGCGCGCAACGTATAGGACGGATTGGCGTCGTTCGAATCCGGCAGGTAGGAAAGCAGGATATCCTTGCCATCGGCCGTGGCACTGAAATCGGCCCTATGCCATTTGCGGCCCATCAGCACCAGCTGCCCCTTTACCTTGGCCAGCGTTTTGGTATCCGATGTCCTGACAGTCGCCAGGTCCACATCGACCTCCAGCGGCACGGGCGGCGTGGTTTCGGCAGCTGTCGTGGTCTTCTTCTCACGGCGCTTGTGCAGGAACTTGCGTGCATCGAATTCACTGCCCGTCAGGTCGATCTTCGATCCGCCTTCCGGCATCGGCGCCATAGTGATTGTCATGTCGGTTTCATCGGCGCGCAGATGGTCGAGCGTCAGGCTCGACAGCTTGTTCGTATCGGGGTCGAAGCCGGCGGAGCCGCCGGCGGAGAACCCGGGAGCCTCGACGGCGATCGGGTCGATGGCGGTGATCGCGCCGCCTGCCAGCTTGATACCCAGCTTCGCGCTGCCCGGCTTACCCGGCGGCTTCTGGTACGCGATCTCGTCGATGTTGAAATCCGCCGGGGTCATGTCGACATCGATGTCGACCGTGCCGTCCTTGCCCTGCGAACTGTATTTGCCGGACAGGTTGACAGGTCCCTTGAGCCGGTCGGGGAAATCGATTCCCAGCTCGTCGCGCTGGCGGCCATCCAGGCTGCCGCTGAAGGTGGCGATGCTGGGGCCGTTCTTTGCGAAATCCTGCCGGTAGTCGATCGCAGCCGGTATATCCAGCAGCGAGGCCCTGCCCGTCAGCTCCATTCCCTTCATTCCGGCATACAGCATGCCGTTGATGGAGCTTGCCGTCATGTGCCCGATCGCGTTCGGGATCAATACGTCGTGCAGCAGCGATCGCGATACCAGTCCCAGATCGTCGACCTTGAGGGAGTCCAGCAACGGGAACGCCATCTTGAGATGCGTCTCAGCCGTGCCGCCGACGTTGCCGGGCACGATCTGCACCTTGCTGGCATAGCCAAGCGGCGGCTGGTTGATGATGTCGAGCGCGCTTGCCACCGGTCCTGCCAGATCGAGATCGATGGTGATCGCCTGGTCGGGCGCGTCGAACCCGCTCAGGACTATGGTGCCGTCCTTGATCGCGAAATCCTTGGCGTGGCCACCGGTCATGGCGATGGTCATCGATTTCGTATCGTAGACGATATCGGCATTCGCATCCTGGACCGGCGGTAGTTCACCGAAATAATGAATATTGGCGCCGCTGACGGCGATCGTGCCGGTGGCGGCGGCGATGTCCAGCATGGCGGGATCTTTACGCGGCGCGGTCGCCTCGGCATGGATTGTCGCTTTCTGCACAACTCCCTTGGACAGGTTCGACAGTACCCATCTGCGGCCGCCGCGCGAAACATCCTGGGGCCAGTAACGCGGGAAATCGTCGAGCTTCAGCGCATACACGGCAGCATCGATCGCAGCGGTCATCACGCCGCCTTTGGTGTCGGCTTTGCCTTCCGCCGTTAGATGCGGGCCGCCCAGATCCAGTTCTAGGCCGTGCAGTTCGGCATGTTCGGGATTTGCCTGATAGAGTAGCTGCGCCTTGCCACCCGCGATATCAACCGGCTGCGGTATCGTCGGCTGGTAGACGATCTGGCCCTTGCCCAGGATCACGTCCAGCCGCGCATCGGCAAGTTCCACGCCGCCGAAAGTGGCGGCCAGCGTCGCCTCGACCGGTACGGTATCCTTTTGCAGATCGGCCAGCGATGGCAGCAGGCCGAAAGCGGAGAGCGGGATCGCGCTGCTGTGGAAGGACACACTGCCCTTTTCACCCCGATTCAATTCGATGGCGCCGATCAGTTCACCCTGCGCCTGCCCGACGGGTACACCGTGCAACTGCCCTTTCAGCCCCACCGCCGTACGGTCGAGCCGTGCGGCCAGATCCGATACAAGCATCAACTGGCCCGACGGCTGCTGCAACGCAATCGACCCGCCGCCGACGGACAAGTGATCCCAGCCGGAAAAGCGACTGAACGGTTTCGGGTCGACCAGCTCGTCCAGAATATCGTGGGCGCGCCTGAGGTTGGTGTCGCTGTCTGGCTTGGGCCCGCCACCCTTCGCCTGCGCCGGTTCAGGCGGCGCGTTGTCGAGCAGGAAGGCAGGCTTGTCGAGATCGAACGCGACGGGATGGATGCTGCCGGTGAACAGGCCGCGGCGTGAAACGGATATCTGCGCCACTGCGATGGACAGCAGCTTCGCCTTTTTTTCATTTTTGATATCGACGTCTTCCATCCTGACCGTGACCGGCGCATCCCATGTCTGGGCGTCGATGCGCAGATGCGCGACGGACAGGTGCATGTCGGTCCGGTCATGGAACTGCGCCTGCACCACGGGCCGCAGGAAATCGACGCTGACCGGTCCGCGCGATAGCCGCCAGAACACGAAGCCGGCCATGATGACCAGCGACACGACGGCCAGGCTTATCAGCTCCAGCAGCAGCTTGCGGCTGAGATGGTGTTTCAAATCGGCGATCAGGATGCCGGGCGAACCAGCACCTGTGCTCCCTGCTCGCTGCCGATGATGATGGTGTGCGCCATGCCGATGAACAATCCCGTTTCGACCACACCCGCGATGGATTTCAGGCGCGTCTGGAGCGCCTGCGGGTCGTCGATGATGGGAAGGTCCAGATCGGCGATATAGTTCCCGTTATCCGTTACGAATGTGCGGTCCGACTCTTTTTCCGGACGCAGTTTCAGCGGCGCTATCTGCTGCAACCGGCCCAGGGTCGCCTCGAACCCGAAGCGCACGATCTCGACCGGTACGATGCCCCCGAACTGCGCCGGCACCTTTGACGGGTCGACCATGATGACCAGCCGCTTGCTGGCCTGCGCCACGATCTTCTCGCGCAGCAATGCGCCGCCGAGGCCCTTGAGCATGGCGAAGCTTTTCAGGTCGACGATATCGGCGCCGTCGAAGGTCACGTCGATGGTCGGATTGCGCGCGAAATCGGTCAGCGGAATCCCGCCCGCCTCCGCCTGATGCGCCGTCGCCTCGGAGGTGGGGATGCCCAGCAGCTTCAAATTCTCGCGCTTGACGCGCTCGATCAGCGCCGCCACGAACACCTTGGCCGTACTACCGGTGCCCAGCCCGACCACCATGCCGTCATGCACCTCTTTCAACGCGGCTTCGGCAGCCGCCTGCTTGGCTTCGTCCTGGGTCATTTCGAGACCCTCTCCCGATGGGAGAGGGAGGGACCCGTTCCGTAGGAGCGGGAGGGTGAGGGTGAATTCAAATGCAGTCCGATCGTTTCAATAACACCGTCGGCATTTTGCATCACTTCATTATTCCAGAAACGCAATACGTTCCAACCGCAAGACTCCAGCCAGGCGGTACGTTCAGCATCATAAGAATTCTGACTATGCTGCCCGCCATCGACTTCGACAATCAGCCTTGCCTGCACACAAACAAAATCCGCGATGTACTGACCGATAGGATGCTGCCTGCGAAATTTCCAGTTTCCCAATACCTTGCTACGCAGAAGCTTCCAGAGCTTTCGCTCCGCTTGCGTCATTTCCTTTCGCAAAGTTCTTGCCTGCACGATCGGCATCATGCGGCTTCCCTCACCCTCCCGTCGCCACGCGACGGGCCCCTCCCTCTCCCATCGGGGAGAGGGTTGCGATCGCCGCCTCATCGACAAACAGATGCAGCTGCCCGGTCGGCGCGATATGGGCGGAAGGGGCGGACGGGTCGCCTTTCCAGACGCGCTCCAGCGGCGTGCGTTTGGCTTCGCCGGCTACCAGGAAGACGGTGTGGCGGCTGCTGTTCAGCGCGGGAAAGGTCAGCGTGATGCGCGGCGGCGGCGTGCCGTCGGGCACCGATACGACCCATGCTTCCCTTTCCTTCAATGCCTTGTTGCCGGGGAACAGCGAGGCGGTGTGCGCGTCCTCGCCCAGGCCCAGCAGCATGATGTCGAACAGCGGCCGCACCGGGTCCAGGACACGCGCGCCGTAATGGCGCTGCAGGTTCGACTGGTAGCGGTCGGCGGCGATCTCCACGGTTTCGGATTCGGTCAGCACGCGGTGCACATGGCCGGGCGGGATCGGCGCCTTCGACAGCATCGCCAGGTTGGTCATGTGGTAATTGCTCTTCTCGTCCTCGGGCCCGACATAACGTTCGTCGCCCCAGAACCAGTGGACGCGGTTCCACGGGAAGTCGATCAGGTGCGTCGTCGCCAGCAGCTCGTAGAGCCGCTTGGGCGTCGATCCACCGGACAGGCTGATGGTCACCGTGCCGGGCGTTTCCAGCGCCGTCGCCGTCACCCATTTCGCGGCGAACACGGCCAGCGCCTCGGCATCCTTTACGACTTGCCTGTCGGCACCCTTCAATCCAGCCATGTCACGGTTTCCTGCTGTTGCGAATGCCGTCGATCGCGGCGGCATAATCCTTCGAATGAAACACCGATGAGCCAGCGACGATCATGGTCGCGCCAGCTTCGATCGTTTGCCAGGCATTTGCCGGCGTCTGGCCGCCATCGACCTCGATCCGGCACTCCAGCCGCCGCTGTTCGATCATCTGCGCGATGGCGCGGATCTTAGGCAGCGTCTCGGGCAGGAAGCTCTGCCCGCCGAAGCCGGGGTTGACGGTCATCACCAGCACGATGTCGCAAAGGGGCAGCACGTAGTCCAGAACCTCCGGAGGAGTCGCCGGGTTCAGCACCGCGCCCGCCTTCTTGCCCAGCTCACGGATCATGCCCAGCGTGCGGTGCAGATGCGTGGTCGAGGCAGGCTCGACCTGCACCAATATATGATCCGCGCCCGCCCTGGCGAAATCGGCGATGTAGCGTTCGGGCTCGACGATCATCAGATGCACGTCGATCGGCAGGTTTGTCACCCTGCGGATCGACTGCAACACCGGCGGCCCGATAGTGATGTTGGGCACGAAGCGCCCATCCATCACGTCGAAATGGATCAAGTCGGCGCCTGCCGCCTCGACCGCGCGGATTTCATCGCCCAGACGCGCGAAATCGGCTGACAGGATGGAAGGGGCGACGAGGATGGGCTTGCCGGTCACGCTTGGCGCTACTTGTTCAACAGGTATTTTTCGACCGCCTTGGCGAAGCCTTCATCCTCATACGAGTCTGTCGTGACGTCGGCCTGCTTCTTGACGTCGTCCGAAGCGTTGCCCATGGCGATCGACAGGCCGCTTACCTTGAACATGTTCACGTCGTTGGGCATGTCGCCGATCGTGGCGATGGCGCCGGGGTCGATGCCGTATTTCTTCGCCAGGTAACCGACCACGAAGCCCTTGTTGGCGTCCCTGCTGGTGACATCGAGGTAATAGGGCTGCGAGCGTGCGGCGCTGGCCTGGTCGCCCACCGCGTCCTGCACCTGCTTCTCCACCTTCGCGACCAGGTCGAGATCGTCCGAGCAACCGACGATCTTCACCGCGCCATCCAGCAGGCTTTCGATGTCGTCCGTCACCTTCGGTTCGAACTTCACGGTCCATTTCTCGCGGTCCACATGCGGCGCCTTCACGTCGCGCACGAACCAATCCTCGCCCTTGTAGACCCAGACATCCAGCCCGGCCTTCAGCATGATGTCGGCCGCTTTCCTGGCCGTGTCGTTGGGAACGGTGTTCTCCTCGATCGTCGTCAGGTCGGGATTGGAAAACAGCCCGCCATTGAAACCCGCGACCGGCGTTTCGATCTTCAGCGGATCGATCACCATCTTCATGCCCTTGGGCGGGCGACCGCTGGTGATGGCGAACATGATGCCCTTGGCCTTCAGGTCGTGCACCGCCTTCTGCGCCCGTTCGGTCAGGATCTTGTCGTGCGTCACCAGCGTGCCGTCGACATCGGCCAGGAACAGCTTGATGTCCTGCTTATTCGGTTTCATTGCTGGTCCGCCATGAGTTGCCATCCTTTGCCAACAGGTCGTCGGACGCCTTCGGGCCCCAGCTTCCCGCCTTGTAGTTCGGGAAGTCGGTCTGCTTTTCCTTTTCCCATAGATCGAGGATCGGCTGTACCATCTGCCAGCCGGCCTCCACGTTGTCGGCGCGCTGGAACAGGGTGGCATCGCCTACCATGCAATCGTACAGCAACGTCTCGTACCCGGTGCCCGGCTTTTCGGTGAAGTAGTCCTTGTAATTGAAGCGCATGGAAACGCCTTCCATCTGCACGGTCGGCCCCGGCACCTTGGCGTTGAACGCCATCGAGATTCCCTGGTCCGGCTGGATGTGCAGCACGATATAGTTCGGCGCCAGCTGCGAGGCCGGCAGTTCCGGGAACATGGTGAAGGGCGCCTGCTTGAAGCGGATCGCGATCTCAGCCTCGCGCTTGGCCATCGCCTTGCCGGTGCGCAGATAGAATGGCACGCCGGCCCAGCGCCAGTTGTCGATCATGACCTTAAGCGCGACAAAGGTTTCGCGGTTGGAGGTCGGACTGACGTCCTGTTCCTTGCGGTAATCGGTGACTTCGCGGTCGCCGATCTTGCCGGCGGCGTACTGGCCGCGCACGGCCCAGTCGCGCGCCATTTCCGGCGTGAACTGCCTGACGGAGCGCAGAACCTTCACCTTCTCGTTGCGCACGGCGTCGGCGTCGAAGGATTGCGGCACTTCCATCGCCGCCAGCGACAAAAGCTGCGAAAGGTGGTTGCCCACCATGTCGCGCATCGCGCCGGTTGCCTCGTAAAACCCGCCACGCTGCTCCACCGTGGTGATCTCGGCCACCGATATCTGCACGTGGTCGATGTGGTCCCGGTTCCACAACGGCTCCAGGAAACCGTTGGCGAAGCGCAGCGCCAGGATGTTCTGGACCATTTCCTTGCCCTGGTAATGGTCGATGCGAAACACCTGGGTTTCGTCCAGCACTTCAAGGATTTCCTTGTTCAACTGCTTTGCCGACGACAGGTCGCTACCGAACGGCTTTTCGACGATCACGCGCCGCCAGCCGCCGTCTTCCTTGGTCAGACCCGCCTTGCCCAGCTGCTGCACGATCTTGGAAAAAAATGCGGGCGCTACAGCCAGGTAGAACAGCACGTTGCCGCCTGCCTTGTACTTGCCGTCCATCTCCGCGATCTTGCTTTTCAGCGTCTCGTAGGTGGAGTCGTCGTCGAACTCGCCCGCCATGTAATGCGTGCGCTGCAGCATCGCATGCCAGGCCTTGCCTTCGTCGCTGTTCTCGCTGAAATCCTGACTCTTGCTCTTCGCGGTTTCCTGGATGAACTGGTCGAGTTCGCCCCGGAACGTCTCGTCGGTTTCCTCGCTGCGCGACAGGCCGAGGATCGAGAAATTCTCGGGCAGCAGCTTCGAACTTTGCAGGTTGTTGATAGCCGGTATCAGCAGCCTTTTGGTCAAGTCGCCCGTGGCGCCGAAGATCACCAGCATGCAGGGCCCAGCGGGATGCGCGGCCTGGCCGTGCACGACGCCTGGCTGCATTTGCGTGTTCGAACTCATGTCTCAACCCTCGCTGGAAGCGGTTATTGGCCGGGCTGGCCCGAGTGCTCCACGTGACCGCCGAACTTGTTACGCATGGCGGAGAGTATCTTCTCGGCGAAGGTATGTTCCTGGCGCGAACGGAAGCGCACGAACAGCGCGGCCGTCAGCACATCGGCCGGCACGGCCTCGTTGAGCGCCGCCTCGATCGTCCAGCGGCCCTCACCGGAATCCTCGACCCAGCCCGAGAACGCCTTCAGCTCGGGATCTTCCGCCAGCGACTGGGCCGTAAGATCGAGCAGCCATGACGAAACCACACTGCCGCGGCGCCATACCTCGGCGATGTCCGGCAGGTTCAGGTCGAAGCGCTGGTTCGCCGGCAGGTTTTCTGAATTGGCATGCTGGAAGATGTCGAACCCTTCGGCATAGGCCTGCATCAATCCGTATTCGATGCCGTTATGCACCATCTTGACGAAATGGCCCGAGCCCGTAGGGCCGCAATGCATGTAGCCCTGCTCGGGACGCGGGTCGAAATCCTTGCCCGTCCGCTGGTGAGTGACCTCGATGTCGCCCTTGCCCGGCGCCAGCGTCTTCAGGATCGGGTCGAGGTGATCGACCGTTTCCTTGTCGCCGCCGATCATCATGCAGTAGCCGCGCTCCAGACCCCAGACGCCGCCGGAGGTGCCGACATCGACATAGTGGATGTCCTTGCTCCGCAGCTCTTCCTGGCGGCGGATGTCGTCGGTGAACTTGCTGTTGCCGCCATCGATGATGATGTCGCCCTTTTCCAGCAGCCCGGCCAGCTGCTGCACAGTCTTCTCGGTGATCTCGCCGGCGGGCAGCATGACCCAGATCGCGCGGGGCTTATCCAGCTTCTTGACCATGTCGGCAAGGTCGGTGGAGGCGGTTGCGCCCTCGCCCGCCAGCTTGTCCACGACCGCCTTGTCGCGGTCGTACACGACGCAGGTGTGGCCGTTCTTCATCAGGCGGCGAACGATGTTGCCACCCATACGGCCAAGGCCGATCATGCCAAGTTGCATTGACTAAGCTCCCTAGAGTGCGGACGCGATGGCGTCGGCGAGTGTTTTCAATCCCGATGACAAATCGGCCGGCAGGTGGACGCGCAGGGCACGGCGCTTGCGCTCCGCCAGCACATCGAAATCGCCGCGCGCCTGCGCCGCCTTGACGACGCTGAAGGTGTATTTCGCACCCGGCACCTCGAGGTCGTGCGCATCGTCCGCGGTGATCTGCAGGAAGATACCCGTGTTGGGGCCGCCTTTGTATGCCTGACCGGTCGAGTGCAGGAAGCGTGGGCCGAAGCCCACCACCGTCGCCGCCTTGGTCCTGTCGCGCAGCTTCACCCGCAACGCCTGCAGCGCATCGATATGCGCGTGGTTGCGTTCGATATAGGCCAGCAGGCCGATATAGTCGTTGGGCTTCACCCGCGCGAAATGCGCCTTCAGGTAGGACACCAGCGACTTGTCGCCGCCGACCGCATCGTTCAGCGCCTTGGCGTTTTCCGCGTCGGTGAACAGCTTGATGCCGTTCGCCTCGAAGATCGGCGTTTCCGGGGGCAGCGAGCCGCTGCTTTCGTAGGCCGTGGTCAGCTTCTTGGTTTCGATCTTGCTGGCTTCGACGTCAGGCTGGTTGAAAGGGTCGATGCCCAGGATCGATCCGGCGACGGCGATGGCGAATTCCCAGCGGAAGAATTCCTGGCCCAGCTGCGCCTTGTCGGCGATGTCGATGCGCACCACCGGATTGCCGGCCTTGGCCAGCGCATCCAGCGCCGCATCCTGCTTGGCATCGGCGTTCCTGGAACGCAGGTAGACGAAGGTGCGGTAGGGACCGTAGGCATCGGGCCCCGCCAGCGGCTCGAGGTCGACCGGGATCAGGCCCTTGCCGATCTTGCCGGTGGATTCAGCGATCAGCTGTTCCGCCCAGGCTCCGAAATCGTAGACATCCGGGGAAGCGACGATGGTGACGTAGTCGCGGCCCTTTTTGCCTGCGGTGCCCAGGATCGCGCCCAGGATCAGGCCGGGGTTCTGCGTCGCCGGTACGTTGGCGTCGCAGGCGCGGACCATCTCGGCCGTGCTGGTCAGGAACGCGGATACGTCCACGCCCATCGCCGCCGCCGGCACCATGCCGAAGTTGGACAATACCGAGTAACGGCCGCCGATCGTCTTCAGGCCGAAATAGGTCG
Organism: Alphaproteobacteria bacterium; assembly: GCA_965199335.1. Lineage (GTDB taxonomy): Bacteria > Pseudomonadota > Alphaproteobacteria > CALMVH01 > CALMVH01 > CBDAQV01. Next base: position 135,782 of record CBDAQZ010000001.1, on the reverse strand, counting down.
CGGAGAATTTATCCTGCGCGGCGACTTCCTGCATGTGGCTGTCGGGATCGGTGACGGCGATGAAGTGGTCGCCCACCTTGTCGCCCAGCACCGAACGCGCGCGTTCGTAGAAATATTTCTGGAAGATATTCGGCTCCAGCGTCGAACCCGACTTGGACGACACGATGAACAACGTCTTGGGCAGGTCGATCTTGCTTTCGAACGTCTTGATCTGCTGTGGATCGGTCGAATCCAGCACCAGCAGTTCGGGATAGCCCGCCTGCTTTCCGAAGGTCTCGGCGAATACTTCCGGCCCCAGGCTCGATCCGCCCATGCCCAGCAGCAGCACATGCGTGAATTCGCCGCCCTTGGTGCGTTCGCGCAGCTTGGTCAGCACGTCGATCTTCTCGATCTGCTCGTCGACGATGTTCAGCCAGCCGAGCCACTTGCTTTCTTCCCCGCCGGTCCAGACCGATGCGTCCTTGGCCCACAGCTTGCGGTTCAGGCCGCCCTTGCGCCAGGTATCTATCGTTTCCTTGACCGCCGTTTCCAGCTCGGCGTCCAGCTGGTAGCTCATGCCGTTCAGGCGCTCGCCCAGCAAGGTCACGCGTTTCTTCTCGACGACGCCCAGCAACTGGTCGAAGGCATCGGCGAACAGCGTCACGCCCTGCTCTACCAGCTTTTTCGTCGCGTCTTCCATAGACACGCCGGACTTCTTCAAATCGTCCATCGTGCGCTGCGCCGCGTCGAGGTTTTCCTCGAGGCTGGCGCGCGGCTTGCCGTGATCGCGGAAGGCATCCATGGTCGCGGGCGGGATGGTATCGACCGTCTCGGGCCCGATCAGTTCCTCGACATACAGCACGTCGCTGAACGCCTTGTTCTTCATCGAGGTCGAGGCCCACAGCAGGCGCTGCGGATGCGCGCCCTTGGCCTTGAGCGCTTCCCATTTGGCGCCGGAGAACAGCTTCTTGTACAGCTGATAGGCCAGCCGCGCATTGGCGATGGCGACCTTGCCCTTCAGGCTTTCGCACAAAGCGGCGTCGCCGCCCGACTTCGCCTTCTCGTCCAGCTGCGCGTCGACCAGCGTGTCGATACGGCTGACGAAGAAGCTGGCGACGCTGGCCACCTTCGACACGTCGCCGCCGCTGGCAGCCAGCTTTTCGATGCCGGCGATATAGGCTTCGGCCACCTGGCGGTAGGCGTCCTGGCTGAACAGCAGCGTGACGTTGATGTTGATGCCTTCGCCGATCAGCGTCTGGATCGCCGGGATGCCGGCTTGGGTTGCCGGAACCTTGACCATCAGGTTCTCGCGCTCGACCGTCTTCCACAGGCGGCGGGCTTCGAACAGCGTGCCGTCGGTGTCGTTGGCAAGGTACGGCGATACTTCCAGGCTGACATAGCCGTCGACCTTGCCGCTGTCCTTGTACACGCCCTTCAGCTTGTCGGCGACGTTGCGGATGTCCTGGATCGCCATTTCCTCGTACAGGTCGCCAGCCGAGGTGCCGTGCTTGCCGAGGATGGATTTCAGCTGCTCGTCGTAGACGTCCGAGCCGCCCATCGCCTTTTCGAAGATCGCGGGGTTGGAGGTCACGCCCTTGAGCCCGTCCTCCGACACCATCTTCTCGATCACGCCCTTGGACAGGTCGGCGCGGTTGACGTTGTCCAGCCAGGGGGATTGGCCGAACAGCTCGAGCTGCTTCAGCGGGTTGCCCCCTTTAGAGTTACCCGGCGATGCATCCGGCTTTGCGGCCGTGGCGGTGTTCGTGGTCATGTGAGCCCCTTACTTTGAGTTCTTGGCAACCTGATCGACGGCTGCCTCGACGATCTTTTCCGCGGTGAAACCGAATTTGGTCAGCAGGTCTTTCAGCGGCGCGGAGGCGCCGAAGGTGTGCATGCCGATCTTGGCGCCGTCAATGCCGACCCAGCGCTCCCAACCCATGTTGGAGGCCTGTTCGACCGATACACGCGCCCTGATATGCGGCGGCAAGACCGAATCGCGATAGGCCTGCTCCTGTTTCTCGAACAGCTCCCATGAAGGCATCGATACGACACGCGAACGGATGCCCTTGGCTTCCAGTTCCTTCTGCGCGTTCACGATCAGCTGCACTTCGCTGCCGGTTGCGATCAGGATCACCTGCGGTTCGCCGCCTTCGCTGTCGCGCATCACATAGGCGCCCTTGGCGATGCCGCTTGCAGCGGCATATTTGGTGCGGTCGAACGTGGGCAGGTTCTGGCGCGACAGGATCAGGCACACCGGATGATGCGTCTGCGCCATGATCACCCGCCACCCCTCGACCACCTCGTTGGCATCCGCGGGACGCAGCACGATCATGCCCGGGATCATGCGCAGCGAGCCGATCTGCTCCACCGGCTGATGGGTCGGGCCGTCCTCGCCCACGCCGATCGAATCGTGCGTGAAGATGTGGATGACCGGAATCTCCATCAGCGACGACAGGCGGATGGGATTGCGCATGTAGTCGCTGAAGATCAGGAAGGTCGAATCGAACGCACGCATGCCCGACACGGCAAGGCCGTTGGTGACCGATCCCATGGCGTGTTCACGGATGCCATAATTGATGTTGCGGCCGACTTCCGTCGGCGACATGGCGCCCTGCCCCTTGAGGAAGGTCTTCGTCGACTTGACCAGATCGGCGGCGCCACCGACCAGCCACGGCACGTTGTTGCCCAGGATTTCCAGCACCTTGCCGGACGACTCACGCGTGGCGATGCCCTTTTCGTCCGGCTCGTAGACAGGCAGGCCCTTGTCCCAGCCCGCCGGCATCTCGCGCTTCTGCATCTGCATCAGGTGCGTCGCCAGTTCGCCGTTGGCCGAAGCGTATTGTGAGGCCAGTTGGCTCCAGGCGGCATGCAACTGCTTGCCGCGCTGGCCGATGCCCCCGGCGAAATGCTGCACCACCTCGTCGGGAACGAAGAATTCCTTGTCGAGCGGCCAGCCATACGACTTCTTTGCCGCGATCAGATCGTCATGGGTGATGCCTTCGCCGTGCGCATCGTTGGTACCCTGCGCCTTGGGCGCGCCATAGCCGATGATGCTGTGCACCAGGATGAATGTCGGCTTGCCTTCGGTGCGCTTGAATTCGTTCAGCGCTTCACGCATGGCCCCGATATCGTTGGCATCCATCACCTCGATCGTGTGCCAGCCATATGCCTTGAAGCGGTCCAGCGTGTTTTCGTTGAAGCTGATCTTGGTGTCGCCATCGATGGTGACGTGGTTGCTGTCGTAGATCCAGCAGAGGTTGGACAGCTGCAGGTGGCCGGCCAGCGAGGCGGCTTCCTGGCTCACGCCCTCCATCATGCAGCCGTCGCCGGCCAGCGCGTAGACGTCGTAGTTGAACAGCTCGAAGCCGGGTTTGTTGAAATAGTTGGCCTGAATCTTGGCCGCGATCGCCATGCCGACGCTGTTGGCGACACCCTGCCCCAGAGGACCTGTCGTGGATTCGACACCCGACGTCAGGTAGAATTCGGGGTGCCCGGGACACTTGCTGTCGACCTGGCGGAACTTCTTGATGTCCTCGATCGAGACGGCCTCGTTACCCGTAAGCTGTCCCTTGTGATCGACTTCCCTGACGCCCGTCAGGTGAAGGATCGAGTACAGCAGCATCGATGCGTGACCGACGGACAGCACGAAGCGGTCGCGATTCGGCCAAAGCGGATCGGCCGGATCGTAGCGCAAATGGTTCTGCCACAACTCGTAGACGACAGGAGCGGCGCCCATCGCCGTACCGAAATGGCCGGATTTGGCCTTTTCCACCGCGTCCATAGATACAGTGCGAATCGTGTTGATGGCCAGCGATTCGATTCCTGCCGAACTCTGCTCGGCACCGGCCTCATCACGCGTCTGCACTTGGCTCATACTATGGTCTCCTGGGAATCGACGTCACTGACAACGCCGGTAAACAGCTAAGGTTCAAAACTTGCCGTTGTGGTAGCAAGCCATGGTTAAAAAGTCGATAGGTGGCAGTTTAAGCCACCCGCACGCCGAAATCGGTTCCTTCCCACTTGTCCACTTCCGGCCAGAAGAAGGTGATGGTCACGACCGCGCCGGACGGCAGGTCCGCCGTGTCAAGATCGGCGACGTAAACGCCCAGGCCGGTATCGTGGCTTTCCGCTTCCTTCTGGGTCGACCAGCGGTCGGTGGTCCAGTGTACGCGGCACGGAGCCAGCGCCTCGATCCGCAGCTTCTTGCCCTTTGGGAAACTGGACGGCTTGTTGTTAAAGCGCCACTGGAAGTAAGTGCCTACAGTCTTTTGTTTTATATATCTTTCTTCTGTCTGGGGCGGCAGATCGAATACCTTCCCATCGCGAATGGAACGCAGCAGCTTGACGTATTCGCCATGGGCCCAAACCAGCGGCATCGCCGATCCCGTGGGCCGACCGCGGATCAGTTCCTTGTCCGGGATGTCATCGCTGTCCCATACCTGCTCCGACAGCAGGGCGCCGCTATTGGCGCTTTTCTCCATCATCTCAAGCATTTCCTGGGCATTCTTCATGTTTCCGGCCATCACTTCGTAGTGACCGCGTTCGCCCGAGAGCAGCGGCCAGACGCGCCCGATTCCGGTGCCGTTGAAGGCACCGCCGTCGGCATGCTCCCCGTAGCCGTCCAGATTGTAGCGCCGCCAGCCCGGGCCCTGCGGCAGGTCGACCTTCAGCAGGTGGTCGATCGCCGTGATCGTATCCTTGATCCGCTGGTCGTCTGCACCGCGCAGGCCGAAGCGCACCAACGCCAGGGCATCCGGGCTGATGATCATCGAGGCGCGCTGGTTATAATCCTCGGGCGGCCGGTTCTTGATCGCCACGAAGCCGTCGACCGGCGATTCGGCATCGGATTCGTCTACAGGTGAAATACGGACGTAATAACCGTCGATCTTAAGCGATTTGGCCAGTTCCGTTCCCGAAGCATAAGTCCAGCGTTCAATCTGGTCGTTCCAGGTATCGGCCGTTTCCAGCACGTACTGCGCCTCGCGCTCGTATCCGCATTGCTGGAAGAGGTCCGCGGCGGCGACCAGCGCGGCGATCTCGACCGCCAGGGTGAAGGGCGAGTAGCCGGCGTCCTCCTCCCAGCGGTCCTGGCCCGTCACCGGGCCGAACCTGGCAACGAAGCTGGCGGCCTTCAGCGCCATCGGCAGGAAATCCTCCAGATCGCCCGGCTTGAGCATCTTGTGGCGATGGGCCATGTCCAGGATCAGGATCGGGAAGGCGCATTCGTCCATCTGCAGCCCGGACCAGTAAGGCGAACCGTCCAGCCACATGTTCTGCGGCCAGTGGCCGTCGAATTCCTGCACCGTCTGCAGGTACAGCAGAACGTTGCGAACCTCGTCCTTTGCGCCCATCGCCGCCAGCGCGCCGGCCGTTTCGCACAGGTCGCGCGGCCAGACCAGATGGTAGCCGCCCAGATCGTCGTCGCCCTTGGAGAACCCCCAGGGAATGGCCAGGCTGGCGATATAGCCGCCGGTGAACGCCGTGGCTTCGTGCGCCCGGATCACCGAGGCCGAGACCCGGTAGGGGTCGAGCGTGACGCTGTTGTCGGTCCGGTCCAGGACCTCCAGCTCCTTGTGCCATTTGCGCCAGCTTTCGGCATAGGCGTCGAATGCCATGTAGAAACCGTCGTGCAGGCTGGCGCGGGTGCGGTGACCCGCCTCCTCCGGCACGCGGCCGAAGCCGATCGCCAGCGTGAACTCGCCGTCGCAGGATTCGAGGTCGATCTCGCCGGTCATGGCGATGTTGCCCAGCGTGGCGCGCTCGTACTCGCAGGTCATCTGTTTATGATGCGCGATATCCTGGTAGCCATCGGAAGTGCCGACATAGCCCACCGACATGCGCCGCCAGGGCACCGAAGGCGCGAAGGCAAGCGCGCTGGAGCCGCCGGTGGCGAACAGCATCGGGATGCCCTTGTAATCGCCGCGCCAGCCGGTGTTGTCCGCGCCCTTGTTCACCAGATGGGGCGCCAGCAGGGCATAGAGTTTGAAATTGCGACCCAGCTCCGGCTTCAAATCCTCGAACTTGATCCGCTGCAGCACGACGTCGCGCTTAGGATCGGTGACGATCTTCTTGATGATGCGAAAGCTGCCGTCGGGCGCTGTATTGGTCAGATTATAGGCTGGGACCAGGCGATCCATCAGCTCGACATGGTGATCGAGATCGCGCTTCTCGTCCCACATGGTTTCGCCGTCGGTGATGATCAGGCCGCAATCGCGGGTACAGGCCTGGTCGACGCGCGGGTAGTAGATTTCGTTCAGGATGCCGTGGCTGACCGTGAACCAGACGCGGCTGTTAGGGGAAAGAACCGACCCGACGCCATCCTTGGCGCTCGAGGTCCACCGCGCTTCGATACCCGGACCGCCCGGCGCATTGTTGGTCATTCCGCGTCTTCCTTATTGTTGTAGGGCAAATCTTATAAGCCGGGGACCCTGAACAATAAAGGTGAACAATTTGTATCCGTGACCGGATTAGGGCATGTAGCTGCCATGGGCGATACAGACATCCGCAAATCCATCATCCTGGTCATCGGCGTCTCAGGCTCCGGCAAAAGCACGGTCGGCGAGCACCTGTCGCGGAAACTGGGCATGGATTTCCTGGAGGGCGATTCCTTCCATTCGCCCCAGGAGATCGAAAAGATGAAATCGGGCCACGGCCTGACCGACGAGGATCGCTGGCCCTGGCTGGGCCGTATCCACGACGCCATCGAGGCCTATGTGGCCGAGGGCAAGGGCGCGGTGGTCGCCTGCTCCGGCCTGCGCAAGGCTTACCGCCGGCTACTGATCGGCGATGTGCCGGATGCAAGGCTGGTGTACCTGAAGGGCAACCACGACGTGATCGCCGCGCGCATGCAGCAGCGAAAAGGCCATTTCATGCCTGCCTCACTGCTCGATTCCCAATTCGCCACGCTGGAGGAACCGGGGGAAGACGAGCATCCGCTGGTGGTCAATGTCGAGAACACGGTCGAGGAAACGCTGGTGGATGTGATGCGGGTGTTGGATATAAAGACATGACCGTCACCTACGAAGCCCGCGGCGTTTCGCCGGACAAGCCCGATGTCAAAGCCGCCGTGGCGCAGTTGGACAAGGGGCTGTTTCCCGGGGCGTTCTGCCACGCCATGCCCGACATACTGGGCGGTTCGGTCGCGCATTGCCTGCTGAGCCATGCCGACGGCGCTGGGACCAAGTCCATCCTGGCTTATCTGCATTACAAGCAGCATGGCGACGCCGCGATCTTCCAGGGCATCGCGCAGGATTCGCTGGTGATGAATACCGACGACCTGCTGTGCGTCGGCGCCACAGGGCCGTTCGTGATGTCGAACACGATCGGCCGCAACAAGATGCTGATCCCGGGCGAGGTTGTGACCCAGATTGTCGCCGGCTACAGCAAGGTCGTCGCCATGCTGGGCGAACACGGCGTGGAAATTACCATCGCGGGCGGGGAGACTGCCGATGTCGGCGACCTGGTGCGCACGGTGATCGTCGATTCCACGCTGACCGTCCGCATGCGCCGCGCCGATTTCATCGATGCCGCCAAAGTGCGCGCGGGCCAGGTGATCGTCGGGCTCGCCTCCGACGGACAGGCCAGTTACGAGGACCGGCCCAATTCCGGCATCGGCAGCAACGGCATCACCGCGATCCGGCACGAGGTATTGAACCGGACCTACCGCGACGGCAGCCCGGAAGCCTATGCGCCCGAGATCCACGACCTGGCCTATGTCGGCGACTACGCCCTGTCCGACCTCGCGCCGGGCCTGGGGATGACCGTCGGCGAGGCGCTGCTGTCCCCTACCCGCACCTATGCGCCGGTGATCAAGGCAATCCTGGACCGGGGGCTGGACGGCATCTCCGCCATCTTCCACAACACCGGCGGCGGCCAGACCAAGTGCCTGAATTTCGGCAGCGGCATACGGTATATAAAAGACGGCCTGTTCCCCGAAGCCCCCCTGTTCCGCTTCCTGCGCGAAACCCGTGCCCTGCCGTACCGCGAGATGCTGCGCAGCTTCAACATGGGCTTTCGCATGGAAATCGTCTGCGACGAGGACCGCGCACAAAGCATCATCGACGCCGCGGGCGCTTTCGACATCGCGGCCCGCATCTATGGGCGCACGGAAAAATCGGACGGCCCCAATCGCCTGCTGATCGACACGCCGGAAGGAATAGTGGAGTTTTAACTGCCTCATCCTGAATTGTTCCAGGACCATTTCAAGCTGATGCAAAAATTAAAGATTTATCTCTATGTATTTGATAAATATAAATTGTTTTAAAAATAGGCAGAGTTCGCAAGCCCGCTAAAAACAGATAGCTATATCAACGACTTACCTACTGTACATGGGGTCGTTCCGTCATTTTCGCCCTAGTGCGCATGCGTCTCCATGACGCAGAATACATCGTCCTCGTGCGCCGGTTCGCACTGGCCTTCCAGCTCGGCCTGGATCGTGGCGTGATGGATGCCGAACTCGTCGTGCAGCCGGGCGTTGATCGCCGCGATCGTGGCCGAGCAGTCGCGCAGTGTGCAGGCCTCGGGCAGCGTCACATGGCAGCTTAAAGCCGTCATGCCGTCGCGGATCGACCAGACATGCAGGTGGTGCACCGTCTGCACCGGCTCTACCGCGCGGATGGTCCTGACCAGCGCCGCCACGTCAAGGCCGGGCGGCGCGTTCTCCATCAGGATGCCGATGGTCTGGCGCAGAATGCCGCTGGCGGAGACCAGGATGAAGGCGGCGATGGCCAGCGATACCAGCGGGTCGACCGCCTGCCAGCCGGTATAGCGGATCACGATGCCGCCCCCGATCACGACAAGGCTGGACAACGCATCGCCGACCATGTGCACGAACACCGACCGGTCGTTCAGGCTGTGTTTGACACCGCCCGCCAGGAACAGGGCGATGACCGTGTTCAGAACCAGCGCCGCCGCCGCGACCCAGATCATGGGCCCGGCCTCGACCGGCTGTGGCGCGAACAGTCGCCCGACCGCCGCCGCGCCGATCACAAGCGCGGTGACGACCAGCGTCGCGGCGTTGAACAGGGGCGCCAGGATTGCGGCGCGGTGGTAGCCATAGGTATGCTTTGAGGTCGCGGGCTTGCCCCCTACCCAGGCGGCATAGCCGGACAAGCCCAGCGCCAGCGCATCGCCCAGATTGTGACCGGCATCGGAGATCAGGGCCAACGAGTTTGTGACCAGCCCGACCACGGCCTCCCCGGCGCAGAATGCCAGGGTCAGGCCGAGCGCCAGCCAGAGCGTACGGGAATTGGCCGGCAGATGATGATGACTATGATCGTGTCCGATGGCCCGTACTCCCGCGCTACCCTAAGATATAGGCGCTCCGAGCCGCTTTGAAAACACGACCTCCCGCGCACCGTCGCCGGGAAAGCGCGGGTCTTCGGCGCGGCTGACGCGGTACAGCTTCTCGTCGGCAAAGGCGCTTACGAAGATCGGGTCATGTTCCTCGCCGAACTGGACCTTGGCGTTGCCGGTATACAGTGCCCGCCCGGCGGTCAGCCGCGCCAGCGAGGCGCTTTCGGCGCGCACCACGACTTCCTCAAACACAGGATGGTCTTCCCAGCGCGTATCGTCGACGCGGGCGGAGGGGACAATACGCCAGAGATACATGGCCACCTTCAAAAATAGACAGGATCCGGGCTATCAGCCTGCGGTATTGATCTGCTCATCCTGCGAACCGATTTCCAGCCGTTTGCGGAAGGATTCCAGCCGGCGGGCATATTCGGGCGGGGTGATCAGGCGGCTCTCGAGCATCAGCCTCAGGGCACGCAGCGCCCGCAGGTCGTCGCTCATTTGCTCGGTTTGGGTTTGTTGGGTCGGCTGGTCAGGTTCAGTGACCGGCAACGCAGATGTCGCGGCAGAAAGCGAAGGCATAGTCATTTTTCTTTTACCGTCTTTCTTAAGTCCCCCGTAACCTTCATAAGAGTTTATTGTGTGACATGCTAGTGCTTTCGTACTACATATTGAATCGATGATGGTGATCGCCTTCCTCGCCTCAAAAACCCAGCGTTTGGGCGCTGCACGATGAAGAGTTTCGTTAACGCGAAATTCCGAGTCCGCCCCAACATCCCGTTTTCACGCCCGTTCCCGTCCGCTCCTCGCCGATTCGTTTCGCCGAGTCGCGGATGGTTTCGTTGTTTCTGTATTCACCCCAACGGAGAGTCGAATGACCAAGCGTTCACGTGATCAGGCTGCCTACAAGTCGGTTTCGAACAAGCCGGCCGGCGAGGCAAAGGTGCATCCGCTCTTTTCAGGTGGCTGGGACCCCATGGCGGCGGAACATGCCGACAGCCGGGAACTGCGCGACCAAAGTTACATCCGCAAGGTAAAGCCGCGCTCGGCCAATCAGGAGAAGCTGCTGGCCGCCATCGACAGCCACAGCCTGATCGTGGCCGGCGGCCCGGCGGGCACGGGCAAGACCTACCTGGCGATCAGCGCCGCGGTCGAGGCGCTGGAAAGCGGAAGGGTCGAACGCATCATCCTGTCACGTCCGGCGGTGGAGGCCGGGGAAAGCCTGGGCTTCCTGCCCGGCGACCTGATGGAGAAAATGGCACCGTATCTAAGGCCGCTCTATGACTGCCTGTCCGAACGCATGGGCGGCAAGCGGCTGCGCCAGGCGATGCAGGACGGCGAGATCGAGATCGCGCCGGTCGGCTTCATGCGCGGGCGGACGCTGAACAATTCGTTCGTGGTGATCGACGAGGCGCAGAACTGCACCTATACGCAGCTCAAGATGATCCTGACCCGCCTGGGCTGGCATTCGACCATGGTGATCACGGGCGATCCCGAGCAGAGCGACCTGCTGCCGGGCATTTCCGGGCTTGCGGATATCGCGCGGCGTCTGGCGCCCCTGCCCGGTGTGGCGGTGGTGGCGCTCGAGGAAGCGGACATCGTGCGTCACCCGCTGGTCGGCGCCATGCTGACGGTGCTGTAAATCCCGTCAGCGAACTCTGGAAAAGCGGTTTCATTTCGCCTATAGGGGTGGAATGAAGCAGTGGATCTTTATTATTCTGGCCCTCGCTCTTGCAGGGACAGCCTCGGTCTGGTTTGTCATGAATCGTCCACCGGCGGAGGTGCCGCAGCAGACAGGTCTGCTTGCGTCACCTTCGACATCCATCGGCGGCGACTTCCATCTGACCGACCAGACCGGCAAGCAGGTCAGCCAGAAGGATTACGCGGGCCAGTACCTGCTGATCTATTTCGGCTATACGTTCTGTCCCGATGCCTGCCCAACGGAACTGTTGGTCGTCGGCCAGGCGCTGGACCAGATGGACAAGGCCCAGGCCGACAAGGTGCAGCCGATCTTCATCACCATCGATCCCGCTCGCGATACGGCGCAGAAGCTGGCCGATTACGTGCCGTCCTTCCATCCGCGCCTTGTCGGCCTGACCGGCAGCGACGCCGACATCGCCGAAGTCGCCAAGGAATACAAGGTCTACTACGCCAAGTCCGAAGCCTCGCAGAACGCGACCGATTATGTCATGGACCATTCGTCCTACGTCTACCTGGTCAACCCGGACGGCAAGACGATCGGCATATTCTCAAGCGACATCAGCGCCGACGACCTGGCCAAGGCGATGACGACGGCGGTCAAGTAGCCGGGTGGCGGCCGACGACCTGCTGACGCAACGCCTGGTCCTGGAATCGCTGCGGCGGGAACACGCGCCGCTGCTGTACGACGATCTGCTGGACGAGCGTATCTGGACCTACCTGCCGCTCGATGCGCCGTCACTCGTCGAAAATCTGTCCGACAATTACAGCGCGCGCGAAGTGGGGCATGCCCCCGACGATAATAGCGAGATATGGTTGAACTGGGCGGTCGCGGAACGTTCGAGCGGGCTTTATATCGGCAGGCTGGAGGCGACCCTCTATGGCGACCGTACGGCGGATATCGCATATATAACCTTCCCCGATTTCTGGCGGCGCGGCTATGCGAAGGAAGGCTGTGCAGCGATGATCCGGCATCTGTTCGATACACACCGGGTGAAAACGGTTGCGGCAAGCATGGACACCCGCAATGCCGCCTCCATCGCACTGGTGGAATCGCTCGGCTTCACCCTTGTCGGGATGACCCGCGAGGCGGGCCCGCCCAGGAACTCGCCCGGCGACGAATACCGCTACGAGCTGACGCGCATTGACACCCCGCCCGCCCGACCTTAGACCCGGCCTGTCACCCCTTGCCGGAGATCGCCGATGTCATCCACCGAAGTCTGGGCGTCCGTCGCCTTAATCCTGACCCAGTACGACCTGCTGAAGCATCCCTTCTACCAGGCATGGTCGAACGGCGAATTGACCCACGCCGACCTGAAATTCTATGGCGAACAATATGTGTCGCATGTCGCGGCGTTTCCGACCTATCTGACCGCCCTGCACGCCCGCCTGCCTGAAGGCGAAACGCGCAAGGCCGTACTGGCCAACGCGTTGGAAGAGGAAGGCAATGGCCGTTCCCACGCCGATATCTGGCGCCAGTTCACTGCCGGCATGGCAGCGCAGACGGTTCAAGGTGCAGCCTATGGCGAGGGAAAAACACTGCACGAGCTGGCACGGCTGGTCCGCACCTTCCGCGACATCGGGGAGAAAGCACCCGCCGCCGAGGCGCTGGCCGCTTTCTATGCCTACGAATCGCAGGTGCCGCGGATTGCGGAAACCAAGATGGACGGCCTGACCGGTCACTACGGCGCCGACGACGAATCCTGCGAGTATTTCGCCATCCACAAGATCGCAGACATCCACCACGCGCAGGTCTGGCACGACCTGATCGAGATCGAGCTTGCCAACGACCCGGCCGCGAAGGCCGACGTACTGCGCGGAACGGAACGGGCGGCGGCGGCGCTATGGGGGGCGCTCGACGGCATCGAAGCCATGCGCATGGCCCAGGTCCACTGATCGTGGATTTGAAGCAGCATATCCGGGCGATTCCCGACTTTCCCAAGCCGGGTATTCTTTTCTACGACATCTCGACCCTGCTGGCGCATGCCGAGGCTTGGCGCGAGGCGGTCAAGCAACTGGCAGACGAGATACGCCCTTACAAGCCGGACATGCTGGCAGGGATCGAGTCCCGCGGCTTCCTGCTGACTGGCCCGCTGGCGCTTGAACTGGGGCTGGGTTTCATAATGCTGCGCAAACGCGGCAAGCTGCCGGGCGATACGATCGTGCACAGCTACGATCTGGAATACGGCTCCGACCATCTGGAAATCCAGTCCGACGCGATCAAGCCGGGCCAACGCGTCGTGGTGCTGGACGATCTGCTGGCGACGGGCGGCACGATGGAAGCCGCAATAACCTTGCTGCGCAAGGTCGGCGCCGACGTCGTAGCCACGGCCTTCGTGATCGAGCTGTCGTTCCTGAACGGCGCGAAACGCTTCGATGTACCGGTACATTCCCTGCTCAAATACGACGAATAACCGCACCTACTTGTCAAGTGGGCCCAAATCTTGGCACTCTCCTCTCCAAGAATGAGAGAGTGTCATGACATCGTCCAAAACACGCAATCCGGCATGCGACATCGCCAAGTTCGTCGATACCGCCGATCATAAATCCGTCCTGAACGTGGTGGCGATCGGCGCTCACCCCGACGACCCGGAAACGGGCTGCGGCGGCACCCTCGCCAAGCTGGCAAAGCAGGGGCACAACGTCAGCATCCTGTATCTGACAAGGGGCGAGGCCGGGGTCAAGGGCGTGCCTGCCGATCGGGCGGGGCAGATCCGCACCGAGGAATCCGAGACTGCCTGCGCCATGCTGGGGGTGAAAGCCTACTTCATGGGGCAGGTCGACGCCGATACCGAGCTGAACCGCGACCGTTACAAGATATTCCACGACCGCCTGACGCAGTTCGATCCCGATATCGTCTTCACGCACTGGCCGCTGGATACGCATATCGATCATCGCACCGCCGCCATGCTGGCCTATCAATCGTGGCTGTGGACGCAGGAAAAATTCGTCCTGGCGTATTACGAAGTCATGACCGGCATCCAGTCGCACCATTTCCTGCCCGACGTATTCATCGATATCGGTGAAACGCAGGAACTGAAATGGCAGGCGATCTATGCCCATACCAGCCAGAATCCCGCCCGCTTCCACCCCTATCACGATCATCTCGAGGAAATTCGCGGCCAGGAAGGCGGCTTCGACAGTGCCGAAGCCTTCGTGGTGCTGCGCGAAAAATGGCCGAAGCCGTTCGAGGACCTGATCCCCAAGGCTAGATAGCTTGTGATCGGCTCAGCTCTGGTTTATCAGGCAAGGTGATGATCCGATCCGGCAGGAATAGCGCAAGGCGGTTTGCATACGGTGTCCGGCACCGGTTCCTCTCGCTTGCCCTGCTAGCTCTGCTGGTCCAGGCGACGCTGCCCTACCTGCTGACCAATTGCCCGTTCTATGCCCAGGCAGGGGCTTCGCAGTCATCCATAAGTGCGACCCACACGGTAATGCCGGCCGATTGCCCGATGCTGGAAATGCATCACGCCATCGTACCGCAACCCGGCCCGCACAAGACCGATATGCAGGCATCCCTGCACTGCCCGCTCTGCACGGTGCTGTCGCCCTTGCACAGCTTTGTCGTCGCGGGCCTGATCGCCCTGCCGCCACCGCCGGCGCAGTTCGCCAAATCCGCTTTCTCCGTTTCGGTCACCTATCTTGAATCGCAGCCCCGTACGGCTGCCTTCTCCGCGCGAGCGCCTCCAGCCATAGGCTGATATTTCCGCCGGTACTCGGCCGGCGCGCTCGCACTTACTTGAAAACGAACTTCCGGAGACGTCATGACTTTCCTAAATCACGGGAAGGCGCGCCTTGCGTCGCCTGCCCTGCTATTGGCTACGGCGGCGCTGTTGCTGCCCGCATCATCCCACGCGCACGGCATTGCCGGCGACCGCGTGTTCCCTGCAACTCTTGCCACCGACGATCCTGCAGCCGCCAGCGAGATCTCGCTGCCGACTGTGGGCTGGCAGCGCAATTCGCGAGACGACAGCGGCAACATCCCAAGCGAAACCGATGTCGGCGCCGAACTGGACGTTCTGGTGGCGCCCAATTTCGCCGTCGGCATCGCGCCGGGGTGGGACTTCGCAGACCGCGAAGGGCGAACCGGGAAGCTACGGATTCCAGAACCTCGAAGTGTCCGGGAAAATACCAGTTCTATGAAAACGACGAACACGAGATCCTGATGTCGGCCGGCCTTGTGGTCGATGTCGGCAGCAGCGGCTCGTCCCGCATCGGTGTCGATCGCAACAGCACCTACACGCCGACTTTCTATTTCGGCAAGGGCATGGGCGATCTACCAGACAGCGTAGCGTTATTGAGGCCATTTGCGGTCACCGGCACGCTGGGTCTCGCCATTCCGCAGGACCGGACAGAAGGTGACGAATTCCAGCCTGGAATCGCGCTGGAATACAGCATGCCCTATCTCAAATCCACGGTGAAAGATTACGGTTTGCCTAGCTTCGTAAATCACTTGGTCCCGACAGTGGAATTCCCGCTATCGGTCGGGCTGGACCACGGCGATCACGATTTCGGCGGTACGGTCAATCCGGGCGTCATCTACCTGGCAGATACCTGGCAGTTCGGACTGGAGGCGATCGTTCCGATCAACGCCAATAGTCAGCATGGCACAGGCGTCATCGGCCAGTTCCATGTCTTCCTCGACGATCTTCTGCCGGCCGTTTTCGGCCAACCCATTTTCGGAGGAGACAGCCTGTGAAACATATCATCCTGATAGCGGCGGCATGCCTTTCCGCGGGGGCTGCCGATGCCCACGCCTTCCTGGACGAGGCAACGCCGCGTGTCGGATCGACGGTGGCGGCAGCGCCAACGGAAATCCGCATCGTCTATACCGAAGCGATCGAACCTACCTTTTCGCACATCGCGTTGTTCGCCGCCGATGGTCAGGCCGTTCAGCTGGGTACGGTCACTGTGGATGCCGGTAATGCCAAGCAGCTGATCGCACCGATTGGCACGACGCTCAAACCCGGGCATTACGAGGTGAGATGGAACGTGGTATCGGTGGATACCCATCACACCAACGGCCATTACAGCTTCGATTACCAACCATGATACTGAATGGGGCATTGCCACCGTTCGATCTAGCGGAGGGCGGGCTCTGGCTCGCCCTCTCGCGCGGGTTGTCCGTCGCGTCGCTGGCCTCCGCCTACGGCACGCCGTTGTTCCGCAGCCGACTGGCGGGACCGTCGCTGAAACTGATGTCGCCGGCCGCGGCTTCCCGGCTCGATGCGAAATACCGCAAAACCGGCATCGCCAGCATCGGCGCCGCGCTTTTCTTTCTGTGCCTGTGGCTGGTTGTGCAAAGCGGCGCGTTAGCCGGCACGCACGGGTTGATGCCGACACTGGCGCAGGTACCGGCCGTGCTTGGCTCGACCGAGTTCGGCCATATCGTGATCCTGCAGGCGACGGCTTTGCTTGCCGCTCTGGCGTTGCTGCTGTTCAGGAAAACAACTTCCGAGACATTCGCTTTTGTCGCCTTCATGGCCGGATGCGCCGTGGTCGCGCAAGCCTGGCATGGTCACGCCGCTGCGATGTATGACGGGTTCAGTCCCTTGCTGTTGTCGGAGATCGCGCATCTGCTTGCCGCGACCGCCTGGCTGGGATCGCTCGTCCCGTTGCTGATGCTTGTACGCGCCGCCGATGCCAAACCCGCTTTCCTGGCCGCGCACCGTTTCGGCAGCTTCGGTACCGCCTGTGTCGTGACTCTGCTGGTAACCGCCCTGTGGCAGGGATCGGTGCTGGTCGGCAGCATTCCCGCTCTGGTCGGGACAGCCTATGGCTGGCTGGCACTCGTCAAGCTGGCGCTGTTCGGCATCCTGCTGGGATTTGCCGCGCTCAATCGCTTTCGCCTGACGCCCGAGCGGGATGCCAGGAAGCTAGTCCGCAGCATCACCCTGGAAACCGGCTTCGGCCTTGCGATCCTTCTGGTCGCCAGCACCCTGGTCATGCTGCCGCCAGGCATGCACATCCAGTCCGTCTGGCCTTTCGGCCTTCAATTCAGCCTGCTCACCCTGAACGAGGCACCCGAGTTGCGGGCCGAAGTCGAATATGCGGCATTGGCGCTGCTCGCCGCCACGGGGCTGATTGTCGCCGCCATCTTCATGCGCCGGTTGCGCTACCCGGGCCTGCTGCTGGCGGCCGTGATCGTCTGGTTCGCCGTCCCGCATCTGGACCTGCTGCTGGTCGAGGCCTATCCGACCAGCTTCTATCATTCGACCACAGGCTTCAGCACCCGCTCGATCGCGGCAGGCGCGGCATTGTATCCAGCCAACTGCGCACGTTGCCACGGGCCCACCGGCATGGGCGATGGGCCGGATGCGACAGATCTGCCCATACCACCCGCCGACTTGACCGCCGGCCATCTCTGGGGGCACAGCGACGGCGAATTGTTCTGGTGGCTGACCAACGGTATCGATGCGCCCGATGGCGGCAAGGCGATGCCGCCTTTCGCCGCCATGCTGAGCGAGGAGGAACGCTGGCAGCTGATCGACTTCATCCGGGCCCGCAATGCCGGTGACAATCACATGCAGGTGCAGGCTCCCGGCTTCGATATCGATTGCATCGGCGGCGCGACCAACCTGCAGGGATTGCATGGCCAGGCCGTCAGGCTGGTGTTCGGCGCGGATCATACGCCACCCGAAAAGCTGGACGGGCAGCTGGTCACCGTGCTGGCCGATCCGCATGCCGTGCCGGACAGCGCCCATTGCGCCGCGCGCGATATCTCGCTGGCAGCGGCCTATGCCAATGTGTCGGGCGTAGATGCAGGGGACATGGACGGCCGGCAGTTCCTGATCGATCCCAATGGCTGGCTGCGCAGCTGGCAGCGCCCGGAAGAGAACAGGGACTGGAACGATCCCGACAAGCTGCTGGTCAGCGTGCATGAAATCGTGGATCATCCGCTGGCAGCCATGGATATGAGTCATGCCCACCATCACCACTGATCGACGCATATTGTTTCCGGCGCTGGCCATGGCGCTGCTGTGCGTCGGCCTGATCGCCGGCGTGATGCTGTATCATGGCGATTCCAGCGGCAGCGTCGGCGGCCCCTTCAGCCTTGTCGCCAGCGACGGCAGGATTGTGACCGACCGCAGCTTTCGCGGCAAATACATGCTGGTCTATTTCGGCTACACGTTCTGCCCAGATGTCTGCCCGACGACGATGGCCGACCTGGCGATCGCTTTGAAAGCCCTGGGCACGAAGGCCGACGGGATACAACCGCTGTTCATAACCGTCGACCCGGCGCGCGACACGCCCGCCGTGCTGAAATCCTACGTCGCCCAGTTCTGGCCGACCCTGCTGGGCCTGACCGGCACAAGCGAGCAGATTGCGTCGGTCGAGAAGGACTATAAGGTATACAGCGAAGTCCATCGTACCGGCACGGGGTCTAACGATTACGAGGTAGACCACAGTTCGGTGTTCTATCTCATGGACCGGGATGGCAAATTCGTCACCGTCATCGCCGCCGAGCAACAGGGCGACGCCATCGCCGCCGATATCGGCCGGCATCTGCCGTAACATCACAGGGAGACACAACATGCACAGATTGACCACGGCTTTATTCGCAACCTGTATTTCGACGGCGGCCATGGCCCAGACCACCGACCGGATCAAGGTATCTGACGCCTGGTCGCGGGCAACGCCAACGGCTCAATCCAGCGCCGCGGTCTATTTCACGGTCGAGAACTCGGGCACGCCCGACCGGCTGACCGCCGAGAGCACGCCGATCGCCGACAAGTCGGAAATGCACGACAGCACGATGGATAACGGCATCATGCGGATGCGGCCCGTGACCGAACCGATCGCGATCGACCCGCAGCACCCGTTCAAGGCGGGACCGAACGGCTATCACCTGATGCTGACCGGCCTGAAAAACCCCCTCAAGGCAGGCGATACCTTTCCATTGCTGCTGACGTTCGAGCATGCCGGTCCGCTGCCGGTCACGGTAACGGTCAGGGGCCCTGCGACTTTCAAGCCGCTGGGCGGCATGCAGGGCATGAAGATGGACGGCATGGATATGTCGCACTGATCGTTGATTCCGGTCTGTATTTCGGCGCGGGTCCATGCTTATTAGCCCCCAATGGATGCGTATCAGGAACTTTTGAACGAGCGTAACAAGCTTGCGGCCCAGGTTACGGCGCAGGCGGTCGAGATCAATGCCTTGGAGCAAAGCACCGCCGTGCGCATGGGCAAGCGGCTGAAGCGCTTCGCCCCGCTGCTTTACCAGGCGTTGCGGGTGGCGCGGGTGGCACGCCGCCTGCGTAACAAGCTGCGCCGTCCGGTTCGCGTTGCGACCTCCCCCGGCACCGGCACCGTCGATACGATCAATGATGATCGCCCGACGGTGTTCGTGCTGGTGCACGAGGCAACTGACACCGCCAGACCGCTTTTAGGGCGGGCGCTGATGCGCGAGCTACGCAAGACGTATCGCATCGTTGCCGTACTGCTGGGAGACGGGCCGATCGCGGCCAGCTTTGCCGAAGCGGCCGATGCCGTGGTTGGTCCGCTGAACATCGGGGCGGACGATTATGCGGCCGGGCTGGGCATGGCGGAGGGTCTGGCTGCCGGACACAAACCGCGCTTCGCCATCGCCGCCGGAGCCGAAACCCGCCATCTTGCCATTCCCCTGTCAACCGCCGGCGTACCCACGATCGCGCTGATCCACGAATTGCCGCTGGCTTTGCTGAGCCCGTCTTCGACCACGCGCGGCCTTCTGGACCGCGCCGACGATATCGTATTTTCGTGCAAGCCTGTGGAAGACCTCTACGGCCCTTTCTATGGAAGGCTGGATTACCGCCGCACCCATGTCATCGCACCGGGACAGGTTGGTAAGGACAAAACAGCCGGCCTCCTGCGTGACAGGCTGGCCTATATCCCAGCCGATGCCTTTCTGGTGCTGGGGCAAGGAATTATCGAATACCGCAGCGGCGTCGATGCCTTCGTCACGACCGCGACGGCCTGGCGTACCCAGAACCCGCAGGCGAAATTTCATTTCGTCTGGATCGGCCGTGCGCCGGACAAGGATTATTCGCAGTACATCGACGAACAGATCGCGCGCGCCGACATGCGCGAGACGGTCACGTTGCTGTTCGAGCGCGACGACACGCAGGCGGTTTATAGCGATGTCGATATCCTTTATGCGACGGCGCGGCTGGATTACCTGCCCTCGCCCGCAATCGATTTCGCCCTGGCCGGCAAACCGGTTGCCTGCTTCGCCAATGCCGGCGGCATTGCCGAGATACTGGTCGACGATTCCGCGACCGCCCGCCTCGTCCTGCCGCATATGGACATTCCGTCTGCGGTCGCGCTGCTGAACGATCTGGCGCAGGACCGCGCGCTTGCCGCTTCGCTTGGCCAGGCAGCGGAAAAACGCGTTCGCGCCGCCTGCGACATCGGTACCTATGCACGGCAACTGGCGGCGTTCGGGGAGGATGCGGCAAAAGCCCGTGCCGAACGGCCCGCGACGGTGAAGATGCTGACACACCCCGGAAATTTCGACGCCGCGCTTTATGCCGGCAATATCGTTCCGGACGCGGCGTTGCCGAAGCTGATCGAGGGCTATCTGGAGCGCAGCTATTACGACGGTTTCCGCAAGCGCACGCTGGCCGGTTTCCACCCCGAGCTATACGCCAGCCAGACGCCGGACTTCAAATCGCTGCGCCTCGATCCGCTGACCCATTACCTGAAGGCAGGCAGGCCGACCGGCCCGTGGATACACAAGGTGATCCGCCTCGATCTTCCGGAAAAGCCGGAGGCCGAAACGGGACGCGTGGCCGTGCATGGCCATTTCTACTATGTCGATCATTTCGACATCTTCCTGAAGGCGCTGGCCGCCAACCGCACCCGCGTCGACCTGTTCCTGACCACGGGCAGCGAGGAAAACCGGCAGTACTTGCTCAGGGCCACAAGCACCTATGCCGGCGGCAAGTCGACGGTCGAGATCGTGCCGAACAAGGGCCGCGATATTGGCCCTTTCCTGCATCTTTACCGCCAGACGCTGCACGGCAATTACGATTTCATCGGCCATGTCCACGGCAAGCGCAGCCTGCATACCGCCAAATGGGACCCGAACCTGGGTGAACGCTGGCGCAATTTCATGTTCCAGCATCTGATCGGTCCAAAGACGGCGGCGATGGACATCATACTGAAAACGTTCAATGAAAATCCGAGGCTTGGCCTCGTTTTCCCCGAAGACCCCAATGTAATCGGCTGGGATTTCGATTTCGAACATGCGCAGCGCATGGGCGAGCGCATGGGCTTCAAGACCACCCTGCCCAAGCATATCGACTTTCCGATCGGCACCATGTTCTGGGCGCGTGGCGCTGCGCTGAAACCCCTGCTGCGGCTCGACATCGCGTGGGACGACTATCCCAGCGAACCCCTGCCGGTCGACGGCACCATTCTTCACGCGCTGGAGCGCCTTATCCCTTCCATCGCGCGCGAAGCCGGCTATGATTATGCCGCAACCTACTTTCCCGGCGTGGGACGGTAATAAAAAAGGAACAAGCCAAGTGAAGATGCTCAAGATCGCTACAATCGCCCTGTCGCTGTCACTGTGCGGCGGGCAGGTCTTTGCCCAGGGCGCGCAGACCGCAACCCAGACGACCACCACCCCTGCGGTAAAGTCGACGACAACGGCCACCCTGCCCAAGGCCAGCCTGCTGGACATCAACACGGCGACGGCGGACCAGCTGGACGCGCTGCCGGGCGTCGGCAAGGCCTATTCGGCGAAGATCATCGCGGGCCGTCCCTATACCCGCAAGACCGAGCTGCTGACCAAGAAGATCCTGCCGTCCGATGTCTATAACGGCATCAAGGACAAGATCATCGCCCATCAGGTCAAGAAGTAAGACGATGAAGGCAGCAATATTCGCAGCGGGTGTCGCCGCAGGCATCGCCGCTATATTGCTGTTCTTCAACCTGAAGACCAATTCGGGGGAGGCTGTCACTGCCTCCCCCGAATTTGCCGCGCAGTACCAGGCGGCCCAGAAGCAATCCATCGACATGGTTGCGCGCCAGGCAAAGCACATGGAGCTTTACGAGACGATGCTCAACAAGGGCATCGATGATCAGAATCGTTTCTCCAAGGTCCTGGATACGTGGGAAGCCCAGCAGAAACAGTATCAATCCTATCTCGATACATTACCGAAAACGCAATGAGACTGGCAGCTGCTGCCGCAGTCGTGCTGCTTCTTTCCGCCTGCGCCGCCCGCCAAACCATGGACGCGCAGGTTCCGGATTTCGCCAAGCGTCCCTATGAACCATTCTCCCGCTCAGCCGCAATCGCCGTGGCCGAGCGCGAATGGCGCGTGTTCGGTTCGCCCATCGACGACGGCTCGCCGGGCGCAGAGGGAGAGATCGAGGACGGGCAAGGCTGGGAAAAACCGGAGCGGGCGCAGGGCCTGTGGCAGCGCGTCGGGGAATACTGGTGGCTGGGCATGCCGAGTGGCAGCGCCGAGCAACGCTGGACCGGCGAGCACGATGCCACGGGACGCGTTTTCGCGGCGGAGGATGACGGCCGCTATGCCTGGTCGGCGGCGTTCATCTCCTATGTCATGCGCATCGCCGGCGCGGGGACGCGTTTCCCTTATTCTGCTTCGCATTCCGATTATATAAACATCGCCGCATCGCATAGCCGCGCCTATGCTGTCGCGGCCGAGAACCCGGCGGGGTATGCGCCGGTCGCGGGCGATTTGATCTGCCTCGGCCGCGCCCGCTCGCGCGGCATCGGCTTTGCCGACCTGCCGACCGCCGAAGGCTTTCCCTCGCATTGCGACATCGTGATCGACGCACAGCCGGGATTGCTGACCGTGATCGGCGGCAACGTGCATGACGCGGTGACGATGAAGCATGTGCCGACGACGGATACCGGCCTGATCGCCACCACCGACGGCACACCCGTCGATACGCGCTATGACTGGTTCGTCGTGATCAGGATCGCCTACGCGGCGGAGTAAGCCGTCTAGCCTTGCCTCAATATGAAACCGGTATTGGCCTGAATTACGCGATCCTCGCCCAGTAGCATTCACGCCGGCCAGCGTCATCGCCTTGCGATGCGCTTACGATTTGGGTCATTGCGACAGGGTCAGCCTAAGCTGCCCGTTCCTTGCTGCTGGCGTTGAACGGGAAGGATACGGTTACGCGCGTGCCTCGGCTTGGTTCGCTGCTGATATGCAGCTCTCCACCATGCAGTTCCACAAGGCGCTTGGCCAATGGCAGGCCAAGGCCGGTACCTTTGTGACGACGGGAGATTTCGCTGTCGACCTGGCCGAACGGGACCATGACACGGGAGATTTCATCCGCCGCGATGCCGATCCCGGTGTCGTTGACGGTGATCTTGACGCTGTGGTCGTCGGCATGAGCGCTCAGCTCGATCGTGCCGCCGGCGGGCGTGAACTTGATCGCGTTCGAGATCAGGTTGATCAGCACCTGCTTGACCCGGCGCTTGTCGCCCTTGATCTGCGGAAGGCCGACCGGCGACAGCGCGACGAAGTGCAGCTTGCCGCTTTCCGCCTGTTCGCCCATGAGGCGCACGACGGCGTTCATCACGTCGCCGATGTCGATCATCTCGTAGGCCAGCTCCAGCTGCCCGGCCTCGGCCTTCGACAGGTCGAGGATGTCGTTGATCATGTCCAGCAGGTGTTCGCCGCTGGCGCGGATGTCCTGGACGTATTCGAAATAGCGCGGGTTGTTGATCGGCCCCAGCAGCTGTTCGCGCATGATTTCGGCAAAGCCAATGATCGCGTTCAGCGGCGTACGCAGCTCGTGGCTGACATTGGCGAGGAACATGCTCTTGGTGCTGTTCGCCTCGACCGCCGCATCGCGCGCTTCCGACAGCTCGTGCTCGCGGCGCTTCAGGTCGGTGATGTCGAGGTAGACGGTCGCAAGGCCACCCTCCTCCGTCCGGCGGCGGATGGCGCGCAGCGTCCGCTCGTCGGGCGTGGTGATGTCGAGATAATCCCCGCCCAGCGCGTCGGATTCGAGATGGAACTTCACCAGGCGGCGCTTCTCGGCATCGCTGCCCTGGCGCAGCCACAGATAGCTCAGCTGGGCCAGCGACATGCCGGGCTTGACCTTGTCCTGCTTGTTGCCGAACAGCAGGTTCAGAAACTTGTCGTTGCAGAAGATCAGCTTGTAGTCGGCGTTGTACAGCGCGACGCCTTCCAGGCTACTGCCCAGGACCTGGCTCATTGTTTCTTCGGTTTCCGGCTTCGGGCCGGTGACGGCCAGCGCCGCCGTCGCGGCCGGCAGTGCGGCCAGACGATACCCGGCAAAGCCGCCGAACGGATCGAAAAGGGGCTTGCCGCTCAGGGAAAGGCGTGGGCCGCCCTTGCCTTCCTTGCCGAACGCGAAGCTGGCGCCCCGGAAGGCGCGGTGAGCGTTGATGTCTTCCAGGCAGGTCTGCCAGCCCGCATCGTTCGGCTGGCCCAGCTCGGTCATCGGATGGCCAAGCCATGCGGTGGCGCTGAGGCCGGTAACGTTTTCTGCCTGGGCAGAAGCGAAAACGCAGATCATGCTGGCGTCGGTTTCGAAGAACGCTTCCTGCGCCGTATCGGTGAAATCCCGCAGGCGGTTTTCACCGACCGCGACCGCAAGCGCGGAATCGGTATGCTCTAGCTCATGCGCGACGTGTTCGGCGACCATGCGTACCAGCCGGCGCTCGCCCTCGTCGAACTGGCGCTCTGACTCGTCCAGCGCCAGAACATGCCCCAGCGGCTTGCCGTCACGGGCATACACCACCTGCCCGACATAGCTGCCATGGCCGATATCGGTGAAATATCCGTCGAAGTTGATCAGCGGGAAGCGACGCAGCAGGTCGCCGCTGAAGGCGAAATAGCCGGCGCGGTAAACCGGCTCGCACGGCGTGCCGCGAATGGAAAAGCGCCGCGCGTCGACAGACACGCCGGCATGCAGGCAGGCAATCGTTTCAGCCTCGTCGTCGCCTACCAGCCGGGCGATGGAGGCGGTCTGGAAGCCGAGACCGATCGTGAGCGCACGCGCCGCACGTTCGAACAGGGGCAGGCCGGACAGGTGTTCGCCCAGCAGCATCGCCATGGCCCGTTCGCGGCGTTCGAAGCTGGTGACATTGACGATCGATGTGATGGTCGTACCGTCCGGGCTGCGCTTGTCCGCGATGCGGAACCAGCGGTCGCCGGCCAGACGGCACTGGAACGATCCCTCGCCGCTGGCGAACCGGGCCAGGCGTTCGCCGACATAGCGGCGCATCTCGACGCCCTCGGTATCCAGGATGCCGAGGCGAACCGCCTTTTCGATCAGGTCCTCCAGCGCAAGGCCGGTGTGGAACAGACGGGCGAAGTCGATGCAATCGTCCTGCGGCCGGATCGACCAGAAGGTCAATTGGCGACGGGTATCGAAAACCATATAGCTGGGAGCGATCTGCGAAAGGGCGCGATCGGGCTTGGCAACCACCGGAACGTCAGATTCCGCATCGAGGAACTGGACGTCGTAGTCCTCCTCGTAAGCTTCGCGTGAATCAGTTTCCATATCGGCCAAATTTCAACCTGAACAGGGTTACGGCAGTTTTATTATGCGCTCTAAAAGGTAACTATATCGCAAATCATCGAAATTTACCAGCTTTTAACTTAGTTAACACAATTGGTCGGGATGAGAGGATTCGAACCTCCGCTCTCCTGCTCCCGAAGCAGGCGCTTTACCAGGCTAAGCTACATCCCGAAGTGGCGCGGACTATAAGCATAGCGGCGTATGAACTTCAAGCCGGGAGACGGCGCGTCCGCGTTAAAAATCGCGATCGACGCAGAAATCGGCGACGCGGGTCATGGCCGAGCGGAAAGGCCCGGTCGGCAGTGGCAGAAGCGCCGCCTTTGCCTCGACCACGAAGCCGCGCGCGATGTCGAAACTTTCGTCCAGCGCCCGGTGCTGGCGCAGCAGGGCGATGGCGTAATCCAGCGCGTCGTCGTCAAGCTCCTGATCCTCGATCGAGCGGCGCCAGAAGTCGCGTTCGCCCTCGCTGCCGCGCTGATAGGCCAGGATCACGGGCAAGGTCACCTTGCCGTCGCGGAAATCGTCACCGATCGCCTTGCCCAGCCGGGCCTCGCTGGCAACGTAGTCCAGCACGTCATCGACGATCTGGAAGGCAAGGCCAAGCTTGCGCCCGTAAACGCTGAGGCCGGACGCGTAATCGGGCGTGCCGGCGGCGATGGCCCCGACTTCGCAGGCGGCCGCGAACAGGGCGGCGGTCTTCGATTCGATTACCTTGAAATAAGCTTCCTGGGTCGTGGCGAGGTCGTTGGCGGTGGCCAGCTGCAGCACCTCGCCCTCCGCAATCACGGCAGAGGCGTTGGACAGGATGCGCAACACCTCGATGGAGCCATCGCTGGTCATCAGCTCGAAAGCGCGGCTGAACAGGAAGTCGCCGACCAGCACGCTCGCCTCGTTGCCGAACACGGCATTGGCCGAGGCGCGGCCGCGGCGGCGATCGCTTTCGTCCACGACATCGTCATGCAGCAGGGTCGCGGTGTGGATCAGTTCCACGGCGGCAGCCAGGCCGGGATGACGATCGCCCTCGTAGCCGCACAAACGCGCCGAAGCGAGGGTAAGCACCGGGCGCAGGCGCTTTCCGCCGGCGGAAAGAATATAGCCGGCAAGCTGGGGAATCAGCGCCACGGGCGATTGCATGTGCTGCAGGATCAATGCGTTGACGCGGGCAAGGTCGTCGGCTACCAGCGCGGTAAGCTCGTCCAGCGCATTGACGCTGGCAGGCTTGGCGTGTGTACGGGCGACATTGTCGGCAGCGGTCATAAGCAAAACATACAGGGCAAAACTATGTATTCAAGTGAGTTGGCGCCGCTTACAATTTTCTGGACTATGCACGAACGCCCATGTATTAATCAGTCATTAAAAAGAGGCTGAACCATGTCTGCAACAGATGTTTCCGGGGTACCGACCTGGGCTTTGATATCGGCGATGCTGAACAACGCCATAGATTGTTCAGGCTCGACTGAACCCGTAAGCGATGAGGAGGCAGCCACTATCTGGAGCAAGGCTCTGGAAAACGGCAGCCCGATGCTCGAGCATGTCGGATCACGGCAGCTTTTCTTCGACCCCAGCGGACCGATGGTCGATTTTACAATGTACGACGCGTTGAACCTGGGTACCACTCCCTCGCAACAGATCGTTAGCCAATTGAAATCAAAACATACCGTGATTTCGCCAGCAGCTCCAAATCTGGACGTGTATTCAGAACTCTCCACTCACATAAGCCATTTGGTCGCGGTTTCGGGCAAACGAAACTCAGCGGGTCCGCAAGGCCACCAAAATCCCGACTTCTAGGATTTATGCTGGATCGCCGTATCGCGCTGACGCAGCCCGAGGACGGCTACCGGGCGGCCATCGACCCTCTCATTCTGGCCGCCGCCTGCCCTGCGCAACCTGACGACACCGTACTCGACGCCGGCTGCGGCGTAGGTACGGCCGCGCTCTGCGTAATGGAACGTACCGGTAGCACGGCCGTCGGCATAGAAATCCAGCCGCATATGGCGGAACTGGCGCGCACCAATGCCGACGCCAACGATGTTGGCAGGCGACTGACGATTTTCGAAGGCTGCATCATGGCGCCCCCGGCAGAGTTGAAACAGAGGCGATTCAACCATGTCATCTGTAACCCACCTTATCTGCGGGAAGGCTACGGCACGGGCGAACCGTCGATCGCCAACCACGAAGGCAAGGCAAAGCTGCCCGACTGGGTCGAGTTCGCCTGTCGCCGCGTGTCCGACAACGGATCGGTGATCTTCGTCCATCGCGCCGACCGCCTGGACGAGTTGCTGGCGGAGTTCCAACCCCGGCTGGGCGCGCTGGTGGTGTTTCCCCTGTGGCGCAGGCTGGGCGAGGATGCGAATCGCGTGATCGTCGGCGGCATCAAGGGCCGTAAAACGGCCCTGCGTCTGGCAGCAGGGCTTGTGCTGCACCGGAATGACGGCACATATACCGAGGAAGCCGACGCGATCCTGCGTGGCCGTGCCGCCATAGACCTCTGGGCCTGATGATCTTTCGCCTGCTCGTCTTCGTATTGATCGCCTACGTCGCATGGAAATTCCTGCGCGCCGACCTGCGCCGCCGCTTTGCCCGCTATCAGCCAGCACCGCGCGTGGCGGCGGTCGAAACGGTCAAATGCCCAGGCTGCGGCACCTATGTCGCACAGGGCGTAGCGCACGAGTGCGTGCCGTCAAACGATTGATCCCGACCGCCCGCCCCATTAAGCTCACCCCATGGCACTCAGTTTCCAGGACATCATCCTAACCCTCCAGACCTATTGGTCCGGGCAGGGTTGCGTCATCCTCCAGCCCTACGATGTCGAGATGGGGGCGGGTACGTTCCATCCCGCGACGACCCTGCGCGCGGTGGGCGAGAAGCCGTGGAACGCGGCCTATGTCCAGCCCTCGCGCCGTCCGACCGACGGGCGCTATGGCGAGAACCCGAACCGGCTGATCCAGCATCACCAGTTCCAGGCGATCATGAAGCCCTCGCCCGCCAACGCGCAGGAGATCTACCTCGAAAGCCTGTATGCTCTGGGGCTCGACCCGTTGCTGCACGACATCCGCTTCGTCGAGGACGATTGGGAAGGCCCGACGCTGGGCGCCTGGGGCCTGGGCTGGGAAGTGTGGTGCGATGGCATGGAGATCGGCCAGTTCACCTATTTCCAGCAGATGGGCGGCATCGACTGTTACCCCGTCGCCTACGAAATGACCTACGGCATCGAGCGCATGGCGATGTACATCCAGGGCGTCGAGAACGTGTACGAGCTGGATTACAATTCCGCCGGCGTCAAATACGGCGAAGTGTTCAAGCGCAACGAGGTCGAGGCCTCGGCCTATGCCTTCGAATATGCCAATGTCGAAAAGCTGCTGAGCCATTTCGTCGACGCCGAGATCGAATGCGCGGCCCTGCTGGATCGCAAGCTGGCATTGCCCGCCTACGAGCAGGCGATCAAGGCCAGCCACCTGTTCAATCTGCTGAACGCCCGCGGCGTCATCAGCGTGGTCGAGCGCGCCGCCTATATCGGCCGCGTGCGTGCTTTGGCGAAACGCTGCTGCGAAGTCTGGCTTGAGGGAAGCGTCTGATGCACTCCGAATTCCTGCTGGAACTGTTCGGCGAAGAAATCCCCGCCCGCATGCAAAAACAGGCGGCGGAAGACCTGAGGCGCCTGTTCTGCGAACGGCTGCAGGAGGCGAAGCTGGATTTCAGCGCCTGCGAAACCCACGTCACCCCGCGCCGGCTGGCACTGGTCGTGCGCGACCTGGCAGTGCAACAGCCCGACAGCCTGGACGAACGCAAGGGCCCGAAGGTCGGATCGCCCGATGCCGCGATCCAGGGCTTCCTGAAAGGCGCGGGCATCGACAGCCTGGAACAGGCCGAGCAGCGCGATAGCGGCAAGGGTGTGTTCTGGTACGCCGTCACCAAGAAATTCGGCCAGCCCACTGCGGACCTGCTGCCCGAGATCGTCGCGCAGATCATCACGCACTTCCCCTGGCCCAAATCGATGCGCTGGAGCCTGCACCCGCTGAGCTGGGTGCGCCCGCTGCACAACATCATGATGGTCTTCGGCGGCCAGCCGATCACGGCGAAGCTGGAATTTCCGCCGACGCTTACCTATACCGGCAACAATGTCAGCCACGGCCACCGCTTCCTGGCGCCGGAGCCGTTTCACGTCCATGATTTCGAAGATTATTTCGCCAAGCTGAGGACGCGATACGTCATCCTGGACCGCGACGAGCGCAAGGCGGAAATCGCACGCCAGCTGCATGCGGCGGCGACAAAGGCGGGGCTGGAGCTGGTGCCCGATAACGGCCTGCTGGAGGAAGTCACCGGCCTGGTCGAATGGCCGACGGTGCTGCTCGGTTCGATCGACCAGGAATTCATGGACCTGCCAAAGGAAGTGCGGCAGGTGACGATGCGCGAGAACCAGAAATATTTCACGCTGGCGAACAGGGACGGCACGTCAGCGGCGAAATTCGCCATCGTCGCCAATGTACCCGGCAACGACGGCGGCGCAACCATCGTCGCCGGCAACGAACGCGTATTGCGCGCCCGCCTTGCCGATGCCCGGTTCTTCTGGGACCAGGATTTGAAGACGACGCTGGAACAGCGTTTGCCGAAGCTGGAGAAGGTAACGTTCCATGCGAAGTTGGGCACGGTGCGCCAGAAAGCGGATCGTATCGCCAATCTTGCAGAACGCATCAGCAGCCACACAAATGGCGATGCTGACCTGGCACGCAAGGGAGGCCTGCTGGCCAAGGCCGACCTTGTCTCGGGCATGGTTGGCGAATTCCCCGAGTTGCAAGGCATCATGGGCGGATATTACGCCCGCAAGGAAGGCCTCGGCGACGACGTGGCCGACGCGATCGCCGATCATTACCGCCCCGCCGGCCCGGGCGATGCCTGCCCGACCAAGCCGGTCAGCGTTGCCGTCGCCCTTGCCGACAAGCTGGATACGCTGGTCGGTTTCTTCGCCATCGAAGAGCTGCCCACCGGCAGCCGCGACCCCTACGCCCTGCGTCGTGCCGCACTTGGAATTATCCGGCTGATTCGCGAGAATAGCCTAGAGCTTTCTCTGGTTTCAGTTTGCAGCGCTGCGCTATCTTATTATTCCCAACTTATTCCCAACTTAGTTCCAGATACGGTAGCGGAAAAAGTTTTTGCTTTCATTGCCGACCGTTTGAAAGTTCAGTTAAGGGATGAAGGTATTGGTCATGATCTGCTTGAGGCTCTACTAGGGGCAAATTCGGGGGACAATTTGCTACTTATCGTTCAGAGGGCTCAGGCTTTACAGAAATTTCTCAGTGCGAATGGCGGCCCCTTGCTTACCGCTTACCGACGAGCCAGCAGCATATTGGAAAAGGAGAATAAGAAAGACCAAGATTATGGGCTCGATTTTGAAACTCGGCTACTCGTTGAATCTGCGGAAAAAGAATTAGGCCTTATTTTGGATTCTAGCCTCTCCAAAGCCCGTGAACTAACTCAGGCAGGCAAATACGAAGAGAGCATGGACGTCCTGGCAAAGCTGCGACTGCCCCTCGACGCTTTCTTCGACAAGGTCTTGGTCAACGATCCCGATCCCAAGCTGCGTCAGAATCGCCTGAAGCTGTTGGCAGCGATCACCGGAACGTTCGACGCCATCGCGGATTTCTCGAAGATCGAAGGATAAAAAAATCGTCATTCCGTGCGCAGCACGGAATCCATGCGGTCGTGCCTCCCTTTATCAGCGGTATGGATTCCGGTGCTACGCACCGGAATGACAATCAGGTGGATGTGTGGTTCAGCACATACAGCTTTGCATCACCACAATGTATCTGGCCCTCTTCCGCACGGGCCCGCAACAATGCCAGTCCCAGATCGCCGCAACTCGATCGCATCTCGCCGATTTCGGTGCCATCTATCGTAACCGGCATTCCCACCGGTGGCGCGGCGGCTTCCATACGCACCGGCGTCAGGCGTTTCTTCACCCCGCCCCTGTGGTGCATGCGCGCCGTGACTTCCTGCCCGACATAGCACCCCTTGGTGAAGGAAATGCCGTTCAGGCGGTCGATGTTGTTTTCCAGCAGCAAGGCCTGCTCCGGCACCATGTCGCGGCTGCCGTCGGGAACGCCGAGAGTAATGCGGATACGTTCGTAGCCTTCCCACTCCCCGTCATTCCCGCGAAAGCGTGAATCAAGGATTAAACCAGCCGGAACGATAGATCGGTAGCCAAGGTCGACATGCCGTGGATCGGCGTAGGCATATCCCGTATCCAATCCTGGATTCCCGCCTTCGCGGGAATGACAATGGACGGAATAGGCTGCCATTTCGTCCGTCACATCCACCTTCGCCCGCAGACGGAACTGTTTCAAGCGGCGAATCAGGTCGTCGCGACGGCCGGCTTCGCAGTCGAACAGCAAGCGGTCGCCGGCGGCAATGACGAAGAAATCGTGCAGAAACCGGCCCTGGGCGGTCAGCAGGCAGGAATAGGCGACCTCGCCGTCGCGCAGGCTGTCGACGTCGTTGGTGATGAGTCCCTGCAGGAATGCTATGCGATCCTCGCCCGAAACGGCGACGATGGCCCGGTCTGGTAACAACATGGCCATAAGGTCGTGCAGGCGATGAAGCTTTGCAAGCGCCCCGTGTCTGCTAGAACAGGGGCGTGAAAATCCTGTTCATCACTTCAAACCGCCTGGGCGACGCGATTTTGTCGACCGGAATCCTCGGTGCGCTCAAGGAAAGGCACCCGAAGGCCGACTTCACGGTCGTCTGCGGCCCCCTGCCCGCGGCCCTTTTCTGGGATGTGCCGCAGGTCAGGCACGTGATCGAGCTGAAAAAACGCCCGTGGTCGGGCCATTGGCTGAGTTTGTGGCGCGAAACCGTGGGTACGAGCTGGGATATGGTCGTCGATCTGCGGCAAAGCGCGGTGTCGCGGCTGATCCGGGCGAAAAAGCGCGTGATCTGGAAAAAACCGACAAACCGCCCGCACAAGGTCGAGGAGCTGGGCGCCTTGCTGGGACTCGATACCGCGCCTGCCCCGCGCCTCTGGCATGGCGAGCAGGCCCTGCACTACGCCGAGGAGCTCGTGCCCAAGAACCAGCATACGCACGGGTACATTCTGGCAATGGCCCCGGGTGCAAACTCCTACGGCAAGAAATGGCCGGTCGAGCTTTACGGACAATTGGCGCTGCGGCTGACCGCGGCAGGCAGCCTGATGCCGGGTGCACGGGTCCTGTTGCTGGGAGACGAGCGCGACCATGAAACGGTAAAGCCGATCCTTGCCGCGTTGCCTGCCGAGCAGGTCATCGACCTAACCGGCACCATCGACATCGCGGTGACCGCCGCCTGCATCGAACGCGCCGACCTCTATATCGGCAATGATTCCGGTCTCACCCACCTGGCCGCAGCAGCCGGCGTTCCGACGCTGGCCCTGTTCGGCCCCGGCGTTGCCTGGAAATACCGCCCCTGGGGCGAACACGCCGCCTATATGTCCAAGGCAGACGATCCGCTGCGAGAGCGCGATTTGTGCGCGGATGGCGACGATGAGGCGGCGCTGGCCCTGATGAAACGCATCACCGTCGACGATGCCGTGGAAGCGGCGACACGTCTATGGCAGAAGACGCACACATGACATCCACAACACTGACGGCGCTGATCGTGGCGCACAACGAGGAGGCTCGCCTGACCGCCTGCCTCGACAGCGTCGCCTTCGCCGACGAAATCGTCGTGGTGCTGGACCGCTGCACCGACCGCACGCGCGCCATCGCCCTCGAATACAAGGCAAGGCTGGTCGAGGGCGCATGGCCGAACGAGGGCAGCCGCCGCATGGCCGGCATCGACGCCTGCGCCGGCCCCTGGATCATCGAGCTGGACGCCGACGAGCGCGTGACGCCGGAACTGGCGCAGGAAATCAAATCCGTATTGCCGACAGCCGAGCCGGGCGTATTCGGCATTCCCTTCAACAACTATGTCGGCGGCCGGCTGATTCGCCATGGCTGGG
This sequence comes from Alphaproteobacteria bacterium, assembly GCA_965199335.1. Taxonomy (GTDB): domain Bacteria; phylum Pseudomonadota; class Alphaproteobacteria; order CALMVH01; family CALMVH01; genus CBDAQV01. The sequence goes on along the minus strand of CBDAQZ010000001.1, from coordinate 102,325 downwards.
GCGCCTATAACGGCGTCGGCGCGAAAAGCTGCCTGTTCTACAAGGGCAACAAGATCTGGGGCCAGGACCTAGTGCATCCCAAGGTCACGATGACCGGCCCGCGCATCCGCCTGGTCAACGGCATCGACCATTTCGTCGACGACGACCTGGACGACATGTATGCTCGCCTGAACCGCTACACCAGCCTGGCCGCGCGACAGGCGGTAATGACCGGCCAGATACCCGGTAAATGGGCGACGACAAGGCGTGTGTTCGGACGCTTCTACAAATCCTATCTCAGCCGCCGGGGCTACCGCGAAGGCGTCTACGGCCTGGCGCTCGCCCTGTTCTCCGCCCTCTATCCGCTATTGACCTGCATCAAGGCGCGTGCGCTGCTGCAATCGGACTCCAAAGATGCCCAGAATACAAAGTAAAACCGGTTATCTGATGACGGGCGCGTGCGTCCTGATCGGTCCGATCTGCGGTCTGGACCCGCTGGGCCTTGCACCGCTGCTGTTCGTGCTGGGGCTGGGATCGCTGATCACCTACCGTCTGGACCACCAGCGCTGGCCGGTGCCGGATCGTACGCTGACAATTGCCCTGGGCGTACTGCTGGCATGGGCGGCGGCGTCCTGCCTGTGGGCAAAGGCCGGTATCATGGCATGGGAGAAATTGCCTGAGTTGATTGCAATCGCCGCCTCGGCCCTGGTCATCCCGGTTGCCATTCGCGGCATGCCGGTGCGCGACGTGCTGATCTCCCAGCGGGCCCTGTTGTTCAGCCTGCTTTTCGGCCTGCTGATATGCCTTGGCGATATCGCGCTGGGCGGCCCGATCAAGCATATGCACAAGCACTGGCCTACGATCCCGGTCAACGCCTATGACCGCGAGGTCGTATGTTTCTCCCTTTTCCTATGGCCTGCCGCGCTGGTGCGTTTTCGCGAGGGCATGCGCTGGTCGGCACTGGCGATGCTGGGCCTTTACACCGTGGGCATCCTTTTCCTGCAAAGCCATTCGGCGATGGTCGGCATGGTACTCGGGATTGTGACGTTCGGGGTGGCGTGGCTGGCGCCGAAACTCGTACAGCGCGGCCTGTCGGCTATCACCACCGCGGGCTTTGCGCTGGCGATTCCGGTCGGCCTGCTGCTGACCAAATGGGGGCTGGACCAGAAGGAAAGCCTGCAATTCTCCTTTCGTCATCGCATCCAGATCTGGCATTTCACCGCCGACCGCATCCTACACTGGCCGCTTGTAGGGCTGGGCCTAGAGGGGTCGCGCGCGATCCCGACCGCCGACCTGCCGCCCGATTTCCTGCCGCTGGGCGGCAACACGCCGCCACTGCATCCGCACGATTTCTTCCTGCAGATATGGCTTGAGCTCGGCTTTGTCGGGGTCTGCGCGACGCTGTATTTCATGGTCAGGCTGTTCGAGAAAATTGGCCAGCTCGATCGTATCCCGCGCATGTTCGCGCTGGCGGTATCCGCCGGCGCGCTGGCCGTCGCCGCCTTTGCCTTTGGTATCTGGCAGGGCTGGTGGCTGGCCTGCCTCGCCCTTCTCACTTCGATGCTTCTGCTCGCCGCACGACGTACGGAAAACCCATGACCGAACTTACCATCCGCCGCCCCGACGACTGGCATGTGCATGCCAGCGAGAACGGCGCCCGGTATTACGGCCTGCCCCTGAACCATGGCACCGTTACCCTGCGTCGCGAACCTCTGCCGATACCGGAATCTATTGCCGTTGGCGCGACGGGCGATATGATCCAACCATTCCGCGCCGGCGAGACCCTGAACTGGCGCATGATGGAGGCAGAATGATCGTTCCCGGCTTCACCGATCCCGCACTGATGGCGCGGCTGACCGCAAAGGCCCTTCTGGATATCGAGGCGGTGCTGTTCAACGTCGACAAGCCCTTTATCTTCACCTCCGGCTGGGCCAGCCCGGTCTATATCGACTGCCGCAAGATCATCGCCTATCCCGATGTGCGCTCCATGGTGTCCAGCTTCGCCGTTTCGACCATCCTGGCCAACGTGCCGTTCGGCTCGATCGATTCGATCGCCGGCGGCGAGACCGCCGGTATTCCCTATGCGGCATGGATCGCCGACCGCATGGGCCTGCCGATGCAGTATATCCGCAAGAAACCGAAGGGTTTCGGGCGTATGGCGCAGATCGAAGGCGTGGTGGAGGAAGGCAGCCGCGTTCTGCTGGTCGAGGATCTGGCCACCGACGGCAAGAGCAAGATCACCTTCGCCGAAGTTTTGCGCAGCGCCGGCGCGGTCGTCGATCATGCCTTCTCGGTATTCTTCTACGGCATTTACGAAGGCGCCGAGGCGCAATTGAAGGCGGGCGGGCTGAAGCTGCACCACCTCTGCACCTGGTGGGATGTTCTGGCCGTCGCCAAAGCGGAGAAACGGTTCGACACCAATACCCTGGCCGAGGTCGAACTGTTCCTGCACGATCCCATATTGTGGTCGGCGGCGCATGGCGGCCGGGAATCGGTCGAAGCCTAGTGAAAATCGGGTTCATCGCCTCCGATGCGGATCATGCGAAAGCCGCGAAGGAACGGCTCGAAGCCCGTTACGGCGGTTGCGCCCCCGAAGATGCCGATCGCATCGTCGCACTTGGAGGCGATGGTCTGATGCTGGAAGTCCAGCACAGGTTCATGGGCGATAACATTCCGGTCTATGGCATGAACCGTGGAACGCTTGGTTTTCTGCTCAACGAATACGACGAGGATAACCTGCTGGAGCGCGTGGAAACGGCGCAGGCCTTGACCCTCCACCCGTTGAAAATGATCGCGACACGTTATCAGGGCGAAGTCGTAACCGCACTGGCGATGAACGAGGTTTCACTTCTGCGCGAAACGCGTCAGGCGGCGAAGTTGCGCGTGACCATCGATGGCGTTGCGCGTATTCCCGAACTGATCTGCGACGGTGTCCTGTGTGCAACACCTGCCGGCAGTACAGCCTATAACCTGTCCGTAGGCGGCCCCGTTATCCCCTTAGGCTCGAACCTGCTGGCGCTTACCCCGATCAGCGCGTTTCGTCCCCGGCGCTGGCGCGGAGCATTGCTGATGAACCAGGTCACGATCAATGTGGAAATCCATGAGCCCGACAAAAGACCGGTCAGTGCCGTAGCCGGCGTGACCGAGGTACGCGAAGTTGCTTCAGTCGAGATCGTGCAGGATCATGCGATCAATTTGACCATCCTGTTCGACCCGCATCACACGCTTCAGGAACGCATCCTGAAGGAGCAGTTCGCGCCTTAGTCAGTGAACCGTGCGCAGTTGCACGACGCTCGATACTTCTTCAGGCGCGCCGGTGGCGACCGTGCCGCTGTAGGATGGCGGGTCGCTGGCTGGAAAGGAATCCTCCATGGCGGTATCCACCATGCGATCTTCCTGTTTCTTGGGGTTCGTATGCGCGCGGTCACGGTCGATGTTCCGCACCTGGTCGGCGACCCACAAGGCAGCCAGGCCAAGAGACGCCAGCCGGGCGACGCGGCCAAGGCCGATCAGTGCCAGTATCGAAATCACCGGCGGGATATGCGTATTGCGCTCGGTCAGGTAATCGATGGCTTCGTCGACGATGCGGGGCATGGCGCTTCCTTTTGACAGTCATAACAGAACAGTTGGTGCGCCGGTCGGTTCCTTACGCCCTGACCTTCTTCCGCCTTGCCACCATGCCGATGTAATGATGCCAGATCAGCAGTGTGGCGGCGCTGCGATGCGGCCGCCAGCGTTCGGCCTGGGCCCAGGCTTCGGTATGCGTTGGCCGTACCGGCGCACCGGACAACATCTGCATGCCGATCAATATGGCCAAATCCTTGGCGGGAAACAGATCGGACCTGCCCTCGCAGAACAGCAGATAATTCTCGGCCGTCCAACGACCGAGCCCGATGCATTTCGTGATGGCGGCGATCGCCGCTTCGTCATCAAGCCGCGACAGGCCATCGAGATCGAGGGCGCCGGACAGGATATCGGCGGCCAGCCCTTTGGTATAGCGTATCTTCTGCCGGCTGAAGCCGCATCCTCGCAACACATCGTCATCGACTTCGACCATCGCAGCGGGTGAAACTATCGGCATGGCGGCGCTGATCTTGCGCCAGATCGCATCTGCCGCCAGCACCGACACCTGCTGCCCCAGTATGACCCGCAACAAACCTGTAAAGCCACCGGCCTTCAATTCGAATCGCAGCGGGCCGTTTTCCGCAAGCGCCGTTGCAAAACCGGGCTCGGTTGCGGCCAGATTCAGAATACCTTCAGCAATTTCAGGAACTTCGGACAGCAACATATGTTCAATAACCACGCGACTTGCGTCTGTGCAACCATATGTCACTGTGTGGACATGCCAAGCTTCAACGTAACGCGCGTACTGGCCATGGAAGCCCTTACGGAAACCCTGGACGATCTGATCGGCAAAAGCGGCATCAGCGAAAAGAAGTTTCACGACGAGTGGTTTCATCGCATGGCAGCGAAGCCCTACGTGCTGGCGGATGGCTGGTATTCACCGCCGCCGCAGGGCATGGCGATCCTGTTCGGCGATCGCAGCAATTGTCGCTCGTTGCGCGAACAGAAATACTGGTCCAGCAGCCGCATGGTCGACTGGCGCAACGACGTATTCTTTGCCTATGCCTCGCCGGTGGGACTGGCCGACGGCCTGCCCGGTGACGTCTCCCTGACGCTGTATTTCGGCTCGAACCCGGCAGTCCGGGAGCATTTCAAGAGCACATACAACGTTACCAAGGGTTTGGTAGATGAGCTTGAGGCCGGGAAATACGAGACGTCGTTCGATTTGGTTTTTGCCGCCAACACGGCATTCGCCCGCGCGGGGTGCCGCAACATGGTCTACAGCGTGACCGATCCGGCCTCGATCAATTTCGGGCATACGTTTCCGGCCCTGAAGATCGCCCCCGGACAAACCGCGCTGACTCCCGAGCAGCGGGAACAGCTTAGAATGAGCCGGCTATATCTGAACGCCGTTACCAAATGGGCGTTCTCCGACCATCTGCAATTCACCTTCCAGCCCGAGCTCCTGTCGCTTTACGACCCGGCCCTGCCGAAGGTCAGGTACCACTACCTGGCGCGCGGTGGCGAAACATTCGAGGTCTGCCGCAACGTCGATACGCTGATAAAACGCTTCGACCTGATCTAGGCCTTTATTCGCCGATCTCGACCCGGTAATCCTCGATCACGGTGTTGGCCAGCAGCATATCGCACATGCGGCCCACCTGCTCCTCCGCATCGCTCTTGCTGGTGCCGTCGGCCAGGGTCAGCTCGAAATACTTGCCCTGGCGCACCTCCTCGACCTTGTCGAAGCCGAACCCGGTCAGGGCATGGCCGATGGCCTTGCCCTGGGGATCGAGGACACCTTGCTTGAGCGATACGTGAACGATGGCTTTCATCTTCCTGACAACCCTTATTTCACCAGTTTAGGACCGGTCTGCTCCGTCAGCAGATCCTCGCTGAAGATGCCAAGACGCTTGGCGACTTCCTGATAGCCTTCCTCGACCTTGCCGAGATCCTGGCGGAAACGGTCCTTGTCCATTTTCTCGCCGGTCACCGCGTCCCACAGGCGGCAGGTATCGGGGCTGATCTCGTCGGCCAGGACGATACGCATGTCCTCAGTCGTCCACAGGCGGCCGAATTCAAGCTTGAAATCGATCAGACGCAGGCCGACGCCCGTGAACAGGCCGGTCAGGTAATCGTTGATGCGCACGGTCAGCGCCATCATGTCGTCCAGCTCCTGGATGTTGGCCCAGCCGAACGCAGTGATGTGTTCCTCGGAAACCAGCGGGTCGCCGAGTTCGTCCTTCTTGTAGAAGAACTCGAAGATCGGCCGGGGCAGCGGTGCGCCCTCCTCCAGGCCGTAGCGCTTGCAGAACGTGCCGGCGGCGACGTTGCGAACCACGACCTCGACCGGGATGATCTCGACTTCCTTGATTAGCTGCTCGCGCATGTTGATCCGGCGCACGAAGGCGTGCGGTATGCCGATCTCGCCCAGCTTGGTCATCAAATGGGCGGAGATGCGGTTGTTGAGCGCTCCCTTGCCAGAGATCGTGCCCTTTTTCTGGTTGTTGAAGGCGGTCGCGTCATCCTTGAAATACTGGATCAGCGTTCCCGGCTCCGGGCCTTCAAACAGGATCTTGGCCTTGCCTTCATATATCCGGCGGCGTCGTGACATCATTCCGCATTTCCGTGGGTATGGCTGCATAGTGCAGCGTGAAGCGCGGGTATAGCAAGGCAGGGACCCGGTGACAATGACGCAGGTTGGAACGTCAAATCGGCTCGTTAACCTTTTGCCCGGCTCGGGTGTGGCCTATGAGCTGGTCCACGGTACCTGTAATCCGAGCCGGATTGCCGATGACTACCGCAAAATCCGGCACATTCCTGGTTACGACCGCACCGGCGCCCACTAGCGCGCCTGCCCCGATTTCGATACCCGGCAGCAACACCGCGCCACCGCCTACGGATGCCCCTTTTCGTATGGTAATCCCTTCCATCTTGTAGTCGCGGTTGCCGCTGACCGGATATTTGTCATTGGTGAACGTGACATTAGGGCCGATCATCACGTTGTCCTCGATCCGAGTGCCGTCCCATAGCTGGACACCGCATTTGACGGTCACGTTATCGCCGATGACCACGTCGTTCTCGATAAAAACGAAGTCGTTGATGTTGCAGTTCGAGCCTATAACGGCTCCCGGCAGGACCCGTGCGACGCCCCAGATGCGCGTATTCTCGCCAATTTTCTCGGAATCGACCCTGTCCGAATTGAACCTGCCCATTTCAGTCTCCGCCATTGGCCAATGTAACCGACCATACCGGCGCAACCATGCTCCAGCAATGTCCGAGCGTTGCAGAACAGGAAGGCTCTTGTATAAAGGGTAGATGAAAACCTCGATCATCGTTTTTCCCGGCTCGAACCGCGAGCGCGACGTTGCCCGCGCCCTGAAACAGGCGTCCGGCCATACGCCCGGCATCGTGTGGCACCAGGATACCGCCCTGCCCGCCAGCGACCTGATCGTGCTGCCCGGTGGGTTTTCCTACGGCGACTACCTGCGCAGCGGCGCGATCGCGGCCCATTCGCCGATCATGAAGGCGGTGCGGGAACAGGCCGCCCGCGGCGTGCCGGTACTGGGTATCTGCAACGGTTTCCAGATCCTGGTGGAATCGGGGTTGCTGCCCGGCGCGCTGATGCGCAATGCCGCCCTGAAGTTCCAGTGCCGCATGGTGCATCTGCGGGTCGAGCGCAGCGACACCATCTTCACGTATGCTTACAGCCAGGACGAGGTGATCCGCGTTCCCATCGCCCATGCCGACGGCAATTACAGCGCCGATCCCGAGACATTAAAGCGCGTGACCGGCAACGGCCAGGTGGCTTTCCGCTATTGCAACGCGGACGGATCGACGGACCATGCCGGCAATGCCAACGGCTCGGTCGACAATATCGCTGGCGTGTATGACGAAAGCGGTCGCATCCTGGGCCTGATGCCGCATCCCGAGGATGCCGTGGAGGCGCTGCACGGCAATACCGACGGCGCGAACTTCTTTTCCGGTCTGTGCGAAAGGATCGCCGCATGAACGTCGTGCTGAAGGAACGCCCCGTATCCGAACGCGTGGTCGACGAGGCCGTCGCGCTGGAGCACAAGCTGACCCGCGAAGAGTACCAGCACATCCTGAAAGCCCTGGGACGCGATCCCAGCCTGACGGAGATCGGCATTTTCGGGGCGATGTGGTCGGAACATTGCAGCTACAAATCCAGCCGCATCCATCTGGCCAAGTTTCCCACCAGGGGGCCGCACGTCATCCAGGGCCCCGGCGAGAATGCCGGGGTGATCGACATCGGCGACGGCGACGTGGCCGTGTTCAAGATGGAGAGCCACAACCATCCGTCCTTCATCGAGCCCTACCAGGGCGCGGCGACCGGCGTCGGCGGCATTTTGCGCGATGTGTTCACCATGGGCGCACGGCCGATCGCCAACCTGAACGCGCTGCGCTTCGGCGATCCCAGCCATCCGCGCACGCGCCACCTGGTGTCGGGCGTTGTCGCCGGTATCGGCGGCTACGGCAATTGCATGGGCATCCCGACCGTCGGCGGCGAGACCAATTTCCACAAGGGCTATAACGGCAATATCCTGGTCAACGCCATGACCGTCGGCATCGCCAGGAAGGACGGCATCTTCTATTCCGCCGCCGCCGGTATCGGCAATCCTGTCGTCTATGTCGGATCGAAGACCGGACGCGACGGTATCCACGGCGCCGTAATGGCTTCGGACAGTTTCGAGGGCAAGGGTACCCAGAAGAAACGCCCCACCGTCCAGGTCGGCGATCCGTTTGTGGAGAAGCTGCTGCTGGAAGCCTGCCTGGAACTGATGGGCATGGATGCGATCATCGCGATCCAGGACATGGGTGCGGCGGGCCTGACCTCATCATCGGTGGAGATGGCTTCCAAAGGCGGCGTCGGCATCGAGATCGACCTGGACCTGGTGCCGCAGCGCGAACCCGGCATGTCGGCCTACGAGTTGATGCTGTCGGAAAGTCAGGAACGCATGCTGATGGTGCTGAAGCCCGGCTCGGAGGCCATGGCGGAAGCCGTGTTCCGCAAATGGGAACTGGATTTCGCGGTGATCGGCCGCATCACGGATACAGGCCATCTTGTCTTGAAGCGCCATGGCAAGGTCGAGGCCGACATGCCGGTGGGCCCGCTGGTCGACGAAGCCCCGAAATACGATCGCCCCTACGAGATCACACCGTCTCCCGAGCCGATCGATCCTGCCACATTCCCGATGATGGGCGATGCGGACAAGGCGTTGCTGAGGCTGATGGCCTGCCCCGACCTTGCCAGCAAACGCTGGATCTTCGAGCAGTACGACAGCCTGGTGCGCGGCGACACGGTCAAGGGCCCGGGCGCAGCCGACGCCGCCATCGTCCGTATCGGCGAGGGCCTCGAGGCGTCGAACAAGGCGCTGGCGATGACGACCGACTGCACGCCACGCTACTGCCTTGCCGATCCGTACGAGGGCGGCAAGCAGGCGGTCGCGGAAGCCTGGCGCAACCTGGTTGCCGTGGGCGCAAAGCCGCTGGCGGTGACCGACAACCTGAACTTCGGCAATCCTACCAAGCCGCATGTCATGGGACAGCTAGTCGGCTGCATCGAGGGCCTGGCCGAGGCCTGCCGCGTATTGGACTTCCCGGTCGTATCCGGCAATGTCAGCCTCTACAACGAGACAGACGGCGAAGGCATCCCCCCCACCCCGGCGATCGGCGGCGTCGGCATCATCGCCGACGTGACCAAGGCCATCGGGCTGGCGTTGCGCAGCCAGGGTGAAACGCTGATCCTGATCGGCAATGCCGCCGGCCATCTGGGCCAGTCGCTGTATCTGCGTGAGGTGCTGGGCATCGAAGGGGCCGATGCCGGCGCGCCGCCGCCGGTCCAGCTGTCCGAGGAGCTTGCCGCGGGCGAAATCATTCTGGATCTGATCGAGGGCGGCCTGATCAGCGCCTGCCACGACATCGCCGATGGCGGCCTGCTGGTCGCGGTGACGGAGATGTGCCTGGCCGGCAATATCGGCGCGGCGCTGATCGTTGCGAACGATGCCGGCGTTTTGTTCGGCGAGGACCAGGGATGCTACGTGGTCGCGACCGGCGACCCCGATACCGTAATGGAGATTGTATCCCATTCCACCGTTCCCGCACGCATCGTCGGGATCACGGGTGGCACGCGCCTCGTGGCAGGCGGAGGGCTGGACCTGCCGCTCGACGATCTGCGCGTCGCGCATGAAGGCTGGCTGCCTGCCTACATGAACGGATGACAGGTTCATGCTGCTTGATGCCGTCACTATCGAAAGCAGCCTGAAGCAGGCCTTTCCGGATGCCGAAATCGCCATCGGCAATCCGCGTGGCGACGATATCTACCTGGTGATCCAGGTAGGGGCTACCAGCTTCAAGGGGCTGACGCGTATCGAGCAGCACCGGCTGGTGTACAAGGCCCTGGGACAGCAGGTTCTGGAACCACCGCCGGTCCTTTCCGTCCGCACATATGTTTTGGAACGGGCCGCGTGAGCAACCCCGTCGACCGCATCCGCGTCGAGGTCACATCGACGCCCGTAGTGTTGTATCTTCGCGGCTCCGCCGCCTATCCGCTATGCGGCTTCTCGTCGGCCATCGTCCAGATACTGGACCATCTGCGCGTGCGCTATCGCGGCATCGACGTGAATTCGGACCCCAGCACCAGGACAGGCATCCGCCAGTTCGCCGACTGGCCGGCCATCCCGCAGCTTTACGTCAACGGCCAGTTCATCGGCGGCGCCGATATCGTGCAGGAGATGTATGCGAGCGGCGAGTTGCAGGAACTATTGGGCGGCGCCGGCCTTTTGCCCTGAGTGACTATCAGCGACACACCAAATGTTAGAGAGCGCAGGAACCGCCACGCCCTAGACTGGCTGAATTTCCTGCTGGCCGATGTCACCGACGGGCTGAACCCCTTTCTGGCGATGTATTTATTGTCGGTGCAGCATTGGTCGGCCGGTCGCATCGGTATCGTCATGAGCTTGTCGGGCCTCGCCAACGTCGTCGCCCGCGCGCCGTTCGGCAGTCTGATCGACCGCACCCGCTTCAAGCGCGGGCTGGTAGTGGTCGCCGCCGGTACGATCGGCGTCTGCGCGATGGGGCTCAGCCTGTTCCATTCCTTTGCCATCGTAGCCGGATTGCAGATCGTCATCGGCACGGCGGGCGCGATGTTCGCCGCCATTCCCGGCATCACGCTGGGCATCGTCGGCCAGAAGGCGTTTGCGCGGCGCACGGGCCGCAACGAAGCCTGGAACCATGCCGGCAATCTGTTCACCGCCGCCATATCCGGCTTCTTCGGCTCGATGGTGGCGGCGGTCGCGGTGCTGTGGGGCATCGCGGGGCTTGCCGCGTCGAGCATGGTCGCGGCCCTGTGCATCCGCGCCGATGACATTGATCACGACCTGGCGCGAGGAGGCACACAGGATAAGACCGCAGGCTTGCGCCAATTGATGCGCAACCGGCCGTTCCTGATCTTCTGCGCCTGCGTCACGCTGTTCCAGTTCGCCAATACCGGCATGCTGCCTCTGCTGGCTGAAAAGCTGGCGGGCAAGGATGCCGTTAAGGCCTCGGCCCTGATCGCGGCCTGCATCGCCGTGGCGCAGGCCGTAATGGTGCCGACCGCGATCATGGCGGGGCACAAGGCCGATCGCTGGGGCCGCAAGACGCTGATGCTGGCGGCCTTCGCCGCGTTGCCGCTGCGCGGCGTGCTATACGTCTTTGCCCAAAATGCGACCGAGTCCATTGCCATCCAGGCTCTGGACGGATTTGCCGCCGGTATTTTCTTTGTCGTCTACCTGATCGTCGTCGACGATCTGACGCGCGGCACCGGCACGTACAATCTGGCGGTTGGCATTGTCTCGGCCGCATTCGGCCTGGGCCAGGCGCTCAGCAACATGGCTGCGGGTCTTGTCGAATCCTTGTTGGGCTACAATGTCACTTTCCTGGCGATGGCAGGGTGCGGCGTGGCGGCACTGGGGCTACTGTGGATCTTCATGCCCGAGACGCGGGGAACGGCTGAGGCCCCCAATCGTTCTGTTGGCACTAACGAATAGACAGGAAGACCGATGTCGCTGAACCAGAAGCAGGAAACCATGCGCGCCGTGCGCATTCACGAATTCGGCGCGCCATCGGTGATGAAGACCGACACGATCGATCTGCCAGACCCCCAGGCCGATGAAATCCTGGTGCGGATCGCCGCGACCAGCGTCAATCCGGTCGATTACAAGATCCGCGAAGGCAGATTTCCGCTTGTCCTGCAGGAAAACCTGCCTGTGACCCTTGGCCGCGATTTTGCCGGAACGATAGAAATCTGCGATACACCGTCGAGCACGCTCAAGCTCGGGGATGAAGTCTATGGCATGCCCGCCTTCGATCGCGGCACATATGCCGAGTTCGTGGTGGTCAAGGCGACCGAAGTCTGCCGCAAGCCAAAGACGCTCGACCTGACAGAAGCCGGGGTCGTTCCCCTGGTCGCGTTGACGGCATGGCAGGGCCTGTTCGATCACGGGCAGTTGCAGTCTGGGCAGCGTGTGCTGATCCATGCCGGGTCCGGCGGCGTCGGACATATGGCGGTCCAGTTCGCAAAGAATAGCGGTGCGGAGGTCATCACTACCACTTCGGCACCGAATCTGGACTTCGTGCGCGAGCTGGGCGCGGACATGGCCATCGACTACAAGGCGCAGCGTTTCGAGGATGTCTGCGGCGAGGTGGATCTGGTGCTGGACCTTACAGGTGGCGAAACGCAGGATCGTTCGTGGAAGATCGTCAGGCAGGGTGGCGCATTGATATCGGCCGTCAGTCCGCCTTCGGAGGAACTCGCGAAGGAAAGGAACGTTCGCATCGAACGCTATCGGGCCAGGCCGAACGCACACCAGCTGGCCGACATCGCCGCGCTGATCGACGGCGGCAAGGTTCGGGCTGTCACCAGCAAGATCTTTTCCCTTTCACAGATTGCCTCTGCGCATGAATTTGCCCAGAAGGGCGGTTTCCGCGGCAAGATCGGAATCACCGTCTAACGATTACTATTTGTCGTACCAGCCGTGATCGTGGGCCGACTGTATGGAATCGAGCATGGCGGCATCCATACCCACTGCCCGTAGCTTGCCAGTTGGAATCGTGACATCGGCTCCGCATGTCGCGCGGTCTATGTGAGCCAGGCCATAGGGTGAAAACACGATGCCGTTCTCCTTCGCATCGGGCCAGAATATGAATGTCTTGATGTCGTTCATCGCCTCGTTGCAATCCTTTTCTGAGCGGTCGGCGTTGGCACGGTAGAGATCGCCCAGGGCCTTAGACGTGATCGTGCCCGGCATCGATTTATCCGTCTGCCTGTCCTCGACAGTCTGTGTCAGCAGGCTTGCGGGCAGGAACTTGAACCAATCGAGCATGAGGCCGCTCTTCAGGTCGAAAACCAGGGCCAGCGTCTCGGTATCGGGATGGGCCCCGCCGCAATAATAGTCGATATTCTTTACGTAGCTGATGAAACGGGGACCTTTCATAGTCACGGCGATATCGACGCTGTAATCGGACTCCTGACTCTGCTTGCACTCGGCGATCTCCTTGCGCGTGTGTCGTTCGTCGCGGTTCAGGGAAGCGTTGATCCTGTCCGCATCGATCCCCGCTTTCGCGGCAACGCGCGGATAGGCTGCCACATCCTTTGAGATTGGCTTGGCCGGGACGAGCTGCACCTGGGCATCCTCGGCGATGGCGGGGACCGCGAGAATGGCAATCGACAAGGCCAGCAGCAATGGTCTAAACGACGAATACATTCGCAAATTCTCCTTGAAACCTGACCGGGCTGGCGTTGAGTCTAGCTCAATTGCAAACAGAGGAAACCGCTTTGTCGACCGATGCCCGCATCCATTCCGCCGCCGACCTGTTCAAGCCCGTTCGCATGGGCTCGCTGACCTTGCGCAACCGTATCGTCATGGCGCCCCTGACGCGTAGCCGCGCCGGGCAGGGCGATGCGCCGCGGCAGATGAATGCCGACTATTACGCCCAGCGCGCCTCCGCTGGGCTGATCATCAGCGAGGCGTCGCAGATCAGCCCGGAGGGCAAGGGTTATGCCTGGACGCCCGGTATCTACAGCGACGAGCAGATCGCGGGCTGGAGGCTGGTCACCGACGCCGTGCATGCCAAAGGCGGCGCGATCTTCTGCCAGCTCTGGCACGTCGGCCGTATCTCGCACGAATCCCTGCAACCGAATGGCGGCCTGCCGGTTGCGCCGTCCGCGATCCGCGCCAATGGCCAGGCCTTCACGGAGGACGGGCTGAAGCCGCACCCGACGCCCCGGGCATTGGAAACGAGCGAGATCGCCCGCGTCGTCGACGATTACCGCAAGGCGACGATCGCCGCCCGCGTCGCCGGGTTCGATGGCGTCGAGATCCATGGCGCGAACGGTTACCTGATCGACCAGTTCCTGCGCGACAAGACCAACCATCGCAGCGATTTCTACGGCGGCAGCCTGGATAACCGCTGCCGATTCATGCTGCAGGTGGTCGAGACCGTGTGCAACGTATGGGAACCGGGCCGCGTCGGCATCCGGTTGTCGCCCCTCAGCCACGTCAACGACATCGGGGACGACGATCCCGAAAGCCTGTTCCTGAACGTCGTCTACCGGCTGAACCACTACGGTATCGCCTATATCCATGTCATCGAGGGGGAAACACGCGGTTCCCGCAGTCCGTCCGATGGGTTCGACCTGCAGACGCTACGCCGGATGTTCAAAGGTTCGTACATGGCGAACAACGGTTACACGCTCGATCTGGCGGAAAAAGCGATGACCGGCGGCCTTGCCGACCTGATCGCCTTCGGCCGTCCCTTCATCTCCAATCCGGATTTGGTCGAGCGCCTGCAGGCAGGCGCACCGCTGGCGCAAGCAGATGAAAGCACGTTTTACGGCGGAAACGAGCGCGGCTACCTGGATTACCCGGTTCTGATGCGTTAGGACCGGCTTAATCGGTATGTACAATAGTAGCTGGTCTGGAATTTTCGGGCCTGCGAATGAATACGACTTTTCGAGTATGGCTGCCGATAGCCATCATTTTCATGATGATGTTTGCCTTCGGCGCGAGCGTTTATCTCGTTCTGGAGCGTCAGACGGAGTACAGGCAGGCCGAGGCAAGCTCCAATGACATCACGCATTTCGCCAACCGGCTGCTGTCGCAGCTGAAAGACGCCGAAACCGGCCAGCGCGGCTATCTGCTTACCGGCGCCGATCGTTATCTCGAGCCGTTTACCATGGCCGAAAGCCAGATTCCCGTCACGCAGCACGCGCTTCATGCCGGCGCCGACGAGGATCCGCTGCTCAATGAGCGCGTGCGCAAGCTGGATATGGCGGTTGCCGGCAAGATGTCTGAACTGCGCGAGACGATCGCGTTGCGGCGGGAGAAAGGCATGGATGCCGCCATGCAGGTGATCCTGACCGACCGGGGGCTGACATACATGTCAGATGCCCGCGTCGTGGCGCAGGAGATCACCGACCTTGAACACTCCATTCTGCTGTCCACGATCTCGAAGCAGGACCTGCTGCAACGCCGCCTGAAGCTGATGATGATCACGGCGGGCCCCGCAATCCTGCTGCTGGCGATCGTCGGTATCCGATTGGCCACTACGCGCATCGTGCGCTCGGTACGGCTGCTGGAACAGGGTGTGGTGTCGATGGGATCGGGCGGCCAGCCACTGCATATCGAGATTTCCGGCCATGACGAATTCAGCCGGCTGGCATCGTCGTTCAACGGCATGGCGGCACGGCTCGGCTCGGCGGCATTTGCCCAGAACCGCGCCGAGGCGCAGCTGCGCGAACGCAACAAGGAACTGGCCGACCATAGCCGGATGCTGGAAGAACGCACCCAATCGCTGGACGTGCTGGGCCGTATCGCCCACCGCCTGCCCGGCTGCACCACCGAAGCCGAATTCTCGGAATTGATCGAACGTTATGTGCCGCAGCTGTTCACCGATATTCCCGGCGCGCTGTATTTGCTCAACCCCTCGCGCACGCTTCTGCGGGCGGTTGCGCAATGGAATTCACCCCACGCCAGCGCAACTGAATTCCAGCCGGACGATTGCTGGGCGATGCGACGCGGCCAGTCGCATATCAACCTGGACTTCAGCAAGGAAGTCGTCTGTTCGCATATGAATGTCCAGGAAACCGACGCCTATATGTGCTTCCCGCTTGCAGCGCAGAACGACACTGTCGGTCTTTTGTACCTGGAACATGTCACGGGCACGCCGTTCGTACTGCAGGACAGGCTACAGGATATCGGTGTGCTGTGCGAAACCATCGCACTGGCCCTGGTCAACCTGCGCCTGCGCGATTCGCTGCGCAGCCAGTCGATCCGCGACCCGCTTACCGGACTGTTCAACCGCCGCTACCTTGAGGAAAGCCTGGAACTGGAGTTCAGCCGCGCCGAGCGCAGCAAGACGCCGATTGCGATCATCATGATCGATATCGATCACTTCAAGCGGTTCAACGATACGTTCGGCCATGCGGCGGGCGACCTGGTCCTGAAACATGTCGGTGAGGTGCTGGGGCGCTGCATCCGCAAGGGCGACCTTGCCTGCCGCTACGGCGGCGAGGAATTCATGCTGGTGCTGGTGGGCGCCCCGGTGCAGCCGGCGGCATGGCGCGCGGAGCAGGTTCGCAGCGCGATCAAGGATCTGCGGCTGGACTACAACGGCACGTCGCTGGGAACGCTGACCGCGTCGCTTGGCGTGGCGATCTATCCCGAATGCGGTGCCACCCCGAGCGAAATCATCGACGCCGCGGACAAGGCGCTTTACCAGGCCAAGCACAAGGGCCGCGATCAGGTCTGCGAGGCCGTGGGGATCAGCAGGCCACCGACAAGATTGGAGACTGTGGGCTAGGCTATCAATCTATCCGGCGCAGCCCCTCGCGCGGCGTCAAATCCGATGGCTGCCTGAGGTCGGATACCAGCCGCAATCGCTGCATGACCAGGAGTATCCACCAACCTGGATCGGCCTGCCCCTTCTCGACACCCAACCGCGCCGAGTCCGGCCAGGCGTGATGATTGCCGTGCCAAGCCTCGCCGAACGTGACCAGCGCAGCGAGCGGCAGGTTGTAGCCCTGTACGGCGACGCCATCCACGGCCCAGCCCTGATGGCCGCGCCTGTGTGTGATATGTCCCACCAGCCAGTGACCGGTCAGCGACACGGCGACACGCATTGCAATTCCCCAGACCAGCCACGGCATGCCCCCGATACAGAAGAACAGGATGGCCCAGGGCAGCTGCTGCAGCATCCAGGTTGCTTCCAGACAGCCTATGAAAGGATCGTCCACCAGATGCGCTTCCGGCACGAAGCGCGGCGGATGCACCAGGACAAGACGGCAATGCATCTGCCACCACGCATCCCGAAAACAACCGGCACGATGCGCATGCAAGTCGTGGCAGTGCGTCTGCCGCTGCGCCCAGTCGCGGGTGTCGTGCAACCTGACCATGCCGAGCGGCCCCGCCATCCCGACCAGAGTGCCGAGATAGATCAGCACACGCTCGACCCATAAGGGGGCGGACAGGCTGCGGTGGATCAGGAGCCTATGCAAACCGATGGAATGCCCGGCGCATAATGTCACCGCGCTTGTGACAAGAAAGAGCAGGATCGCGCCAGGTGTCGTGTAAAAGGGCGATAAAACAAGCGCTGCCAGGGTCATGCCACCTACCCACAATGACCGCACCGGTGCCCAGACGACAACGCCATCGATCGCGGACGTTTCCGGTTCGGCAATCAGGCGGGCCGTCGAAAGGCAGGTCATGCAAACTCGTATCATTTAGTCTAGTAACTAAATACCATATCTCTGCCGCTTGTCAATTCTTAGCTCACCACCTAATTAATCTGCATGCAACGCGTCTTCGAAGCCCTTTCCTCTTCCGTTCGCCGTCAGATCCTCGCCTATCTGGCGCATACCGAGCTGAGCGCGGGCGAAATCGCATCGCGCTTCGAAATGTCGAAGCCCTCGATTTCGCAACACCTGTCGATCCTGGAAAACGCGGGTCTGGTCACCAGCCGCAAGGAAGGGCAATTTGTCTATTATGCGCAGGTGGGCGACAATCTGGTCAACACGCTGGCAAGCTTCGTTCAGGAGGCCTGCCCGCTGAGCCGGCCGTTGAAGCGCGAAAGCGCCGCGATGGCCCGCAAGGGCAAGAAGGAATAGAGTGGATATGAAACGCGACGACCTGACCAAGGGCTTCAACAGCCGCTGCATCTATGCCGGGCAATCCTTCGACCCGACGACGAATGCCGTGGTGATGCCGATCTATGCGACCTCGACCTTCGCGCATACGACGCCGGGCCAGCACACCGGTTTCGATTACGGGCGTGCCCAGAATCCCACCCGCTTCGCGCTCGAACGCCTGATCGCCTCGCTGGAGAGCGGAAGCGCCGGTTTCGCCTTCGCATCGGGACAGGCGGCGGCAGCGACTATCGTCGATCTTCTACCGGCTGGGTCGCACATCATCGCGACCGACGACATTTACAGCGGCACCTACCGCATCTTCGACATGGTCCGGCACAAATCGGCGGGAATGAGCACCAGCTATGTCGATCTGAACGATCCCGCGAAACTGAAGGCTGCGCTTCGCCCCAAGACGCGCATGATCTGGGTGGAGACGCCGACCAACCCGTTACTGAAGCTGTTCGACATCCAGGAGATCGTGAAATTCGCGCGGTCGCATGGGCTTCAGACCGTGGTCGACAATACGTTCGCCACGCCCTGGATTCACCGCCCGCTGGAACTGGGGGTGGATATCGTGATGCATTCGGGCACCAAGTATATCGGCGGCCATTCCGATGTCATCGGCGGGCTGGTGGTCACGAACGATCCGGCGCTGGACGAACGGATGAAGTTTCTGCAGAACGCGCTGGGTGCGGTGTCCGGTCCCTTCGACTCCTTTCTGATGCATCGCGGCCTGAAGACGCTGGGGCTGAGGATGCAGCGCCATAGCGAAAACGCGCTGGCACTGGCGACATGGCTGGAAAGCCATCCCAAGGTCGCCCGCGTCATTTACCCCGGGCTGAAAAGCCACCCGCAATACGAGCTTGCGACACGACAGATGCAGCGCGGTTTTGGCGGCATGATCGGCCTGGAGCTGAAGGGCGATAGCGAAACCGTGCGCCGTTTCCTGTTGAAGTGTCGCATCTTCACGCTGGCGATCAGCCTGGGCGGCGTCGAGAGCCTGATCGAGCAGCCTTCGACCATGACGCACTCCTTCATGCCCAAGGAAGCACGGGAAGCGGCGGGCATATCGGATGGAATGGTGCGGATATCGGTCGGGATCGAGGATGCCGACGATCTGCGCGCCGACCTGGAGCAGGCTCTGGCGGACTAGCTAATTGTAAACGGGCTTGTGCGGCGGCTCGTGCATCGCGATTCGATGGCCCGGCGGCAGTATGCGCTCGATCTTCACTTTCGCCAAGCCGGCCTGCAGCATGCCAACGGCATCGGCGGCGGCCTTTGACAGATCGATGATTCGGGTATGCGATGGCGCGTTGCGATCGTTTATTCGGACGTTGATGCTACGCCCGTTGATCAGGTTTGTCACCTTGACCCAGGCGCCAAGCGGCAGATTGCGGTGTGCCGCCGTAAAAGCCTCGGGGTTGAACCGCTCGCCGTTGGCGGTGCGGCGGTCCTGCCAGTCATCGCCATAGTAGCTGGCGATGCCCGTTTCGACTTTCTTGCTGTCGGGCGTATCGGCACGGGCCGGGACGCTGACAAGGGTTGCGAACGATGCGGCGATGAAGGCACAGGCCAGGCGCAACAGTTTCAATTTCATGGCGGGGTTCTGGCACAGTCACAATCGGGCTGTAAAGCAAAATCGGCAGTACCGCGATTCGTTGCCTGGAATACACATTAAGTGCATTTTTGCCACTTGGGCCCCAAACGAGGAATCTGATTCAGCCGCGCAAGACAACCTAAAATATATATACTCAATACTTAGTTAAGTGATTTCCATCTATATTTATGTTTTGAGTAAAATTTTATCTGAATACTTACAGAATGTATCTGCCTCTTACTTGGTTTTTTTCAGCTCTCCCGGCTTGTGTGCAGCCTTTGCGCCGGTCTTGTCGGACTGGACGAGGTATTCTGGATTATCCGGCGATGCCTTGACCGCATGCCCCTTGATCTTGATGGGTGAGGTCAGTTTCTTCTTTACCGTACCCTTCACCTCGCCTTGCGAAGAGCTCCAGCTGACTTTGTCGCCGGCTTTTACGGTCTTTTCCGCCATGTCTTCCTCCTGGTTCGAGAAGAGAAAGACCGGTGAAGCAATTTGGTTCCGGCTAGGTGCCGTGAACCGATTTCGGCGGGGGCGAATGACGCACGGAATTCAGCGGCAGGATGTGCAGCTTCGCCATTTTCCAGGCGATCTTCGGGACATAATAGATATCGTGGTCGGTCTCGAACTCATTGTGAGTGATAAGCCCGTCATGCATCGAGATACGGCCGGCCTCGCACTGCCAGTCGGATGCGCTCCAGATGGTGCATTCGTTGTATTTGTCCATCAGCCCGTCCATGCCGGGCATGAAGGCGACGACCTCGTTGCGGGTGGTTTCGATACGATAGCCCACTACAACCCGCGGCCTGACATGGCATTGCTTGTAGTCGCTCTCGCAGTTTGCCCCGAGAGACAAGGAGTAGGAGGTTGCAATCGGCGCATCGTCGTAGCCAAGATCGGTCTGGAAAAAGAAACCCGAAAGCATGAAAGCGAGGCCGATAACCAGCACGACCGCAGGAGACAGGTTCACTATCCTGTTATAGATTTTTCTTATCATGCCGGTCTCCATGACGCTGTTTTGCAGACCTTATACTGGTTTAAACTGCGCGTGTCATGGAGTCAGATTGGCTTGGTAGAATCATGACCAATAATACCGGCACGTGCTCCTGCCCAAGCGGTGGTTGGTAGATTAACGCCAGCCACTCCGATTGGTACACAGCGAGACACGAGAGCGGGTATCAAAGCTGCAATTCCAGTGAAAACAATTGTATCCATTCCAACTGCTTTTGCGCCCTCTGTCATCTGCGAAATGTCATCGATGAAAAGCGTCTTTTCCGGACTTATATGGCGTCCCAATCGCCGGCTTTCACTATCAAGAGTAATTTCGAACGCTTCTCTGTCAGGTTTTACGGCTCCCATCAAACAGGAAAAATGAGCATTGCCATTAGAATTCATCCGCCCAATCAACTCATAATTGGAGGTAAAATGTTGCATGTGGATTTTTGTTGCATTGGATAACAAAGCTGTTGCCGTCGTCTTCTCGACTTCACGTACAAGGGTTTCCATCGCAGGATCGCGTGCTGTGTGAGCACACCAGACTTGCTGAAAGTCCTTAAAACTACCATCGAAACCAAGACCGATTACGAACTTCTGATGTAATCGTTCGTCTGCCATTGCCCCTGTCTGTAAAGCTTTCCAGTCGGTCGTTAAATATGATTTGATCTCAGTGGAAGCTTCGGGATCGCTACAACGAGCAGCGATATTTTCAATCAACTTATGATCATCATATGGCACAATTACCTGTCCGATGTCGAACAAGATTAAATCTGGCCGAGATGTTTGTGCCATGATGAATTCTCTTATTTAGATATGTAGTTATACCATAGCATTTTTACCCCGCCAGCTTCGTCTTCAGCATCTCGTTGACCAGCGCCGGATTGGCCTTGCCGCCGCTTTCCTTCATCACCTGGCCGACGAAGAAGCCGAACAGCTTGTCCTTGCCGGAGCGGTATTCGGCTACCTTGTCGGGATTGGCTGCCAGAACGGCGTCGATCACAGCTTCGATGGCACCGGTATCGGTTACCTGGCGCAGGCCTTTTTCCTCGACGATGGCGGCCGGGTCCGTGCCGCTGACCAGCATTTCCGCAAACACGTCCTTGGCGATGCGGCCCGAGATCGTATTGTCGGTAATCAGCCCGACCAGCGCGCCCAGCGCGTCGGCGGATACCGGCGACTCCTCGATATCCTTGCCTTCCTTGTTCAGCATGCCCAGCAGCTCGGTGATCAGCCAGTTCGATACCAGCTTGCCGTCCCTGCCTTTGGCCGCCTTTTCATAGAAGTCGGCCCGAGCGGCTTCCTGTACCAGCACGCCGGCATCGTAGGCCGACAGCCCGTACTGGCTCATCAGGCGCTGTTTCTTGGCATCGGGCAGTTCGGGCAGCGAGGCGCGCACGCGCTCGATCATCGCGTCGTCCAGTTCCAGTGGCAGCAGGTCGGGATCGGGGAAGTAGCGGTAATCGTGCGCTTCCTCCTTCGAGCGCATCGAACGCGTCTCGCCATTCTTGGTATCCCAGAGGCGGGTTTCCTGTTTGATCGTACCGCCGTTTTCCAGCACATCGACCTGGCGCGCCGATTCGTATTCGATCGCCATCATGACGTGGCGGATGGAATTGACGTTCTTGATCTCGCAGCGCGTACCCAGCGGATCGCCCGGGCGACGCATCGACAGGTTCACGTCGCAGCGCAGAGACCCCTCCTCCATATTGCCGTCGCAGGTGCCGAGATAGCGCATGATCGCGCGGACCTTGCGGATATAGGCCGCGACCTCCTCGCCGCTGCGCAGGTCGGGATAGGACACGATCTCCATCAGCGCGACACCCGAGCGATTCAGGTCGACATAGGTCTTCTGCGGATGCTGGTCGTGCAGCGACTTGCCGGCGTCCTGCTCTAGATGCAGGCGTTCGATGCGGATTTCCCTAGTCGACCCGTCGGGCAGGTCGATGTCGATCTGGCCGTTGCCCACGATCGGATGCTTGTACTGCGAAATCTGATAACCCTGCGGCAGGTCGGGATAGAAGTAGTTCTTGCGCTCGAAGATGCTGCGGCGGTTGATCTCGGCATTGAGCCCCAGCCCCGTGCGCACCGCCTGCTCGACGCAGATCTCGTTCAGCACCGGCAGCATGCCCGGCATCGCCGCGTCGACCAGGCTGACATGGCTGTTGGGTGCGCCGCCGAATTCGGTGGACGCGCCGGAGAAAAGCTTAGAGTGCGACGTAACCTGGGCGTGAACCTCAAGCCCGATGACCATTTCCCAATTCATGCGCCATGTCCCTGTGATGCTGCCCCATGGGTGTGCCACGGGCAGCAGGCGGCGACAATACAGGAATGAGCGGTTAGGTGTTCAAGCCCAGGACTTGCGCCCGAACAGGCGCCCGGTCGAGGTTGGCCAGTATCTGCAGGTTGGACTCCTGATTGAACCGGCTGGCCAGGTCGATCATTCCGACGCCGCTAAGCGCCAGGCTTTCATACACGCGACCCAGCTTGCCGACCTTTGCCGCGATGCCGGAATCGACGCCGGGAACGAGATGGCCCCCTCCAGCAGCCAGCAACGCCGGGCAGCTATGGGTCGAGCAATCGGTACGTCCGGGCTGGACAATATTGAACACCGCCGCCGCCAGCCCGTTCGAATTCGTCAGCAACATATGATAAGGAATATCCGCCCGATTGACCGCCGCCCCGAGATCGAGAATACGGCCCAGCAACTGTGCCGATGAACCGACCTGAACGCTATCGAGCGCCTGATGCGGCAAAGGCCTGTGGCCATGCCTCTGGCGGTCATCCTCGCTTTGCCTTGGCGTCAGCGCCACCATCTTGAGCGTGCCGCCTGGATCGAAGGCTTCCAGCCGATTGCCGTCCGGGTCGATGTTGAAGCCATGGACATAGATCGACGATTTCGCATCGTGAATGCCGAAATACAGATGCGCAAAAACACCGCCGCCGCCGACAAGCTGAGCAAGACCGCCCAGAAGCGGATGGCGCTCCGAATAAATCTCCATGCTCTGGCGCGTATCGACGCTGGGTTGCAACACCCACCCTTCCATCGTTACCCGCGCGCTGGCCTTGGCTTCTTCGGTCCCGGTCCAGAAGGGGCGGCCCTGGATAGTTTCCTTGTGCGGCTTCGCGGCGACAGGAGCATGGGGTCTGGTTTCCGGCCCATCATGGCGCCAGTCATATTGCGCGCCCAGCGGCGACTCACCGGCAAATGCCACAACGCTGAGAGCGCCCATGAGACGCAGGACTGTTCGACGATCGGGCTGAGACATGCCGCATGTTATACCGCTCCGATATTATCGACAATAAACTTTTTGTTAACTGCATGTTTTCGTGGCCGATATTAGGCCAGAAGGCCAAGATTAATTCTATTTTTGTTAACCAAATTTCTATAGTGGCTGAATTGTGGCGCCCGCTCTCGCGTCCGCAGTAACAATAATAAGGAGCCTTGAATGCCCCGTTTCAGCCGCCGCCTCCAGACCATCCTTCTCGCGGGCACTGCATTAACGCTTGTCGCCGTTGGATCACCCATGGAAGCCATGGCGGCGACAGATACGTATGATGGGGCGGGTTCGACTACCAGCAACGGCAATTTCAACCTCGGCAGCAACTACGATACCGGCAACGCCCCGGGCGCGGCGGATACTGCGGTGTTCGGAAACTCCGCGGCGGTCACCAAGACGTCGGCGATCACCTTTGCCAATACCAGCAATCCGCTCAACACCCTGCTGTTCAACGGCGGCGTCTCATACACCTTCCTCGAAGGCAACGCGGTTTCGTTCAATATCGGTACGCTGACGAATTCGTCCACGGCCAACCAGACGTTCGATCTGACCGGCACGGGGTCGACGCTGACCATCGGAACGCTGACCAACACCTCGACCGGTGGTGAAAGCTTCAATACCACGAACGGCAACCTGACTTTCAGCGGCAGCGTTTCGATCGGCAACAGCTCGCTGATCGTCAACGGCAATGCAGCCACGATCATGGGCGCCTACAGCAGCGCCGGCGGCACGCTGGATTTAAGCCAGACGACCGGTACGAACATCATCGGCTCGATCTCGGATACCAGCGGCGGCTCGGAAAAGATCATGCTGGGCGGCACCGGCTCCAACCTGTCGGTCGGCGGCGCGGGGTCGACCACGACCTATGACGGCGTCATCTCGGGCGCGGGCAGCAACTTCGCCCTGACAGGTGGCACGCTGACCCTGACGCAGGCGGTCACCTATACGGGTTCGACCACCATAACAGGTGGCACCCTGGTCGCGGGGAGCGCCAACACGCTGGCGCAATCCAGCGGTGTCAGCTTCACCAACAACGGCTCGTTCAACTTCAACGGCTTCAGCCAGACGCTGAACAATCTGAGCGGCGATTCGACCAGCACGCTGGCGCTGGGCGCGAATTCCCTGACGGTGGACGGTTCGGGCAGCAGCACCTTTGCCGGCGTCATCTCGGGATCCGGCAGCGTGACTTATGGCGGCACCGGTACATTGTCCCTGACAGGGACGAACACCTATACCGGCGGCTCGGTCATCAATTCGGGCGGTACGTTGAACGTCACCACTGCCAGCCTGCCGATCAACAACGGCGTAGCGGATGCAGGAACGCTTCAGTTCACGAACACCGGTACGGGCACGTACTCGGGCGCTATCAGCGGCGCCGGCGCGGTGCAGGTGCTGGGCGGCACGGTTACGCTTTCGGGCGCGAACAACTATACCGGCGCCCTGACGATCAACAACGCGGCAACGCTGGCCGGAGTCACCAACGCCAGCGACCTTGGCAGCGCCATCACCTTCGGCGGCGCGGGCGGCACGATCCAGACGAGCGCCGGAACCACGATCAGCAACAATATAACGCTGACCGGCAACGGCACCGTCGATACCAACGGCAACGCGGATACGCTATCGGGCGTCGTAAGCGGTGCAGGACGGCTGATCCTGTCCTCCTCGACCGGTACCGGCAGCGTATCCGTCTCGGGCGCGAACACCTTTACCGGCGGTGCCTTCATCAACAGCAATACGACGGCGACCTACGCCAACGTCGCCGCGCTCGGCACCGGAACGGTGAACGTGAACGGTCCGGCGGCCGTGGTGAACCTAAACGGCTTCAGTCCGACCATCAACGGTTTGAACGGCAACAACGCCGGTTCCGTTCTGGCGGGCGCCAGCACACTTACACTGGCAGGCAGTGGCGCCTACACCTACGCAGGTACGATCACGGGAACCGGTGCGCTGATCAAGAACGGCACCGGCACGCAGGCCCTTAGCGGCGCAACCGGTTATACCGGCGCGGTCACGATCAACGCCGGCACGATCAACGCCGGCAACAATGCCTCGCTGGGTAGCGGCATCGTGACGTTCAACGGCGGCGCACTGGGGGCATCGGCTGCCGGCATCACGATCGGAAATGCGGCGACGCTTGCGGCCGGCGGCGGCACGCTGACCAGCCTCGGCAATTCCTATACTTATAGCGGCGCGTTGACGGGTACCGGTGCATTGAACACAGCAGGCACGCACACCGTTACCCTGACCAACGCCGGCAACGCCTATAGCGGCGGCACCAACGCGAACGGTGGCACGCTGGCGCTCGGCGTCGACAATGCGATCGCCGCGGGTACGCTGGCGGTCGGCAATGCGGGCACGGTGGCATTAGGCACTTTCAACCAGACTGTCACCGCCTTGACCGGGTCGGGTGCGGTCACAACCACCGGCGGCGCGCTGACCGTCGCATCCGGTACGTTCTCGGGCGTCTACAGCGGCGCGGGCAACCTGATCAAGAACACGGCGGGTACGCTGACGCTGTCCGGCGCGAACACCTATAGCGGCGTGACCAACGTCAACGCCGGCACGCTGGCGCTCGGCGCAAGCAATGCCGCCGGGCCCGCCGGCCTCGCCATCGCCAGCGGCGCGACCTTTGCCATGAACGGCTTCGACCAAGAGGCGTCCGCCCTTTCCGGCAGCGGTGCGATCACCTCGACAGGCGGTACGCTGACGGCCGATGCCGGCACCTTTACCGGAACCGTCTCGAGCACCGGCGCGCTCATCAAGTCCACGGCCGGATCGCTGACCCTGAACAATGCCAGCAGCTTCGCCAGTACGACCGTCTCGGCAGGCACTCTTCAGGTAGGCGATACGCCCGGTTCGGCCGCGATGCTGACCAGCCCGGTGACCGTGGCCAGCGGCGGCACGCTGATGGGCTACGGCACGATCGTCGGCGCGCTGACCAATAACGGCACTGTCAATCCCGGCACGGCGATCGGTGCGCTGACCGTCAACGGCAACTACACGCAGGCGCAGAACAGCGTCCTGACGATCAGGGTCACCCCGACCAGCAACAGCGTCCTGGCCGTGAACGGCACCGCCGCGCTGAACGGCACGCTTTCGATCGTCAACGATCCAGGCAGCTATGCCTTGGGCAAGCAATATACCGTCCTGACCGCGAACAACGGCATCACTGGCCAGTTCGCCACTGCCACGGCGACCTCCACCGGGACGTTCTTCACCGAGACGTATCTGCCGAACGCGGTAGAGCTGACGGTGACCAGTCCGGAAGCCATATTTGCGGCCCCGCCGCCGGGCGCGACTTCGACACCGAACACCAGCAACGTCGATGGCGCGATCAAGTCGATCCTGCCGGGCGTAGCGCCGAGCAGCGCCTTCGCCGAGGGTCTGGTCAACATCTTCGGTCCTTCGCTTGCCGATGCGCCGCGCGCGCTGGTCGCAGGCGCGCTGGGTGAGCTGCGTGCCGATATCGGCACCATCGACCTTGCCAATCTGACCAGCTTCCAGAATTTCATCGTCGAGCGCATGAACGAATGCCAGGGCCTGACCACCACGCGCATGGCGATGACCGGCCTGCCCGGCACGTTCGACGTTCCTGTGGGCAGGACCGACGAATCCATGTTCGGCCCTTGCAGCGGCAGCAACCCTACGCGCGCAGACCAGGCCAGCCTGTGGGTCCACGGCTACGGCGTGTTGGGCGAGACCGGCGGCGAAAGCGGCTTCTCCGAATTCCAGTACCGCACCGGTGGCATCGTCGGCGGCATCGACACGAAAGTCGCACCCGGCGTGCTGATCGGTGCCGCGGTCGCCTACGAGCATACCGACTTCAACCTGAGCGGCGATAATGGCGAGAACAATATCGATACCTACCGCGCCACTCTTTACGGCAGCGCCAAGCTGAACCCCATCCCGATGGTGTTCGATGCCGCGGTCGGCTACGCCTTCAACGATTATCACGACAGCGACTACCTGCCGCTGGCATCGGGTACGGGCTACCAGCAGACATCCCGCCATGACGGCGACGAGCTAAGCGCCGAGGCAGGACTGAGCCATGCTTTCTCGGTTCCGCAGGGACTGACCAGCGGCAAGCTGACGCTGGTGCCGCGTATCGGCGTCGAATACGACAACATCCACCAGAACCGGTACGCCACCAGCGGCTCGCCGGTCGCCGGGCTGGACTTCGACACCAACGGCACGAACCTGAACGCCCTGCGTTCGCTGGCGGGGATACGGGCAGACCTGACGCTGATGACGAAGAACGGTACCGCCCTGACGCCCGAAATCAGAGCCGCCTACCTGCACGATTTCATGGCGACCAATGTGGCGTTGAGCGAAAGCTTCACCGGCGCCCCCGCCGCGGGCTTCCGCATCTCGGGCGTGCATCCGGGCCGGGACGCCGCGTTGCTTGGCGCCGGCATGACCGCCGCCTTCAACCCCAATCTGAGCGCGACGCTGTCATACGATGCCGATATTCGCGAGCACGAGCTGGATCACACGGTCCAGGCGGGCGTGAAGTACAACTGGTAATCTAGAGGACGTCCCTTAATACTTGTGTCTGAAATAAAAGTGCGCTCTTTCGTAGAATTCGCATGATTGTATATTGCCGAGAGGTAGGTACCCTCCTATAAAGGTGAAAATAACTCCTTTAAGGAACACTGCCTTGCAGCGGGTCGCTTTTGCCGTATTCGGGTGCGTTGGCCTCGCCGCGATCTGTACGTTTGCAGGTGTCTTTCCTTCCTTCGCCGCCCCTCAGGACCCTTCGCCGCCGGCACAGGCCTCGCCTATCGTCCCCGATGCCTCCGCCACTCTCGACAAATCGGTTTTCACCGCCACGGGCAGGAATGAAACCCTGCTGAAGGCCGCCACCTTCGGGCGCTATTCGATCGCGGTCAAAAGCGACCAGGGCACGGCGATCCAGCTTGTCGACCGCATGGCGGGCCCGGGTCTGGCGCAAGGATCGGCAGGGCATGCCGACGGCCGCATCGACGCCTTCCTGGATCATGGCCAGTACAAGATAAAGCTGATTTCCGACCCGCACGGCTCCGGCAACGCTACGGTTGCGGTCCTACCCTCGGTGGAGCTGAACACCGACCAGCAGCAGCTGGTCGAGCTGAAGCCGATCGACAGCGATCTGGGCGACCACCAGCAGCGTTCATACTGGCTGAACATCCCGGCGCGGCGCGATGTCGCCATCGAGGCGTCGGGACGCAATCTGGACGATCTGCGGCTGTGGCGCGACGGCAAGTGGCTGGTAGACGCGAAACCGGGAACCGCGACCGCCGATCCGTCCGCCGGCCAGCCCTTGACGGTCAAGCAACTGGCACTTTCGCTCGAGCCGGGCCTGTACCGCGTCACCGCCTATGGCGGCGACGGTCAGAAATGGTCCAGCGAGTCGAAAGCCCACCCTCTGCACATCCGCTTCGGCATCCCCAAACTGGCCGAGGCCGGGCGTTTGTGGCAGGTGGCATCGTCCACCGGCTTCGACCGCTTCCTGGTGCCGGCCACCGCGACTTACTTCCGGCTGGACATCGCCAAATCGGAACACGCGGCGCTCGGCGTGCAGCCCTATGAGTCCGGCAATCCGTTCATAGGCGGCATGAACCGCGTCACGATCGACAAGACCAGCCGCGATCCGTTTGCCGAGACGACGACCGCCGGCGACGACAATGCCGGCAAGTTCTCGCTGGTGACGGTCGAGCGGCAGCCGGGCCAGGGATATAGGCTGACCTGGTTCGACAACCGTAATCCTAAGCCCGTGATCGCCATCGGCAGCGAAAGCACCGGCTGGGCTGCCATGTACCAGAGCGGCAATGACCAGGACGAGATCGATCCGACCATCGTGATCGCGGACGAGACCGGCAAGAAATCCATCAGCGAGCCGGCCATCGCCTCGACCGCGATCAAGGTCGGAAAATCGATCAGCTGGCAAAGGCGCTTCAACCTGCTTGACCAGACGGAGCTGTTTCTCGAGGTCACCGAACCGGTCGATCTGAGCGTCGATGGCGAAGGCGTCGATGCCCAGTACCGTATCGAGTCTTTCTACGTCGACCCGCGCTACCGGCGCAGCTACCAGCCGTCCGGCTATGGCTGGCAGCTCGATCCGGGCTTCTATGCACTCGACATCGTGCCGAAGGAAAACGGCAAGGGTATCCTGACGCTGCGGCTGCACGCGCAGGGCACCCCGGCGCCGAGCGTCGAATCCCCGCGCCAGGCGGCAGCGATGATCGAGGTTCCGTTCACCCGGCGCGGCGATTACACGATCCATCTGAACACTCTGGCCGGCGGTCATGCCGGGGTACGGCTCTACAATTCGCCGATCGCGCTTGGCCCCGGCATCACGTTCGAGATGGTCGGCGGCCAGACGATCGCCCTGCCGGTGGTCGCGACCGAGGAGGGCCGGATCACCGCAACCGCCGAAGACGGCACGGCCTTGCCGCTCGTTCTGGACCAGGCCGCAAGCGCTCTGTCGGTCGCAGTCGGTGCGGGCAAACACCGGCTAGGCCTGACGTTACCTGCCGGCAATCCGCGTTACGTCAGCATCGCCTTCGCGCCAAAAAACCTGCAGGCGGATACGCCGCTGCCTGCAATCGACGCGAAGCTGCTGGCCGGACTGCCGCAATTCGCTACGCTGGCACCGGACAAGCCTGTGTTCCAGACATTGGCCCAGGGCGAACATGCGACCTTTGCGGTACCCGTCACCAAGCCCGCGCTCTACCGGCTTGAATCGACCGGGATCATCGAAACCAAGGGCACGCTGCGGACACGCGTCATTCCGGAGATCGCCGCCGAGACGGCCAACGGCACCGGCCGCAATTTCCTGATTCAACGTTACCTGGGCGAGGGCGATTACCAGCTGACGGTCGGCACGCCCGCGCAGAGCTTCGGCCCGATCGGGCTGATGCTGGACGACACGCCACTGAAGACCGAAGGCGTGCTGCAGCCCGAGCTCTGGGCGCGCACCACCCTCGCCCCCGGAGAGGCCGGGACCTATACGTTCCATATCGACAAGGCAGGCAAATATTCGCTGCACACGATGGGGCTCGGCCGCGACTTCACCATGCGGCTTGAGGATAGCGACGGCTGGCCGCTGCTGGTCCCCGGCGGTCCCGCCAACATCGCGCAGGATTTCGAACCCGGCGACTATCGCATGATCCTGCTGCCAGGCGCCGTGGAGAACCGTGCCGTGACCCTGCTCCACCGGATCGAGCTGCCGGTGGAACGCTCGGGCCATGGCCCCTTCCCGGTCGCTTTCGGCGAAGACATGACGAACCGCTGGCAGGAGCCGGAGAAGGATCAGGAGCGCACGCCGGATGTCTGGCAGTTCACGCTGCCTGCCGCCGCCGACGTGACGATCGCCATCGATAGCGGCATGCAGGCAAAGCTGACCGGTCCGGTGCGGATCGAAGAAGATACTGCGTTATCGGCCAAGCCCTGGAAGGGTCGTCTGGGCGCTGGCAAATATCAGATCGCGGTTACCAGCGTGTCGCCGAACAATCGCGTCGACTACACGCTGAAAGTCGTGACCGAACAGTTGATGGCCGGGCAGACGCGCAACGTCAACGCGCCGACGGAAATCCCGGTATCGATCGGGAACAGTGCGCCGGTGGAAATCAACTCCTATGGCGGCAGCGACGTGCGTGCACGGCTTTACGATCAGGCGGGTGCGCTGGTTGCGGCCAATGACGACCGCGATAACGACTGGAATTTCTCGATCGCCACGTCGCTTGCTCCCGGCATGTACAAGCTGCAGGTCGATCCGGTGGGCGTGAACAGCGCCGCGACCGACGTGAAGATCGAACAGCCGCCGACGATCGAGGATGCAACCGTGACATTGGGCCGCACACAGGAAATAACCGATGGATCGATGCATGTCGTGCCGTTGCTCAGGACCGACACGAAGCCGAACAGCCTGATCGTCGCCATGATAGAGTCCGCCGTCCCGGTCGGGCTTTCGGTCGAGCGCGAACAGGACGGGCAATGGATCAATGCCGGAACGACGACCGGCATCAATCCGTTCATCGCGTTGCCACTGGCGGATAAGACCGCACAAATCCGTTTCCGCATCTGGTCGCGGGACCATTCGCAGACGCCTGTCGATTATACGATAGCCGACGTCACGCCCGCGAATGCGGATGAAGCCGCGTCGCTGGCAGGAATGGTGCTGACTCCGATCCCGGAACTGAAGAACCGCATCGCCGCGCTGCATGTGTCGCGCAAGGAACCCCATGCGATGTTCCTGGATGGCGTCCGTCCGTCATTGCAGTGGTCGGGTGCCCCTGGCCTGGGCACCGCGCGCAATCCCACGGGTCAGATCGGCAGCGGAAGCAACGATATCTGGCTGGTTGACATCGCGGCGCCGGATCAGCCTGCGGTCAGGCTACGCACGCCGGATCCGAAGGACGGTCCCGTTTCCTTGACGATACCGGCGGAAAGCACCGGGCTTGTTGTCGATTCGGCTATCGCCGCATCCGGAACGGCAACGTTGTGGCAGGTGGCATCAAAAGGACTGGGACAAGCAGCCATTTCCGCGGACGACGACGATGCACGGCTGCTTGCCTTCGGCGGTTCGCAATCCGCACGCGTCGGCATCACGGTCGCGCTGGCCGGCACGCCGCATGTACGGCTGTGGCAGCCGGAGGCGGCAACGCGGATGAAGGACCTTCCGGTAGCGCTGACCCGCCAGGATTTCAAATTGCCCGACGCACTGCCCTTGAACGCGGAGCTGACGGACGGCGCCTTCGCCGGCAACGACGCGGCGCGCTTTGCATTGCCGGAGGGGGCGAAACTGCTGTCGCTGAACCTGCCTCAAAATACCGCCGCCGTGCTGATGCAAAAAGGTACGGCGATATCGGTGATCTGGGCCTGGCAGCCGCGTACCTTCGAAGTACCGACGGAGGCCGACGCGTTGATCCTGCTCTATGCACACAAGGGACACGCCGCTTACGCCATCGGCATGAACCGCAGCAATCCCGCCGCACCCGACCGGCACGACTTCTCGGGCACACGGGTATTCGATTACATGTCGGACAAGACACCTGCCAGCGCCTACGCGCAGGGCGCGGTCGACGATACGATCGTCATCGGCGGCATGGGACCTGCGATGACGCATGGACCGACATCCACGATAGACGCACAGGGCAGGCCGATCCATGCCTTCATCGACTTCAAGCCGGGCTTGATGAAATATGCGCAGGGCCTCGACAAGATCCTTGGCCCCGATGCAAAGCCCATCGACCTGCAAGCCAATGCGCCGCAGACCCTGCCGGTCGGTGCAATCAGGATCGCTGCGGGTCCGGCCAGGCTGGTGCGCGTGCATGCGGACGTGCCGGCGATCTTCTATCCCGGCGTCGAGGATGAGGGCGACATTCACCCGAAATTGCTGGAAGCGGATACCGACTATTTCCTGCTGGTTCCCGAGGGCAAGCCGCGCGACCTGATGGTGGTTCCCGAAGGCGGCGACGGCAAGGGGACGATGAGCCTGTCGGCCCTGACCACCACGCCCATCGGCGAGGGTCTTGGACCCAAGCGCCGGATCGCGCCGGGCGAGGCGCGGGCGTTCAGTTTCAGCTTGCCCGAGACCCGCACCGTCGGCGTCGGCGTGCGCGCATCGGTGGATGTCGCCAACTGCACCGTCGTCGGCCCCGACGGCACGCAATCGACCCTCGGCAAGCTGGCGATGCCGACATTGCTGGCGGGCACCAGCGTGCTGATGGTGGAGGTTCCCGCAAGCGCCGAGCCGACGGAAGTGCAGCCCGTACTGGTCGGCGCGGATCTGCCGGGCAAGGGGCCGCCCGATGACGTCAAGGCCCAATATCTCGCGCTGGTGAATAGAAAGACAGGCAAATGAGAGTTCCCTTCCCCGCGCGTCTGGTGATCGCCGTTGCATTGTCCCTCGGCTGCGCCAGCATCCCCGTGATCGCAGACCCGTCCCCCGCCGAAACGGTGAAACGCCCCGCCGGCGCGACGGTGGTGCCGGAACGGTTCGTACGTCGCTGGGATCCGGTCACGATCTTTTTCGACAGCGACGCCGGTCCGGCGAATGGCGGACCGGAGACCAATCCCGGCCGCCTGGTGACGATGACCCCGGCCCAACCCGGCGCCTTCACCTGGCTGAACGCGCACACGCTGCAGTTCCGCCCGGCGGAGCCGTGGCCGGCCCTGGGCCTGACCACATGGAAAATCGGCGACAAGAGCTCCGTGCTGGCGACATTGCTGCCCGCGACCATCGCGACCATTCCAGAAGACGGCGCGACCGGCCTGACCGGCGTGGACAGCGTCACCCTGACCTTCGACCAGGAAGTCGATCCCAAGGCCCTCGGCGGCATGCTGGACGTCGCGCTGACGCCGTTGCCGGGATTCGACCGCAACGCGACACGTCACCTTGCCGCCTCCGACTTCATGATCAAGATGATGGAACGCGCCAAGCGCGACGACAACGCCAGCTACGTGGTCGAGCTGCGCCAGCCGGTGCCGCCCGGCATGCAGGTCGAGGTCAAGCTGGCTTTGTCGTCGCGTCCGGGCCTCGACATCACGTCTGAAAAGATTTCCTTCTCCACCGCCGACGCGTTCCGCCCCCTGTTCGCCGGCTGCGCCGATCGCCGCGTGCCGATCAGCCCGCAGGGCGTCAGCTACGCGAAGGAAGACGCGCTGAGCTGCAAGACCGAGACCGAGGTAGAGAAGGCAGCGGGAACGACCCGTCACCATCATCACCATGAGATCGAACAGGCCACCGGCGACGATAGCGGCAGCACGACACCCGACATGGCCGGCAACGATGCGGAACCATCGGATGACGCGCAGAATGCCGATACCGAAACGGCGAGCGACGACACCGGGACACAGGACAGCGACAATACGCCGAAGGCGCATGCCGAGGTCGATAGCGGCGAGCCGCAGGGCGAGCTTGCGACCACCAGCAAGGACAATCCCGCCACCGGCTCGATCGCCGCAGCGCCGGTAGCACCGACCCTGTCGGCCAAGCGCGAGCTGGTGGTGCAGTTCTCCACGCCGCTCAAGGATGTCGATCCGGTACAGGCGGGAAACCTGATCCGCATTTCACCCGCGGTGAAGGGCGTGAAGACGCACATCGTCGGCGACCAGCTGTATCTCAGCGGCAAGTTCTCGACCGACACGCTGTACCAGATCACTCTTACGCCGACGAAGATCAAGGATACGCTGGACCGCGAGCTGGTGATGGAGAAGCCCAGCACCGTCTATGTCTCGTGGCCGACCGAGACGCCGTTTTTGACCCTGTCCTACGGCAATGGTACGGTCGAAAGCCTGGGACCCAAGATGGTGCCGTTGCGGGGGCGAGGCTTCGCGCAGGCCGATGTGCGCATCCACGCCATCGATCCGCTGGACCGGTCCTACTGGCCCTTCCCGGACAAGGCGTTGACGGTGAGCGAGGATGAACG
This sequence comes from Alphaproteobacteria bacterium, assembly GCA_965199335.1. Taxonomy (GTDB): domain Bacteria; phylum Pseudomonadota; class Alphaproteobacteria; order CALMVH01; family CALMVH01; genus CBDAQV01. The sequence goes on along the minus strand of CBDAQZ010000001.1, from coordinate 67,312 downwards.
GCCGCCTTCCCCGGGTGAGGAGGTCAAGCCGTTCGACTCTCCCTTTACAATCGACCCTTCGGCATTGGCTCAGCAGATCGCGCGCATGGGATCGCCCAGCGTATCCGAGCTGATGAAACTGCCGCTGACGCCTTACGGTACCAGCGCGCGCTTCGGCCTCGACCTCGCGCCGGCGCTGGAACGCATCGCAGGCAAGGACAAGCCGGGCACGTATCTGGTCGGCATCCGTCCGCTGGACAAGGGCAAGGAGCGACAATGGATGCGCGTGCAGGTCACCGACCTGTCGCTGACCACCGTGGAGGAAGAACAGGGCGTTCGCTTCCTGGTCACGTCGCTGTCGACCGGACTGCCCGTCCCGGACGCCTCCATACGGATCGAAGGCAACGCGAAGAGCGAATGGAAAACCGTCGCCAGCGGTGCAACCGCGCCGGATGGACATTTCACCTGGGATCACCCGCCGGCGCCCGAAAACAGCTGGCAGCTGTATCGCATCGCCGTGACCAAGGGCGACGACGTGCTTGTGGTCGACCCCGCCCACGCCCCCGACCGCTATTCCAGCGGCAACTGGTTCCCGGGCGGCAGCGACTGGCTGGGCTGGATGCACTACAACCTCGCCGCGCGCCATCCCGCGCCGAAGATGCTATGCCATCTGTTCACCGAACGTCCGATCTATCGGCCGACCGATCCGGTCGAAATCAAGGCCTATGTGCGCCAGCTTTACGAGGGCGCGCTGACGCCTGGCGGCAAAAGCGGGATGAAGAGCGAGATCGTGGTGACAGGACCGGACAATGCCGAATGGCGCTATCCGGTCGCGATCTCCGACAATGGCGGCATGTACTATCACTTCGACGAGACGACCAACGCCACCGGTGTCTACGACGCGCATGTCGAGCTGGACGGCAAGCGGTGCGGTGCCAACGTGGCGTTCAAGAAGGACGCCTATCGCCTCCCGAAATTCCAGGTCCGCTTGGACGCGCCGAAGACCATCCCGCTGGATAAGGCGGCGAGCATCGGCATGACCGCGACCTACTATGCGGGCGGCGCGGCCGCCGATCGCCCCGTACGCTGGCGCGTGACGCAGTTCCCGTACGCCTTCACGCCCAAGCCGCGCGAAGGCTTCGTCTATGCCACCGACACGCGCTACGCTGCCGCGACGCCTGTCGACTCCGCCGCCGTGATCGAGCGCCAGGACAAGACCGACAAGGAAGGCCGTGCCAAGCTGGACCTCGATCCCACGCGGGAGAAGACTGGCCAACCGCGCCGCTACGTTGTCGAGGCCACTGTGACCGGCGACGACGACAAGACGGTGACCAATACCGAGGAGGTCGTGGCCCTGCCTGCCTTCGTTCTGGGACTGAAAGTGCCTCGCTACATCGAACACGCTACTTCGATCCCGGTCGAAGCGCTGATGGTCGATGGCAATGGCAATTCGCTGTCCGGAAAACAGGTCACCGTGCGCGTATTGCAACGGCAGTGGAGCTCGATCCTGCAGGCCAGCGATTTCAGCGAGGGCAAGCCGAAATACCGCACCGAAGTGGTGGACGAGAAGCGTCTGGAGAAGACCCTGACCACCGCCGGGGATTCGATCAAGCTGGATGTGCCGGTCGCCGAATCCGGCGTCTATATCGTGGAGGTCGAGGCCAGCGACGATCTGGGCCGTCGCCAGACCGTCAGCACCGACCTGTTCATCGGCGGCGGAGAGCCGGTGACATGGTCGCGCCCGCCCTCGCAGGTGTTCAAGGTCACGACCGACAAGGCATCGTACGTACCCGGTGAAACCGCGACGATGGTGCTGCAAAGCCCGTTCCAGGTGGCACGCGCCGTGGCCATCGTGGAAACGCCGGATGGGAAGAACAGCTATCAATGGCTGGATGTCAAGAACGGCTACGGCGAGTTCAAGCTGCCGATCGACAAGACCTACCTGCCGCGCGTACCGGTTCACTTCGCGCTGATGCGCGGACGACTGGGCAATGCGCCCGCGGCCAGCGGCATCGATTTGCGCCGCCCACAGACTCTGGCGGCAACCGCGTGGGTCGGCGTCAAGCCGACCAAGAACATCGTGACGGTGAAGATCGACAGCCCCGACAAGGCGCAGCCGGGCGACACCGTGGATGTGACGGTGCACCTGACCGACGACCAGAACAAGCCGATCCCGGGCGAGGTCACGCTATGGCTGATCGACCAGGCGGTGCTGGCGCTGGCCAAGGAAGCGCCACTGGACCCCCTGCCCGCTTTCATCCGCGATCGCGGCACGCACCTGGCCTTCTCCGATACGCGCAATTCGATCTTCGGATCGCTGCCGCTGGACGAGGATCCGGGCGGGGACGTCGGCGAGGGCGACCAGGCGCTGCTGAACAAGGTGACCCTGCGCAAGAACTTCAACCCGATGCCGTACTACAATCCGTCGCTGATGGTCGACGCGACAGGTACCGCGAAGGTGTCGATCAAGCTGCCGGACAATCTTACGGTTTATAAAATCCGCGCCAAGGCGATCACCGGCCCGGACCGTTTCGGCTTCGCTACAGGCCAGGTCGCGGCGCGCCTGCCGGTCATCGTCGAACCGAACCTGCCGCGCTTCGTGCGGCCCGGCGATGCGTTCGCGCTGTCCGCCATCGGCCGCGTGGTCGAGGGCGAAGGCGGCCCCGGCAAGGCGGAGGTCAAGGTCGACGGGCTGGACCTGCCCGGCGGCAAGACGAAGGATGTATCTTGGCAACCGAACCATCCCGAGCGTTTCGATTTCGACGTGACGGTTCCGACGCCGGCCTATAACGACAACGGCGAACCGGTGCGCAAATCGGTTTCGGTGACCCTCGGCGTCGAACGCACATCCGACAAGGCGCGCGATGCCTTCCAGGTCGATCTGCCGATCCAGCCCGACCGGCGCCCCGATCGCACGCGCCAGCTGATTACGCTGACCGACAGCAAGCCGGTCACGATCCCGGGCTTCGACGCGCCGACCCGGCCGGGTACGGTGAAGCATTCGCTGCTGGTATCCAACGAGCCCGGCCTGGTGCGCCTGATGGCGGGCCTGACCTACCTGCAGCAATATCCTTATGGCTGCAGCGAACAGCGCATATCGCTGGCCCGTGCGGAGATCGCCTCGAAGCAGTTCGCGGCGGCGTTGATGAGCGACCAGAAGACCGATCGCGCGGCGTTCACCGTCAAGCAGACGCTGGAATGGATTTCCTCCGCGACCGACGAGGACGGGCTGGTCGCCTTCTGGCCGGGATCGAAGGGCGACGTGATGCTGACCGCCTGGACTGTGGAGATGATGGTCGAGGCGAAGAAAGCCGGCTTCCCGGTCGATGACGGCCAGAGGGCGGTTCTGACCCGCGCGTTAAAGCAGGCGCTGCGCTCCGATTATGCGCATTTCCTGTCGGGCGAGGCCTACAACGAACGGGCGTGGGCCCTATCGGCGCTGGCAGAGGCGGGCGAGCTGGATAGCGGTTACGCGGCCGAGCTGCTGCGCAAGAAGGACTACATCAGCCTGGAGGGCCTGGCTCAGATCAGGCAGGCGTTGGCGACCAGCAGCAGCGCCGATCCGATGACGCTAAAGGCACTCGACGATGCCATCTGGAAGGGGATCGTCATCAAGCAGCGCGACGGCCAGCCGGTCTATGGCGGGCTGCAGGATGCCGACCCGCGCAACCCCGTGATCTTCCCGTCCGAGACGCGCACGGTGTCCGAGGTCCTGCGTGCAGTATCGCTGGACACAACCCCCAGCGCCAAGCGCGCGATACTGGTCGATGCACTGGTGACTTTGGGCCAAGGCGACGGCTGGGGCACGACCAATGCGAACGCCGAAGCCATGCTGGCGCTGAGCCAGTACATGGGCACGACGGGGACGCAGCCGGACCAGGGTGTATACATGGGGTACTGTCCGAACGGCAAACCTTGCAAGCAGCAGGTAGCGCTGGCAACGGTGAACTTGGGCGGCAGCAACAAGCTGCAAAGGGTTACGACCGACGACCAGGGCCATATCGATATCTCGTCCCAGACCGCAAGTGTCGATCACCCCGTAACCGTGCAAAGCGACCTGACCTACCTGCCGGCCGAGGACGGCAGCCATGTCGCGGCGAAGGCGAACGGCTTCGTGGTCACGCGCGAGAGCGACAAGGTCGATCCCACCGGCGCGCCGGCGAAGAAGCAGCGCCTGGATCAGCCGGGGCAGACGATCGCGCTGACCGTCGGCGACGTGGTCGAGGACTCGCTGGAGATCGTCACACCGGAGGACAGGCACCACGTCGCCATCGTCGTACCGCTGGCCGCGGGCATGGAGCCGCTGAACCCGGAACTGGCGACCGCGCCGCCGGAAGCAAAGCCATCGGCCGAGCCGACGCTGAAGCCGACCTACGTCGCGTTCCTCGACGATCAGATCGCGTATTTCTACGAGACTCTGCCGAAGGGGACCTACGACTTCCATTTCCGCACCAAGGCGAACATACCGGGCAAGTTCATCCAGCCGGCCGCCTATACAGAGATGATGTATAACGAGGCGGTGAACGGCAACGGCGCGGGCGCGACGGTGACGATCGGCGCCGCCGACCAGAAGCCGTAAGTGCGCTGGCCCGAGGGAAGGATATGGAATAGCCGGATACGCGCAAAGCGTATCGGGGCGGCGAGTGTTACGCTCCTGTTCTTCTGTCTCTGCGTTCTGATCTATCACCGCTCCACGCTCGCCTACCCGCGTGCGACGGCTATCGTGACAGACCGGCACGGCGACTTCCTTGCCCAGACGGGCAATGCGGATATCGGCTATGGATACTGGCCGGTCAACGATATTCCGCCGCGCGTCGGTGCGGCGATCCTGGCGCTGGAAGATCATCGCTTCAACAACCATCTGGGTGTCGATCCGCTGGCCGTGGCGCGAGCTGTCTGGTCCGATGTCACGACGGGCCGCCGCATATCGGGCGCATCGACGATCGCCATGCAGGTCGTGCGGCTGCAGCATCCGATGCATCGCGGCTATATCGGCAAGGCGGTCGAGGCCGCCGGCGCCACGGTCATGACGCTGCGCTACGGGCGCGACGCCGTGCTGAAACAATACCTGCGGCTGGTGCCGTTCGGCCAGAACAGCCACGGCATCGCACACGCCGCGCGCTGGTATTTCGACAAGCCGGTCGCCGATCTGAGCTGGGCGGAGATAGCATTCCTGTCCGCCATCCCGCAAGCACCTGCGGCGATGAACCCGGCACGGGAGGAAGGCCGCCTGCGGGCCATCGATCGCGGCCACCGCGCGCTCGACCGGCTGCATGCGCTGGGGGTGATCGGCGATGTCGATTATACGCAGGCGATCGACGACCTGGCGCATCTGAACCCGCGTACCCATGACCGCCGCCCCGCCGATGCGCTGCACGCCATATTGCAGATCGATGACCTGCTGGATCGTGGACCGGCGCGTGAACAGATCCGTAGCAGCATCGACCTCGGCATCCAGCGCCGTGCCACCCGGTTGGCACGCGACCGGTTGAATGCCTGGGGCGCGGAAGGCGCAAGGCAGGTCGCGGCCATCGTCGTCGACCGCGAGAGCATGGAAGTGCTGGCCTGGATCGGATCGGCGCGCTATAGCACCGCCGACAATGGCGAGATCGACTATGCCACCCGCGCCCGTTCGCCCGGCAGCACGCTGAAGCCGTTCATCTATGCCGAGGCACTGGAGCAGGGCGCGATCACGCCCGCAACCATACTGGTCGACGCCGCCGATAACGGCACCGGGATCGAGAACGCCGATCACCGCTTCCTCGGCCCGATGCTGCCGCGCCAGGCGCTGGGCAATTCGCGCAACGTTCCGGCGGCGCGGCTGGTCGGCAGGATCGGGCTGGAGCGCACGCACTGGTTCCTGGGCCGGCTGGGCCTGCACGATGAAAAACGCCCCGCCGAACGCTACGGCCTGACACTCGCCATCGGCGGCCTGCCCACGGGTCTCGACCGGCTGGTTACCGCTTATGGCGCGCTGGCGAACGAGGGCATGCTGCGCCCGCTGGTCTGGTATGACGGACAGTATGCTGACAGCGACCGCCGCGTGCTGTCGCGCGTCACGGCGGAGGAAATCACCGACTTCCTCAGCGACCCGATGGCGCGCCTGCCCAGCTTCAGCCGCATGGGCGCGACCGAGTATCCCTTCCCCGCCTCGGTCAAGACCGGCACCAGCCAGGGTTACCGAGACGCCTGGACCGTCGCCTATACCTCGAAATATCTGGTCGGGGTGTGGGCGGGCCGTCCCGACGGCAGGCCGATGACCGGCATGACAGGCGCGCAGAGCGGCATGCTGGCGCGCGACATCCTGCTGGACCTGCACGGCGCCGACAGCGACGGCCTGCGCGATACAAGTCCGGCGGCGCCGGCGGGGCTGCACCCGGTAACCCTGTGCGCCGCAACCGGCCAGACCGATCCGCACTGCGACCGGCAGTTGACGGAATTCATGCCGGTGAATGCCGCTGCCGTTCCCGGCCTGTCCGCTCCCGTTCCAATTGCCAAGCTGCACATCACCAGCCCCGAGAATAATGCCCGTTTCCTGATCAATCCCGAAACCCCCGCGGAACTCAATACGTTGCCGCTAAGGGTCAGGGGTGGCGGCGATGGCCAGATAGTGTGGTATGTCGACGGCAAGCCGTTCCAGGCTGCCGACAGGAATGAAACCATCCGCTGGCCCTTGGCCCAGGGGCGGCACAGTTTTCAGGCCAAGGACACAGCGGGAAACGCGTCATCGCCGATTGTAAATCTGACGGTTCAATAGTCCGATTTTCGTAGATTTGCAGGGCAGATTTACCATTAACAAGTAGAAAATTTGACCGTCATCCAGCTGCTCATGAATTAATCAAATACCACTGGCGCTCATATTTGAATGTGTCTATCAAGTGGCAAAACTCCAATAAGGATATTGCCATGTTGCCCGTATCGAAATCAGGTTTTCGCGCCCTCCTGCTGACCGGAACCGCGCTGACGCTTGTGGCCGCCACAACTGTGGACAGAGCACTGGCGATGACCAATTCGACCTGGACCGATACGACCGGCAACCATGCCTGGAGCGCCAATACCAGCGATAACGGACAGAACGACAACAGCAACTGGAGCACCGGCAGCGCGCCGGTCGCCGTCGGTAGCGGTGCTGTATTTGGCCCATTGCCTGGCACCAATCCGATCCTGGGGCAGAACGTCACCATCAGCAGCGTGATCGTAAACCCGCTTACGCCCGCCTTCAGCATATCGAACCCCGGCTACGTGTTCACGATTACCGGCACCAACGCCGCTTCGATCAACGATCCGATCCTGGGCACCATAGCCAACCCGAACACCAGCGCCGTGACCAACAATTCGTCATCGCTTCTGACATTCGCCGTCAGTAACGGCGGCACGGACAAGTTCGGCAACCCGCAGAACACCACCTCGCTTCCCGTAAACCTGGGCAGCAACATCGCGCTGACGACGGGCGCGGGCGGCGGCACGTTCGAATTCGATGGTGCCTCGAGCGCGGGCGGTTCGGCCATCACGCTGAATGCCGGCGGGTCTCTGGTCATAACCAGCGGCTTCAACTCGGATGCGCTCAGCAACGGATCGGGCGGCCAGGCGACCGTGGTTTCCAATGGCGGCACCGTCGACATCAGCGGGCTGAAGACCGGTGCAACCGTCGGAGGAGCGACCACGACGATCGAATCGCTCAGCGGTTCGGGCTCGATCACTCTGGGCGGCAACTTTCTGCAGCTGGGCGTCGCTCAGTTCGACAACACGGAATATGACGGCACGATCTCGGGAACCGGCGGCATTCAACTGGGCAGCAACAATTCCTATACGATCCTGACGCTTACGGGGACGAACACTTATTCAGGCGGCACCACGCTTTATAACGGCGACGCCATAATCTCCAACGGCAGCGCCCTCGGCACCGGCACCATCACCGATCCGTATTCGGGCGAGATCGACTTCACGCAGACCCTCATGCTGGCCAACAACATCGTCAACAACGACAGCGACTTCTTCCTGTACGCCTATTCGGGCGCAACGGTCACGTTGACCGGCAATATCAGCGGCAATGGCAATCTGGAAATCAGCGGTGACGATGGCAGCGACACGTTGGTACTGAGTGGCAACAATACCTATACCGGCACAACTACCCTGGACAATGGCACACTGCAGATCGCCAGCGGCAGTAACCTGGGCTTGGGACCGCTGATCGTTACACGCGATTCAATGCTTCGCATCACATCGTCCAGCACAGTTGGCCAGGATATCGAGCTTGGGGGCACGTTGACCGCGGACACGCAGGCCAACAACGTGACCTTCTCCGGCGTTCTCAGCGACTACGACGAGCGGATAGTCGACAATCTTGCCTTGGTCCGGTCCGATATCATATGCGAGGACGACGGATGCGGCGAGGGCTTCACGGGCGGGTCGCTGCTCAAGGTCGGCACGGGTACGCTGACGCTGACCAACGACAATACCTATACCGGCGGCACCACGATCCAGCAGGGTGTCATCTCGATTTCCAGCCCGACAAACCTGAACGATTCCGGCACGAACGGCGGCCTGACCTTTACCGGCGGCACGCTGCGTACCACGGCGCCGATGACCCTGGTCGAGGGTATCCAGATCGGAACCGGTGGCGGCACCATCGATACAGACGGAAACGACGTTACCCTGGCGGGTACGATCAGCGATTATGTCGCGTACACCGCGCCGCAAATCTTCCAGTCGTTCGCACTGGTCAGAAGCGACGATGTGGTTGACGGGGAAGGCGATGGTACTCCCAATCCCCTGACCAAGACCGGGCTCGGCACGCTGACGATTACCGGCGACAACACCTATACCGGCGGCACGGTGATCAATCAGGGCGTCGTGTCGATTTCCGATCCCACCAACATCAACGATAGCGGTACGTTTTACGGGCTGACCTTCGGCGGCGGGACGTTGCGGACGACCGCATCGATGTCGCTGGAAGAAGGCATCACGCTGAACAGCGGCGGCGGCACGTTCGATACGCAGGGCAATACGGTCGACCTGGACGGCGCGATCGTCGACGGCGACGGGCCGGGATCGCTTACCAAGACCGGCACCGGAACGCTGTTCCTGAACAATTCCGGCAACACCTATTCGGGCGGTACCACCGTCAATCAGGGCACGGTCGCCCTTGGCACCGACAATGCCGCCGGCAGCGGCCCGTTGTTCGTTGCGGCGAACGCGACCTTCGATCACGTCCAGTACGACCAGACGGTTTCCAGCCTGGCCGGTGCGGGCGTGGTCACGTCGAACAGCGGCACGCTGACGATCAACGGCAGCGCCAGCACGATCTTCAGCGGCTCGATCCAGGGGACCGGCGACCTGGTCAAGGACGGCACGGGCATGCTGACGCTTGATGGCGTCAGCACCTTCGAAGGCGTCACCACCGTATCGGGTGGCACGCTCGAGGTCGGCGACATCGCCAATCCCGGCGCGGTCCTGTCCACCGGCGTTACCGTCACTTCGGGCGGCACGCTGATGGGCCACGGCACGATCAATGGCAGCGTGGTCAGCAGCGGTACGGTCCAGCCCGGTGGCACGATCGGTACGCTGACAGTCGGCGGCAACTACACGCAGAATTCGGCCGGCACGTTCGCGGTCGAGGTCAATCCGGTAACGGCGAGCCTGCTCAAGGTCGGCGGTGCCGCGAACATCGCCGGCACGTTGTCGATCCTGCCCGATGCCGGAACCTACACCACCGGCAAGGTCTACCCGATCATCACCGCCACCAATGGCGTGACCGGGACATTCGGCACCGTAAACAACTCGTCGAGCAGCGTCTTCTTCGTCGAGGAGTACCTGCCGAACGAAGTCGACCTGACCACGATCGTACCGGGCGCAACGCCGTCCACACCTACAGCTGCTGGCGCGGTGCAGGCGCTGGTAACGCAGAGCCTGGGCCAGATCAGCCTGACGCCGAACCAGGCGGCCGTAGCAGGATCTATCAAGTCGATCATTCCCGGCGGCGACGCCGGACTGGTATCGGCCTTGCTGCCGATCGCCTTCGGTACACCGGCTGCGGAACGTGCAGGGCTCGACGGCATCGCCGGTGAGCTGCGCGCCGACATCGCCACCATCGACCTTGCCAACCTGACCAGCTTCCAGAACTTCCTGATCGAGCGCATGGACCGCCGCCAGAACCAGAGCATGACCGAGGTCAACAATGGCCTGCCGGGCACGTTCGACGTGGCGATGAACGACACCGACATGCCGTTGTTCGGCATGGCCGGCGACAACGCGGTGATCACCACAGACAAGCCGAGCGTCTGGATCCATGGCTATGGCGTGCTGGGTGAATCCGGCGGCGAGACCGGCTTCATGGATTACCAGTATCACACGGGCGGCGTAGTCGCCGGCGCCGATGCGAAGGTGACCGACGATGCATTGGTCGGCGTGGCCGTCGCCTACGAGCATACCGACTTCAACCTGTCGGCGGTTTCCGGCGACGGAAACTATATCGATACGTATCGCATATCCCTGTATGGCAGCGAGAAGCTGGACCCGGTCCCGCTGACCGTCGATGCCGCGTTCGGTTACGCGTTCAACGACTATCACGATATCGAGGGCGCAGGCGTCCCCGCCATTTCCCCCTTCCAGAACTCGCGCCATACCGGCAACGAGCTTTCGGCGGAAGGCGGACTGAGCCATGCCTTCGACGTGAAGCAGGACCTGGTCAACGGCGCTTTGAAGATCACGCCGCGCGTCGGGGTCGAATACGACAACATCCAGCAGAACCCCTATAGCACGACCGGCGCATCGGTGCCCGGGCTGAACGTCAACGTCAATGGCGCGACCCTGAATGCGCTACGCAGCACGATCGGCGCGCATGCCGACCTGAAGCTGACGACCAGCGACGGTACGGTGGTGACCCCTGAACTGCGCGCAGCCTATCTGCACGACTTCATGGCCACCAACGCTCCGCTGACCGAGAACTTCGCCGCCGCCCCTTCCTCCGGCTTCCGTATCGCCGGCGTGCATCCGGGCCGCGAGGCGGCGCTGGTCGGTACCGGCGTGACTGTCGGCTTCTCGGAAAACATGTCGGCGACCATCGGCTACGATGCCGCCGTCCGCGACCGCGAACTGGACCACACGGTCCTGGTTGGCGTGAAATACACTTGGTAGGCCGTCGGGGATAAGTCAAAACCGCATCTTCTGCCTTCGCGGAGGATGCGGTTCGGATCAGACGCGCATGACGGCCAGAACAACCTCGATCACGATCAGCAGAAGGATCGCCAGTTCCATCAACGCCGCCCGCCCGCCCGAGGCTTCGTCGTACAACGCGGCATAGGTATCTCGGATGATGGCCAGCTTGCGATCGACGGCGGCGCTGACCGTGCGGACGCGGAACAGATCCAGCGCAGCGGTATAGATACGCGCCAGATATACGTCCTCGGTCACCTGCAGCGCGTTGTCGACTTTCTCGGTCAGCTCGGTAACTTCGGCGACCAGCGTGTAGAGGCGTCGCGCCAGGCGCGCATAGCGGCGCGAGGCCAGAGGGTTGTTCCCCCGGCGCGTGGTTTCCACCAGGTCGTACATGCGCGGCAGCTCGTCATCCAGCAGCTCGTCGTAATAGCGCATCTCCAGCAGCTGTGCGTTCGCGACTTCCAGCACGTCGGCCACGTCGCTATCGCCGCGCGGTTCGTAGATGAAGGCGCGGTCCCAGGTCAGCACTACGAAATCGTCGACGTAATATGAGAATTTCTGGCGCAGCAGATCGTCGCGCGCGCCATCGGACAACAGCAGGCTATCGCCCGAAAGCAACGGCACCAGATCGAGTTGCGACTGGATCTGGAGCGCACTCATCGGTCGGTCGAACGAGCGCACACGGCCGATGATGTAGTCTTCTTCCAGCACCGTATTGCTGGGCCTTTCCAGCGCGTCGGCGAGCGCGTTACGAATCTCGTTCGCCAGATTCGCCCAGATCGGATGGCCCGAGCCGGAGCCGACGCACTGGTTGACGGCGTTCAGCAGGTCGGAGAACTGGCTCCATTCAAGGTCGAGCGCCGGCACCCCGAGAGCCAGTGTCGCAACGCCGAAATCGTAGACGCGAACCGTGACGGCGGCCTGCAGCGCCCTGCCCTCGATCTCCAGGTCGACGGGCGCCATGGTCAGCAGTACCGGCGGCACATCGTAATCGACCGCCTTTGCCGGAGTTGCTATCAAGCGCTTTCGTTCGCTGCCCGAACCACGGCTTTGCTGCCACAAAGCTTCGGCGCGGGGCAGATCTACCGCATAGGCGATATCGAACAGGCGGTATGCAATGACCTCACCTACCGCGACCAGCGGCAGGTCGCTACTCATCGGTGGCGAAGTCCTCATGACCGACGGCGCGGCGCGCGTCGAAGACAAAGCATTGTCCCTGCCAGCGGCTGTCGGTCGCTGGGATCTCCTCAAGATATTTCAGAATGCCGCCGCGCAGGTGGTAGACCTCGCCGAAGCCTTCCAGGCGCATGAAGGCGGATGCCTTTTCGCATCGGATCCCGCCGGTGCAGAACATCGCCACGCGCTTATGGCGCGCCGGGTCCAGCTTCTGCCTGACATAGTCTGCAAAATGCGAAAAATGTTCGAGGCCGGGATCGACCGCGCCGGCGAAGGTGCCGACTTCGGTTTCGTACGCATTACGCGTATCGATCAGCAGGACATCGGGCTGGGCGATCAACGCGTTCCAGTCCCGCGGCTCGACATAGGTTCCCGCCTGGGTCGATGGATCTACCCCAAGCTGCTTGAAGGTGATGATTTCCCTGCGCACGCGCACTTTCAGCCGGTCGAAGGGATTCTCATCCGCGACCGAGTACTTGACGTCGGCGCGTACCAGCCCGACCTCGGCCACCAGCAGGTCGATGAAAGCGGCGATCGTCTGGGACGAGCCCGACAGGGTACCGTTGATGCCTTCGTCGGCGACCTGCAACGTTCCCAGCAGGCCGAGCGGACGAAAATCGGCCTTCATCCGCTCGCAAAGCGCGGCAGGGTCTTCGATGGTCACAAAACGGTAAAGGGCGGCAATCGTGTACGACATGGCGGCATTATACCGACTGACGCCGTCCGGTACAAATATTGGCTTCAGCGGCGCGAAAACAGGCGTCGGAACAGCGGAAAGGCTGCACCCAGCCGGGCCAGTTTCAACGCCAGCCGGAAACTGCGGGAGGTGACCAGATCGTGGTTGACGGCCCTGAGGGTTTGCAATTCGGCTTCCAGAGTTCCGATTCTTGCCGCGCGTCCCGCCATTTCGGCGGCGCTGCGCGGCGCATCGGTGCGGGGTAGCGGCCTGGAAAATATGTAGTCCATCACCGCGAAATGGTCATAAACAACATCGTCCTTCCATACGGCGCGCAGGAAAGAATCCTCCCGGTGCATGTCGCCCGTGAAGTCGGATACGACACCCAGCCTGTTACACAGCCTTTCATATAGCTCTCGCAGCGATGCATAAGGGCTGACGGCGTCGCCGGGCACGTACAGATTCCGGATGGCGATGATGTTGCGGAAGATGAACCAGCTTTTGGGCATATCCTCGACAAGAGCCCATTCCTGATCGAAAAGAGTATAACTTCCTTCACGGCGACAAGCCGCATTGTGGGCATTGGCGTCGAGCGCCTGTGGCTTCAGGAAATGGGCGGACTCCGTTGCCCAATGCTCGAACGACCAAAGGATGAAATCCTCCAGCTGCATTTCGAATTTTGCCCAGTCACCGTGATATATACTGCGTCCCAGGCATTGTATCAGCTTGTCCTCGACTGCCAGGGGCGCAGGATCGACCGAGTTCCAGCGCACGGTCGTTGCGGCGGAACTGAAACTCATGCTGGTTACGCCGGGATCTAGCAGCCCGCACTTCGATACCTCGACAGACTGCGTTCCGTCTCGCCTGCCGCGGAAAATCGTTATCGTGGGCAGGATGCGGCCTCCGATATTGAAGTGCCAGCCGATCTCGTCATTGCCCAGTCTCCGCAATAGCCGGTCCCTGACCGGCGAACCGGCGGTCCTGCCGCCCACGAACAGGAAAGAATTCGAAAATTCCTTCAGCAGGCCCGCGCTCGCAATCGACTCTGCCAACAGATTTGGCGGCATCAATACGGCGCGCTTGTCATCGATGATTTTCAGTGGTTGCAAAGATGCGATACCGGCGCAAATCGTGGCGTCGATATCGATGAAATCATCGGAGAGAATGGCGTGCGGTGTTTTGTAATCGGGAAAGGGAAAAAACTCTCTTACCTCCGGAAAACCAGCGCGGCCAAGCAATCCGACCAGCTCCTGCCGCGAGAACGTGCGGGGAGAAACTCCCGGCGGATATCCAACCAGACCATCGAACAACCTGTTCGTATGATCCTCGGCGGCGCCGTTCCAGTATTTGACTCCCAGCCTGTTTTCGATCGCGACGATCAGTACGCCGTCCTCGCTCAGGAACGACGCTGCCTTCGACAGCAAAGTCTCGAACGGCGTTTTGCCGCCGATGAACAACTGCGCGTATTCCAGTACGCCGATCAGGCAGACGACATCGTAACGCTGCGTCGTCTCGAAGTGTTGGATATTCGCGATATGGCAATCCCAGTTGTCGAGATCGCGCAGTCGTTCACGCAGGGCAGCCCCACGCGCCTCGGTTCCCTCGACGACTGTCAGATGCGCGCATTCCTCGGCCAGGAAACGGGACACGCCCCCCATGCCGGCGCCCAGCTCGAGGACCTTCAATCCCTGCAAACAGAATGGCCGCAACAATACGCTGCGCTCCGGGCAAAGATGGTAGCGCACGGCCCAGTCATCGTAATGCTCGGCAGCGATGCGGCTATGCGAGCGAAGATCCGTTGCCCCTCTTAGAAAAGCTAGCACTCGTTCTTCGGAAGCATCCGAGTAATCGATCGATTGGGTCTCACGCCCACTCACTGGGATAGCATCGCCGACACTATCGTTTTTCCAGGCAGACCCATCCATCATTGCCCCGGCGACTTTTGAACTCCGGCCTGCCCATCATCCGGATGACCCATTCCACCTTGCCGTGGTGGCGGTGGCTTCTTCAAAAGTTCCTCGGCCTGCTCGATCAGGCTGACCGATGCGGCCCCCGTCTGTTGCTTGGCCTGTTCCAGAAGCTCGATAGCCTGCCTTACATTCGGTGGCGGCCCGTGGGGTGGCCCCATATTATTACCGGGGCCTGGCTGCGCCGATCCGCCGGGCGCCGATCCGCCGGGCGCCGATCCACCCGAGGATTGCTGGCCACTGCTGCCACCGGGCTGCTGAGCCCATGCGCCCGTTGCGATAATGGCCGCAACGGCAGCATATAAATATGGTTTCATCCACCACTCCGTAGTTGTATGGCTTCAACTATTACGGACAAGCATGGACGGAATATGTGGTGACCTATGCGTTTTCTCCGCATTTCTGTAAAATGCGTCCATCACGCCTCCAAAATCGGTTCTCAGAATAAGCCTGACCTAAACAGACAAGGCCCGTGATCCGTGAAACTATCGATTTCCCGGAAGATCTTCCTTTCGATCACGGTGATAACAACCAGTGTCGTCATCCTGTTGCTGCGAGCCTGCTGCGATCCAGCCTTATTGAACCTTGAAAACCTGCGCGTCCACATCGGCGTCGATACCGATCGGGGATATCTGAGCTCCCCCCGGCGGCACATCGCAGGGAAAGACGCCATGCATCTTGAACGTCACGCGATTGCCGGCAATCCTGTAGTCCTGCACTATATCCTTCGGCAGGATCTTGTAGCCGGCAATGGTGCAGCTGTGATTGGGAACCATGGCATCGACCTGAGTGACATTGAAATCCTTGTCGAGGTTGAACTTGATAGTCGCCCCTCCTTTGTACGAAGGATCGGCCCTCTCCATGCTGTGGCCATACTCCATCGATTTGGTGCTGCCCTTCGCTATATCGGGAATATCGTCGGAGGTGGGTTGATAGGGATAGAAATTCAGTAACAACCAGAAGTAACCGGAAAAATTGGAGGGCTGAATCGTGGCCACGAGCGATGATTGCGGGATGGCGACTCCGCCATACGAAAAAGCCGCCCCTGACTTGAATGGCTCAGCGTCCTGAGCGTAACAGGGATTGATTTGCACAAGGCATGCCGCAATCAATAGAAACACGATACTTCGCATCACGCTCTCCATTATTTGGATTGTCGTAATGTCTAGCGAGAAATATCGGCAACCGCAAGATTTCAGCTGAAATGCGGAAAGGGCCGGAGAGTTTGCTCTCCGGCCCTTTCGATTACTCCAGAACCGCTTCCGGCTCTTCGGCCACCGGTGTCGGTGGCGGCCTGCGGGCAGGTTCGTACTCGAAGGTCAGCTTGTTTTCGGCAACGCCGATCTTGACGGCGCCCCCCTTCGACAGGCGACCGAACAGCAACTCCTCCGCCAGCGGCTTCTTGACGAACTCCTGGATGGTGCGGGCGAGCGGCCGCGCGCCCATCCTGGCGTCGTAGCCCTTGGTCGCCAGCCACTCGCGCGCCTCGTCGGTCAGGGTGATGACGACGCCGCGATCGCTCAGCTGTTCTTCCAGCTGGATCACGAACTTGTCCACCACACGGCCCACGATGTCGGTGCTAAGGCCCGCGAACGGAATGATCGCATCGAGGCGGTTGCGGAATTCGGGTGTAAAGGCCCGGTTGATCGCATCCGTATCCTCGCCCGTCCGCTCCTCGCGTTCGAACCCGATCGCCGGCTTGGCCATGTCGGACGCGCCAGCATTGGTGGTCATGATCAGGATGACGTTGCGGAAGTCGACGGACTTGCCATTGTGATCGGTCAGCCTGCCGTAATCCATGACCTGCAGCAGGATGTTGAACAGGTCTGGGTGCGCTTTCTCGATCTCGTCCAGCAGCAGCACCTGATGCGGGTGCTGATCGATAGCGTCGGTCAGAAGGCCGCCCTGGTCGAAACCGACATAGCCCGGCGGCGCGCCGATCAGGCGGCTAACGGTGTGGCGTTCCATGTATTCGGACATATCGAAGCGCGTGACCTCGATACCCAGGGTGCGAGCCAGCTGGCGGGCGACCTCGGTCTTGCCGACACCGGTGGGACCCGAGAACAGGTAGGAGCCGATCGGTTTCTCCGGATCGCGCAGGCCGGCACGGGCCAGCTTGATCGCACTGGACAGGGCATCGATCGCCTTGTCCTGGCCGAAGACCAGAGTCTTCAGGGTCTTGTCCAGGTTGCGCAGCGTGTCCTTGTCGTCGCGGCTGACCGATTTGGCCGGGATGCGCGCAATCTTGGAGATTATGATCTCGATATCCTTGACGCCGATCGTCTTCTTGCGGCGACTTTCAGGCAGCAGCATCTGCGCGGCGCCGACCTCGTCGATGATGTCGATCGCCTTGTCCGGCAGCTTGCGGTCGCCGATGTAGCGCGCCGAGAGTTCCACCGCCGCCTTGATCGCATCCGCGGTGTAGCGGACCTTGTGATGCTGTTCGTAATACGGCTTGATCCCGTTCAGGATCTTGACCGCATCCTCGACCGACGGTTCGTTGACATCGATCTTCTGGAAGCGACGCACCAGGGCGCGGTCCTTTTCGAAATGGCTGCGGTACTCTTTGTAGGTGGTCGAGCCGATGCAGCGCAGCTGGCCATTGGCAAGCGCGGGCTTCAGCAGGTTGCTGGCGTCCATCGCCCCGCCGCTGGTGGCGCCGGCGCCAATCACGGTGTGGATCTCGTCGATGAACAATATCGCGCCCGGCATCTGGTCGATCTCGCTGACGACCGCCTTCAGGCGTTCCTCGAAATCGCCGCGATACCGCGTGCCGGCCAGTAGCGTACCCATGTCCAGGCTGAACACCGTCGCGTCTTTCAACACCTCCGGCACTTCGCCGTGCACGATGCGGCGGGCGAGGCCCTCGGCGATCGCCGTCTTGCCGACGCCTGGGTCGCCGACGTAAAGCGGGTTGTTCTTGGAGCGGCGGCACAGAACCTGGATCGTACGTTCGATCTCCTGCTCGCGTCCGATCAGCGGGTCGATGCGACCGCTTGCAGCCTTGCGGTTGAGGTTGACGCAATAGCTTTCCAGCGCATCGTTGCCCTTCTTGTTCGGCTTCTCCGCCGAAGGCTGTTCCGTTTCGGACGTGCCCTGGACGCGCTTGGTCGGATCGGACTGGCCCGGCACCTTGGCGATGCCGTGCGAGATATAATTGACGGCGTCGAAGCGCGTCATGTCCTGGCCCTGCAGGAAATAGACGGCATAGCTTTCGCGCTCTGAGAACAGCGCCACCAGCATGTTCGCGCCGGTCACCTGTTCACGGCCCGACGATTGCACATGGATCGCCGCGCGTTGCAGCACGCGCTGGAAACCGGCGGTTGGCTTCGCTTCCTCGCCCGAGTCAGAGACCAGATCGGTCAGCTCGGTGTCGATATAATCGGAAAGGTCCTTGCGCAGCTTTACGATATCCACGCCGCAGGCGCGCAACACGGCCACGGAATCCTGATCCTCGGTCATCGCGAGCAGCAGATGCTCAAGCATCGCATATTCGTGCCGGCGGGCGTTTGCCTCGGCGAGAGCCCGGTGCAGCGTCTGTTCCAGATTGCGTGATAGCATCGTAATCCCTCCTGCCTGCCCTCGTCCTTTGAGATCAGTCTAGGCTTTTAAGGTTAAAAAAGCCTGCGCGACCCCGAAAACTTTTATGGCGGCCAATTGCCTGTCGAATTGATATGGGAGCCGAAACGATTCGTTAAAGAGGGGAAAACGCTATTCCCGCTCCATCGTGCATTGCAGCGGGTGCTGGTGCTTGCGGGCGAAGTCCATCACCTGGGTGACCTTGGTTTCGGCGACGTCGTGCGGGAAGACGCCGCAGAGGCCGACGCCGCGGCGGTGGATGTGGAACATGATCTTCGTCGCTTCCTCGCGGTTCTTGCGGAAAAAGCGTTCCAGGATGTGGATGACGAATTCCATCGGCGTGTAATCGTCGTTCAGCATCAATACGCGGTACAGCGCGGGCTTGCGTGTTTTCGGTTTCGGCTTGACCGCAAGCCCCGTGCCTGCATCCGGCGAGCCGGGTCCATCGGGGTTGTTGGTATCTTCGTCCGACATCGCGCCTGCATCTAAAAAAGAGTCTGCTAGCTATCTACACCGACATGGGCAAACGGCAAAGGCCGGGCTTGCCTGCATGAAAAATTCTTTTCGAGTTGTTAATAAGTTTTTCCTTAGCTAGACCAGTCAGGTATGCTTAACCGCTGCACCGTCGACGGCCAAGAGGACACCATGCCCCGCACCATCGCCAGGCACATCCGCGCCACGGTACTCGCCCTCTTCGCGATGCTGCCGATTTGCGGCCAGGCAGCGGCGGCTGTAGCGAACGCCGATTCCTATATTGTCGTCGATGCCGCATCGGGCCGGGTCCTGAGCGCAAAGAATCCCGATGCCCGCCTATTCCCTGCCTCGATGACCAAGATCATGACGCTGTACCTGACCTTCGAGGCACTGAGTCAGGGCCGACTGTCGCTGAATACGCCTTTGCAGGTATCGGAACTGGCGTCCGAACAGGCGCCCAGCAAGCTGGGACTTCGTCCTGGCAGCCGGGTCAGCACGGAGACCTGCATCCTGGCAGCCGTCACCCTGTCGGCAAACGATTGCGCCATGGTGCTGGCAGAGAATATCGGCGGCAACGAGGACGAGTTCGCGCGCCTGATGACCAGCCGGGCCAAGTCGCTGGGCATGGACAACACGCATTTCGACAACCCGAACGGCCTGCCCGACGAGGGACAGCTGACCACGGCACGCGACATGGCGACCCTGGCTGAGGCCCTGATACAGCGATTCCCGAAATATTATCGCTACTTCGCGACCCGCAGCTTCACCTATAATGGCATCGCTCACCCCAACCACAACCATCTGATGAGCCGCTACCCGGGCATGGACGGGATCAAGACCGGCTTCATCCGGGCCTCGGGCTTCAACCTGACCGCCTCCGCCGTACGGGACAAGCACCGGCTGATCGCGGTTGTGTTCGGCGGTGTCAGCGCCGTATCGCGCGACAACTACATGGCTGCCTTGCTTGACGACGGTTTCCGCAAAATCGCCGGACAGCCGGGCCAGCCAGAGCTGACGGCGGGCGACATGGGTGTCCCGCCGCCCGAGAAGCCGGTGGCGGAAGCCGCAACGGGACAGGTTGCAGGCGTTGCCCTTGCCGAAGCCGGCGATGCCGTCGAAAGCGGCGAAGGCGCCCCGGCAGCGGCGGCGGCCATCGTGGCCGAACCGGTCCAGCCGGCGCAGCCGGCCGTACAGGTTGCCGGCAATGCCGGTACAAAGCCGAATGACGATTCATCGATCGCCATACCGGCCAAGATGCTTGAGGAACCTGTCGAGGCTGCCGGACAGGCCAAGCCTGCCGCAGCGGACGTCGGACCAGCCAATCCAGCACCGGCGGCTGCAGGAAGCATGCCGACGCCACCGGGCAAGCCCGCCCAGCCTGCCGTGATCGCCCAGGGCGACGCCGACAATCAGCCGGAGCCCGCGCATGTACTGCGCCTTCCTTCGCACGGCGCTTCGGCCAAATGGGGGGTGCAACTGGGGACTTATTCCAGCCGTGTCGTCAGCGATGCCATGTTGCAGAAGGCGGTCGCCACACTGCCCAAAGACATCAAAGGCATGGCGCGCCCAGTTTCCGTTCCGATCCATTACCGGCACGGAAAGGTCTATCGGGCCGAATTGACGGGAATGAACCAGATTGCGGCCAAGAAGGCCTGCACCGTATTGGCGCACTGCATCCCGCTACGAACCTGACTGCGGTTTTTCTCGATAAGTACATAGGTGGAACATTTAGTTTGTTCCCTTGTTCTGTATGTACGGCAATCTCGGGAGACAGTTATGGACAAGGATCGTGTAAACGGGGCTTTTCGCCAGGCTGAAGGCGCTCTGAGGCAGGCGGCTGACAAGATCAGTGGGAAGGTTCACAACATGGCCACGCGCGAAACAGGCAAGGTCCACTCGATGGGCGGGATGAAAGATGCCCTACGCGACCAGAACAGTGGCAAGACAGACCGATTCTAGTTCGGTGGGCAGACACAAAAAAGGGCGGCCAGTTGGCCGCCCTTTTTAAAAGGTTCTGTCTTAGACGCCGCTTGGGCCTGGCGTCGAAACTCTATGCTGTTGCACTGGGGCGTCCGAAGTAAGCACCTTCGTAAGCTCACCAAGAACACCGCGTCTCTGGATGCCCTCTCTCGAGGCAACCAAAGCGCCCTGAAGGGTAACCGTGTCGTAATCACGACCGAAGTGTGTAGCCATTGAAGTCCCCACGCCAATATTTAGCCGCATTTAATCACTTCGGACTCGTTTTGCAAAGCTTTTTCGTACGATGTGGAAGCAAAATCCGCACAAACAGGGTTAATGATGCGTTCCAGATGCAGGATCGCGCAGAAACGCCTGTTTTGCGGCCCTGATGATATCGTAGACCTCGATACTGCGTCCCCCCGCCTGCTCGAGAATCGAAGGATAGAGCGGAAGCGCCGCCGCTGCCCAGGCATTGTGCTGTTCGTTCGACAATTGTAACACAACCGCGCCTACTTCGCTTATCTTTGCGATCAACGACTTGTTTTCTGCCCACGCTTCATCCCGCAGAGAATGCAAGGTGGGATATGCGTTTCGCAGGACTTCCTGTTCGTGCGGAGTCGTCGTATCGAACCAGGCCTTGTTGGCTACCACCATGCCGCAATTGAAGGAATGATGGGTCACGGTCAGGTATTTGAAGCTGGACTTCAACCGGGCATAGCTGATCAGAGGCCCGAAGCCGCCGAACAACTTGTCCAGCTGAACCGACGTATCCAGATTGGTGACCGCGATGTCGACCGGTATGGCCTTTACGGCCTTCAGCAATGCAGGGCCGACGATGTTGTTGACCGTCCTGATCTGCTGGTTCTCGAGCTGGGACGGAAACTGGACCGGCGTACGGGTATAGAGGTCCATCCAGCCGATTTCGGTCCATTGCAGCAGCACTAGGCCGTGCTTTGCCAATATTTCGGAATAGATCGGCGTCATGTAGTGTTCGAAGACGAAATCGACCTCGTCGTCGTTGGCGAAGAGGAACGGCATCTGCGGGATAGCCATCTCCGGGATCAGCTGGGTTATACCTGCGCAACCCACGCCGCCGATGGTCGCCTGTCCGTTCATCACCGCCTGGAGCATGGACTGCGACGTACCCAGTTCGCCATAGATCAGGTAATCGAAAAGCAGGCTACCGTTACTGCCATCCTCGACATTTTTCCTGAACTGTTGCCAGTGCTGGAACTGTGAAGTTTGCTTGCCCCCCGAGTTGGCGACGACAATACCGGGAGCCGCTGCATTTAGGCTTTCCGGCACGACCATTGCCGCCAGAACCGCCAGGGCAATGATCGTTCGCCGGGCCAGATCATGCCCTTTATTGCGGCTGCGAAGCGCCAATCAAGTTACTCTCTCTAAAATGCGGTTAGGAGAAAATACCACAATCCTCCGACAAAACTGAAAGATTATCGACATCGGGCGAAATTTACCGGCTAGAAGCCGAACATGTGATCAAGCGCGAACTGGCCACCGGGTCCGATCACGCCATGATAGCCGAACAGGCGGCATGTGCGATCGACGACCATCATGTAGCCCCGTGGCCCTGCCTTTTGCAGCTGCTCGTTGCTGAACATCGTACTCGCTGACAGGAAGCGCGAACCGTAAAGCGGGATCTCGAAGGAATACTGTCCCAGTTCCTCCCCCGCGGCATCGTGCAGGAAGATGGTCGTGGTCGAGCGATCGCGCCATTTACCCGAGGATGTGTAGGTCAGATGGACGAACGGCTCCAGCGGCGCCGGGGTCAGACGGGCAAAAAGGCGCGTCGAAAGACCGGGCGCCTTTCCGGAATAGGATTGCGGCTCGTTACGGAAGGTAATGGGCATGTTGAACACATGCGCGCCGAAGCTGGTATCGCCCATCTGGCCATGCTCGATATTCTCGTACCGGAACAGCCCATGCAGCCAGCCATCGACATCCAGGCCGTGCGAATGGTCATACATCAGTTCCAGGTGACCCTCGAACTCGCCGGTCACGCCGGCATCGACCAATATCCGGTTGACGTCGATCTCTGGAATAGCGCTACGCGACAGGACGCCCAATGGCTTTTCCAGTACAAGCTTTCCATCAGCGCTGTAAATCTTCACCGCTACCGGCAAGTTGGACTGGGTCCGGGCGGCTGGGGTCAGAAGCGCCAGGTTGCGCCACGATTTGACCGGCAGGATCGGCGCCGGCAGCAGATAGCCCTTGCCAAGCATAGCCGCCGACTGGGTCAGGACCGGATCGGGCCGCAGATCGACCCGCTCCACATTCATGTGCGCGAACGTGACAGTATTGCCGTTCGTCTGGGTCCGGGTGACGATCTCGTAGCGTGGGCGGACGACGTGGTTGCCCGACGACAGCTCGAACTGCAGCGGCCAGGTCTTGCCCGGAAACATCTCCTCGATTTTCAGGCAATACGTGCCGAACCCCGGGATTTCTTCATGCAGGGCAATCGTCTCGTTATGTCCCATGATGCCCAAAGTCAGGGCGCCAGCCGGGATGACACCTGGATGGCTGTTCTGCAGCCATAGCCTGACCGATTCATTCTCCCGCGGGGCCGGAAGGCCACAATAGAACTGTGCCGGCCAGCTATTGGAATCGTGCGTCAGCGCCGGATCGTGCAAATCGTCGTCGACATCGTCGAGCACGTATTTGACGTCGCCGTGACCCGCAACACCGACGGCATGGATCAGCAGCATGCCGCTGAAAGGCGGTAGATCGAACCGTTTGCGCACTTCCTCGGCATCCAGCGTGATTCCCTGGCGCGGCTGCAGGGCCTCTTCCCATTCGGCCAGCTTTTCACCATCTGCACCAAACAGGATCATGAGCAGACGCGGCTCGACCGCGCCGTAACCCGACCAGTAATTGGCGGTGCGAACCACCGAGTGACGTCCCTCTCCTGCCCGGAAAAGGGCGAAGTTGGTCGCGAAATTCAAGGGATCGAGATAACGCCGCGCATTGGTGATGAAGCGGTCTTCCAAGCGCAGGTCGTCGAACGTTATGACCGGCATGTCCTCGCGCAGCAACGGGATGACCGAGCGCCGCGCATGATCGTCGTCGAACGCCGCCAGCATGACGACATCGGCCTCGCACGTCTCGAGATCGAGCAGCGAGCGCGGGGCGGCGGCACCGGGCATCCGATGTTCGGGCGTCAGGTCTTCGATCCGCTGGACATAGCGGCCCTCTACATTCAGGGCGCTGACATCGTACAGCGCGGCAAGCGACGAGAACTGGCCCCAGGGATCGACGATGGCAAGCCGGCCCATACCGGCGGCGCTGGCGATCCATTCCCTGACCCTGTCGGCCATCGCGGGGTGACCCAGTGCCTTGAACAGGGGGTCGCCGCTATTCGATTTGTTGTCGAACGTACGTATTTCGAGACTCATATTGTCATTCTAGCGCATCAACACCGTTGCAGATCAAGATTGGATGTTCGAAATAGCTGTCCGGGACGGGAAATCCACCCCTTTGCGCCCCTATTGAACGATACAGTACCTTGAAACCATGCCTGTGATCCTTTGCCGCCACGGCGCGACCGCCAAAAATATCGACGGCGGGACCGACGACCGCTGGACACCTTTGCATGACGAAGGGTGGATTCAAGCGACCGAAACGGGGGCGAGGCTACTGTCTTTCTGTCATCAGAACAGGATTGCGCGTGTTCAGCCGGTCACTTCCGGCTATGACCGCACCAACGCATCCTGCACGGCGGCGATGTCAGCCTTTGCAGCCGAGATGGATATCGAGATCCTGCCGCGACTCGAAGACGCACGTATCGGCGAAATCAAGTTCAGGCCGCGCAACATCGTTCCCACGCCGGAAAACCCGGGCCTGTTCGGTCGCATGATCGAGGGGGCCAGCCTCGCCGACGTTACGGCCAGGCTGACGGCTTTCGATACCGATCTTCTGAATGATGTGGCGCCCGACACTGCGTTTATCGCCTTCGGCCACCGCACGACGCACCGGCTACTGGCAATGATCCATCTGGCGCAGTCGGTTGCCTGGATGGAAACCTTGCCGCGCATGGATAATTGCGAGCTGTGGTTGTTGCGCGATGGCAGGGTAGACGTCTTGCATTCCGGCTATCCTGCCGCGCGGGACGAGCCCGATCCAAGACGAACAACCTTCAAATAATCACAAATTTTATTCGTTCTACACATCCGACAAACCCGAATTTAACTAATCCCGGCCTATAAGGTTAATACGGGAGAGGAAATAAGGCCTCCCAGTTTACCAGGACAGAGGGGACGCGAGATGAGCCACCGTTATGTATCGATTGCACGTAAACCGGCCTCCGCCCCTGCCCGCGCAAGCTATTACGATTACAGCGTCGGCGATCACGTCCTGATGCCGGACAGCTGCACGGTGATGGAAATGGATAAGTCACCCATTGAAACCGGATTGTTCGACGCCAGCGGCAACGCCCTGTACCGGGTACCGGAAACCGTAAAGATCGGCTTCCATAACCGCTGAGATCAGCCTGTCAGACGCATCCTAGTCTGAAAGACAGCTGCCGGGACCGCTTTGCGCGCCGACGTCTCGACGTGCGGGATGGCGGCAGCCAGATGCGGGACGCTTTCCCTGACGCCTTCCGTAGCGTTCGAAGTTACTTCGGTTCCCAGTTCCAGCATATCGATGGTACTGGCCAGAACACCGGCCACAACCCCTTCCGTTTCAAGAAAACGTGCCGTTGCACGTTCCAGCCGGTGGGCATAATCGGGCAGTTCGGGTCGAGCAATTTCCTGCGGCGTGAATTTTGTTACTAGCCGCTCGCACCATTCTACCGCTGAAGCCGGGAGTGCCGTATCCTGCTCCAGCTTTTCCAGATGCATACCGGCAAGCTCCTGACGTTCGTTCAAACCAAGGAAATACTGGTTCGCCGCAACTCTGAACTCATCTCTCGCCCCCGTGGCCGTCGGGTTCTGAGTCAGGTGCATCCGCGCCTGCATCAGGCCGCGCTCCAGTGCATTCTGCATCTGGTCGCTGATCTCGCGCCCCATAGGCATCGTCATGTGACGCTGACGGATTTCGGCGATCATGTACGAACGCAGCGACGCCGGTATCGCATCATCCCTGGCGGAAACGATCGTATCGAGACCCAGCATCATCGTTGCATTGTTCGCGCGCAGCATCATCGGCGAAAATTCGCGCACAGCTGCCGCAACCTCCGGGATTTCGCGTCCTTCGGCGGCAAAGGTCGCCATGTAGACCTTGTCTACCTCGGCTTCCCACGAATGCATCGCATCCTGTGTCTTGGTTCTCTCTCTCATGGTTTTATCGATCGTAAAGGTTCCTTAACAAGATGTAAATCTCTTTTATTACTGTGAAAGGATTTTTTTTACGCTACGCTTGACTAAGATCGAGGAGTCAGCCATACACCCCGCTTCGCATTCAACAGATTTGGGAGTGTCCGATGAAACGGACCTATCAGCCGAGCAAGCTCGTCCGCAAGCGTAGGCATGGATTTCGCGCCCGCATGGCAACTGTCGGCGGCCGTAACGTTCTGAACCGCCGCCGTGCCCGCGGCCGCAAGAAGCTGTCGGCTTAAATCGGATGCCTCTCGGCCGGCTTAAAAAGCGCGCCGAGTTTCTTGCCGTTGCCGCCACCAACCGCAAATGGGTTACGCATGGCGTGATCGTTCAGGCGATGCCCCGTACCGATGACATCGATGTGCCGGGTTTGCGGCTTGGCTTTACCGTTTCCCGCAAAGTCGGCAATGCGGTTGCCCGCAATCGCGCCCGACGCAGGCTTCGCGCGGCCGCTACTGAAATCCTTGGCCGGCATGGCGACAGCCCGTGCGATCTTGTATTGATCGGACGCGCCGGCACCCTGACTCGCTCATGGGACGAGCTGCGTGGCGATATGCGCTTCGCAGCAACCAAGCTCGGCCTTGGCGAAATAAAAAAACCATCCCCGTGATTTCGAAGCTGCTAATAGGCCTTGTGCATGCCTATCGTTTCATCCTGTCGCCGCTTTTCAGCAATGGCGCTTGCCGCTTTACGCCCGGTTGTTCGGCCTACGCGATCGAGGCGATCACGCGCCATGGCCCCGTAAAAGGCTCACGATTGGCATTTCAGCGCCTCTGCCGTTGCCACCCATGGGGTGGCGGCGGTTTTGATCCTGTTCCCTGAAGGGCGCAGAGCCCATCACCGCAAACAGCAATAGCAGGCAAGGAAAACGGGGACTTGTACTTGTACAAGTCCCCGTTTCTTTTCAATCAGCGATGATGGCCGTCGTGCGCGCCATGACCGTGGTTATGATTGCCACGGTCATAGTGCCGATGAGGCGGACCGTAATAATCGGGCACGTATTCCGGACCATAGGCCGGGGAATATTCCGGATAGCCATAGACAGGCGGGGCTTCGGGCGGTGGCGGCGCGACGTAGCCACCTCCAGGGGCGATGACAACGCGTATGCCGGCCTGTGATACCACGGGAAACATCGCGATGACCGAGGCCGCCACGGCGGCGAGGACGAATGTCCTGCCAATGGTTCTGGTTGGTTGATTGATCATGATGGTCTCCGATCAATCTTCGTCATGCGTTGCGAACAGGTCGTCGGCTGCCTGCTTCTGCTGCGGCGACAGGCTATCGTACAACGGCTTGAAGACGCCCAGGAAGCGCTTCTCGCCGTCGGCGCGCAACTGCGCGAACTGCAGGCGTTCGTTCAGGCTGTCGGGCGCCGAGGGCTCGGCATCCGTATCGGGGATCTTGGCATCCAAGGCCTCGTAATCCTTCACGTCGGCGCGCATCGCATCGGCGACCTTGTCCCATGCGGCTTCCTGTGCAGGCGTGATCATGATCTCGGCCTTCACGAAGGCAATGTGGCCCTCGATATGGTTGGCGCGACGCTCCATCTTGCTTTCGCCGGCTTTCTGTTCGGTTGGGCCGGAGGCGCTGGTAACTTTTTCAGGTTCGCCTGCGGCATGAGCGGCAAGCGGTGACAAGCCCAGCAGGGCTACGGAGGCTAGGGCAAGATGGATTTTGATCACGACGGCTTCACTCCTAACGGTTATTCGTTGAGGGGTAACCGGTGAAAGCGGCATTTGTTCACGGATAATCTCTAAGGACTCAGGCGATCGAGCTCATCCGCAATCCCTGTACCAAAAAGCTCCGCGCCTCATTGAGTATGGGTGCGGCACGGCTGTCAGGGTTGACGGCGTGCCTATAGGCACTCTTGATGCCGTCGACCAGATCTTGGTCCATTGAATCGACACTGTGTCTCGAGACGCCGAGATAGGCCGAGATCAGCGTATGCGCCGTACCAAGAGATGTGGCGGGCTCTGAGGAAAAAGGGGCATGTTTCAGAACCACGGCGGCGGCGGCATCCATTATGTTTGATGCAATGGAGGATAATCCATTGGAGCTGGCCCTGCTGACAAATCCTTCGGCAAGCATCTGCAAGCCCTTGTCCACAGCCATGCCCCTGCTGTAACGACCCAAAGCATCGGCGGCAATCTGCCAGTTTTCCATTGGGTTATGGCTATCGAAATCGATAGCTTCCAGGTCGTTGATGCCACTGCGCATTATGGGAGTGCCGTAGAGCTCGATCGCCGTATCCAGCCGTTCCGCAAGTTGAGCATCCGTGTGCGCAAGCTTCAGCAATGCCTCTGTTACCTGCCTTGGCTCATGATAGATTTTTTTCTTCTCGCGCTGCCGCTGGCATTCCAGCGCATCGAGATAAATCTGGTGTGAAGGACTCTTGTCAGTGTGTTGCAGCAGCACTTCCGGCCTAGCCCGTATGTCACGCTCTTTCTGCAATGCGCGGACCACCTTGTGCGCGATCCCTTCGCCTAGCTTTTCCTGATCGTCGTTCAGCGCCAGGAAATTATCGATTACGAACAGGGCCGTCGACAACGTCGCGATCGGCGATGGAGAATGCGGAGCATAACGGACGATCATGGGAACGGCGGCATTGATATAGGGCGCGCCGCGCGGACCGGCTTCCATTCCACGCACCAAGCCTTCCAGCAAAATCTCCATGGACTTGTCCAGGGCCATGGCATGGCTGTAGGTACCCAGCTCGGAAACCCTCCTGCTCCATTTGTCCCACGGCATCACATGATATTCGGCCTTGGGCGAGACAGTATTTTCAACTTCATCCAGGACATCGTGGAAATACTGGTTGTTGACGCCGGTCTCGGCTCTGTTGCTGCCAAAAAGCTGGCTGGCACGATAGGCCTTGGCTGCCAGACTCGAATCGACGGTCTCAAGCTTGGCCATGGCATCGCGATATGGTTCCATCGATCCGCGCCGCAGACGGCGTAGAGCACTGTCGAACAGGGCCTCTGCGGTGATTTTGGAATGGACCAAACTACAATCTCCAATTTAGCATAGTATATTTCAAATCGATGACAATAACAATTAGCTTTTTGTTAACTAAATGAACCTGATTTTCTCCTGGACCGTACTGCCCTACATAGTATTTCGAACTGCGATAAAGCGATATAGTCCCGTTTGATGAGCAAGACCAAAAAAAACAGATTGACCGATCGGCAGTTCGCGCTGATCGCCCGCGCCCTGGCAGAGCCGCGCCGGTATGAAATCCTGAAGCAGCTGGGAAACTCAGACGCTCCGACACCGTTCGGCA
Source organism: Alphaproteobacteria bacterium (assembly GCA_965199335.1). Lineage (GTDB taxonomy): Bacteria > Pseudomonadota > Alphaproteobacteria > CALMVH01 > CALMVH01 > CBDAQV01. The sequence goes on along the minus strand of CBDAQZ010000001.1, from coordinate 37,732 downwards.
GTCTAAGGCAAGCCCGCTACATAGCCGCCGCAACTCTGTCGCATCATATCAAGGAACTCGAAGGCGCCGGCCTCATCGAGATCGCGCGCGTGGGCAAATTCGCCAGTCTGATACTGCGCCGCGATGTGCTGTCCGCCTATCTCGAGCGGCTGTCCAATATCTAAGATCCGTTCACAATATGAACTTGCTCAGATCGACATCCTTGGCTAGTTCGCCGATACGCTCCTGTACCATGACGGCATCGATGGTGATCGTCTGGCCCGACTGATCGGCGGCGGCGAAACTGATTTCCTCCAGCAGCCGTTCCAGGACGGTGTGAAGGCGGCGGGCACCGATGTTCTCGACGCTGCCGTTGATCTCGACCGACAGCCGCGCCAGCGCGTCGATGGCATCGTCGGTGAAAACCAGCGTCACGCCCTCCGTTCCCAGCAGCGCCACGTATTGCTTGATCAGGCTGGCTTCCGGCTCCAGCAGGATACGCCGGAAATCGGCTTCGGTCAGAGCCTTCAGTTCGACCCGGATCGGCAGGCGGCCCTGCAGTTCGGGCAGCAGGTCGGACGGCTTTGCAAGATGGAACGCACCCGACGCGATGAACAATATGTGATCGGTCTTGACCGGCCCGTGCTTGGTCTGGACCGTGGTGCCCTCGATCAGCGGCAACAGGTCGCGCTGGACGCCCTCGCGGCTCACATCGCCACCGCCCTTGTAATCGGAACGCCCTGCGATCTTGTCGATTTCGTCGATGAATACGATGCCGTTCTGCTCCGTCGCCTCGATTGCCTCACGCAGTACACGTTCGTTATCCAGCAGACGATCGGATTCTTCGGCCATCAATACTTCGTGGCTTTGCGCGACGGTCAGGTGCCGCGTCTTGGTCCGGCCGCCCATCGCCTTGCCGAGCATGTCGCCAAGGTTGATCATGCCCATCTGCGCACCCGGCATGCCCGGCACATCGAACATCGGCATGCCGCTGCCACCGCTTGACTCGGCAACCTCGATCTCGATTTCCTTGTCGTTGAGCTCGCCTTCGCGCAGGCGCTTGCGAAACGATTGCCGCGTCGCTTCGCTGGCATTGTCGCCCACCAATGCATTCAGCACCCGCTCCTCGGCGGCCAATTCGGCCTTGGCAGCCACTTCCTTGCGCAAGCGTTCGCGCGTCATGGTCAGGGCATTGTCCAGCAGGTCGCGGGCGATGGAGTCGACGTCGCGGCCGACATAGCCGACCTCGGTGAACTTCGTCGCCTCGACCTTGAGGAAAGGAGCCTGCGCCAGCCGCGCCAGCCGGCGCGCGATCTCGGTCTTGCCGACGCCGGTGGGGCCAATCATCAGGATGTTCTTGGGCAGCACCTCGTCACGCAGCGTATCGGGCAGCTGCTGGCGCCGCCAGCGATTGCGCAGGGCGATGGCCACGGCGCGCTTGGCGTCGTTCTGGCCGACAATGAAGCGATCGAGTTCGGAAACGATTTCACGGGGGGAGAAAGATGTCATCCGCCTTATCTGTTCATTCCGGGCGCGATTTCAACACTTGCTCATTTGTAAAAATTGAGATAAGTTAATGAAACTTTAAGGGACTGGTCATGGTGCAGTCGGTAACGGAAACGAGATTTATAGAGGCGCTTGGTACCTATCAGAACAGCCTGGTCCGGCGCTTGCTGGAAAGCCAGAGCATCGATCCGAATATGCTGTATGGAAAAGCGCCGGTAATCTATCAGGCCTTTCGTATCCATAACTATCATGCCGCCAGGGACCTGCACGACGCCGGAGCGCGACTGGATGTAAATGTCGGTGACAGGCCGATGGCCTTTGCCCTGTCGAATAATTTGCGTGCCCTGCGCGCCTATCAGCAGCTGGGCGGCAGCCTGGCCGTAAGCCACGAGGGCAAATCGCTTCTTTCGTTGTTCGAAGAGAGGAAATCGGCCAAGGGCGTGCTGCTTTGCATAAAGAAGGGCGGCGAAACGGCGGACAATGTAACGACGCCGTGGGCAAAGCATCTTATCGCAAGAGCCAGGCACAAATCCTGCTTCTACTACAATACCTAGAAGTCAATATGAGGCGGTGGGTTCAAGACATTCTGGAGGACGAGCCACCAGCCGATCAGGACGATGACGGCCGCGCTATTACCACTCTGTTCTATAAGCTGGCCCAGACCGATTTCGACGAGATCGGCGATGTAAACCGCGTGGCAAGCTCCGACGAGATCAGAAGCTGCCAGAGATGCTTTCGCACCCTGTTTTCCTTGATTGGAATTCAGCCCGGCGTCGTAGCGGCTGCCCTGGATGTCCCTGCCCTGCGGCGGGGCGCGGCCGATCCGTCGCCGGTCGTGCGCGAGAGTGTCGAAAACCTGGTCAGTTTCATCGCCCAGGAAACGTACGGCAAGATCGAGCGCGCGGCACCCGGCCCGGTACAGCCTTGGGAAGTTGTCGAACAACTGGCGGCATTGCGCGACAGGGTCAACACAAGGTCAGGCACCAGCCAGGCATTGTGCGACGTGATGATTTCTTTCCTGGCAACCGACAAGGCAACCCTGGGACTGCCGGTCGACGGACGGCGTTCACCCGGTTTTCTAGCAATCAACTAGGTTGCGGCCAGCGCCTCGATCGTGAAATTGCGATTGGTATAGATGCAGATATCGGCGGCGATCTCCATGGCGCGGCGGGCGATCGCCTCGGCGTCCATGTCATCGCGGTCGGCCAGAGCGCGGGCCGCGGCCAGCGCGAAGGAGCCGCCCGACCCGATGCCGATCAGCTGATCCTCCGGTTCCAGGACGTCGCCGTTACCGGTCAGCGTCAGCGAGACGTCCTTGTCGGCGACGATCATCATCGCCTCCAGGCGGCGCAGGTATTTGTCGGTGCGCCAGTCTTTCGCCAGCTCGACGCAGGCGCGGGTCAGCTGGCCCGGATGCTTTTCCAGCTTGCCTTCCAGCCGCTCGAACAGGGTGAAGGCATCGGCGGTCGCGCCGGCGAAGCCGCCGATCACGTCGCTGGCCGGACCGCCCAGCCGCCGTACCTTGCGGGCATTGGACTTGACCACGGTGCTGCCGAGCGTCACCTGCCCGTCGCCGATCACCACCACCTTGCCGTTCTTGCGTACGGAAAGAATGGTCGTGCCGTACCACATGTTCGGGTCTGTATGCATGTCGTTCACGCCTGTCCGGTCCTGTTTCATGGTACCCCGAATGTGGGCACGCTTGCGCCGAGGTCAAGGCGAGGCTAGACCCCCGCCATGGATATTCGAACGTCGCTGGGCCTTCCGGCCAACACTTTGGCCATTTTGTGCGATATGGATGGCGTATTGATCGACTCGTTAGGCTTCGACCTTGCTAATTGCGGTCGTATCCTGAACAAGGTGACGGGTATCGATCATAGCTTTACACGCGATGTCCTGCGGGATGGCTTTGCCTTATCGCCCGATGATTTTTGGCGCTATCTGGCGGCCAAGGCACAGCTGAAGCTTGAAGAGACGCAGATCCGCGCATTGATCGAATTGTTCGAGACGGAACGTTGCAACCAAGCCTTTCCAATTTTGCCCGGCGTACTTTCACTGATTGAAGCAAGCCGCAAGGGGGGCCTGAAACTTGCTGTCGTTTCAAATACCCCCGTCGCGGATGTCGAGCGCATATTGAGGAATTGCGGGCTTGGCGGTTTGTTCGATGCCGTGCTGGGCAACGATGGCGGCGAATCCCGTAAAAAACCATTTCCCGACACTTATTTGCAGGCTGCGAAACTGCTGGATGTCGGGATCGCCGATTGCGTGGTGATCGAAGATTCTTTGATCGGTGCGGAAGCCGGACACCGCGCTGGTGCGTTCGTCATCGGTGTCTCTACGGGGGGAACAAGTCGAATTGATTTGGAGAACTCACGGTTTTGTCAAGTTTGTCGTCACTCTCTTGATGCAGACTTGCTCAACAGTCAGACCTGACTTATGCCAATGCCTTCCTGTTTGCGAGGTAGGCCATGAACATCAATCTCTATCGCTGGTCGACAACCGACGAGGCTACCAAGGCAAAGCTGCTGCGTCGCTCTGAAAGCGACATACGCGAAGTCAGTACGGTGGTTTCGCCTATCGTCGAGGCCGTGCGCAATGAAGGCGACGCCGCGCTGATCCGTTATGCCAAAACCTTTGACAAAGCGGACATAGCGCCAGGAGCGTTGAAGGTAACAGAGGAAGAATTTGCGCGCGCACGATCACACATTGATCCAGACGTGAAGAAAGCCATTACGATCTGTGCCGGCAATGTCCGCCGGTTTCACGAAGCGCAGTTCAAGCGCGTCAATCAGAACTGGAGCGAGGAGATCACCCCCGGTGTGTTCGCGGGGGAGCAAACGTCTCCGATCCAGTCCATCGGTTTGTATATTCCCCGTGGCAAAGGTGCATTTCCATCGGTGATGTACATGCTGTGTACCCCGGCGATGGTCGTCGGCGTTCCGAAAATTGTCGTTTGTACACCGCCAACGCCCGAGGGCACCGTCGACGATGCCTCCCTGGTCGCGGCAGAAGTTTGTGGCGTCAAGGATGTGTACAAAGTCGGTGGCGCTCAAGCGATTGCCGCTTTGGCTTTTGGCACGCAGACCGTGCCGAAGGTTGCCAAGGTTGTCGGTCCGGGCAATGCCTATGTCAGTGCAGCGCGGCGTATGCTGTCCGATCATATCGATACTGGCATGCCGGCGGGCCCGAGCGAGGCACTGATCTTGGCCGATGAGTTTGCCGACGCGCACAATACCGCGCTCGATTTGTTGAACGAAGCTGAGCATGGACCGGACTCCGCCTCCATTCTCGTCACACCGTCGCTGGAATTCGCGGAAACGGTGCGTGCGCTTGTACCTGCGATGATCGAAGCCCTCCCTTCGCCGCGCCGCGAGTTCTGCACGAAAGTCATGTCGACTTATGGTGGTATCATTGTTACCGATTCAATGCAGGACGCGATTGCATTTTGTAACGTTTATGCCGTGGAACACCTGCTGCTGAAAGTCGGGAATCCCGATGAGATCCGACCGCAGCTGACTACGGCCGGGGAAATCCTTACAGGGGAGGCGACCCCTATCGTGCTGGGTAACTTCGGTGTGGGCGTCAACGCCGTGCTGCCCACGGGCGGCCATGCCCGTACATGGTCAGCCACGACTGTGCGCGATTTCCTGCGAGTAACGACATTGGCGCAATGTACGCCTGAAGGCTATGCATCTCTGGCGGCGCCTATTGCCCTGCTGGCCGAATACGAAGGCTTTCCCATTCACGCCCGAGCCATCACGCAGCGCAACGGATTTTGAAATCAGGCAGTGCTTATCGCAACTTCGATCCGGTCGAGAAAATCCGTCACGACATCGCGGCTTCCGTCCTCGGGCTCACCTGCCAGCATGATTGCCAGTGCAAAACCCAGAAGGCCGGTCCGCGGTGTATGGAATGTAGCGTTCGGGGTCAGGTTCATGACCAGTGTAGGGCAGCAGAAAAGCGCCAACCGCATGATCTGACGCCAGTCGGATTGCAGCATTCCGACGCGCGCGCATTCTTTCAGCAACGGGACGATTACCAGATCGACCTTCGATTGCAGAAAGGCATTTCTCAGCGGAGTTAGTTGCCAGTTATGCGTAATCTTCAGCCATCCATTTTCCTGCCTTGCCTCGATCTGCAGCCAATCGGCGTCCTCGGGATGATAAAGCCAGTCGGGATGGGCAAAGATATTGTGAAACACGGTTTTGATTTCAGACAGAAGTGCAGGGATGTTATCGCCTGCAAATGCCGGATCGTAATAAATCAATTCCATCCCATTATCGCCGGGTGCGCACCACACGTTTGCATTATGGGCGTCGCCGTGCCCAGACAGGCCCGCGCTCAAAGCGAGATGTTCGGGTGTCAGAAAGCGGCGCGATTCCGAAAAAGACTCCCCTAGTGTTCGGCTGTAACGAACGCCGTTGATTTCCCATTTGAGGCCAGCCAGTTCAGCATAGCCCAGTTTTCGCTCGAGGCCGGAAAATTCAAATGTATTGTTCTCGTAGAATCGCCTTACCCGACCTCCGGGGTGTGACAAACTACCATCCTCGACAAGCCGCCAGATAAATAACTGCAGTACTGGCTCGTTTGCCACCTGCTCTGCCGTTACCTTGTGCAATGTGCGACGATAGATAGCATCGCAGATGCGATTCAGTTCAGCTTCGGCCAAAATAAGCGGCCGCATTTCTTCCGCTATGCAGCCATGTGCCTCCACTTCGCGTGAGGCATCGCTGAGACGTGTCCAGTCACGGCGATGATAGAGTACGATTTGTGCACCGGGTGTTGTACTGACGTGAACGGGAAGATCGACGGGAAACCCGTTGTCGTGAAGCAGATGAGCACGATAGTACTCACTGACGGTGCTTTCCTCGCCTTCTTCCTGATGAAATTTGAAGAATAACGATGTTTCTGCGCTCTCCTGTGGCTCGAGCTCTATGAAGCCGCGGACGGAGTTGAGACTGTAGTTATCCTGGTGAAACTGCAGATCACGAATCTTCACTTTCATATCGTTCTCGAGAAACTGCTTTACCTGCTGCCCCGCTTCGGCATCCCGCCCGTCTTTCAGCATCTGATGAATGTTATGCAGCATCTCTAACTCCGATACGCCAAGTCTATTGACCTCTAGGTAGTCCGGATGGTTCGCTTCTGGCAACGGAACCTTAGCGGATCGGCGTCGATTTATATCCCATGACCCAGACAATCGTCGTCATAGATTACGCCTCGGGCAATCTGCATTCGGCGGCAAAGGCGCTGGAGCATGCGGTGGCCGAGGCCGGCCTGCGGGCGCAGGTCGTCGTTAGCGGCGACGCCCATGCGGTGCGCCATGCCGACCGGCTGGTGCTGCCGGGCCAGGGCGCTTTCGGCGATTGCATCACGGCCCTCAACGCCGTGCCCGGCATGCGCGAGGCGCTGGACTATGCGGTGATCGAACGCGGTAAGCCATTCCTGGGTATCTGCGTCGGCATGCAGTTGCTGGCGCGCAGCGGATACGAGAACGGGCGGTTCGAGGGGCTGGGCTGGCTTGAAGGCGAAGTGGTAAAGATGACGCCGGAAGACCTCAAGATCCCGCATATGGGCTGGAACGAGCTTACCCGCTTCGGCCTCGTCCATCCCGTGACCGAGGTTCTCCAACCCGGCGATCATGCCTATTTCGTGCATTCCTACCAATTCGTGCCGGACAATATGGCCACCCTGCTGGCCTATACCGACTACGGCGCGCGTATCCCGGCCATCGTGGGCCGCGACAATATCGTCGGCATGCAGTTCCATCCTGAAAAAAGCCAGGCCGTGGGGCTGAAACTGGTTGGCGCGTTCCTGAAATGGGAGCCGGAAACGGCATAATTAATTATTGCGTAACTTTTTCCGCAGGCGCTATAGTGAGCCACTAATAAATAGGGGCTCCCAATGACCGGCATAAATTTACCTGGCAGATTTGCGACAGACATCGGCCCATCGCTTCCGCCCACGCTGGAACTGGAAAACAGGCCGTCCCGCGACAAGGACGAAGCGATATATAATATGGCGTTTCTTGCCAACAGCCTGCTGTTGGACACTACAGCAGGTAATTTGAGCCCTGCCGAAACGAAAGATGTTACTTCGCGTCTGGATCATGTCCTGAAGCAGGTGACGTACCTGGTCGCCACCGGTGCAAGCGTCGATGCACCGTCACCCTATTCCGACGCCGGCACCGTGGCCCAGATGGCGGCCAGCCTGCATCGCAACGGTCAGCCAGCCCTGGCCGATGCCATCCAGGCCGGCACGAATATCAAGCCCGAGCTTCCTGTTCCGGATGATTCTCCCATTAGTCGCATGGGGGTTTTGAATTACATCGCGCTCAGGTCTGCGAAACAACTGGCGAAGGCTGGCAGCGAGCCGGATATGAACTGGATCATCAAGCACTCGACCCGGGAAGGGGTCATCGGTTCGGCCGCGCCGAACCTTTACCTGAGCGCCCTGAACACTGTGATCGAAACGGCGGACAGAGTGTCGGCCGATCCGGGCCGGGCCGCTACCATGAGCAAGATAAAAGGAAACGCGCTTACCGCCGTTGCCTCGATGGAAGTTTCATTTACGCAACAGAACAATATTCCTTTGGCAATCGCAGCCGCGCATATTCTAATCGATAACGACCGCCCTAATCTAACTTCCGCCCATCAACACCCGGAAACCTGACCGCGCATGATTCTCTACCCGGCGATCGATATCAAGGACGGCGTCTGCGTCCGCCTGCTTCGCGGCGAAATGAGCGAGGCCACGATCTACAATCACGATCCGTCGGCGCAGGCGAAGGAGTTCCAGGACCAGGGTTTCGAGTGGCTGCACATCGTCGACCTGAACGGCGCGATCGAAGGCCACTCGGTCAATCACGACGCCATCGGCGGGGTGCTGGATACTGTGAAGATACCCGTGCAGCTGGGCGGTGGCATCCGCACCGTCGAGGCGATCGAGACCTGGCTGGCGCGCGGGGTCAGCCGCGTGATCCTGGGTACAATCGCATTGCGCGATCCGCTGCTGGTGCGCGAGGCGTGCCGCCGGTTCCCCGGCAAGGTCGGCGTCAGCGTCGATAGCCGCAACGGTTTCGTCGCCGTATCGGGCTGGGTCGAAACATCCGAGGTCAAGGCGCTGGACCTTGCCCTGCGCATGGAGGATGCCGGCGTCGCCACCATCGTATTCACCGACATCAACCGCGATGGCGCGATGGGCGGCGTCAATCTGCGTGCGACGGTCGACCTTGCCTTTGCCCTCAGCACGCCCGTCATCGCTTCGGGCGGCGTATCGACACTTCGCGATCTGGAGCAGATCCGGGACGAGAAGGACAGCGGCATCGCCGGCGTCATCTGCGGCCGCGCCATCTATGACGGCCGGATCAACCCCGCCGAGGCCCTGAACCTGTTCCGGCACGCAGCTTAGTGACATGGGCTGCGGGCTTGTAGAAACGTTTTCACCTCCACTGGGCGAACAGAAGTTTTGGCAGGACTTCGGCCATCTGCTTGGTACCGACGCCAGAAAATTGAGTGTGGTCGGGATTGAACTTCAGGTCGTCAACGAAGATAATTCGTTGCTGCAGGAGGTCACTCCATATCTATCTCAGGCTCTGAGAAAAAATGTTTCTCAAGATGCTTCGGTTTATCGCTATGGAAGTGAATTCAGGATCAGGCCTGAAAGAGAACTTAATCCGTTTGACGGCGTTTTCGACTTGGCTGATACGGAAAAAGTTTCATTAAGTACGCAGCTTACAGCCAAGCAAACAACGTCTCTACTGTATGTTTTAAATCTGCCTTTTCCCAAACAACCCATGCATCCGATCGAGTTGCAGGCAAACGGACTTTCGCACACCCTCGCAGGCTCCGCGCTTAACTACTTTTGCAAAGCGTTTCATGCGCAGTTGATGACCGATTTGACCAGGGTTAGTTTGCAACGATCCTTACCACGTCGCGGTTTGACCCTTGTTTCCCAGCAAGTACTTGACCAATGCTGAAACCACGCATCATCCCCTGTCTGGACGTCAAGGACGGCCGCGTGGTCAAGGGCGTCAACTTCGTCGACCTGGTCGATGCGGGCGATCCTGTCGAGCAGGCAAGGCTTTACGACAAGGCAGGAGCGGACGAGCTGTGCTTCCTGGACATCACCGCCAGCCACGAGGAACGGGCGACGCTGTACGACGTGGTCAGCCGCACCGCCGAAAGCGTGTTCCTGCCCCTGACCGTCGGCGGTGGGGTGCGCCAGGTGGATGACATCCGCAAGCTGTTGTTGGCCGGCGCTGACAAGGTATCGATGAACAGCGTCGCCATAGCCAATCCCCACCTGGTCTCGCAGGCCGCCGAGAAGTTCGGCAGCCAATGCATCGTGGTGGCGATCGATGCACGGCGCGTCGGTGACAGATGGGAAATCTTCACCCATGGCGGGCGGCGGGGCACCGGCATCGACGCCGTGGCGCATGCCCGGCACATGGCGGAGCTGGGCGCGGGCGAGATCCTGCTGACCTCGATGGACCGCGACGGCACCAGAAACGGGTTCGACCTGGCTCTGACCCATGCCGTTTCCAGCGCGGTGTCGATCCCGGTGATCGCCTCGGGCGGGGTCGGCACGCTAATGCATCTGGTCGAGGGTTTGCGCGAAGGCGGAGCTTCGGCCGTGCTGGCAGCCTCGATCTTCCATTTCGGCACATTCACGATCGGCCAGGCCAAAGCTGCAATCATAGATGCAGGCATCGAAATGAGGATCGCGGCATGACCCATCCCCTGGACGATTTGTGGCAAACCGTTACCGAGCGCGCTGGTGCCGACCCGGAACAATCCTGGACGGCGAAACTGCTGGCCCGCGGCGTGGGACGCGTGGCCCAGAAAATGGGAGAGGAAGCGGTCGAAACCGTGATCGAGGCAGCGCGGCTGGAAGCCGGGACCGGCTCGAAAGCCAAACTGGCCGAAGAATCGGCTGATTTGCTGTATCACCTTACGGTTCTGTGGCTTGCTGCCGGACTTTCACCGGTCGATGTTTACGAAGTGCTGGAAAAACGCCGCGGATCGAGCGGAATTGCAGAGAAAAACAGCCGGACTACCTTACCGGAAGCGTGATGAGGGACGATCCCCCTCGTGATCGTCGTCATCTTCCTCTTCTGTCGGGTCCGGTAGCAGCTCCTGCAGCTGTTCGACCCAGAACTTGAGCATATCGACTTCAAAATCCATTATGCGCTCCTTGCTATGCGCTTGCAGTCATTCTATCTGGGACGCAGTAAGGAACCGTGAAGTGCATTGGAAAATAATCATGAAGCTGTACCAATTAAAAGCGATATTCGCAATCGGCCTGGCACTTGCCTCCGGTCCACTTGCTTCCGGCGGCGCTTTCGCCGCCGATGCGACCATCCTGCCGCCCCCGGAACAGCTGGTGACGATGTCGATCCAGCAGCGCCTTTCGCTGTTCCAGTCGATGCAGTCACTGCCGGCCAACCAGCGCGACGCAAACCTTAATGCCCTGCGGGCGGAGATCGATTCGCTTTCTCCCCGGCAGAAGCAGGAGATGAGCGACCGCTTCACCGCCGAGCTTTCAGCCATGCCCGCCGACCAGCAGGAATCCCTGCGGCAGCAGTTGGCCAGCCTGCAGCAGATGGCGCCGAAGTAACGATCAGGAATCCGGCCAGCGGCGATGGACCCAGAGCCATTGCCCGGGCCGCTTGCGTATCCATGATTCCAGCAGGGCGTTGATCCGGGTCATCGCCTGCAGCGAATCCGTGCCGGGCGGCAGGTCGAGCGCCGGATGGATGGTGACCCGGAACCGGGCCCCTTTCAGGCGCTCGACCTCCACCGGGTAAAGCGGCAATCCGTACTTTTCCGCCAACTTGATCATCGCAGGTGCGGTCATCGCATCGCGGCCGAAGAACGGCACGGCAATGCCGTCGTTCATCTTCTGGTCGACCAGCATGCCAAGTGAACGCCCGCTATTGATCAGGCGTATCAATTCCTTGCTGCCTTTCGGTCCCTTCGGCACCAGCACTTCCGTAACCGGCAGCCGCGCCCTCCGGATCAGGCGATCGACATGGGGATTGTTGGGCGCGCGGTAGATCAAGGGCAGCTCGATGCCGTTGGCATGCACCACCATCGCCGGCACCTCCCAATTGGCGATATGTCCGGCGAAGAAGATCGCCGGTCTGCCGCTGGCCACCACGTCCGCTACATGCTGTGCGCCCTCTACCGTGACCAATGGCAGCGTGCCGAAACTGCCGAGATGCGCATATTCCGCCATGGTGCGGCCCAGATTGTCCCACATGCCGGCCACGATGCGGCGGCTCTGCGCCTCGTCCAGTTCCGGCATCGCCAGCCGCAGGTTGTTCAGCGCCGTGCGATGGCTGGGCATGAACCGTCCGAAACAGCGTCCCGCCAAACCGCCCAGCGCGGAGGCTGCCCCCACCGGCAGTATCCGGAACAGGCCATAGGCCAGGTAGACGGGAATGGCTTCGAACAGGTTTCTCATGTCAGCACACGGTCAAGCAAACCATCGAAGGCTCGTAAGTCATTGGCAACCAGATCGATGCCGACGGCATGCACCTTGTCCCGAAAACCGGCAGGGAGGCGGACGAAGTCCTTTTCCGTCGTCACCAGCAACGCATCCCGTGCCTGCGCCGCGATATGATCCAGTTCTTGCTGGCTGAACATATGGTGGTCGGGAAACGGGAACCAGCGCAGCACCTTTGCACCGGCCTCGACCAGCGTATCGTGAAATTTCTCTGGGCGGCCCAGCCCGGCGAAGGCGACCACATTGCGCCCGCGCAGATCGTCACCGCGCGGAACGATTTGCGCTCGGATCACGGACAGCCCTGCCGGCAAGCTGGCAATACTGTTGCAGCTATCATTCCCGATCAGGATCGCTGCGCCCACGCGCGATGCGGCGGACGCGACAGGCTCACGCAAGGGACCTGCCGGGATCAGACGGGCATTACCGAAGCCGAAGCCACCATCGATCACCAGCAGCGACAGATCGTAGGCCACGTCCGGGTTCTGCAACCCGTCATCCAGCACGATCATCTGCGCTCCGGCGGCGACCGCGGCCCGTGCCCCCGCGGCACGATCGCGCGCCACCCATGTCGGCACCAGCGCCGCCAGCAGCAGCGGCTCATCACCGATATCCTCGGTCGTATGTGTGGCAGGATCGACCCGTACCGGCCCAGGCAATCGACCGCCATAGCCACGCGTCAGGCAATGGACCGCGACACCACGCGACACGGCCCGCGACACCAGCGCCTGCGCCACCGGTGTCTTGCCGCTGCCGCCCGCTGTGACGTTGCCGACACAGATCACCGGCACCGGCGCGCGGTATTTGGCCGGACGCGCCAAACGCCGTTTTGTCGCCGCGCCATACAGGCAGCCCACAGGCGCAAGCACACGCGCCAGCGGCGAGTCCCGATCCGACCAGAACTCGGGCGCACGCATCAGGCGATCCCTGCCGCGACGAACACGGGCTGCAATTCATCGAGGATCCTGCCGACGACCTCATGACCGCTTTCGGCAACGCCCTTGGCAAGCGCCGCGATGGCCAGTGCCGCCTGGGGATTTTCCAGCCAGCCGCCGATCACGTCGGAAAGATCGCTGACGCTTTCGATGCGGATCGCCCCGCCTGCCGTCTCGAGTGCCATGGCGATGGAGGCGTTGTTCCGCATCTCCGGCCCATAGACGATGGCGACATCCCTCTGAGCCGCCTCGATCGGACTATGGCCGTCGAAGGTCAGCGAACCGCCGACGAAGGCGATCGGCGCAAGTTCGTAGAAGACATTCAGCTCACCCAGCGTATCGGCAAGATAGATTGCGGTCTGTTCCTCCGGCAGACTACCGGCGGAGCGGCGGTCGATCCGTATCCCCGCAGCCGCCGCTGCGATTTCGTCCCCGCGCGCCGGATGGCGCGGTACGACGATCGTCAGCAACCCCGGATGTTTCGCAACCAGCTCACGGTGCACGGCGATGGCAATGGCTTCCTCACCCGGATGTGTGCTAGCGGCGAGCCACAGAGGACGGCTGCCGATTGCTGCCCTCACCTCCTCCAGGGTTTTCGCATCGATGGGAGCGGATTCGACCGCCAGCTTCAGATTGCCGACATGCCGGAAAGGAATTCCCAGCGCCGCGAACCGCGCGGCATCCGCCTCGCTCTGCGCCAGGCGCACGGTAAAGCCATTCAGCAATTTCCTGAACGTACCGGCCAGCAACCGCCAACTTCTGGCCGACCCGGCCGAAAGCCGCCCGTTCACCATGGCTGCGGGAATACCTCGTTTCGCCAGGGCGGCGAGCAGGTTCGGCCATATCTCGGATTCGGTCCAGATCGCGGCGTCGGGATGCCAGTGGTCGAGGAAGGCGGCGACCCAGGCAGGCTTGTCCAGAGGCACGTATTGATGGATCGCCCCCGACGGCAGGCGCCTGCCCAGGATCTCGGCCGAGGTGACGGTGCCGCTGGTGACCAGTATCTTCAGGCCGGGATAACGCCCGGTTATGGCGGTTATCAGTGCCAGGAGCGCAACCCCCTCGCCCACGCTGGCGGCATGGAACCACAATAGCTTGCCATCGGGCCTGGGGCGGGATGCGATGCCGCACCTTTCGTCCAGTCGCGCGGCGTCTTCCTTCCCCTTTGCGGCCCTGAGGTTCAGGTGACGCCTCAACAATGGTCCCGCCAGTTCTGTAATGGTTGCATAGATCATGGATGGGGCCGGTCATCGCAGATCGAGGCGCACAAGTCGAGAAACTGATCTGTTGCGATCGTCCACGTGTAGTTCTTGAGGACGAAGTCGCGGCAGCGTTCGGGTGGACTCTTCAACGCCAGACAGCGCGCGATCGCCGTGCCGAGATCATCATCGATCATCCCCACCGGCGCCCCCCCATCCTGAGGCGACAGCACATCGCGCGGGCCGTCGATGGCAAACGCCGCGACGGGCGTACCGCACGCCAGGGCCTCGGCCAGCACCAGCCCGAACGTATCGGTAAGAGACGGAAACACGAACACATCGGCGGCCGAGTAGGCCCGCACCAGGTCGTCGCCGTCCAGCCTTCCCGTAAAAACCGCATCGGCATAGTCGCGCTCGAGGTCTTCGCGTTGCGGCCCGTCGCCGACGATGACCTTGCTGCCTTCGAGCGGCAGATCCAGGAAGGCGCGTAGATTCTTCTCCACCGCCACCCTGCCGGCGTAGAGAAGGATCGGGCGCGGCAGATCGGCGAAACCGTCGGGCAATGGTCTGAACTGACCCGTGTCCACCCCGCGCGTCCAGCGCGCGATGTTGCGAAAGCCGCGCCGCGCGAGGTCCTGCTCGATCGAGCCGGTCGCGACCATGACAGCCGCCGATGGCCCGTGGAAGCGGCGCATGAGCGCATAGCCCACAGCCAGCGGCACGGGCGCGCGGCTGGCGATATATTCGGGAAAGCGCGTGTGATAGGCGGTGGTGAATCTGGTTTTCGATCGCAGGCACCAGGCGCGTGCGGCCCAGCCCAGCGGCCCCTCTGTCGCCAGATGGATGCTGTCGGGCGCGAAGGCCCGTATCATCGCATCCACGCGCCTGCGCGAGGGCAATGCCAGTTTGATGTCGCGGTAGGTCGGCAACGCGATCGTCCTGAAGCGTTCAGGGCCGATCACCTCGACGGCATGGCCCCGCCGTTCTAGCTCCGCCACGGTCTCGTCGATGGTGCGCACCACGCCGTTCAACTGCGGATGCCACGCATCGGTTACGATCAGGATGCGCAACGGATGTCTAGGCGTCGGCGGTCATTACGGCGGCAGGCTCGGCCTTGTCCGCCTTGATCTGACGCCAGCGCAGCAGCTCCAGCTGGCCGTCGAAATGCTCGACCAGGGCGGTGCAGCTTTCAACCCAGTCGCCATCGTTGCAATATGTGATCTCGCCGATCTGGCGGATCTCGGCATGGTGGATGTGGCCGCACACGATGCCCTGCACGCCGCGGCGGCGCGCCTCGCCCGCCAGGGCTTCCTCGAAATCGCCGATGAAGCCGACCGCGTTCTTGACCTTGTGCTTCAGGTAGGCGGACAGCGACCAGTAGGGGAAGCCGAGGCGGCGGCGGACGCTATTGAATCCAATGTTCAGCGTGATCGCCGCGCGATAGGCGTAATCGCCCAGGACCGCCAGCCATTTGGCATGATTGGTGACCAGGTCGAATTCGTCGCCATGCAGGATCAGGAAGCGCCGCCCGTCGGCCAGCGTATGAACGGTATTGGCCATGATCGAGACGCTGCCGAAGCTGCGGCCGACATGCTGGCGGAACGTCTCGTCGTGATTGCCGGGAATGAACGTGACCTGCGTTCCCTCCATCGCCTTGGCCAGGAAGGCCTGGACGACGTCGTTATGGGTCTGCGGCCAGTACCAGGCACGCTCCAGCCGCCAGCCGTCCACGATGTCGCCGACGAGGAAGAGATGCTCGCACTCCGTCGATTTGAGAAAATCCAGAAGCAGGCGCGCCTGGCATCCACGCGTGCCAAGATGAACGTCTGATAGCCAGATCGTACGGTAGCGCCGGACCGTTGGCGCGTCTTCGGATAGTGTCATGCCGCCTTCATATACCGCACAAGTCTACAAAAGCGTTCGCCCCTGTACAAGCCGCCTTATTTTCCGGCAATCGTCATGCCGTCGATCCGCAGGGTCGGCGCGTCCACTCCGTAACGGTGCTCCAGATCGTTCGCGGCGGTCAGGTTCATGAACATGTCTTTGACATTGCCAGCGATGGTGATCTCGGCCACCGGATAGGCCAGCTCGCCGTTCTCGATCCAGAAGCCGGTCGCGCCCTGGCTGTAATCGCCGGTGATCATGTTCGCCCCGTGTCCCATCGTGCCGGTGACGTAGAGCCCGGTGCCGACTTCGCGCAGGAGTTCCTCGCGCGTCATCGTGCCCGGCGACATGTACAGGTTGCTGGGCGACGGGGCAGGATTGCCGCCGGTGCCCCGCGCCGCATGCCCGGTGGAGACAAGCCCGAGCTGGCGTGCCGAGCGCAAGTCCATCAGCCAGGTGGTCAGGTGGCCGTCATTGATGACCGGGCGCTGCATCGGGGCCACACCCTCGCCATCGAACGGCCGCGAGCGATGACCGCGCCGCAGATAGGGATCGTCCATGATGGTGACGCCGGCGGGGAAAAGCTGCTTGCCGAGGCTGTCCTTGAGGAAACTGGTGCCGCGCGCGATGGCCGAGCCCGAAATCGCACCCGCGAGCGTGCCGAGGATCTCGCGCGACACGCGACGGTCCAGGACGATCGGCACGCGCATGCTGTCCAGCTTGCGCGGGTCCAGCTTGCGGACGGTGCGTTCGCCGGCGGATCTGCCGACGGCTTCGGGCGAATCGAGATCGGACAGGAAAGCGCCGACGGTGTAATCGTGATCAACCTGCTTTGCCTCGCCCTCGCCCGCGATCACGCCGACCGAAACGCTGTTGCTCGACCGGTTATACTCGCCAGAGAACCCGTTCGAGGCAACCAGGGTGATGACGCGCCGTTCCCAGCTGGCATCCGCCCCGGCGGAGTTGGAGACGCCTTTCACTTCCAGCGCCGCTTCCTCGGCCCGGCTTGCCTGATCGATCAGGTATTCGGCGCTGGGTTCGGTGGGGTCGTAAAGGTCCAGTTCCGGCCAGTCGGTAGCGATCTGTTCCGGCGCGGCGATGCCCGCGAATTCATCCTCGGGCACGACGCGGGCGACCGTGATCGCCTTTTCGACCAGCGCGCGCAGCGTTTCCGGCTTCATATCGGTCGAGGAAACGGTCGCCTGCCGGCGGCCGACGAAAACGCGCAGGCCGAAATCGACGGATTCGGAGCGTTCCAGCCGCTCCGGCTTGTGCATGCGCCGCCCGATGGAAAGGCTGGCGCTGTCGACCAGCAAGGCATCGGCGGCATCCGCCCCCGAGGCGAGGGCAAGCTTGATGAGGTCGTCGAGGCGGGCGATCGTGTCTGTCATGCCATCATAGTTAGAGGCAGCGCTTGCCGAGGACAATGGCGGCGAACACGGCGAGGCCGATCCAGCGATTTGCCTTGAACGCCGCCAGGCAGCTGGCCGGATCGTCCGGCTTCCACCGCATCACCAGCCAGGCCGCGTAAGCCGCGACCAGTGCCAGTCCCGGATAGAATTTCCAGTACAGCCCGTCCATCGCCCCTGCAGAGGCGGCCAATGCCAGGAAAGCGGCATAGAACAGGGCCACCGGCAGCTTCTGCGACGATCGGAAACGCAGCGCCGTCGACTTGACACCGATCGCGGCATCGTCGCGCCTGTCCTGATGGGCGTAGATCGTGTCGTAGCCCAGCGTCCAGGCCATGCCCGCGCCATACAGAAACAAGGCAGGCAACCACGGACGGCCCACATCGGCGGCTGCCCAGCCCATGGGAACGCCCCAGTTGAAGGCCAGCCCAAGGAACAGCTGCGGCCACCACGTCACCCGCTTCATCAGCGGGTAGAGGCCGACCAGCAGCAGCGAGGCGCAGCCAAGGGCGATCGCGGCATTGTCCAATCGAAGCAGGACGATCAGCCCAACCAGCAGCTGGGCTGCCAGGAACAACAACGCCCCGGGAACCCCGATTCGTCCTGAGGGAAGCGGCCGCCCCTTCGTCCTTTCGACCTGGGCGTCGATCCTGCGGTCGATGATGTCGTTGATCGTGCAGCCCGCACCGCGCATCACCACCGCACCGATGGCGAACAGTGCGTACAGACGCTGGTCGGCTCCACCGGCGAGCGCAAGGCCCCAGAAACAGGGGAAAAGCAGTAGCCAGATACCGATCGGCCGATCCAGACGGGCAAGCTCGATGCAGGCCCGGAGGCGCGGCGGCAGACGCGATTTGAACCAGCCCTGCGGGATGTCGGTGTGAGGAGTCATGGCCTTATACGGATTTTATGATGACAGAACCGGGTTTGGATTTAAAGTCGCGCCATGGCAGATATCGAACAAATGCACGCAAAACCCATCGAACCCGCGCGCGGGGCCCGGGGCAGGCTGCGTATCTTCCTGGGCGCCGCACCCGGTGTCGGCAAGACTTTCACCATGCTGCAGGCCGCCCGCATGCGAAAGCGCGAAGGCGTGGATGTCGTCGCCGGGCTGGTCGACGCGCATGGGCTGAAGGAAACCACTGATCTGCTGGTCGTGCTGGAAATCGTCCCGCCCAAGCAGGCGATCCTGGGCGGCAAGCCCAGCGGCGAGCTGGATGTCGATGCCGTGCTGAAGCGCCGCCCGCAACTGGTGCTGATCGACGACCTTTCGCATGGCAATCCCCCCGGCAGCTGGCACGCGCACCGCTACCAGGATGTCGAGCAGATCCTCGACTCCGGCATCGACGTCTATACCACGATGAACGTGCAGCACGTCGAAAGCCTGACTGACATTGTCGGCCAGATCGTCAACATCCGTGTCGAGAACACCGTACCCGACAGCATGCTGCAGAAGGCGGACGAAATGGAGCTGGTGGACGTGACGCCCACCGAAGTCCTGTCGCGCCTGAAGCAGGGCAAGGTCTACGTGCCGGAGGACGAACGCGCGGGGATGAACCAGTACTTCACCCCCGGCAACCTGACGGCGCTGCGCGAGCTGGCGCTGCGCCACATGGCCGACCGCGTCGACCAGCACATGCTTCAGCACCGGCGCGCCAATTCGATCAGCGGCATCTGGCCGACACGCGAACGCATCATGGTGTGCATCGGCGAGGCGCATGTCGTTTCGCGTCTGGTGCGACTGACCAAGCGCGCGGCGGAGCGGCGGCGCGTGCCATGGATCGCGCTGTATGTCGAAACCCACAAGCACCAATCATATTCCGAGGAACAGCGCACGCGCATCAACGACGCGATGCGCCTGGCCGAGCAGCTGGGTGCCGAAACGGTAACGCTGGCGGGCGAGGACGCGGCGAAGGAAATCCTGGAATACGCCGCCAGCCGCAACGTGACACAGATCATTATCGGGCGGTCGGAGCGCCCGCGCTGGATCGCGGCCTTCTTGCCGTCGGTTACCGACAAGCTGCTGCACCAGAAAAACAATATCGACGTACTGGTGGTAACGCCAGAGGTCGCCAGTGTGCGCGAGGATCTCGACGCCACGCCCCCGCAGCAGGAATTCGCCGCGTTCCCGTGGCGCGGCTATGTCCAGGCGCTGATCGCGCTGGTGCTGGCGACGTGCATCAACGTCGCTTTCTCGGAACTGAACTGGTTTCACAATTTTGCGATCGTCTACCTGACGGCGGTCATCCTGATCGCGATCCGCCAGGGACGCTGGCCGGCGATCTTCGCCGCGCTGCTGACCGCGCCAACCTATCATTTCTTCTTCGTCGAACCGAAATATTCGGTGTCGAAGATGTACCAGATCGATCCGATCTCGCTGATCGTGTTCCTGACTGCGACGGTGATCATCAGCAACCTTGCCGAGCGCGTGCGCGCCCAGATCAGGGCAACGCGCACCTCCGAGCGGCGCTCGAACAACCTCTACGACTTCAACCGCAAGATCGCAGGCGCGGCGGGTTTGGACGATGTGTTGTGGGCGATCGTGCATCACGTCGCCTCCACCCTCGGCGGCAAGTCGATGGTGCTGATGCCGCCACGCGGCAAGCCCAATGCCGACCGTCTGGAAATCGTTGCCGGCTATCCGCCCGACCTGATCCTGGACGACATGTCCGACGCCGCGGCGGATTGGGCGTGGCGGCAGGGCAAGCCCGCGGGCCGTGGTTCGCATACGCTGCCAAGCGCGGAGTGGATGTTCATCCCGCTCAAGACCGCGCGCGGCACGATCGGCGTCGTAGGCGTGCAGATCGAAAGTCACTCCCGCCTGCCCTCTTCCGAGGAAAGCCGCCTGCTGGAAACCCTGGCCGACCAGGCGGCGATCGCGATCGAGCGAACGCATCTGGTGTCGGAATTCGAGGAGACGCGGCTGTTCATGGAAACCGAACGGCTGCGCTCCGCACTGCTGTCTTCCCTGAGCCACGATCTGCGCACGCCGCTGGTCTCGATCCTGGGCTCGGCCACGACGCTGATCGATCTGGAAACCGATCTGGAACCGGCGGCGCGCCGTGATCTGCTGGAGACGATCCGCGAGGAAGCCGAGCGCCTGAACCGCTTCGTGCAGAACCTGCTGGACATGACGCGCCTCGGTACCGGCGCGTTGCGGCCCAAGCAGGAATGGATCGAGGTGGGGGACGTCATCGGCGCCGCCGTCCGCCGCCTGCGCCGCCAGCTGGGCGAGCGCAAGGTGGAGATCGATATCGAGGCGGGCCTGCCGATGATGTCGCTGGACTTCCTGCTGATCGAGCAGGTGCTGGTCAACCTGGTCGACAATTCCTGCAAATACTCGCTGCCCAGTTCGCGCATCGTCATCGGCGCCGGCAAAAAAGACGACGATGTCGTCATCAGCGTATGCGACGAGGGCCTGGGCATTCCCGAGTTCGAACGCGCGCTGGTGTTCGACATGTTCTATCGCGTCAAGGCGACCGACAGCCAGGCCGCAGGCACCGGGCTTGGCCTTGCCATCTGCCGCGGTATCGTCGAGGCGCATGGCGGTACGATTTCCATCGCCAACGGCCTGGACGGCAAGGGTACCTGCGTCGCATTCACGCTGCCGATCAAGGAGGTCCCCTTGCTATCGGACTCCGATGCGATGCCCGATGAGGAAAGCGAATGAGCGCCCAGCCGCGCATCCTGGTGGTCGACGACGAGCCGCAGATCCGGCGCTTCCTGCGCGCCGGCCTGTCGACGCAAGGCTATGAGATCATCGAGGCCGCGACCTGCAGCGAGGCGCTCAACCGTGCGCGGCTGGACAAGCCCGACCTGCTGATCCTGGATCTGGGACTGCCCGACGGCGATGGCTGCGAGGTGATCGTCAAGCTGCGCGAGACCAGCCAGGTCCCGGTGATCGTACTGTCGGTGCGTGCCTCGGAGGCGGACAAGATCCAGGCGCTCGATGCCGGGGCTGACGACTATGTCACCAAGCCCTTCAGCGTCGGCGAATTGCTGGCGCGCATCCGGTCGGCCCTGCGCCATGTCGCGGTGACCGAGGCCGGCGAACCAGAATTCGTCGGCGGACGCCTGCGCGTGGATTTCGTGCGCCGCATCGTACTGCTGGACGGCAAGGAACTGCATTTGAGCCGCAAGGAATACGAGATCCTGCGCCACCTGACCGCCAATGCCGGCAAGGTGCTGACGCACCAGCATCTGCTGCGCGAGATCTGGGGGAAGAACTTCACCGAGCAGACGCAATACCTACGCGTCTATATCGGACAGCTGCGCCAGAAGCTGGAGCGCGACAGCACCCAGCCCGAGATGATCCTGACCGAGCCCGGCGTCGGCTATCGTTTCAAGGTGGCCGAGGCGCTTGAATAGGTTCGCTCTTAACATGACGGAGGAACGATGGCAGACGCGATCTGGTTGACCGAGGCAGGAACGGGCCGCCGTATTTCCATCCCGCACGAGGACCTGGAGAGCATGAGCGATGAAACCGCCGATCCAGAACATTACGGCATGCACAAGGTACCTTGGGGCGCCAAGCCGAGAGACAGGACTGCCGAGGACTGGTTTCCCTCCCGCTACAATGACGACCTGACCGAAATTTACGTTGAAAGCAAAGCCAAGGGCTACATCGTCCTGCATTCGATGGACGAGATCGCAAACGCCTTACGCGACCAGGTCGAAGATATCCACATGAACCCGGCCCTGATCTCACGCTTTCATGAGGTATTGAATGTGGTCGGCGGCATCGGCCCGAACTTCTTCATGCTCGAGCATTTCGGTACCGACAAGGCGACCCTGTTCCATTGCGAAACCTGCGAAACCTTTCCTACCACGGTCGACCAGACGCGAGAAAGGCTTGAGGCAGGCGTACCGCTCGGTAGTCTTGAGCGGACTAGCGATTTTGGTCCCGCTATCGGACTGCTGACGCTTTCGCGGGGCACCGCCACTGGATACCATCCCGGTCTTTTCTCGACGATCAGCTAGGGCCGATTTGACGGCAATATGGTGGAAAAGGCTTGCCTTTGCAGCCCCAAAATATATAATAAAACGTAAAATATTAGGAGATTTCGTGAGCACTATAATTTATATGACCGAAGCGGGCACCGGCATACAACGCCCCGTTTCTGTCGATTCGATATACGGAATGGATGCTTACGACGCTTCCCCGGAAGACCTTGGCCTGAACAAGGTTCCGGGCGACGATGATCGATGGGGCGATGTCTGCTTCAGCGAGAATCCGGATATCGCTATGACGGCCCTGACCCTGACCAATATCGACGATCCTGTGTTTGTTCTGCATACGGTCGATGAAATCGAGGCGGCCATGGATGCGCCCGATAACCTGGCCCATCTGCATATGAACGCAACGCTGCTTGCGACCATCGCCAACGAACTGCAGAGGATAGCACCGGAGGTCATCAGCGAGGACGAGACGGGCAGGCCGACGATCCATGTGGCCAGGGGATTTGGCAGTGACGTGCCGATCGATTTTCCTGGCTCCGATTATTCCTTGTGCGACGTCGAAACCATTGAACGGCCCGTCGCGCATGTAATCGAGGATTTCAAGATCGGCCTGCCCATGGACGGAAGCTGTCCAGCCGATGGATTGCGCGCCTTGTGGCGTGGCGATCAGATGGGGTTGAATTTCGACACACGGCCTTGAGGCAATTGGAGAATACGATGAGTTTGGAATCGGTCACATTGACGGCAGCAGGAACAGGCGCGCCATTCACCGTACGATACGATGAAATTGAAAGCAGCGTCGCCCATAGCGTCACGCCCGAGGACTATGGATTCCATCTGGTCAAGGGCGGCGCGAAGGCCTCGGATCGCTTTGAATATTTCTACGACCATTCGATTAACGAGGATGGCACCCTGCTGACGCTGGCGGGAAAGGACAAGCCTGTTCTCGTGCTGCACACGCCATTGGAAATCGACGACGCCAAGCGCGGCAATGTCGAAAGCCTGTACATGGATTCGGGTGTTAAGGGACGCATGCTGTCGGTCGGCCACGGCGTACAGGGCGAAAGTCCGATTACGCATTATGCTGTCGGTTTCGGTCAGGGCGGCGCGCTGAGGGCGGCAACGGGTCTGCTGATAACCGAGAAAATGCCGGTCGCAACCGTTTTGGCCAATCTCGTCGTGCAGCCCAAGACAGATGACCGCAAAGAGCTTCGCGAACTGGAAAGACTCCTCGGCACCGGTCCCGTGCCGCAGGGCGATGGGGATTCCCGCCCGACAGCACTCTGATCATCGCCTTAATCGACATCTGTCCTTGATTGGCAGGCTCTTGCGCCCTATAACCAGTTTAGAACAATTCTAAACTGGAGATTTTACGAACATGCTGACGATCGGTGACAAGTTTCCTGCCTTCTCGATGAAGGCCGCGACCCGCAACGACCACGCGCCGGACGATTTCGCGACCATCACGAACGAGACCTACAAGGGCAAGTGGCTGTGCCTGTTCTTCTGGCCCAAGGATTTCACCTTCGTCTGCCCGACGGAGATCGCGGCCTTCGGCAAGCTGAACGGCGACTTCAAGGATCGCGATACCCAGCTTCTGGGCGGCAGCACCGATAACGAGTTCGTGCACATGGCCTGGCGCAAGAGCCACGAGGATCTGAAGGACCTGCCTTTCCCGATGGTGGCGGCTCAGAAACTGTCGCAGGAACTGGGCATCCTCGACAAGAACGAAGGGGTGTGCCTGCGCGCGACCTATCTGGTCGATCCCGAGGGCATCATCCGCTTCGTCTCGGTCAACGATCTTTCGGTCGGTCGCAACCCGGCCGAAGTCATGCGTGTCCTCGATGCGCTGCAGACCGACGAGCTGTGCCCCTGCAACTGGCAGAAGGGCGAGGATACGCTGAAGGCGGCGTAACCGGCCTTATCCACAAACTGTCATCCCCGCGAAAGCGTGGATCTTCCACCGCAGGATCCCCCGGTCAAGCCGGGGATGGCAGTTTTTCCCCTTAGAAAGAAAATCGAATGTCTCTCGACGCGCTGAAAGAAATGATCCCCGACTATGCACGGGACATGAAGATCAATCTTAGCAACATCCCGACTACAGCCAGCCTGACCCCGCAGCAGTTGTGGGGTACTGTGCTTGCCTCGGCGCTGGCGACCGGCAATGCCGACGTGATCCGCAATCTTGCCGCCGCCGCCATCCCCAACCTGTCGCCCGAAGCCGTTACGGCGGCGAAGTCGGCGACGGCAATCATGGGTATGAACAACATCTATTACCGTTTCACTCACCTGGCCGGTAACGAGCATTACAGCGCCATGCCAGCGCGCCTGCGGATGAACGTGATCGCCAGCCCCGGCGTGGAAAAGATCGATTTCGAGCTATGGTCCCTGGCCGTTTCGGCTCTGGAGGGCTGCGGCCGCTGCATCGAGGCGCACGAGAAGGTGCTGGTTCAGCACGGTACCAGCCGCGAGGCGATCCAGGATGCCGTCCGCATCGCCGCCATTATCAAGGGGGTGGCCGTGACGCTGACCGCCGAAGTCATTCTTTCGGATAGGGACAGCGAAATCAGAGCTTCCGCTGCTTAAGTTCATTTTCAGGTAAGCATTCCCTGTATAAGGTCGCACCAATTAAACAGTTGCGACCTTATACAGCGGGGAGAAGCGGCGCGATGGCTTATACACGGGCTCAAGGAAAGTTATTCGTTCCCGGCAGGGCATCCGCCCTGGCGGTTGCCGCTCTGCTGAGCCTGACGGGATGCAATTCCCAGCGCCCTCTGGCGACCAACTTTCCCAACACTTATCAGCCCGTGGTCGAATCGGCGGGACATTGGCAGCAGATCGCCAGTGAAATCTGGGATCAGGTCAACGGCACGCTTGAAGCCGCCGGTTATCACGAAACGACGATCGGGCTGGAATCGCCTGTTCAACAGACCCAGTTCACCAAGGCACTGGACGGCTTCCTGTTCAGCGAGGCGGTCAATCACAGCGTCAGCGTAACACCCGACGCGCCGTTCACCATCAGCTATGCCGTGCAGATGATCCATTACGAACCACTGGCGGGCGAAACCGCGATCGTCAGCTCGACCGGCAATGACGGCTGGAGCGATAGCGAGAATACGACCGAAATGATCCTGACGATTTCGGTGACCGATGGCAGCTCGGTGCGCATCCGCCAGTCGAAGGTCTTCTATATCGACGATGCGGACACCTCGCTGTACGAGGTATCGAAGACCTCGGCGGCGGACAATATCAGCAACAGTCCGCTGGTTTCCTCGAACTGGTACTCTGCCAATCCGCACGAAGTCGAGCCGATCGCCCGCAGGGATGCCAACAGCTTTGCGTTGATGGTCGACCCCAAGGCCGGGCCGATCCACACCGTAAACGAGGCGACGCCGGTCGCGGCGGCGCATTGCGCCAAGGCGGGAATGGCACAGGCCAAATACCTGAGTGAAAGCTATCCGACCAACGATCGCAGCCAGATACGCTTGCAATACGAGTGCATGTAGGGCCTGAACGCGATTTACATTGCGGATTGCCTGCCGCTTGTGCCAATAAGCGGGATATGAAGCACATTCGGTTTCTGGGACTTGCATGCGCAGTGCTGCTGGCGGGGTGTTCGGAAGACATATCCAAAATCACGCTGACTCCCGGCGACGACGCACGGGCCGCATGCAACAACGCCTATCCCGCCGTAAAGGGTAACTTCGTCGCCCTGGCCGCCTGCCTGAATTCGGTCGACGACAAATACGAGAAACCCGGCAATCCAGACGTCGACCTGATCGGCAAGATCGAGCAGAGCCGCACTGTACTGGCGCGCCATGTCGATGCCGGCGACATCACGCCGGAAGATTACAAGCAGCAGCTTGCCCAGGTCCAGAACCAGGTCGCCGAGGTCGAGAAGCATCGCCGCATCGACCGCGACCGAGGCACATGGGGCATCTCACACGGGCTGGACCCCAATGCCAACCAGCCCAGCGTCGATCCCGTACCGATCATCACGCCCCGGTAATGACGGGGTGGTAATCACGGCGCTGGAAACAGCGTATCGATGCGACCCTGAATCCGATACGCGACCAGCCCCTGCCATTCATGCATCGCATCGTCGAAACGCTTCATATGCTCGGCGAAATTCACTGAATAGCGGCCCGATTCCTTGTAGCCGGCAGGATCGGCAACGACCGGCCAGCCGACATGACGGAAAATTCCTACCGAGCGCGGCGTGTGGACAGCCGACGTCACCAGCAGCCAGGTCTCGCCCGGCTTCGGCTTGATCATATCCTTGCTGAACAGGGCGTTCTGCCACGTATTGCGGGACAGGCGTTCGAACGCGATGCGCCGCGTATCGACGCCTACATCGTCCATGAACTGTTTCGCGGCATCCGCTTCCGCCGGCTTCTCGGGCTCGACGTGCGAGCCGCCGGTGAACACCAGCCTGGCCTTCGGGTACAGCCGCGCCAGCCGTGCGAACTCGACCATGCGCTGGCTGGAGTCGCCCAGGCTGGGCAGGCCGCGCGCATCCGGCACGCTGTCATCGAACGACCCGCCCAGCACGATCACGCCGTCGACATGGGCGGGCATCTGCGTCAGCGGCGGAAACCTCTGCTCCAGCGGCATCAGGGCCCAACTATCGATCGGCAGGAAAGTCACGGCCAGAAAACAGGCCGTGCCGAAGGCGCAGAGCCAGCGGCCAAGCCTGGCATGCCCGGTCCACATCAGCACCGTGCCGATCAGCAGCACGCTCAGGACGACGGCGCTTGGGCCGGCGAGATTCCAGATTTTGAACATGAAATCGGACATGTCTAGTACCTGAACGAAACGCCTACATAGGGATTATAGTCGGGCGCGGCCTTGTTCATCCCGATATAGATGCCGACATCCAGCTGGAAGGCGGGCGTGACAAGATATTGCAGCGCCGGGTCCAGCGTGTAGCGCGGCGGCACGTCGTGATCGGCGTATTCGCCCGCCACTTCCAGCGAGGCGGTCAGGTTCTTGTCGAGGATCGGGCGCGCGACGTTCAGCAGGAACGTGTAGTCGCCGTGATGCGATGCGTTCTCGGTATTCTTGAGCCAGCCGAAGCCTTCCTCCACCGTCAGTTCCCAAAGGCTGTCGAACTGGTGGTTGTAGGGAACGTTCAGCGTGTATTCGACCTCGCCATTGCCGACATTGCGCGCAGCGGTTGGTATCTTGATGAAGGGCAGCAACGCCAGCGCATCGGGGCCGCCCTCGTTACCCAGCAGGTTGATCTTGCTGCCCAGCTGCACATCGCCGAATCCTTCGCCACCGATGGTCGAGCCGCCCGAACCGGAAGCGGACGTGGTCTGCAGCAGCGACGAGGAATTGGCGGAGGATGCGACGGAACTTGAAGAGGCCGCCGCGCCGCGCGTGGTGACACGCGTCGAGTTGTAGAGATCGAACGCCGCCTCGACGTCGATGTTCTGCGTGATGCCCATCTTCAGAATCGGCGTTGCCACGCTGTCGATCCGCGTCGTCTGCCCGCCCGGCGAATAATGATCGTAGGTGTAGTTGAAGAAATCCGATTCCAGCTGGAAGTGTCCGGCGTCGACGGTGAGGGCGCTGTGCGTCTTGCCGGGCCGATCGGTGCTGAACTGGCGCATCTGGTCGTCGGGCGTGGGATTGAAAAGATTATATTGCGCCTTGTCCTGCACCACCTTCGGGTCCAGCGGCGCAACGGGGTCGCCGGTCAGCGCATCGGGGTCGACATCCGGTTGGTCGGCGGGAGCGACAGCACCGGCGGCCGCGGGGGACGCTTCCTGGGCCTGGACACTGTTCGGGAAATAGAGGCAAAGCGGAATTGCGAGGAGAAAGCGCAGCCTCATGACGGCACGATCCAGCTGCGCATCATCAGCAGCGCCATGCCGCCCATGACCAGCGTGGCAATCCAGCCAACCACCGTCAGTCCACGGGATACGATGAACTCGCCCATGATTTTTTTCTTCCTGGCCATCAACATCATCATCACCATGACCGGCACGGCGACGACACCGTTGATCACCGCGCTCCAGTAAAGCGCCTTGATCGGATTCAGGTGCACCATGTTCAGCAATACGCCGACCGCCGTGGCAATCGCGATCACCGCATAGAATTTCTTGGCGCGGCTGGGCTTGCGGGCAAGGCCGATTTTCCAGCCTAGGCTTTCGCCGACGGCGAATGCCGCCGAGCCTGCCAGAACCGGCACGGTCAGTAGGCCGGTGCCGATGATCCCGGAGGCGAACAGGGCAAAGGTGAACGGTCCCGCCAGCGCCCGCAACGCTTCCGCCGCCTGAGCCGAAGTCTGTATGTCGGTCTGACCATGCGCGTTCAGGGCGGCAGCCGCCGTAAGCAGGATAAAGATGGCGATCAGATTGGAGATCGCCATGCCGACCCAGGTATCGATTCGGATGCGGTGCAGTTCGTCCTTGGCCTGTCCCGGTGCGCGCAACAGCGGCAAAGCATCCTTGCGTTCGCGCTCGTCCTCGACTTCCTGCTCGGCCTGCCAGAAGAAAAGATAGGGGCTGATAGTGGTGCCGAGCACCGCGACGATGCCCATGATGTAGTCGGAGGAAAACGAAATCGGCGGCACGGCAATCGCCTTTGCGACATCGCCCCACGAGATATGCACCATGAAGGCGCAGATCACATAGCTGAACAACGACAGGCACAGCCATTTCAGCACTGACACGTACCGCGAATAGCGCACGAAGATTTCCAGACCCGCCGACAGCAAGCCGAACCCGACGACATACAATAGCGTGGGGCCCGGCAGCAGCAGCTTCAACGCATCCGCCATCGCGCCGAGATCGGCGCCGAGGTTGATGACGTTGGCAACCAGCAGGAAGAGGATCAGGCTGCGCGACAGCCATGCGGGATAATGGCGCTTGAGGTTTGCCGCGATGCCGAAGCCGGTCACGCGCCCGATCCGGGCGCTGATCTCCTGGATCGCGACCATCAGCGGGTAGCTGAATACGATCGACCAGACGAGGCCGTAGCCGAATTGCGCACCGACCTGCGAATAGGTCGCGATGCCGCTGGGATCGTCGTCGGAAGCGCCGGTGATCAGGCCGGGCCCCATTATCTCGATCAATTTGGGATGCGACGGGGTTTTTACGTCGTCGGATGAATGGGGAAACGATTCGGGATCGTCGTGATTGGTCATTATTATTCCAGGACGATTCTTTGACGTTCTTAGGTGACCCATCATGCAGGGTTTTCGCGCCGCGTAAATAGCGGTGGTGGATTTCAGTCCTTCGGCAGCCTGTCGATATAGTCTTTCGCCTCTTTCAGACCGCTGCCCGTCAGCTTGCGATATAGCTTAATCGCTTCGATCGTCCGATTCTGGCGCACCAGGGACGCCACATCCGCCAACTCGCGAGGCTCGGGCGCTTTTGTAAAATTGCCGCCGGATTTCGTGAGCCCGGCCGACGATGGCTCGTTGACAGAATACATCGGCGTGCGCGAACGGGCATAGAGCGCCGCTGCAAGCAGCGCGATCGCCGCCAGCCAGCTGAGTACAAGCGGCGACGAGATGCCCGGCTCCAGGACGCATTTTGCAGGATCGTTAGGCTTGTAATGCACCTCGACCGTCGATCTCAAGGAATAGCGGTCGATCTGGCTGTGGGTCGGCGGCCCTGCGGTGAAGGCAACGTCGTGACAGACATGGGAGTCATCGCCCACCTTGTAGCCGACGTTTATCTGCCAGTGATTGCCGCCGCGGTTGCTATACACGTAAGCGGTGCTCTGTACGGTGCCGGACGTTGTCGGCCAAGAGGAAGATGTGAGGGCCGGCGCGGTCGCAAGCGCCGAGGCGATCAGGATGGGAATGCCGAAGAGCCATCCGATCAGCTGCACGGCGCCGTAACCTTTTTGCCCAATGGCCATCACAGCCCCGGAAGGGAGGATTCGACATCCTCTATCGACAAGGCCGCCAGATCGTCGCGTTGCAGCACCGATACCGTCTTGCCGCGCGGGCTGGAATGCGACGGGCGCGAGGCAGCCGAGAACAGGGTCAGTGACGGGCAGCCGACCGCCGCGATTATATGCATCGGACCGGTATCGTTGCCGATCGCCATCGCGGCGTCGCGGGCCAGGTCGGCTATATCGAACAGCGTCGTCCTCCCAGTCATGTCGACCGTCTGCGGCACCGCCGCGGCAATGATGCGGGCAAGCGGCGTTTCATCCTTGTTGCCGATGACGACGGGTATGTAGCCCTTGGCCGCCAGCCGGGTCGCCAGCGCCGCGAAATTCAGCGTCGGCCAGCGCTTCTCCGGCCGGTGTGGCGCGCAGCCGGGCACCAGCAGCGCGTATTGCGAAGCCGGCTTGCCGCCGATCGGCGCAGGGCTTTTCATCCATGACAGATCGGCCAGCGGCACTTCGGGAATTCCCGCCGCGCGCAGCTGGTTTACCCGCAGGTCGAAAGAATGGACCGCCGCGCGATCGGGCGTCGGGTCGGGGTGCGAGCCGCCGCTGGCGATGCCCGACCATTCCGGCCTTTTACCGGGTCCCAGCAACCGATAGTAAAAACTCGTCCGGTCGCTGGTCTGCAGATCGTAGACGCGGGTGAATTTGCCGCTGCGCAAACGGCTTCGCAGACGCAGTATGCCGCCGACCTGTAGCGCAGTCGGCTTCTCGTCGATCCATATTTCATCGAAATAGGGCGACGCTTCGGCCAGGCCCATAAACGGCTTCGTCGTCAGCAATACGATATGGGCGGACGGATGGTGCCGGCGAATGGCGGCGAACGCTGATTGCGCCAGGATGAAATCCCCCAGCGCACCCAGCTTGATGACGAGGATTCTCTCCCCCGATGCATCGGACACCGGTTAATCCGGTATCGACTGTGCCGGCATCAACCGCTTGATAAAGGCCGAAAGACCGTGACGACGCGCCTGGCCCGCGACCACGGACGCATCGCGCACCCAGTTCAACTGTACCGAACGCCTGATCCCTTCGCATGGCAGGTGGCCATGGAAGGAATTGGCTGACCGCTGGAAAGCCAGCAACGTACCGTCGACCGGCGGAATTTCCGCCACGAAATCATCGATATTGTCCTTCGAGCGCAACAGGCGCAGGCGGCCGCCCGGCTGTTCCCACGACTTGTTCAGGTAGATCAGAACCGTGATCAGCTTGGTCTCGCTATCGGTATGGATCGATCCGTCCTTGAGCCGCGAGGCGCCGCGCACCGTAATCAGGGTCGGCCTGCCGGTCAGGTCGATGCTGAACTTCTCCTCGACCAAGCGACGCAGTTCGGGCTCTTCCAGCTTGTCGATCAAGACATTGAACGCCTTGCCGCCTTTCAGGCTGGCCAGCGGAAAGCTGCCTGGCTTGGATATCTTGGGGAACGAGGCGTTCAGCTCGTCCAGCGCGGCGGACGGGATGAAGTTGGGCACGATCATGTACTTGAACGGCTCCTGCTTCACGGGCGCCGCCGCGAAAGCGCCAAGGTCTATCAATTGCGAGGTCATCGTTTAGCTCCTGAAACTGCACAATAATACAGTGCGAACGGGTCGCGGTTCAAGGCCCTGTATTGCGTCGTTTGCGCCGATTTCCTATATATCACATATGACAAAGCCCACCCGCAAACCCGTCGTTCTGTGCATCTTGGATGGTTGGGGATGGCGTGAGGACGCCGCCGACAATGCCGTGTTGCAGGCCGATACCCCCAATTTCGACCGCCTGTGGGCCTCCAGCCCGCGCGGCTTCCTGAGCGCCTGCGAGGAGGATGTCGGCCTGCCACAAGGCCAGTTCGGCAATTCCGAGGTCGGGCACATGAACCTCGGCGCAGGCCGCGTCGTGTTCCAGGACCTGCCGCGCATCGACCGCGCCATCGCAACCGGCGAGCTGGAAAGGTACCCTGAACTGGCGGCGTTCTGCGCGGGCCTGAAGGCATCGGGCGGCACCTGCCACCTGATGGGCCTGGTTTCCCCCGGTGGCGTCCATGCCCATCAGGACCAGATTGCGGCCCTGGCGAAATACGTGTCGGCCGCAGGCATACCCGTGGCGATCCATGCCTTTACCGATGGCCGCGACGTAGCACCGAAAAGCGCCGCCGAACAGGTTGGCGCATTCGAGGAGTCGATCGCCGCCCTGCCTAACACCCGGGTCGTGACCGTCAGCGGGCGTTACTACGCCATGGACCGCGACAATCGCTGGGATCGCGTGCAGAAGGCATACGATGCCATCACGCTGGGACACGGCCAGCAATTCACCAGCGCCTCAGAGGCGATCGCGGCCAGCTACGCCGCCAGCATCAACGACGAGTTCGTGGTGCCGTGCGTCGTTGCCCCCTATCAGGGCATGCATGACGGCGACGGGGTACTTATGGGCAATTTCCGTACCGATCGCGCACGGGAAATCCTGGCGGCACTGCTGCAACCCGGCTTCGATGGCTTCCCCCGTACCCGCATCGTGAAGACCGTGGCCGCGCTGGGCATGGTCGAATATTCGACCGACCTGAACCATGTTATGAAGACGCTGTTCCCGGCGATCAACCTGACCCGTTTATTGGGCGAGGTCGTCGCCGACGCCGGACTGACGCAGCTGCGCGCGGCCGAGACCGAGAAATATCCGCATGTCACCTTCTTCTTCAACGGCGGCAGGGAAGAACCGTACAAGGGCGAACAGCGCATCCTGGTCAAATCCCCGGCGGTGGCGACCTACGACCTGCAGCCTGAAATGTCGGCCCCCGAACTGACAGACAAGGTCGTCGCCGCGATAGACAGCGGCGAGATTGACCTGGCGATCATCAATTTCGCCAATCCCGACATGGTCGGCCATACCGGCATCCTGGCCGCGGCGGTCAAGGCGGTCGAGGCGGTCGATAGCGGCATGGGCCGGATCGTCGAGGCTGTGCAAAGGCAGGGCGGCGCGATACTCGTCACCGCAGACCACGGCAATTGCGAGGTGATGCGCGACCCGGTGACCGGCGAACCGCATACCGCCCATACGCTGAACCTTGTGCCGGCGATGCTGGTCGGAGGCCCTGCGGCCATCAAGTCGCTGGGCAAGGGCCGGCTGGCCGACGTCGCCCCGACCCTGCTCGACCTGCTGGGCGTGCAACAACCTGTCGAGATGACCGGTCGCAGCCTGCTCAGCCACGCCGAGGATGTGGCGGCCGAGTAATCAGTAAGTTTGCGAGTGCAAAACCGCCGAAGGGCGCGTGCCTGCAATAACCGGCGTCTTCCGAACAACGGATTTCGCGGTTGCGGCCTCCCCTTCGGCAATCAGCGTCTTGATCGCACCGACCAGCGGATCGCCGTGCTTTGCATCGGCCGGCATTCCGGCATGGTCGAGAGCGGCAAGGCGGGTGATGGCGTCCACCCTCAGCTCCCGCAATGTTATCCGCCTTGTCGCATCGTCGGCAAGAATGATACGCCCAAGCGGGGCATAGGCTTCGGCCAGGCGACCATCGGCAGGGCTTCCCGGCACCGATACCTTTACTGCCTCGCGCATGTATGACCAGCGTATGCCGGCAGGATCGGTGCTATTAGGATCGGTGGCTCTTCCCAGAAATTCGGCAGGATCGGTCCTCCGGGCATCTTCTACTGCTTCGATAATCAGATCAATATCGGCCGCATCGATCACCTTGCCCATATCAAAAATACTCCCCATTAATGTGTAGAACTTAAACGACGGTACGTCTGCTAAAGGAATGCGGCAAATAAAGATATTATAAATATTTGTTTCCCCTGCATGGCGGCAATGCAAAGCCTTGATCCTGCCTCATTGCAGGCTATACAGAACGGATCGCACTGTGACGGAGCTGCCTACGTGAAGAACAGGATCAACTTGCGGAATCTACGATACTTTTTCGGCGGCATCCTGTTCGTCGCCCTGCTTTCGGTCGCGGCGGGCTACGCCAGCGCCGATGACGACAATTCCGGCAAGTCATCCCCCGACACCTTCAAGGAGCTGAGCCTGTTCGGCGAAGTGTTCGAAAAAGTGCGCGAGGATTACGTCGAGCCCGTAACGGACGAGAAGCTGATTGAATCCGCGATCAACGGCATGCTGACCTCGCTGGACCCGCATTCCAGCTACATGAACGAGAAAAGCTTTTCCGACATGCAGGTCCAGACCAAGGGCACGTTCGGCGGCCTGGGGCTGGAAGTGACGCAGGAAAAGGAATTGGTCAAGGTCGTATCCCCCATCGACGACACGCCTGCCGCGCGCGCCGACATCAAGCCGGGCGATCTGATCGTGGGCATCGACGGTGAGCCTGTAGCCGGCATGTCGCTGAACGACGCGGTGGAGAAGATGCGCGGCGAGGTCGGCACGTCGATCAAGCTGACGCTGCGCCGTGGCGAGGAAGGCCAGCCTTTCGAAGTGACGCTGACCCGCGAGGAGATCAAGATAAAGTCGGTGAAATGGGACGTTAGGGACCGCGTCGGCTATATCCGCATCACCTCGTTCAACGAGCAGACGCAGACGGGCCTCGACGCCGCGCTCAAGGATATCCAGTCGAAGCTCGGCAACAAGATCCAGGGGTATGTGCTGGACCTGCGCAACAACCCCGGTGGATTGCTGGACCAGGCGATATCGGTTTCCGACAGCTTCCTCGACACCGGCGAAGTCGTATCGACGCGCGGCCGCAAGCCCGACGACGTGCAACGCTACGATGCCAAGACCGGCGGCGATCTGACCCACGGCGCGCCGCTGGTGGTGCTGATCAACGGGGGCTCCGCCTCGGCGTCGGAGATTGTCTCCGGCGCGTTGCAGGATCATAGCCGCGCGGTGATCATGGGTACGCAATCCTTCGGCAAGGGGTCGGTGCAGACAATCATCCAGCTGCCCGGCCACGGCGCAATGCGACTGACCACCGCGCGCTACTACACGCCGTCGGGCCGATCGATCCAGGGCAAGGGCATTACCCCCGACATCCTGGTCTATCCGGCCAAGATCGAGGAGGAAAGCCAGAGCCCCTGGCGTCGCGAGGCCGATCTGAAAGGCGCGCTCAAGAACACCGACGTCAACGCGGACAAGGCCCCTGCCCCCGCCACGCCGTCTCCTGCTGCGCCGGCAGCGAACGACAACAGTGCCGACCCGGCAAAGACATCCGATGCCAAGTCGGTTCCGATCGATCCCAAATCGGGTCAGCCCGCCGGATCGGGTAAAGGACCTGCGCCGGACTCGGGCGGCAAGGTAGGTCCGACCGCATCGCCGCAGACCATCGCCAGCAACTCCAAATCGGGCGAGGAGCCGGACTACCAGCTGGAACGCGCCCTGGACCTGTTGCGCGGCATGTCGGTGTTCAAATCCACCGCCACGCAGAAGTGACCGAAGGCCTGTGGCCGCCCCTAAGAAGACGTCGCGACTGGACCTGAGGCTGCTCGGGATCGGATACCTGCTGATCGGCCTGGCCGGTCGCCGGCATAGCGACATGGCTGGCGCTGGCGGGACCGCCCGAAAAGGAAACCGTAGCCTCGGTGACCGTGCCGGTAGAGATGGTCGCGCCGGCGGGTTCTTCCGCGTCAAACCCGGCGGCACTGCCGACCGCCGCCCAAATTGCCGACCGGCATGCAGGCCGCGATGCCGTTCGACATGACCGACAAGCGTCCCCGCATCGCCCTGCTGATTACCGAACTGGGCCCATCGGTCGCGACGGCGGAATCGGCGATCACCCACCTGCCGCCGCAGGTGTCGATGGCATTCCTCGCCTTCTCGCAGGATGCGGCGGATCTGGCCAAGGAAGCGCACGAGGCGGGGCACGAGGTGCTGCTGGACGTGCCGATGGAACCGGCGACCTATCCCGACGACGACCCCGGTCCCAGCGCGCTTATGACCACCGCCAGCGACACGGAGAATGTGCGCCGCATCAACCTGAACCTACAGCGCACGCAGGACTATGTCGGCATCGTCAATTTCATGGGCTCGCGCTTCACCTCGTCGCAGGAAAAGATGAAGCCGGTTTTCTCCGTCCTACTGCAGCACGATCTGCTGATGGTCGATACGCGCGCCAATGCTTTGACGGTCGTTCCCACGCTGGCGCAGGAAATGAAACTGCCCTATGCCATCGCAGACCTGACCGTGGACGCCGAACCGTCGCGCGAGGCGATCGACCGCAACCTGGCGCAGCTGGAGCAGATCGCGCGCACGAAGGGCAAGGCGCTCGGCATCGCCGGTGCTTACCCGGTCAGCTTCGAACGTATCTCCGAATGGTCGAAATCGCTGGCGGCGAAGGGTTTGGCGCTGGTGCCGGTATCGGCCATCGCGACCATGCCGAAATCGTGATGGATCCGACTGCGATCGTTCAGGGACAGGGATACCGTCCCAATGTCGGCATCGCGGTCTTCAACGCCGACGGATTGATATTGGTCGCCGAACGTCTGGACAAGCCCGGTGCATGGCAGATGCCGCAAGGCGGGATCGATGCCGATGAAGACCCATGGCGGGCAGCCCTGCGCGAGCTGAAGGAAGAGATCGGCACCGACGACGTGGCGTATCTGGGCGAGATCGAACAGTGGCTGCGCTACGATTTTCCGCCGGGCCTGCCCAATCCCTACAAGCACAACCATCTGGGCCAGGAGCAGAAATGGTTCGCGGTGCGCTTCACCGGTGACGACAGCGAGATCGATCTGGCCTCTACCGAACCGGTGGAATTCGCCCAGTGGAAATGGGTGAGCCTGGAGGAAATCGTCGGCTTGATCGTCGAATTCAAGCGAGAGACATACCGGGAAGTGGTGAAGGAATTCGCTAGGTTCGCAAGAAACTCCAGAACTCCCTGACGTCATTCCGGTGCGTAGCGCCGGAATCCATACTGACGGAAGCCGGATAGGCTGGTATGGATTCCTGGGGCAAGTACCGGAATACAGGAATACAAATGACCGACCGGGATTACAAACGCACCGAATTCATCGCCGCCTGCGGCTGGGGCGACGCCCATGTCGAGCCACTGCCGGAGGATGCCTCCTTTCGCCGCTACTACCGCCTGCGGCGCGGCGGCGAAACGCGCATGGTCATGGATTCGCCCGCGGAAAAAGGGCAGGACGTCGCGCCCTTCATCACCATCGACCGGCACCTGATCCGGCTGGGCCTCAGCGCGCCGGAAATCTACCAGATCGATGAAGGCAACGGCTTCCTGCTGGTGGAGGATTTCGGCGACGATACCTTCACGCGGCTGCTGGCTTCAGGACATGACGAGGCCGAATTGTACGCGCTGGCAGTCGACTCGCTGATCCGCCTGCAATCGTCGCCGGACGTGATGGATGTACCCACGACCAGCTACATGAACCGCTTCGTGCCGCAGGCCGAGTGGCTGCTGGAATGGTATCACCGCGACCTGAAGGGCGCGCCGGCTGGCGAGGAATGCAACCGCACTTTCTACGATTCCTGGTATCGCGTCCTGAAGGCGTTGCCGGAGTGCAGG